>NZ_OZ409862.1:0-3733383 GCF_979258525.1 Microbacterium sp. AC132 | reverse complement strand
CGACGCGGATCGGAGGATTCGAGCGGATCGAGCGGAAAGTCACGTCAGCGGGAACATCCTCGGGCAGTGAGGCGTTGACATTCTTGAGACCATGAGCCGCGGCGTTGCGACGCACGAGATCCAGAGCCCGCTCGTTCACATCGACCGCCCATACGGTCGCATGGGGCGCGGCCAATGCCATCGACAGCGTGACCGGTCCCCACCCGCTTCCGAGGTCGAGAAGATGGCCTCCCGGCGGAACCGGAGGCGTGTTTGCGAGAAGGACGGCAGTACCGGCATCCAGCCGATCCGGGCTGAAGACGCCGCCAGCAGTGGTGACGTCCAGCTCTCGGCCTGCGAGCGTCACACGGATCGATCGCAGGTTCTCGGGGCTTGCCGGGGCCGCGGTGAAGTAATGGTCGGACCCCATACCGTGAGCGTAGCGGACAGCGCGGGCTAAGGTTAAGGCTCGCAACAAAACCCAGAGATAAGGGACGGATGACGGAGACCAGCACACACTCCACAGGTGACGAAGCAGTCGATCGCGTTCTCGCGAATGCGGAGAAGCGGACGGAGGCACGAGTCTTCGGCGCCGCTCAGGCGCTGCAGGACCAGTCCACCGCGTCACACGCGTTCTCGGACGGCGACCAGTGGGACCTCGAGGATCGTCATGCGCTGCGGCGCGTCGGCGGTCTCTCCACAGAACTCGAAGACGTCACGGAGGTCGAGTACCGCCAGCTCCGGCTCGAGAACGTGGTGCTGGTCGGCGTGTATCCGCAGGGCGCTCAGGAAGACGCGGAGAACTCGCTCCGCGAACTCGCAGCCCTCGCGGAGACCGCAGGAGCCGTCGTCCTCGATGGCGTTCTGCAGAGGCGGCCGCACCCGGACGCCGCGACCTACATCGGGCGCGGCAAGGCGCAGGAGCTGAAGGACATCGTGGCGGCCACGGGCGCGGACACCGTGATCGCCGACACGGAACTCGCCCCCAGCCAGCGACGAGCTCTCGAGGACGTGGTCAAGGTCAAGGTCATCGACCGCACCACCGTCATCCTCGATATCTTCAGCCAGCACGCCAAGAGCCGTGAGGGCAAAGCCCAGGTCGAACTCGCGCAGCTCGAGTACCTCCTGCCGCGCCTGCGCGGCTGGGGTGACTCGATGAGCCGTCAGGCGGGTGGCCAGGTCGGTGCCGGTGGTGCCGGAATGGGCTCCCGTGGCCCCGGTGAGACGAAGATCGAGCTCGACCGTCGCCGCATCCGCACCAAGATGGCGCTCCTTCGTCGGCAGATCCGTGACTTCGGCCCGGCGCGAGAGGCCAAGCGTGCCGAGCGCAAGCGCAACACGATTCCTTCCGTGGCCATCGCCGGATACACCAACGCCGGCAAGTCGAGCCTTCTCAACGCTCTCACGAGCGCAGGGGTGCTCGTGGAGAACGCACTGTTCGCGACGCTGGATGCGACGGTCCGCCGCTCGGAGACGTCGGACGGGCGTGTGTACACGCTGACGGACACCGTCGGCTTCGTGCGCAACCTTCCGCACCAGCTCGTCGAGGCTTTCCGATCCACGTTGGAAGAGGTCGGCGACGCCGACGTCGTGCTGCACGTCGTTGACGGATCTCACCCCGACCCCGCCGGCCAACTGCAGACCGTGCGGGACGTCATGGGCGACGTCGGTGTGCGTGATATGCCCGAGCTCGTGGTGTTCAACAAGGCCGATCTGATCGACGACGACGAGCGTCTCGTACTGCGAGGCCTCGAGCCCACGGCGCATTTCGTCTCATCCCGGTCGGGCGAGGGCATCGAAGAGCTTCGAGCGGCGATCGAAGAGGCGCTTCCGAAGCCGGCCGTGGAGGTGCACGCGGTCGTTCCCTATGACAGGGGTGATCTGGTCGCGGCGATCCACGAGACCGGGATGCTGCTGGCGGTGGACCACAGCGAGCAGGGCACAGTCGTGCACGCGCGTGTGTCGGAGCGACTCGCCGCCGATCTGGCGCCGTTCGCGATCGACGCCTGACCGCTTTGCGGTGCGGGGCGCGGTTCAGCGCGCGACGAATCGCGCCTCGACCGTTGCGGAGATGACGATCTCGTCGGGTTCGTAGTCCATTGACGGCCCGCCCACGTCCTGGGACTCCTGCATCATCGTCCCGCGCATCTTGGGCATGCCCGCGAGCGGCTGAACGGGTGCGGGGGCGATCAGCCCGACATCGGCGATCTCGACGGGAACGACAGAACCGAGTCCGAGCGCTGTGGCGTATGCCTGCGCGCGAGTCACGGCCGCTCCGACGGCCTGCGCCGCGACCTCCCGTTCGACCCGGGACCTCGTCTCGGCGGTGAGGTGCCAGTCGACCCAGCCGACCTCGACACCGTCCCATGCCGAGACCTCGGACACCCAGAGCGAGAGCGCCGAGGCCTCGGCGAACGTCGCAGTCAGATCCACGCCGGCGTAGTGAACGGGCGCGAGCTGCGTGCCCTCCGAGTTCCACGGGCGCTCGGCGCGCACGGACAACCGCTTGCTGGACCAGTCGACGACGATGCCCGTGTCCAGCCGCGCGGTGATGCTCTCGCGCACCGGCTCGGTGAGATGCATCACGCTATCGACCACTCCTGCGCGGTCGGCGCCGTCTGCGCGGACACTGACGTGGATGGTGGCGCGCTCGGGCGCAACTCGCGCCTCGTGCTCGCCGCGGACGGTGACGGTGACTTCGCTCATGTCGTGACTCTACGCCAGGGCATGGAATGGCGAAGGCCTCGCGAACGTTGTAGTCTGTGAGGCTCGGGGACTCCGGTTCCCGGGATGATAAGTACACAGAGTGACAGCGGCTCCTTCGAGAGAAGGACCACGGGGCTGATCGGTTTCGACAGCGCCTGTGAATCCACGAGAAGCGGGCCGAGGATGCAGAGTTATCTCGTAAACGCTCTCTGCAAAAAAATAGTTGCCGAAACCAAGCGCAACGACTTCGCCCTCGCTGCATAAGCGAGCCCGATAGTCCGTCAGGCCGTATGTGATTCCGATACGGATCCTGGCGTCATTTAGGAATCTTGCTGCGTGATGGCGTCTGGACGTCACGTGGGACTCTTCCCAGGCTGGGCTCGTCGACTTAGGTGTCTGTGACAAAGGTCGGAGCCGAGCAGAACGTCTTCACAGACTGCGCCCGGAGAAGGCGTGGAGACTCAGCGTTGGACGGGGGTTCGATTCCCCCCAGCTCCACCACGTCGCTGTCACAAGCAAGAAGGCCCGCCTCCCTGGTGAAGATCACGAAGGGAGGCGGGTCTTTTTTGTGTGCGTGATCGGGAATCGACGCGGCTCAGGCTCGGCCTACGGCGCGCCAGGCAGGGTCTCGCAGGGGATGCCGTCGTTGTCGACGTCGAGCTTTGCGACGTCGCCGTGGTAGGGGTAGAACCGGTCGAACCATTCCTTCGCTGCAGCGTAGTTCGCGAAGTCCGTGCAATTCCGCGTGTCCCCGGGGTTCCCCGGTTGCTGAGGCGGTTGAGGTTGCTGAGGCGGCTGAGGGACGGGGATGCCTGAGGACGGTACTCGGAAGTTGTCGCCTTCGTAGATCCACACCCGCCACCACTTGGCGAGGACTGCATCTCGTTCGGCCGCGTCCGCGGTGTAGAAGTGATGAGCCGCGGAGTTCGACCAGAACCGCGCGACGGGAACGGTGCCGGCCTGCGTGGAGTCGGCCGGGTAGACGTAGTACGCGATCCCTTCGTCTTTCCAGATGTTCGGCCACTTGGCGATGACAGCCGCGCGCTCGGCGGGGTCTGCGGTGTAGAAATGTCCCGAGTACGTGCTGCTCCAGAACCTGTAGAGCGGGATGGTTCCGGCGACCTGGGTCGTGAACGCGGTGTACCGCTGCCCCTCGTAGGTCCAGACATTCGGCCAACGGGCGATGATCTGATCGCGCTCCGTCGGGTCAGTGGTGAAGAAGTGCCCCTGGTAGACGGGGCTCCAGAACCGGTACACGCCGACGGGGTCTGGCATCGGCGGCGCGGAGGGCCGTCCGACGGTGGGCGTCGCCGGCATCCAGGCGTCCCACTGGGGGCCGCATTCTTGGAGGAGCGTCTGGATGGCACTCTTCTCGACGGGGTCGACGGACAGGTTCCACCGCCACTTCACCGCGACCCACTCGGAGGCATAGGTGCACCGCATCGGCCGGTATGGAGGCAACCACGATGCAGGATCCTTGTCGGCCTTCGCGGTGTTCACGGCGGCGGTGACCATGGTCAGGGTGCGCTGGTCGTCGAGGTCGTTGGAGTAGCTCGGTCGTTGCGCGTCGGTCCAGGCCCACGCGCCGGACGCCCACGCTTCCTTGAGCGCGACAAGGTGATCCATCTCGATCGCGGCGGGGTCGATGTGCGTGACGTTGTCGTAGTAGGAGAACCACTGACCTCCAGTGACGGTGCACGCGCCGGTGACGGTCGTCGGAATGTCCGACTCCTCGAGCAGCACCTCCTGACGGGTGCGGCATCCGTCCCCGTCGAGATCCGCGCCTTCGAAGAAGAGGTCGCGGTCGTACTTCACGGTGGACGGAGCCTCGACACGCAGCTGATCGAGGAGCGTGCCGACGGGTACCCTTTCCGTCGATGGCGGAGGCGCTGCCACCGCCGCTGACGGAGTGAGCGAGCCTGCGACGACCGCGGTCGCGACGAGAATGGCACTCAGGAACCGATTGCGCATGCCACTCCCTGTGAAATCGGCTCCGCCGTGGAGCCTCGCGCTCAGGATACACACAGAATACCGGTACGCTGTCGAGGCCGTTCGACGGCGCGTGCGTCCGCTGACACGTCCTCCCGCGTCGGTGGTCAGCCGGTGGTGAGTCGGTCGAGAGCGTCCTCTGCGGTGCGGAGATGCTCCTCCGACTCCCGCACTCGCTGCGCGAGCGATTCCTGTTCGGCCTCCGCCTCCTCGGCGTCTTCTCGCGCGCGCTTCGCTTCATGACGGACGTTCGCCAGGTCAGCTTCGAGTTCACGCTCACGGCGTGTGAGGGCTTCGATCCTCACCGCAGCATCGCGGAGTGCTCGGTCGGCCGTCGCCGCTTCGCGTGCCGCCGTGTCGTGAGCCTTCTGGGCTTCTCTGACGGCCCGTTCCGCGTCCCGTCGCTCTCTGCGTGACCGCACCTCGTCGACGGGTGTGGGCGAGATCGCGGGCGGTGCGGGTGCGCCTCCACCCACGAGGGTGTCGGCGATGTCGGCGAACGTGCCGGCCGGTTCCAGCTCGCGCACGAGCCTCGCCGAGGCGACGGCGGCGGCCGCAGTCGGATCGAAGAAGGCCGCGCTGATGGTCTGCTGAACCGCCTCTCTCGTCGAAGCCGTGACGCGCTGTCCGCGCGCTTCAGCGAGCGCAGCGGCATCTGCCGCGAGTCGGCTCGTGAGGGCGCGGCGGTCGCGACCGAGCTGCGCGAGCGCGCGAGCATCCAGGTCCGCCTGAGCTTCGCGGAGCTCTTCGGCGAGTTGAAGCGCTTCTCCGAGTTGCGCGGCGCGCTCGTGTGCGAAGACGTTGACCACCCAGGCGGCGACCGACGGCTTCTTCAGATCGCGAATCTGCGCGGCGAGGCCCGCGTCGTCGGCCTCGGCGGCGCGCGCGTTGCGTGCGCTCACGAACTCTGCAGGTGACCCCGTGTACAGCTCCACTGCGATGTCAGCGAGCGGGGAGTCCATGCGTGCGACGATACACCGCGCAGGACGAGCTCCTCCCTGCCACGTCAGATGCGCGTTCCGAGCCACCTGTGCCAGTATTCTGGTTCGCATGGCAACGCTGTTCTATGGCGCGTCGGACGTTCCGATCCACATCGAGGATCGAGCACTCGCGCATCTGAAGATCGTCATCGCGACCAAGCTCCGACGTCAGGAGAGCTTCACCCTGTCATGGCGTCATCCCGAGGGAGAGCCCGGCGGGCGATCCACCATCTGGATCCATCCGTCCATCCCGCTGCGCTTCACCTTCGACGAGCCGGAGCAGCCTCAGCTGAACCCGCGGTGGATCGACGATCTGATGCAGTCGGTGAACTCGACAGGCGGCATCCTCCTCGTTGACGAGGTGATCGATTCTCCGGTCGAGTGAGCGTCAGCCGGCCCACTCGATCAGGATGAGGCCCTGGCGCGTGTCCGCGAACTTCACCCAGCCGTCGCCGAACAGATACGTCATGCCGTAGCCGTCTTCGTCGGTGCCCATCGCGAACTGCGGGTTCTCGGTGATGTAGATGCCGTCGGGCCCGTCCTCGCGGGTCCAGCCCTCTCCGAGGAGGGAGGTCTGTGCAGCAGTGGCGTCTTCGGCGCTGATCGTCGACCACCCGTAGAGCTGACCGTGATCTGAGGCGACGCTGTAGTCGGCCCAGAAGCAGAGGAGCCCGTCGGCGAGCGTCACGCCACCCACCACGAACTCCTTCTCCTCGAAGGTCCACCCCTGATCGGTGAGTGCCTGCACGGTTCCGGCCGAGACGATCGTGTCGCAGGCTGGCTCCACCGCCGGGGAGGGTGTGGGAGTGGCTGCCGGCTCCGCAGTCGCCGTGGGGGAGGGCTTCGGCGAGTCGGGCGTGGGCGACGGCGCTCCCTCGGGCGTCGCTGCGCAGGAGACGAGCGCGACGGTGAGCAGGAGCGCACCGAGTGCGGCGGAGGTGAAGCGGTTCATCGCGCGTGCCTTCATCGGGGGTCAGTCGTGCAGAAGTGCGAGGAACGCGTCGTGGAGGATGCCGTTGGTGGCCAGCGCCGAAAGGTCGGAGATCGTCTCTGCGCCGTCGAAACCGGTCATCCGACCGCCCGCCTCGCGCACGATCGGGACTGCGGCCGCGACGTCGTACTCCTTGACGCCGAATTCCGCGACCATGTCGATCCGCCCCTCGGCCAGGAGCATGTAGGCGTAGATGTCTCCGTAGGCGCGGTCGCGCCATACCCGGTCGGCCAGCTTCAGCAGTTGGTCGAGGTGACCGGACTCGGCCCATTGGGTGATGCTCTGGAAGCTCACGCTCGCGCCATCGAGAGACGACACGGAGGATGCCGAGACGCGGCGCGGTTCGGCATCCGTCGCCGTCCATGCCCCTGACCCTGACGCCGCCCACCAGCGGCGTCCGATCGCGGGCATGCTGACCACTCCGACCTGCGGTACGCCGTCGACCGCGAGGGCGATCATCGTGCCCCACAGCGGCACTCCGCGGAGGAAGTTCGCGGTGCCGTCGATGGGATCGATGATCCACTGCCGATGGGTGCTGCCCTCGGCGCCGAACTCCTCGCCGAAGATGCCGTCGTCGGGCCGTTCGGTCGACAGGATGGCGCGGATCGCCCGTTCGGTGGCGAGGTCCGCATCGGTGACATGCGAATTGTCCGCTTTGGTCGAGATCTCCAGGTCGGAGCTGTCGAACCGGGGGAGCGACTGCGCATCTGCGGCGTCGGCGAGTCGAAGGGCGAGTGCGAGGTCGCGAGAGAAGTCGTCGACGCGGGGGGAGGCGGTCACATCTCCAGGATAACCGCCCCGCCCCGGGACCCGACGGCTCTTGACACGGGGCGACACGCGCGGCGAACACGTGGTACCCGACTCGATTTCGCACCGCGGCGATCGGCTGGTAATGTAATTCCTCGGCCGGGGAATACCGCGCCACGCACCTCTAGCTCAATCGGCAGAGCAACTGACTCTTAATCAGTGGGTTCTCGGTTCAAGTCCGAGGGGGTGCACGGATCAGCCTCGATGACTCTCGCCAGTCATCGGGGCTTTTCTGCGTCGCGGTGATGCCGCCGACATCGCTTTCCGTGCGCTAGTTTGATGCAAACGCTAAGGGGTGGCGATGCGCGCACGGGTGAAGAGATTCGCAGTCGGAGCGATCGTGGCCGTCTGCAGTCTTCCGCTCACCGCATGCTCGGCTGGGCTCGAGACGAGCATCGCCTATACGGCCTCTTCGGTGACGCTGGCCCCGGATGAGGCGCTCGTGGTCGACTTCGGTGACATCAATCCCACCGTCGGTGAGGAGTGGGTGCTGACGCGGGAGCCCGATCCGGCGGTTCTGGGACCGGGCGACGAGCGGTCGCGGTACCTGGGCGAGGAGGGTGAGACCGGAGCGCCGAGCGCGCTCACCTACCGCTTCGCGCCCGTGGGTGAGGGAACCACCGTGATCCAGTTCGAGTACCGATTCCGCGGCGCCGTTCCCGAGGACCTCGACGACCAGAAGACCGCGGAGATCACGGTCACCGTCAAGTAGGTGGATCAGGCGACTGCGATGACAGCGCCGCCGGTGGGTCTGCTGCGCTCTGAGAGCTCGCTCATCGCCCCACGGCATCGAACGCAGCAGGCTGGCGTGTCACCCGGCGTCGCCGAGCAGGATGGCCTGCGCGTCCTCGATCGCGGCGTCGTCGGGCTCGTCGTCGATGTGCGCGAGGATCTTCCTGCCGCAGAAGATCGTCGCCGCTGCGATGAGCACGGCGAGAGCGGCGACCAGATACGGGATCGTCGCGTTGAACGCGTGCCAGAGAGCCGCTGCGAGGGGCGGCGCGATGGCTCCGCCGAGGAACCTCACCGACGAGTACGCCGACGATGCGACCGAGCGGGGCAGGTCCGTGGCCTCCATCACCGCTTCGGTGAGCACGGTGTTCATCACACCCAGCAGCAGTCCGCCGATGACGATGCACACGACCAGCGCAGTGGCGGATTCGACCAGCAGGCCGGCGATGATCAGATCCACGGCGAGAAGCGGCAGGACGGTGAGGATCACGCTCGTGCGGGACATCCGGCGCATGAGCAGGGGAGCCACCCAGACGCTCGTGATGGCGAGGGCGAGGCCCCAGCCGAAGAACGTGAAGCCGATCCCCATGGCCCCGAAGCCCAGAGGGAACGGCGAGAACGCGAGCAGGATGAAGAAGCCGATGTTGTAGAAGAAGGCCGCGATCGCGAGAATCGCGAGTGCAGGACGACCCAGGGCCCTGAAGGGTGCCGAGAACGGGATGGGCGCGCGCTTGTCCTCGGGTCCGCGCAGAAGCACGAGCACGGCGAGGAAGGCGATCGCCATGAGCACCACCACTCCGAAGAACGGTGCACGCCAGCTCTGCTCGCCCAGCAGGCCGCCCAGAAGCGGGCCGATGGCGATACCGAGCCCGAGGGCTGCCTCGTAGAGGACGATCGCAGCTGAGCTGCCCCCCGATGCCGCGCCAACGATCGTCGCGAGAGCGGTGGAGATGAACAGCGCGTTGCCCAGACCCCATCCTGCGCGGAAGCCGATGACCGCGTCGACGCTGCCGCTGAGCGCGCAGAGCAGGGCGAACACCACGATGAGCGCCAGCCCGATCAGAAGCGTCTTCTTGGCGCCGATGCGGCTCGAGATCCAGCTGGTCACGAGCATCGCGAGACCGGTGACCGCGAGATAGCTCGTGAACAGGAGCTCCGTCTCGAACGGGGTCGCCTGCAGGGATTCCGCGATCGCGGGGAGGATGGGATCCACGAGGCCGATGCCCATGAATGCGACGACGCACGCGAAGGCGACGGCCCAGACCTGGGCTGGTTGCTTCCACACTGAGGTGGCGGGGGTGTTCACGCTGCTGCTCCTGTCGAGTCGGTGGTGGTGTGCGCCGCGAGGATCTCGGCGGCGCGCGTCAGGATGCTCCATTCGTCGCCGTCGAGGTCGGCGAAGCGAGGGGCGAGCGTGTCACGGAACTCTTCGCGCCATGACTGCAGCGCGCGGGACCCGGCCACGGTGATGGCGACGGCGGTCGCGCGAGAGTCCTCGGCGACGGGGGAGCGAAGGACCAATCCCTCGCGCTCGAGATTCCCGATGAGCCGGGTCATCCCGGGCTGGGTCGTGCGTGCGGCTGCCGCGAGCTCTCCGACCCGCTTGGGCCCGGACTGCTCGAGCAGACTCAGCACCCGCCACTGCGCGGCAGGCGCATCATTGCCGGCGTCCTGTGCGGCGATCCGGCCGAGCGCATACCCGGAGAGCACGAGCGAGGGGATGACATCCTGACGATTCATACCAGAAAGTATATACCCCCTGGTATGTAAAAGTCGGGGTCAGCGCCGAGCCCCCGCGATCCGAGCCGAGAGCTGGTGCGCATGGGCGAGGAGCGTCCTGCCCAGCTCGCCGATCCGATCAGGGCCGAAGCGGAATCCCACGCCGGTCAGGCTCAAGGCCCATTCCGGTCGACCCGAGCGATCGAAGACCGCCGCGCCGAGACCCCAGCTGCCCTCCACGATCAGCCCCGGATTCACCGCATAGCCTCTCTCCTTCGTCTCGGCCAGCCGTGTTCGCAGAGGTGCGGCGCCGTGAGATCTGCCCCAGTTGGCCTCGAGCTCCGGATGACGCTCCAGATAGGCGTCCACATCGTGGTCAGGGAGGAATGCCAGGATGGCGAGCCCGGCGCTTGCCACGCCGAGCGGAAACCGCACGCCCTCGCTCAGCACGAATGACCGGATCGGGAAGGAGCCCTCCTCGCGGACGAGGCACACCGTCTCATCGGCACGGCGCACCGAGAGGAAGGCGCTCTCCTCGGTCTTGACCGCGAGCGAGCGGACGATATCACGCCCCAGGGCAGTCACGTCGTAACGGGCTGCGGCGACGGATCCCATGAGATAGAGCTCCGGCCCGGGCATCCAGCGAGTGGAGGACTCGTCGCGGTCGACCAGACCCTCGGCGCGAAGTGCGGAGAGCAGGCGATGCGCGGTCGAGCGGGACAACCCGGCGGACGCGGACAGCTCCTGGAGCGACGCACCGTCGTGGCCGCTGGAGGTCACGAGCCTCAAGAGCTTCGCGGCGCGCGCGATCGCCTGCGTTCCGGGAATCGAGGCGGAGGGTTCCATAATGTGGACGCTATTCGTTGATGTGTCCACATCGCAAGAGTGTTCTTCCCTCGAGGATGCCGGAGAGCGGATGCTGAAGGAACGAGCGTCATTCGAAGGAGCATGCGTGATCGACAAACAGTGGGCGAGCGCCGAAGAAGCGGTCGCAGACATCGAGGACGGTGCGTCTCTCGCCGTCGGAGGATTCGGGCTCTCCGGGAATCCGACTGCGCTCATCGACGCACTGCTCGCCCGGGGCACGAGCGGGCTCAGCATCGTCAGCAATAACTGCGGAGTGGACGACTGGGGGCTCGGCATCCTGCTCGCCGCTCGCCGGATCCGCAAGATGACCTCGTCCTACGTCGGGGAGAACAAGGAGTTCGAACGGCAGTTCCTCTCCGGCGAACTCGAGCTCGAGCTGACACCGCAGGGAACCCTCGCCGAGAAGCTCAGGGCGGGAGGGTCTGGGATCGCCGCATTCTTCACCCAGACCGGCGTCGGCACGCAGGTCGCCGAGGGGGGCTCCCGCGACGCTACAACCCCGACGGCAGCATCGCGGTGGCGTCTCCGGCGAAGGATGTTCGTACCTTCGACACCGCGGCAGGGCCGCGCGAGTATGTGCTCGAAGAGGCGATCACCACCGATTTCGCGCTGGTGCATGCGCTGGCGGGGGACAGGCACGGGAATCTGATCTTCAACAAGGCGGCGCGCAACTTCAACCCGCTCGCGGGGATGGCCGGACGAATCTGCATCGCGCAGGTGGAGCAGCTCGTCGAACCGGGGGAGCTGGATCCGGACCGCGTCCATCTGCCGGGTGTCTTCGTGCACCGCGTCGTCGAGGTCGGCACCGACATCCCGAAGCGCATCGAACGTCGAACCGTCACGCCGGAAGGAGTCTGACATGGCGCTCACACGCGATGAGATGGCCGCTCGCGCTGCCGCAGAACTGCGGGACGGCTCCTATGTCAACCTCGGCATCGGGCTGCCCACGCTCGTGCCGAACCACGTGCCCGAGGGGGTGACCGTCGTGCTGCAATCCGAGAACGGCATCCTCGGCGTCGGACCGTACCCGCACGAGGGCGCGGTGGATCCGGACCTGATCAACGCCGGCAAAGAGACCGTCACGGTGCTGGCCGGTGCCGCGTACTTCGACTCCGCGACGAGTTTCGGCATGATCAGAGGCGGCAAGATCGACGCGGCGATCCTCGGCGCCATGCAGGTGTCCGCCGCCGGAGACCTCGCGAACTGGATGATCCCGGGCAAGATGGTGAAGGGACCCGGCGGCGCGATGGATCTCGTGCATGGTGCCGCGCGCGTCATCGTGCTGATGGAGCACACCGCGAAGGACGGATCGGCGAAGATCGTGCACGACTGCTCGCTTCCGCTCACAGGCCGCGGGGTCGTCGATCGCATCATCACCGACCTGGCGGTGATCGACGTGACACCGGACGGTCTCTCGCTCGTCGAGCTCGCACCCGGCGTGACGGTGGAGCAGGTCGTGGCGGCGACGGAGCCGACACTCACGGTCCCCGAAGAACTGCACGACCGATGAACGCACAGAACGGAGAGGCGGAGATGAACGCCCCAGACCACTCGAGCGACGCGGACGTCGTGATCGTCGCCGCGGCACGCACTCCCCAGGGCCGCCTCAAGGGACAGCTGGCGAGCTTCAGCGCGCCGGAGCTCGGCGCATTCGCGATCCGAGGTGCCCTGGAACAGGGGTCGATCGATCCCTCGGACGTGGACGCCGTGATCATCGGCCAGGTCCTCGCGGCCGGCTCGGGACAGAACGCAGCGAGACAGGCGGCGATCGGAGCCGGTATCGGCTGGGACGTTCCCGCCCATTCCGTGAACAAGGTGTGCCTCTCAGGTCTCACGGCGATCATCGACGCGGCTCGGATGATCCGGACGGGAGACGCGGCGGTCGTCGTCGCGGCGGGCATGGAATCCATGACCAGGGCTCCGCACCTGCTCATGGGGTCGCGGGACGGATGGACGTACGGCAGCGTGGAGGTGCTCGATCACATGGCCCACGACGGCCTCACCGACGCGCACGACAAAGAGAGCATGGGCGCGTCCACCGAGCGCCACAACGCCCGCTACGAGCTGACGCGCGGGGCTCAGGATCAGGTGGCGGCGCTGTCGCATCAGCGTGCTTCGGCGGCTCAGGCCGCCGGCGTCTTCGACGATGAGATCGTGTCCGTCGCCGTTCCCCAGCGGCGGGGGGAGCCGACGCTCGTCACCGCCGATGAGGGCATCAGGCCCGACACGACCGTCGAGTCTCTCGCGGGCCTTCGGGCGGCGTTCGCCGAGGGCGGCTCGATCACGGCCGGCAATTCGTCTCAGATCTCCGACGGAGCGTCGGCGGTCGTCGTGACGACCCGCGCCACGGCGGCGACCAGAGGCTGGCCGGTGCTCGTCACCGTCGGCGCCAGCGGGCAGACCGCAGGGCCGGACAACTCGCTGCAGGCGCAGCCCGCGCGGGCCATCGAACGCGCGTGCGAGAAGCAGGGCATCACGGCCGCAGACCTCGATGTCGTCGAGATCAACGAGGCCTTCGGAGCGGTCGTCGCCCGATCGCAGCTCGAACTCGGGCTCTCCAGCGACATCGTGAACGTCCACGGCGGCGGCATCGCGATCGGTCATCCGATCGGCGCGTCAGGCACACGTCTGGTCGTCCACATGGCACACGAACTCGCTCGCAGAGGAAGCGGCGTCGCGGCTGTGGGGCTATGCGGAGGAGGCGGTCAGGGCGAGGCGCTGATCCTCACCCGCTGAGACTCAGCGCTTGATCGGCTTGACGCCCTCGGAGCGCTGCTTCTTGGCTTCCTTCTCGCGCTCCTTCTGCTGCTTGGCATAGACCGGCGAATCGGGCGACACGGGGCGACCCTGCTTCGCGCGGCGGGTGTCGATGACAGCGCCGATCGACAGCGCGAGCGTGATTCCCCAGCTCACCCACGCGAGGGCGGAGCGCCAGGTGATCTTGGTGTCGCGGGATCCGCGGAGCAGAGTGACGCCCGTCATGATCGCGCCGACGATTCCGGTGCCCGAGAGGTAGTTCATGACTTCACGCTACCTGTCGACGGCTGCGTCGCGCCCCGCCTTGACAACTCGGCGGGGAATCTGTCAGAGCCGTTCGCCGATGAGGCGGCCCGGGAACCCAGGCGTCGTCCCGCCGACCGCGCTACCATGGAAGGGTCGCGGCTGGTCCGCGGCCGCAATCCGTGTATCTACCGGCCGCCGGCTTCCCGGCGGACAGCGGCGGCACCCGACCCCGCGTCCGTGGACGCGCGAGAGCCCATGACACACGCAACTCCCATTCCCGAGCACCCTGCCCCGATCCCCGCGGCTGAGGAGCGAGGACTGCTCCGCATCGCGGGGCTCCCGTATTTCATCATCGCGTTCATCGCCCGGCTTCCGTTCGCGATGATGGTCGTCGGAGTGCTCACGGTCGTCGTCTCGGCGCGCGGTTCGCTCTCGCTCGGCGGACTCACCTCCGCGGCCGTCGGACTCGGCACAGCATGCTTCGGGCCTCTGCTCGGCGCCGCCGCCGATCGGTTCGGACAGCGCATGGTGCTGCTGATCCTGGCGATCGCCAACGGGGCGATGCTGGTGCTCTTCACCGTCGTCGTCTACACGGGGGGAGCGGACGCGCTGGTGCTGATATCCGCGTTCGGCATCGGCGCCACCGCTCCGCAGGTCGCTCCGATGTCTCGATCCAGACTCGTGACGATGATCGCCGATCGGATGCCTGAGGCGGCGCGCACGCGCACCGTCTCGGGGACCATGGCGTATGAGTCCGCCGCCGATGAGACCGTGTTCGTGTTCGGCCCGTTCATCGTCGGCATCCTCGCCTCCGCCATCGCGCCGTGGGCCCCGCTCATCGGTGCGGCGGTGCTCACGGTCGTGTTCGTGGGCGCGTTCGCCCTGCATCCGAGCGCGCGTGTCGTCTCGGTGCACCGAGGCGAGGACGGGCGGGCGCCGTCGGCCGTGACCGAGCTCTTCAGCCCGCGTCTGCTGATCGTCGTCGTCGGCATCCTCGGCGTCGGCATGTTCTTCGGCACGATGCTCACATCGCTCACCTCCTTCATGGCGGATCGCGGCGCCGCAGAACAGGCAGGGCTCCTCTACGGCGTGATGGGCGTCGGGTCGGCGATTCTCGCGCTCGGCGTCGCGTGGCTCCCGGTGCGGTTCTCGCTCCGCGCGCGCTGGCTGCTGTTCGCCGGCATCCTGCTCGGCGGAAGCCTGCTGCTCCTCCTCGTCGACTCGCCGGCGACCATGATGATCGCTCTCGGGATCATGGGGATCGGCATCGGCCCGACCCTCGTCACGCAGTACAGCTTCGGGGCTGCGCGCAGCCCTCTGGGGCGCTCGGCGACCGTGATGACGATGCTCGGCTCGGGGATCGTCGTCGGCCAGTCCCTCGGCGCGGCCGTGGCGGGAGAGCTCGCCGAGAGCGCGGGAACGACCAGCGCTCTCGTGCTGCCGATCATCTCTGCGGCGATAGCCTTCGTCGCCGGGCTTGTCAACTGGTGGCTGAGCGGCACCCGACCTCGCGTAGCCTCGGTCTGAGCTTCTGTAGCCTGAGGAGCACCCCCACTGCATCGTCAGGAGCACTCACCCATGTCAGTCGCAGATTTCGTCGTCGTCGCCAACCGACTTCCCGTCGACCGGGTCGTGGGTCCTGACGGAGACGAGGAGTGGCGGACCTCCCCGGGCGGTCTGGTCGCCGCACTCGAGCCGATGATGCGCAGTGCGCGCGGAGCCTGGGTCGGGTGGGCCGGCCAGCCGGATGTCGAGCTGGATCGGTTCGAGATCAACGGCATCGACCTGATCCCGGTGCCGCTCAGCGCCGAGGAGGTCGCCGACTACTACGAGGGCTTCGCGAACGACACGATCTGGCCGCTGTACCACGACGTCATCGCGCCGCCGCAGTACCACCGCGAATGGTGGGAGGCGTACGTCAAGGTCAACCGCCGTTTCGCGGAGGCAGCCGCCGACGTCGTCGCACAGGACGGCACCGTCTGGGTGCACGACTACCAGCTGCAGCTGGTGCCGCAGATGATCCGCGAACTGAGGCCCGATGTCACGATCGGCTACTTCCACCACATCCCGTTCCCTGCGCACGGGCTCTATGCCCAGCTCCCGTGGCGTGATCAGGTGCTCAAAGGCCTGCTCGGCGCTGATGTCATCGGCTTCCAGCGCGCACAGGACGCCACCTACTTCCTGACCGCTGTGCGCCGTCGTCTGCGTCACGAGGTGAAGGGGTCGGCGGTCACCATCCCGACCGAGGGGGGCGGCACGCGCACCGCCGTCGCTCGGGCCTTCCCGATCTCGATCGACACCGCTCCGTACCTCGAGCTCGCGGCACGCCCCGATGTCCGAGCGCGCGCGGCCGAGATCAGAGCGAGCCTCGGCAACCCGAAGAAGATCCTCCTGGGCGTGGACCGCCTCGACTACACCAAGGGCATCCGGCATCGCATCAAGGCGTACGGCGAGCTCCTCGAAGACGGCAAGCTGAGCGTCGACGACGTCACCTTCGTGCAGGTCGCGAGTCCGAGCCGAGAGCGTGTCGACGCGTACGTGCATCTTCGCGACGAGATCGAACTCGCGGTCGGGCGCATCAACGGCGATCACGACACCATGGGGCACACCGCCATCCGCTATCTGCACCAGGGCTACCCGCGCGAGGAGATGGTCGCACTGTACCTCGCCGCCGACGTCATGCTCGTGACCGCGCTGCGCGACGGCATGAACCTCGTCGCGAAGGAGTACGTCGCGACGCGGGCCGACAATCGCGGGGTGCTCGTGCTGAGCGAGTTCACGGGCGCCGCCGACGAGCTGCGGCAGGCGGTGCGCGTCAACCCGCACGACATCGCCGGGTTGAAGGACGCGATCATGACCGCGGTCACCATGACGCCCGCTGAGCAGGGCAAGCGGATGCGGTCGCTGCGACGTCGCGTGCTGGAGAACGACGTGAACGCGTGGTCGTCGTCGTTCCTGCGCGCACTCGCGGACGTCCGCGGACGCTGATCGGCCGGGTCGCGCCGTTCCGCCGGGTCATACTGGGAGGACACCGCCTCGATTGGAGACACTGTGACCCGTAGCTGGACCCCCGGAGCCGCAGACCCGGCGCTGAGCGCCATCGCCGCCACACCCAGACTGATCGTCGCGCTGGACTTCGACGGCACGGCATCTCCGCTCGTCCCCGATCCGATGGCCGCCAGGGCTCTGCCCGAGGTCGCGGTGCAGGTCGCCCGTCTCGCGGCGCTCCCCGACACGGTCGTCGCCTACGTCTCCGGGCGCAGCATGCACGATCTGCGGGTGATCACCGAGCACACGGATGACTCGCTGATCGCGCTGGCCGGATCGCACGGTGCGCAGTACTGGTATCCCGGAGTCGGTGCCAACGAGGCCGACGGCGACACCGCGGAGGGGTCGCGAGAGGAGCTGTGGGAGGCCGCGCGGCCGATCATCGATCGATACGAGGGGGCGGAGCTCGAGCCCAAGACCTTCGGAATGGGTGTGCACACCCGCACGGCCACACCCGAGGTCGAGAAGGCGGTGTTCGCCGAGATCGATGCGCTCGTCGCGGAGCGCTTCCCGCACTGGCGACGCCGCTCGGGGCACCGGGTGCTCGAGTTCTCGTCGCGGAACGAGGGCAAGGATGCCGCGATGACCGCGCTGCGCGAGCATTTCGACGCCACCGCCATCCTTTTCGCGGGCGATGACGTCACGGACGAGGACGCCATGCGCGTGCTCAGCGGCGACGATCTCGGCGTCCGCGTGGGACCGGGGGAGAGCGCCGCCGAGCTTCGTGTGGAGAACCCACAACAGATCGCCCTGCTTCTGGAGGCGCTCGCGGACGAGCGCACCTCCCGGCGGGAATAGACTTCCGTCATGTCCTCGCATGATCCCTCCACCAGCGCGCCCATCGACATCAAGCCCCGCAGCCGCGTCGTCACCGACGGCATCGAGGCGACGACCTCCCGAGGCATGCTCCGTGCCGTCGGCATGGGCGACGCCGACTGGGACAAGCCCCAGATCGGCATCGCCTCCAGCTGGAACGAGATCACACCCTGCAACCTGAGCCTCGACCGGCTCGCGCAGGGTGCCAAGGAGGGCGTGCACTCCGGCGGCGGGTACCCGCTGCAGTTCGGCACGATCTCGGTCTCGGACGGCATCTCGATGGGCCACGAGGGCATGCACTTCTCGCTCGTGTCGCGCGAGGTCATCGCCGACTCGGTCGAGACCGTGATGATGGCCGAGCGACTCGACGGATCGGTGCTGCTCGCCGGTTGCGACAAGTCGATCCCCGGAATGCTGATGGCCAGCGCCCGGCTCGACCTGTCGAGCGTGTTCCTCTACGCCGGCTCCATCGCACCGGGCTGGGTCAAGCTCTCTGACGGCACCGAGAAGGACGTCACGATCATCGACTCGTTCGAGGCCGTCGGCGCCTGCCGCGCGGGACTCATGAGCGAAGAGGACCTCAAGCGCATCGAATGCGCGATCGCACCGGGTGAGGGCGCCTGCGGTGGCATGTACACGGCGAACACGATGGCGTCGGTCGCCGAGGCCCTGGGCCTGAGCCTTCCCGGTTCTGCCGCTCCGCCCGCCGCAGATCGTCGTCGTGACTACTTCGCGCACCGTTCCGGCGAGGCCGTCGTCAACCTGCTCCGCCAGGGCATCACGACCCGCGACATCCTCACCAAGGAGGCGTTCGAGAACGCGATCGCCCTCGCGATGGCACTGGGCGGTTCGACCAACGTCGTGCTGCACCTGCTCGCGATCGCGCGCGAGGCCGAGGTCGAGCTGAGCCTGCACGACTTCAACCGCATCGGCGACAAGGTGCCGCACGTCGCGGACATGAAGCCGTTCGGCAAGTACGTCATGAACGACGTCGACCGCCACGGCGGCATCCCCGTGATCATGAAGGCGATGCTCGACGAGGGCCTGCTGCACGGTGACGCGCTCACCGTGACGGGCAAGACGCTCGCCGAGAACCTCGCGGACCTCGACCCGCAGCCGATCGACGGCGAGGTCATCCACACCTTCGACAACCCGATCCACGCGACCGGCGGCCTGACGATCCTGCACGGGTCGCTCGCGCCCGAGGGTGCCGTCGTGAAGACCGCAGGCTTCGACGCGGCCGTCTTCGAGGGCTCCGCCCGGGTGTTCGAGCGCGAGCGCGCGGCCATGGACGCCGTGGCCAACGGCGAGATCGAGGCGGGCACCGTCATCGTCATCCGCTACGAGGGTCCGAAGGGCGGACCCGGTATGCGCGAGATGCTCGCCATCACCGCGGCCATCAAGGGCGCGGGGCTCGGAAAAGATGTACTACTCTTGACTGACGGACGATTCTCAGGCGGCACAACCGGCCTGTGCATCGGCCACATAGCACCCGAAGCGGTGGACGCAGGTCCTATCGCCTTCGTGCGCGATGGTGATCTGATACGGGTCGATATCGCAGCTCGCTCTCTCGACCTACTCGTCGACGAGGCGGAGCTCGCCTCCCGCCGCTCTGGCTGGGAGCCGCTACCCCCGCGCTATACCCGTGGCGTTCTTGCCAAGTACTCGCGTCTCGTGCGGTCCGCCGCCGAGGGCGCGACGACCGGCTGATCCGCGTCGGCTCCGGCATCCCAGCCTCCGACGTCGCCAACAGACCATCAGAAGGAGTGTCATGACTGCTGACACCGTCTCGGCTGTGCCGAGGCCGCCCGCACCCAAGTCCGCCGCACCGGAGATCTCCGGAGCCGAGGCCGTGGTCCGCACGCTCGAGCTCCTCGGCGTCAAGGACGTCTTCGGTCTTCCCGGAGGAGCGATCCTCCCGGTCTACGACCCGCTGATGGACGCCGCCGAGCTGCGGCACATCCTCGTGCGGCACGAACAGGGAGCGGGACACGCCGCCGAAGGCTACGCGTCGTCCTCGGGCAAGGTCGGCGTCTGCATCGCGACGTCAGGTCCCGGTGCGACCAACCTCGTGACCGCGATCGCCGACGCCTACATGGACTCGGTGCCGCTGCTCGCGATCACCGGGCAGGTGTTCTCGACGCTGATGGGCACTGACGCGTTTCAGGAGGCCGACATCGTCGGCATCACGATGCCGGTCACGAAGCACTCGTTCCTCGTGAAGGATGCGTCGGAGATCCCGGGCGCCATCGCGGCGGCCTATGAGATCGCCTCGACCGGCCGACCGGGACCGGTGCTCGTCGACATCACGAAGGACGCCCAGCAGGCGATGGCGCCGTTCGTCTGGCCTCCCAAGTACGACCTGCCCGGATACCGCCCCGTGACCAAAGCGCACGGCAAGCAGATCCAGGCGGCGGCGGCCCTTCTGGCCGAGGCCAAGAAGCCGGTGCTGTACGTCGGCGGCGGTGTGATCCGCGGTCGCGCGTCTGCCGAGCTGCTCGCCCTCGCCGAGACCACGAATGCGCCCGTCGTGACCACGCTCATGGCTCGCGGCGCCTTCCCCGACTCCCACCAGCAGCACCTCGGCATGCCGGGCATGCACGGCACCGTTCCGGCGGTGCTGGCGCTGCAGGAGGCCGACCTGATCGTGTCCCTCGGGGCGCGGTTCGACGACCGCGTGACCGGCAAGGCCGCGCTCTTCGCGCCGAACGCCAAGGTCGTGCACGTCGACATCGATCCGGCCGAGATCTCGAAGATCCGCACCGCAGACGTGCCGATCGTGGGCGACGTCCGCGACGTGCTGGTCGATCTCGAGTCGGCGTTCCGCACAGCGATCACCACCACGACCCCTGATACCGAGGAGTGGTGGTCGTACCTCGACGGGCTGCGCAACGAGTTCCCGCTCGGGTACGCGCCGACGACCGACGGCCTCCTCGCTCCGCAGTACGTGATCCAGCGGATCGGCGAGCTGACCGGGCCGGAGGGCATCTACGCCGCGGGCGTGGGACAGCACCAGATGTGGGCTGCGCAGTTCATCAAGTACGAGCGCCCCAACGCCTGGCTGAACTCCGGGGGCGCAGGAACCATGGGCTACTCGGTTCCCGCTGCGATGGGCGCGAAGGTCGCCGAGCCCGACCGTGTGGTGTGGGCGATCGACGGTGACGGCTGCTTCCAGATGACCAATCAGGAGCTCGCCACCTGCACGATCAACAACATCCCGATCAAGGTCGCGATCATCAACAACTCGTCGCTGGGCATGGTGCGCCAGTGGCAGACGCTGTTCTACGACGGTCGCCACTCGAACACCGACCTCAACACCGGTCACGGCACCGTCCGCATCCCCGACTTCGTGAAGCTCGCGGAGGCATATGGCTGCCTCGCGATCCGCGTGGAGAAGGAGGAGGAGGTGGATGCCGCGATCAAGCTCGCCCTCGAGACGAACGACCGTCCCGTCGTCATCGACTTCGTCGTCAGCGCCGATTCGATGGTGTGGCCGATGGTTCCCCAGGGCGTGAGCAACAGCTACGTCCAGTACGCCCGCGAGCACGCGCCCGCATTCGACGAGGAGGACTGACCATGTCGACTCACGTGCTGAGCCTCCTCGTGGAGAACACCCCCGGCCTGCTGACCCGAGTCGCGGGACTGTTCGCACGCCGCGGCTTCAACATCGACTCTCTCGCGGTGGGCGTGACCGAGGTGCCTGGCATCTCGCGCATCACGGTCGTCGTCGACCTCGAGGATCTTCCTCTCGAGCAGGTGACCAAGCAGCTCAACAAGCTGATCAACGTCATCAAGATCGTCGAGCTCGACTTCCCGACCTCGGTGCAGCGCGAGCACATGCTCGTCAAGGTGCGCACCGACAACGCGACCAGGTCGAACGTCATCGAGGTGGCGAACCTGTTCCGCGCGTCTGTGGTGGACTACGCCTCCGACGCGCTGGTGATCGAGGTCACCGGTGACAGGGGCAAGGTCGATGCCATGCTCCGCGCCCTCGAGCCTTTCGGAATCAAGGAGATCGCGCAGTCGGGCCTCCTCGCCATCGGCCGCGGAGGCAAGAGCATCACCGAGCGCGTCCTGCGCGGCTGACCAGATTTCACACACGTACACGAACATCAATCAAGGAGAGAAACCAGTGAGCACCGAGATCTTCTACGACGCAGACGCCGATCTGTCGATCATCCAGGGCAAGAAGGTCGCGATCGTCGGCTACGGCTCGCAGGGTCACGCGCACGCGCAGAACCTTCGCGACTCGGGTGTCGAGGTCGCCATCGCCCTCAAGGAGGGGTCGAAGTCGGCGCCGAAGGCGGAAGAGGCCGGATTCGCGGTCAAGACCGTCGCCGACGCGACGCAGTGGGCCGACCTCATCATGATCCTCGCGCCGGACCAGCACCAGCGCACGATCTACAGCGAGTCGATCGCACCGAACCTCACCGAGGGCAAGACGCTCGCATTCGCGCACGGCTTCAACATCCGCTTCGGCTACATCGATGCTCCTGAGGGCGTCGACGTGATCCTCGTCGCCCCGAAGGCTCCGGGTCACACGGTCCGTCGCGAGTTCGTCGCCGGCCGTGGAATCCCCGACATCATCGCCGTCGAGCGGGACGCATCGGGCAACGCGTGGGCCACGGCGCTCTCGTACGCGAAGGCCATCGGCGGCACCCGCGCCGGCGTCATCAAGACGACCTTCACCGAAGAGACCGAGACCGACCTGTTCGGCGAGCAGGCCGTGCTGTGCGGTGGCGTCAGCCACCTCGTGCAGGCCGGCTTCGAGACGCTCACCGAAGCGGGATACCAGCCGCAGATCGCGTACTTCGAGGTGCTGCACGAGCTGAAGCTCATCGTCGACCTCATGTGGGAGGGCGGCATCGCGAAGCAGCGTTGGTCGGTCTCCGACACTGCTGAGTACGGCGACTACGTCTCGGGTCCCCGCGTCGTGACCCCCGAGGTCAAGGAGTCGATGAAGGCGATCCTCGCGGACATCCAGAACGGCAACTTCGCGAAGCGCTTCATCGACGACCAGGACAACGGCGCCGAGGAGTTCCTGGCACTGCGTGCCAAGGAGGAGACGCACCCGATCGAGGCCACCGGCAAGGAGCTACGCTCGCTCTTCGCCTGGAAGCAGCAGGACGAAGACTACGTCGACGGCAGCGCTGCGCGCTGATCTGAGACGGTCGAAGAGAAGGGGCCCGGTGCGGATCGCACCGGGCCCCTTCTCGCGGTTCTGCGGGTCACTCCGCCGGAGCCTCCTCGACCTCGATCGGGGCGTCGGCGGGGTCGGCCCATACCGGCGCGGGCAGAAGAGTGTCGACCGCTCCGCCCTGGATCTCGCGCAACGCGTCCTCGATCTCGTCGGCGTTCTCGGGCACGGCGAGACCGCAGGTGCGCAGCTCGGAGGCGAACTTCAGCGTGAGTCGGCTCTTGCCGGCCTCCACGGCCTCAGCCGTGGTGCCGGTGCGCTTCTCGCTGCCGGTCTGGATGTCGGAGACCTCATCGCACACGTGGTAGACCGCACCGCCGTCGACCCACACGACCTCGTCCTTTCCGAGCATCAGGATGACCGCCGACTGGTCGGCCGTGTACTTCTCGACGGACGGCGGGTTGAAGTCGACACCGATCACCGTGGCGAGCAGGGCGAGGACCACTCCGACGATGCCGGCCGTCGTCTTCTGCCCCTTGCTCATGTCCTTGTTGAGGAAGATCAGGATCACCAGGGGGAGGAAGGCCACGATCGCGATGATCGCGCCGAGCTGGTTCTGCACGAAGAAGCGCACGGTCTCGGATCGGCGCGCGGGGTCGAGCCTGTTGGCCTTCTTCCAGAGCACCGAGCCGGTGATCGCGAGCGCGGCGATGACCACGAGCAGGACGAGAAGCGTGACGAACGCCCACTGCGGGAACTGCGCCGTGACGCCCTGCTCTTCCAGGAGGCCCGTGTCGGGGTCGCGCACGAGCGTGCCGTCCTCGCCGACGTACTCGCGCTGGCGGAGCAGCCAGAAGATCGACACCGCCTCGGCCGCGATGGCGAGACCCCACAGGACCGCGGCGATCCAGCGGAAGGTCGTCGCCCGCGACTTCGCCGCGGCTGTCGGCTTCCATCCCGCGGCGGGCTCGTCGGCTCCGCCCGGTGTGCTCTGGTCGACCCTGTCGTTCTGCTCGGCCACTGGCTTCCCTTCCGGAGAGGGCCGCGGTGGCCCAGATGCCCCCGAGCATAGTGGACGACGTGTCCTACGCTGGGGACATGACTTCCGACTCCGACGATGCCCTGAGCTGGGACGGCGACGACGGCGTCGCGCCGAAGGCGCGCACTCCGAAGCGCTCTGAGAGCGAGGCGTCCACCCAGCGGGATCACGCCGATGATGCGGCGCTGCCGGACGGCTGGAACGCCGTCGGCCGCGGCAGCGAGGCCGTCGGTCGCGTCGAGACCGACGGCACCGTCACGATGCCGGACGAGCAGGAATCAGCACACCTGAGCACCGCGATGCTGCTGACCCTCGGGGTCGTCGGCGGCGTGTACCTCCTGTACAGCATCGGCTGGGTCGTCGGAGGGCTGCGGCTGAAGCCGCTGGCCAATCTGATCGTGGCCGATGCCATGTACGTGCCGTGGTTCGTGCTCGCGGTCGCGGCGCCCGCGCTCTGGTTCCTCGCGGTGTGGGTCTTGACCCGTGCGAAGGCGACGTGGGTCCGGGTCGGACTGCTGCTGCTCGGAGTCGTGCTGCTCGTGCCCTGGCCTTTCGTGACGGTGGGGGTGATCGGATCATGACCGAGCAGTCGACCTCTCCGGCGACCTCCGCCTCCCCGCGGTGGCTCAATGCACTCGTGCTCGGAGTCGCAGGACTCTTCTACGCCTATGCGATCTGGAATGCCGTCGCTCATCTCGTCTCCATGGCCCAGAGCGGACTCACCGGCATCGGCTGGGTGACCCTTCTCTTCGGAGTGGTGTTCCCGGCGCTCGTCTTCGTGTTCGCGTACGTGATCGGGCGACGGCGACGCGCGGGCGAGCTCGCTCTGGTGCTGCTGGCGGGTCTCGGCGTCGTGGCGGTGTTCTGGCTGAGCCTGATCGGCTACAGCATCCTCAACATGTCCGATCTCGTGACCGTCGCTCTCTGACAGACGGCGTCACACGGCACGGAGCAGCGGAGCCGCTCGGGTACAGTTGAAGTGATCGCGCCCCCACGGTGTGCGGCGCATCGGCCCCCTGTCGCGCTGCCCCGAAGGATCCCTGTGCCGAAGCCCGTCGTGCTCATCGCTGAAGTTCTCTCTCCCGCCACGATCGAGGCCCTCGGCCCCGACTTCGACGTTCGCAACGTCGACGGCACCGACCGCGAAGCGCTGTTCGCCTCGCTCGCGGATGCCGACGCGGTGCTCATCCGTTCGGCGACGCACATCGACGAAGAGGCGCTCACCCACGCTCCGAAGCTCAAGGTCGTCGCCCGCGCGGGCGTCGGGCTCGACAACGTCGACATCAAGGCG
Organism: Microbacterium sp. AC132; assembly: GCF_979258525.1. Taxonomy (NCBI): domain Bacteria; kingdom Bacillati; phylum Actinomycetota; class Actinomycetes; order Micrococcales; family Microbacteriaceae; genus Microbacterium; species Microbacterium sp. AC132. The sequence goes on along the minus strand of NZ_OZ409862.1, from coordinate 3,708,279 downwards.
GCCACCGCCGCGGGTGTCATGGTGGTCAACGCGCCGACCTCGAACATCGTCTCGGCCGCCGAGCTGACGGTCGGCCACATCCTCAGCCTCGCCCGTCGTATCCCCGCCGCACACGCGTCGCTCGCGGCCGGTCAGTGGAAGCGCAGCTCGTTCACGGGAGCCGAGCTCTTCGAGAAGACGGTCGGCATCGTCGGCCTCGGCCGCATCGGAGCTCTCGTCGCCGCGCGCCTCGCCGCGTTCGACATGCGCGTCGTCGCTTACGACCCCTACGTCACCTCGGCCCGCGCGCAGCAGCTCGGTGTCCAGCTCCTCTCGCTCGACGAGCTCGTCGCAGAGGCGGACTTCCTCACGATCCACATGCCGAAGACGCCGGAGACGACCGGCATGATCGGTGCCGAGCAGTTCACGGCCATGAAGCCCACGGCCTTCGTCGTCAACGTCGCCCGCGGTGGCCTCATCGACGAGGAAGCGCTGCACGCGGCCCTCGTCGCCGGTGAGATCGCGGGTGCGGGTCTCGACGTCTTCACCTCCGAGCCCCCGGCCGAGGGCGGAACTGCTCGTCCGCTGCTCGACCTCCCGAACGTCGTCGTCACTCCGCACCTGGGTGCCAGCACGGAGGAGGCGCAGGAGAAGGCCGGAGTCTCGGTCGCGCGTTCCGTGCGCCTCGCGCTCGGCGGCGACCTCGTTCCCGATGCGGTCAACGTGGCCGGGGGAGTGATCGACCCGTATGTGCGCCCCGGCATCTCGCTCGTCGAGAAGCTCGGCCAGATCTTCGCGGCTCTCTCGACGTCGCCTCTCACGAGCCTCGATGTCGAGGTGCACGGCGAGCTGAACGACTACGACGTGAGCGTGCTGAAGCTCGCCGCGCTCAAGGGCGTCTTCACGAACATCGTCAGCGAGACCGTGTCGTACGTCAACGCACCGCTGCTCGCCGACCAGCGCGGTATCGCGGTGCGTCTGCTCAAGGACGACGTGAGCGACGAGTACCGCAACGTCATCACTCTGGTCGGAGCGCTCTCCGACGGCACGCAGCTGTCGGTGTCGGGCACCCTCACGGGTCCCAAGCAGGCAGAGAAGCTGGTCGCCATCAATGACCACGCCCTCGAGCTGCCGATCGAGAAGCACCATGTCGTGATGCTCTACACCGACCGTCCCGGCATCGTCGCGGTCTACGGTCAGAAGTTCGGCGAGGCCGGTATCAACATCGCAGGCATGCAGATCTCGCGCCTGGGGGCGGGCGATCAGGCGCTCAGCGTTCTCACCCTCGACTCGCCGGTCTCGGACGATCTGCTCGACGACCTGCGCAACGAGATCGACGCAGACCTGTTCCGTCAGATCGAGATCACCGAGGTCTGATCGCAGGGGAGACTCCGACAGAGCGGGAGGAGCGGCCGGGAGGTCGCTCCTCCCGCTCTGTCGTTCCCGGCCTCAGGGAGCGGTGGCGCGCAGCACGAGCGCGATCAGGTCGGACAGCTCGTCACTTCTCGGCACCAGGCGTTCGGGACCGTGCACATCGAGCGAGTTGTTGAAATACAGACCGTCGCTGAGCAGCATCACGAGATCGAGGCTCGCGGCATCCCGCACATGAGGACGGATCGTGTCCTCCCAGCGGTCGCGGTTGCGTCGCAGCGCGTCGGCAGCGGGTGCCGAGCCGCCTTGGGCCAGGCGGGTGGCGGCGATGAGGACGCGGTCCAGCGCGTCGTCCTCCATCACGGAGGTGCGCACGTAGTACGCGACGGGGCCCTCTTCGGCCGAGGTCATCCGCTCGAGATCCAGAGTGGTGAGCGCATCGAGGCGCTCGATGAGGCCCGCTGCCAGCTCGTCCTTCGAGCCGAAGTGATAGAGGAGGCCGCCCTTCGACACGCCGGCGGCCTTCGCTGTCGCATCCAAAGTGGCGGCCCGCTCACCGTCTTCGATGACGATCGATTCGAAGGCGTCCAGGACGCGTTCGCGGGCGAGGGGAGGTCGGGGCATCGGGGATCCTCTGTTCGTCTCGATTCACAGTAGCGCGGACGTATGACGATTCTGTTACTATACCATCTGGACGGTTTAGTAACGATGCCGTCGTGATCCTGAGAGGTGTTCCATGACCCGTACTGCGTCGATCCCGACGACAGAGACGGATGCTCCCCGCGTCGGCGCCCGTGGCTGGGCGGCACTCGTCGTCCTCATGCTGCCGGTGCTCCTGGTGTCGGTGGACAACACGGTGCTGAGCTTCGCACTGCCCGAGATCTCCATCGCGCTCGCGCCCACCGGAGCGGAGCAGCTGTGGATCATCGATGTGTATCCGCTCGTGCTCGCCGGGCTGCTCGTGACCATGGGCACACTCGGAGACCGCTTCGGGCGTCGTCGGATGCTGCTGATCGGCGCGACCGGCTTCGCGGCCGTGTCGGCACTCGCTGCGTTCGCCCCCACGGCAGGTCTTCTCATCGCCGCACGAGCGCTGCTCGGCTTCTTCGGCGCGATGCTGATGCCGTCGACCCTCTCGCTGCTGCGCTCGATCTTCACGAACCGCGATCAGCGGCGCCTCGCCATCGCGGTCTGGGCGTCGGCGTTCTCCGCGGGCTCGGCCCTCGGGCCGATCGTCGGCGGCTTCCTGCTCGAGCACTTCGACTGGGGCTCGGTCTTCCTGATCGCCGTGCCCGTGCTGATCCCGCTCCTCATCGCGGCGCCGCTGCTCGTTCCCGAAAGCCGTGACCCGCACCCCGGACGCATCGACATCGTCAGCATCATGCTCTCGATGGCAGCGATGATCCCGGTCGTCTACGCGATCAAGTCGCTCGCCGTCGACGGCCCCAGTCTCACTGCGGGGGCGTGGGCGCTGCTCGGCATCGCGATGGGGTATCTCTTCGTGCGACGTCAGCTCGCAGCCGAGGTCCCGATGCTCGACATGCAGCTGTTCCGCCGGGGCTCCTTCTCGGGGGCGATCCTCGTGAACCTCCTGAGCGTCGTGGCGCTCGTGGGCTTCCTCTACTTCGTGTCGCAGCACCTGCAGCTCGTCCTCGGCCTCTCGCCGATGACGGCCGGCGCAGCGCTCGTGCCCGGAATGGCCGCGATGATCGTCGCCGGCCTCTCGGTCGTGCCGATCTCACGGCGAGTGCCACCGCACGTGCTCGTGCCCGCCGGTCTCGCGTTCTCTGTCGCCGGTTACCTCCTGGTCGCGTTCACGACGGCGGATCACGGCGTCGCTCCGCTGATCATCGCCTTCGTGGTGCTGGGCATCGGCATCGGGGCGGCGGAGACGATCTCGAATGAGCTGATCCTGTCCAGTGCTCCGGCCGAGAAGGCGGGCGCGGCCAGCGCCGTCTCCGAGACCGCCTACGAGCTGGGAGCGGTGCTCGGCACCGCGGTCCTCGGCGGCCTGATCACCGCGTTCTACCGCGGGGCGCTGGTGATTCCCTCCGGCATCCCAGCGGAGGCGGCGCACGCCGCGACGGAGACGCTGGCCGGCGCCTACACTGCCGCGAAGGATCTGCCCGCGCAGCTCGGAGACGCGCTGTGGGATGCGGCTGCCGCCGCCTTCGGATCGGGTGTCCTGGTGACCTCGCTGATCGGCGCGGGCCTGGTGATCGTGGCCGGGGTGATCGCCGCCGTCACACTGCGCAAGGCGCCCTCGCACTGACCAGTACGCTGGGAGGACCGGCCCGCTCGGCATGCATCCGAGCGTCGGCCGGTCCATCCCGATGCAAGGAGTGTCATGTCGCGTGTCGTGAAGCTGGCCGTCATCCCCGGTGACGGAATCGGCCCAGAGGTCGTCGCCGAGGCCGAGAAGGTCCTCGACGCGGTCACCGCATCGAGCGATGTGACGTTCGACAAGACGCGCTTCTCGCTCGGCGCCGCCCGTTTCCTCGAGACGGGCGACACTCTCACCGACGATGATCTGCAGTCGATCTCCGAACACGACGCGATCCTGCTCGGCGCGGTCGGCGGCACGCCAGGAGACCCGCGCCTGAAGGACGCGAACATCGAGCGCGGCCTGCTGCTGAAACTCCGCTTCACGCTGGATCATTACGTCAATCTGCGTCCGTCCAAGCTCTTCGCCGGTGCCTCGGGTCCGCTCGCGAACCCCGGCGAGATCGACTTCGTCGTCGTCCGCGAGGGCACTGAGGGGCCGTACGTCGGCAACGGCGGCGCGATCCGCAAGGGCACACCGCACGAGGTCGCCAACGAGACGTCCGTGAACACGGCATTCGGTGTCGAGCGGGTCGTGCGATACGCGTTCGATCTCGCCGAACGTCGCAGCAAGAAGATCACCCTCGTGCACAAGACGAACGTGCTCGTGCACGCCGGCGCCATCTGGCAGCGCGTCGTCGACGAGGTCGCGTCCGAGCATCCCGACGTGTCCGTCGACTACCTGCACGTCGATGCCGCGACGATCTTCCTCGTCACCGATCCCTCGCGCTTCGACGTGATCGTCACCGACAACCTCTTCGGCGACATCCTCACCGATCTCGCAGGCGCTGTCACCGGCGGCATCGGACTCGCCGCATCGGGCAACATCAACCCCGACGGCACCTTCCCGTCGATGTTCGAGCCGGTGCACGGCTCGGCTCCCGACATCGCGGGGCAGCAGAAGGCCGACCCCACCGCGGCGATCCTGTCGGTCGCGCTGCTGCTCGACCACCTCGGACTCGGAGCGGAGGCCGCTCGAGTGAGTGCCGCCGTCGAATCCGACATCGCGACCCGCACGGGTGCGCGCACGACCGCGGAGATCGGCTCCGCGATCGCTGCTCTGCTCTGACCGACAGGCGTAGGCTGAGACGGCGCGAGGATGCGCGCCGCATGAGGAATGGATGACGAGATGACGACCATCGACGCCGAGACCACCGTGGCTCCGCTGGAGTTCGCTGTGACCAAGAACCTGACCGCCGCGACGCCCGGTCGGGTCGCCGAGGTTCACGAGAACCCGGGGTTCGGTGTCGTGTTCACCGACCACATGGTCGACATCTGCTGGTCCGTCAAGGGCGGATGGCACCGACCGCGCGTGCAGCCCTACGGACCCATCCCGCTCGACCCGGCCGCGTCCGTGCTGCACTACGCCCAGGAGATCTTCGAGGGCATCAAAGCCTATCGTCACGCCGACGGCTCGATCCACACGTTCCGCCCCGACCGCAACGCGGCACGACTGCAGGCCAGCGCGCGTCGACTCGCGCTCCCGGAGCTGCCCACCGAGTACTTCATCCAGTCGCTGCGCGAGATCATCGCGGTCGACGGTCGCTGGGTTCCCTCAGGTGCCGACCAGAGCCTGTACCTGCGTCCGTTCATGTTCGCCAAGGAGGCCTTCCTCGGTGTTCGCGCGGCTCAGAAGGTCGCGTACTACGTGATCGCCAGCCCAGCCGGAGCGTACTTCACCGGGGAGTGAAGCCCGTGCGGATCTGGCTCTCCGAGGACTACGCCCGTGCCGGCAAGGGCGGCACCGGCAAGGCGAAGACCGGCGGCAACTACGCCTCGAGCCTGCTCGCGCAGAGTGAGGCGAGCGCGAAGGGCTGCGACCAGGTCGTGTTCCTCAACGAGCAGCGCAACGTCGAGGAGCTCGGCGGCATGAACGTCGTGTTCGTCTTCAAAGACGGCCGCGTCGTGACGCCCGAGTCCGACAGCATCCTCGAGGGGATCACACGCGATTCGCTGCTGCAGCTCGCCGAAGACCGCGGCTACGCGGTCGAGAAGCGTCCGATCTCCATCGACGAGTGGCGCGAGGGTGTGGCCTCAGGCGACATCGTCGAGGTCTTCGCCTGCGGCACCGCCGCCGTCGTGACTCCCATCGGTGCTCTCGTCGGCGAGGGCTTCGATGAGCCGCAGCCGCTCGGCGAACTGGCCCTGTCGCTGCGCGAAGAGCTCACCGACATCCAGTACGGCCGCCGTGAGGACAAGCACGGCTGGCTTCTGCGGCTCGACGCCTGAGCCTTCGTACTCTCGAGACCCCGCTGCGCTTCCGTGCAGCGGGGTCTCGTCGTGCATCACGCTGGATAGGCTGGTGGCATGAAGATCGCCCGATTCAGCCATGACGACGCCATCCTCTTCGGGATCGTCGATGACACCGACCTCGTCGTCCTCTCCGGCGATCCGCTCTTCGCGGGCTACGAGCCCACGGGTGACCGGGTGCCGATCGCGGACGCGGTGATCCTCGCTCCGGTGATCCCGCGCTCCAAGATCGTCTGCGTCGGCAAGAACTACCACGATCACGCCGCCGAGATGGGCGGAGTCGCCCCCGAGGAGCCGCTGCTGTTCCTCAAGCCCAACACCGCCGTCATCGGCCCGGGAGACGCCATCGTGCGCCCCTCGATCTCGGAGCAGACCGAGTACGAGGGTGAGCTCGCTGTCGTGATCGGTAGGGTCGCGAAGAACGTGAAGGCCGCGGATGCCCTCGATCACGTGCTCGGCTACACGATCGCCAACGACGTCACCGCGCGTGACCTCCAGCGCAAGGACGGTCAGTGGGCTCGGGCGAAGGGCTTCGACACCTTCTGCCCTCTCGGCCCGACCATCAGCACCGACTTCGACCCCTCGGCCGCGACGATCGAGACCCGCGTCAACGGCGAGGTGCGGCAGAAGGCCCCGCTCACCGACATGATCCACTCGGTCGAGGCGATCATCGAGCATGCTTCGGCGGCCTTCACGCTGCTGCCCGGCGACGTCATCCTCACGGGTACGCCGGCAGGTGTGGGGGAGTTCGTCGCCGGGGACACCGTCGAGGTCGAGATCACCGGACTGGGTATCCTGCGCAACACCGTGCGCGACGCCGTGCGCGCATCATGACCGGCGTCGCCCTCACGGCTGCTCAGCAGGCGGCGGTGCAGCGGCGAACCGTGCTGGTTCTCTCCACAGGGCAGGTACTGGGCGGGATCGCCTTCGGGGCGACGGTGTCTCTCGGCGCTCTGCTTGCGGCTGACATCTCGGGCAGCGACGCCCTCTCGGGGCTCGCGACGGCGTCGGTCACCCTCGGCGCCGCGCTGTGCGCCATCCCGCTCGCGCGCCTGGCTGCCAAGGTGGGCCGACGCCGAGCCCTCACCTTGGGAAACCTCTTCGCACTCGTCGGCATCGCGGTGGTGATCCTCGCGGCGTCGGTGCGGGTGTTCCCGCTGCTGCTCGTCGGCATCCTGATGATCGGCGCCGGCAATGCGGGCAATCTGCAGTCGCGGTTCGCCGCGACCGACCTCGCCGCACCACAGCATCGCGGAAGGGATCTCTCGATCGTGGTCTGGGCGACCACCATCGGCGGTGTCGCTGGGCCGTTGCTGCTGGGGCCGGGGGAGATCGTCGGGGCGGCGATCGGCATGCCGCCACAGACCGGTTCCTACGCCTTCTCGTTCGTCGCTCAGTGCGTCGCGCTCGTCCTGTACCTCGTGGCGCTCCGCCCCGACCCGCTTCTGGCAGCGCAGCGGCTCGCCTCGGCGGCCGCGAAGGCGACGGGCGCCGTCGTCGCCGACCGACCTGTGGTCGCGCGCTACGCGATGTTCGCGGTGGCCGGTTCGCACGTGGTGATGGCCTCCGTCATGGCGATGACCCCGGTCCACCTCGCCCATATGGCGCACGGTGCACACGGCATGGCGCCCACCCCGGCCGATGTCTCGGCTCTCGTGGGCATCACGATCGCCCTGCACGTCGGAGGCATGTACGCGCTGTCGCCCGTCTTCGGCATCCTCGCCGACAGATGGGGCCGGCTGCGCGTGGTTCTGCTGGGGCAGATCCTTCTCGGCGGGGCGCTCGCGTTCGCCGTCTTCGCGAACGATCGGGAGTGGGGCGTGATCGTCGCTCTCATCCTGCTGGGACTCGGATGGAGCGCGGCGACGGTGGCAGGGGCCGCGCTGCTGACCGAGTCGAGTGCCCCCGAGATCCGCACGCGCAGGCAGGGCCGCAGCGATTCGCTGATGAGCCTCTCGGCCGCAGCAGGCGCTGTGCTCGCGGGTGTGGTGCTCGCGAACTTCCAGTACGCAGGGCTCGGGATCGCGGCATCGGTGATCGTCATCGCCATCGTCGCGCTGTCGCCGCTCGGCCGCTCGCGCGGATGAAGGACTGGACGGGCACCGGGCGCGCATACGCCGACTCCTACGCGTCGCTCTGCGTCGGGACCGCGGAGGCCCTGCTCGGAGCGTTCGGAACCCCTGGGAAGCGGACGCTGCTCGACGTGGGGTCGGGCACGGGAATGCTCACGGCCGCATTCGCCGATGCCGGCTGGGATGCGACCGGATGCGAGCCCGAGCCGACGATGCGAGACGTCGCGCTGCGCGAGCATCCCGAGATTCCGGTGCGCGACGGAACGCTGCCTGACCTGCCTTTCGAGGACGGCCAGTTCGACGTCGTCGTGGCGAACTTCGTGCTGAACCACGTCGCCGACCCCCGAGCATCCGCGGCGGAGCTCCTCCGCGTCTCCGTAGATCTGGTGTCGGCGACGATCTGGACGAACTCGCCCACCTGGCTCTGGCGGGAGGTGTGCGAGCGTGCGGCACTCATTCCTGCGACGGGGGAGCGACTGCCGCCGGAGAGGGACTTCGAGCGCACCGTCGACGGCTTCGCGAGGATGCTCGACGACGCGGGCTGGCCGCGCCCGCAGGTGTCTGAGATCACCTGGACGTGGTCGGCCGATGCGACTGCGCTGTGGGCGTCCGCCGAGGGAGGCGTCGGGGGAGCCGGTCAGTTCTACCGTGCGCTCGACGACGCCGGTCGGCGCTCGTTCCGCGCGGCCTTCGAGTTCGTGTGCGCCGAGCGGTCGATCGCCGGACGCCTGCCGCTGGCGCATTCTGCGGCGGTCGCCGTCGCGCCGCGAGGCTGAGACCGCCCAGGGCAGAATGCCCAGGGCTCCCCGGTGCCGCGACCGCCTCCGTGAGCGCGGCACCGAGGAGCACCTGAATCGCGGCGATCAGGTGTACCAGGTCGGCTCAGGCACCTCGTTGCGCAGCACGTAGTCGCCGACCTCCCGCTTCTTGTACGCGATCGGGTCGTGCAGGCTGTGCGTGCGCAGGTTGCGCCAGAAGATGTCGAGGCCGACCGAGTTGGCCGAGGCCCTGGCGCCGGTGAGCTCGTAGATCTTCGTGGCGACCTCCAGGCCGTCGTCGACGATGCGCAGCTTCCCCGCCGCGATGCGCACGGCGATCTCGCCACGTCGACGTGCAGTGAGTTCTTCGCGCGGGGCGTGCAGCACCGCACTGATCTCGGCGCCCACGGCATCGAGCAGCGCTTCGTCGGCCCACAGCCTCGATGCCAGCTCGCCATAGCCTTCGAGCAGATACCACTCGTCTGTCGCGTGCTGCTTGTCATCGCCGCCGTACGGCCACGGGCGGGTCACAGATCGCGTGTAGGCGGATGCCGTCTGGAGGGCACCCTGTGCGATGCCGAGGTAGAAGTTCGCGAAGACGAGCTGGATGGTCGGCACGTTCAGAGTGTTGTAGGTCAAGGGGCGGAACACCCGGTCGACGAAGCCGGCTGCCGCCGACCAGGGGACTCGGACGTCGCGGATCTCGACCGAGCCCGATTCGGTGAGTCGCTGCCCCAGGTTGTCCCAGTCGTCTCCGAAGACGATCCCCTCCTGAGCCGTGGGGACGATCGCGAAGATGTGCGTCTCGGTGCCTTCGAGGACGCCTTCGAGGACGGTCAGGTCCGAGATCTGGCCGCCCGTCGAGAAGGACTTGCGCCCGGAGAACACGAGATCATCGCCGTCTTCGCGGATCACCAAGTCGGAGTCGCGCGGGTTGACCGCGCCGCCGAAGACGAAGTCGTTCGCGGTGTACAGCTCCTCGACCGCGGCGATCTGCTCTTCGGTTCCGACGAGACGGGCCGCCCACGCCCAGAGGTAGTGATACCCGAGGACCTGTCCGATCGACCCGTCGCCGCGGGCCACCGCCCTGATCACCTTGTAGGCGGTGTCCCAGCTCTCACCGGCGCCGCCGTGGGCGCGAGGGCCGAGCAGGGTGACCAGCCCCGAGTCCTTGAGCAGCTGGACCTCGGCCCGAGGGGTCGCATTCGCGCGGTCCCGCTCGACGGCATCCACCGCGAGGATGTCGGCCACCTCCTCGGCGCGGTCGATCCACTCGAGGCTGGTCTGAGGTCTTGGCGTGCCGCGCCAGCGATCGCTGAGGCCTGTCGTCACTGCATCCGTGATTGTCATGTTGTCACCCTTCCGGTTGGTCGATGCGGCAACGATAGGAGCGCGTCGGCGTCGAATGCGGGTTGTTACCCAGGGTGAGGGACTGTTACCCACGGTGACCCCTCCTGAGCGGCCCGCGACCGCTGGCGATCGGGGAGGTCGAGACGCCACCCGGCAACTAGAATCGAGGGGATATGGCTACCCCGCACCCCCTCACCACGACCGCCAGCGGCTCCGACGTACGCGTCCGCTTCTGCCCCTCGCCCACCGGACTGCCGCACGTCGGCATGGTCCGCACGGCCCTCTTCAACTGGGCGTACGCCCGCCACAACGGCGGGAAGATGGTGTTCCGCATCGAGGACACCGACGCCGCGCGCGACAGTGAGGAGAGCTTCCGCCAGCTCGTCGACGCTCTGACCTGGCTCAAGATCGACTGGGATGAGGGCGTCGAGGTCGGTGGGCCGCATGCCCCGTACCGCCAGTCCGAGCGTCACGACATCTATCGCGGCGTGATCGACAAGCTCCTCGCCTCCGGCGCCCTGTACGAGAGCTTCTCCACGGCGGAGGAGATCGACGCCCGCAACGAGGCGGCCGGACGCGCGAAGCAGCTCGGCTACGACAATCACGACCGGGATCTCACGACCGAGCAGAAGGACGCCTTCCGCGCGGAGGGTCGTCAGCCGGCACTCCGACTGCGCGTGCCTGACGAGGACCTCACCTACGTCGATCTGATCCGCGGTGAGGTGACCTTCCCCGCCGGTTCCTTCCCGGACTTCGTGGTGGTGCGTCCGAACGGGATCCCGCTCTACACGTTCGTGAATCCCGTCGACGACGCGCTCATGGGCATCACGCACGTTCTGCGCGGCGAAGACCTGATGCCCTCCACGGCTCGTCAGCTCGCGCTGTACGCGGCCCTGATCGACGCCGGCGTCACCACGTTCGTCCCGCGGTTCGCTCACATGCCGCTCGTGCTCGGCGAGACGGGTAACAAGAAGCTCTCCAAGCGCGACCCTCAGGCGGATCTTTTCCTGCACCGGGATCGCGGATTCATCCACGAGGGTCTCCTGAACTATCTGGCGCTGCTCGGCTGGTCCATCGGTCACGACCGCGATGTCTTCACGCTCGAGGAGTTCACCGAGGCGTTCGACATCGTGGACGTCAACCCGAACCCGGCTCGGTTCGACCAGAAGAAGGCCGAGTCGATCAACGGCGACCACATCCGCAAGCTCGACGAGAAGGACTTCGCCGAGAGGACGATCCCGTACCTCGCGGCCGCCGGCCTCTTCGACGAGCCGACTCACGAAGAGCTCGTGCTCGCCTTCCGGGTCGCCCCGCTCGTGCAGGAGCGCGTGCAGTTGCTCGGCGACGTGCCCGGCATGGTCGGCTTCCTCTTCTCCGACGACGTCTCGTATGACGCCGACGCGCTCAAGGGGCTCCCTGCGAACGCCGGCGAGGTGCTCGACGCGTGCGTGGTGGCTCTCGAGCCGGTGACCGACTTCACGCCCGAGAAGATTCAGGAGGCTCTCACAGCGGCGCTCGTCGAGAGCCTCGAGCTCAAGCCGCGTGTCGCCTACGGTCCTCCGCGTGTCGCGATCACGGGACGCCGCATCTCGCCGCCGCTGTTCGAATCCATGGAGCTCCTGGGCAAGGACGAGTCGCTGCGACGGCTCCGGTTGCTGTCGGAGTTCCTGGCCGGCTGAGACGGCCTGGTCGACGAGGGAGAGTCGCCGATGAGTGCTCTCCCTCGTCATCTCCGCCCGCGACGCGCCCGGACGAACGGCGGCGTTTTGGCATTAGGGCCGCGGCTCGGGTAAGCTTGACTCTCGGTGCGAGACTCCGGTTTCGCCCTTGGGGTATGGTGTAATTGGCAACACGGCGGTTTCTGGTTCCGTTGTTCTTGGTTCGAGTCCAGGTACCCCAGCAAGACAAAAACCCCCGCTCAGGCGGGGGTTTTGTCGTTACTGGATGCGTGCCTACTCGCACTCTCCGATGAACCCGAGGTAGCACACCGCTTCGTGCGTGACGGCTGGCTCGTAGTCGTCGTTCGACACCTGACGAGTATCGATCTCAGGCGTCCGGTGAAGGCTGCCATAGCTGCCGAGCGTGGCCACGAAGTAGCCGTCGCCGTCCTGCGCCTTCATCTCGTCTATCGCCGCGCTGTACTCGGCGCACAGGCGGGTCGCGCTCTCGGTGAGCTCGACATCGACGCAGGCTGCCGTGTAGGTCGCGACCATGAGGTTCGTGCAGTCCGTCCAGTCCTGGTTCACGCTGCAGGGGTTCACGTCGTCCATCGTGACGTCGTAGCGCCCGGTCTCGTACTCCTCGCTGCGGAAGGTCTCTGGCTGCTCGGGTACATCGGTCTTGGTCCAGTGTCGCGCCGTGGCGAAGGCGAAGATCACGACGATCGCGGCGATGAGAAGGAGCGCGCCCACGATCGAGAGCGCCACCCAGAGACCGACACGCCTCTTCTGACCCGGAGGGCCGTCGGGCGCGGGCGTGTATCCCGGGTACACCGGCGGGCCTGCTGGCGCCGGGGCCTGCGTGGCGTACACGGGCGCCGTGTCGTATGCGGGAGGAGGTGCGTCGTACGCCGGAGGAGGTGCGTCGTATGCGGGGCCCGTGGGCGGCGGGGGAGCGGTCGGCTGGGTCGACACCCAGTAGGCGTACCAGCTCTGAGCGGACGCGGTATCGTCGGCCACCTGTCGGGCTTCGAGGTCGGTGAGCTGCAACCCGAGTGGGGCGCGCAGATCTGCACGGGTCAGGGACGCACGGAACTCCTCGAATGACATCGCCATAGTCACGAGGATGGCAGACCATCGGGTGCCCGGACAATCCGATCGGCGCGATGCCGCTGCCGACGGAGCATGCCGTCCGGAGGGAGATATCGCCTAGCAGAGCGCGCCCGTGTCGCGCCATGCCCTTCACTGCCGTCGCCGGGCCGGGCATCGTGATCGCAGATGCCCGACGCGGCATGACAGGGAGGATGCCAATGGCACTCACGAGAGTCGTCCCCGGCGAGACGCCGGGAATTCGACGCGTGCGATCGGGCTCCGGCTTCCGATACGTCGATGCCGGTAACACGCCCGTGGCCGAGGCCGATCGAGAGCGCATCCGGGACCTCGCGATACCTCCCGCGTGGAAAGACGTGTGGATCGCCGCCGACCCCCTCGCTCACATTCAGGCGGTCGGCACAGACGATGCGGGCAGACGTCAGTATCTCTACCATCCCCTCTGGCGCACCGGCAGAGATCAGCGCAAGTTCGCCCGGGCGCTCAAACTGGCCGAGGCGCTGCCCGCCGCCAGGGCCAAGGTCACCCGTGCCATCGGTGAACCGGGACTGACACGTGACCGCGCCCTCGCCGTCTCCTTCCGGCTGCTGGACGACGCTGCACTGCGCATCGGCTCGGAGCGTTACCTGGTGAAACACGGCAGTCGCGGCCTGAGCACGCTTCGGCGACGGGACGTGCGGATCGACGGGAGTACGGTCGCGCTCAGCTTCCCGGCGAAGAGCAAGCAGCTCGCCTCGATCGAGATCACCGATGCGCCGCTCGCCGAGGCGCTGTCGGAGTTCGCCGTCGGTTCGCCGAAGGCTCCGCTGCTCGCCTATCGCAAGGGTCGTCGCCGGGTGCGACTCACATCGAGCGAGGTCAACGACTATCTACGGCAGGTGGCGGGATCGTCGTTCACCGCGAAGGACTTCCGCACGCTGCACGGTACGATCCTCGCGGCGGACGCGCTGGCGCGGATCGGCCGACTCGAGACGAAGACCGATCGACGGCGCGCCGAGCGCCTCGCTGTGCAGGCCACGGCGTCGGCGCTCGGCAACACTCTCGCGGTCGCCCGAGGGAGCTACATCGACCCGCGGGTCTTCCGGCTCTACGCGCGCGGTCGCACTCTCGACCTGTCGGTGTCGCCGGAGACTGCTATCCGCAAGCTCCTCGGGCGGTGAGGGGCGTCAGCTCTCGCGAGGGTAGGTGTAGAAACCCTCGCCCGTCGCGACCCCCAGCTTGCCGTGGTCGATGTACTGCTCCTTGAGCAGGTCTGCGAAGCGCTGCTGCTTCTCGCCGCCCATGCGCGAGATGTTGTAGGCGGTCGTCAGACCGACGATGTCGTAGATCTCGAAGGGGCCCGCCGGCGCGCCCGTGCCGATCCGCCAGGTCGCGTCGATGTCCGCGGGCTCGGCGATGCCGTCGACGAGCAGCTCGGCCCCGGCCTGGAGGAAGGGCACGAGCAGCGAGTTCAGCAGGTAGCCCGCCTTCTCCTTCTTGATCTGGATGGGGACCATCCCGATCTGCGTCGCGAACTCGACGACCGTCTCGTAGACGGTGGGGTCGGTTGCGGGGGTTCCCATGACCTCGGCGGTGTTGTGCGACCAGATCTCGTTCGCGAAGTGGAGGGCGAGGAACCGGTCGGGGCGACCCGTCGATTCCGCGAGCGCGCTCGGCAGGAGGGTCGAGGAGTTGGTCGCGAAGATCGTGGTCGCCGGTGCGGCGTCGGCGAGGGTCCGGTAGATGCTCTGCTTGAGTTCGAGGTTCTCGGGCACCGCCTCGATGATGAGGTCAGCTGCAGCGGCTGCATCCGCGAGGTCGGACGTGAGCCGGATGCGGTCGATCGCGGCTTTCGCGCCGCCGTCAGCGGCATTCTCCACGCCGTCTGCGATGTAGCGCGAGGCGAGACCCTCGAGTCGTTCGGCCGCGCGATCGAGCGCGGACTGATCGATGTCGTATGCGACGACGTCGAAACCGTGGAAGGCGGTCTGGAACGCGATCTGCGATCCGAGCACGCCGGTGCCGAGAACAGTGATGTTCTTCATTTCTCTTCTTCCTCTGGTGGCCTTGTGGGCCGTGGTCAGGCTTGTTCGTCGCCGCTGTCGAAACGCCGGAGATCATGCGCGAAGCGCTGCACCTCGTCATCCGTCCACTGCGCGAGATGGGCGTCGATGACGTCCTGCAGCGATCGCAGTGTGCCGCGGAATGCCTCTTCGCCCTCGGCGGTCAGCTCGAGCGGTCGGCCGCGTCCGGAGTTCGAAGGGGTCTCCTGCACGAGGCCGAGAGACATGAGTGCGGACAGCTGACGCGAAACGGTCGAGCGGTTCAGCCGGAACATCCGGGCGATGTCCGTCGACCGGATCCCGGGCTGGTCGGCGATCGCCATGACGATGGACTGGTCGGTCATCGAGAGCGTCGGCTCTCCCGCGCGGGCGTCGACCAGGCCGCGCCGCGTGATGGCGACGAGCGACTTCAGGACGGCGGCGCTGTCGGTTCGGCGTTCGTCTGACCCGGTCTCATGTTGCATAGCGCAACTCTACGCTCTTCTGTTGCGTGATGCAACGTACGTAGGTTCCGCAGGGCGGGAACGCGGATGAAAGGATGGAGGCATGGACACAGCCAATCTCTCTCGAGAGGAGACCGCGGCGCGATCCGCCGCCGTCTCCGTGCGCAGCATCCGCGTAGAACTCGACCTCACGGGTGCACCGGAGCGGGCACGCAGCGGGTTCTCCACGATCACGACCCTGGATTTCACCGCGACGGCGGACTCGACCTGGGTGGACTTCATCGGAGAGCGCGTCGAGAGGGTCGTCGTCAACGGCGTCGACCGCGATGTCGTCTACGACGGGTCGCGCATCGAGCTGAGCGGCCTCGGGACCGAGAACGTCGTCCGTGTCGAAGCTGTCGCGAGCTACAGCCGATCCGGCGAAGGCCTGCACCGGTTCCACGACCCGGCCGACGACCGCACCTACCTCTACACGCAGTACGAGCCCGCCGACGCGCGACGGGTGATGGCCTGCTTCGAGCAGCCCGACATCAAGGCGCCCTACACGTTCGTGATCGATGCTCCGGCGGGTTGGCAGGTGCTGTCGAACCAGGCGGCGGTCAGCGTCGACGCCGGCGTCGGCGTGCAACGTGTCGAGTTCGCTCCTACGCTTCCGATCTCCAGTTACATCACGTCCATCGCGGCGGGACCCTACGCTCGAGTCGACGGCGAGTGGCAGCGCGACGATCAGCGCATCGCGCTGGGCCTGTTCGCGCGACAGTCCCTCGCGCAGTACCTGGAGTCGGACGAGATCCTCGAGATCACCCGCCAGGGTCTCGATTTCTTCACCGACGCGTTCGCCTACCCCTATCCCTGGGGCAAGTACGACCAGATCTTCGTGCCCGAATACAACCTCGGCGCGATGGAGAACCCCGGCCTCGTGACATTCACAGAGTCCTACCTGTCGCGAGGGGCCGCCACGGATGCCCAGCGTGCCGCTCGCGCGAACACGATCCTGCATGAGATGGCGCACATGTGGTTCGGCGACCTGGTCACGATGAAGTGGTGGGACGACCTGTGGCTCAAGGAGTCGTTCGCCGACTACATGGGTTCGCACGCCTCGGCGGTGGCGACGCGCTTCCACGACGCCTGGGTGAAATTCGCTGCGAACCGCAAAGCGTGGGCGTACCAGCAGGACCAGTTGCCCACGACGCACCCGATCGTCGCGGACATCCCCGATCTCGAGGCGGCGAAGCTGAACTTCGACGGCATCACCTACGCCAAGGGTGCCGCCGTGCTCAAGCAGCTCGTCGCGTTCGTCGGCGACGAGGCGTTCTTCGAGGGCGCGCGGCGGTACTTCGCGGCGAACGCCTTCGGCAACACGACCCTCGACGACTTCCTCGTGCAGTTGAGTGCGGTCTCCGGGCGGGACATGACCGATTGGTCGCGTGCCTGGTTGCAGACCACCGGGGTCTCGACGCTGTGGGTGGAGCGGGATGCCGACGGCGGCGCCGCCGTCATGCAGAGCGACCCTCGGCCGCACCGCCTGCGCATCGGTCTCTACGATCGTGTCGACGGGAGGGTCGTCCGTCGCGATCAGATCGCGCTCGACATCGACGACGAGCGGACACCGGTCGTCATCCCGGCTGCGGATCTCGTGCTCCTCAATGATGACGACCTCACCTATGCCAAGGTGCGTCTCGACGACGCCTCTCTGGCGACGGTGCGGGAATCACTGTCTTCGCTCGACGATCCTCTCGCCAGGGCTGTCATCTGGTCATCGCTCTGGAACGCCACCCGCGACGGCGAGCTCGCGGTCGCTCGGTACGCCGAGATCGTTCGTGCCCACGCTCCGCGGGAGTCGAACATCGGCCTTCTCGCCGGCATCCTCGCGAATACGCTCTTCGCGATCCGCAACTACGCGAGCGATGACGCGCGACAGCGTGAATTGACAGCATGGGTCGAGACCGCGTGGACTGCGCTCCAGGCGTCCGATGCCGGCAGCGATGCACAGCTCTCCTGGGCGCGTGCGCTCGCATCGGCATCAGCTTTCGACGATGTGCGTGCAGACGACATCCGCGCGATCCTGCATGGCGATGCCCCCGACGGGCTCACGATCGACCCGGATCTGCGGTGGCAGCTCCTCACCGCCCTCGTCACCACGGGACACGCGGATGCCGATGCGGTGGCCGCGGAGCTGGAGTCCGACGACACGGGCAGCGGACGCACCGCTGCCCGCAGGGCCCTGGCCTCGCGTCCCGAACCGGACGTCCGGGCTGCCGCCTGGGACGCGGCGTGGAACGACGGATCGCTCAGCAACGATCATCTCGACGCGGTGATCGGCGGGTTCCGAGCCGGAGGACGCCGCGATCTCATCGAGAGGTTCGATGCCGAGTACTTCGGGCGGATCGGCGATGCGTGGGCGACACGGAGCATCGAGCTGGCGCAACGCCTCGTGGTCGGACTCTTCCCCGCCTCGCCCACACTCGATGCCGTGGATGCGTGGCTCGCGGACAACGACACGGCGCCCGCCGCTCTGCGTCGGATCGTCATCGAACAGCGCGACCACCTGGCGCGAGCTCTGCGCGTTCGAGCCGCGCAGAGCTAGTCCTCTTCGAGCGCGTCGGCCGTGCTCACTCCGACGGCGAAGTACTCGGGCCTGTCATCGCTCTGAGTCATCAGGACGAGGGCGATGTACGCCGCCCAGCCTCTCGCGCGGGTCCAGGTGGCGTCGTCGTAACGCTCCCTCGTCGCTCGCCGGAATGCCTCTCGGCCGCAGGCGTCGAAGAGCATCCAGGCCGAGGCGAGGTCGTAGGCGGGGTCGCCGACCGTGACATCGCCGAAGTCGATGAGCGCGGTGAGCGTGCCGTCGGCGACGAGCACGTTGCCCGGGTGCAGATCGCCATGGATCCAGACCTGCTCCGATGCGGGCGGCGCTGCGAGTGCCGCGGCCCAGGCGTCGCGCAATGCCGTCCGGCGGTCGAACGCGTCCAGACGTGGCCGAATGGCGGCGTCTCGAGTGGACAGGGCGCGTCCGCGCACCGGGTTGCGGGGAGCATCGACCGGCGCGGCGACGTGCAGCGCGCGCAGGGCGTCCGCGAGTCGGGGCGCCCAGGTCGCGTTGTCCGGGCGGGAGGAGGCGAGCGCCGTCGTTCCGGGGATCCAGGGCAGAACGGACCAGGGTCGCGGAAAGTGCGCGCTCGGCTCGCCCACGATCACGGGGACGGGCGCACGGATGCCGACGGCGGCGAGAGCCGGCCCGATCGTGCGCAGGGCACGCTGCTCGTGGGTGATGAGCGGCACCGAGAGATCGCGTCGAGGCAGTCGCACGGCGAGTTCGGAGCCGAGGCGCCACATCGAGTTGTCCCAGCCGTCGGCGAACAGCCTCAGCGGAAGCTCGGCGAGGGCGGGGTCCGTGCTTCGGAGGAGATCTCGTACGCCGCCCTCGTCGAGCGAGTACTCGGCAGAGGGGGAGTCCGCCACGTCAGATGTCGAGCGAGTCGCCCGGTTCGAGTATCGAGAACTCGCCGCCGCCCTGCTCGGTCGCCCACTGCAGCCGCTGCCGGTGCATCGTCTTGCCCGCGACGGACAGCGTCATGTCGTGAGTGCCGAACGCCCGCCGCGGTTTCACGGCCAGGACGTAGTCCATGGCCTCGCCGATCTTCAGCCACGGCGCGCCGAGCGGTGCCGCGAGAGTGCCGACCTCGACGCCCTCGGGGATCGCGTACGAGTCGCCCGGGTAGTAGAAGACATCGTTGATCAGCACGCCGACGTTCTCGACCACCGGCAGTGACGAGTGGATCAGCTCATGCGTGCCGCCGAAGAAGCGGAGCGTGAACGCACCGACCTCCACCGTCTCGCCCGGAGCGACCACGGAGATGTCATAGCCGTCGGCGGCGCGCGCGACGCCCGCCGGGGCGTAGATCGGGGTGCCGGGGGCTGCGCGCAGGATCCGATCCAGGTGCTCGGGGGTCCAATGGTCGGGGTGCTCGTGAGTGATCACGACAGCGACGAGACCCGAGAGATCGTTCAGGGGAGAGGTGAACGAGCCCGGGTCGAGGAGAAGGACGTCATCGCCCTGCTGGATGCGAAGAGCGGCATGTTCGAATTTGGTGACGCGCATGAGATGAGTCAACTCCTTCCGGGGCGCCGTGGCAAACCCCTCGGCAGGTGCGCCACGCCCGGGATCTGAAGACCGCCCCGCTCGATTTGGCGACGTGAGAATCGTCGTGGCATACTTGAACAGTTGTCGCGGCACGGAAACGTTCCGCCAGACGGCCCCATCGTATAGCGGCCTAGTACGCTGCCCTCTCACGGCGGTAACGCGGGTTCGAATCCCGCTGGGGTCACAACAAGCGAAAGCCCTCGGTTCTCCGAGGGCTTTCGTCGTCTCCGCATCCATCATGTGGATCCGACGGCTGTACGTAGCGACATGCTCCGGAACGCGGGGTTGGCCAACGGCGCCACCATCGATGCCGTCATCGCTCCACCGAAGAGGGCGAAGGGAACCCAGAGCGCGGTGGTCGACGCGAGCAGACCGAACGCGGCCATCGCGAGCGGCATCAGGCAGTCGTCGCCCAACCGGGTGATGGAGCTCATGCGGCCGAGGTACGCGGTGTCGACGGTTGCCGAGAACGTGGCGCTGAGCAGCACCGATGCGTAGCCGGCGGTCGCACCGATGACGAAGGCAGCGACTCCGACACTCCACGCGGGACCCCAGCCGAGTGCGACGATGGCCATTCCCTGCAGCATCAGAGCACGGAATCCCGCGCGTGCCTCGCGCCGAGGCCGCCACCTGGCGACGGACACGGCGCCGATCGCCGCGCCGAGTCCCAACAGAGCTTCGAACAGCCCTACAGCCGGCGCGCCCCAGCCTTCGTCGTGTGCTCGGAGCGCGAGGCCGATCCCGACGGCCGGACCGACCGCGAGGTTGAGCCCCGAGAGGGCGATGACGAGCGTGCGGGTGGTCGGATGTGCGCCGAGGTGGGCGAATCCACCCGCGATGTCGCGAAGAGCGGACTGTCGGTCTGCCCGTGCGAGCAGGAACCGCGGTCTGAGCCAGATGGCGATGAACGCGATGACGACGGTGAAAGTCACCGCGTTCACCGCCGCGCTTCCGACGAGGCCCGCGGATGCGACGATCACACCGCCGACGGCCGCGCCGGCCATCGTTCCGAGTCGCGATGCGGTCTGCGAGAGAGCGCCGTAGGACGGCAGGTCAGCGGCTCGCACGAGCTGGCGGGCGACGGTGCCCGCCGAGGGCTCGTAGAAGGCGTCGCAGACGCCGAATGCGATGGCGGCGAGGAGGAGCACACCCACGGTGGGCGGCGCGGAGAGCACCCAGAGCGCCACCGTCACGAGAACGCCCACCCGGACGGCGTTGAACAGCATCATCACTCGGCGCGCGTCCGCGCGGTCGGCGATCATGCCGCCGAACAGCAGGACGACCGCACGAGGCAGAGTGCCGGCGGCGACGATGAGTCCTGCGACCGCAGGCGAGGCCGTCTGCACGGCGGTCCACGCCAGCGCGATCGTCCACAGGGCGTCGCCCGCGTCCGAGAGCGCCTTGACGAGGATCCACGCATGCACTCGATGGTCTCGTCGGAACGCCGGCGGCTCGACGAGCTGCACAGGGTCTGCGGCGGTCATGGTGTCGTCGGGAAGGCGTGCGCGAAGAAGAAGATCGGTGTCCGCTGCTGCCCGTCTTCGAGATCGACCGAGTCGCGCCAGTCCTTCAGCGTCGCCGACAGCCTCGAGCTGAGGTCGCGCAGCTCGTCCGGCGTCGCCCAGGCCGTGGTCTCGGTGTTCGAGGCGTCATAGCCGGCGACGGCCGGATCATCGTGCCGGCGCTGCCAGCGTTGGAGGCGCTCGATCTGCATCCGGATGCTCTGCCGTTGCGCTTCGCGCGCCAGAAGCGCGTCGGCGGGGGAGTCCGCGAAGTCTTCCGCCGACCAGGTCAGGCCGCGACGGGCGATCTTCCACCAGCTCGTGCGCCGGTCGCCCGACGGGTCCTCGGCGCGCTCGACGAGGCCCGCCCGCTCCAGCATGCGCAGATGATGGCTGATGCTGCCGACCTGCGCATCGAGCGACCGGGCGAGTGCCGTCACCTGCGATGTGCCGTACAGCAGCAGGTAGTCGTAGATGCGTCGGCGCAGCGGGTGGTGCACGGCGGTGACGACCGAGATGTCTTCCATGAACGTCACGTTAGAACCGGTTCCCGATTCTCACAAGAGTTCTTGTATACCCCGGAAATCCGAGATTTAACGGGTGATCTCAGCTGTCGGTACCCGCCGCGTCGGAGCCTCGACGACCGCGGCGTGCTCGGCGGACGCCCCATATGATCAGCACGACCAGCCCGGCCACGGCGAGCCACGGAAGCAGGAATCCGACAGAGACCACCAGGGCGTTCAGCGAGACCACGAGCCCGTTCCATCCCGCGACGAGCCCATCGGAGAATCCTGCGGGATCGGCCGTCGTCGGCGCGGCGGTGCGGGTCAGCTGCACCGAGAGACTCGACATCGCGACCTGGTCCTCGAGCGAGGCGAGCTGCTGCTCGTACGACTCGAGCTGCGCCTGACGATCGGTCAGCGCCACCTCCGCCTCGATGAGCTCCGCGACGGTGCCGGTCTGGGACATGAGCTCGCTGAGTCGCTGGACGGATGCCCTGGTCGCATCGATGCGCGCTCGCAGATCGATCGCGGTCGAGGTCACATCCTGCTGCGCGATGGAGGAGGAGAGCACCTCGCCGGATTCGGTGAGCTCATCGATGACGGCGGGAAGATCCGCCGACGGCACGCGGATGCTGATCCAGCCGTACTCCGAGTCCGCGGCGACAGGATCGGAGGAGGCGTCCACGGCAGGGGTCCCGCCGATCTCGGTGCTCTCGACGTAGCCGCCATGCGACTCTGCGAGTGCCCCGATGGCGACCGCGGCGTCCGAGACGTCCTTCACCTCCACCGTGGCGTTGGCCGTGGCGATGATCTCACGATCACCCGCTGCGACATCTCCGGCGACCGCGCCCGACTCGGCTGACTCGGTCAGAGCCGAGGGCGCGCTCTGGTCGACGGCGCCCGAGCGAGCGTCCTCGACGACAGTCACGCCCCCGCCGTCGGCCGAGCTCGTCGCCGAACCGCCGACCGCGGTGAGGATGGGCGGGGTGATGAGGACGCCGATGACGAACGCCGCGGCGATGCCTGTGCCGGTGAGCCACCGACGACGACGAACGCGACCGCGCTTCTCTGCAGGCGACTGCCGCGGCAGCTCGGCGGCGATGTCCTCGAACACGGCTCTCTCGATGCGCTCCACTGCGGCATCGGTCAGCTCGGGCAGTGGCTCGGTGGAGGTGTCGTTCATGCGTCGCTCGCTTCCTTCACGGCACCACGCAGTCGGGTGCGGACTCGGGAGAGACGGTTCCGGACGATGGCGTGGCTCACGCCGAGCTCCTCGGCCGCAGCCTGGTAGGCGTAGCCTTCCGCGGCGCAGAGGCGGAAGATCGCGCGATCGAGGTCGCTGAGGGTGCCGACCTCGGCCGCGATCCGCTCTGCGAGATCCGCGGTGATCACCTGCTCCTCCACGCTGACCGTCGAGGGGAGGGTCTCATCGACCGCATCCGCGGTGTTGGCCTGGTCGCGTCTGCGCTGGCGCAGGCGGTTCGCGGCCTGGAAGCGGCAGATCGTCGCGAGCCACGGGAGGAGGGAGTCTCCCTGCAGCTCGAACCCCGGCAGCTTCCGCCACGCCGTGACGAAGGTCTCCTGAGTCACGTCCTCGGCATCCGCGGCGGCGCCGACGATCCCGTGTGCGATCCAGTAGACCGGGCGGGCGTACGCGCGGTACAGCTCGCGGAAGGCGCTCTCGTCACCTGCCGCGGCCCGCGCCGCCACTCTCTGGTCACTCGTCTGCACTGGCATCCCGATTCCGTTCGGTGTCTCTCACCCAGGAAGTGTCGGTCGACGCCCCATCGTCTCAGATCGGTGCCGGCGGCATCCGCAAGCGTCTTCGACTCCGCTACCATTGCTGAGGCGAGAGGGAGTATCCCGCAAGCGCATCCACCGTCATCACGAGCACCGACATCGCTGCTCCGGTCGTGCGACGCACTCTGTGCGTGGGAGAGACTTTCGGCGTTTTTCCGACCCTCCCGAAAGGTGCTGTACGCCCTTGGAAATCCCTGTCTGGTTCGAGATCACCTCGATGATCGTCCTCACGATCATCCTGATCGGCGACCTGCTTCTGATCCGACTTCGTCCCCACATCCCCTCGACCAAGGAGTCGACCCTGTGGGTGGTGTTCTACGTCGGACTCGCGCTGCTCTTCGCGGTTCTTCTCGGAAACGTCGCAGGCTGGCGAAACGCCGGCGACTTCATCACCGGCTGGGCGCTCGAATACAGCCTCTCGATCGACAACCTCTTCGTCTTCGTGCTGATCATGGCGCAGTTCGCGGTGCCGCGACGCTTGCAGCAGCAGGTGCTGATGGTCGGCATCATCATCGCCCTCGTCCTCCGCGGAGCGTTCATCCTCGTCGGCGTCACGATCGTCGAGCACTTCTCGCCGATCTTCTACATCTTCGGTGCCTTCCTCATCTACACCGCGATCAAGCAGGCGATGCCCGAGGGCGAGCACGAAGACGATGTGAAGAAGGAGAACTTCATCGTGCGCCTGCTGCGGCGCCGCATCGACATCAGCGAGGAGTACGACGGCTCGAAGCTGCGCACGACCGTCGACGGCAAGCGCATGTGGACGCCGATGGTCATCGTGTTCATCACGATCGGCGTCACCGACCTGATCTTCGCGATCGACTCGATCCCGGCGATCTTCGAGATCACCACCAACGGGTTCCTCGTCTTCGCCGCGAACATCTTCGCGCTCATGGGTCTGCGCCAGCTCTACTTCCTGCTCGGTGATCTGCTCGATCGTCTGCGCTACCTCCACTACGGGATCGCGGTCATCCTCGGATTCATCGGCATCAAGCTGATCCTTCACGCGCTGCACGAGAACGAGCTGCCGTTCATCAACGGCGGTCAGCATGTCGAGTGGGTTCCCGACATCGACAACATGGTGTCGCTGGGCGTCATCGTCGTGGCGATGACGGTGGCCACCGTCGCCAGCCTCATCGCCTCGTCTCGGGAGAAGCGGGCGCAGCGGGTCAGCCCGACGGTCGAGTGAGACGGTCGCTCTCCGCGGCGCCCGCGATTCCCGCGACGAGCAGGAGACGTGTCACTCCGCCGTCCAGAGCGCCTCGGCGTCGAGCGTGAGATCGATCACCTGACGCAGCAGAGCGCCCACCGTGGTGGACTGCAGCAGCGTGTACTGGTCGTATTCGCCCAGCGGCGCGATGGCGGCGAGCTGCCAGGCGGCCGCGAGCGGTTCGTCGGACAGCTCGGTGTCGGCGTCCCAAGGCGAGTCGGTGCGTGCCAGCACCCGGCGCACGATCGCCTCGGCTTCGGTGCGCAGGGGTGTGAGGGCGTCGTTCCAGGTCAGCTCGGGCAGCGGGGTCACCTCTGCGCGCGGGTAAGGAGCTTCGTCCAGCCACTGGTCGACGGTGAAGCGTGCCGTGCCGACCGCCAGGGTGTGCAGCACCTGGGCATCCGCCGCCACGCTCACCAGGCGCGCCATCGTGCCGAATCCACTGCGGCGGTCGCCACCGCCGACCTCATGTCCGCGCTCGATGAGCACGACGCCGAACTGAGGGTCGTCCTCGTCGAGCAGCTGCCCGATCATGGTGAGGTACCGCGGCTCGAACACGCGGAGGGGGAGCGGGGTGTACGGGAAGAGCACCGACCCCAGCGGGAACATCGGTATTTCTGACATGGCCCCAGTCAACACCGTGCGACGTACAGTGAACAGATGCGCAGACCCCGCCCTCTCGTGCCCTCGCCCGGTCAGGAATCCGTCTGGGACTATCCTCGACCGCCGAAGATCGAGCCCGTGGCTGCGCGCATCACCGTCCGCCTCGGCGGCCAGCTCATCGCCGACACGCGCGACGCGGTGCGAGTCCTCGAGACGAGCCATCCTCCCGTGTACTACCTGCCGATCGCCGACTTCACCGCGGGCTCGCTCTCTGACGCGCCGGGCACCTCGTTCTGCGAGTTCAAGGGAGCCGCACGCTACCTCGACGTGCGAGGTGGAGCGCAGACGGCGGCCGGGGCCGCCTGGAACTACCCGAAGCCCTCTCGAGGTTTCGAGATGCTGGCAGACCGGGTCGCCGTCTATGCGGGTCCGATGGACGAGTGCACGGTGGGGGACGAGGTCGTCACACCGCAGCCGGGCGGGTTCTACGGCGGGTGGGTCACGTCGACGGTCGTCGGCCCCTTCAAGGGTGCACCCGGCACCCTGGGCTGGTGACCCTGCTCGCCTACGCGTCAGAACGCGCGGAGGTTCGCCTGCAGCCCTCCGTCGACGTAGTCCCGGCGCAGGATGCCCCGGCGTCGAAGAACAGGCACGAGTTCATCCAGCGTCCGATGCAGCGTGACGGGGTGGAAGTCGCCCCACAGCAGGACGCCGTCGTTGCCCCACTCGCCGAGCTCTTCGATCAGATCTGCGAACTCCTCGGCAGTGCCGACGAAACCCGAGCGATCGGAGATGCGGCCCGTCCGAGCGAGCGCGGCGAGATGGGCCCGCAGAGGAGCATCGTCTCCGCGGTCGCCGATCAGGCGCTGGATGCTCCCGCGCGAGACGTGCTCGCCGAAGATCTCGAGGTCGAGTGGTCTGTCGAGATCGAGCGAGGTCAGATCCGTCTCCAGGTCGCTGGACTGCTTGCGTGCGATCTGCACGAGGGTCGCGTCGTCGGGATGCGCGGAGGAGGCGACGATTCGGTCGGCCTCCTCGGCGGATGATGTGATCACCGGCTGGATCGCGAACAGGATCTTGATGTCGTCCGGCGAGCGTCCGGCGGCGATCGCCGCATCGTGGATCTTCGCTCGATAGGCACGCACCGAGGCCTCGTCCAGCGGCGCGAGGGCGAGCTGCACATCGGAGTTGGCGCCGGCGAATCCGAGGCCGCGGCCGGAGCCGCCGGGGGAGACGATCGACGGCTCTCCGTCGGTGAACGGCACGGCGTTCAACGGGCCGTCGAAGTCGAAGTGCGTTCCGCGGTGCTGCACGGAGCGCAGCTTCGATCCGTCGGCGAACACGTCGGTCTCGCGATCGCGGACCAGCGCACCGTCGTCCCAGCTGCGCCAGAGCGAGCGGATGCCGGCGAGCCATTCTTCGGCGCGGTCGTATGCCGCATCGTGCCCGAGCTGTTCCGCGGCGGAGAAATGTCGCGCACTGCCGGTGTCGGTCACCACGTTGAGCCCGAGGCGGTGGCCACTGAGGTGCTGAAGCGTGGAGAACTGCCGAGCCGCGGTATACGGCAGGTACGCCGCCGGGTTCACGGTGGGCACGACCCCGAGATGCCGTGTCGCCTGGAAGAGGTAGGGAGCGAGCAGCAGCGGGTCGTGCTTGGGGCCGCCGAAGGCATGGCGCACCCGGAGGTCGATCGTGTCGGGAGAGCCGAGCGACGGCGCGTCCTCGATGATGAGGAGGTCGAAGCCTGCCTGCTCGAGCGTGCGAGCCGCCTCCTGGTAGATCTCCGGACGGGTCCAGTCGTAGTCCCAGTCCAGCGACGGATAGCCCCACCCCTGCGGGCCGAAGCCGCGTGCCAGGAACCACCCGAAGTGCTGGGGCCTGGTCATGAGACGGCCTCTCGTGCGGGTTCCAGGACTCGGGCCAGGTCGCCGAGGAGGTCGGCGACGTCTTCGATGCCGACCGACAGCCGCAGGGTTCCCGGCTGCACTCCGAGGACGTCTCGCTCCTCGGGCGTGCGATGCGAGTGGCTGGTGGTCGCGGGGTGCAGCACCAGCGAGCGCACGTCGCCGATGTGGGTCATGTGCGTGAACACGTCGACGCTCTCGACGAAGTCGCGTGCGGCGTCGAGGCCCCCGCGGAGCGTGAAGGTGAAGATCGAGCCGTACCCTCCCGAGAGGTACCTCTCGGCGAGGCCGTGGTCGGGATGCGTGTCGAGGCCGACGTAGTCGACGCTCTCGACCGCTTCCTGCGCGGCGAGCCAGCGGGCGATCTCGAGGGCGTTCCGGGACTGCCGCTCGACCCGCAGACCGAGGGTCTCGGCGCCCTGTCCGATCAGGAACGCGTTGAGCGGCGACGGGGACGCGCCGAATCGCGGAGCGACGGACTCGCGCGCGTAGGCGATGCGCGCGTTGCCGCCATGACGCGAAGCCACGCTCGGGAACCCGCCGCGCCCCGGAAGAACGAGATGCGGAGCGTTGTGCCCCGCCTTCGCCGGGTCGAAGCGGCCGTCGTCGAGGATCACGCCTCCGAGCACCGACCCGTGACCGGCGAGGAACTTCGAGGCGGAGTGCACCACCATGGCGGCGCCATGCTCGAGCGGCCGGAGCAGGAACGGCGTCGCGAGGGTGTTGTCGACGATGAGCGGGATGGCGAACTCGTCGGCGACCGCGCTCACCGCGGAGATGTCGAGGATGTCGTTGCGCGCGTTCGCGATGGATTCGCCGAACAGCGCCCGGGTGGTCGGGCGGATCGCACCCCGCCAGGCGCCGGGGTCGGCGATGTCGTCGATGAACGTCGTCTCGATGCCGAGGCGAGCGAGGTTGTCGAGCAGAAGCCCTCGCGTGCCTTCGTAGATGTGCGTCGAGGAGACGATGTGATCGCCCGCTCCGGCGACGGTCAGCAGTGCGGTGACGACCGCGGCCTGGCCGCTGGCGACGAGCACGGCCTCTGCGGCGGATTCGAGTGCGGCGAGCTGGCGCTCGACGGCGTGCACCGTCGGATTCCCCGTGCGCGTGTATCCGAACCCCGCGCCGGTGCCGAAGTGGTCGGCGGCGTGGTCGAAGTCGTCGAACTCGAAGCCCGCCGTCAGGTAGATCGGTGTCGCCCTCGACGATGCGGGCCCCTGATTCCGGGCCGCGTGGACCGCTCTCGTGGCGAATCCGGTGCTGTCGTCGGTCATGCGGGTGCCTCTCGAAGGTGTGGGTGACAGTAGCGTGTCACGCGGAGACTCCGGGCGCTGAAGCGGTGGTAATCTGACGTCATGCGGATCGTGCTCCTTCTTAGCGGCCGCGACGAGACCTCGTTCTGAGCCCCTCCTCGTCGCGGAGTCCATCGTGGGCCGAACCGCCAGCTTCAGGAGACACGCAATGAACACCCCCGCAGCAGACACTGCTCCCGTCCGTCCCAGGACCCTCGCCGAGAAGGTCTGGGACGACCATCTCGTCGTCAAGGGCGAGAACGGCGAGCCGGACCTCATCTACATCGATCTGCACCTGGTGCATGAGGTGACGAGCCCGCAGGCGTTCGACGGACTGCGGTCGGAGGGGCGACCGTTGCGGCGCCTCGACCTGACGATCGCCACCGAGGACCACAACACGCCGACCTGGGACATCGACAAGCCCATCGCCGACCTCACGAGCCGCACGCAGATCGAGACGCTGCGCCGCAACGCCACGGAGTTCGGCGTGCGTCTGCACTCGCTCGGCGACGCCGAACAGGGCATCGTCCACGTCGTGGGGCCGCAGCTCGGTCTCACGATGCCCGGCATCACGGTGGTCTGCGGCGACTCGCACACATCGACGCACGGCGCGTTCGGCGCCATGGCCTTCGGCATCGGCACGAGCGAGGTCGAGCATGTCATGGCGACGCAGACGTTGCCGCTGAAGCCGTTCAAGACCATGGCGATCAACGTCGAGGGCACCCTGAGGCCCGGCGTCACCGCGAAGGACATCATCCTCGCGGTGATCGCGAAGATCACCACCGGCGGCGGTCAGGGCTACGTCCTGGAGTTCCGCGGCAGCGCGATCCGGGCGTTGTCGATGGAGGGCCGGATGACGATCTGCAACATGTCGATCGAGGCCGGCGCTCGTGCCGGCATGGTCGCGCCCGACGAGACGACCTTCGAGTACCTGAAGGGTCGCCCGCACGCCCCGAAGGGGCAGGACTGGGACGACGCCGTCGCGCACTGGCGAACGCTGCCGACGGATGAGGGGGCGACGTTCGACGCCGAGGTCTTCATCGATGCCGATGAGCTCGAGCCGTTCGTGACGTGGGGCACCAACCCCGGTCAGGGCAGCTCGCTGTCGGCGGCGGTTCCCGACCCGGCAGAGATCGCCGATGCCAATGAGCGTGCCGCAGCCGAGCGGGCCCTCGAGTACATGGATCTGACGCCCGGCACGCCTCTCAAGGAGGTGCCGGTCGACGCCGTCTTCATGGGGTCGTGCACGAACAGCCGCATCGAGGATCTCCGCGCGTTCGCGTCGATCGTCGAAGGCAAGAAGAAGGCCGACGGCGTCCGCGTCATGGTCGTTCCCGGCTCTGCCCGGGTGCGGCTGGAGGCGGAGGCCGAAGGACTCGACAAGATCATCAAGGACTTCGGAGCCGAGTGGCGATTCGCGGGGTGCTCGATGTGCCTCGGGATGAACCCCGATCAGCTCGCGCCGGGGGAGCGCTGCGCGTCGACCTCCAACCGCAACTTCGAGGGCCGGCAGGGCAAGGGTGGACGCACGCACCTGGTGTCGCCGCTCGTCGCCGCCGCGACCGCGATCCGCGGCACGCTGTCGAGTCCGAGCGACCTGAACGAGATGGCGGAGGTCTGACCATGGAGAAGTTCACCACCCACACCGGCATCGCCGCCCCGCTGAAGCGCTCGAACGTCGACACGGACCAGATCATCCCCGCCGTGTTCCTCAAGCGGGTCACGAAGACCGGCTTCGAGGACGCACTGTTCCACGGCTGGCGTCAGGATCCCGAGTTCGTGCTCAACCAGCCGGCTTTCCAGGGCGCATCGGTGCTCGTCGCCGGCCCCGACTTCGGCACCGGATCCAGCCGCGAGCACGCCGTCTGGGCGCTGCGCGACTTCGGCTTCGCGGTGGTCCTGAGCCCGCGCTTCGCCGACATCTTCCGGGGCAACTCGGGCAAGCAGGGGCTCCTCGCCGCCACCATCTCCGAAGAGGATCTCGAGCGGATCTGGGCCGAGATCGACCGGAATCCCGGGGCTTCGATTACGGTCGACCTCGAGGCGCGAGTCGCGTCGATCGGTGAGATCCAGGCTGACCTCGGGATCGACGATTACACTAGATGGCGGCTCCTCGAAGGGCTCGATGACATCGGGCTCACCCTGCGCAACGAAGACAAGATCGCGCAGTTCGAGGCCCGTCGCGAGTCGTGGCGGCCCCGGACCCTTCCCGTTCAGCAGTGAACGGCGGGGCGGGGAGCCGAGGGCGACCCCG
This sequence comes from Microbacterium sp. AC132, assembly GCF_979258525.1. Taxonomy (NCBI): domain Bacteria; kingdom Bacillati; phylum Actinomycetota; class Actinomycetes; order Micrococcales; family Microbacteriaceae; genus Microbacterium; species Microbacterium sp. AC132. Next base: position 3,677,712 of record NZ_OZ409862.1, on the reverse strand, counting down.
CCGCGAATTCCGTTGAATGAAGTGAGGCTCCGAATGACGACACCTGTGCGCGACGCTCTTCCGGACGGAGTCCCCCACTCACCGGAGACGTCCTCGCCATTCGCGGAGGGCGCCCGCTGCGCGGCCGCGTCGACGTCAAGGGCGCGAAGAACCTCGCGACCAAGGCGATGGTCGCGTCCCTGCTCGGAGAGACCGTCAGCGTGCTGCGCGACGTGCCCGCCATCAGCGACGTCGCGGTCGTCCGCTCGCTTCTCGAGGTCCATGGCGTGCGGGTCTCCGACGGCGATGAGCCCGGAGCTCTCGTCTTCGACCCCAGCGACGTCGAGTCCGCCCACTTCGAGGAGATCGACGCTCACGCGGGTGCCTCGCGCATCCCGATCCTCTTCTGCGGCCCGCTGCTGCACCGTCTCGGTCAGGCCTTCATCCCCGACCTGGGCGGCTGCCGCATCGGCGACCGCCCGATCGACTTCCATCTGGACGCGCTCCGCAAGTTCGGCGCCATCGTCGAGAAGCTGCCGAGCGGCATCCGCCTGTCGACGGGTGGTGCGCGCCTGCACGGTGCGAACATCCACCTCCCGTACCCGAGTGTCGGAGCGACCGAGCAGGTGCTGCTCACGGCCGTTCGCGCCGAGGGCACCACGGAGCTTCGCAACGCCGCCATCGAGCCCGAGATCATGGATCTGATCGCGGTGCTGCAGAAGATGGGCGCGATCATCTCCTACGAGCCGAACCGCGTCATCCTCATCGAGGGTGTCGAGACGCTTCGGGGGTATGACCACCGCTCGATCTTCGACCGCAACGAAGCCGCATCCTGGGCGTCCGCCGCACTCGCCACCGACGGCGAGATCTTCGTGGGCGGCGCGAAGCAGCAGGAGATGCTCACGTTCCTCAACGTGTTCCGCAAGGCCGGCGGATGGTTCGACATCAAGGAGGACGGGATCCTGTTCCGTCGCGACGGCGAGCTCAAGCCGGTCATCGTCGAGACCGACGTGCACCCCGGATTCATGACCGACTGGCAGCAGCCTCTCGTCGTGGCGCTCACTCAGGCCAAGGGCCGCTCGGTCGTGCACGAGACGGTCTACGAGAACCGTCTGGGCTTCACCGAGGCGCTCGTCAAGATGGGCGCCGACATCGTCGTGCACCCCCGCGGACTGCAGGACGGGGCCCGTCGTGTCCCGCGCCGGGACCTCGAGCAGGCCGCCGTCATCACCGGCCCGACGCCGCTGCACGCCGCAGACATCGTCGTTCCCGACCTTCGCGGCGGATACAGCCACGTCATCGCGGCGCTGACCGCCGAAGGCGAGTCGAGGGTGTCCGGAGTGGACATCCTCAGCCGCGGATACGAGAAGTTCCTCGCCAAGCTCGATGCCGTGGGCGCCGACTTCGACGTCATCCGGTGACCCCGATGGGTTCCCGCTCGACGGAGACCACGCGACCGAGTGCGTTCTGGCCGGTCGCGGCGATCGCCGTGCCGCTGATCTCGCTCGTCGCGAAGCTCCGCATCACGGGAAGCGAGAAGCTCCCGCGTGAGGGAGCGTACGTTCTCGCCCCGAACCACTACTCCGAGTTCGATCCGCTCGTGGTCGCACTCGCGGTGTGGCGCATCGGTCGAGCTCCGCGCTTCATGGCGAAGGAGAGTCTCTTCAAGGTTCCTGTGCTCGGAGCCGTGCTCCGCGCGACAGGAATGGTCCCCGTGGCACGCGCCTCGTCGGCATCCGCGGCGAAGCAGACGCTCAAGCAGTCGGCCGAGCTCGTCGAGCACGGTCGCGGTGTGATCGTCTATCCGGAGGGCACGCTGACCCGCGACCCCGACATGTGGCCGATGCGCGGAAAGTCCGGGGCTGTCCGGCTCGCGCTGACCGACGGCATCCCGCTCATCCCGATGGCCCACTGGGGCACCCAGCGGATCATGGGGCGCTACCAGAAGGGGCTCAGCCTCTGGCCGCTGCGCAAGCCCGTGGACGTCGTCATCGGCGATCCCGTCGATCTGTCGGACCTCCGTGGTCGTGCAGGCGAGGCATCTGCGCTGAACGAAGCCACCGAACGACTGATGCAGGCCATCACGGCGCTGCTCGAGGACCTGCGTGACGAGAAGGCTCCGGCCGAGCGCTGGAACCCGTCCGCCCATGGACAGAAGGAGACGGGTCGCCTTGACTCCTAAGCGCAACGCTCCCGCAGGACCACGCATCGCGGTGATCGGTGCCGGAAGCTGGGGCACCACGTTCGGAAAGATCCTCGCCGACGGCGGGGCGCAGGTCACGATGTGGGCGCGCCGAGCCGAACTCGCCCACGAGATCGACGAGGCCAAGCGCAACTCCCGCTATCTGCCCGGCATCAACCTGCCGCGCACGATGTCCGCGACGCACGAGCTGGCGATCGCGCTCCGCGATGTCGACCAGGTGTACCTCTCGGTGCCGAGTCAGTCGCTGCGGGAGAATCTCAAGGCGCTTCGGCCGCTGCTCGCCGACAACGACGCCAAGATCGTCAGCCTGATGAAGGGCGTCGAGCGCACGACGGGGCTCCGGATGAGCCAGGTCATCGAGCAGGAGCTGCGCTGCGATCCCGACCGCATCGCGGTCGCCTCCGGGCCGAACCTCGCGCTCGAGATCGCTCGCGAGCAGCCCACGGCCGCCGTGATCTCCTCACGCAGTCGGGAGACCGCCGAGGAGGTCGCGCGCGCGGCACGTAACAGCTACTTCCGGACGTTCGTGAACACCGACGTGATCGGCACGGAGTTCGGGGGAGTGCTGAAGAACCTCATCGCGGTGGCCATCGGCATCGTCGACGGCGTCGGGTACGGCGAGAACACCAAGGCGTCGATCATCACCCGCGGGCTCGTGGAGATGACCGATTTCGCCGTCGCCAACGGCGCTCACCCCGAGACCCTGCAGGGACTCGCGGGCCTGGGCGACCTCATCGCAACATGTCAGTCCCCGCTGAGCCGCAACAACACGGCCGGGCGCCTGCTCGGCCAGGGATACAGCTTCCAGGACGTCGTGAAGCAGATGCAGCAGACCGCTGAGGGCCTCGCGTCCGTGGCGCCCGTGCTGCAACTCGCCCGCGAGTCCGACGTGCACATGCCCATCGTCGAGCAGGTGAAGATGGTGCTCGACGGCAAGATGAACCCCCGTGACATCGCACCCCACCTGACGACGGACGACGACACCCCGCAGGGTGAGAGGACCAACCATGGACAAGCAGACGGTGGTGGTGCTCTTCGGAGGGCGCTCCAGCGAGCATTCGATCAGTTCCGCAACGGCGGGCGGAGTGCTGGGCGCGATTGATCGCGATCGGTACGCCGTGATCCCGGTCGGGATCACCCGCGACGGCGCCTTCGTCCTCGAGGACGACGACCCGGCGAAGTTCCCGCTGGATGCCGCTCACCTGCCCGAGGTCGCCGACAACGGCACACGGGTGCTGTGGCCGGAACCCGGCGGAGACCGCAGCCTGCGCGTCGTGCGCACCGACGGCACCGCCGAATCCCTCGGCGAGATCGATATCGTGCTGCCGATCCTCCACGGCCCGCACGGCGAGGACGGCACCATCCAGGGGTACTTCGACACCCTCGAGGTCCCCTACGCCGGCGGCGGGGTGCTCGACTCCGCACTGTGCATGGACAAGCACTTCATGAAGATCGCGCTGCGGGCCGCCGGTATCGCGGTGGCGGCCGGACTGACGGTGCGCGCGCGCCAGTGGGAACAGGATGCCGTCGCGATCCGCGATTCGGCGGCGGCGCTCGGCCTGCCGCTCTTCGTGAAGCCGGCTCGCGCGGGATCCAGCGTGGGCGTCTCGAAGGTCGAGAGCGCCGACGAGCTCGATGCGGCGCTGGCGATCGCGTTCGCAGAAGACGACAAGGTCCTGATCGAGGCGGGCGTGGTCGGCCGCGAGATCGAGGTCGCCGTGCTCGAAGGGGCCGACGGCGTCCGAGCGTCGCTTCCTGGCGAGATCGTGCTGACGACTCGAGGGTTCTACGACTTCGAGGGAAAGTACCTCGGCGGCGACGGCGTCGACGTCGTGTGCCCGGCGGAGCTCGAGGATTCCGAGGTCGCGGCCATTCAGGATGCGGCAGTCCGTGCGTTCGAGGCGGTGGACGGGCGAGGTCTTGCGCGCGTCGACATGTTCCTCACTCCTACGGGAGAGCTGGTGGTCAACGAGCTGAACACGATGCCGGGATTCACTCCGATCTCGATGTTCCCGAAGTGCTGGGTGGCCTCCGGACTCAGCTACGGCGACCTGATCTCCGAGTTGATCGAGGCGGGCCTGCGCCGCTGACCCTCGACGGGTCAGCCTTCGGTCGATCCGTCGTCCGGGTTCTCCTCGGTGGGCACCCGGTCGGTGCAGCGTGCCGTGGCGGGCGCGAGGCCCGACTGGATGCTCGTGGAGAGGCTCTCGACGACCGTACGGAAGTCGATCTCCTCGCCACGGCGGATGATCACCTCGATGGCGGGCTCGCGACCGTACGTCACGAGACGCTGCCGGTCTTCCTCCTGATCGAGAACGAGCCAGTCGACGCTGCCGATGGTCGTGCACACCTCTGTCGATGGCGCCGGCGGTTCGACGCCGCAGCGCAGCACGACGGTCGGGTCGCCCCAGGCTCCGGTCGCCTGAGCATCGGTCCACACCCGATCGAGATCGCCGACGGCGTCGGGGAGGAGCACGGACACCTCGGCGCAGGCCGGATCGTTGGCGTCCTCAGCGGGTTCGAGGTGGATCGTCGTCGAGCAGCCGGACAGTGCGGCGAGGAGGACCAGCGAGCCCGCGACGACGGCGAGACGGCGAGAGCGGGGCATGCATCCAGGCTACCTTTGACTGCATGTCCTCCCGACCTCGCGACGATGATCCGACCCTCGGCGAACTGTCGGAGGGGGAGATCCTCAGAGCGATCCTGGCGAGGACGGCGCGGGCCTCTCACACGCTCGTCGGACCCGGCGACGATGCAGCGGTGATCGCCGCTCCCTCGGGTTCGGTGGTCGCCACGACGGACACTCTCGTGCACGGCCCGGACTTCCGGCTCGCGTGGTCGTCGGGGTACGACCTCGGTTGGAAGGCCGCCGCCGTCAACCTCGCCGACGTGGCGGCCATGGGCGCGCGGCCGACGGCGCTCCTGGTGGCGCTGGCCGTTCCCCGCGATCTTCGACTGTCGTTCATCGAGCGCCTCGCAGACGGCTTCCGAGAAGCCTGCGCCGCACTCGCACCGGGATGCGCGGTGGTCGGCGGCGATCTCACGGTCTCGGACGTCCTGACCGTGGCCGTCACCGCGCTCGGCGATCTCGAGGGCCGGCCGCCTGTGACCCGGTCGGGCGCACGGGTCGGTGACGTGGTCGCGGTCGCAGGCGAACTGGGGCACGCCGCTCACGGACTCTCGGTGCTCTTCGGAAGGTTCCGTGAGGGGGAGGCGCCGGTCCCCGTCGATGCGTCCCTGCTCGCCCCGGGTGAGAGCGCTGCTCTGGCTGCACAGCTCCGTCCATCGCCGCCGATCGGTCTCGGCCCATTCGCTGCCACCGCGGGCGCGACCGCGATGATGGACATCTCAGACGGGCTCGCGCTCGACGCGCGACGGATGGCAGCGGCCTCCGAGGTCACCATCGCACTCGACAGCGCAGCCCTCGGCGACAGCCCCCAGCGAGCTCTCGCCGGTGGCGAGGATCACGCCCTGCTCGCCTGCTTCCCGCCGGGGATCGTGCCGGCGGGCTTCCGCGTCATCGGCACTGTCATGCCCCGGGGCGAGCACGAGCTGCTGGTCGACGGCGCACCCGCGGACGTCAGCGGCTGGGATCCCTATCGCGACTGGGACTCGGCCTCGGGCTGAGACGACTCCGTCGCGGGAGTGGGCTCGGCCCACCAGAGCGCGGTGTCGCCGTAGGCCTTCTCGCGGATCAGCTCCAGTCCGGCCGCAGCGAGGTCGGGAGGGGTCGATCGCCGGGCGCGCTCGATGATCACGAGGGCGTCGGGAGCGAGAAGCGGCGCGAGCGTGACGAGGTCCGCCGTCATCGCCTCGTCGTCGAGGTCGTACGGGGGATCCGAGAACACGAGGTCGTACGGGCCGGAGGAGCGCAGCAGGAACGATCGGACGGTGCTCTGGTGCACCCTCGCGCTCGGCGCTCCGGCCTTCGCGACGGTGGCGGCGTTGCGGCGGACCACCGACGCCGCCTCTCGGCCGTGCTCGACGAGATCCGCGCTCGTCGCGCCGCGGCTGAGGGTCTCCAGTCCCAGCGCACCCGAGCCGGCATAGAGGTCGAGTACCCGCGCGCCGACGATGGCGTCCGCCGACTCCAGCGCTCCGAAGAGCGACTCCCGCACGCGGTCGCTGGTGGGTCTCGTTCCCGCGCGGGGCACGTCGAGCCGCGCGCCGCGCGCTGTTCCGGCGATGATCCTCGTCACCCGTTCACGATACGACAGCTGCGGCGCACGTCGTGTCCGTGCGGACTCCTAGACTCGGATCATGTCGCTCACGCTGGATTCGTCGCTCGAGGAGGCGCTGGGCGCCACGCCGGCGAAGTCTCTCGACAGAGCCTTCAGCATGAAGACGGTCGGCGATCTCGTGTCGCACTATCCCCGACGGTACGCGGATCCGGGCGAGCTGACCCCGATCCGTGAACTCCCTCTGGGCGAGACGGTGACGATCGTCGCCGAGGTGCTGTCCTCCAGCGCCAGGGCGATGCGCAACCGTCGTGGTGCGATGGTCGACGTCGTGATCGGCGACGGCATCGGCAAGATGTCTCTGACGTTCTTCGCGAAGAACCTGGGCGCGGCCAAGTGGCGCTCCGAGGACCTCGCGGTCGGACGTCGAGGTGTCTTCTCGGGCAAGGTCGGCGAGTTCAACGGCATGACGCAGTTCGCGCATCCCGAGTACGAGCTGTTCGACGACGAGGATGCGGCCAGACGCCGGGCGGACGCGCGCGCTGCCGTGCTGATTCCCATCTATCCCGCGACGTCGACGCTGCAGACGTGGCAGATCGCGAAGTTCATCACGCGGGCGCTCGACGGCCTCGGCGACGTGCCGGAGCCTCTCGCCCCCGATGTCCGCGCGCGGGAGGAACTTCTGACCGCCCGAGAGGCGCTCGAGCAGATTCACCGCCCGAAGACCCGCAACGACATCGATCCTGCGGTCCGCACCCTGCGGATGCACGAGGCGCTCACTCTCCAGACCGCCCTCCTGCAGCAGCGGGATGCCGTGCGATCGCTGTCGGCGACCGCGCGTCCGTCGAAGCCCGGTGGGCTGCTCGAGCGCTTCGACGCCTCGCTGCCGTACGACCTCACGCCCGACCAGAAGACGGTCGGCGAGCAGGTGGCGAGCGACCTCGTCGCCGCCTGGCCGATGAATCGTCTCGTGCAGGGCGAGGTCGGGTCCGGGAAGACCCTCGTCGCGCTGCGCGCGATGCTCCAGGTGGCCGAGTCCGGCGGTCAGGCGGCGCTGATCGCCCCGACCGAGGTGCTCGCAGGGCAGCACCTGCGATCGATCGCGAAGATGCTCGGGCCGCAGATGTCGCCGCTCGTGATGCCCACCCTGCTCACCGGTCAGATGCCGGCCGCCGAGCGTCGCAAGGCTGCGCTCCGCGTCGCCTCCGGACAGGCGCTGATCGTCGTGGGCACGCACGCGCTGCTCGGCGAGAAGACGACCTTCGCTGATCTCGGCCTCGTCGTCGTCGACGAGCAGCACCGGTTCGGAGTCGAGCAACGAGAGGCGCTCCGCGCGAAGGGGTCCAGCCCGCACGCGCTGGTTCTCACCGCGACCCCGATCCCGCGCACGGTCGCGATGACGGTGTTCGGCGATCTCGACACCTCCGTGATCCGCACGATGCCCAAGGGACGAGCCGGAATCGAGTCCTTCGTCGCTCCGCTCGCAGAGCATCCCGGCTGGTTCAATCGAGTCTGGGAGCGCGCTGCCGAGGAGATCTCTCAGGGCCGACAGGTGTTCGCGGTATGCGCGGCGATCGACACGACCAAGAAGACGGCGGAAGCGGGGGAGCAGCCCGCGATCCCGCCCGAGGGTGCGTCAGGTCCTCGCTGGGGCGTGGTGCAGCTCGATGAGGCCCTGGCGACGCACCCCCGGCTCGGGAACGTCCGACGGGCCGTGCTGCACGGTCGCATGCCGTCCGACGAGAAGGACGCCGTCATGCAGTCCTTCGCGCGCGGCGAGATCGACCTGCTGGTGGCGACGACCGTGATCGAGGTCGGCGTCGACGTCCCGAACGCCTCGACCATGATCGTTCTCGACGCCGATCGGTTCGGGGTGTCGCAGCTGCACCAGCTGAGGGGCCGTGTCGGTCGAGGAGGCGTTCCAGGGCTCTGCCTGTTGGTCACCGAAGCCGAAGAGGGGTCAGTGGCGCGCGAACGCGTGGACGCGGTGGCAGCGACCCTCGACGGATTCGCTCTCGCGGAGGTCGATCTCGAGCTCCGCGGTGAAGGTGACGTGCTCGGTGCCGCACAGGCTGGAGCTCGGTCCTCCCTGAAGCTGCTGCGGGTCGTCAAGGACTCGGGCATGATCGTCCGAGCCCGGGAGCTCGCGGAGAGCATCCTCTCCGACGACCCGGATCTGCGGGCGAATCCCGGACTCCGCTCGGCGATCGAGCGACGCGTGAGCGACGACGACCGGGCGGCACTCGCGAAGAACTGACCGCGGCATCGCGTGCTTTAGGCTGGGGGCATGAGCAGCCGGATCGCCGTCGTCCCTGGATCGTTCGATCCGCCGACCCTGGGTCATCTCGACGTGATCCGTCGCGCAGCCAAGCTGTACGACGAACTCCACGTGCTCGTGGTGCACAACCCCGGCAAAGAGGCGCTGCTCCCGATCGCTCAGCGGATGTCGCTGCTCGAGCAGTCGATCGCTGAGGACGGGATCGGCGACAACGTCGTCGTGGGCTCCTGGAGCATGGGGCTGCTCGTGGACTACGCCCGCGACGTCGGTGCGGGAGTTCTCGTGAAGGGGATCCGTTCGCAGATCGACGTCGCGTACGAATCCCCGATGGCGATCGTCAACCGTCACCTCGCCGACATCGAGACGGTCTTCCTCCTGCCCGACCCCGCGCATGCCCTGGTCTCCAGCTCCCTGGTCCGCCAGGTGGCCGGCCTCGGCGGTGACGTGTCGCCGTTCGTGCCTCCGGCAGTCGCCTCCTTCCTCGACACCGGATCACGCGGGATCTGATTTCCGGAGGCGCCGTCTCCACACAGCGCGGAACCAGCCTCCATCCTGCAGGAGCCGGTACCATTGCCGGGTGCGTTCCCGAATGAATGGTCCCTTCGTCCTGCCCGTCCGTGACATCGTCCGCAAGCCGGGCGAGATGCGCGAGCACGAGTTCTCGGTGACCCTCGGCGAAGGCTGGGGAGAGGGAATCGTCGCGTATGAAGCCGGTTCTGCGCTCGACCTGGACGTGCGTCTCGAGTCGGTTCACGAGGGCATCCTGGTCTCCGGAACCGCCGACGCTGAGTACTCCGGCGTATGCGGAAGATGCCTGATCGACATCACCCGGCCCGTCGAAGTCGAGTTCCAGGAGCTTTTCGCGTATCCTGGTGAGGAAGAAACTGACTTCGAGGTTCAAGACGACCACGTGGATCTTGAAACTCTAGTCAGGGATGCGGCCGTATTGGCGCTTCCATTTCAGCCGGTGTGTCAGCCGGATTGCCCCGGGCTCGACCCGGAGACGGGCGAGAGGCTGACCGAGAGCACCGGGACGGAGCAGGTGGCTCCCATCGATCCTCGGTGGAGCGCGCTCCAGCAGATCACAGACCAAGACGGTGAGGCACAGAGCCGAGCCGCCGAGAAAGAAGAGAGCTAGTCATGGCTGGTAACCCCCCGAAGCGCAAGGTATCCCGTTCGAACACCCGCTCGCGCCGCGCGCAGTGGAAGGCGGCGCCCGTCGCACTCGTCAAGACCATCGAGAACGGTCAGGTCGTCTACAGCCGTCCTCACCAGGCCAAGGTCGTCACCGACTCGCAGGGCACCGAGCTCTTCCTCGAGTACAAGGGTCGCAAGGTCGCCGACGTCTGAGTCGCGACTTCACGATTGTGACTGAGGTCCCTGGGGGGACGAGACCGCTCCCAGAGAAGCTCCGCGTCGATATCGACGCGGAGCTTCTGGAGTTGGCGCTCACCCATCGCTCCTATGCCTACGAGCACGGCGGCATCCCCCATAACGAACGTCTCGAGTTCCTCGGCGACTCCGTTCTCGGACAAGCCGTGACGGTGATGCTCTTCACGACCCATCCGGAGCTGGATGAGGGGGAGTTGGCCAAGCGGCGCGCGAGCGTCGTCTCGACGGTCGCTCTCGCCGAGGTCGCGAGAGCGATCGATCTCGGCAGCCATCTGCTGCTGGGACGCGGTGAGGAACAGACGGGCGGTCGCGACAAGGACTCGATCCTCGCCGACACGATGGAAGCCGTGATCGGCGCGACGTATCTGTCAGCGGGTCCTGAGGCGGCGACCGAGCTCGTACTCCGGCTGACCGCGCCGCTCCTCGCCGACCCCGAGCGCTACGGCGCGGCGATGGATCCGAAGACGAGCCTGCAGGAGCTGGCTGCGCGAGTCGGTGCGACTCCGCCCCAGTACTCGGTGGAGGCGAGCGGCCCCGACCACGATCGTCGATTCCTTGCAACCGTGGTCGTCGGCGATCTGGCGATGACCGGCAAGGGCAGCAGCAAGAAGACGGCAGAGATGGCCGCCGCGCTCAGCGCGTGGCGACTGCTCAACGAGCGTGCCTGAGCTTCCCGAGGTCGAGGTCGTCCGGGCGGGTCTCGCTCCCGCGGTGATCGGCTCGCTCATCACGGCCGTGAGCGTGTTCGATGAACGAGCTCTCACACGGCATGCGGCCGGGCCGTCCGACTTCGCCGCGCGCCTGGAGGGACGAAGAGTCACTGCAGCCGACCGACGGGGCAAGTTCCTCTGGCTGCCGCTGGACACCGCTGATTCCGCGTTGATCGCGCACCTCGGAATGAGCGGACAGATGCTGCTGCGCGCGCCGGACGCCGAGGCGGAACGCCACGAGCGCATCCGGATCAGCATCGAGCATCCTCGTCATGGCGAGCTCGCGATCGTCTTCGCCGACCAGAGGACTTTCGGGTCGTTGGCGGTCGACGGTCTGGTGCCGGACGGACCGACGTGGATCCCGACTCAGGTCGTACACATCGCCCGTGATCCGATAGACCCGCTGTTCGACGACGATCGCTTCCTGCGTGCACTCCGCACACGCGGCAGTGCGATCAAGCGAGTGCTGCTCGATCAGCAGACGATCAGCGGCGTGGGCAACATCTATGCGGATGAGGCGCTGTGGGCGGCGCGCATCCACCCGGCGACTCTCGCGAGTGCGCTGTCGACGCAAGCGAGCAGGCGCCTCCTCGCCGAGATCAGAGTGGTGCTCGTGAAGGCCCTTGCAGAGGGCGGCACGAGCTTCGACTCCCAGTACGTCAATGTGAACGGTCAGGCAGGCTACTTCGCCCACTCGCTCAACGCGTACGGTCGAGGCGGACAGCCGTGCCCGCGCTGCGGCACTCTGATCCGCCGGGAGGCTTTCATGAACCGCTCGAGTCATTACTGTCCGCGCTGCCAGCGGCGTCGCTGAGACTCACACCATCTCGAACGACCGGGCGAGCAGCGGCCGCGTCGCTCGAGTGCTCATCCAGACGATTCCGATCCCCACGGCCAGTACGAGCGCGATCGTGAGGAGAGACTCGGGTGCCGCGACCAGGGCGATCCCCAGAAGCGGGAAGACCAGCACGCCGGCACAGGTGGCCGAGCCGATCGCGGTCACGAGGAGTGGAGACATGATCGCCCGGCGGCGTGCGCTGTCGACGATCGCGAGCGGCACGCCCAGCCGGTGCAGACTCCGGTGGAGTTCCTGCTGATCGAGAACGGCCGCGGCTTGATTGACCCCCACGGACGCCGCGACCATCAGGAATGAAGCGACGAGGGTGATGACGAGGCCGGTGCGCATGTCCGTGGCGAGGGCCGCATCCGCGGACGTCGTGTCGCCGCTGTTCATCACATTCATCAGGGAGACGCCGGTTCCTGCGAACACCGCCATGAAGCTCGCCATCGCGATGCCGCTCACCTGACGCCACGCGGCTTTGGGGGAGTCCAGCACCAGGCGGGCGGCGAGCAGCCGATCTGCGTGCTCGGCCTTGCGCAGCTGACGGCCGGCGGCGACCTTCAGGACCCATGGTCCGATCACGTTGAGCACCGCCAGGGAGACGGCGAACAACAGGGCGAGGACGGCGATGGTCGCCGCGAGTCCTGCGACGGGCGGGAAGACCGTGACAAGGACGAACACGAGCGCAAGAACGGAGACTGCGATGATCGCGCGGAACCAGTGCGCGGTGGAGACGGTCGTCCGCAGGCGCACGCCGAGGGGCGAGATGATCACGCGCCGGAGCCCCAGCACAGCACTCGCTGCCGCCACGAGAAGGACGGCTCCCACGACGGCGAGAACGCCGAGGGGCGAGAGCATGACCGCCTCGACGCCGAGAGTCGTGCCACGGAACGGGATGAGTCCGACGAGAGGGGTGAGGGCGAGATGGACGACGACTCCGGCGACGGCACCGGCGGCCGCGACGATCATGGATTCGATGGCCGTAGCGACGCCGACGCCCAGAGGTGTCACGCCGAGAAGCCGCAGGGTCGAGAGACGCTCGTCACGGCGGCGGGCTGAGAGACGGGCGGCCGCCCCGCCGAGATTCATCAGCGGGACGATGAGGAGCACGAGCGCGATCGCGGCCAACGCCTGGTACACCGGCGCGTACTCATCGGTCCAGGTCCAGAACGACTGAGCCCCGCCCACGACGGTCAGCACGAGGGCGGTGACGATGCCGAAAGCGATGACCGGAAGCGCGAGCACCGCGTTCTGTCCCGTCCCGGCGCGAAGAAGGACAGCCAGGACGCGGGCGTTCATGCCGTCACCGCCGACGAGATGATCTGGCCGTCGCGCACGGAGACGATCCGCGAGCAGCGCGCCGCCACGTCTGCATCGTGTGTCACGACGAGCAGCGTGCGCCCCTGACCCGTCGTCGACCACAGCAGCGCATTCATCATGTCCTGCGACGTGTGCGAGTCGAGGGCGCCGGTCGGCTCGTCGGCGAACACGAGTTCCGCACCCGTCGCCTGAGCCCGTGCGATCGCGACGCGCTGCGCCTGCCCGCCGGACAGCTCGCCGATTCGGCGGTCCTCCATCCCGGCCAGCCCGAGCGCGGCGAGCCAGGACGCCGCGTGAGCGGTGGCCTGCGCTCTCTTCACGCCGTTGATCATCGATGCGAGCGCCACGTTCTCGACCGCCGTGAGCTCCGGAATGAGCAGACCCTGCTGGAAGACGAACCCGAACCGCTCTCTCCGCAGCCGGGAACGAGCGGATTCTCCGAGTCCGGCGAGTTCCACCGCCTGACCGACCGAGGGCTGGAACGACACGGTGCCCGAGTCCGGACTGATGATGCCGGCGAGGACATGGAGGAGAGTGGTCTTGCCCGACCCGGAGGCACCCATGATGGCGACCGACTCGCCGCGGTGGATGGTGAGATCCACCCCGGCGAGTGCGCGGGTCGTTCCGTAGGACTTGGTCAGAGAGCGTGCGTCGAGGACCGTCGTGTTCATGCATCCAGCCTCGCGGCCATACGGAGACCGCTGCGTCGGCCGGGCGGATGATCCGTGGCCGGCCGTGTACACCGCTCGGATGATCTCGATCAGATCCGCTTCTGCCACGCTCCCGCATAGGAGACAGGCGCGAAACCGATCGCCTCGTTGATGCTCAACATGGGACGGTTCTCCTCTGCGTTGAACGTCGAGACTGTCGGGGTGAGCGGCATGAGCTCTCTCCAACGGAGGAGATTCGCGCACTTGACGATCGTGCCGAGACGGTGCCCGCGGTGCTCGCGAGACACCAGAGTGCCGAGCTGGTGGGTCACTCCTGAGCGGTCCGCCCCGACGAGTAGCTCGTTGTAGGCGACCATGTCTCCGCTGGGCACATGCTGCACCGCGACGATCGACAGAGCCTGACCGGCCCCCGTGAGCCGTCGCTCACGTCGCACGACACGTTCCGCATCCCACTCCTCGGCCACGAAGTCCATGTCGCCGCTCGGGGCGTCGGTAGACAGGCGAGCGAGGATCGCCGCGTACCCGTCACGGAACTCGGGCGGTGTCGGTGCCATCCACTGGAGCACCCGGTAGTCGCCGCCGGCGGCGGTCTTCGCCGATTCCAGAGCGGCCCGCAGCGGGGCGGGGTCGGAGCGCAGATCGAGCTCGCTGTTGCGTTCGACCTGTTCGAACTCGTATCCGCGGGCGACGAGAGCGTCCGACAGCGGAATCGCCGGAATGCGACCCCACCCCGTTCGCGGTGTGATCATCCGGTCTGACTCCATGGGCCTGTGCAGCGTCCAGGTCTGCACCAGGGATCGGCCGTGTGCGCGCGCCTCCGACTCGGCGAGCGACAGGAGAGCGTCTTCGACACCGCGTCCCCAGTGCTTCTCCGGCACGAGGAGGTCCGCCTCTGCGGCGTTCGCGTCCGCCTCCTGAGCGTAGGAGAGAGTGATCATGCCGACGATCTCGGTTCCGAGCCTGGCGACGAAACCGGTCTGCAGGGTATCGCTGGGATCCTGCCACGATGCGAGCATCTGCGCGGCATCGGGGGCGATGTCGGGCAGGCCGACCAGCTCCTCGCAGATCTGCCTGTTGAGCTCTCCGTATGCGCGGAAGTCCGCGGCATCCTCGGCGTCCAGCGCGCGGGGGACGGTCAGAGGTGTGATCGTCAGTGTGCTGGTCGTCATGACAGCTCCTTCTTCCACGCGCCTTCATAGGCGACGGCGGTGAATCCCATCGCCTCGTTGATGGCGAGCATCGGCCGGTTCTCCTCGGCGTTGTAAGTGATCACGTCGCGTGACGCGGGAGCGATGCCTGTCCACGACAGGAACGCTTCGCACTTCACGAGTTGCCCCAGACGATGGCCGCGGTGCTCGGTGAGCACCAGGGTGTCGTGCTGGTGTGTGGTGGCGGTGGGATCCGGACCGATTCCGAGTTCGGTGAATGCGGTGAGCTCGCCTGTCGGGATGTGCTGCGCGACAGTGACCTGCATGATCTGGCCCATCTCCGCGACTCTCTTCTCCGTGGCGACCAGACGCTCTGCGTCCCAGGCCTCCTCGTCGGTCTCGAGATCGGCCGAGGGGGCGTCGGTCGACATGCGCGACTTGAGCCATGCGTAGCCGTCGACGTGCTCCGGTGGCGTCGGAAGCATCCACTGGAGCACGCGATAGTCCTGTGAGAGCGCTCGCGCGTCCTCGCGCAGCTCCTCGGCACGCTGAACCGTCTCCTGGGTGACCGCGAGGCGGCTCACCCGATAGACCTGCTCGAGGGCGAATCCGTGGCGGATGAGGAATCGTGCGACGTGATCGTCCGGAACGCTGCCGAAGCCCGTCTTCGCCTGCAGCCTGGGTCCGTCGCTGGCCGGCTGCTCCGACCAGTTCTGAATGACCTCGCGGCCGTGGAGACGGGCGAAGGCCTCGACGTGCGGCAGGATCGCGGTTCCGATCCCCTGACCCCAGACACGGGGGTGGATCTCGATCGCGGCGATCGCCACACGCGACCCCTCCTCATGAGGAATGTCGATGACTGTGCGCCCGACGATCTCGCCTCCGACGCGCACCGCCCACACGGCAGTCGTGCGCTCTTTGCGAGAGCGCAGGATCGGAAGCAGCGCCTCTGGCGTCAGATCCTGCTCGGTGCGTCCGGTGAGCTCTCGGTAGACGGCGTTGCGAACGCGGGCGAGCTCGCGGAATTCGGCGGCGTCAGCTGCATCCGCTCGTGCCGGCAGCACGAGCGGATGCAGCGACGCATCAGGGGTGAGCGGAATGCTCATGGCGATCTCCAGGTCAGCGCAGCTGACGCTGCAGGTCGTAGGTGAGCAGGGCGTAGGTCTCGCCGGGCGTGCGATCACGTCGATCGAGACGCAGCGCATCCGCTTCGGCGGCGGCGATACGACGTACCGGGCGAGGGCGCTGTGCCCTCTGGAGCAGCCAGAGGCCGATCCGGAGAGAGAGACGATCTGCCAGCGCGAGGCGCCGCAGCTCATCGGCTGCGGGGATGTGGAGGACCTGCTGGTCCTCGGTATCCGGAGGGTGGGGGATGCTGCGGTACAGCGTGGTGTTCACGATGATTCCTTCGAGATGAATGGTGGTGATGGGTGCGGCGAACGCGGCCGCAGGGCCTTCGTTGAAGGGCGGCGGTGCGCGGTGAGAGTCGAGAGCCCGGTGCGCCCGAAGGCGAGCGCCGGGATCGGCGGAGAGCCGTGATCCGGAGGGGATCAGAGGGCGGAGCGCGGAGTAGAGCGGGCGAGAAGCCCCGTCACAGGTCGGAGACCGGTGGATGGTTCGGGGCAGAGTTCTCGGGCTGCGGTTCTACGAGAGAGCGCTTCGACGGACGCCGGCGGTTACCGAGTGCGCAGAGCGCGGCGCGAATGGCGCGGCGAGGCCAGTGGCCTGAGCAGTGAGCTGAGTGATCATCGGTAACCTCCTTTCGTGTGGCGATCCGGAGGTTACGGTAGCGAAACCCGGGCGTGTCCGTCAAGCATGACCGGCGTGGATCGGCGTGTCGCGCGGAATTCCGGTTCACTGCGAACCCGCGCGGGATGCCCGTTCTGAGCCGTCATTCCGGTAGCGTATGGGCGTGATTCACCCCCGAGACGCGGTACGCGCATGCATCTGAAGAGCCTGACCCTCAAGGGGTTCAAGTCCTTCGCGCAGCCGACCAGCTTCGTCTTCGAGCCGGGTGTCACCTGCATCGTCGGACCCAACGGGTCAGGCAAGTCCAACGTGGTGGACGCCCTCGCGTGGGTCATGGGCGAACAAGGGGCCAAAACGCTGCGCGGCGGCAAGATGGAAGACGTCATCTTCGCAGGCACCTCGACCCGGGGGCCGCTGGGCCGCGCCGAGGTGCAGCTGACGATCGACAACAGCGACGGAGCACTGCCGATCGAGTTCGCCGAGGTCACGATCAGCCGGACTCTGTTCCGCAACGGATCGAGCGAGTACGCGATCAACGGAGAGAACTGCCGCCTGCTCGATCTGCAGGAGCTCCTCAGCGACTCGGGGCTGGGACGCGAGATGCACGTCATCGTCGGACAGGGCCGGCTGGACACAGTGCTCCAGGCATCGCCGGAAGACCGTCGTGGCTTCATCGAAGAGGCCGCCGGCATCCTCAAGCATCGGCGGCGCAAGGAGAAGACCCTTCGCAAGCTCGATGCGATGGAGACCAACCTCACGCGATTGAGCGACCTCGCGGGTGAGATCCGCCGTCAACTGAAGCCGCTGGGACGCCAGGCCGAGATCGCGCGAGAGGCGCAGACGATCGCCGCGGTCGTCCGCGATGCCAAGGCCCGGATCTTCGCCGACGACGTCGTGGCGCTGCGCACCGCCCTGGCCGATCACACGCGCACGGAGAACGAGAGACATACCGAACGACTGGTGCTGTCCGATCAGGCGGAGGCGGTGCGGGCGAACATCGCACGGCTCGAGCAGGATCAGAACTCGGCCGCGGTGGATCAGGCGCGAAGCGTCGCCTTCGGTCTCGAGCAGGTGCAGGAGCGGATGCGCGGGCTTTACACTCTGGCCAATCAGCGGCTCGCGTTGCTCGGCTCGGACGACGATGACGCGGCAGTGACCGCCGTCACGGTCACGCAGAGCACGATCGACGAGGCGAAGGATGAGATCACCGTGATCTCCGCGGGCCTCGGTGACGCCCAGGAAGCGGCGACCGTGGCGAGCCGCGAGGTGATGCTCGCGCGCGCCGAACTCGACACTCTCGACGTCGACATCGCCGAACAGAGCGCGCTGGTGTCGGAGTACGACATGCGCATCAGTTCGCTGCGTGGCACAGCCGATGCGGCCGCGTCCGCTCTCGCTGCCGTGCGGGGCGCGGTTCTTCGACAGGAGAACGCTCTCGAGGCGGCGAACGCGCGCCGTCGTGACGCAGCGGAAGCCCTCGAGGCGATCGCCGATGCAGAGGCGCCTGAGGGCACGGCAGCCGAGCATTCCGCAACGTACGAGAGCGCGCAGCGGGCTGCGACGGCGGCCGAAGCCGAGCGGGAGACGCTCCGTGAGCGGCTGCACGCGGCGGAACGCGAGGTCGACGCGCTCACCGCGAAGTCGGCGGCGCTCGGGAGCGCGCTCGCGATCTCCGGAGGAGCCGCGGAGATCGTGAAGACCGGCGGTCCGGGGATACGCGGACTCGTGGGCGACTCGGTGCAGGTCAGGAGCGGATTCGAAGCTGCCGTCGCGGCGGTGCTGGGTCCCCTCGCCGAAGGCGTCCTCGTCGACGTCGCGGACGATGCGTTCGACCTCGCCGGCGACGCGTCGGAGCAGCGACGGGGAGTGGTCGATTTCGTGATCGCCGACTCCGCGCGTCCGTCGATCGAGCTGCCCGCCATCGATGGGGTGACCCGCGCGGTCGACACGGTCACGGCGCCGGACGGCGTCCTCGGCATCCTGTCGCACGTCGTCATCGCAGACAGCCTCGACGCAGCGCGTGCCGCGCGACTGTCACTCGATCTCGCCGGCGACACCACCACCACGATCGTGACCACCGCCGGCGACGTCGTCACCGCTCAGACTCTGCGCACGGGTTCCGGCGGCGAACGCTCGCGCCTCGAGCTCGCCGCCGAACGAGACGCGGCGAACGACCGCCTGGCCGAAGTGCAGGTCATCGTCGATTCGCTGCGGGAGGCGCGTGAGGACGCGAACGAGTCCGTCGAGACATCCCGTCGTCTGGCGAAGGACGCGCTCCGGGCGCTCCGCGAGCACGATGCCGCGCTGGCGACGCACGCCGAGCAGGTCAACCGCATCACGGTCACCCACGAGTCGGCGGTCGCCGAGTGCGAGCGACTCGAGAACGGGCTCGCGCAGGCGCAGAGCGCGGTGCAGGAGGCCGAGGCCGCGTCGGAGGCAGCCAAGGCCGAGTGGGACGCCGCTGTCGCGGCGCCGCGGCCCGTGCTCGACGCCTCAGCGCGTGACGGACTGCTCGAAGCGCTCGAGATCGCACGCGAGGGCGAGGTCAGGGCTCGCCTGGAGATCGAGACGCTGCGTGAGCGCGTGCGCGCTGCCCAGTCCCGGGTCGTCGGTCTCGAGCGGCAGCGCGAGCAGGAGCGGGACGCGGCTGCCGAGGCAGCGCGCCGGGCCGTCATCCGCCGTGCGCAGCGCGAGGCGGCATCCGGCGTCGCGCTAGAGCTCCCGCGCATCCTCGATTCGATCGATCGGTCCGTCACCGAGGCACGCGTCGCGCTGGCCGAGGCGGAGTCGGCGCGATCGGCGCAGAACCAGGAGTTGACGGCTCTGCGCGCGCAGGAGACCTCGCTCCGGGAGAGGTTGGCCGGCCTCACCGAGAGCGTCCACGGTCTCGAGCTGCAGATCCATGAGAAGAAGCTGCACCTCAACAGCCTCCTGGAGCGGGTGGCGTCGGAGCTCGCGCTCGACGAAGATATTCTCGTTGCGGAATATGGTCCCGACCAGCTCCTTCCGCGCGACCCCGCTGCGGAGACCGCCGATGACGAGCAGCTCGACACGGCGATCCCGTTCGATCGACGGATTCAGCAGCGCCGACTGGCTGATGCGGAGCGCAAGCTCGCTCAACTCGGACGCGTGAACCCGCTCGCGCTGGAGGAGTTCGCGGCACTCGAGCAGCGCCATGCATTCCTCACCGAACAGCTCGCCGACCTGACCCAGACCCGTCAGGATCTGCTCACGATCATCGCCGATCTCGACGAGCGGATGCAGACGATCTTCGCGAGCGCGTTCGAAGACACGAGGATCGCGTTCGGAGAGGTCTTCCCTCTGCTGTTCCCCGGCGGATCCGGAAGCATCTCGCTGACGGATCCCGAGAACATGCTCACCACGGGCATCGAGGTGTCGGTGCGTCCGGTCGGCAAGAAGATCGAGCGGCTCTCCCTGCTCTCGGGAGGTGAGCGCTCCCTCGCCGCGGTCGCGCTGCTCGTCGCCATCTTCAAGGCGCGCCCGAGCCCCTTCTACATCCTCGACGAGGTCGAGGCGGCGCTCGACGACGCCAATCTCGGCCGCCTGCTCACCGTGTTCGAGCAGCTTCGCGAGAGCTCGCAGCTGCTCGTCATCACGCACCAGAAGCGAACCATGGAGATCGCGGACGCTCTCTACGGTGTGTCGATGCGTCAGGACGGCGTCTCTGCGGTCGTCGGGCAGCGCGTGGGCGACCGCGCGGCCGCCGTCTGACGGCGCTACCCGTAGGCTGGAGTCATGGCGGAGAAGTCGTGGTCCCTCACTCGCGCGCTGCGCGGGATGTTCGTCAAGCCCACTATCGACGAGACGACGTGGGAGGACCTCGAGACCGCTCTCATCACGGCTGACTTCGGTCCCGACATCAGCGAGAGGGTCGTCGAGGAGCTTCGAGAGAAGGTCGAGCGCTACCGCACGACCGATCCGCAGGATCTCCAGCGGATGCTGCGCGAGACGCTCGAGGAGCACTTCGCGAAGTTCGACACCACCCTGAAGCTCACCGAGCGACCGGCGGTCGTGCTCGTCGTGGGCGTCAACGGCGTCGGCAAGACCACGACGATCGGCAAGTTCACCAAGTTCCTCCGCGGGTTCCAGCGCAGCGTGGTGGTCGGCGCAGCCGACACGTTCCGTGCGGCGGCCGTCGATCAGCTCGCCACCTGGGCGCAGCGCGGGGAGCGGCGATCGTCCGTCCCCAGCAGGAGGGCCAGGATCCGGCATCCGTCGCCTACCAGACGATCGAGTTCGCCCAGCGTGAGGGCATCGAGATCGCGATCATCGACACGGCCGGTCGTCTGCACACCAAGGGCGGGCTGATGGATGAGCTGGGAAAGATCCGTCGCGTGATCGAGAAGCAGGCGCCGATCAGCGAGGTCCTTCTCGTGCTCGACGCCACGACCGGGCAGAACGGAGTGATGCAGGCCGAGGCCTTCCTCCAGCATGCCGGCGTCACCGGTCTCGTCCTGACCAAGCTCGACGGATCGGCGAAGGGCGGTTTCGTCCTCGCCGTGCAGGAGCGCACCGGCATCCCCGTCAAGCTCCTCGGGCAGGGCGAGGGCATCGATGATCTGACCGGATTCACCCCCCATGTCTTCGTCAAGTCGCTCGTCGGCTGACGACGGGACTACCGCCGCGAGCACGAGGCTGGTTTCATAGCGTTATGGCGATCGAACACGACTACTTCGGACTCCTGTCCTCAGGGCCCGACGGCTCGATCTTCTGGTCCGAGACGGTGGAGCTCGGTGACCAGAGCGTCACCGTCGACCTCACGGCTCCCGACCAGGACGATGTCTCTGCCGACGCGCTCGACATCGCCGCTTCGCTCATCGCGGGGATCGAGAACGTCGACGCGGTCTCGCGGCGGGGCATGCTCGCGGAGGTCGACGATCGCACGAGCGAGGTCACCGAGTACATCCTTCAGCAGCAGGAGGCGTATGGTGACGAGCTCGAAGACATCCTCGTCGACGTGAGCGGTGACGCCGCCGTCGACATCATCCGATCGCTCCGGCTCATGAGCATGACGATTCTCGCCGACGAGCACGGTGGATCCGAGCCCTTCGCCGTGTTGGAGTACGCGCTCGACGCCACCACCACCGACGACGTCCTGCTCGTGAACCTCGGCTCCGACGGCAGCGTGCAATCCGTGATGAGCGCGGACTGACCGTTCCCGCCTCAGTTCAGACGGCTTGGGCGAAGCCGAGGTCTGCACTCTCGGCGATGTGCGCCAGGTGCGGCGGGATCTCGCGTCCTTTCGACACCATCGACTGCGCCCACAGCCGGCCGGCGCGGTAGGACGAGCGCACGAGGGGGCCTGCGAGCACGCCGAGGAAGCCGATCCGCTCGGCCTCCTCCTTGAACTCCACGAACTCCGTCGGCTTGACCCAGCGTGCGACAGGCAGGTGACGAGGAGACGGCCGCAGATACTGCGTGATGGTGATGATGTCGCAGCCGGCGTCGTGCAGGTCGTTCAGCGCCTGGACGACCTCCTCCGGTTCCTCGCCCATTCCGAGGATGAGGTTGGACTTGGTGATCAGTCCCGCGTTGCGTGCCTGGGTGATCACATCGAGCGAGCGCTCGTACCGGAATGCAGGGCGGATGCGCTTGAAGATGCGCGGCACGGTCTCGACGTTGTGGGCGAAGACCTCGGGGCGTGCGTCGAAGATCTGGCCGAGGAAGGCCGGATCGGCGTTGTGCTCGTTGGCGAGCAGCTCTACTCCGGTGTTCGGGTTGAGCTCGTGGATCTTCCGGACGGTCTCGGCATTCAGCCAGGCTCCGGTGTCCGGGAGGTCGTCGCGGGCGACGCTGGTGACCGTCGCATAGCGGAGGTTCATCCGCACGACGCTCTCGGCGACCCGGCGCGGCTCGTCCGTGTCGTAGGCGTCGGGCTTGCCGGTGTCGATCTGGCAGAAGTCGCACCGACGGGTGCACTGCGACCCGCCGATGAGGAAGGTCGCTTCTCGGTCCTCCCAGCATTCGAAGATGTTCGGACACCCCGCCTCCTGGCACACGGTGTGGAGGTCCTCGCTTTTCACCAGCGAGTGGAGTGCGGTGTACTCGGGCCCCATCTTCGCCTTCGTCTTGATCCATTCCGGCTTGCGCTCGATGGGCGTCTCGGCGTTGCGGATCTCGAGGCGGAGGAGCTTGCGTCCCTCGGGTGCGGCGGTCATCTGGAGGCTCCTACACGGTCGGCGGTCGAGTATTCGGCGAGGAAGGCGGCGGACACGGAGGCGCTGATGTCGGCGGGGGAGACGTCAGCACCGACCACCTCGCTCACCGTCGTCACGCCCGCGTCGGTGATCCCGCACGGGATGATGCCGCCGAAGCCCGCGAGAGTGTTGTCGCAGTTGATCGCGAAGCCGTGCATCGTGACGCCCTGCTGCACACGCACCCCGATCGCCGCGACCTTGTCCTCCGAGAGCGGGCGGCGGACCCATACGCCGCTGCGTCCCTCGACCTGGTACCCGTCGACGCCGAGCGGACGGAGCACGTCGATCAGGATGCGCTCGAGGCGGCGGACGTGAGCGACGACGTCCATCGGCTCGGGCAGTCGGACGATCGGGTATCCCACGAGCTGGCCGGGGCCATGCCAGGTGATCTTCCCGCCGCGGTCGACGTCGATCACCGGAGTGCCGTCGTGGGGGCGCTCCTGCGGCTCGGTCCGCTTGCCGGCGGTGTACACGGCCTCATGCTCGAGGAGGATGAGCGTGTCCGGACGGGTGCCGGACACGACGTCGGCATGGATGCTGCGCTGCAGATCCCAGCCCACGGTGTAGGGGACGTACGTCGGGGCGAGACCCGCCGTCAGTATCTCGAGCATGGAGACCACTCTCGTCAATAGATGGATTGCGTCTAAGAATACTCCTCCGCACTGACGGCGGCGCGCCGCAGCGACGCGCGGTAGCGTGTTGACATGAGCAGCACGAGCCGAGCAGGGCGGCCGAAGGCGTCTTCGCGGGAGACTCTCGCCGAGGCTGCCTGCGAGCTGTTCCTGGAGCAGGGGTACGACGCCACCTCGGTCGCCGACATCACCCAGCGAGCCGGAGTGAGCCGCTCGAGCTTCTTCAACTACTTCTCGTCGAAGAGCGACGTGCTCTGGTCCGGTCTCGACGACCGCATCGGTCGTGCGGTCGAAGATCTGGTCGCGGTGCACGAAGATCGTGACGGCGCGCACGTCGAGACGCATCCTCTCGGCTCTCGTCGACGACTTCGCACCCGACAGCCTCGCACTCGCGATCAACAACTCGTCCGCGATGGGGCTCGACGACGAACTCGAGCAGGACGCCGCACGGCGACAGGCGCGTCTGGCTGCGACCCTCGCCGATCTCGCCCGGCGCTCCGGCGTCCCCGCGCTCACCGCCGACATCGCGGCAGCGACGTGGGCCGCCGCGGTTCTCGCTGCGGTGCGAGCCTGGGCCGAGAGCGGCGCAGGTCGCGGTTCGGTCAGCGATCGATTCGCCGACGCTGTGCGCGCGATCGCGCGGTTGCCGTGGACCGCGGCAGCGAGCGCGGAGAACGGGTCAGGATTCGCGTAAACTCGGTGTCACCATGGCTACCTTTGGCACGCTCTCCGATCGGCTCACCGAGACCTTCCGCAACCTTCGCACGAAGGGAAAGCTCACTGCGGCCGACGTCGACGGCACAGTGCGCGAGATCCGGCGCGCGCTGCTCGACGCCGACGTCGCGCTCACGGTCGTCAAGGACTTCACCGCGAAGGTGCGCGAACGTGCCCTCGGCGACGAGGTCAACAGGGCACTGAACCCGGCCCAGCAGGTCGTGCAGATCGTCAACGAGGAGCTCGTGCAGATCCTCGGAGGCGAGCAGCGTCGTCTCCAGTTCGCCAAGACCGCGCCGACGGTCATCATGCTCGCAGGACTCCAGGGTTCGGGTAAGACGACGTTCGCGGGCAAGCTCGCGAAGCAGCTCGAGGGGGAGGGGCACACTCCTCTGCTCGTCGCGGCGGACCTCCAGCGCCCGAACGCCGTGAACCAGCTCCAGGTGGTCGCCGAGCAGGCCGGTGCCACCGTCTACGCACCCGAGCCGGGCAACGGCGTGGGCGACCCGGTCAAGGTCTCGCGCGACGGTGTCGAGCATGCGCGACGTCACCAGCACGACGTGGTCATCATCGACACCGCCGGACGCCTGGGTGTGGATGCCGAGCTCATGAAGCAGGCATCCGACATCCGCAAGGCCACCGACCCCGACGAGGTTCTCTTCGTCATCGACGCCATGATCGGCCAGGATGCGGTGAACACCGCTCGTGCGTTCCAGGAGGGTGTCGACTTCACCGGCGTCGTGCTGTCGAAGCTCGACGGAGATGCCCGCGGTGGTGCGGCGCTGTCCGTCGCCTCCGTGACCGGACGCCCGATCATCTTCGCATCGACCGGTGAGCGCCTCGAAGACCTCGAGCCGTTCCACCCCGATCGCATGGCCAGCCGGATCCTGGATCTCGGCGACATCCTCACCCTCATCGAGCAGGCCCAGCAGGCCTTCGATGAGGAAGAGGCCGTCAAGATGGCCGAGAAGCTCGCGACCGAGCAGTTCACACTCGAAGACTTCCTCGACCAGCTTCAGCAGATGAAGAAGATGGGATCGATGAAGAAGATGCTGGGAATGCTTCCCGGCATGGGGCAGATGAAGCAGCAGCTCGAGGACTTCGACGAGCGCGAGATCGATCGCACCGAGGCGATCATCCGCTCCATGACTCCCGGTGAGCGCCGCAATCCGAAGGTCCTCAACGGCTCTCGTCGCCTGCGTATCGCCCGCGGTTCGGGAATGACGGTCACGGATGTCAACCAGCTCGTCCAGCGCTTCGATCAGGCCGCGAAGATGATGAAGACCGTCGCGCGCGGCGGCACCCCGAACATCCCCGGCATGGGGTCGATGCCCGGCATGGGCAAGCCCGGCGCGTCGTCGAAGCGCAGCAAGAAGGGCAAGTCCTCCGGCGGTTCGCGTTCGGGCAACCCCGCCAAGCGCGCCGCCGAGAACGCCGGCCTCGCTCCGACGTCGACTCCGACGGGTTCGGGTTTCGGTCTCGGGGGCGCGAAGGCGCCGAGCGAAGCCGACCTCGCGGAGATCCAGAAGCTCTTCGGCAAGAGCTGAGGCGTCCCTTCAGAGTCGGCGCGCGGGCAGCGCCGGTTCCGGAACACGTGACGACCGGCGGGGTCGCCGGAGCGCGGTCAGCTGTCCTCCGACGAGGGCGACCAGGACGAGAACGACTCCGACGACCTGAGCCGTCGTGAACCTCTCGCCGGCGACGAGTGCGCCCAGCAGAGTCGCCACGACGGGGGAGAGCAGAGCGAGCAGCCCGGGTGCGATCACCGGCAGCTGCTGGATGCCTCGAAACCACAGTATGTAGGCGAGCAGGCCTCCCACCGATCCGAGCCAGACGTACCCGAGCGCTGCTCCGCCGTCGACGGTCGGGGGAGTGCCTTCGAACAACAGGGCGAGGGGCAGCAGGATCAGCCCGCCCGCAGTCAGCTGCCACCCCGCGTAGGCGACGGCCCCCACGCCTGCCGGGCGCCCCCAGCGCTTGGTGAGGATCATGCCCACCGAGGTCGCAGTCACCCCGCCGAGTGCCGCCAGGATGCCGAGGGCATCGAGCTGGGCTGCTGGTCCGAGCACGACGAGAGCGACGCCTCCGGCACCCACGGCGGCAGCGATTGCCGTGACAGGGCGGATGCGGTCTCCGAGCAGCAGAGCACTCAGTCCGAGGATGGTCAGCGGTTGGACACCCGCGACGGCGGCGGCGACTCCGCCGGGCAGCCTTTCCGCGGCGATGAACAGGAGCGGGAAGAATGCGCCGATGTTGAGGGTTCCGAGTGCGAGAGATCTCAGCCACCAGGCTCCGCGCGGCAGAGCGCGACCGATCGCCATGGCGACGAGTCCCGCAGGAAGCGCGCGGAGGAGTCCTGCGAAGAGGGGATGACCGGTCGGGAGCAACTCCGTCGTCACGAGGTAGGTGGTGCCCCACGAAAGAGGGGCCAGCGCGGTGAGCAGCAGCAGGGCGAGGCGGTTCATTCCTTCAGCCTGAATGCCCATCAGCCATGAGTCCAACGCATGGTTCTCACTTGACACATGAACTGCGATCATGAATGCATGGATCTGCAGCAGTTGAGATACGTCGTCGAAGTCGCGTCGTCCGCCAGTTTCACGCGCGCCGCCGAGCGCTGCTTCGTGACGCAGTCGGCGCTGAGCCACCAGATAGCTGCTCTCGAGCGGGAACTCGGGCAGCGGCTGTTCGTCCGATCGAGCCGCAGCGTACGCACCACCGAGGCGGGTGAGGCATTCCTCGTCCATGCGATTCGGGCGGTCAGAGCAGCGCACGATGCGCGTGACGCTGCGGCTGCCACGGCCGGCCGCGTCGTGGGCACCCTTCATCTCGGTGTCATCCCCACGGGCAGCGCCGTCCCTGTCCCGCAAGCGATCGCACGGTTCCGCGCCGCTCATCCGGATGCCGCGGTCGAGCTCACGGTCGGCAACAGCGACACGCTGGTGGAGGCCGTTCGGCGCGGCGACCTCGATGTCGCTCTGCTGGGACTGCGAGAGGGCGTCGAGCCTCGGAGCGTGGCATTTCGTGCACTCGCCCGCGAACGCCTTGTCGTCGCGGCATCCCCTGCTCACCGCATCTCCGGGCATGTCGGCGTCAGCCTCGCCGACCTCGCGGATGAGGTCTTCGCGGACTTTCCCGCGGGCACATCTGGCCGCGCCCAGGCGGACGCTGCCTTCGCGGCAGCCGGCATCACACGTGACGTGCCCTTCCAAGCGGACTCGTCTGAGCTGATATTGGGTCTCGTCTCCCAGGGGCTCGCGATCTCACTGCTGGCACCGGGGGTGATCGCTACGTCGTCCTTCGACGTCGCGGCGGTCGATCTCGTCGATGGTCCCGTACGGGTTCAGTACGTCGCCTGGGACGATCGCGCCCCGCGCAACGTCACGTCCGCCTTCCTCCGCGTCGTCGAGTCGATGACGTCGCGCCGGAATCATGAAGCGGGCCCGGAGGAATCCTCCGGGCCCGCCCACTCAGGTATCTGAGGTCACTTCACGTCTTCGTCGACCCAGTCCATCGACTTGCTGACGGCCTTGCGCCACAGACGCAGCTGGCGATCGCGCTCTCCGTCTTCCATGGAGGGCTCCCAACGGCGGTCCTCCTGCCAGTTGGCGGAGAGGTCGTCGAGTCCGTTCCAGAATCCGACGGCGAGACCGGCCGCGTAAGCGGCGCCGAGCGCTGTCGTCTCCGCCACGACGGGGCGAACGACCGGCACACCGAGCACATCGGCCTGGAACTGCATGAGCGCGTCGTTCGCGACCATCCCGCCGTCGACCTTGAGTTCCGTGAGGTCGACTCCGGCATCCGCGTTGACGGCGTCGAGCACGTCGCGGGTCTGGAATGCGACCGCCTCGAGCGCTGCGCGAGCGATGTGATTCTTGTTCGCGTAGCGGGTGAGGCCCACGATGGCGCCGCGGGCGTCCGGACGCCAGTAGGGCGCGAACAGACCGGAGAACGCCGGGACGATGTACACGCCGCCGTTGTCGTCGACCTGCTTCGCGAGTTCTTCGACCTCGGGAGCGGAGCCGATGATGCCGAGCTGGTCGCGCAGCCACTGGATCAGGGATCCGGTGACGGCGATCGAGCCCTCGAGCGCGTAGTGCGTCGGTCCGTCGCCGAGCTTGTAGCCGACAGTGGTGAGCAGGCCGTTCTTCGAGTGGACGATCTCCTCACCCGTGTTGAAGATCAGGAAGCACCCGGTGCCGTAGGTGTTCTTGCTCTCGCCCGTGTTGAATGCGGCCTGGCCGAAGGTCGCGGCCTGCTGGTCGCCGAGGATGCCGGCGATCGGCGTCTCGCGCAGCAGTGACGAGTCCTCGGCTGCGCCGTAGACCTCGGAGGAGGAGCGGATCTCGGGCATCATCGAGCGGGGAACGCCGAACGCCTCGAGGATGTCGTCGCGCCACTCGAGCGTCTCGAGATCCATGAACATCGTGCGCGAGGCGTTGGTGACGTCCGTCACGTGGACGCCGCCGTCGACACCGCCGGTGAGGTTCCAGAGCACCCAGCTGTCCGTCGTGCCGAAGACGAGGTCGCCGGCATCCGCCTTCTCGCGAGCGCCCTCGACGTTCTCGAGGATCCAGGCGATCTTGGTGCCGGAGAAGTAGGTGGCGAGGGGGAGGCCCACGATGGGCTTGAACCGCTCGACCCCGCCGTCGGCCGCGAGGCGGTCGACGATCTCCTGCGTACGGGTGTCCTGCCAGACGATGGCGTTGTAGACGGCCTTGCCGGTGGTCTTGTCCCAGACCACAGCGGTCTCGCGCTGGTTCGTGATTCCGACCGCGGCGATGTCGTGGCGCGTCAGGTCGGCGCGACTCAGTGCGAGTCCGATGACCTCCTGCACGTTGCGCCAGATCTCAGCGGGGTCGTGCTCGACCCAGCCTGCCTTGGGCAGGATCTGCTCGTGCTCCTTCTGACCGGTCGCGACGATGCTGCCCTTCTTGTCGAAGATGATCGCGCGGCTGGAGGTGGTGCCCTGATCGATGGCGATGATGTAGTCGGCCATTGTGTTCTCCTTTGAAGTCAGGTTCGGGTTCAGGCGAGGTTGAGCAGTACCGGCGCAGCGACGGCGGCGAGGACACCACCGATGAGCGGACCGACGACCGGGACCCACGAGTAGGACCAGTCGCTGGAACCCTTGCCCTTGATCGGGAGGATGGCGTGGGCGATGCGGGGGCCGAGGTCGCGTGCCGGGTTGATCGCGTATCCGGTCGGTCCACCGAGCGATGCACCGATGGCGACCACGACGAGTGCGACGGGAAGGGCGCTGAGCGGGCCGAGGCCTCCGGGGACGCCGATCTCGATGTCGCCGTAGTCAGCGAACGCGAAGACCGCGAACACGAGGACGAACGTGCCGATGACCTCGGTGACGAGGTTCCAGCCGTACGAGCGGATCGCGGGACCGGTCGAGAAGACGCCGAGCTTGTTGGCGGGGTCGGGCTCCTCGTCGAAGTGCTGCTTGTAGGCCAGCCAGGTGAGGATCGCACCGACGATCGCGCCGAGCAGCTCAGCACCGGTCGCGACCGCGAACTGAGAGAAGTCGATCTTGCCTGCGACGAGAAGGCCGATGCCGACAGCAGGGTTCAGGATGGCGCCGGAGTAGGCGGAGGCGAGGACACCCACGAAGACCGCGAGACCCCATCCCCAGTTGACCATCAGGAAACCGCCGCCGAAGCCCTTGTTCTTGGCTAGTGCGACATTGGCGACCACACCACATCCGAGGAGGATCAGCAGCGCTGTGCCGACGAACTCCGAGAGGAAGTAGAGACCGAGATTCACTTCAGTCATGTCTTCATTGACCTTTCTTGAGTGCCAGGGCCCCTTAGCCCTGGCACTTGTTGGGAATTACACCGCGTGGAGGGCGGTGTTCGGATGTCTCGTCAGCCGCGTGCGCGTGACGAGATCTGGAGTCCATGGCGTTCGTTCAGCAGCGCCCGCGTCTGCTCGAGTTCGGCATCGTGCCGTGCGCGATCCCAGTCGAGCAGAGGAGACAGCGCGTCTGCAAGCTCTTCGAGCACATCCGCGTCGGCGTTGCCGGTGAAAGCGATGCTGGTGCGGCGCAGAACGACGTCCTGCAGTCGCGCGACCATCTCGTTCTCGACCATCCATGCCAGCTCACGCGTCGAGAGGTCGCCGCCGACCAGAGGCGCGTCGTCTCCCTGCTCGATGAACTCCCAGACCTGCGCGGCGCGGGTTCCGTATCGGGCGAGAAGACGCTCGGCGCGATCGCCGGCTCCGGGCAGGTTCTCCTGGATCCAGATGCGACGTGCCTTCTCGGTGCGCGGGAAGTCACGGCCTCCGCCGATGGCGCGTCCGGCGGTGGACACGGTGCGGGTGCGACCGATCAGACCGAGCACCACGTCGGAGAGCGATTCGCCGAGGGCTCGGAAGGTGGTCCACTTGCCTCCGACGAGGCTCACGAGAGGGGCGGCACCCTTCTCGTCGACTTCGATGCGATAGTCGCGAGAGACGAATCCCGGTGCGGTGTCCTCGTGCCGGGGGAGCGGACGGATCCCCGAGAAGTTGAAGACGATCTGCTCGCGGGTCACGTCGATCGTCGGGAAGACGTGGTGGATGAGGTCGAAGAAGTAGTCGATCTCCTCCTCGGTGCACACCGGGACCTCGCGGGGGTCTGCATCGATGTCGGTCGTTCCCACGAGAACGCGACCCTTGAGCGGGTAGATCAGGACGATGCGACCGTCGGAGTGCTCGAAGAAGATCTCGCGTCCGCGCGTCGCCTCGAGGAGCTCGGGGTGGTCGAGGACGATGTGGGATCCCTTGGTGCCGCCCATGAAACGCGTGTCGTTGCCCAGCGCGTCGTTGGTGAGATCGGTCCACGGACCGGATGCGTTCACGACGACATCGGCGGTGACGGTGAACTCGGTCCCGCTCTCACGATCGCGGAGGACGACCTTCTCGCCGTCCCGCGCGATCGCCTCGACGTAGTTCAGTGCAACGGCGCCGGGGTGTGCGGAGCGTCCGTCCTGCAGGACGTCGAGCGCGAGGCGCTCCGGGTCGTGCATCGACGCGTCGTAGTAGGTGGCCGTGTACTTGATGTTCGGGTCGAGCGAGGGGAGCTCGGCGAGCGAGCGCTTGCGACCCAGGAACCGGTGACGGGGCACCATGCCGCCGTCGCGGGAGAACGTGTCGTAGATCGTCAGTCCGACCTTGATCAGGAACGCTCCACGCTCCTGGGGCTTGCCGCTCTTGTGCGTGAGGAAGCGCAGGGGAGCGGACAGGATGCCGGAGAAGGTCGAGTAGATGGGGATCGTCGTCTCGAGCGGCTTGACGTAGTGCGGGGCGATCTTCAGCAGCCCGTTGCGCTCTTCGACCGATTCGCGCACGAGTCGGAACTCGCCGTTCTCGAGATAGCGGATGCCGCCGTGGATCATGTGGCTCGACGCCGCCGACGCGCCGGAGGCGAAGTCGCCTCGCTCGACGAGCAGTACGTCGACGCCCTGCAGCGCCAGATCACGGAACGCGGAGATCCCGTTGATCCCGGCTCCGATGACAAGGACGCTCGTGCGTCCGGACTCACGGACGGCGCGGACTGCCGCGCGTTCCGGTGATGAGTGTGTCGACTCGATCATCTTCGACCCTTCTCTGTGCGTGCTCCCAGCTTCGACCTGATCGCCCACCACGCGCAAGCCCGTTGCACATATGTGCAAAGATCGACTCGAGGAGGTCGTCATGCGCCAGTCTGACGCGGGATCGCGCGATTCCAAGCTGATCGCCGCGCTCACCGCGGCACAGCTCTACTACATGCAGGACAAGACCATGGAGGTGATCGCGCAGGAGCTGAAGACCTCGCGATCATCGGTGTCGCGCCTGCTCAGCTTCGCCCGCGAGAGCGGACTCGTGGACATCCGCATCAATTCCCCTCTCGAGCGACTCGGCATGCTGGAGCAGCGCATCCGGGACAGGCATCGCCTCGTGGCCCACGTCGTGCCCATCCCCGAGATCGTCAGCGAGGTCGAGAGGCTCGAGCGGGTGGCCCTGACCGCAGGGCGACTGCTGTCGCAGTTCGTCGACTCGAACATGATCGTGGGTGTCGCGTGGGGATCCACGATCAGCGCGGTCAGTCGTGGTCTCACGCAGAAGGAGACGCACAACACGACGTTCGTGCAGTTGAACGGTGCCGGGAACACGCAGACCAGCGGGGTCGAGTACTCGAGCGACATCCTCCAGCGCTTCGGCAGCGCGTTCGGTGCGCAGGTGCAGCAGTTCCCCGTGCCCGCTTTCTTCGACGATCCCTCGACGCGCGAGGCGATGTGGCGAGAGCGGAGCACTCTGCGGGTGCTCGACCTGCAGTCGAAGATGGACATCGCCGTGTTCAGTCTCGGCTCTCCGGCCGCGGAGGTTCCCAGTCGCGTGTACGTCGGCGGCTATCTCGGTCGCGACGACTACCGGAGCCTCCGGGAGGACCATGCGATCGGCGACGTGGCCACGGTCTTCTTCCGCGCGGACGGGTCCTGGAGGGACATCCGTGTCAACGCACGGGCGACGGGTCCGGGTCTCGACAGGCTGCGGCGGGTGCCCCGACGCGTGTGCGTGGTGTCCGGTGTTCCGAAGCTCGCCAGCCTCCGCGCCGCCATCGCCGCCGACCTCATCACGGACGTGGTGCTCGATGAAGGACTCGCGCGCAGGCTCGTCGAGGACTGACCCTACGGCTCGTCGGTCGAGGATTCCGGGCCGGAGCGGAACTCTCGGATCAGATGCTGGACGACTGCACCGAGGTCGCCGCCCGTCGCGTTCGCGATCGTCAGCTGACGCTCGTAGCTCGCGCCGTCCGTGAGGATCGTCTCGATGCTGCCGAACTCACGCACGCAGCCGAGTTCGACCGCGACCGGGGCGAGCTCCTCGAGCACCTCCGAAAGATGCTCCCGCACGGGACGCTGGGTTCCGGCGGCGTCGACGATCACCCGCGCGTCCAAGCCGTAGCGCGCGGCGCGCCACTTGTTCTCCCGGTGGTACCAGGCGGGCATCTGCGCGAGGGGGAGTCCCTCGTCCATCTGACGCGAGAGATGCTCGACCAGGACCTGCACGAGCGCGGCCACTGCCGCGAGCTCCGGCAGCGTGGAGAGCCCGTCGCATGCCCGCACCTCGATCGTCCCCCACCGCGGTGCGGGCCGGATGTCCCAGCGCACTTCGGTGGCGTCCGCCATCACACCGGTGCGCACCATGTCGTCGAGGTAGGCCTCGTACTCCGACCAGTCCTGCAGCGGCCACGGGAGCCCCGCAGTGGGCAGCTGCTGGAACACCAGAGCACGGTTCGAGGCGTATCCGGTGCGCTCACCGGCCCAGAACGGACTCGAGGCGGAGAGAGCCTGCAGATGCGGGAGATAAGCGGCGAGGGCGTTGATGATCGGGATGACCTTGCGCTGATCCTCCACGCCGATGTGGACGTGGATCCCCCAGATCATCATGTTCCGACCCCACCACTGGGTGCGCTCGATCAGGGTGTGGTAGCGCGTCTTGTCGGTCACTTCCTGGTGGTACCACTGCGCGAACGGGTGACTGCCGGCCGAGAGCAGCTCGATGCCGGCCGGATCCGTCGCCGCACGAACAGCGGTGATCGCGTTGGCGATGTCGTCCACGGCATGGGCCACGGAATCGCCGATGCCGCTGGTGACCTCGATCGTGTTGGTGAGGAGCTCGCCCGTCACGGTATGCCGTTCTTCTGCACTCTCATCCTCGAGTGCCGACAGCAGCTCGGGGGCGCGGCCGACGAGATCACCGCTCACCGGATCGGCGAGCATGATCTCCCACTCGAGACCGACGGTGGACCGGGCCGATGGCGCGAAATCGAGCTTCACGAGCACAGTCTGACACGCGCTGTCGGCGACACGGCAACCGTCGTGTCGCCGCGTTTCGCTCCTGGGCCGCGGATCTGGCAGAATAGAAGGTCGGACGACGTGCTCGACCCTCTATCCAGCACTCGTCCTCCCTATTTGAGCTTCCGCCGGGTGTGCACCCCACTCTCCAGGCGATCGGTTCGTTACCTTCCACACAATTCAGGAGAATCGTGGCTGTCAAGATTCGTCTCAAGCGCCTGGGCAAGATCCGTGCGCCGTACTACCGCATCGTCGTCGCCGACTCGAAGACCAAGCGCGATGGTCGCGTGATCGAGGAGATCGGCAAGTACCACCCCACCGAGGAGCCCTCGTTCATCGAGATCGACTCCGACCGTGCGCAGTACTGGCTCTCCGTCGGCGCTCAGCCGACCGAGCAGGTCGCTGCTCTGCTCAAGATCACGGGCGACTGGGGCAAGTTCAAGGGTGACAAGGACGCGAAGTCCACGCTGAAGGTCAAGGAGCCCAAGGTTCCGTTCGAGATCGACGCGTCCAAGAAGTCCGTCGTCAAGCCCAAGGCCGAGAAGAAGGTGGAGGCCCCCGCTGAGGAGGCTCCCGCCAAGGCCGACGCGGAGGCCGCAGAGGCTCCCGCCGCCGACGCAGAGTAATTCGTCGTGCTCGCCGCCGCGCTCGAACACATCGTCAAGGGGATCGTCGATCACCCTGAAGATGTCCGCATCAACGCTTCCACGACGCCGAGAGGCGACCTGCTCGAGGTGCGTGTGCACCCCGACGACCGTGGTCGAGTGATCGGGCGCGGCGGCCGCACCGCAAAAGCACTGCGCACGCTCATCGCCGCTCTCGCGGATGGGCGGCGTGTCCGGGTCGACGTCGCGGATGACTGACGTGGTGTCCAAGGACCGCAACCAGGGCAAGAACCAGCTGCGGGTGGGGCGCCTCGTCAAGGCCCACGGCCTCAAGGGCGCTCTCAAGCTCGAGCTGTACACCGACAACCCGGAACGCCGATTCACTCCGGGAGCCGAGTTCACGTTGCAGGTGCCTGAGGCATCTCCGTGGCACGGCAAGACCGTCGTCGTTCGCGAATACCGCGTGATGAACGGCAACCCCGTCGTCTTCCTCAAGGATGTCGACGATCGCGAGGGCGCAGAGACTCTCGTCCGAGCCATCCTCTGGATCGATCAGGACAACGACGAGGTCGAGGACAACGCGTGGTTCGACCATCAGCTCGTGGGTCTCGACGTCGTCCGTGACGGCGTCGTCGTGGGCAAGGTGGCTCGCGTCGAGCATTTCCCTGCGCAGGATCTGCTCATCGTCAGGTCCGGCGAGCAGGACATCATGGTGCCGTTCGTCCAGGCGATCGTTCCCACGGTCGACATCAGCGCCGGGCGCGTCATCGTCACGCCGCCTGCGGGCCTCTTCGAAGAGCTCCCTGACGCGTCCGATGCGACGGAGGCGGGGGAGTCCTCCGACTCCGACGCCACTGACTGATCCCTCGTTCGGCCCGCCAGTGCGCATCGACGTCCTCTCGATCTTCCCGTCGTACTTCGACGGTCTGACGCTCTCCCTGCTCGGGAAGGCGCAGAGTACCGGCATCCTCGACCTGCGTGTCCGAGACCTCCGCGAGTGGACGTCTGATCGTCACCGCACCGTGGACGACACCCCCTACGGGGGCGGGGCGGGGATGGTGATGAAGCCGGAGCCCTGGGGGCTCGCGCTCGACGAGCTGGCATCATCTGCTCCGTCCGAAGAGGGCAGTCGGCCCACGATCATCTTCCCCTCGCCCGCAGGCGAGGTCTTCACGCAGGCCACCGCACGCGATCTCAGCACTCGCGACCACCTCATCTTCGGATGCGGTCGATACGAGGGGATCGACGAGCGGGTGTTCGAATACGCCTCATCGCTCGGCGAGGTGCGGCTCATCAGTCTCGGCGATTACGTCCTCAACGGCGGGGAAGTGGCGACGATGGCGATGATCGAGGCCATCGGTCGCCTGATCCCCGGTGTCGTGGGAAATCCGGCGAGCCTCGTCGAGGAGTCTCACGAGGACGGACTCCTCGAGTACCCGTCTTACACGAAGCCGTCGGTGTGGCGAGAGCGACCGGTGCCGGACGTGCTGCTGAGCGGCAATCACGGCGTGATCGCTTCCTGGCGGCGGGATCAGCAGATCGAACGGACGCGACGTCGGCGCCCGGATCTGCTGCCGGACGACGACCGCTAGACGATCCGTTCGATCCCCGAGTCGATCTCGAACACCACGCCCTGAGGGTGCCGCAGCGAGAGCGCGGATGCGGGGGCCAGGCCCCGGAGCTCCGCACGCAACAGCCGACCGATCATCTCGTGACTCACCAGCAGCGGGATCCCGGACGAAGCCCACCCGCACACCGACAGTGCCCGGCGGGCACGTCCCTTCGCCTGGGCGTAGCTCTCACCTCCGGGAAATGCCCAACCATATCGGTTCTCAGCCCGGTCCTCGCGGGCGGTGGGGAATCGTTCATCGATCTCGGACCAGGTCAGGCCGGCCATCTCACCGTGATGGAGCTCGGCGAGCTCCGGTACCTCCACGAGATCTGCGCCGATCCGATCGGCGACGATGACCGCGGTCCGGAGCGCGCGGCCGAGCGGGCTGGAGCACACGGTGGTGATGCCTCGGTCGACGAGGCGCGCGGCGACGCTCTGCGCCTGAAGGATGCCGTCCTCGGTCAGAGGCGAGTCGAGTTGTCCGTGCAGCCGATGATCGAGGTTCCAGCAGGTCTGCCCGTGCCGCACCAGGAACAGGTGTTCTGGCACATGCCGATCCTCCGGAATCATGGACTCAGGATGGCATAGCCGCGTCGCCTCCGTACTGGCGGAATCGGCGGCTGATAGCGTCGCACCATGGTCGATGAGGTGCTGGCGAAGTCGTTCGAGACGATCGGGGCGGATTACGACCGCTACCGTCCCGGATTCCCCGTGGAGGCGGTCGAGCTCATCGCACCACAGCGCATCGGGACTGCGCTGGACCTCGGCGCGGGCACCGGGAAATTCACGGAACTGCTGTCGGCCCGAGCGGAACGCGTGATCGCTGTCGAGCCCTCCGAGCAGATGCTGTCGGTTCTGCGAGCCAAGCTGCCGGATGTGGAAGGCCTCATCGGCAGTGCCGAGCGGATTCCGTTGCCGGACGGCACGGCGGATGTCGTCGCCGTCGCGCAGGCGTTCCATTGGTTCGATCGGGAGTCGGCCTGTGCGGAGATCTCGCGCATCCTCACGCCGGGCGGAACTCTCGGGCTGGTCTGGAACCACTCGGATCCGTCGAGTTCGTGGGATCGAGCAGCGCACCGTATCGCGCACCCCGCGGTCGCTGACACGGACGGAACGACCAGCACCGCCGCGGCGGAGCTCCCCGGATTCACGTTCGTGACGAGCGAATCGATCCACTGGACGGAGCAGATCAGCCGCGAGGCATACCTCCGTCGCTGGTCGACGGTGAGCACCTTCCTCGTGGCCGACGACCATGCCCGTTCGGTGATGTCGACCGCCATCGAAGCGGTGCTCGACGGGGACCCGGACACACGCGGGCGCGAACAGCTCGAGTTGCCGATCATCACCGACGTGTTCGTCTATCGGCGCGCATGAGGATCTGGTCACTGCACCCGCAGTACCTCGATCGCCAGGGTCTGGTGGCCTGCTGGCGGGAGGCGCTGCTCGCTCAAGCGGTGCTCGCCGGGCGAACCCGTGGCTACACCGGTCACCCCCAACTGGAGCGGTTCCGTGCCTATCCCGATCCGCTCGATGCCATCGGCGCGTACCTTCGGGGCGTCGCCGTCGAGGCGGACGTGCGCAGCTATACCTTCGACCGATCGCGAATCGATCGACCGGATGCGAGAGGTGAGTCGATCCTGTCCGTGACCACCGGCCAGCTCGCGCTGGAATGGTCGCATCTCAGCGCGAAGCTCGCGGAGCGCAATCCCGACGTGCTCGGACTCTGGTCCGCGGTCTCGGTGCCCGAACCGCATCCTGCTTTCCACGTCCTCGAGGGTCCGGTCGCCGCGTGGGAACGCGCGCTGCCGCCGGCTGAGCCCCGCGGGTCAGCGAACGCCGAGGAATGACCTGTCGGTGAGGACGATCGGGCCATCGGCCGTCACGGCCACGGTGTGCTCCGAATGCGCGCCCCTGGAACCGTCCACACTCCGCAGGGTCCATCCGTCGGGATCGGTCACGAGTTCGTCCGTGGTCTCGAGCAGCCACGGTTCCAGCGCGAACACGAGGCCCTCGCGCAACGGGAATCCACGTCCGGCGCGACCGTCGTTGGGGACGTGGGGGTCGCCGTGCATGATGCGTCCGACACCGTGACCGCCGAAGTCGGTGTTGATCGAATACCCCTCGCCGTGTGAGATCGCGGCGATGGCGGCTGAGATGTCACCGATCCGGTTGCCGACCACGGCAGCGTCGATGGCCGCAGCGAGAGCGCGCTCTGTCGTCTCGATGATGCGGAGGTCCTCGTCGCGGGGAGTGCCGACGACGAAGGACACCGCGGAGTCGGCCACCCATCCGTCGACGGAGACGGCGAAATCGAGCGACACCAGGTCGCCGTCTCGCAGCGTGTAGTCGTGGGGGAGGCCGTGCAGTACAGCGTCGTTGATCGAGGTGCAGATCACCTTGCCGAAGGGACTGGCGCCGAAGGACGGGTGGTAGTCGATGTAGCAGGACTCCGCTCCGGCCTTGCGGATCATGTCGTGCGCTCGGCGATCGATCGACAGCAGGTTCGTGCCGACCTTCGTCTCGTCGCGCAGGGTTGCCAGGGTCTCGGCCACGAAGCGACCGGCGGCGCGCATCTCGTCGATCTCGGCAGGGGTGCGCAGTTCGATCATCGGGTGTCCTCTCGTCCTCTCCATTCTCCCCGATCTCCGGGTGACGGACGTCCGCCTCGAGGCCGCGTGCTCAGAGCGAACACCTGGATCATCGGCCGCACGCCGTCGTACGATTTGTGACATGTGGTTGCGTCAGGCGTTCTTCCGGTGGCTCATTCCGGCAGCGTTCCTCCTGCCGCTCTGGTTGCTCGTGGGGTGGGGCGTCTTCCAAGGCGGTTGGGCCATCCTCTGGGTCCTCTTCATCGCGGTCCCCTCCGTGTTCGTCGGCCAGCTTCTTCTCACACTCCTGACTCGGTCTCGCCCGTCGGTGCGGGTCGAGAGGGCAGTCTCGTGGTGGGATGTCGGCGGTTTCACGCTCTGGCACGGGCTGACCATCGCTGTCGGATGCTTCATCGACGGCGCGTTCGGCTGGCTTCTCGCCGCCGCCGTCGTCGTCGGCATCGGTCTGGTCTGGCTGCAGCTCTGGCAGCTGTGGAACGAGGCGAAGGGAAGCGGAGCACGGATCCGCGAGACCATCTCGTGGTCCACCGTTCCCGGCGTCGACGAGCCCGCGGCGGAGACCCGCGTGCGAGAGGTCTTCGTCATCCGGGAGAAGGACTCGCCGGAGTGACGGCAGCGCAGGCGACGTTTTGGCCGTGTGCGGCATCCATGGCAGAATGAGTGTTTGTGCCGTGACCGGTTCTGCCTCAGGGGAGCCCACGGACGCTTCGGCGCCGTTCAGCACACACTTGTTCTTATTCCTACTTACAGCATGCAACCGACCTGAGGCGAGTGCAGAGAGAGACGATCATGCAGATCCTCGACGCCGTCGACGCAGCATCCCTGCGTTCAGACGTTCCCGTCTTCCACCCCGGTGACACGGTCAACGTGCACGTGAACATCACCGAGGGCACCCGCTCGCGTATCCAGGTCTTCAAGGGCGTCGTCATCGGCCGCCAGGGCGACGGCGTGCGCGAGACCTTCACCGTTCGCAAGATCAGCTTCCAGGTGGGCGTCGAGCGTACGTTCCCGGTGCACTCCCCGGTGATCGACCACATCGAGGTCGTCACCCGCGGTGACGTGCGTCGCGCGAAGCTCTACTACCTCCGTCAGCTGCGGGGCAAGAAGGCCAAGATCAAGGAGAAGCGCGACAACTGACGCGCAGGCTCTCCACAGCACCCCGGGACACGATGTCCCGGGGTGCTGTGTTCTCCCCGGGGTGTGCGACCCTTGATACTGCCGTCTCCGTGCGGTGCGAGACTGTGAAGGAAACCCCATGACGACTGACTCCGCCGCCGCGTCCGCTCGACCGACGAAGCGGCGTCGTGGGTTCCTCGTGTTCCTGCGCGACGTCCTCGTGATCGTCGTCATCGCGGCGCTCGTCTCCTTCGTCGTCAAGACCTTCATCGTCCGCTCCTTCTACATCCCGTCCGCGTCGATGGAACGAACTCTCCTGGTCAACGATCGGATCCTCGTGGACGAGCTGACGCCGCGGTGGACCGCCTACGAACGCGGCGACGTCGTGGTCTTCAAGGACCCGGGCGGGTGGCTCGACGGCCAGCCGCAGACTCCTGCGCAGCCGCCTCTCGTCGAGGCTTTCGACTGGATGCTCAACGTCGTCGGGATCTCGGCCACGGATTCGCAGGATCACCTCGTCAAGCGTGTGATCGGTCTCCCGGGTGACCACGTCGTCTGCTGCAACGCGCTCGGACAGATCACGGTCAACGGAGCGCCCATCGACGAGCTCAGCTACCTCAACCTGCCAGACGGCGACACTGCAGCGTCGAACGATCCGTTCGACGTGGTCGTGCCGGATGGGTCGCTGTGGCTCCTCGGAGACAACCGCGATCGCTCGCGCGACTCGCGGGCGCATCAGGATCTTCCGAGCGGCGGCTTCGTCCCGATCGAGAACGTCGTGGGCAAGGCGTTCTTCACCACGTGGCCCTTCGACCGTCTGGGCACGATCGACGGCCACCATGACAGCTTCAACGGCGTCCCGGATCCGGAATGACCGTCGTCGCTCCGAAGCTCACTCTGGAGCGCAGGCTGCTGAGCGAGTGCGATCTGATCATCTCCCTCGATGAGGTCGGACGCGGTGCGCTTGCCGGGCCGGTGGCGGTCGGAGCTGCCGTGATGGATGCGGCAGGGGCGCGCCGCCGCGTTCCCGAAGGGCTTCGGGATTCGAAGCTGGTCACCGAGCGGCGTCGGCCCGATGTCGCTGCGCGAGCCGCGGCATGGGTGCAGGCTTCTGGAGTCGGTTGGGCCAGCGCGGCCGAGGTCGACGAGGTGGGCATCATGCGAGCGCTCGGTCTGGCGGCGTCGCGCGCCGTGCAGAGCGTCGTCGATTCGGGAGTTCGCCTCGACGGGGCTCTGGTGCTCCTCGACGGCAACCACGACTATGTCTCGCGGGTGCATCCGGTGCCTCTACGGGTGCGACCGGTCGTCAAGGGCGACCGCGACTGCGCGTCGGTCTCGGCGGCATCGGTGATCGCGAAAGTGGCGAGGGACACCTACATGGCGGAGCTCCACGAGGGTCATCCCGCGTACCAGTGGGACCGGAACAAGGGATACGCGAGCCTCGAGCATCGCGATGCGATCCGCAGCCTCGGGCTCTCTCCACACCACCGATCATCCTGGGCGATCGCGGATGTCCCGACTCTGTTCTGAGCCTGCGTGCGGCATCGACGCGTCGCCGACTCTAGGATGGAGTGATCATGGATGAGGAAGCCTTCGACGACTACGACCGCGAGCTCGAGCTGGCGCTGTTCCGCGAATACCGCGATGTCGTCGCGCAGTTCCAGTACGTTGTCGAGACGGAACGCCGGTTCTACCTCGCCAACGAGGTGAACGTCGTGCGTCGTGACACCGAGCACGACTTCTACTTCGAGATCTCGATGAGTGACGTCTGGGTGTGGGACATCTATCGTGCCGACCGCTTCGTGAAGGCTGTGCGCGTGCTGACGTTCAAGGACGTCAACGTCGAAGAGCTTCAGCGCCGCGAGTTCGAGCTGCCCCAGGAGCTGTCGCTCGACGGGGAGTGACCACTTCTGCACAGTCCGGCTTTCTGATGGGCTGTCCCCGCACTCCGCAACGTCCCCACTCCTGAAGCGCGGTCGTCGATCCCGATCGACAGGCTGTCTTCATGGCAGCGAAAGACGAGCTCGGTAGATCCGGCGAAGAACATGCGGTTCGGTATCTGACCGGCATCGGATATGTGGTCCTCGACCGCAACTGGCGATGTGCGCAGGGCGAGATCGACATCGTCGCCTGTCGCGGTCACCACCTCGCCATCGTCGAGGTCAAGACACGACGGACGATCTCCCACGGACACCCGTTCGAGGCCGTGGATTCCCGCAAGATCCGACGACTGTGGCAATTGGCTCATGCGTGGGCGGCCGACCATCCCGAAAAGGCGGTCGGCCTCGTGATCCGGATCGAGGCGATCGGGATCATCGGAGCCGACCCGCAGCACAGCACCCTCGAACATCTCGTGGACGTGTCGTGAAAACGGCCCGCACGTGGGCGGTCGCGCTCACCGGGGTCGACGGGCACATGGTCGAGGTCGAAGCCGACATCTCGAACCAGACCCCCGACTTCAAGATCATCGGCCTGCCGGACAAAGCGCTCGGCGAGGCGGTTCAGCGGGTTCACAACGCCTGCAAGAACACGCAACTCGATCTTCCGCGCCGCCGCCTCACGGTCAACCTCTCGCCCGCCAGCCTCCCCAAGCAGGGAGCCGGTTTCGACCTGAGCATCGCGGTCGCCGCTCTCGCGGCAGGGGGAGCGCTGTCGACGCGGTCGATCGCGGGAACGGTGCATCTCGGCGAACTCGGACTCGACGGCCGGCTCCGTCCCGTGCCCGGGGTGCTCCCGTCCGTCTTCGCCGCTGCGCGTGCGGGGTTCGACACCGTGATCGTGCCGTGGGGCAACGAGGCGGAGGCGAGGCTGGTGCCCGGAATCGAGGTTCGCGCAGCAGCGAGTCTTTCGCAGGTCGCCGTCTGGCACGGCGCGGAGATCGAAGTGCTCGATGCCGATCCGGTCGCCTCGGCGACACTCGCGCCGGAGCATCGCGAGAGGCTGGACCTCGCGGACGTCGTCGGCCAGGACGAGGCGGTCGAGGCGCTGATCGTCGCGGCAGCAGGAGGCCATCACATGCTGCTCAGCGGCCCGCCAGGCGCAGGCAAGACCATGCTCGCGCGGCGACTCCCCGGCATACTTCCGAGTCTCTCCGACGACGAGGCTCTCGAAGTGGCCTCGATCCGCTCACTCACCGGCGACGCTGTGCGGGCTCTCGACGCCACGCCGCCGATGGAGTCGCCTCACCACAGCGCCTCGGTTGCGGCGCTCGTCGGAGGCGGCACGAGGTCTGTTCGTCCTGGCGCCATCTCTCGAGCGCACCGAGGTGTGCTCTTCCTCGACGAAGCAGCGGAATTCTCGAGAGTCGCGCTCGACGCACTGCGGCAGCCGCTCGAGTCCGGCGTCATCGAGGTGAGTCGATCGGGCGTCACCGCGCAGTTCCCGGCACGCTTCCAGCTGGTCCTGGCGCTCAATCCGTGCCCGTGCGGCAATTACGGGGTGCGCGGTGCGGAATGCACATGTCCGTCGTTGGCGATCCGGAGATACTCGACCCGACTCTCCGGTCCGCTTCGCGACCGGGTCGATATCGAGCTGCATGTCTCGCGCGTGTCTGCTGCTCGGGCCATGATCGGCGACCGTACGGAGGTGACGAGCGAGCGAGCTCGAGCGAGAGTCATGCAGGCGCGTGAGCGGGC
The DNA here is from genome assembly GCF_979258525.1 of Microbacterium sp. AC132. Classification (NCBI taxonomy): domain Bacteria; kingdom Bacillati; phylum Actinomycetota; class Actinomycetes; order Micrococcales; family Microbacteriaceae; genus Microbacterium; species Microbacterium sp. AC132. The sequence goes on along the minus strand of NZ_OZ409862.1, from coordinate 3,634,278 downwards.
CGTCTCGCGGTGGCGGGGGACACCGTGGGTCCGCAACAGCGAGGTTCCGGGCGCCCGATTGAGACAGCTCGATCTGCGGATCGCCGCAGAGGCAAGGGCGCCCCTGGATAGGGCTCTCGAGCGGGGAGCTCTCACTCTTCGCGGCTATGACAGGGTTCTGCGGCTGGCTTGGACCATGGCGGACCTCGCCGAGGTCGACAGTCCAGGTCGGGAAGAAATAGGACGGGCACTGTTCTTGAAGAGGGGATACCTATCGTGATCGAGTCTCTCAGAGGCGATGCGGCGGTGCGGCGATCGCTGCGACAGGTGCGACTAGTCGATGACCTGGACGAGGCGCTGGCACGAGTGTCGTGGTCAGTCCTCACCGAGCCGGGGGACGGAGTCGCCGGCGCGCTCATCGCGGAGCGGGGCGCAGTGGCATCACTGGGGCTGGCGATCGGCGGAGGGGCCGTGGCGAGTTCGGAGGTCAGTGAACGGACTCTCGCCGAGGGACGAGCCAGGTGGATGGTCCGCGCGGATGCGCGCAGCGTTCTCGATGCGATCCGTGCAGCAGCCGAGGTCGGCGCTCGGCTGCTTCTGCCGGGGGACGACCTCTGGCCGAGATCTCTCGACGACCTTGGGGTGCATGCGCCGACAGTGCTCTGGGTTCGCGGAGACGCGGCGCTGCTCACGGCTCCGAGCCGAGTCGCGATCGTGGGCGCGAGGGCGGCCAGCGGTTATGGAGAGATGCTCGCCGGTGACTTCGCCGGCGAGCTCGCAGCCACCGGCACGGTCGTCGTATCCGGCGGAGCGAACTTTCTCTCACCTACAACCTGTTGTTGCTTGCCCGGAGCGAACATCGCTCGGTCCGCAACCTCCTCTCTTCGCCGGTTTGAGGCCTGGTGGCTCGTTCCTGACGCGAGCAGTACCCCTAACTCGATGTGGCGGGGATCGCCCGCTACTGCCATGGTGGGAGCTAGGGGGCGACTTGCATGTCCTCGTGAGTTGCGGAGGGCTTAATGCGGTTGTGTCACATTGAGATCCGGAACGTTGCCCGATTTCCTGACTTGAGTTTCGAAGTGCGCGATCTTCTCGTTCTCGTCGGAGTGAACGATGTAGGGAAAACATCGCCACTTGACTGCTTGAATCTGTTGCGGGGATGGTCGAACTCGACGTCACTAGACGTGGCCGGGCCAATGGAACAAGTGCCACACCGCTGTGTCGAGGCTCAAGTCGGCCTCCGGGATGCTCCGTGTTCGATCTGATCGGGCTCTTCGCGGGGCATGTAAGTCGATGGCTCGGTTGGACGACGCTCGACATCCGAGCAATATACAGCGTGAAGAAGCAGGCGCGCGCTGAGGGGATTGACGTAAGTCAACGCGTTCTCCGGAACCACCTCGACGCCGTTCGATTCATCGAGGCGCTGAGCACTGCGGAGGGTCGTGCTCGCGTCCGTGAGTCGCTGACGGCGGTCACCCAAGGCGATAGGCAGCAAGCGAACCGCCTCTTCGTTCTCCTGGATGCGGCGATCACCAAGCGATCGGAGCCCGTCGCGGCCACAATGTCGGTCGGGGCTGCGATTCAACGCACGGTAGCGGACGTCAACGACGATCGGGCGCTCTGGGAGAACCGTTTAGCAAAGCTGAAGCCAATTCGTGCCCTAACGGCAAGGGAGGCCAGCGGTGTGTGGTCGCAAATGCCGATGTTGCTGCGATTGCTTGATCGCGGCGAGCGGCGCACCATCGCGTCGAAGCTGTCACCCGTGAAGCCGGACGAATCTCCGTTGTCGGAACCCGCGACGGTGAACCGTTCTCCCGCACCGCTGACGTGGTGCTCGTCGTCGTCGGCGTGCGACCCAACACCCGCCTTCTCACCGCAGCCGGCGCAACCACCGGCGCGGGCGGCGCTGTCATCGTCGACGAACAGATGCGCACCGGCCTACCGAACGTGTGGGCGGCCGGCGACGGGGTAGTCACCCACCACCGCCTGCTCGGCGTCACATACCTTCCTCTCGGCACCACGGCGCACAAGCAAGGACGCGTCGCAGGAGAGAACGCAATCGGTGGGGATACACGGTTCGCAGGGAGCCTCGGCACGCAGGTCGTAAAAGTCTTCGACGTCGTCGCCGCACGCACAGGGCTCCGCGACCACGAAGCGACAGCCGCCGGCTTGGCCCCGCACAGTCACACCACGATCGCAGACGACCACAAGCGGTACTACCCGGGCGCCACATCAATCAGCATCCGCATCACCGGAGACACCAACGACGGCCGTCTGCTCGGCGCGCAGCTCGTCGGCACCCGCGGTGCAGAAATCTCCAAACGCGTCGACACCTACGCCACGTCCCTGCACCACGGGATGACCGTCGCAACGATGAGCGACCTCGACCTTTCCTACACGCCACCGCTCGGCTCCCCCTGGGACGCCGTGCAAATGGCAACCCAAGCATGGGAGCGCGAAACGCGCTTATCGGCGGCGTTCAAAGTGTCCTAGCGGCGCTTGGATTGCGGTCGCGACATCGCGACATAGTTGGGGCTCGGCGGAGGCATAGGTGATCTGCATAGAATGCGAAATGTGCCTCGAGACCCACGCTTTCGTACCGTTAGTGGTGCGGCGGGAATCATGCTCGCTGCGGTGTTCGCGATCGGTCTGAGCGGGTGTGCGCCGGATCCGGTCAGCGATTCCTTCCTCAAGGGTGAGAACACCGGGTATGTAGCCGCCGACGGCGCGATCGTCGAGATCCCGATCGCGGAGCGGAGCGAACCGGTCGACTTCAGCGGCATCACTGAAACTGGTGATGATTTCGACAGCGCCGACAACGCCGGCAAGGTCACGGTGGTGAACTTCTGGTACGCGGGGTGCGCGCCGTGCCGCATCGAGGCGAAGGATCTCGAAAGCGTCTGGCAGGAATACGGCGGCGAGGATGTAGCTTTCATCGGCATCAATACGCGCGACCAGGCCGACACTGCCCAGGCTTTCTCTGACGAGTTCGGCATCACCTACCCGAGCCTGATCGACGTGAACACGGCCGAGGCGAAACTCGCTTTCTCCAAGGCCGTGCCGATCCAGGCGACGCCGACCACTCTCGTGCTCGACAGACAGGGCCGTGTCGCCGCCCGCATCATCGGACCCATCGACGGCACCTCGATCCTCTCGACCCTCGTCAAAGACGCTCTAGCGGAGACGTCATGAACGCCGACATCATCATCGGGTCCGGTGCGCTCTGGCTCGCAGTCCCCGTCGCGATGCTCGCCGGTCTCGTGTCGTTCTTGTCGCCCTGCGTGCTCCCGCTGGTCCCCGGCTACCTCGGCTTCCTCGGCGGAGCGGTCGCGCCGCGCTCGAAGGGTGACGCGACGAACGCAGTCGCGCCTGAGCGCCGTCAGCTCGTGGTCGGCGTGCTGCTGTTCATCCTCGGCTTCAGTGTCGTCTTTGTTCTCATCACTGCGCTGGGCGGCACGGCCGGCGTGTTCTTCCTACGCTGGGGTGACCTGGTCACGCGTATCCTTGGAGTCGTCGTCATCCTGATGGGGCTCGTCTTCCTCGGGTTGTTCAGTTTCGCCCAGCGGGAGGTCCGCTTCCACGTCGGCTCCCGGGCCGGGATCGTAGGGGCGCCGCTACTCGGAGTGGCACTCGGTATCGGCTGGGCGCCGTGTATGGGGCCGACGCTTGCCGCGATCATCGCGCTTTCGTTCAACGCCGGCGACCCTGTCCGGGCTGGCTTCCTTGGTCTCGCGTATTCGCTTGGCCTCGGCATCCCGTTCCTGCTGGTCGCGTTCGGGTTCGGTTGGGCGGCGAAGACGGTCGAGTTTCTCCGTCGTCACATCCGGGTGCTGAATGTCTGCGGCGGCATCCTGCTGATCGTCCTCGGCCTCCTGATGGTGACAGGGCTGTGGACCGACATCATGTCGCGGCTGACGGCGGTGATGGGCAGCGTCATCCTCCCTCTCTGAGATCCCTAGCAAGGATGTCGGGAGTGCCGACTGGAGCAGCCCTCTCTACCCCACTGCTCATGTCGACGGCGCTTCGTGATCCCGTGTCGCAGCCTTAGATATAGACGCCGCGGTCTTCCATGAATCGGACGGGGTTGATGTAACCACCATTGATGTAGACCTCGAAATGCAGATGGCAACCAAAGGAGCGTCCAGTGTCACCCGCGTAAGCGATGACCTGGCCGGAATTGACCCACTGCCCCCGGCCGACGACGATGCCACCGGGTTTGATGTGCGCGTACCCGGTGCTGACGCCCGCGCCATGTTGGATGCGGACGTAATTGCCGTAGTTACCGTTGGCGCCGGCGTAGTCCACTGTTCCGGAGTTGGCGGCGTAGATCGCCGCTCCGCAGCCGTTGGCCATGTCCGCGCCGTAGTGGTAGCTCGAGGAGCAGCCCTGCGACCCGCAGATCGGGGTCCGCGGGCCGTAGCTTGAACTTCGGCCGCCCCCGTGGGGCCGAACCCAACCGCCGCTCCCGGCAGAGCCCCCGCCGCCACCGTTGCCGCCACCGTTGGCTGCCGCTTCGGCGGCCTCTCGTTCGCGACGGGCTCGCTCTTCGGCCTCGCGTGCGGCTACACCCGCCTGGTAGCCAGCGACCGTCTGCGTGGTGGTGTCTTTCAGCGCGGCGAGCTGCGCCTGCATCGTCTCGAGGTTCGCGGCTTGCTCGTCGAGCGCGGCCTGTGCGGCGTCGGCCGCTTCTTGTGCGGCAATCATCTTCTGCTCCGCGACCTGCTGCAGCCGGTCCCGTTCGTCGCGGGCGACCTTCGCCTGATCGGTCAGCGATTGGGCGGTGTTGCGCGCCGAGATTGCGTCATCGTAGACCGACCGGTTGTACTCGAGCAGCTTGTCCATGGTGCCCAGCCGGGACAGGAGCTCATCGGCGTTGGCCGCGGAACCGGAGAAGAACAGTTGCAGTGCTGAATCGTCCCCACCGTTGCGGTACAGCTGTGCCGCAACTTGACCGGCCCTTCGCGCAGAGGTTTCGGCAATCGCTGATTGTTCGTCGGCCTGCGCCTGCAGGATCTCGGCTTCCGTGATCGCAGCGAAGTATTCCTGTTGTGCTGCGTAGAACTCGTCGGAGGCTGTATCGGCGGCCGCCTGAGTCTCAGCGACCTTCTGCGTCAAGGACTGGATCAGCCCTTCGATCCGGGTGATCTCGGCAGCCTTGGCAGCTTCATTGTTCTTGGCGCGCTGGACATCGTCCCAGCTCGGGTACGACGCAGCGTACGCAGCTGAGACGCCGGAGCCGATACCGAAGGCAACGAATGCAGCGACGCCGAGGGCGCCGAGTCCGAAAGCGCCACGTCGAGTAACACTCAGCTTCCAGAATGAGTCGCGTTCGGCGGGCGTGGGTGCACACCCACATTCTTCAGCCGCCTCCGTAGCAGCCGCGGAGACGCTTCGTCCGTTCACTGTGCCCTCTCCTCGAGCTCGGCTTCGTGGATTCTGCTGCCATGGGCGCGCAGATTGGCCATGCTCGCGTTGCCCGCCGTCTGGTCTATCGTCCGTTCGTGGGGGCCGAAGTCGCGCCGACTCGCCCGTGATCTCTGATCTGTGGCCCATATCTGACGCACCGAACTTGAGTTCGACTGCCCTGACACGAAGCTCACTCTTTCGGGTCCGTGTGGCCGTCGGCGCTCAACCCGTTGCGTTTCTTCTTCTTTACTTGCCGTACGACAACGGTGGCGGTGATCACCGCGGCACCTATGACAGCAACGGCGATGATGAGCGGGATCGCGATTGAATCCACCTCGTTCTCGCCTGCAGATGCCGCCGGGGGAGGGGTGTCCGCTGCTGGAGGTTCGGTGGTTGGCGCGGCGGAGGGCGACGCCTTTGCCGGTTGGATCCGTGATTGTTCGTTCCCGCATGCGGGTGTGTCCCATCCAAGTCCCGGCTCGATGCCGGTGGGAGCGTATGTGAACGTGAAGCTCTCGGAGATGGGGTGACCGTCGCTGGAGACGGCGTTCCACAGCACGGTGTAGACGCCCGGTTCTCCGAGTGCGACCGGGGTGGTGAGGATATTGCGGTCGATGGTGGAGCAGCTGGATTCGTAGAAGAGGCCGTCGGGTCCTTGCACTTGGGCGAAGCTGGCCTGGCTGAAGTCAATGAGCTCCCCGCTGAACGTGAGAGCGATGTCGTCAAGTTGGGCGACGGTTTCGTCTGCCCCGGGCACGGTGTCCAGGAGGTTGTCGTGCGCGAGAGCAGCGGGGGCCGGTGTAGCCAAGATTCCCAGTGTGATGAGGGCAAGAAGTGTGCTGGCGAGCCAGCGGGTGCGGTGGGTGGAGGTCACAGGTGTGGATCCTTTCGTACGGCGGGCACGGGGGTGCTACCGGTAAGTCGGTTGTTGCGTTTCGTGTGGAGAACGGAGATGCCGGTGAGGATTGCGAGCGTTCCCGCGATCATCAAGGTGGCGCCTCCGGCGAGGGCCTGGTCCTGGAGAGGGGTGGGTCCCCACGTCCGCCCCATGGCGCCAAACCACTCCGCGACGATGAGGTCGGAGCGAGTGATCGTGGCGATGCCGAAGAAGGCCGCCACGCCTGTGAGCGCAATGAGTGAGGCGAAACGCCACCGCCCCTCGGGGGTCGTGGACGTGCTTAGGGAAAGCGATCGTACGAAGAGGCACCCGGTGACGAGGAGCTGGCTGATCATCCATTCCGCTCCGAGCTGGTCGTAGAGCGACCAGCGGAACAGGTCGGAGTAGTGGATCAACCACAGCGATGTGGCGAAAAGAGACGCCGCGACGACGGGGCGCAGAGTAAACCGTGCCAGCGGGCTGTGGGCGGCCCAGAGAAGCCATTCCCGCGGTCCTCGGCTTCCATCCTCCCGTGGATGGATGACCAAGGTTGCGAGGGTCACGGGCGCCGCGAAGACAAGGAGCAAGGGGATTGCGAGACTGAGGAGAGCGAAGGAGAGGAATCGCATACTGATGAGCGAGTCGTCGTAGGCGGCGAGCGGTCCACTGGTCGTCCACAGAAGCACCCCCATCCCCGCAATCCAGCTAATCGTCCGCCTGGCTGGCCACGGATACCCGCGGCGCCGTGCGCGTTGGACGCCGACGAGGTAGAAGACGATTCCGAAACCCGCGACGAGCACCCAGAGCAGGTCGGGGCTCCACGCCGTGAACCATCTCTGCAGCGTGAGTTCGATCGGGACAGGTGCGTCGGTGAGGATCTCCGCGGCGGTGGTCTGCGGGAGTGTGACCGTATCGGCGGGGGCGGCGGTGCGGGCGAGAGCTGCGGCGGCCCCGCTCGCGATACCCATGAAACCAAGTTCGACACACACGATCATCCAGAAGGCGCCACGGCCCTCGCTGGCTTTCGCGAGGAGTCGACGGCGGTAGGCGGCACCCAGGACGCCCATGATCAGAAGCGCGCCGATCTTTGTGAGAAGGATGATGCCGTATGGTGAGGCCAAATCCTCCCACCGGCCGAGGGCAGTGAGCGTCCGCGCGTATCCCGAGACGGCGACGCCGATGAACGCGATGAGCGCCACCGTCGAGTACCGGCGGAGCAGGTTCTCGAGTTCACGCGGAGAGCTGATCGGTCGCGCGACGACGAGCAGGATGAGACCTCCGAGCCATATTGCCGCTGAAATGACGTGCAGGACGAGGGACATGACCGCGGGATCGTGGTTGGCGAGCTCACCCGAATGACCTTGGGTGGCCATGGGTATCAGGCTGATGATCGCAAGCACGGTTGTGATCATCACCGCCCCATAGCTGCGCACAGCGAATGTGAGGACTGTCACGACCGAGGCGAGGATCGCGGTAATGAGCCATGATCGTCCCAGCTCGGTGTCGAGGAGGAAGCGGCCGAGCTGCGCACCGAACTCGGCGCCCAGGCTCACTTGCGGATTGAATGAGGACAGGAAGGTGAGGAAAGCCACCACCCCGCTTGCGATGGTGAGGATGGCGGCGCCGGCAGAGGCTATATCGAGCGCGACGGTGAACGGTTTCTCTCCCGAGGGGAGAGCAAACACCGCCAGTACCAGAGGCCCGAGCATCGCCGCACCGGAAAGATTGACAAACAGCTTCGCGGCCGGGAGCCCCCATCGCACGAGCGCTCCAGGGTCGCTGGTGAGTCTCGGTGCAGCTCCTCCACCGATCACGAGCCCGACCACCACAGCGACGAGTGCGGCGACAACGAGAATCGTCGGTCCAACGATCCGGAGAACAACGGGATTCATGGAGTGGTATCTCCCGTCACAGTGCCAGGAGCGTCCGGGTCTTCCGTCACAGGTGCCGTGCATTCACCGGTCTTGGGGAGCTGCTGGATCGCCCCGGCGAGAGATTCAAGAACCGCATCTGCCGACAGGGTGGTCGTGTCTACGTACACCTGGGCAGCTGGATCTCGGCCGTAGGTTGTGAGCCGCAGATTCGGGGTCTCCTCCTCGTCGACGATCCAGTCGACGCCCCCAAGCTGACACATTGCAGCGTGGTGGGGGCCGGGGGCTCCAACCCGCAGGTGAGGAGCACGCTGCTGGGGGTGCCCCATCCTGCGGTGGCCTGAGCGTCCGTCCACACGCGAGCCTGGTCGCCAATCGAGTCCGGTAGTCGTACGGTGACCTCTGCGCACAGCGGGTCATTCGCGTTTGCTGCGGGCTCGAGGTGGACGGTGGGTGCGCAGCTGCTGAGCACAAGCAGTGCGCACAGTGCTGCGACAGAGGTCAGAATCTTGAGCTTCACAACTTCATCCATCCGTCTTCTTGGGAGTCAGCATGCGATCGCCGCTGTCGGACCGACATGATGAGCAGCGCTAGTACGGTTCCGATACTGAGTGTCCAGCCGAGCCACGGCATCAGCACGACGGCGAGGGTCGTGCCGGTGCGGAGGGGGACCTCGGTGATCTTCGCCGCGGTCGTGTCCACCGCAACCTGAGCCAACACTTTTCCATCGCGGCCGATGACTTGACTGGTCCCGGTGGTGGAGACGTTCACCGCAGTTCTCCCGGTTTCGAGCGCGCGCATGCGGGCGATGGCCAGCTGTTGGAGGTTCTCGTCGGTGCCTCGGAAATCCGCATTGTTGGTCTGAAACACGAACATCTGCGCGCCAGAGGCCCCGCTCTGGTGGATGACGTCGTCGTAGATGACGTCGAAACAAATCGCCAGACCGATGGGCACATCGCCAACGTGCACGAGGGGTGTGTTGGAGCCGGGCGTGTACTCGCGTTGTATCAATCCGATGAGGTCGGGGGCGACCGCTTCGTAAAACCAACGGTCCGGGACGTATTCGCCGAAAGGGACGGGGTTGGCCTTGTCGTGGAGCTGCTGCGGCCCGGCGCTGGTCCACAGCATCGTGGTGTTGAACGTGTCGGCTCCACGAGTGGTCGCCGCGTTCACCAGTGCCGGAGCGCCGGCACCCTGCACGAGTCGATCAAGGCGGCCTGCGACGGCGACATCGCGCAGGGGATCGGCGTCGACGGCGCCTTCTGGCCAGACGAGAAGGTCCATCTCACGGTCCAGAAGAGGAGCGGTCGCTTCTTCCTGCGCGCGCATGATGTCGCCTGTTGTCCTGGTGTCGAAGTAGCCGCTAGGCCCGTTGCCCTGCACCCATCCGACGCGCATCATTCCCGCTTGCTCGGTGGGGAACAGAGGGACGGCTATCGCGGCAACGACGATGACCGCCGCTGCTGCTGCTGGCTCCCATCGGCGGAGGATGAGGGCCTCCACGACGCTCGCGCAGACGAGAACCGTCAGGAAGGACAGCCCGGTGGTCCCCACCCATGAAGCGGCCTCCGCGAGCGGGCTCTCGGCGAGGCTGAAACCGACGCGCGCCCACGGGAAACCGGTGTACGGCGTACTCCCCATCAGCGTTTCTCGCAGCACCCACACCCCGGCGACCAGCACGGGAGTGATCGCGCGATACCCGTATCGCGCCCGGGTAGTGGCGACACGATAGGCAAGTGCGATCAGCACGCCACCGGCACCGAACACCACGGATTCCAAGCCAGCCAGCGCGACCCACGGGATCGGCCCCAGAAACCGTGACACCCAAACCAAGTGGGTGAAGTAGAAGGCCGCGCCGTAAACGAGGGAGATTAGGAACGCCCCGGGGAGAGAACGTCCGCGGAGCGTCCACAGCCCGATGGTTACGCTCACGAACGCGGCAGGCCACCACCCGTATGCGGGGTAGGCAAAATCCAGCATTCCTCCCGCGATGGCGGACGCGACAATCGCTACGGGGAAGGGCACCGCGGCTGGCAGGCGCGCGTTGTGCTCTCTGGGGTTGCCGCGCCTCGATCGAACGGAGAGGGCGTGTCTCACCAACGGGTCAGCGGTCACGGTCATGAGAGCTCAGTTTTTTGAGGTAGGCGTTGTACGAGTCGAGGTCGGCGTTCCCGTGCACGTCGGCGTACCGGTCCGCCGCCGCAGCACGAGCGGTGTCGCTGCGGAACCAACGATGCATCACGTAGATCAACATCAGCACGGTCGGCGCTTCACCGTAGGACCATGCCAGAGCACCGGCTAGCTGCTGATCGGCGAGGGGATCGATGCCCAGCGCCTCTGTGGGGGCGACGAATGAGCCGACCAGGATCGTACTGGCCATCATGAGGAACACCCCGAAGAACGCGTGCAGCGCGGCTTCAGCAAACACGTCCAGTGCACGCGCACCATGACCCAACCTGACCGGCAGAGGATCGGAGGACAAGATGGGGATGGTGAACAGCATGCCGGCGAGGAGGAACCCGACCTCGAGCGCGACGTGACCTCCGGGCGCGGTGAGGATGACGTCGGCAGCACCCGCAAGGTAGATGCCGTAGAACGCGAACAGGTAGAGCGGGACAGTGGCCCACGGGCTGAGTACCCATCTCGCGGCCGGGCTTCGAAGAGCACCGTGGGCCACTGTGAGGACTACCCGTCCCGCTCCGTGATGCGGTGTTGCTCGCAGAAGAAGGGTTCCGGGTGAGCCGAGGACCAGTAGCGGCGGCACCATCATCATCAGAGTGAGCTGCTGGAACATGAAAACGGACACCAGCGCCTGGCCATACGTTTCAACGCCCAGACCGGTGACCGCCGCGAGGAGAACGCACCCAAGAAGGAAGCTGACCGTCCGCCACACGGGCCAACGACGCCCGTGCGTCCACAACCGGATCGCTCCGACGAGATACAGCGCAGCGAGGATCCCCGCGACGATGGGTAGCACCGGAAGCGGAATGTCGGCCGGTGCGAGGAATGTCTGCAGAGACGGGGGACTGCTGGGGATCTCGCCGCTCACACGCATGGTCGTGACACGAAGATCGCGCAGTTCACTTCCGGACCACCTTGATCGTCGCCCCCGCTGCCAGGAACACCACGGCCGCGATGGGCTGTGCTGTGGTCCACACGACACCGGAGAACGGGAACGGCATCACCGGATTCCAGAGCACGGCGATCGCGAGGAAGACCGGGATCCACCACCAGTGGCGTGCCTGTAGCGCAAACCACGCGACGATCAGCCCGAAAATTGAGGCGATGAAGAGGACGAGGGGCGCCCAATTCGTCTGGAAGAGCGCCGGGGCGAGGAACAGGATCGCGGCGGCGACGAGGCTGGGGGCCAGGGCGTTCCGCTGGTACGTGGAGGGGACACGTTCTTTGGGACTCATGGGTGAACCGTTTCTTCGGCGGGTACAGTGTCGACTGGATCGGGGCGGGACGTGGGGTCTTGCCGGCGACGGCTTGTGCGCAGACCCGCGACGATGAGGCACACGGCGCCTATGCCGAGAGCGACATCGGCGAGGTTGCCGATGAACAGGTTCCCGTAGGCGAGGAAGTCGGTGACGTGCCCGATCCCGAACGCGGGCGGCGAGAACAAGCGATCGATCAGGTTTCCGATCGCTCCGCCCACGATGAAACCGAAACCAACCGCCGACCACACGTTCCGGGCTCGGGTAGCGGCACCGATGAGGGCCGCGGTGACAGCGAGCCCGACGACGGTGATGACCCATGTGGAGCCTTCCCCGAGCGAGAAGATCGCCCCGGGGTTGAAGGCCAGTTGAAGACCGAGCCAGTCACCGATCAGCGGTATACGCGCATCTTGCCGCAACGTGTTCAGAGCAAGAGTCTTGGTGCCTTGATCGATCAGGATGACGATGGCGGCGACGATGAGCATCACGGCCGACCGGCGGACTCGATCACGCATCGGCGTCTTTCTCCGTAGCTGCGGCATCCTTGGCGGCCTGTGCGCGGTCGCGCTGGTGGCGCTGGCGCCCGGCCATAACTACTCCCACGACGCCGATCCCCAGAATCAGTGCCAGACCCGAGAGGAAGAACAGGGGTAGCAGTTCGAAAGCACCGCCGCCGGATGCCGTGCCACCGTATGTTTGGGCGGGTCGGGCCGGTTCCGGCTCCTCGGTTGGGGAGGTTTCAGGGGTGGGGCTTGTGGTCGGAGTGCTGGGTTCCGTGTCCGTCGCGGGCGTGACCGTGTACACATACTCCCCGTTTATCGGGTGTCCGTCGGCGGAGACGGTCTTCCAGCGGACGGTGAAGATGCCGGTTGCGGCGTCCGGGGAGAGGTGTTGGGTGATCGAGTCACTGCTCACCGTTGGCGGGTCGACGGCGACGTTTGCTCCGCTTTCATCGATAACCTCGACGACCGTTGCGTCGTCACCACCGGTGACGGTCCCGGTGAACATCAGAGAGATCTCGTCGGGGGAGCCGTTGATGGTCGAGTCGGCGGTGGGGTACGACGAAACGAAGTCGTCATGAGCGGCGGCCGGAGATGCAGTCCCAAATAGGACGGATGCCGACAACAACAGGGTGGTGAGGACGGCAGTGGTGCGTGCCGAGAGGCGTTTATGCATGGGTGTCGTGCTCTCCGGGGTGGGATTCGGGTTCGATCTGGAAGGTGGAGTGTTCGATGCTCACGGCGAAATGTTCGCTGACGCATTGCTGAAGTGATGTCAGTAGTGCGGCGGAAGCTTCCATCGTGACGGTGTCATCGACCACGACGTGGGCGGTGAGCGTGGGGAGGTCGGTCGAGACCTGGGTCGCGTGGAGGTCGTGCACAGCGACCACGTGCGGAAGGGCAAGGATGTGGCGGCGGACGTCCTCGAGGTCGAGGCCGGCGGGTGTGGACTCCATCAACACTCGGCCGGATGCTCGCAACAGGATGAGGGTGCGGGGAATGATGAGCAGCGCGATCAAGACGCCCGCGACGGCGTCCGCCTGATACCAACCGAAAACGGCGATGAGGATGGCGCTGGCGATGACGCCGACGGAACCGAGGGCATCGTTGACGACCTCGAGGAACGCGGCGCGCATGTTGAGATTACGTCCGCGGCCGCTGAACAACACGAGCATGGAGGCGATGTTGGCGACGAGACCGACGATGCCGAAGAACAGCAGACTTCCCGAAGCGATCTCAGGGGGCTCGAACAGCCGTCGTACGCCTTCCACGAGCGCGAAGATGCCCACTCCGAGCAGCAGAGCTGCTTGAGCGAGCGCTCCGAGCACCTCCGTGCGTTGAAGGCCGAAGGTGTATTTGGGAGTCGGGGGACGGTTCATCAGATGCGCAGCCGTGACGGCCATCGCCAATCCGATGACATCGGTGAGCATGTGTGCAGCATCAACGAGCAGTGCGAGGCTGCCTGTGATGATCGCGCCGATCACTTCGATGATGAAGACCGAGGAGGTGATCGCGAACGCTATGACCAGGCGATTGCGGGGAGTGGCGTCACCAATACCGTGACTGTGCCCTGTTTCTGTCATGGTGCTCCTTTAGGGTCGTCCAACGATGAGCCGGGCGACGGTCGCCGCATCGCGACTCATCCCAGCGAGGGTGTCAGCGTCCGCGCGGGAGTATCGCGGCATGCCAACAGTGAACAGTCCGGGGATGCGTGCACTGACGTGCAATGGCTGCCCGGGCGGCTCCGAATCGGGCAGCCATGTGTCTGCTGGCCTGTATCCGGTCGCAAGGATCACGGAATGCGGCTTCATGGACGCCCCATCGGCGAACATCACGGTGTCTCCGTGAATCTCCGTTACGGCGGCGGCATGAGTGACGTCTGTCGAAGCTACGCGGGGGCGTGCCTCGGACATCGGACCCTTACGTCGCAGCCTTGACCAGATGGGCCGCTCTGATACTCGTGAGGGTTCCGCTCGAGTGGAGAGGGTGACGTCGTGGGAGGAAGCGAGTTCTTCAGCAATCTCCACTCCGCTGTATCCGCCGCCAACAACCAACACGGGGCCGGGGGGTACCTGCGCGGGGTAGAGGTACTGGCTGGAATGCAGCACAAAACCGGGTACTGCTAGTTCCTGGCGCCACCCCGGTATGCGCGGCACGGCGGCAGCTCCCGTTGCGCAGACCACATTTCGGGTTTGCACTTCCCCGGCGGAGGTCGACAGATGCAGCGTGGATCCGTCGCCCAACCGGTTGACTCCAAGAGCTCGTGTGCTCCACACGGTTTTCACACCGATGGCTTTCTCCACCGAAGACAGGTAGTCGGACATCTCATCCGCACTCGGATGACGGTCTTCATCGCCCGGGAAAGGGAACCCGCGGACGACACTGTGGCGTGCCGCACTGCGTAGTTTCATCGACTGCCGCCGTGTGACCCAGCTTCGTTGACCGGGGGTTGCAGAATCGATGATCACGAAGTCTTTCTGTGGCTCAAACCCGGAGGACCTGAGCGCGGCGGCTGTCGCCAATCCGGAGTGCCCGGCGCCAACGATGATGACGCGACGGTGCGATAGCGAATGCGCCATCATTCAGCACCGTTCACCGCGGCTTCAATGCTGTCCTCCAGATCGGTCCACGTCTCCAGTACGACAGGCTCCCCATCGATGAAGAACGAGGGGGTACTGCTGACACCGAGCTGCTCACCCTCGTCTAGATCAAATTGAACCCGTTCTGCTGTCGCAGGATCAGCGACAGCCTCATCGAACGCGGCCATGTCCAATCCGAGTTCCTCCGCAAACCCCCGGAACAGGTCCGCCCGCGACTCTTGAGCCTCACCCCATTGAGGCTGCGTCTCGAACAGGCGGTGATACATGTCTTCGAGGCGGCCCTGCTGCGCTGCGGCTTCGGCAGCGATCGCGGCGTTCTTCGAGTTGAGGTGACCCGGCAGCGGGAAGTAGCGGATCACGTAAGTGATCTCGCCATCGAACTTGCCGCGGAGATCCTCGACGAGGGGATAGAAAGCACCGCAGGCCTCGCACTCGAAATCGAGGAACTCGACAACCGTCACCGCCCCTTCCCCTCCGTCATCGAGGACATGCGAGTTCTCACGGACGACCTGTGGACCATCAGCGGGCCCCGTCTCGGGTGCGGCAGCTTGATTCTGATTGATGAGGACGAAGACCAGCGCGACGACCAGCAACACCACGGCAAAAGCCACGGTGACAAGTACCGCTTTCACGGAAGATTTCATAGACACTCCAAACACACACAACGAACGAGGACGACCAGGGGAGCGCCATCGAAAAGATGGCGCCGCCAGGGTCAGGTCCGCGACAGAGAAAGCTGTGTGAGAGAAGGAGGCAATGCGAACAGGCGCCCCGTCATGGCCGCCAGTGATGGTGCGCGCGGCAAACGTTCGCGAATGCGAGAAGAGGGGACGTGACGGAGGAAGGTCCGCGTGACGATGAGCACCAAGAAGCAGCAGATGATACCCAAGAGGCACCCGGCAACACCGATCATGATGTCGTTTGCTGTGTCCCCGGTCACGAATTGTTCGGCGGTCGCGCCGGCAACGCTTTCACCCGAACCCGCCGAGACATGGCCGGCGGAAGGCGTTCCTAGTGACGACGAGGATGTCGTGCTCAGATACGGAGTCGCGTCCGTCGCGTCACGGTGGCCGCCCGGCCATGCTCCGACAACGAGAAGAAGCGCCAGCCCGAGGGCTGTAATGATCTTCGTTATCAGGAAATCGTCGGCGCGGCTGACGCAGTTGCGAGTGCGACCGTGAACGACCATGACCTCAGGATGCTACCAGCCCCACCAATCAAGATTCCTTGCGAACTCGTGAGCCACGCGCTGGTTCTACCGGCGAAACGAGGAAGTCTTGGGACGTCCGCTGAGCCAGCCCATCGCCCATTCAACTGGGCCAGTTCCGGCGAAGCGCCACCACAGCCAACCCACCACGATCATGCCCGGAACGATCACCAGCCAGCCCAAGTAGAAGTTCTCTGCAGAGCGGCCATACGCGTTACTCCAGAGCGCGATGAGGCCGCCATGCAGCAAGTACAGGGACAACGCCACCCGACCGCACGCGCACAGGGGAACAAAAGGGGTCTGCTGCTCGGCGCGCAGCTCGTCGGCACCCGCGGTGCGGAGATCTCCAAGCGCGTCGACACCTACGCCACGGCTCTGCACCACGGCATGACCGTCGCAACGATGAGTGACCTCGACCTCTCCTGCACGCCCCCGCTCGGCTCCCCATGGGACGCCGTGCAGCTCGCAACGCAGGCATGGGAGCGCCAAACTCGGACGAGCACTTTGGTGTAAGTAACCCCTGGGATCGGCTACCTCAGCCCAAGTCGTTGCTGCGATCCGAACCCGGGAAAGATTGTGACCGTTCGGGGCGGCCTAGCGGGGCAGCGCAGTGAGTCCGCTCTGATCGAAGACCAAGATGTCGCCGCCGTTCGTGATGGTGATCGCTTGTGCGGAGCCGTGGGTTGTGCCGGCGGGAACCCACTCCGCGCCTGATGCGGGTCTGACCCAGATCTGTCCGCCGTTGCCGACACCGACGAGGCGCTTGCTATCGGGTGAAGCGGCGAGGAGGTAGAGCAGCGGTGCATCGTTCACGGTGGTGAACGTGGCGCCCTCATCCGCGCTGACTTGCAGCCCGTCGGGTGTGGCGGCGAACAGTTGCCCTGCGGCGTCGATGGCGAGGTTGACCGCGACGACTTCCCCGGCGGGCGACCATGTCTGTCCGGTGTCGTCGCTGCGGAGCAGTTCGATGGAGTCTGACGCAAGCCCGTACAGGCTCTCGTCCGGGCCGGCGGCGAGAGCGTGGAAGTCCTTCTCTCCGGTGAGCGAGACCGGTGACCAGGATCGGGCGCTGTCGTCGCTTCGGATGATTCCGAGGTTGGGGGAACCGAGTTCGGGGGCAGTCGTTCGCCCGGGGTGTCCAGACGCGATGAGGGTATCCCCGATGGCGGTGAGGCCCATCGCGTCAAAGTCGGTGTTCTGGACGCGGTCGCCAATTTCGCCGTCAAGCGTGGCCGTGTAGATCCCGTCGTGGGCGCCCAGTAGGTAGCCGTCTCCTGAGGGGTCAGGCACGATCGCGTGGACGTGTTCGATGGTGGTGGCGTGGTCGTGTCCGGTGGTCGGCTCGGCAGGTGCTGTGCACCCGGCGAGCACGATGCTGGCCGCGATTGTCGTAGCGATCGTGAGTGCTCCGCGACGTCGCAGGCGGGAAGTAGGCAGGGTGAAGTTCTTGAGGGTTCGCATGATGGTGTCCGCAAACAGATCTATGGGTGGGGTGCGGGAGTCCCGCACCCCACCCGTGGATCACGGAGTTGCGAGGATCTCCTTCATGGTGGCGATCTCTTCCGTTTGCGTGTCGATGATGGTCTCGGCCAGTGCGACGGCGTCGCTGTTCTGACCGTTGTCGACTTCGTCTTGCGCCATGTCGACGGCACCCTCGTGGTGCTGGATCATCTGCTCGAGGAACAGACGCCCCGCATCGGGACCGGCGGCATCTTCGAGGGCCTGCATGTCCTCTTCGGACATCATGCCGCTGCCGTGATCCATGCCCTCCATGCTGTCCATCTCCGCGCCCCAGTCTTCGAGCCACTGGTCCATCTGCTGGATCTCGGGCTCCTGAGCGGCTTTGATTTCTTCGGCGAGAGAGACGACGCGCTCGTCAACGCCGTCCTTGCTGAGGAGGACGTCGGACATCTCGATGGCCTGTGCGTGGTGTTCCTTCATCATGCTGGCGAACATGATGTCGGCGTCATTCGCATCTGCTGTCTCTGCGGGCGCGGACGAGCTGCCGCCGTGGTCCATGCCTTCCATGCCGTTGTCGGATCCGGTGGTTCCCGCGCAGCCGGCGAGGGCGAGCAGTGCGGTGAGGGTGAGTGCGGCGATCGCCGCGGGTCGAATCTTCATGAGGGTTCTCCAAGGGTCAGTGATGGGGCCCGGCGGCTGCCGGTGCCCGAGGGTGCGTTGCCCGCCAGAGCGGGCTAGCGCGTGATCACGTGCGACTGATGCAGAGAACCGTGAGAGATGGAGGCGGGGGAAGGGCGTGAGCGCGGGCGGGCCCGCGTGTTGTCGCGGGCGCGCGGGTCGCAACCAAGAGGGTGTGCCGCCAGCCGAGCCCGATCCGCCTGAGAAGGATGGTGGCCACCAGGAGCGCGAGGACGCACGCCATCCACGTCATCGAATCTCCGGCCCCACACGTCGCGCATCCCGCCTCCTGTGTCGGCGCGGCTGGCACGAGGGCGGTCGCGGAGGCGTCGGGGTGATGGGCGGATACTTCGGCCTGAGTGCTGACGGTGACGGTGTCATGGTGACCGGCGGCCGTCGCATGCGAGTTGAAGGAGTGCATCGCCAGTAGGCCGGCGATAATGCCCACGGCGATCGCGAGGACGGCCAGGACGGTGTGGGTGAGCGTGCGCGGTCCGCGCACCTGTTGTGAGACCTTGATCAGCGACATACTCACCTCCCGTTCGCCCCAGCCTACGTCCGTCGACCTAACTGTTTCTCGCTACTTACCGGCCACGGCGTCCGGGCGCAGATCCAGTCGGCGCAGCAGCTGCGCGTTGAGCGCGACGACGATGGTTGACAGGGACATCAGCAGCGCGCCCACGGACATCGGGAGCACGAACCCGATCGGGGCGAGCACTCCGGCGGCGAGGGGGACGGAGAGCAGGTTGTAGCCGGCGGCCCACCAGAGGTTCTGCTTCATCTTCCGGTAGCTGGCCCGCGACAGTTCGATCACCGAGAGCACCGACCGGGGGTCGTCGCTGGCGAGGATGACGCCCGCGGACGCGATCGCAACATCCGTCCCGGCGCCGATGGCGATGCCGACGTCGGCCTGCGCGAGCGCGGGGGCGTCGTTGACACCGTCTCCGACCATCGCGACCTTGCGCCCTTCGCCTTGCAGCTCTTTCACCTTCGAGGCCTTGTCTTCGGGTCGGACCCCGGCGAAGTACCGGTCGATGCCGAGCTCGCCCGCGACGGAGGCTGCGACCGCGTCCGCGTCACCGGTGATCATGACCACCTGCACGCCACGCTCGTGGAGGGCCTCGACGGCGTGACGCGACTCCGAGCGGATCTCATCCGCCAAGCGCAGGGCACCCGCGACCTGTCCGTCGACGAGCACGTGGAGGATGATCGCACCCTCACGGCGCCACTCGTCGGCGACCGGTAGCTCGGAGGCGTGTTCCTGCTCGAGCATGTACGGGCCACCGACCTGCACCACGCGCCCATCGACACGTGCACGGACCCCGACCGCCGGGGACGATTCGAAATCGGCTGACGAGGGGACCGTGAGGGTCTTCTCTTTCGCCGCGTTGACGATCGCGCGGGCGAGGGGGTGTTCGGAGTCTGCTTCCGCGGCCGCGGCCCAGGCCAGCAGCTGGTCAGGGTCGGTCCCGGAGACGGGGTCGATCGCGGTCACGGCGGGGGTGCCCTTGGTGAGCGTGCCGGTCTTGTCGAACAGGACGGTGTCGACGGTGCGCATGCTCTCCAGCGCGAGACGGTCCTTGATCAGCACGCCTCCGCGAGCGGCACGCTCGGTGGCGATCGACACGACGAGCGGGATCGCCAGACCGAGCGCGTGCGGGCAGGCGATCACCAGCACGGTGATCGTGCGGATCACGGCGGCGTCGGGCATGCCGACGATCGTCCAGACGATGGCGGTGATCGCGGCGGCGCCGAGCGCGAACCAGAACAGCCACCCGGCGGCCTTGTCTGCGAGCCGCTGCGCGCGCGAGGATGAATTCTGCGCTTCGGTCACCAGCTTTTGGATCCCCGCGAGAGCGGTGTCGTCGCCGATCGCGGTGATCTCGACCCGCACCCCGGAATCGGTGGCGACGGTGCCGGCGATGACCTGGTCGCCGTCGCTGCGGCGCACGGGCCGGGACTCGCCGGTGATCATCGACTCGTCCATGCTGGCCGAGCCCTGCACGATCCGCCCGTCAGCGGGCACCCGCCCGCCTGGGCGCACCACCACCACGTCACCCACCAGCAGATCGGACGGGGCGACCGTCACGGTCGTGTCGCCTTCGATCTTTTCCGCCTCGTCGGGCAGCAGTGCAGCGAGGGAATCCAGTGCTGAGGTGGTCTGTGCGAGGGAGCGCATCTCGATCCAGTGGCCGAGCAGCATGATCACGATCAGCAGCGCCAGCTCCCACCAGAAGTCCAGCTCATGATGGAGGAGGCCGAGGCTCGCGCCCCAGGATGCGAGGAACGCGACCGTGATCGCGAGGGCGATCAGGAGCATCATTCCGGGCTTGCGGGCACGAAGTTCACTCACCGCGCCGGTGAGGAACGGGGCCCCACCCCAGATGTACATGACCGTCCCGAGAACCGGGGACACCCACCCAACCCAGGCGGCTTCCGGCAACGGGTACCCGAGCAGCATCGAGAACATCCCCGAGAACCCGACAACCGGGACCGCAAGGACCAGCATGATCCAGAACAACCGCCGGAACTGGCCCACGTGATCGCCGTGGCCCGCGTGACCGCCGTGGCCCGCGTGACCTTGAGGAGCGCCGTGGTCGTGGCTCATCGCCGCGTGGTCATGCTGCGCCGTCGGCGCGGTGCCGGGATTCTCGTGTGCGATGTGATGGGTGTGCTCGTCGTGCTGGCTCATCAGAACTCCTTGTTCGATGCGCCCGGGGTCGAGCCGGGTGCGGACGGATAAGTGAATCAGGCCTGGCTGGTCGCGAGGCTGTAACCGGCCTCTTCGACCGCAGCCCTCACGGCAGCGGGATCGACAGGGGCTGCGCTGTGGATCGTCACGCGGGACGAGCCGCCGGCGTTCAGGTCGACAGCGACGAACGCGACACCGTCAAGCGCGCTCAGTTCCTCACTGACGCTCGACACACAGTGCGAGCACGTCATTCCCGTGACCAGTACCTCTTCCGAGACCGGGGCCGCCACAGGAGCGGATGCCTCGATGTTCGATGGGGCTGCGCAGCATGCGCAACCAGCGTTTGCGTCCTTCAGTCCGAGTTCGATGCGGTCAGTCATAGTGAATTTCTCCAGATCGTTAGACGTGTGGTTATGAACGGACCAGGCGAGCGATGGCGTCGTTAGCTTCGCGGACCTTCTCCGCCGCAACCTCGCCACCCTCAGCGCTTGCCTGAGCGACGCAATGGCTCAGATGGTCACCCAGGAGCGACAAGGCCACCGTTTCGAGCGCCTTCGTGGCCGCAGCGACCTGCGTCAGGATGTCGATGCAGTACTTGTCCTCATCGACCATCCGCGAGATACCTCGCACCTGACCCTCAACCCGACTCAATCGCTTGCGCAGATCCGCCTTGTTGTCGGTGTAACCGTTCATACCCACAACATACCCCCTGGGGGTATGTAACTCAACAGGCACCGGCCTATTCCCGAACGACAGCCTCCGGCTGCAGTTTCGCGGGACGATCGCTATCGAGCGCCCGGCGGCATGCGGCGTCGTCCACCACAGCAGGATCGCGCACCTCACGACTGGTTGACGCGGCGACGAACAGAACGCCATAACATTCGATCGAATTGATAACCAGTCAGCGGTCACTGTATAGTTCAGTGCATGCTGACCATTGCTTCCCGTCTTGATGTGATGAACCGACTCGGCCGGGCCATGGCTGATCCGACCCGTTCCCGGATCTTAATGACGTTGCTCGACGGACCGAGCTATCCCGCTGTGCTCTCGCGCGAACTGGAGCTGACGCGCTCGAACGTGTCGAACCACCTCACCTGTCTACGCGATTGCGGCATCGTCGTTGCCGAGCCGGAGGGCCGTCAGACCCGATACGAAATCGCCGACCCACACCTAGCTGCTGCCCTCGTCGCACTGGTGGACGTGACGCTGGCTGTCGACGAGCACGCCCCGTGCGTGGACTCGGCGTGCACGGTGGCGGGCTGCTGCGGAGCGGGAGCTGACGCGTGAGCGCGGCGTGTGGCTGCGAGCACGAGCCTGCCGCCACGGCGGGAGAGGAACACGAAGAGGCTGAGCGGCCCTGGTGGAAAGACCGCGGGATCATGGTGCCGATCTTCTCGGGTGTCGCGTTCCTGGGGGGTCTGATCCTCGAATGGTCCGGCTTCGAGATCCCGGCGTTGGTGCTGTTCTGGGTCGGACTACTGCTGGGTGCGTCGACGTTCACGCCGAGCGCGATCCGGAAACTATTCAAGGGCAAGCTCGGCATCGGGTTGCTGATGACGATCAGCGCGATCGGCGCAGTCATCCTCGGGTACGTGGAGGAGGCTGCAGCTCTGGCATTCTTGTACTCGATCGCTGAGGCGCTCGAGGACAAGGCGATGGACCGCGCCCGCGGCGGGCTAAGGGCACTGCTGAAGCTCGTGCCGGAAACAGCGACGGTGCTGCAGGGCGGCACCGTCGCGCAGGTACCGGCGAGAGAGTTGACGGTTGGCCAGGTCATGGTGGTCCGCCCGGGTGAGCGGATCGCGACCGATGGGATCGTGCGTTCTGGGCGCTCCAGCCTGGACACCTCGGCGATCACCGGGGAGTCGATCCCGGTCGAGGTCGAGCCCGGCGATGCGGTGTCGGCCGGCGCGATCAACAATGCCGGCGTGCTGGAGGTTGAGGCGACGGCTGCGGGTACCGATAACTCGCTCACGACGATCGTGGAGCTGGTCGAGAAAGCGCAGACCGAAAAGGGCGAGCGTGCCCGTCTCGCGGACAGGATCGCCCGTCCACTGGTGCCCGGCGTTCTGATCCTCGCGGCGCTTGTCGCGATCATCGGTTCGCTGCTGGGTGACCCCGAGGTGTGGATCACCCGCGCGCTCGTCGTGCTCGTCGCGGCCTCCCCGTGTGCGCTGGCGATCTCGGTGCCGCTGACGGTCGTCGCTGCGATCGGTGCCGCGAGCAAGTTCGGTGTGATCATCAAGTCCGGCGCCGTTTTCGAGCGCTTCGGTACGGTCCGGCACGTCGCCGTCGACAAGACCGGAACCCTTACCCGCAACGAACCCGTGGTCACCGCCGTACTCACCGCGAACGGTGTAACCGAGGTCCAGGCGTTGGCGTGGGCGGCTGCGCTGGAGCAGCACAGCACACATCCTCTTGCCTCAGCGATCACCGCCGCAGCTCCGGGGACACCGGCAGCTGCAGATGTGACCGAGCAGGCCGGCCACGGTATTGACGGCACCGTCGACGGATCGAGAATCACCGTCGGCAGTCCCCGCTGGCTGGACGCCGGCGACCTCGTTGAGCGGGTCGCAACGCTGGAAGAGCAGGGCATGACCGTCGTCATCGTGCACCGAGACGGGTCACCGGTCGCCGCGATCGGCGTCCGCGACGAGCTGCGCCCTGAAGTCCCCCAGGTAGTCCGGACACTCACCGGCCAGGGCGTCGGGGTGACGATGCTCACCGGCGACAACGCCCGGACCGCTCGTGCACTGGCTGCGCAGGCCGGGATCAGCGATGTGCGAGCGGAGCTGCGCCCGGAGGACAAGGCGACCGCGATCGGGGAACTGTCGAAGGCGGGACCGGTCGCGATGATCGGCGATGGCATCAACGATGCCCCCGCCCTCGCTGGCGCAGACGTCGGCATCGCGATGGGCGCGACCGGCTCCGACGCAGCGATCGAATCCGCCGACGTGGCCTTCACCGGCCATGATCTACGCCTCATCCCGCGGGCGTTCGATCACGCCCGCCGCGGTCGACGGATCATCAACCAGAACATCATCCTGTCGCTGCTGATCATCACCGCCCTGCTCCCGCTCGCGCTCTTCGGCGTCCTGGGGCTCGCGGCTGTCGTCCTGGTCCACGAGGTCGCCGAGGTCATCGTGATCCTCAACGGCCTGCGGGCCGCCCGCACCCGCACGCCACGACTGGGACGCTGATGCTCGCCACCATTGGATCAGCGATCGGCCTGTTCGCGGCAACCAACATCGACGACATCGTCGTGCTCACCGTGCTTTTCCTCGCCTCCAGCCGAGGGAAACCCCGGCCGTGGCAGATCGTCGCAGGCCAGTACCTCGGGTTCATCACCCTCGTCGTCATCAGCGTGATCGCCGCACTCGGCCTCACCATCGTCCCGGACGAATGGGTCGGCTTCCTTGGCCTGATCCCGCTCGGCATCGGCATCTGGACGCTCATTCGCGGCCTGCGCCGCAACGGCGATGACGATGACGACGCCAAGATCACCGCGGTCGGACTGTGGGGGGTCGCGGGTATCACGATCGCCAACGGGGCGGACAACATCTCCCTCTACACGCCGATCTTCCGCACCAGCACTCCCGGCGACGTCGCGATCATGATCGTCGTGTTCCTCATCCTCGTTGCCGTCTGGTGCGCGGCCGGCCGGCTCATCGGCACAAACAAGGCAGTCACCGAGGGGTTGGAGCGCGTCGAGCACTGGCTTGTACCGGCAGTGTTCATCGGTCTGGGCCTGTTCATCCTGATCGAATCCGGCGTCATCGTCCGTCTGATCGAGGTGCTCGGGTGACCTCCTCCCAGGCAGAAGGCCACCCGCCCGCTGCGCGAAAGCTGCCGTCGGCGCGGCGGTGGCAGCTCACTGGCGGAGCGCTCCTGATCGCCGCGATTGTCGTGCTGATTGATCAGGGAACGAAGGTGTGGGCCGAAGCGACCCTCACTGAGCGTGAGCGCATCCCCCTAATCGGTGACCTGTTGGGTTTGCAGCTCGCCTACAACCCCGGAGCGGCATTCTCCTTCGGGGAAGGCTTCACCTGGGTGTTCGCGCTGCTAGCCGTCGCCGCCACCGTCACAGCAATCGTGTTCGCGTTCCGAGTACAACGCCTGCGATGGGCAATCGTCATCGGCGCGCTCGGAGGAGCTGCCGCCTCACACGCAGGCGACCGCCTTTTCCGCGATCCCGGATTCGCCCGCGGACACGTCGTGGACTTTCTCGCCTACGGAAACTGGTTCATCGGGAACATCGCCGACATCGTGATCTTCGCCGCAGCGATCACCGGAGCGCTCCTCATGATCCGCGCCGGCGATGAGACCACAAAGTGAAACCGCTTTGAGAAGCGGGGACAACCCATCAACTCGCCCTCTACATCGGCGCTATTGCTCGGCGCGCAGCTCGTCGGCACCCGCGGTGCGGAAATTTCCAAGCGCATCGACACCTACGCGGCAGCGCTGCACCACAGCATGACGATCGCCGCAATGAGCGACCTCGACCTCTCCTACACGCCCCCGCTCGGCTCCCCCTGGGATGCCGTGCAGGTCGCAACACAGGCATGGGAGCGCGAAGTCCGGACAATCGCCGTGGTGTAGCTCGCCCGTGCGTGCGGCTTCTGAGTGTGGGGACTACGTAGGCGGGCGGTCACGTCGTAAGCGAAGCGCGACCCACAAACCGCATCGTCGACAGATGAACGCACCGTCGTCTCCGAGGGCGTGCAGCTTCCTTCGTGGTAGATGCCGGCCGCAGCACGTGCAGGCGACATCGAGCTCAGTCTCCATAGGCCCTCATTGCCTCTCGGATCTGTTCAACCGTTGGCATCCCGGCCAACCCAGCAGGTGTGCTGTAGATGCGGCAAGCCAACTCACTACTACGATCCGACCCCGGGAAGAGATCGTTTCCGTCCACCGTGATCGTCGGGGAGCCCGCAAATTGAACCCCGGCGGCGTCTTCCTCTGTTCGGATGAGTCGATAACGCAGGCTCAATCCGTCGTGGCCTGTTTCGCTAAGCGCCTCGGCAACACGACGACTGGCCTCAACCCAGCTAGGGCAATCAGCGATATGCAGCAGCTCAATCTCCACGACTCAATCATCCTCGATTCTCTGCTGATGTCGTGACCCATTTGTGGTGGAGGGCTATCACCGAAAACGATCGTTTACGGCGCGCTCGTCGACGTGGCCGACCCGGTGCACGACACGCCGAAGAGCGACCCGCGGTAACCCCCTGCCGAAACCTCCACGCACCGAAACTGGTGGTGTATGGTTTCCGGCCGGGACCCCGTTAGGCCTAGGGCATCACCTTGCGTTGCGCCGCTTAGTTCTATCAACTCGAGTTCCGAGGCGGCTCGTCGACTCCGGCGGCCACGGAATCTACGCTCACCATCTCCCCAAGTGAAGTCGTTGTGAACTCGTGTGTCCCCTGTGAACTCCTGTGTACTTGGGCTCACGAGTACGCCTATGTGAAGCGAATTAACGGTTGCCGAGTTGCTGGGGACTCCAAGTGCGAACTTCAAGAGTCCGTCCAGCACGAGTAGGATCACACCATGCGCGCCTCTTATAGCGAACAACTCGTTCGCCGATTGATCGCGGTGCTGGGGCCGACGCTCGTATCGACGCTGGCTGGTTCGAGAGACACGCGAGCCGCGGTCAGCTGGGTAGAAAACGGTGGCCATCTCGATGCTGAGACCATCGCACGTCTCGAATGCGCCGAGGCGGCATGGCGCACAGTCAGCGACGCCGAAGGCGACCACATGGCGCGGTTGTGGTTCATCGGCGCCAATCCGTTCCTTCGCGGCCAGGACACTGCGATCACCGCGATCCGCGATGGACGCCTCGATGAGGTCGCCAACGCTGCTCAGGCGCTCGCGGATGGCTCCTTCGCCGGTTAGCTAGCTAGTTGGCACGTTCGTCGTCGATGAGCGCCTGAAGCGCTGCATCCAACTCCGTCCGCGCCGCTTCCGGAGTGAGCTCCCGTGTGAGGATGCGCTGAGCCCGATCAAGGTCTTCGGGTGTCAGCTGGTGCGCTCCGAGCTCGTGACCCTTCTGAATAGCGGCGAGGGCTCTCCGCACCTCCGACGGCGTCAGCGGCTCAGCGCACACTCGAGATCTCCAATGTGTTCTCCTTCGACGTTAGAACGGTGACGCTTGGGGGAGCCTGCGTTCGTCAATCGCTGTCGCGCGACTGCTTGGTGCGTGCGCGAGACTGCTCGCGAAAGCGTCGACCGACTCTGAGGCTCCGCGCGACTTCCTTGTCATACCCGATGAAGCCGCGGCGGCGCCACTCGATCACCACATGTCGACGGAAGTCATTGATTCTGCGGCGGCGATCCAATGCGTCCCAGTCGCTCGGAAGGCGAGACGGAACTCCGCCTGTTTCGGGAAGCAAGTGCTCGAACAGCTCCCGGAAAGTTGGGCCCTGCGATTGGCGACGGCGGTACTGAGCGATGAAGATTGCTGCTGCCAAAGCCCATTCGTCTGCCGCCTCGTTGCAGGTGAACTCTTCGAACGCAGAGTGCCATGCGGCGGGCGGCGGATGGTTCATGCTCCGCCACCAAACTGTCCAAGGCACGTTCGCCACGATCACCGTCACAATCGCGGTCGCACGCATCGGGCCTGCCCTGCGGTGCGACCGCGGTGTCCGAAGGGCGGGCAGCACACGTGCAGAGTGGAACGGATCCGGCGTAAGTCGATTGTTTCGTATGGCCAACCGAAATTATGCCACACAAACTAGGCCACACGGGTGCGGCCTTGAAGCAACTCTTGAAGGGTGGTCGCGAGAGATGTGCAGGTCGAAGCCGAGTGGGCTGACTTCGCACTCCGTTTCGCGATTCACCTTCGGCAGCTCCGAACCAGTGCAGGCCTGAGCCAAGAGGACGTGGCTTATCGATCCGGAATCGCGCGATACACCTACCAGCGTTACGAGCGTGGCGAGTCCAGAGCAGGTGTCCCAGCGAACCCGCCGCTGAGATCCCTTCTTGCCATGGCTCAGGTACTCGGCGTCGATCTTGCGCAGATGACTCCGGATGGCGTTCCGGACCTTCGCAGCCGGTAACGGCTATCGGTCGCGCAGGTGGACGATGTTCCTTGCTGTGATCGCATCGCTCCGCAGTGCTTCGTTCTCTGCTGCGAGCCGTTGTAGGTGTGCGATTGCTAGCTCGAGGTCGCGTCTGAGCGCGGCATACGCATAGGCCCATACCGGTAAGCGATTCTCGAAACGCTCGAGATATGAGCGGGATGAAGCCGGCGCAGACGACGAGTGGGGCGTCTTGGTCCGGCACCATGCTGTCCAACTGCGACGGTTACGGCTTGAATCCGATTTGGATCAGGAAGAAGTCGCCAGCCGTGCCAACCTCAGCCGCTTCATCTATAGGCAGTACGAGAAGGGTGAGTCGCGCAGAGGCACCCCGTCGAACCCCGTTCTGCGGTCAATCATCGCGATCTCGCAGGTTTTCGATGTGCCGCTGGAGCAACTCCTTCCGGTCACGTTCCCCGACCCTCGAAATCGATAGTCCTATCGAATCGGTGTGACCCGCGCCCGGCCGGAACCCGATCGGAGCCGATCGCGCTCGTCGGTGACGATCAGGAGTGCGGCGGCGTACGCTTTGACCTGCGCTGCGAGGGCATCACGTTCCCGAACGAGTCGTCGATTGCGTACCTCTTCTTTCGCGACGCGCGCTCGAAGGCGCTCTACCTCGGGTTTTGTGCGATTGATTTCGCTGGCGCGAGCGAGAAAGGCCCGGGCGATTTCCGGATTGTCGTGGGTGAGGCGATGGCGCTTGACTCCTGCAACCTCCACCAGCCGCAGGCCGGTAAGGGGGCCCGCCACGCGACCTTCGAGGAGGTCGTACGCAGCTCTTTGCAGTCGTGCTCGGATCTCATCGCGTTCGGTCGATGCGTTCGGACCGCTCGCGCTCGACGAGTCGCTGATGCTCATAAGCTTCGCTCTCCCTGGTGGGCTTCGATGATCTGCTGCTTCTCGTGTGTGAGCTGCAAGGCGCGGTTGTGCCGAATGGGTGGTGCTAGCGTGTCTTGCTCGATGTCGGAGATCGCGGCGCGTAAGTCGTCAATGTCGTCGTCAGTGCGAGCGATGTTTTTGCAGGCGCTGCGGCAGTCGCCGAGCACGGGGCCGGCGGTAGATCGGGCGCACAGTGCCGTCTCCATATTGAAAACGCAGTGCACCCCATCGCCTTGGAAAACCTGCAGGGAGGGGTCTGTGAGCATCGTTTCTGCCTGGCGTCTGGTGGGCATGGTACGACCGACGTACTTCGCGACGGCGCGCGCGGTTCGTCCGCGTAGTTCTGTGGCCGCGGGTCCGCTAACACGCCCGCCGGCCTTGAAGTAGCGGTCTAGATCGGCAGCATCGTCCACGCGCTCAAGCCAGCGCTCGAGCGCGAGCTCCGAGGGAAAACCCGATGCGTAGTTGCCTGCATAGCCCTGCGTGATCTGTGTCGCAACATGGCCATACTGAACTGCCGCTGCGACAAGCCCTCCGGGGCGCCGGACGATGTGCCACGCGAGCGTTCGCCGAAATCTGCTGCCCGTTAACGGGCCGGCGGGATCGCGCGGAATGTTGTCCGGTCGGTGGGCATCTCTGCAGTAACGGTTGACCCACTCGATGAAACGCGCGATGTCCGTCGTCATCCGCGCTGACGTTTTCGCAGTCCCAGCACGCAAGTTGCCTGAGGGAGTCGATCCTCGGCGAGTGGGCGGTCGCAGCGTTTTCGGGAAGAGAAGTTCACCGTCGTGCAGCAACTCCAGGACTCGCACAGCGCGGGCTCCCACTGGATGAATGACCCACGGTGCCGGTCTAACCTCACCATGGTCCATCCTCGCTCCGTCAGAGCCTGTGGCAGACTTCCATCGGACGCCGCGTAAAGTCCAGAGTCCGCCATCGGAATCGAATTCGAGGCAATCCCGGCGGATACTCAGGACCTCGCCCGGGCGCATGCCCGTGAGGTATGAGATGGCGACAAAGCAGGCCGTGGTGAGGTGGGCCGATAGCGGTACGGCATCACCCCATCGGATCGAGGGACCCATCCACGGTTTGCCGTCCAAGAGCCCCGTGGTAAGGGGGCGAAGGTACGATGCGTTGTCGACCGGCAGTTCACTCGCCGCTACAAGAGCCCGGTCTGGGCCCGAGTGCCCAGAGCCGAAATAGCCGGTCAATCGACCCAAGTGCGCCCAGTTGACGTCGGACCGATCGGTGTGGCCCGGGAGCCCCTTCTCTTGCGAACGAAGATCCTCAAGGACGCCACTGAGCTTCGTGCGTCTCATGCCTGGCAGCTTCGATGGGTCCGGCCCGGGAACGCGGTGCCGATACTCGTTGGTAAGAAGCTCCTTATAGTCGCGGTATCCCGCGGTGATGTCGTCGGCGAAGTCCTCAACGAAGCGAAGCGCCCACGACATCAAGGGCGCCAACGTCGCATCATCGATGCGTGGCGTGAGGTTGGTGGACGAAGTAGGCCCTAGACGGAGCAAGTCTCGGGGGTGATAGTCCTCCCACGGCGATCCCGGCGGTAGGCGAACCTTGAGAGGTACCAGGTCTCGGTACCTCCATAGCCGACGCGTCTCGGTGATGATCCCACGCATCGCGGTATCAGGCAGTCGACGTCCAGCCATCTCTACCAACAGCTCATCTAGGTTGCGGGGCGTTAAGTCCTGGAGGCCAGTCAGTTCGCGAGTATCCATCCAGTGAAGGATTCGTTTGAGCGGTGCTTGCATGAGCGGTATCGAAGTCAGGGTTCGCCGTCCCGTGGTGGGGCCATTTTGAATGGGGCGCGCCGTCTCCTCGTTGATCAAGATCCAGAAGTAGGTCTTCATCGGGGTGCGCCATTCGGGCGAGTATGACGCAAAGTTCAGCTGCTGCTTGATGCTGTGATCAGCAAAATTGCTCACGCTGAAATCCCAGACGTCATCACGAAAGCGGGGAAGGGAGCTATCGGGGACATCGGGTCTGGTTGGCCGTCTATGAAACACTGGTGCGTCGGGCGAAATCACATCGATAGCCCGAGACTGATGCATGGTCATCGCAGATCCAACTTCCCGTCTAAGAGCAACTCAACAAGATGCTCTTGTTTTGTGGTTGCAAGTGCCGCGTATCTATCGACATCGATCTGCTGTCGCTGCAGCAGATCTGTCAGCTGTTCGTCTGGAATACGGAATCGGGCTTCCCATTCGGCCTCCGACGCGACGCTGCGACGGTCGCGTAGCCTTTGACTGAGCAGCGCCTGTACCGGGAAATGTCTTGGTTCTGATCGGGCGTTCGGGCAACCAAGGCACAGCATGAACGATGCAGTACACGGGCTCCCAGAAGGGCTGTCCGGGCCGTGATGGTTGTCGACGCACGCCGTCGCAACAGTGTCGAGTTGCCCCTGCACGAGCAAGCGCAACTGTTCCTCGCCGATGCCCAGTCGGGCGGCGGCTGGCGCTGGGTCGACGGCGATCGACGCTAGTTCGGATGAGCTGAGGGTTACTACCGCACTCCTTGCTTTCAGGCGGCGTACCTCTTTTTCAAGAGTTTCGGAGACGAGAACGCGACTCTCGCGAACGCTGCTGGGTTCCGTCCTCTGGTAGTGATCTGCGAGCGTGGCTGCGGTGTGGCCGACGGGCTTTTGATGTCGCATCAGATAGAATCGCCGTAAGCGGCGTGCGTCGACTCGCGGCAATTCCGTCCCATCAGGGGCATGCAGAGTCAATTGTTCGAGGATGCCTTGCGGGAGCGGACGAAACGGTGCCGGTGAATTCGGTCCCTTGGGGCTGAAGGCCACAAGGAGAAGATCACTGCCAGCGAAACGCCGCGTGCGACGACAGAGCTCAGTTGCGATCGTGTGGAGCCCGAAGTCTGATTCGAGGTCGAGCTTCCGCGGGAAGATTGGATCGGAGCCAACAAACGCAAGATCCATCTCCGATCTTTCTGGCCCGCGGCGAGGCTTCGACGCGCGAGCGAGGGTCACAGGAGTCTCGTCGCGTTGGTTATCGGCTCGTTGATGCGCTGACGGGAGCCGAAGCACCGTGGTCAAATTTTGCCCAGTCGCGCAGATCATCAGGACTGCAAGTGCAGCGACATCCGAGAAGGAGGGCAATAGATCTCTCGCCGCTTGCGCGGCCCCGACGTCGCCGACGTTGTGGCGAACCATCCCTCGGCGATCGCGAGGTACATCGCCCGACTTGGCGACATGGTCTAGAAGTGCCCCGCGCATTCGGTCGCCGTCAAATGCAGTCGTAGCTCGCGCACGCCAGCCTGCCAGCTCGTTCTCGGCTGCGCGGACCCGCTTCACCGCCTGGCGAACGTGTCTACGAGCCGCCCGGCGTATCTGCCGATACTCAGTTTCAGAGTAGGCACTGACTTTCGTCTTCTCGACGCCGAGCGGAAGCGGCGCAAACAATGCCTCGCGAAATTGAGCGGTTAGCGTCGTTTCCCCACGAAGAAGCCCGCGCCACGAATGAAGTAGAGACAAGCTGTAGCGGCTGCGCATCAAACGCAGCTCGCGCAAGTGGACTGGACTGAGTTCTTGAGGCGATCCGGGAACCGGCGACTCTTTGGAGAGCAGTCGGAGGATGGTTCTAGCGTGGGCGTGGATGGTTTGGGCCGACTCCTCAGTGCGCCGGGTTCCTCCCGGTCCGCACACGCGTGCAAAGCCTTCCGCAAGGGCGAGTTGCATCGGACGCATCCCAGGTAGCGTGTCAAATCTGAAAGTGCGCGCCGCTCCGCCGCCTTCCGGTCGAAATTCGACTGTTAAGAGGTTGCCGTCGTCATGCAGCGCCGGTGGTCGGGAGTAGCCGCCCTCAGGCATCGTAGCGTGCGCCATCATTCCCAGCTCCCGTCGTCCGCAAATCGAACTCGGGGATCCTTCTGGAGTAGACCGAAGAGTGCGTCAGAATCAAGGGCGGTTCGCCCATACTCGAGAAGCAGCTTCGCCTCGAGGTTTCGGAACGGTTCCAAGTAGGTATCCCTTGTCGTGGAGACGTCAGCGTGTCCAAGCATCGTCTGCACAAGTGACCATGTATCTCCAAATTGTTCGCGGAAGTCTCGCTCGTGATCGGCATCCATCACGGATCCTTGTCGTGACCAGATCGTTCGACCAACGGCGAACCAGCGGAGTGCGAAGCTGTGCCTCAGCATGTGTGGGTGGCAGACAAGCCCGTCGATTCCGGCTCGACGAACGCGAGCGTTGGCACGCTCGAAAGACTTGGTCCATGCGCCCTTTCTCCGCGGAGTGCCGTCTTCGTTGAGCCAGAGCATCGCTGGTGCATAGCCACACCCGTTCACAACCAAGAGGCGACTTCGTTCGGCAGGACTGAGTTCATTCAACCGAACTGAGGAAGTACACGACTCGTCTTGGCGATCGCTAAGAATCACTATCTCCTTGCTTCGAACTTCGCGGATGACGTGAGAGAACTGGTCGCTTTCATACAATCCTGCGTCGCGTCCGCGCCGCACTGCTTGAGCTCGCTCAGTTTCCATATACAAGGCAACTGCATCCAGAGCGTCCTCACGAAGCCAGAAGGCATGCCCTCTTCCGCCCTTGGCGCAGGCGTCCCCGAGCCTGAATGTGGAATAGCCACGGCTCGAGCGACAGCTGATTTCTTCGGTAAGAATGCTGCTCCATTCCTGCACTCGAAGCCCGCTGCCGTATAGGCCATCGACGAATGCGGCATCCCTGGATTGAGAACGAGGCCTCCACCGAACTCGCTCCTCTCCGTCCGCCGTTAGACCATGTATCCCCACGTTCCTCCAGCGAGCTACCGCACCGGGTGTCAACCACTTCACCGACGCGCGTCGAACTGCCGTCGGCCTCAAGTCAGTCGTTTCGCCGCCCACCTGGGAAGTGAACGAGGAGCGGGCGCGCGCGTTCGAACTGTTGGATACAAACAGCGGAGGACCGTCTAACCGTCCACGAGCCCATCTATAGAACTCGCTGAGCGCGGCAAGGTCGCTTGCCCAAGACGAGCCGGATATCCTCTTTGGGTTCTCGGCATCGTGCCTACGCCAGAATTTGAAGTCCAGGACGGCCTCCTCGTCTGCGAGGTTCCAGGCCACACCGCGACGGTGCAGGAATTCAACCCAGACTGCAAGTGAGCGTGCGTATCTTCTGTTCGTGTCTTCGGCCCTGTTACGCATCTTTGCTCCAGCGAAGAAGCTGTTCACGGCACTGTGAAGTTCACCGGCTTCGCTGATCAGGAAGGGGCGCGACGCTAGCCGGGTAGGCAAGCGGACCGTCGCGGCACTTCGTTCGGAGAGGTCCAGCGCTCTTGAGAACACCGGCTCATCGATCGTGCGCACGGAGCGCGGTACGAAAAAGAGCTTCCAGAACCGGTCCGCTTGGGTCGTCATGGTGCGAGCATCCCGTAGTGTCGTCGGATCCCATCGCAACACGCAGGAGAGGGTAGAAGAACGTACGGCATCGACGGGGCAGCCCATCGGGCCGCCCTCGGCGTGAGCGGCAAGACCGTAGCCTTCCTCGCCGGGGGAGTCGATCGCGCGTATCCCCAAGGCCATCAGCAACTGCTGCGGAGAATAGTGGAGACCGGAGCCGTGGTGAGCGAAGTGCCCTGCGGCACCGCGCCGACGAAGTGGCGATTCCTCTCGCGCAACAGACTCATCGCCGCTCTCGGCGACGCGACGGTCGTGGTGGAGGCAGGGTGGCGGAGCGGTTCACTGAACACCGCAGGACACGCGGCTGCGCTCGGACGGCCGCTCGGTGCGGTGCCTGGGCCTGTGACCTCCGCATCGTCGGCCGGCTGTCATCGGCTTCTTCGTGAATACGACGCGAGATGCGTCACGACCACCGCCGAGATACGCGAGTTGTGGGGTGACGCCGCACCCGGGACGACCGTTGGCGGAGCCACGGACCCGGATCGGTCTCGGGTGCTCGACGCCCTGAGCAGTCGCTCCGCACGACCCGTTCTCGAGCTGTCCCGAAGATCGGGGCTCGCTCCCGAGAGGATCGGTGCCCTCCTCGGGCTCCTGGAGCTGGATGGGATTGTCACGCGCGTCGAGAGCGGATGGCGGAAACGGCCGGACGGAGAGCGGCGCGGCTGACACCGCGCGTATTCGCGCTCCTGCACACTTGATCCATGCAGTTCCAGGCAGCAGCACACGCCTTCACCGAGCATCTCTCCCGAGTGCGTCGGCTGTCTTCAGCGACTGTGCGGGCCTACCGATCTGATCTCCGTGATCTCGCGGAGACCGTCGGCGATCGCGAGCTCGAAGACGTCACACTCGAGACACTGCGCGACTGGCTGTGGCGCGCGACTCAACGGGGGGACGCGCGGTCAACACTCGCGCGGCGCGCCGCGGCGGCGCGGTCCTTCTTCAGCTGGGCGCAGGAGCAGCAGCTCGTCGCACACGATCCGAGTCTCCGGCTGGTAGCCCCGAAGCGGGGGCGGACGCTGCCCGTCATCGCCTCTCAGGACGCGATGACGACTCTTCTCGAGGCGCAACGGCACGCCGCCGCCGCCGGTGATCCGATCGCGCTCCGCGACCATGCGATTCTCGAGCTGCTGTACGGGGCAGGGATCCGAGTCTCCGAGCTGTGCGGACTCGATGTCGACGATCTGGACCTCGACCGGGGCACGGCGCGCGTGCTGGGGAAAGGCGCGAAAGAGAGGGTGGTGCCCTACGGTGCTCCTGCACGTGATGCCACCGGTGCCTACCTGTCTCGAGGGCGCCCCTCACTCGCCGCACGAGCTGCCCGACCGTCGCCGGCTCTGCTACTCGGCAGTCGAGGCGCGCGGATCGGACCGCGCGCGGTCTATTCGCTCGTCGCCGACGTGCTCGCACCGTTCATCGGGGCGGACACGGTCGGCCCGCATGCGCTGAGACACACTGCCGCGACCCACCTCCTGGACGGCGGCGCGGACTTGCGAGCGGTGCAGGAGATCCTCGGCCATGCGAGTCTCGGCACGACCCAGATCTACACCCACGTGTCCGCCGAACGGCTGACCGCGACGTATCGCCTCGCACACCCGCGCGCCTGAACACCCGGTCACCGATTCATGGGGTCGTGCAGCAGGGGAGCAGCACCGCCCTGGGTACGGCGCCGAAGAGGAGCATCGGGTTGATGTACGCGCCATCCATTCGCACACCGAGGTGCAGAGTGCCGGGCGCCGCGTGGCCACCGGCAGCCACGGTGCCGATCACCTGCCCCGATGAGATCGCGTCTCCCGGCGAGAGCTCGGAGGACAACGGCTCGAACGTCGACACGTAGCCACCGGGGTGCTCGATCGTGATCAGAGGCCTGTCGACGACGGTTCCGCGGAATGCGATCGTCCCGTCGGCGGGAGCGCGGATCACAGCCCCCGGCGTCGTCGCGAGGTCCATCCCTCGATGGCCGGCACCGTACTCGTGCGCGGGAGCGCGATACGGCGACGCGATCGCGCGGCGCTCATCGGTCGGCCAGAGCCAGACGGGATACTTCACACCTTCCGCGGATGACGCGCGCGCACGCGCCGGGATCGGAGCGACGAGAATCAGGACGACCAGCAGAAGGAACGCGATGGTCGCGCGTGCGCGTGAGTTCATGAGGCAATGGTCCGTCGTTCCCGCCGGCGGAGGGACGCGTCATCGCAACCCCCGCGATCCATGTGGGGAAGACATGGCTTCGGTGCATCGTGCAGGAGGAGTGAGGCCGCCGCATCCTGTATGCTGTTGGAGCACCTCGATCTCGGGGTGACTACGCGTGCCCAGAGCGACTTCGGTCGTGGCATCCACTCCCACTGGTCCTGATTCCACTCAGGCGGGTGTGCGCCGGGCACCAGGGAGTTCGGTCGTCCGATCGACTCGACAACCTCAAGGGCGCAGAATCGCGCCGGAACAAGGAGACGACCATGGCTGTGGTCACCATCCGCCAGCTGCTCGACAGCGGCGTGCACTTCGGACACCAGACCCGTCGGTGGAACCCGAAGGTCAAGCGCTTCATCCTCACGGAGCGCAGCGGCATCCACATCATCGACCTCCAGCAGTCGCTCGGCTACATCGACAAGGCCTACGACTTCGTCAAGGAGACCGTCGCGCACGGCGGCACGATCCTCTTCGTCGGCACGAAGAAGCAGGCGCAGGAGATCCTCGCGGAGCAGGCCACGCGCGTCGGCCAGCCCTACGTCAACCAGCGCTGGCTCGGTGGACTCCTCACCAACTTCCAGACCATCGCGAAGCGTCTCGCTCGCATGAAGGAGCTCGAGGAGCTCGACTACGAGAACCCGGCTGCCTCGGGCTTCACCAAGAAGGAACTCCTTCTCAAGAAGCGTGAGCTCGACAAGCTCCACAAGTCGCTCGGTGGTATTCGCAACCTCACCAAGACGCCGTCCGCTCTCTGGGTCGTCGACGCCAAGCGCGAGCACCTCGCCATCGACGAGGCCAAGAAGCTCGGCATCCCGGTGATCGGCATTCTCGACACCAACGCCGACCCGGACGACTTCCAGTACCCGATCCCCGGCAACGACGACGCCATCCGCTCCGTCTCGCTGCTCACCCGCATCATCGCGGATGCAGCGGCAGAGGGCCTGCAGCAGAAGCACAACCCCGAGACGGGTGACGCTGAGCCGCTCGCCGACTGGGAGAAGGAGCTCCTCGAGGCTCCCGTGCAGGAGTCGGCTGACGCCGCAGAGGTCGATGACGCCGCAGCTGACGAAGCTGCCACCGTCGAGACCCCCGCTGCCGACGAGACCGCTGCTGACGAGGCCGGCGCCGAGGCGCACGACGAGGCCATCGCTGCCGCTTCCGGCGAGGAGACCGCTGAGGTCGCCGCCGCCGAGGCAGCAGACGCCAAGTAATTCCGCGACCACCACACACATCACGAAGCAAGGAGCCACCACACATGGCCAACTTCACCATCGCCGACCTCAAGGCGCTGCGTGAGCAGCTCGGAACGGGAATGGTCGACACCAAGAAGGCGCTCGAGGAGGCCGACGGAGACGTCGAGAAGGCCACCGAGATCCTGCGTCTCAAGGGTGCCAAGGGCAACGCGAAGCGTGCCGACCGTTCGACCAGCGAGGGCCTCATCGTCGCTCGCGAGCAGGACGGCGCAGTGACGCTGATCGAGCTCGCCTGCGAGACGGACTTCGTCGCGAAGAACGAGCGCTTCATCGCACTGGCCGACAAGGTCGCCGACGCTGTCGCGGCCGTGAAGGCCGACTCGGTCGAGGCCGGACTCGCTGCCCAGGCAGGCGACAAGAGCGTCGAGCAGGTCATCTCGGAAGAGGCTGCGATCATCGGCGAGAAGGTCGAGCTTCGTCGCGTTCGCACGATCACCGGCGACAACGTCGAGGTCTACCTGCACCGCACGAGCAAGGACCTCCCGCCGCAGATCGGCGTCGTCGTCGCCTACACGGGTGACAACGCCGAGACCGCTCGCAGCATCGCGCAGCACATCTCGTTCGCGAACCCGTCGTACCTGTCCCGCGAGGACGTCCCGGCTGACGCCGTGGAGAAGGAGCGCGAGATCGTCACCGAGATCTCCCGCAACGAGGGCAAGCCGGAAGCGGCTCTGCCCAAGATCGTCGAGGGCCGTGTCTCCGCGTTCATCAAGCAGGTCGCACTGCTCGAGCAGGACTACGCGAAGGACAACAAGCTCTCCGTCGCCCAGGTGGCGAAGGACGCCGGTATCACCGTGACGGACTTCGCGCGCTTCAAGGTCGGCGCGTAACACCGTCGAAGGGGTTCGGATCACATGATCCGAACCCCTTCTTCATGCCCAGAAGGCACTATCTTGAATCGGGACGAGAGGAACACCCCCATGACCGAAGGCAACGGACGCCGTCGCGTTCTCCTGAAGCTCTCCGGTGAGGCGTTCGGCGCCGGACAGCTCGGCGTCAACCCCGACGTCGTCAGCCAGATCGCCCGTGACATCGCCGCGGCCGTCGACCGCGTAGAGATCGCGATCGTCGTCGGCGGCGGCAACTTCTTCCGCGGAGCGGAACTCAGCCAGCGCGGAATGGACCGGGGGCGAGCCGACTACATGGGCATGCTCGGCACGGTGATGAACGCCCTCGCGCTGCAGGACTTCCTCGAGCAGGCCGGAGCGCCGACCCGCGTGCAGTCCGCGATCTCGATGACGCAGGTCGCCGAGCCGTACATCCCGCTGCGGGCCGAGCGGCACATGGAGAAGGGCCGCGTCGTCATCTTCGGCGCCGGAGCGGGCCTCCCGTACTTCTCCACCGACACGGTCGCCGCGCAGCGCGCGCTGGAGATCGGGGCGCAGGAGGTGCTCGTGGCCAAGAACGGCGTCGACGCCATCTACACCGCGGACCCGAACAAGCACGCCGACGCCGAGCGCATCGAGCGCGTGACCTACCGCGATGCCCTTCAGCGCGGCCTCAAGGTGGTCGACTCGACCGCGTTCAGCCTCTGCATGGACAACAACATGGACATGAGGGTGTTCGGCATGGAGCCCGCGGGCAATGTCACGCGTGCGCTTCTCGGAGAGCCGATCGGCACTCTCGTCACCGCCTGAGTCCCTGACGGTGCTCACGCGCCGCGCCCGATAGAATTTCAGAACACCCCGACGATAGGAGTCACCGTGATCGCGGATGTCCTCGCTGAAACCACCTCCCGTATGGCACGAGCGGTCGAGGCCGCCAAGGAGGACTTCTCCACGGTGCGCACGGGTCGCGCCAACCCGCAGCTCTTCCAGAAGGTGCTCGTCGACTACTACGGAACGCCGACGCCGCTCGCCCAGCTCGCCTCTCTGGCGAACCAGGAGGCGCGCACCCTCATCATCACTCCCTACGACAAGAGTGCTCTGAAGGGGATCGAGCAGGCGATCCGGGACATGCCGAACCTCGGCGCGAACCCCACGAACGACGGCAACCTCGTCCGCGTGACGATGCCCGAGCTCACGGCTGAGCGCCGCAAGGAGTACGTCAAGCTGGTCAAGACCAAGGCCGAGGACGCCAAGGTGCACGTGCGCGGCATCCGTCGCAAGGCCAAGGACGAACTCGACGGTCTCAAGAGCGAGCTCGGAGAAGACGAGATCTCTCGCGGAGAGAAGGAACTCGACGCCCTCACGCGCCAGCACGTCGACCTCATCGACGACGCACTCAAGCGCAAAGAGGCTGAGCTCCTCGAGGTGTAGGCGGCATGTCCGACGAACGCACCGATGACGGCACCGACAAGCCGCAGACGCGCCGGGAGGCGCGCGACTCGTCGACCTCGACCGGCGCCATCCCGCTGGTCGACGGCGCCTTCCCGGCGTTCGACGCGACGAGCATCCCGCCACGTCCACCTCTCCCCGCCGAGGAGCGCGCGATGACGGAGCCCCCGTTGGACACAGCTGATCACAACGCGATCAGAGAGCAGTGGCGTGCCGCACGTGACGAGTTCGGGACCCACGTCACGAATGCTCGCGGGCAGCTCGACCAGGCGAACGAGCGCATCAAAGAGCGCACAGGGCGTGACCTGATCCTCGCGACGCTGATCGGGCTGGCGTTCGGCGCAGCCCTGCTCGCCTCGCTGCTGTTCATCAAGGTCCTCTTCGTGCCGTTCGCGTTGGCAGCGGCGCTTCTCGGGGTGTACGAGCTTTCCCTGGCACTGCGCGCGTCCGGACGGCGGATCGACGTGATCGCTCAGTTCGTGGCGGCGACGCTGCTCGTGCTGTCCGCGTTCTTCCTCGACCTGTGGTTCGTCTGGGTGATGCTGTTCTTCGCCGTCGCATTCGTGATCGTGTGGCGGTTGGTCGCCCAGATGGTCGCCAAGGACGGGAGAACCTACGGCGATGTGCTGACGGATGCCGTCATCGGAGGCTTCGTTCAGATCTACGTGCCGTTCCTCGCGGCGGTCGCCCTGATCCTGCTCAAGCAGGAGGGTGGCCAGTGGTGGGTGCTGAGCTTCATCGCCATCGCCGTCGTGGCGGACACCGGCGCGTATGCCGCCGGGCTGGCCTTCGGCCGGCATCCGATGGCCCCGCGAATCAGTCCCAAGAAGACGTGGGAAGGGTTCGGTGGAGCCGTGGTGGGTTCCATCACGGCGGGTGTCCTCCTCGCGATCTTCCTGTTGCATCTGCCGTGGTGGATCGGCGTGATCTTCGGCGTCGCCATCCTGCTGTCCGCGACCCTCGGCGACCTCGGGGAGTCCATGCTCAAGCGTGATCTCGGAATCAAGGACATGAGCTCCTGGCTGCCCGGTCACGGCGGGCTCCTCGATCGACTCGACAGCATCCTTCCGTCGACGGTGCCCGCGCTGTGCCTGTATTTCCTCTTCTCCTCCTGGGTGGTGCTGTGATGGTCTCCGACGACGTGCGAACATCGGACGGTTCGGTTCAGCCTCCGGCCGCGTTCTCTGTGACGACCGGTCGCGTGCGCGGCTATCACCGCGCAGCGGTCGACACGTTCCTGGCAGCCGCTCGGGCTGCATTCGAAGGCGACGCGGACGATCTCGGCGCAGCCGACGTACGGGTGGCGTCCTTCCCGCTCGTGAAGAACGGCTATGTCGTGGCAGAGGTCGATGCGGCGCTCGGGAGAGTCGAGGACGCACTGGCGGCTCGCGCGCGTGACCGGGCCGTCCGGTCGCAGGGCGCGGGGGCATGGGTCGAGCAGGCACGAGACGATGCCCAGATCATCCTCGACCACCTCGCGCGTCCGAAGCGTCAGCGTTTCGCGCGCACGGGCGTCCTCACCTTCGGGTATCGCATCGACGAGGTCGACCATGTGGGCACCCGCATCGCCCGCTATCTGCGAGACGGCGAACCGCTGACGGCCGAGCAGCTGCGTTCGGCGGCGTTCCGCATGCAGCGCGGCGGGTACCGGGAAGAGCAGGTGGATGCCCTTCTCGACGCTACCGTCGATGTGATCCTGGCGGTTCGCTGAGCGTTCTGATGGCCGACTCACGCCTCACGGGGTAGACTGCCACTCATCGTGAACTCCCGAAACGACATCACACCTCATCGCAATGACGTCACGCCGGTGCCTGCATCGGCGGCGCTTTCGGCGCGCAGCGGTAGCCGCCGACGGGGCGTCGTCGGTTTCGTCAGCGCCCTCGCGGTCGTGGGTTTCGCGGCCGCGATGGTCGCCCCGACCGGCGTCGCGCTGGCTCAGCAGCCTGAGACGGAAGGCCCCGAGTCGGCGTACTCAGCGGCGCTCACGGAGACGCAGAATCTCACGGTGACCGCAGAGGGTGCCGCTATCGCACCGGTTCAGCGTGGATCGTTCTCGGTCTACGTGACGCCCAAGCCGACTCCCACCCCGACCCCGACGACCGCGTCGTCCGGGTCATCCGGGTCATCGAAACCCGGTCCCAGCGCTCCTCTGTACTACACCGGCGGGGGAGCCCCTGCGGAGTGGATGGCTGCGGCGGGCATCGCGGAGTCCGACTGGGGCTTCGTCGACTACATCGTCTCCCGCGAGAGCGGCTGGAACCCGAACGCGACGAACAAGTCCTCTGGAGCGTGTGGGCTCGTCCAGGCTCTGCCATGCAGCAAGGTTCCCGGCAATGGCTACGACCCGGTGGACAACCTGCGCTGGGCAACGGGATACGCCACGGGTCGATACGGAAGCTGGGCGGGCGCCCACGCCTTCTGGACGAACAACCACTGGTGGTGAGTCGGCCTCATGGCCCGCTCTCGCAGACGCCGTCCGACGCGCCCTGACACCGACGATTCGCTCGATCGACTCCTCTCGTCCTGGAAGCGCACGGAAGTCCGTCGTGGGTCCGAGTGGACCGTCCAGCCGGTGTCGGCAGCTCAGGCTCTGAAGGAGTACATCTGTCCTGGGTGCGGGCGATCGGTTGTTCCCGGAACCGCTCACCTCGTGATCTGGCGCGCAGACGGGGTGCTCGGTGACGCCGCAGACCTCGCGGCACGCAGGCATTGGCACACACACTGTTGGAGGATTGCGTGAGCATGGAGATCCGTGGACCGATCGAGCTGCCTGCGCGGCGCGAAGACATCGCACTGGAGACCGCAGACGAGCTGACACTGGTCGGAGAGCTGGCGATTCCCGAGTCGTCGGCGCCCGTGGCCACGCTCGTCACGCTGCATCCTCTCCCGACGGCCGGCGGGTTCATGGACTCGCACATCATCCGCAAGGCTGCCGCCCGTCTGCCTGCGCTGGCGGACCTCGCTGTGCTGCGCTTCAACACGAGAGGGACGACCTCTCCGCGTGGCACCAGCGATGGCGCGTTCGATGGGGGAGAGGCGGAGCAGTTCGACGTCGCGGCGGCGATGGGCTTCGTGCGCGAGCGCGGTCTTCCGCGCCCATGGCTGCTCGGCTGGTCGTTCGGCACCGAACTCGCGCTGAAGTACGGTCGGGA
Source organism: Microbacterium sp. AC132 (assembly GCF_979258525.1). NCBI lineage: Bacteria > Bacillati > Actinomycetota > Actinomycetes > Micrococcales > Microbacteriaceae > Microbacterium > Microbacterium sp. AC132. The sequence goes on along the minus strand of NZ_OZ409862.1, from coordinate 3,591,323 downwards.
ACACGATGTCGAGGGGATCATCCTCCTGTCCCCGCCACTTCACCGCGCCACAGACGCCGAGGTGGCGGAGTGGGCCGACTCCGATGCTGACGTCGTGGTGCTGGTACCCGAGCTCGACGACTACCTCCGCCCGGCCGAAGCACGCGAGCGCTTCTCCGCGATTCCGCATGCGAAGCTGATCGCCGTCGAGGGTGGCAAGCACCTCTGGGTCGGGGAGAGCCAGACTCGGAGAGTCCTCACCGAGATCGTCGCTGCCGTGAACCCGGCAGCTCTTCCGCTGCCGACGGAGTGGCCCGCCGACTAGAGCTCGTTCATGCGAGGGATCAGCACCTGCCGGTAGAGGATCAGGATGCTGGCCGCCACCGGAATCGCGATCAGCGCGCCGAGCAGCCCCAGGAGGCTTCCGCCCGCCAACGCCGCGACGACGACAACCGCTCCGGGTACGGACACGGCCCGGCTCATGATGCGCGGCGAGATCACGTACGCCTCGATCTGCATGTAGATGAGGTAGTAGATGGCGGCGGCGATCGCTGTCGCCGGTGATCCCAGGCCGGGGATCAGGCACACGAGCACGATGATGGTCGACCCCGTGAGGGTGCCGACGAGTGGAATCAGTGAGAAGAAGAAGGCGACGACGGCGAGCACGGCCGGGAACGGCGCATCGATGATCGTGAGGAAGATCATGCTCAGGATGCCGTTGATGACGCCCTGGGAGACCTGGCCCATGACGTAGTAGCCGACCGAATCGGTGATCTGCTCGGCCAGGTCGATGAAGCGCTCGCGCTTGGATGCAGGAGCGAGCTGGTAGACGGCGCGCTTGAGCGACGGTGTCGAGGCCGTCAGATAGATCGTCAGGATGAGGATGATGAACGCGCCGAACAGTCCGCTCAGCAGTGCCCCGCCGGCGGCGAGCACGCCCTGCCCGATGGACCCCCCGATCTGGGCGAGGTTCGTCTCCAGCCAGTCGGTCACATAGGCGAAGACGTCATCCACCTTGAGATTGGGGAACGTGTCGACCATCCACTGGCGCAGGTCGAGGAGAAATGTCCCGCGTTGGACGATGGCCGTGATCTCGGCGATGAGCTGCGAGATCTGGTCGACCAGCACGGGGATGACGATCAGGATGATCCCGGCGAAGATCCCGAGCACCGCGAGGATCGTGATGAGCACGGCGAGCCAGCGGGGGAGACGCCTGCGCTCGAGGAAGGAGACGAGCGGGTCCAGGCCGAGACTGAGGAAGAGAGCCGTACCGACGTAGAGCAGCACGGTCGACAGGCTCTCCACGCTTCCGATCAGCAGGATTCCCAGTCCCACGCCGAGCGTCGCCACGAGGGCGGTGCGGAACGGGTTGTGGATCTTCATCGTTGCTCCTCGGAATGGGGGACTCTGCAAGCGTATCCACCGCACCACGACCCGCCGGGACGACGTGCCGCACGTGGTGCCGCATGCCCCTCGTGGGCAACACACAGGTGATTTCGCTAGTCTGAAATGTCGAGTGTTGCGACTCGGGCGTGCGTCCGGGCCGTGTGAGGAGACTATTCGTGCGTTTCGTATGGGCCGTCGTGGCCTTCGTGCTGGCTGCGGGACTGATCGCTGCGGGCATCGCGCAGCGAACCATCTTCATGGGTCCGTCGACTCAGGAAGTCTCAGTCGCTGCAGAGGAACCCGCCCCGTTTGTGCTGATGGACGGCGACGTCCTTCGTGAGCACCCGGGATCTCAGACCTTGCTGGTGCGCGGAGAGGGCGAGATCTTCGCCGCCTATGGCCGCACCGCCGACATGGAAGCGTGGCTTGCCGACTCGTCGTACAACCGCGTGACGGTCGGCGACGACGGTGACCTGGAGGTCGAGCTGGTCCCCGCCGGATCAGCACCGGAAGGTGATGGGGCCTCCGAAACCCCCGCCCCTGCCGAGACCCCGGCCGCGGCCGAGACTCCGGCACCGGCGGAGACGCCCGCCGAGGGCGATGCAGCCGCAGAGCCGGGCCGCAACCCCGCCGGCTCCGACCTCTGGCTGGACTCCTTCACCGAGACCGACACACTCATCGCAGACAACATGCAGTTGCCCGAGGGCGTGAGTCTGATCATCGCGTACGACGGCACCGCCGACGCACCGGACGACATCGTGGTGTCCTGGCCGCTGGACACGTCCACCCCTCTCGCCGGACCGCTCATGGCGGCGGGCGCGGCGATGCTTCTCGTCGGACTCGTGCTCTACGTCCTCGCGATCCGGCACCAGCGTCGCGGGCGAGGACCGCGGCGCAAGGGCCCCGGCCCCCTTCCGGCCACCGAGCCGATCGACGTGGCTCAGCTGCCGCCATCGGAACGCGCGGCGATCGACGACACCTCGACCACCGCTGCCGGGGATGAGCCCGGTCGGACCGGCGCAGACTCTGACGCGGCAGCCGCCGGTGACCCGGGGGCAGTCGACGCCGCCGGTCTGAAGAACCCAGACCCCGATCGGAAGACGGAGATGCGTGCGCGACCCGTGAACCGTCGACGGCGCCTGCTCGCGGTCCCCGCCCTCGCCGTGACCGCGTTGCTCGCGAGCGGCTGCTCGCCTGACTCATGGCCGCAGCTCGGAGAGGGAACGCCCTCGCCGTCTCCCAGCGCGACGGTGATCGCCCCGGACAATCAGAAGCCCCCGGCAGTGACGGAGGCTCAGGCGAAGCGGATCCTGCAGGAAGTGTCGACGACCCTGTCCGACGCGGACGCGTCGATGGACATCGCTCTGGCCGGCACTCGTCTGGACGGCCCGGCGCTCACGGCTCGCACCACCGAGTACGCGCTTCGGACAGCTCTTCCGGAGACCGCACCGCCCGCCGCACTCCCGACCGATGACGTCGAGGTCGTGCTTCCCGAAGCCACCGACCGGTGGCCGCGCACGGTGCTCCTGCTCTCGAAGAGCGCTGACGACGACACCGTTCCCCCCGTCATCCTGACCATGACGCAGCAGGATCCGTGGTCGAACTACAAGGTCACGAACATGGCCGAGATGTCTGCGGATGCCGTCTTCCCCGACGTGGCTGCAGCGTGGCTCGGCACCTCGCTCGTTCCCGACGATTCCGCATTCCTCAGCATCCCGCCGGGAGAGCTTGCGGAGACCTTCGCCGACGTCGTCGACGCGGGCGAGGCCAGCCCTTCCTACGGCATGTTCGACGAGATCTCGCAGAACCTCGCCCAGTCGATTCGCGACAGCCGGCAGGCGGTCGTGCAGACGCTGGCGGACAACGGAGCGGCGGAGACTTCTCAGACCGCCTTCGACATCCTCCCGGCCGATTCCGAGCCGGTCTCGATGACCACGCTGGACAGCGGTGCGATCGTGGCCGTCTCGCTCATCGACACCGAATCGGTCACCCCGACGTCACCGGACGCCGTCATCCGACTGGAAGACGCGAATCCGCAGGCGAAGGCGCTGACGGGTGTCACGGAGTCCGCGAAGGGCTTCACGACCAAGTACGAATTCCAGCTGTTCTTCTCCGTTCCCGCGCAGGGCTCGACGGAGCAGATCCGACTCATGGCGGTCCGACAGGACCTACTCTCCGTCGAGGTGATCAAATGACCGATATCTCTCCCGCCGCGCTCCGTGGAGCCGTCGACCTCTCCTCTCTGCGAAACCGGCCCGCGGCTGCTGCCGCCGGAGCGCAGAGCCCTGCTCCCGGGGCCGTGGACATCGTCGTCGATGCGACCGACGAGTCGTTCGGTCAGATCCTCGAGCTCTCCCGGACAGTGCCGGTGGTCGTCGACCTCTGGGCCGAATGGTGCGGGCCGTGCAAGCAGCTGAGCCCCATCATCGAGAAGGTGACGCGTGAACTCGGCGGCAGGGTGCTTCTCGCGAAGGTCGATGTCGACGCCAACCCGCAGCTGGCCCAGGGATTCCGCGCGCAGTCGATCCCGATGGTCGTGGCACTCATCGCCGGTCAGCCGGTTCCGATGTTCACCGGTGCAGTGCCCGAGCAACAGGTCAGAGAGGTCTTCGCGCAGCTGCTTCAGCTCGCTGCTCAGAACGGGGTGACGGGCACGTTGAACGTCGGAGAGGCGCCCGAGGGCGAGCAGACGCCGGAGGAGCCGCCGATGCCGCCGCTGCACGCGGAGGCTTTCGCCGCGATCGAGAACGGCGACTACGCCGCGGCGGTCGTGGCATACGAGAAGGCTCTCGCGGAGAATCCGCGCGATGAGGATGCGATCGCAGGCCTGGGCCAGGTCCGTCTGCTCGACCGCGTCCAGAAACTCGATCTCCAGGATGCTCGGGCCGCGGCCGCAGCCGGACCCCTGGACATCCAGGCCCAGTTCGATGTCGCCGACCTCGACCTCGCGGGAGGCCATGTCGAAGATGCGTTCGGAAGGCTTCTCGACCTGTTCGCCCAGCTGCCCTCGGATGAGCGAACGCCCGTACGGGAACGTCTTCTCGAGCTGTTCGGCCTGATCGGCGTCGCAGATCCACGCGTCATCACCGCGCGCAACAGACTGTCTTCACTGCTGTTCTGAGCTGAGAGTGCAGCGAGACGGCCCAGGCTCTGTCGGGCCGGGGCCGTCTCGCTGATCGGCAGAGGCTGTCAGCCGCGGCTGATCGTGGGCACGTGCGGGTCGCTCTCGTGGCGCAGCCAGATGGTCGACAGTGCGGGAACCGTGATCGTCGCCACGGCCGGTCCGTCGTCCTCCGAGTGCGCGACGACCATGCCGAGATTGCCGGATCCGCGACCGCCGTATTCTGCGGCGTCCGTGTTGAGGATCTCCTGCCACACGCCGGGGATCGGCAGCGCGAGGCTGTAACCGCTGCGCTCGACGCCGGCGAAGTTGCTGATCACCACGAGACGGCCGCCATGTGCGTCGCGGCGTTCGAAGGCGATGACATTGGGATCCCAGCTCGGGGCGCCGAGGCGTGAGAACGAGGATCCGTCGTTGTCCCGCTCCCAGAGCGGGGCCTGAGCGCGATAGGTGCGGTTGAGCTGTCCGACGAAATCCTGCAGCTGCGCGTGCGACGGCTGGTCGAGGAGCCACCAGTCGAGCTGGCGGGATTCCGACCATTCGGCGAGCTGCCCGAACTCCTGCCCCATGAAGAGGAGCTTCTTTCCGGGGTGACCCCACATGTATCCGAGGTATGCGCGGACATTGGCGAGCTTGTGCCAGTGGTCGCCGGGCATCTTCGAGACGAGGCTGCCCTTTCCATGCACGACCTCATCGTGGCTGATCGGCAGCAGATAATTCTCCCCGAACGCGTAGACGAACGAGAAGGTCATCTCACCTTCGTGGTGCGCGCGATACATCGGGTCTCGTTCGATGTACTGGAGGGAGTCGTTCATCCAGCCCATGTTCCACTTGAACCCGAAGCCGAGACCCGCGTGGTCGGTGGGTGCGGTCACACCGGGGAAGCTCGTCGATTCCTCAGCGATCATCAGCACGCCGGGGTGCAGGCGGTAGGCGGTCGCGTTGACCTCCTGGAGGAAGCGGATCGCTTCGAGGTTCTCCCGGCCCCCGTGGATGTTCGGCTCCCATTCGCCTTCCTTACGCGAGTAGTCGAGGTACAGCATCGACGCCACGGCATCCACTCGCAGGCCGTCGACATGGAACTCGCTCAGCCAGAACAGTGCGTTCGCGACCAGGAATCCGCGCACCTCAGGGCGACCGTAGTCGAAGATGAGCGTTCCCCAGTCCTGATGCTCACCGCGACGAGGGTCGGGGTGCTCGTACAGCGGCTGTCCGTCGAACCTCGCGAGGGCGAACGCGTCTTTGGGGAAGTGCCCGGGCACCCAGTCCATGATCACGCCGATTCCGGCCTGATGCAGCTGGTCGATGAGGTATCGCAGGTCATCCGGGCTGCCGAAGCGACTGGTCGCCGCGTAGTACCCGCTCACCTGATAGCCCCAGGAGCCGCCGAACGGATGCTCGGCGAGCGGCATGAACTCGATGTGCGTGAAACCGGCCTCGGTGACGTGTGCGATCAGCGGTTCTGCGGCATCGCGGTAGCTCAGGCCTCCGCGCCAGGAGCCGAGGTGCACCTCGTAGACCGACAGCGGCTGAGCGACCGCGTGAGTCGCTGCCCGGCGGGTCATCCACGCGCCGTCTGACCATGCGTAGTCCGACCGCGTGACCACCGACGCGGTCTCGGGCGGCACCTGCGCGGCCTGCGCCATCGGGTCTGCCTTGAAGATCCAGGAGCCGCCGCGGGTGCGGATCTGATACTTGTATGTCGTTCCGACGGCGAGATCGGGGATGAACAGCTCCCAGACGCCACTCACGCCCATCGAGCGCATCGCGTGCGCTTCGCCGTTCCACCCGTTGTGATCTCCGACGACTCGCACGGCTGTGGCGTTCGGGGCCCAGACGGCGAATGCGACGCCGTCTTCGCCGTCTGCGACCGTCGCGTGCGCACCCAGCACCTGCCACAGCCGCTCGTGCCGCCCTTCGGCGATCAGATGGAGATCGACGTCGCCCAGAGTCGGGAGGTGCCGGTACGGGTCGCCGGTGATCGTCTCGTCGTCGTCGCCGTACGCGGTGGCGATGCGATACGCCACCGGGGCACCGTCGTGCTGGGCCTCCCAGATGCCGTGTGCGACGTGATCGAGCTCCAATCGGCTCCCGTCCTCGAAGACGGCTGCGACCGAGGACGCGAGAGGTCGGCGAGCGCGGATCACCGTGACGGTCCGGTCACTCGTATCCGTGAACGGGTGGGAGCCGAGCACTGCGTGCGGGTCGTGATGGGCGCCGGCTGCGACAGCCGCCCAGTCCGGTGATGTAGTGGCATCTTCGACGTAGCTCATGCTCGTCTCCTCACCTTCAGAATGTGCACCGGCTCGGCGAAGGCGTCGAGGCGCACGTAGTTGTGATCGGCCCACGTCCACACGGCACCGGTCAGGAGGTCCTCCACCTCGAACGGCTCGCCAGGTGGTACGCCCCAGATCGTGGTGTCGAGGTGCACGGTGGTCTCACGCACGGAGTGCGGATCGACGTTGGCGACGACGAGGATCGTATCGGAGTGGCCCGTGCCGGTGAACGCCGCATCGAGGTGCTTGCTGTAGACGAGCACCGAGTCGTCGTCGCTCCAGTGCACGGAGAGATTGCGGAGCTGTCGAAGAGCCGGGTGCTCACGGCGGATCTCGTTCAGTCGGCGCAGGAGAGGCGCAAGCGAGTCACCCGATGCCTCCGCGCCCTCCCAGTCCCGGAACTTGAACTCGTACTTCTCGTTGTCGATGTTCTCCTCGGAACCGGGCCTCGCCACGTTCTCGAAGAGCTCGTACCCGGCGTACACGCCGTACACAGGGGCGGCGGTGGCGGCGATGCAGGCGCGGATCCGATAGGCGGCGCGGCCGCCGAACTGCAGGTACTCCGTGAGGATGTCGTGCGTGTTCACGAAGAGATTCGGCCGCATGTAGTCGCTCGTCTCGTGCGAGACGCTGGTGAGGAACTCCTCGAGCTCCGCCTTGGTGTTGCGCCAGGTGAAATAGCTGTAGCTCTGTTGGAACCCCACGGCCGCGAGCGCACGCATCACGGCGGGTCGAGTGAACGCCTCGGCCAGGAAGATCACGTCCGGGTCCTGGGCGTTCACGGTCGCGATGAGCCATTCCCAGAACTGCAGCGGCTTCGTGTGCGGGTTGTCGACGCGGAAGATCTTCACGCCTTCGCGAACCCAGTGCTGCACGATGCGGAGCATCTCCTGGTAGATACCGGCGGGATCGTTGTCGAAGTTCAGCGGGTAGATGTCCTGGTACTTCTTGGGCGGGTTCTCTGCGTAGGCGATGGTGCCATCCGGGAGAGTGGTGAACCACTCGGGGTGCTCGTCGACCCACGGGTGGTCCGGAGAGGCCTGCAGCGCGAGATCGAGAGCGACCTCCAGCCCTTCGTTCTTCGCCGCCCTGACGAATGCGCGGAAGTCGGCCGGCTTGCCGAGCTCCGGGTGGATCGCGTCGTGGCCGCCGTCAGCGGAGCCGATGGCATACGGTGAGCCCGGATCGCCTGGCTCCGTCGTCAGAGTGTTGTTGCGTCCCTTGCGGTTGGTCGTTCCGATCGGATGGATCGGCACCAGGTAGATGACGTCGAAGCCCATGGCGGCGACAGCGGGAAGACGTTTGGCGGCTGTCCTGAACGTACCGCTCTTGACAGTGCCGTCCCTCAGGCGTTTCGCGCCCTCCGAGCGGGGAAAGAACTCATACCAGGCCCCGACGCCTGCGGCGGTCCGCTCCACGAGCAGAGTGTGCGTGGCAGATGCTGAACGCAGCGTCATGAGAGGCCGCTCATGGAAGAGACCGCCCAGCTCGGCGTCGGTCGAGACCGCGGTGGTGGTCTCTGCATCGCCCCCCGCCAGTGCGGTGGCGAGTTCGCTGATGCGTCTGCGCTGAGCCGCAGGGCGATCCTTCTCTTCGCTGCGCGCGCGAGAAGTTCGGCGCCGAGGGCTGCCATGACCGGCACATCGACGCCTGCGGCGACCTTCACTTCGGCGGCGTGCGCCCAGGTCGCGAAGTCGTCGGAGAACGCCTCGAAGCGAAACGTCCACTGTCCCTGCATGTCCACAGCGACCTCCGCTGCCCAGCGATCGCTCCCATCGAGCAAGGGCGTCAATCGGTGCAGGGACTCCTCGCCGTTCGGGGCCGTCAACCGGAGCTGCACCCCGATCAGGTCGTGCCCTTCACGGAAGGCGACGACGCTGAACGGCACCACCTCGCCGACGAACGCCTTGGGCGCGAAGCCTCCGGGGACGGACGGTGCGCCGCCCACCAGAGGAATTCGCGTCGCGACGAGTCCGTCGCCGTCCGAGACGGCGCCCAGCGGGCGCGACGGGATCTGCGCGGGGCTTCGGAGAGCCTTCGGACTGATGCTGCTCATACGTGCGGCCACCCCCCGAATGTACCGCTCGCGGCGTGAAGCGGGTAGCTCGCGGAGGGCCCCGGCGCGCCGCCGTTCATTCCACGCGGAAGAGTCGCATGGAGGTGCCGGGGATGGGCAGGACGTCGCCGGGGGCGAACACCTCGCCGCCGTCTTGCGGGCGGTCGTCGGCGCTCGACCACAGCGAGACGAAACGCGTCGCCTCCTCGAGGTCGTCGGGCAGACGCACGTCGATGGGCGACTCCGTCCCGTGCACGATGAGGAGGATCCGATTGGCCGATTCGCGATCGGGGGTCGAGGCCGCCACATACTGCAGAGTGCGGTTACCAGGGTCCGTCCACTGCTGGCTCTCCATCGTCTCGCCGTTCTGGTCGAACCAGTCCATGACAGAGGCGTTGGGGATGTGCTCACCGAGTCGGGCGTACCGGCTCGGACGCAGGGCGGGATTCTCGGAACGGAGCTGGATGAGTCGAGCGACGTGTGCGCGCAGGTCCTCCTGCCACGGTTCCGCGTCCCAGCCGAGCCACGTCATCGACGAATCCTGGGCGTAGGCATTGTTGTTTCCGCGTTGCGTCCGACCGACCTCATCGCCGGCCGTGAGCATGGGGATCCCGGCGGACAGCAGCAGGGTGCCGAGCAGGTTGCGCATCGCCTTTCGCCGGGCAGCGAGGATCGCAGGGTCGTCGGTCGGCCCCTCGATACCGTGATTGAAAGCCCGATTCATGTCGGCACCGTCGCGATTCTGCTCGCCGTTCGCCTCGTTGTGCTTGACGTCGTACGACACGAGGTCGTGCATGGTGAATCCGTCGTGCGCGGTGACGAAGTTGATGCTGGCCAGCGGCCCCCGAACATCGGCGAAAGTGTTCGACGAGCCGGCGAGACGCGTCGCGAAGCCCCCGATGCCGACCGGAGCGGACGCACGACGCGCATAGTCGATGTCGCTCAGCCAGAAGTTCCTGACCCGGTCGCGGTAGCGGTCGTTCCACTCCATCCAGCCGTTCGGGAAGTTGCCGGTCTGCCAGCCGCCCATACCGACGTCCCACGGCTCGGCGATGAGCTTGGTGTCGCGGAGGATCGGATCGTTCGCGATGGCGGTGAGAAGCGGGTGCTCGGGCGTATAGGTGTGCGAGCCGTCGCGCGCGATCGCGGCCGCGAGATCGAAGCGGAATCCGTCGATCTGCATCTCCTGCGCCCAGTAGCGCAGCGAGTCGAGCACGAGGCGCGCTCCGGCATCGGTCGAGGTGTCGAGCGTGTTGCCGCAGCCGGTCGTGTCGATGTACGCGCCTGATGCGTCTTGTCGGTAGTAGCTGGCGTTGTCGATGCCGCGCAGACTGGACCGAGGTCCACCGAGGCCCTCTTCCGACGTGTGGTTGTACACGACGTCCAGGATGACTTCGAGTCCGGCTTCGTGCAGCAGTCGCACCATGCCTTTGAACTCGGCGAGAACGGCCTCGGGGCCGCCCTTGCGTGCGTCCTCCGTGGCGTAGGCGTTGTGCGGTGTGAAGAAGTTGAGGGTGTTGTAGCCCCAGTAGTTCGTGAGGCCGCGCTCGAGCAGGCGAGGCTCCGGAACGAACGCCTGGACGGGCAGGAGCTCGATCGAGGTGATCCCGAGCGAGTGGAAGTACTCGATCATCGCGGGATGCGCGAGTCCGGCGTATGTGCCGTGCAGCGCCGGGGGCACATCGGGCTGACGCTTGGTCAGCCCCTTCAGGTGCCCTTCGTAGATCACGGTGCGGTCGAGCGGTATCCGTGGCTTGACGGACTCTCCCCAGTCGAACCCGTCGACGATCACCACGGAGCGCCACTCCTCGTAGCCGTCGCCCTGCGCGAGACCGCGAGAGTAGGGGTCGAGGAGCAGAGTCTCGGGGTTGAACGTGTTCCCCGGCCCGTGTGGCCCTCCGACGCGGATCGCATACCGGGTGCCGGGCTGGAGCAGTTCTGTCGTCACCTCCCAGATGCCGCCGGGAAGGCGTGCGAGATCGACCTGGTCGATGACCCAGTCGAGGTCGGTGGCATCGAAGACGACGAGTTCGATGGAGGACGCGTTCTGTGACCAGACGCGGAGGGTTCCGACGCCGTCGTGAAGGCGCACACCGAGGTTGTCGAGTGCAGTACCGCCGGGCACGGTGATGTCTCGGATCGCGGGCATGAGTACACCATAGAGGTCTGCGCTCGGGTCTCAGGACAGCATGCACTCAGTTCCATGTGCACGCCACTGCGCGGAAAATGGGGGAGAGTGGAGGGATGCAGCACTATCTCGACCACGCCGCGACGACGCCGCTGCGTCCCGAGGCGCGGGAGGCGTGGCTCGAAGCGAGCGAGATGGTCGGGAATGCGTCATCGACGCACGGTGCCGGCCAGGACGCGCGGCGCCTGCTCGAGGAGGCACGCGAGCGCTCGGCCGCAGTGCTCGACTGCGACCCCATCGAGGTCGTGTTCACCTCCGGGGGTACGGAGTCGATCAATCTCGCGCTTCAGGGGTTGTGGCAGGCGCGGCCGGCGGAGTCGGATGCCATCGTGATGCCGGATGCCGAGCACCACGCGACGATGGACACCGTCGAGGCCCTGGTGGCGGCAGGGGCGGTGCTGCGCGCTGTTCCGGTATATCGCTCGGCGGCCATCGACGTGGACGAGTTCACTGCCCAGCTTCCGGGCGCGGCGCTGGCGACCGCGCTCGTCGCCAACAACGAGGCCGGGACGATCAACGACGCCGCGATGCTGGCGTCGTCGACCGCGCAGGCGCTCGTTCCCCTCCATCTCGATGCGGTCGCGGCCCTCGGCCACCTGCCTCTGTCGTTCCGCGCGCTGAGAGGCGATGCGCCCGACTCGGTCGGTCTTGTCGCGATGAGCGTGGCCGGACACAAGATCGGTGCGCCGGTCGGCGTCGGAGCCTTGGTGGTCGCTCGCACCGCGCGGCTCTCCGCACTCCTTCGCGGCGGCGCGCAGCAGCGCGGACTTCGCGCCGGAACGCAGGACGTGGCCGGTGCCGCGGCCTTCGCCACCGCGCTCGAGCTCGCCGAGTCGGAGCGAGAGACGGAGACCGCGCGGCTGGCGACGATGCGCGACCGGCTGATCGACGGCATCCTGGCGCGGGTGCCGCAGGCCGAGCTTCTGGGAGACGGCTCGCGACGGCTCCCCGGCAACGCCCACATACTGTTTCCCGGAGCGGTGGGGGAGAGCCTGCTCTTCCTTCTCGACATGGCAGGCATCGCCGCGTCGACCGGGTCGGCCTGCCAGGCGGGTGTGGCGGAGCCATCGCATGTCGTGATGGCGATGGGGCGCAGTGAGCAGGACGCGCGCAGCGCGCTCCGATTCACGCTGGGACGCACATCGACGGACGCAGACGTCGATGCCGTCCTCGCATCCATCGGCGAGGCCTACCTGCGGGCTTCCGGCTCCGGCTCAGCCGCACGCTCGTAGACTGGTCCCATGAGGATTCTTGCGGCCATGAGTGGCGGAGTGGACTCCGCAGTCGCGGCCGCACGGGCCGTGGACGCGGGGCACGACGTCGTCGGCGTGCATCTCGCGCTGTCCCGGGCGGGCGGCACGCTGCGCACCGGAAGCCGGGGATGCTGCACGATCGAGGATGCGCTCGATGCGCGTCGCGCGGCCGATCTCCTGGGCATCCCGTTCTACGTCTGGGACTTCTCCGAGCGCTTCCGCGACGACGTGATCGCCGATTTCGTCTCGGAGTACCAGGCAGGGCGCACCCCCAATCCCTGCATGCGCTGCAATGAGAAGATCAAGTTCGCCGCCCTTCTCGAGCGCGCCATCGAGCTCGGTTTCGACGCGGTGTGCACCGGGCACTACGCGACGCTGATCCCCACGGACGCCGGTCTCGAGCTGCACAGAGCCGCGGACAACGCCAAGGATCAGTCCTATGTGCTCGGCGTACTCACCGCCGAGCAGCTCGCGCACACCTACTTCCCGCTCGGAACGACTCCGTCCAAAGCGGTCGTGCGTGCCGAGGCGGAGGAGCGTGGGCTGAGTGTCGCGCAGAAGCCCGACAGCCACGACATCTGCTTCATCCCCGACGGTGACACGCGAGGCTGGCTGGCCGAGAAGGTCGGTACCGCCACCGGTGAGATCGTCGACCGCACGGGCTCCGTCGTCGGCTCGCACGAGGGCGCGCACGCTTTCACGGTCGGTCAGCGCCGTGGTCTGAAGCTCGGCGTCCCGGCCCCCGACGGCAAGCCCCGCTTCGTACTCGAGGTGCGGCCGGTGTCCAACACGGTGGTCGTGGGGCCGAAGGAGGCTCTCGCGACGCGTGAAATCTCGGGCGATCGATTCAGCTGGGCGGGCGCAGCGCCCGTCGACTCCGAGTTCGACTGCGAGGTGCAGATCCGCGCCCACGCCGAGCCGGAAGCAGCCCGGGCATTCGTCTCGCCCGAGGGCGTGCGCGTCGTGCCCGAGCAGCCGCTCAACGGGGTCGCGCCGGGCCAGACCGCCGTGCTGTACGTCGGAACGCGCGTGCTCGGCCAGTTCACGATCGACCGCACCGTGTCCGCAGTGCCGGTCGACGCATAGCGCCTGCCTCTCGATGTCGGCGCCCGCTCGTAGACTGGCGGGGTGCCGGAGAACATCTCGCTGGAAGACGCTCGTATCGAAGCGGACGAGCTGACCACTCGAATCCTCGAAGCGAAGGACGCGTACTACGGGCGCGACACTTCACTCGTCGACGACCTCACCTACGACGGGTGGATGCACAGGCTCGAAGAGCTGGAGCGGATGCATCCCGAGCTGCAGGGTCAGGACTCGCCCACTCAGATGGTGGGGGCGGCCGAGGCCACCGGGCTCGCCACCATCGAGCACGCGGAGCGGATGCTGAGTCTCGACAACGTGTTCTCGATCGACGAGCTCAGGGATTGGGCCGCCAAGACGCGCGCCTCTGCGGGGCGAGCTGTCGACTGGCTCACCGAACTCAAGATCGACGGCCTCGCGATCAATCTCCGCTACGAGAACGGGCGGCTGACGTCGGCGGCGACGCGGGGAGACGGGCGCGTCGGTGAGATCGTCACCGAGAACGCGCTGCGCCTTCCCGAGATCCCCCTCGAGCTCAGCGGCGAAGGTCACCCGCCCATCGTCGAGGTGCGCGGCGAGGTGTTCATTCCCGTGGCCGCCTTCGAGCGCCTGAATGCCGCACAGGCGGAGTTCCGCGACCGGGCATACGCCGATGCTCTCGCCCGCTGGGAGGCTCGGAGCGGAGCGAAGAAGCCGTTCGACGAAGAGAAGGCGCGAACTGCTGCGGCTCGGCGGTTCCCCTCGTTCGCGAATCCGCGCAACGCGGCGAGTGGTGGCCTGCGTCAGCAGATCGACAAGAAGGACGGGCTCGAACTCGAGGCGGGGATGCTGCGCATCGAGTCGCTCGCGCTGTACGTGCACGGCATCGGGGCCTGGGAGAATCCGCCGGTCGCCGCACAGAGTCAGGTCTACGACAAGCTGTCGGACTGGGGGCTGCCGACCAGCCCGCACACCAGGGTGTGCACGAGCATCGACGACGTGGTTGCGTTCGTCGAGTACTTCGGCGAGCACCGGCACGATATCGAGCACGAGCTGGACGGGATCGTCGTCAAGGTCGACGAGCTGTCCCTCCACGACGAGCTCGGCGCCACCAGTCGGGCGCCTCGCTGGGCGATCGCGTACAAGTACCCGCCCGAAGAGGTGCAGACGAAGCTGCTCGACATCGTCGTGTCTGTGGGTCGCACCGGCAGGGCGACGCCGTTCGCGGTGATGGCTCCCGCCCAGGTCGCGGGGAGCGTCGTCAGGCAGGCGACGCTGCACAACAAGGACGTGGTGAAAGCCAAGGGAGTGCTGATCGGCGACACCGTCGTCCTGCGCAAGGCGGGCGACGTGATCCCCGAGGTCCTCGGGCCGGTCGTCGAGAAACGCGACGGTACCGAGCGGGAGTTCGTGATGCCGATCGAATGCCCCGAGTGCGGCACGCCCCTGCGTCCGATGAAGGAGGGCGACATCGATCTGCGCTGCCCCAACGCGCGCTCGTGTCCGGCCCAGGTTCGCGGTCGTGTCGAGCACATCGGTTCGCGGGGCGCCCTCGACATCGAAGCGCTCGGAGAAGTCACGGCTGCCGCGCTCACCCAGCCGACCTCGCCGGCGACACCGCCTCTCGAGACCGAAGCCGGACTGTTCGCGCTGACGCTCGATGAGATCGTTCCGATCGAGCTCGTCGTGCGCGATGCCGAGACGGGGCTGCCCAAGGAGGACGAAGACGGTCTCGTGAAGACGAGGGCGCCATTCCGACGCAACCCGACCGCCACAGAGAAGAAGTCGGGGCTGGAGGGCCCCCAGCCCTCCTCTCAAGCTGTGACTCTGCTCGCGGAACTCGAGAAGGCGAAGACCAAGGACCTTTGGCGGCTGCTCGTCTCACTGAACATCCGTCACGTCGGGCCGGTCGCGGCGAGGGCGCTGGCGCAGTGGTTCGGTTCGCTCGACGCGATCCGCGCGGCCTCTCGCGACGAGCTCGCCGCTGTGGAAGGAGTCGGCGGCATCATCGCCGACTCCCTGCTCGCGTGGTTCGATGTCGACTGGCACCAGGACATCGTTCGTCGCTGGGCCGAGGCAGGCGTCCAGTGGGCCACGCCCGGTCATCCCGGTCCGGGCGCGGCAGTCGTCCAGGGCGGTGTGTTGGACGGGATCACGGTCGTCGCGACCGGTTCGCTCGACGGGTACACCCGAGATGGAGCGCAGGAGGCCATCCTCAAGGCGGGCGGTAAGGCCGCGTCGAGCGTCTCCAAGAAGACGGACTTCGTCGCGGCCGGTCCCGGAGCGGGGTCGAAGCTGGGGAAGGCGGAGGAGCTCGGCATCCGCATCCTCGATGCCGCTCAGTTCCACATCCTCGTCACGGAGGGGCCGGACGCTCTGGGATGAGGCGATATGGACCGCTGATCGCCGTCTCCGGCGCGATGGCTGTGGGAGACCCGGGTCGGAACCACCTGCGTCTGACGCCTGATGCGCTGCTGATCCGCCACGGCACAGAGAACCGGGGGATCATTCCCTGGTCGCAGGTGCAGCGAGTGATCCTCGACGTGCCCACCACGCGGTTCCGTCTGCCCGGCCTCATGAGCACGCTCGTCCTCGGCGCCCTGACGTTCCTCGCCGTGTCCGATCTCGGATTCGACCCTGAGGATGGCGCGGTCGAGCTCCTGGCCGACGGGGAAACGTCGATCGCACCGCTGAGCCGTCACCACGTCGGCGGCTACTGGACACCGACGGTGGACGGGGCGCACCGGCTGCTGCAGCATCTCATCGACAACCCGGAGCAGAGAGCGTTGCTCGCGCGCCCTGAACAGCTCATCGACGTGGCCGCGCGTCTCGCTCGCCACAGGCCTTCAGGAGCCTGACGCGCAGGCTGGCCCTTCAGGATGGCTGCCCATCGGTGCACGCGAGCGCGCCGTGCCCGGACTTTCGTCCGGGCACGGCGCGCTCGTGCGTTCTACGGCTGATCAGCCCTTGTGCCGGGGCTTGCGGAACGGCTTCTCGCCTCGCTCATCGGTGCGAGCAGGACGGTCGTCACGGTCGTAGCGCGGACGGTCATCGCGACGCTCGAACCCACCGCGGGCGCCGTCACGAGGGCCGTCGTTACGACGGGCTCCAGGACCACGGTCGGGCTTGATCTCGATGAGCCGACCCGAGATGCGGGTGTCCTTCAGCTTCTCCAGGACGGACGAGTCGAGGTTCGCCGGCAACTCGACGACAGTGAAGTCCGGCCGGATGTTGATCGCGCCGAAGTCATCACGACCCAGGCCGCCCTCATTCGCGAGTGCGCCGACGATCTGACGGGGCTCGACGCGGTGACGGCGTCCGACCTCGATGCGGTACGGCTTGTAGTCGCCGCGCCCACGGCGCTCGCGCGGTTCGCGGGTCTCGCGACGCTCGCGAGTGTTGCTCTCGCGCGGCGGACGGTTGTCGTACTCGACCGCTTTCGACAGGGCGTCGTCGGCCGGGTCGAGCAGCAGAGGAGTATCGCCCTGGGCGACGACAGCGAGCGCAGCTGCGACATCGGCCTCGGGCACATCGTGGTTGCGCACGTAGTGGTCGATGATGTCGCGGAACTTCTCGATGCGGGTGCTATCGCTGAGCGCGGTCGTGATCGCGTCGTCGAAGCGGGCGAGGCGCGTGGTGTTCACGTCGTCGAGGCTGGGCAGCTGCATCTGAGTGGGCTGCTGACGCGTGGCCTTCTCGATCGACTTGAGCAGGTAGCGCTCACGCGGGGTGATGAAGCTGATCGCGTCTCCGGTGCGTCCCGCGCGGCCGGTGCGGCCGATGCGGTGCACGTACGACTCGGTGTCGGTGGGGATGTCGAAGTTGATGACGTGGCTGATGCGCTCGACGTCGAGACCGCGAGCGGCCACGTCGGTCGCGACGAGGATGTCGAGCTTGCCCGCCTTGAGCTGGTTGACGCTGCGCTCACGCTGGACCTGCGGCACGTCGCCGTTGATGGCGGCGGCGGAGTATCCGCGGGCACGCAGCTTCTCGGCCAGCGTCTCGGTCTCGTTCTTCGTGCGGACGAACACGATCATGCCGTCGAAGTTCTCGACCTCGAGGATGCGAGTGAGCGCATCCACCTTCTGCGCGTACGACACCACGAGGTACCGCTGCGTGATGTTGGTGCCGGTGGCGGTCTTCGACTTGACGCTGATCTCTTCGGGCTCACGCAGGTACTTCTGCGCGAGTCGGCGGATCTGCGGGGGCATGGTCGCTGAGAAGAGGGCTACCTGCTTCTCCTCGGGCGTCTGCGCGAGGATCTGCTCGACGTCTTCGGCGAAGCCCATCTTGAGCATCTCGTCGGCTTCATCGAGCACCAGGTACTGCAGCTGGGACAGGTCGAGGGTGCCCTTGGCGAGGTGGTCCATGATGCGACCGGGGGTGCCGACGATCACGTGCACGCCGCGGCGCAGCGCCGACAGCTGCACGCCGTAGCCCTGTCCGCCGTAGACGGGGAGGACGTGGACACCCTTCATCTTCGACGCGTACGACTCGAACGCCTCGCACACCTGCAGAGCGAGCTCGCGGGTCGGAGCGAGCACGAGAGCTTGCGGGGTCTTCTGGGACACGTCGAGGCGCTCGAGCACGGGGAGCGCGAATGCCGCGGTCTTTCCCGTTCCGGTCTGCGCCATACCGACGACATCGCGACCGGAGAGCAGGGTCGGGATCGTGGCGGCTTGGATGGGGGAGGGGGTCTCGTAGCCGAGGTCCTTGATGGCCTTGAGGACGGGGCCGGTGATGCCGAGCTCCTCGAATCCAGGGGTCTCGGGGGCGTCGGTGGGCACAGCGTCTTCAGGAGTCACTGACCAAGGGTAGCGCTTCGCGGGATTCCGCGCCTGTGAGGGCGCCCTCAGGAGCCGGAAGTCAGAGTGAGCAGTCTCTCCTTGACCTGGCGACGCAGCACCTTGCCGATCAGCGATTTGGGCAGCTCGTCGACGATGAACAGACGCCGCGGAACCTTGTACGGGGTGAGGATGCTGCGCGCATACTCGCGGATCGCTTCGACGTCGACGTCTGCCCCCGCGTCGACGACGATCGCGGCGACGACCTCCTCGCCGGAGTGGTCGCTCGGCAGACCGACCACGGCAGCGTCCACGACCTGAGGATGCTGACGCAGAGCGCTCTCGACCTCGGTGGGGGCCACATTGAAGCCGCCGGTGATGATCAGCTCCTTGATGCGGTCGACGATCCGGATGAAACCCGCCTCATCGACCGTCACGATGTCACCGGTGCGGAACCAGCCGTCGACGAAGACGGCCTCCGTCTCCTCCGGCTTGCCGTAGTAGCCGGAGAACACCTGGGGTCCGCGCACCAGGAGCTCACCCGCGGATCCTTCCGGAACGTCGACGGTCGGGTTCTCGGGATCGACGACGCGGCATTCGGTTCCCGGAAGAGGAAGTCCCACGGTGCCGGGCACGCGGTTGTCAGCTACGGGGTTGGCCATCAACACGGGGGAGCACTCGCTGAGTCCGTACCCCTCGACGAGGAAGCCATGCGTCGCCGCCTCGAACGGCACCACGAGTTCGTGCGGCAAAGCCATGGCACCGGAGATCGCGACCTCGATGCCGTCGAGCGAGACATCCTTCGCTTTCGCCGCCGACAGCAGGCGGTCGGCGATCGGGGGCACGAGGGGAAGGAAGGTGGCGGGGTGCTTCTTCATCACGTCGAGCACGAGATCCGGATCGAACTTCGGGAAGAGCACCAGGCGCGCACCCATGGACATCGCGAACGTCAGGCAGAGCGTCAGACCGTAGGCGTGGAACATCGGCAGCACCGCGTACACGACGCAGCCCTTGCCGCGCTGGATCGACGGAACCCATGCCTGCGACTGCGCGGCGTTCGCGAGCAGGTTGCCGTGGGTCAGGGCGGCGCCCTTGGGGGTTCCCGTCGTGCCGGACGTGTACTGGATGATCGCGAGGTCGTCGGTGGCGGGCTTCGGGTGCGCGGCAGGGATCGGGGCGGACTGCACCAGCGAGTCCCAGGTGACGGTTCCTCGCACCTTCTCGGTCAGAGCGGCGCGAGACTCACGGGCCTTCGCCACCGGCAGCCGCAGCGCCACACGAGTGAGGAGGGGCATCGCGCGCGTCACATCGACGGAGATGAGGTTCGTCACGGCGAGGTCGGCGGGGAACTCCTGCACCGTGGCGACGACCTTGTTCCACACGATCGCGTGCTTCGCGCCATGGTCCTCGAACTGCTTCCGCAGCTCGCGCGGAGTGTAGAGCGGGTTGTGCTCGACGACGACGGCGCCGAGACGGAGCACCGCGTAGAACGCCACGATGTGCTGCGGACAGTTCGGAAGCACGATCGCCACGGGATCGCCCGCCCGCACGCCGAGGTCGCGCAGTCCTGCGGCTGCTCGGTCGATCGCATTCTGCAGTTCTGAGTACGACGTCTCACGACCGAAGAACTGCAGGGCGAGGGCATCCGGGTAGTCGCGGGCGGACGCGGCGACGATGTCGACCAGCGATCCGGACACGGGGGAGAGGTCTTCCGGGACGCCTGCGGCATAGCTGGCGATCCATGGGCGAGGAGGCTGGTACGAGCTCACCCGCCCAGCATAAGGCGGCTTCGCCGGACTGCAGGGACCCGGTGAGCACGGCAACTAGACTGGGGCCGTGTCTGAAATCACCCCTGATCTCGTGCGTCATCTCGGCGTGCTCGCGCGCATCCAGCTCAACGACGACGAGGTGTCCCGACTCACGGGCCAGCTCGATGCCATCGTCGACAACATCGCGAAGGTGTCGGAGGTCGCAGGCCCCGACATCGCAGCGACGAGTCATCCGATTCCGCTGAGCAACGTCTACCGCCCCGATGTGGTGGGCGAGACCCTCACACACGAGCAGGTGCTCCAGAACGCGCCGGATCAGGCCGACGGCCGATTCCGCGTCACCGCGATCCTGGGAGAAGAGCAGTGAGCGACATCATCCGCATGACTGCGGCGGAGCTTGCCGATAAGCTCGCCAGCCGCGAGATCTCGAGCGTCGAGGCCACTCGCGCTCACCTCGACCGCATCGCAGCCGTCGACGGCGACGTTCATGCCTTCCTGCACATCAACGAGGGTGCGCTCGAGGCGGCCGCCGCTGTCGACGCCCAGCGTGCGGCGGGTGAGCAGCTCGGCCCGATCGCCGGCGTGCCGCTCGCGATCAAGGACGTCCTCGTGACGACCGACCAGCCGACGACGAGCGGCTCGCGGATCCTCGAGGGCTACCGCTCGCCGTACGACGCCACGGTCGTCGCCCGCTCGCGCGCGGCGGGGCTGATCCCGCTCGGCAAGACCAACATGGACGAGTTCGCCATGGGGTCCTCGACAGAGCACTCCGCCTACGGTCCCACCCGCAACCCGTGGGACCTCGACCGGATCCCCGGCGGTTCCGGCGGCGGATCGGCGGCAGCGGTCGCCGCTTTCGAGGCTCCGCTGGCACTCGGCTCCGACACCGGCGGCTCGATCCGTCAGCCTGCTCATGTCACCGGCACGGTGGGCGTCAAGCCGACCTACGGCGGCGTCAGCCGCTACGGGGCCATCGCACTCGCCTCCAGCCTCGACCAGGTCGGACCCGTCACGCGTACAGTGCTCGACGCGGGTCTCCTGCACGATGCGATCGGCGGGCACGACCCGAAGGACTCCACGTCTTTGCGTGACGTGTGGCCCTCATTCGCTGACGCGGCCCGTGAGGGCGCGCGCGGTGACGTGCTCAAGGGGCTCAAGGTCGGTGTCATCCGAGAGCTGCCGGACAGCGGGTTCCAGCCCGGTGTCGCGGAATCGTTCCGCAGCGCGCTCGCGATGATGGAGGCGCAGGGCGCGGAGATCGTCGAGATCGGCGCTCCGCACTTCGAGTACGGCGTCGCGGCCTACTACCTGATCCTGCCTGCAGAGGCGTCGAGCAACCTCGCGAAGTTCGACTCGGTGCGCTTCGGCCTGCGCGTCACGCCCCACGGCACCCCCACCGTCGAGGACGTCATGTCCGCCACGCGTGACGCCGGGTTCGGCGACGAGGTGAAGCGACGCATCATCCTCGGCACCTACGCGCTGTCGGCCGGCTACTACGACGCGTACTACGGCAGTGCTCAGAAGGTGCGCACGCTCATTCAGCAGGACTTCGCGAACGCCTTCGCGGAGGTCGACGTCATCGCGACGCCCTCGGCTCCGACCACTGCGTTCAAGATCGGCGAGAAGATCGACGATCCGCTGCAGATGTATCTGAACGACATCACCACCATTCCCGTCAACCTCGCGGGCGTTCCCGGCATCTCGGTCCCCAGCGGACTCGCGTCGGAAGACGGATTGCCCGTCGGCATCCAGTTCATCGCACCGGCGCGGGAGGATGCGCGACTCTACAAGGTGGGCGCCGCCGTCGAGACGCTGCTCGTCGATTCGTGGGGAGCGCCGCTTCTCACGCGTGCACCCCAGCTCGTGGGAGGGACCCGTTGATGGCCACCGCCAAGCTCATGGACTTCGACAAAGCGCTCGAACTGTACGAGCCCGTGCTCGGGTTCGAGGTCCACGTCGAGCTCAACACGCACACCAAGATGTTCTCGGACGCGCCGAACCCGGCGAACGAGCTCTACCACGCCGCCGAGCCCAACACGCTGATCGCGCCGGTGGATCTGGGCCTGCCCGGATCGCTCCCGGTCGTGAACGAGACGGCGATCCGTTCGTCGATCAGTCTCGGTCTCGCTCTCGGATGCTCGATCGCACCGTCGAGCCGCTTCGCCCGGAAGAACTACTTCTACCCGGATCTCGGCAAGAACTACCAGATCTCCCAGTACGACGAGCCGATCGCGTTCGAGGGTTCCGTCGAGGTGGAGCTCGAGGACGGCACGATCGTGCAGATCCCCATCGAGCGCGCCCACATGGAGGAGGACGCCGGCAAGCTCACCCACATGGGTGGCGCGACCGGACGCATCCAGGGAGCCGAATACTCGCTCGTCGACTACAACCGTGCCGGTGTGCCGCTCGTCGAGATCGTGACGAAGACGATCTTCGGCACCGAGCACCGCGCCCCCGAGGTCGCCAAGGCATACGTCGCGACGATCCGTGACATCGTGCGCAGCCTCGGGATCTCCGAGGCGCGTCTGGAACGAGGCAACCTGCGCTGCGACGCGAACGTGTCGCTGCGTCCCCGCGGACAGGAGAAGCTGGGCACCCGCACCGAGACGAAGAACGTCAACTCGATGCGCTCGGTCGAGCGTGCCGTCCGGTACGAGATCCAGCGTCAGGCGCAGATCCTCGCCGATGGCGGGACCATCACTCAGGAGACGCGACACTGGCACGAGGACACCGGGACGACCTCGCCCGGTCGTCCGAAGTCGGATGCGGACGACTATCGCTACTTCCCTGAGCCCGACCTCCTGCCGGTGGAGCCTGCAGCAGAGCTGATCGAAGCCCTGCGTGCCGAGCTCCCGGAACAGCCCGTCGCCCGTCGACGCCGTCTGATGGCCGAGTGGGGCTTCACGGACCTGGAGTTCCAGGACGTGCGCAACGGAGGGCTGCTGGAGGTCGTCGAAGCGACGATCGCCGCCGGCGCGACTCCGGCGACGTCCCGGAAGTGGTGGACGGGCGAGATCACGCGCCTCGCCAACTCGCAGGAGAAGGACGTCACCGAGCTGGTCTCGCCCGAGAACGTCGCGGCCCTGCAGAAGCTCGTCGACGCCGGAACGCTCACCGACAAGCTCGCGCGTCAGGTGCTCGAGGGCGTCATCGCGGGCGAGGGCACGCCTCAGGAGGTCGTCGACGGCCGCGGACTCGCGGTCGTCTCGGATGACGGTGCGCTGATCGCAGCGATCGACGACGCACTCGCAGCGCAGCCCGATGTGCTGGCCAAGATCAAGGACGGCAAGGTCCAGGCCGCCGGGGCCGTTATCGGCGCTGTGATGAAGGCGATGAAGGGCCAGGCGGACGCCGCCCGTGTCCGCGAACTCGTCCTCGAGCGCGCTGCGCAGTAACCGGTTCCCCCGGGCCTCATGTCCGAGGCCCGGGGGAGAATGGTGTCATGGGTCACGGTGACGGCAGAGGGCGCATCGTGTCGTCCGCGGATGCCGACGACACCGGCACGAGCATCCTGCACGTCGATATGGATGCGTTCTACGCGGCCGTCGAGGTGCTCGATGATCCGAGCCTGCGAGGACTGCCGTTGATCATCGGAGCGCCTGACGGTCGCTCGGTGGTGTCGAGCGCCTCGTACGAGGCTCGTCGCTACGGCGTTCGCGCAGCTATGCCGGTCTCTCAGGCTCTGCGCCTGTGTCCTTCTGCGCGCATCGTCCCTCCGCATTTCCATCGATACCACGCCGTCTCGCGACAGGTCATGGCGATCTTCGAGTCGTTCACGCCTCTCGTCGAGCCGCTCTCTGTCGACGAGGCGTTTCTCGATGTGCGGGGCGTCCGACGTCTGTGGGGGAGCCCTGCGAGAATCGCGCACCTCGTTCGCGAGCGAGTCAGAGAAGAGGTCGGGATCACCTGCAGCGTCGGCGTCGCTGCGACCAAGCATGTGGCGAAGATGGCCTCGACGATCTCGAAACCTGACGGGATGCTGGTCATCGCCGCATCGGAAACCCAGGACTTCCTCGATCCGCGCCCAGTGCGTGCGATGTGGGGTGTGGGCCCGAAAGCCGCCGAAGCGCTGGAGGGACGAGGAATTCGCACAGTGCGGGACATCCGCACCTCGTCGCGGGCGATTCTCGACCGTGCCGTCGGACCGGCTCTGAGCGCTCGGCTCTCGGAACTCGCCCGCGGGGAGGACCTCCGTGCAGTCGAGACCGAGCGGGTGGAGAAGAGCATCGGGCACGAGGAGACGTTCGACACGGACATCATGGACCGATCGTTCCTCAGGGCTGAGCTGCTGCGCCTCGCGGACCGCGTCGCGGCGCGTCTGCGGAAAGCAGAGTGGGAGACCTCGACCGTCGCCATCAAGATCAGGTTCGACGACTTCCGCACCATCAGCCGTTCACAGACGCTCCCGGAACCCACCGCGGTGGGGCAGCGCATCGGCGAAGCGGCTCAGACGCTCTTCGATCAGATCGAGCGACGCGATCCTGTGCGGCTCGTCGGGGTGCGCGCAGAGAAGCTGCGCCCCGCCGGCGGTGGCGGGTTCGGCCTGTGGGACGACGATGAGGACTGGCGACGCGTCGAGGGCGCGGTCGACGACGCCGTGGCACGGTTCGGGAGCGCCACGATCAGTCGAGCGCGCCACATAGGGCGCGGTGACGGCCGCGGCGCTGCCCAGCATCCCAAGGCCCATGGACTGGATTGACGCTTGTCGCGGACGATTCCTGGACTAGCGTGGAGCCATGCCCAACATTGCACTGGAACTCGGAAAGCAGGCCGCCGCGTTCGGCGTGAAGAGCGCGTACGGCGAACAGCAGGATGTCGATGGAGTGAGCATCACTCCTGTCGCTTTCACCTACTCCGGCTTCGGCGGAGGCAGCGGTGACGGCGCCGAAGGCGGTGGTGGCGGCGGTGTCTCCGTGCCGGTCGGCGTCTACGTCCGCCGCGAGGAGGGACTCCGATTCGAGCCCAACATCGTGACGCTGCTCGTCGTCGCCGTGCCGTTCATCTGGGTCACCGGGCGCGCGCTCTCTCGCATCATCCGTGCACTCAAGAAGTGACGACCCGGTCGCTGTCGCGCTCGAGCGCGCAGCGACCCGGATCGTCGAGGACATCCGGATGCTGTCTGCGGCCAATCCGGTCGTCCTCATCGACGGTCGCAGCGGTGCCGGTAAGACGACTCTCGCCCGGATGCTCGTCCAGCGCTGGCCGATCGCCGGACGGGTGCAGCTCGTCGCTCTCGACTCCATCTACCCCGGTTGGGACGGCCTCAGCGACGGAGTGGAGCGAGCACTGAACGGTATTCTGCGTCCGCATGGTCGCGGGTACCTCGGGGAGTGGCGACGCTGGGACTGGGCGAAGGGCGCCGAGGCTGAGACTCACGCGGTAGACCCCTCGCTGGGCGTGCTCATCGAGGGGAGCGGGATACTGACGCCGGCCACCGCGGCGATCGCGGACGTGCGCGTCTGGATCGAGTCCGCCGAAACCGGCCGCAAGGCGCGGGCTCTGGCGCGGGATGGGGAGACGTACCGGCCTCATTGGGAGCAGTGGGCGCGGCAGGAAAGCGATCACATCGCGCGCGATGATCCCCGCTCCCTGGCGACCAGGGTCGTCGAAGTGCCGTAGCTCAGAGGAGGCGGTCCGCCGCTTCGACAGTCAGCTCGAGACGATATCCGAGCCAGTCGTAGACGCCGTACCTCGGGTCGTCGGGATCATGATCGTCATCGTTCTGGATCCCGAGACGCTCGGCGATGACGAGTCGGAGGGCGGTGAGCGTGCGCATCCACGCGTCGACATCAGACAGGGGGATGTCGAGATCGTGCTCTGCGAAGGCTTCGTCCCGGGGCATGTCGCCGAGGTCCCCGCGCATCCCGGCGAGTGCGGTACGGACGATGTCCGCGTCCAGAGCGCGTCGATCCAAGAGATCGTCTCGGGTCGCGTCACGGAACGCGCGCGACGAGCCTTCGTCTTCGGGATAGGGGTCTGGAATCAGGCGACCGATCGCGGGATCCTCGACGTCGCGGTTCGCTCCCACGAGTTCACGGAAGTCGTCGACCAGGTGCACCAGCTGCGCACCCTCGACGCGGGCCATCCGCACCCGTACGATCAGGTCGGTCACCTCGAAGCCTTTCGGACGGTCGCCCAGAGGCCGTAGTCGTGCATCGCCTGCGCGTGCACCTCCATCGTCTCGCGCGGGCCCGTAGCGACGATGGCCTGACCGTCGTGGTGCACCTGTCGCATCAGCATCGTGGCTCGCTCGAGCGAATATCCGAAATAGGTGCGGAAGACCCGCACGACGTAGCTCATCAGATTCACCGGGTCGTTCCACACGACGACCTCCCAGGGCTCGAGCGGGGCGGCCGAGAGATCGAGCTGTTCGTCGATGTCAGGTGTAGCGAGGGGACTCATGCCCACCCCAGCGTGTGGAGCTGCTCGTCGTCGATGCCGTAGAAGTGCGCGATCTCGTGCACGAGGGTCGTATGGATCTCGTCGCGAAGCTCGTCATCGCTGTCGCAGGCGGCCAGATGAGACTCGCGATAGACGACGATCCGATCCGGGAGCTCCCCGGAGCCGTACTGCGTTCGCTCCGTCAGGGCCAAGCCGTCATAGAGTCCGAGCAGGTCGAGGCTTCCATCCTCCGGACGATCCTCGACGACGAACACCACGTTCTCCAGCCCGTCGACCATCTCGTCGGGCAGGCGATCGAGCTCGTCGATCACGAGCTCTTCGAAGTCCGCTGCATCCATCTCCATCAGCTCCAGCCTATTGCCGGCTGGGGGAGCTGCGTGTCAGTGGAGGAAGACGAGGAGGCCCGCGACGGCGATGAAGAGGACGCCGAAGACACTGTTGAGCGTCCGCTGCCCCCGCGAGGATCTCGTGAGCCTGCGGAACGGTCCGGCCGCTGTGGCGAAGAATCCCCACATCACCACGATGTCGACGATGATGACGGTGCCGATGAGAGTGAGGTACTGGGGGAGTTGGGGCTCGTCCAGTCGGATGAACTGCGGGATGAAGGCGAGGAAGAAGACGATCGCCTTGGGATTGAGCAGGTTGACCCAGAATCCGCGTCTGATCATCGACCAGTGGCCCTCGTGCAGGTCGACGACCGTCCCGTCTTCATCGGCGGCACGTCGAGGCCTCGTGAGGATCAGTCGGATTCCGAGGAAGATCAGGTACGCCGCGCCGGCATACCTGATCACGTTGAAGAGGACTTCGGACTGCGAGACGAGAAGCCCCAGGCCGGCGGCGACGATCACGACATGGAGGATGAGAGCCAGCTGCTGCCCGAGGATGCCCCAGATCGATCGGCGCCAGCCCTGACTCAGAGCGTTCGACATCGTGTTGATCGCACCGGCGCCCGGTGTGAAGCTGATCACCACGCAGGCGGTCAGAAGCGAGAACCACACGGCGAGCGACACCCCGCAATCCTAGGGGCAGCTCAGCGTGCTCTCGATCACGGCCGCCTGGGCTTCAGGACCGCGGCGTCATCCGAAGAGGAGAACAGCAGAAGGTCCGAGTCTCTCGACTCGGACCTTCTTCTGAGTGGGGTGAGTAACGGGACTCGAACCCGCGACATCCGGCACCACAAGCCAGCGCTCTACCAGCTGAGCTATACCCACCATGTGCCAATCGCGATTGGCAACCAGACGAGTCTATTACATGTTCGGGGTGAACTCTGACACGGTGCGAGTGGCGATGTCGCGAGCGTCGTCACTCGACGGTCCGGGCTCGTCGACGAAGACCGCCTCACGGTAGTACCGCAGCTCGCGGATCGACTCGAGGATGTCCGCGAGGGCGCGGTGTCCGCCGTCCTTCGCCGGCGCCTGGAAGAACACCCGCGGGTACCACCGCCGCGACAACTCCTTGATGCTGGAGACGTCGACGTTGCGGTAGTGCAGCCACTGGTCCACCTGGCTCATGTACTTCGCCAGGAACATGCGGTCGGTGCCGATGGTGTTGCCTGCGAGCGGAGCCTTGCGTTCGAGGGGGACGAACCGCTTGATGTAGGCGAGGGTCTGCTCCTCGGCCTCGGCCAGCGAGACGCCATGCGGGATCTCTGTGATCAGCCCGGAGGACTCGTGCATCTTCGTCACGAAGTCGTTCATGTTCTCGAGTGCTGCGTCGCTCGGTCGGATCACGATCTGGAAGCCGGGATCGACCGGACGCAGTTCGAAATCAGTGATGACGACGGCGATCTCGACGAGCTCGTCGACGGAGAGATCGAGACCGGTCATCTCACAGTCGATCCAGACGAGGCGGTCGTTCTCTGAGGCAGATACCATGTCGCCATCCTATCGACGGCTCCGACATCCGAGTCGGGCGCGGTACGGTAGTTCTGTGCGCCTCCGTAGCTCAGGGGATAGAGCAGGAGCCTTCTAATCTCTTGGTCGCAGGTTCGAATCCTGCCGGGGGCACCATCGCCTGGGCCCGTGTGCGGAGGCTCATCCGTTCCGCAGCGCGGCCACCGCATCGTCTGCGCTCCAGAAGTCTCCGACGAGTCGGAAAGACGACGTGGCGAGGTGGAGGCGTTCCGCCCGATACCTGACCCCGAGGGGATCCGGGACGAGGCGCAGATGCCCGAGGACCCGGTCCTTCGCGTCCTGCACCCGCCAGAGATGGGCTGAGGCGCGCACAAGGTGCTCCTTCTTCGCCGACAGCCGCGGCGTCGCGTGGGGAACCTCGGGGACGGACGTGATCAGGGTGGCGGACATCGAATCTCCTTTCCTGATTCGAACGTATGACCGACCACCGACATTGCGCGGGTGGCATGATGCGGCGGCAAGCGCAGTTCTTCTGCACATGCGGACGTCGATTCTGGTTGTTCAGGATCTGGTGTTCCGCGTGCGCAGGAAGCACCGCCGGAGCGCACTCTGTAGCGAGCCGGACGCACGTTCCGGGCACAGAGGAGCGAACATGTACGACACAGTGACGATCGTGGGAAACGTTGCGACCGATCCCACCCAGGGGCGCACGACCAGCGGGATCCCTGTCACGAACTTCCGACTCGCCAGCACTCACAGGCGGTTCGACGAATCGACGCGGACCTGGATCGACGTGGTCACGAACTGGTATTCGGTCGCGGCTTTTCGCCAGTTGGGAGAGCATGCCAAGGCCTCGCTGCGGGCGGGCGACAGCGTGATCGTCACCGGGAGGATGAAGATCCGCGCCTGGGAGAACAACGGCAAGCAGGGGACCAGCGTCGACATCGACGCGGATGCGATCGGCCACGACCTCCGCTGGGGCACGACCGCGTATCGCCGTAGTTCCAGATCGACCGTCGACGCGCCTCCGCGAGGTGGCGCGGCGCCGTCGGATGCGGTCAGCGACGACGCGGGGAGCCTGGGCTCGAGCGATGAGATGAAGGACATCGACACGTCGTGGGCCGCGAACGACGCCGAGCCTGCGGGATCAGGCAGCGACCTCGTGGGTTCGTTCCCCCCAGGTTCCGGTGCGTCCTGAGGGCGGGTGAGGACTGCGTCCGACGCACTCGATCGTGGTGAGCCGGACGCGTGCGGAGGAGGACGCCCGTAGACTCGGTTCGTGCTTCGACGACCGGACTCCTCCGCACCGCGTTCAGCGATCGCAGTCGGCATTGGCACGACTCTGGTGCTGCTGCTGACGGCGTGCGGTCCGACAGCCTCGCCCGCACCGGCACCGGGTCCGACCGACGCCGCTGCGTCGCCGGGGCCGTCGGCATCTCCGGCAGGTCCCGTGTTCGTGGCGGACGGCAGTGCGGAGGACAACCTGCCGCTCTTCGCAGCCGTGACCGACGGCGTATGGGCATCCGAGCAGAGGGTTTCCGGCCGCGCGTATATCGATGCCCTGACGGCGGCCGGCTTCGACAAGGCCGCCATGCAGGTGACCGCAGACGTCACGACGGTCGGAAACCCGGTCGAGAGCCTGCAGTTCGCGGTGCGTTGGGGCGACGCGGAGTGCCTCGTCGGCCAGGTGGGACCGTCGACCGGCGAGCCCGTCGCCGTCGTGATGCCCCAGCTCGCAGAGGGGCGCTGTCTCGTCGGTGCGACGCGGGCAATCGACTGGTGATACGGCGGCTCCGGTAGCGAGCCCTGCGATCGCCGGTAGGCTGGAGTGTCGATCTTCGACGCCAACAGAAGGAGCGGTTTTCGGTGGCTGAGTACATCTACTCGATGGTTCGTGCGCGCAAGGCGGTGGGCGACAAGCTCATCCTCGATGACGTCACCATGGCATTCCTCCCCGGTGCCAAGATCGGCATGGTGGGTCCGAACGGCGCCGGCAAGTCGACGATCCTCAAGATCATGGCCGGCATGGACACGCCGTCCAACGGCGAGGCGAAGCTGTCTCCCGGCTTCTCCGTCGGGATCCTGATGCAGGAGCCCGAGCTCGACGAGAGCAAGACCGTCATCGAGAACATCCAGGACGGCATCGCCATCAAGGCGAAGGTCGACCGCTTCAACGAGATCTCGATGCTGATGGCCGACCCGGATGCGGACTTCGACTCGCTTTTGGCTGAGATGGGCACACTGCAGGAAGAGATCGATGCAGCCGATGGCTGGGACCTCGACTCGCAGCTCGAGCAGGCGATGGACGCCCTCCGCACGCCGCCGGCCGATGCCGCCATCGCGCCTCTCTCCGGTGGAGAGAAGCGCCGAGTCGCGCTGGCGAAGCTCCTGCTCCAGAAGCCCGATCTTCTGCTGCTCGACGAGCCCACCAACCACCTGGACGCCGAGAGCGTGCTCTGGCTCGAACAGCACCTGCAGGCGTACAAGGGCGCGGTGATCGCGATCACCCACGACCGGTACTTCCTCGACCACGTCGCCGAGTGGATCGCCGAGGTCGACCGTGGTCGGCTCATCGGGTACGAGGGCAACTACTCGACCTATCTGGAGAAGAAGGGCGAACGCCTCGAGATCCAGGGCAAGAAGGACGCCAAGCTCGCCAAGCGCCTCAAGGAGGAGCTCGAGTGGGTGCGTTCGAGCGCGAAGGGCCGTCAGACCAAGTCCAAGGCACGTCTCGCGCGGTACGAGGAGATGGCGACCGAGGCAGAGCGGACCAGGAAGCTGGACTTCGAGGAGATCACGATCCCGGCGGGTCCCCGACTCGGGAGTGTCGTCATCGACGCGAAGAACCTGAAGAAGGGGTTCGACGGGCGTTCGCTCATCGACGGCCTCAGCTTCAGCCTTCCGCCGAACGGCATCGTCGGCGTGATCGGCCCGAACGGTGTGGGTAAGACGACGCTGTTCAAGACGATCGTCGGCCTCGAGCCGCTCGACGCGGGCGATCTCAAGATCGGTGAGACGGTCAAGATCAGCTACGTCGACCAGTCCCGGTCGAACATCGACCCGGACAAGACGCTGTGGGAGGTCGTCTCCGACGGGCTCGACTTCATCACCGTGGGCAAGACGGAGATCCCCTCGCGCGCGTACGTCTCGAAGTTCGGCTTCAAGGGACCGGACCAGCAGAAGAAGGCCGGTGTGCTCTCCGGTGGTGAGCGCAACCGACTGAACCTGGCCCTCACCCTGAAAGAGGGCGGCAACCTGCTGCTGCTCGACGAGCCCACCAACGACCTGGACGTCGAGACGCTGAGCTCCCTCGAGAACGCGCTGCTCGAGTTCCCCGGCTGTGCAGTCGTGATCACCCACGACCGGTGGTTCCTCGACCGCATCGCGACGCACATCCTCGCGTACGAGGGTACCGACGAGAAGCCCGACCAGTGGTACTGGTTCGAGGGCAACTTCGAGGCGTACGAGGAGAACAAGATCCAGCGCCTCGGTGCAGACGCGGCGAAGCCGCACCGCTCGACGCACCGCAAGCTCACGCGCGACTGACCGCCCGATGTCCGACCTGACACCGGGATCCCGGCTGCACATCCCGATCCACCTCCGCTGGGGGGATCTGGACGCATTCAATCACGTCAACAACACCTCGATGCTGAAGCTCCTCGAGGAGGCGCGCGTACGCGCGTTCTGGCGTGCGGGTCCCGGTGAGCAGGCGCCATCCACCGCTGTGCTCGACTCAGGCATCGACGAGGGAACGCTGACGCTCATCGCTCGTCAGGAGATCGAGTATCTCGCACCGGTGCCGTATCAACGGCGCCCGCTCGAAGTGCAGATGTGGTTCGGCAAGCTCGGCGGCTCCAGCGTCGAGGTCTGCTACGAGGTGCACAACGACCCGACGGCGGAACCTCGCACGATCTATGCGCGCTCCACCGCCATCATCGTGCTCGTCGATGCGAAGACCGGACGACCCACGCGGCTCACGCAGGAGATGCGCGAGGCCTGGGAACCGTACGTCGGGCCGTCCATCGAGTACGCCCACCGGTGAGGTGAGCTGACTCGTCGGCGCCGGCCGGATCACGCCGGTGCGGGCACCCTGACCATGATCTCCTGCGCGACCGAGGCGACGAGGTCGCCCGACTGCGTGTAGATGCGTCCCTGGGCGAGTCCACGGCCGCCGCGCGCGTTCGGAGACTCCTGAAGATAGAGCAACCACTCGTCGACACGTGCGGGACGGTGCCACCACATCGCGTGGTCCAGGCTCGCCACCTTGAGCCCGGGCAGGCCCCAATAGACGCCATGGGCCCGGAGGATCGATTCCTGGATCGTCATGTCGCTCAGGTATGCGAGAGCCGCCCTGTGGATGCGCTGGTCATCGGGAAGCGGCGCCTTCATGCGCATCCACACACCCTGTTGAGGGACGCGGTCGTCTGCGCTCGGCAGAAACAGAGGCGAGTCGATATGGCGCACGTCGGCCGCGCGATCACTGAGCATCCGCACGACGCCGGACGGCAGACCGTCGACGCGCTGCTCATCGGGGAGCAAGGAGTCGGGACCGGGGACATCGGCGGGCATGGGGACGGCATGCTCGAGTCCCGGATCCTCGTCCTGGAAGGACGCGATCATCGAGAAGATCGGTACGCCGTTCTGATAGGCCTGTGATCGGCGAGTCGAGAAGGATCGCCCGTCGTGAATGCGATCCACAGCGATCGTGATTCCCTGACTCGCGTCGCCCGGCCGCAGGAAGTAGCCGTGCATGGAGTGGACGGCCCGATCCTCCGGAAGCGTACGCTCCGCGGCGAGCAGGGTCTGCGCGAGCACCTGGCCACCGTAGATCCGTCCGGACGGCATCGGATGCGACGAACCGGTGAAGATGTCCTCGGTGGTGCGAGCCTGCGTCGAGTCGAGATCGAGCACGTCGAGGAGTTGTTCGACGGTGCGGATCGCGTGGGCGTCGGCGGTCATGACTTCCTTCCCGCGACTGCGGATGCATCTGGCGTTGCTAGTTTAGAGGGTGTGCCCCACCAGCTTCTTCTCGCAGACGCCGAGACCGCCAAGGACGTTCTGACCTTCCTCGGACGAGCGACCCGCATCTCCGATGAAGGGGTTCGGCTGCAGGCAGCGAGGGGAGTTCTCGCGCTGACGGGCGCCGCGCTCTCTCCCCACGGCCTGTTCGATCAGACTCCGACCGTGCTGGCGATGCGAGTCGTCCAGGCGGACCCCGAACTCGAGTGCGACGTCGTCGTCGCCGCGCTCACAGCGACGGACGACGAGCGCGCCCTGACGTTGCCAGAGACCGGGCTCTCACCCGCGTGGGCCGGGGTCGCCCCGCCGCGCGGTCCCTGGCAGGCGACGTCGACCCTGCCGGCATCCGTGATCGCCCGACGCGCCCAGTGGGGGATCAGCGCCGTTGCTCGTGGAGCGACGCCGGGCGCGGGCGAGGAGGCGGTCAGAGCCCTCCGTGCGGCCATCTGGGGCGAGCCCGATGACGATCTCGGCGGTCTGCCGCGCGGAGTGGCATTCGCGGCGGACGCGTTCGGCTTCATCTCCGGCGAGGAGGACGTTCCGGTCATGCAATCGGGGCGATGGACTCGGCTCGCCTTCCGTCGCGGACACGTTCTCTCCCGAGGTCCCGTCGCGTCGGGCCTGACCGCAGTCAGGGGTACGGGCTCCGCACAGTAGACGCGTACGAGCTCACCGCGCGGCAGCGCGCCCGGCCTGACGACCCGAGAAGAGACATCCGCCGAGGAACGTGCCCTCGAGTGCGCGGTAGCCGTGCATCCCGCCGCCGCCGAAGCCGCTCGCCTCGCCCGCGGCATACAGGCCGGGGATCGGTTCGCCGTCGGCTCCGAGAGCACGGCCGTCGAGATCGGTATTGATTCCGCCGAGTGATTTCCGCGTGAGGACGTGCAGTTTCACAGCGACGAGCGGACCTGCTGCCGGATCCTGGAGCCGGTGCGGTGCGGCGGTGCGGATCAGCCTGTCGCCACGATATCCGCGCATGGAGCGAAGCATGCCGATCTGGGCGTCCTTCGAGAACTCGTTGTCCATCTCCAGGTCGCGCGCCACGACCTCCCGTCGGACGTGGTCGATGTCGAGCGATTCGCCGCCGGGATGCCGCTTCATCTGCTCGAGCAGGGACTCGAGATCGTTCTCGACGATGAAGTCCTCACCCTCGTCGAGGAATGCCTGCACCGGGCCGGTCGGTCCCTTCGCCAGTCGGGACTTCACCAGCAGACCGACGTCCTTGCCCGTCAGGTCGGGGTTCTGCTCACTTCCCGAGAGGGCGAACTCCTTCTCGACGATCTGACGAGAGGTGATGAACCACGAGTGGTCGTAGCCGGTGCGGCGGAGGTGGGCGAGCGTGCCCAGCGTGTCGAAGCCAGGAAACAGGGGGACAGGCAATCGCGTCCCCGTGGCATCGAGCCACAGCGACGAGGGTCCGGGGAGGATGCGGATGCCGTGGGACGGCCAGACCGGATCCCAGTTCGTGATGCCTTCGACGTAGTGCCACATCCGGTCACCGTTCACGAGGCGAGCCCCCGCCGCGTCCGAGACGGCGTGCATCGATCCGTCCACGTACGCGGGCACCCCCGTCAGCATGTGCTCGGGCGGCACGCCGAGGCTCGCAGGCCATGCCGCACGAACGAGATCGTGGTTGCCGCCGATGCCGCCCGAGGAGACGATCGTCGCTCCGGCGCTGATCTCGAAGTCGCCGATCGCGGACCGTGACGACTCGACGCCGCGAAGCGCGGGGCTCGACTCCAGGATCGTTCCCCGTACGCCGGTGACGGCTCCGTCGGTGGTGACGAGTTCGGTCACCCGGTGGCGGGGCAGGATCGTGATCCGGCCCTCGCGCTCACCCTGTTCGACTGCTGCGGCGAACGGAGCCACGACACCGGGCCCGGTGCCCCAGGTGATGTGGAATCGCGGAACCGAGTTGCCCGGACCGAGTGCACCGTATCCGCCTCGCTCGGCCCATCCGACCACGGGGAAGAACGTGACGCCGCGTTCGCGCAGCCACGCGCGCTTCTCACCGGCCGCGAACTGGAGGTAGGCCTCGGCCCACCGGCGCGGCCAGTGATCCTCCGGGCGGTCGAAGGAGGCCGTTCCGAACCAGTCCTGGGTCGCCAGCGCGAGCGAATCCCGGATCCCCATCCGTCGCTGCTCGGGCGAATCGATGAAGAATAGTCCGCCGAACGACCACCACGCCTGCCCGCCGAGATTCGTGCGCGGCTCCTGGTCGACGAGGATCACGCGACGCCCGGCATCCAACGCCTCACTCGCCGCGACGAGCCCGGCAAGCCCCCATCCGATGACCAGTACGTCTGCAGACAGGGGCGTGGTCGTCATGTGCTCTCCGTTGATTCCTGACGTGATCGCGTCTCGAGCGTGGGACGCCCGGCGGAGGGTGCGCCGATGCCGGACGGCTCGAATGTGTTCACCATGGCATACGCGGCTCGTTCCAGGTAGTCCCAGAGCGTCGATTCGTGGAGTGGCGACAACTCCGCCTCGTCCACGGCCGTTCGCATGTGCCGGAGCCACCGGTCACGCGCGTCGGGGTCGACGTGGAACGGCATGTGGCGCATCCTGAGGCGGGGGTGGCCACGAGTCTCGCCGTACGTCGTGGGGCCGCCCCAGTACTGCTCGAGGAACAGGAGCAGGCGTTCCTCGGCGGGGCCGAGATCCTCTTCGGGATACATCGGCTTCAGGACAGGATCGAGTGCGACCTCGCGGTAGAAGACCGACACGATCTTCGCGAAGGTGTCGCGACCGCCGACCTCGTCGTAGAAAGTCACTTCTGGGGGCTCCCGTCGTCGTTCGTCTTCTTGCGTCGCCAGATTCCCCTGTCCGGGATCACAGGCACGCCGGTGACCGCGTTCGGACGGGTCTTGGGCGGATTCGCACCTCGAACCCGGCGTGCACCGTCGAGACCGGTGGGCACGACCGTCGTCATGCTCGGGAGCGCGATCTCGTTCTCGAGCAGGGCCGACCGCAGACGCTTGCGCAGCTCCTGCGCGACGTCGTCCTTGGCGTTCGCACGAGCCTTGATGACGAGACGGATGACCAGGGCGTCGCCGTCGATCGACTCGAGACCCCACAGCTCCGGCTTCTCGACGATGCGAGTTCGCCACTTCGGATCCTTGGCCAGCGCCAGCGCGGTGTCCAACATGGTCTGCTCGGCCTTGTCGAAGTCCGAGTCGACGGGCACACCGACGTCGATGATCGCGCGCGCCCAACCCTGGGACATGTTGCCGATGCGGAGCACCTCGCCGTTGCGGACGTACCAGAGGGTGCCGTTCACATCACGGACCTGGGTGATGCGCACACTCACGTACTCGACGACGCCTGACGCGAGACCGAGATCGACGACGTCGCCGATGCCGATCTGATCCTCCGCGACGATGAACATGCCGTTCAGCACGTCCTTGACGATGTTCTGAGCGCCGAAGCCGAGGCCCGCGCCGACCGCCGCAGTGAGCAGGGTGAGGGAACCGAGCAGGGTGGGGGACAGATGGTTGACCACCAGCACGATCGCGATCACCACGAGCATCACATTGACGATGTTCTGCAGGATCGTCCCGAGAGTTCGCGTCCGCTGCACGAGGCGCATGTCGGCGAGCGGAGATCGCTCGAGGGCCTGGGTGTCGTCGACGTCTGCCTTGCTCTTCGCACTGTCGACGATCCGGTGCACGACGCGTCGGATGACCACCCGGAGGACCAGACCGATCAGGATGCATCCGCCGATGATCGCGACGACCCCGAGAGCTTGGAGGCCCACGTCCCGGAGCACGGTGACAGCATCCATCCACCAGTCGGGGAGTGGGGTCTCTGCAGGGTCAGGGTTCGTATCGAATGGCTGCATCATCCCCTCCAGAGTAGCGATCAGGCCTCTGCGCGGGCTGGATGCACCGCACAGAGGCCTGATCGGGAGAGACGGGTCAGTCCTCTGCGTCGCGAGACTGCGCGGCGAGCGACCGCTCGACGTCTGCGAGGTTCTCGAGCACGAGACGACGGAGTGCCGGTGCGGCGTCCTGATTCGCGGACAGCCAGGCCCGCGTCGCATCGCGCAGTTCGACATCCGCGATGGCGGTGGGGAACAGGCCGACGATGAGGTACTGCGCGATCTGGTAGCTGCGGGACTCCCAGATCGGCACGAGCATGTCGAAGTACGCCGGAACGAACTCGCGGAGCGATTCGGCGCCCGCCGGGTGGACGAAGCCGAGTGCGGCCGAACGCACGATCGTGTTCGGAGCGTCGTCACGATCGATCAGCGAGGCCCACGCGGCCTTCTTCGAGGCGGAGTCCGGCAGCGCGGCACGGGCCTGCGCGGCGAACTCGCCGCCCTTCGAGGTGTTGTCCGAGGACAGCGCGGCATCGATGGATGCTGCGTCCGTCGCTCCGATCGTGGCGAGGCCCACAAGGAGCTGCCAGCTGAGGTCCGCGTCGATCTCGAGACCGGGAAGCGTCTCCTCGCCGGAGCGCAGTCGACCCACGATGCCGGCGTGCTCGGGAGTGACGAGCGCGTTCGCGAAGGCCGTCACGAACTGGAGCTGGCTGTCGCTGCCCGATTCGGCGGATTCTGCGAGTGTCCAGAGACCGTCGGCGACCTTCTGGCGGGCCGCCAGGCGGTCCTCCGGCGTGACGTAGAGCGTCGCAGCCGTGCGCAGTTGCGCAAGGGTCGTACGGACCGTGGTCGACTCCGTCTCGCGGCCGATGTTCCCCAGCACCAGATCGATGTAATCGGATGCGGCGGTCTCGGCGTCGCGGGTCTGATCCCACGCCGCTCCCCACACGAGCGAGCGTGCGAGGGGATCACGGATGTCTGCGAGGTGCTCGATCGCCGTGGCGAGGGAACGGTCATCGAGGCGGATCTTCGCGTAGGCGAGATCGTCATCGTTGAGCAGCACCAGGTCGGGGCGCTTGAGGCCGTGCAGCTCGGGGACCTCGGTGCGGTCTCCGTCGACGTCGACCTCGGCATAGTGCGACCGCACGAGTGCGCCGTCCTGGAGGTTGTAGAAGCCGATGCCGAGGCGGTGAGGGCGGATGGTGGGGTAGTCCGCGGGAGCAGTCTGCGTCACGGCGAACCGCGTGATGGTGCCGTCGACGTCGTCGGCGATCACCGGTTCGAGCGTGTTCACGCCCGCGGTCTCGAGCCACTTCTTCGACCAGGTGCTCAGATCCCGACCGCTGGTGGCCTCGAGCTCAGCGAGCAGATCGCTCAGCTCGGTGTTGCCCCACGAGTGCTTCTGGAAGTACTGCGAGACACCCGCGAAGAACTCCTCGATGCCGACCCAGGCGGCGAGCTGCTTGAGAACCGAGCCGCCCTTCGCGTAGGTGATGCCGTCGAAGTTCACCTGCACGTCTTCGAGATCGTTGATCTCGGCCACGATCGGGTGGGTGGACGGAAGCTGATCCTGACGGTAGGCCCAGGTCTTCTCCATCGCGTTGAACGTGGTCCATGCTTCGGTCCACTCGGTGGCCTCGGCGGTCGCGATCGTCGACGCCCACTCGGCGAACGATTCGTTCAGCCAGAGGTCGTTCCACCACTTCATCGTGACGAGGTCGCCGAACCACATGTGTGCGAGCTCATGCAGGATCGTGACGACGCGACGCTCCTTGACGGCGTCGGTCACCTTGCTGCGGAAGACGTAGGTCTCGGTGAAGGTCACCGCGCCCGCGTTCTCCATGGCGCCGGCGTTGAACTCCGGGACGAAGAGCTGGTCGTACTTCGCGAACGGGTAGGGGACGCCGAATTTCGACTCGAAGTATGCGAATCCCTCGCGGGTCTTGTCGAAGATGTAGTCGGCGTCGAGGTGCTGCCAGAGGCTCTTGCGTCCGTAGACGCCGAGCGGGATCACCCGGCCCGAGGCGCTGGTGAGCTCAGAGAACGTCGCTTCGTAGGGCCCGGCGACGAGCGCCGTGATGTACGAGGAGATACGCGGGGTGGGCTCGAAGCCCCAGGTGGCGACCGAGTGGTCGTCGTGCACGATGGGCTCGGGCGTGGGGGAGTTGGAGACGACCTTCCACGACGCCGGTGCGGTGACCGTGAACTGGAACGTCGCCTTGAGGTCGGGCTGCTCGAACACCGCGAACACGCGTCGGGAGTCGGGGACCTCGAACTGCGAGTAGAGGTAGACCTCGCCGTCCACGGGATCGACGAACCGGTGGAGTCCCTCTCCGGTGTTCGTGTAGAGGCAGTCCGCGTCGACCACGAGGACGTTCTCGGCCTGCAGACCGGCGAGTGCGATGCGCGAGTCGGCGAAGACCTCGTCGGGGTCCAGCTGCTCGCCGTTCAGCGAGATCTCGCGCACGTCGCGGGCGATCAGATCGATGAAGGTGGTGCTCTCCGGCGTCGCGGTGAACCGGACGACGCTGCGGGAGCCGAAGACCTCCGCACCCTTCGTCAGGTCGAGCGAGACTTCGTACGACTGAGTGTCGATGACGTCGCGGCGCTCCTGCGCTTCGATGCGGGTGAGGTTCTCTCCAGGCACAGCTGTACTCCCAGGGGTGAGGGGATGCTGCCGCAACCCAGCGCAGTTGGCGCCCACGGCAACCATGACAGCCTACGCCAGCACGGCGGCCTGTCTCACGTCTGGAAGGTGAAAGGATGGAGGGGTGACCGCGATCGAGCCGAACCACGTCCTCTTTGCCTCTGCTGCCGCTGCCGAAGGTGCGCCCTACGTATCGACGCCGACGGCGTACGACGGCATCCTGCTCGCCGGATTCGGAGGGCCCGAGGGACAGGACGACGTCATCCCGTTCCTCCGTAACGTCACGCGCGGTCGCGGTATCCCCGATGAACGACTGGAAGAGGTGGCGCATCACTACCGTCACTTCGGTGGCGTGAGCCCGATCAACGGTCAGAACCGCATCCTCAAGGAGGCTCTGGAGGGCGAGCTCGCACGCCGCGGCATCGATCTTCCGGTGTACTGGGGCAACCGCAACTGGAGTCCGTACCTCGAGGAGGTCGTGACCGAGGCGGCCGCCGACGGGAAGACGACCCTGCTCGCGTTCGCCACCAGTGCCTACAGCTCGTTCTCGAGCTGCCGGCAGTATCGCGAGGACTTCGCACGCGTGCTCGAGGAGACGAAGCTCGGCGACACGGTGACGATCGACAAGATCCGTCCCTTCTACGACCACCCCGGATTCGTCGAGTCGTTCGAGACGGGCGTCCGCGAGGCCGTGGAGGCGTTCCTCGGACAGGGCATCGCCCCCGCGGACATCCAGATCCTGTTCTCGACCCACAGCATCCCGACGGCCGACGCGGAGCGCTCCGGTGCGCGGGACATCGACTGGGGCGAGGGCGGCGCCTACGCGGCGCAGCACCTCGCGGTCGCCGCGTGGGTCATGGATCGAGTCCGCGAGAGCATCCCCGAGGCGGCCGACGTGTCGTGGGAGCTCGTCTACCAGTCCCGTTCGGGTCCCGCCTCGCAGCCGTGGCTGGAGCCGGATGTGTGCGACGTGATCGGCGAACTCCCCGAGCGCGGTCGGAAAGCCGTGGCGGTCGTGCCGGTCGGTTTCATGAGCGACCACATGGAGGTCCTCTGGGACCTCGACACCGAGGCGGCCGAAGCGGCGGAAGAGGCCGGACTGGCTTTCACACGCACTCCCACGCCCGGGGTGGCACCGTCATTCGTCACCGGCATCGTCGACCTGATCGTCGAGCGGCTGGAAGGCCGCCCCAACGAGGAGCGCCCTCACGTGACGTCGCTGCCGGGTGCGTTCGACGTGTGCCGTCCGGGCTGCTGCGAGAACGTCCGCGCCGGATTCAAGCCGGCCGCCGCCGGCGTGGCCCCGTGAGCACCCGCTGACCCGCGGCGCTTCTAGGATGGATGCCATGCGCATCCATATCGCCACCGATCACGCCGGTCTCGACTTCTCCACGCAGCTACAGGATCACCTCCGCGGCGCGGGACACGAGGTCGTGGATCACGGGCCGATCGAGTACGACGCGCTCGACGATTACCCCGCATTCTGCATCCGTGCGGCGCAGGCCGTCGTCGCGGATCAGGCGGCCGGTGTCGAGACGCTCGGTGTGGTGTTCGGCGGCTCCGGCAACGGCGAGCAGATCGCCGCGAACAAGGTCGAGGGTGTCCGTGCCGCGCTGGTGTGGAACACGTCGACCGCCGAGCTGGCCCGCCAGCACAATGACGCGAACGTGATCTCGATCGGGGCGCGGCAGCATTCCTTCGACGAGGTCACCTCGTTCATCGACACCTTCATCGCGACGCCGTTCTCGGAGGACGAGCGCCACATCCGCCGAATCGGTCAGATCGCGGACTTCGAGCGCAACGGCTCGCTGCTCCCGGATCCGAGAGCCTGAGATGCCCGAGGGACATTCGGTCCACCGCATCGCGCGCCAGTTCGACCGTAACTTCGTCGGGAAGCAGATGCTCGCCTCGAGCCCCCAGGGACGATTCGCCGAGGGGGCGGCCGTCCTGAACGGTCGTGAGGCGATCAGCGTGCAGGCGGTGGGGAAGCAGATGTTCCTCCAGGCCGAAGGCGATGTGTGGCTTCGGGTGCACCTCGGCCTGTACGGAGCGTGGGACTTCGCCGGCGACATCCTGGTCGACCCGACGATCGCCTCTGCGAACGGCCGCATGGGCCAGACGAACCAGCGCGGAACTGTGGTCGACGAGGAGATCCTCGACGATGCCGGAGAGAACTCGCTCGCCTCGATCGGCGCACCTCGCCGGACTCGGGTGCACGTGCGCATGTCGGAGCAGACGAAGGGGCTCGCCGACGAGGGACTCGAGTGGCCCCCACCGGTCGTCGGACAGGTTCGACTGCGTCTGATGACCGACATCACGGCTGCCGATCTGCGCGGCCCCACGGCCTGCGTGCTCCAGAGTCCGGAGGAGATGCTCGCAAGCGTCGCCAAGCTCGGCCCGGATCCCCTCGTGGGGGATCCCGCGCAGAACGAGGAGCGCTTCGTGCAGGCGGTGCGTAAGAAGCAGACGGTGATCGCACTTCTGCTGATGGATCAGGCCGTGGTCAGCGGCATCGGAAACGTGTATCGGGCGGAGATGCTGTTCCGACAGCGGCTGAACCCCCACACGCCCGGCCGCGAGGTGCCCGAGGAGGTCGTGCGAGCACTGTGGCGCGACTGGGTGCGGCTGCTGGCCGTCGGTGTGGAGACCGGCCAGATGATGACCATGGATGATCTGCCGCCCGACGCCTATCGGGCGGCGATGGCGAGCCGCGACGATCGCCACTGGGTCTACCATCGTGCCGGTCTGCCGTGTCGTATCTGCGGCACCGAGATCGCCCTCGAGGAGATCGGCGCCCGCAAGCTGTACTGGTGCCCGCGCTGCCAGGCCTGACCGGTCAGCCGTAGGCTGAGAGGATGCGTCAGAACCCCAGTTTCACGCTCGCTGATGTGGCCGAGATCCGTCGGGTCATCGATGCCGATCCGTGGGCGACCATAGTGAGCGACGGACCGGACGGCCTCGTCTCCTCTCACTACGTCGTGCTGCTCGACCAGGATCGCGATGATCTCACGGTCGTCGGTCACGTCGGCCGGCCCGACGACATGATCCACGGCTTGGGCGAGAGGGAACTGCTCATCGTGTTCCAGGGGCCGCACGGCTACATCTCACCGGGCTGGTATGGCGATGTCCCGTCCGTTCCGACGTGGAACTACACGGCCGTTCATCTTGCCGGAGTTCCCGAGATACTCAGCGACGAAGAGAATCTCGCCGTTCTCGATCGACTCGTCGACCGTTTCGAGGGGCGGATGCCGGAGCCACGGCAGATGTGGGAACGGCCGAACGACCCCGCGTTCATCACACGGCTGGCCGCAGGGACGGTGGGATTCAGGCTCACCCCGACACGCGTCGTCGCCAAACGCAAACTGAGTCAGAACAAGCCGGCCGAGACAGTGGAGACCATCATCGCCGAACTCGAGGCCGATGGGCCGTACGCACAGCCCGCCCTCGCCGCCGAGATGCGTCGCGCCCAGCAGGCGCGCGTCGGAGCCCGCTCGTGACCGGAGCCGCAGACAGCGTGGCCACCCTCTCGGGCGTCCGGATCTCAGGACCGGGCAAGGAGTTCCTGATCGACGACGAGCCCGTCGACATCTTCATCGAAGACGGCCGGATCAGCGACATCGCCCCCGCCGGAGCGCTGCCGCCACAGGGGCGCATCCTCGACGGCAACGGAGCGTGGGCCGTGCCGGGCCTCTGGGACAACCACGTGCACACGGTGCAGTGGGCTCTGGCCGCCGAACGCGTCGCTCTCGGTGGCGCGGGCTCCGCGTCGGAGGCGGCTGCGATCATGTCCTCCGCGGCGCCCCTCCCGGACGGGCGGAAGGTCGGCAGCGGGT
The DNA here is from genome assembly GCF_979258525.1 of Microbacterium sp. AC132. Classification (NCBI taxonomy): domain Bacteria; kingdom Bacillati; phylum Actinomycetota; class Actinomycetes; order Micrococcales; family Microbacteriaceae; genus Microbacterium; species Microbacterium sp. AC132. The sequence goes on along the minus strand of NZ_OZ409862.1, from coordinate 3,547,875 downwards.
TCCGTGATGCGATGTGGCCCGATCAGCCCTCGCTCGCACTTCTCGACAGCGCCACGGGAGAAGTGCCCACCTATCTCATCAACGCGGATGTGCACAGCACGTGGCTCAACTCGGCGGCGTTGCGGCTCGAGGGCTTCGACAGTCCGGACGGGATGCTCAGAGAGGAGCAAGCCTTCGAGATCTCCCGTCGCCTGAACGCCGTCGACCCGGAACGCGGCGACAGAGCGGTCCGCGACGCGGGGGACAGGGCCGCCTCTCGAGGCATCACCGGCCTGGTGGACTTCGACATGGCCTGGAACGCCGATGCCTGGCCGCGGCGTATCGGCGCCGGGTTCGCTGCCCATCGTGTCGAGTTCGCCATCTACCCTTTCGACCTCGGACGTGCGATCCGCGCCGGGCTCCGGTCGGGCGAGCTGCACGAGGCGGCGGACGCACCGGAAGCCGGGCGCGGCCTGATCCGGATCGGGCCGCTGAAGATCATCAGCGACGGCTCGCTGGGCACGCGCACTGCGGCCTGCTCGCATTCGTATCCTGGCGATCCCGAGAACTTCGGGGTGCTCAATGTGCCGACCGCCGAGCTCGCCGAGCTGCTCACGACAGCCACCGGCGCAGGGCTCTCGGTCGCGGTGCATGCGATCGGTGATCGCGCCGTCACCGGGGCGCTGGACGCCTTCACGGTGGCGGGTGCCGTCGGAACCATCGAGCACGCTCAGCTGGTGCGGCACTCCGACCTCGCGCGGTTCGGCAGGCTCGGCGTCATCGCGAGTGTGCAACCGCAGCACGCGCTCGATGACAGGGATCTGGTCGGCCGGCACTGGGCCGGGCAGACGTCGATCGGCTATCCGCTCAGTGCCCTCCGAGACGCCGGTGTGGAGATCCGCTTCGGATCCGACGCTCCCGTGGCTCCCCTCGATCCCTGGCAGGCGATCGCCGCTGCGGTCACCCGCACGGACGATGATCGCGACCCCTGGCACCCCGAAGAGCGACTGACGAGGGAACAGGCGATCCAGGCGAGCGTCCGCACGGCTCTGCGTCCGGGGGAGGCCGCAGACATCGCCCTGTGCGGCTACGACCCGCTCTCCGCATCAGGTGCGGATCTGCGAGGGATGCCGGTCATGGCGACGATGGTCGCCGGGCGGCTGACCTACGGCGGATGAGCGCGAGAACGAAGAAGGGCACCGGAAGCCCGGTGCCCTTCTTCGTCGCGTGGGTGCTCAGGCTGCGATGTGCGACACGAGGAACCAGCGGTCCTTCTCGAGCCCGCGCATGATCTCGATCGCGACGTCCTGGCTCGTGAGGTCGACCTCGTCGAGCCCGTCGATCGCTGCCTTCACGTCGACGAGGATCGCGTCGATGTCGGAGATGACGGCGCGCACGAGCTCATCGGACTGGGTGAAGCCAGCCGGAACCGACGTCGCACCGCCCTTGGCGGCGACGGCGCTGATGCGCGCGTCGATCGGGAGACCGAGGGCGACGATCCGCTCGGCGGCCGTGTCGGCGAAGTCGCCGGCGTGCGCGACGATGGTGTCGAGAAGCTCATGAACTCCGACGAAGTTGGCGCCGCGGACATGCCAGTGCGCCTGCTTGCCGTCGATCGTCAGCGCCTGGAGACCGAGCACGACGGGGGAGAGGAACTGAGACGCTGCAGCGGCCACGGTCGGGTCGCTGGCGGTGGTGGAAACGGTCTGTACCTTGCTCATTGTGACTCCTCCGGAGTTGTCTCTTCGTGCCTGATGAGGACAACGCTACTCGTCTGAAATCATTCCGCAAGCAAGCGAAGGCTCGGCTTAGTGGCCCGGAATCACGCGGAAATCCGGGCTTGGGAGGATAGTCTCACCTTATGAGCATCGCTGCCGGAGCCTCCGTCCTCGCCCTGGCGGGGAAGTCCCCGTGGATCGCCGCCGACGCGTTCATCGCCGAGGGCGCACGCATCGTGGGAGACGTGTCGCTGGCCGAGGGCGCGAGTGTCTGGTACAACGCGGTCCTTCGAGGCGACTCTGCCTCCATCGTGGTCGGACGGGACAGCAACGTCCAGGACAACGTCTCGGTCCATGTCGACGCGGCGCATCCGGTCGTCATCGGCGCGAAGGTGTCGATCGGTCACAACGCGGTCGTCCATGGGTGCACGATCGGAGACGGTTCGCTCATCGGCATGGGAGCCGTCGTGCTCAGCGGGGCCGTCATCGGCGCCGGCTGTCTCATCGCCGGTGGAGCCGTCGTGCTCGGAGGCACAGAGGTGCCAGACGGATCACTGGTGGCCGGGGTGCCCGCGAAGGTGCGCCGAGCGCTCAGCGACCAGGAGCGTGCTGACATGATCGCGAACGCCGACGTCTACCTCGCGCACGTCCGGAGCCACGCCGCGGCGACGCCGATCTGATCGGATTCGACCGATAGGCTGGTCCTCACGGGGCGGTGGCCAAGCTGGTTAAGGCAGTGGGCTCATAACCCAACGATCGCGGGTTCAAGTCCCGCCCGCCCTACTCCTGCTCCGCTCCGCGGCGACGTCATCGGTCGACCGCTGTCGATCGAGGGACGACGTCGCGAGGACTGTTCCGGCGGCGATCCCGCCCAAGGCGCCGAAGACCATGTCGCCGATCGTGTCCTGGTAGGTGACGAAGATCTCGTCACTGAGGTAGGCCCAGCCGAGCCACTCGATCATCTCCCACACCGCGCTCAGCGCCAGCGCAAGGACGGGCGCGAGGATCAGCGAGGTGCGTCGGCTGGCGCCCGAGTCGCGAGTCAGGGGCACGACATCTGCCCGGGTGAGGATCAGTGCGGCGACGACCGTGAGAACCCCCGTGCAGATCAGGTGCAGGAGCAGGTCCCATCCGGGGATCGACCGGTACAGGTCGAGCACATTGCTCCACGCCGCCACGAGCACGGTGGCGCATACAGTGAGGTCGAACCACCCGCGCATGCCCAGAACTCGCGGCAGCATCAGAGCGGGAAGCGCAAGCGCCGCGATGCCGGCGTCGGTCGGGGCGAGCCATACCAGCGCGACGGCGACCCCGATGATGCCCACCGCCCGCACGAAGTCGGCCGACCACTCCGTGACGGTGCGCGGCGGTCGCAGGAAGTCCTCTTTCACGGTGTCCTCCCCGTCAGGCGCAGGAGCGCCTGCACCGGGCGATGATCCGAGGGTGCGATCCCGTCGAAGACGTGTGCGTTCACTGCAGCGGCACGGACTCGGACATCCGGACTGACGAGCAGCCAATCGATGCGTCGACCGCCGACCTTCGGACGCCGATATCCGCTGAGGGTGCTCCACAGGGGCGTCAGCCGATCGTCTGCCGCGCCCCAGGAGTCGCTCAGATCGGCGCGCGAGACGAGTGTGCGCAGGGCCTGGGAGCCGGGGCCCGCATTCAGATCTCCCATCACGACCGTCGGAAGGGCGCGCGCGCGAACCAGTGCGGCGATGATTTCGGCAGAACGTCGCCGAGACCGAGGCGAGAGATGATCGAGATGGGTGTTGACGACCAGGAACCCGACCCCTGTCGACCTGTCCCTGAACTCCGCGGAGACGACGATGCGAGGAAAGAGCGCTCCCCATGACAGGCTGCCCGGCTCGTCGATCCGTGTCGAGAGAGCGTGCTGGTCCCACCCGCGCAGTTCCAGCCGCGATGCGTCGTAGAGGATGGGTGTTCCCTCACCCGTGCCATCGCGGTTCCTCCCTCTGCCGACGAACCGATGGTCCCGCCCGAGCGCGTCGGCGACGGCCTTCAGCGATCGGGGGAGCACTTCCTGCAGTCCGAGGACGGTCGGCCGCTCCGAGCGGACCATCTCGGCGACCGCAGGCTCGCGATGGCTCCAGCGGTCACGCTTCCGACGCAGGGCGCCTTCCATCGCGCGACGGATGTTGAACGACATCACGTGCAGGTCCGGTGCAGCAGCGGGACCGATCAGCGGCACGACCGTCACCGGGCGCTCCGTCCCGCGGTGCTGAACAGGCGGCGGCGGACGATGAGCCGTCCCCAACGCACGGGTGGGAAGTCGCGGGGCCAGTGCACGAGCACGCTACGGACGCCTCGGTGCACGCGTCGACCGAACTGTCCTGCGGTGAGCGGCCTCATCGACATCCCCATCGTGGTGTGCGGGAGCCGCGCGATGCGGTGGTTCTCGCCGAGGTGGAAGGCGAGGTCGAGGTCGTCGTGGATGTCGGGGTCTCCTCGGTGCACGTCGGACCGCACGGCCTGCCAGGCCTCCCTGCGGAACGCGAGATTGGATCCGAAGAGGGGCAGATGTCCGAGAGTGACGCTCAAGAGGGTCATATAGGCGCCGAGATAGAGCCGCGAGAGCGGCGTGCGCAGGGCTGCCGGCCCGTCCGTGAATCGCGCGGCCCCGGTGATCGCCCCGAGGTGCTCGTCGTCGTCGAAGGCCGAGACGATGGCCGTGATCCACTGAGCATCCGGTTCGCAGTCCGCGTCGAGGCGCAGGATCAGTTCGCCGAGAGCCGCGTCATACCCGGTCGACGCTGCAGCGGGAATGCCGGGATCGAGACACGCCAGCACGCGCGCACCCCAGGCGAGGGCGACGGAGGCCGACGAGTCGGATGAGCCGTTGTCGACGACGATGATCTCGTCGGCCGGCTGGTCCTGGGCGTGCAGAGCGCTCAGGCAGCGCGCCAGCAGCTCGGCATCGTCCTTGACCGGGATGACCACTGACGTGGTGAGCCGTGTGCCCTGATTCGCCGTCGACGGAAGGCCATCGACCGTCTCCATCGTGTGCCCCTCGGTGTGTGCCGTCATCGGTTCGATCGTGGCATCACCCGACGTCGGGCGCGAGGGACTTGACACCGGCGGGTGCGTGCCGATGCCTGTGGACGTCAGCGAGTGCCCGCGGCGTCGAGGTCGGGCGAGGGGTCGATGACCTCGTCGACGAGCGTGATGCCCCCGCTCGAGTTGGCCGAATGAGCGAGATCCTCGATCCATCGGCGGCTGAGCTCGGGCGTCTCGCTCTCGTCGAAGACGAACCGCAGCGGGATCGACGGATGCAGCCAGACCGTCGAACGGCCTTCGGTGTCACCGTCGGGATGCTTCCACGTGAGTGTGAAGCTCTCGTTGCGACGCAACTTCGTCGCGACGACGACCTTGAGATGCGCGAGCGCCCGATCTTCGATATGGATCGGCTCCGAGCCGCCGTAATAGAGAGAACCCATATCTCGGAATATATGTCTCAGTCGGCGCCGCTCTCGGCGTGCTGGTCGCGGCGCGCGACACGTGCGAACAATCTGTTCGCATAGTGTCATCGACGGTGCTTCGCCGCCGTCACAGAAGGAAGCACGCCGAAGCTCTCGCGATACGCCGCGGCGAAGCGAGACGGATGCGAGAAACCCCACCGGCGGGCCACCGCGGCGACCGTCGTCGGTGAGCCCGTACGCAGGTCGCGGTGCGCTCCATCGAGGCGCGCCTGCCTCAGCGACTCCGCCGGCGTCGTGTCGAGCGCGCGCCGAAAGGCGTATTGAAGGCCTCGCGTCGAGATGTGGACGGCAGCGGCGACGTCGTCGACCGTGATCGGCCGGTGCGAGTTCTCGGCGATGAAGGCGAGGGCGCGACGCACCGTCGCCGGCGCCGGCGTGCTCTGCGCCGGCCGATGCCGTTGCAGGCGACTCGTCGTCGCGAAGGCCGCGAGCGTCGTCGCCGCGGCATGGCGAGCCAGTTCGCTGCGCACGAGATCGTCATCGTCCGCATCGTCGACGAGATCCGCGGCGCTCATCTCGAGATACGCGAACATGCGATCCCAGGCAGCCCCGGCGTGCGCGGAGCGCGGAGCGAGATCGCCCACGCGGACGGATACGCCGTCGTCGCCACTGATCCTCTTCGCGAGGTGGGTCAGGGTGTCCCGCTCGAAGACGAGTGCCGTGACCCTCGCTCCCGCATCCCAGCGGGCGCGCACTCTCGGACCATCGGAGATCCAGGGGAGACTCGCATCGAGATCTCCTCGATCGGAGTACACCCGGGCATCGGGCCCATCGACACGGCAGACCAGCACCTGGTCCTGTGGTTCGGCTGTCGAGCGCACCTCGGCGGCGAGGTCGTAGCGCACGAGACTCACGGCACCGAGATCGGCAGAGTGCCAGTCGAAGCGGAAGCGTTGCGGGTCGACGTCGTGCAGTACGGCGGACGGGACGAACTGCTTCCAGGTGCTCTCGACACGCGAGACGTCACTGGTACGGAATCGCATCGTGGGGCACCTCCTGGACGGTTCGACGTGCACGGACCGGCCAGGTTCCGTCGAGGCGCTCATCAGGTTCGATGCGGCCCATCCGGATGAAGTACTCCGTGAGGCTCGCCGCCTGAGAGCGGGCCCACCCGATCTGGCGTGTGTGCAGCTCTTCCAGGGTATCCGGAAGCACGAACTGGCGGGCCAGAGCCTGCGCGACCCGGCCTGCGGCCACGGCATCCGCCGCCGCTTCGTGGGCGTCCTCGAGGCGCACCGCATAGAGGGCTGCGACCACCTCGAGCGTGCGCTTGCCCGGACGATAGCGGTCATAGGCCTTGTCGATCACGAGCGGGTCGATGATCGGTGAAGGGTCCTCCAGTGGCGGGATGCCGTGGCGGTGCGCCTCGTGCGCCAGGAGGGAGAAATCGTATGCGGCGTTGTAGGCCACGATCGGCACACCTTGAGAAAGCAGGGATCGCAGGGCCGCCGTGACCTCTCGGACCACCTCGGCGCCCTGCCGTCCGTGGCGGCGCGCGTGCTCGGTCGTGATCCCGTGCACGGCGGTGGCGCCGTCCGGAATCGGCATGCCGGGATCCGCGAGCCAGTCCCGTGCGGCGATCTCGCGGCCGCCGGCGTCGAGGAGCCCGACGTGTGCGCTGACGATGCGGTCGTGCTCCACGTCCACACCGGTCGTCTCGAGGTCGAACACGCCTACGCGAGTGATCCAGTGCGGGAGCGAGGGTGCCGGGGGCATGATCTCACCGTAGAACCGGGCTCCGACATCGGGGCGGAGGCACACGGGGATCCCGCATGCGACGACCCTAGACTTGATCCATGCCCGCGCCCTCTCCGTATGCCGACCGTCTGAGCCGACTGCCGGTCGTGCGTCATGAGGTCGAGGTCAGAGGCGGGACGACCGTGTACTGGGAGTACGGTCCCTCCGATGCAGATGTGACAGTCGTCGCCGTGCATGGATTCCGAGGCGAGCACCACGGTCTCGAGCCGGTTCTCGCGTTCCTTCCCGAGGTCCGGGTCATCTCTCCCGACCTTCCCGGCTTCGGAGAGACGGCGCCCGTCGCCGGGCGCTCGTACGATCTCGATGAGTATGTCGCGTGGCTGACCGAGTTCGCCGCTGCGGTGGCCCCCGGGGCGGTGATCCTCGGGCACTCCTTCGGATCGATCGTCGCCTCCGCGGCCGTGGCGGCAGGGCTCGAGACTCCGCGGCTGATCCTCATCAATCCGATCGGCGCACCCGCCCTCGAAGGCCCCAAGGGCATCATGACGCGGCTGGCCGTGCTGTACTACTCGCTCGGGGCGCGGCTGCCCGAGCGCCTGGGCACTGCTCTGCTGCGGAATCGACTGATCGTCAGAGTCATGAGCATCACGATGGCGAAGACGTCGGACCCGCAGCTGCGACGTTTCATCCACGATCAGCACGACACCTACTTCTCGCGCTTCGCCGACCGCGATGTCCTGCGGGACGCGTTCGTGACGAGCGTGTCGCATGATGTGAGCGAATTCGCCCGCTCGATCCCGACGCCGACTCTGCTCATCGCCGCTCAGCGCGACGACATCACACCGATCGAGGTCGAGCGGGAGCTCGCCACCAGATTCGATGACGCGACCCTCGTGGAGATCGCCGAGGTCGGACACCTGATCCATTACGAGACGCCTGCCGAGGCTGCAGGCGCCGTACGACGATTCCTCAGGATTCCCGTCTCGCGAGCCCGATGAGGCCGGCAACCCGGAAGGGGATGACCTCGCCCATGGCCAGGGAGGTCTCAGTCCGCTCGACTCCGTCGATCGACAGGATGCGCGCATCGGTGTCGAACAGGTGGCGGGCGTCCCTGCACGCGACGCGTGCAAGCAGATCGATCGATCCGCTGAGTCCGTGCGCCTGCACGACCTCGGGAATGCGCGCCAGTTCGTTGATGATCCGCGGCAATTCGGTCTGACGCACGCCGATGCTCACGAACGCCTGAAGGGGGAACCCCAGGACGTCGGTCGAGAACGACCGCTCGTACGACTGGAAGATTCCTGTCTGCTCGAGTCGCGCCATGCGCGCCTGGATGGTGTTGCGGGAGAGTCCGAGATTCTCCGCCAGCGCCACGATCGTCACGCGAGGGTCATCGGCGAGTGCGGCGAGAAGTTCCAGATCAATGCGGTCAAGTCCGGCCATAGTGCCAAACGATAGCAGGCACGATGTACCCCAGATTTGGCAACATGCTCAAGCCGCTCTCGATTGCTTGAGCGAGGTGATGAGCGGACGTACTCTCAAGTGAACCGGCGCTGAGGCCGGGGCCGCGCGTAGAACCCGTGACGACGGCCACGAACGAGGAGGACGACGATGTCACCCCAGATCACTCCGATCGCCGACATGGCGCAGGATCTCGAACTCGCGGAGCGCATCCTCGCGCCGGACGGCGAGCGCGTCGCGAACACTCGTCTCGACGGGTTCGTCGCCGACGTCGACGGTGCCGGACTGCGCGCGCTTCACCGCGACATGGTCATCCTCCGGCGCATCGACGCGGAGGGGGTGGCCCTCCAGCGTCAGGGCCAGCTGGGGCTCTGGGCGCCATGCCAGGGGCAGGAGGCGACCCAGATCGGAACCGCGAGGGCGCTCGCACCGCAGGATTACGTCTTCCCGAGCTACCGCGAAACGGGTGTCATCTATGCACGGGGCGCGCAGCCGGGCGACTTCGTCCGTATGTGGCGTGGTGAAGAGGGCGCGGGTCACGACCCCGCAGCGCTCCGCGTCGCTCCGTTGCAGATCATCATCGGAGCGCAGACGCTCCACGCGGTGGGGTATGCGCTCGGCATCCGTCACGAAGATGCGGACGAGGTCGCCGTCACCTACTTCGGCGACGGTGCCACGAGCCAGGGAGATGTGAACGAGGCGATGATCTTCGCGTCCTCGTATCAGGCTCCGGTGGTGTTCGTCTGCCAGAACAACCACTGGGCCATCTCGGAGCCGGTGTCGGTGCAATCGCAGTATCCGATCGCCGGACGCGCGCCCGGCTTCGGCATCCCGAGCCTGCGCGTGGACGGCAACGACGTGCTGGCCTGCATGGCCGCGATGCGCTGGGCTCTCGCGCACGCGCGGTCCGGACAGGGCCCCGCCTATATCGAGGCCGTCACATATCGCATGGGTCCGCACACGACAGCCGACGACCCGACCCGCTACCGCAGCGACGACGAACTCGAGGCATGGCGTGAGCGTGACCCGATCGCCCGGCTGGAGGCACACCTGCGCTCGATCGGCGAGCTCGACGACGAGCAGCTCGCGGACACGCAGAGAGCGGCGGACGCCGCGGCTCGAGACATGCGCGCCGAGTGCCTGGGCATGGTGACGCGTCCTCCGCTCGCGGTGTTCGACGGCGTCTACGCAGAGCCGCACTCCGGCCTCGAGCGGCAGCGCGACGAGTACGCCGCCTACCTCGCGTCGTTCGACGGCGAGGCGTGAGCATGACTCAGATCACTCTCGGAAAGGCGCTCGGAGCAGGTCTACGACGGGCGATGCGCGACGACGACAAGGTCGTGCTGCTGGGCGAGGACATCGGCAAGCTCGGAGGCGTCTTCCGCATCACGGATGGACTCCTCGACGAGTTCGGGCCCCAGCGTGTCATCGACACGCCCCTCGCTGAATCCGGCATCGTCGGCATGGCGGTCGGGTTGGCGTTCCGTGGCTATCGCCCTGTGGTCGAGATCCAGTTCGACGGTTTCGTCTATCCGGCTTTCGACCAGATCGTCGCGCAGGTGGCGAAGCTGCACTACCGGACGCAGGGCCGGGTGAAGATGCCGATCACGATCCGCATCCCCTGGGCGGGAGGCATCGGTGCTGCCGAGCATCACTCGGAATCGCCTGAGGCGTACTTCGTGCACACCGCAGGGCTCCGTGTGATCGCGGTCTCCAATCCGGAAGACGCCTATCGGAGTCTTCGCCAGGCGATCGCGTCGGACGACCCGGTGATCTTCTTCGAGCCGAAGCGGCTCTACCACCACAAGGGCGATGTCGATCTCGACGCCCCGCTCGCGGATGCCGCACCCATGGGACTCGCGCGAGTCGTCCGCACAGGCGATGATGCGACGCTCATCACCTACGGGGCGATGGTGACGACCGCGCTGCAGGCCGCCGAGGCCGCCGAAGACGATGGCATCTCGCTCGAGGTCATCGATCTGCGTTCGCTGTCGCCGGTCGACTACGACACCGTGGCGACGTCGGTCCGCAAGACCGGACGTGTCGTCGTCGCGCACGAGGCGTCGCGAGAGGCCGGTATGGCGGCTGAGGTGATCGCGAGCGTCACGGAACGCTGCTTCGAGTACCTCGAGTCGGCGCCGTTGCGCGTGACCGGACACGACGTCCCGTATCCGCCGTCGAAGCTCGAGAAATACCATCTGCCGGATCTCGACCGACTGCTGGACGCCGTCGACCGGGTGCTCGACCGTCCGAACAGCCTGACGGGAGCAGACGCGTGAACGCGGAGTTCAGACTGCCCGACCTCGGAGAAGGACTCACAGAGGCGGAGGTCGTCCAGTGGCTCGTCGCTCCCGGCGATGTCGTCGCGCTCAATCAGACTCTCGCCGAGGTCGAGACCGCCAAGGCGATCGTCGAGTTGCCTTCTCCGCACGCAGGCGTCGTCACAGCCCTGCATGCTGCGGCGGGGGAGACCGTCGCAGTGGGCGCGCCGCTGATCGAGTTCGATGTCGAGGGCGCCGACGACGCTTCGTCTGCCGCCTCGGATGGCGGCGGTGCTGAGGAGAAGGCGCAGCCCAACCTCGTGGGCTACGGAGCTGCGCCATCAGCATCCGGGCGACCGGCCCGACGTGCCAGACGTGCGGTCGGCGGAGGGGCGGCGACCGACACGGCCGTGCTCGAAGCGGCGCCGCACGACGCGTCGCCGACCGTGAGCGTCGAGGTCGTCGCCGAGCGGCCGCGCTCCACTCCGCCCGTGCGTGCGTATGCCAAGCGTCTCGGGATCGATCTCGTGCTGGTGGCGGCGACGGTGGGGGATCGCGTGATCACCCGCGGGGATGTCGACGACTACGCGTCTCGCACGGCGACGACCGCAGAACAGGTCGATCCCGCGCCTCCCCGACCGCGGGTTCCGGACGATGCCGCGAGCCTCCGTGATGGCTCTCGGGAGACGCGGATCCCCATCCGCGGAGTTCGCAAGCACACGGCTGCGGCGATGGTCGAGAGCGCGTTCACCGCACCGCACGTCACGGTCTTCCACACGGTGGATGTCACGGCGACGATGGACCTCATCGCCTCGCTGCGGGGCGACCGCTCACTCTCGGAGCATCGGATCGGTCCGCTTGCGGTGGTGGCGAAAGCGGCCTGTCTCGCCTTGAGTCGCACGCCCGGGCTCAATGCCCGATGGGACGAGTCCGCGGGCGAGATCGTGCAGTTCGGATACGTGGACCTCGGGATCGCCGCAGCGACCGAGCGGGGACTCATCGTGCCTCACATCCGCGACGCCGAGTCTCTGACACTGACGGAGCTCGCCGATGCGGTGGCATCTCTCGCCGTCACCGCGCGGGAAGGACGCACATCTCCTGTCGAGCTGGCGGGCGGCACCTTCTCCATCTCGAACATCGGTGTGTTCGGCATCGACGCGGGCACCCCCATCCTGCCTCCGGGGCAGTCGGGAATCCTCGCCGTCGGCGCCGTCCGGCGCCTTCCGTGGGAGTACCGCGGTGAGATCGCCCTTCGCCAAGTGATGACTCTCAGCCTGTCGTTCGACCACCGCATCGTCGACGGGGCGGAGGGAGCGAGGTTCCTCAAGGACGTCGCGGACGTGTTGGAGGAACCTGGGAGGGCGATGCTGCTCAGGTAGTCGCTCGGAGCGCTGATTCCGCCATCGCGGCGAGCACTGTCGCGGTGGCGGAGCGCTGCCGGGACGCCGCGCGCGTGCTGTGCGGTGTCGAGTTGATGAGCCCGAAGCACGCTTGCACCCGCAGACGAAGCTCGTCGGCGTCGGCATCGACCAGAGGGCTCAGGGTCTCGATCCAGAGCTCGATGTATGCGCGCTGCAGCCGGCGGACCTCGGCATGATCCTGAGCGGCGAGATGCGCGACGTCCCGGTCATGCACTCGGATCACATCCGCGTGACCCAGCGCGAACTCCACGTGGAAGGCGACGAGCGCGCGGATGCGCTCCTCGGGTGTGGACCCGCCCGCCGCGACACTCGTGCCGCCCGAGACCAGGTCATCGCTCACCTGGACGAGCACGGCGCCGAGCAGCGCCTGCTTGCCGGCGAAGTGGCGGTAGACCGCCGGTCCGGAGACGCCTACGGCGGCGCCGATGTCTTCGAGGCTCACACCGTTGTATCCGCTCTCGGCGAAGAGTCGTGCGGCTTCTCGGAGGATGGCGTCAGACCGCTCCGCCTTGGCGCGGTCTCGCGCAGTGGGAGGGCTTGTCATCTCAGTTAATCCTCGCTAACCTGATGCGATCGGTTAGTGAACACTAACCGAGAAAGCATCGAATGCGCCAGGGCGATGACGCCGGCGCGATGTGGTCGAGGAGGACGTCACGATGCCCGCAACCCAGCAGTCTCTCGCTGCCGAGCTGCACGAACGACTGGCCGTCGCCGCTCAAGGGGGGCCGCAGGCATCCCGGGAACGGCACATCGCGCGCGGCAAGCTCCTCCCGCGTGATCGCGTGACCAGACTCCTCGACGAGGGCAGCCCCTTCGTCGAGATCGCCCCGTTGGCGGCCGACGGACTGTACGGGGGAGAGGCGCCAGCCGCGGGAGTCATCGCGGGGATCGGCCTCGTCCACGGCAGGCACGTGATGGTCGTGTGCAACGACGCGACAGTCAAGGGCGGAACCTACTATCCGCTCACGGTCAAGAAGCACCTGCGCGCACAGGAGATAGCGCTCGAGAATCGACTTCCGTGTCTCTACCTCGTCGACTCCGGCGGCGCCTTCCTCCCCAAGCAGGACGAGGTGTTCCCGGACCGCGAGCACTTCGGACGCATCTTCTTCAACCAGGCCAGGATGTCCGCGGAGGGGATCCCGCAGCTCGCCGCCGTGCTCGGTTCGTGCACGGCGGGCGGAGCCTATGTCCCCGCGATGAGTGACGAGACCGTCATCGTGCGTGGCCAGGGGACGATCTTCCTCGGCGGCCCTCCGCTCGTGAAAGCGGCGATCGGTGAGATCGTGTCAGCGGAGGAGCTCGGCGGCGGCGAACTGCACGCCCGGCGCAGCGGGGTGGTCGACCATCTCGCCGAGGATGACGAGCACGCACTCGAGATCCTGCGCGACATCGTCGCCACCCTGCCGTCGCCCCTCGCTCCGGTCTGGGACGTGGTCGAGTCGCGTCGGCCGTCCGAACCCGGCTCGCTCTATGACGTCGTCCCGGTCGACGTCAACACCCCGTACGACGTGCACGAGGTGATCGATCGGCTGATCGACGGCGGCACGTTCCGCGAGTTCAAGAAGGAGTACGGCACGACCCTCGTCACCGGCTTCGGGCGCCTGCACGGGCACCCGGTCGGGATCGTCGCGAACAACGGAGTGCTCTTCAGCGAATCCGCCCTCAAGGGCGCGCACTTCATCGAGCTCTGCGACCAACGCGGCATCCCTCTGGTGTTCCTGCAGAACATCTCCGGCTTCATGGTCGGATCGGATGCCGAGGCGGGCGGCATCGCGAAGGACGGAGCGAAGATGGTCACCGCTGTCGCCAGCACCCGCGTGCCGAAGCTCACCGTCATCATCGGCGGATCCTTCGGGGCCGGCAACTACTCCATGTGCGGACGTGCATACTCGCCTCGCTTCCTGTGGACGTGGCCGGCCAGCCGTATCTCGGTGATGGGCGGCGCCCAGGCGGCCTCCGTTCTCGGGACGGTGAAGGACGACCAGCTGACGGCTCGCGGACAGGCGTGGAGTACCGACGAGAGGCTCGCGTTCGAACAGCCCATCCGGGAGCAGTACGAGACCCAGGGTGAGCCGTACTACGCCACCGCGCGCCTGTGGGACGACGGCATCATCGACCCCGCCCAGACCCGTGACCTGCTGGGGCTCGCCCTCGATGTGGTCGCGCGAAGCCCTCTGCCCGAGCCGCGTTTCGGCCTCTTCCGGATGTGACCGCAATGACGAACAGTGTCCCCACCTCCCATCGTTTCGACAGCGTCCTCGTCGCCAATCGAGGCGAGATCGCACGCCGGGTCATCCGCACTCTCAGTGCGATGGGCATCCGCAGCGTCGCCGTCTACAGCGATGCGGATGCCGACGCCCCCCATGTGCGCGAGGCCGATCAAGCCGTGCGGATCGGCCCGGCGCCGGTCGCCGAGTCGTACCTCGACATCGATGCGGTCATCGCCGCAGCCCGCGCGACCGGAGCGCAGGCCATCCATCCGGGCTACGGATTCCTCTCGGAGAGCGTCGGGCTGGCCGAGGCATGCGCGGAGAGCGGCATCATCTTCATCGGTCCGTCGGTCGACGCACTCCAGATCATGGGAGACAAGGCGAAGGCCCGCGACCATGTCGTGCGATCCGGGGTCCCGGTGGTGCCGGGTTTCGATGCGAGAGGACTGTCGGACGCGGAGATCGCTGACGAGGCCGACGCTGTCGGCTACCCGCTGCTCGTCAAGCCGAGTGCGGGCGGCGGCGGCAAGGGTATGGAGGTCGTCGAGGCGGCATCCGGGCTCAGCGCCGCACTGGCGTCCGCTCGACGGGTGGCGCGTTCGGCGTTCGGTGACGACTCCCTGATCCTGGAGCGGCTCATCCGACGCCCCCGGCACATCGAGGTGCAGGTGTTCGGCGACGCTCACGGAACGGTGATCACCCTCGGCGAGCGCGAGTGCACGCTGCAGCGACGTCACCAGAAGGTGATCGAGGAGGCTCCCTCTGCGGGGATCCCCGAGTCGACGAGGGACCGACTCCTCGAAGCCGCCACGCAGGCCGCACAGAGCGTCTCGTACGTCGGCGCCGGAACCGTGGAGTTCCTCATCGACGCCGATGTTCCGGACCAGGTCTTCTTCATCGAGATGAACACCCGTCTGCAGGTCGAGCACCCCGTCACCGAGGAGGTCACCGGCCTCGACCTCGTCGCCCTGCAGATCCACGTCGCGGCAGGCGGACGTCTCGACCCTGCGCCGGGTCTGCACGGTCACGCCGTCGAGGCGCGCGTGTACGCGGAATCGCCGGAGCGCGGGTTCCTGCCCTCGACCGGACGCGTGCTGCTGTTCGATCCGCCGCGCGGCGTGAGGGTCGATGCGGCCGTGGAGACGGGCAACGACGTGACCGGATTCTACGACCCGATGATCGCGAAGATCATCGCGTTCGCTGACGACCGGACCACCGCGCTCCGCCTGCTCGATGAGGCTCTGAGCAGGACCGTCGTGCTGGGTGTGGACACGAACATCGGGTTCTTGCGCACACTCTGCCGCGATGAGCGGGTCACGGCCGGGGACCTCGACACGGGACTCATCGAGACGCTTCTGCCGCTCGTCGAGGAGCCGCCATCGCCGTCGATGCTGGCCGCCGCACGGCGAACCGTCTCGGGCACGGATGACGCGGTCGGCGCGACCAGGGCGAGTCAGCGAGCGGGCGCGGTGTGGCAGGACCTCACGCAGGACGATCGGCGCGAGATCTCCTTCCGGACCGAACGCGGCGAGGTCATCCCCGCGCCTGCATCCAGCGGCTCGCGGTCGCGCGCCATGGCTGCGGTGGACGACGACGGTGCGGTCTGGGTCAGCGAGGACGGACGCACCGTGCGCCTGGAGCCTCTCGATCGCCGAGCCCTGTTGCTGCACCGTCTGCAGCAGAGGGAGCAGAGCGAGTCCGCGAACGGTCCGGATGCGAGAGCCCCGATGCCGGGAAGCGTGGTGGCCGTGCATGTCCGCGACGGCGACGTCGTGACCGCCGGCACGCCGCTCGTCTCGATCGAGGCGATGAAGATGGAGCACCCGGTGCTGGCGCCCCAGGACGGGACGGTGCGCCTCATGGTCGCCGTCGGCGATCAGGTTCGACGCGACCAGCCGGTCGCGCACATGACGACGGAGGAGAAGTGACGATGCATGAGCTGACCGATGAAGAGCGCGAACTCGCGGCGATGGTGCGCGAGTTCGCCGAGACGGTCGTCGCGCCGCAGTCCTACGAGGCGGACCGCACGCACACGCTGTCGATGGACGTGGTCGCCCAGATGGGTGACCTCGGGCTGTTCGGCCTGCCGTTCCCCGAGGAGTACGGGGGTCAGGGCGGCGACTACATGGCGCTGGGCATCGCGATCGAGGCGCTCGGACGCGTCGACCAGTCCATCGCCATCACGCTCGAAGCCGGAGTCAGCCTCGGTGCGATGCCCGTCTTCCGCTTCGGCACCGAGGAGCAGAAGCAGGAGTACCTGCCGGACCTGCTCGCCGGCCGTGCGCTCGCGGGCTTCGGCCTCACCGAGCCGGAGGCCGGGAGCGACGCGGGAGCGACCCGGACCACCGCCCGGCTCGACGGCGACGAATGGGTCATCGACGGGTCGAAGCAGTTCATCACCAATTCAGGAACGCCCATCACGCGTTTCGTCACGGTCACCGCGGTCACCGGGAACGAGGGGGGCCGCAAGCAGATCTCGACCATCATCGTGCCCAACGGCACACCCGGTTTCACCGTCGAGGCGCCGTACGACAAGGTCGGGTGGAACGCGTCCGACACGCATCCGCTCAGCTTCACCGGGGCACGGGTCCCCGCCGGCAACCTCCTGGGCGAGCAGGGGAGCGGCTTCCGCAACTTCCTGAGCATCCTCGACGAGGGCCGCATCGCGATCGCCGCGCTGTCGACCGGCGCCGCGGAGGGCTGCCTCGAGGCAGCCGTCGAGTATGCGAAGAGTCGCACCATCTTCGGCAGCGCCCTCAGCACGCGACAGAACGCGCAGTTCACCCTCGCGCGCATGCGTGCCCGAGTGCACACGGCACGGCTCGCCTGGCACCACGCGGCACGGCTCCGTGACGCCGGGCGGCCGTTCGCGGAGCAGGCGGCGATCGCGAAGCTCGTGGCGGGCGAGGCCGCGATGGACAACGCCAGGGACGCGACGCAGATCTTCGGCGGCAACGGCTTCATGAACGAGTTCCCGGTGGCCCGTCACTATCGCGACTCGAAGATCCTCGAGATCGGCGAGGGCACCACCGAGGTGCAGCTCCTCGTGATCGCGCGAGCGCTGGGGCTCGCCGGGTAGCGTGGCAGGATGCCATCCGCTCAGCGAACCGAGGAGGTGAGGTGATCGTGCACGACATCGTCCAGCGCGGTCTCTTCTTCGAGGAGTTCGTCACCGATGCCCGATATCTTCATCGCCCTGGGCGCACCGCGACCGAGGCCGACAACGTCCTCTTCACGACGCTCACGATGAACACCCAGGCGCTGCACCTCGACGCCGCCTTCGCCGATGGGCAGCAGCCGTTCGGTGCGCGTCTGATCAACTCGATGTGGACGCTCTCGACCATGGTCGGGGCATCCGTCGCGCAGCTCACGCAAGGCACCCTGGTGGCGCAGCTCGGGTTGGGCGAGATCGCCTTCCCGCATCCGCTGTTCGCCGGTGACACGCTGTACACCGAGAGCGTGGTCGTCGACAAGCGGCTCTCGACGTCACGAGCGGGGCAGGGGATCGTGACCATCGCGCATACCGGACGCAACCAGGACGGCACAGTCGTCGCCACCGCGACCCGAACGGTGCTCGTGCACTGCCTTCCCGAGGGGGAACGATGAGCTTCGATCTCGGACCGGCACTGCTCTTCTGCCCTGCCGATCGACCCGAACGGTTCCGCGGCGCCCTCGAGAAGGCGGACGCTGTCATCCTCGACCTCGAAGACGCGGTGCTGGCCGAGGCGAAGGCCGCAGCTCGCGACAATCTCGTCGATGCCGACCTGGACCCCGGTCGTGTGATCGTCCGCGTGAACGCACCGGGTTCCGACGCCCTCGTCTCAGACCTCGCCATGCTCTCTCAGACCGACTTCCGCACCGTGATGGTCGCGAAGACCGAGAGCGCTGAGAGCCTCACTGCTTTCGACGAGAGGTTCTCGTTGATCGCCCTGTGCGAGACGGCGAAGGGGATCCACGCGGCAGATCGCATCGCAGCACATCCGCAGGTCGTCGCGATGATGTGGGGCGCGGAGGATCTCGTCGCCTCCCTCGGCGGCACATCGAGCCGCACACCGGAGGGTGGCTATCGAGACATCGCGCGCTATGCCCGCTCCCGCGTTCTCCTCGAAGCGGGGGCACAGGGCAAAGGCGCCATCGACGCCGTGCACATCGAGATCGGCGATGTCGCAGGTCAGGAGGCCGAGGCTGTCGACGCTGCCGCGTCCGGGTTCATCGCGACCGCGTGCATCCACCCGAGTCAAGTGGCGGTCATCCGCGCGGCGTACGCTCCGGACGACGCGACGCTCGAGTGGGCCCGCCGGGTTCTCGCCGCCTCAGCGAGCGAGCGAGGCGTGTTCCGCTTCGACGGACGCATGATCGACGAGCCCGTGCTGAGGCATGCTCGGTCGCTGCTCGGTCGCACCCGCTGATCGAACGATCTCTGGCGGTCGGTCGTTCAGACCAGGATCGCCTGGTCGATGAGACGCAGAGATCCGGGGGAGGCCTCGAAACGGTGGGCGGAACCGTTCGCGAGCACCTCGCCGACGCGGGGCAGCGTGCCGCCGGAGACGTGGTTGATCAGTGACCGGATCACGCCGCCGTGCGTCACGACGATGACGGACTCCGCCACCGGTGCGGAGCGACGGCGAGCATCGCGGGCGATCGCGTCGAGGGCGACGAGCGCCCGTTCGGCGACACCTTCCAGGGTCTCCGCGCCGGGAACCGGCGAGAGCCAGTCGCCGTACTTCTCGATGTAGTCGGAGACGAGCATGCCCTCGCCCTCACCGAACTCGCGCTCGCGCATGTCCGGCACCAGCACGGGAGCCCCGAGGCCCAGGCTTTCGGAGATGATCTCTGCCGTCTCCCGCGCCCGCTTCAGCGGGCTGGCGTAGATCGAGTGATGTGTCACGCCCTCGAGACGATCCGCGGCGGTCCGTGCGTCCGCACGGCCCTTCTCGTTCAGGGGGATGTCGGTGGAGCCCTGGATCCGTCGGGCGAGGTTCCAATCCGTCTGGCCGTGGCGGATGAGCGTGAGCAGAGTCATTCAAGGAGCTCCTGGATCGCGGGGAGCACGTCGCTGGTGCCTGCGGCGATGGTGGCATCGGCCCAGACATCCGCGCGCGTCGGCTCGCGGTTGATGATGATGAGGGGGATGCTGCGGCGTCGTGCGCGCTCGACGAGGCGCACACCGGAGTTGACGACGAGGGATGAGCCGGCGACGATCAGCGCATCGCTCGCCCGGAGCAGCGACTCCGCGGCCTTGAAGCGCCCCTGCGGCACGTACTCGCCGAAGAACACGACGTCGGGCTTCAGCATCCCTTCGCACACCGTGCACACCGGCACGATGAAGCCGTCGGTGCTCTCGGGGAGCACGTCGCCGTCGGGAGCGAGCGCCACATTCTCGGGGACGGAGATCCACGGATTGCGCTCTTCGATCTGCACTGCGATGTCGCGGCGATCGAAGACCTGGCCGCACTTCAGGCAGAGAACCCTGCGCATCGTGCCGTGCACTTCGATGACGTGCGAGCTGCCCGCGCGCAGATGCAGTCCGTCGACGTTCTGGGTGATGACGCCGGTGACGTGTCCGGAGGACTCCATGGCGGCGAGAGAGAGATGGCCGGGGTTCGGCTCGGCGCGGGCGAACGCCCGCCAGCCGAGATGCCCGCCGACCCAATAACGACGCCGCGCCGTCTCATCGGCCAGGTACCGCTGGATCGTCATGGGATCAGTCCGGTTGCGCGACCCTTCGCCGCGGTAAGCGGGGATTCCCGAGTCCGTGGAGATCCCGGCGCCCGTGAGCAAGGCGATCTTCCGACCGCGCAGGAGTTCGGCGGTGCGAGCGATGGTGGTCGACAGTTCAACCGGACTCGATGCGCTCACAGGACCTCCCTCTGCGAGTCTACGGCGTGCGCAGGCCGCTCGACGCGTCGCGGCCGACCGCGACGGCGACTCGGAGAGCGATGGCAGACTGGGGCTCGTGGAACTGCTGCGCGTGACGAATCCCGATGATCGACGACTCGACGACTATCGCGCACTGACCGACACCGCGCTCCGAAGTGTGAGCGACCCGGCCGGCGGGCTGTACATCGCCGAATCGACGAAAGTCATCGCGCGAGCCGTCGCTGCGGGGCATCATCCGCGATCGGTCCTCGTTCAGGAGCGGCGGGTGGAGGACATCCGAGCGATCGTCGGAGAACTCGATGTACCTGTGTACGTCGTCCCGGACGACGTGGCGGAGGCGCTGACCGGTTTCGCTGTGCACCGGGGCACGATCGCCTCGATGCATCGTCCTGACCTGCCGACGGTGCGTGAGGTCATCGACTCCGCCACGCTCGTGCTGATTCTCGAAAACGTCGGCGATCACACGAATGTCGGCGCCGCATTCCGTGCGGCCGCCGCGCTCGGAGCGGATGCCGTGCTGGTGTCTCCCGGGGGAGCCGACCCCCTGTACCGGCGCAGCGTGCGTGTCAGCATGGGAACGGTGTTCCAGGTGCCGTGGACCCGGATCACGGACTGGGCGTCCGCCGTCACCGACCTTCATGCCGCAGGGTTCGACGTCGCAGCCCTCGCGCTGAGCGACGACGCGGTGACTCTCGACGCCTACGTCGCGTCCCGCCCCGAGCGCGTCGCTCTCGTCATGGGATCCGAAGGCGACGGACTCTCACGCACCGCCCTCGACGAGGCAGACACCGTGGTGACGATTCCCATGTCGGGAGGCGTCGACTCGCTGAACGTGGCGTCTGCCGCGGCCGTGGCGCTGTGGGCGCTCGGACGCCGCTGACGGGATGGGATGGGATGAGATGGTCAGTCGGACGACGGGAAGATGATCGGCGAGGGCTCGGGACGCTTCGCGACGATGTGATCACCGGATGACTCATGGCGAAGACGCCGCAGCACCCACGGAACCAGATGCTCCCGCGCCCAGCCGAGGTCTTCGGAGCGCGCCTCCCGCCAGGTGCGCAGCGGAAGCGGCTCGGGCTGCATGGACTCGAGGTCGTTGGGCACGTTGAGCGCGCGCAGCGCCATGCGGGCGACCTCATGATGGCCCAGCGAGTTGTAGTGCAGACGGTCGTCATCGAAGAACCGCATGTCCTGCACGACCTTGAGCGCCCACTGGTCGGCGACGATGCAGTCGTGGCGCTCGGCGATCGCGCGGACGTTCTCGTTGTAGATCGCGACCTTGCCGCGGAACGCTCGGAAGACAGGAGTGAAGGCGGTGTCGATCCCGGTGAACAGCAGCACGGCGGCACCCGTCGACGACAGGCGTGCGACGGCGTCCTCCAGCTGGACGGCGATGGCGTCGGGGTCGGTGCCCGGACGGATCACGTCGTTGCCGCCCGCGCAGATCGAGATCAGGTCGGGATGCAGCGCCACGGCGGGTTCGATCTGGTCGCGCACGATCTGGGCGATCAGCTTGCCGCGCACGGCGAGGTTGGCGTACGCGAAGTCGTCGACCTGACGCGAGAGCACCTCGGCGACGCGGTCGGCCCAGCCGCGGTGGCTGCCGGGCTGCGAGGGGTCGGGGTCGCCGATCCCCTCGGTGAACGAGTCGCCGATCGCGACGAACCTCCGCCAGGGGTGCGGATTCTCGTTGTCGAGTTCCGGGGTTCGGATCGAATCCTGGTCTGTCATCCAGCTCTCCTTCGCGAACGAACGCGGCCCATCTGGGGCGGCCACGCAGTGACCGAGCCTACTCGGGTGCGTGGGCTGCGGGGAGGACGCGCGCGGCGGATCGCGTGAGCGTGCCGAGTGTCGGCGGCAGCGATTATCGTTGACTCGATGCTTTCTCCGTCCTTCCCCCAGCGCGCCCCCTGGGGCACTGCGAACAAGCTGCGCGCCTGGCAGCAGGAGGCGCTCGAACAGTACTTCCAGGCGGATCAGCGTGACTTCCTCGTCGCGGCGACACCCGGTGCAGGCAAGACGACCTTCGCGCTCACCCTCGCGGTCGAGCTCATGCGCATGGGGGAGGTCAACCGGATCATCGTGGTCGCGCCGACCGAGCATCTCAAGACGCAGTGGGCCGATGCAGCAGCGCGGGTGCACATCCGTCTGGATCCCCGGTTCCGCAACAGTCATTGGGCGCCGGCGCGGCATTACCACGGCGCCGTCGTGACCTACGCGCAGGTCGCGGCGAAGTCATCGGTCCACCGTCATCTGACCGAGGATGCGAAGACCCTCGTCGTCCTCGACGAGGTGCATCACGGCGGCGACGCCCTCAGCTGGGGTGATGCGATCCGAGACGCGTACGGTCCGGCGAAGCGTCGACTGCTGCTGTCTGGAACGCCCTTCCGCAGCGACACCGCACCGATCCCGTTCGTGGAGTACCACCCTGACGAGTCCGGTGCACGGATCTCCCGCACCGACTACAACTACGGCTACGGTCGCGCCCTGGCCGACGGCGTCGTCCGCCCCGTGCTGTTCCACATGTACGCCGGCAAGATGCGATGGCGCACGAGCACCGGAGACGAGCTCGAGACGCATCTCGGGCAGGACAACACCAAGGACGTGACCTCGCAGGCCTGGCGCACGGCTCTCGACCCCGAGGGCGAGTGGATGCCGGCTGTGCTGTCCGCAGCCGATCGTCGCCTGACCGAGATCAGGCATCACGTTCCGGATGCCGGCGGCCTGGTGCTCGCGACAGATCAGACCGTCGCGCGTGCCTACGCCAAGATCCTGCACAGCATCACCGGTCAGCAGCCGACGATCGTCCTGTCCGATGACGCGACGGCCTCCGAACGCATCGAGAAGTTCAGCAACAGCGAGGACCGCTGGATGGTCGCGGTGCGCATGGTGTCCGAGGGGGTGGACGTGCCGCGTCTCGCGGTCGGCGTCTACGCCACGTCGTCGTCGACGCCGCTGTTCTTCGCTCAGGCCATCGGCCGATTCGTGCGAGCACGCCGCCGTGGCGAGGCCGCGAGCGTATTCCTCCCTCAGGTGCCGGTCCTGATGGGTCTCGCGAACGAGATGGACAAGCAGCGCGATCACGCGCTCGACCGTCAGTCGAAGGACGACGACGGGCTCGAGGACTCGCTGCTCGACTCCGCGAACCGCGAGGACGACGCGTCCGACGCGCTGACCCAGGAATTCAGCTATCAGGCGCTCTCGTCGGTGGCCCACTTCGACCGGGTCGTGTTCGAGGGCCAGGAGTTCGGTCAGCTGGCCGAGCCGGGCACCCCCGAAGAAGAGGAGTTCATCGGCTTTCCCGGTCTTCTCGAGCCCGAGCACGTGCACGAGCTCCTGATGCAGCGACAGGCGCGGCAGACGCGACTGCGAGAGACGAGAGAAGCCGAGGCGGGTCCCACCGAGGCGACGACGCTCCCTGCGCCCCTGCACCGCACGCTGCGCGAGCAACGGCAGCTGCTGAACAGCCTCGTGGGGCTGTACGCCCGTCAGAAGGGCGAACCACATGGCGCGGTTCATGCCGAGCTGCGCCGGATCTGCGGTGGACCTGCAGTCGCCCAGGCGACCGTGACGCAGCTGCAGTCCCGTATCGACGTACTCCGCAAGCGCGTCCGCTCCTGAACCCTGGCGTCGGTTCGGATACCCGAAAAGCTGGCAATACCGTCGCCGGGTGCGATGGAGACGGGCTCCCGAAGCTAGCGTTGAACGGTTGCCCCCAGAACGGGGACCGTCGATCAGGAGACTTCATGACAGCCCCCGCTGCCGCCGAGCCCACCGCCGCAGACCGCCGCCGCTGGGCGCGGTACCTCGTCGAGGAACGCGCCGAAGGACACGTGTACCAGAAGCTCGCGAGCCGACGCACGGGGGAGGAGCGTGAGATCCTTCTCAGCCTCGCCGACGCCGAGCGGCGCCATGAGCAGCACTGGCTCGATCTGCTCGGCGCGGAACCGGTCCGATTGCCACGCGCCGGCATCCGCTCCCGCCTCCTCGGCTGGATGGCGGGCCGCTTCGGATCCATCTTCGTGCTGGCCCTCGCGCAGAGCGCCGAGGCACGTTCACCGTACGACTCGGAGCAGTACGCGACGCCGGCGATGCGCGCTGACGAGAAAGTGCACTACGAGGTGGTTCGCGGTCTCGCTGCGCGGGGCCGGCGTCGCCTGTCGGGCTCGTTCCGCGCAGCGGTCTTCGGGGCCAACGACGGCCTCGTGAGCAACCTCGCGCTCGTGCTCGGCATCGGCGCTACGGGCGTCAGTTCGGGTTTCGTCCTGTTCAGCGGCATCGCAGGCCTGCTCGCCGGCGCGCTGTCGATGGGAGCGGGGGAGTTCGTGTCCGTGCGGTCTCAACGAGAGTTGCTCGCGTCGACGGAGGCCAACGAGGATGCTGCCGCATCCGCCGCCGACCTCGACATCGATGAGAACGAGCTCGCTCTGGTATACCGGGCGCGCGGGATCGGCCAGCAGGAGGCTCTGGAGCGCGCACGGCGCATCGTCGATGCCGCGCGCGCCGGCGTGGAACGCACCGCCACAGGGCCGGTCCACGTCCATGCCGGAGACGACCACGAGATCGTCGGCAGCGACTGGACCGCTGCGATCTCGAGCTTCCTGCTCTTCGCATCCGGCGCGATCATCCCCGTGCTCCCGTGGCTCTTCGGGCTCGAGGGGACCACAGCGGTGGTCGTCGCTCTCGTGCTCGTAGGCATCGCGCTCCTGTCGACGGGAGCGATGGTCGGCATCCTGTCCGGAGGGCCGCCCCTGCGTCGTGCGCTGCGTCAGCTGGCGATCGGTTTCGGAGCCGCAGCGGTCACGTACGTGCTCGGTCTGGTGTTCGGCGTCGGCGCGGTCTGACAGGCGCCGGCCCGACCGCGTCGGACTGGACTCGACGATCCACGCGAGTCCTGTCCGATGACACGGCGACATCGGAAACGAAGAAGGCCCCGGATATCATGTGGATATCCGGGGCCTGTCTGTGCGCGGAGGGGGACTTGAACCCCCACGCCCTTACGGGCACTACGACCTCAACGTAGCGCGTCTACCATTCCGCCACCCGCGCAGGTGTTGGATGTTCGTTGCCGAACGAAGATTTACATTAGCACGAGCTTCGGGGCACTCAGAAACCGACGGCGACGCCCGGGCGCGCCACGGCCTTTCGATAGCCTGGACTCCATGACTGACGTGTCTCTGCCCGAGGTGGTTCGCATCGCGCGCGACCTGATCCGATTCGACACCTCGAACTTCGGCGGGGGCAACGCGAAGGGCGAGCGGGAAGCGGCCGAGTACGTCGGCGCCTATCTGCAGGATCTCGGCCTCGAAGTCGAGTACTACGAGCCCATCCCGCGGCGCACGAACGTCATGGCGCGGGTGCCCGGACGCGACCGGAGCAAGCCGGCGCTCGTGGTGCATGGCCACCTCGACGTCGTCCCGGCCATGGCCGAGGACTGGACCGTCGATCCTTTCGCGGGCGTCGTCAAGGACGGCATGCTCTGGGGGCGGGGCGCCGTCGACATGAAGAACATGAACGCGATGATCCTGACGGCGGTCGGCGACCTGCTGCGAGCGGGCGAGCAGCCCGAACGCGACCTGGTGCTCGCCTTCTTCGCCGATGAGGAGAACGGCGGAGTGGAGGGATCGGCTCTCGTGGTGCAGAACCGCCCCGAGTGGTTCGAGGGCGCGACCGAGGCGATCAGCGAGGTGGGCGGCTATTCGATCACGGTCGACGATCGCCGCGCCTACCTGCTGCAGGTGGGGGAGAAGGCGCTCATCTGGATACGCCTCGTGGCGAAGGGCCGCGCCGGCCACGGAAGCCGTCTCCACGATGACAATGCGGTCACGAAGCTCGCGGAGGCCGTGGCGGCCCTGGGACGCACGCGGTGGCCCCTGCGACTCACTCCCACCACCGAGGCACTGCTGCAGGGCTTGAGCGATCTCACCGGACGCTCCGTCGACGACCCGGATGCCCTCGCGGCGGCTGCGGGGCCCGCCGAGGCCTTCCTCCGTTCGTCGTTCCGCACGACGACGAACCCGACCGCCCTGTCCGCCGGATACAAGCACAACGTGATCCCCGAGCGTGCCGAGGCGCTGATCGACGTGCGGGTGATCCCCGGAACCGAAGACGACGTGCTCGCCGAGCTGCAGCAGATCGTCGGCGACGAGATCGAGATCCAGACGGTGGTGCGGGACATCGGCATGGAGACGCCTTTCGACGGCGAGCTCGTCGAGGCGATGGTCGCGAGTCTCGGCCGGCATGACCCCGGTGTGCCGGTCATCCCGTACCTGCTGGGTGCAGGAACCGACAACAAGGCGCTCGCATATCTCGGAATCACCGGGTACGGGTTCGCGCCGCTGCGGCTTCCCGCAGACCTCGACTTCACCGGGATGTTCCACGGGGTCGATGAGCGGGTGCCCGTAGAATCGCTTGTCTTCGGTCAGCGGGTGCTGGCCGATCTGCTGCGCACGTATTGAGCTCTCGGCTCCACGCCCGCGCACCACGACTCAGAAAGCTCCTCCATGCACTTGTTCGAAGCGCTCATCCTCGGCATCGTCCAGGGACTCACCGAGTTCCT
The DNA here is from genome assembly GCF_979258525.1 of Microbacterium sp. AC132. Lineage (NCBI taxonomy): Bacteria > Bacillati > Actinomycetota > Actinomycetes > Micrococcales > Microbacteriaceae > Microbacterium > Microbacterium sp. AC132. Next base: position 3,521,188 of record NZ_OZ409862.1, on the reverse strand, counting down.
CCCGATCTCCTCCAGCGCCCATCTGCGCATCCTCGGCACCTTCCTGCCGTCGGGCGAGGATCCCGGCGCCGCGTTCACCGCGATCACCCAGATCGGCACGGAGGCGGCGGTCGTGGTGTTCTTCTGGCGCGACATCGTGCGGATCATCGCGCAGTGGTTCCGGTCGCTGACCGGCAGGGTCCCGCGCAGCGATCCGGATGCGCGCATGGGATGGATGATCATCATCGGCAGCATCCCGATCGTGGTCCTGGGGCTGCTCTTCCAGGACCAGATCGAGACGGTCTTCCGCTCCCTCTGGATCGTCGCGATCATGCTGATCGTCTTCGGCATCCTGCTCGGGATCGCCGACCACGTCGGCGCGAAGCGGCGCAAGCTCGATCAGCTCACCTACCCGCACGGCATCGCATACGGCTTCGCGCAGGCTCTGGCGCTGATCCCCGGAGTCTCGCGCTCCGGTGGAACGATCACGATGGGACTCTTCCTCGGCTACGAGCGTGCCGCAGCCGCTCGCTACGCGTTCCTGCTCGCGATCCCCGCCGTGTTCGGCAGTGGCTTCTACCAGGTGTTCAAGAGCTGGGACGAGCCGTCGTTCTTCTCCTTCGGAGACACGCTCGCGGCGACGGGCATCGCATTCGTCGTGGCGCTCGGCGTGATCGCCTTCTTCATGAACTACATCTCGAAGCGGAGCTTCCTGCCGTTCGTGATCTACCGCATCCTCCTGGGCACCGTCCTCCTGGTGCTGCTGGGGACCGGCGTCATCGCGCCGTGATGACGAGGGCCCGGGCGACTACCGCTTGTGGTCGCCGGGGCCGTCGCCACGGCGCTTGAGATAGCGCTCGAAGGCCTGAGCGATGGCATCGCCCGACGCATCGGGGGAGTCCCACGTGTCGCGCGTGCGCTCGAGCTGATGGATGTACTCCGTCATGTCCTCGTCGTCCGCGGCGGCGGCATCGATCGATGCCTCCCAGGCGGCGGCCTCGGTGCGCAGGTGGTCTCGAGGCACATCCACGCCGGTCAGCTCCTCGAGCCGATCGAGAAGAGCGAGGGTCACCTTGGGCGACGGCGTGGCGGAGGCGACGTAGTGCGGCACGCTCGCCCACAGACTGGCGGTCGGAATGCCGGCGCTCTCGGCGAAGTGCTCGATGACGCTGAGAATTCCGACGGGGCCTTCGTAGAGCGAGCGCTCGAGGCCGTGCGCCTCGCGGACCTGCTCGTTCTGGCTCGAGGCGAAGATCGAGATGGGGCGGGTGTGGGGCACGTCGGAGAGCATCGCGCCGAGCGTCACGAAGCCCGTGATGTCGTCGCGGAGAGCGACGTCGATGAACTCCGACGCGAAAGCCTGCCAGGTGCGCGCAGGCTCCACGCCCGTGAGGATCCAGAATTCGGGACCGGGACCGGGGTCGCGCGGGCGCCAGAGTCCGGCTTCGGGCCAGGTGAGCTGGCGACGCCCTTCGGCGTCCATCTTCGTCGCAGGGCGCGTGTACTGGTAGTCGAAGTACAGCTCCGGGTCGATCGAGTGCACGAGGTCGTAGTCCGTCGTCTCGCGCAGTGCGGCGACCGCGCCGCTCGCGGCTTCCCCTGCGTCGTTCCACCCGTCGAAGGCGACGATGACGATGCGTGAACCGAGGCCATCCATCGTGGGCTCCCTTCGTGCATTCCGGATCGGTATCCCTCCAGGCTAGTCCGACGGCGCGGGGACGGGGTGGAGCCACGGGTAACATGGTTCGGTGAGCAGACAGCCCCGCGCGATCCTCTGGGACATGGACGGAACACTCGTCGACACCGAGCCGTACTGGATGGCGGCCGAGACCGCGCTGGTCGAATCCTTCGGCGGCACGTGGACCCACGAGGATGCGCTTCAGCTCGTCGGCAACGGACTCATCGACAGCGCGATCATCCTTCAGAACGCGGGCGTCGACATGGATGCCGAGGCGATCATCTCGCTCCTCACCGACGGCGTGCAGGATGCACTGCGCACGCAGGGAGTGCCCTTCCGCCCCGGCGCCCGCGAGCTGCTGCAGGACCTGAGGTCAGCGGGGATCCCCACAGGACTCGTCACGATGTCGCTGCGTCGCATGGCGCTGAGCGTCGTCGACCTGATCGAGTTCCAGGCCTTCGACATCGTCGTCGCCGGCGATGATGTGACCAACCCGAAGCCCCACCCCGAGCCCTACCTCCACGCGGCATCCCTGCTCGAGATCGACATCGCCGATGCTGTGGTCATCGAGGACTCGCCGACCGGGCTCCGCGCGGGCATCGCATCCGGCGCCGTCGCCCTCGGCGTGCCGCATATCGTCTCGCTCGATCACGTGGGCGCGCATGAGCTGTGGCCGAGCCTCGAGGGGCGCACCGCCGCCGACCTGATCGAACTCTTCGACCGAAAGACCTCCATGACGGGAGCCACCCGATGACCGACACCACCTCACAGCGGCCGAGCGGGCCGTTCCGCGAGGGCGATCGGGTGCAGCTGACCGGCCCCAAGGGTCGCCTGCACACCGTGACCCTCCGAGAGGACGGCGAGCTGCACACGCACCAGGGCGTGCTCCGGCACCGCGACCTCATCGGTCTGCCCGACGGCTCAGTGGCCGCGAACAGCTCGGGACACGAGTACCTCGCGCTCCGGCCTCTGCTCCGCGACTTCGCGATGTCGATGCCGCGCGGCGCCGCGATCGTCTACCCCAAGGACGCCGCGCAGATCGTGATGCAGGCCGACATCTTCCCCGGTGCCGTCGTCGTGGAAGCGGGTGTCGGGTCCGGTGCCCTTTCGCTCTCGCTCCTGCGGGCCATCGGTCCGGTCGGCCGGCTGGTGTCGTTCGAGCGTCGTGAGGACTTCGCCCAGGTCGCACGGGGCAACGTCGAGACCTTCTTCGGCGAGACGCCGGACACCTGGGACGTCGTGGTGGGAGATCTCGCGGATGCGCTGCCGGCGGAGTTCCCGGCGGGCACGGTCGACCGTGTCGTACTCGACATGCTCGCGCCGTGGGAATGCATGGATGTCGTCGCCGACGCACTCACCCCCGGCGGCGTCGTGCTGTGCTACGTGGCCACCGCCACGCAGCTCTCGCGGGTGGCCGAGTACATCCGGAGCACGGGCCTGTTCACGGATCCCGAGGCGTCCGAGACGATGGTTCGCGGCTGGCACGTCGAGGGTCTCGCCGTGCGACCCGATCACCGGATGGTGGCGCACACCGGCTTCCTCCTCACGGCTCGTCGGCTGGCGCCGGGCGCCGTGGCCCCTCAGGTGAAGCGCAGGGCATCGAAGAGCAGCTACGGCGATGCTGATGTCGAGGCGTGGACGCCGGGGGCTGTCGGCGATCGCGAGATCAACGACAAGAATCTGCGCAAGCGGGCGAGAGAGGCCGCGAAGGCCGCTGAGGGCGCCCGTCTCGCCGCCGGTTCGCGCGAATCCGAGCCACCGACGGAATAGACTGGAGCGCGTGCGTAAAACGTCCGCCGTTCTGGCAACCATCAGCCTCGCCGTCCTCACTCTGACCGGATGCGCCTCGGCGCCCTCGTTCGCCGGTGATGCGTGCGATCGGGCGGCGGCATCGACCGCATCCGTGAAGGATTCGGTCACCGTCGAGGGCGACCTCGGAGAGGCTCCGGACGTCACCGTGTACAGCCCGGTGAAGGCGGACGAGACGTCCTTCGCCGACGTGGTGACCGGAGAGGGAAACACCCTCACCACCACCTCCCAGCCGATGGTGCTCGACATCGCCTTCTATGGCGGCGAGAGCGGCGAGAAGCTGTACGAGTCCGAGTTCAACGGCGACCCGAGCCGTGTGCACAGCATCTCCTACTGGGCAGAGCGGTCCGCCGGTCTCGAGACCGTTTTGGAGTGCGCGACCGGAGGCAGCCGGATCGTCGCGGTGCTGACCCCCGAGGACTTCGGCGAGGCGAATGTCGAGGCCTTCGGTCTCGAAGAGGATGAGAACGTGGTCGCCATCATCGACCTCCAGGATGTCTACCTCGCTCACGCCGAGGGCTCATCGCAGTTCAACGACGCCCGGGGCCTGCCGACGGTCGTCCGCGCTCCCGATGGCACCCCCGGAGTGATCATCCCCGACAGCGACGCCCCCACCGAGACCGTCACTCAGACGCTCATCAAGGGTGACGGGGAGAAGGTCGAGAAGGAATCGACCATCGTGACCAACATCATGGCGCTCGGATGGGACGACAAGACGGTCACCTCGAGCACGTGGGGTGCCGAGCCCAACATCGGCCCCGCAGCGAAGGAGCTCGTCGGCGCGACGGTCGGCTCCCAGCTCCTGGTCGTCGTGCCCGAGGCAGACGGAAACCCGGCGACCGCGATCGTGGTCGACATCCTGGGCGTCGTTCCCGTCCCGGAGCAGTGATGGCGGCCCGTATTCCCGCGGAAGAGCGCCTGACGAATCTCGTCGTGGCGCTCATGGCCACGGAGATCGGGCTCACCAAGCAGCAGATCCTCGACAACGTGTCGGGTTACCGTCAGCGCGCCGATGCGGGCGTGCGCTCGGATGCACTCGAGAAGATGTTCGAGCGCGACAAGGATGAGCTGCGCACTCTCGGCGTCCCCGTCGAGACGATCGGGGATCAGGCCGATCCGAATGACCTCCGCGAAGCGCGTTACCGTATTCCGCAGGCGGAATACGACCTGCCCAGCGATATCGAGTTCACGGCCGCCGAGCTCGCCGTGCTGCAGCTGGCGGGGAGCGTGTGGAGCGCCGAGTCCGCATCCGGCGACGCCAAGGCCGGCGTGCGCAAGATCCGGGCGCTCGGGATCGACGGCGACGAACCGATCATCGGGTTCGCGCCGCGGATCACCGCGCGCGATGCCGCTTTCCCTCCATTGCAGGATGCGATCGAGAAGAGCCGCGTGGTCGTCTTCGACTACCTCAAGCCGGGGGAGGGCGCACCGCGGCGCCGCAGCATCCGCCCGCTCGCACTCGTCGACTATGAAGCGAGATGGCACGTGTTCGGCGTCGATGTGGACATCGAGCAGGACCGCATGTTCCTGCTCAGCAGGATCGTCGGCGATGTGAAGATCACGGCGAAGGCATTCGACCCTGCGCTGCGCGAGGGCGCGGGGGAGCGTGCCCTGGCCGGTCTCGAGCGCGTCGCCGCTCAGAACTCTGCGCTGCTCGAGGTCACACCCGGCACCGAAGCGTCGCTGCGGCTCGGACGCCGGGCGACTCCGGCGGCGACCCAGGGCATCCTCGTCCCGTTCGTGGACCTGCACATCTTCGCCGACGAGCTCGCGTCGTACGGTCCCGAGGTGCGGGTTGTCGAGCCTGTGGAGCTCCGCTCGGCCGTCGTCGATCGCCTGACCGCGGTCGTAGCGACGAATTCGGATGCGGGGGAGGTCCGATGAGCGCCCAAGGCAAGCCGCTGCTCGCCGCCGACCGAGTCCGCGTCTATCTGACTCTGGTGCCCTATCTCCTCGAGCACGGACAGGTCTCGCTCGCCGAGGCGGCTGCCGAGTTCGGTGTGACCTCGACGGAGATGCGGCAGATGGTCGAGAAGCTCACGGTCATCGGACTGCCCGGTGATTCCGGCTTCTGGCAGCAGCCGCAGGAGATGTTCGACATCAACTGGGACCTCCTCGACGAAGAGGACATCATCGAGATCACCAACGACGTCGCTCTGCGCCGGGTTCCTCGATTCACGGCCCGAGAAGCCGCCGCGCTCCTCGCGGGCCTGCAGATGGTCGCCGCCGTGCCGGCGGTCTCCGACTCGGGATTGGTCAGCGGCCTCATCTCGAAGCTCTCGCGCGGCGCGGCCGATGCGCCGGCCGAGGTCGTCGTCGCGCCGAGCGCCGTCGACGAGGTCCGCCAGGTGGTGTCGAGGGCCGTGCAGAACGGCGTCGCCGTGTCGTTCACGTATCAGGCGCCGGATGCCGCGCCCACGACGCGCACCGTGGATCCCGTGCAGGTGCTCATCACCAACGCGCAGTGGTATCTGCAGGGGTGGTGCCACATGCGACAGGCCATGCGCACCTTCCACCTGGATCGCGTGAGCGATGCCCGGCTGACCGACATCCCGATCACGCACGCGGGCGAGCACGTCCCTGAGGCCTTCTCGGCCGTCGAGGACGAGGGGGAGGTGCGAGTGCGGGTGCCCGAGCGGATGGCGCCCCTGCTCGGAGACTTCCTGACGGCCGACAACTCCGACGCCAGCGATGGGATCGTCACCGTTCGGCTGCATCTCGCAGACCCTCGGGGAGTGAAGCGACTGGCGGCGAAGTTCGGCGGCGCCCTCGAAGTGGTGGATCCCGGCGTCGCTCGAACTGCGGCGCGGGAATGGGCTGCGGCCGGACTCGCCCTGTATCGCCACCCCGAAGGCGACAACGCCCGTTAGACTTTCACCAAACGACGAAGGAGAATCATGGGCGCTTTCGGTTGGCCACATCTGCTGATCATCCTCGCCGTCATCCTGCTGCTCTTTGGTGCGGCGAAGCTGCCGGCACTGGCGAAGAGCCTCGGTCAGTCCGCCCGGGTGTTCAAGGGCGAGATGAAGGCGATGAAGAACGAGGACGCGACTGATGCCGCAGATCCGGCATCCCCGACCACCACGACCTCGGTCGCAGACACCACGGTGACGGCTCGCGACACGGATCCGGGTCAGCCTCCTCGATCCGCCTAGTTCGTGTCCGCTCTCGATTCCGCCGACCAGGAGACGCCGGGCCGTGACAGGCGGATGTCTCTCGGCGCGCACCTGATCGAGCTCCGTAAGCGTCTGTTCATCGCGGCAGGTGCCCTGGTGGTCGGCATGATCATCGCCTTCTTCGTGACGGAGCCGATCATCGAGCTCCTCTCGGTGCCGATCCGCACGATCGCTGCAGAAGCCGGGCGCGAGTACACGGGTCTCAACTTCACGACCGTCACGAGCGGGTTCGATCTGCGGATGCGGATTGCCTTCGCAATCGGACTCCTGATCTCCGCGCCGGTGTGGCTGTGGCAGGTCTGGGCCTTCGTCATGCCGGGGCTCACGAAGAAGGAGACCCAGTACACCTGGGGATTCCTCGGGGCGGCCATCCCGCTGTTCTTCGGCGGTTGCACGGTCGCGTTCTTCGTGCTTCCGCATGTGATCGAAGTCATGGCGTCGTTCGTCCCCACCGGCATGGCGCAGTTCTTCGACTACTCCACCTACTACGACTTCGTCTTCAAGTTCCTGCTCGTGCTCGGCATCGCCTTCGTGCTCCCGGTCTTCCTCGTCGCGTTGAACGTCGCGGGAATCGTATCCGGCCGCGACATCCTGAAGGGCTGGCGAGTCGCCATCCTGGTATGCACGATCTTCGCCGCCGTCACGACTCCGCCTGCTGATGTGTTCTCGATGCTGCTGCTGATGGGATCGATGATCGTGCTGTACTTCGCGGCGACCCTCATCTCGATGCTCTTCGACCGACGCAAGCGCAAGCGCGACGCCGCTGCAGGCATCGAACCCGTGGCCGTATGAGCTCGCCGGCCGAACGATACGCCGCGGCTCGACAGGCGGCAGGGCACCCGGCGACCGTCGCCTTCGCTGCGAACCAGAAGTTCGAGCTCGACCCCTTCCAGGTCGAAGGATGCCACGCACTCGAAGACGGCCAGAGCGTGCTCGTCGCCGCGCCGACCGGTGCAGGCAAGACGATCGTCGGCGAGTTCGCGATCCATCTCGCGATGCAGACTCCACGGGACAAGGCCTTCTACACGACGCCGATGAAGGCGCTCTCGAATCAGAAGTTCCGCGAGCTGGTCGATGTGTACGGCCCGGACGACGTCGGTCTGCTCACCGGCGACACGAACATCAACGGCAACGCCCGGATCGTCGTGATGACGACCGAGGTGCTGCGCAACATGATCTACGCCGACTCGGCCGCGCTCCGGGACCTCCGCTACGTCATCATGGACGAGGTCCACTACCTCGCGGATCGTTTCCGCGGGGCAGTGTGGGAGGAGGTGATCATCCACCTGCCGCAGCACGTACGGCTGGTCTCCTTGAGCGCCACCGTCTCGAACGCCGAGGAGTTCGGGGACTGGCTCGACACCGTGCGCGGGGACACCGAGGTGATCGTCTCGGAGATCCGTCCGGTTCCACTCGAGCAGCACGTGCTCGTCCGTGATGATCTGCTGCCGCTCTTCGACGATCGGGCGGGGATCGCGACCGCACAGGTCAATCAGGAGCTGATGCGGATCCGCTCCTTCACCGGCTCCAACTACGACAACAATCGTTCGGCGCAGGAATATCGCAGCAATCGCCATGCCGGCCGACAGGCGCAGCGCCCGCCACGAGGCGGACGTCGCCCCGTCCGTTCCGCGAACGTGCGTCGGATCGAGCGCATGGATCGCCCGGACGTGGTGCGGCTGCTCGAGCAGGCCAACCTCCTGCCTGCCATCTTCTTCATCTTCAGCAGAGTCGGGTGCGATGCGGCGGTGCAGCAGGTCCGGAGATCGGGCGTGCGGCTGACGTCGACCGAGGAGCGCGCGGAGATCCGAGCGATCGTCGAGGACCGGACCCGTTCGCTGCAGGATGAGGACCTCGGTGTGCTGGGCTACTGGGAGTGGCTCGAGAACCTCGAGCGCGGTGTGGCTGCGCACCATGCGGGTCTGCTGCCGGCCTTCAAGGAGGTCGTCGAGGACCTCTTCAAGCGCAAGCTCGTCAAGGTCGTCTTCGCCACCGAGACCCTGGCTCTGGGCATCAACATGCCCGCGAGAACCGTCGTTCTCGAGAAGATGGAGAAGTTCAACGGCGAGGCCCGAGTCGCGATCACATCGGGGGAGTATACGCAGCTCACCGGTCGCGCGGGACGACGCGGCATCGACGTCGAAGGTCACGCGGTGGTGCAGTGGACCGAGGGCATGGATCCGCAGGCGGTCGCGGCCCTCGCCTCTCGCCGCACCTATCCGCTGAACTCCAGCTTCCGGCCGACGTATAACATGGCCGTCAACCTGATCGATCTGTTCGGCAAGCCCCGGGCCCGCGAAGTGCTCGAGTCGTCTTTCGCGCAGTTCCAGGCCGACCGCGCAGTCGTCGGACTGGCGAGACAGGTCCGCGAAGCGGAGGAGTCGCTGGACGGGTACAAGGCGGCGATGGTCTGCGATCACGGCGACTTCCTGGACTACGCCTCGATACGCCGCGAGCTGAGCGATCTCGAGAAGAAGAACCGCCAGGACTCGAACGCGCCGCGCACATCGCGCGACAAGCGCATGAAGCAGATCCACAGCCTCCGCACGCGCATGCAGCGTCACGGATGCCATCGATGCCCTGATCGCGAAGCCCATGCGCGCTGGGCCGAGCGGTACTGGAAGCTCAAGCGTCAGAACGATCGCATCCGCCGACAGATCGAGACGAGGACCGGCACGGTGGCTCGCGTCTTCGATCGCGTCGTCGAGGTGCTCGAGACCCTGGACTATCTCCACCGAGACGACGAGGGGGAGACAACGCTCACCGAGGCCGGGCGGACGATGCGCCGGATCTACGGCGAACGCGATCTGCTGGTGGCCGAATCTCTCAGGCAGGGGCTGTGGAACGGTCTCGACGCGCCGTCCCTCGCTGCGATGGCCTGCTGCCTCGTCTACGAGCCTCGTCGCGACGAGGCGAACGCGGGGAGCGGGACCTGCCCCGCGGTGCCTTCCGCGCAGCGTACGAGAAGACGACGACCCTGTGGGCCGAGCTGGACGACCTCGAGAAGGACCACCATCTGCCGGGATCCGAGCCTCTGTCGGCGGGCCTCGCCGGTGCGATGCACTCGTGGGCGCGAGGAGGGATGCTGGACCGCGTCCTCGTGGACGCAGACATGGCAGCCGGCGACTTCGTGCGATGGGCCAAACAGACGATCGATCTGCTCGATCAGCTCTCGATCGTCGCGGAAGACGGTGCGCTGGCCCGCAACGCCCGCGTGGCTCTGGACGGCGTCCGTCGCGGCATCGTCGCCTATTCCTCGATGTGAGAATAGGAAGGATGCCCGAACCCCGCGTGCCGCAGCGCCCCCTCCTGCCGCTCTCGCTCGCCCTCCCCGCTGCGGCGATGGCCGCGCTCCTGATGAATCTGTCCTATCCGTCCACTGCGGTGTGGGTGCTGGCTTTCCCGGCCACAGCGCTGCTGCTCGTGGCGCTGATCGGTCGACGGGCCGGCGGAGCTCTGGCGGTCGGACTCGTCTACGGTGTGCTCTTCTTCGGACTGCTCGTGTCCTTCACATCTCGCTACCTGGGCCCGCTGCCCTGGGCGGCGCTGAGTGTCCTGGAAGGCGTGCTCACGGCGGTGGCCGTGATCCTGATCACCCTCGCCTATCGCTGGATGCCCCGAGCCTTCCCGAGCGTCTGGGCGCGGCTCCTGCTCCTTCCGGCCGTGGTGGCGGCGCTCTGGGTCGGGCGCGAGGTGTTCGTCGGCTCCTGGCCCTATGGAGGGTTCCCCTGGGCTCGTCTGGGCATGAGCCAGGCCGAGAGCCCGCTGGCTCACGTCGCGTCCTGGACCGGCGTGAGCGGTCTCAGCTTCCTGATGGTGTTCCTCGTCGCCCTCGTGATCCAGGTGGTGCGCGAACGACTCTGGCGCCGGCCGGCTGCGCTGATCGCACCGGTCGTCGTGACCGTGGTTCTGCTGCTCACACCGCTCTTCCCCACGACCACCAGCGGATCGCTGCGCATCGCGGCAGTGCAGGGGAACGGGCCGAGCGGGTATTTCGACGAGCGCGAGCCCTACTCGCTCATCGACGCGCAGACCGACGCGACCGAACCGCTCTACGGCGAGGACGTCGACCTGCTGGTCTGGCCCGAGGGGTCGCTCGACTTCGATCCGTTCCAATCGGACTCTCTGGCGAGAAGAATGAGCGCGATCGCCTCGCGTGTCGGCGCACCGCTGCTGGCGAACGCCGCCACGGAACGAGACGGTCTGTTCTACAACGCGTCGATGCTCTGGACGCAAGAGGGCGCCGACGGGCAGGTCCATGACAAGCGGCATCCGGTCCCCTTCGGGGAGTACGTCCCCGACCGCGCCTTCTTCAACGCGCTCGCACCCGATCTGATCGGTCTGATCCAGCGCGAGTACACCCCGGGCTCGAATCCGCCGGTCATCGACGTCGACGGTGTGAAGGTCGGGCTGGCGATCTGCTTCGACGTGATCTACGACGACGTGATCAGCGAGGGCATGGCAGACGGTGCCGAAGTGCTCGTCTTCCAGACGAACAACGCGGACTTCCGTGGGACGAATGAGAATCTGCAGCAACTCGCCGTCGCGCGGATGCGTGCGATCGAGACCGGCCGCAGCGTCGTGAACATCTCGACGGTCGGCACCAGCCAGGTGATCCGCGCGGATGGCACGACGGTCTCGAGCCTGGATGCAGGAAAGGCCGGAGCGTTGCTCGAAGATGTCGAGCTGCGCTCCGGCCTGACTGCTGGAGTCGTCCTGGGACCCTGGATCCAGGGTCTTCTGGTCTGGGGCGGACTGGGCGCGCTGGCCTTCGGGTGGTTGCGCGCCCGCGGGCGCTAGGCGCCGATCTTCTCGCGGGTCGGGTCTTCACCTGCGCCGCGGCGGGCGCGGATGAAGGCGAGTCGCTCCTCGAGGAGCTCCTCGAGCTCTGCGCGGGTACGACGCTCGAGAAGCATGTCCCAGTGTGTGCGGGCGGCCTTCTCGTCCGTGGCGTCGAGCGTGACGGCCTGGCCGTCGACGTTCAGGCGCGCGTCCGCTCCGCAGGAACGGCATTCCCACGTCTGGGGCGGCTCTGCGTCCGCCGAGAACATCAGGTTCGTGACATGGCCGCAGGTGTCACAGATGTAGGTGGTTTCACGGCGCTCCATGAAAACGACGCCCTCTTCGCTCTGTAGGCTCTGGGCGCCGAGTCGGATGCCGCGTAGGCTGCGATCTGCCATTGTGTGGTCCTCTCGTCGCTGTCAGGTATAACGCTCCAGCCTGTGCGCTTCATCCATACGAGCGCGTTCTCGGCGCTATTCACAGCGGAATCCCAGCGCCACAGCGTAATGGCGGCGTGGCGGTCTCAGCGGCCGATCGTGACCAGCGCGAGATCGGCGCGGTCGGTGACGATGCCGTCGACACCGAGCCGGACGAGTCGTCGCATGGAGTCCGCGTCGTTCACCGTCCACACATGAACCTCGACGCCGCGCCGGTGCGCCGCTCGGAGGAGTGCAGGCGTCAGCACCTTCACGCCGCGATGCCGCTCAGGAATCTGCAGCACGTCGATGTCGAGCAGAGCGCGGCCGGGGGAGAGGCGCAGAGCGGAGAGAGCGCGGACCGCGGCGATGGTGCGGCTGCCGCCCGACGTCGCCGGTCTGAGCGGAGCCCCCGCGCGCAGGACCGCTGCGATCGTCGCACGTCGGTTCGCATCGGAGAAGCTGGTCACGAGAACTCGATGCGTGTGGTCCGCCAGGAGGGGGCCGAGGGGTGCTGCCGCGTCGACGGTCTTGACGTCGATGTTGAAGCGCGTGGTCGGGAAGGCGGAGAGTGCGTCAGCGACCGTGAGCAGCCCGCCGTGGTCGGAGAAGATCGCCGAGAGTTCGCGGGTGCGCACCTCACCTACGGGACGGGGATCGTCGGCCAGTCTGTGCAGGGTCGCGTCGTGGAAGAGCACGACGTCACCGTCGGCCGTCACTCGGCAGTCGGTCTCGATGTACTCTGCTCCGGCGGCATGAGCGGCGGCGACGGCGGCGGCCGAGTTCTCCCAGACACCGGAGTCCCCGCCCGCCGCGGTGATTAGACCGCGGTGAGCGAGGACTCGGGGGTGACGCGCCTTGACGAAATACGGGTGCGTCACGCGCCCGGCAGGTTCGTCGGGGGCTGTCCCGGTCGCGGGGTGAACGCGGTGCCGATGCCCTTGAGCGCCTCGGTCAGCTCGCTCGGGATGATCCAGAGCTTGTTCGACTGGCCTTCGCTGATCTTCGGAAGCATCTGCAGGTACTGGTACGCGAGCAGCTTGTCGTCAGGCTCGCCCTGGTGGATGGCGGTGAAGACGTTCTGGATCGCTTCGGCCTCACCCTGGGCGCGCAGCACGGCGGCCTGCTTGTCGCCCTCTGCGCGGAGGATCTCCGCCTGTCGCGCACCTTCGGCCTCGAGGATCGCCGACTGCTTGGTTCCCTCAGCCGTGAGGATCGCCGCTCGACGGTCCCGCTCGGCGCGCATCTGCTTCTCCATCGAGTCCTGGATGGAGATGGGCGGGTCGATGGCCTTCAGCTCGACGCGGCCGACGCGGATTCCCCACTTGCCCGTCGCCTCGTCGAGCACGACGCGAAGCTGTCCGTTGATGTTGTCGCGACTGGTCAGGGCCTCTTCGAGGTTGAGTCCACCGACCACATTTCGCAGTGTCGTCGTCGTCAGCTGCTCGACGGCGCCCAGATAGTTGGCGATCTCGTATGTCGCAGCGCGAGCATCGGTGACCTGGAAGTAGACGACGGTGTCGATCGAGACCACCAGGTTGTCCTCGGTGATCACGGGCTGCGGCGGGAAGGACACGACCTGCTCGCGCATGTCGATGAGGGGACGCAGCCGGTCGATGAACGGCACCAGGATGTTCAGACCCGGCGTCAGTGTCTTGTGATATCGGCCCAGGCGTTCGACCACGCCGGCCGTGGCCTGGGGGATGATGCGGATGGAGCGAGCCAGCGTGACCACCACGAAGATGATGATCGCGATGACGAGGATCCACCCGATCGCTGCGGGGATGAACGATGCATCGTCCAAGAGACTCTCCTAGTCGTTGACGGGACGGACGGTCGCGGTCGCGCCGTTGATCGTCATGACGGCGATCGGTGAACCTTGCGGGATCGGCACGGCTCCGGCGGTGCGGGCGGTCCAGGTGTCGCCGTTGCTCAGCTTCACCTGGCCGGAGATCTGGGTGATGTCCTGCAGCGCGATGCCTCGGAGATCGAGAAGCGCGTCGACGTTGGACTTGGTCGGGTCCTCGCCCCGATGCAGGCGTTTGATCAGCGGCGGACGCAGGAACAGGATGAAGAGCGCGGCCGCCGCGGCGGCGATCAGCACCTGTACCCAGACCGGGATGCCGAGGAAGTCCGTGACGAGCCCGACGACGCTGCCGAAGCTCAGCATCAGGAAGGTGAAGTCGAGAGTCAGCATCTCGATCACGAGGAAGATGGCGATCAGGATCAGCCAACCGATCCATGCCCATTGGTCGATGAACTGAACGAATGTCGCGAAGTTGTCCATGCGGCCTCCTTTGCGGTCAACCTATCACGCAGGTCGAGCCCGGTCCCGGCTGGACGGGGCCGGCTTGATAGTCTGAAAGCGCCGTGTCATCACGGCGAATCACGCATCAGAGGAGTCACTGTGACCGACGTTCTTCCCGCAGGTTCTCTCGAGGGCAAGGTCGCCCTCGTCACCGGCTCGTCTCGAGGCATCGGGGCGGACACCGTGCGCTACCTCGCCGAGGCCGGCGCCGACGTGGTGATCAACTTCCGCAACAAGGCCCCACGTGCAGAGAAGCTCGCCGGGCAGCTGCGCGAGCTGGGCCGCCGCGTGCTGGTCGTCGGTGCCGACCTGACCGACCCCGCGTCCGTCGGCGAGATGTTCGATGCGGTGAAGGCCGAATTCGGACGCCTCGACGTCCTCGTCCTCAATGCCTCCGGCGGCATGGAATCGGGAATGGCCGAGGACTACGCCCTGACCCTCAACCGCGACGCGCAGCTGAACGTCCTCGATGCGGCTGTTCCGCTGCTCGGCGACGGCGCGCGGGTCGTCTTCGTCACGAGCCACCAGGCGCACTTCATCCGCACCACCCCGACCATGCCGGAGTACGAGCCCGTCGCCCTGTCGAAACGCGCCGGAGAAGACGCGCTCCGCGAGCGGATCCCCGGCCTCGCAGAGAAGGGCATCGGCTTCACCGTGGTGTCCGGAGACATGATCGAAGGCACGATCACCGCGACTCTGCTCGAGCGCGCCAACCCCGGAGCGATCGCGGAGCGGCGCGAATCCGCAGGCAAGCTCTACAACGTGTCGGAGTTCGCCGCGGAGGTCGCTCGCGCGGCAATCGACGCTGTCCCCGCCGACAACACGCGTCTCGTCGGCGATGTGAGCGCATTCGCCGCGGAGTGAGCGGCTGATACCACCGAAAGAGCCCCGTCCGCGTGGACGGGGCTCTTCGCGTTACGGGGAGGATCAGAGCGCGGAGTCGGCCTTCGCCGATGCCACGAACTCCTTCGCGTCCTTGCCCAGTGTGATCGCGCGCACGATCTGCACGATTCCGAGGACGACGAGCGAGATGCCGAGCACCAGCCAGAGCACGGCTGCCGCGTACAGGGGCGAGAAGAGGACGACGATACCGGCGATGATGCTCAGCAGAGCGTAGAGCAGCGTCCAGACTCGCGAGCCGTCCTTTCCGAGAAGCGACAACGCGACCACTCCGTCGACGATCCAGCTGATGCCGATGAAGATGACGACGACGAGCGCCAGAGTGGCAGCGGCCACGCCGAGGTTCGCGAACGCGATGACGCCGGCCACGATGTACACGAGGCCCAGCACGATGTGGCCGACTCGAGCCCACCCGCCCTTCACGCGGGAGAAGATGCCGAGCCCGATGTAGACGAGGCCCGCGATCACGAGGTAGGTGGCGAAGATGCCCGTCACGATGACGGCGGACTTGGCGGGCCAGACGAGCAGGACGATGCCCGCGATCAGTGCGATGACACCGGAGACGGCCAGGACGACTCGAATGGACTTGAACAGCGATTTCGCTTCGGAAGCGAGGGAATCAGTCATGGTGGGGACCCTTTCTGAGAAAATCCTGTGAGGGATGCTGACAGAGTAGCGCTGTCCGGTGACGGATGGGGGAACCCGATATCGATATGTCGCCGACGTTCACACTCCGTCACGCGCGGTCATGGCAAAATCAGGGGGTGACCTCGGACGATGACGCGCGGCTCCGCGAGCTCGTCGTGATGCGCAAGGTGCGGGATCGGATCGACCGCGAGTTCGCCACGCCCCTC
The DNA here is from genome assembly GCF_979258525.1 of Microbacterium sp. AC132. Taxonomy (NCBI): domain Bacteria; kingdom Bacillati; phylum Actinomycetota; class Actinomycetes; order Micrococcales; family Microbacteriaceae; genus Microbacterium; species Microbacterium sp. AC132. Next base: position 3,505,286 of record NZ_OZ409862.1, on the reverse strand, counting down.
GATGTGGAGGCGCTCGCCCGCGGAGCACACATGTCGGCCGGCCATCTCAGCAGGCGCTTCAAGGAGACCTACGGCGAGTCTCCATACTCCTATCTGATGACGCGGCGGATCGAGCGCGCGATGGCTCTGCTGCGCCGCGGCGACCTCAGCGTCACCGAGGTGTGCTTCGAAGTCGGATGCTCATCGCTGGGCACGTTCAGCACTCGATTCACGGAACTGGTCGGTGTCCCACCCCGCGTGTATCGTGAGCGCGCCGCCGACGTCGACGGCATTCCGACGTTCCAGGCGAAGCACGTCATCCGACCGATCAGGAATCAAGAAGCGCCGCGCACGGGCGCGCACCTAACGTGAGTCTCATGAACATCAGCATCCACTACGCATTCCTTCCGCACACCGATGCCGAGGCGGCTCTCGGCTTCTACCGTGACGCCCTCGGCTTCGAGGTGCGCAACGACGTCGGCTACGACGGCCTGCGGTGGCTCACGGTCGGTCCCGCGGGGCAGCCGGAGACGTCGATCGTGCTGCACCCGCCGGCAACCGATCCCGGGATCACGGACGCCGAGCGCCAGACGATCCTCGAACTCATCGCGAAGGGCAGCTACGGCGCGCTGACTCTCGCGAGCGACGATCTCGACGCGGTGTTCGAGCGACTTGTCGACAACGGCGCCGATGTGGTGCAGGAGCCCATGGATCAGCCCTACGGCGTGCGCGACTGCGCCTTCCGAGACCCCGCAGGCAACCTGCTCCGAATCAACCAGGCCGGCTGACCCCGGTCGCTACTCGAGGATCACCATGACGACGCACCCCGCTGACGGCCACGACATCATCCGCGTACAGGGTGCGCGCGAGAACAACCTCAAAGAGGTGAGCGTCGACATTCCCAAGCGTCGCCTCACCGTCTTCACCGGAGTCTCCGGATCCGGCAAGAGCTCGCTGGTCTTCGACACGATCGCCGCCGAGTCACGGCGCATGATCGACGAGACGTACAGCGCGTTCGTCCAGGGCTTCATGCCGTCGGTCCCGCGTCCGGACGTCGACGTGCTCGAGGGACTCACGACCTCGATCATCGTCGATCAGGAGCGTCTCGGCGCGAATCCGCGATCCACCGTCGGAACGGTCACCGACGCGAACGCCATGCTGCGCATCCTCTTCAGCAAGCTCGGTGACCCCTACATCGGAGGCCCGACGGCGTTCTCGTTCAACATCCCGACTCAGAAGGCCAGCGGAGTGATGACGGGGCCGGGCGGCGAGAAGAAGATCGTCAAGGACGCCATCTACCTCGGCGGCATGTGCCCTCGATGCGAGGGAAAGGGAGCGGTGTCGGATCTCGACCTCGCGCAGATCGTCGACGAGTCGAAGTCTCTCGACGAGGGAGCGATCATGGTTCCCGGCTACACGGCGGACGGCTGGATGGTGAAGGGCTTCTCCGCATCGGGCTTCTATCCCGCCGACAAGCCGGTCTCGGAGTTCACCGAGAAGCAGCGACAGCTCTTCCTCTACGGCGAGGTCACCAAGGTCAAGATCTCGGGCATCAACATGACGTACGAGGGGTTGATCCCCAAGATCACGAAGTCGATGCTCTCGAAAGACCTCGACGCGCTGCAGCCGCACATCCGCGCCTTCGTCGAACGCGTGGCGACGTTCGCGACATGCCCGGAGTGCGATGGCACCCGCCTCACCGAAGGAGCGAGGTCCTCCAAGATCGACGGCATCAGCATCGCCGATGCCTGCCGCATGCAGGTGACCGATCTCGCCGAGTGGGTGAGAGGCTTGGAACTTCCGGGGGCGGCGCCCCTGCTCGAGGCGCTGAGCGCGAACCTCGACGCGTTCGTCACGCTCGGCCTGGGATACCTGAGCCTCGAGCGTCCATCGGGGACGCTGTCCGGGGGAGAGGCGCAGCGCATCAAGATGCTGCGTCACCTCGGCTCGTCTCTCACCGATGTCACGTACGTGTTCGACGAGCCGACCATCGGCCTCCACCCGCATGACATCCAGCGGATGAACACCCTCCTGCTGCGCCTGCGCGACAAGGGCAACACCGTGCTGGTGGTGGAACACAAGCCGGAGACCATCGCCATCGGAGACCACGTGGTGGATCTCGGTCCCGGCGCCGGAAGCGCCGGCGGTGAGATCTGCTTCGAGGGGACCATCGAGGGATTGAAGGCCAGCGGAACCCGCACCGGCGCCCACCTCGACGATCGAGCCGCGCTGAAGGATTCGGTGCGCAGTGCCACCGGCGCGATCGAGATCCGAGGCGCCTCGGCCAACAACCTGCAGAACGTCGATGTCGACATCCCCACCGGGATCCTCACCGTCGTGACCGGGGTCGCGGGTTCCGGCAAGAGCTCCCTGATCCACGGGTCCGTGTCGAAGCGCGAGGGGGTCGTGGCGATCGACCAGGGCGCGATCAAGGGATCACGGCGCAGCAATCCCGCCACCTACACGGGCATGCTCGAACCGATCCGCAAGGCGTTCGCCAAAGCCAACGGCGTCAAGCCGGCCCTGTTCAGCGCGAACTCCGAGGGTGCCTGCCCGACCTGCAAGGGCGCCGGTGTCATCATCACCGAACTCGGGTTCATGGACACGATAGAGACACCCTGCGAGGACTGCGGCGGCAAGCGCTTCCAGGCTGCCGTCCTCGAGTACAAGCTGGCGGGCAAGGACATCACAGAGGTGTTGGATCTCCCGGTCGCCGAGGCACGGGTGTTCTTCTCCGAGGGGGAGGCGAAGCTGCCGGCGGCAGCGACGATCCTCGGACGCCTCGAAGATGTGGGCCTCGGTTACCTGTCGCTGGGACAGCCGCTGTCCACTCTGTCCGGAGGCGAACGCCAGCGCATCAAGCTGGCCATCCAGATGGGGGAGAAGGGCGACACGTACGTGCTCGACGAGCCGACCACGGGGCTCCACCTCACTGACGTCCAGAACATCCTCGGACTGCTCGATCGACTCGTCGAATCCGGAAAGACCGTGATCGTGATCGAGCATCACCAGGCTGTGATGGCGCACGCCGACTGGATCATCGACGTCGGTCCCGGCGCGGGCCACGATGGCGGCCGCATCGTCTTCGAGGGAAGCCCCGCAGAACTCGTGGCTGCGCGATCGACGGTCACGGGCGAGCATCTGGCAGAGTACGTCGGCGCGTAGAGCGGGCGGCTGGCGCCATGTCACGAGCCGTGTCGCCAGATGAGTACGAACCTTCGCGACGAGCGATCAGTCCTTGCGTGCGACCACGGTGTACGTGCAGGGGAGAAGGTTCCGTTCCGTTTCAGGCCAGGCATACCCGCCGGGGACCTCGACCATCCGAGGACTGAACCGCCAGGGGAGTGTTCGCCCCTCGTCGAAGTGCAGAAGACGAAGGCCCGCTTTCAACAGCGACCCCAGGATCTCCGAGAGCGGGTGCGGCCATTCGTACGTGCGCGGGTGCGCGACCTTGCCGTCTCCGGCGTAGGTCGATTCGTCGTCCCATCGCTGCGCCCTGCCGTCGCCGAAATACGGGTAGCGAGTTACGAGCGTCGGCGCATCTTCGTCGAGCGCGTACAGAGCAGGATGTCCGTCGCGGATGAAGAACGTGCCTCCCGGACGCAGCAGGCCGACGATCTGCGCAGCCCAGCGGTCGAGGTCGTCCAACCAGGTGATCGTGCCGATGCTCGTGTAGACGACATCGAAGTCACCCGTCACGGCTGCGCGTGCGTCGAGGACGTCCGTCTCGATCCATGTCGCCGAAACCCCCGTGCGCTCGGCCAGCGCTACGGCCGCGGCAAGGGCCGGCGCCGAGAAGTCGACGCCGGTGACGGTCGCTCCCGCACGGGCCAGCGAGACGGTGTCGGTACCGATATGGCATTGCAGATGGCACAGGTCGAGTCCCGTGATCCTGCCGTCGGGCACGAATCGGCGAAGCACCGGGAGATCGGCACTGACGACGTCGCTGAGATGCGAAGGATCGTCGAACGCGTCGAGACCGTAGGCGACCTCATGCAGCGGGACGCGATCGTTCCAGTTGTCCTGATTGGCGTCGCGGGCGACCGTCCAATCGATGTCGATGTTGCTACCGTTCACGCCTAGAGCCTAGCGATGCGCTCGCATCGTTCTCGTAGCAAATAACGAGTCGCGGATCAAGGGAGATCTTGTCGACGGCGACATCCTCTAGAAAAGCAGCATGCAGAAGATCATCTACGCCGGAGATGAGTACCTCACTGGAGATGCGATCGCCGATGCGCTGCTGGCTTACAGCCGAGCACTGGGAGACGATGAGCGTGCCGAGATCGTAGAGATCCCGGTGCGGGAGAACGACGGCGGCACAGCAGTCGCGAAGTTCCTCATCGGTCCAGCGAGCCAGATCGTGTCCAAGGAGGCCACTGGCGAGGGTCCGGAGATCGAGGATCCCGAACTCGTCGAGCGACTGCGACAGTGCACCCGTTCTATCGAGTCTCCGACGAGTCAGCCGCTGGAGATCGAGTATCCACCCGGATACGACCTCGAATGACACCGGCCGTCCCGCGGCGTTCTGGACGACGGCGCAGCGGGAGCCATCGAATGGGTAATAGCCGATAATGCACATTATGTCAGTTCGACGGAGAAGCGCCCTCTCCCGGAGGCCTGCGCGTCACCAGGGCGTACCCCTCAGATCGACGTCCCCCGGCGGCCATCGCGAGTCAGATGCGTCGTAGATCAGTATGGGAGCTCCGAAGGGCTCGGTCGCGTCGGAACCGTCGGCGATCGATATGTGACGTTCTAGCGCGCGGATCCGCCTCCAGCCGGTGCTCTCATAGAAAGGCACGACCGCCTCACGGCATCCGAGGTATCCGAAGTCGACCAGCGCGTCGTCCCGCATCGCCTGCTGGGCACGCGCCATCACCCGTCGCCCGACCCCACTGCCGCGCCAGTCGGAATGCACGAGGACTCCCCCGGTTCCGGCGACGACGATCTCGTGGCCGCCTGCACTGATCGTGCGTCGCTGAAAGCCGACATGCGCGATCACGATCCGGCCGATCGACAGCATCACATGAACATGCGCCGGCGAATACCCGTACGGGCGGTCAGGATTCCAGGCGCCGTGCGTCACGCGGTACTCGGAGTCGAAGAGTTTGCCGAGCGCTGACAACTGCGATGTGGAAAGATCCTGATGCTCGACGAGCTCGGTGCGTTCGACTGGGGTGTGCTCGGTCCCGAGGTCGCGGACCGTGATGAGGGTGCGACCGTGCTCGCTGACGCGGCCCGATCGGCCCGAATCCACGAACCCCAGCTTGTCGAGCACGCGACGCGAACTCACGTTCCACTCCCAGACTCCCGCCCACGCACGGCGATAGCCCGCTTCGGCAGCCCACCGCAGGACCGCCGTCGCGGCCTCCGTGGCATATCCGCGATTGTGCACGGCCTGGAGGAGCTCGAACGCTACCTCGGGCTCCTCATCGTTGCCGTTCGCGTCGAAGACGAGCCCGCAGTATCCGTAAACCTCCCCTGACACCGCGTCCTCCACTGTGAGCAGGCTCGATCGCTCCGAGGCCGGATCGGTGATGTGCGCGGCGATGTCGGACGCCGTCGGGTGTCCGGCTGCGTCCAGCTTCCGGTGCGCCGGCACGCGCTCATCCCGCTCGGTCCAGAGCGTGTGGAAGACGGTCGCGTCGGTGGCGGTCTGCGGCCGAAGGATCAGGCGCGCCGTCCGCAGGCGACCAGGAAGGGGTCTTGCGCCCGCTCGGCCGGATGTGTTCGTCACGGGGCCTCGGGGGTCCCAGCCACCAGCGTGTCGATCATCGGGGCTCCTCCAGTCCTGCAGCGACCGCTTCGAGTCGATCGGTACGGGAATCCCAGATTCGGCGCTGATCGTCGAGCCAGTCCCCCACGGTGGCGAGTCGATCGCGGTCGAGGCTGCAGGTGCGCACGCGTCCGCGTTTGGTCGTGCGGATGAGACCATTCCCCTCCAGTGTGCGCACGTGCTTCATGAAAGAGGGCAGCGTGATCGCGAACGACTTCGCCAACTCCCCCACGCTCGCCGGACCCGATCCGAGAATCCGGATCACTTCCCGCCGCGTCGGGTCCGCGAGCGCGAGGAACACTCCGTTCGCGTCGTCATGGTTAGCCATAGAGCAAAGTATTCTGCACCTGGACGGTTAGCGCAAGGGCAAAGTGTCGCGGTGTCGCACCATGCACACGAGGGCCTCGCGATCCTCCCAGGATTCGACACGCAGGAAGTCCCGGGATTCATACAGACGGATCGCCGCATCACGCCAATGCCAGACGGACAGCCGGACAGGGGAACCCGCGACCTCCAGGGCGGCATCGAGCAGAGCACCGCCGACGCCTCGTCCCCGCACGCTCGGATCCGTCCAGAACCTCTTGACCTCTGCTTCTCCGGCGACCGGCCGGATGACGACCACTCCCACGGGCTGATCGTCCAGCTCTGCGATGAGCACAACGCACCCGGCGTACGCCAGAGCGGGGTCATCAGCCTCCTGCCTGTACCGCGGCGGCAGCGTGCCGGGCGGGGATGGCACTGCGATCCCGTGCTCCCGCTTCTCGTCCTCGGTCTGTAGGAGGTACGTCCGCACGAGATGGGTCACCGCAACCGCGTCGGAACCGTGCAGGTTCGTCCGCCGGATGCGGACAGAGGCGCGCTCGGGGCGTATGAGTGTGTCGAGATCAGGCTGTTCGGTCACAGGTTCATTCTGCCCTCAGCGTGAGGACCAGACGCCGAGCTCGTTGCCGCTGGGGTCGAGGAAGTGCAGGCGGCGGCCGCCGGGGAACTCGTACGGACCTTGCACGACCGCACCACCGGCCTCGGTGATCGCCACCTGGGTGGCATCCAGATCGTCGGAGTACAACAACACGAGAGGGCCACCGGGCGGGCGTCCCTGATCGGAGAGGAGCAGTCCGCCGACTTCGGATCCGTCGCCTGTGGGTGAGGCAATGCCTGCATAGGCGGGACCGTAGTCGACGAAAACCCATCCGAAGGCGTCGCGGTAGAAGCGCTTCGCCGTCTCGAGATCATTGACGACGAGTTCGACGTAGTTGATGGCGTGGTGCACGGGTGCGGGTGTCATGCGGCCACGCTAGCGACAGCATCCGACATGCGCCAGACAACCGAGAGGGCGGGCTGCGCGACAGGGGAGGTCGCGACCAGGAGTACCGTGGGAGGAGTGCATCAGGTTCCCCGCTCCCCCGTGACCGCCCCGGGATGGAGAGCCTGGCTCATCTGGGGTGTCGGCGTCGCGGCGTACGTCCTGGCGATCACGAACCGCACCTCCCTCGGCGCCGTCGGGGTGGAGGCCGCGGATCGATTCCACGCCGACGCGTCGACCCTCGCGCTGTTCGCCGTGGTCCAACTCGCCGTCTACGGCGGAATGCAGATTCCGATCGGCATCCTGCTCGACCGTTTCGGCTCGCGCCCGATCATGACGATCGGCATGCTGCTCATGGCTGCAGGTCAGCTCACCATGGCCCTCTCCCCCGGCATCGGCATCGCGATCTTCGCGCGCATCCTGCTCGGCGCCGGCGACGCGGCGATCTTCCCGGCCGTGCTGCGGCTCGTGGCGACGTGGTTCCCTGCGCAGCGCGGGCCGATCATGGTCCAGTTCACCGGCATCATCGGGCAGGCGGGACAGTTGATCGCACTCGTGCCCCTCGCCGCCCTCCTGCACGCGACGACGTGGACGATCACCTTCGGCAGCATCGCGGGGCTCGGCGTGCTGTTCACCATTCTCGTCGCGCTCGTCATCCGCAATCACCCGGCGGAGCGTGGGGCCGACGTGACGGTCAACACCGACACGGGTGTCATCCGCGTCGTCACGTCGGCGATCGACACCGGTGTCGGCATCCGCGCCGCGTGGGCGCACCCCGGCACCCGCCTCGCGTTCTGGTCGCACTTCACGACACCTTTCGCGGGCACGGCGTTCATCCTCCTCTGGGGAATGCCCTTCCTGACCGCAGCGCAGGGGCTCGACACGGCGCATGCTGCGGGCATCATCTCGGTGTATGTGATCGCCGGAATGGCACTGGGCCCCATCATCGGAGACCTCTCGCGTCGGCTGCCGAATCAGCGTTCGCTCGCACTCGTCCTTCCGGCCGTCGGGGTGCAGGTCGTCGCATGGGTCGCCGTCCTCGCCCTGCCCGAACCGGCTCCGCTCTGGCTGCTCTACGTCCTCGCCGTGGCGCTCGCGACGGGAGGCCCGGCGAGCATGATCGCCTTCGACCACGCGCGCACGCACAACCCCTCGCATCGTCTCAGCACGGCCACAGGAGTGACGAATGCCGGTGGCTTCATCGCCGCTCTCATCGCGATCTTCCTCATCGGTCTCGCACTCGACCTGCAGGGCGCGGGGACGCCGGAGACCTACTCGCTGGAGGCGTTCCGAGTGGCGTTCCTCATGCCCATCCCGCTGTGGATCCTCGGTGTCACCTTCATCGTGATCGAACGCAAGCGCACCCGCATCCGGATGGGGCTGGATCCTGAGCGGCGACGCTGAGGAATCCTCGGATGGTGCTCATGCCCCCGAGCTTCACCTTCTCGAACGAGGACTCGGAATCGGAATCGGAAGGATGCTCGTGCAGGGCATCGTCGATGATCTGCAGGAGACCTCGACCGTGAAGCGCATCATGCTCGCCACCAGCGATGCGGACGGCCTCTACGCGAAGTTCGGCTTCTCCGAGCCGGAGGGACCGAGCCGGTACATGATCAGGCCCATGTCGCGATGAGACGGCCTCGAGCGATTCAGCGCCCTGGGCGCCGCAACGGCGTCCAGCCGAACGGCACCGGGCCGTCGAACGCTGCTCTCTCCTGGTCGGCGCGCGTCGACCACCCCTGAGCTTCTCCCGGAGTCTCATACGCGCCGCGCGCGACTCGAAGCCCGACGTCCTCATGGTGCATGCGGGGTCCTCCCCCGCGACGCACCGAGGCGCGGACGCTCCACGAATCGTCTGCGAAGCCGCCCCCGCGGAACACGCGATAGTCGTCGTATCGCGCGGGATCCAGCAGATCCCAGCACCACTCCCACACGTTGCCGAGCATGTCGAACAGCCCGTTGAGGTTGGGCAGCTTGCCGCCGACCTCCTGGGGAGCCGACACACCGTCGGCACTCGTCCACGCGGCCTCGGCGAGAGGTGCATAGTGCGGCCCCGTCGACCCTGCCCGGCACGCGTACTCCCATTCGGCTTCAGTCGGGAGACGATAGCCGTCTGCGGTCACGTCCCACGTGACATCCTCGCCGTCGAATCGGTAGACCGGGTCGAATCCCTCCCACTCCGATGCGGCATTGCAGAAGTGGATCGCGCGCAACCAGCTCAGGTCCGCGGCCGGTCGACGGGGATGGCGTGAGGAGATCGGAAGTATCTCCGCCAGCTGCTCCTCGGTGATCGGGAAGACGCCGATCTCGAAATCCTCGAGACTGACGGTGCGTTCCACCTTTCGGCGCGCATCATGCAGTGTGACCGACCCGCCCCGGATCGGTCGCATCTCGATATCGGTCACGCCTGCGGCACCCTCTCGACCCAGTCGGGGTACTTCGCGGCACGTCCGTCACCGGACGAGGTGCGCGTGACGCGTCGCCTGACCCACGGGCCGACGAACTCTCGATAGTAGGCGAGCCCCGCGGGGCCACCCGCGGTGAGGGCTGTCGGTGACCACCAGGTCGACGGAGGCTCGTAGCCCAGCCCCTGCAGCACCCGTGCGGCGACTCGGTGGTGACCGGCGGCGTTCATGTGCAGGCGGTCCTCGGACCAGTACTTCGCATCTGCCAACTCGCGGTCGGGCCAGTTCAATGCGCGCACGACATCGTCGCGCCCTTCGACGCGTCGAAGCACGGCATCCGAGAGCTGGTCGCCTCGCCGCTGCACGAGCGATCCCATCGGGAGCTGGCCGCTCGGATTCGCTCCGGAGAGGAGGATCAGGGTGACGCCTTCTTCGTCGCAGCGGCGCAGGACCCGGCTGAACGCGTCAGCGATGTGCTCGAGGTCGGTCCGCGGCCGCAGCATGTCGTTGCCTCCGCCGTTGAACGACAGGTGGGTCGGGCGCAGCGCGAGCGCCGGCTCCAGCTGCTGCTCGACGATCGGCCAAGCCAGCTTGCCGCGGATGGCGAGGTTGGCATAGCTGATCGAATGGCCGGCGGCATCGGCCCACCCCTGAGCCACGAGATCGGCCCAGCCTCGCTCGCGGCCGTCGGGCAGCACATCACCCACTCCCTCGGTGAAGGAATCTCCGATGGCCACATAGCGAACGTCTGTCACCTCGACAGCCTATTCCCGCTCGCCGACACCAGGCGCATCAGCGGTCGTCGAGCGCCATCCCGCCGCGATCGACCAGGCCCCACGCCGCCGCGGCCGCGACCACGAAGCACGCGCCGAACACCGCGAACAGCACCGGCGCGCCCCCGGCGACGAGAACGACCGGCACCGCGAGCGGAGCGATGATGGACGCGATACGCCCCACTCCGGCGGCCCATCCCGCGCCGGTGCCGCGAAGCGAGGTCGGGTAGATCTCCGGGGTGACCGCGTACAGCGCACCCCATGCGCCCAGGTTGAAGAACGAGAGAGCCATGCCCGAGGCGATGATCGCGGCTTCGGTCGTCGACGTGCCGAAGAAGACGGCCGAGACCGCCGAGCCGATCAGGAAGACCGACAGCGTCGTGCGTCGACCCCACACCTCGATGAGCCACGCGGCGACGGCGTAACCCGGAAGCTGCGCGAGCGTGATGATGAGAGTGAAACCGAACGAGCGGACGAGATCGAAGCCTGCATCGACCAGGATGCTGGGGATCCAGATGAAGGCGCCGTAGTACGCGAAATTCACGCACAGCCAGACGACCCATAGACACAGGGTGCGCACGCGGAACTCGCCGTTCCACAGTGTCGTCAGACGAGCTCGCGTCGTCACGGCGATCGCCCGCGACATCGGCTCGCGTCTGATCGCAGGCCCCGGCTCGACACCGGCGTCGGCCTCGAACGCCGAGACGATGCGATCGGCCTCGGCGATGCGCCCGCGCGACGCGAGCCACCGAGGCGATTCCGGCAGTCCCCAGCGCACGATCAGTGCGTAGACCGCGGGGATCGCGCCGAGGGCGAACGCCCAGCGCCAGCCGGCGTCGGACGCGGGGATCACGAAGAAGCCGATCAGTGCGGCCGCCGTCCATCCCACTGCCCAGAACGCCTCGAGTATGACGATCAGTCGGCCTCTGATGCGCGCCGGCGCGAACTCGCTCACGTACGTCGACGCCACGGGAAGCTCGGCGCCGAGCCCCAGCCCCACCAGGAAGCGCAGCACGAGAAGCGCGGCGAGGCCGCTCACGAGCGCACTCGCTCCGGTGGCGATGCCGTAGATGAGCAACGTCAGAGCGAAGACCTGGCGCCGTCCGAGCCGGTCGGCGAGAAGTCCGCCCAGCGTTGCGCCGATCGCCATTCCGATGAAGCCGACGGAGGCGATCCACCCGGCATCCGCCTTCGTCAGGCCCCACTGCTGGGTGAGTGCGGCGAGGATGAACGAGATGAGTCCCACGTCCATCGCATCCAGAGCCCACCCCACGCCTGATCCTGTGAGCAGACGAAGGTGGCGGCGCGTGAACGGAAGCTCATCGAGACGCCCGGCGATGGACGCCCGGCTCGGCAGCGCGGTGTTGGCCATCCCCTCATCGTAGAGGGGAGCGCCGCGCTGCCGAGTCCCGCGTCAGTCCTGGGCGGCCAGCAGCTTGCGCACCCGAGGGATGACCTCGGACCCGTAGAGCTCGATGCTGCGCATCATCGAGTCGTGCGACAGCGTGCCGGTGGCGTACTTCATGTCGAATCGCCCGAGTCCGAGCGTCGTGACGGTGTCGGCGATCTTGGCCGCGACCCGGTCGGGAGAACCGACGTAGAGGGCACCCGCGGGACCGACGTCGTTCTGGAACCGCGCCCGGCTGTAGGGAGGCCACCCGCGCTCGCGACCGATGGTGTTGTTCATCGCCTCGAAACCGGAGTACGCGGCCTCCCACGCCTCCTCGTCGGTATCGGCGATGTGACCAGGCGAGTGCACCGCGATCGGATGCGACGTCGTGCCGAAGGATGCGATCGAGCGGTGGTAGAGGTCGACGAACTGACGGAATCGCCCCGCAGGACCTCCGATGATCGCGAGCATCAGGCCCAGTCCGTGGCGGGCGACCCGCACGACGGATTCGGGGCTGCCGCCGACACCCACCCAGGTGCGCAGACCGTTCTCCGTCTTCGGGAAGACATTCGCGTTCTCGAGCGATGCGCGCATCGAGCCGGACCAGGTCACCGGCTCCTCCTTGAGGAGCTCGACGAAGAGGTCGAGCTTCTGCTCGAAGAGCGCGTCGTAGTCGCGGAGGTCGTATCCGAAGAGCGGGAAGGACTCGATGAACGATCCGCGCCCGAGCACGACCTCGGCGCGTCCGTTGGAGAGCGCGTCGAGTGTCGAGAACCGTTCGAAGACGCGCACCGGGTCGTCGGAGGAGAGCACGGTGACGGCGGTGCCGAGGCGGATGTTCTCTGTGCGCCCTGCGATGGTGGCGAGCACCATCTCCGGGGACGACACCGCGAACTCCTCGCGGTGGTGCTCCCCCACACCGAAGAAGTCGACACCGACGCTGTCGGCTCGCTCCGCCTGCTCGACGATGTTGCGGATCGTCTGCGCGCCGGTCAGGAGCTCGCCGTCGTCGCCTCTCGTGATGTCTCCGAAGGTGTCCAGTCCGAACTCGATGCTCATGTCAGCCCTTTCTATTCAGCCGAATGAACAGCGCACACCGGCGCGGCATTCCCTCAGCGATTCAGAAGTGCCGTGCGGAGCGTGTCGAGTCCGACCCCGCCCATGTCGAGCGCGCGCTTGTGGAACTCCTTCACATCGAAGTCCGCGCCACGCTCCGCCTGATACGCGTCGCGCACCTGCTCCCAGATGCGCTGCCCGACCTTGTACGACGGAGCCTGCCCCGGCCAGCCCAGATACCGGTTGACCTCGAACTGCACGAACTGATCGGACATGTTCACGTTCTTGCGCATGAAGTCCAGGGCGTAGTCGGCATCCCACGTGCCCTGACCGTCGAGACGAGGTTTGCCGAGGTGTACGCCGATGTCGAGCACGACGCGGGCTGCGCGCATCCGCTGACCGTCGAGCATGCCGAGCCTGTCCGCCGGGTCGTCGAGGTAGCCGAGCTGCTGCATCAGACGTTCGGCGTACAGCGCCCATCCCTCGGCGTGTCCCGACGTCCCTGCGAGCAGACGGCGCCAGGAGTTGAGCTCCGCGCGGTTGTAGACCGCCTGGGCGATCTGCAGGTGGTGCCCCGGGACGCCCTCGTGGTAGACGGTCGTCAGTTCCCGCCAGGTGTCGAACTCGGTGACGCCTTCGGGCACCGACCACCACATCCGGCCGGGGCGCGAGAAGTCGTCGGTGGGGCCGGTGTAGTAGATGCCGCCCTCCTGCGTCGGAGCGATCATGCACTCGAGGGTGCGGATCGCCTCCGGGATGTCGAAGTGCGTCGCGCCGAGCTCTGCGACGGCACGGTCGCTCGTCTCCTGCATCCAGCGCTGTAGAGCATCGGTGCCCACGAGCTTGCGGGACGGGTCGGCCTCGAGATGGGCGACAGCCTCTTCAACGGTGGCTCCGGGCAGGATCTCGTTCGCGATCGCGGTCTGCTCCGCGACCATGCGGGCGAGTTCTTCGCGGCCCCATTCATAGGTCTCGTCGAGGTCGATCGTCGCTCCGAGGAAACGTCGCGAGTTGAGCGCGTAGAGTTCTCGGCCGACGGCGTCCGTCTCAGTCGCTGCCGGTGCCAGCTCGTCCGCGAGGAAGCTGCGGAGCTCGTCGTAGGCGACCCGAGCGGCGGCCGAGTTGTCGGCAAGAGTACGGGCGAGCGATGCGGGGAGATTGCCTTCCTGAGGCGCTGCCTCGGCGACGAATGCAGCGAAGAATCCGTCGTCGGCGGTATAGCGATCGATCTGCGTCGCGACTTCCACGACCTGACGGCGTGCAGGGGTCACTCCGGCGGCGATGCCTGCACGAAGGGTCTCGGTGTAGCCCCGGAGCGCATCAGGGACCGCGGCGAGGCGGGTGGCGATGACGCTCCAGTCGTCCGCCGTCGCGGTGGGCATCAGGTCGAAGGCCGACCGCACGTCCTGCGCCGCCGACGCGATGACGTTCAGGTCGCGCAGGTGCCAGTCGGCATCGTGCAGTTCGAGGTCGAGACTCAGCTCGGCGGCCAGATCGGTCTTGGTGACCTCATCGATCGCGTCCACGGGTTCGAGCGCTTCGAGCGCGGCGAGGGTCGAACGAGTCGCTCGCACGATCTCCTCGTGCCCCTCGGGGCTCAGGTCGCCGAAACGGTCGTTGACGTCGTCCCGGCCGATGTAAGTGCCGAGCGTCGGAGCGAGCACCGCGATGGTGTCGACCCACTCATCGGCGACTCTGTCGATGGCAGACGGTGTGCGAGAGGAAGAGGTCATCCCTCCAGCGTAGCCCTGCGCCCCGGCGCAGGATATTGGTACCCGTCGCCGGGGCTGTCGGCCCTCGCGGTCGCATCCGTCGTCACGGACGCGCGGTCGGAATCAGTGCGCCGCCTCGTTCCAGTCCTGCCCGCGCCCGACCTGCACGTCGAGCGGCACGGTGAGATCCGCCGCATCGCCCATGCGAGTCCGAACGATCCGCTCGGCCGCGTCCCACTCCCCCGGTGCGACCTCGACGACGAGTTCGTCGTGGATCTGCAGCAGCGCACGCGAGGCGAGTCCCTCCGACCTGAGGTCTTCGTGGATGTGCAGCAGCGCGATCTTCATGATGTCGGCCGCGCTGCCCTGGATCGGTGCGTTGAGCGCCGCGCGCTCGGCGTTCTCGCGCAGCACGCGGTTGGGGCTCGCGAGGTCGGGGAAGGGTCGCCGCCGCCCGAAGATGGTCTCGGTGTAGCCGACCTCTTTGGCCTTCATGACAGATGCCCGGAGGTAGTCGCGTACCGCTCCGAACCGCGCGAAGTACTCGACCATCAGCTGCTTCGCCTCGGACTGCTCGATGCGGAGCTGCTTCGACAGGCCGAACGCGGAGAGACCGTAGACGAGGCCGTAGGACATCGCCTTCACCTTCGTGCGCATCGCGGACGTCACCTCGCTCGGTTCGACCCCGAACACTCGCGCGCCGACGAAGCGGTGGAGGTCCTCACCGCTGTTGAACGCCTCGATGAGGCCTTCGTCGCCGGACAGATGGGCCATGATGCGCATCTCGATCTGCGAGTAGTCCGCGGTGAGCAGCGACTCGTACCCCTCTCCCACCTGGAACGCGCTGCGGATGCGACGCGACTCCTCGGTGCGCACCGGGATGTTCTGCAGGTTCGGGTCTGTGCTCGACAGGCGCCCGGTCTGGCTTCCGGTCTGCACATACGTCGTGTGCACACGGTGATCGGTTCCGATCGCGGTGTCGAGCGACTCGATGATCTGACGGAGCTTCGTGGCCTCGCGGTGCTGCAGCAGCAGACCGAGGAAAGGATGCGGATGCGACTCCTGGAGATCGGCGAGCACCGCAGCATCCGTGGAGTATCCGGTCTTCGTCTTGCGGGTCTTGGGCAGCTGCAGGTCGTCGAACAGCACCTCCTGGAGCTGCTTCGGAGATCCGAGATTGAATTCGCGACCGACGATCCCGAACGCCTCCTGTGCGAGGCGGTCGGCGCGCGTCGCCAGCTCGCCCGAGAACGTCGAGAGGACGTCGTGCGACACCGCGACTCCCGCGACCTCCATGTCGGCCAGGGTGAGCAGGGTCGGAAGCTCGATGTCGGTGAGCACAGCGGCGACCGACTCGGGGATGTCGTCACGCAGAGCCGTGGCGACGCGGAGCGCGAACCAGGCCTCCTGCGATGGGGTGGCGCCCTCCGTCTCCGGCACGAGCTGCGAGGGATCCGCCTCGGGGAGCTTCTCTCCGAGATAGCGTTCGACGAGGTCGGACAGGGTCTTGTCGGGGAAGCTCGGTCGCAGCAGCCAGCCGGCGAGACTGGTGTCGTAAGCGAGTCCCTGGAGCCGGATGCCGAGGCGCAGCAGCGCCTTCACCTGGGGCTTCGCATCATGCAGCACCTTGGGGCGCGTCGACTCGAGCCATGGTCTCAGCACCTCGATGTCGTCATCGTTCCAGTCGAGTTCGCGGAGCTCGCTCGCGGTCGCGGCGCCGAGACGCGTCGGTGCCCCGCCCTGCACGACGATACGCAGTGCGACGTCGTCCGTCTGCGCGTCGGCCCAGCTGACGAACTCGGCTGCGGTGACCTGAGTCGGTTCGGGCAGCACCACCGTCGCGGCCGGATCGTCGGCGACCTCGCCGGCGCCGACTGCTTCGAAGACACGGGGCAGCAGGGTGCGGAACTCGAGGCGGGCGAAGATGTCGCGCACGGCCTGAGCGTCGATCGGGGCGACCGCGAGGTCGTCGGGAGCGACGGGAAGCTCGACGTCGCGCAGCAGTCGGTTGAGCCGACGGTTACGGCGCACGTCCTCGATGTGATCGCGCAGGTTGCCACCCACGACCCCCTTGATCTCATCGGCTCGCTCGAGCAGGTCGTCGAGCGAACCGAACTGCGTCAGCCACTTGACGGCGGTCTTCTCCCCCACCTTGGGCACGCCGGGGAGATTGTCGCTCGTCTCGCCCACGAGAGCCGCGATGTCGGGATACTGCTCGGGCCGCACTCCGTAGCGTTCCTGCACGGTCACCGGGTCGTAGCGCTTGAGCTGCGAGACGCCCTGCACGGACGGGTACAGCAGCGTGACGTCGTCGGTGACCAGCTGGATCGTGTCGCGGTCTCCGGAGACCACCAGGACGTCGTATCCCTGCTCCGCGCCCTGCGTCGAGAGCGTCGCGAGGATGTCGTCGGCCTCGAAGCCCTCTTTGGTGAGCACGGGGATCGACATCGCCGCTAGGCAGTCCTGCAGCAGCGGGATCTGACCCCGGAACTCCTGCGGGGACTCCGACCGCGTCGCCTTGTATTCGGGGTACTGATCGGTGCGGAACGAATGACGGGAGGTGTCGAACGCGATCGCCATGTGCGTCGGCTGCTCGGCCTTGATGAGGTTCACCAGCATCGACAGGAAGCCGTAGATGGCGTTCGTGTGCTGATTGTCCTTCGTCGTGAAGTTCTCGACCGGGAGGGCGAAGAAGGCACGATAGGCGAGCGAATGGCCGTCGACGACCATGAGGGTAGGCTTTGCGGAGTCCGTCACCCTGTCAGCCTAACGAGGACGACAGACACCCGCTGAGGAGGAACCATGAGCGACACTGCTACCAGTGCAGGACTCGACTGGGCGACAGCCCGCGGAATGGGTGCTCTCGCTCAGAAGATGGGCATGGAGTTCCTCGAGTTCACCACCGAGCGATGCGTCGCGACGCTCCCGGTCGAGGGGAACACACAGCCCGTCGGCCTCATGCACGGCGGTGCCTACGTGGTTCTCGGCGAGTCGCTCGGCTCGATGGCGGCGAACCTGCACGCCGGCCCGGGCCGACTCGCGGTCGGGGTGGACATCAACGCCACCCACACGCGCTCCGCCACGTCGGGTGTCGTGACGGGCGTCTGCACACCCGTCCATCTCGGCCGCAGCATCACCGTGCACGAGATCGTCGTGACCGACGATCAGGGGCGTCGTTGCTCGACCATCCGGATCACCAACATGATCAAGGACGCTCCCGCGGCAGGCTGAGCGGCTCGACCAGCAGCAACTGGAACAGCAGGTGATCCTGCCACTCCCCCGCGATGCGCAGGTACTGCGGCGCGATGCCGATGCGCTCGAAGCCGTTGTCGGCGAGCACACGCTGTGAACCAGAGTTGTGCAGGAGGGTCGCTGCCTGCAGCCTGTGCAGCTGCACCTCGTCGCGGGCGTACTCGGCGACCCGGTGGACGCCGCGGGAAGCGAGTCCCCGCCGCAGACGCGTCCTGTCGACCCAGTAGCCCAGGTCCGCATTCCAGAAAGCCCCGCGGACGATGTTGTTGAGGTTGATCCTTCCGCGGATCTCACCATCGGACGACTCGATCACGAACCGGATGTTCCGACCGGCCGACGCTTCGATGACGCACTGCTCCGCATGGAACTCCTGCCACTCCGGAGTGAAGAACTCCGGAGCCCTGAGCGGTTCCCACGGCGCGAGATGGTCGCGATTCACGGAGTAGGCTCTCGCGAGGGCCGCGCCGTCGCCGATCCGGACCGGACGCAGAACATGCTCTGCGTCGAGTGGAAGCAAAGGCTACTTCTTCGGAGCGAGCTGCTCGATGATCGCCTTCGCCACGTCCTGCATCGTCAGACGGCGGTCCATCGATGCCTTCTGGATCCAGCGGAACGCCTCGGGCTCGGAAAGGCCCATCTTCTCGTTGAGCAGTCCCTTGGCCCGGTCGACGAGCTTGCGGGTCTCGAAGCGCTCGACCATGTCGGCGACCTCGGCCTCGAGCGTGATGATCTGCTCGTGGCGAGCGAGAGCGATCTCGATGGCGGGCAGCAGGTCGTTCGGCGTGAACGGCTTGACCACATAGGCCAGGGCGCCGGCCTCGCTGGCCCGTTCGACGAGTTCCTTCTGGCTGAATGCCGTGAGGAGGACGACGGGTGCGATGTTGCCCTTGTGCAGCTTCTCGGCGGCGCTGATGCCATCGAGCTGCGGCATCTTGACGTCCATGATGACGAGATCGGGGCGCAGCTCGGTCGCCAGCGCCACGGCGGTCTCTCCGTCGCCGGCCTCGCCGACGACATCGAAGCCGTTGTCGCGGAGGATCTCGACGATGTCGAGACGGATCAGCGACTCGTCCTCGGCGACGACGACGCGTCGGGGTGCGGATGACGTGGGCTGCTCGGCTGCCTGTTCTTGCTCGGTCACAGATCCATCCTAGTGGAGAGCGCCTCTGAGGTCCCCCGATGCCGCGGCGCGTGAGGATCGACACTGATCCGCTGCGCTAAAGTCGAAGACGCGACACACGAGCCGGCGTGGCGGAATGGCAGACGCGGAGCACTCAAAATGCTTTGTCCGAAAGGGCGTGTGGGTTCGAGTCCCACCGCCGGCACATCAGAGAACAGCCCTCAGACGAGTGACCAGATCTCATCGTCGATGAGAAGGTAGCGATCCAGTACGGGCCGCATGGCCGCGTGCAGTTCGCGCTCCGCGACGGCAGGATGCTCTGCGAGCACGACCCCTGTCGGCACCGCCGCACGGATGATCGCGTCGAGGTTCTCGTCGGAGGCGTCAACCGGGGCTCCGTCACGCAGCACGGGCATGTAGGTGCCGCCACCGTAGATGCGGGCTCCGTCGTCCGCCGCGATCGTCTCGGCGATGCGAGTCTGCGCGAGCGGCACCGGCACGCACGCGATCGCGTCGCACGTTCGGAATCGACGCTTGAGGCGGTAGCGGACTCCGATGCTGCCGGGCTTCGCCGACGTCATCGGATCAGCCATCACCGCAGCAGGGTCGACCGGGGCCACCGAACGACCCGCACCGGGCACGCCGCACGGCGGCCGGGCGCTGTCGAGGCGCGCGTCCGTGGCGGGTTCGATGGTCGCTTCATCCATGGGCACGGCGCCCGCGTGGTCTGTCACGGCGTGCGCCAGCACCAGAGTATCCGTCATGCGCTGAGAATCCGTCATGTCGAGGCGGCGCCGACCGGTCACGAGACGTCGCTCGCGGGCGCCGAGGCCGACCGGCTCAGGGTTCGGAGAGAGACGCGACCTCGCCGAGGACGCGGGGATCCGCGAGGATCCGGAAGTGCCCGCCTGTGTCGAGCCGGACGTTCCGGCGCGCACCCGGCAGTTCGCTGCCCTCGGGGATATGCGGATCGAAGGTGGCGTACACCGATACGATCCGTTCGTTCACGTCCTGATGCCGAGCGAGCTCCACGATCGAGGGATGCGAGGGGGCGAAGGCCCACAGGGACGGGACAGGGAGTATCCGTGCGTACCGGGAACCGCCGAAGGGAGTCGCGACCGCCAACATGCCGCGTACTCGAGTCCCCGCCGGGCCGGCCATCGCGAGCTTCCCCGCGAGTCCACCCTTGCTGTGCGCGACGAGCAGCACGTCGGACAGGTCCGCGCGCTCGAGGAAGGCCGTCACGACCCGCGCTGCATCCCGCACGGGACGCTGATTGCGTCTCAGGGCATCGACCACGTATATCGGATGACCGCGATCATGCAGGGCCGTGATCAGCGGTTGCATGAAACGCCATGTCTCGTAGACCCCGGGAAGGATGACGATCGGAGCGGCATGACCCCCGGCGAACGAAGACGGATCGCGGCGGTCGAAGGCCGAGCGCACCTGCCAGTAGGCGGCATAGGCGTAGTCCGCGATCCACCAGCGGGCCCGTCTCACGAGATCGATGATGTCCCCTCCCCTGGTGGCCGCGCCGCATCCGTCACGCCAGACGATACCAACCGCCAGGCCTCCGCGGAGAAGGATACGACGAAGGGGCGGAACCGTGGCTCCGCCCCTTCGCCTCTTGCCTGGATCAGACCGTGGCTTCCTTGTAGATCGGAGCCGCGCCGTTCACGGCGTCTCCGACCTTGTGCACGCGGATGTCGTTGGTCGAGCCGACGATTCCGGGAGGGGAACCGGAGATCACGACGACCTTGTCACCCTCGACGGCGAGGCCGCTGCTGAGCAGATAGTCGTCGACCTGCAGATACATCAGGTCCGTGTGCTGGACCATGTCGACGAGCTTCGAGCGGATGCCCCAGGTGAGCGCCATGCGACGGCGGATGCTCGGCTCGGGTGTAAACGCGATCATCGGGATACGCGAGCGCAGACGCGAGAGACGACGCGCCGAGTCACCGGACTGGGTGAACACGCAGAGGAACTTCGCGTCGACGAACTCGGCCACTTCGAGAGCGGCGAGAGTGATCGCACCACCCTGCGTGCGCGGCTTGTTCGTCAGCGGGGCGATGCGCTCGAGTCCGTGCTCTTCGGTGGACTCGATGATGCGAGCCATCGTCTCGACGACGACGACCGGGTAGTCACCCACGCTGGTCTCGCCCGAGAGCATCACGGCATCCGCGCCGTCGAGCACGGCGTTGGCGACGTCGGAGGTCTCGGCGCGCGTCGGCACCGGGCTGTTGATCATCGACTCGAGCATCTGAGTGGCGACGATGACGGGCTTCGCGTTGCGGCGTGCCAGTTCGACAGCGCGCTTCTGGACGATCGGCACGGCCTCCAGAGGCAGCTCGACCCCGAGGTCGCCACGGGCGACCATGATCGCGTCGAACGCGTCGACGATCTCCTCGAGAGCGTCGACGGCCTGCGGCTTCTCGACCTTGGCGATGACGGGGACCTTGACGCCCTCCTCTGCCATGATCTCGTGCACGCGGCTGACGTCTTCGGCGTTGCGGACGAACGACAGGGCGATGAGGTCGGCGCCGATGCGCAGGCCCCAACGGAGGTCGTCCTCGTCCTTCTCGCTGAGCGCGGGGACGTTGACGGCGACGCCGGGCAGGTTGATGCCCTTGTTGTTCGAGACGGCGCCCGCGACGATCACGCGCGTCGTGACGGTGACTCCGTCGGTCTCGACGACCTCGACGCGGACCTTGCCGTCGTCGATAAGCAGGAAGTCGCCCGGCTTGACGTCGTTGGGCAGGCCCTTGAACGTCGTGCCCGAGATCTCCTTGTTGCCGATGATGTCTTCGGTCGTGATCTTGAAGATGTCGCCTTCGGCGAGCTCGTAGGGACCGTTCTCGAACTTGCCGAGACGGATCTTCGGCCCCTGAAGGTCGACGAGGATGGCGACGGCGCGGCCCGCATCGTCGGCAGCGCGACGGACGTTGGCGTAGTTGTTCTCGTGCACGGAGTAGTCACCGTGGCTGAGGTTCAGACGGGCGACGTCCACTCCGGCGTCGATGAGTGCACGCACGGTCTCGTACGTGGAGGTGGCGGGGCCCAGGGTGGCGACGATTTTCGCGCGTCTCAAAGATTGCTCCAGGGTAGTGGGGGATGGAAATCAGGCGACGGTGCCGCCGCTCAGCCTACGCGGGCTGGAGACCGATAGCGACTTCATGTGGTCGCACCGGCTCGGGCAGCACGGTGGTCCCCATGAGGAATCGGTCGACGTTCGCCGCAGCCGCGCGGCCCTCGGCGATCGCCCAGACGATCAGCGACTGTCCGCGACCGGCATCGCCGGCGACGAAGACGCCGGGAACCGTGGACTCGTAGCTGTCATCACGTCGGAAGGAACCGCGGTCGGTCACCTGCGGGAGGGTGTCCTCGGAGTAGCCGTCCTGCTCCGGACCGGTGAAGCCCATCGCGATCAGTACGAGATCTGCGGGGATCTCGCGCTCCGTCCCGCTCTTGGGAACCCGGCGGCCGTCGATGAACTCGGTCTCGGCGACGCGGAGCGCGCGCACCTCGCCCACATCGTTCGAGAGGAATTCGACGGTCGAGGCGAGGAAGACCCGCTCGCCGCCCTCTTCATGTGCCGAGGAGATCTCGAACAGCGTCGGCATCATCGGCCAGGGCTGGTGGCCCGGTCGCTCGGTGCCTGGCTGCTTGCCGATCGCGAGGTTCGTGACGCTGATCGCGCCCTGACGGTGTGCGGTGCCGATGCAGTCCGCACCGGTGTCACCGCCACCGATCACGATGACGTGCTTGCCCTCGGCGGTGATCTGCTCCGGCACCTTGTCACCGGCGACCGCGTGGTTCGACTCGACCAGGTACTCCATCGCGAAGTGCACTCCGTCGAGGTCGCGACCGGGGATCGACAGGTCGCGCGGAACCGTGGATCCGGTGGCGATCACGATGGCGTCGTAGCGGGCGCGCAGGTCGGCCCATGAGATGTCCTTGCCGATCTCTACTCCGGCGCGGAAGCGTGTTCCCTCTTCCTGCATCTGGCGAAGGCGCGACTCGAGCTGCCCCTTCTCCATCTTGAAGTCGGGGATCCCGTATCGCAGCAGGCCGCCGATGCGGTCGTCGCGCTCGAACACCGCGACCGTGTGACCGGCGCGCGTGAGCTGCTGAGCAGCGGCGAGACCGGCAGGGCCGGACCCGACGACCGCGACGGTCTTGCCCGTCAGGCGGGCCGGTGGCTGCGGTTCGACCCAGCCCTTGGCGAACGCCTCGTCGATGATCGAGACCTCGATCTGCTTGATCGTGACAGGAGGCTGGTTGATGCCGAGCACGCAGGAGCTCTCGCACGGTGCCGGGCACAGGCGACCGGTGAACTCCGGGAAGTTGTTGGTCGCGTGCAGGCGATCGATCGCCGCACGGCCCTCGCCGCGCCAGGTCAGGTCGTTCCACTCGGGGATCAGGTTGCCCAGCGGGCAGCCCTGATGACAGAACGGCACGCCGCAGTCCATGCAGCGACCTGCCTGCCGCTTCAGGACGGCCTGGTCGCCGGGCTCGTAGACCTCTTTCCAGTCCATGATGCGCACCGGCACAGGGCGACGCGGGGGAAGCTCACGTTCTGTGACCTTCAGAAAACCTTTGGGATCAGCCACCGGTCACCTCCAGGATGCGGTTCCAGACGATGTCGCCGTCGGGGTCGATGCCCTCGGCGACTGCTTCTTCGCGCATGCTGCGGACTGCCGCGTAGTCGCGAGGAAGCACCTTCGTGAACTGGCCTGCGGTCTCATCGAACCGTGCCAGGATGTCGGAGCCGAGCGGCGAGGCCGTGCGCTCCACGTGTGCCACGATCAGGCTCCGCAGCACTTCGAGGTCGGCTCGGTCGAGCGGTTCGAGCCGGAGCTCGCCGCTGCCGAGCGACTGGGCGTTGATCTTGCCGCTGTCGAGCGAGTGGATGTAGGCCACTCCCCGGACATGCCGGCGCCGAGGTTGCGACCCGTCGAGCCGAGGATCACCGCGACGCCGCCCGTCATGTACTCGAGCGCGTGGTCGCCCACTCCCTCGACGACGGCTGTCGCGCCGGAGTTGCGCACGAGGAATCGCTCGCCGACCACCCCGGAGAGATACATGGTCCCGGACGTCGCGCCGTAGCCGATCACGTTGCCGGCGATCACGTTCTCGTGCGGAGCGATGGCAGCCCCGCGAGCGGGACGGATCGAGATGTCGCCGCCCGAGAGCCCCTTGCCGACGTAGTCGTTCGCGTCGCCCTCGAGTCGAAGCACGATTCCAGAAGGCAGGAAAGCGCCGAGCGACTGACCGGCGGTGCCGTGCAGCGTGACGTCGATGGTGCCGCTGGGAAGCCCCGCGGCGCCGTGTCGGGAGGTGACCTGGTGACCCAGCATCGTCCCGACGGCGCGTTCGGTGTTCGCGATCGGCAGCTCGACCACCACCGGTTCGCCGTTGAGGAGCGCCGGCTTGGCGATGTCGATGAGCTGCACGTCGAAGTGCTTCTCGAGCTCGTGATCCTGCGTGCGGCGGCTGCGACGCGGCTCGCTCGCCGGGAATGCCGGTCCCTCGAGCACGGGGCTCAGGTCGAGGCCCTCCGCCTTCCAGTGCTGGAGTGCGGCGTTCGCCTCGATCAGCTCGGTGCGGCCGACGATCTCATCGATCGAGCGGTAGCCGAGCTCGGCCAGGATCTCGCGCACCTCTTCGGCGATGAACTCCATGAAGTTCACGACGAACTCCGGCTTGCCGGTGAAGCGCTCGCGGAGCACGGGGTTCTGCGTCGCAACGCCCACCGGGCAGGTGTCGAGGTGGCAGACGCGCATCATGATGCAGCCGCTGACGACGAGCGGAGCCGTCGCGAACCCGAACTCCTCCGCGCCCAGCAGAGCGCCGATGATGACATCGCGTCCCGTCTTGAGCTGGCCGTCGACCTGCACGACCACGCGATCGCGCATGCCGTTGAGCATCAGCGTCTGCTGGGTCTCGGCGAGCCCGAGCTCCCACGGCGTTCCCGCGTGCTTGAGCGAGTTCATCGGGCTCGCGCCCGTGCCGCCGTCGTGACCTGAGACCAGGATGACGTCGCTCAGAGCCTTCGCGACACCCGCCGAGACCGCGCCGATGCCCGACTGGCTGACGAGCTTCGTGTGGATCCGCGCCTCGGGGTTGGCCCGCTTCAGGTCGAAGATGAGCTGCTTCAGGTCTTCGATCGAATAGATGTCGTGGTGCGGCGGGGGCGAGATGAGTCCCACACCGGGTGTTCCGCCGCGCGTGCGCGCGACCCACGGATACACCTTCTGCGGAGGCAGCTGACCGCCCTCGCCGGGCTTCGCACCCTGGGCGAGCTTGATCTGGATGTCGTCGGCCTCGGTGAGGTACAGGCTGGTGACACCGAAGCGTCCCGAGGCGACCTGCTTGATCGCGCTGCGGCGCTCGGGATCGAGCAGACGGTCGGCATCCTCCCCGCCCTCACCCGTGTTGGACTTGCCGCCGAGCCTGTTCATGGCGATCGCGAGAGTCTCGTGTGCCTCTTTCGAGATCGATCCGTAGCTCATCGCGCCGGTCGAGAACCGCTTGACGATCGCCGAGACCGGCTCGACCTCGTCGAGCGGCACCGGCTTGCGCGTACCGGTCCGCAGCGAGAACAGACCGCGCAGAGTCTTGAGCTCCGCCGCCTGATCGTCGACCATCCTGGTGTACTCGCGGAAGATGTCGTAGCGGCGCTCGCGTGTCGCGTGCTGCAGCTTGAACACCGTCTCCGGGTTGAAGAGGTGCGGGGAACCGTCGCGACGCCACTGGTACTCGCCACCGGTCCAGAGGCGCTCGTGAGCGCGAGCAGCCTCATCCTCCGGGTAGGCGTAATCGTGACGAGCCTGATTCTCGATGAAGATCTCTTGGATCCCGATGCCGCCGAGCTTCGACTCGGTGCGGGTGAAGTACTTGTCGATGAACTCCTCGCTCAGACCGACGGCCTCGAAGACCTGTGCGCCGGCGTACGACGAGACGGTCGAGATGCCCATCTTCGACATGATCTTCAGAACGCCCTTGCCGAGCGCGTAGATCAGGTTGCGGACGGCCTTCTCGGGGCTGATGCCGGTGATGTAGCCGGTGCGCACCAGGTGCTCCACGGTCTCCATCGCGAGGTACGGGTTCACCGCCGACGCGCCGTATCCGATCAGCGTCGCGACGTGATGCACCTCGCGGACGTCACCCGCCTCCACGATCAGACCGACCTTCATGCGGTTCTCACGACGGATCAGGTGGTGATGGATGGCCGAGACCATGAGAAGCGAAGGGATCGGGGTCAGATCCTTGTTCGAGTCGCGATCCGACAGGATGATGAACTCGGCACCGCTCTCGATGGCCTCATCGACCTCGTCGCACATCTCGGTCAGACGCTTCTCGAGCGTGTTCGAGCCGGCGTCGAAGTGGTACAGGCCCCTGATCGTCACGCTGGAGCGATCGGGAAGAGCCTTGTCGATGTGACGGATCTTCGCGAGCTCGTCGTTGTCGATGACCGGGAAGTCGAGCGACACCGTGCGGGTGTGGTCGGGACCCCAGGTGAGCAGATTGCTCTCGGGGCCGAGACCGAGCTTCAGACTCGTGACGACCTCTTCGCGGATCGAGTCGAGCGGCGGGTTGGTCACCTGCGCGAACTGCTGAGTGAAGTAGTCGAAGAGCAGGCGGGGACGCTCGCTGAGCACCGCGATCGGAGTGTCGGATCCCATCGCGCCGAGAGGCTCGACACCGTTCTGGCCCATCGGGGTCAGCAGGATGCGCACCTCCTCCTCGGTGTAGCCGAAGGTGCGCTGACGGCGGGTGATCGATGCGGGCGGGTGCACGATGTGCTCCCGCTCGGGAAGGTCCGCGAGCCGCACGGAACCGGCATCCAGCCATTCCTGCCACGGGTGCATGGTCGCGAGATCGTGCTTGATCTCCTCGTCTTCGATGATGCGTCGCTGCGACGTGTCGACGAGGAACATCTTGCCGGGCTGCAGGCGTCCGCGACGCTTGATCCGCTCGGGTTCGAAGGTGAGCACACCGGTCTCCGAGCCGATGACGATGAGGCCGTCGGTCGTCTCGGTCCAGCGCCCGGGGCGGAGCCCGTTGCGGTCGAGGGTCGCGCCGACGACGGTGCCGTCGGTGAAGATGAGCGCCGCCGGGCCGTCCCAGGGCTCCATCTGGTTCGAGTGGTACTCGTAGAACGAACGAAGCTCCGGAGAGATGTCGGACTGCTTCTCGTACGCCTCGGGGACCATCATCATGATGGCGTGCGGCAGGCTGCGGCCGGTGAGGGTGAGCAACTCGAGCACCTCGTCGAACGACGCGGAGTCGCTGGCACCGTCGGTGCAGATCGGCAGCAGCGGCGCGACATCGCCCAGCAGCTCGGATTCGAGCTGCGACTGGCGAGCCCGCATCCAGTTGCGGTTGCCGCCGACCGTGTTGATCTCGCCGTTGTGCGCGAGCATGCGCAGCGGTTGAGCGAGCGGCCAGGAGGGGAACGTGTTCGTGGAGTAGCGGGAGTGCACGACCGCGAGCTCTGACATGAAGCGCTCGTCCTGCAGGTCGGGGTAGAACGGCTCGAGCTGCAGCGTCGTGACCATGCCCTTGTAGCCGAGAGTGCGGGCCGACAGCGTCACGAAGTAGGCGCCGAGCTCGTGACCGGCGCGCTTGCGCAGTCGGTATGCGACGCGGTCGAGGGCGATGCCGGTGAGCGGGGCGTCAGAGTGCGTCGCTCCCCCGGCGCGCACGAAGAGCTGCTCGAAGGCGGGACGCGCCTCGTCGGCGAGCTTTCCGAGGTTGTCGTTGACCGTCGGAACCTCGCGCCAGCCGAGGACGCGGAGTCCCTCCGAGCGGGCTATCTTCTCGATGCCGGCCTTCTGCTGGCGGCGCTCGCTGGAATCGCGCGGCAGGAATGCCAGGCCCGCGGCGTACTCGCCGACCGGGGGCAGTTCGAAGTCGGTGACGGCGCGCAGGAACGCGTCCGGCATCTGCGTCAGGATGCCCGCGCCGTCTCCGGTGCCGGCATCCGAGCCGATCGCCCCGCGGTGCTCCAGGTTGCGCAGCGCTTCGAGCGCGAGCGCGATGATGTCGTGGCCCGCCTCGCCGCGGAGGGTCGCGACCATGGCGAGGCCGCAGGCGTCCTTCTCGAACGCCGGGTTGTACATGCCCTGCTTCGGGGGGTAAGCGCCGGAAGCGCCGTAGGGAGGCTGAAAATACACCAGTACCGTCCTCAGATCTTCGGATGACCCGGGGGCGTCATTGGCCGGGTGGATGCGATGGGGTCCGCACGGACCGGTGGGCTATCGAGCGCCTTCCGAGTCCGTGGGAGCGGTGCTTGTGGCGCTGGCTCCTGCGGCGACTTCTTCGGACGGAGGCTCACTCACGTCCACGAAATCGGAGGGATTGTTCTGCGATTCTACATCAGCGTCGAGGTCCTTCCGGCCGCGGCCGGGCTTGTAGGGCGACGGCTCGAGACCGGGGTGACGGCGAGACTGGACGATGAGGATCACGATGCCCACGATGATGCCGATGATGGCGGCCCACACGTTGCTGCGGAGACCCAGGATGATCTCGCTCGGATCGATGCGGATCGACTCCCAGACCACACGTCCGGCGCTGTACCAGATGAGGTAGATGGCGAAGAGCTTTCCCCACTGGAACGCGGTCGCCTTGCGGCTCAGCCAGAGCAGCACGATCACGCCGAGACCGTTCCAGATCACCTCGTACAGGAACGTGGGGTGGAAGAGCGTGCCCTCGGGAAGGCCGGGAGGGAACGCGGAGTTGTCGGAGGGGATCTCGAGGCCCCACGGCAGGTCGGTGGGCAGACCGTAGAGCTCGTTGTTGAACCAGTTGCCGAAACGGCCCATGGCCTGTGCGAGCAGGAGCCCGGGTGCCAGTGCGTCGGCGAAGGTCCAGAAGCGGATGCCGGTCCAGCGGCATCCGAGGTACGCGCCCACTGCGCCGCCGATGAGGGCGCCGAAGATGGCGATACCGCCCTCCCAGATGGCCCAGACGGATCCGGGTTCGAAGGGATTCCAGGTGTTCCTGCCCTCGCCGAAGTAGAAGTTCGGGTGGGTCAGGACGTGGAAGATGCGCGCGCCGATGATGGCCAGCGGAACGGCGAGGATCGAGATGTCGATCACGACCCACGGCTCTGCACCGCGCTTGGTGAGGCGGTGGTTGGTGAGCAGTACCGCCGCGATGATGCCGGCGATGATGCAGAGCGCGTAGAAGTGGATCCGGAGCGGGCCGAGGTCGATGTAGGAGACCGTGGGGCTCGGGATGCTGGCGAGCACGCCGCTGAAGGTGCTGTGGAGCGCGAGGGACATGAGTGCGATTCTAGTTCTCGTGTACGGGGCGTGCCGACGACGTGCCGACCGCCAGGTTTCGGGTGACCTCTGCGAGGGCGGGGATGCCGCCGTCGCGGAGGGCGCGGACGAGTGCGGTGCCGACGATGGCGCCGTCCGCGTATTCGGAGACTCCGGCGATCTGCTCGGCGGTCGAGATACCGATCCCGACGCAGGCGCGGATGTCGCCGTGCTCGCGCAGGCGTCCGACCAGGGTGCGCGCAGCGCGGTCGAGCTCGGTGCGCTCACCGGTGATGCCCATGGTCGAGACGGTGTAGACGAAGCCGGTGGACGACTTCACGACGAGGTCGAGGCGCTCGTCGGTCGAGGTGGGCGCGGCGAGGAAGACGCGGTCGAGGCCCGTGCGCTCGCTCGCTGCGATCCACTCCCCTGCCACGTCAGGGGTGATGTCGGGCGTGATCAGGCCCGCTCCCCCGCGGCCAGCAGGTCGTCCGCATAGCGGTCGACGCCGTACTGGAACACCGGGTTCCAGTACGTCATGACCAGGACGGGCACGTCGGTGGCGTCGGTGATCGCGCGCACGGCCGTGAAGAGGTCCTTCATCTTGAAGCCGTTCGCGAGAGCCGCGGTGGTCGCCTCCTGGATCACGGCGCCGTCCATCACCGGGTCGCTGTAGGGCGGTCCGAGCTCGATGATGTCGACGCCGTTCTCGGCGAGGGCGATGGCGGCGCGGATGCTCGTCTCGAGGTCGGGGTAGCCGACGGGGAGGTATCCGACGAAGGCGCTGCGGCCCGCGTCATGGGCGGCGGCGATCGCCTGTTCCACGCGGCTCACAGCTCCGGCTCCCCCTTCGACGCGGCTGCTTCGGCGTCGCTCTCGTCGGCGACATCGTGCGCGAGCGCCTCGGCGTCGTAGAGGTCGAAGTAGCGGGCCGCGGTGTCCATGTCCTTGTCGCCGCGACCCGAGAGGCAGATCGCGAGCACGGCGTCCGGACCCATCTCGCGTCCGAGGCGCAGGGCGCCCGCGAGGGCGTGGGCGGACTCGATGGCGGGGATGATGCCTTCGGTGCGGCTCAGCAGGCGCAGCGCCTGCATCGCCTCATCATCGGTCGCCGGGATGTACTCGGCTCGACCGATGTCGGCGAGCCAGGAGTGCTCCGGCCCCACGCCCGGGTAGTCGAGACCTGCGGAGATCGAGTGCGACTCGACCGTCTGGCCGTCTTCGTCCTGGAGGACGTAGGTCTTCGCGCCGTGCAGGATACCGGGACGCCCGCGCTCGATGGAGGCCGCGTGGCGAGGTGTGTCGACGCCGTCGCCGGCCGCCTCGACTCCATAGAGCTTCACGCCGGCGTCGTCGAGGAACGCATCGAACATTCCGATCGCGTTCGAGCCGCCTCCGACGCACGCGATGACCGCGTCAGGCAGTCGGCCGACCTCGTCGAGCAGCTGCTGGCGAGCCTCTTCGCCGATGATCTTCTGGAAGTCCCGAACCATCGCGGGGAACGGGTGCGGCCCCGCCGCGGTGCCGAAGATGTAGTTGGTCGTCTCGACGCTCGCCACCCAGTCGCGGTATGCGTCGTTGATCGCGTCCTTCAGCGTGCGCGATCCGGAGGTGACCGCGATCACCTCGGCGCCGAGCAGTCGCATCCGCGCGACGTTGAGCGCCTGGCGCTCGGTGTCGACCTCGCCCATGTAGATGGTGCAGTCGAGGCCGAAGAGAGCGGCAGCGGTAGCCGTGGCGACGCCGTGCTGGCCTGCCCCCGTCTCGGCGATCACGCGGGTCTTGCCGAGGCGCTTCGTCAGCAGCGCCTGTCCCAGCACGTTGTTGATCTTGTGCGAGCCGGTGTGGTTGAGGTCCTCGCGCTTGAGGAACACTCGCGCTCCGCCGGCGTGCTCGGCGAACCGGGCGACCTCGGTGAGCGGCGACGGGCGCCCGGCGTAGGAGCTGAGCAGAGAAGCCAGCTCCTCGCGGAAGACCGGATCGACGATCGCGTCGGCGTATGCCGCCGAGAGCTCGTCGATCGCGGCGATCAGCGACTCGGGCATGTAGCGTCCGCCGTAGTCGCCGAACAGTGGACCGTGCTGGTCTCGCAGGCTCATCACGCCTCCAGGAAGCTCTTGAGTGTGGCGACCGGGTCGCCCGTGACGAGCGCCTCCCCGATCAGGACGACGTCAGCGCCCGCTGAGCGGTAGTGCCTGACGTCTTCAGGTGTGAGGACCGCGGATTCCGCGATCTTGACCGCGGTCTCAGGGATCCGGTCGACGAGACGGCCGAAGAGATCGCGGTCGAGCTCGAGGGTCTTCAGGTCGCGCGCATTGACGCCGATCAGCGATGCCCCGAGATCGATCGCGACCTCGAGCTCGTCGGCCGAGTGCGTCTCGACGAGCGGCGTCATGCCGAGCTCGGTGATGAAGCCGAAGAGCTCACGGAGCACATGCGGCTCGAGCCCCGCGACGATCAGCAGCACGAGATCGGCACCGGCGGCTCGTGCTTCGAGGACCTGATATCGATTCGCGATGAAGTCCTTGCGCAGCACGGGAAGGGACACGCGCGCGGTGACAGCTTCGAGATCGGCGAGGCTGCCGCCGAACCGGCGTTCCTCGGTCAGGACGCTGATCGCCGACGCGCCGCCCGTCTCGTACAGCGACGCCTGGAGAGCGGGATCCGGGATCTCGGCCAGGGCGCCACGCGACGGGCTCGCGCGCTTCACCTCGGCGATGATCTTCACGCGCTCGGCGGGAGCGAGGAACGCCAGGGCGTCCTTGGCGGCGGGGCGTGCGAGAGCATCGCGTTCCACCTCGGCCAGTGGCCTGGTGAGAGCGCGACGCTCAGCGTCTGCGACTGCGCCGGCCGTGAGGTCGGCGAGCACCATTAGTGCGCCTTCGGCGAGTACTTGGGGCCCTTCACGCCGTAGCCGGCCCTCGCGAGCAGCCAGCCCACGAGCGCGCCGATCGGGATGATGGCCGCGCCGACCCAGATCAGGGCGACCCAGACGGGGCTGAACTCGGCGAGGCAGAACGCCAGCGTGCCGATCGTGAAGCCGGCGAGCATGATGATGACGCCCGTCCATGCGGCAGGCGAGTGTCCGTGGCCGGGGTCAGCGATCGGGTTGGTCATGGTCTCCTCCGGGGGACGACGTGCTGGTTCGGGTCAAGTCTATCGGGGTCATCGCGTCGGGTCGGTTCCGCGAGACAGGTCGTCCCACGAATCGATCGCGTCCACGGGGCCGGCGGTCGCGTCCACATGTGCGGCATCGGTGCGGTAGCGGCGGCCGCCGCGCTTCCAGCGGCGCCACGTGACGAGCACGACGAGGGATGCCGCGAGCAGGATGACCCAGCCGATGAGCGTCATGACGGGCCAGGCGGAGAGCTCGATGCCGGCGACCACGTCCGTGATCGCCGAGCTCCCGGCGAGACCGGTCGTCTCGGTGACGGTGGGGCCGACGGCGCTCAGCGGCTCGGTCAGCACCAACTGGAGCGTCGTCCACCCGAGGAAGAGCGCGGCAGCGGTGGCGAGCACGCCGAAGATCAGCCGGAGCACGGGACCGACGATCGAGAGCGCGATGCCGAGCGCCAGCACGGCGAGGCTGAGAGGCGCGAGCAAGGGCAGCGCGGACGCCCCTGGCACGAGGATCGCCTCTCCCGCATCGGTGCGCGCGACGGTCAGCCAGGTCTGCGTCGACGAGATGATGCCGATCGCACCGGAGAGGAGGAACCCCGAGACGGCGATCGACCGGCCTCTGCGTGCGAGCGTCATTCTGCGGAGCCCCCTCGACGGCCTGCAGGTCGGTCGTGTCGAAGCAGGTACGCGTGCCCGTGTGACAGGCCGGTCCCGTCTGGTCGACACGCAGCAGGATCGCATCGCCGTCGCAGTCGAGCCGCGCCTCGTGCACCACCTGGATGTTGCCCGAGGTGTCGCCCTTGCGCCAGTACTCCCGGCGGGATCGAGACCAGTAGACCGCACGTCCGGTGGTGAGGGTACGTCGCAGCGCCTCGGCATCCACCCAGGCGAGCATCAGGACCTCTGCAGTGTCCCACTGCTGCACGATCACCGGTGCGAGACCGTCGTCATTGAAGGCGACCTGCGCGATGCGCTCTTCGACGTCGCTCATCGGACGAGCACTCCTTCCGCACGCAGTGCATCCTTCACGTCGCCGACCGTGAGCGCGCCGGTGTGGAACACGCTGGCTGCCAGAACCGCATCCGCCCCGGCCTTGATCGCCGGAGCGAAGTCTGCGGCCTTGCCTGCTCCGCCCGACGCGATCACGGGCACCGAGGCTGCCTCGCGCATCAGCTTCACCAGCTCGAGATCGAAGCCGTCTCGCGTGCCGTCGGCGTCGATCGAGTTGACGAGCAGCTCGCCCGCGCCGCGTTCGGCGGCCTCTCGCGCCCAGTCGAGTGCGTCGAGGGTGGTCTGCGTGCGTCCGCCGTGGGTGGTGACCACGAAGCCGGATGCGGTCGTGTCGGCCCGCTTGACATCGAGCGACAGCACGAGCACTTGCGCCCCGAAGCGGTCGGCGATCTCGCCGATCAGCTCGGGGCGCGCGATCGCAGCGGAGTTCACCCCGACCTTGTCGGCTCCGACGGACAGCAGGCGTGACACGTCGTCGACGCTGCGGACTCCCCCGCCGACCGTCAGCGGCACGAACACCTGCTCGGCGGTGCGCTGGACGACGTCGTAGGTCGTCGCGCGTGCATCGACCGTCGCGGTCACGTCGAGGAAGGTGATCTCATCGGCGCCCTGCGCCGCGTAGTGGCGGGCAAGCTCGACCGGGTCGCCCATGTCGCGCAGGTTCTCGAAGTTGACTCCCTTGACGACGCGGCCGGCGGCGACGTCGAGGCAGGGGATGACGCGACTCGCGAGCGCCATCAGAGCCTCGCGTTGTGGATCGCCGTGACGAGGATCGCTCGGGCACCGAGAGCGTAGAGCGCATCCATCACGGGGTTGACCCGCGCGCGGGCCACCATGACCCGCACCGCGACCCACTCGGGGTCGCGCAGGGGCGAGACGGTGGGAGACTCGATGCCGCCGGCGATCTTCACGGCGTCGTCGAGCAGAGCGAGCGGCAGGTCGTAATCGATCATCACGAACCGGCGGGCCACCATGACGCCGCGGAGACGGCGGAGAAGCGTCTCGGATCCCTCGGCATCCTGCGGACCGGCGATCAGCACGGCCTCGGACTGCAGGATCACAGGACCGAAGACGTCGAGCCCCGCTTGACGCAGTGTCGTGCCCGTCTCGACGACGTCAGCCACGGCGTCGGCCACACCGAGGCGCACGGCGGACTCCACCGCACCGTCGAGCGGCACGAGGTCGACCGCGATTCCGCGCTCATCGAGGAACGCGTCGACGAGACCGGGATACGACGTCGCGATGCGCAGACCGTCGAGCTCGGACACCTCGGTGTAGCGCCCCGAGGGCGCGGCGAAGCGGAAGGTCGAGCCGGCGAAGCCGAGCGCCTCGATCTCGCGCGCGCCGGGCATGCGGGCGTCGAGAAGCAGGTCGCGACCCGTGATGCCGACATCGATGGCGCCGGAGCCGACGTACGTCGCGATGTCCTTCGGACGGAGGTAGAAGAACTCGACGTCGTTGTCGCTGTCGACGACGTGGAGCGTCTTGGGGTCACGGCGACCGGCGTAGCCGGCCTCCGCGAGCATGTCGGCGGCCGTCTCGGAGAGAGAGCCCTTGTTGGGAACAGCAATGCGCAGCATGGGATGCCTTCAGATCGAAGCGAGTGGGGCGGAGCGCTTCACAGATGTCGGTAGACGTCCTGCAGGCTCAGGCCCTTCGCGAGCATCATCACCTGCACGTGGTACAGCAGCTGCGAGATCTCCTCTGCAGCGGCCTCGTCGGACTCGTACTCGGACGCCATCCAGACCTCGGCAGCCTCCTCGACGATCTTCTTGCCGATCGTGTGCACGCCGCCGTCGAGCTCTGCAACCGTGCCTGATCCCTCGGGGCGGGTCTCGGCCTTGACGCTGAGCTCGGCGAACAGCTCGTCGAAAGTCTTCACGATTCCAGGCTAGCGGCTCTGGCGCGGTCTCTGAGCCGGGTGACGGCCGCCTCGACGTCGTCGGCGCCGTAGACCGCGGATCCTGCGACGAAGGTGTCTGCGCCGGCGGCGGCCGCCGCCTCGATCGTCGCATCGGAGATCCCGCCGTCGACCTGCAGCCAGACGTTCGACCCTCGCCGCTTCGCCTCGTCGGCGAGAGCGCGCAGCTTCGGCATCGTCTCGGGCATGAATCCCTGCCCGCCGAACCCTGGTTCGACGGTCATCACGAGGATCTGGTCGAACTCCTCGAGCACGCTGTAGAGACCGTCCGCGGGTGTGTCCGGCTTGATCGCCACTCCGGCCCTCGCCCCGATGCTGCGCAGAGTGCGGGCCAGCGAGATCGGATCGGCGGCGGCCTCGAGGTGGAACGTGACGCTCGCGGCACCGAGCTCCGCATACGCGGGAGCCCACCGCTCGGGGTCGGTGATCATCAGATGCACGTCGAGCGGGATCGGGCTGGTCGCCTGGATCCGCTCGACCATCTGCGGCCCGAACGTGAGGTTCGGGACGAAGTGGTTGTCCATGACGTCGACATGCGCGAAGTCGGCAGTGGCGATCTTGGCGAGATCACGCTGCATGTTCACGAAGTCGGCGGCCAGGATGCTGGGGTTGATGCGCGGTGCGCGGGGCAGGTCCACTCTCTAGTCTCCTTGCTCGGCGCTGGCGTCGCGCTGATCGGTGTCGGCTCGTCGGAGGAGCGCGAGGAACATCGCATCGGTCCCGTGCCGGTGTGGCCACAGCTGGACCCGCCCGGTGCCGTCGCTGCCGAGATCGATCGGTGAGGTCACGACACCCTCGAGGACCGCACGCGCATCGAGCTCCGTGATGTCGGTGCGGCCACGGAGCACCTCCTGGACGACGCCCGTCGTCTCGGCGAGATGCGGCGAGCAGGTCGCGTACGCGACGATGCCGCCGGGCGCCAGCGCGTCGAGGGCCGCCGAGAGCAGTTCGACCTGCAGCGGCACCAGCTCGGCGACATCACCGGGGGTCTTGCGCCATCTCGCCTCGGGCCGCCGCCGCAGAGCCCCGAGTCCCGTGCACGGCGCATCGACGAGGATGCGATCGAACTGGCCCGCGTGGGAGGTGCCGAACGTGCGGCCGTCCTCTTCATGAACCACGACATCGGCGGGCACGGCGCGCAGGGCGTTGCGGACGAGTCGCGCACGGGTGGGCACCACCTCGTTCGCCTCCAGCGACACATCGTGCTGTCGCGCGACCGCCGCGAGCAGCGCCGTCTTGCCGCCGGGGCCTGCGCACAGGTCGAGCCAGCGTTCGCCGGAACGGATCGGCGCAGCTTCGGCGAGAGCCAGTGCGACGAGCTGCGACCCTTCATCCTGCACACGCACCGTGCCGCCCGAGGAGGCGATCACGTGGTGCGGGTCGCCGCCCGGAGATCCGTAGGCCGTCGGCGCATACGGTCGACGTGGCTCCCCGGGCTCGGCGAGGCCGGGCAGAGCGACGAGAGTGACCTCCGGCGAGGCGTTGTCGGCGTCGAGGAGGTCGTCGAGCTCCTCGACGCGACCTTCAGCGGCCAACGCGCGACGCAGGGCACGGATGACCCAGACGGGGTGAGCGGAGCGCAGCGCCAGCCGCTCGTCGTCCGACCGCGCGGAGGACTCGATGCGCTGCTCCCACTCCCCCGGCGTCTCGCGGGAGATTCGCCTCAGCACGGCGTTCGCGAAGCTGGATGCACCGCGGCCCTGGGTGGCGGCGACGATGTTCACCGACTCGTTGACGGCCGCGTGCGACGCGACGCGGGTCGCGAGCAGCTGATGGGTCGCGAGTCTCAGCGCGTCGAGCACACCGGCGTCGATCTCCTCGACAGGCCTGTCGGCGGCCGCGGCGATGATCGCGTCATACGTTCCGCGGCGTCGCAGTGTGCCGTAGGCGAGTTCTGTGGCGAGAGCGGCGTCCTGTGGAGTGAGTCCTGCGTCCGCGATCGCGGCCGGAAGGATCAGGTTCGCGTAGGCATCCGATTCCGACACCGCCCGCAGCACGTCGTAGGCCACGCGCCGCGCAGGCTGCACCGTGCGCTGCGGCGCCGTGCGCTGCGGGCCACGGGACTGTCCGTCGCGCTTCCCGCCCCGAGCCTGGCCGTCACGTGGACGCTGATCGCGCGGCGTGCTCGGTCCCGAACGGGATCCGCGGCCGGATTCGCCGCGACGCGGCTCGCGACGTGCGCCGTCGTCCTGCCGCCCGCTCATGCGCCGGCTCGCAGGTTCTCGGTGTCGCGCTGCCCGCGCCACCAGTCGACCGCGCTCATCGCGCCCTTGCCCGAGGGCTGCACCCGCGTGACCGCGAGCGGGGCCGAGGCCGTTCCGATGAGGAGAGCGGACTTGGTCGCGGTGAACGCGCCCGGCGCGAGGGCGACGTCGCTTTCCGAGGGAGTGGCCTCCAGCACCTTGAGGCGGATCCCGTCGACGGTCGTGTGGGCGCCCGGTTCGGGGGTGACTCCACGGAACCGCGCGAACACCTCGCTGAGCGGGCGGGTCCAATCGAGCAGACCATCGTCGAGAGTCAGCTTCGGGGCCAGCGACGCCTCCCCTCCTGGGGCACAGCGCGCGTAGTGCCGTCGGCGATGGCCGCGACCACTTCCGCCGTCAGTTCGGCGCCATCGAGAGCGAGTGCGTCGAGAGCGGCATCCGCCGTCGCCTCGGGAGCGACCGCGACGACCCGCGTCGCGAAGACATCACCGGCATCGAGCGCGGGAACGAGCTGGAACACACTGGCACCCATCTGCGCATCGCCGTTGATCAGAGCGCGCTGCACGGGTGCGGCACCGCGCCACTGCGGGAGGAGCGAGAAATGCAGATTGATCCAGCCCTTCGTCGGTGCGGAGAGCAGCGGCTCGCGAACGAGTCCGCCGTACGCCACGATCACACCGAGCTCGACATCGAGCGCGGTGATGGCGGTCGTCGCGTCGTCGTCGAGACGAGCCGCCTTGATGACCGGCAGTCCGAGCTCGTCGGCGGCGTGAGCGACAGGCGACGGCGTGAGCACCCGCTTGCGGCCCAGCGGCGCATCCGGGCGGGTGACGACCGCAGCGATGTCGTGCTCGGCCGCGAGACGGCGGAGTGTGGGGACGGCTGCCGACGGTGTGCCGGCGAAGACGAGACGCATGAAGGTGCTCCGGAGGGATGCGGGGGTGGATCGGGTGAAATCGGAGAGCGCGAGGTGGTTCTTCGCGCTCAGAGTTCCGGATCGAGGATATCGAGTCGAACCGTGAGGGCGCTCCGAGTCGACTTGCCCTTGCCCCGCCGGTTGCTGACCGCTTCGGCGACGACCGCGGCCCGCAACGTGGTGGCGACCCTGGCACCTGCGCTGTAGTCGAACCGGATCAGGGCCCGGACACGCGGCGGGTAGTCGTCAGACTCGATCGGCACCGGGCCGAGTACCGCGTCGGAGGGCAGAGCGAGCTCCTGCAGCGACGCCAGCGCTCTCGCCACGGATGCCGTCGACCCCTCGACCAACGCGACCCTCGCAGCCGGCGGCATGTGCAACGGCGCACGTTCGGAGAGCTCGGTCCTCGCATAGGCGGACTGGCTCCAGGTGGCAAGCGCTCGCGCGATCGCTCCGTCGACGCCGACCAGATGGATGGGAGCACCGGGAGCCGCGAGTGCAGCCGCGTTCGACCACCAGCGCAGACAGGACTCGCCGATCCGCAGGTCGGGAGCCTGGAGCATCCTCGGTCCGTCGAGCAGGACCACGGCACGGTATCCGCCCTCCGCCAGCGGCTCGGCCCCCCGTGTCGCGACGACGAGGGCCGGCTTGTCGGCGACGCGCTCGACCGGATGAGCGCTGTCTGCCACGATGACCCGGATTCCGGGGAACGCCTTGCCCAGCTCATCCGCCGTCCGCTCGCTGCCCGAGGACGCGAGGCGCAGCTTGGTCGACGAGCACGTCGGGCACGCCCACGCTCGGGCTCCCCTGCCGCACCAGGCGCACACCGGCACGGCACCACGGTGCTTGGCTCCGAGCGGTCCGCCGCAGTGGGCGCACCGTGCAGGCGCCCGGCATTCGGCGCAGACCAGCGACGGGGCGAACCCCGGTCGAGACACCTGCACCAGCACCGGTCCCTCGGCTGCAGCATTGCGTGCGGAGAGGAACGCGGACGACGGCATCCGCTGTGCAGTCGGAGCATCCATCTCCTGGGGTGTGCTGAGGATCACGCGCGGCAGCACCCGACGCGCGGCCCGGACATCCTGCAGCCATCCGTGGGCGACGAGGCGTTCGACGTC
The DNA here is from genome assembly GCF_979258525.1 of Microbacterium sp. AC132. Lineage (NCBI taxonomy): Bacteria > Bacillati > Actinomycetota > Actinomycetes > Micrococcales > Microbacteriaceae > Microbacterium > Microbacterium sp. AC132. Next base: position 3,465,965 of record NZ_OZ409862.1, on the reverse strand, counting down.
GGTGGTGCGGGTGTGGCCGACGAACAGCAGTGCGGATCCCTCCTGCTCCTGACGGAGGAGAGCAGCGTCCCGTGCGTTGATGTACGGCGCGAGCGGCTCGCCGAGGAGAGGATCGCCGTCGTCCCACACAGCGACGACGCCCGCACGAACCGGCGCGTACACCGCAGAACGATTGCCCACCACGATGCACGGCGCGTCCTCGAGCGAGCGCAGGAACGCGCGGTACCGATCGGGGTTCGTCTGGCGCGAGTCGAAGCGCACGACGGCCTGGTCAGGGACATACGAGCCGAGAGCGGCGAGCAGCTGATCGAGGTCGCGGTGGTCAGGCACGACGAGAACACTCGAACGGCCTGCTGCCAGCGTCCGCGCCGCTGTGGACGCGAGAAGAGCCGCCCACCCGGGATCGTCCTGATGGCGCACGGGGATCGCCTCGACCGCGGCCCGGCCGCCCGCATCGAGCACATCGGCGAGCGAGTCGTAGGACGCGATCAGCTCGGATGCGGCCGAGAGCGCTTCGTCTGATGGGGCGAGCTTCGGGGAGTCGTCGCTCCAGGCCTTCTCCACCCGCACCTGGCGCTTCGGGATGACGAGCCGCAGGACGTCGGAGGCGGAGCCCGCAGCGCGATCGGCGGCGCGGCGCGCGAGGCGGTAGAGACGCTCCGGAAGCACCGCCACAGGGGATACGACGCTGTCGACCTCGGACAATGGCCTGTCGCCATCGTGTTCGGTGTCGAGTTCGACGACGTAGCCGTCGATGACACGACCGGCGGTACGCAGGGGCACACGCACGCGCACGCCCAGAGGGACGTCTCCGAGCTCCGCAGGCACGGCGTAGTCGAAGAGACGATCCAACTGTGGAAGCGGCGAGTCCAAGAGCACGCGCGCGATCCTCCGACTCTGCGATGTCAGAGGAGAAGGGACGCCATCAGGCATGCGGCCCTCAGAGTCCTGCAGCGCGCCGCAGCTCTTCCGCGCGGTCGGTGCGCTCCCACGTGAACTCCGGCAGCTCCCGTCCGAAGTGCCCGTAGGCGGCGGTCTGCGCGTAGATCGGGCGCAGGAGGTCGAGCTGCTCGATGATCGCCTGGGGACGCAGATCGAAGACCTCGTCGATGGCGCGCGTGATCACCTCGTCGGACACCTTGCCCGTGCCGAATGTCTCGACGTAGAGACCGACCGGACGAGCGACCCCGATCGCGTAGGCGACCTGGACCTCGAGACGGTCGGCGAGTCCTGCGGCGACCGCGTTCTTGGCCACCCAGCGCGTGGCATAGGCGCCGGAGCGGTCGACCTTCGACGGATCCTTGCCGCTGAAGGCACCGCCACCATGTCGCGCCGCTCCGCCGTAGGTGTCGATGATGATCTTGCGTCCGGTGAGTCCGGCATCGCCCTTGGGGCCGCCCGTCACGAACGGACCGGCGGGGTTGATGTAGTACGTGAGGTCGCCGAGATCGAGCCCCGTGGAGGCCAGGATCGGATCGATCACGTGCTCGCGCACCTGAGCCTTGAGGTCGTCCTGCGAGATGTCGGGGTGGTGCTGGGTCGACAGCACGACGGCATCCACGGTCTTGGGGGTGAAGCCCTCATATCCGAGAGTGACCTGGGTCTTGCCGTCCGGGCGCAGGAACGGCAGCGCACCCGATCGTCGGACCTCGCTGAGCCGCTCCGCGATGCGATGCGCGGTCCACGCAGCCATGGGCATGAGCTGCGGGGTCTCGTTCGTCGCGAAGCCGAACATGATGCCCTGGTCGCCAGCGCCGAGGCCGTCGAGAGGATCGCTGGAGCCCCCGTCACGGTGCTCCTGGGCGTTGTCGACGCCGTGGGCGATGTCGGTCGACTGCTCTCCCACCGAGATGCTCACACCGCAGGAGTCTCCGTCGAAGCCGGTCTCGCTCGAGGTGTAGCCGATGCCGTTGACCACCTGGCGGACGATCGTCGGGATGTCGACGTACGCCTCGGTGCGGATCTCGCCGGCGACGTGGACGAGACCGGTGGTCACCAGCGTCTCGACGGCCACCCGGGAGCCGGGGTCTTTCGCGATGAGTCCGTCGAGGATGCTGTCCGAGATCTGGTCGCAGATCTTGTCGGGGTGCCCCTCGGTGACGGACTCGGACGTGAACAGACGCAGCGCGCTCATCAGGGCTCCAGAACGGAATCGGACAGCAGGAAGGGGGTGGCTCCCATGATGGACCGCACCGCCGACATCAGTCGGCGGTGCGGTCATCGGACGTCACTCGGCGTGACGGAGGCGGAGCTTGTCCTCGTTGATCTCGTGCAGAGCGATGGTCAGCGGCTTGTCCTCGACGGACGAGTCGACGAGCGGCCCGACGTTGTCGAACAGGTTGCCCTCGTGGAGGTCGGAGTAGTAGTCGTTGATCTGACGGGCGCGCTTGGCGGCGTAGATCACGAGCTCGTACTTCGAGTCGACCCGGTCGAGCAGGTTGTCGATGGGGGGATCGATGATTCCGTTGGTGTGGTGTCCGGCCATGGTGGGACCTCCTGATCAGGCGACGGGATCGTCGCGAAGACGGTGAAGCGGGCGCGCGAAGACGCTCAGCGCGCAGAGCTCGAAGACAATTCTACGACCTCCGCGGCCGCAGCGGCGACGTCCTCGTTCACGATGAGGTGGTCGAACTCGTTCTGCGCCGCCAATTCGACCTTCGCGGTGCGCAGTCTGCGAGCGCGTTCCTCCGCGCCCTCCGTGCCTCGTCCGACCAGCCGCTGGACGAGTTCGTCCCAGGTCGGAGGCAGCAGGAAGATGAGCGTGGCAGCAGGCTCCGCCTTGCGCACCTGGCGCGCGCCCTGCAGGTCGATCTCGAGCAGCACGGTCTTGCCTGCAGCGAGAGCGGCGTCGATCGGAGCCCGCGGCGTGCCGTAGCGCGACTTGTTGTGGACGACGGCGTACTCCAGGAGTTCGTCGTCTGCGATCAGACGGTCGAACTCCGCATCGTCGACGAAGTAGTAGTGCACGCCATCGATCTCGCCAGGTCGCGGTGCGCGCGTCGTCGCCGAGACCGACAGATGGATCTCGGGGTTGTGCTCACGGATGTGGGCGGCGACGGTGCCCTTGCCGACTGCCGTGGGCCCGGCGAGCACGAGCAGACGGCTTCGTGCGCCACGCGGCTCGAGCAGCGGGAAGCGCGCGTCGAGCCACTGCGAGAGCGCCACCCGCTGGCGGACGCCGAGCCCTCCCAGTCGCTTGACCGGCGAGATGTGCAGCTCTGCCAGGATGCGGTCGCGCTTGCCCGCGCCGATCGCGGGGAGAGCGAGCAGGAAGTCCGTGATGCGCATGGACCCCTCGACCGAGTCCGGGTCTGCGGTCGCCCGATCGAGCACGGCCTGCGGTGTCACGACACGCGTGCTCAGATCGCGCTTGAGCGATGCGCGGGCGCGGCGTCGTTCGACCGCCTTGCGTGCGGCGGCAGCGCGGTCGACCTCGGGGACGGGACGGGACTCAGCCACGGCCGGCCTCCCTGTACTCTGCGACGCGGGCGTCGATGGCGGCGGCGAGACCGGCGGGTCCGGCCGAGAGGATGCTGCGGCTCTCGCTCGCGATGACGGCGGCGCTCATCGAACCGAACCGGCGGTGCAGGTCTGACGGCGTCGCACCCTGCGTGCCGAATCCCGGAGCGAGGATGGGTGCCACCGGTGCGAAGGCGGCGATGCCGGCATCCGTCCAGTCCACGGTCGCGCCGATGACGAAGCCGAAGCTGCCCCACTCCCCTGCGGGCGTGTGCTCGGTGTTGCGCGCCGAGACGACCGAGACGATGTCCGCCGAGACGGCACGGCCGGTCTCGGAGATCGAGCGCTGCAGCACCTCGGCTTCGGGGTTGCTCGTGGCAGCCAGCACGAACAGACCCTTGTCGTGCTGATCGGCGAGGGCGAAGGCGCCGTCGAGCGCGCCGACACCCAGGAACGGGTTCACGGTGAGGGCGTCGGTCTCGAGCGGAGACCCCGGGGTGAGCCAGGCAGCCGCGTAGGCGTCCATGGTCGACCCGATGTCGCCGCGCTTGGCATCCGCGATCACGAGGAGGCCGGCGTCCCTCGCAGCCGCGATGACCTCTTCGAGCGCCGCGAATCCTGCGGATCCGAAGCGCTCGAAGAACGACACCTGAGGCTTCACGATCGCGGCACGGCCCGCCGCGGCCTCGACCGTGCGCAGCCCGAACTCCCGGACGCCCGAGGCGTCGTCGCCGAGGCCCCAGGATCCGAGCAGGGCGGCGTGCGGGTCGATGCCCACGCACAGCGGGCCGTGCGCCGCGAGGGCGACACGGACCCGTTCGCCGAAGCGTGCGCTCACACTGCGGCCTTCCGGTCGAGGGCGTACTCCTGCAGGCTCTTCACCTGGAAACCCTCGTGCGCTGCGTCCATACCGCTCACGGCGGCGCCGAGCACCGCCATCGTGGTGAACAGCGCCTTGTCGGCCGCGACAGCCGCCGCGCGGATCTCATAGCCGTCTGCACGCGCCGCGCCCCCGGACGGCGTGTTCACGACGATGTCGATCGAGCCGTCGTTGATGAGGTCGACGATGTTCGTCGCGCCGGACTCCTGGGTCTCGCTGTACTTCTCGACCACCGTCACCGCGATGCCGTTGCGCGAGAGGATCTCGGCAGTGCCCTCGGTGGCCACGATCGTGAACCCCAGCTGCTGCAGGCGATGCGCCGGCAGGATCACGGCGCGCTTGTCGGAGTCCGCGACCGAGATGAACACCGTGCCGGAGGTCGGCATTCCGCCGTACGCGGCCGCCTGGCTCTTGGCGAACGCGGTCGGGAAGTCGCGGTCGATGCCCATGACCTCGCCGGTCGAGCGCATCTCCGGGCCGAGGATCGAGTCGACGGTCTTGCCGTCGGCCGTACGGAACCGCTTGAACGGAAGCACGGCCTCCTTGACCGAGACGGGGGCGTCGAGGGGCACTCGCGAGCCGTCCTGCTCGGGCAGCATGCCCTCGGCGCGGAGCTCCGCGATCGTCGACCCCACCATCACACGGCTCGCGGCCTTGGCCATCGGGATGCCCAGCGCCTTCGAGACGAAGGGCACGGTGCGGCTCGCGCGCGGGTTCGCCTCGATCACGTAGAGGACGCCGGCGCTGATCGCGAACTGCACGTTGAGCAGGCCACGGACGCCCACGCCCTTCGCGATCGCGAGTGTCGCCTCGCGCACCCGGTCGATGTCGGTGCGGCCGAGCGAGACGGGCGGAAGGGTGCAGCTCGAGTCGCCCGAGTGGATGCCGGCCTCTTCGAGGTGCTCCATCACGCCGCCGATGAACAGTTCGGTGCCGTCGTAGAGGGCGTCGACATCGAGCTCGATCGCGTCATCGAGGAAGCGATCGACGAGCAGGGGCTTGCCCTCCTCGATGATGACCTCGCCCGCCGTGCGCACGAAGTACTCGCGCAGCGACTCGGAGCTGTAGACGATCTCCATGCCGCGTCCGCCGAGCACGAAGCTCGGACGCACGAGCACCGGGTATCCGATCTCCTCGGCGACGGCCACCGCGCCGTCCGCGTCCACAGCGGTGCCGTGGCGCGGGGCGATGAGGCCTGCCGTGTCGAGCAGCTGCGAGAACAGCTCGCGCTCCTCGGCGATGTCGATGGCCTCGGGGCTGGTGCCGAGCACCCGGTAGCCGGCTGCCTCGATGCCCTTTGCGAGCCCCAGCGGCGTCTGGCCGCCGAGCTGGCAGACGACTCCGAGGATGGTGCCGCTCGCGGCTTCCGCGTCGAGCACCTCCAGCACGTCCTCCAGCGTGAGCGGCTCGAAGTAGAGCCGGTCGGACGTGTCGTAGTCGGTGGACACCGTCTCGGGGTTGCAGTTGACCATGATGGTCTCGAAGCCGGCATCCGAGAGGGCGAACGACGCGTGCACGCACGAGTAGTCGAACTCGACGCCCTGGCCGATGCGGTTCGGACCCGATCCGATGATCACGACCTTGGTGCGATCCGACGGTGTGACCTCGGTCTCGAAGTCGTAGCTCGAGTAGTGGTACGGCGTGAGAGCCGGGAACTCGCCGGCGCAGGTGTCGACGGTCTTGAACACCGGACGGATGCCGAGTCCGTGGCGCACGCCGCGGATCTCCGCTTCCTTCTCGCCGCGGAGCTCCGCGATCTGCGCGTCGGAGAAGCCGTGCTCCTTGGCGTAGCGCAGCGTGGCCGCGTCGAGCTCCGGCGCCGTGCGCACGATCTCGGCGACCTCGTTGATCAGGACGATCTGGTCGATGAACCAGGGATCGATCGCCGTGGCCTCGAACGCCTGCTCGACCGTCGCGCCCTTGCGCAGCGCCTGCTGGAGAGTGACGATCCGACCGTCCGTCGGGACCTTCGAGATCTCGAGCAGCTCGTCGACGGAACGGCTCTCCGCGCCCCAGTGGAAGCTGGAACCGCGCTTCTCGAGCGAGCGCAGCGCCTTCTGCAGCGCGGTCGCGTAGTTGCGGCCGATCGCCATCGCCTCGCCGACCGACTTCATGGTGGTCGTCAGCGTCGCGTCAGCGGCCGGGAACTTCTCGAACGCGAACCGCGGAACCTTGACGACGACATAGTCGAGCGTGGGTTCGAAGCTCGCGGGGGTGACACCCGTGATGTCGTTCGGGATCTCATCGAGACGGTAGCCGAGCGCCAGCTTCGCGGCGAGTTTCGCGATCGGGAACCCCGTGGCCTTGGAGGCCAGGGCGCTCGAGCGCGAGACGCGAGGGTTCATCTCGATGACGATGATGCGCCCGTTGCTCGGGTCGATGGCGAACTGGATGTTGCAGCCGCCGGTGTCGACGCCCACCGCGCGGATGATGTCGATGCCGATGTCGCGGAGCTTCTGGTATTCGCGGTCCGTGAGCGTCAGAGCGGGAGCCACGGTGATCGAGTCGCCCGTGTGCACGCCGACGGGGTCGACGTTCTCGATCGAGCAGACGACCACCGTGTTGTCGGCGGTGTCGCGCATGAGCTCGAGCTCGTACTCCTTCCAGCCGAGGATCGACTCCTCCAGGAGCACCTCCGTGGTCGGAGAGTCGCGCAGACCGGCACCGCCGATGCGACGCAGATCCGCCTCGTCGTAGGCGAAGCCGGACCCGAGACCGCCCATCGTGAACGAGGGGCGCACGACGAGCGGGTAGCCCAGCTCGGCCGCTCCCTCGAGCAGGTCGTCCATGGTGTGCGCGATGATGCTGCGGGCGACGTCGGCGCCGGCATCGAGGACGAGCTGCTTGAAGATCTGGCGGTCCTCGCCCTTGTTGATGGCTTCGAAGCTCGCACCGATCAGCTCGACGTCGTACTTCTCGAGGATGCCGTGGTTGTGCAACTCGATCGCGGCGTTCAGGGCCGTCTGCCCGCCGAGGGTCGGCAGGATCGCGTCGGGACGCTCCTTCGCGATGATCGTCTCGATGACCTGCCAGGTGATCGGCTCGATGTACGTCGCGTCGGCGAAGTCGGGGTCGGTCATGATCGTCGCCGGGTTGGAGTTGACCAGGATGACCCTCACGCCCTCCTCGCGCAGGACGCGGCAGGCCTGGGTGCCGGAGTAGTCGAACTCGCACGCCTGACCGATGACGATCGGGCCGGAGCCGATGACGAGAACGGAGTTGATGTCGTCGCGCTTGGGCATTACTTGGTGTCCTTCTTGCTGGCGATGACCATGTCACGGAACCGGTCGAAGAGATAGTTGGCGTCGTGCGGTCCGGCCGCAGCCTCCGGGTGGTACTGCACCGAGAACGCCGGGATGTCGAGAGCGCGGAGGCCCTCGACCACGTTGTCGTTCAGGCCGATGTGGCTGACCTCGACCTTGCCGTAGCCCTGGGGGCTGTCGAACGAGCCCTCCAGCGGCGCATCCACGGCGAACCCGTGGTTGTGCGCGGTGATCTCGACGCGTCCGGTGGACTTGTCGAGTACGGGCTGGTTGATGCCGCGGTGCCCGAACGGCAGCTTGTAGGTGCCGAGACCCAGCGCCCTGCCGAGCAGCTGGTTGCCGAAGCAGATGCCGAAGAAGGGCAGCCCGTCGTCGAGCACCGAGCGCAGCAGCTCGACGTGGTCGCCGGAGGCTGCGGGGTCGCCAGGGCCGTTCGAGTAGAAGACGGCGACGGGATCGATCGCACGGATGTCATCGATCGTGACGTTCTGAGGCAGGACGTGCACCTCGAAGCCACGGGCCGCCAGGTTGTCGATCGTGGCCTGCTTGACGCCGAGGTCGAGGACGGCGAGATTGCCGACCCGCTCCCCCATCGCCGTCGTGACCGTGGCGACGTCGACCGAGACCTGCGCCGAGAGGTTCTGGCCGGCCATCTGAGGCGCCTCGCGCACGAGGCGCAGCTGCTCGTCGGCGTCGATCTGCGCGCCCTCGCCCGAGAAGACGCCGCCGCGCATAGACCCGGCAGAGCGGATGTGCCGCGTGATCGATCGGGTGTCGATGCCGCTGATGCCGACGATGCCGTCCCGCTCGAGGATCTCGTCCAGCGAAGCGGTCGCACGCCAGTTCGAGACGACTCGTGAGGGGTCGCGCACGATGTAGCCGGCGACCCAGATGCGACGGGACTCGGGGTCCTCGTCGTTCATGCCGGTGTTGCCGATGTGCGGGGCCGTCTGCAGGACGATCTGGCCCGCGTACGACGGGTCGGTGAGCGTCTCCTGGTATCCGGACATGCCGGTCGAGAAGACGACCTCGCCGAAGGTGGCGCCCAGCGCGCCGTATGCACGGCCGACGTGGCGGGTCCCGTCTTCGAGGACGAGGACGGCGGGTTCGGGGAGGGCTGTCATGACGTTGCTCCTGTGTCGGGGGCGGCGGTGTCGTCCGTGGCGGGGACGAGGCGCTGCAGTTCTGAGATGAAGTTCTGGGGATCGCCGTCGGTGACCCGGAGATACGAGTCGACGATCGTGTCGTCGTCCGCATTCCAGGCGACGCGGACGAGTCCACCCGGTTCGACGACGCGGTCGATCGTCACCGTGGCGCGGTCGACGCTCGCGAGTCGTGCAGAGGCGAGGAAGACGGTCGGCGCACCGTCGAGGCAGAGTGCGAGTCCGCGATCGGTGACCGCAGCCTCTCCCCTGGCGCGATAGGCGAGCGGCCGGATGGCGAGGCGCTCCAGCGGCTGATCGTGCTTCGTCGTCGAGACGTAGAGCACCTCGTGACGGTCGAGGACCTCCGCATGCTCCGGCACGCCCAAGGGAGCCGCCAGACCCGAGTCGCGTCGGAGTCGTCGGCGCCACGCCGTGAACATGGCGACCAGGACGAGTGCCGCCACGGCGATCGTGATCGCGATGGCGATGTCGCGCGTGCTCATGCGTTCAGCTCCTCGACCACGGATCCGCCGTCGACCGTCAGCAGCCCGCGGTGGATCGTGAACTCGACGCGGCCGGGGAGGTCGCGACCGAGGTACGGCGAGTTCACACTCCGACCGTGCAGGTCGGATTCGGTGAAGACGCCGGCGGCGGACGGGTCGTAGAGGGTGATCTGCGCAGCAGCACCGGCCTGCAGGGGCAGCCCATGATCGGACAGACGTCCGATCCGTGCGAGGGCCGCACTCATCACCCGGGCGACGTCCTCCCAGCCGATCAGGCCGGTCTGCACCATCGACTGGTGCACGACGCGCAGGGCGCTCTCGAGTCCGACCATGCCGTTGGCTGCGGCCTGCCACTCGCACGACTTGTGCTCGCTCGGGTGCGGGGCGTGATCGGTCGCCACGATGTCGATGGTGCCGTCGGCGAGGCCCTCGCGCACCGCCATGACATCTTCCTCACGGCGCAGCGGCGGGTTGACCTTGTAGCGGGCGTCGTAGCCGCGCACCAGTTCATCGGTGAGCAGGAGGTGGTGCGGGGTGACCTCGGCCGTGACGTTGATCCCCCGCTTCTTCGCCCAGCGGATGATGTCGACAGAGCCTGCGGTCGACAGGTGGCACACGTGCAGTCGGGATCCGACATGCTCCGCGAGGAGCACATCGCGAGCGATGATCGACTCCTCCGCGACCGCCGGCCATCCGGCGAGTCCGAGCTCGGCCGACACGGTGCCCTCGTTCATCTGGGCGCCCTCGGTGAGGCGTGGATCCTGAGCGTGCTGCGCGATGACTCCGTCGAACGACTTCACATACTCGAGTGCGCGCCGCATGATCAGCGGATCGAAGACGCAGAAGCCGTCGTCGCTGAAGACGCGCACCTGGGCGCGCGAGGTGGCCATCGCACCGAGTTCGGCGAGGCGCTCGCCCTTCTGCCCCACGGTGACGGCGCCGATGGGCTGCACGGTCGCGTACCCGGCGGCCTCGCCCAGGGCGAGCTCCTGCTCGACCACACCGGCCGTGTCCGCGACCGGCGAGGTGTTCGGCATCGCGAACACCGCCGTGAACCCGCCTGCCGCCGCAGCACGGGTCCCGGTGAGGATCGTCTCGGAGGCTTCGTAGCCCGGCTCCCGGAGGTGGGTGTGCAGGTCGACGAGTCCGGGAAGGGCCACCAGGCCGTCGGCGTCGATGACTCGCGCACCGGAGCGGCTCAGTCCGGTGCCGATCTCGGAGATCTGCCCGTTCTCCACGATGATGTCGGCGCGCTCGGCACCGAGAAGCTGTGCTCCGGTGATGACGAGGGTCTCGCTCACTGGTCTCCCCCTCGTTCGTCGTCTCGTTCTCCTGCAAGGAGCAGGTACAGCACCGCCATGCGGATGGACACCCCGTTCGTCACCTGTTCCAGCACTGTCGAGCGCGGGGAATCTGCGGCTTCGGAGGATATCTCCAACCCTCGGTTCATGGGTCCGGGGTGCATCACAATGCTACCGTCCGGAAGGCCGGCCACACGCAGTGCGTCCAGACCCCATCGCCTGGAATACTCCCGCTCAGTGGGGAAATATGCAGCGCTCATCCGTTCGAGCTGGATGCGGAGCATCATCACGGCGTCCGGACCGTCCGCCAGAGCCTGATCGAGGTCGTAGACGACCTTCGCAGGCCAGAGCGAGACGTTCTGCGGCACCAGGGTGGGCGGCGCGACCAGGGTGACCTCGGCGCCGAGCGTGGCGAGCAGCCAGACGTTCGACCGTGCGACGCGGGAGTGGAGCACGTCGCCGACGATCACGACCCGGATGCCGGCGAGATCACGACCGCGGCTGTCGGCGCCGAAGCGCCGTTTGCGGATCGTGAACGCGTCGAGGAGAGCCTGGGTCGGATGCTCGTGCGTGCCGTCGCCGGCGTTCACGACTCCGGCGGAGATCCACCCGCTGGTCGCGAGGGTCTGCGGGGCGCCGGAGGCTGGATGGCGGATGACGACCGCATCCGCTCCCATCGCCTGCAGCGTCTGGGCGGTGTCCTTGAGGCTCTCGCCCTTCGACACGCTCGAGCCCTTGGCTGCGAAGTTGATCACATCGGCTGAGAGGCGCTTTGCAGCGGCTTCGAAGGAGATGCGGGTGCGGGTCGAGTCCTCGAAGAACAGATTCACGACCGTCTTGCCGCGAAGGGTCGGAAGCTTCTTGACCTCGCGCGACTGGGTGTCGGACATGTCTTCGGCGACATCGAGGATGCGTAGAGCCGACTCTCGGTCGAGGGTGCGGGTATCCAGCAGGTGTCTCATGCTTCGATCGTCACCTCTTCGGTGCCGTCGTGCTCGGTCAGCCGGACGTTGACGCGCTCCTGGCGAGACGACGGGATGTTCTTGCCGACGAAGTCGGGGCGGATCGGGAGTTCCCGGTGGCCGCGATCGACGAGGATCGCGAGGCGGACGATCGACGGGCGACCGATCGACTGCAGCGCGTCGAGTGCGGCGCGGATGCTGCGGCCGGAGAACAGCACGTCGTCGACGAGGACGACGGTCCTGCCGTCGATCCCGCCGGCAGGGATGTCCGTGGGCCGCGGAGAACGCGTCGGCTGCGAGGCGAGGTCGTCACGGAAGAGGGTGACGTCCAAAGCCCCCACGGGAACGGTGGTCTGCGCGATGGCGCCGATCGCTGCGGACAGGCGGTGGGCGAGAGTGACGCCGCGGGTCGGAATGCCCAGCAGGACGAGGTTCTCAGCCCCTCGATTGGATTCGAGGATCTCGTGCGCGATACGGGTGAGAGCCCGCGAGATATCGGCTTCGTGCAGCACGGTTCGTGCAGACATCGGCCGCTCCCTTCTCCGCCTCACAGGACGGTGTTAAAGGTTGCTTGATGGCACCAGTCTAGCGTGCGTCAGTGCCAGCCGAGGACCTCTCGGACGACCGCCTGCGAGACGGGGGAACCGTCATCCGGGACTCCGGCGAGCGATTCGTGCGAGAGCATCGCGCCTTCCAGGCCCGCTGCCGCGGTGATCTGCTCGAGGGCGTCGCGCACGCGAGGAGCCGCGGCTCTCGAGTAGGGCGGCGCACCGCGACGCGAGGTGTGGGGAAAGACGATCAGCTCCGACACGAGGGGTCCGACGGGACGGGAGGCGACGACGACCAGCGTCGGCGACAGCACACGCTGGAACGCCCGGGGGACGGGGAACGGGAGTTCGTCGATCACGAACCCGAGCAGTGCGCGCCTCTTCGACTTCTCCTCGTCCCCGATCTCCAGCGCGACGGCCGTCCACTCGGATCCGCGGCCTCTCAGCTTCTCGTCGAAGCCATCATGCCGTTGCTCGAAACCGGCGTCCTCGAGGAATTCCACGGCCACCCGGATCAGCCGTTCCGGCGTGGAGCGGGTGATCCATCGAGCCCCGCGGAGAGGCCCCGTGAACATCGGCATCGGCGTTCGAGCGTCGCGCCCCGATCCGTGCGGGTGCGAGGAACGAACCACGTCAGCTGGCCTCGCGAAGCACTGCGTCGGTGACCTCGTCGATCTTCGTGGAGCGGATCGGGTGGCCGCTCGTCGACAGGCAGCGGCCTGTGTTGAGGTCCCACTTCCAATCGTGCATGCTGCAGGTCAGGATGCCGTCGTCGTCGACCTTTCCGGTCTTGGTCAGGTCGGCGCGCAGGTGGGGGCAGCGACGCTGCACGACCCAGTCGCCGATCTCGGCATCCTCGGTCTGGTCCGTCTGCTCCTGATACCAGTTCTCGACGTACTCGATGCGATCGACCGAGAGGCACTTGAGGAACGTCGTGAGGAACTCGTTGAACTTTCCGCTGCGCCCCACCTCGAACTGCATCGAGAGGAAGATCGAGTTCGACCAGTCGATCTCGTGGTCGCGGATGTTCGTCGAGACGAGGTCGGCGGGGATCGTGTACCAGTAGATGCACTCCTCGCCCGCGTACTCGCGAACCTTCGCGCGGGGGAAGTCCACGACCATGTCGAGGTCGCCGATCCTGAAGCGCACGCATCCCCCGACTCCGAGCCGGATGGTGCGCGACTTCTTCAGCAGCGGCTCCCACCAGGTCTTCAGCTCCTCGAGCATCTCGGCGGCGGGCATGACCTCGGCGCGCGACGCCTCCTCGTCACGGATCTCCCGCTGTCGGGAGGCGCGCTGCTCCTCGAGGTAGTCCCACTTCTCGTCGAAGATGTGGGCGAGCTCGGCCTCGGTGTAGAGCGACTGCTCGGTGGACACGGAGCCGCCCTCGACGGTGACCACCGTGCCCGGCACGAACAGATGTCCGTCGTACTGGGGCGAGAGCTCCTTCATGTGGGCCAGGAACTGCTTCTGGTCGGTGAAGATCGATTCGCCGTTGCGCCCGACGCCGTTGAAATCGAAGAGCTCGTCGCGCAGGAACATCGGCGGACCGGCCATCGGGAAGACGTGAGGCGCGTCCACCTTGTCGATGTAGTACATCGCCCGCTTGTTCTGCGCGTCGCGCTTGAGCTTCGCGAAGTTCTGCTTCGCATCCAGCGGCAGGTCATAGACCATGGGCCACCAGATCGCACCCGAGACCTGCGTGAAGTACGCGTCGGGCTTGCCGAAGTGCAGCAACGTGTCGAGATCGAGCGGGTGCGAGTCGTTCTGGTTGAGCACCGAGCCGGTGCCGTCGTCGACGCTCAGCGACGAGTCTCCGATGGGTCCGTCGCTCGGAGCGCGCAGCGGAGTGATCATGATCTTCAGATCGCCGCGCTCGATGATCTCGCCGGCCGGGGCGTAGGTGATGTTCGTGTAGCCCAGCGCCCTGATGTCCTGCTCGAGGTCATCGATCGGGTACTCGGGCAGCAGCACCTCGATGTCCTTGCGGATGTAGCGCTCGAGGAGCCGGGGATCGAAGTGGTCGCGGTGCCGGTGCGAGATGTACAGGAAGTCCGCTTCGCGTCCGAAACGCTCCCAGTCGAGCCCGCGGTTGTCGGGGAACGGGAACCACGAGCCGAAGAACGAGGGCCCGAGAACCGGGTCGCAGATGATGTTCCCGCCGACCGTCTCGATGAACATCCCGGCGTGGCCGAGTCCCGTGATCCGCATGCATTCCTCCTGAAGTGAACCGTTCGATTCTACCGACGGGGTCCTGGGCGGACGCGGTGACCCGGCCGGGAGAAATCACGCGCCGTCGAACAGACCCTTGATGTCGTCTGCGGTGAGGGACTGCGCGAACAGCTCGTCGTCGTCCATCACCGCGGTGAAGAGCCTGGCCTTGCGGCGCTGCAGCTCGAGCACCTTCTCTTCGATCGTGCCGGTCGAGATCATCCGGTAGACGAACACCTGATTGGTCTGACCGATGCGGTGCGTCCGGTCGATCGCCTGCTCCTCGGCCGCGGGATTCCACCACGGATCGAGGAGGAACACGTAGTCGGCTTCCGTCAGCGTGAGTCCGAACCCACCCGCCTTCAAGCTGATGAGGAAGACCGGCTGCTCCCCCGACTTGAAGCCGTCGATCACCTGCTCTCTGCGGCGCGTCGAGCCGTCGAGATGCGCATACGGGATGCCGGCGGCCTCGAGCCGGGCAGCCGCGAGGTCGAGGAACGACGTGAACTGGCTGAAGACCAGAGCACGGTGCCCTTCGGCCTGCAGTTCGGCGACGCGCTCGAGCAGTGTGTCGAGCTTGCTCGACCCGATCTCGGCGTCGGCCTCGTCGACCAGCGCGGGAGCGAGACTCAGCATGCGCAGCAGGGTGAGCGAGCGGAACACGATGAAGCGGTTGCGATCGAGGTCGTCGATCAGCCCCAGGACCTTCTGCCGTTCGCGCTGCAGCACGACGTCGTAGAGGGCCCTGTGCGCCGGACTCAGCTCGACCTCGAGCAGTTGCTCCTGCTTCGCCGGCAGGTCGGGAGCGACGAGCTCTTTGGTACGTCGCAGCATCAGGGGTCTCACTCGACGACGCAGCTGAGCGAGGCGCCGCGCGCGGTACTCGCCGCCCTCCTCGTTCTCGGGCACCTTGCCCTTCTCGATCGGCTGGATGTAGCGGTCCTTGAACTTCCGAGCCGAGGGGAACAGGCCGGGGGCGGCGAGCTTGAGCAGCGACCACAGCTCGGAGAGGCTGTTCTCCATCGGGGTTCCCGTGACCGCGTACGTGACGTCGGCATGGAATGTCGAGATGGCGCGGTGGAGCCGCGTCTTGGGGTTCTTGACGAACTGGGCCTCATCGAGGATCAGTCCGGCCCACTCGATCTCGCGGAACTCCTCTTCGTCTAGTCGGGCGACCGTGTACGAGCTCACGACGAGATCGCTCGACCGGGCCGCCGCCCTCAGGACGTCGGCCCGTTTCCCGCTCGTGCTGTCGACGATGGAGACACGAAGCCCGGGAGTGAATCGGGCCGCCTCCGACCGCCACGTGCTCAGGACAGACGTGGGGGCCAGCACCAGGAACGGTCTCGTCTCGCCGGCATCCCGCGTGTGCTGGACGAACGTGAGGAGCTGCAGGGTCTTGCCCAGGCCCATGTCGTCGGCGAGGACCCCGCCCAGTCGGTGACGCCACAGGAAGACAAGCCAGTCGAAGCCGGCCTTCTGATAAGGGCGGAGATCGGCCTGCACTCCCGCAGGAACGGGCGTCGGCGGAACCCCCGTGGCCTGACGGAGCCCGTCGGCCGTGGCGCGCCAGCTGACAGCCGGCTGGGCCTCGTCGGCGAGGTCTTCGAACTCCTCCCACAGATCGGTCTGGTAGCGGCTGATGCGCGGACCGGTCTCCCACTCGTCGAGCTCGCCCGCCTCCTCGATGAGATCACGCAGACGATCCAGCGACGGGTGGTTGAGCGAGAAGTAGCCGCCGTCGGAGAGGAGCAGCTTCTTGCGCCCCCTGCTCAGCGCCGTGAACAGCGGTCCGAACGGGATGAGTCGACCGTCGATCGTCACGAGGATGCCGAGATCGAACCAGTCCGAGTCGGTCGATTCGACGGTCGTGACTTTGACCTCAGGATCCCCCGTCAGCTCGCGATACGCCTTGCGTTCTCCGTGGGACTCGACGCGGACGCCCACAGCCTCGAGCGCGGGAACGCCTTCCGCGATGAACGCCGCCGCATCGATGTCGTGGAACGAACCGCTCGGGCGGAAGCTCGTCGTGCGGAACTCCTGCCATGCCGCCTCGATCGCCGCGCGTCTGGTCGTCTCGCTCTCGGCATCTCGCACCGCTGCGTCATTCCACGCGAACGGCACTCGGCCGAACGGACCGTACGACCACTCGAATGCGTAGCTGACGACGTCGCCGCGCTCGTAGCTGACCGTGAGCACCGCCTCCGGTTCGGGCACGTCGGGAAGCGCGACCTCCCCGACCGTGCGCACGGTGCTGCGCCGGGCCAGAAGCGGATAGGCGTCGGCGATGAACGCCTGCTCGTCGTCCGCCGGCACGAGGATAGGGTCGGAGGCCGCGAGCAGGGCACGTGTCTGCTCGCTCAACGACACTTCGGCGAGGACGACCTCGATCCGCGCACCCACGAGGCTCGCCGCGTAGACACCCGTACGACCGATCGGATGCACCTCGCGGGCGGGAATCACTCGATCGTCGATGCGCACGTCGGCGGCGACCTCCAGAGCACCCTCCTCGGTGCGACTGATCTTCGCGGAGACGTCGGCCGCGGATGCGATCCGCACCGAGGCGCTCTTCTGACTGGGAACGAGAGGGATTCCGACGTCGGTGGCCGATCGGAGGTGCCTCCACAGCAGCGGCGACTCGACCTGGTCGAGGACGAGCCACTCGCCGGCATTGCCGGAGAGCAGCGAGTCCCGCGAGATGCTGAGGAGATCCCCGAACCAGCGGTTCTGGTCGCGACCGAACTGCGAGGCGTCGCGACGGACCGCATCCCAGCCTGCGCCGCCCTGGATCCATGCACCGGTCTGCGCGCTGCGCATCATCGGGCGGATCGCCAGAAGCAGCTCACCGCTCGGGCGGGCGAGATCGCGCGCGGTCGCCGCCCGGACGGGGCGCGGCCCCCAGTGGTTCTCGCTCCGAGACTCACGGTGACGCAGTTCGATGCCGAGAGCGAGGCGCTGCGGGTGCTGCGACACCGCAGGGTCGAGCAGGGTCCGCCACGACGCCACTGCGGCGGTGCGCGGTGCGGCGGGCTTCTGCTCCGCGTCGGGCTGCCGCTGGAGAGCCGCGGCCTGCTGCGAGTACTCGTGCACATTGGACGCGAGCAGCGTGGCGACCACGTGCTTGCAGCCGCTCCGCACCGGGCAGGTGCAGCGGGTCGTCCGAACCCGTCTCGTCCCGTTGGACGAGAGGAAGACGATCTCGGTCACATACTGGGCGTCCGAGCTGCCGCGCACATGGCCCTCGAGTTCGAGCAGATCCTCGTGCCACACCACGTCGAGCACATTGCCCTCGCGGAAGTACGCGAGACCGCGCTGGTAGCCCCCGACATCGGTGATCTGCATGAGGTCGCGAAGATCGACGTGCGGCGCGGGCATGGCCCCATCCTTCCCGCGGCCTCCGACATCTCGGAGACCGCGTCCCGAGTCGTCGCTCAGGCCGCGCGAGAGACGCGTGCGAGCACGCCGTGCACGAACGCGCCCGAATCGTCGGTCGAGAACTCCTTGGCGAGTTCGACCGCCTCATCGATGGCGACAGCGGTCGGCACCGCGTCATTGAACAGGATCTCCCAGACGCCGATGCGCAGCAGCGCGCGATCGACCGCGGGCATGCGCTCGATCCTCCAATCGCGGCTGTGGGTCGTGATCTGCTCGTCGATCTCGTCGTGGTGGTCGATGATGCCGTCCACCACCTCACGGGCGTAGAGCCAGGAGGCCTCGCGAGCGGGTTCGCTCGCGGCGCGCTTGGCCTCTGCGGCCAGGGTCACCGCGATCTCGTCTCCACGGACGTCGGCGGAGAACAGGATGTCGAGTGCGCGCTTGCGCGCTTTCGTACGGGCGCTCACGCCTTACTTCTCGCGACCGAGGTAGTCGCCGGTGCGCGTGTCGACCTTGACCTTGGTGCCGGTCTCGACGAAGAGCGGCACCTGGATCTCGTAGCCCGTCTCGAGCGTGGCCGGCTTCGTTCCCGCCGACGAGCGGTCGCCCTGCACACCGGGCTCGCTGTAGGTGATCTCGAGGATCACGGACGCGGGGAGATCGATGTACAGCGGGTTGCCGTTGTTGAGCGCGATCGTGACCTGCTGGTTCTCGAGCAGGAAGTTCTTCGCGTCGCCGACGGTCGCAGCGGGGACCGTGATCTGGTCGTAGTCCGTCTGGTCCATAAACACGTACCCGTCACCATCGGTGTAGAGGTAGGTGAAGTCGCGACGGTCGACGTTCTCGATCTCGACCTTGGCGCCGGCGTTGAACGTCTTGTCGACGACCTTTCCGGTCATGACGTTCTTCAGCTTGGTGCGCACGAAGGCGCCACCCTTGCCGGGCTTGACGTGCTGGAACTCGACGACGCTCCAGAGCTGCCGCTCGATGCTCAGGACGACGCCGTTCTTGATGTCTGCGGTAGATGCCATGCGCTGGACTTTCCGTTTCTCGAGTCTGGGGGCCGCTCGCGTCCGGTCTGGACTGGGGTGGGCCGAGAGTCGATTCTACGGGATCAGCGCTGCGAGCTGCCGCACGGCGCTCGCGTAGCCGTCGACACCCTCGCCGATGACCCGCACCGCAGCGACATCGTGCAGGTACGAGTGGTGCCGGAACTCCTCACGTGCGTACACGTCGGAGATGTGCACCTCGGCGAACGGCAGCGCGACTCCCGTGAGCGCATCGCGCAGCGACACGCTCGTGTGCGTGAGCCCGCCCGGATTGATGATGATCGCCGCGCAGTCCGCGCGCGCGGCATGGATCTCGTCGATCAGCACACCCTCGTGATTGCTCTGCACAGCGCGGATCTCGAAGCCCTCGGCTGCGGCCGCCTGAGCGGTGAGTCGCTCCACATCGGCGAGCGTCGCCGTGCCGTAGACCTCGGGCTCGCGACTGCCGAGCAGGTTGAGGTTCGGCCCGTTGACGAGCAGGATGCGGCGGGTCATTCGCCGATCTCCTGGTACGCGGCGAAGAGCAGCGACTCATCGGGTGCCTGCAGCACGGTGGGCTTCGCGATGTCGTCGAGGAGGATGAAGCGCAGCATGCCGCCGCGGCTCTTCTTGTCGCGCTGCATCGTCGCCAGCAGCTGCGGCCACGCACCGGCACGGTAGCCGGTCGGAAGGCCCAGCGACTCGAGGATCGTGCGGTGGCGCTCCGCTGCGGAGTCCGACAGTCGCCCCGCGAGTCGCGACAGCTCGGCGGCGTACAGCATGCCGATCGAGATCGCCGCGCCGTGCCGCCAGCGGTAGCGCTCGGCATGCTCGATGGCGTGGCCGAGCGTATGGCCGTAGTTGAGGATCTCGCGCTGCCCCGCCTCGCGGAAGTCGTCCGAGACGACCTGGGCCTTCATGTCGATCGCGAGCTCGACCGCACGCCGGAACTCCGGTGTGGTCGAGTCGACGGCGCGCACCGGATCGGCTTCGATGATGTCGAGGATCTCCGGTGCCCAGATGAACCCCGCCTTCACCACCTCGGCGAATCCGGCGGTCGCCTCGTTCGGGCTGAGGCTCGCCAGCTCGTCGAGATCGCCGATCACCGCACGGGGAGCCCAGAACGCTCCGACGAGGTTCTTGCCCTCAGCCGTGTTGATCCCCGTCTTGCCGCCCACGGAGGCATCGACGAGGCCGAGCACGGTGGTGGGCACCTGCACGAGCTGCACGCCGCGAAGCCAGGTCGCCGCGACGAATCCGGCGAGGTCGGTCACGGCGCCTCCGCCGTATCCGACGACCGCGTCCGAGCGCGTGAAGTCAGCCTGCCCCATGACCTGCCAGCAGAAGGCGGCGACCTCGATGCGCTTGCCCTGCTCGGCATCCGGCACCTCGGCGAGCAGGACCTCCCGCGGACCGTTCTCGACATCGGCGAGCAGCCTGTCACGAAGCTCTGCCGCACGCGCGGCCAGGGTCGGCGGGTGGACGACCAGCACCTTGCGGACTCCGGGATCGAGTGCCGCGGACACCCGATCGAGGATCCCCCGCCCGATGGCGATGTCGTAGGGGTTCTCGCCCGTCACGCTGATGGTTGTCGTAGTCATCCCAGTTCTCTCCTCCACGCCGCGATGTCGTCGGCGATGCGCTGCATGGGGCGCCGCGACGTGTCGAACGTCACGGATGCCACCTCGTCATACCAGTCTCGACGTTCTTCGAAGATCTGCGTCCATCGCCCGACAGGGTCGTCGCCCGCGAGCAGCGGTCGGCCGCCGCTCTGTATGCGGTCAGCCACCGCTGCGGGGGTGACCGTCAGGAAGACGACCGGGTGGTCGAGCAGCAGCCTCCTGGTCTCAGGGTCGGTCACCGCTCCCCCGCCCAGCGAGATCACGCCGCCCGCACGCAGCGCCTCTGCGACCTCGGCCCGTTCGAGCGCGCGGAAATGCGACTCCCCGTGCTCCTCGAAGATCAGGGGGATCGGGCCGTGCACCGCGACCACCCGCTTGTCCGTGTCGACGAACGGGACGCCGAGCTTGCGCGCGACACGACGACCGACGCTGGTCTTGCCCGCCGCCATCGGGCCGACGAGCACCAGCGACAGCAGGTCAGCCGCGCTCGTCATGCGCGATGAGCGCTGCCTCGGACGCAGGCGTCGTCCGCAGCTCGGCCGGGATCGCAGCGAGGTAGGCGTCGAGGTTGCGGCGCGTCTCGCCGATGCTGTCGCCGCCGAACTTCTCGAGCACGGCGTTGGCGAGCTCGACGGCGACCATGGCCTCGGCCACGACGCCTGCCGCAGGCACGGCGCACACGTCGGATCGCTGATGGTGCGCCGTGGCATCCTCGCCGGACGCGATGTCGATCGTGCGCAGCGCGTGCGGCACGGTGGCGATCGGCTTCATGCCTGCACGGACGCGCAACACCGTGCCCGTCGACATCCCGCCCTCGGTGCCTCCGGCGCGGTCGGAGCCGCGCGAGATGCCGTCTGCCGTCGCGAACAGCTCGTCGTGAGCCGCGGATCCGCGTCGTCGTGTGGTCTCGAAGCCGTCGCCGACCTCCACGCCCTTGATGGCCTGGATGCTCATGAGAGCCTGCGCCAGCCGCGCGTCCAGACGGCGATCCCAGTGGACGTGCGAGCCGAGTCCGGGCGGAAGACCGTAGGCGAGCACCTCGACGATCCCGCCGAGCGTGTCGCCGTCCTTCTTCGCGTCATCGACCTCGGCCACCATCAGGGCGGAGGTCGACGCGTCGAAGCAGCGCAGCGGATCGGCGTCCAGCCGGTCCACGTCGTCCGGGGTCGGCAGCGCGGCGCCGTCGGGCACGCGCACCGGTCCGATCGAGAGGGTGTGGCTGACGAGACGGATGCCCAGCTCGCCGAGGAACGAGCGCGCGATGGCGCCGAGCGCCACCCTGGCCGCCGTCTCTCGGGCGCTGGCGCGTTCGAGGATGGGTCGAGCCTCGTCGAAGTCGTACTTCTGCATGCCGACGAGATCGGCGTGTCCCGGCCGCGGGCGGGTCAGCGGTGCGCTCCGGCCACGCGACCTGTCTGTCAGCTCGACCGGCTCCGGGTTCATGACCTCGATCCACTTCGGCCACTCCGTGTTGCCGATGCGAAGAGCGATCGGGCTTCCGAGCGTCTTGCCGTGGCGGACGCCGCCCGAGATCGTCAGCTCGTCCTGCTCGAACTTCATGCGGGAGCCTCGACCGTAGCCGAGTTTGCGTCGTGCGAGATCGGCCTGGATCGCCTCGGAGGACACCGGGACGCCCGAAGGCAGACCCTCCATGACGGCAATGAGTTCTGGGCCGTGCGATTCGCCGGCCGTGAGCACGCGGAGCATTGGTCTAGTCTCCCACGCGTTTCGCCTCGGATCGTGCCGCGTGACGGCCGGTGACTACAGGGCGGCTTCCATCGCGGCGACCACGACCTCCTCCGCGGGGAGCGGAACGCTCTGGTCTCCGTGCAGGAAGATGCGGATCTGGCGCACGGCCTGACGCAGCAGCATCGCCTCCCCGGAGACGGCCCGCCCCCGCGCCACACCGATGCGAGCGCCGACGGCCAGGGTGAGTACGCGACGTCGAACAGCGCGCCCCCGCTCTCGCTGAGGCGCGCTGACGTCGCCTCGTCCAGCACGGAGCCTCCGGGGAGCGTCGCGACGGTGAGCCCGACATCGTCGGCGTCGGCATCGAACGTCGAGGTCGTGATCGAGACGCCGAGTCTCCGTCCGAGAGCCACCAGTCCGGCTGCCCGTTCGGGACGGCGCGCCCGCACATCGACAGTGCGGGCCCCGGCCTCGACGCACGCGACCAGAGCCGAGGATGCCGTGGCGCCGGCGCCGAGGATGCGGACATCACCGATTCCCCGAAGGTCCTGCTCGCCCAGGGCGTCGAGGATCCCGCCGACATCGGTGTTGAAGCCGCGGATGCCGTCGGTGAGCAGCAGCGTGTTCACTGCTCCGGTGAGGTCGGCATAGCGGTCGTGCGTGACCGACGCGCTGTGCGCCTTCTCCTTCAGCGGCATCGTGAGCGAGAGCCCCCGCCACGAGTCGTCCAGAGTGGCCAGAGTCGTGTCGAACGCCACGTCGTCGACCTGGCGACGCGTGTACTCCCAATCGAGGCCCAGCGCACGGTAGGCGGCCGCGTGCAGCTGCGGAGACTTGGAGTGCGCGATCGGGTCGCCCCAGACTGCGAGCCGCGCGGAGCTCATCCGGCCGAGCAACCCCCGTCGGGGTTCTCCTGACACCACTGCTCCCACTTCTCGACTCCCTGCAGGTGCTCCTCGTAGGTGACCGAGAACTGGGTCTCTCCGGTGGCGAGGTTCGTCGTCACGAAGTAGAGCCAGGGGCCGTCTGCGGGGTGCATGGCCGCGTCGATCGCAGCGAAGCTCGGGCTCGCGATCGGCGTGACCGGCAGGCCGGTGTGCACGTAGGTGTTCCAGGGATTGTCGTCCTCGAGCGCCTCGGCCGAACTCGACACGACGCCCTCGTGCAGCGAACCGTAGCCGTACTGCGCCGTCGAGTCCATCTGCAGCTTCATGTCGATGTCGAGGCGGTTCTCGATCACACGAGACACCTTCGGGAAGTCTGCGGTGAGGCCCTCACGTTGGATGATCGAGGCGATCGTGAGCACGCGTTGAGCGTCCTCCGCCGGCACCCCGGCCTCTGTCAGCGATTCCTTCGTGCGGTCGACCATCCGCTGGATGACCTGGGTGGCGGTGACTCCCGGATCGAACGTGTAGACGGCCGGGAACAGCCACCCCTCGAGGCTCTGCGCGGTCACGCCGTAGGTCGCAGGGTCGGCGTCGACCGCCGCCTGGAGCTCCTCGATGGGCATGCCGAGCGATTCGGCCATGTCGGGCAGGGAGGATTCGATGGTCGCGCCCTCGCCCACGCTCGCCGAGTTCTCGCGCTTGTTGGCGGGGTCCTGCAGCGCCTCGAGCGCCGCCTCGGCTGTCATCTTCTCCTTCAGGCTGTAGATGCCCGGATAGAAGGTGACCGCGACGTTCTCGGTGACCAGGTAGTCGTAGAAGACGTCCTCCGTGCGCGTGACGCCCGCTTCGTAGAGCGCGGTGGACACGGGAGCGCCGGTGTCGCCCTCATGGATGGTGACGAGCACCTCGCCGGATGCGAGCCCGGGCTCCCAGTCCTTGGGGTCGCCCCATCCGAGCGCCTCGCTGATCTTGTCGCCGTAGGTGCCCCACGCCCAGAATCCCGCGCCGACGATGCCGCCGATCACGGCGAGGACGATGACGAGCGCCACCAGGCAGCCCGTGCGGCGCTTCTTCTTCGCGGGCGCTGGGTGGCCGGCATCGTGTTCCGGATGCGCGTGGAAGAGGTCTTCGAGGCGTCCGCCTGCTGCCGCGCTCCCCGACGCGGCGCCCACCGCGGCGCCGGCGGGCGCTTCCGACCCCGAGCCGGATTCGGCTCGGTCCGCGGCCGCCTCGCCGACGGAGGACTCGCTGTCGGAAAGTCGGGGGGCAACGGGCTCGTCCGCGGACAGTACGGGCATCGCCCTGGTCGACGCATCGTCCGACGACGAGCGGTCCGCGGGGGTGCCGGCTGGCCCGGCCGGAGCCCCCGGCTGCGCAGCCGCGGCTTCACGCGCCGCCCGGCGCGACCCTGGAGCGGGCGGGGTGTTGTCGACCGTCGGGATCTGCGGCGACGGGTCGGGAAGGTTCTCGAACAGATCGCCCAGACGGGCATCCGGATCGTGCTGAGGCGAAGCGCTCTCGCGTTCGGGCATTATCGGGGGGACTCCTCGTCGAGCGGAATCGTGGCACCGGGCGGGTTTCCGGTGCTCTTCTCCGTGTCGATCGCCTGCTGCAGCAGGATCACCGCGGCGATCTGATCCACAATGCTACGAGACTTCTTCTGTGTTCTGCCCGAAGAACGCAGAGCGGCGTGTGCGGTGACGGTGCTGAGGCGCTCGTCGACGAGCCGGACGGGAGTGCCCGTCTGCGCCTGCAGAGCCGCGGCGAACTCGCGCGCGTCGGTCGTCGACGCGGTATCGGTGCCCTGCAGATTGACTGGCAGCCCGACCACGAACTCGAGCACGTCGAAGTCCTCGGCGATCGCGGCGATCCTGTCGATCGACGTGTCGTTGCGCTGCACGGTCTCGACCGGCACCGCGAGCATGCCGTCCGGATCGCAGCGGGCGACGCCGACCCGGGCACGCCCGACATCGACACCGAGCCGCACGCCGCGGCGGAAGCCGCTCACGCTGACTGCAGCTCCTGCGACACGGCCTCGAGCGCTGCCTGCAGGGCGGCGACATCCGTGCCACCACCCTGAGCGACGTCGTCACGACCTCCGCCGCCGCCGCCGAGTACGGAGGCGGCGCGCTTCGCGAGGGCACCGGCCTTCGCTCCGGCGGTGCGCGCGGCATCGTTCGTCGCGACGACCACCACCGGGCGTCCGTTCACGACAGCGCCGAGAGCGACGACGGCGGGGTCGGAACCGAGACGGTCGCGGACGCCGAGGACGAGCTCGCGCACATCGTCGGCCGACGCCACCTCACCGAGCGACTGCGCGGCCACACGGAACGCGCCGACGCGGTTCGCGGCATCGGCGATGGCCGGGACACGGCCCGCGCGCTCCTTGGACTCGAACTGGGCGATGCGCTTCTCGGCCGCCTTGAGGCTGGCGGAGAGATCCGCGATGCGCTCGGCGAGCTGGTCGCGAGGGGTCTTGAGCGAGGTGGTCAGCTGCGACACGAGCGCGCGTTCTGCAGCGAGCTCGCGGAACGCGTCCTGGCCGACCAGCGCCTCGATGCGGCGGTTCGACGCGCCGACCGACGACTCGCCGACGACGCTGACGAGGCCGATCTCGGCACTCGTGGTGACGTGCGTGCCCGCGCAGAGTTCGCGCGACCACGGACCGCCGATGTCGACCATCCGCACGACGTCGCCGTACTTCTCACCGAAGAGCGCCATAGCACCGGCCTCCTTCGCCTCGTCGAGCGTCACGATGCGAGTCGTGACCTCGAGGGCGTCGTTGACCGCGCGGTTGGTGATCTCCTCGATCTCGGTGCGCGTGTCGGCCGAGAGAGCCTGAGACCACGAGAAGTCGAAACGCATGTACCCGGCACGGTTGAGCGAACCGGCCTGCGTGGCGGTCGGTCCGAGCGTGTCACGCAGCGCCGCATGCACGAGGTGCGTCGCCGAGTGCGCCTGCCTGGCGGCGCGTCGGTTGGCGGCGTCGACGACCGTGGTCGCGGGGTCGTCCACGGCTACAGCCCCGCGAGTGACCTCGACCGTGTGGCTGATCAGACCGGGCACCGGACGCTGCACATCGAGCACCTCGAGCTCGTAGCCCGGCCCGACGATGACGCCCTTGTCGGCGACCTGACCGCCGGACTCGGCGTAGAGAGTCGTCTCGGCGAGCACGACCTCGGCGATCTGTCCCTCTGAGGCGGTGCGGGCCGGCTGTCCGTCGACCAGGATGCCGAGGATGCGCGAGTCGACCTCCAGCTCGGAGTAGCCGTCGAAGCCCGTCTCGCCCAGCGCACGGAGATCGCGGTACACCGAGACGTCCGCGAGCTGACGCTTGCGATTGCGTGCGTCAGCTTTGGCGCGCGAGCGCTGCTCCTGCATCAGGGTGTCGAACGCCTCACGGTCGACCGCGAGACCGGCTTCCTCAGCGACCTCGAGCGTGAGATCGATCGGGAAGCCGTACGTGTCGTGCAGCAGAAACGCCTCGGAGCCGCTCAGCGCCGCCCCGCCGCCCTTCTTCGTCTCGTCCAGCGCGAGATCGAGGATCGTCGACCCCTGCGCCAGAGTGCGCCGGAAGGTCTCCTCCTCGGCGAAGGCGGAGGCCGAGAGAGTCGACCATTCCTTCTCGAGCACCGGGTATGCCGACTTCATGGCATCACGGGACGTGGCGAAGAGCTCGGGGAAGACCGGCTCGTCGACGCCGAGCAGACGCATCGAGCGCACCGTGCGCCGCATGAGGCGGCGGAGGATGTATCCGCGGCCCTCATTGGACGGGCGGACGCCGTCGGACAGCAGCATGAGGGACGAGCGCACGTGGTCGGCCACGACACGGAAGCGCACGTCGTCTTCGTGGACGGCACCGTAACGGCGGCCGGAGAGCTCGACCGCGCGATCGAGGACCGGGCGCACCTGATCCGTCTCGTACATGTTCTCGACGCCCTGCTTGAGGAACGCGACGCGCTCGAGTCCCATGCCGGTGTCGATGTTCTTCTGTGGCAGCTCGCCCACGATGTCGAACTCGGTCTTGCCGCGGATGTTGTCGATGAAGTCCTGCATGAACACGAGGTTCCAGATCTCGAGGAACCGCGAGTCGTCGGCCGCGGGGCCGCCGTCCTTGCCGTACGCGGGACCTCGGTCGAAGAAGATCTCGCTGTCGGGGCCACCGGGACCGGGCTGACCGGTGTTCCAGTAGTTGTCCGCACGCCCCAGACGCTGGATGCGCTCCGGCTTCAGGCCGATGATGTCGCGCCAGATGGCCTCAGCCTCGTCGTCGGTCTCGTAGACGGTGACCCAGAGGTCTTTCTCGTCGAAACCGAGGCCGCCGTCTGCCTCCGAGCTCGTCAGCAGCTCCCACGCGTAGCGGATCGCGCCCTCTTTGAAGTAGTCGCCGAAGGACCAGTTGCCCATCATCTGGAAGAAGGTGCCGTGACGCGCGGTCTTCCCGACTTCTTCGATGTCGTTGGTGCGGATGCACTTCTGCAGGTCCGCGATGCGCGGGTGCGGCGCGGGCACGACTCCGGTGAGGTACGGGATCATCGGCACCATTCCTGCGACCGTGAACAGCAGCGACGGATCGTCGCTGACCAGAGAGGCCGAGGGGACGATGACGTGGTCGTTCTTCTCGAAGAAGTCGAGATAGCGCTGCGCGATCTCCGCAGTTTTCATAGGGGTGCCAGGTGTCCTTGCGTACAGGGTGTGGAGGGGCGGGACGATGATGCGGCAGCGGCCGGGAGACCGCGCGCGATCAGTCGTCCGCGGGGTCTACGAGTCGCGCCTGCTGCTCGCGGTACGAGTCGCCGATGATGCCGGTGAACTCGTTGAAGCGAGCGTCGACCTCGGCGAGGATGTCGTGACCGCGCGGGTCCTTGTTCATGAAATGCGCAGCGACGAATCCGCCGATCACACCGATCAGGAACCACAGCACGTTCTTCATGTCGTCATCCTTGCCTCTGACCCGCGAAGGCGCGGTGTCACCATCGTATGCGCAAACGACAGAAGGCGTCGGGTGACCCCGACGCCTTCTGCGGAAAAGCTGGAACTCAGCGAGCTGCGTAGTACTCGACGACGAGCTGCACTTCACAGGTCACGGGGACCTCGGCGCGCTTCGGGCGACGAACCAGGCGAGCCTGGAGCTTGTCGAGCTCGACCTCGAGGTAGCCGGGAACGGGAGGCAGGACCTCGGCGTGACCGCCGGCCGCTGCGACCTGGAAGGGCTCGGTGCCCTCGCTCTTGGCCTTGACGTGGATGAGCTGACCCGGCTTCACGCGGAAGGACGGGCGGTCGACGAGCTGACCGTCGACGAGGATGTGACGGTGCACGACGAGCTGACGAGCCTGCGCGGTGGTGCGGGCGAAGCCCGAACGCACGACGAGGGCGTCGAGACGCATCTCGAGCAGCTCGACCAGGTTCTCACCGGTCAGGCCGTCCTGACGGCGAGCCTCGTTGAACGTGTTGCGCATCTGCTTCTCGCGGATGCCGTACTGCTCGCGCAGACGCTGCTTCTCACGCAGACGGACGGCGTAGTCGCTGTCTGCCTTGCGCTTGGTGCGGCCGTGCTCACCCGGAGCGTAGGGACGCTTCTCGAGGTAGCGGGCGGCCTTCGGGGTGAGCGGGATGCCGAGGGCACGGCTCAGACGTACCTTGCGGCGGTCCTGGGACTTCGTGGTCACGAAGTGTTCCTTCCGATGACGTGGTCGCGTCTTTCACGACTCACGGACGTATCGTCCGCGTTCTGCCTTGGAGCGCACGCCGGGGCGCCAGCAAGGTGTGGTGTGAACGAGGAGATGCCCGAAAACACGGTTTCGAGCCGATCAAGTCTAACAGATTCGCGTCAGCGCCCGTCGAGGATGCGTCTGATGCGCTCGAGGCGAGCCGAGATGTCGCGCTCGGCACCCAGGTTCTTGGGTTCGTAGTACCGCTTTCCGCGCAGTTCGTCAGGGAGGTACTGCTGCGGCAGGATGCCGAACTCGCTGTCGTGCGGGTAGACGTATCCCCGGCCGTGACCGAGCCGCTTCGCGCCCGGATAGTGCGCGTCTCGCAGATGCAGCGGGACGCGTCCGAACCCCCCGGAGCGGATGTCGGCGATCGCCTGGTCGATTCCCACGTACGCCGCATTCGACTTGGCTGTCGTGGCCAGATAGACGGTCGCTTCGGCGAGCGGGATCCGCCCCTCCGGCATTCCGATGAACGCGACGGCGTCCGCGGCCGCGACCGCGATGGAGAGCGCCTGCGGGTCGGCGAGGCCCACGTCCTCGGAGGCCGAGATGACCAGGCGCCGAGCGATGAAGCGAGGGTCCTCCCCCGCCTCGATCATCCGCGCGAGATAGTGCAGGGCCGCATCCGGGTCGGATCCTCGGATCGACTTGATGAACGCGCTGATGACGTCGTAGTGCTCGTCTCCCTGACGGTCGTATCGCAGCAGCGCCTTGTCGACGGCCTGAGCGACGTCGTCCGCCGTCGCGGCGGGCACCGCGCCTTCTTCCCCTTCGAGAGGGCTACGGCCGCTGCCGCCTCGAGTCCGGTGAGCGCACGCCGCGCATCGCCCGACGCCAGCCGGATCAGCGCCGCGCGCGCGTCGTCGGCCAGGGTGACCGCGCCATTGAGTCCGCGCGCATCGGTCACCGCCCGATCGACCAGGAGCCCGATGTCGTCATCCGTCAGCGGCTGGAGCGTGAGGAGCAGCGATCGCGACATCAACGGCGAGATCACCGAGAACGAGGGATTCTCGGTGGTCGCCGCGATCAGCAGCACCCAGCCGTTCTCGACGCCCGGGAGCAGGGCGTCCTGCTGCGCCTTGGTGAACCGATGGATCTCATCGAGGAAGAGGATCGTCGTCTGGCCATAGAGGTCGCGCTGGGTGATCGCCTCCTGCATGACCTCGCGCACGTCCTTCACGCCGGCGGTGATCGCGGAGAGCTCGACGAACCGGCGGCCCGATGAGCGTGCGATCGCCTGCGCCAGAGTGGTCTTGCCGGTGCCGGGCGGACCCCACAGGATGATCGAGACGGCACCCGGGGATGTCGCGGCAGGGTCGGCGAGTGCGACGATCGGGGAACCCGCGCGCAGCAGGTGCTTCTGACCGGCGACCTCGTCGAGCGACACGGGGCGCATTCGCACGGCGAGAGGCGTCTGCCCGGAGAGCAGTGCGGAGGCGGAGGTCATCCGTCCAGGCTAACGCGGGGCACCGACACTTCGGGTGGGAACGGCGTGACGCGATCTCGACGGTAGGCTCTCAGGCGACGTTGCACATTCACGTCCAGTAAGGGAGCACGCAATGGCCGGACGCGGGAAGAGCACGCAGCAGTCGCGCACCGAGGTGGAGCGCGCACGTCTGCACACCGCCCGCAAGACGTGGCATGAGGGTCAGATCCGGCGTCGCACCCGCGACAACACGATCGCCGTCGTCGCCGGAGTACTCATCGTCGCCGGAGCCGTGGTGAGCCAGGTCGTTCACGCGCAGGTGAATCCCCCGGCCCCCTCGCCTTCGCCTACCGTCGAGCCGACGGAGGCGCCCGTGCCGACAGACCCCGCGACGCCGGAGCCTGCACCCACTGAGGCCCCCGCCGGATAGACCACGGTCCCTGTGGGTGGCGGACACGGGCGTTCACTGCCCGCACTCCCCCGCGCGCACCTCGCTCAGTACTCGGTGACCGCCAGGCGGTAGCCGCGTTTCACCACCGTGTGCACGAGTTCGTTGCCGCCGAGAGCCTCCCGCAGCCGTGCGACGGCCACCTCGACCGCATGTCCGTTGCGCTCGGCGCCGGGGAGCACGCCCCCGAGCTCGGCGCGCGAGAGCACACGCCCGCCCGCAGAGGCGAGCGCCTCGATCAAGGCGGCAGCCGACCGCGAGAGCGGGATGAACACGCCGTCCACGAGGACTCCGCCGCTGCGTACCTCGACCAGACCCGCGTCGGTCGGCAGTGACGGTGCCCTCCCGCCGCCGAAATGCGCGATGACCGTTCGAGCGAGGGATCCGAGTCGTCCCCGGTCGGCGATCGTGGTGCGGAGGTTCGCGCCGTGCAGCGGCGCGGCCGTGATCGGGCCCACGCACGCCAGGAGGAGGCGGCCCGACTCCGCGCGTCTCCTGATGCGCTCGAGCGCGCCGGACTCCTCTGCCACCGCGATCCACGACGCCGCTCCCGGTGCCGAGGTGAACAGCACGGCGTCCGCCTCGCCGGCCGCCGCCTGCAAGGCCGAACGCCGCACCACCTCAGGATCCGGCGGCGGCCCCCACCGGTAGACCGTGATGCTCAGCACCTCGGCTCCGGCATCCGCCAGCAACTCGTCGAGGCCGTCCGATCCGGCGCCATGATGCTGCACGAGGATCCGCTTGCCCGCGACCCCGGAGGCGAGGAGGTACTCGCCGACCTCGGCCGACGTCTCGGATTCGGCGACCCAGTCAGCCGTGAAACCCGCCTGCTGGATCGCGCCGTGCGCCTTGGGTCCCCGTGCGACGAAGTGCGCGCCCTGCAGTGCCGCGTCGAGCTGTCCGTCGAGGCCGTGCTCGTGCGCGGCATCCATCCATCCGCGAAACCCGACGCCCGTGGTGACGATCACGATGTCCGGAGGAGCGGCGATCACCTGCTCGGTGCGGGCGAGAAGCTGCGCGTCGTCGGAGTTGGTGACGATGCTCAGCGCCGGCGCGCGATGGACCACCGCACCGCGACGCTCGAGGGCTGTCGCCAGGTCGATCGAGCGGCGGTCTGCGGCGACGATGATCGTGCATCCCGCCAGCGCCGAGTCGAGCGTGCGCGCGGTCGTCATGTGGCGCTCTCCGCGATCATCGCCCTCGTCGGCAGCAGCAGTCCCGCGCGAGCCACCTCGCCGATCACGATGACGGACGGGTTCACGACCTGCGCAGCGGCCGCGTCCTGCGCCGCCGTCGCCAGGGTGCTGCGGATGGTGCGCTGTCGTTCGGTGTGACCGTTCTCGACGATCGCCACGGGGATGTCGCCGGACACCCCGTGCGACGCGGCCGAGGCTGCGAGGCGAGGCAACGAGGCCACGCCCATCAGGACGACGGTGGTGACCGTCGGATCGGACAGCGATGCGAGCGCACTCGGGGTGAGGTCGCCGTGACCGTTGATGATGTGCACCGCTGACGCGACGCCGCGATGGGTCACCGGGATCCCCGCGGCCTGAGGCACCGAGATCGCGCTGCTGACGCCCGGGGTCACACTGACCGGCACACCGGCGGCCTCACAGGCGAGAACCTCTTCTCCCCCGCGACCGAGCACGAAGGGATCGCCGCCTTTCAGCCGCACCACGCGGTGGCCGGCGAGGGCGCGTTCGACGAGGAGGGCATCGATCTCGTGCTGAGGGACGGGGTGGTGACCCGGTCGTTTGCCGACATCGATGACCTCGACGTGCGACGGGAGCTCGTTCCGGAGCTCCGCGAACGGACCGAGGCGATCGGCGACCACGACGTCGGCCGCCATCAGCAGGCGATAGGCGCGCACCGTCATGAGGTCGGCGGGACCCGGCCCACCGCCGACGAGGTCGACCCTGCCCACACGCGTCCGCCTCATGATCCGACGCTCTCCGGCATCCGGACGTACACGACGCCGTCGTCGATCGCGACCGGCCACACCCGCAGTGCTGCGGGGGGCTTGCCGTGGGTCTCGATGCACTCACCGGTGCGGAGATCGAAGATCTGCTTGTGGAGTGGGGATGCGACCGTGGGGACATCCCCACGACTTCCCACGATCCCGCGGGAGATGACATTGGCTCCGCTGAACGGGTCGAGATTGTCGACTGCGAGCACGGTGCCGTCCGAGAGGAGGAACAGTGCCACCTGCTGTCCGTCCAAGAGAGCGGCTCGCCCTCGTTCGACCTCGAGGTCCTCGAGCGTGCATACCCGCACATGCGTGGTGGAGTCCGTCGCGACGGTCATCGGCGCACCTCCAGAGCGGTTCCGGCGATCAGGATGCCTCCGGCGCGACGCTCCTCCGGCGACGCCGGGCGGATCTGCCCGCGCTCAGAGACATAGGCGAGTGACGGATCCGCCGTATCGGCCGCGTTGACGAACGACCGGAACCGTTCGAGCTTCACGGGGTCAGCGAGGGTGGCCGCCCATTCGTCCTCGTAGCGATCGACGTGCTGCGCCATCGAGGCATCGAGGTCGGCGCAGATGCCCAGGCTGTCGTCGAAGATCACACTCCGCAGCCCGTCGAGTCCGCCCTCGAGCTCCTCGCACCAGGGAGCCGTGCGCTGCAGACGATCGGCGGTGCGGATGTAGTACATGAAGAAGCGGTCGATGGCCCTGATGAGACCCTCGTCGTCGAGGTCCGACGCGAGCAGCTGCGCGTGCCGCGGCGTGAAGCCGCCGTTGCCGCCGACATACATGTTCCACCCCGTCTCGGTGGCGATGACTCCCACGTCCTTGCCCCGCGCCTCCGCGCATTCACGAGCGCAGCCCGAGACGCCGAGCTTGAGCTTGTGGGGAGCACGGAGCCCCCGATAGCGCAGTTCGAGCTTGACGGCCATGCCGACCGCGTCGAGGACGCCATAGCGGCACCACGTCGACCCGACGCACGACTTCACCGTGCGCAGCGACTTGCCGTACGCCTGCCCCGACTCGAAGCCCGCGTCGACCAGACGCTGCCAGATCACCGGAAGCTGTTCGAGCCGCGCTCCGAACATGTCGATCCGCTGCCCGCCGGTGATCTTCGTGTACAGCGCGAAGTCCTTCGCGATCTGCCCGATCGCGATCAGTCCCTCCGGTGTGACCTCGCCACCGGCCATCCTCGGGACGACGGAGTACGTGCCGTCCTTCTGCATGTTGGCCATCACGTGGTCGTTGGTGTCCTGCAGCGTGGCGTTCTCGCCGTCGAGCACGTGCGCGCCCACGAGCACCGAGAGGATGCTGGCGATCGCCGGCTTGCAGATGTCGCACCCTCGGCCGCGCCCGAAGCGCTCGACGATGCCACTGAACGTCGTGAGCTGAGCCACCCGTACCGCGTCGAAGAGCTGGCGCCGCGAGAGATCGAAGTGCTCGCAGAGGGCATGCGACACGGTCTGGCCGAGCTTGGTGAGCTCCTGCCCCACGACCTTCTTCACCATCAGCACGCAGGATCCGCAGGTCGCCCCGGCCTTCGTGCAGCCCTTCACCGCGGGGGCGTCCGTGCACCCCTCATCGTGCACCGCTCGGCGGATGCGCCCGGCGGTCACATTCGAGCACGAGCAGACCACGGCCTCATCCGGCAGCTCGCCACCAGGAGCCTCGTTCCCGCCTTCCGGCAGCAGGTAGGCGGCCGGGTCGGCGCCGAGCTTCGCGCCTACGAGGGGACGCAGCGCGCCGTAGGCCGCCGCATCGCCGACGAGGATCCCACCGAGCAGCGTCTGAGCGTCATCCGACAGCACGAGCTTCTTATAGACACCGGCGACAGGATCCGCATAGACGACGTCGAGCGCATGGGGAGTCGTGGCCATCGCATCGCCGAAGCTCGCGACATCGACGCCCGAGAGCTTCAGCTTGGAGGAGTCGTCGTAGCCGGGGAACGCCGCATCGCCTCCGAGCAGGCGCGTCGCCGCCACCTCTGCCATGGCGTATCCGGGAGCCACCAGTCCGACGCAGCGACCGTCGAAGTTGGCGACCTCGCCGATCGCCAGGATGTGGGGGTCGGACGTCGAGCACCGATCGTCGATGATCACACCGCCGCGTGGGTCCACCTGCATCTCCGCATTGCGCGCCAGCTCGTCCCGGGGACGCACGCCGACGGTGAAGACCACGACGTCCGCCCGTTCGATCGATCCGTCCTGGAACTCGAGTGCCGTGACCGCGCCGGAGTCATCCGGGTCCAGCCGAGTCGTTCTCGATCCGGTGCGCACCGAGATGCCACGCGCTTCGAGCAGACGCTTGAGCATCCCTCCACCCGCTGAGTCGAGCTGAGCCGACATCAGGCGATCGGAGTACTGCACGACGGTGGCGTCGACATCCATTCCCTGCAGAGCGCCGGCGGCCTCGAGCCCGAGGAGCCCTCCGCCGATCACCGCGCCGCGCAGCGGACGACCGAGCATGCGTCCTCGCCGCTCGACGAAGTCCTTGAGGCCCTGGACGTCGTCGAGTGTGCGATAGACGAAGCAGCCGGGCAGGTCCGCACCGTCCACGGCGACCTTCGCGGCGTATGAGCCGGTCGCGAGAACAAGGGTGTCGTACGGGATGCTCGTGCGCGACCTCGTCGTGACGGTGCGGGCCGAGCGATCGATCCGCAGCACTCTGTCGTCGGCGAGGAATCGCACGCGGAAGTCGTCGAACACCGAGCGATCGAGTTCGAGCTCCTCGGGAGTCGCCCCCGAGAAGAACCCGGTGAGTCCGACCCGATCGTACGGTCGACGGGCCTCGTCTCCGATCACCGTCACATGCATCGGCGTCTCGGCCCGGCTGATCAGGCTCTCCACGAATCGATGCGCGACCATCCCTGCACCGACCACCACGATCTCCTGGGGTGTGAGGAGGACCTCGCTCATGTTGCTCCAATCGCCGGGGGACGTCGTGATGGCGACGATAGGAGCCTGGTGTTTCCCGCATGTGACGCGCGGTGTTTCGTGCGTCGAACGATTCGCTCACAGAACGGTAACGGCCATTGTGAGATTCGACGACCACACTGCAACCTCGCTCTCGTACTAGGCTGAAGCTCGTCCTTTCCGCCTCCCGCGGGCCCTACCGCGCAAGGAGAATCACCGTGTCTGAGCCGTCCAAGCCGACTCCCCCCATTCCCGCTCCCCGGCAGCGCCGCTGCCGCGAAAGCTGACCAAGCCCACTGCAGCGACTCCCGCAGCCGCAGCATCGCCCGCGACCTCCGCATCGAGTGCCGAGGCAGCGAAGTGGGGCCGTGTCGCCGAAGACGGCACGGTCGAGGTTCGCGAGGGCGACGAGTGGCGCGTGGTCGGGCAGTATCCCGACGGCACCCCCGACGAGGCACTCGCTTACTTCGTGCGCAAGTACGAGGACATCGCGTTCAAGGTGCACACGCTCGAGCAGCGTCACCAGGCCGGCGGCGCGTCTGCGGGTGACCTGGTCAAGCAGGCCGGTCATCTTCTCACCGAGGCCACCGACGCTGCCGCTGTGGGTGACCTCGCCGGACTCCGTGAGCGTCTGAACACGCTGACCTCCTCGCTCTCCGAGGCGACTGCTCAGGAGGCCCAGCAGGCCAAGGAGCTGGTCGACAAGGCCATCGCCGAGCGCACGGCCTCTCGTCGAGCGCGCCGAGGCGATCGCAGCCCGCGACCTCTCGAAGGTGCAGTGGAAGCAGGTGACCGCCGAGCTCGGCGAACTCTTCGACGCGTGGCAGGCGCAGCAGCAGAACGGCCCTCGTCTGTCGAAGGGGGTGTCCCAGCAGCTCTGGAAGCGGTTCCGTGACGCGCGCGGCACCGTCGACAAGGCACGCCGCGCGTTCTACTCCGAGCTCGACGACACCCACAAGACCGCTCGTGACGCCAAGACGCGGCTGGTCGAGCGCGCGGAGGCTCTCGCTCCTCGCGGAGTCGACGGCATCCCCGCGTATCGCAGTCTGCTCGACGAGTGGAAGGCCGCCGGTCGCGCTGGTCGCAAGGCCGACGACGCGCTCTGGGCGCGATTCAAGGCAGCCGGCGACGCGCTGTACTCCGCTCGTGCCGAGCAGTCGGCGGCTGAAGAGGCGGACTCCGCCCCGAAGATCGAAGCGCGTCAGGCCCTTCTCGAAGAGGCCAAGGCAGTCGCAGACGAGCCGAACATCAAGCGCGCCCGCGCGCTGCTCACCGGCATCCAGCGCCAGTGGGATGAGATCGGCCGCATCTTCCCCCGCGAGAAGGAGCGCGCTCTCGACGATCGTCTCCGTGTGATCGAGCAGGCGCTCAAGGCACGCGAAGAGGTCGACTGGAAGAAGAACAACCCCGAGACCAAGGCACGCGCCAACGACATGAGCTCGCAGCTGCTCGAGGCGATCGAGAAGCTCGAGTCCGAGCTGGCCGCCGCAGAGAAGTCGGGAGACAAGAAGGCCGCCAAGGCCGCGGCGGATGCACTCGAAGCGCGCCGCACCTGGCTCAACGCCCTCGGCGGCTGACCTTCTCCACAGATCTCCGGATCGAATCAGTACGCGGGATGCACCGCGCCAGACTGGCGTGATGCATCCCGCGTTCCTGTATCTGCCCGGCCAACGCCTCACGATCCCCGAACTCAGCGCGGCGAGGCTCGACGGGCATCTCGTCGATCTGGGCGAGGGCTACATCCCCGCCGATCTCGTCGAGAGCGCAAGCGCGAGAGCAGCCGCGCTCGCGCCTCTCGTCCCTGCGGACACGGCCGCCTCCGGCCCGACGGCAGCATGGATCCACGGTGCCGGTGACACTCCCCCTGCACGCCATCACGTCCGGCGCGCAGTGAGCCATCGGATCCGCCCCGCTCTGCCTGCACGAGTGATCCTTCATGACACAGCGTTGCCGCCGTCGGATCTCGTCGTGATCGGCGGCGTACCGGTGATGACGCCGGAGCGCACCATGGTCGATCTCGCTCTCGGACTCCACCGCGACGGATCCCTGCATCGGTGGATGGTGCTCCTCGCCGACGCCGAACCCGATCTCGTATCCGCTGCGCTTCAGGAGCTCGAGCGCATGACCCGCGTGCCGGGAAAGCGCGCTGGACGCGGCGCGCTCGAGAGGATTCTCGTCAGGACGAGGTGACGCGGTACACGTCATACACCGCGTCGATGCGACGCACCGCGTTCAGCACCCGGTCGAGGTGGACGGCATCGCCCATCTCGAAGACGAAGCGGCTGATGGCGAGGCGTTCGTCGGTGGTGCTGACGGTCGCCGACAGGATGTTGACGTGATGCTCGCTCAGCACCCGGGTGACATCCGAGAGCAGCCCCGAACGGTCGAGGGCCTCGACCTGGATCTGCACCCGGAAGACGCTCTTCGTCGTCGGGGCCCACGACACCTCGACGAAGCGGTCCTCCTCGCTCGCGAGCGCCTTGACGTTCGGGCAGTCCGTGCGGTGCACGGACACGCCGCTGCCACGCGTCACGAAACCGACGATCTCGTCTCCGGGAACCGGAGTGCAGCACTTCGCGACCTTCACGAGGATGTCCGATGCTCCGCGCACCAGGACACCCGAATCCCCTGCCCGTGGCTCCCGCGACGGCATGCTGCCGGGGAGGTCGATCGGACCTGTGGCGGGATCGGTCGCCGCGACCAGCGCGGTGACCTTCTCGAGCACGGACTGCGTGGAGACGTGGCCTTCGCCCACGGCGGCATACAGCGCAGAGACGTCCTCATAGCGGAGCTGATGTGCGACCTCGGCGAACGAGTCCTGGCTCATCAGGCGCTGCAGCGGCATGTTCTGGCGGCGCATCGCGCGAGCGAT
This sequence comes from Microbacterium sp. AC132, assembly GCF_979258525.1. NCBI lineage: Bacteria > Bacillati > Actinomycetota > Actinomycetes > Micrococcales > Microbacteriaceae > Microbacterium > Microbacterium sp. AC132. Next base: position 3,427,755 of record NZ_OZ409862.1, on the reverse strand, counting down.
GGCCTCCTTGCCCTGCTCGATCGCCTCTTCGCGACGCTCCTTCGTGAACCATCCGCGGATCTTGTTGCGTGCGCGGGTGCTCTTGACGAAGCCGAGCCAATCCTGGCTCGGGCCGGCGTCGGGGTTCTTCGAGGTGAAGACCTCGACCACGTCACCGCTCTTGAGCTCCGATTCCAACGGCACGAGGCGCCCGTTGACCTTCGAGCCCATCGTGCGGTGGCCGATCTCGGTGTGCACGGCGTACGCGAAGTCGACCGGCGTCGCACCCGCCGGTAGCCCGACGACGCGCCCCTTCGGCGTGAAGACGTAGACCTCTTTCGCGCCGATCTCGAAGCGCAGAGAGTCGAGGAACTCGCCGGGATCCGCCGTCTCGGCCTGCCAGTCCGAGATGTGCGCGAGCCACGCCATGTCGTTGTCGGCGGCGCGGACCTCGGTCTTGCCGCCGTTCATCCGCTCTTTGTACATCCAGTGCGCGGCGACGCCGTACTCCGCCTGCTGGTGCATCTCGTGCGTGCGGATCTGGATCTCGACCGTCCGACCCGACGGTCCGATCACCGTGGTGTGCAGCGACTGGTAGAGGTTGAACTTCGGGGTGGCGATGTAGTCCTTGAAGCGACCGGGCAGCGGCGTCCAGCGCGCGTGGATGGCGCCGAGCACCGCGTAGCAGTCGCGCACCGACGCGACCAGCACGCGGATGCCGATCAGGTCGTAGATGTCGTCGAACTCGCGGCCTCGAACGACCATCTTCTGGTACACCGAGTACAGCTGCTTCGGACGCCCGACGACCTTGCCTCGGATGCGCAGATCGCGCAGGTCCTCGTCGATCTCCTCGACGACCTGAGCGAGGTACTTCTCGCGCTGCGGGGTGCGCTGGGCGATCAGGTTGTGGATCTCGTTGTAGATCTTCGGATGCAGCACGGCGAACGAGAGGTCCTCGAGCTCGGACTTGATCGCCTGGATACCGAGGCGGTTGGCCAGAGGCGCGTAGATCTCGAGCGTCTCCTTGGCCTTCTTCGCAGCTTTCTCGGGCGGGACGAATCCCCACGTGCGGGCGTTGTGCAGGCGGTCGGCGAGCTTGATCAGCAGGACGCGGATGTCCTTCGACATCGCGACGATCATCTTGCGGACGGTCTCGGCCTGGGCGCTCTCGCCGTACTTGACCTTGTCGAGCTTGGTGACGCCGTCGACGAGCATCGCGACCTCGTCGCCGAACTCCGCCGTGAGGTCGGTGAGCGCATAGCCGGTGTCTTCGACGGTGTCGTGCAGCAGCGCCGCAGCGATGGCTCGAGGACCCAGGCCCATCTCCGCGAGAATCTGCGCGACGGCGAGCGGGTGCGTGATGTAGGGCTCGCCGCTCTGGCGCTGCTGGCCGGTGTGCTTCTCCTTGGCCACGGCGTAGGCGCGCTCGATGACGGCGAGATCGCCTCGCGGGTGATTCGCACGGACCGTGCGGATCAGATTGTCGAGGTCGTTGATCCTGGGCGCGCGGGAGAAGATGCGGGGAACCAGTCGTCTCAGGCTGGAGCCCTGCGACGCCGTCTGCGGTTCCGCCATCCGCTCACCTCCGAATCACAACAGCTTACGCGTGCTCCACGGGGTGCGGCCCCGCGGAGCGGGGACTATCGGGTCTCTGCGGTCGCGAGGCTTCGTGCCTCGCGGATCTTGGCATCTCGTGCCGCGATCTGCGGCTCGTTCTCGCGGAAGAGCGAGTAGAGCGGCGCGGCCACGAACAGGGTCGAGTAGGTCGCGACCAGGATGCCGACGAAGATCGAGAGCGAGATGTCCGTGAGGGACTCGGCGCCCAGCCAGAAGGCTCCGATGAAGAGGACGGCGCCGACCGGCAGTGCGGCGACGACCGAGGTGTTGATCGATCGGATCAGCGTCTGGTTCACCGCCAGGTTGACCGACTCGCCGAAGGTTCGCGTCGAGTTCTCGCCGTCCTCCGTGGTGTTCTCCCTGATCTTGTCGAACACCACCGTGGTGTCATACAGCGAGTAGGCGAGGATCGTCAGGAATCCGATGACCGCGGCCGGTGAGATCTCGAACCCGGCCAGGGCGTAGACGCCGACCGTGATGACGAGGACGTCGAGCAGGCCGAGGATCGCTGCCGCGGACATCTTCCACGTCCGGAAGTAGATCGCGAGGATCAGGAACGTCAGTGCGAGGAAGATCGCGAGACCCCAGAGGGACTGCTTGGTGACGTTCTCACCCCACGCCGGTCCGATGAACGACGAGGTCACGCTCTCGGGCTCGACGCCATAGGCATCGGCGAGGGCGTTGGAGACCTGCTGCGTCTCGGCAGCGCTCATCTGATCGGTCTGGACGCGGATGTCGTTGCCGCCCACCACGACGACCTTGGTCGCCGCACCGGGTACGACCGACTGCACCGCGGTCTTCGCGGTCTCCTGCTCGAAGCTGTCGGGCGCCTGCACGGTGAACTGCGACCCGCCCGTGAACTCGATCGAGAACTGGATCGGGCGGATGAGCGGCACCAGCGCCGAGCCGACGACCAGCACGATCGCGATGATGAACCACAGGCGGCGCTTGCCGACGAACGGGAAGGACGTCTTTCCCGTGTAGAGGTTGTTACCGAACTCGTTCATGGAAGCCATCAGGCGTCCCCCTCGCTTCCGGTGCGGGTGGTTCTCTCACCGGCTAGTGCTTCGGCGCGCTTGCGCTCTGCGATGGTCTGACGGCGCTCGGCTTCGCCCTTGGCTCTGGCGTTCTTCGCCCCGCGGCCCGCGGTGGCGGTCGACACCTGACGGAACTGCGATCGGCTGCGGTACACCGCACCGAGCGATTCGGGATCGAGACCGGAGAGCTTGTGGCCCCCGCCGAAGAACTTGGTGCGGGCGAGCAGCTGCATCACCGGGTGCGTGAAGATCACGAAGATGAACACGTCGATGAGGGTCGTGAGCCCCAGAGTGAAGGCGAAGCCCTTCACAGTGGAGTCCGCGAGGATGTACAGCACCACTGCCGCGAGGATGTTGATCGACTTCGAGATGTAGATCGTGCGCTTCGCTCTGCCCCAGCCGTCTTCGACCGCCGAGGTAATCGACTTTCCGTCGCGGAGCTCGTCTCGGATCCTCTCGAAGTACACGATGAACGAGTCGGCGGTGAAGCCGATCGAGACGATGAGGCCCGCGACGCCGGCGAGCGACAGGCGGAAGCCCAATCGCCACGCGAGGATGCAGATGATGATGTACGTCAGAACCGCCATCACGGCGATGGACGCGATGATCACGGAGCCGAGCGCCCGATAGACGATCAGTGAGTAGATCGCCACGAGTGCGAGACCGATGAGGCCCGCGATGAGACCGATCTGAAGCTGCTGGGTGCCGAGGGTCGCGGAGATGGTGTCGGAGCTCTGAACCTCGAAGCTCAGGGGCAGGGCGCCGAATTTGAGCTGGTCGGCGAGGGCAGTCGCCGACTCCTGGTTGAAGTCTCCCGAGATGCTCGGGCGACCGTCGAGGATCTGTCCGTTCATGCGCGGTGCGCTGATCACCGATCCGTCGAGGACGAAGGCGAACTGATCACGCGGCGAGAGCTCCGCGAGGCGGTTCTGGTTGAGGCGGGTGCTCACCTCGCCGAAGGCCTCGGCGCCGTCGCCGTTCATCGTCAGCTGGACGAGCCACGCGCCCGTCTTCGGGTCGCGGCCCGCGGATGCGTCGGTGATGGCATCACCCGTGAGCTCGGTCGGACCGAGGAGGTACTTCGCCTGGCCCGAGGGATCGCACGCGATGAGCGGCTCGTCCTTGGGCGCATTCGAGGGGTCGTTCTCGGGGTTGGCGCAGTCGTAGGCCTGGAACTCCGCGGCGAGCCTGTCGGTCACCCAGGCGAGGTCGCTCGCGTCCGTCGGCTCGGCCGTCGGCGTCGCGTTCAGCGAGTCGTCCGGGGTCGGATACGCCGTCTCGTTGCCGTCTTCACCCACGTACTGATTGGTGCCGGCCGTCGTGGCGAGCACCGGGCGGAACTCCAGCTGCGCGCTCGACTGGATGCGCGCACGCGTCTGCTCGTCTGCGACACCCGGGATCTGCACCACGATGTTGCGGCCGCCCTCGGTGGTGATGTCGGCCTCGGCCACACCGGATGCATCGACGCGCTGGCGGATGATCGCGGCCGCCTGATCGAGCTGCTCCGGGGAGGGCGCAGCGCCGTCCTCGGTCTCGGCACTGAGCACGATCTGCGTGCCGCCCTGCAGGTCGAGCGCGAGCTCAGGGGTCCAGGAGCTCTTCTCGAACACGTGGACGCCGAGCGCGTTGATGCCGAAGAGGACGCCCGTCACCAGGAGCAGGCCCATGAGGACCCGCCAGGCATGACGGACCGGAGAAGAAGTGGCCACGTGTGATCAGCTTTCTAAGATGCCGGAGTGCCGAGGTGGTGCAGCGCGAAGGCTACTTGTCGTCGGCGTCGCGCTCGAGACGGCGACGGGTCTCCTCGGGAGTCTCGAGGGCCGGAGCGTCGTCGACGACGGGAACGTCGTTCACGATCGGTGCATCCTCGGCGGCGAGCACTGCCGGGTCGGTCTCGATCGCGTCCTTGGGCTCGACGATGCGCAGGATCGCCTGGCTGTGCACCTCGATGACGGTGCCGGGAGCGATCTCGACGAGCGCGGGCGAGTCGAGGTCGTCGTGGTCGTAGGCCACGATCGTGCCGTAGATACCACCCTGGAGGAGCACCTTGACCCCGGGAACGGTCTTGGTCGCCTTCTCCTCCTGCTCAGCCTTCATCTGCTTCTGGCGCTTGCGTCCGTTGACGAACATGAAGACGACGAGAACGGCGAGAAGGCCGAAGAGGAGGATTTCCATGGGCATGGTGGCAAAGGGCCTTTCTCAGGTGCGCGCACCACAGGACGGTCGCGCAGTTCTATCAGGGGAAGTCTTCAGCGATTATAGGTCATCAAGTCGGAGCGCCCCGTCCGGGTGCGCGATGCCGAGGTGGCTGTAGGCCTCCGGCATGGCGACGCGACCTCGAGGTGTGCGACCCAGGAATCCGATGCGCACGAGATAGGGCTCGACGACGCTCTCGACCGTCTCGGCCTCCTCGCCCACTGCGACCGCGAGCGTGCTGAGCCCCACGGGACCCCCGCGGAAGCGCCGAACGAGCGCCTCGAGCACCGCTCTGTCGAGGCGGTCCAGTCCGATGGGGTCGACGTCGTAGAGCTCCAGCGCGGCCTTGACCCCGACCAGGGAGGCCGCGCCGCCGCCGTGAACGAGCGCATAGTCGCGCACTCGACGCAGCAGGCGGTTCGCGATACGAGGAGTGCCGCGCGAGCGACGGGCGATCTCCGACAGCGAATCCCGCGGCAGATCGACGCCCAGCATGAGGGCCGAGCGTGCGATGACGCGCTCGAGCTCCGCCTCCTCGTAGAACTCCAGGTGACCGGTGAAGCCGAAGCGATCCCGCAGCGGGTTCGGCAGCAGACCCGAGCGCGTCGTCGCACCGACGAGCGTGAACGGTGCGAGGTCCAGCGGGATGCTGGTCGCCCCCGCGCCCTTGCCCACCATGATGTCGATGCGGAAGTCCTCCATCGCGAGATAGAGCATCTCCTCCGCCGACCGCGCCATCCGGTGGATCTCGTCGATGAACAGCACCTCGCCGGGCACGAGGCTCGAGAGGAGCGCGGCGAGGTCGCCGGCGTGCTGGATCGCCGGTCCGCTCGAGAGGCGCAGCGGACGTTCGCTCTCGTGCGCGACGATCATCGCCAGCGTGGTCTTGCCGAGCCCGGGCGGGCCCGCGAGCAGGATGTGGTCGGGCGGGCGATTCTGGATCCGTGCGGCATCGAGGAGCAGCTGGAGCTGCCCCCGCACCTTCTGCTGACCGACGAACTCACCCAGGCTCGTGGGTCGCAGGGCTCCCTCGATCGCCAGCTCGGTGTCGTCCGAGGGCTCGGCGGCGTCGCGGATGTCAGACACGCGCCGGCCCCAGCAGCGCGAGCGTGCGGCGCAGCAACGGTGCGACGGCTGCCCGCTCGGCCGCAGAGGCCTCCGCGGCCGTCTGCGCGGCGGCCTCGGCGGCGACCTTCTCGGACCACCCCAGACCGACGAGCGCGGCAGCGACCTGATCGACGACGTCGACGGGTCCGTTCGCGGCGGGCTTCGACGCCGCGCCCACCGGATGCACCTTGCCCGCGAGCTGGAGGACGATGAGCTTGGCGGTCTTGGGGCCGATACCCGAGACACGGCGGAACGGGGCGTCATCCTCCGATGTCACGGCTTCCGCGATCTGGTCGACGGTGAGATGCGACAGCACCCCCAGCGCCGACTTCGGCCCGACGCCGGTCACGCTGATCAGCAGGCCGAAGATCTCCAGCTCGCTGCGGTCGGCGAACCCGTAGAGCGACAGCGCATCCTCGCGCACGATGAGGCTCGTGTGCAGCATCAGCTTCTCGCCGACGGTCGCGGTGTGAGCCACGTCTGCGGGCACCGAGACGGAGAACCCGACTCCCCCGACGTCGATGATGACCTGATCGGCGGTCGAGTGGAGGACAGCGCCGTGCAGCGAGGAGATCATCAGCCCAGCCTACGCACCCGATCGTAGATATGTTCGAGCGACACGCTCCGCGTCGGCCCATGCCTTCTGGGCCGGGGTGAGCGCGTCCACGCCCGGGACCCCCGCTGCGCCCCGACGCCACGCGTGGCAGAGCGCGATCGCGAGGGCGTCAGCGGCATCCGGCGGCTGCGGCGGCGCATCCAGGCGCAGGATCCGGGCGATCATGGTCTGCACCTGACGCTTGTCCGCCGAGCCGTAGCCGGTGACCGCCGCCTTGACCTCGCTCGGAGTGTGCGTGGCCGCCGGGAGTCCTGCCTCAGCAGCGAGCAGCAGAGCCACGCCGCTCGCCTGGGCCGTGCCCATCACCGTGTGACTGTTCTGCTGCGCGAACACGCGCTCGACCGCGACAGCATCGGGCCGATGGAGCTCCAGCACCTCTCGGATGCCTGCGGCGACGATCGCGAGTCGTTCGCCGATCGGGAGATCGGGCGCCGAGCGGATGACTCCGACATGCACGAGCGTCCCTCGTCGAGCCCGGTCGACGTCGACGACCCCCACGCCGCACCGGGTGAGACCCGGGTCTATGCCGAGCACGCGAAGCGAGGAGGAGGTCACTCCCCCAGGCTAAGCGTCTTGTCCGACGGCACGCGGTCGGCGCGCCTACGCGTCGTCGTTCTCGAGCTCGGCCTGCACCTCGGCGGTGAGATCGAAGTTGGTGAAGACGTTCTGCACGTCCTCGCTGTCTTCGAGTGCATCGATGAGGCGGAAGATCTTGCGAGCGGTGTCGGCGTCGATCTCGACCTTGAGGTTCGGCACGAACTCGACGTCGGCGGATTCGTAGTCGATTCCCGCCTCCTGCAGCGCGCTGCGGACGGTCACGAGATCCGTCGCCTCGGTGATGATCTCGAAGCCCTCGGCGTGCGGCTCGATCTCTTCGGCCCCCGCTTCGAGCGCGGCCATCATCACGTCATCCTCGGTGGTCCCCTCGGAGCCGACCACGATCACGCCCTTGCGGCTGAAGTTATAGGCGACGCTGCCCGGGTCGGCGAGGGTTCCGCCGTTGCGGCTGAGAGCAGTGCGGACCTCGGCCGCAGCACGGTTCTTGTTGTCGGTCAGACATTCGATCATCATCGCGACGCCGTTGGGTCCGTACCCCTCGTACATGATCGAGGTGTACTCGACCGCTTCGCCGCCGATGCCCGCGCCGCGCTTCACTGCGCGATCGATGTTGTCCTTCGGGACCGACGTCTTCTTCGCCTTCTGCACCGCGTCGAACAGCGTCGGGTTTCCCTGCAGGTCGGCTCCGCCGAGCTTGGCCGCGACCTCGATGTTCTTGATGAGCTTGGCCCAGGACTTGGCGCGCCTGGAGTCGATGATGGCCTTCTTGTGCTTCGTGGTGGCCCACTTGGAATGCCCGGACATAATTCTCCGCTCGTCGTATCCGCCCGTGGGCACGGCCCAGGGCATCGTCCATTCTATCGAACCATGCCCGCGGCCTGTGGCCGCACACGGAGCGGCGGCCTCCTGTTCCCGTGATCGCTCTGGTGTGAGGGCAGGCCTGGGTGTAGTCCTGACACATGGACCAGAGCGTCGACGATGACAGGATCCGCGGATTGGACGCCGCCCACCGAGCAGCACTCGAGTTCCTCGGGTCGCTCGACGACAGACCGGTGTGGCCGCGGGCGACCCTCGCCGAGATGCTCGACGCCTTCGGCGGCCCCCTGCCCGCCGAAGGCATGGATCCGGAAGAGGTGATCGGCGAGATCGTGTCGCGGGCGGACCCCGGTCTCGTCGCGATCCCCGGAGGACGATTCTTCGGGTTCGTCATCGGCGGCACGCATCCCGCTGCCCTCGCCGCCGACTGGCTCGTGTCCGCCTGGGACCAGAATTCGGGATCCGCCCTGCTCACGCCGACGACCGTGGCGTTGGAGCGCATAGCCGGCCGGTGGATGCTCGACATCCTGGGCCTGCCCGACGACGCGAGCGTCGGATTCGTCACCGGCGGCCAGATGGCGAACTTCACCTGCCTCGCGACGGCACGGAACGCCGTTCTCGCTCGAGTCGGCTGGAACCTCAGCGAGAAGGGACTGCACGGATCTCCGCAGATGCGCTTCGTCGTAGGTGCCGACCGCCATGGGTCGATCGACCGTGCAGCGCGGTTCCTCGGGATCGGACGCACCGGCATCACTGCCGTCGAATCCGACGCGCAGGGGCGCATGCGACCAGACGCCCTGGACAGCGTCCTCGCGGACGGCTCCGGACCGACCATCGTCTGTCTACAGGCCGGAGAAGTGCACACCGGCGCATTCGACGACTTCGCTGCCCTCATACCGATAGCCCATCGGCACGGAGCCTGGGTGCACGTCGACGGCGCATTCGGCCTCTGGGCCGCGGCCTCCGAGTCGCTGCAGCCGCTGACGGCGGGCATGTCCGACGCCGATTCGTGGGCGACAGATGCGCATAAGACACTCAACGTGCCCTACGACTGCGGCATGGCGATCGTCCGCGACCCTGCGGACTCCATCGCCGCGTTCCGCACGGGTGGCGATTACCTCATCTACACGAGTCTGGACCCGTGGGACGTGACGCCGGAACTGTCCCGTCGCGCACGCGGCGTGCCCGCGTGGGCGGCGATGCGCAGCCTCGGACGGGACGGCATCTCGAACCTGATCGACAGGCTGCACGAGAACGCGGTGGCGATGGCCGAGGGGCTCACGACGATCGACGGCATCCGCATCCTCAACGACGTCGACTACACGCAGGTCATGTTCTGTCTCGATTCCGATGAGGCGACGCGACGGCTGGGTGAGGCCGTGCTCGTGGAGGGCACCGCCGCCATGACCGGGGCCGAGTGGAGAGGTCGCGCTGCGCTGCGCTGCTCGATGTCGTCCTGGGCGACGACCCGGGACGACATCGACCGCACGGTCGGCGCGATCCGAACTCTCGTGTCGCGCTGACCATTATCGCCGGTGTCACTCGGCGGGCAGACCGACCTTCGGCCGTGCCCAGGAGCGGCCGCGCGTGTCCTTGAGGATGTCGTACTCCACGTCGACATGCGGTTCGATGGCGCTGTACTTGTCGTTCGGCGCACCGATCACGAGCTGGAAGCCGAGACCCCGCCATGCTCCGATCGCACGCTTCGTGAAGTGCGCGTCTGCCTTGATCAGGGCCTCGTCCATGAACACGGGTGCATACCTCGGACGCTCGGCACCCGCGTCGCCGAGCTGGTAGCGCAGTGCCGCGCCCACGATGAAGGCGACCAGCTCCTGCGACTCTCCACCCGATTTCTCGCCGATGTGGTCGTAGAGCGCGACATGCTCCCGGGTCGTCGCATGGACCCGCTCCGCGCTCACCCGCACATGGTTGCGCACGTCGATGAGCTCGGCGAAGTCGGGAGCTGTGCGTCGCATCCGACCGATGAGACGGCTCATCCTCCGGTAGACGCTCTCACGATCGACATCCGTCTCCGCTGCGTCGATGAGGCTGCGCACCTCGCGAAGCTCCTTGCGGAATCGCCTGCGCGCCTCGGACTGGTTCTCGCGCGGTGTGATCTGAAGACGGTGATCATCGTCGTAGAACGGCAGCTCCTCCATGATCCTGTTGATCGGGTCGATGCGGTTCTTGATCTCGCGCAGTGCACGACCCAGCGTCGAATCCAGGCTCGTCAGATCGTTTCCGGAGAGCTTGAGGAGGCTGTCTCGCCATTCGGATTCCAGCTCGTGCAGGCCGTTGGTCTCGAGCGCCACGAGGATGCTCTCGAACTCCGCGACCGACTCGTCGGGGTCGGGGAGGATCGTGAGCGTATCCCAGCGCTCGAGGAAGCCGGTCATCAGGCGTCGCATCTGCTCACGCTGCTCGGCGTGCGCCGCGGCTGCCGACGTGCGGTCCTCGAGCAGTCTGGTCGCGGCCGTGCGCAATGCGGCGTGGAGGTGAGCGAGGCGCTCCGACGCCGTCACGCTCACGGCCGCGTCTGCTCCGAGGAAGCGCGCGTCGAGGAACGAACGATGCCGCTCCTCCAGCGCGATCTCGGCCGCCTCAGCCGCATCGACGATCCGCTGACAGTCGTCGACCTGGTCGGTGACCTCCACCCAACGGTCCTGAGCGAGTGTGAGGTCTCCCCCGAGTCGGGAGCTCTCGTCGCGCAGACGGCCGACCCGTTTTCTGAGCTCCTCGGCCTGCGACTTCAGCTCGGCGATCTTCGGGTTCTCGTCGGTGACCTCCGCCTCCACTGCGACCCATCGCGCGCGCTCCGCCGTGACGGCCTCGACGTCGATCTGATCCCAGGTGAGGTCCTCGATCTTCGCGTGCGCCTTGGACGTCGCCTCGATCCGGTCGAGGTCGGCCTCGGCGTCCGCAGCGGCCTGAGTCGCAGCATCGCGGCGGCTCTCGAGCTGGCTGATCTGCTCGTCGAGCTCGCGAAGACGGCGCGCGTTCGAGAATCCGAGCATGTTCGCCCGGCCATGCCCGCCATGGGACCCGCGGTCTCCGTGCGACACCTGCCCCGCGAGCGTCAGCGCGCGAGGGTGCTCGGCGAGCTCGGTCGACGAGTCCACGCACACGTACTCGAACCGCTCACGGAGTCGCTGCTGAAGCCATCCGGTGAACGGCGTCGATCGGTGATCGAGACGACCGGGGAGCGTGCGGGGGTCCGCCGTCCGAGACTCGGCGACGCCCGTCGGGACGCCTTCGTAGCTGATCCGCTCAGCGATGCGCACCGACTCGATGGCCGCACGGAACCGCCCGAGGTCCGCGACATCGACGAGCAATGTCCGCGCGAACCCGCCGAGGGCGAGGTTGAACGCGTCCCGCCAGGGCTCGAACTCGGTGCGCACCTCGATGAGCTCACCGACGAAGGGCAGATCCGTCGGGGTGAGCCCGGCCGCCTGGGCGAGGAGAGTTCTCGCCTCATGCAGATGCGCGGGAATGCTCCCGCGGAGCTCACGGGTGCGGTCCTGCTCGGCACGCGCCCGACTCAGCTCGCTCTCGACCGCTCGGCGCGACGACTCTGCATCGGCGAAGGCGGCGCGGGCTCCGCGCAGTCCGCTCTGCGGGAGCTCCCGGCCGACGCGGGCGAGCAGTTCCTCGAAATCGGATGCGGTGCGCACCTCGGCGCCGAGCTCCCTGGCGACGCTGTCGAAGCGCGCCCGCTCGCGCTGGACGTCCTCCAGTCGGCGCTCGACACCCCGCAGCTCGCGCTGAGCGGTCTCGAGGCGGTCGCCTCCGGACTGCCGCAGGACGTCGAGCAGCCCCTCCCGCTCGACCTCGGCGGCGGCGATCAGTGCGTTCTTCTCGCGGACGGCCAGCTGCAGCGCCTGGGTGCGGTCACGCAGATCCGCCTCCACCTCGCGCAGCAGATCGAGGCGGCGCTCGGCGCTCCACAGGGACGCGAGGGAGGTCGGCTCCGAGAAGACCCCGACCTCGTCCACGACGCTCATCCGCGCCGACGCCGCCTCGATGCGCTGCGAGATCTCGCGGATCGGCTCGAGAGCCGCCACCTGCTGCTTGGCGACGAGCATCCGCGTCCGGGTGCTCTCCAACTCATCGAAATGAGCGACCACCGCGTCCGCGGTCGCCATCGTCTCGGGCTCCTCGAGCACGAGCTTCTTGTAGAGGTCGTCGACCGTCGTGATCTGCTGACCGGCCTGGATGCGGGCGAGAAGACTGATCGCCTTCGCCCCCGAACCGGCCGCGCCGATGCCGAGCACGGCGTGAAGTCGAGCCGAGAACTCGCGGTCGGTCGCCACGGGCTCCAGCCCGACGACGCGCACCGACGCGTCACTGAGTCGCTGGACCGCAGCGCGTTCGAGCTGCGAGAGGTCGAAGGCGCCGTCGATCGTGGCCCGCAATCGCGTGGTGTCCTCGAGGGTGCGGGCGTCCGCGGGGATGTACCACCCGCGCACCGCCGTGAAGCGCGAGCCGTCGTGATCCAACCACGTCATCGAGACGGCGCTCCAGGTGTCCTCGCCGTCGCCGCGCAGCACGCGGAGCTTCGTCCCCTCCTCGGTGCGGGACTCGTCGATCTTGCCGCGCCCGTACGACAGGATGTTCCGCTGCTCGTCGCCGCGGGGACGGCCCGTGACGCCGCCGTTGGACGCGCCGTTGAAGGGCGTCGTGTGCGGCATCATCAGCGCGATGTAGCCGTCCATGAGCGTCGACTTGCCCGACCCCGATCCGCCGCACAGCAGGGTCGCATCGGGCGAGAACCGCACGCGGTGGGGACCGCCGTCGTAGCCGCCCCAGTTGATGAGCTGGAGCTCCTCCGCGACCCACTGCTGACCGCGTGAGCTCGCGGGGATCATCCCGAAGAGCGTGTCCATCATCGTCATCGCGCCACCACCGCCTGGGATCGCAGCCACTCCCGCAGCTCCTTGAGCGTCTCCGCACTGAGCACCACCTCCACGAGCGCGGTGATCCGGTAGCGTCCGCTGGTCTCCTCCTGCACGATGCCCTCTCGATCCAGCCGATCCAATGCGCTGCGAATGGCGCGCTGCTGCTTCGCGGTTCCGCCGTCGACGTCCGCGAAGTAGCTCAGCACGGTCTGCTCGACGTCCTCGATGTCGATCCGCACTGAACCCTCGCCGGACGCGGACTCGCGCTGGTAGACGGTCCGCAGGTGCACCAGGACGAGCGTCTCGGCGCGCGAGTACGGAGAGTCCTTCAGCAGCACGGGCATCTCGACCTCGTCAGAGCGCAGCTGCTGCTTGTACGCGAACCCTCTGGCGTGATCGATGATCAGACGCAGGTAGATGTCGTTGAGCCGCGACTCGATCACCTGCTGGTGCTCGAGCAGCAGCGTCCACTCACGTCGGTTGCGCTCCATCGAGATGAAACGCCGCTGGAGCAGGTGCACGAGCACGCGCCTGATCTCGGGATCGAGCGTGCCGCGATCGCCGGGGAAGTGCGCCCCGAGGTCGTCCTCCATCGCCGTCGGAGCGATGAACCCCTCGTCCGCGCCGGCTGTGGTGAGGTCGTCGTCACTCATCATCTGAATCCTCTTTCGTGCTGCGGGCGGTCACGGCGCCGAATGCGAATCGCCTGCTCGTGCCGTCCGGGCGCAATGCTTCGACCGTCGAGATGCCATCTCCCTCGGTGAGGCCGTTCCGGTGCGCGATCTCGAGCAGACCGAGCAGATCGACAGGGCGCCGAGCCGCGCCGGGCACCGACCGGAAGGCATCGGCGAGGTCGAAGTCCGTCCCCAGTCCGGCGACGTATTCCTCGAGCTCCGCATATCTCGGACCACCCCAGGCGCGCGTGTCGTGATCGAGGAAGTCGACGTCATCGGCGTCGGCGAGGGGCGCCGGTGCACGCGGCGGGCGGATATCGCTGGTGGTCTGACGCAGATGCCCGAGATCGATCAGCGGCATGCTGCGCACCGGGTCGACGACCGTCGCCGGGCCGGTCCATCCGTGGAGCCCGGCGATGACGTCGCGCAGGAGGTCGTCGATCTGACGATCGCGCAGCGGATCGTGCGTCTTCACCTGGCCGGTGATCACGTGCGAAGCGCGGCGCTGCGCGGCCAGCACCTCCTCCACCCCCTGCTCTACGCGTCGACCGATGGCGTCGAGCTCGGCGCGCTGCGCGCCGTCGAGCATACGGGCGAAGGGCCGGCCGAGCAGTCCGCGAAGCTGCTCTGTGAGGGCATCGATGCGATCGGGGTCGCCGATCAGACGCAGGGCTCCTGCGAACGCGCGCCCCTCCGGTGTCGACTGCATCACATCCTGGGCGCGCTGCAGATACTCGCGGAGCACTTCGCTCGTCGGTCTCTCGTCCCTGCGCAGGTGGGCGACGACGTCGCGTTGCATCGACCTGAGCGACTCGGCGACGCGCGTGAAATCGGCGGGCAGTTCGCGTGCCAGGTGCAGGACGTTCTCGGCCTCCTCGAGGAGCTCCTCATCGTCGGCAGGGTCGGCATGCCCGGTCTCCTGGATGCGAGCGATCTCTGCGTCGAGCAGATCGCGTTCGTCATACAGCCGCGCCAGCCGCCGGACCGGGTCGACTTCCGCGCTCACCGACAGGTGGTCGACCGCGTCGAGGAGGGTGCGCACGCGGGAGTTCGACACGCGCGTGCGCCCTCCGCCGGTGCGGCCGGATATCTCGAGTGCTGCGACGGCATGCGCAGACAGGCGGTAGACCTCGACGTCGTCGTCGATCTGCTGGATCAGCCAGCCGAGGCGCACCCAGTTCCGGCACACGTCCCGGCCGCTCCCGGACGGAAGCCGCCTGTCGTCGTCATACCCCGCCGCTCGGAGTTCGTCGAGCACCTCGCCCAGCTCGGCGTGCGCATCCGCGACCGCGACAGACGCCCGGTCGGCGGTGAACAGAAGAGTGAGCGACGCGACCACGAACGGGGCGAACCGACCGTGCAGCAGATCGAGTGTCGGGGTGCTGAATGCGGTGACGGCACGCGCATATGCGGCCTCAGCCCTGGATCCAGTCACTCGAACGAGAATAGTCCGACCTCGGGCCCTCGCCTGTCACGCGCTGGTCCGTGGCGGGTCGCACCGCATGGCGTCAACGGCGCGAGGTGCGCTCCCGGACTCCCGCGAGGAACAGCTCGTGAAAGCGCGTCTCGCCGTCGACCTCGGGGTGGAAGCTGGTGCCGACGAGTGGCCCCTGCCGCACGGCGACGATTCTGCCGTCCGGAAGCGAGGCGACCACCTCGACCCGCTCGCCTGCGCGTTCGACGATCGGAGCTCGGATGAACGTCGCGTGCACGGGCACCTCACCGAGCGCCGGAACGTCGAGGTCCATCTCGAAGGACTCCGTCTGGCGTCCGAAGGCATTGCGGAGTACGGCGATGTCCAGGCCGCCGAATGACTGCTGTCCCTCGATGCCGTCGAGTACCTCATCGGCGAGAAGGATCAGCCCGGCGCATGTCCCATACACGGGGAGTCCCGCAGCGATCGCGTCCCTGATCGGCTCCTGCATCCCGAATGTGCGCGACAGCTTGTCGATCACGCTGGACTCGCCGCCGGGGATGACGAGACCGTCGACAGACGCAAGCTCCTCCGGGCGGCGCACCAGCGCCACCTCGGCTCCGAGTCCCGCGAGCAGGGCGGCGTGCTCGCGCACGTCGCCCTGCAGCGCGAGGACGCCGACCCGTGGACTACCAGCCACGCTCGGCCAGGCGGTGCGGCGCGGGGAGGTCGGAGACGTTGATGCCGACCATGGCCTCGCCGAGTCCGCGTGAGACCTCGGCGATCACCTTGGCGTCATCGAAGAAGGTGGTCGCCTTGACGATCGCCTTGGCGCGCTCCGCCGGGTTGCCGGACTTGAAGATGCCCGAGCCCACGAAGACGCCGTCGGCGCCCAGCTGCATCATCATCGCTGCATCCGCGGGGGTCGCGACGCCACCCGCGACGAACAGCACGACGGGGAGCTTGCCGGTCTCGGCGATCTCGGCCACGAGCTCGTACGGCGCCTGCAGCTCTTTCGCCGCGACGAACAGCTCGTCCTTCGGAAGAGCCGTGAGAGCCGCGATCTCGCCACGGATCTTCCTGATGTGCTTCATCGCCTCGGAGACATCCCCCGTGCCGGCCTCACCCTTGGAGCGGATCATCGCCGCGCCCTCATTGATGCGGCGCAGCGCCTCACCGAGGTTGGTGGCACCGCAGACGAAGGGCACAGCGAAGCCGTGCTTGTCGATGTGGTTCACGTAGTCGGCGGGAGAGAGCACCTCGGACTCGTCGATGTAGTCGACGCCGAGCTCCTGCAGCACCTGCGCTTCGACGAAGTGGCCGATGCGTGCCTTCGCCATGACGGGGATCGACACCGACGCGATGATGCTGTCGATCATGTCGGGGTCGCTCATGCGCGAGACACCGCCCTGTGCGCGGATGTCGGCGGGAACCCGCTCGAGCGCCATGACGGCGACGGCGCCCGCGTCTTCGGCGATCTTGGCCTGATCGGCGGTGACCACGTCCATGATCACGCCGCCCTTGAGCATCTCGGCGAGACCGCGCTTGACGCGCGAGGATCCGGTGGTGGTCTGTTCGGTCATGAGAGCTCCTGTCGGGGAAGCACGATGTGCATGAGTGTGTCGAACGATGTCTCGTTTGATCTAGGCCAAACAGTAGCACTGTCCGGAACGACCTAGAATCGGTGGTGAGGACACATGAGCGACCAGATCACCGGAACGACCGCAGCGGACATCGCCGACAGCGTGCGCGGTCTGCGCGAGCGCGGTGTGCTGCGCGCCGGCAGTCCCCTCCTCCCGTGCGGGAGCTCGCCACGACCCTCGGAGTCAATCGCAACACCGCGGTCGCCGCATACCGACAGCTCGCTCAGGCCGGGCTCGTGATCTCCCGAGGTCGCGCCGGCACGGTCATCGCCGGTCTCGAGTCGGTGGCCCAGGAGGGCTACGCCTCCGATACAGTGCTGCGCGACGTCGGGACCGGCAACCCGGACCCTCGACTGATCCCCGATCCATCGCCTGCGCTGGCCACGGTGGCCGGTCGTCCGGTGCTCTACGGCGAGCCCGTCATCGACCCGGGGCTGCAGGACTGGGCGCGCGAATGGATCGCGCATGATCTCGGTCACCTCGACTTCGGCATCACCGTCACGAGCGGCGCCGTCGACGCCGTCGAGCGACTGCTCGCGCAGGCGCTGATGCGCGACGATGCCGTCGCACTCGAGGATCCCTGCTTCCTGGCGAGCATCCACACGGTCCGACTCGGCGGGTATCGGGCCGTTCCCGTGCCGGTGGACGAACAGGGGATGACGGTCGAGGGGCTGCGCGCCGCCTTGGATGCCGGCGTGCGAGCGGTGATCTGCACCCCGCGCGCTCAGAACCCGACGGGGGCGAGTCTCACGGCCGCTCGTGCGGCGGAGCTGCGCGCCGTGCTCGCCGCTCATCCGTACGTGCTGATCATCGAGGACGATCACTTCTCGATGCTGTCGCAGCGTCCATACGAATCGCTGATCGGCCCGGACCACCGGCGGTTCGCGCTGGTGCGCTCGGTCTCGAAGTTCCTCGGGCCGGACATGTGCCTCGCCATCGCGGCGACGGATGCCACCACGGCAGAGCGCCTCGCCATGCGTCTGAGTCCCGGAACCACCTGGGTCAGCCACCTGCTGCAGCGTCTCACCCTCACTCAGCTGACCGACGAGTCGGTGCTCGCACGCATCGCCGACGCCCGCGAGCACTACGCGGCACGCAATGCGGCCTTCGCGTCGCGGCTGCGCGAGCATGGCCTCGACTCCCCCGCCACCGACGGTCTGAGCCTGTGGATCGAGTTGCCGAAGCCGGCGCGCATCGTCGCCGAACGCCTCATGCGTCGGGGCTGGCTCGCTCGAACCGGCGACGACTTCGCCCTCGACGAACGCGCCGATCCGTCGCGCCATCTGCGCCTCACAGTGCATGATCTGTCCGAAGACGACACTGCGACACTCGTCGCCGACCTCGTATCGGCCGCACGATGACCCACCGCCGCGGGAGCATTCCCGCTCTGAAAGAAAGGATCGGGGAATGAAGGTCCTCTCCATCCAGTCCGCCGTCGCGTACGGGCATGTCGGGAACTCCGCCGCGGTCTTCCCGTTGCAGCGCATCGGCGTCGAGGTTCTGCCGGTCTACACCGTGAACTTCTCCAATCACACCGGCTACGGCGCCTGGCGCGGTCCGCTCATCTCGCCGGACGACGTGCGCGAGGTCATCACGGGCATCGAGGAGCGCGGCGTGTTCGGCGAGATCGACGCGGTGCTGAGCGGTTACCAGGGCGGCGAGGGCATCGGCGATGTGATCATCGACGCCGTGGCGCGCGTCAAGGCCGCCAATCCCGCCGCCGTGTACGCCTGCGATCCGGTGATGGGCAACGCGAAGTCAGGATGCTTCGTCGCCCCGGCCATCCCGATCCTGCTGCGCGAGAAGGTCGTGCCGGCTGCCGACATCATCACCCCGAACCAGTTCGAGCTCGGGTTCCTGACCGGCACAGAGCCCGACACGCTCGAGTCCACCCTGGCCTCGGTCGACCTGGCCATGGCGATGGGACCGAGCACGGTGCTGGTCACGAGCGTCGAGCGGCCGGACCGTGAGGACGACACGATCGAGATGCTCGTGGCCGACGCCGCAGGAGCCTGGATCGTGCAGACGCCTCGGCTTCCGATGAAGGCGAACGGCTCGGGCGACGTCACCGCGGCGCTCTTCACGGCCCACTATGTCGGATCCGGTGACGCGAAGACGGCGCTCGAGCGCACCGCGTCCAGCGTGTTCGACCTGCTCGCCGCGACCCTCGAGTCGGGTGCGCGCGAGCTGCAGCTCGTCGAAGCGCAGGAGTTCTACGCGAACCCTCGGATGCAGTTCACGGCGCGCCAGGTGCGCTGACCCGCGATTCCGAGCCGTGGCCTACGCCGTCGTCGGCCAGGCGTTCGCCACGGCTTCGCGCACCTCGCCGACCAGCTGGGGCAGGGCCTTGGTCTTGGCGATGATCGGGAAGAAGTTGGCGTCCGACGTCCACCGCGGCACGATGTGCTGGTGCAGGTGGCCGTCGACTCCGGCACCGGCGACGGCACCCTGATTCATCCCGATGTTGAAGCCGTCGCAGCGCGAGACCTCACGGAGCACTCGCATGCCGATCTGGGTCAGTGCCCCGATCTCGGCGACCTCCTCGGGTGTCGCCTGGTCGTAGGTGCCGATGTGGCGGTGCGGGCACACCAGCAGGTGTCCGGAGTTGTACGGGAAAAGGTTGAGCAGCACATAGGCCGTCTCCCCCCGGGCGACGATCAGCCGCTCGGCATCCGGGAACTTCGGAGCCTCGCAGAACGGGCACTCCTCGCGCAGTGGCTCAGGACCAGCCTGGATGTAGGCCATCCGGTGCGGCGTCCAGAGCCGCTGGAACTCGTCGGGGACGCCCGCGAACTCGCCGGCGTCCTCCCACGACTCCGAGGACGTCACGCCAGGTCCCCTGCTGTCTGCACGAGAGTGTGTGCATCGATCGCTGCGCGGATGCGCGCTACTGCATCGGTGATCGGCACGCCGTTCTCCTGCGTGCCGTCGCGGTAGCGGAACGAGACGGTGCCCGCGTCGCGATCCTTCTCGCCCGCGATCAGCAGCAGCGGGACCTTGCCGGTCGTGTGCGTGCGGATCTTCTTCTGCATCCGGTCGTCGGAGGCGTCGAGCTCGGCGCGCACGCCCTGCGTGCGCAGCGTCTGGACGATCTCGCCCAGGTAGTCGGCGAACTCGTCGGCGACGGGGATTCCCACGACCTGCACGGGCGACAGCCACACCGGGAAATCACCGGCGTAGTGCTCGAGGAGGATCGCGAAGAACCGCTCGATCGAGCCGAACAGCGCACGGTGGATCATGATCGGACGCTTCTTCTGGCCGTCCTTGTCCGTGTACTCGAGCTCGAAGCGCTCGGGCAGGTTCGGGTCGACCTGCACGGTCGACAGCTGCCAGGTGCGGCCGATCGCATCACGCGTCTTGAGGTCGATCTTCGGTCCGTAGAACGCGGCCTCGCCGGGCACTTCGGTGAGCTTCAGGCCGGATGCCACCGCGACCCGGCGGAGAGCATCGGTCGACGATTCCCAGAACTCGTCCGAGCCGATCCACTTGGACTTCTCGTCGTCCTTCATCGACAGCTCGAGCTCGAAGTCGGTGAGACCGAAGTCGCGCAGCATCGACAGGATGAACTCCAGGACCTTCGCGACCTCGCCCTCGAGCTGATCGGGGGTGACGAACAGGTGCGAGTCATCCTGAGTGAAGCCGCGCACTCGGGTGAGGCCGTGCAGCGCACCGGAGAGCTCGTTGCGATAGACGGTGCCGTTCTCGGCGAACCGCAGGGGCAGATCACGGTAGCTGCGCGCGCGCTCCTTGTAGATCAGGATGTGCATCGGGCAGTTCATGGGCTTCAGGTAGTAGTCCTGGCCCTGCTTCGTGATGTTGCCCTCGTCGTCGCGCTCCTCGTCCATGACGATCGGCGGGTACATGCCCTCCTTGTACGTCACGAGGTGGTTCGAGGTGAGGAAGAGGTCTTCCTTCGAGATGTGCGGGGTGTACACGTAGGTGTAGCCGCCCTCGATGTGGCGCCTGCGAGCGTGCTGCTCCATCTCGCCGCGGACGATGCCACCACGGGGGTGCCAGACCGACAGACCCGAACCGATCTCCTCGGGGAACGAGAAGAGGTCGAGCTCCTTGCCGAGACGGCGGTGGTCGCGCTTGGCGGCCTCCTCGAGGCGGTGCTGGTATTCACGCAGCTCGTCCTTCGACGGCCAGGCGGTGCCGTAGATCCGCTGCAGCTGCGGGTTCTTCTCGCTGCCCCGCCAGTACGCGGCGGCGATGCGGGTCAGATCCCAGCCGTTGCCGATCATGCGGGTGTTGGGCAGGTGCGGCCCGCGGCAGAGGTCCTTCCAGACGACCTCGCCGTCGCGGGTCGTGTTGTCGTAGATCGTCAGCTCGCCCTCGCCGACCTCGACGGAGGCGCCCTCGGCGGCTTCCTTGCCGCCCTTGAGACCGATGAGCTCGAGCTTGAACGGCTCGTCGGCCAGCTCTGCCCGCGCCTCGTCGTCCGTGACGACACGACGCACGAAGCGCTGCCCCTCACGGACGATGCGCTGCATCTCCTTCGTGATGGCCTTGATGTCCTCGGGCGTGAACGGGGTGTCGACGCCGAAGTCGTAGTAGAAGCCGTCGGTGATGGGCGGCCCGATGCCCAGGTTCGCCTGCGGGTTGATCCGCTGCACCGCCTGCGCGAGCACGTGCGCGGCCGAGTGACGCAGGATGTTCAGCCCGTCGGGACTGTCGATCGTGACCGGCTCGACCTCGTCGGCATCCGTCACTGTCGCGGCGAGGTCCTTGAGGGTCCCGTTGACGCGCATGGCGACGACTGAACGGTCAGAGAACAGGGCGAAGCCGTCTTTCGGCTGAGCATTTTCAGGCACTGCACACTCCATCTGGGTCTGGATCTAGGCTACTCGCATGCCCGGGGGCCGCTGACCGCTACGACGCCACCTCAGACTCGGTGTTCGCCGCCGTAGGAGCGAGGATGATGATCGCCGCGCCGACGAGCGCGATCGCCGAGCCGACCCAGTCCCAGACGGTCGGCTTGAAGCCGTCGACGATGATGCCCCACGCGAGCGATCCGGCGATGAACACCCCGCCGTACGAGGCAAGCACACGTCCGAAGTTCGCGTCAGGCTGGAGCGCCGCGATGAACCCGTACGCACCGAGAGCCATCACGCCGAGCACAGCGAAGACCCAGCCACGGTTCTCCTTCACGGCCTGCCAGATCAGCCACGCGCCGCCGATCTCGGCGACGGCGGCGAGCACGAAGAGGATGCTGATGCGCAGGACGGTCATGCACTCAGTGTGGCAAAGGCCGCCACTTGGGCGGGCAGACCTGCCGCGACGCGCCCGGGCGACACCCGTGAGCTCCGATTCCGCCGGGGTAGCGTGAGCGGATGATCAGACCACTGGCGCGCTGGATCCTCGCACTCGCCCTGGGTGCGATCGGCATCGTCCACTTCACGAGCACCCGCGGTTTCCGCGTCGTCGTGCCTGACTGGGCGACTCGGGCCACTCGTCTCGACAAGGAGGCGATCATCATCGCGTCGGGCTCCGCGGAGGTCGCCCTCGCCGCCGGGCTGCTCCTGCTGCCGAACGAGAGACGGCGTGTCGGAATCGCCACCGCCGCGTTCTTCGTCGCCGTGTTCCCGGGAAACGTGCACCAGTGGCGCACTCACCGGTCCACCCCGGGGCTCGACACCGAGGCGCGGCGTCTCGGACGACTCTTCCTCCAGCCTCTTCTCGTCGCCTGGGCGCTGTGGGCGACGACTGCGCCGGCTCGACCGCGGATGCGCGCGGTGCCTCGTATCCGCTGAGCAGCCGGCAGCGCAAGCCCGCCCACTCGTTCCGTCCACCCCGCCAGAATGGAGCCATGGCCTCTCCCTCGCTCGTCTGGCTCCGCGACGACCTTCGACTCGCCGACAATCCGGCGCTCAGGGCGGCGATCGATCGCGGTGAACCACTGGTCGTGCTGTTCGTCCTCGACGAGGAGTCCCCCGGCATCCGACCGCTCGGCGGAGCCGCACGCTGGTGGCTCCACCATTCCCTCGCGTCTTTGGACGATGCGCTGCGGGAACTCGGCGCCACTCTGACGCTGCGTCGAGGTCCTGCCGAACGCATCGTCCGCGAGACCGTCGCAGACTCGGGCGCGACGGCCGTCTTCTGGAACCGGCGATACGGGGGCGCCGAACGCGAGGTCGACACCGCGCTCAAGGCGGCGCTGCGCGCGGACGGCCACGAGGTCACGTCGTTCCAGGCGTCGCTGCTGCACGAACCGTGGACGGTGAAGACCGGCGGCGGCACCCACTTCTCGGTGTTCACGCCGTTCTGGCGGGCATGTCTCTCCCTCCCCACGCCGCGAGCGCCCTTCCCCGCGCCCCGGAGTCTCGCTGGGGTGCCCCAGCCCCCGGCGTCCGACGATCTCGTCGACTGGGATCTGCTGCCGACCCGCCCCGACTGGGCCGGCGGGCTCCGTGACGCCTGGGAGCCCGGTGAGCCGGCGGCCAGAGCTCGGCTGCGTACGTTCCTGCATGACGACATCGGCTCGTACGATCGCGCGCGGGATGAGCCGTCGGCGGGCGCGACGTCACTGCTGTCACCGCGTCTGCGGTGGGGCGAGCTGAGCCCGTTCACCGTGTGGCACGCGGCGGTGGAGGCCGATGGCGCGGCCGGGTTCCTGTCGGAGTTGGGCTGGCGCGAATTCGCCTGGCACACGACGTTCCACGCACCGGACATCGCCACGAAGAACCTCCGTCGTCAGTACGACGCCTTCCCCTGGCCGCGGCTCAAGCCGTCGGAACTCGAGGCGTGGCAGCGCGGCGATACCGGGATCCCGCTCGTCGATGCGGGGATGCGCGAACTGTGGCACACGGGTTTCATGCACAACCGGGTGCGCATGGTGACGGCCTCGTTCCTCGTGAAGAACCTGCTCATCGACTGGCGGCGCGGCGAGGAGTGGTTCTGGGACACCCTGGTCGACGCCGACGGCGCGAGCAACCCGTTCAACTGGCAGTGGGTGGCAGGATCCGGCGCCGACGCCGCCCCGTACTTCCGCGTCTTCAATCCCGAGCTGCAGGCGAAGAAGTTCGACCCGCACGGCCTGTACATCTCGGAGTGGGCGTCGGATGCCCCGACAGAGCCGATCGTCGATCTCGCGGCCACCCGCAAAGCGGCGCTCGCAGCGTACGAGGTCGTCAAGCGGTCGTCCCCGGTCTCGGGGTGACCGCCGCCGGTGACGGCTGCGCCCCGTCATGGGACAACAAAAAACCCCCGGAGAACCGGGGGTTTTGTCTGTGCGCGATACTGGGATCGAACCAGTGACCTCTTCCGTGTCAGGGAAGCGCGCTACCGCTGCGCCAATCGCGCCCGTTGGGGCTATTCAGTTACTGAGAGGTGGCGACGGGATTCGAACCCGTGTAAACGGCTTTGCAGGCCGGTGCCTAGCCGCTCGGCCACGCCACCGTGTGGATTGACCCCACGTGCCGAAGGCCTTCCGAAGAAGGCCCCTGCACTTGAGCGGATGACGAGACTCGAACTCGCGACCCCAACCTTGGCAAGGTTGTGCGCTACCAACTGCGCTACATCCGCGTTGTTCCCGGTTGTTGTCCCGGGCACTTATGAAACATTAGCCGATGATCGGCGACTGTCCAAACCGAAACCGAATCTCGCGCGTGTCTCGCAGGGTGGTCAACTTGGCCTCCGACGGTCGGGTAGTATCGGTTGACGTACCCCGCAGGTATGGGCGATTGGCGCAGTTGGTAGCGCGCTTCCTTCACACGGAAGAGGTCATCGGTTCGAGTCCGGTATCGCCCACCACAGAACCCCGCGCATCTGAGATGCCGCGGGGTTTTCTCATGGCGCGAGGGCGCGGGAGCCAGCGCCGATCTTTCGATTGCTAGCGTTGCGGCATGCCCACCTTGCTCGACGACTTCCTCTCCGGAGATCGCGGACGCGTGATGCACGCGGTGTGGGAGACGATCCGCTCGCGGGATGCCGCGACTCTCGACCCCCTCGTCGCCGCGCTTCCGCAGCTCCGGCGCGAGGCGACGAGGCTCGATCTGGGCGGGATGATCTATTCGAACAACGCCCATCTGGCGCACGCGCTCACCAAACTCGAACAGTATCGCGACAGGGAGTGCTGGTGCGCCGCTTACCCCGGGCTGCTCACGAATGACCCCGAGAAGGAACAGGCGCTCGGCCACGTCAGCATCCTCTCGACGAGTGATCCTGGCTGGTCGATGACCTATGTCACCGAATGCGCCGTGTGCGGGAGGCTGTTCGATGTCGAGCAGGGGGACCATCACTTCATGTGGTGGAGATGGGTGCCGCGCGGGGTGAAGAGAAGCCGCGGACAGGTCTGACGTCGGTGGCCGGCGGTAGCGTTCCGACCATGCCGCGCACTCCGCTCCCGACCCCCTGTCCGCTCTGCGGCCATGGAGACGCGGTGCGCGTGACCACCGCGCTGCTGTGCGACTGGTGCGGGTGGCGTTACGGCGACTCCCCCGATCCCGACCTCCCTCGCCCGGTGGTCGAGGTGGTCTATTACATCCGCTACGACCGTCGGGTGAAGATCGGCACGAGTCGCCGGCCGCGTCACCGACTCGCGAGCATCCGCTACGACGAGCTCCTCGCGTTCGAGCCGGGTGGCCGTGCGGTGGAGCAATCGAGACACCGCGAGTTCGCCGACATCCGGGAGGGCGGCGAATGGTTCACCCTCACCCCGTCTCTCGCGGCCCACATCGATGGACTGCGCACGCTGGACGACCCCTGGCAGCTCTACGCGCGCTGGGTGGCGGCGGCATTGCAGAACTGAAGCCCCGCACAGGGCCGACGTTCCGTGCGGGGCTTCAGAGTTCGTACGCCATCAGACGCGAGCAGTGGCCTTGACCTTCGCGGGCTGCGGCTGCGAGAACAGCACGACCACGATCACGGCGACGCCGACGACCACGTGCGGCACCCAGACGTTCGGCGCCTCCGTCGAGAAGCCGAAGATCCACGGCGACAGCGCCAGGAACAGGCTCGCAACGATGTCGAACACGAGGTGGACGGGCATCGGGATGACGCCGAACGGCCCCCATTCGTACTTCGTGAAGAGGCTGTAGACGATGAGCCCGATTCCGAGCACGATCGGGATGATCACGGCGGGGCCGCCCATGCTCGCGAAGCCGAAGAGCCACGGAGCGGCGATCAGCGCCACTCCGACGATGTAGTCGAGAATTCCATGGACCTTGGTGGGGATGAAACGCATGATTCCTCCTGTGGTGTCGTCGCATCCTGCGACTCACAGACTGTTCGCAGCCGTTCGTCGAACGGATTGCGACCTGGTCACACGTGTCGGGGCTTCAGGCGGTCGCCCAGCCGTATCGTCGAGCCAGAGCCGAAGCGACCTCCCCGTAGCGCGATCGGTCGAGCACCGCGGCCTCACGGCGCAGTCCGCTCTCGTGCACGCTGTACAGCAGCTCGATGTCGACCCAGGACTCCCGTCCCTGCGCGTCCCAGCCGCCGGAGCCGATCGACAGGTAGTCGCGGTCGCCGTCGTGCGCCTTGCTCGTCATCCGCACCGCATAGACACGTTCTGCGGATTCGCGACCGATCACGAGCACCGGCCGATCCTTGCCTCGACCGTCGTTCTCCTCGTAGGGCACCCAGGTCCAGATGATCTCACCCGCGTCAGGGGCGCCGTCCCGGTCGGGCGCGTAGCCGATGCGGAGGTCATCGATCCGGTCGGGGTCGACCCGCCGTGTCTCGGTGCCGCGCGACGCCGCTCTCGACGCCCCTGAGGCGGAGCGGACCTCCTCGGAGGTGCGCAGACGCGAGACCGGGCGTCTCGGACGAGTTTTCGTCCGAGACGCCCGGTCAGATCCCAGTGCTGTGAAGAGGATCTCCGCGAGTCGTGCCAGGATGCCGTTGGTGTTGCTCACACGGTCACCCTAACGGCAGTTCAGGCGTCGGCCAGCGCGTAGCCCTCCTCGCCGTGGACGACCTGGTCGACACCGGCGATCTCGTCTTCGCTCGTGATGCGGAAGCCGATCGTCTTCTCGATCGCGAAGCCGATGATGAAGGCGACGACGAAGGAGTAGATCAGCACACCGAGCGCTGCGATCGCCTGGACGGCGAGCTGACGTGCGTCGCCTCCGACGAACAGACCGGTCTCGGTGGCGAAGAAGCCGAGGTACAGCGTTCCGATGAGGCCACCCACCAGGTGGATGCCGACCACGTCGAGCGAGTCGTCGAAGCCGAGACGGAACTTCATCTCGACCGCCAGCGCGCAGACGATACCGGCGACGGCACCGAGCAGCAGCGACCATCCGGGCGTCAGGTTCGCGCAGGCCGGGGTGATGGCGACGAGACCGGCGACCGCGCCGGACGCTGCACCGACCGAGGTTGCCTTGCCGTCCTTGATGCGCTCGATGAGGATCCAGCCGAGGATCGCGGCCGCCGTGGCGCCGAGGGTGTTCAGGCCGATGAGTCCGACGCCGCCCATGTCCTCTGCGAGCCACTCCGCGCCGGCGTTGAAGCCGAACCAGCCGAACCACAGCAGCGCTGCGCCGAGGAGCGTCAGCGGCACGTTGTGCGGCTTGAGGATGCCCTTCTGGAAGCCGATGCGCTTGCCGAGGACGATCGCGAGGGCGAGAGCCGCTGCGCCGGCGTTGATGTGCACCGCGGTACCACCGGCGTAGTCGATGACGCCGATGCCGCTGTCCTCACCGAACAGCGTGGTGCCGAGGTTCATGATCCAGCCGCCGCCCCAGACCCATGCGGCTACGGGGAAGTATCCGACGGTGGCGAAGACACCGGCGAAGATGAGCCAGCTGCCGAACTTCGCGCGGTCGGCGATGGCGCCCGAGATGAGCGCGACGGTGATGATCGCGAAGGTCGCGCCGTAGGCGACTCCGAGAAGTGCGACGTTCGAGCCCTCACCGGCCGCGAGGCTCGAGAGACCGAAGTCGGCGAAGGGGTTGCCGGCGAATGCCGTCGGGCTGTCGACCGCGCTCATCGAGAATCCGAAGAGGATCCAGAGGACGGCGACGAGACCGATCGAGCCGAAGCTCATCATCATCATGCTGACGACGCTCTTGGCCTTGACGAGACCGCCGTAGAAGAAGGCGACGCCGGGCGTCATGAGCAGTACGAGGGCGGTCGCGGTGATCGCCCAGGAGATGTTGCCTGGAGCATCCATAGTCAAACCTCACATTCGGGAAACTGAGAGCTTCAGTGTGACGAGGCCCGATTTCCGGAATGCGTGAGGTTTGTTGCGGTGGCGTTACAGAGACGCCGCGTGTGTGAACACTGCGTTACGCGACACTGCGATCCGCGTGTGTAAGTGCATTGAGTCTGGAGACAGCGCGCAGGTATTTCTTGCGATATCCCCCGTTCAGCATCTCTTCTGCGAAGACCTGGTCGAGGCTCACACCGGTGGCGACGATCGGGATCTGCGCGTCGTACACGCGGTCGACGAACGCGACGAAGCGCAGAGCCTCGGACTGATCGGTCAGGACCTGCACATCACGCAGGCCCACGAGACCCAGCTCGGCGATGATCCGCAGATACCGCGAGGGGTGCACTCGGGCCAGGTGACGGATGACGTCGGCGAAGGAATCGTCGGATGCGTTTCCGTGCCCCGCCCCCTCGTCGATCGCGCGGGCATAGGAATCGTCGTCGCTGACGACGGCGTGCCCGTCGAGCGCCCGCTGGCGGAAGTCGACGCCGTCGATGCGGATCGTCTGGAAGCTGTCGGACATCGCGTGGATCTCTCGGAGGAAGTCCTGTGCGGCGAAGCGGCCCTCACCCAATGCGTTCGGCGGAGTGTTCGAGGTCGCCGCGAGCTTGGTGCCGGTGGGAACCAGCTCGCCGATGAGCCGAGTCATGACCATGGTGTCGCCCGGGTCATCGAGTTCGAACTCGTCGATGCACAGCAGGTCTGCACCCTTGAGCAGGTCGACGGTGTTCTTGTAACCGAGCGCGCCGACCAGAGCCGTGTACTCGATGAACGAGCCGAAGTACTTCCTGCGCGCGGGCATCGCGTGATAGATCGACGCCAGCAGGTGGGTCTTGCCGACGCCGAATCCGCCGTCGAGATAGACGCCCGGCTTCGTCTCCGGCTCCTTCTTGGCTCGGCTGAAGAATCCGCCCCGCTTGAGCGGAGCACCGCGTCCGGCGAACCGGATGAGCGTCTCCTTGGCGTCCTCCTGCGAGGGGTAGGCCGCATCGGCACGATAGCTCTCGAACGTCGCACCGTCGAACTGCGGCGGCGGCACGAGGCTGGCCAGCATCTCGGGACCGGTGACGGTCGGCTGTCGATCTGTCAGGTGCACGATGCCCGTGCGGCTGGGCGTGTCGGTCATCACGGTCCTGTGTCGGGGGCGCACCTGTGTCGAAGTCTTACGAATCGGGTGCAGGGCGCACGGCGTGGATCTATCGTCGAAGTATCGGCTCCACATTACGCCGTCGTCCCCTGCATCATCGCCGCTCACCGTCTGAGGAGATCCCTGTGGCCATCGAGTTCGACACCACTTCGTCAAAGTTCGCCGAGTACGCCGAGCCCGGCCGTCTCGTGAGCACCGAGTGGCTGGCCGAGCGCCTCGGCACACCGGGCCTGGTCGTCGTCGAATCCGATGAGGACGTGCTGCTGTACGAGACGGGCCACATCCCCGGCGCCGTGAAGGTCGACTGGCACACCGAGCTCAATGATCCCGTCGTGCGCGACTATGTCGACGGCGAGGGCTTCGCGAAGCTGCTCAGCACCAAGGGCATCTCCCGCGACGACACCGTCGTGATCTACGGCGACAAGAACAACTGGTGGGCCGCCTACGCGCTCTGGGTCTTCTCGCTCTTCGGCCACGAGGACGTTCGGCTGCTCGACGGCGGACGCGATCGCTGGATCTCCGAGGGCCGCGAGATCACCCGGGACGCCCCGCAGATCACGCCGACGGAGTATCCCGTGGTCGAACGCGACGATTCGGAGATCCGCGCATACAAGGAGGATGTCCTCGCTCACATCGGCAGCCCGCTGATCGATGTGCGCTCTCCCGAGGAGTACAGCGGTGAGCGCACCACCGCACCGGCCTACCCCGAAGAGGGAGCCCTGCGCGCGGGGCACATCCCCACCGCCCAGAGCGTGCCGTGGGCGAAGGCCGTGGCTGAGGACGGCGGCTTCCGGTCGCGGGCCGAACTCGACGCGATCTACCGTGACGGGGCCGGACTCGCCGATGGCGACGAGGTCGTCGCGTACTGCCGCATCGGAGAGCGCTCGAGCCACACGTGGTTCGTCCTCAAGCACCTGCTCGGATTCGAGAACGTCCGCAACTACGACGGCTCGTGGACCGAGTGGGGCAGCGCGGTGCGGGTCCCGATCGTGACCGGCGCGGAGCCCGGATCCCTCTGATCGTGGGAGAATGACAGGGATGAGCACCACGCACGTTCCTGACACCCTCGCCGAGATCCGCGACGGATTCCTCGAGACCCCCGAGGCGGATCGACTGCTGCTCCTGCTGGAGTACTCGGACGAGCTGCCGGAGGTCTCCGAAGAGGTCGCGAATCACCCCGAGATGTGCGAGCGCGTCGCCGAGTGCCAGTCACCGGTCTACATCTACGTCGAGGTCGCCGACGGAATCGTGACCATGCACGCCACCGCCCCGCCCGAGGCGCCGACCACGCGCGGATTCGCGAGCATCCTCGTGCAGGGCATCTCCGGCCTCACCCCTGACGAGGTTCTCGCGATCCCCGACGACTATCCGCAGTCGATCGGTCTCACCCGCGCGGTGTCGCCGCTGCGCATCGGCGGCATGACCGGCATGCTGATGCGCGCCAAGAAACAGGTCATGCAGAAGCGCTGAACCCCTGCGCTGCGAGCCATCCGGTGATGGCATCGCTCCACCCTGCCTGGTCGTAGTTCCAGATCTTGGTGTGCCGGGCGACCGTGAAGCGGGGCATCGTGACCAGGTCGGGTCTGGCCTGCTCGAGTGCGTGCGATGCATCGGCGGGCACGAATCCGTCGTCGTCGCTGTGCAGGA
Organism: Microbacterium sp. AC132; assembly: GCF_979258525.1. Taxonomy (NCBI): domain Bacteria; kingdom Bacillati; phylum Actinomycetota; class Actinomycetes; order Micrococcales; family Microbacteriaceae; genus Microbacterium; species Microbacterium sp. AC132. The sequence continues at coordinate 3,397,254 of NZ_OZ409862.1, read as the reverse complement.
TGAGGATGGGCACCGACAGCTCGTCGGCGCGCGACACCATGTCCAGGCTGTCGAACGGGATCGCGTTCTCCGCGCCGCTGAGCCGCGCGGTGAACGGGACGGACAGTGCGCCCATCGCGAGGTCCGGCAGCGGTGCGTGCATGCCGGACTCGCGCGCTTGGAATCGCAGCACGCTGCGCCAGTCGATCACCGGCGACTCGAGGATGAGACCGACGATGCGGTCGCGGTTGCCCGAGTTCAGGGCGGTCTGCATCGCGACCGCTCCGCCCATCGACCATCCCATCAGGATCACTCGATCGGCGCCGTGTCGGAGCGCATACGACACCGCCGCATCGACGTCGCGCCACTCCGAAGCCCCCAGAGCGTACGCACCGCTTCGGCTGCGCGGCGCCTCACCGTCGTTGCGGTACGAGACGACGAGGTTCGGGAAGCCCGCGGCATGCAGCACGGGGACGGCACGAAGGCACTCGGCTCGGGTGACCCCTCGTCCGTGGACCTGGATCACCCACGTCGAGGAGTCGGCCGGGAACAGCCAGGCGGGGCATGGCCCGGCCGGGGAACCGATGAGCACGTTCTGCGAGGGCAGGTGGAGCTCGCCGGGAGTGGAGTAGTACCAACCGCTGAACGCCGCGCTCCTGTCGACGCGGGCGCCCGGTTCGATCTGCGTCAGCAGCTTGCGCCTCACGGTGGTGGCATCAGCGCTCAGCACCGCGCCGAGCTTGACGTAGCCATACGTTCCCGAGGTGAAGAGTCCGTATCGACCCGGGAGCTCGGTGTCCCGCGTCCGGGTGAGCTCGATCGTCTGCGCCCCGGTGTCGACGGCGAGGATCTCGACGTTCGCCGGTCGCTTCGCCGGCATGACGACCCGACGGGCGACGCTGAAGACGAGCAGAGCCAGCGCCGTCCCCAGAGCGAGCAGAGCAGGGACAAGGAGTGCAACGGCGTGCCTGAGACTCTTCATCGCTTCCTGACTCTAGCCTGTTGCCGTGACCGCACACCCCGATGCCGGGACGATCTTCGACGCCGCCGTGGCTGAACTGCGCGACATCGCCTTCCGCTCAGACATCACCATCCGCGAGATAGCGACGCCGCAGGGCCTCGCTCCGCACGCCCTCGCCCTCGCAGCCGACGTCCGCCCGGACGACGGCGGAGAGTCGGCATACGGGACGGGACGTTTCGTTCTGCTGCATGATCCCGACAACCCGGCCGCATGGGACGGCGACTGGCGGATCGTGATCTTCGCCCAGGCGCCGCTCGAGACCGAGATCGGCACCGACCCCCTGCTCGCCGACGTCACGTGGTCCTGGCTCGTCGATGCACTCGACTCGAGAGGCGCCGGCTACCACTCCGCGTCGGGCACGTCGACCAAGACCCTGTCGAAGGGGTTCGGCGGACTCGCCGACGAAGGAGACGGCGCACAGATAGAGTTGAGGGCGTCCTGGACACCCGAGGGCCCCTTCACACCCCATGTCGAGGCCTGGGTCGAACTGGTCGGGATGCTGGCGGGTCTTCCGCCCGGTTCCGAGGGCATCGCCGTTATCGGCGCGCGAAAGGCAGCACGTGACTGAATACTCCGTGATCTCCGACGTCTCGGAGTTCCACGCGGCATGCGCCGCACTGGCCGCAGGAACTGGGCCTGTCGCCGTGGACGTCGAGAGGGCATCCGGATTCCGCTACTCCCAGCGCGCCTATCTCGTGCAGGTGTTCCGCCGCGACGCGGGGGTCTTCCTGTTCGACCCTCCCGCTCTCGGCGACTTCAGCCCTCTGCAGCAGGCCATCGGCGACGCCCTGTGGGTGTTCCACGCCGCCAGCCAGGATCTTCCGTCTCTGCGCGAACTCGATCTGCTCCCCCACACGATCTTCGACACGGAGCTCGCATCGCGACTGCTGGGTCATGACCGAGTCGGACTCGCCGCGGTCGTCGAGAACACGCTCGGCATCACGCTCAAGAAGGAGCACTCCGCGGCGGACTGGTCGACCAGACCCCTTCCCGCTGCATGGCTCGAGTACGCGGCACTCGATGTGCTGCACCTCATCGACGTCTACGAGGCTCTGGAGGCGGAGCTCGAGGAGCAGGGGAAGACCGAGTACGCGGCCGAGGAGTTCGCCGCCACGCTCGCCCGACTGCCGAAGCCTCCTCGCGAAGACCCCTGGCGACGACTCAGCGGACTGCACCAGGTGCGCGGCGCGCGGAACCTCGCGGTCGCTCGCTCGCTGTGGCAGGCTCGCGAGAGCTTCGCCCAGGATCAGGACGTCTCTCCCGGCCGTCTGGTGCCGGACCGATCGCTCATCGCGGCCGTGCTGGCGAACCCGCAGAGCAAGCAGGCGCTCGCGGGGATCAAGGAGTTCCAGGGCCGAGCGAGCCGCACCCAGCTCGACCGCTGGTGGCAGGCGATGGTCGACGGACGTGCCACGGAGGAGCTTCCCCGGGAGCGGGTTCCCAGCGATACGCTGCCGCCGCCGCGAGCCTGGTCCGATCGCAATCCGGAGGCCGACGCGCGACTCAAAGCCGCCCGCCCGGTCGTCGAGGCCACGGCCGAGGAACTCGGGATGCCGACCGAGAACCTGCTCACCCCCGATCACCTGCGCCGTGTGGCGTGGGATGTACCGGGAACGACGCCCGAGGCCATCGGCGAGGCACTCGCCGCACTGGGTGCCCGCCCGTGGCAGATTGCACAGACTGCACAGAAGATCGCGGACGCCTTTGTAGAGGCGGCGCAAACGCCCGACGAGGCGTCCGCACCGGCTTCGTAGGTTCGATCCAACCGATTCCTCCCCGTTTCCGGCCCTCCATAGACTGAGGCCACCGCACAAACTTGGAGGCAGAGTGGCCGAGATCTCGGACGTCTTCTTCGTCGATGGAGTGCGCACCCCCTTCGGGCGCGCCGGCGAAAAAGGCATGTACTGGAACACCCGCGCTGATGACCTCGCCGTCAAGGCGACCATCGGCCTGATGGAGCGGAATGCAGCCGTTCCGGCCGACCGCATCGACGACGTCGCCATCGCCGCGACCAGCCAGACCGGAGACCAGGGCCTGACCCTCGGGCGCTCCGTGGCGATCCTCGCGGGACTCCCGCAGACGGTGCCCGGACTCGCCGTCGAGCGCATGTGCGCGGGAGCGATGACGAGCGTCACCACGATGGGAGCATCGATCGGGGTCGGCATGTACGACTTCGCGCTCGCCGGCGGGGTCGAGCACATGGGTCACCACCCGATCGGCGGCAACGCCGACCCCAACCCGCGATTCGTCGCGGAGCGCATGGTCGACCCCGGCGCTCTGAACATGGGTGTCACGGCCGAGCGCATCTTCGATCGCTTCCCGCACCTCACCAAGGAGCGCTCCGATCGATTCGGCATGCTCAGCCAGCACAAGGTGCAGGCGGCCTACGACGCGGGCAAGATCCAGCCGGATCTCGTGCCCGTCGCGACCAAGACCGCCGACGGCGCATGGGGCCTGGCGACGGAGGACGAAGGTCGTCGTCCGCAGACCACCATGGAGGACCTCGCGGCCCTCAAGACTCCTTTCCGCCCGCACGGCCGTGTGACCGCCGGAACCTCGTCGCCCCTCACAGACGGCGCCACGATGTCACTGCTCGCCGGAGGCGGCGCGGTCAAGGAGTTCGGTCTCGCGCCGAAGATGCGCATGGTCTCGTTCGCCTTCGCAGGCGTGCAGCCGGAGATCATGGGAATCGGCCCGATTCCCTCGACCGAGAAGGCCCTGAAGAAGGCCGGACTCACGATCGCCGACATCGGCCTGTTCGAGCTCAACGAAGCCTTCGCCATCCAGGTGATCTCGCTGCTCGACCACTTCGGCATCGCCGACGACGACCCCCGCGTCAACCAGTGGGGCGGCGCGATCGCGCTGGGCCACCCGCTCGCGGCATCCGGCGTGCGTCTGATGATCCAGCTCGCGGCGCAGTTCGCCGAGCGACCCGATGTGCGCTACGGCCTGACGGCCATGTGCGTCGGTCTCGGACAGGGCGGCTCGGTCATCTGGGAGAACCCGCACTTCGACGGCAAGAAGAGGAAGTAAGCCTGATGGCCCACTCGATTTCCGAGCAGTACGCGAACGTCGACTTCTCGCCCATCCAGGCGCTCACCGACGGCGAGGTGATCACGCACTCCCCCGTGCGTGACATCCGTCTCGCGTCGGGCAAGGTGCTCGCACTGATCACCCTCGACAACGGACGCGACCACACGCGTCCGAACACTCTGGGGCCGGCGACGCTCACCGCCCTCGGTGAGACGCTGGACGGCCTGGCCGCTCGTGCGTCAGCCGGCGAGATCCAGGCGGTCGGCATCACCGGCAAGCAGTACATCCTGGCCGCCGGCGCCGATCTCTCCGACATCAGCAAGGTCGGGTCGCGGGACAACGCTCGCCTGATCGCGCAGCTCGGCCACAAGGTGCTCGGAAAGTTCGGGGAGCTCGGCGTTCCGTCGTTCGCCTTCGTGAACGGACTCGCACTCGGAGGCGGACTCGAGATCGCACTCAACTCGACCTACCGCACGGTCGACGCCTCCGCCGCGGCGATCGCACTCCCCGAGGTCTTCCTCGGCATCATCCCCGGCTGGGGCGGCGCCTACCTGCTGCCCAACCTGATCGGGATCGAGAACGCCCTCGAGGTGGTCATCTCGAACCCGCTCAAGCAGAACCGGATGCTGAAGCCGCAGCAGGCGTTCAACCTCGGCATCGTCGACGCGATCTTCCCCGCCGCGAACTATCTCGAGAACTCGCTCGCGTGGGCGGACGCCGTGCTCGGCGGCAAGAAGGTCGAGCGCAGGAACGAGCCGGGCAAGATCGAGCGACTCACGAAGTGGCCGATCGCCATCAAGATGGCACGCGGCATGCTGGAATCGAAGATCGGCACCGTCCCGAAGTCGCCCTACGCCGCACTCGACCTGCTCGACAAGGCCAAGAGCGGCACCAAGGCGGAGGGCTTCGCCCGTGAGGACGAGGCGCTCGCCGAACTCGTCACGGGCGACCAGTTCGCAGCATCCATGTACGCCTTCGACCTCGTGCAGAAGCGTGCGAAGCGTCCGGTGGGAGCCCCCGACAAGGCACTTGCGAAGAAGGTCACGAAGGTCGGCATCATCGGCGCTGGTCTCATGGCGAGCCAGTTCGCCCTGCTCTTCGTGCGCAAGCTGCAGGTGCCGGTACTCATCACCGACCTCGATCAGGCGCGCGTCGACAAGGGCGTGGCCTACATCCACGAGGAGATCGGCAAGCTCGAGACCAAGGGCCGCCTGGATGCGGACTCCGCGAACAAGCTGCGCGCGCTCGTGACCGGGACGACCGACAAGAACCTTTATGCGGACTGCGACTTCGCCATCGAGGCCGTGTTCGAGGAGGTCGGCGTCAAGCAGCAGGTGTTCGGCGAGATCGAGAAGATCATCGCCGAGGACGCGATCCTGGCGACCAACACCTCCTCGCTCTCGGTCGAGGAGATCGGCGCGAAGCTCGCTCACCCCGAGCGCCTCGTCGGCTTCCACTTCTTCAACCCGGTGGCAGTGATGCCGCTGATCGAGATCGTCAAGACACCGACGACCTCGGAGGCGGCGCTCTCGACCGCGTTCGTCGTCGCGAAGAATCTCGGGAAGAACGCGGTCCTCACCGCCGACGCGCCGGGCTTCGTCGTGAACCGTCTGCTGGCCAAGGTCATGGGCGAAGCGGCTCGCGCGGTGTACGAGGGCACCCCGATCACGGATGTCGAGAAGGCCTTCGCGCCCCTCGGACTCCCGATGGGTCCCTTCCAGCTGATCGATCTCGTCGGATGGAAGGTCGCCGCCCACGTGCAGGACACGATGGCGCACGCGTTCCCCGATCGCTTCTACGCGAACGAGAACTTCCACGTTCTCGCGGAGCTCGACGGGGTCATCGAGAAGGACAAGGGCGGTCGTGTGACCGGCTGGACGAAGCAGGCCGAGAAGCTGCTGAAGCCCGCTGTCGGCAAGACGCCCGCGTCGGCCGAGACGATCCTGCAACGGGTGCAGGACGGCCTTGCGAGCGAGATCAAGATGATGCTCGACGAGGGCGTCGTACCCGAGGTCGAGGACATCGACCTGTGCCTGATCCTCGGCGCGGGCTGGCCCTTCATCGATGGTGGGGCTTCGCCCTACCTCGACCGCGAGGGCGCCTCGCAGCGCGCGTTCGGCGGAGAGTTCCACACTCCGCAGATCCGCGGCATCGAGCACCGCTGAGCTGAACCTCTGGGGGCCGCCGTCCGGCGGCCCCTTTTCCGTGTCTACGGTGCAGGACGCTCGTCGAGCTCACCGGAACGCGGCCAGAACGACATCGCTCTCTCAGCGAGCGCGGTGATCGTGAGCGACGGATTCACCCCGGGATTCGCGGGAACCGCTGCGCCGTCCATGACGTGCAGCCCCGGGTGACCCCACACCCGGTGGAAGAGGTCGACGACACCGGTCTCGGGCGCCCCAGAGATCACCGCTCCGCCGAGGAAGTGGGCGGTGAGCGGAATCCCGAAGATCTCGGGCCAGGATCCGCGAGGCTCGGCGGCGACCCCGCCGTCCTTCTCGACACGCGCGGCGATCGCCGAAGCCGCGCGATGAGCCTGCGGAAGATGACTGGGGTTCGGTGCGCCGTGCCCCTGCGCGCTCGTCATGACCATCCGCCCGAATCTGCGCCGGAGCGACAGAGTGAGCGAATTGTCCAGGGTCTGCATCACGAGTGCGATGATGCCCCGTTCGCTCCAACGTCGGAGCGAGCCCAGGCGAAACTGACGGATCGGTGCGCGGACGACCTGGCCCAGCACACTCACGAGACGGCCTCCGAGACCTCGGTCGCCCGGCACCATCAGCGATGCGAGGGTCCCCATCAGGTTCGATCCCGGCCCGTACCGCACATTCTCGACGTGAGTGCTCTCGTCGATGTGGAACGAGGTCGTGATCGCGACACCGTGCGCGAGTTCGAGGGACGCCGGAACGGCGACGGCGACGGCACCGTCGAGAGCCTCGGAGTTGGTCCGCGTCAGGCGACCCACCGCATCGGAGACCCGTGGAAGGGCCCCGGACAGCTTCATCCGATGCAGCAGCTGTTGCGTGCCCCAGGTTCCCGCGGCGAGCACCACCTGACGCGCGCTCACGGTGCGACGGTCGCGCCGGAACCACGCTCCGCTGCGCTCCGTCGTCACGGCGAAGCCGCCGTCTGCCAGGGCGCGCACCTCGGTGACGGTGCGCAGCGCTTCGATGACGGCGCCTCTCCTCTCGGCCAGCGCCAGGTAGTTCTTCATGAGCGTGTTCTTCGCGCCGACGCGGCATCCGACCATGCAGTTGCCGCAGAGAGTGCATCCGGTGCGGTCCGGCCCCTCCCCACCGAAGAAGGGATCGGGCGTTCGAACTCCCGGCGCGCCGAACCAGACCCCGACCGGCGCGTGTCGGAATGTGCTTCCTACGCCGAGATCTTCGGCCGCTCCTGCCATGATGCGCTCGACGGGTCCGGAGTGCGGGTAGCGCTCGACCACCCCGAGCATCCGCTTCGCCGTCGCATAGTGCGGCGCCAGCTCCTCCTCCCAGTCTGCGAGAGCGCCCCACTGCGGATCCGCGAAGAACGCTCCGCCGGGCTGGTACAGCGTATTGGCATAGTTGAGAGACCCTCCGCCCACGCCCGCCCCGGCGAGGATCATCACGTGCGGCAGGCGATGGATGCGCTGGATGCCGAAACAGCCGAGCCTCGGTGCCCACAGATAGCGGCGGACGTCCCAGCTGGTCTTCGCGAAGTCCTCGTCCTCGAAGCGTCGGCCCGCCTCGTACACGCGGACACGGTAGCCCTTCTCCACGAGCCGCAACGCAGCGACCGATCCGCCGAACCCCGAGCCGATGACGACGACGTCCTCGTCGAAGTCCTGGGCGTGGTGAGGAGAAGCCGACCTGTGGTTCACGGTGTCCCTCCGGCGCCCGAGGGGACGAGGACGGCCAGCGCGGAGCGCCGGATTCCGATCGTGCACTCATCTTCGGCGATGCGCTCTCCGTCGGCGTAGACGACGAGTCCAGGCGCGCTCACTGTCACGGTACGAGCCTGGCGCCGCGTCACCTCCGGTCGAGCGAGATGCACTCCGCGCAGCAGGAGCGGGAACAGCCGCAGCAGGCGGAGCCGGGTCAGCGGCGCGACGTGCACGATGTCCAGCATCCCGTCGTCCGCGGCGGCGCCCACGCAGAGAGGCATGCCACCTCCGTAGCTCGGCGTATTGCCCACGGCGACGAGCGTTCCCGGCACGTGAACCGGCTCCGCGCCATCGAGGGAGACGGTGAAATCCATCGGCCGCAGTCGCACGAGCTCCACGACCAGCGCCAGGTAGTAGCGCAGCACGCCGCGCGGCCAGCGCAGACGATTGGTCCGATCGCTCACCTTCGCATCGAAGCCGAGGGCGGCGATCGTCAGGAATAGATCGACACGGCCGGCGGCGCGGACTTCGCCGACATCCATCGTGCGCGGGATACCCGTCAGAGCGAGCTCGGCCGCAGCGACCGCGTCGCGACGCGGCAGGCCCAGGGCTCGAGCGAGGTCGTTGCCCGTGCCCGCAGGCACCAGGACCACCGGAACCCCCGCAGCGCAGACCACGTCGAGGATGCCGGACAGCGTGCCGTCTCCGCCCACCACGACGAGCACCCCCGGGCGCGCGTCGAGCGCCCGAGTCGCCAGGAGTCGACTCGATGCCGCCGACTCGCCCGTGTACGCCCGCACGTCCGCTCCTCGGGATCGCAGGTGCGCCACGGCGACCTCGGTCTCTCGGGCACCACGACCTTTTCCTGCGAACGGGTTCGACAGCACCGCGATGTGCTCAGCCACGTCCGCGCGCCCGATTCGACGAGATGACCGCTCCCGGGTTGAGGATCCACGTCGGATCGAGCTCCCGCTTGATGGCCGCGAGGATTCGCACCCCCGTGTCTCCGATCTCCTGCTCCAGCCAGGCGGCATGATCACGACCGACCGCATGGTGATGGCTGATGGTACCGCCCGCCGCGAGCAGCGCATCGTTCACGCGTCGCTTGATCTGCGTCCAGGTGTCGAGCGGTTCGGATCGGAGGTTCGCGATCACCGTGAAATACAGCGAGGCTCCGGTGGGATAGACGTGCGAGACGTGGCACATCACGTACGACCGGGCGCCGGCATCCTCGAATCCTGCGCGAAGAGCCGACGTGACCGCCGCTCTGAGGTGCAGCAGGTTCGACCAGGTGGTCGCCGTCTCGAGCGTCTCGCAGAACACTCCTGCATCCAGCAGCGAGTCGCGCAGATACGGACCGTCGAAGCGCCCGGAGAGCCACCCCTCTGCGGCGCCCTCACCCGACGAGATCCCACCGGCCGCCGCCAGGATCGCCGATGTGCGCCCCCGACGCTCGGCGATGTCGTCTCCCTCATAGACGGTGACGAGGCTCGCGCCCTTCGCGAGGGCCCGCCCGATCCGACCGACCTGGGCGAGGCTGACCGCCGTCTCGGCTTCATCCGACAGACGCAGCACTGTCGGGCCGCCACCGTGCTGCGTCACGCGGCGCAGTCCATCGACGCCCTGCGTGAAGTCCGCGAAGGTCCAGGCTTCGAAGAGGCGGTCACGCGGTACCGGATGAACGCGCACTCTCACTTCGGTGATGACGCCGAAGATGCCCTCCGACCCCAGGAAGACGCGGACGAGATCGGGCCCGGCTGAAGATCCCGGCGACCGTCCGAGCTCGATGTCGCCGGTCGGCGTCGCGACTCTCAGCCCGGTGACCATGGAGTCGAATCGCCCATGCCCTGCCGAGTTCTGACCTGACGAGCGTGCAGCGGCGAACCCTCCGATCGTGGCGTACCGGAAGCTCTGGGGGTAGTGACCGAGTTCGAACCCCCTGGCCGCGAGCAGAGCCTCAGCATCCGGCCCCGTCGTTCCGGCGGCGAGAATCGCTTCGCCGCTCGCCTCGTCGAAGTGGATGAGGCCCGAGAGCCGGCGCAGATCCAGGCTGACGACAGCGCGGTGCGTGCCGCGTTCGGGATCGAGAGCGCCCACCACGCTCGTCCCACCGCCGAACGGGATCACGGCTATCCTCCGGTCGACGCACGCCCGGAGCACCGCCGCGACCTCATCGTGGGTTCCCGGCAGCACCACCGCGTCAGGGGAAGTCTGCTGAGGTCTACGGCGCCGGAGAAGGTCGGGCGTCGAACGTCCCCCGGCATGGCGGATGCGCGTCTCGCGCGAGATGTCGATGTGCTCCGCGCCGACGACGGCGGCCAATCCCTCGAGATCGTCCTCCTGGAGCGACGACGGCGCGAGCGCCACCTCGGCGAGTTCCACGGGCGTCGCGGGCCTGTGCACGCGACCGAGCAGCAACGGCAGCATCATCCGGACGGCGCGCGGCAGATCCGACGCCCTGGCGGGATCGCCCCAGCCGTTCCATCGCATCTCCGTCGTCACGGCAACCCTGCCGTTCTCTGAGCCCATGCGTTACAGTGTGACAGATCATGGAAGAACGTCAACTGGTGCTCGACGCGATGTCCGACCGCGCTCGGGAGTGGGATGCCACGCAGTCGCGCATCCTCGACGCCGCCGATGCGCTGATCGGTCGACGAGGCGTGAATGGCGTCACGATCGCAGAGCTCGCTCGGCGCGCGGGGCACAGCCGGCCGACGATCTACCGCAGCTGGAACGACGCCGACGATGTCGTCCGCTCAGCGCTCCTGCGCAGAGTCGCGGTGATCCTCGCGCAGTTCCCCACGCACGCGACCAGCCGACACGGACTCGTCGACGATGTTCTCCGCTTCTCCACCCTCTTCCGCGCCGACGACGTGTACGGACGGCTTCTCGCCGATGAACCGGAGGCGTTCACCCGCTACACGCTGCAGCGTGTGGGTTCGAGCCAGAGACTCATCCTGAGGTGGCTGGCGACCGCGATCGGTGCGGCGCAGCAGGGAGGATCGGTGAGGCACGGCGATCCCGACGAGATTGCCGTCATGCTGCTGCTCATCGCGCAGTCGGCCGTGCTCTCGCACGGAACGGTGTCGGAGCTCCTCTCCGAGGAGTCTTGGGAGCGCGAGCTGCGAGCAGCCCTCGACGGGCTCCTGCGGCCATGACCGCGCACTCCCCCGACCTCAACGTCGCGCGTCGGGCCGCAGAGCTCTCCCTGGCCGCGGAGCAGACCGTCGACCTTCTGGTGATCGGCGGAGGCATCACGGGGGTCGGTGTCGCGCTCGACGCCGCCTCGCGGGGTCTGAGCGTCACTCTTCTCGAAGGCGAGGACCTCGCGTTCGGCACCAGCCGATTCAGCTCGAAACTGGTGCACGGTGGACTCCGTTATCTCGCCACCGGCGATGTGGCCACGGCGAAGGAGAGCGCATTCGAGCGTCACCTGCTGATGACCAGGATCGCGCCGCACCTCATTCGCTCTCTCCCGCAGCTGCTGCCCTTCACGACAGGGCTGACGGCCCGCCAGCGCGCAGCCGGCGCGGTCGGGATGGCCCTGGGTGATCTGCTGCGGATGCGAGCGGGCACGCCGCGCCGGTTCCTCCCCCCGCCGCGTCTCGTCTCGGCGCGTACGGCACAGCGGCTCTTCCCGTCGCTCGCCGGAGCTGGGCTGCGCGGAGGGATGCTCTCCTACGACGGGCAACTGATCGACGACGCCCGCCTGGTCGTGACCGTCGCCAGGACAGCCGCCAGTCTGGGCGCCCGCGTCCTCACCCGCGTCCGAGCGCTCGAGCTGCGCGTCGACGGCGCGACCGCCGAAGACGTGCTGACGGGCGAGCGTCTGGACATGCGCGCCCGATCCGTCGTCAATGCCACCGGCGTCTGGGCCGGAAGCCTCGACGAGTCGATCACCGTGCGGCCCAGCCGCGGAACGCACATCGTGCTGGATGCCGCGGATCTCGGCGACCCGTCCGCGGCACTGACCATTCCGCATGAGGGGTCGATCAGCCGCTTCGTGTTCGCGCTGCCGCAGCAGCACGGCCGCGTGATCGTCGGACTCACTGACGAAGATGCGCCGGGCCCTGTTCCGCGGGTCCCCGAGCCGACCGAGGGCGAGATCGAGTTCCTGCTCGCGAACCTCAACCGAGTACTGACCGTCCCGATCACGCGCACGCAGGTCAGGGGATCGTTCGCGGGCCTGCGGCCGCTCGTCGACACCGGTGCGGCGTCGACGGCGGACATCTCCCGTCGGCACCTGGTCCGCGTCTCCGAGCGCGGCTTCGTCAACGTCCTCGGAGGCAAGCTGACCACCTACCGGCGGATGGCGGAGGATGCGGTTGACCTCGCCGTGGCATCGGCGGGGCTCGACGCCGGCGCGAGCCGCACGGTATCCCTCCGCCTCACCGACTCCGCGATGAGGGCCGAGGACAGCGGGGGCCGGGGGCACATCTCCCCAGCGACCATCGACTTCGCCGTCCGCGCGGAGGGCGCGATGACCGCCGACGACGTCCTCGATCGCCGCACCCGGCTCGGCCTCGTCGACGACGACCGGGAGCGGCAGAGGGCGTTCGTCGAATCCGAGGTCGCCGAGATCCTCGCCACGTTCTCCTGACGACGCCGCATCCGCGCGACCGCCGCCAACCGTATCCGCGTCACGGCACACCGGGTAACGAGCACGGAACAGCGAATGAACACCTTCGCCAGCGCCGCTCAGAGAGCGCCCCGAACGCGATCGAGGGGGCACAGTGGTGGCATGGACATGCTCCTCTCGATGTTGGGCGGCAAGGGAATGTCGGGGCTCTTCAAGACCGGCACGGCGATCCTCACGATCCTGCTGGTCGTGCCGGCGCTGCTGAAGATCTTCATCGTCACGGTCGATGAGGGGTGGGCTGCGATCCGCACCCGGAACGGCAAGCCGATCATCCGGAACCGCCCGCAACGGCGCCCCACCTCACGTGGCGGAGCGGTCGGCGAAGTCGTGGTCCTCGATCCGGGGTCGCATGGCGCGTTCCCCCTGTTCTACTGGTATCGACTGATCGATGTGCGCTGCAGGGCGACGGATCTGCCCGCGCGCGAGATGACCGGGGCGAGCGGCCATCAGCACCGGGTGCACGCGTCGTTCGAGTGGCGACCGATCCCGACCGGACGAGATCTCCGAGTGTTCGAACTCGACGTCGTGAACGTCAAAGAACGGGCCTCGAACATCGTGGGCGCCGCACTGCGCGACGTCATCCGCGGCCTCGAGGGCGCGGAGCTGCCCCACAACGACGAGATCAACACCCGCGTGATCGCGGCCAGCGCCGACGAGGTGCGTCGGGCATGCGGCGTCGAGCTGGTACGCGTCATGGTCACCGGTGACGCGCTCACCGACGGCTATCTGCTCTCGGCCGCGCTCCGGGACACCGATCGCGGGGCGCAGGCGGTCGCCGCACTCCACGCTCTCAACTGATCGCAGCGGTCGAACGGTCTGTGACCGTCATCCGCCGTCACGCGGTGGCGACGCCGGTCAGCGGCGTTCGTGCAGCGGCAGATCGACCGTCCCGCTCGTGCCCGCATCCCGAGCGACGGGGATCCGAGTCCCGAGCACCTGCGAAACGACGTCCTGCGCGATCTTCGATGCGGTGAGACCGGCGTCGGCGAGGATCTGGTCCCTCGACGCGTGATCGATGAACTCGTCAGGAAGCCCCAGCTCGTCGACGGCGGTGTCGATGCCCGCCTCGCGAAGCACCTGCCGGACACGCGTGCCGATGCCGCCGACGCGGATGCCGTCTTCGATGGTGATGACCAGACGATGACGAGCTGCCATGCTCACGATCGAGGGCTGCACCGGGATGGCCCAGCGCGGATCGATCACCGTGGCGCCGATGCCCTGAGCGCGCAGACGCTCTGCGACGTCCATCGCGAGCGCGGCGAACGGGCCGATGCCGATGAGCAGGACATCCTCGGACTCGCCGCGGGCGAGCACATCGACGCCGTCGTGCAGCCGCTCGATGGCCGGAAGATCCGCCGCGACGTCGCCCTTCGGGAAGCGGATGACGGTCGGCGCATCGTCGACGAGCACCGCCTCATCGAGGGCCTCCTGCAACCGGGCTCCGTCACGCGGCGCGGCGATGCGGATGTGCGGGACGATCTGCAGCATCGCGAGATCCCACATGCCGTGGTGGCTGGGACCGTCCGGGCCGGTGACGCCGGCGCGGTCGAGCACGAAGGTCACGCCCGCCCGATGCAGAGCGACGTCCATGAGCACCTGGTCGAAGGCGCGCCCCATGAAGGTGGCGTAGACCGCGACGACGGGGTGCAGACCTCCGAAGGCGAGACCTGCGGCCGACGCGACGGCGTGCTGCTCGGCGATGCCCACGTCGTACACGCGATCGGGGAAGCGCTCGGCGAACGGCGCGAGACCGGTCGGTCGCAGCATCGCTGCGGTCATCGCGATGACGTCGCTTCGACGCTCTCCGATGGCGACGAGCGACTCGGAGAACACGTCGGACCAGCCCGTTCCGCTGGAAGAGAGTGTCTCGCCGGTCGCGGGGTCGATACGTCCGACCGCATGGAACTGGTCGGCCTCATCGTCGCGAGCAGGCTGGTAGCCGCGGCCCTTCTCGGTGATCGTGTGCACGATCACCGGCGCACCGTAGGATTTGGCCAGCTCGAGCGTCTCGAGCAGGGCGGGGAGATCGTGCCCGTCGACCGGGCCGAGGTACTTGATGTCGAGGTTCGAGTACAGCGCCTCGTTGTTCGTGAACCGCGAGAGGAAGCCGTGGGTGCCGCCGCGCACCCCGCGGAACACCGCGCGGCCGACCGGACCGAACGCACGGAAGAGTCGGTCCGACTTGTGGTGCAGCTCCTTGTACGCAGCCGCGGTGCGCACCCGATTGAGGAACCGGGACATGCCGCCGATGGTCGGCGCGTAGGAACGACCGTTGTCATTCACGACGATCACGAGGTTGCGATCGTTGTCGTCGGAGATGTTGTTGAGCGCCTCCCACGTCATGCCGCCCGTGAGTGCTCCGTCGCCGACGACGGCCACGACGTGACGGTCGGCTCGCCCCGTGGCGGTCAGCGCGCGCGACACACCGTCGGCCCAGCTGAGCGAGCTCGACGCGTGCGAGGACTCGACCACGTCGTGAGGGCTCTCGCCGCGCTGGGGATACCCGGCGAGTCCACCGCGCACTCGCAGAGACGAGAAGTCCTGGCGACCGGTGAGGAGCTTGTGCACGTAGGACTGGTGCCCCGTGTCGAAGATGAAGGGGTCGTCGGGCGACGAGAAGACGCGGTGCAGAGCGATCGTGAGCTCGACGACACCGAGGTTGGGGCCGAGATGCCCGCCGGTGCGCGACACGTTCTCGACGAGGAACTCGCGGATCTCACCGGCGAGTTCGATCAGCTGATCCTCTGACAGGGAGTCGAGGTCACGGGGTCCTGAGATGCTCGGAAGAATGGGCATCTGCACCTCCTCTTAGGCACCGTTCGCGGCGCCGATTCCGGTACGGACGCCTGCTCGATCCTACCCCGGGCACCCGGGAAAGCTCGGAGAGCGACTCCCCCTTGACACCGCCCCCGGCACGCGGAAAGGGCCCGGTTCCGAAGAACCGAGCCCTTTCCGATCGTGCGATCAGACCAGCGAACGCAGCACGTACTGCAGGATGCCGCCGTTGCGGTAGTAATCCGCCTCACCGGGGGTGTCGATGCGGACGACCGCGTCGAACTCGACGACCTGCTTGCCCTCGGGCGAGTTCTCGCTCGGCGTGGCCGTGACGCGAACCGTCTTCGGGGTCACGCCGTTGTTGAGCTCCTCGAGACCGGAGATCGAGACGATCTCGGTGCCGTCGAGACCCAGGGACTCCCAGCTCTCACCGGCCGGGAACTGCAGCGGGACGACGCCCATTCCGATCAGGTTCGAGCGGTGGATGCGCTCGAAGCTCTCGGTGATGACCGCCTTGACGCCGAGGAGGCTCGTGCCCTTCGCCGCCCAGTCGCGCGACGATCCCGAACCGTACTCCTTGCCACCGAAGATGACGAGGGGCGTGCCCTGCTCCTGGTAGTTCATGCTCGCGTCGTAGATGTACGACTGCGGTCCACCGGGCTGGGTGAAGTCGCGGGTGTAGCCACCCTCGACGACCTGGCCGTCGTTGACAGCCGAGACCATCAGGTTCTTCAGGCGGATGTTCGCGAACGTGCCGCGGATCATGACCTCGTGGTTGCCGCGACGCGATCCGAAGGAGTTGAAGTCCTTGCGGTCGACCCCGTGCTCCATGAGGTACTGCGCCGCGGGGGTGCCGGGCTTGATGTTGCCGGCGGGCGAGATGTGGTCGGTCGTGACCGAGTCGCCCAGAGTCGCCATGACGCGGGCGCCCTCGATGTCGCGCACCGGGGTGAGCTCCATCGTCATGCCGTCGAAGTACGGAGCCTTGCGCACGTACGTCGAGTTCTCGTCCCACTGGAAGATGTCGTCGTCCGGGGTGGGCAGGCTGCGCCAGCGCTCGTCACCGTCGAAGACGGTCGCGTACTGCTTGATGAACTGCTCACGCGAGATCGAGGAATCGACGATCTCCTGCACCTCGTCGGGCGTCGGCCAGATGTCCTTGAGGAACACGTCGTTGCCGTCGGATCCCTTGCCGAGCGCATCGTTCTCGAAGTCGAAGTGCATCGACCCCGCGAGGGCGTAGGCGATGACGAGCGGCGGGCTCGCGAGGTAGTTCATCTTCACGTCGGGGCTGATGCGGCCCTCGAAGTTGCGGTTGCCCGAGAGCACGGCGGTCACGGCGAGGTCGTGATCGTTGATGGCCGCGGAGACCTCTTCGATCAGCGGACCCGAGTTTCCGATGCAGATGGTGCAGCCGTAGCCGACGGTGTAGAAGCCGAGGCCCTCGAGGTCCTTGTCGAGTCCGGACTTCTCGTAGTAGTCGGTGACGACCTTCGAGCCGGGGCCGAGGGTGGTCTTGACCCAGGGCTTCTGCTTCAGGCCCTTCTCGAGCGCCTTGCGGGCGACGAGACCTGCGGCGATCATCACCGAGGGGTTCGAGGTGTTGGTGCACGAGGTGATCGCCGCGAGGGTCACTGCACCGTTGTCGAGGATGTACTTCTCACCCGACGGAGTGGTGACCGGCACGGGCTTCGACGCGTTCGCCGGTGCGCCGCTGTTGATGTGCACGGGCCGAGTGGTGCGCGGCTCCTCTTCACCGGGCGCGTTGCCCGGGTCGGAGGCGGGGAACGAGTGCTTCGACTCGAGGTCGACGACGTCGTCCGAGGTCGACGGTGCGGCGTAGGCCAGGATGTCCTGCTCGAACTGCGACTTCGCCTCGGAGAGGAGGATGCGGTCCTGCGGGCGCTTCGGGCCGGCGATCGACGGCACCACAGTGCCGAGGTCGAGTTCGAGGTACTCGCTGAAGACGGGCTCCTGCGATGCGTCGTGCCAGAGCTTCTGGGTCTTCGCGTACGCCTCGACCAGCGCGACGGCCTCGTCGCTGCGGCCGGTCAGACGCAGGTAGTCGAGGGTCACGTCGTCGATCGGGAAGATCGCCGCCGTCGAACCGAACTCGGGCGACATGTTGCCGATCGTCGCGCGGTTGGCCAGCGGCACGGATGCCACGCCCTCACCGTAGAACTCGACGAACTTGCCGACGACTCCGTGCTTGCGCAGCAGGTCGGTGATCGTCAGCACGACGTCCGTGGCCGTGACGCCGGCCGGGATCTCGCCGGAGAGCTTGAAGCCGACGACGCGCGGGATGAGCATCGACACGGGCTGGCCGAGCATCGCGGCCTCGGCCTCGATGCCGCCGACGCCCCACCCGAGCACACCCAGGCCGTTGACCATCGTGGTGTGCGAGTCGGTGCCGACGCAGGTGTCGGGGTAGGCGCGCAGCACTCCGTCGACGTCACGGTCGTAGAT
The DNA here is from genome assembly GCF_979258525.1 of Microbacterium sp. AC132. NCBI lineage: Bacteria > Bacillati > Actinomycetota > Actinomycetes > Micrococcales > Microbacteriaceae > Microbacterium > Microbacterium sp. AC132. The sequence continues at coordinate 3,379,476 of NZ_OZ409862.1, read as the reverse complement.
GACCTTGGCCAGGTGCTCGATGTTCACCTGGTGCACGATGCCGGTTCCGGGGGGAACGACCTTGAAGTCGCTGAAGGCCGTCTGGCCCCAGCGCAGGAACTGGTACCGCTCGCCGTTGCGCTCGTACTCGATCTCGACGTTGCGCTCGAGGGCGTTCTCGGAACCGAAGAGGTCGGCGATCACCGAGTGGTCGATGACCATCTCGGCGGGCGAGAGCGGGTTGATCTTGTTCGCGTCGCCACCCAGCGCCGTGACGGCCTCGCGCATGGTGGCGAGGTCGACGATGCAGGGAACACCGGTGAAGTCCTGCATGACTACACGGGCCGGCGTGAACTGGATCTCGGTGCTCGGCTCAGCCGCGGCATCCCACGAACCCAGTGCTTCGATCTGCGCCTTGGTCACATTCGCGCCGTCCTCGGTGCGAAGCAGGTTCTCGAGGAGGACCTTCAGACTGAAAGGGAGCTTGTCGAAACCGGGCACCGTGTCGATGCGGAAGATCTCGTAGTCGGTGCTGCCGACCGTCAGGGTGCTCTTGGCACCGAAGCTGTTCACCGTGGACACGAATCCGTCTCCTTCTATTCGGATGGGAGCGACAGGCGCCTCCATCTTGCTCGCCAGCGAGCCCCTGCGGCTAGCAAGGCAGACCTAACCAGTCTGCTCCGCTCAGCCCTCAGGCGAAAGCCTGCAATTTATCTTGATGTCAAGATAAATCTATCACGGCTGAGCGGCCTTGTCGGCATCGGCGCCGCGCGGATAAAGCGCGCGCACGACGAGCCAGGTGACGGCGATCAGCGGCGCGAACAGCGGCAGGCCCATGATCAGCTTCAGCGTGCCGAGCGCGGTGACGTCTCCGGCGAGGTACAGCGGCAACTGCACTGCGAGACGTGCGAAGAACAGAGAGGCCCAGGCCACGCCGAGCCACAGGAAGGCACGACGCTTGCGACGGTCGCGCCGCCATGCGGTGCCCTCCCCCATCAGAAAACCGACCGCGAGACCGATCAGCGACCAGCCGATCAGCGCCGACACCAGCATGCCGGTGCCATAGAGGGCGTTGGTGATGAGACCGGGGACGAAGTTGTCTTCGCCGCGGCCCGTCCACAGCGCGAGCGCAGCCGCGGCTGCGGCGGCCACGAGACCGCCGATGGCCGCAGACGGGGGTGACTTCTGGATCAGCCGCACGACGGTGAACACCGCGGCGAGCCCGACCGACACGCCCAGAGGAACGATCAGCGGCTCGGGGCGGATGGTGAAGAGGATGACGAACGCGAGGCTCGGAAGGACGGACTCGAGGATGCCGCGCCATCCGCCGATCGCGGACCACACCACACGGTGCGTCGCGCCGCTCTCGTTCGGGTCGAGACCCGCTCGGCGAGCGGCGCCGCCGAGAGCCGCGCCGACGATGTCCGACGCGCTCTGCTCGCGCTCGGGCTCCGGGGCCGGGGTGGTCACGCGGAGCCGGGAGTCGCGGGCATCTTCAGCGGGATCAGGTCGCGCGGCGGCATCGGAGCGCCACCGCGCACGACGACGATCGACCGGAAGAGATCCTCGACCTTGGCGGCCGCTTCGAGATCGGATGCCGCGGCTCCGCCGATGACCCCACGAAGGAACCAGCGGGGCCCGTCGATGCCGATGAAGCGCGCGAGGCGCAGCTCGGATCCCTCGTTGGCCGCCGCGGGAACCTCGGCGAGGAGCTCCTTGCCGAGGGGACCGTCCCGCTCCTCGACCCGGCCGCCCTGGGTGCGCACCTGATCACGCAGCTGCACCCGGGTCTCGTCCCAGAGGCCGCCCGAGCGCGGTGCCGCGAAAGGCTGCACCTGCAGGGACGAATCGGCGTAGTCGAGCCCGACGGCCACGATGCGCTTGGACTGCTCTTCGACCTCGAGCCGAAGGTTGAGGCCCTCGCGCGGAAGGATCTTGATGCCGCCGAGATCGATGTAGGGCCGGACGGGGTTCGCCTCGGAGTCGTCGAACGGGCCCTGTGTCGCCCGGTCGTCCGGTGCGGACTTCGAAGGAGTCGCGTTGTTGTCAGTCATTGGTCTGTCCTGCCGAAGGGGAATGGGATCCTGCCTGGTAGCCCGTCGAGCCGAAGCCACCCTCGCCGCGGACGCTCTCTGGCAGCTCCTCGACCGGGATGAACACGGCTCGGGTCACGGGCATCACGATCAGTTGCGCGATGCGATCGCCGACGGCGACATCGTACGCGCTGTGAATGTCGGTGTTGATCAGGCTCACCTTGATCTCACCGCGATAGCCGGCATCCACCGTGCCGGGCGAGTTGACGATCGAGATCCCGTGCTTGGCCGCGAGTCCGCTGCGCGGCACCACGAAGGCGGCATATCCCTCGGGCAGGGCGATGCGCACTCCGGTGGCCACGAGCGCCCGCTCGCCGGGTGCCAGGTGGACGGCCTCGGCGGCGACGAGATCGGCGCCCGCATCACCGGGGTGGGCGTAGCCGGGCACCACAGAGGCGATAATGGGGACATCAACGGAATCAGTCACCCCACGAGGCTAATGCAGAACATCGCTCCTGACGCGCGGATCCACTACCGCGAGAGACTGTCCCCCAGCCTGTGGCTGCTGGTGACGGTCGCTCTGGCGGGCCCAATGGTGGCGCTCATCTTCGTGCCCGTCGGCTCGACCATCGCCCTGGTCGTCGGCGCAGCGGTCTCGGCTCTCCTCGTGATCGCCTTCCTCGCACTCGCCCCGCCCGTCTCGGTCGACGGCGATGTGCTGCGGGCCGGTCGAGCGCATATCGACGTCCGACACCTCGGCACACCACGGGCGCTGAACGGCGAAGAGGCGCGCCAGGCTCGAGGACCGGGGCTCCCGGCGCGCGGCTGGCATCTGATCCGGGGCGGAGTCGACGGAATCGTCGTCGTTCCGAACATCGACCCCGACGATCCCGTCGACACCTGGACCATCTCGTCGCGCACGCCCGATCGGCTGGCCGCCGCGATCGTCGCGGCCCAGCGCTGACCACGCCGCCCGCCTGAGCACGTTGCGGGATCGATCACGCCGCTCAAGGCCGGAAAGACGACGCGCCCCTGACCAAGCGGTCGGGGGCGCGTGAGATCTCGCTCTATGGTGCGCTCAGGCGGCGCACTCCTTGCAGATGGGGCCGGATGCGCCCTCGTGGTCGAGCTGAGAACGGTGCTTCACGAGGAAGCAGTTCATGCAGGTGAACTCGTCCTGCTGCGCGGGCAGCACGACGACATCGAGCTCGAGGTCGGAGAGATCCGCTCCCGGGAGGTCGAAGCTGGACGGGTTGTCCGCGTCTTCGTCTCCCGATGAGCCGGAGAGCTTGTCCGGCACACGCTCCTTGAGGGCTTCGATCGACTCGGAGTCGTCTTCACTCTTGCGGGGAGCGTCGTAGTCGGTTGCCATGTGGTAAATCTCCACTTTCATGCGAGTGGGTGGTGCGCCGTCGGGGTAATCGGCGGCCATAGTTTGCATGACCGCGGAGGAATAAGCAAATGCCCGCGGCTGCGACAGACCAAACTCACGGCACGCCCAGACTATTCCCGGTTCTGAGCGGCCCCGCGTGACACCATGAACGCACACCCATCAGAGGGGCATTCGCATGGAAAACGTCACCATCGTCGGCACAGAAGCAGGACTGCTCGTACTCGCGACCGAGTCGGGCGAGCGGTTCGCGCTGCCCATCGACGACGTCCTGCACCGAGAGATCCGTCGGGCGACGCGACAGAGCGAGCCGGCTGCTCAGCGTCTCGCGGCGAGCCCGCGCGACATCCAGGCTCAGATCCGCGCCGGTCTCACGGCGCCCGAGGTCGCGGCCCTCCTCGGCATCGGCGTCGACGACGTCATCCGCTTCGAAGGACCCGTTCTCGCCGAGCGCGAGCACGTCATCGGCCAGGCGCTCGCCGTACCCGTCCTGATCGGCAGCGATGTCGAGCCCGACGCTCAGCCGACTTTCGGCACCGCGATCCGAGCCAAGCTGTCAGAGGTCGAGGCCTCTGCCGAGCGCTGGGCGAGCTGGAAGGACGAGAGCGGCTGGATCATCAAGCTCGAGTTCACCGCCAACGAGGTCGAGCACGACGCTCGCTGGAGCTTCGACCCCCGCCGCAGCGCCCTCGCACCGCTCAACGCCGATGCGACCCAGCTGTCTCGCCAGGGCTCGCTGCCGGACGGACTCATCCCGCGACTGCGCGCCGTCGAGGCCGAGCGGCAGGCATCGCCCTACAAGGACGACAGCCGTTTCGACTCCGGTGCCTTCGGGCCACGTCTGCTCCCGGCGCCCGAAGCCGAGGTCGACGACAGCATCGCCCCAGAGCGCTCGATGGCAGCGGCGCAGGACGCCGCGATCAAGCGCGCGCCGGAGTCCGCGACGACGAGCCCCGAGACCGCCGACCTGCTCGAGGCGTTGCGACGCCGGCGGGGTCAGCGCGAGACCGCACCGATCCTCGACGAGCCGGACGACGAGAACACGGACCAGAGTCCGATCGCGCTGTTCGACGCCTTCGAGAGCGTTCCTGCGGAGAGTGACGAGCCGGAGCCCGCACCGGAGCCCGCGAACGAGGGCAACGGTCGCCGTCGACGCCGCAACGCGATGCCGTCGTGGGACGAGATCGTCTTCGGGGCCCGCACCGACGAGTAGACCGGCCCCGGCACGAGTGCGAGGACTCAGCGCGCGAAGGCTCCGAACCTGAGCAGCGGAACCTGACGCTCTTCCGGCGTCAGCCCCCCGTGCTGCCCGATCATTCCACGACCGCGCTGGTCTGCAGCCGTGCCGTCGTAGACGGCACCGTTGCCCCGGGCCACGACGAGGACATCGCCGATCCGCGATGAGGCCGCCTCGGTCACCTCCGGGCCGAACAACCCCGCCGCGATCGCCTGATCCCGGGTTCCGACATCAGCGACGCCGTCGAGGTCACGAACCCACCGCTCGGAGACCGCAGATGCGTCGGTATCCGGTTCGACATAGACGTGCAGCATCCGCGGTTCCCCACCGAGATGGCGAACTCCCTCGAGGTGCTCTGCCTCGAGAACGATCTGCCGGTGTGCCGGCACGTCGAGCATGCCGTGGTCCGACGTCACGAGCACACCGACACCCGGCGGCACACGTCGTGAGAGCGCGGCGTCGATCTCCTCGAGCGCGGCGATCCAGTGTGCGGAGTCGAGGCCGTATCTGTGCCCCGCCTTGTCGGCCTCGGGGAGGTAGCAGTAGACGAGCGAGCCCGGGTGGCGCTCCGCGAGGTCGTATGCGGCCTCCACCCGCTCGGCGGGTGTCTGGGCGGCGACGAAGTCGGCACCGCGCAGCGTCGCACGGGTGAACCCGCTCCCCGCGTACGCCGCGACGCCGACGGCGAAGGTCGGACGACCCTCTGACCTGGCGCGCTCGAAGACCGTCGGAGCCGCCTGCCACGTCGCCGGATCGAGACCATCCGACTCCCAGCCCGTGAGCTGGTTGACCAGCACGTCCCTGTCCGGATCGAGGACCCGGTAGCCGACCAGTCCATGCTGGCCGGGCCATGTGCCCGTGAGGATGCTGGTGAGAGCCGCCGCGGTGGTCGAGGGGAAGACCGAATGGGCGACATCCTTCTTCGCCATACCGGCGGTGAGCGCTCTGGCGTGGCCGGCATGGGCGCGCAGACTGATGGCGCCGAGGCCGTCGATGAGCACGAGGACGACGGACTCGGCCCGCGGCAGGGTCGCGGACTCACCGCGCAGAGCGGCGAACACGTCGTCCGCCACCCCGACGACGCTCCGGGCTGCCGGCGACTCGGACGGTAGAATGAGGGACATCCGAGCCAGTCTGACACAGGCTCCCGTACGCCCTCAGCCTCGCACCATTCAGGATGCCCATGCCGAAGACCCCGCCTGCCGAGCTCGCCCCTGAGCGTATCCAGGACATCGATCTCGAGACAGAGATGCAGGGTTCCTTCCTCGAGTACGCCTACTCGGTGATCTACTCGCGGGCTCTGCCCGACGCTCGCGACGGCCTGAAGCCCGTGCAGCGACGCATCCTGTATCAGATGGCCGAGATGGGCCTCCGTCCCGACCGCGGTCACGTCAAGAGCGCCCGCGTCGTGGGCGAGGTCATGGGAAAGCTGCACCCGCACGGCGACTCGGCGATCTACGACGCCCTCGTGCGCCTCGCCCAGGAGTGGGCGCTGCGCGTGCCGCTGGTCGACGGACACGGCAACTTCGGCTCGCTCGACGACGGTCCCGCGGCTGCGCGCTACACCGAGGCGCGTCTCGCCTCCCCCGCGATGGCGCTCACCGAGAACCTCGACGAGGACGTCGTCGATTTCATCCCGAACTACGACGGCCAGTTCCAGCAGCCGTCCGTGCTGCCCGCAGCTTTCCCGAACCTGCTCGTCAACGGAGCGAGCGGTATCGCCGTCGGCATGGCGACCAACATGGCACCGCACAACCTGATCGAGGTCGTCGCCGCCGCCACCCACCTGCTCGAGAATCCCGACGCGACGACCGAAGAGCTCATGGAGTTCGTCCCCGGACCGGACTTCCCCTCGGGCGGCATCCTGATGGGTCTCGACGGAGTCAAGGATGCATACGCGACCGGACGCGGCGCATTGAAGGTGCGCGGCAAGGTGTCGGTCGAGCCACTCGGCCCGCGGCGCACCGGCATCGTCGTATCCGAGCTGCCGTACATGGTCGGGCCGGAGCGACTGATCGAGAAGATCCGTGATGCCGTCCAGTCGAAGAAGCTGCAGGGCATCAGCGACGTGACCGACCTCACCGACCGCAACCACGGCCTGCGCGTCGCGATCGGCATCAAGACCGGGTTCGACCCCAACGCCGTCCTCGAGCAGCTCTACCGGCTCACGCCTCTCGAGGATTCCTTCAGCATCAACAATGTGGCTCTGGTCGACGGCCAGCCGCGCACCCTCGGGCTCAAGCAGATGCTGCGCGTCTATGTCGCGCACCGGCTCGAGGTCATCACGCGCCGCAGCCGCTATCGCCTCGCTCGCCGCGAAGAGCGTCTGCATCTCGTCGAGGGGCTCCTCATCGCGATCCTCGACATCGACGAGGTCATCCAGGTCATCCGCTCCTCCGACGACTCCGAGCAGGCGCGCGCACGACTGCGGTCCGTCTTCGACCTCAGCGAACTGCAGGCGGAGTACATCCTCGAGCTGCGCCTGCGGCGTCTGACGAAGTTCTCGCGCATCGAGCTCGAGACCGAGCGCGACGCGCTGCTCGCCGAGATCGCCAGACTCCGCGATCTCCTGTCGAGTGAGGCCCTGCTGCGCGCAGTGGTCGCACAGGAGTTGGATGCCGCAGCCGAGGCCTACGGCACTCCTCGCCGTACGCTCCTGATGAACGCCGCGCCCCCGAAGCCGCGCGCGACGAAGGGGGCCGTCGACCTGCAGATCGCCGATGCTCCCACCGTGCTCGTGCTGTCGACGACCGGACGCGCCGTGCGCGTGGACCTCGCCGAGGGGCAGGAGCTCACGCTGCCGGCCCGACGGAGCAAGCACGACGCGATCCTGACCACCGTCGACACGACGGTGCGCGCGGAGATCGGTGCACTGACGACGGAAGGGCGCGTGCTGCGCTTCTCCCCCGTCGATCTGCCGTCGGTACCGTCGTCTTCCGTGCAGCTCGCAGCAGGCGCGCCGCTGCGCGATTACCTCGGGATCACCACCCGCGGAGAGCGGATCCTCGCGTTCGTGCGCTTCGACAGCGACGTCCCGATCGCCCTGGGCACGGCCCAGGGGACAGTCAAGCGGATCGTTCCCTCCACGCTCCCCGTGCGTCCCGACCTCGAGGTCATCGGCATGAAGCCCGGCGACACGGTCGTGGGTGCTGTCGAGGCTCAGGATGACGCAGACCTCGTGTTCGTGACCACGGATGCCCAGCTGCTGCGCTTCTCGGCCTCAGCCGTGCGCCCGCAGGGAGCACCGGCCGGCGGCATGGCGGGCATGAAGCTGGGGGCCGGCGCGTCCGTGCTGTTCTTCGGCGCTGTCACTCCGGATGCCGATGCCGTCGTCGCCACGGTCTCCGGTTCCGACAGCAGCCTGCCCGGTACCGAACCGGGACGTGCCAAGGTGACCTCGTTCGCGGAGTATCCCTCGAAGGGCCGAGCGACCGGCGGAGTCCGTGCCCACGCCTTCCTGAAGGGCGAGGACCGCCTCATGGTCGCCTGGGTCGGGCCGAGCCCGGCGCAGGCCGTCGATCCGACGGGTGCGGTGCGCAAGCTCCCCGAACCCGGCGCACGACGCGACGCATCGGGTCAGCCGGTGGACGGCGTGATCGGGAGCATCGGCCGCACTCTGGTCTGAGCGCTGTTCCACGCCGCTTGCCGAACGCCCACCGCGACGCGCTGCTCGACGTCTACCGCGCGGCTCTGGCGCTGAGGCGCTGACCGATCAGGCGTCGATGGATTCCCGGGAGAGGCGATCGGACGAATCGATGATGAACTCACGTCGAGGCGCGACCTCGTTGCCCATCAGCAGCTCGAACACGCGACCCGCCGCCTCGGCATCCTCCATGCGCACCCGGCGCAGCAGGCGGCCGCCGCGTTCCATGGTGGTCGTGGCGAGCTGCTCCGCGTCCATCTCGCCGAGTCCCTTGTAACGCTGAATCGGCTCGTGCCACCGCTTGCCCGACTTCCGGAGCTTGGCGAGAAGGGCGTGCATCTCCTGCTCGCTGTAGGTGTAGATGGTCTCGTTGGGCTTGGAGCCCGGATTCATCACGATCACGCGGTGCAGCGGCGGCACCGCGGCGAACACGCGGCCATGCTCGATGAGCGGCCGCATGTAGCGATAGAACAGCGTGAGCAGGAGCGTGCGGATGTGCGCGCCGTCGACATCGGCGTCGCTCATCAGGATGACCTTGCCGTACCGCGCGGCGTCGATGTCGAAGCTGCGGCCGGAGCCCGCACCGATCACCTGGATGATCGATGCGCACTCGGCGTTCGACAGCATGTCGCCGACCGACGCCTTCTGGACGTTGAGGATCTTTCCGCGAATGGGCAGCAGCGCCTGGAACTCGCTGTTCCGTGCGTTCTTCGCTGTGCCGAGCGCGGAGTCTCCCTCGACGATGAACAGCTCGCTGCGCTCCACCTCGTTCGTGCGGCAGTCGACCAGCTTGGTCGGAAGGGTCGAGGACTCGAGCGCGTTCTTTCGGCGCTGGGTCTCCTTGTGGGCACGAGCGGAGACTCGTGCCTTCATCTCCGCGACCACCTTGTCGAGCAGCTGCGTCGACTGGCTCTTGTCGTCGCGCTTCGTCGAGCTGAATCGGGCGCCGAGATCCTTCCGGAGCACCTGGGCCACGATCTGACGCACGGCCGGGGTGCCGAGGATCTCCTTCGTCTGGCCCTCGAACTGCGGCTCGGGGACGTTCACCGTGAGCACCGCGGTGAGCCCGGCGAGGACGTCGTCCTTCTCGAGCTTGTCGTTGCTGCCGACCTTCAATCGACGTGCGTTCTGCTCGACCTGCGAGCGCAGCACCTTGAGCAGCTCCTGCTCGAAGCCCTGCTGGTGGGTGCCGCCCTTGGGGGTCGCGATGATGTTGACGAACGACCGCGTGGTCGTGTCGTAGCCGGTGCCCCACCGCATCGCGATGTCGACGGCGCAGACGCGCTCGACCTCTGTGGCGATCATGTGGCCGTCGGCCTGCAGCACCGGAACTGTCTCTTTGAACGTGCCTTCGCCCTGGATGCGCCAGGTGTCGGTGACGGGAGCGTCGTTCGCGAGGTACTCGACGAACTCCGAGATGCCGCCGTCGTACCGGTAGGACGTCTCGATCGGCTGGCCCTCGACCTCGGCGCCGTTGGCCGCGCGCTCGTCGCGGATCACGAGTTCCAGCCCTGGGACGAGGAACGCCGTCTGACGTGCGCGAGTCACCAGGTCGTTGAGCTGGAACGCGGCATCCTTCGTGAAGATCTGGTGATCCGCCCAATAGCGGATACGTGTTCCGCTCGTGCCGCGCGGCGCCTTGCCGACGACCCGCAGCTCGCTCTTGTCCTGGAACGGGGTGAACGGAGCGTTCGGCCGCTTCTCGCCCTTGTCGGCGAAGAGTCCGGGCTCGCCGCGATGGAACGACATGGCATAGGTCTTGCCACCTCGGTCTACCTCGACGTCGAGCCGCTCCGAGAGGGCGTTCACCACAGAGGCGCCCACACCGTGCAGACCACCGGATGCCGCGTAAGAGCCTCCACCGAACTTGCCGCCGGCATGCAGCTTCGTGAAGACGACCTCGACGCCGGTGAGACCGGTGCGCGGTTCGACGTCGACGGGGATGCCGCGACCGCGGTCGTGGACCTCGACACTGCCGTCCTCATGCAGGATGATGTCGATCTTCGAGCCGTTGCCCGCGACGGCCTCGTCGACGGCGTTGTCGATGATCTCCCAGAGGCAGTGCATCAGGCCCGGGGATCCGTTCGAGCCGATGTACATACCTGGGCGCTTGCGGACGGCCTCGAGCCCTTCGAGCACCTGGAGATGATGGGCGGAATACTCGGCGGTCACAATCTCCGAGTCTATTCGCGATGCCTCTCCACCAGCCGCAGACACTCCCCGGGAGCCCTCAGTACGGCACCCGCGCGTACGCGCTGAGCGAAACACGCCGCAAACCGGGCATGCACACAGCCCCAGCGTGGTTGTATTGAACACGCCCAGCCAGCGAACCCGACACTCAAGGAGGCCCCGAGATGAACGCAACGACCGAACGTGAGACCTCCGCCGTCGAGTTCCGCCTGACCGCCATGGATCGCTGTGATTCATGTGGCGCTCAGGCCTACATCGCCGCCGAGGTCAACGGATCCGAGCTCCTGTTCTGCGCCCACCACGGTCGCAAGTACGAAGAGAAGCTCCGCAGCATCGCAACGAGCTGGCACGACGAGACCGCACGACTGATCGACTGATCGATCGCGGTTCGATCCGCCTCGGAGCCCGTCATCAGACGGGCTCCGCCTTCGTTAAGGGGTGGTGACCCGGCGCACGCGGCTCGTGAGCCGGGTGAGGATCTCCTCGCCGACGGAGTCGACGCGCTCGGCGAGGGTCGTCGCACTCGCTTCTCCGTGCTCGCCCGCGCCGAACAGCCAGACCGAGTCGCCGATCTGCATCCCCGGCCACCCCTGGACCAGCGACGTCGTCTCGTCGATCCGCAGCAGCTCGCGAGATCCGCCCGGGGTGCCCACGTCTGCTCCTGCGAGAGTGGACGGGATGCCGTCGAACGACCCGACGCCGACCTGAGCGTTCCCGTCCGAGATCTTTCGGACCGTCGCCGTGAGCTCGGCCACCGGCGTGACACCCGGCAGGTCGGGTCCCTCCGCCGAGCGGACGCCGTAGCAGAACGCCCCGATCCGAGACAGCGAGCCGCGGAGCTCCGGCCGCCACCAGGACGCAGCGGATGCCGTCAGGTGCAGCGCCTCGGGCGTCGGTCCGGACTGCTCCACGACACGGACGGCATCGAGGAACAGGGCCTGAGCATCGTCGTCCTCGTCGTCGCTCGCCTCGGCGAGATGGCTCCAGATCCCGGCGAGCTCGAGGTGTCCCGCCGCTTCACCCGCGCGCACATCGGCGACGGTGCGCTCCCACTCGGCCGGGAGCAGACCGTTGCGATGCAGCCCCGTGTCGATCTTGAGGTGGATACGTGCCCGCGCGCCGGCATGCGCAGCCCTGGCGGTGATGCGCGTCAGGTACTCCGCCGATCCGACGCCGAGGTCGATGTCGGCGCGCAGCGCGTCGTCGATCTCCTCGTCCGTCGAGGTGACCCACGCGAAGATCCGACCGGTGTCGCCGAGCACGCGTCGTGCTTCGACCCCGCTTCGGACGTCGTATGACCCGTACCACTCGACGCCCGTGTCCTTCGCCGCCTCGACGGCCCACCGGAGTCCGTGACCGTACGCGTCGTCCTTGAGGACGACCATGAGCTCCGACGGGGCGATGCGATCGCGGACCGCGCGGATGTTCGCTCGGAACAGGTCGGTGTCGATCCGCAGCTCCGGCCGACTCATGCCTCCCACCCCCGCTCCGCGTGTGCACCCGCGACGGTGACGAGCTCGGCGATCGTGAGTCCGGTGACGGCGCTCCATCGGGCGAGCCCGGGAGCGGCCGGCCCGCGACCTCCGAAGTAGGTGGCCTCGGCGCCCACGGTGACGGCGGCGGATCCCTGCAGATCGATCACGCACACATCCATCGCGACACGCCCGATGATCGGGCGCTGCACACCGTCGATCTCCACGTGGGCGGCATTGCCCAGCGCGCGCACGATCCCCTGGGCGTAGCCGCCGGTGATGAGTGCGGCCGTCGTGTCATGGGCCACTCGATGGGTGTAGCCGTAGGAGACCGCGTCTCCGGCCCTGAGCGGCTTCGTGGAAAGCACTCTGCCGACGAGCCGCATGACCGGCCTCGCGCTCAGTGCTCCCTCCGCATCGGGGAGCCCGTAGAGCAGGAAGGGGTCGATATCCGGCGCGCCGGTCGTCACGGCGTCGATGCCTTCGAGAGCCAGGGCCTCGACCTCCTCGGCATGGTCGACCAGCACGGCCTCCGCACCGGCGGCGACCACCGCGTGTGCGACGGAGAGCACCCCATGCCCCCAGGCATCGCGGCGGAGGTCGGCGACGCGTCCCCCTGCATCGACGGCGGCAGCGGATGCGACCGCGAGCGCCGACCGCGAGATCATCGCGCGCGGGCGGGAGCTGGATGTCTTCTCACACACGTTTCCAGCCTAGCTCCGCCTTCTCAGGATGCTCCACGCACCCACCGTAGACTGGAGGGGACCCCGAACTTGGAGATCCATGTCACGCTTTTCCCTCGCGCCCCGCGTCCGCTATCTGCTGGCGCGTGCTCGCCGCATCGACGTCGCCTCGGTCATCGAGAGGGCCAAAGAGGCGTCTTCTCAGCACGGCAAGGCCGTTCCCCTCGTGGTCGTCGACATGCTGTGGTCAGCGGGCCGCCACAACGTCGGGTTCCAGGACTACATCGACTACGACTTCGCGATCCTCACCAAGGCGGAGCGCGACACGTTCATGACCCACCCCGTGTCGAACGAGATCTCGCAGAAGTACGACCACCCCGACTATCGGCACCTGTTCCATGACAAGGCAGAGTTCAACGCCGTCTTCGATGCCTTCCTCAAGAGGGAGTGGATGCTCATCACGCAGGGCAACGCGGACGAGCTGCGTTCATTCACCGAGCGCCAGGGCACGATCGTCGTGAAGGAGACGCACGGCCAGGCGGGCACGGGTGTCCACCGCTACCACGCCGCCGACGTGACCGACTGGGATGCGTTCCACGCCGAGCTGCTCTCGAAGAAGCAGGTCCTCGTCGAAGAGGTCATCCGCCAGCACGCCGACCTCGCGGCCGTGTGCCCCGGCACCGTGAACACCACCCGCATCACCGCATTCTTCGATGGCGAGAAGACGCACATCCTCGCGATGGCCCAGAAGTTCGGACGCGGAGCGGTGAGCGACCAGATGAGCTTCGGCGGCTTCTACACGATGCTCGACGAGAACGGTCACTCTGTGGGATCCGGATACGACTCTCACGGCCACGTGCACGTCACGCACCCGGACTCCGGCTTCCCGATCGCCGACTTCCAGCTGCCGATGATGGACGAGGTCCGCGAGTTCGTCGATCAGGTCGCGCGCGTCGTACCGCAGATCCAGTACGTCGGCTGGGATGTCGTGGTCACGCCTGACGGTCCGGTGCTCGTCGAGGGCAACTGGGGCGCCGGCGTGTACGAGAACAAGCCGAGCGTCACCGGGATCCGCACAGGGCACAAGCCGCGCTACCAGGCCGCGATCGGGTTCTGACCGCGGCAGGCATGAAGAAGGGCCCGGATGCTGAGCATCCGGGCCCTTCTTGCTGAGGCGTCGATCACGCGGAGGTCAGACCTCGCGGACGATCCCCATCGGGGTCGACTGCGTCGCCTGGCCGAGAGGATTGTCGCCCAGGATCTGGACGAGCCGACGCTCCCCCGCCTTGTCGAGCGTCGAGCCGAGGATGTTGCCGCCGATGTCGTTGATGTCGACGACGGCGACCTCGAGGTCGCCGCCGAGCATCTTCTTCAGACGGAGGGCCACCTCACGCGGGTTCTTCGGTCCGAGGACGACCGCCTGGTTGTACGGCGGGATCGTGTTCTTCGTCGGGCCGTCGATGGCGCGTGCCTTGTCACCTGCGATGCGGTAGAAGTCACCGCGACGCCCGAAGGCCTTGGTGATCACCGAGACGCCGGCTGCGAAGAGGATCCGCAGGGTGCCGCATTCGCGCAAGGCCATCTCCATCGTCTCGGGCATGCCGAGACCGATGCCGTAGGAGGTGCGGACGACGTATCGCGACAGGAAGCGCGCAAGCGGACGGGGCGTGATCTCGTCGAGCCGGTACGACCGGCCCTGCGTGATCGCCACGATCTTCTCGGTCACGAACAGCAGGTCACCGGGCTGAACAGCTTCCTTCGCGTACTCCAGGACGACGGAGTCGAGGTCGTCGTTCGGCATGACGACGCGCGTCCGCAGCGGGATGCGCGCGTAGTTCTTGCCGTCGACGCTCGCCTCGAGCGCCTTGCCTTCGTTCGCCTGCATCACTCGAGGTAGTCCCGCAGCGACTGCGAGCGGCTCGGGTGGCGGAGCTTCGCCATCGTCTTCGACTCGATCTGACGGATGCGCTCACGCGTCACGCCGAACGTGTCACCGATCTGGTCGAGGGTCTTGGGCTGTCCGTCGCCGAGTCCGAAGCGCATCCGGATGACACCGGCCTCACGCTCGGAGAGCGAGTCGAGCAGCTGCTCCAGCTGACGCTGCAGCATCGTGAAGCCCACGGCATCCGCGGGGACCACTGCCTCGGTGTCCTCGATGAGGTCACCGAACTCGCTGTCGCCGTCCTCACCGAGAGGCGTGTGCAGGGAGATCGGCTCGCGGCCGTACTTCTGCACCTCGACGACCTTCTCGGGCGTCATGTCCAGCTCGCGGCTGAGCTCTTCGGGCGTGGGCTCACGGCCCAGGTCCTGCAGCATCTGGCGCTGCACTCGGGCGAGCTTGTTGATGACCTCGACCATGTGCACGGGGATGCGGATGGTGCGGGCCTGGTCTGCCATCGCGCGGGTGATCGCCTGACGGATCCACCAGGTGGCGTACGTCGAGAACTTGAAGCCCTTGGTGTAGTCGAATTTCTCGACGGCGCGGATCAGACCGAGGTTGCCCTCCTGGATCAGGTCCAGGAACTGCATGCCGCGGCCGGTGTAGCGCTTGGCGAGCGAGACGACGAGGCGGAGGTTCGCACCGAGCAGGTGGCTCTTCGCGCGCTGACCGTCGCGGGCGACCCACTGCAGGTCGAGCCCGAGCTGGCTGGCCTTCTCGGCGGCCGTCATCGTGGAGAGCTTCTCCTCGGCGAACAGGCCGGCCTCGATGCGCATCGCGAGCTCGACCTCTTCGGCCGCGTTCAGCAGGGCGACCTTTCCGATCTGCTTCAGGTAGTCCTTGACAGGGTCGGCGGTCGCACCGGTGATCTGGGTGGAGTAGACGGGCACGTCTTCGTCGTCGTTCGACGAGATGACGATCGCTCCCGTGGGCAGAGGCTCGGTGAACTTCGGCTTGGAGTCCTCGTCGTCCTCATCGGGCTCTGCGGCGGGAGGAGTCTCGTCGTCTTCGACGATGTCATCGGCCTTCTTCTTCTTCGCGGGCGCGCGCTTGGCAGCGGCACGCTGCGCGGCGGTCTTGGGCGCCGGCTTCTCAGCGGCCTCCTCGACCGGAGCATCGACCTCGGGAGCGTCGGCGGTCTTCTTCGTCCGGGTCTTCTTCGTCGTGGCAGGAGTCACGTTTCGCCTTTCACGGGGCCGCTCGCAGGCCCCGGAGCATTTCGGACACTAGTAAGACCCTTGTCAAGTCCAATCTCCGGAAAGATCGATTGACAACGGGTCAGAGTCCTAGTATCGCACACGTGTGGGCATGCAGGTGCAATCCGCCCAAGTTCGCTCGCTCGATGTCAGCCGCGACCCGGCTTGTCCTCGTCGCCGCTGGGGCGCGAGGCGAGGTAGCGCTCGAGTTCTGCGGCGAGCTCGTCCGCGCTCGGCAGGTCGCGCTCGTTGAATCCGCCCTCGTCGTACGACCCGTCCTCAGGATCACGACCGGCCATATACGCGTCGTAGCGGCGCTCGAGCCCCTGCACCATCTGCTGCAGCTCATCGTTGCCCAGCACCTGGTCGTCGACGCGCGTGAGGTAGTCCTGGCGGCGCTCCTGCACCTCGTCGAGCAGGATGACCAGGCCCGTGGCGGCCATCAGCTTCTCGGCTGCCGCGATCACGGCGTCGGGGTTCTCGGTCTCGGCGAGGTAGTGCGGCACGAGCAGCACGAACCCGACGACGCGCTCGCCGTGCTCCGCGAAGCGGAATTCGAGGAGATGCCCCGCAGTGGCCGGCACCTGGGTGCGCGGGCGCCATACCGAGTGAGCCACGGTGAGCTCACGGCGGTTGCCGCTCACCGTCGTGCCGATGGGGCGGGTGTGCGGGACCGGCATCGCGATCGAGTGCACCCAGTTGAGCCCGGAGACCTCGAATTCGTCGGCGAGCTCGAGCACGGTGCGCGCGAACTCGTTCCAGGCGAAGTCCGGCTCGTAACCGGCGAGGAG
Organism: Microbacterium sp. AC132; assembly: GCF_979258525.1. Taxonomy (NCBI): domain Bacteria; kingdom Bacillati; phylum Actinomycetota; class Actinomycetes; order Micrococcales; family Microbacteriaceae; genus Microbacterium; species Microbacterium sp. AC132. The sequence goes on along the minus strand of NZ_OZ409862.1, from coordinate 3,362,923 downwards.
GAGGAACTTCTGGCCGAGGGCGTCGGTCGCCAGCGAGAGCTCCAGCCGGGCAGGACGGAACTCGGTCAGGTGATCCTGGTCGAAGGAGATCACCGGGCGGCGGGCGCGGTAGTCCAGCAGCACGTCGTTGTCGAAGACGGCGATCGGCTCGGGCGACGTCGTCTCGCGAAGGTGCTCGATGAGCCCGGAGACGGCGCTGCCTGCGTCGGTGAAACCCGTCAGGAGCAGGACAAGGGGCAGTCCGCGCGGCACGACCGGTGCGTTCGCTACACGTTCATGGATCTCTCCGGAGAAGGGCATGAGTCAATGCTACGAGCAGCTTCGGACGGCCGGGCGGTGACCTTCAAGCTGAGAGCGAACACCCGCTCGGCGCCCGGGCGCGCGACCCTCCTAGGATGGAGGTATGACGCTTCCCGCGCTCTCGCGCACCTCAGATCAGTTCCCAGGAAGCGCTGCAGACGCCGCAGTGCTCGTCATCCCCGAGATCTCGGACTCCGCAGAGTCGCTGACCGGCTACCCCGGACTCGCCGACTCCCTGCAGGCCGTCGGCCACACCGGCTCGGCCTCGTCGTTCACGCGGGCCTACGCCCCCGAGGTCACGACCCTGCCGTTCGCCGTCGTCGGCGTGGGCCGTGAGCCCGATGCCTCCGCCGTGCGCAACGCCGTAGGCACGGCCCTCCGGTCTCTGACCGGCTTCGAGACGGTCTCGGTGGCCCTGGCTCCCGGTCTCGAGCAGTTCGCGGCCGCTGCCGCAGAGGGCGCCGTGCTCGGCGGCTACCGGTTCGACGGCTACCGCAAGGAGTCGGGCAAGACCCGCGCGTCTTCCGTCCTGCTGCATGCCGACCTCGACGAATCCGCACTCTCCAGGTCCATCGCCGTCGGCGAGGCGATGGCCCTCATCAAGGATCTCGTGTTCGTCCCGGCCGAGTGGCAGAGCCCGGCCCAGCTCGCGCAGAGCGCAGCCGACAGCGTCGACGGTCTGGCGGATGTCTCGGTGGAGATCCTCGACGAGAAGTCGCTCGCCGAACAGGGCTTCGGCGGTATCCTCGGCGTCGCGCAGGGCTCCGACAGGCCGCCGCGCCTCGTCCGTCTCGACTACGCACCCGCGAACGCCACGCGTCACATCGCACTCGTCGGCAAGGGGATCACGTTCGACACCGGCGGGCTGTCGCTCAAGCCGGCGGCCTCGATGGTCGGCATGAAGTTCGACATGGCCGGTGCCGCGACGAGCGTCGCAGCACTGCGGGCGATCGCCGCTCTCGCCCTGCCCGTGCACGTCACCGCTTGGCTCTGCATCACCGACAACATGCCGTCAGGTCGTGCATTGCGTCCGGGAGACGTCATCCGCATCCTCGACGGCACGACCGTCGAGGTTCCGAACACGGATGCAGAGGGGCGCCTGGTCATGGCCGACGGCCTCGTCGCGGCCAGCCGCGAGAACCCCGACGTCATCATCGACGTCGCGACTCTCACCGGAGCGATCGTGATGGCTCTCGGGCACCGCCACACCGGCGTGTTCGGTGACGACGACGCGGTCGCGGAGTTCCTCGCCGCCGCCGACGCCGCCGATGAGCTCGCGTGGCACATGCCGCTCCCGTCCTACATGGAGGACTCGCTGGACTCCCCCATCGCCGACATGCAGAACGCCAACATGAGCGATCGGATGGGCGGGGCGTCGTACGCCGGCCTCTTCCTGCGCCGCTTCGTCGGCCGGGTCTCCGACGAGAAGGACGCCCCGCGCATCCCGTGGGTGCACCTCGACATCGCCGGCTCCGGCGAGCACAACGGCGCACCGTACGGCTTCACCGACAAGGGCCCCACCGGAGCGATGGTCCGGTCGATCATCGCGTTCGCCGAAGCATCCCACAAGGAGGCATGACCATGACCACGCACACCTTCGACATCGTCGTCCTGGGCGGAGGCAGCGGCGGGTACGCCGCTGCTCTGCGTGCGAGCGAGCTCGGCAAATCCGTCGCGCTCATCGAGAAGGACAAGGTCGGCGGCACCTGCCTGCACCGCGGCTGCATCCCGACGAAGGCGCTGCTGCACGCGGCCGAGGTCGCTGAGCATGTGCGAGACGCCGCCCACGTCGGCATCTCCGCGACCCTCGACGGAATCGACCCCGCCGGAGTGCGCGCATACCGCGAGGGGATCGTCGCGAAGAAGTACAAGGGCCTCGAGGGCCTGGTGAAGGCCCGCGGCATCACGACCGTCGCCGGCTTCGGTCGCCTGAACGCCGACCGGTCGGTGAGCGTGGGCGACGACGTCTACGTCGGCGCCGATGTCATCCTCGCCACCGGCTCGTACAGCCGGACCCTCCCGGGACTCGAGATCGGCGGGCGGATCCTCACCAGCGAACAGGCGCTGTCGCTCGACGTGATCCCCGAGCGCGTGCTCGTGCTCGGCGGCGGCGTGATCGGCGTGGAGTTCGCCAGCGTCTGGCGTTCGTTCGGCACCGAGGTCACCATCATCGAAGCGCTGCCGCACCTGGTGCCCAACGAGGACATCGCGATGAGCAAGGGCCTCGAACGGGCGTTCCGCCGCCGCGGCATCCAGTACTCCCTCGGAATCCGCTACCAGAGCGCCACGCAGGACGACAGCTCGGTGACCGTCACGCTGGAGGACGGCAAGGAGTTCACCGCCGACTACCTTCTCGTGGCGGTCGGACGAGGTCCGGTCACGGCCGACCTCGGCTTCGAAGAGGCCGGCGTGACTCTCGATCGTGGTTTCGTCACGGTCGATCAGGACCTGCGCACCGGTGTGCCCGGACTCTGGGCCGTCGGAGACATCACGCCCGGTCTGCAGCTCGCTCACCGCGGTTTCCAGCAGGGCATCGCCGTCGCGGAACGCATCGCCGGCTTCTCCCCCGCGCACGTCCCCGACATCCAGATCCCGAAGGTCACGTACTCGAGCCCCGAGGTCGCCTCGGTCGGCGTCACGGAGGAGGCTGCCGTCACCGAGCACGGCGCCGATGCTGTCGTGGCGTACGAGTACAACCTCGCCGGCAACGGCAAGAGCGAGATCATCGGCACAGCCGGCCTCGTGAAGGTGGTCCGACTCAAGGACGGGCCCGTCATCGGTGTCCATCTGCTCGGCGACCGAGTGGGCGAGCTCATCACCGAGGGCCAGCTGGCCGTCGCGTGGGAGGCACACCCCGAGGACATCGCCCCCCTGATCCATGCGCATCCCACACAGAGCGAGGCGCTCGGTGAAGCCTTCCTCGCCCTCGCCGGAAAGCCGCTGCACGCCCTCTGAACACCAACCGGTGAACAGTTCACTAAGCTAGACACGCGTCATTTAACTTCCTGAAGGAGACTCAGTCATGAGCACATCCGTCGTCCTCCCCCTCTCGGCGAGAGCGTCACAGAGGGTACCGTCACCCGCTGGCTCAAGCAGGTGGGAGACACCGTTCAGGCGGATGAGGGCCTGCTCGAGATCTCGACCGACAAGGTCGACACCGAGATCCCCTCGCCCGTCACCGGTGTGATCGAGGAGATCCTCGTCGCCGAGGACGAGACCGTCGAGGTCGGCGCGCTCCTCGCGCGTATCGGCGACGGCAGCGCCGCTGCTCCTGCCGAGGATGCTCCTGCAGCCGCAGCGCCGGCCGCGGAGGAGGCGCCTCAGGCTGCCGCACCGCAGGCCGAGGCCCCCTCGGAGCCCGCTCCTGCTGCCGAAGCTGCGCCCGCTGCCGCGGCTGCTCCGGCCGCTGCCCCCGCAGGCGACGCCACGGACATCGTCCTCCCCGAACTCGGCGAGAGTGTGACCGAAGGCACCGTCACCCGCTGGCTCAAGCAGATCGGCGACACCGTCGAGGTCGACGAGGCACTGCTGGAGATCTCGACCGACAAGGTCGACACCGAGATCCCCTCGCCCGTCGCCGGCGTGCTGCAGGAGATCGTCGCCGCCGAAGACGAGACCGTCGAGGTCGGCGCTGTGCTTGCTCGTGTCGGTTCTGGAGCAGCTCCCGCCGCCGCACCGGCTGCGCAGGCTCCGGCCGCCGAGGCTCCTGCCGCTCCCACCGAGACTCCCGCATCTGCGGCAGAGGCGCCTGCTGCTCCCGCGGCAGAAGCCCCCGTGCAGCAGGCTCCGGCAAGCGAGGGTGCGTCCGCACCTGTCGCCCCCGCCCCGGCGGCAGCGCCGTCCGAGCCCGCGCCCGCGGCGGCATCGGCTCCGGCTCCGGCTCCGGCCGAGCAGAAGCTGTCCCTCCCGACCGAGAGCGACAACCTGTACGTGACCCCGCTCGTGCGCCGTCTGGCTTCGCAGCAGGGCGTCGACCTGGCCAGTGTCACCGGTACCGGCGTCGGCGGACGCATCCGTAAGGAAGATGTGCTCAAGGCCGCAGAGAGCGCGTCGGCGGCACCCGCCGCTGCGGCCGCCCCTGCTGCGCCCGCTCCGCTCGAGGTCTCGCCGTTGCGTGGCACCACGCAGCCGATGTCGCGCCTGCGCAAGGTTCTGGCCAAGCGCGCCGTCGAGTCGATGCAGCAGACCGCACAGCTCACGACGGTCGTCGAGGTCGATGTGACCGCTCTGGCGGAGTACCGCGACAGCGTCAAGGCGTCTTTCCTCGAGAAGACGGGCGACAAGCTGTCGTTCCTGCCGTTCTTCGCCCTCGCTGCCGCAGAGGCTTTGCGTGCCTTCCCGATCGTGAACGCCACGGTCGACGGCGAGCAGATCGTCTATCCCGAGTCCGAGAACGTCTCGATCGCCGTGGACACCGAGCGCGGTCTGCTCACGCCGGTGCTGCGCGACGCCGCGTCGAAGAACATCGCCGAGATCGCGCATGAGATCGCCGACCTCGCGGCACGCACGCGCGACAACAAGCTGAAGCCCGACGAGCTCGCCGGCGGCACGTTCACGCTGACCAACACGGGTTCGCGTGGCGCGCTGTTCGACACTCCGGTCGTCTTCCTGCCGCAGTCGGCGATTCTCGGCACCGGAACGGTCGTCAAGCGCCCCGGTCTCGTCAAGGTCGGCGGCGCAGACGCGATCGCCGTCCGCTCGTACGTGTACCTCGCTCTCTCGTACGACCACCGCATCATCGACGGAGCAGACGCCGCACGCTTCCTCGGTGCTGTGAAGGCCCGCCTCGAGTCGGCGCAGTTCGCCGCTCAGCTCGGAGCCTGACCACCGCATCATCCTGGCTGGTCCGCGACGTCGTACACGTCGCGGACCAGCCATTTCTCTGCCACCCGGACGAGTACGACCATGCGCTCCCCGGCGGCGGACTCCGCACCGTCCTCTTCCCCTCCCGACGCAGAAGCTCGGATCACGGCGACATCTCCGTACTCGTCCACGGGTTCGAGCCGTAGCACTCCCTCACCTCCCGCCAATGCGTCCGCGACCCCGATGGACCCCTGAGCGACCGCTTCGGCGCAGACCGCGTCGTCGTTCGCCGCGCAGGTCCTGATCGCGTCGATGAGGTGGTGCGCCGCCTCGACCGGATCCTCCGGATCGGCTCGCTCGGGCGGTGATCCCTTCGGGGACTCGTCCGGCTTCGGTTCGGGTGCCGTCGGCGTCGCCGCCGGTGACGGATCGGCAGACGCAGAGTCGATCTGCTCCGCGTCCCGACCGCTCGTCGGCACCGCCGTGGTACCCCCGTCGCCCGGTTCCCCTGTCGCTCCGCCAGGCCAGAGAAGTCCGCCGGCGAGCACCGCTACGGCCCCAACCGCAGCGACGATCGCCCTCCGCCCACGTCGCACGGGGTTCGGACGCCCCCTGTGGGGGCCTCCATCCTCCTGTCGCCGCGGGCGGCGCGTGCTCGATCCGCGTCTCTCCGATGCCGGCGCGCGAGCACGAGGAGCATCGCAACCCGCCAGAGGTCGAGGCGACGCAGCAAGGGCGCGACGACGCGAGACGTCACAGCGCGCACGCGGCTATCCGCCATAGGTCGAGTGGCACGGGTTCTCATCCGACTTCGCTCGTCGGGTCGCACGACCGCTGCGCGGATCGCTGCGTCCGCACTTCTCGCCAGCTCAGGCGCATGCACATCGCGCCTCAGCGGTTTCGGCGCCGCCGTGTCGAACAGCTCTGCCTCCCACCCCTCGAGCTGTCGCATCGGCATCCTCGGCCGTCCTGTGGCAGCGCTCAGCCCTTCCTCGATCGTGACGAGCAGGCGACCGAGTGCGCGGTCGACGCAGTCCTCGCGAATCCGCGCGACGAGACCCGCCGCTGCCGTCCGTGCCGTCTCGCCTGCGCCGATCACGAAAGTCGGTCGCCCGTCATCCGTGAGCCACCAGCCACCCGTGTGTTCGTGCTCGTCGGTCCGTCCGAGCTCACCGAGACCTCGCAGGATGCTGGCGACCAGGGTCGTCATCTCCCCGGAGCCGAGCGCGACGTCGGCTGCCGAGCGACGACCGACGAACGTCGCGACCCTCTCGGTGCACCACGGAAGCAGCGCGTCGTGCCCGTCGGCGCGCCGCACGATGTCGAGCGGCCCCGCCACGTGGTCGTCACCGGCGTGGTCCCACCCAGCCCACCCGCTGATCGAGGCGGAGTCCACCAGAACGGCCATCGCCGCGCCTCGGGTGACCAGCGTTCCCGCGTACGGCCCCTCGTCCGCGTCGATCCTCCTGATCGTCCGATGCGCACCAGGCACCAGTGCCGCACCGCTCGCCTTCGTTTCCGTCTCCGCCATTCCCCCATGTCATCGCATCGCACGGCGGTCCCACGCAGACATCGCATGATGTGTACGCATGCGCACGAATCGGCCGCGTGTGCAGGAGAAGACGAGGCGCCCGAATCCGCCCGACGCGAACGACGCCATCAGCGCACCCCGGAGTCGGTATTCTTATGCACATGGCAAACCGCACGTCCGCGCCCGAGAAGCGTCCGGGATTCTTCTCCCAGATCAAGTCCCTCTTCAAGTTCACGAGGGAGATCTACCCCTGGCTGCCCTGGGCCCAGATCGCGCTGCTGGTCATCGGTGTCCTCATCGGCCTCATCGTCGGCTACCTGATCCCGCCGTTCCAGGTGTGGACTCTCATCCTCTGGGGCATCTCCGGTCTGATGCTCGGCCTGCTCGGCGCGATGTTCCTGATGACGCGCCTGTCGACTTCTGCGATGTACCAGAAGATCGACGGCATGCCCGGCGCCACGGGCCACGTGCTGAGCACGAGCCTCGGCCGCAACTGGCAGGGATCCGAGACGCCGGTCGGCATCAACCCGAAGACGCAGGATGCCGTCTACCGCACGGTGGGTCGCGGCGGCGTCGTGGTCGTCGGAGAGGGCTCCCGCGGCCGCCTGACCCGACTGGTCAACGATGAGCGCAGCAAGGCAGCCCGTGTGGCCCACGGCGTGCCGGTCACGGTGCTCTACGTCGGCCACGGCGACGACGACGTCGCGATCGCCGACCTCGCAAAGACCATCAAGAAGCTTCCGAAGGTCATCGACAAGGCCACCATGGGTGCCGTCATCCGACGCATCGAGTCCGTGTCGCAGTCGATCTCGTCGCTCCCTATCCCGAAGGGCATCGACCCCACCAAGGTCAGGGCGCAGCGTCCGCGTTGAGCTGACCCCCGCACACGCAGAAGCGCGGCCGCACCTCATCGCGAGGGCGGCCGCGCTTCGTCGTTCACTCCGACAGCGGCTGACGCGGAAGGCGACGGACCTTCGCGCGGCGACGGCGACGTTCCGGAACCATCGACCGCATCTCGTCGAGCTTGCCGAAGCAGAAGAGCCGATCCTCGGCCTCGAGGACGACGTGCTTGCGCGGGTTCGGGATGACGGAGACGCCGCGGTGCAGCGTGAGCACGGTGATGTCGCGCTCCCACAGTCCGGCTTCGCCGAGTGTCTTGCCGACGAGGTCGACAGCTCCGTGCACCATCAGCTCGGCGACCCCGTATCCCGTGGAGACGGTCAGGCGCTGACGCACATCGATCTCGGGGAATGCGACCTGGCCGGCGATGTAGTCGATGATGGCGCCTGCGACGTCGAGCTTCGTGGCCGTCTCGATGCCCTGCAGGCCAGGCGACGAGTTGACCTCCATGACGAGCGGGCCGTCGTCGCCTTCGAGCATGTCGACTCCGGCGACGCGGAGCCCCATGATCTGGGCTGAGCGCACGGCTGCGCGCTCGTAGATCGGATCGAGCTCGACGGCTTCCACCGAGCCTCCACGGTGGACGTTCGAGCGGAACTCGTCACCCGCCGCCGATCGCCGCATCGCGGCGACCACGCGGTCGCCCACGACGAGAGCGCGGATGTCGCGCCCGCGGCTCTCGGAGATGAACTTCTGGATCAGCACGTTCTGCTTGGTCGAGTGCAGCGTCTCGATGATGGCCTCGGCCACCTTCACCTGCGGCGCGAGGATCACACCGATCCCCTGCGTGCCCTCGAGGAGCTTGATGACGACAGGAGCACCCCCGACGCGTTCGATCGCCGGACGGACGTCCGCACGGTTGCGGACGAAGGCCGTGGGAGGCATCGCGATGTTGTGGCGCGAGAGGATCTGATTCGCGCGGAGCTTGTCCCGCGCGCTCGAGATCCCGTTCGCCGTGTTCGGCGTGTAGACGTCCATCTGCTCGAACTGGCGCACGACGGCGGTGCCGAAGTAGGTGATCGAGTTGCCGATGCGAGGCAGGATCGCGTCGTAGTCGCTGAGCTGACGGCCCCGGTAGTGCAGGTCCGGCTCGTCTGCGGTGAGGTCGATCGCGAATCGCAGCGTGTTGAGCACCTTGACGTTGTGACCTCGCTGGAGCGCAGCGGCGCGCAGCCTTTGGGTGGAGTACGCCTGCGGCGCGCGGGAGAGCACTGCGATCTTCACGGGGGATTTCCTGCCAGGATGGTCGGGTGAGTAAGTCATCCCATTCAAACACCCTTATCGGGTGGCGAGAATGGGTGAGCCTGCCTGATCTCGGAGTCGACTGGCTCAAAGCCAAGATCGACACGGGCGCGCGCACCTCTTCGCTGCACGCATTCCAGATCCAGGAGTTCGAGCGCGACGGCGTGTCGTGGGTTCGGTTCCGTGTGAAGCCCTGGCAGGACAGCCAGGAGGATGCCGTCATCGTCGAGTCCCCTGTGCATGATCGCCGCGCCGTGCGCAGCTCATCGGGCCATGCCCAGGAGCGACTCGTCGTCGAGATGCTGATCCGTCTGCATGATCGGGAGGTGCTCGCGGAGGTCACGCTGAGCAACCGGGACGAGATGGGTTTCCGCATGCTCATCGGTCGCGAGGCGCTGCGACAGGGTTATATCGTCGACCCTGCCCGTTCGTTCCTCGGCGGTCGCGCTCCGCGCGAGGCCAGACGCCGCAATCGCGGCAAGGAGTGAGCCCGATCAGGCGCGGATGAGCACGAGTCCCGTCACCTTGTCGTGGATTCCTCGCTGATCGGCGTCCCAGATGACCGCCGGGATCACGATGATGATCAGCAGCGTGCGGACGATCGGACGCCAGATCCCCACCCAGCCGCCGCCCAGACGTACCACGCGCATGCCGAGGATACGGTGCCCGGGGCTTCCGCCGGCCGTCGGGATGAAGAGGATCTGCAGCAGGGCGAAGACCGCCATCGGCGCGAACATGGTGAGGCCGGCCTCGGCGGGCAGCGCGAACTGGTCGTAGCCGAGGAACCCGGTGGCGATGATCGTCGCAGCCACATAGTCGATGAGAAGGGCCCCGATTCGCCGTCCAGGGCGCGCGATGCTGCCCGTCCCCGTCTGCGGCATTCCGAGTCGTTCTCCGGGGTACGTGTTCACAGCGTCCGTCACGTATCCAGCCTACCGGCGCGTAACATGCTCGAAACAAAGCGGATACCGTGGGGTAACGCCCCGCACGTACTGTGCACAATGGCCGTGAAGCCATCGATCCGCAATCCAGGAGTCGTACATGTTCAAAGATTCGTCCGAGGTGCTGACCTACATCAAGGAGAACGACGTCAAGTTCCTTGACATCCGATTCACTGATCTCCCTGGTGTTCAGCAGCACTTCAACATCCCTGCGGCCACTGTCGACGAGGACTTCTTCGTGGACGGACAGCTGTTCGACGGCTCTTCGATCCGTGGCTTCGCCAGCATCCACGAGTCCGACATGCAGCTCATCCCTGACGTCACGACGGCATACATGGACCCCTTCCGCGAGGCGAGCACCCTCGTGATGATCTTCGACATCTACAACCCGCGCACGGGAGAGATCTACTCGAAGGACCCGCGCCAGGTCGCGAAGAAGGCCGAGAAGTACCTCGCCTCCACCGGCATCGCCGACACGGCGTTCTTCGCCCCCGAGGCCGAGTTCTACATCTTCGACGACGTGCGCTACTCGGTCACCGCCGGCGAGAGCTTCTACAAGGTCGATTCCGAAGAGGCCGCGTGGAACACCGGTCGTGAGGAAGAGGGCGGAAACCTCGCCAACAAGACCCCGTACAAGGGTGGCTACTTCCCCGTCAGCCCGGTCGACAAGACCGCTGACCTGCGCGACGACATCACCCTGAAGCTGATCGACGCCGGGTTCATCCTCGAGCGCTCGCACCACGAGGTCGGCACCGCCGGCCAGCAGGAGATCAACTACCGCTTCGACACCATGGTGCACTCGGCGGACGACATCCTGAAGTTCAAGTACATCGTCAAGAACACCGCCGAAGAGTGGGGCAAGGTCGCCACCTTCATGCCGAAGCCGCTGTACGGCGACAACGGATCGGGAATGCACACGCACCAGTCGCTGTGGAACGACGGCAAGCCGCTCTTCTACGACGAGGCCGGCTACGGTCAGCTCAGCGACATCGCTCGCTGGTACATCGGCGGCATCCTGGCGCACGCTCCGGCGCTGCTCGCCTTCACGAACCCGACCCTGAACAGCTACCACCGTCTGGTCAAGGGCTTCGAGGCTCCGGTCAACCTGGTCTACTCGGCCGGAAACCGCTCGGCTGCCATCCGCATCCCGATTACGGGCTCCAACCCGAAGGCCAAGCGCATCGAGTTCCGCGCGCCTGACGCATCGGGCAACCCGTACCTCGCCTTCGCCGCGCAGCTCATGGCCGGCCTCGACGGCATCAAGAACCGCATCGAGCCGCACGAGCCCGTCGACAAGGACCTCTACGAGCTTCCCCCCGAGGAGGCGAAGAACATCCCGCAGGTCCCGAACTCGCTGCTCGACTCGCTCGACGCACTGAAGGAGGACCACCAGTTCCTCCTCGAGGGTGGCGTCTTCACCGAGGAGCTCATCGAGACCTGGATCTCGTACAAGTACGAGAACGAGATCCTGCCGATGGCTCAGCGCCCGCACCCGTTCGAGTACGAGCTGTACTTCGGGGTGTAACCAGATCCCGCGGGATTCCGGGGGTAGGTCCGCCGAATCGCACAGAGAGCCCGTCAGGCCATGCCTGGCGGGCTCTCTGTGCGTCTCGCGTAGAGTCTTTCTCGGTCCCGCCCTAGGCGCGTGAGCTCACCCCGGCTCCGCGTCCGGTTTTTCAGAGAGGGAGGCTGCCCGTTCGAGCCGGGCCGGGATGGGCCTACGCGCCCGCTACGGTGTAGCCCTGGGCGACGGACGGCGGCGCCGAGCTCACCGGTCGCGGCTGCGTCGAAGCCCGCGGACCTTGCGCACCTGCCATGCGAGCAGCACGGCCGACCCGGTCACCATGACTCCGATGAGGATCCACTGCGGGAGGGAATATGCGACGCTCCAGGTCAGCGTGACCAGCACGAGCCCGACCATGTAGGCGAAGAGCAGCGCCGACACCGCAGTCAGCAGCCACTCGCGGCGGTACCGCCACCGTGCACCCCGTCCACCCCGCTTCGCCATGTTCTGAAGACTACGCGAGCCCGCGGCATCCCGCCGGTCGCGGAAGTTCTCACTCGCCGGCGCGCGAATCCACAGCGACGCCGATCGCGACGCCGATCGAGAGGCCGAGGCCCATTCCGAGTGCGAGGTTGTCGAACACGGTGAGTCCGAGCCCCGCACCGACGGCGATGCCCAGGCCGAGGCCGACTGCAAGACCGTTCTGCGGCTTCTTCTGCGAATCCTTCTCTGCATCCGTCATGTCATCCACCGTACGAACGCCTGGCGGTCACCGCATCCCCCGCATGGGGGATCCGCCGCCCGCACGACCGTGTCGCGCTTGCTTTCACCCGCCCCTACTGGTCAACTGAGGGGTCCGAATGAACACAAGTGGGGGGCCATCATGCGCCGCAAGTACGACAGGCTGCAGCCGAAGAGGGTCCACACCACCGAGACTCCTCCCGCGCAGCCGAAGACAGCGGCCGCGGCGATCGCCCGGATCAACCCGTTCATGTTCGGCCTCCTCGGTGCTCTGGGTGTGCTCGTCGCGCTGATGCTCGGCGGAATCGTCAACCAGCTCGCCACGGTGCTGGTCTACATCGGGGTGGCGATCTTCCTCGCACTCGGGCTCGACCCGATCGTCTCGTTCATCGAACGCAAGCTCCCTCGCCCGGCCGCCGTCGCCATCGTCGTGTCCGTCGTGATCCTGGTCTTCGCCGGCATCATCCTGGCCATCGTGCCTCTTCTCATCGAGCAGGTGACCAACCTGATCCAGGACGGCCCGAAGATGGTCGAGGACTTCATGGCCAGCGCCTGGTTCAAGGACGTGAGCGAGCAGTTCGGCTCCACCTTCGACGACGCGGCGCAGGGCGTGCTGAGCTTCGTCCAGGATCCGGGCAACATACTCAACATCAGCGGCGGAGTCTTCGCGGTCGGCGCCGGCATCGCCGGCGGCTTCACCGGCGTCACCATCGTGCTCATCCTGACCCTGTACTTCATGGCCTCGCTGCGCAGCATGAAGCGCGTCGCGGTGCGCTTCGTCCCGTCCTACCAGCGCGACACCTTCGGAGGGCTCCTTGAAGACGTCTCCGGCGCCGTCGGGCGTTACGTGATGGGGCAGGCCAGCCTGGCGCTCATCAACGGCATCCTGAGCCTGATCGTGCTGAGCATCATCGGAGCCCCCGTGCCGGCGCTTCTCGCGCTGATCGCCTTCATCGGCTCGATGATCCCGCTCGTCGGAACGTTGAGCGCCTCGATCATCAATGCGCTGATCTGCCTCATCGTGAGCCCGGTGACCGCTCTCATCGCGTTCGGCTATTACCTCGTCTACATGCAGATCGAGGCATACGTCCTGTCCCCGCGAATCATGAACAAGGCGGTCGCCGTTCCCGGAGCACTCGTGGTGATCGCGGCCGTCGCCGGTGGCGCACTCGGCGGGATCCTCGGCGCACTCGTCGCCATCCCCGTCGCCGCGAGCATCATCATCATCGTGCAGAAGGTCGTCTTCCCGACGCAGGACAGCAAGGTCGTCCCACCGGGAACCCTCAGCGAACGGTGAGGGCGGCGGGCTGGACCCGCACGGTGAAGTCGGAGACGTGTCCGACCTCTTCGCCATCGATCTCGAACATCTGCGGTGACGCGAGCTGCACGCGCACCCGCTCCGCGGAGATGTGCGTCGTCGAGTCGGTGCTCACAGCGGTGTCGACATTGCCCATCATGCGACGGATGCCGTTCTCCCAGACGAAGGCACGGACGGTGTCGAGCCACTGGAGGGGCCCTTCGGCGCTCACGAGCAGCATGTCGAGCAGTCCGTCGTCGAGCACCGCATCCGGCAGGAGACGGATGCCGCCCTGCAGCATGCCGCAGTTGCCGATCAGCATGGTGTGACCGCGAAGCCCCTGCGGCTCCTGATCGTCGAGCGTCAGGGTGATGTCGGTCATCTCGGTGCCGGCGAGAGCACGTCCCATCGCCTCGACGTAGGCGATCCATCCGGCTCGGTTCTTCAGGTCCTCGTCGGTCTCGACCAGCATCTGCGCGTCGATGCCGAAACCGACCATCACCACGAACGCGTGCTCGGTGCCGTCGTGGTCGACCCAGCCCATGTCGATCCGCTGCGGCTCGCCGTCGCGCACCCGAACCAACGCGGCGGGGATGTCGTTCAGGGGGATCTCGAGGTTCCGCGCGAGCAGGTTGCCCGTGCCCTGCGGCACGATGCCCAGCGCGGCGTCCGTGCCCGCCAACGATTCAGCGACCGCCCGGACGGTGCCGTCGCCGCCGACGGCGATCACCACGTCGCAGCCTGCGGCCACAGCTTCGGCGGCCATTCCCCGCCCCGGGTCCTCGATGCTGGTCTCCCACCACTCGACAGGAGTGCCGACACCGTCGGAGACGAAGGTCTCGGCGACGGCTGCGCGCAGCGAGTCCCCGTCGACCTTCGAGGGGTTCCAGATCACACCGAGCTTCGAGATCGTCATGGAGCCAGGCTAGCCGTAGAAGAGCTGCTCGAATGCCCGGCGCGCACGCCGGGTCACGCCGAGGTAGTCGTCATCGAGAATGCTCGCCGAACGGTCGGGGTACCCGAGCAGCCGACCGATGGCGTCGAGGTCGCGCGGATCCGTCGGGAGCACGTCGCTCGTCTTGCCCGTGTAGAGGGTGATCGCAGATCGCAGACGGCTCGACAGCAGCCACGCGGCCCGGAGGAGATCGGCGGATTCGGCGGGAACGTAGCCTGCGTCGACGGCCGCCTGGAGCGCCGTGAGCGTCGACGTGGTGCGCAGGGCCGGTACGTCATGGGCGTGCTGCAGCTGGAGCAGCTGCACCAGCCACTCGACGTCGCTCAGCGTGCCCGGACCGAGCTTCAGGTGTCGACGAGGATCGACTCCCTGAGGCAGCCGCTCTCCCTCGACTCGCGCCTTGATGCGCTTGATCTCGCGGGTTCCCTGCAGGTCGATCTCGGCGGGGTAGCGGATGCTGTCGGCGAGGGCGGTGAACTTCTCGATGAGAGTCGCGCTGCCCGCCACGCCTCTCGCCCGCAGGAGTGCCTGAGCCTCCCAGGAGAGCGACCAGCGCCGGTAGTACTCCGCATACGCGTCGATCGATCGGACGACGGGTCCGTTGCGTCCCTCCGGACGGAGATCGGCATCGAGGTCCAACGGCACACGGTGGTCGGTGAGGTGCTCTCGGAGGCCGGCGACGATGCGCGTGGCGAGCGTCTGCGCGCGTTGCGGATCGACGCCGTTCGCGTCGTACACGTAGAGGATGTCGGCATCGGAGCCGAAGCCCAGCTCCGCTCCCCCGAACCGCCCCATGCCGATCACCGCGAAGTCGAGCGCCTCATCGTCGAGCGGGACGATCTCGCGGCGGACCGCGCGCAGCGCCGCCTGGATCGTCGCGTCGGTGATCTCGGTCAGGGACGTCGCGATCTGCTCGATCGAGAGCACGTCGAGGACGCCGCCCATCGCCGTTCGCAGCAGCTCGCGCCGCCGCAGCGCTCGCACCGCCTGCAGCGCGTCGCCGACGTTCCTGTGCCGCGTCTGGATGGCCCTGGCCTCCTCGTCGAGAGCGGCCCCGCTGCGGGGCCGCAGCAGCTCGCTGCTGTCGAGCCAGGCGACGGACTCGGGTATCCACTCCATGAGCTCGCCGACGTAGCGCGACGACGAGAGGAGGCGCGTCAGGCTCTCGGCAGCGCCCGAGGAATCACGCAGCATCCGGAGGAACCAGGGAGTGTCGCCGAGGCGTTCGCTGATGCGACGGAACGCGATCAACGCATAGTCGGGGTCGCTGCCGTCGGCGAACCAGCGCACCATCACGGGCATGAGGTGCCGCTGGATGGTCGCCTTGCGGCTCAATCCGGTGGTGAGTGCACCGATGTGGCGCAGGGCGCCGGCCGGATCCCGGAAGCCGATCGCCATGAGCCGGTCGTGCGCCTGTGCCGTGGACAGCGTGCGCTCCTCTTCCGGCAGCGCCGCCACAGCGCTCAGGAGAGGCCGGTAGAACAGGCGGGTGTGGATGTCGCGCACCTCCCGCCGCACGCTCTCCCAGCGCGCCCAGATCGCTTCACCGGACTCGCCCAGGCCGGTGCTGCGCGCGAGCACCCGAAGGCCCGCCGGTGTGCGGGGCATCAGGTGGGTGCGGCTGAGCTCGCGGAGCTGCAACCTGTGCTCCATCAACCGCAGCACGCAGTAGTCATCGGCGAAAGACGCAGCCTCGGCCCGGCCGATGTAGCCGCCCTCCACCAGGGCGTCGAGGCTCTCGAGTGTGCCCCGCGTGCGCAGACGGGGGTCTGTGAGGCCGTGCACGAGCTGCAGCAGCTGCACGGTGAACTCGATGTCCCGCAGGCCGCCCGAGCCGAGTTTGAGCTGGTACGGGGCATCCTCGGGGTCGATGTGCTCCATGACCCGCTCGCGCATGCGCTGCACGCTGTCGACGAAGTTCTCACGCGCGGCACTGGAGAAGACCTTCGGCTGCACGGCGGCGATGTACTCGGCGCCGAGCTCCGCATCGCCCGCGAGGGGTCGCGCCTTCAGAAGCGCCTGGAACTCCCAGCTCTTCGCCCAGCGGTCGTAGTAGGCCAGGTGCGAGCCGAGCGACCGGACGAGCGCGCCCTGCTTGCCTTCGGGACGGAGCGCGGCGTCGACCTCCCACAGCGGGGGCTCGACCTCGATGCCGCTCAGTCCTCGCATCGTCTCCCTCGCGAGACGGGTCGCGATGTCGATCGCGCGCGACTCCGGGACGGCGTCCTCGTCTGCGGTTCCGCCGACGAAGATCACATCGACATCGCTGACGTAGTTCAGCTCGCGTGCACCCGCCTTGCCCATGCCGATGATCGCCAGCTGCGTGGCTGCGACCTGCTCGCGACTCATCGTGTCGACCAGCCGCCGACGCGCGATCGCCAGAGACGCCTCCAGCGCCGCGCCCGCGATATCGGCCAGCGCGGCGGCGACATCCGCGACGATGCGCACAGGATTGTGCGCCGTCAGGTCGATCGCGGCGATCAGAGCGAGGTTGCGGCGATACGCCACACGCAGCGTGACCACCGCGCTGTCATCGCCCGACTCGGCGAATCCGTCGCGCGCTCCGACGGCCTCGAGCATCCGATCGCGCAGCTCGTGCGCGGACGGCAGTTCGGTGGACGTGTCGCCGAGCACCGAGATCTCGGTCGGATGCCGCAGGAAGAAGTCGGCGAAGCCCTGCGACGCCCCGAACACCCGCCACGCACGTCGGCGCGCCCGCTGGTCGGTGAACAGGGCGGCGATGGGTGCCGCATCGCGCCGTGCCACGCGCAGCATCCCCTCGACCGCCGCATCGGGGTCGGCCGCGTCCGCCTCGCTGAGCAGAAGTGAGCGCTCGACTCCGATCAGGGTCGCGAGCTCGGTGAGATTCGCCGCCGCCTCACTGAGCTCGGCGAACCCCAGCCTGGCCAGCGCGGAGAGAGAGACGGAGTCGTCCGAACGGGCCATCGGCGACGCTCAGAGCAGCTCGAGGTTGTTCTTCAGCTCCAGCGGAGTGACCTGGCCGCGGTAGGCCTCCCACTCCTTGCGCTTGTTGAGCAGCACGTAGTTGAAGACCGATTCGCCGAGGGTCTCGGCGACGAGCTCGGAGCTCTCCATGTACTCGAGCGCGTGGTCGAGGCTCGCCGGAAGCGCAGAATAGCCGAGCGCGCGGCGCTCTGCGTCGCTGAGCGACCACACGTTGTCCTCGGCCTCGGGAGGCAGCTCGTACTCCTCCTCGATGCCCTTGAGGCCGGCCGCGAGCATGAGGGCGTACGCGAGATACGGGTTGGCTGCCGAGTCGAGCGCGCGGTACTCGACACGCGACGAACCGCCCTTGTTGGGCTTGTACATCGGCACGCGCACCAGAGCGGAGCGGTTGTTGTGGCCCCAGGTGACGAAGCTCGGAGCCTCGTCGCCGCCCCAGAGCCGCTTGTAGGAGTTCACGAACTGGTTGGTCACCGCCGCCATCTCGTTGGCGTGTCGCAGCAGGCCGGCGATGAAGTGTCGTCCGGTCTTGGAGAGCTGGTACTTGGCGCCCTCTTCATAGAACGCGTTGCGCTCGCCCTCGAAGAGCGACATGTGCGTGTGCATGCCGCTTCCGGGGTGACCGCTCAGCGGCTTCGGCATGAAGGTGGCGTAGACGCCCTGCTCGATCGCGACCTCTTTGATGACGGTGCGGAAGGTCATGACGTTGTCGGCCATCGTCAACGCGTCCGCGTAGCGCAGGTCGATCTCGTTCTGACCCGGGCCGCCCTCGTGGTGGCTGAACTCGACGGAGATGCCGAGATCCTCGAGCATCCGCACGGAACGGCGGCGGAAGTCGTGTGCCGTGCCGCCGGGAACGTTGTCGAAGTAGCCGGCGGAGTCGACCGGAACCGGACCCTCAGGGCCGAACGACGACGACTTGAGGAGGTAGAACTCGATCTCGGGGTGCGTGTAGAACGTGAATCCGGCATCCGCCGCCTTGGCGAGCGTGCGCTTGAGCACATGGCGGGGGTCGGAGACGGCAGGACGGCCGTCCGGCGTCGTGATGTCGCAGAACATGCGCGCGGTCGGGTCGATCTCGCCGCGCCACGGCAGGGTCTGGAAGGTGGTGGGGTCGGGCTGGGCGAGCAGGTCGGACTCGTAGCTGCGGGTCAGGCCCTCGATGGCCGAGCCGTCGAATCCGATGCCCTCGGCGAACGCGCCCTCGACCTCGGCCGGCGCGATGGCGACGGACTTGAGCGTGCCGATGACATCGGTGAACCACAGGCGGACGAACTTGACGCCGCGCTCTTCGATCGTCCGGAGGACGAAATCCCTCTGCTTGTCCACGGTCACTCGGCCTTGCCGATACCGGCGTCCCAGCCGCTCTCGGCTGCTTCCTCCTCAGCCCAGGCGCGCGAACGCTCCTTGAGCTTCTCGGGAGCCCGAGACGCCTCAGCCTCGGTGTCGAAGGGGCCGACGCGGTCGGCCGATGCGGAGATCATGCCGAATTCCACCTGGCCGGTCTCCAGGTTGTACCAGTACTTCTCATCGCCGTTCGACATGGCCGATCCCCTTCTTCACGTGGTGTCATCGATCCTACTGGCGCTGAGCGTGGTCGCTAAGCTAACCAGCATGGCAAAAGCGATCGGCGTCGACATCGGCGGCACGGGTATCAAGGCAGGTCTGGTCGACCTCGAGCACGGCACCATGGCCTCGGACAGGGTACGCGTACCCACTCCTGAGGGCGCATCACCGCAGGACGTCCTGCAGGCCGTGCAGACGGTTCTGAAGACGCTCGACGTCAAGGACACGACTCTTCCCCTCGGCGTGGCGTTCCCGGCGATCGTCAAGCGCGGCAAGACGCTCTCGGCCGCCAACGTCTCGAAGGAATGGATCGACTTCGACGCCGAGCGGTTCTTCCGCGACGGGCTCGGGCGCAACATCGTCTTCGTCAACGATGCGGATGCCGCCGGCGTCGCGGAGGCCCGCCACGGCGCGGCGCGGGATGTGCGCGGCTTCACGCTGCTCACGACCCTCGGCACGGGCATCGGCTCGGCATTCCTGTACGACGGAGTCCTGCTGCCGAACACCGAGCTCGGCCACCTGAACTTCGGCGAGTACGAGTCGGTCGAGACGTATGCAGCCACCTCGGCGCGCGAGCGCGAGGGACTCAGCTGGGCGGAGTGGGCGGAACGTCTGCAGAAGTTCTACTCGCACATCGAGTTCCTCTTCAGCCCCGACCTGTTCGTGGTCGGCGGCGGAGTGTCGAAGAACGCCGGTGACTTCCTCCCGCTTCTCGACCTCAAGACACCGATCGTCCCGGCGATCCACCGCAACAACTCCGGCATCATCGGCGCGGCTTCGCTCGCCGGCGACTGATTCCCCGACCACAGAGACGACGAAGGCCCCGCCGATCCGGCGGGGCCTTCGTCGCGTCCGGGATTGCGACGCGTCTCACCGGATCACCCGCGCGGCGGCCCGGCGACGTGACACCATGGCACCCCGCCCGTCTGCGCCTCGACGGTGAGACCGGACGGCAACGAAAGGCAGCGTCGAGATGAACGAACCATCCGAATCATCATGGGACCGGCCGGTATCGCCGGAGACGACAGCCGGGATGGTGCCCGTCGACAGACCACAGGCGAAGAAGCTGCGGTCGCGTCACGTCACCATGATCACCCTCGGCGGCATCATCGGAGCGAGCCTGTTCGTCGGATCCGGGAACGTCATCCGCGCCGTGGGTCCGGCCGCCGTGCTGTCGTACCTCATCGGCGGCCTGCTCGTCTTCCTCGCCATGCGCATGCTGGGCGAGATGGCGGCGTCGCGCCCGGCGATCGGCTCGTTCATGGAATATGCGCGAGTGGGCCTCGGCAACTGGGCCGCCTACCTCGTGGGATGGCTGTACTGGTACTTCTGGGTCGGAGTCCTCGCGTATGAGGCGGTGCTGGGCGGCGAGACGATGGCGAGCTGGTTCCCCGCCGTGCCGTCATGGGCCTGGTCGCTGATCCTCATCGGCATCTTCGTCGGCACGAACATCATCTCGGTGCGCGCGTTCGGCGAGGTGGAGTTCTGGCTCGCCAGCGTCAAGGTGCTCGCGATCGTCGTCTTCCTCGGCGCGGGTCTGCTGTTCGCCTTCGGCCTGTGGCCGAACTCGGAGGTGTCGATCTCCAACCTCTGGGAACACGGCGGATTCGCCCCGAACGGCTTCGGAGTCGCGTTCACGGGTGTGGCCCTGGTGATCTTCTCGTACTTCGGCACCGAGATCGCCGTCATGGCCTCCGCCGAATCGGAGGATCCCGCCAAGGGCATCCGTCAGGCGACGAGCACGATCATCTGGCGCATCCTGCTGTTCTTCGTCGGCTCGGTGCTCATCATCGTCACCGTGGTGCCCTGGAACGAACTGCCTGTGCCGACCGACGTCGCCAACGCGCCCTTCACCTACGCCCTCGAGCAGTTCGGCATCCCGGGCGCGAGCATGATCATGCAGCTCGTCATCTTCACGGCGGTGATCTCGGTGCTCAACTCTGGCCTGTACTCGGCGTCGCGCATGTTCGCGGCCCTCGCCGAGCAGGGCTTCGCGCCGAAGATCGTGGCGAAGCGGTCGAAGAGCGGTGTCCCGGTGATGGCGCTGCTCGCCTCGACCAGCGGCGGCCTGATCGCGACGCTCGTGAACTTCTTCACCCCGGGATCGGGCATCTTCGACTTCATCATGAACTCGGCGGGCCTGGTCGCACTGTTCGTGTACGTCTTCATCGCCGTCACACAGTGGCGACTCCGCCAGAAGATGACGCCGGAAGAGGTGGCGAACCTGAAACTCAAGATGTGGCTGCACCCCTGGCTGAACGTGCTCCTGATCGCATGCATCGCCGCGGTGATCGTCGTGATGATGTTCAGCGAAGGGGGTCGCACCCAGGTCTGGACGAGCCTCGTCGCCACCGGCGTGCTCGTGCTGTTCTGGCCGCTGGTGCGACGTAACCTCGCGCGCAGGAAGCTCGAAGATTCCACGCCTCGAGAGGATCAGCCGGGACGGGACCGTCTGGCGTGACGACCGCTGGCGATGCTGTGAGCGAGAGAAAAGAGCGCCCCGGGGAACCTGGGGAATTCGCGGGGCGCTCGCCAGCATGCTGGGGACCTGCTGGCAGGTGACCCAGAAGTCGCGGTCACGCGCACAACATATCAAGATAACTAGCTAAGCAAAAGACTTGCTCGGCAATGCAACTGCGATCGCCACGCTCCCCCGCTCTCACTGACGCTGCGGCTCGCTCACGAACGGCTCCGTCACGAGCGGCTCCATGGCTCCCGGTCCCAGCGTGAGCACATCGCCGGGGTACAGCATCGAACCCAGACGGCTGTAAGTCATCGCCGCATAGACGTCCGTGCACAGCCGCTCCCTCACGGCGGATGGCGCATCCCCCGCCGCGACCGTGTAAGTCGAGATGAGCCCGTCTGACGTATGCGTGACCGTGCCGCGAGCGAAGTCGGTCTCGCCGTTGTCCACCGGTGCGACACCGTTCCATGTCGCGTAGAAGGTGGGTTCCTCGTCTCCCTCGCTGTATCCCGGGATCGAGATCAT
Source organism: Microbacterium sp. AC132 (assembly GCF_979258525.1). Lineage (NCBI taxonomy): Bacteria > Bacillati > Actinomycetota > Actinomycetes > Micrococcales > Microbacteriaceae > Microbacterium > Microbacterium sp. AC132. The sequence continues at coordinate 3,341,190 of NZ_OZ409862.1, read as the reverse complement.
CGACAGCACCGTGCAGCGACTCGCCTCTGCGGGTGGGGTCGGTGTCGGCGCGGGCGTGTCGCTCGGCGTCGGCACAGCCGCGGGCTGAACGGCTGCCGTGGTCGCTGCGACCTCAGGCATCGTGGCGGTGCACCCGCTGAGCGCTGCGAGTGACAGAGCCGCGAGGAGCGCCGTGGCGGCAGGACGGTTCGACATGCCCGAACGCTATCGAGCATCCGGCCAGGAAGCCAGCGCGGCCCTGCTCAGGAGGTGGGTGCGAATGGGCCGACCTGTACGCCGGGTTCTGTTCCGGGGTTCTTCGCCCCTTCGACGGCCATCTCTCTCGGCGACACGTTGCCGTGGCACTCTAGCGGTCTACCCGAGGACTCGGCGAGCCGCGTCAACATCCTCTGTCTGACCTTGCTCCGGACGAGGTTTACCTGGCGGGCCATGTCACCATGGCCCCCGGTGGTCTCTTACACCACCCTTTCACCCTTACCCCTTGCGGGGCGGTCTGCTCTCTGTGGCACTTTCTCGCGGATTGCTCCGGGTGGGCGTTACCCACCGTCCTGCCCTGAGGAGCCCGGACGTTCCTCGGTGCGGTTGCCCGCCACGCGGCCGTCCAGTCGACCCATTCACAGCTCCAGTCTACGACCAGGCTGCGCTACTTCTCCGCCGACTCCGCGATGCGGAGATCGAGCGGCACCTCGATCGGGAAGTTGCCGAAGAGGCGGCGGGTGGCCACGGCCGCGGCCTCGCGCACCGCGTCGGCCGCAGCATCCGCCTGCTCCTGCGGGACATGCAGGATCACCTCGTCGTGCAGGAAGAAGGCCAGGTGTGCGCGGGCGCCGAAGATCCCGGATGCCGGCGCTTCGCGCTCCGCGACGGGGAGCAGTTGCAGGCGATGCCTGATCTCAGCCAGCCAGATCAACGACCACTCGGCTGCGGTCCCCTGCACCACGAAGTTGCGGGTGAAGCGACCCCAGTCCCGGGCCCGACGCCGGGCGAGGGCGACCTCGGCAGGGTCGGCATCCGCGCCCGTAGCCGCAGCCTGCATCGCCTCCCACTCCGTCGACGGGCGAGGAGACGATCGTCCCAACCACGTCGAGACGACTCCCCCGTCCTCTCCGAAACGGGCGGCGCGGTCGACGAGGGCCATCGCGCGCGGGTACACCTTGCGCAATCGAGGGACCAACCTGCCGCTGTCACCGGTGGTCGCGCCGTACATCGCCCCGAGGACGGCGTACTTGGCCTCCTCTCGCGTGGCGACCGCGCCGGACTCGACGACACCCTCATAGAGGTCCTTGCCCTGGGCCGCCCGGGCCATCGCGCGGTCACCGGCCATGCCGGCCAGCATCCGCGGCTCGAGCTGCGCGACATCCGCGACGACGAGCGTCCATCCGTCGTCAGCGCGCACGGCGGCGCGCAGATTGCGCGGCAGCTGGAGGGCGCCGCCACCCGCCGATGCCCATCGTCCCGTCACGACGCCGCCCGTGATGTAGATCGGTCGGAACCGGCCGTCGTGCACCCACTCGGCGAGCCAGGCCCACCCATTCGCGCTCAGCAGCCGAGACAGCTTCTTGTAGGCCAGGAGCGGTTCGACCACGGCGTGGCTGTGCTGGGCGAGCTCCCACCGGCTCGTCGACTCGACCTGCACGCCGACGCGGTGCAGAGCGCGCAGCAGCTTCGGCTGGCTCTCGAGGTTGAGCGTGGGGTCGCTGAGGATCGAGCGCACCCTCTCACCCTGAGCCACCATGCGGCTGGGAAGGCCACCCGCGATCGGTCGAGTGCCCAGGATCTCGGTGAGGATGCCGTCGTGCACGGACTCGTTCCACGGCAGACCGGCAGCGCGCATCTCCTCGGCGATGAGGCCACCCGCCGACTCGGCCGACGTGAGCAGGGTCAGCCGCCCGTCCTTGCTGTCGCGCAGGACTCGGCGCTGCTCGCGGTACTGATCGAGCGCATCCGCCACGGGGTCGTGCGAATCGCTGTGCTCGGCGACCTCGAACAATGCCGGTGCGTCGTCGACGGGTTCGCGTCGCACCCACGATGCGGACGGTGCGAGCGGACGAGCGACGGTGTCGGTGTCGCGGAGGATCGCGTGGCAGAGCACCAGATCGTGCGATCGGCCGAGAAGAACACCCGAGGCGAGCAGCACGGGGTAGATCTCCCGGGCGCTGCGGATCACCCACCGGGGCGGATCGACGCGTTCCTGCTCGGCCACCCACACCGGCATCTCGGTCGGAGAGAGCTCTGTGCGCGCGACCTCGACATCGTCCGAGTCGAGCTCCACGGCGATGTATGCACCGGTCGCGCCCTTGACCAGGGCGATCCGACGTTCGGTCTGGAGCCGCGAGCTCACCGCCGTCGCGCTCGCGGCGCGCGGATCACAGCCCGGATTCCTCGGTGCGCACCAGGATGCACCCGCACTCGGGGCAGGACACCACGAGGTCGTCTGCCGCATTGCGGATGTCGTTCAGGTCGGTGCCGGGGAGCAGGATCCGACATCCCTCGCACGTTCCGCGGGTGAGCAGCGCCGCACCGGCACTGTTCGCAGCGCGACGCGTGTACTCGGCGAGGAGCGGCGCCGGAAGGGTCGCCGTGACCGCCTCACGGTCGCGAGTCAACTGCGCGATCAGATCGGTCGCAGTGGCGACGTCGGCCTTGACCTGAGCGGTGAGCGCGGTGCCCTCCGCGGTGGTCGTCCCGAGCAGTGCCTGCTGAGCGGCGACCGCCGCGTCTGCGTCCTCCACGCGCCCCATGACGTCGAGCTCGATATCCTCGAGATCGCTCTGGCGCTTGGCGAGACTGGCGATCTCGTGCTCGAGAGCCTGCGCCTCCTTCGAGTTCGTCGCTGTGGCCAGTCGATCGGCGTCACGGGCGCGACGCTGTTCGACGAGCTTCACATCGGCTTCGAGACGCGTGAGCTCGGTGCGAACGTCATCGCGCACACCCGTCAGAGTCGTCAGCTCTCGGAGCTGCTCCTGACGGATGGCGACGAGCTCGGCGATGCGAGCGGCCTGCGGCGGCTTGGTGCGCGCGCGCTCAGCCTGCGCGATGCGCCGGTCCAGGTCGGCGACGTCGAGCAGGATGCGCTGGTGTTCTGGGCTGGCGTTCACGCTCTCAAATCTAGTCGCTGCCCGGCCCCGTCCATCACCCGACCTGTCCGTCGAGGTACAGCCAACTGCGCTCCTCCCGCACGAAGCGGCTCCGTTCACGCAGCGAACCGCGCTCGGCATCCTGCCGCCAGAACGCCTCGAACTCGACCACGCCCTCTCGGTCGAAGGGTCCGCCGTCGACCCGATCGATGATCACGAGCCGCCGCCACACCACGTCGAGGTCGAGGTCGAGGTCGGTCGGACGGGTCGACGGATGCCAGGACGCCAGGAGGTACGCGGCATCCCCGATCGCGAACGCCGTGAACCGGGAGCGCATCAGGCGTTCGGCCGTCGGCGCAGCGGCGCCGCCGAGCAGCGGGCCGCAGCATCCGCCGAAGAGATCTCCGGAGCCACAGGGACACCGCTCGGCATTATCGGGGACACCGTCATCCGACGCCATCCTCTGCACCACGCTCATCGCTCCAGCGTACGCTGGCGCCATGACGGCTCTTCCTCACTTCACGGCACACAACGGCTTCGCTCTTCCGGCTCTCGGACTCGGAACATACGCGCTCGACGGCGACGCGGGTGCGGATGCGGTCACCACGGCGATCGGGGCCGGATACCGCCTGATCGACTCGGCCTTCAACTACGAGAACGAGGGGTCAGTCGGTCGCGGCGTGCGCGCATCCGACGTGGACGCCGCAGAGCTCATCGTCACGACCAAGCTGCCCGGACGCCATCACCCGCGCGCGAAGGCGCGGACGAGCATCGAGGAGAGCCGGTCGCGGCTCGGGGTCGACGCGATCGATCTGCATCTGATCCACTGGCCGAACCCGCAGCAGGACGAGTACGTGCAGGCCTGGGAGGCGCTTGTCGACGCTCAGCAGCGCGGCGTCGTGAGGCAGATCGGCGTCTCGAACTTCCTGCCGGAGCACCTCGAGCGCATCGAGCGGGAGACCGGGGTCAGGCCCGTCGTGAACCAGATCGAGGTGCACCCGTACTTCCCGCAGACCGATCAGCTCGCCTACCACCGGGAGCACGGCATCCTCACCGAAGCATGGAGTCCTCTCGGTCGGGCGAAGCAACTCATCGAGGAGAGGGTGATCGGCGAGGTGGCTGCCGCCCATGGGATCTCCCCCGCGCAGACCGTGCTCGCCTGGCATGTGGCACGCGAGACCGTCGCGATCCCGAAGGCGTCGTCGCTCGAGCATCAGGTGTCGAACCTCGCGGCCGGAGCGATCGTGCTGTCGGATGCGGAGGTCGAGGCGATCACGGCGCTCGGACGCCCCGATGGGCGACTGTTCGACGCGGATCCCGCATCGCACGAGGAGTCCTGAGGCCTCCTGAGGCGTCTCGGTCGTAGAGCCTCGGACGACGGCGCGTCACGGCTCTCAGACGCGCTGCGTCCCGAGCACTCTGAGCAGCTCGAGCTTGCTCTCGGCGTCGCTGCAAGGCGCCGCTGTCAGGACGATGAGCGCCTGGGATTCGTCCTCGGTGAAAAGCGCCTGGCAGTCGACTTCGATCGGACCGATCTCGGGATGGATCAGGACCTTGTGGTCTTCGAAGCGCCGCCTGACCTCGTGCACCTCCCACAGCTGTGCGAACTCCGGGCTGAGCGACGCGAGCTCGCGGACGATCTCGCCGGCGCGAGACCGCTCGCCCAGGGCGCCATAGGCGGATCGGAGGGAGGCCACGAGCACACGACTGTGACGCGGATGATCCTCCTCCGGGTACCGCCGGCGCTCGTCGTCCGGGTGCGCGAACCAGCGGTAGATCCCACTGCGCTCGATCCCCTCCAGACCGCTCGCGTCGCCGAGCAGAGCGCGGGCTGCGTCATTCTGGATCAGCACCTCGTCGAGCGCGGAGACGACGAATGCGGGCGTGTCGTGAAGCCGGTCGAGCACGCGGAGCATCCCCGGATGCACGTAGTCGGTGAAGATCGTGCGGTCCGGTGCGCTGTGTCCGCAGACCCGATGCAGGTAGTCACGCTCGTCGGGGGTCAGACGCAGCGCCCGTGCGAGCGAGCCGAGGATCTGTACGCTGGGCTGCGGCCCGCGCTGCTGCTCGAGCCGCGCGTAGTAGTCGGTCGACATGGCGGCGAGCTGCGCGACCTCCTCGCGTCGAAGCCCGGGGGTGCGTCGACGCGCCCCCGCACCGAGGCCGACGTCGGACGGCTTCAGCTGCTCCCTGCGACGCACGAGGAACTCGGCCAGTGCTTCTCTGTCCACCTCTGCAGTATCTCGTGCTCTGCCTCGCGCATCCAGGGACGCCCGATCCCTGGATGCGCCATCTCTGGAGGGCCTGGGCGAAAGCACGAAGAGTGGACGTATGAACATCAGCGGAAACACCATCTTCATCCCCGGTGCCACGAGCGGTATCGGCCTCGCCCTCGCTCTGCGGCTCAGCGATCGGGGCAACACCGTGATCGTGGGCGGGCGTCGAGCCGAGCTGCTCGACGAGATCGCCGCGGCGAACCCGGGCATCCACACCGTCCGGATCGACACGACGGACGCCGACAGCATCCGCGCGGCCGCGCAGACGGTCATGGCCGCCCACCCCTCGCTCAACGTGGTCATCCCGATGGCCGGGATCATGCGGGTCGAGGACTGGACGTCGCCCGAGAGGTTCCTCGACGACGCCGAGGCCACCGTCACCACCAACCTCCTGGGTCCGATCCGACTGATCGCGGCCTTCATCGAGCACCTGCGCACCATGCCGGACGCGACGATCATGACCGTGTCGTCCGGTCTGGCCTTCGCGCCGCTTCGCGTGACGCCCACCTACAACGCGACGAAAGCGGCCATCCACATGCTCAGCGAATCTCTGCGTCTGCAGCTCGCCGACACGAGTGTGAGCGTGCTCGAGCTCGAACCGCCCTCCGTCCGCACCTCGCTCATGCCGGGGCAGGAGACCAGCGAGTTCGCGATGCCGCTCGACGAGTTCGTCAGCGAGGTCGTCGACCTGATCGAGACCCAGCCGAATGCGACCGAGATCCAGGTCGAGAACGTGAAGTTCCTGCGCTACGGCGAAGCACGGGGAGACTATGCGCAGGTGGTCGAGACACTCAATCGGCGCGACCCGCACGGGCACTGAGCCTGCACGGCAGTCGTCGTCGCCCGATCACAGCGCGGCGTCGACGGCCTGCTGGGCTGTCGTGTGCCGAAACTCGAAGCCCGAGCCTTCGAGCGCGCCGGGTCTGACGTCCGCATCGGAGAGCAGCAGCGAATCGGCGGCCGACCGACTCAGCGCGAGCCGGAGGGCCCAGGCAGGAGCCGGGATCCAGAACGGTCGGCGCATCCTCTTCGCGAGGGCGCGACCGATGTCGTTCGCCGAGGCACGCGTCGGCCCGGTGAAGTTGACGGGCCCCTCGAGGCGCTGGTCGATCACGTGTCGGATGCCGCGCACCTCATCGTCGAGAGAGATCCATGGCCAGATCTGGGTGCCGGGCCCGATCGGACCGGCGACCCCGAAGCGAGTGAGCTGGATGAGCGGCTTCAGCACACCCTTGCGATGGATGATCGGAGCGGTGCGCAGCAGCGCGACCGTCGTCTGCTCCCCCGCGCGCAGCGCCTCCTGCTCCCATCGGACGCACAGCTGCGCCAGGAACGTGTCGCCCGCGAGCGACGCCTCGGTCAGCACCTCGCCCGGCGCCGAGCCGTAGTAGCCGACAGCGGATGCCGACACGAACGCCGGAGCATCGTCTCGCAGGGTGCGCACCGCCGTCGCGAGCGTGCGGGTGCCCGTCAGTCGGGACTCGACGAGTTCGCGGCGATACCGTCGCGTCCAAGGCAGACGCCCGACGCTCGCACCACCCAGCGCGACCACGGCGACAGCGCCCGCCAGCACATCGGGGTCGAGCTCGCGCTCCCCCGGCATCCACTGCACCTCAGACGGATCGCGCGGAGGGCGACGCACGAGGGTCGTCACCTCCACACCGTCCGACCGCAGCGACGAGGCGAGCGCCGTGCCGATCAGGCCCGATGCGCCACTGATCACGATCCGCTGCGGCATGACGACTCCCTCTGTCCGTTCATCGGACTCATTGCTCTCCGCGAGTCTGTCACGTCCAGCCCCTCCTGGCGATGTCCGGAGTGCCCGGTAGGTTGCCCGACGTGACCGAACCCGTGCAGTCGTGGTGGGCGAGACGCCAGTTCTCGCGAGGACGGCAGGTGCCCTACGAGATCGGCACCTATCGTTCGCAGTGGGCCGCCTACCCCGAACTGATCCGCCAGTACCACCCCGAACTCAATCACGGCATCGCACTCTCGCAGGTGCCGTTGGCGGCCGATGTGCTGTTGTGCTGGGAATGCCGAGTGGGCCATCGTTTCGCCGCCACCCCCGCTGAGCAGCGCGAACGCCCCGGTCGGGTGCGCCGCCAGTCGGCGTGGTGCCCGGAATGCTCGACGCTCGCCAGGCCCCAGCCGGTCGTGCTGGGCGAAGCCCGCGCGATACCCCGGCGGCCGAAACGCCCGCTCACCCTCTGCAGCAAGACGCCCGATCTCCCCTCCGGCGAAGCCTTCTCCAGCGTCTGCGCCCCGGCACCGGCATCCGCCGCCGAGGCCAGACTCCGCGCGATGCTCGCCGCCCGCATCTCCGTCACGACCGGTGTCAACGCGGTCAAAGTCTCTCGCCCGTTCTTCCGCCATACCGAGGTGTGGCCGGACATCCTGCTGCCGGAGCTCCGTGTCGCGATCGAGTACGACACGGTCGGGCGCCACGGACTCGAGCATGTCGGCACCCGCGAGCAGACCGATCTCCGCAAGGATCGCGCGCTGCGCTCCGCCGGCTGGGAGGTCATCCGGGTTCGCACCGGACGGCTCGAACCACTGGGACCCCACGATCTGCAGATGCCTTCGGTGACCGCGCGGGGAATCGATCGCATCATCGACGAGCTTCGCGGGATCCGCGGGGCGCTGATCGTCGACGCGTTCCTGACGCCGGACTGACGGTGCCGCCGCGAGCGGCACGCTCGCGCTCAGACCTCGGGGAGATCGCCCGCCTGCTCCACGACCGCATCCCACTCGGACTGCAGGAAGATAGCCTCGCCGGCGGCGACGATCTGGGCGTTGTCGTTCGGCCCGAGCTCCGGCCGCATGGTGAGTCCGCCGACCTCGAGGCTCGGGATGCTCTGCCTGATGCACTCGACGCTTCCGCGCACCAGCAGCTCCGCCGTCTGCTCCGGTGTCGTCGCGGCGCCCATCACGGCATCGTCATGGGCGATGAGGATCACCTGCCATTCGGGCTGACGATCGTCAGGATCCAGCGTGTACTGCAGCAGCCCCTGCGGCGCGGCCTCGACCACGATGACGATCGACCCCGCGATCGGCTGCTCGCCTGCGTTCGTCCCCATAGCGGTTCCCCTGACCCGGGCGTCCCCACGCCCGCTGTCCGCTCAGGGTACTGCGAAATTATCTCGCCGAACGCCTTACGGCAGTCCGATCTCAACCGATATATCAACACGGGGAGCGAAGGAGAAGGATCTTGACCAGCACCTACATCGAGACGGGCGGACACGTCCGCGTCTACGACGACGCCGTCCGCACGCATCATGAGTTCCCTCTCGGCACCTATCGGGTGCACTTCACCTCGAAAGAGGGCTTCAGCCTGATCAAGATCGACGACCTCACCGTCGGCACCGAGCGCGTCTACGGCGGCCGAGACAGGAAGGTCGACAAGATCTTCCGGTCCTACGCCCTCTCGGACCGCAGCCTGGGCGTGATGCTCTCCGGCGACAAGGGGATCGGCAAGACGCTGTTCCTTCGCATGGTCGCCGAGGAGGCCCTCGAGCAGTGCCTGCCCGTCGTGATCGTCTCAGAGGACAACGACGGCATCGTGGAGTTCCTGGACACCCTCGACGAGTGTCTGATCATCTTCGACGAGTTCGAGAAGATCTTCCCCGCTGGCCGCCGCGGGGGCGCAGAGGGAGGCAATCGACAGAACCAGTTCCTGTCCCTGTTCGACGGCCTCTCGTCCGTGAAGCGCATCTACTGCCTCACGGTGAACGACATCAGCGACGTCAGCACGTACATCGTCAATCGCCCCGGCCGGTTCCACTATCACATGCGATTCGAGTACCCCGGTCCCGACGAGGTGCGCCAGTACCTCATCGATCAGGCCCCCCACGCGGACCCGGACGAGATCGAGAACGTCGCGCTGTTCTCGCGTCGCGCTCGCCTCAACTACGACCACCTCCGCGCCATCGCCTTCGAACTCGAGCAGCCGGACGCACTGTTCGCGGACGTCGTGGAGGATCTCAACATCAAGGCGGTCGAACCGAGCACCTATCGCATCGAGGCTCGCTTCCCCGACGGCAAGGTGTGGTCGGATGAGGTCGAGATGAACCTCTTCGAGCGCGGCGACGTCGGTCGCACGTTCGAGCTGCGCCACGCGACACGGTCGATCTTCGCCTCGTTCGTGCCGAAGGATCTCATCTTCGAGCCGGACGGCGGCATCTTCGTGCCGATCCACAAGCTCGAGCTGCTCGACGATGAGGATGAAGAGCCCGAGGTCTACCCGACGACGGTCAGTCTCATCCTGGTGGGTCAGCCCAGCTACGGCTTCGGTCTCTGACGGCCCTGCGGCCACGCGCGTGCGCGCGACGGATCAGACGCCGACCGCGTGCGACAGTATCGCGCGCGTGAACCGCTGACCGCCGGCCGCGAGGCGCTCGAAGTACGCGTCCAGCGCCGACGCGGAGGACCGCGCTGCCGGTGCTGCCTCACGCTGAGGGGTGTCGGCGTAGTGCCGATCCAGCGCATCTCGAAGCATGCGCACCGCTCCCGCACGCTGCTGCGAGACGGCGGCGTGGGAGACGCCGAGCTGCTCCGCGAGATCCTTGACCGTGCGGTCCTCGAAATAGATCGCCGTGATGATCGCCCGCTTGCGCTCCGGCAGCGCGTCGACGGCGCGCCGCAGGAACTCGTCGCGCTCGGAGGCGATCGCGAGCTCCTCGGGCAGGTAGCCGGTCCACACGATCTCCGGCGCGTCCGGCGCATCGAGACTCGTCAGCAGACGCTCGGCGTCGGCGAGCCCTTCGCGCGCAACGGCCGTGTCGACGCCCATGGCTGCCGCGATCTCCGCCACAGTGGGCGTGCGACCGAGGGCGGCCGTGAGTGTCTGTCGGACCTTCGTCGTCTGCTTGGCTCGCACCCGAACATCTCGAGGCGCCCAGTCCATCGACCGCAGCTCGTCTTTCAGCGCCCAGTTGACGCGTCCTCGAGCGAACGCGCCGAAGGGCACGCCGAGGGTCGCGTCGAACTTCTCGGCCGCGCGGACCAGCGCGAACGCACCGGCAGAGGCGAGGTCGTCACGGGAGACATGCGTGAGTCGAGACGCCACATATGCCGTCGCCGCACCGACGATGTGCAGGTGATCGACCACGAGCTGGTTGCGGGCACGCATAGGCATCGGATTCGCCTCTTTCACTGTAAGTGCAAGCCCTCCCCAGCGACTCACAGCGCGGCCTCTCCCCAGTGGCCAGAACTACATCTGACTACAGACTAGGGGTGCGACGGGCAAGAAATATCCCCGGAGGCCAAAACCTCCGGGGATTCTCGTTTACGTTCAGATAACGATGACTAATCGTTCACCTTGACGCGGCGGTTCACCTCGCGCGTCGCGGAGAACTTCAGCACGGTGTAGTCGTTGACCTCGGCGTCTCCGTCGTCCTTCGCGAACTGCACCCGGTGCCCCTTGTGCGTCTGCGGATAGAACTTGCCGAAGTTGGTGAGTGTGACCGTGTTCCCGCGGCCCACGAGGTCGAGGAGCTCGTCGATCATCGCGTTGTACGCCGTCTGTGCGGCCTGAACCGAGATGCCACCGCGTCGTGCGAATCTCTGCACGAACTCCCGCTTGCTCACCCGATTCGTCTCGAGCGTCCTTGATGTGCTCATGTCGTCTTCCGTCCCATGGAATGTCGCTCGTCACCGAGCGTCGTGCGCTGTACCCCTACCAACCGCATCCATGACGTGCCCCAGGTCCCGATCTCCTGCGACGACGCCGGGATCCCGCCAGTACCCCAGCCTGTGCTCTTAGCAGGATAGATGCTCTTCCTTGGTATATGCGGTGAATCTCGGAATTCTCCCCGTGCCGGGAGTCCACCATGTCGAAAGAGCCGTCGAACGTCACGCCCTGCTCAGGCACCCAGCAGGGCGCGGATCGGGTAGCGCTGATCCTCGAGGATCGCCTGTGCGGCACGGCCGGATCCGGTGTGGATCAGGATCGGCGCACGCAGGTTGATGTACACGCCGTCGGCAGAGGGGTTCGCCACGACGAACACCCGGATCTCCGACTCGTCGGCGGCGCCGATCTCGGACCGCACGTCCGCGGGGATGCTCGGCTCGTAGCCGTAGTCTCCGGATCGCGGGTCGAGGAGGAACAGGCGGACGTCGGCATCCGTCGCGCGCAGCGCGTGCAGGCCCTCCGCTCCGTCGATCTGCTCGAGGGTGAAAGAGGTGTGCGGGGCGAGTCCGGGCATCGGCGAAGCGAACTCGACGTCGAGCGTCGCCGTCGTCCGGTCAGTGGGTGCGCTCATCGCAGGAACTCCATCAGGTTGGTCTGCAGCGAGCGGGCCGTCACCTGCAGGGCGGATTGGAACACGAGCTCGGCCGACTGCAGGTGCACGAGCACCTCGAGACTGTCGACGTTCTCGACCTCGGCACGGCGCGCTTCGAGGTCGATCGACGAGGAGAGATTCTGCGCCGACGCCCGCTCGATCTGCACCTGACGAGCGCCCGTGGATCCGCGAGCCGCGGTGACGTCCTTCAGCCGCGCATCGATGTCGCCGAGACGCGAGCCGACCTCGGCACCGCTGCGCAGTTCCGCCGCGATGTCGTTCAGCAGGGCGAAGGCGCTGTCGGCCCCTTCGCCGAACGCCTGAGCGCCGTCGAAGTCCACGCGCACGGTCTCGTTCTCGCTGATGCGGCGATGCACGCCGTCGCCCGCGCCGCCGTTGAAGCTGAAGGTGGTGGGATCGAACGCGGCTCCCGCATCGCTCGTTCCCGCGAAGACGCTGCGGCCGAGCACCCTCGTGTTCGCCTTGGCGAGCAGCTCTGCGCTGATCGACTCGAGCTCCTGGGCGATCGACTCGCGAGCGGTCGGGCTCAGCGCGCCCGAGTTCGCTCCCTGTGCGGTGAGATCACGCGCGCGGTTGAGCAGATCGGCGCTTGCGCCGAGAGCGGTGTCGACCGTGGTCACCCACGCCATCCCGTCGCTGAGGTTGCGGGCGAACTGAGCGACGCGCGCCTGATCACCGTGCACACCGAGCGCCGTGGCCGCGGCGGCCGGATCGTCGCTCGGCGAGCGGAAGGCGCGCTGCGACGCGGCCTGATCCTGCAGCCGTGCGCGATCCGCGAGGTTGGTCTGCAGTGTGCGCAGCGACTGCTGCGTCATGGTGCTGGTCGTGATTCGACCGATCATTTCACTCTCCCCAGAGTCAGCGGCCGACGAGGCCGGTGCGGTTGATCAACAGATCCAGTGCCTCGTCGACGGCCGTCAGAACGCGAGCCGCCGCCTGGTATGCGGTCTGGTAGGTCAGGAGGTTGATCGTCTCCTCATCGCCGTCCACCGAGGCGTTCGACTGCTGCGCGGTGACCGCCGCGACCGCGCCCATATCGGCGATGTCCGCGCGCTGCAGATCCCCGGCGACGGCGACTGCGAACCCGGTGACGAACGTCGACCACGTCTTGCTGGGCCCCGCCGCAGATGTCCCCAGCGCACTGATGCGGTCGGCGATGGTGGTGTCCTTCGCGCCCGCACCCGGCGCTGCCAGTGCCAGCTGATCGAGTCCCGTCGGGACGACACGGAGTCCCAGCGCCGCCGGACCCGAACCGTCGAGCGCGAAGAAGTCGCCTCCGGCCGCCCCCGACGAGGTGACGCCGGTGCGGTGCACGTCGTTCACGGCGGTCGCGAGCGCGGTCGCCGTCTCGTTGTAGGCGGCCGCGACACCGGCGAGCGTCCCCCCGTCGGACGCGGGGGCCAGAGCGCTGATCGTGCCGCCGACGACGCCACCCGTGATCGGCACCGCGAGGTTCGGTCGATCCGCCCATGAGACGGTGATCCGACCTGCGTCCGCGATGTCACGCGGTCCGCTCGCGACGAGCGCTCGGCTGCTGTCGCCCGACACGAGCGCATTGCCGTCGACGCGAAGAGTCAGTGTGCCGTCCGGCTCGACGATGCCCTTCGCACCGACGGCCGACGAGAGCTGCTGGGCGAGGACGCTGCGCTGATCCATGAGCTCGTTGGCGTTGCGCCCCGATTGCAGCGCCTCCCTGATCTGCCCGTTGAGAGTGGCCACCTGGCTCGCAGCGGCGTTGACGTCGGCGAGCTGACCATCGACCTGACTGCGCAGGTCGTTCCACTGCCCCGCGATGGTCTGGTAGCCCTCCGCGATCTGTCCGATGAGCACGTCGGCATTCGAGAGCACGACCTGCGCCGCTGCCGGATCCGGCGTGTTGGCGAGGTCGGACCAGCCCGACCAGAACCTGTTGAGGTTCGCCGCGAGACCGTCCTTCGTGGGTTCGGCCAGCACGTCCTCTGCGTGGCTCGCTGCCGTCGCACGAGCCGACCAGAAGCCGGAGGTCGACAGCGCGTCGCGCACACGGGCATCGAGGATGTCGTCGCCGAGCCTCGCGATCCCGGTCACGCCCACTCCCCCGCCGATGGCGATGCCGGATGGCCAGAGCCCCGTCTGCCCCGGCGCCGAGAGCGAGGTCTGCTCCACCCGCTGGCGCGTGTAGCCCGGAGTCGTCTGGTTGGCGATGTTCTGACCCGTGACGGTCATCCCCGCGCGTGCGGCCGAGAGCGCGGATTCTGCGAGGCGGAGCCCTGCGAAGGAAGACATGGTTACCTCAGACCCTGGTGTCGAGAAGTCGGGCGTCCGCGCCGCGGACGACGTCGCCGTGCGTGTCGTACTCGCCGGTCGGCACCCCGAGGCCGGCGATCGTCTCCTGCGTCACTCGGATCGCCGTGCGCAGACGCTGCTCGTTGACCTTCTTCATGTCGCCGATCTCGTCGGCCAGAGTGGTCATGGCCTCGAGATGACCCGACAGGATCTCGCGCCACGCGTCGGTCGGCGCAGCCTCGATCAGATCGCGGAGCGTCGTCGCCTCGGGCACGCCCCACTCGTCAGCCACCGCGATGACCAGCGTGTCGCGCGACAGTGCGACGGTCGGCATGGCCGCGAGGACCCGCTCGATCTCGTTCGCCGCATGGTGGATCCACCGGTTGCGTCCGGTCGCGAGCAGCATCTGCTGCTCGTCGAGCTTGAACAGCAGCACCTCCAGCAGATCGCGCTCTCGCATCAGTTGCATGCTCAGGTCGTGAGCGGCCACGATTCGTCACCTCGTCATGTCGCGGTTTCCATGACGGGATCGCCCGTCACATGAACGACTATCGCGACAACGCTCGACGCAGTAACTCGGACTCCCGGAGATGACACTCCGAGCGTCCGATCATGGAGCAGGGGTGGTTCTGCCCAGGGCGCCGAGAATGAGCGATTCGGCGGAGTCGTCGGAGGAGGTCTGCACGGCCTCCTGATTCGCATCGCTCACGGCGATGACGATCTCGGCGCGGTTGATGCGCTTGTCGCGAGGGGCGTCGATGCCGACACGGACACCGCTCGGCGTCACGGCGAGGATCGTGACGGTGATGTCGTCGCCGATCACGATGCTCTCGTTGGCGCGTCTCGTCAGTACCAGCATGCGTCGTCTGCCTTCCATGGCGTGAGCGCCGGTGCGCCCTCTGCTCACAAACGTATCGCACTCAACTCATAAATGAGCAGAATCGAACGCTACAACGCGCCGCTGGGAAGAGCCGACTGCGTCATGCGGACGACGCCGACCACGTCGGTCGCGAGACCGCCCGCCGCAGCCTCGTCGTAGGAGAGCACCGGAAGGCCGCTGACCTGCGATGACACCATCCGACGCACCGCCTGTCGCAGTGACGGCGCGCAGACGAGAACGGGCTCCGGACCGACCTGGTCGAGTTCGGCGACAGTGCGACGCACGTTCTCGAGCACCTGCATCGTCGCCTCCGGCGTCAGCACGATCTGCGGGTGACCGTCGACGACGCGCATGCCCTCGAGCATCTGCTGCTCGAGGATCGGCTCGAACATGACGACCCGGATGCGTCCGTCCTCGGCGAAGCGCGAGGCGATCGCCGGCCCGAGCGCCGCCCTGGCCGCGTCGATGAGACCCGCCGTCTCCGTCGACGTCTTGCCTCGGAGTGCGAGCGCCTCGTAGATACGCGCCAGGTCGTTGATCGGAACCCGCTCGGAGAGGAGCCCCGCCAGCACGCGCTGGATCGCGGCGAGCGACAGCACGGCCGGGGTGAGTTCCTCGACCGTCGCGGGGCTGGACTGCTTCAGGTGCTCGGTCAGCTGGCGGACGTCTTCGAGGGAGAGCAGGCGGTCGGCCTGGCTCTGCACGATGTCGGAGAGGTGGGTGATGATGACGCTCGCCCGATCGATCACCGTCGCGCCGGCCATGTCGGCGGCGTGCGACATCTCGGCGGGGACCCACTTGCCCTCGAGACCGAACACCGGGTCGACCACGGCCGTGCCCGGAAGCTGCTCGAGTCCCGTGCCGATCGCGAGAACGTGGCCCCGAGGAACCGACCCGCGTCCGGCCTCGACCCCGGCGATGAGGATCGAGTACGTCTGCGCGGGCAGCTCGATGTTGTCCCGCGTGCGCACCGGCGGCATGAGGATGCCGATGTCGAGGGCGAGCTTGCGGCGGAGGGACTTCACCCGGGTGAGCAGATCTCCCGCTCCCCCTGAGGCGAGATCGACGATGTCGGGAGACAGCGAGATCTCGAGGGCGTGCACGCGCATCCGGTCCATGAGGTCCTCCGGGCCCTCGGTGCCGGCCTCGACGGCCTCCTGCTGCAGGGCATCCGCTTCACGTGCGG
This sequence comes from Microbacterium sp. AC132, assembly GCF_979258525.1. Taxonomy (NCBI): domain Bacteria; kingdom Bacillati; phylum Actinomycetota; class Actinomycetes; order Micrococcales; family Microbacteriaceae; genus Microbacterium; species Microbacterium sp. AC132. The sequence goes on along the minus strand of NZ_OZ409862.1, from coordinate 3,325,204 downwards.
CATCGCGGTCCTCGTTCGCCTTCACGCGGGATGCCGCGAACAGCAGGACCGCTCCGATCGCCAGGAAGATCACGAGCGGCATCCCGGGGATGAACCCCATGGCGATGGCGGCGAGTCCGGTGATCACCAGGGCGTTGCGGGACTGCATGAGCTGACGGCCGGCGGCCTGACCCATCTCGGCCTCCGCGTTCTCACGCGTGACGATCATGCCGGTCGACACCGCCATGAGCAGGGCGGGGATCTGGGTCACCAGCCCATCGCCGATGGTGAGGATGCTGTAGGTCTCGAGCGCCTCGCCGACCTCCATGCCGTGCTGCACCATGCCGATGATGATGCCGCCGACGAAGTTGATGACCACGATCACGATGCCCGCGATCGCATCTCCCTTGACGAACTTCGACGCACCGTCCATCGCACCGTAGAAGTCCGCCTCCGCGGCGACCTCTGCGCGTCGCCTGCGCGCCTCGTCATCCGTGATCAGACCGGCGTTCAGGTCGGCGTCGATCGCCATCTGCTTGCCCGGCATGGCGTCGAGCGTGAAGCGCGCGCCCACCTCGGCGACGCGCTCGGCACCCTTGGTGACCACGACGAACTGGATGACGGTGAGGATGAGGAAGATCACGGCACCGATCACGAGTGAGCCGCTGATGGTGATCTGACCGAACGCCTGGATCACCTGACCCGCGTGGGCCTCGCTGAGAACGAGGCGGGTCGACGCGACGTTGAGGCCGAGCCGGAAGAGGGTCGCGACGAGCAGCAGACTCGGGAACACCGAGAAGTCCAAAGGCTTCTTCACGAACATCGCGGTCAGGAGGATCAGCAGAGCGAACGAGATGTTCAGGACGATGAGCACGTCGAGCAGACCGGTCGGGATGGGCACGATGAGCAGGAGGATGATCCCCACCACACCGACGGGAACAGCCCCCTTGGACAACAGCTGACCGATCATGCGTCTCGCCTTCTGATTCTCTCTGCTCGTTCTGATGTGCTCGCGGCCGGACTCACAGGCCGCGGTCCCTGGTGCTGGCGAAGGGCATCGTGTGCGTTCCCCTGGCCGAGCCTCGACGTTTGAGGTGCTCGATGAAGGCGAGCACCTGGGCGACCGCGGTGTAGAGCTCTTCGGGGATCTCCCGCCCGATCTCGCAGGCCGAGTGCAGCGCACGTGCGAGAGGGATGTCCCTGATCATCGGCACGCCGTTCTCCTCCGCCTTCTCGCGGATCTTCTGCGCGACGATCCCCGCGCCCTTCGCCACGACCCGTGGCGCCGACTTGCCCGGCTCGTAGCGCAGCGCCACCGCCACGTGCGTGGGGTTCACGAGCACGACGTCGCTGTCGCCCACCGCGGCGATCATCCTGTTGCGGCTCATGGCGAGCTGCCGCGAGCGGCGCTGGGAGCGCACGAGCGGGTCGCCCTCGGTCTTCTTGTGCTCGTCCTTGGCTTCGTTCTTCGTCATGTGCGTGTGCTTGCGGTTGCGCCGCATGACCACCGCCACGTCGATCGCTGCGAGCAGGATGCCCACCGCCACGGCGACCTGCAGCAGCGCGACCGCTCCCCCGGCCGCCTGCTCGAGCAGCCAGGTGATGTTGTGGCTGCCGCTGGCCATCAGTACCGGGACGAGACCCGAGACGACGATCCACAGTGCGAGCCCGATGGCCACGGTCTTCAGCAGCGCCTTGGCGCCCTCCCAGAGCGCCTGCCGGCCGAAGACGCGCTTGACGCCCGACACGATGTTGAACTGCTCGGTGCGCATGGTCACCCCGCGCAGGTGGATGCCGCCCTGCGCGACCGCGGTGGCCGTGGTGGCGAGCAGCACCACCACCAGCATCGGGAGCAGGATGCCACCGAGCGAGGTGATGGCCGAGCTCAGCACATCCATGGCGGCGCCGTCGGTGGGGTTCATCGCGACGGGCGTCACGGCGAGGAACAGCTCGGTGACCACCTGCGTGCCCGAGGCGATCGTCGGCACCATCATGACGGCCGCGGCGGCGATGCAGACCCAGGCCGTGAAGTCCTGGCTGCGGCCGATCTGGCCCTTCTTCCGCGCTTCCTTCAGGCGACGCTCGGTCGCCTTCTCGGTGCGTTCGCCGGTGTCGGTCTCGCTCATCGGGTCACCCCCAGGAGCAGTCGCGCAGCCTCCTCGGCGATCACGGCGACCACGCTCGGGAGCGCCGCGTAGACGAATCCGACGAGCAGGAGGGTGAGACCGATCTTGATCGGGAAGCCCATCGCGAAGGCGTTCAGGGCGGGCGCGACGCGGCTGACCAGACCGAGTCCGACGTCGGCGAGGAAGAGCACGATGAGCAGCGGTCCCGCGATCTGCACCGCGCTGAGCATCATCTGTCCCGCAGCGCCGACGAGCGCCTCGGCGGGCTTGGCGAGATCGATCATGCCGGTGACCGGCACCGCGTCGAACGATCGGAACAGACCGCCGAGCACGAGCTGGTATCCGTCGGAGGCGAACAGCAGCATGATCGCGGTCATCTGGAACAGTCGGGTGAACTGTGCGCCGTTGATCGCCATGCCGGGATCGAAGGCCTGAGCCAGCTGGAACCCGCCGAAGGTGTCGACGAGGTGGCCGGCGCCCTGGATCGCGCTGAAGAGCACCATCACGAGGAAGCCGAGGAGCGCCCCCGTGAGGGCCTGCCCTGCCAGTGCGAGCATGAAGGCCCCGGTGTCGAGGCGCTCATATCCTGCGGTCACGACCGGCGACACGGCGAGAGCGAGACCGACGCCGAGCATCGCGCGGATCCGCATCGGGATCGTGCCGTGACTGAACGGCGGGGCGAGGACCAGGAATGCCGTGATCCGCACGCAGGCGAGCGAGGTCGCCTCCAGCCAGGTGAAATCGATCGGGATGTTCATCAGCCGCCGTTCAGCAGCGACGGTATCCGCGCGAACATCTCGTTCGTGAACGCGATCATCTCGGCGATCATCCAGTGCCCCGTGACGAGGAGCGCGATGCCGACGGCGACGAGCTTCGGCACGAACGAGATCGTCATCTCCTGCACCTGGGTGATGGACTGCAGCAGCGAGATCGCGAAGCCCACCACCAGGGCGGTGATGAGCAGAGGCGCGCAGAGCTTCGCACCGACGATGAGCGCCGCCTGACCGATGTCGATGACCGCTTCGGGGTTCACCCGCCACCCCCGTTGTAGGACTGGACGAGCGCGGTGATGACCATGCCCCATCCGTCGATGAGCAGGAACAGGAGGATCTTGAACGGCAACGAGATCATGACGGGCGGCAGCATCATCATGCCCATCGACATGAGTGCGCTCGCGACCACCAGGTCGATGACGAGGAACGGCACGAAGATGATGAACCCGATCAGGAACGCCGCGCGCAGTTCGCTGATCATGAAGGCCGGGACGAGCGTCTGCAGCGGGATGCTCGCGGCGTCGGTGGGGTTCTCCATCTGCGCTGCGCGATGCATCAGCGCGATGTCCTCTTCGCGCGTGTACGAGAGCATCCACTGCCGCAGGGGCTCCTGGGCGAGCTCGAACGCCCTGCCGAAGTCGATCTGGCCGTCGGTGAACGGCGCGACGGCGACGGTGTTGATGTCGGTGAGCACCGGCCACATGATGAACAGCGTCAGGAACAGGCTGAGACCGGCCAGCACCTGGTTCGGCGGGATCGACGGCAGCGAGAGCGCGTTCCGGGTGAGGGCCAGCACGACGAAGATCTTGGTGAAGCTCGACATCATCAGCAGCAGCGCCGGAGCGACGCTGAGCACGGTGATGCCCAGCAACGTCATGATGCTGTCGGACGGCGCCCCGTTGATGCCGTTGATCGTGACGCCGTCGCCCTCGCCGTCACCGACCTGAGTCGGGACGTGCATCGCCGCTGCGTGCGCCCCTGTGGCCTGCAGCAGCACGAGTGCGGTCACCACGACGAGCACCGCGGCGAGCAGCACCCACACGCGGCGAGGCAGTCGCGGTGCGCGCGCAGACGGCGGCGCGGCGACTGCGGCGGATGCGGGCACGGCGGCACTCCGAAGATGGGTGGCGTGGCCGATCCGTAGCCAGGGGGTCGAGCGATCCGTGCTCGCAGTCGACTATCGCGACATCACGAGGTGCACGTAACCGCGTCGACCGATGCGCTGACCGCGGGTCAGGCGACCGAGCGCAGCGCGCGGTCGACGATGTCGTCGGGCATCTCGACGGAGGCGGATCGTACGTCCGAGGAGACGACCTCCTCCTGCTCGAGAGGAGGAGCCTCCTGGGTGTCGACGACGTTGATCCCGTGCTCCGTCACGCCGAGCACGTAGCGGATGCCGCCGAACTCCGCCACGACGAGCTGTGCCTTGCCGCCGATGCCCGACCTCGCCACCACGGTGATCTTCTCCGGGCGCGCACGCGGCGCCGCGGCGGGCCGCGTCGGCACGAGCTCGGTCAGCTTGGCGAGCTTCTTCGGCATCAGCCCTGCCAGCGGACTCACGCCCTTCGCCTGCGACTTCTGCAGGCGGCGGCTCAGGAAGAGCAGCAGCCCGAGCACCGCTCCCAGCGCGACGATCGCACGGAGCGCGACGAGGATGTCGTCCACGCTCAGACCGTCTCGGCGCTGTCGAGGATGCGCTCGACGCGGATCGCGAAGTCGCCCTCGGCGACGACGACCGTGCCGTGCCCGATCAGTCGGCCGTTGAGCTTGATGTCGGCGGGAGACCCGGCGGCGCGGTCGAGCTCGACCACACGGCCCGGCTCGAGCGAGAGCACGTCGCGCACCGGCATCCGCGTGCGCCCGATCTCGACCACGAGCTCCATCTCGACGCCCGCGATGCGGTTGAGCCGCTGCGGACCCGACGCGGATGCCGCCCTGGCTCCGTCGATGCGCACGGATGCGCGCGCCACGACGCTGCCGTCGGCGTCGACCATGTCGAACACCTGGGTCCCCGAGTCGGTGAAGACCTCGGCGGCGTCGACCACGGCTCCGTCGCCGAGCGAGCCGCTGCCGAGCACGGCGGCGGCCGCCTCGAAGATCGGGTGCAGGCGATCGGCCAGCTGAGCGTTCTTGGAGCCGTCCTCGAGCTGCGACGGGTCGACGACCTGGATCGCGATGCGGGCCCCGGGGCTGCCCGTGAAGGTGACGACCACCGCGTCGCCCGACGCGCCGGGGTCGGTCGACGGTGCGGGGATCACGGGGTAGCCGAACGGCAGCTTGCCGGCGATCGCCGCGGCGATGGCGGTCTCGTGGAAGGTGCTCATCAGTGGGTCTCCTCATGGGTGGTCGTGATCTTGCAGGTGAGGCGCGAGCCTCTGCTGCCCGGTGTCGCGAGAGCTATCCGGGTCTGCCCGGCCATGAGCTCGTACGGCCGGGTCTCGGGGTGAGGCAGGCGCAGCAGGTCGCCCGGTGCGAGATCGAGGATCTCTCCGGTGCCGATCGTGATCGGCGCGAGGCGCAGCGTCAGCTCCAACGGCGTGCTGCGCACCTGCTCCAGGGTCTGATCCGTCGAATGCGCCGATGCCGCGTCCGATCCCGTGGCCGCGAGGCGGTCGACGACCGCGGTCGCCGGCAGCATCACCGTCGCGGTCGACTCGGAATCGCCGAGACGCATGGTGTATCGGGCGACGATCACGGCCGCCGTCGCGGAGATGACCTGCATGTACTGGGGGTTGTAGTGCACCGCGGTGAAGCGCGGTGCACCAGGGAGCAGGGCGCCGAGGCTGGCGTGGAGGTGCTCGAAGGTGCCCTCCATCAGGTTGCGGACGAGGGCGAGCTCGATCGGCGTGAATGTGCGGGCTTCGGGAAGCGATGTGCTCCTGCCGCCCATCATCTGCACCACCCACAGCAGGGCGCTGTCGAGGCCGAACTGCACGACGCACGGCTCGTCGCGGTCGGCGAACGAGCCGGCGACCATGGCCGTCGTGCCGGGCAGGGTGTCGGCGTACTCCTCGTAGGACACGAGCTCGACGGTCTCGAGTGCGAGGTGGGCGCGCACGCGGATCTTCGCCGTGAGCTGGGACGACCACAGCCGGGCGAACGACTCGAAGGCCGCTTCGAGATGGCGGGTGCTCTCGCGTCCGAGCTGGGCGGGGCGTCCGAAATCGTATGCCGGATGGCGCAGGGCGGGGTCATCGAGCACGGCGGATGCGGTCATGACGGTCTCCTCGACGGTGGTGTTCACGTGAGCTCAATTGTTCGCAGCAGCCGCAAGAGCGGGTATCAGCGCTCTCACCTGCTCTTCTTCGTTCGATTCGACGATGATGTCGACGCGTCTGTTGCTGGCCAGCGCCTGAGGGGTGTCGCCCGGCACGATGGGTCGGGTGTCCGAGAACGCCGTCGCCTTCACACGGGGTCCTCCGACGCCTTCGTGCTCGACGAGGAACCGCGCCACCTGGGTCGCGCGCCCGCCGGAGAGCTCCCAGTTGGTGGCGAAGGGTGCGGCGGAGACGCGGTGGTCGGCGTGCCCCTCGACACTCACCTGGTTGTCGACCGTGACGAGCACGTCTCCGATCGTGTCGAGCACGGCGTCCGCCTTCGCCGAGAGGTCGGTGCTGTTGTCGGCGAAGAACGTCTCTGCGCCGACCAGCCCCACCTGGAGCCCTCGGTCGTCGATGACGAACTGCACCGTGTCCTGCAGGCCCTGTGCCGCCAGCGAGGTGCTCATGCGATCGCGCAGTCCTTCGAGCGACTCGAACTCGATCTCGGCCCGCGCCGCGAGGTCGACCACCCCGTCATCGTCCTGCAGTTCAGGCGGCACGATCACGCCCTCGGCCGTGTCGGCACCGCCCTCGGTGCTCTCCTGCCCGAAACCCGTGGCGAGGCTGTTCGCGAGCAGTTCGAACTTCGTCTTGTCGACGTTCGACACGGCGAAGAGCACGATGAACAGGCACATCAGAACCGTGACCATGTCCGCGTACGAGACGGCCCAGCGCTCGTCCGGCTCATCGTGCGAGTCATCCTCATGCCCGCGACCGCGAGCTCGACGGGCTGTGCTCATTGCACGCCCTCTGCCCGTTCGGGCTCGCGCTTCTTCTTGGCGGCCTTGGGCTTCACGGTCGACAGCGCCTCGAGGCGCTCCTGGAGCAGGTGCGGAGCGCTTCCGGCCTGGATGGCGAGCATGCCCTCCGAGACCAGGGTCATCCGCTCGAGCTCGACGGCTCCGATCCGTCCGAGGCGACCGGCGATCGGGTTCCAGATGAAGTTGGCCGAGAGCAGACCCCAGAGCGTGGCGACGAAGGCCGCGGCGATCATCGGCCCGAGGTGGTCGGGTTCGTCGAGCTTCTCGAGCACGTGCGTCAGCGAGACGACGGTGCCGACGATCCCGATCGTGGGCGCATATCCGCCCAGCGAGCCGAAGAACTTCGACGCCACGCGGTTGCGCGACGATGTCGCGGCGATCTCGTCGTCCATGACCGTGCGCAGATCCTCGGCATCCGTTCCGTCGGCGAGAGCCTGCAGCGCCTGTCGGGTGAATGCATCGGGTGCCGAGTCGAGCTCCTGCTCCAGTGCCAGCAGACCTTCGCCCCTGGCCTTCTCGGCATACCCCACGAGGAAGGGGATGACCGCCTCCGGCGTCATCTTCGGGCCCCTGACCATGCGCCCGAGGCTCTTCACAGCGAGGATCGTGTCGCGGAGGGTGTGGCTGGCGATGCCGACGCCGATCGTCGAGCCGAGCACGAGGATCATCGGCGCCGGAATGAGCAGAGCCTCGAAGCTCGCCCCCTCCATCGTGATCATCGCCACCAGCGCGCCGAACGCCAGGACCACCCCGATGATGAATGCGGGATCCACCGTCATGCCCCCGTCTGCGAGGTCAGCGCCTGGGCTGCGCCGAGCACGCGCGCCCGGTAGGCGACGATCAGATCGATCAGGGCGTCGAGATCCTCCTCGACCACGTACACATGACCGTCGACCATGTGCAGAGTGGTGTCCGGCGAGGCGTGGATGCGTTCGATCAGGTCGGGGTTCACCGCGAACCGGGTGCGGTCGAGGCGGGTGACGATGATCATCGGGGGTTCTCCGGGCTTCGGATGAGAGGGGGAAGTCTGCTCCGACTATCGCGACGAGGCCCGCCCCCGGTAACCAGGGACGGGCCTCGTCGCGCGTGTCCGACCGAGTCGGCGCAGGCGATCAGCGCTTGAGCTGTGTGAGCTCCTGCAGGACCTCGTCGCTCGTGGTGATGATGCGCGCGTTCGCCTGGAACCCGCGCTGGGCGACGATGAGGTTGGTGAACTCCTGCGAGAGGTCGACGTTGCTCATCTCCAGCGCACCCGAGACGAGGTTGCCGAAGCCGGCCTGGCCCGGCTCCCCGATGCGCACAGCTCCGGAGTTCACGGATGCGCGGTAGGCCGTGCCGCCCGCCTTCTCCAGCCCCTCGGGGTTCGCGAACGTCGCCATGGCGATCTTGCCCAGCGTCTGCGTCGCACCGTTGCTGAACGTGCCGACGATGGATCCGTCGCCGGTGATGCTGTAGGACTTCAACGTGCCGGCAGCCGATCCGTCCTGCTCCGTCACGGCGACCGTCGACATGTTCGCGTAGCCCGTGACCGCACCCAGGTCGACGCTCACGGCGCCGGCTGCGAGCGTGAGGCCTGCGCCGGCCTGCTTGCCGTCGGTGAAGGTCAGCGCCCCCGTTGCGCCGCTGGTCGGCTCGGTCACGTCCCATCCGGTCGCCGTCTTCGTGAAGGTCAGGCTGAGGGTCGACGGCGTGCCCTGGGCGTCGTAGACGGTCACGTCGCGCACCAGCTCGTCACCCACCGCGGCGGTCGAGGGCAGGTTGCCGGTGACCGTCGCCGAGGTCGTCGCCTTCGCAGGTGACACCGCCTCGAGCGGCAGCACGATGTTGCCCGTCGCCTGCCCCGTGTTCACCACGCCGTCCTGCGCCGACCAGCCCTGCACGATCGAGCCGTCGGCGGTCACCATCTTGCCGGTGGGGTCGAACGAGAAGCCGCCCGCCCGCGTGTAGAGGGTCTCTCCGCCGGCTCGGACGGCGAAGAAGCCGTCGCCCGAGATCATCAGGTCGCCACCGCGGCCCGTCGCCTGGGCCGAGCCCTGAGCGAAGTTGGTGCGCACGCCGGCGACCTGCACGCCCAGACCGACCTGGGCGGGGTTGCGACCACCGACCTCGTCGTCGGGGATGCCCGGGTTGCCGATGAGCTGGGACAGCGAGTCCTGGAACAGCACGGACGAGCCCTTGAACCCTGCCGTGTTGACGTTGGCGATGTTGTTGCCCGTGACGTCGAGCATGGTCTGGTGCGAGCGGAGACCGGAGATTCCGGAGTAGAGCGAGCGAAGCATGGGGTTTCTCTCTTCCTGGGTGAGACGGGGTCAGACTGCGGCGGGGGTGGGCGCAGCGGGGGTGGTCGGTGCGGGGGTGGTCGGTGCGGGGGTGGTCTGCGCGGTCGCGACTCCGGTGATGACGTCGAGCGCGACCGTCTTGTCGCCGATGGTCACCTGCGGGATCGGTCCGTCGAACGAGACCTTGGTCACGATGCCCGAGACGGTCTTGCCGTCGGCGTCCTTGTAGCTCGCTTCCTGTCCGATCAGGGCGCTCGCCGCCTGACGCATGTTCAGGGCGAAGGCCTCGGCGCCGTTGTCGGCGAGCGTGGTGAGCTGCTCCATCATCGCGAGCTGGGTCGTCTGCGAGATCATCTCGTTCGTGTCCATCGGGCTCGAGGGGTCCTGATGGGTCAGCTGCGTCACCAGCAGCTTGAGGAACACCTCGCCGTCGAGCACCTGCTTGCGGGCTGCGGGATCGGTCGTTCCTCCCGTGTGGATGGAGCTCGGTGCGGTCACTGCGTCGACAGTCATTCGGTCGTCCTCTCAGGCGAAGATGTCGAGCCCTGCACCGGATGCGGCAGAGGACGTCGTCGGGATGATGCGGGAAAGATCGGGGCTCTGCTCGGCCCCGCGGCGCTGGTCGGAGCGTCCGCGCTGCGCGTCGCGATCACCGGAGCCCTGCTCCGGTGACGCATCGCCCGCTCCCTGCTGGCCGCGGTCTCCGGCGGTGTCCGCCGATGCCCCGTGGGAGACGTTGAGAGTCGCGTGCGGCATCACCGCGGCGAGATCACGGCGAAGGTCGACGAGCATGGTCCGCAGCGCGTCGCGCCCTGCATCGGTGGCGCCGCTGACCTCGACCTGCACCTCGCCCGCTGCGCTGATGTGCGCGCGCACGGTGACGGGGCCGAGGCTGTCCGGGTTCACCGTCATCGTGAGCTGATGGGTGCCCATCGGGCGCTGCGCGATGCTCACCACCACGGGTGCGACCTGCGCGGCGACGGCCCGGTTGGTCGACGCGGCCGCTTCGGGCGAGGACACGGGCATGGCCGTCGCCGCGGCCGGAGATGCGACCGGAGCGAGAGTCATAGAAGGCGACCCGGGCTGCGGACCCGGCAGTGGATCGACGGAGTCGCTCGCCGGCAGCGGCTCTGCCTGGCCGCCCATCATTGACGCAGCGGAGACGCCGATGGTGGTCGGGATCGGAGTCGACGACACCGCACTCCGCGGGGACTCGGACCGCGGAGCCGCAGCGGCAGCGGAGGATGTCGCCGGGTCGGCGTCCCCCTCCGCCGGGTCCTGCTCACCCGTCACCGGAGCGTCACGGGGAGCGTCGCTCGACAGGGTCTCCGGGCGTACTCGGGCGCCGGCCACAGGAGGCGCCCCGTCAGCGCCGCTCTCCGATGCCGACGCCGACGCCGATGCCGACGCCGATGCCGATGAGATCTCGGGCGCAGGAGTCCGTTCCGCCGCCGACACGGCGACAGGCGGGGAGGTCACCGTCGCGCCCGTCTCGACGGCTGCCGCGGCCGAGCCTTCGGGGAGCTCGGCAGGGCGCGCCTCGTCCGACGCTGCGGCGGGAGCGGGGAGAGCGCTGCGGGCGCTCCCCGCTGCCTCCGACGCCTCCGGCGCCGTCTGCACGAGCGTCGTCCCATCGAGCGTCGTCGCATCCGGCGTCCTCTGCGCAGGCGTCGACGTGGATGCAGGGGCCGCCGCAGCCACGGCCGGAGCGAACTGCGCGGTGAGGTGCATCATGGTCGCGATCGGCGCCTCTGCCCCGCTCGCGTCGTCGGATGCCGCAGATTCCTCGGCAGTCGGCGCGTCCTGTCCGTCCGGCGTGAGCGTCGCTGCGTCCTGATCCGTCGCACCGTCGAGCACCCGGCCAGCGGCGATCAGCGCGTCGCCGAACAGAGAGCCCGAAACGGCCGAAGATCGTCCACCTGTCTCCGTTTCGCCGGTTCCTGAACCCGCCACCGTCGCGAGCAGCCCCACGGCGGTCATCGGAGCATCTCGATGATCTTCTGCATCGACGCCGTCGAGCCGTCTGCGCCGGTGGCATTGGCCGAGAACAGCGTCTGCAGCGCCGAGATGACCTCAGCGCTCGCGTCGCCGCCCGCTCCCGTGCCGGCTGCCGCCGCCACAGGCTGGGGGGTCTGGCCGGCAGCGGGTGCTTCCGGGGTCGAGGCCGCCTTCGCCGCTTCGAGGACTCCAGCGAACGTCGTCGCGCTCGCCGCCGATGTCTCGGCGGTCGCCGCGGTCGCGGTCGCTGCAGCCGACGCCGCCGCCGCGCGTCCTGCCGGATCCAGCGACACGATCTGCGTCTCGATCGCGTCGACGCGGGCGATCACCGCCGCGAGCCCGGTCATGCGGCACTCCCCTCACGTCGCGCGGTGCGGACCACAGCGATCTCATCGAGCGCCGACTGCTCCGCGGCGAGCTCGGCCTTGGTCGCCTCCACGCGGTGGGTGCTCTCGAGCCGCTCGAGTCCCTTCAGGTCGCGCCGCGCTTCGACGTGGGCCGACTTCGCCTCCGACTCCGTGCCGCGCCTCATCTCGACGAGCGCCTGCAGATCGCTGAGCGTGCTGCGTCCCGCGGCGCGAGCGGCGGCCATGGCCATCAGCGCTCGTGGATCGTCGATCTGCGCGCTGATGTCGGCGAGGCTCGAGATCGCGGTCTGCTCGTCGAGCTCGGCCTGCGCCCGTTCCGCGCTCGCACGCGACAGCTGCTCGGCGGCGACACGCTCCTGGGCGCCGCGCACGCGCAGCAGGCCAGCCAGTGGGAAGGTCATGGGGTGAGTCCTCCGAAGTCGGTGGTGAGGGCGGCGAGCCGCTGCCAGGAGTCGTCGGATGCCGCAAGATCGTCCATCCGCTGGGTGAGGAAGCGCGAGATCGCGCCTTCGTGCGCGAGGGCGGCGTCGACCATCGGGTTCGCTCCCTGGCGGTAGGCGCCGATCTCGATGAGGTCGTTCGCGCTGCGACGAGCCGCCAGGACGCTGCGCAGCATCACCGCGTCCTGACGCTGCTCAGGAGTGGTGATCTTCGACACGACGCGAGACACCGAGCCGAGCACGTCGATCGCGGGGAAGTGTCCGCGGATCGCCAGCGCGCGGTCGAGCACCACATGGCCGTCGAGGATTCCTCTCGCGGCGTCCGCGATCGGCTCGTTGTGGTCGTCGCCGTCGACGAGCACCGTGTACAGGCCGGTGATCGATCCGACGGGTCCGGTTCCTGCGCGCTCGAGCAGGCGGGCCAGCACCGAGAACGTCGACGGCGGATACCCGCGGGTGGCGGGCGGTTCGCCGGCGCTGAGCCCGATCTCGCGCTGAGCCATGGCGACGCGCGTGAGGGAGTCCATCATCAGCACCACGTCGAGGCCGTCGTCGCGGAACGCCTCGGCGATCCTGGTCGCGACGAATGCCGAGCGCAGGCGCGCCATCGCGGGCTGATCCGAGGTCGCGACGACCACGACCGACCGTGCCAGACCCTCGGGGCCCAGGTCGTCCTCGAGGAACTCGCGCACCTCACGACCGCGCTCCCCGACGAGGGCGATGACGTTCACATCGGCAGTGGAGCCACGGGCGATCATCGACATCAGCGACGACTTGCCGACGCCGGAGCCGGCGAAGAGCCCGAGACGCTGCCCCGAGCCCACCGGCGTCATCGTGTCGAGCACGCGGACGCCGAGGCCGAGCTGACGATCGATGCGCTGGCGATCCATGACGCTCGGCGCATCGTGGTCGAGCGAGACGGGAGCGACACCCCGGTCGAGCGGCCCCTTGCCGTCGATCGGTCGCCCGAGTCCGTCGAGCACGCGTCCGAGCAGCGCTCGTCCGGTCGGCACCTGCAGCGGCGCTCCCCCGTGCCGGACGCGGGCGCGGGCGGTGATCCCGTCGAGCCTGCCCAGCGGCATGCAGCGGGCGGCGGCTCCGTCGACGGCGACGATCTCGGCATCCACCACACGGCCGTCGGTCGCGTCGATGCGGATGCGGTCGCCCACCGCGCCGTCGATGCCCAGCACCTCGACGCCGAGCCCTCGCACGGCTTTCACGGTTCCTGAGCGCTCCGGGCGCGCTGCCAGGAGCGCACGGTTCCACGACCGCGTCGCGGTGATCACACGATCACCTCGGCATCCTGTTCGTCGCCGTCGAGTGCTGCGGCCGCGCGGGCGAGCGCCGACGTGATGCGCGTGTCGACGGCCCCGTTCTCGATCTCGACGATGGCGCCGCCGTTGTCCACGGCCGGAGAGGCGGAGATCCGGATGCCGCGCAACGCGTCGATCGACGACATCTCGTCCTGCAGGACTGCGACGTCCTGCTCGCTGAAGGCGACCCCTGTCCAGCGCTCCGCCGGCATCTCCGTGAGCGCCCGGCGCAGCGCATGCGCCGCCGAACGTGCCGGATCCGACAGCTCTGCTCCGAGGATCGTGGTGGCGAGGGCGACCGCGAGCTCTTCGATGCGATCGGCGGCGAGCATGCTCAGCTCGTCGATGCGGCGGTCGAGGGCCGCGTGCGCGCTCTCCAACGCGCGCAGACCCGAGCCGCGCTCATGCAGGTACAGCTCCTGGAGTTCGTGCATCCGCTGCTGCTGCGCGGCGTGCTGCACCTCTCCCTCGTCGAGGGCGAGCCTGCGACCCTCGGCGAAGCCGTCGGCATAGCCACGGGTGCGGGCCCTGTCGGCCTCGCCGCGGAGGTCCATGGGCGTCTCGCCGACGCGCGGCACGACCAGTGGCGTGAAGGCGGAATCGAGCACGGCGGACACCTCGGAATCGAAGGGCGAGGCCTGTCCGTGGCCCGTAGGTCGAGCGATCCGTGCTCCAGACCCACTATCGCGACACCCGGCTGCGTCCGTAACCGGATCGGCCGACTCACCTGCCGTCAGAGGGATCACTCGATGAGCTCATCCTCGTCTTCGCGCGAGATCGTGATCTCCTCCGCGGCTTCCAGGTCGCGGATGATGCGCACGATCTCGGCTCTGGCCTCATCGACCTGACGCATGCGCACGGGACCGAGGACTCGGGTCTCCTCAGCGAGGTTCTCCTGGTTGCGCTCCGTCATGTTGCTCTTCACCTTGTCGGTGATCTGGTCGTCCGCGCCCTTCAGCGCGAGGGCGAGCATGCGCAGGTCGATACCGCGCATCACCCGCTGGACGTCGCGATCCTCGAGGCGCGCGATGTCGGCGAACGTGACCATGCGGCTGCGGATGTCCTCGGCCAGGGCGAGATCACGGCCTTCGAGGCTTGCGAGGAGCGACTTCTCGAGCGCGGTGTCCGAGCGGTTGATGATCTCGACGAGAGGCTGCACGCCTCCGATGGACTCGTGGTTGTCGCGCATCGCGAAGACGCCGGTGCGCGAGCGCAGCGAGTCGGCCACGATCGAGATCGCCTCCTGCGTGGCGGTGCCCATCGTCGCGATCGCCTGAGCGACGTCCGTGCGCAGGGGATCCTGCAGGGCGGCGAGAACCGCCGCCGCACGATCGGCTCTGAGATTGGCCAGTACGACGGCGACGGTGGTCGGAAGCTCACCCTCGATGATCGTGGCGAGCTGGGCCGGGTCCGCCGCATTGAGGAAGTCGAACGAGACCGACCCCTGCGACATGACTCGGCCGACCATCCCGACCGCCTTCTCGCGGCCGAATGCCGTCTCGAGCAGTCCGGTGGCGAGCTCCTGTCCGCCCCGCGACGGCACCGAGCCGCCGGTGGCGATGCGCCGGAACTCGCCGAGAGCACGGGCCGTCGAGGCCACGTCCACTCCCCCGAGCTGTGTCAGCTCGGCCGCGAGCATCTCGGACCGCTCCTCGCCGAGGTGGCGGAGCACTTCGGCGCTGGCGGCGCGATCCATGTTCATCAGCACGATCGCGGCCTTGCGCAGTCCGCTCATCTCCGGCGCAGCCACGGGCACCGGCGCCTCGACGGCCGACACCTCGACCGTGTCGGCCTGCGCGTCCAGCAGCTCGGTCAGCGCGCTCATACCGTCGCCTCATCCATCAGGTCGGCCAGTGCGCTGGCGATCGTGTCGGGTTCGCGCTTGGCGAGGTCGTCGATCTCCCGGCGACGGCGCTCGACCAGCACCTTGTCGGGCTCGGGCTCGTCGTCGAGATCGGCCGACGCGGACGGCAGCAGCTTGGTCGGCGCCGGGGCGATGATCGCCTCGGCCTCCTTCAGCCCTCTGAGCGAGCGGAGCTTCTGCTCCTCGCTCTCGGTCACCGTCGCGAAGTACTCGATCGGTCCGTCTTCGGTGTACATCACCCGACGCTTCATCTTGCGGCGCACGACGAGGAAGACGATCAGGATGATCGCCGCGAGCAGGATCGCGCCGCCGATGATCGCAGAGCGCAGCAGCTCCTGCTGGAACTGCGCGTCGCGCTCGGCCTCCGCCGCCTGCAGCGCTGTCTGCGCCGCCGTCGCACCCGCCTGGTTGAACTCGACGAACTCGACGGCGATCTCGTCGCCGCGCTCGACATCGATCCCTGCCGCAGATGCCACGAGCGATTCGATCTGGTTCGCCGTCACTCCGGTGACCGTCCCTCGGTTGAGCGCGATGCTGACGGTCTGCCGCGTCACCTCTCCGGCGGGGGTGATGGTCTTCTCCGTCGACTTGTTGACGGCGTTGTTGCGAGAGGTCTCCTCGAACTCATAGGCGCCGGTCCCCTCGGCGTTGTTGGGAACCGCGATGTTGTCGGGGCCGAGCACGCCGGCACCTCCGCCCTCGCCGCCGTTGTACGTCTCGGTCTTGGTCTGCTCCGATGCGCTCAGCTCGCCCTCGGGGGCCGAGTACGTCTCGTCCATGCGCTCGGATGTGGAGTTCGCGACATCGGCCGATACCGTCACCGTCGCGTTGCCGGGCCCGACGATCGTCTCGAGCATCTTGCTGACGGATGCCGCGACCTTGGCCTCATGCTCCGTCGCCTGCTTCGAGGAGTTCCCGGTGAGCCCGGTGCCGACCGCCGAGAGCACGCGGCCGTCCTGATCGGTCACCGCGACGTCCTCCGGCGTCATCCCCGGCACGGCGGCGCTCGTGAGGTGCACGATCGCCTCGATCTTCTCGTCGCTGAGCCCCGAGCCGTTGCGGGTCTTCACGAACACGGATGCGGTCGGGCTCTGCTGCTCCGAGACGAAGACGCTCTCCTCCGGGATCGCCAACTGCACCGACGCCGTCGAGATGCCCTCCATCGCGCCGATCGTGCTGGCCAGCTCGCCCTCGATGGCACGCTTGTAGGTCACCGACTGCTGGAATTCACTCGCCGTCACACCCATCTCATCGAGCAGGGTGTAGCCCTCGCTGGTGTCGCCGGGCAGCCCGGCGGATGCCGCCGCGAGACGCTGCGGATAGACCTGGTCGTCGGGCACGAGGATCGTCGCGCCTCCCTCGGCGAGCTCGTAGCTCACGCCTGCCGACTTCAGCTGCTCGACGACGGCCGACGCGTCGCCGGCGCTCAGGCCGGTGAAGAGCGGGCTCATCTGCGGCTTGGTGAGCCACGCGCCGAGGGCGATGGCGCCCATCACGAGCAGCGCGACACCGATGATGGCGATCGTGCGCTGTGCGAGGGAGAATCCTGAGACGACCTGCTTGGCGCGGTCGTAGTAGGTCGTGAGCATCTTGGGCATCGTCAGGCCTGCATCCTCATGATCTCGTTGAACGCCGAGACGCTGCGGTCACGCACGGCCACCACCAGGTCGAGCGTCACCGAGGCGCGCGTCGACGCGATCATCGCCTGATGGATGTCCTGCAGGTCTCCCGTGACCGCCTGCACCGCGAGCTCGTTCGACGTCGACTGCAGCTGCTGCAGGTTCTCCATCGCCCCCGAGAGCGTCGTGGCGAAGGCGTTGCCGGAGGCAGGAGCACTGGTCGCGTCCGGGCCCGTCTCGAAGCTGAGCGTCGAGAGCGGCGCGACACCGGAGGCGCCGATGGCCTCGATGCCCGACATCAGTTGCGGCCGATCTGCAGCGCTGCCTCGTAGGTCGTCTTCGCCCGGTCGACGACAGCGGCGTTCGCCTCGTATCCGCGCTGAGCGAGGATCAGCATGCTCATCTGGTCGCCGAGCTCGACGTTCGGGTACTGCACGTAGCCGTCCTCGTTCGCATAGGGGTGCTCGGGGTCGTACACGAGCTTCGCGTCGGCCTCGGATTCGACGACGCCGGCGACGTACACGCCGGGGCTGTCGGTGCCGGCCTGCACGGTCACGAACTTCTCCCGGAACGCCTCCTGCCCTGCGGGTGTCGCGGTGTTCACGTTGGCGATGTTGTCGCTGAGCGCGTCGAGCCACTTGCGGTGCGCGGTCAGGCCGGTGCCGGCGATGCCGATCGCGTCGAAGGTCATGCGGAGGCCTGCCCGATCGCCTTGGTGATCGAGGCCGCCTGACCGCCGATCGCCTGACTCGCGAACTGGAAACGCAGCACGGTGTCGATGTTCGAGAGCGTCTCGGTGTCGAGGTTGACGTTGTTGCCGTTCAGCCTGGTCGGCTCGAGCGAGCGCTCGACCGTCGCGGCGACGCTTCCGGAGCCGCCCTGGACAGCAGAACGGAGTTCATCCTCGAACCGCACGCGCTGGGCCTGGTAGCCCGGCGTGTTGACGTTGGCGATGTTCTCGGCGATCGAGCGTTGGCGCAGGGCCAGCCCGTCGAGCGCGCTGATGAGCGCAGAGGACGTGACGGATTCGAGCACGGGGGCACTCCGGGATGTTGGTGGAGAGGCCGATCCCTGGCCAATCGTCGAGCGATCCGTGCTCTGTGCCGACTATCGCGACACCCGGGCATCCATGTAACCGCTGTGCTCAACCCTCGACGTCGAGGTATGCCGGCACATTCTGGGTGGAGGTCGGCACGCGCCGCAGTGCGGCGATCTCGCGAGCCACATTGGAGCGCGATGTGACGAGTCCGCCGATCATGAGCTGCTGCCGCGCGAGCACGGCTTCGGCACGCTCGCGCAGCTCCTCGGGGACGGGTCCGTCCGGCGCCTCGAAGGACTGCTCGTCGAGGTGCTCGTCGGCGGCGTCGAGGGCGCGCTCGAACTGGTCGAGCACCGTCAGCCAGGCCGAGAGAGTATCGGGCACGGTCGCTCAGGCCAGGGCCGTGATGGGGGTCTGCGCGGTCGACGAGACCGCGGCAGCCGCCGCATGCCACGCTTCGCGGAGCGGCACGACGAGAGCTCGGCATTCCGCGGTGGCCGCGCGGTCTCGAGCGATGTTGGCGGAGATCAGGCGTCCCGTGAGGTAGGTGTACACGCCGTGCAGCTCTGCGGAGCCATCCCACTCATCGGTGAGCGAGCCGTTGAGCTCGGCGACGATCTGCTGCGCGTGCACGAGGTGGTTCCCCGCAGCCGCCCAATCCCCCGCTTCCTGGCAGGCGTCCGCGCGCTCGATGTCGACCAGGAGGCGGTCGTAGAGCAACACGAGAAGGCGCTCAGGCGTGGCGGAGGCCACCTGCTGCTCCAGATACTGCTGCTTGGCCCGGTCGAGTGAGGTGAGTGCCATGAGTACGTGCTCCGATGCGATGCGATGTCACGAGGACGAGGTCAGGAATCCGACGGGGTGAGTCCGGCGAGCTGGCTGGTCAGCCACGACGATTGCGACTGCAGCTTCGAGAGCTGCACCTCGAGCTGCGCGTACGTGCGTTCGAGGGTGGCGCGGCGCTGTTCGAGCCGGATGTCCCAGCGCTCGACCTGGGTCTTGAGCGTCTTGACCTCGTCCTCCTGGCCGGTGATGCGCTTGGTCAGAAGGCCGTCGTACTTGTCGGAGTACTGGGTGGTCACGTCCTGCACCCGCCCCGAGACGGCGGAGAACAGCTCCTGCGTGCCCTCCGGGTCTTCTGCGAGAGCCGCGGCGAACTTCTCGGCGTCGAACGAGAGCACGCCTTTGTCGCTGACGGTGATGCCGATCGTCGAGGGCGAGATGCCGTCGATCGGATGCTGCACGGCGGTCGCCAGCGCGCCGCGGAGGTTTCGCACCGTGCTGTCGCCGGTGAAGACGCCGAGGGTCGTGGTCTCGCCGACCTCGCCGATGGTCGCCTTCGAGCCGTTGTCGATGCGCACCAGCAGCGCGGCGATCTCCTTGACGAACGCCTCCGCCGTCGAGCTCTGCTTCTTCGCATCGCGTGCGACGGTCACGGTGACGGGGTCGGCACTGGCCTTCGTGACGGTGACCTCGATGCCCTCTCCGACGGTGATGGTGTTGCTCGCGCTGTTCAGGGTCTGCTCGGCGTCGGTGCCGGCGAAGAGGCGGATGCGGGCATCCGCGCCCTGGGTGAGTAGTGCGGCGCCGGGGGCGGCACCGAGGTCGACCGCGGTTCCGGCGGTGACCTCCGCCGCGGTTCCGCGGTTCAGGGTGAAGGCACCAGCCGCGCCCGTCTCGGCGGAGGTGAGCTGGATGCGCGAGAGCGGCTTGCCGTCGGCATCCGTTCCCGCGGGCACGACGGTCGCGCTCACACCGGCCTTCGACGCGTTGATCGCCTTCGCGAGGTCCTGCGGACCGGTGCCCAGCGGAGTGACCTCGACGGCTTCGCCGTCGGATCCCACGAGGGTGAAGGTGCCGCCCCACGCTGTTCCTCCTGCGGCAGCGGTGACGACGGAGTGCGCTGTGGCGACGGCATCCACCACGATGGCGGTCGAGAATGCGGTCGCCTTGCTGCCGGCGGTGATCGTGACCGTCTCGGACGACGAGGACGCGGTGAAGGATGCCAGAGAGCTGGGTCCCGCGGCGGTCTTGGCCTTGTCGACGAGCTCCTGCAGCGTCTTGTTCAGCGACTGCAGGTTGGTGATGACCGAGTTGCGGTCGGTGATCTTGTTCGTGATGAGCGTCTTCGGGATCGCCGAGACGTCCATGAGCGCCTTGATGAGCTCTTCCGTCTTGAGCCCTGATACCAGTCCGTCGAGTTTCATCCCGGTCGTCTTCCGTGCGTTGCGGTCAAGGGTGTCCTACAGGAAGGCGCCCGGGCGGAGGTGACTCCGCCCGGGCGCCCTGTGCGCCTCAGGCGCAGCGACTCAACGGAGAAGCTGCAGGACGCCCTGGCCCGACTGGTTCGCCTGAGCGAGCATGGCGGTGCCGGCCTGCTGCAGGATGTTCGAGGCGGTGTACTTGACCATCTCGGCGGCCATGTCGGTGTCCGCGATGCGGCTCTTCGCTGCGGCGAGGTTCTCGGCCGAGACCTGCAGCGAGTTGATCGTCGACTCGAAGCGGTTCTGCACCGCACCGAGACCCGCACGAGCGGTCGAGACGGCGGTGATCTCGTCATCGATCGCGCCGATCGAGGTGAGTGCGTTGGCCGCGGTGTCGACCGTCAGAGCGCCGATCGTGGCGCCCAGGCCCGAGAAGTCGGTCAGCGTGACGCCGATCTGGTCCTCGGCGGCCTCGGAGCCTGCGCCGACCTGGAACGTCAGGGTGTTCGCGCTGTCGAGCAGCTTGATCCCGTTGAAGTTCGTGCTGGCGGCGACGCGGGTGAGCTCCTCGCCCAGCGAGTCGATCTCGGTCTTGATGGCGTCGCGCGACTCGGTGTTGTTCGAGTCGTTGCCGGCCTGGACCGCGAGGTCGCGGACACGCTGCAGGATCGAGTGGACCTCGGTGAGCGCGCCTTCTGCGGTCTGGATGACCGAGATGCCGTCCTGAGCGTTGCGGGCTGCGACGTTCAGACCGTTGACCTGCGAACGCAGGCCCTCGGAGATGGCGAGGCCGGCGGCGTCATCGGCTGCACGGTTGATGCGCAGACCGCTCGAGAGCTTCTCGAGCGACTTCGAGACGTCGTTCTGGTTGACAGAGAGGTTGCGGTACGCGTTGAGTGCACCGACGTTGGTTGCGATCTGAAGACCCATGAGAATTCCTCCGTGGTTATGGGGCTGGACGCGGGCCCATCCGTGGGCCTGCACAACCGATATTCGCGACATCGGCCGCTGGCGTAACCACGGATCCGGAAGATTCCACGGGTCGCCTCACACGGCGGCGAGGAGCTCGCTCGACCGGTCGCGGATCTCGGCGCGGACGGGCCCGAAGAGCGCCTCGAAGAACTCGGTCCTGGCCTTGGTCGATCGGTCACCCGTCGTGCCGTTCTCCCAGGCCTCCATGGCCTCGCGCATCAGTTCGAGTCCGCGCGAGCGCAGCTTCGACACATAGGCATGACTGACGGCGAGCTCTTCGGCGATGTCCTTCACCATGCGGTCTTCGAGATAGATGCCGCGCACGACCTGCTGCATCGCCGTGGGCAGAGCGTCGACCACTCGGTTCATCATCGCTCGCGTCTCGGACTGCTCGACGGCGTGCTCGGGGAGGATGACGCTGTCGGTGAGGTCGACCGCCTGTCGGCCGGTCTCGGCGTCGAAGTGCTCCTCGAAGCTGATCGCGGTGCGCACCATCTCGTCGAGCTTCATCATCTCCGAGACGACCTCGGCGGTGAGCCCCGACTCCCGCACGAGCTCCGCCGTGCTCGCGGCTCGGCCGGTGCGGGCGAGCACCGTCTCGGCGGCGACTCTCACGCGCTCGATCTTGTCGCGTCCTCGCTCGCCGGCGGGGTCGGCGCGACGCATCTCCGACAGCATCGCCCAGTTGATCTGGCTGCTCGCGAACGCACCGAAAGGAATGCCCCGCGCGGCGTCATACGACATGGCCGCGCGGGCGAGGCCCAGGCGGGCGGCGGAGAGAAGGTCGTCCAGATCGACGTGCGTCGCCGACCGCGCCTTCTCCACAGCCAGGAAGGTGGCGAGCGGCATGTTGTCGCGTGCGAGTTTCTCGGGCGAAGCGGGGGCTTCCGGGGGCTGTGTGGGATCAGTAGAAACAGCAGAACTACTCAGCAATGTGACTCCGTGGCTAGAACAACTGTTTTACGAGTGAAGCTAGCACGAACAACGCGGTTATGAGCAGAAAACGCGGAACTCAATCCTCGAGTCGCTCGGTTCTCCGGATCCGGTTCGCGGATTATCCTCGTCGCCCGGCGGTCTGTGAAGCCCTTATCCCGTCGCAGCGAGAACCGGTCTCATGGGCACCCATCACGATCCGACCAGAAAGGCAGCCATGTTCTTCCATCGTCAGGAACTTCAGTTCACCGCCACCCCCGAAGCCCCGGATGCCGTCTACGCCCGAAAGCTCCAGGAGGTCCTGGGCGGCCAGTACGGCGAGATCACGGTCGCCATGCAGTACCAGTTCCAGGCGTGGAACATGCACATCCCCGGCAAGTACCGCGACCTGGTCTTCGGCATCGGTGCCGAAGAGATGGGTCACGTCGAGATGCTCGCGATCATGATCGCGCAGCTGCTCGAGAAGTCGCCGCTCGGAATCACCGAGGATGCCGTCCAGGACGACCCGACGGTCGCCGCGATCATCGGAGGCACCGACGTCCAGCAGGGCATCGTCGCGGGCGCCGGAGCGCGACCCGTCGACAGCAACGGCAACCCGTGGCAGGGCTCGTACATCACATCGAGCGGGAATCTGCTCGCCGACTTCACCGCCAACGCGAACGCCGAGATGCAGGGCCGCGTGCAGGTCGCCCGGCTGTACCACATGACCGACGATCACGGAGTGCGCGATCTTCTGAGCTTCCTGCTCGCGAGGGACACCATGCACCAGAACCAGTGGCTCGCCGCCGTCGAGGAGCTCAAGGCCGAAGGCGCCGAGACCCTTCCCGTCCCGAGCAACTTCCCGCTGTCGAAGGAGCACCGCGACGTCTCGTACCAGTACTTGAACTTCAGCGACGGCCCCGCCGCCGCAGAGGGCAGCTGGGCGAGCGGACCCTCTCCTGACGGCCACGGCGAGTTCAGCTATCACGAGGGTCCGACGACCACCGCGCCGATGCCTCCGCCCACGCACCCCGACTCGCGCTTCTACGGCACGACCGAGCTGCCCAACGTCGTCGAGAAGGTGGCGGGAGCGGTTCAGGACATGACGAACAAGGAGTGAGGCCACGACGTCCGGTCGGGGTCGGCGCTGGGGGCCGACCCGACCGGCGGGGAGCCGACGGATAACCCGATAAGCGAGTCGAAGGAGCGCACGACCATGACCACACTGCACCGACAGACGGAGGCACCGAGATGAAGGCGATGGCCTACCGCGGCCCGTACAAGGTGCGGGTCGAAGAGAAACCGGAGCCACGCATCCAGCACCCGAACGACGCGATCGTCCGGGTGACGAGGGCGGCCATCTGCGGTTCCGACCTGCACCTGTTCCACGGCATGATGCCGGACACGCGCATCGGTCACACCTTCGGGCATGAGATCGTCGGCGTCGTCGAAGAGGTGGGCTCCTCGGTCCAGACCTTGCAGCGCGGCGATCGGGTCATGGTTCCCTTCAACATCTACTGCGGCTCGTGCTTCTTCTGCAGTCGCGGGCTCTTCTCGAACTGCCACAACGTGAATCCGAACGCGACCGCGGTCGGCGGGATCTACGGCTACTCGCACAGCACGGGAGGATACGACGGCGGTCAGGCGGAGTTCGTGCGCGTCCCGTTCGCCGACGTGGGCCCGTCCGTCATCCCCGACTGGCTGAGTTCGGAGGACGCCCTCCTGCTGACCGACGCGTTCTCGACCGGGTACTTCGGTGCCCAGCTCGGCGAGATCGCTCCGCTCGACACGGTCGTCGTCTTCGGCGCGGGTCCAGTCGGCCTGGCGGCCGCGCGTGCGGCGTGGTTCCTCGGCGCGGGACGCGTGATCGTCGTCGACCACATCGACTACCGACTCGAGAAGGCGCGCACGTTCGCCCACGCCGAGACCATTCATCTCGCCGAGGCGCGAGATATCGTGCTCGCGCTGAAGAAGGCGACGGGCTATCTGGGGGCCGACGTCGTGATCGACGCCGTGGGGGCAGAAGCGGACGGCAGCATCGTCCAGCACGTCACCGGCGCGAAGCTGAAGCTTCAGGGCGGGTCACCCGTCGCACTCAACTGGGCCATCGACTCCGTGCGCAAGGGCGGCACCGTCTCGGTCATCGGTGCCTACGGCCCGCTCACCTCGGCTGTACGCATGGGCGATGTCGTGAACAAGGGGCTCACCCTCCGCGCGAATCAGGCTCCGGTCAAGCGCCAGTGGCCACGGCTGCTCGAACACATCAGGGACGGCCATGTGCGCCCGTCGGAGCTTCTCACCCACCGGTTCCCGTTGGAGCACATCGCGGAGGCCTATCACGTGTTCTCCGCCAAGCTGGACGACTGCGTCAAACCGCTCGTGGTCGTCGGAGAGGAGTGATCATGCCTTACACGGCCGATCGTCCGGGCCTCGCGCCCTCCGCGGACGAGCTGCGCGAGCGGATCCCCGGATGGGGCGCCGATCTCGACCCTGAGCACCGCAGAACCTGGGACCAGCGGGATGACCTTCCGGACACGGGGGCTCGGTGGACGTTCCCCGAGCGTCAGGACGAAGACCCCCGGCGGGAGAAGTCGATCGAGCATTCGATGCTCCCTCCCGTGTTCGGCACCGCCCAGCCGCTGCACGGGGTCTCCGGCGTGATCCGTCGATTCGCGTACGACCGGTTCAGTGAGACGAAGAACACCCGGTGGCTGCTGCTCGTGCTCGGCGACCGGATCGATGCCGTCACCGCTCACGCCAGGTCCTTCCTCACGACCCGGCCGGACGATCCCGTGACCCTGACCGGTGTGACCTCCGAACCGCGCCACCGCCCGATCGCATCTCGATTCGGACGCGGACGCCGCGATCTGCGGCACGCCTGGCTCGACCCCATCATCGTCGCGGGCCCGTGGATCCTCGCCGTCGCGGCGACTGCGGCAGCGGTGCAGCGCGCCCGTCGATCGCGCTGAGCACGGATGGCGCGGCGCCCGTCTTCAGTGGGCGCCGCGTCGTGCGGCTTCCGCGACCGCCGCCGCGATCCCGTCGCGCCAGGGCACGCCGTGTCCGGGCAGCACGAGCTGAGCCGACGTCTCGGCGAGTGTGTCGAGCGAGGCGAGCGCCCGTGCGGTGTCGGCGGTCGCGGCGCGCGCGATGATCTGGGGACCTGCCTCGCCGGTGTAGGGATCGAGGGTCACGAGCGCGTCGCCCGAGAGCAGGATCCCCTCGTCCTCGAAGAACACGGCGCAGTGCCCTGCCGTGTGACCGGGAGTCCAGAGCGCGGTCGGCGCACCGGGGGCGTCGACGGGCTGCCCGTGGTGGATCCGACCGAGGGCGTCCACGCCGCGCACGCCGAGCGCCCCGTGCGCCGCCATCCGAGCGATCACGGGGATGCCGCGCGGGTGCGAGAGCAGATACGGCACCCGCGGACTCGCAGGTCGATAGCTGTACGGATGCCGGGCGAGGCGCGCGTCCGCGGAATGCACGAGCACCGTCGCCCCGTGAGCGCGGATGCTCGAGGCGACTCCTAAGTGATCGAAGTGCCCGTGGGTGAGGATGACCGCGTCGATGTCCGACTCGCGGGCGCCCAGGTGTTCGAGCAGCGCGTGCAGCGGTCGTCGACTGCCGGGCAGTCCTGCGTCGACGAGCGTGAGTCCATCGCCTGTCTTGATCAGGTAGCAGTTCACCTCGGCGACCGATACGCAGAAGAAGCCGGGTGCCACCTCGGTGAAGGATCGAGTGCGATTCATGCGGCCACGCTACGAATCCCGACTCTCGTCGGAGACGGTCTTGACATCGCGCTGATCGAAGGAGCACTATCGGCGCGGCGACTCCGACGGTCGCCCCGACCGCCATCCCGGTGTCGGTTCCAGAATGCTGTCTGCAACCGCATCCGGCGCAGATCGCTGTACGACGTGATGTCTGCCGGGAATCGCGACGATGTCCGCGTCGCGGGCGCTCGACACGAGGCGATCGCACCACGCGGCACCGGCGATCGGGTCCTTCGCTCCGCGGAGGACGAGCAGCGGCACGGTGAGACTCCCCACCCGATCCTCGGTGGGATAACGCAGCATATGGGCAGCCTGTCGCAGATACCAGCGCGGGCCGCACCTCACGTAGTCGCTGAAGACGATGACGTTCGTGGCCGGGGTCTCCCCCAACGTGTCGACAGCCAGCGCACGCGCCTGTGCGCCGAGGCTGCGCGTCGTCGACGACCGGCCCGATCGCGACCACTCGGGCGATCCGCGCCGGATGGCGAACCGCGGTCTCGACGGCCCACTGGACTCCCATCGAGTGGCCGACGAGAACCACCGGGCGGCTGCTCACTGCGACCACCAGCTCTCGGATGGCGTCGGCCATCTCTTCGATCGTGATGTCGTGACCGGGCTTGGGGAGCCCCCCGAACCCCGGCAGGTCGAGGGACACGACGCGAACCGACCGAGCGAGCACGCGGTGCAGTCGCGCGAAGTAGCGGTGAGACATCCCGATGCCGTGGATCAGCACGATCGTCTCGGTCGCGTCATCCGCCCGGCTCTCGATCACGCGGAACCGCATCCCGCGAACGGTCAGCGTGCGTTCGGATCCGAGTGGAGTAGGGCGGGTTCCCCGACTCCGAGCTGGCCGCCAACCTCGTCTACACTCCGTTCCCGAACCCCGGCGCTGAGGACGGCACGGACGTCTCGGTCAAGGTCGAGGCTTTCCCGCAGGTCTTCGCTGCCGGCATCGACCCCGCCATCTCCGAGGTCCTCGCCGTCGCACAGCGCCCCCTCGCAGCCCTTGCGTTCAGCGAGGCCGCACCGGTCGCTGCGTGGAAGACCAAGCCTGCCTTCGGCATCGTGTCCGCTGCCGACCACACCATCAACCCGGACGTCGAGCGCTTCGGCTACACCCGCGGCAACTTCCGTCGCGTCATCGAACTCGACGCACCGCACCTCGTGATGCGCGCCCTCCCCCAGGACGTCATCCAGTTCACCGTCGAGGCGGCTGCCGAGGTCGTCTGACCTCTCGAGGGCGGAGACGCCGTCCGGCGCTCTCCGCCCTCGAATGGTGCGACACCGCGCCCCACGGTCCTAGAATCGGGGCGACCCGCGCGTGCCGCGTTCGACACCTGCAGGAGGCGTCCGCCCGTTCAATCGGGTGGAATGAGTGGGACCAACGAAAGAAGGCGATCATGGCTGTGATCTCCCGCGGCTTCGGCGCCCGGCGACGCGAGTCGGATGACCGGCTCCCCCGGGTCAGTACCTCACCGAGGACTTCCCGGTGCTCTCGGCCGGACCGACACCCCGAGTCCCGACCGACACCTGGGAGTTCGCGGTCGTCGGGCTCGACGGCATTCGCCGCACCTGGTCGTGGGATGAGCTGCAGGCGCTCCCGATCGATACGATCACCACCGACATCCACTGCGTGACGCGGTGGTCGAAGCTGGGCACGCAGTGGCGCGGAGTCTCGCTCGATCATCTGCTGCAGGATGCCGGAGACGGCGACTTCACCCGGGTCTTCTCCTACGGCGGGTACACGACGAATGTTCCCCGCGCCGACCTGACCGGCGGCAAGGCGTGGATCGCATTCGAGTTCGAGGGCGAGCCGCTCGCCGCAGAGCACGGCGGCCCCGCCCGGCTCCTCGTCCCCCACCTCTACTTCTGGAAATCCGCGAAGTGGGTCCACGGCCTGGATCTTCTCGAGAACGACGAACCGGGGTTCTGGGAGCAGAACGGATACAACATGTACGGCGATCCGTGGAAAGAGGAGCGTTACTGGTGACCTCGTCGTCGCTGTGGTTTGTCGCCAGTGTCATCGAGGTCCGACGAGCCACACCCCATGGCCGCGTGCTCTCCCTCCGGGTCGACGGGTGGCCGGGGAATCTCGCCGGACAGCACGTCGACGTGCGTTTGACCGCTGAGGACGGCTATCAGGCCGTGCGGTCGTACTCGCTCGCATCGTCCGGAGAGGGTGACGTGCTCGAGCTGGCCGTCGACGAGGTGCCGGATGGCGAGGTCTCTCCGTATCTCGTCGAGGACGTCCGGCCCGGCGACGAGCTGGAGGTCCGCGGTCCGATCGGCGCCTACTTCGTGTGGACCCCTGCCCAGCCCGAGCCCGTTCAGCTCATCGCGGGCGGTTCAGGGATAGTGCCGCTCCTCGCGATGGCCCGGGAGCATGCGCGCTCGGCCAGCTCCGCACCGATGCGGCTCCTGTACGCGGTGCGTTCCGCGGACGATGCTTTCTACGCGGCCGAACTGGGCGATCTCGCCGACGACGCCTTCAGCGTCGACTGGGCGTACAGCCGCTCGGCACCGGTCGGCTTCGCTCGCCCCGCGGGCAGGGGGATGCCGCGACGCTCGAGGCCTCGGCCATCCCCGCTGCGCAGCGCCCCTCGGTGTACGTCTGCGGGCCGACCGGCTTCGTCGAGGCGGTCGCCGATCTGCTCGTCGCGGCGGGGCATCCGCCCGACCGCATCCGTACCGAGCGTTTCGGAGGTGCCTGATGGACGCTGCCCACCCCGGCCATCGCACGAGAGTCGACGGCAACGCCGCTGGCGGGATCCTGATCGAGGTGTTCGGCAGGGACATGACCGGTGCTCGGGCCACCTGCACGCGCTGCGATCGCAAGGCCGTGCTCGGCGACGCCGTCGCAGAACTGGATCCGGCCGGCGTGATCCTCTTGTGTCGCGGATGCGGACACACCCTGTTGACCTGTATTCAGATCGACGGGCGGTACTCGCTCGATGTCGGGGCTCTGTCCCGCCTGGAGTGGGCCTCCGACGGCGACTAGCTCGCTCGTCGGCGGCCGGCGCTCAGACGGGGCCCGGGTCGCATTCGGCGTCGAACACCTCACGGACGTCGTCAGGCTCGAACGCCGTGGTCGCCGTCGGCACAACCGCCAGAGCACGGGCCCGGATCCCCTCAGCTGCGCCATCATCGTCCTCGATCTGCGGCGACAACTCCGCGTGCGCCACCGCGATCGGCAGCATGGCACCGAGCGTCACCCGCACACTCGACCGACCGCCCGCGGGGCCGACGACGGGGATCTCCACGACATCCGAGCGCCGCTCCTCGGCCAAGGCCTTCCAGTACTCCAGCACCGCGTCTGCGGTCGCGTCACCCGTCAGGTAGGTGCCGACCTGGGTGATGAGGGACTTCATGATCACTCCCGGGACTCTCGACGGTTGCATTTCCGCTACCGGGTCCGGGGCAGCGATTTCACGCTAGGCCCGATCGTGTGCGAGGTCGACCCCCTTGCGCTTTCAGGATTCAGGTGATTCAAGCCTGATGTCCCGCCGCACGATGCGTTCAGCCACCTCGCTCAGACGCAGGCCGCGGTCACGGGCGAAGGTGCGCATGAGCGTGAAGGCATCGGGGATCGGCACCCCCGCCGTGAACGAGACAACACCCTTGGCCTGCTCGATCATCACCCGGCTGTTCAGTGCGGTCTGCAGTTGCGACGACAGCGATTCCTGCTCTCGGAGGCTGCGCTCGTGCAGGATCCCGATCGTTGCCACATCGGCGAACGCTCGCGCCGCGGAGAGGTCTTCAGGGGGCGGCGACCCGGTATCGGATCGGAGCAGGTTGAGGGTGCCGATCGTCGTGTTCCGCAGCCGCATCGGTATCGCCTCGATCGACGCGAAGCCGTTCTCCAACGCCGCCTGGCGGAAGACCGGCCACTTCTCTGAACCGGCGGCTATGTCGGGAACCGACACCGCCGTCCCTGTCACGAAGCACTCGATGCAGGGCCCTGCCTCCGCACCGAGTTGGATCACCTCGACGAGTTCCGTCGCCTCGCTCGTGGATGCGACGAGTTCGAGATCACCCGCGGGGTCGGCGAGAAGGATGCCGGCGTCACTCGCGTCCAGCAGCTCCTGGCACGCATCCACGAGTGTCTGCAGCAGGTCCACGACGTCGTAGTCGTCGACCATCGTGTCCGCGAGCGTGGCGAAGAGCTCCAGCAACCGAGCTTCGCGCGTGGGCGCGGTCATGACCCCGCCTCGATGCCGCCTGACGTGCGCGAGAAGCGGAGAGTACCGTCGACTACCGCCTGCGCGACCTCCATGACGCGCTGCCCGGTCGAGAACGCCCGCGCCTGAAGCATGAGCAGCGCGTCGTCCGGACCGATGTCGAGTTGCGCGAGAACGATGCCGGTCGCCTGGTGCACGGTTCGTCGAGAGTAGATGCCCGTCTGCGCGTCGTTGTCCGCGAAGTCCGACAGCGCGTCCCTCAGCACATGCCGGCTCACCACATCCGCCATGGCGCGCGCCTGCGTGCACTCGCTCGGAGTGAGCGCCACGGGTGCTGTCGAGTAGAGGTCGACCGCCCCCATCTTGATCTCGCCGACCGACAGCGGGAAGGCGAACATCGACGCGACCTCCGCGTCGTCCTCCACAGCCGAGGCGAAGGCGGGCCACCGAGAGACGCCGCGGTGCCGGAAGTCGGGCTCGAGGACAGCGGCAGAGGTGCGCATGGCCTCCCAGCACGGGCCTTCGCCGAGGTCGAACTGGAGCTCATCCAGGCGTGCCGCCACGTCGTCGGTCGCGGAGATCGTCTCGCTCCCGAGCACGTCCCCTACGGTCGAGACCGCGGCACCCGTGACCGGGAACCGATCGACGAAGAAACCACTGAGCGCGTCCAGCTGACGACCGGAGCGCTCCAGATCGTTCAGCGCATCGTCGAATGACTCACTCATAGTGCTCTTCACGATACCGCCACCGGACTGCCCGCGCGATGGAGGCACCTACGAAGTCCGAGAGTTGCACAACAACCGGTCGGTGACAAGCCCCGGGCCGGTTTCTCCCCGCGCGTCTAACTTCTCGTCTCATGAAGACGGCACACCCGCAGCGACGGCAGCGCGATCCGTACAACAGGCGTGAGGTCCTGGCCGGATACCTGTTCATCTCGCCATGGATCCTGGGATTCCTGATCTTCACGGCGGGTGCGATGACGTACAGCCTCTACATCTCGTTCAGCAACTACAACCTCGCCACCAACTCGGCGCGTCCGATCGGCATCGCCAACTACGCCGAGCTCTTCGACGACCCTCGGGTGGGGCTCTCGCTCGCCAACACGCTGTTCTACGTCGTGATGGCCGTGCCTCTCGAGATCATCTTCGCGCTCGTCCTCGCACTGCTGCTCAACCGGGTGGGCCGCGGCGCCGGCTTCTTCCGCGTGCTCTACTACCTGCCCAAGATGACCCCCGCCGTCGCCACGGCCGCCGTCTTCTTCCTCCTGCTCAACGGCAACTCGGGGGCGATCAACCAGTTCCTCCGCGTGTTCGGCCTCTCGGGGCCGCAGTGGCTGGTCGACCCGGCATGGGTCAAACCGAGCATCGTCATCATGACGCTGTGGACGGTCGCCGGAACGATGGTCATCTTCCTCGCCGCGCTCAAGAACGTGCCGATCGAACTCTACGAGGTGGCGTCGCTCGACGGCGCGGGGCCCATCCGCCGGTTCTTCTCGATCACTCTGCCGATGATCTCGGGAGCGATGTTCTTCAACGTCATCGTCCTCTCGATCGCGGCCTTCCAGATCTTCGACCAGGCCTATCTGCTGTTCTGGCGAGATCAGAGCAACGCCTCCCCCGAGGCATCGCTGTTCTATGCCATCTACCTGTTCCAGCAGGCCTTCCGCCAGTTCGACTTCGGCTTCGCGGCCGCGATGGCCTGGCTGCTGTTCGTGATCATCATGCTGATCACGCTCATCCAGGTGAAGGTCGGCAACCGCTTCGTCTACTACGAGGGAGACCGCTGATGTCGACGACGATCCGACCTGTCCCGCTCACCCCGCCTCCCGGACCGGAACCCCGCACCGACACGGTCTCGGTCACGACCCCGGGGCAGCCGCGCAGACGTCGACGCCTCGCTCGACCGAAGAGCCTGGTCGCACGCATCCTGCTGAGGACCGTTCTGATCGGCTTCGGCCTGCTGTTCCTCTACCCCTTCGTCTGGTTGATCGCCGCGAGCCTGAAGCCCCGGGGAGAGGTGTTCGACAACAGTCTCTTCCCGCGCACGTTCGTTCCCGAGAACTACATCGAGGTGTGGAATCAGCTGCCGTTGCTGAGCTGGGTATGGAACAGCGTCGCCATCGCCCTGCTCGCTGCGGGCACCGTCGCCATCTCGAGCTCGATCGTGGCCTTCGGGTTCGCCTACTTCCGATTCCCGGGCCGCAAGCTGCTGTTCGGACTGGTGCTGGCGACGATGATGCTGCCGGGAGCGGTGACGATGATCCCGGTCTACCTCATCTGGAAGCAGACCGGCATGCTCGGCACCTGGGTTCCGCTGTGGGGTATGAACCTGTTCGGCTCCGCCTTCTACATCTTCCTGCAGCGCCAGTTCTTCCTCGGACTTCCCCGAGAGCTGTTCGAGGCCGCGCGGCTCGACGGAGCGAGCGCCTGGGGCCTGTTCTGGCGCATCGCGATGCCGCTCTCGATCCCGTCGTTCGTGATCGTGTTCCTCTTCGAGTTCCAGGCCAGCTGGAACAACCTGCAGGCTTCGCTGATCTACCTCAATGCCGGGTCCGTCGACGAGTTCACCGCGCCTCTCGGCATCGCCTACGCGATGACGAAGTACAGCCCGACGGCCGGTGGTCACGGCGACTACCAGTACGTGATGGTGGCATCGCTCATCGTGACCCTGCCGATGCTGCTGCTCTTCGCCTTCGGCCAGCGGTATTTCATCGAGGGCGTCGCGACGCAGGGGCGCAAGGGCTGATCCCGATCCCGCAGGGCGGGTATCCGCCCCCACATGAATGGAGAACGACATGAAGACACGAATCCTCGGAGCCGCCGCCGCCGTGACGGCATCCGCTCTGCTGCTCAGCGGGTGCGGCGGGGGAAGCGGCGAGAGCGCCGCAGAGTCGGTCGACTTCGGCGCGGACGCCACCGGAACCCTGAAGGCCTGGGGTTTCGAGAACGCCGATGATGTCGGCACCTCGCGCATGGACTATGCCGCCGAGCAGCTCTCGGACGTCGAGGTCGACCTCGACGCCACGGCGTTCGACGCGCAGAAGTTCACCACCCGCATCGCGAGCGGCGATGTGTCCGATGTCGTGCAGATGGACCGACGCTACGTCACGACGTATGCGGCACAGGACCTGATCATGCCGTTGGACGCGTGCTTCGAGGCGCACGACGTCTCGCCGCGCGATCACTGGTATCCCTTCGTCGTCGACGATGTGACGTACGAGGACGGCGTGTGGGCCGTGCCGCAGTTCTACCAGCCGCCGGCGATCCTGCTGAACAAGGCGGTGCTCGCCGAGGCCGGTGTCTCGGCTGAGGAGTTCGACACGTCGAAGCCGGATGCCCTGATGGGAGCGATCGAGAAGATCTACCAGGAGTCGGGAGGAGTGCCGACCCGCCTGGGCTTCGACCCGGTCGCGACCGGCCAGGGCGGGCTCTGGGTGCTGGCGATGGGCGGGCAGCTCAACGATGAAGAAGGGGCTCCCACGCTCGACGATCCGAGCAACGTCGCCGGGCTGGAGATGCTGAAGGAGATCACGGACGCCCAGGGCGGATTCGCGTCGGTGAAGAGCTTCACCGACTCCTTCGACACCTTCGGCGACAACAACCAGTACGTGGCGGGACAGGTCGGCGGGCAGGTCAACGCCCAGTGGTACCCCAACGTGCTCTCCCCGTATGTCGACCAGCTCGAGCTCGAAGCGGTCCCGTTCCGCTCATCGGACGGCGAGCCTTTCTCGGTCGCGTCAGGCACGGCGTTCGTGATCCCGGTCGGTGCGGAGAACCCCGCAGCTGCCTGCGCATGGATGGTGGAACTCACCTCCGACGACGCCTGGAACGCGGCCGGCGAGGCGCGCGCCGAGGTCCGCGAGCAGGACGGCGGCATCAACACCGGCCTCTTCACCGGGTCGCCGGCATCTGACCAGGAGATCCGCGATCAGTGGGTCACCGAGAGCGGCAACGCCGGATTCGATCAGGTGATCTCGACCTACTACGACGTCGTCGAGTACGGAGAGTCGTTCGGCTCGTCGCCCGCCGGTCAGGAGATCCAGAACGAGCTCAACAACGCCATCACTGCGGCGCTGCTCGGCGACAAGTCCATCGAGGATGCCCTGGCTGACGCGCAGGACGCGGCGATGCGCGCATACGAGAAGACGGCCGGCTGATCGCCAGGCCCGGTGGATGAGAAGACCCGACGATGAGGAGAACGGCATGATCGACCACGCACACACACCCCGTAGGGCGATCGTCACCGCCGGCGATTCGGGAATCGGACGCGCCACGGCGGTGGCGCTCGCCACCGCCGGGATGGACGTGGCGATCACGTGGCATTCCGATCAGGCGGGTGCCGAGCAGACCGCCGAGGAGGTTCGCACCCACGGAGCGCGCGCGATCACGGGGCAGCTCGACGTCGCCGACATCCCCGCGTGCGGCGACGTGATCGACGGTCTGATCGCGGAGCTGGGCGGCCTCGACGTCTTCGTGAACAACGCGGGGACGGGGACGTCGACTCCGTTCCTCGACCTCGCATTGGATGACTGGAACCACGTCATCGACACCGACCTCACCGGCGCCTTCGTATGCCTGCAGCGCGCCGCGCGCGCGATGGTCGCGGCGGGCAGCGGAGGCCGTCTGATCGCCGTGACCAGCGTGCACGCGCATCAGCCGATGGTCGGTTCGAGCGCGTACGACGCCGCGAAACACGGACTCGACGGACTGATGAAGAACCTCGCCCTCGAGCTGGGCTCGGCGGGGATCAGCGCGGTCAGCGTCGCCCCCGGTGAGATCGCGACCCCGATGACCGGGCAGACGGATGTGGATCCTCACACGCAGGACCGTCCCGGCATCCCGCTGGGACGCCCGGGGGACGCACGCGAGGTCGCCGCGCTGATCGCCTTCCTCGCGTCGCCGCTGGCCGCCTACATCTCCGGAGCATCGGTGGTGATCGACGGAGGGATGCTGCAGATGGGGCCGCAGGCCGGCGCGAGCATCGAGTCGCACGAGTGGCGCAAGGCCTGAGCCCCGCGCGCAGCTAGATCTCCTCAGTGGTCTCGAGGAGCCACGGGGGCTCCGTCTCGGTCACGACGGTGGAGCGCGACGACGCGATGCGGTCGCGCATCTCCTGCACGGTCTCCCCGTTGTCCGGCTCCTCGAGCTGGGAATTGGTCGACTCGACCATGAGCTCGGTGCTCGGGGTGAGCAGGAAAGACGCGTCGACGATGTTCCCGTCCGGGCTGACGACCCGCAGCGTCACCGTGTCGGCACTCCCCTCACTCGCCAGCACCCGGGCGTAGTCCATCAGCGTGTCCGCCGCGTCATCACCCACGAGAACCGACTTCTCGGCGTACTTCACGTGCTTCATCATCCGCTCCTCTCGATCGGTTTCGTGCCAGGCAACCCTTCCGACTTCGCTGCAGACAGGGGCTTGACGATCGACGCGAGAAGGTCCTCGCTACTCGGACTCGACGCTGCTCACGTGATGCGGCACGCCGACGGGCTTCGACTCGCTCGAGCCGCGCTGCCGCAGATAGATCGAGAAGGCGACCATCGCGCCGACAGCCAGGAACTCCGACTGCCAGTTCTGCAGCGTGCGGTTCCAGAACTCCGCCGAGACGACATAGTCGATCCACGTCTCCGGTGGCAGGCCGTGCTGCGCGTTCTGCTCGTTGGCGACGACATGGCCGGCGAGCGACTGGGCGAGCCACGAGAGCAGGAAGATCGTTCCCATCGCGAGCAGAAGCGAGTTGGAGTAGATCCACCCGCGCAGTCCGTGCACCTTCGCCCAGCGCGGGGAGTCGACATGCGCGTGCTCTCCGACGAGTTGATCGGCGTCCGACCCCACTCCCTCGTCGCCCGGCTTCTTGGATTCAGGTGATCCTCGCTGGATGAACCAGATGGTCGCGAGGATGAAGAGGAAGAACTGCAGGAACTCCGACTGCCAGTTCTCCGCCACATCGACGAGGAAGTCGGAGGAGGTGATGAACTCCAGATACGGAGTGGGCGGCTGACCGTGCTGAGCCAGCTCCTGATTGTTGTAGGCGTGTCCCGCGATCGACTGCCCGATCAGGCTGAGCGCGAAGATCGCGAGGAAGACGAGGCTGAGTCCCCCGTCTCTGACGAAGCGACGCATCTCGTTCACTTCCCCGTCAGAGGCAGGGCGATCATGGTCGCCAGCCCGACCACGATGATGAGCGTCCATGACCAGAACGCGATTCGCATCGATGCGCGACCGATGGTTCGATCCGACATGACTGTCTCCTCTCTCTGTCACGTCAGGCGCTGAACGCCTCGAGCGCCGGTCGGGGCGCTCGTCCTCGAGGCTGCCGGGGCTGCGGCCCCCGCGACTGCAGTGGTGGAATCCCTCTGGTGACGGGATGTCCGGCGTCGAGCGTCACCTGCTCGTCGTAGTGGGTGATGGTGACCGGGTCGCCCGCGGCGAGCCGATAGGTGGCCTCCGCCTGGCGGACATCGACACGCAGGACGCAGCCGTGGATGCGCACCCCGAACTCGAGCCCGTCGATCTCGGACGGAAGACGCGGGCAGAACCGCAGGCCGCTGTCGCTGTCGCGCATCCCGCCGAAGCCCGCGGTGATGGCCGTCCAGACCCCCGCGAGAGCGGCGACATGAAGCCCCTGACCGGTGTTGCCATGAAGGTCGTCGAGATCGAGAGTCGCGACCTCGGCGAGGTAGTCGAGCGCGAGATCCAGGTGACCGACCTCTGCGGCGACCACGGCCTGCGCCGCCGCCGACAGCGATGAGTCCCGCACGGTGATCGCCTCGTAATACTCGAACGCACGCTCCTTCTGCTCCGCGGTGAACGACTCATGCGAGAAGAACAGGGCGAGCACCAGATCGGCCTGCTTCACGACCTGCTTGCGGTAGAGGTCGAAGTACGGGAAGTGGTCGTGCAGCAGGTATTCGTCCGGCGCCGTCGACTCGAAGTTCCACCGTTCGAGGTCGGTGTAGCCGGCGGACTGCGGGTGCACGCCCCGTTCGTCATCGAAGGGCACCGTCATCGCCGCGGCAGCGAGTTCCCACCTCGCGATCTCGTCGTCTACGACCTCGAGCTCCGACGCGACCTCCGGATGCCGTCGGGCCGCGGCCGCCGCCCCTTGAAGGTTCTTCCGGGCTGCCAGGTTCGTGAAGACGTTGTCGTTCGCGATGGCCGAGTACTCGTCCGGCCCCGTGACGCCGTCGATGTGGAAGCCTCCGTGCGAGTCCCACCGACCGAGCGAGGCCCAGAGGCGAGCGGTCTCGACCAGGATCTCGAGGCCGGCCTCCCGTTCGAAGTCGATATCGCCCGTCGCCCGCACGTAGTGCAGAACCGCTCCGGCCACATCGGCGTTGATGTGGAACGCGGCCGTGCTGGCAGGCCAGTACCCCGACGACTCTCTGCCGTCGATGGTCCGCCACGGCAATGCGGCACCCTGCAGATGCAGTTGCGCCGCCCTGTCACGAGCGCGATCGAGCACGGAATGTCGCCACCGCAGCGCCTGTTCGGCGGCGTGCGGGAGGGTAGAGGTGAGGACGGGGAGCACGAACGCCTCGAAGTCCCAGAAGGTGTGCCCCTCGTATCCGGAGCCGGTCAGCCCCTTTCCCGGAACGGATCGCAATTCCATGCGGGTGGAGGCCTGGAACACCTGGAAGAGCGCGAAGCGCACGGCCTGCTGCAGCCGTGCCGGTCCGTCGACGCGCACGTCGGCGCACTCCCAGAAGTCGTCCAGCCGCGCCCGTTGATCGGCGACCAGTGCGTCCCATCCGGCCCGCAGCGCGTCGCCGACCGCCGTCTCGGCCCGGTCGCGCAGGGCGGCGGTCGAGAGGTCGGACGAGAATTCATGACCGACGAGCTTGACGATCTCGAGCGTCTCTCCGGCAGCCAGCGATGCGTGAACCGTGGTGCGCGCACGGTCGCCCGTCGCATCGACATCCGTCTCGACGCTCGGCTCGCTCCGGGGAGAACCGCTCACGCGATGGTCCATCGCGACAGCGGTCGTGAGCCCGCTCTTCCTCGTGCGATGTACGAGGGTGGCGGCAGCCGCGTCGGCTGCCGCGGCCACCCCCTCGAGCGGCTCGCTCAGCAGCTCCTGCACCCGGGGGTCGTCGTGCGTGATCGGCAGCGGCTCGTTCGCCAGCAGGTCGGAGATGACGGTGACCTCCGCCGGACCGCCGAGCGCCTGCACACGGTAGTGCACCGCTGCGACGGAGCGGTGCGCGAAGGAGACGATCCTCGTCGACCGGATCCGCACCCGCTGGCCGGTCGGACTGGTCCACTCGACCTCGCGTTCGAGAGTTCCCGCGCGGAAGTCGAGACGACGGGTGTGCGACGTGAGCGATCCACGACGGACATCGAACGGCTCGTCCCCGACGATCAGCCGGATGAGCTGGCCGTTGGCCGCGTTGATCACGCTCTGCCCGCACTCGGGGTAGCCGTATCCCTCTTCGGCATACGGCATCGGGTGCTCTTCGAAGAGGCCGTTCAGATAGCTTCCCGCGACGCCGCGCGGGTCGCCTTCGTCGAGGTTCCCCCGCCAGCCCACATGACCGTTCGAGAGTCCGAAGACGGACTCCTCATGGGCGAGGTTCTCGACGTCGATGCCGTCGGCACCGATGCTCCACTCGTCGATATCGAATCGCGGCCGCGTCCTGCTCATGGGCTCCTCTTCCGTCGACAGTGCTTCCGGAAGAGAACGTAGTCAGGATCGAAGACCGGGAGGAGCGGGTTGATTCCCGCTCCTCCTGCGGGTAAGACGGTCAGAGCTCGACGGGCGGAGCCGGCTCCGAATCCGCTGCTTCGGGGTGACGAGCGAGGTTCACGACGGCGGCGATGAGGCCGCCCCAGATCGTGACCATCGCGATGATCATCATGACGATCGCTGTCGTGGTCATGCGCCCGCTCCCTTCTCCGTCGCGTGCGGTTCCGAGGTCGCGATCAGCGGGATCGACGAGGTCTCGGCATCCGGTTCGTAGTCTTCCTCGGTGAGGAACTCGTCGTACTCGGGATCATCCTTGGCGTGGGAGCGACCGCTCCATGGCAGCGCCGACAGCAGCAGTGCGATCACGACGAGTGCGATGACCATGCCCCACCCGAAGACGGCGAGGAACCATCCCGGATAGCCGCCGTACGGCTCGGAGATCTTCGAGATCAGCTCGGTGACGAGCAGGTACCCGAGCACGAGGGGCGCGAGCGCGCCGACGAGCAGCATCCACACTCGCCCGACCCGGAAGCTCGACCGACGATCGAGGTGGTCGACGAGTGCCGGCAGCTTGTGCAGCAGCCATGCGACCACGATCACCGCGACCAGTGCGACGGCCATGATGCCGAAGGCATTGACGAAGGCGTCAGCGGTATCGAGCACGGACAGCGCGGTGGTCGTCGAGAACAGTGCCAACGAGACGATCGCGAGCGGGATGGACACCGTGAGCGTCGTGCGGATGCGCGCCCAGCCCAGCTTGTCCTGCAGCGCCGCGACGATCACCTCGAGGATCGAGATGAGCGAGGTCACCCCCGCGAAGACCAGCGCTCCGAAGAAGAGGACGCCGATGATCGAGCCGCCTGCCGCCTGAGAGACGATCGTGGGGAAGGCGATGAAGGCCAGGCCGATTCCCGACGACGCGACACCGGCCACCTCGGTCCCCTGCGCCTGCGCCATGAAGCCGAGGGCCGCGAACACGCCGATTCCCGCGAGGATCTCGAAGCCGGAGTTCGCGAAGGCAACGACCAGACCGGAACCGGTGAGGTCGGTCTTGCGCTTCAGGTACGACGAGTAGGTCACCATGATGCCGAAGGCCACCGACAGCGAGAAGAAGATGTGGCCGTAGGCCGATGCCCAGACGGCCGGGTCGCCCAGCGCTTCCCAGTTGGGGGTGAAGAAGGCGTTCAGCCCGTCCATGGCGCCCGGCAGGAACAGCGACTGCACCACGAGGATCGCGAACATCACCGTGAGCAGAGGCATCAGGATCATGTTCGCCCGGCCGATCCCGCGCTTCACACCCAGCGCCATGATGACGATGACGATCAGCCAGACCGCCACGAGCGGGAGGCCGACCTGCGGCACGAAGTCCGTCGAGATGCCCACCTCGGCGACATCGGCCGAGCGGAGGAAGTCGATGAAGAAGAAGTCGTTCTCGTTGCCCGGCCCCCAGGTCAGCTGCGCCGAGAACCAGGTGTACATCGCGGCCCACGCGATGATCACCGCGTAGTAGACCGCGATCACCACGCAGATGAGCACCTGCCACCAGCCGAGTGGCTCGGCCCTGCGGTGCATCCGTCGGAAGGCCAACGGCGCGGACCCGCGGAATCGGTGGCCGATCGCGTAGTCGAAGAAGAGGAGCGGGATTCCGGCAGTGAGAAGCGCACACAGATACGGGATGAGGAACGCCCCGCCTCCGCCTTCGTACGCCACGTAGGGGAATCTCCAGATGTTCCCCAGCCCGACGGCAGAGCCGATCGCAGAGAGGATGAAGACGTTGCGCGAGCCGAAGGCCTCGCGTTTCGGGGTCTGCGTCGTTGCGGTGGCCATGCGCATGAGGTTACCGGAGTCAGCGTGACGAGACGTGGCGATTCTCGTGCCGATCTCTCCGCTCTCGGATCGTCATCAGGATGCGGCGATGCCCGTGAGCACGCCCCGTCTTCGCACCGAAGATCGCGGCAGCTGGCGGCTACAGGTCGGCGGGCACTCCGAGCTTCTCCCCCGATGACAGCTCATCCGGCTCTGCGACCAGGTACAGCCCGGTCGGGGCATTCGCGGTGAATGCGAGCGCATCGACCCACCGCCGGTTGATCGATGGCTGCCTGCTGCCGAGGAACCGATAAACGAGAGCACTCCCCGGGTGCAGCCAGACGGTGGTGCGGCCTCCCCCGATGCTCTGATCCTCGCGCCAGCTGAAGTTGAAGGGCTCGGCCCGCCGGAGCTTCGCGGTGATCACGAGCTGCAGGTGACTGAGCGCACGGTCTTCGATCTCGATCCTGATCGAGCCCTCATAGATGAATCTGCCCATCATGCACCTCCCTGCGGCGCGTGCACGGGGAGTCGCGACGGCGACGATGTATCGGATTCGTGCGGCCACGTGAGCGTCAGTGGCGCGCCGGTGAGGTCGGACATGGTGCCAGGGTAGGAAGACCGCGAGGCCTCTCGCAGGGTATTGACAAGTCTGCGTTCACCCTCCAGAGTGCGCCGGCGGCAGAGTCAGGCCCCGTCGAGCGTCTTCAGCACCTCGGCGACTCCGTGATAGTCGCGGGCGGGCAGCTCGTGGATGGCGTCGATGGTCGCGACCTCGAGATGATCGACGACGGCGATCCTCAGCAGATCGTCCTTGGTCGCGGGGTAGTCGATGCTCCGGAGGGTCCGTGCGAGTCTCATGTCGGAGGAGGGGTGGGCGGCAAGCGCATGGGGCGATGTGTTCATGCGGTTCATTCTTCGGACCGCGCGGCCCGAACTTCGCCTCTCTTGACAGCCGACGGGATCCCGATGTAAGTGGTGTGAGCGGCCTACATATCCTCGATCAGCAGTTCTCCGTGAGCGTTGAGGCTGTTCATCATCCGTGACACGCGCTCGGCATCCACGTGAATCGGCTCGACGCTGTCGAACGCCAGGACGAGCGGAATGCTCGGATGAATCCATGCGGTCAGTCGGCCGTCGCGGGAATCGTCTCCCGGGATCCAGGACATCATGAAGCTCTCCTGCCGCCTGAGCTTCGTGCCGACGACGATCTTCATGTGCGCGAGCGTCACATCGTCGATGACGATCGGGTCGAGTGTGCTGTCATACCTGAGGCGTCCCATCCGGCGATGCTAGGTGAGCGCCCGCCCGGGTGAAGGGGCGTTGACAACCGGAGGATCGTCGGGTGCTGTCTCAGGCCCGCGGAAGCGCACAGGCGGCCGTGCCGCCGGGAAGACGGTGTCGGAAGCGCGCGATCAGCGAATAGCCCAGCGCAGCGACCCAGGAGAACGGGGGCGTGACGAGGAGCACGCCGGCGAAGCGCAGCAGCCGGGATCGCTGCATGCGGAGCAATCCTGCGAAGGCAGCATGTCCGCGCATCCGACGCGCGCCGACCAGCAGCCACGCGTAGTGGGTGACATCCGCGGAACTCAGTCCGATTTCATCGAGGTCGAGCCATTGCCACGGCTGAGCCTCGGGAAACCTGCCGAGCCAGCGTTCGAGTCGTTGCACCCACGTGGTGCAGAACGCGCAATCGCCGTCATAGACGAGAAGTGGCCGGGCGTGCATGGAATCGACCCTACGCCTCACCGGAGAGCAGTCGCCCATCACATCATCCTTTCGATGACAAGCCCCTGTTCGCCCACGTCACCGGTGGCGGAGCCTGTCTGCATGAGCCACCCAGA
Organism: Microbacterium sp. AC132; assembly: GCF_979258525.1. Lineage (NCBI taxonomy): Bacteria > Bacillati > Actinomycetota > Actinomycetes > Micrococcales > Microbacteriaceae > Microbacterium > Microbacterium sp. AC132. The sequence continues at coordinate 3,282,959 of NZ_OZ409862.1, read as the reverse complement.
CGACATCAAGCAACCGCTCGACCATCTGCCTCCTCTCGACGAGCGAGACAAGGCCGTCGAGATCGACGAGCCGCACTATCCGACGTCCGAAGCGGGGCCGACCGGACCCGCGCACGCGTCTCCCGATACCGCCGCGGAGCCCGACAAGCCGAACCGGCACGGCGTGGACAAGCTTCCGCCGACCGCACGCTGATCGGTCATCGACGGTCGGACCCGTCGGATTCGCGGTGCCCCGATTCTGCATCGGCATGCTCGCGGATGCGGCGGGCCTCGTCGATGTCCTGCCGCTCCTTCTCTGCGGCCTTGTCGCTCTTGCGTGTGTCCCTCGGAGGAAGGCGGATCTCCCGCTCTGCGGCGATGCCCGCCTGCAGTTGGCGACCTCGCTCGAGTTCGGCGTCGAACTCCGCTCCGACGAGAAGCGCCAGGTTGGCGATCCACAGCCACAGCAGGAACACCACGATGCCCGCGAGGGAGCCGTAAGTGCGGTCGTAGTTCGAGAAGTTCGCCACATAGAAGGCGAAGCCCGCCGTGGCGACAGCCAGCACGATGATCGCGAGAAGCGCCCCGAGGCTGATCCACCGGAAGCGCGGCTGCTTCGCGTTGGGAGTGGCGTAGTAGAGGATCGCGACGGCGAGGACGACGATGAACCCCAACAGAGGCCACTTCGCGATCGACCAGATGGCCTGAGGCACGGTGCCGAGTCCGAGTGAGTCGCCGATGGCTCGCGTGACCGGCCCCGACACCACCAGGATGACCGCCGCGATGACGAACAGCACGATGGTGATCACCGTCACGAGCAGCTGTGCAGGCTTGAGCTTCCAGAACGGTCGCCCCTCGTCGATCTCGTAGATGCGGTTCATCGCTCGGCTGAAGGCGCCGACGTACCCGGACGCCGACCAGATCGCGAGCAGGATGCCGCTGATCAGTGCGAACCCGGCGGCCGGCGAGTCCGCGACCTGTTCGATCGGGCCCCGGAGGGCGTCCGCCGTGTCGCCCGGGGCGACCTGCTCGACGATGCCGATCACCGCTTCCCCGGCGGCCTGTCCCTGACCGACGACGCCGAGGAGGGAGAAGATCGCTATCAGACCGGGAAAGATCGACAGCACCGCGTAGTACGTCAGCGCGGCAGCTATATCGGTGCACTGGTCGGACGAGAACTCACGGATGGCCTTCTTCGCCACGTACTTCCATGATCGTCCGTGGAGATCGTCCGGGGAGTCGGGCTTGCTCGAGGCCTCGGGATCGACATTCCCGTCTCGGGCCTCCGTGTGCGGCTGCGACATCTTCATTCCTCTCATGACGGACGGACCCGTCGCCTACCCGCGTGCGACGGGTCCGTCCGGTCGATGGCGGTCAGCTGCCCGCGATGTTCTCGCGCGCCTGCTGCGCCTGATCGGTCACTTCACCGGCCGCGGTCTGCGCTTCGTCCTTCACGACAGCCACGGATTCCTGCGCCGTTTCCCTCACGGACTCGACCGACGCCTGCGCCGGTTCCTTCAGATGCTCGCCGACCTCCTTGGCCACGTCCGTGACCTCATCGAGGAGCGGCTGGGCCTGGTCCTTGACCGTCTTCGCGAGCTGCTGCTCCTTCGACGACGCCGGAACGAGCGATGCGATCAGCAGCCCCGCCCCGAAGGCCATCAGGCCGACCGCGAGCGGATTGCCCTCGGCTTTCGCGATGGCGCGGTCCTTGACCTCGGTCACGCGGTCACCGGCGTCCGAGAGCGTGGATCCCGCATCGTCCGCCGACCCCATGACGCGCTCGCGCACCGACGTGAAAGCACCGCGCACTTTCCCCATCTGCCGGTCCACGATCTTCGACGGCGTCACCTTGTCGGCGAGCGCGTCGACATCCGACCCCAGCTCCTGTCGCGTCCGCTCGATGTTCGCGCGGATCTCGTCGGGTGAATCACTCATCGGTTCTCCTCATTTCTCTTCAGTGCTTCCGGAATCTCCTTGACCGTGTCGACGGTCTGCGGCATGCCCTCGACCTGCTTCAGCTGGCTTCGGCCGACCACGAACAGGATCAGCGCGACGATCGCCCAGATCACGGCCACGACGACGCCCGACCAGCCGCGCCCCATGAGCGAGCCCAGCGCCCACCACAGTGCGACGGACAGGAAGAACACCGCCATCAGCGCCGCATAGCCGGCGGCACCCATGATGCCCGCGCCCTTCGCGGACTTCGTCGCGGTCTCCCGCAGCTCCGCGCGAGCGAGTGCGAGCTCCTGACGCATCAGCGTCGACAGGTCTCGCGAGACCTCACCCAGCAGATCGCCGAGCGAGTTCGACGCGGCCTTCGTCTCAGAGGGTGTGGGGTCGCTCATCGCCACCCTCCCCGAGTGCGCCCGATCCGGTCCAGGCGGTCTGTGCGCCGCCGCGACGGGTCGGAGGTGTGAGACCTTCTGTCTCCGTGCGTGTCGGAGCGCCGGTGAGGTCTGCAGCCGTCGCCCCGCCGCTGTCGGCGGCACCGCCCGCGGGAGAGCCGACCGGCACCGGTACGGCCGGGTCCGGGTGGACCTCACGGGGCGGTGTCACGGGCCGTGGAGATGTATGCGTGTCATCTGCCGAGGCGTTCGATGCCAGCGCTCGGGTGAGCCTGCCGACGGCGACGCCGACGATCGCCGCCCCGAGGATGAAGGTTCCGGGCTTGCGTCTCGCATACCGCTTCACCTCCGTGAGCACGGAGGCCGGATCCCGGTCCCCGAGCCAGCTCGCCGCGCCCGACAGTCGCCCGGCGACCTGCTGCACCAGATCGCTCGCGACACCGCTGCCCTCCGAGTTCGCAGCCATCGAACCGAGTTCGTCGCTGACCGACCGAAGCCCACCGGCGAGGCGCTGCTGCTGCGTGTGCGCCTGCTCCTTCAGCTCACGGGTGGTCTGCGCGTACAGGTCCTTCGCCTGCGTCTTGGCCTCGCCGACGACGCTCGCCGCCTCTGCCTTGGCGGTGCCGATCACGTCCTTCGCCTGAGCGCCGGCCGTGTCGGCAAGACCGGCCGCCTCGTTCTTGGCAGCCTCCGCCTTCCCTGAATCCTGCTCGTGATGCGCGTCCGAGCCGCTCAGGCTCGTCGTGCCATAAGTGTCCGACATCAGTGCTCCTTCGTGCGGGGTCGTCTCGGATCGAACGACTTCGTCGACCGATCCGCTGGATTGGTGAGCACTGGTCTAACGGGGTGAGAAAGCCGTTCCAGCACCCTTGCCGAAATTGAGGTCTCGGGTGTAAAAGGCGTCCGACCGAGACGCCTGCGAACGGCGCAGGAACACTCTCGATCGGTCTGCAAGGGCCTTGCGGGGGGCACCCCACCCCTGTAGGTCTGGGCACAGAAGGAGATCTAGGAAGGGACGTCCCATCATGGGCAAGTTCGTGTACGAGGGAAATCAGAAGGTGGAGATCGACGACCGCGCGCTCCATCATCTGCAGGTCGTGATGACGACGAAGCTGCGCCGCGGCGAGCCGTTCCTCTTCACCTGGAGGGAGGACGCCAGCATCGGCGGCGGTCGGAGCTCGGTCTGGATGCACCCCGGCTGCAACCTCGTCTTCAAGTACAGCGGCGGCAAAGTCCCCGAGCTCAATCGGCACTGGATCGAGGCGCTCGCGTTCACCGCGAATGCGCCGTCCGGACTGTATCTGGTTCACGAACCCGAGAACGTGGGCGCAGAGCAGGGCCATGCCGTGGGCGTGAGTTGAGGATCGGATCCGAATGCCGCTCGATGTGACCCGCGACCCGCACTCGCCGAACGACCTGACCGGTGTCTTCCGGCGCCTGGCTGACGCTCTGGATCCGGACTATGACGTCATCGACACCATGGACCTCCTCGTCGAGGCAGCGACGCGCTTCACCCCTGCGGTCGACGCCGGCATCGTCCTGGCCGATGCCGGAGGGCGGCTCCACGTGCTGGGCTCGACGAGTGAACGTGCGAGCGATGTGGAGGAGGCAGAGCTCGGCATCGAGCAGGGGCCCTGCCTCGACAGCTTCCGGTCCGGGCGCGTGGTCGAGACACCTGATCTGCGGGCGAGTGCCGATCGGTGGCCCCAGTTCGCTCCTCTCGCGGTACGACGTGGCCTTCGCGCCGGCTACGCGGTGCCGCTCTCGCTTCGCGATCAGCACCTCGGTGCGCTGAACCTCTTCTTCGACAGGGTCGGCGTGCTCACCGACCAGGATGCGGCCGTCGCTCAGGCACTCGGCGAGTTCGCCACGATCGGTCTGGTGCAGCATCGCACGCTCCGCGCGCGCGCCGACCGCACCGCGCAGCTTCAGCACGCGCTCGACAGCAGGATCGTGATCGAGCAGGCGAAGGGCGCGCTGTCGTTTCAGCGCAGCGTCTCCATCGACGATGCCTTCACCATCCTTCGACGACACGCGCGCTCTGTCGGTGGGCGACTGCACGATGTCGCGCAGCAGATCGTCGACCGCCGCCTCACCCTGTGAGCGAGTCGGTCACCGCCCTCCGCCTGCGCGTTCCGATTCCCCGCCTTCGGTGGGATCGATGATCTCCGCAGTCAGGCAGACGCCGCCCGTGCTGCTGAGTGTCTGAGAGAGCTCCTCGATCCACCGACGGTTCAGCGTCGGCGCCTCCGTCTCGTCGAACACGAAGCGCAGCGGGATCGATGGATGCAGCCAGATGGTCGATCGACCGGGGGCCTCGCCGTCCTTGTGGATCCACGACAGGGTGAAGCTCTCGTTGCGGCGCAGCTTCGTCGTGACGACGATCTTGAGGTGAGCCAACGCTCGGTCCTCGATGAGGATAGGCGGCTGAGCGGCTCCGTAGAAGAGTCTTCCCATATATCAACGCTACGCGCGTGCGGCGCGAGATGGGAGGTGACTCTTGTCCGCTCGTCTGCCGTCAGATGCGCTGCACGGGCATCGGCTCGTCGGCGAGCCCGCTGAGGAAGTCCGCGGACGGCGCGAAGAAGGTGCTGCCGGTCGTGGCGCGGGAGAAGTCCAGGAGTCGGTCGTAGGCGCCGGGCGGGTCACCGATGAACATGTTCTCGAGCATCTTCTCGATGACCCACAGGTAGCGCGAGTATCCGATGAAGTAGGTGCCGAAGGACGACGAGCCCGGGCTGCCGAAAGGCATGTTGTCACGAAGGATGTCGTGCTCGACACCGTCGACCACGATCGTGGCGAGGGTCTTGTGGGACTTCTGCCCGACGGCTGCATCGTCGAGCTCGACGTTGTCGGCCTTCTTGCGGCCGATCACGGCCTCCTGCTGCTCGGTCGTCAGCGCCTGCCACTGACCGAGGTCGTGCAGATATCGCTGGACGACGACGTAGCTGCCCCCGACGTGATCACCGTCCTCTGCGCCCACCAGCGTCGACTCGGCGACGGCGTTCCCCACCGGGTTCGCGGTCCCGTCGACGAAGCCGAGCAGGTCGCGCACGTCGAAATACCGGAATCCCGAGGTCTCGTCGACCACGGTCACGGCGTCGCCCAGCACGTCGAGCAACTGGCGCTCGAACTCGAACACGAGATCCTGGCGGTTCGCGCGGATATGGAAGAGGAGATCCCCGGGCGTGCCCGGCGCGGTGTGCACCGGGCCGACGACCGGCGCGAATGGGTGCAGCTCGGCCGGAACCCGGCGCGCGGTGAGGCGCGGCCACGCCGCGGCTCCGATGCCGACCGTGCACGACAGCATCGCGTCGAGATCACGGAATCCGACGTTCTTCACGAGGTCATCGATACCGGCGATCGCGTCGCGCGCGGTCGACGCGGCATCCGCTCCGTCAACGATCTGCAACACGAGGAACGTCGCGCTGGACGTCAGCGGCGCATCGACCTTCTGCGATTCGATCGGGACCCGGCGGGAGGAAGAGGTGCTCACCTCCCCGAACCTAGAGGATGTCGACGAGCACGGCTTCGACGGGTGTCGAAGGAACATGAGGACTCCCGCGGGCACCCTTGAGTACGACACGGAATCCCGACATCATGACCCCGACGGCATACCGACGACAGGAGATGCACCCATGAGCGACGTCAGCGACTTCATCCGGGCGGACGTTCCCCCTCCGGCCCGGGGTGTCTGGACTGCGAGGCGATCGGCTCGTGGTGGCTGCATCTGCGCCGGTGCGCCTACTGCGGGCACATCGGATGCTGCGACGACTCCTTGCACAAGCATGCGACGAAGCATGCGCACACGAGCGGCCATCGAGTGATCCAGAGCTTCGAGCCCGGTGAGGACTGGTTCTGGGACTTCGGCACCGAGACAGCCTTCGACGGTCCCGTCCTCGCTCCCCCGCACAGCCATCCGCGGTCGCAGACCACCCCCGGCCCGGCTGAGCGCGTGCCTGCGGACTGGCAGGAGCAGCTCGCAGGCGACGCGTGACCGAGGCACCCGACCAGCGGTCGCCCCTGCGTCTCATCGCCGACGCCGACGGGCCGCAGGCTTTCGCGCTGCGCGACTATCTGACCCGCAGCGAGGTTCCGTTCCTGCCGATCATGGTTCCCCGAGGTGCCGCCGCGGCGGCAGGAATCGACCTGACCGGCAGGCGGCTACCGCTGGTCGTCCTTCCCGAAGGCGCCGTGTTGGAGGACCCGAATCCCGAGCAGGTCGCTGCGGCTCTCGGCTGGGTGAAGCCTCCGGCGCAGTCGACGTACGACCTCATCATCTACGGAGCAGGACCCGCCGGACTCTCGGCCGCCGTCTACGCGGCATCCGAGGGTCTCAGCGTCGCCGTCGTAGAGCGCGACGCCGTCGGCGGGCAGGCCGGTTTCAGCAGCCTCATCGAGAACTACCTCGGTTTCCCCGGGGGGATCTCCGGGGCGGAGCTCGCCGAGCGCGCCCGCCGGCAGGCGCTCTCCTTCGGCGCCGAACTCATCGTCATGAGGTACGGCATCGCCCGCACGTTCATGGACCACGACGTGCGGGCTCGGCTCGCCGACGGGTCGGAGATCCATGCACGCGCGGCGCTCTGCGCCACCGGCGTGCAGTGGCGCAGACTCGGCCTCGACGGCGAGCAGGGCTTCCGCGGTGCCGGCATCTACTACGGCGCGGGCACCAGCGAAGCCTCCGCCTGCATCGGTCAGCACGTGTACGTCGTCGGCGGCGCCAACTCCGCAGGACAGGCGGCCATGAACCTCGCGGCCCACGCGGCGCACGTCACTGTCGTCGTCCGCGGCCCCTCGCTCTCGTCGACCATGTCGGCCTATCTGCTCGACCGGCTCGCCGCGCAGAGCAACGTCACCATCCTCGTCCACACCCGCGTCGTCGCGGTCGACGGAGACGAGCATCTGCGAGAGATCACCCTCGACCAGGCGGGCACGACCACACGCGTGCCCGCGACCCACCTGTTCGTCTGCATCGGCGGGGCTCCCAACACCGAGTGGGCGGCGACGACAAATGTGCAGCTCGACAGTCGCGGGTTCCTGCTCACCGGCGTGGACCTCTCCTCCGACGACCTGCAGAAGTGGCCGCTGGATCGCTCGCCCTACTACCTCGAGACATCCGTGCCCGGGATCTTCGCGGCCGGCGACGTCCGTGCGAACTCCGTCAAGCGCGTCGCATCCGCCGTCGGCGAGGGCGCGATGGCCGTCACCCTCATCCACCGATACCTCGCCGAAGGCGCTCAACGCTGATCGCGCTCGGAGGGCGCTGATCAGCGCAGTGGTGTGATGCCCTGTGCTCCGCGGGGGAACGTCGCCAGCACCGCGGGGTCGATGTTCAGGTGTGCGGAGACGAGCTGCGGGGGCACGTGGGAGAGCCAGTTCGCGAGGGAGATCTCCTCGTACTTGTCGGTGCGGAACACTTCGAGGAACTGCAGCACGTCGTCGCCGGTGTTCTCGATGTAATGGCCGAGATTCTTGCGCACCACACCCACATCGCCCGCGCGGAAGTCGGTCGTGTTCGCATGCGGGCCGGTGTTGAACACGGTCATGCGTGCGGAGCCGCGCAGGTAGTACTGCCACTCGTCGGCGTTCGGGTGCCAATGCAGTTCGCGCATCGACCCCGGCTCCACGGTCACCAGCGCCGCGGCGACCGTGCTCGAGTACGCGTAGTTGGTGGAGTCGGCGATCTGGATGGATCCACCGGAGTTCTCATACAGCGGCTTCGAGCGCGACAGCCGGAAGATGACCGGCTCCATGCCCCATTCCACACCCGCGGCGGCCTGGTCGATGTCGAGCGCGGGTGGCTCTTCGCCGGGGAAGATCCAGAGGTTGTGCAGCGGGATGTCGGAGAAGACCGACTGCGCGACGCCGAAGTTCTTCGCCAGGACCTCGGGCGGGGTGTGGGCGAACCAGTCGGTCAGCAGCAGTGTGTTCGACTCGGACTGGTCGCCGTCATCGAACGCCAGCACGAACTCCGCCCCGTCCGGCCCGAGACCCTGCAGGGAGTGCGGGGTGCCCGCCGGGAAGAACCACAGGTCGCCCTCTTCCACATCCTCCACCGCGGGAAGACCCGACCTGCTGAGAGTCGTCACGCGCGCCTTGCCGCGGGTCATGACCGCCCATTCGGCGGTCTGGTGCCAGTGCAGTTCGCGGATGCCGCCCGGCTCGAGGTACATGTTGACCCCGGCGATCTCGTCGGAGATGTGGAAGTCCTGCTTCGTGAGCTCCCGCGCCCAGCCGCCGCGCTGCACCCGGCGGGGTGAGATGTTGAACGAGGACCAGAAGAACGGCTGCGTGCTGATGTCCGTCGCCGGCGCGTGCATCTGGTTCGGGAACTGCGACTCGATGACCTCGTTCTGCGGACCGGTCATCGTGTTGCTCTGCGGGCGGTCGGCGATGTTCACCTCCCCCTCCTGCGGCAGATCGGGGTCGCCCAGCGACGGGATCTCGGGGTGAGTGGTGGGGTTGTCGTCACGTTCCATGCGGGATGCTCCGTCTCTTGTCGCGGGTGCGGCGCTTCTCGACGCCGCGGTGGTGAGGCAGGGGGATGGCGAGCAGGTGCGTCACCTCGAGCTCCTGGGTGCTCATCGCGCGCGCACGGGCGATCTGCTGGGCGTCGAACTCGGTGGTGCGACCTTCGTGTTGACTCACGTGCTCGCGCCACGAGCCGACGGAGTACGCCTCGATGACCGACCCCGGGTCGTCGGCGTCGACGTACACCTGCCACCCCCGCGCCCCCGTCCGCAGACGGGTCTGCTGCACGCCGGTCATCGTGTCGAGGAACTCCTGTCTCCGCTCGACCGGAATGCGATACCGGATGACCACCAGAACGGGCGCGTCGTCAGCACCGTCCGGGCGGGGCCGGTCCTCGACCCCCGGCACCTCCACGATGCCGCGGCCGATGCCGCTCGTCGCCGGCATGGGCCACACGAGCAGGAAGAGTCCGCCCAGGCCGCAGAGGATCCCGGCCCCGATGACCACGAGCCCGGGATCCCACACGGACGCGAGCACGCCCGCGCCCGCAGACCCGGCGGCCGTGCAGCCGAAGAGGACGAGCTGGTAGAACGACAGGCCGCGCGTACGCACCCAGACGGGCAGGAACGCCTGCACCGTGCCGTTGATGGTCGCGATCACCCCGATCCAGGCGAGACCGGTCGCCACGAGCGCCGGAAAGGTGATCCACAGGGTCGGCGAGGTCACGAGGACCACGAGTCCCGCCCCGAAGACCACGGACGAGGTCAGCACCACACCGTTGACCGCTGCGACGCGCCGCGCCCACGGAAGCACGAACGCACCGACGATCGATCCTGCTCCCAGCGCTGCCAGCAGAAGGCCGTAGCCACTCGCAGAGAACCCGAGCGAGTTCTTGGCGATGGTCGGCAGCAGCGCCCAGAGCGCGTTCGCCGGTATCAGGAAGACGGCGAGCCGCAGCAGGATGCGGCGGACGATCCGCGAGTGGCGGATGTAGCGGATGCCGGCCCGCGTCGCATCGACGAAGGGCTCGGGCCGAGCCACCGGCGGACTGTAGGTCTTCCAGAAGAGCAGCACGCCCAGGAACACCAGGAAGGAGAGCGCATTGAGCAGGAAGACCGCCGCGACGCCGAACTGGGCGACCACGAGGCCGGCGATCGCCGGTCCCACCGCGCGGGCGATGTTCACGCCGATCGAGGAGAGGCTCGCCGCATCGATCAGGAGCTTCGGCGGCACGATGTCCGGCACGAGTGCCTGGAATGCCGGCAGCTGGATGGCCGAGACCGTCCCCAGCACGAACGTCGACGCCAGCAGGATGGTCGTGGTCGTCTGGCCGACCGCGGTCAGATACGTGAGACCCAGCACGACGGCGAGTTGGACCGTCTGCGACCAGAGAAGGACGCGTCGACGGTTGAGGAACTCGCCGATGACGCCGGCCGGGATCGCGAACAGGAGCACGGGCGCTGCCGATGCCGTCTGCACGAGCGCGACGAGCAGCGGCGAGCTGTCGTCCTGCACCAGGAGCCATTGAGCGCCGACGGTCTGCATCCAGCTGCCGATGTTGCTGACGATCGATGCCAGCCACACCAGGCGGAAGATCGGGACGGCGAGCGGCGCGAACCCCGCCGTCCAACCGGGGCGGGTGTCGACAGCACTCCCCTGCTGCTCAGCCACGGGTCTCGATCTCGTCGAGGATGCTGTCGATGAACCGCACGATCTCCGCGGCGTGCGTCTGCGTGACCAGGTGCGGTGCGTCCAGCTCCCTCACCGCTCGACATCCCGCTCGCCGATATCCGAAGCGCTGGAGGTGCGGGCTGATGAGACGGTCGTGAGTCGCCACGACGCCCCAGCTCGGCGTCACGCTCCAGCCCGCGCCGGACGCCCGCTCGGCGAACACGGAGTCGGAGATCGGGCGCTGTGAGACCGCGAGGACTCCCGATTCGTCGGCGGGAAGGCCCTGCGCGAGAAGGCGCGCGAATTGGTCGGGTGCGACGGTCAGCTCCGTTCGCCGTGCGCCGTCTTCACCCGGGAACACGGTGGCCACGAGATGCGCGGATGCCTCTGCCGGCGCGAAGAGGTCTCGCATCTCGGCGATGCTCTCGCCCCGTTCCAGCGCATAGCCCGCGATGAAGAGCAGCCCTGAGACGTTCGCCGCCTCGCCGACGACCGTGATGACGGCCGCGCCATACCCGTGTCCGACGAGCAGCACCTCTCCGTCGACGTGCTCGACGATCGTGCGGATGTAGTCGCAGTCGCCGCGGAAGCTGCGGCCGGTCACCGGAGGAGCGAGCACCCGGTGTCCGCCGTCGAGCAGGCGGAGCACGACCGGCCACCAACCGGATGCGTCGAGGAAGGCTCCGTGCACGAGGACGACCGTGCTGCTGCTCATCATCGCGTCTCCTCGTGTCCCTTCGTCCGCTGAATACGAATCTATGAACCGTCAGACTCACGACCATGCGACAGGAGTCGAAGACGGTCGTTCCTCACTTCTGCCTGCTTTCCGCCTGGTGCGGCTGCTCGGAAGACGCTTCTATGGGGCGTACTCGAGTTCGGTGGATGTGATGTCCGCATCCATCGACGCAGAGCGACACGGTGAGCCCATCCCCCGCACAGGAGCGACCCATGACGATCAGCGATACGACGACCCCCGCAGCCTCGACGGCGCTGTCGGAGATCGCCCTCCAACTCGCAGCATCCCTGCACCGCCGAGTGGTCGTGCACGAGTTCGGTCCGGCGGCGTCCGACGGCGGGCTGTCCGCATCACCTCAGGCATCCGCCTCGCTCCTCTCCGTTCCGGTGCATGACGACGGTGTCCCGGTCGCCGTCATCGAGATCGACCTCGGAGATGGGCCGCAGCTCACGGCGAGCGAGTTCGAGGCGATCGATGCGGCCGTCGCCCTGACCCGTATCGCCCTGCGCAGGGTCCCTGGCTCGTCGCGTGTCGATCGAGAGTCGATCCTGGTCGATCTGCTGCACGCCGACGAGTCCGTGCGTCGCGGCGCCTTCGCGCACGCCGTCCAGCAGCGGTGGCTCCGGCCGGGCCCCGGGACGGTCGCCCGCGCCGTCCTCATCGATGCGACGGTGAGCGATGTCGACCGCATCGCCTTCGGACGTCACCTGACGCACCTCCGGCCCGTGCCGGCTCATTTCATCGGGCTGGAGCGCGGTGTCGTCCTGCTCGTGGGACAGCCGTCCGACAGCGGCCTCACCGACCTCCTCCTCGACGAGGCGGCGAGACGCGGCATCCGCATTCTCGGAATCGGCACCGCCTCCCCTGCGCAGGGCGCGTCGGACCTGCGCAGCGCCGCCGACGAGGCCGTCATCGCCGCCTCTCTCGCCGCCGCCCTCCCGCAGTTCCACCCCTCGGTCGACTCGAGCGCTCTCGGCGGATGGCGGCTGCTCGCCTCGGCGTCAGCCGATCCGGCAGCACTCCGGATCATCTCGCCCGCCGCGCATGCGCTCTACTCCCAACGAGACGACAGCCAGCGGGTGACCGTCGAGACGTATCTCGACGTGGGTGCGAACGTCGTCGCGGCCTGCCGCATCCTGTTCGTCCATCGGACGACGCTCTACTACCGGCTCGAGCGTCTGCCCGAGGTGGTCAGAGAGGCGCTCGACGACGGCGTCGCGCGCAGCACTCTCCATCTTGCGTTGAAGCTCATCAGGCTCTGGGAGTCGACCGGCCGCCTGTGACCGCGGGACCCCGCCGGACGATCACGCTGCATCGCCCTCTGAACCGGGTGCGCGAGACGTGCCGATGAGCGACACCTCCCGGCGCACTCTGTCGAAGATGAACGCCTCGCTGCTCCCCGGCCCCAGCATGGCCAGAGCCTCATCCGCCTCGGCGATCGCAGCGTCGCCGTCGCCCGCGTGGATCAGCGCACGGATGTGTCGGCGCATCATCAGCAGCACACGGGTGTCGTCCTTGAGTGATCGTGCGATCTCGATGCCCAGCGCGCCGACTCGGACCGCGTCTTCGTGTCGTCCGACGGCGACGTAGGCGTCGACGAGGTCCAGGCACGCCGCGAACTGCGTGACGATGCTGGTCAGACTGTCCGTGGTCTCGGCGGATCGGACGCGCGCGAGCGTCGCCTCCGTCTCGGGGATCGACTCGAGGTACTTGCCGCGTCGGGCCTTGACCATCGACGAGAGCACCTGCGCGTTCTCCGCCCCTGTCGTCTCCTGAGCCGCGCGAAAGGCGACCATGGCGGCCGCGGCCGCCGCGTCGGCCTCGACGAGACGATCCAGCGTCCAGCTCGCCCACCCGATGTAGTAGTGCGCCCAGCCCTGCTGTGCGGCATCACCCGCGCGGGTGGCCGCCTCCAGCGCGGCATGCCCGGTGAGCACCGCGTGCGCCCGGTCACCGACCTCGACGATCTCCGCCCACGCGACGTACCCCAGCTGCGCGGCTTCTGCTCTCGGGTCGCCCAGCCTCTTCGCCGCCGCAGCCGCGAGAGAGAAGAATCGATGCCAGTGTCCCCACGTGATCCAGATGTCGGAGTACCAGTGCAGCGCATCCGCGACGTCGCAGACCATCGCGTCCTCGCCGAGCTCCGCTGCCTCCGCATACGCCGGCCACCAGTGCTCGACCTCCTCGCGGATCCACACCGCGGCGGCCTCGGCATCGATGAAGCTGCGGCCGTTGCGTGAGACTGCGCTCGCATCCCTTCCCGGTTCGTACCAGGCGCCTGCGCGCTCCAGACTCCCCAGCAGCCACGCGCGGATATGGGCGTGGCGCCGTGCGATCTCATCGGATCCGACAGCATCGCGCAGCTTGCCCAGCCCGAAGAGACGCATCAGGTCGTGCAGACGGTAGCGGTCGCCACCACGCGCCTCGAGCATTCCCAGGTCCGTGAGGTCGTCCAGCCGTCGCTCCACCTCGGCCACATCTGACGATCGCACGGCAGCCGCGGCGAGATGGGCCCCGAAGGTGCGACCGTCGATGAGCGAGATCCACCGGAACAGCGCGGCAGTGCGCGGGTCCAGCTCCTCGTAGGAGAGAGAGATGGCCGCTTCCACGGCCAGGTCACCGGCGACGAGCATGCGCAGCCTGTCCTCCGACGTGCGCAGGCGGCTCAGGAGATCGGCGGCCGTCCATGAGGGGCGACTGGCGATGCGGTTGCCGACCACTCGAAGCGCGAGGGGCACGTCGTCGCACAGGGCCGCGATCTCACTCAGCGCATCCAGATCGGAGGCATCGTCATGCGGGATGAGACGACCGAGGAACGCGATGCTCTCGTCCCGCTGCAGGGGCCCGAGCCGCAGGCGCCGCACCCCTTCGAGGCCTGCGAGACTGCGGCGCGATGTCACGACCACGACATCCCCCGCGCAGATCGACAGGATCGGACGGATCTGCGCCTCGTTCGCGACGTTGTCGAGCAGCACCTGGACGGGAGCCTCTGCGACCGCTGCCCGCCATTGCGTTCGCGCCGTCGCCAGATCAGCAGGCGGCTTCTGCTCCGCTCCGGGGAGCTGCCGCAGCATGGCGGTGACCACCTGGAGCGGTGTCAGCGGAGACGAGCTGAAACCGTCCAGCCCCACGAAGACCAGCGGACGGCGGTCGGCCTCTCCTCCACGCGACAGGATCTCGACGGCGCCGGTCGTCTTGCCGATTCCCGGCGCGCCGCTGATGACCAGCGCCGGTCGCTGCCGATCTGCGGGCTGAGGGCCGTGCAGGATGCGAAGTGCTTCATCGATCTCGGCCTGCCGGCCCGAGAAGTCGAACACCCGGTGCGGGGCTATGGCCCCCGCGGGCTCTGTCGCGACGGCGGCACGGGGCCGGGCACGCGCAGCGCGGAGGAACGCATGCTGATCGGCCACATCGAGTCCGAGTCCGTCGGCGAGCGCATCGACGGTGCGCCGTTGCGGCGAGGCGCTCGCTCCGCGTTCGAGGTCGCCGATCGTGCGCACGCTCACCCCGGATCGAGACGCGAGCGCTTCGAGAGTCAGGTTCTGGCCCACGCGCAACGAGCGCAGCATCAGCCCGAAGGGTGAGGGTTGTGTCACGACGTCCGCCTTTCGCTGATCTCAGCTTGGCAGGTCTCGTCGGCGGGATGATGGCGCGCCGGTTACGGGGCGGTTTCGTCGGGACCGGACACTGCACGTCCGGCCCTCGCGCCGGGCTCCTGACCGACGAGCGCGCGACGCATGACGACCGCCGCCGAGACGGTCGCGACCGACACGATCGAGATGAAGACGAGGAGCACCGTGGTCTGCGATGCGAACGTGAGGATCACTCCGATCGCGAGCACCGGAAGCGCGAGGCCGCAGTAGGCGATGAGGAAGACCAGCGCGAGCGTCTCCCCCCGTCGTCCCGGCTCGGCGAGGCCCGCGGCCGTCGCGACCGACGACTTGAACAGCAGCCCGACGCCGACGCCTGCGACGACGCCTCCGATGAGGAACACCGCGAGCGACGGCACCAGCGTTCCTGCGGCGACGGCGACGAGCCCGCATGCGCAGCAGACGGCCGCGACCGTCAGTTGGATGCGCAGCGGCACCCGAGCGAGAGCCACCTGGCCGGTTGTCGCGGCAGCGAACACCGAGCACGCGGTGATCCCGGCGAGAAGGTGGTCATGCTCGCCGAACGTGCTGATGAGGATGGTGGGCGCGAGAGAGGTGAACAGGCCGAACAGGGCGAATCCGGCGAATGCTCCGAAGCCCGCGGCGATGAATGCCGCCCTCGATCGCGGCGGTGCGGCTATGCGTTGGGGCCTGTACCGTCTCGGCTCGCCGGGTGGCGTCACCGTCTCCGGGACACCGGACACCGCGATCGCGGCCGCGATGAGCACCACGAGGAAGACCGCGTGCGGCAGCACCAGCGGCGCGGGCAGGAACTCGGCGAACAGACCGCCGATCAGCGGTCCGAGCGCCAGTCCGCCGAGATTGGCGGCACCCGCCACGGATGCGGCCACGATCGCGTTCTCGCTGGGGCGCGCCTGGGCCCGCAGCTCACCCAGATGCGCGGTGGCGGTGGCGGTGAGGATGCCGACGCTCGCGCCGTTCACCAGCCTCGCGGCGAGCAGTCCCGGCACCTCGTGCCATGCGAGGAACAGGACGGCGCTGAGAGCCGCGATGAGGATCGCGATCACCAGCATCCGCCGTCGCCCCATCCAGTCGCTGACATGCCCGAGCAGGAAGAGGCTGAGCACGACGCCGACGGCGAAGGCCGCGAAGATCAGGGTGATCACCGAGACCGGGAACCCGTCGACCTCCTGGTACAGCGGGTACAGAGGGGTCGGCACGGTCGCGTACGCCATCACGAGCAGGAAGGCGGAGGCGACCACCCAGAATCCCGCCCCGTGCGAGATCCGGGAGTTCGACATGGTCGAGACGCTATCGATGCGGCCTCGACGCCGCACCGGACAGATGTCGAAAACGCCGGGGACGGATTCTGGACAGATGTCGAGCGCGCCGTGAGGACGGACGGGTTAGCGTGGTCGCGCTCCCACGAAGCTGACGTGGGGCGTTCGACAGTCGTCCGGGATCTCTCTCGGGACGGCGGAAACCTGGAGGCTGATCATGGCGTTCGTGACCACGGATGATGGCGCAGAGATCTATTACAAGGACTGGGGCAGCCCCGACGCGCAGCCCATCATGTTCCACCACGGCTGGCCGCTCTCGTCCGACGACTGGGACGCGCAGATGCTGTTCTTCCTCGACAAGGGCTACCGCGTCATCGCGAGCGACCGCCGGGGCCACGGAAGGTCGTCGCAGATCGGCACCGGCCATGACATGGACCACTACGCCAGCGATGCCTCGGCCGTCGTCGAGCACCTCGATCTCCGCAACGCCATCCACATCGGGCACTCGACGGGCGGCGGCCAGGTCGCGCGCTACGTCGCGCAGTACGGACAGCCTCAGGGCCGCGTCGCCAAGGCGGTGCTCGTCTCGTCGGTGCCGCCGCTGATGGTGCAGACCGACAGCAACCCCGAGGGCACCCCGATCTCGGTCTTCGACGGCTTCCGCGAGGCACTCGCCGCGAATCGCGCCGAGTTCTTCCAGGCTGTCGCCTCCGGGCCCTTCTACGGCTTCAACCGCGATGGCGTCACGCTGTCGCAGCCCGTGGTCGACAACTGGTGGCGACAGGGCATGACGGGCAGCGCCCTCGCTCACTACGAGGGGATCAAGGCCTTCTCCGAGACGGACCAGACCGAAGACCTCACGGCGATCACCGTTCCGGTCCTCGTGATCCAGGGCGACGACGACCAGGTCGTGCCGTACAAGGATGCCGCTCTGAAGCAGGCGGAGCTCCTGAGCGACTCGACCCTGAAGATCTACCCCGGGTTCCCCCACGGCATGCTGACGACGCACGCCGATGTGATCAACCCCGACATCCTCGCCTTCATCCAGCAGTAGCGCCCACGCGGCACACGATGGCGCATCCGGACCGAGAGTCCGGGTGCGCCATCGCTATGTCCCGGCGAGACCGGCCCCGGCCACGTCGAAGGCCGCGGCGAGCAGTCCGACGGCCATCGCTTCAGGAAGCGGCTCGAGCGGCCGGCACGCCCTCGGGTCCTCGTCGGGGCCGTGGTCAGGACGAGGGTCGCGGTCTCGGCGGCGCGGGACCAGGTGCGCATGCACATGCGGCCCTGCAGCTCCGGAGAGCACGACGTCGACCCGATCGGCTCCGGTCGCTCGGCGGATGATGCGAGAGGCGAACTGGATGTCGACCAGGAAGAGCTCGGCGATCTCCGCCGGCGCGTCGGCGATGTCGTCGTAGTGATCGCGGAGGCTCAGGATGCTCCGGCCGGGGAACCGGGCGTCGGAGAGCAGTCCCACACGCGAGACGGTGAGTCGGCCCACCGGATTGGCCACGACGAACCGACACTCTCGACAGATGTCCACGTGGCCTCCTTCCCGGCATCGCCTCGACGTCCGCAAGCCGCTCAGAGTCCACGGAGAACTCTACGAGCGGCGCGACGCCGCAGGAAGAAATCAGCCGACCCTGGCCATTCTCGACCCTGCGGAGTAGAGTTCTGCGCCCCGTCGGAGACACGGGGTGGAGGAGCGTCCGCCTTCAGCAGATGATCGATGCGGTGGGCCCTGCCGGGATCGAACCGACGACATCCACGGTGTAAACGTGGCGCTCTACCAGCTGAGCTAAAGGCCCTGGTGCGTCCCAGTCTACAGATGACCCGATGCGCGCTGATGTCGTGGAAGAGGGATAGGCTGAGGGCGGCACGCGTTGTGCACAGCCGACAAGGCTGCCCGCGTCGCTTCCCGTTTCATTGGCATGACCTGCCAGCTTGACGAAAGGCTCCCCGTGACTGTGCACGACCAGGATCCGTATTCCCAGGGCCCCCTCGACAGCGATCCGGAAGAGACGGGCGAGTGGCAGCAGTCTCTCGACGAGCTCGTCGACGCGAAGGGCCACGGTCGTGGCCGCGAGATCATGCTCAGCCTGCTCAAGCGCTCGAAGGAGCTGCACCTGGGCGTGCCGATGGTCCCGACCACCGACTACATCAACACGATCGCGCCGGAGAACGAGCCCGAGTTCCCGGGGGACGAAGAGATCGAGCGCCGCTACCGTGCGTGGATCCGCTGGAACGCCGCGATCACCGTGCACCGCGCGCAGCGCCCCGGCATCGGCGTCGGCGGCCACATCTCGACGTACGCATCGTCGGCCGCTCTGTACGAGGTCGGCTTCAACCACTTCTTCAAGGGCGCAGACCACCCCGGTGGCGCCGACCAGATCTTCATCCAGGGCCACGCCTCCCCCGGCACCTACGCGCGCTCGTACCTCGAGGGCCGCCTGAGCGAAGACCAGCTCGACGGCTTCCGCCAGGAGAAGTCGCACGCACCGCACGGCATCCCGTCGTACCCGCACCCGCGTCTGATGCCGGAGTACTGGCAGTTCCCCACCGTCTCCATGGGACTTGGCCCGATCAACGCCATCTACCAGGCGATGTCGAACAAGTACCTCGAGAACCGCGGCATCAAGGACACCTCGCAGTCCCACGTCTGGGCCTTCCTCGGCGACGGTGAGATGGACGAGGTCGAGAGCCGCGGACAGCTGCAGGTCGCAGCCAACGAGGGGCTCGACAACCTGACGTTCATCGTCAACTGCAACCTCCAGCGTCTCGACGGTCCGGTGCGCGGCAACGGGAAGATCGTCCAGGAGCTCGAGTCGTTCTTCCGCGGCGCGGGCTGGAACGTCATCAAGGTCGTCTGGGGTCGCGAATGGGACGACCTGCTCGCCCGCGACACCGAGGGTGCGCTGCTCAACCTGATGAACGTCACCCCCGACGGCGACTACCAGACCTACAAGGCCGAGTCCGGCGCGTACGTCCGCGAGCACTTCTTCGGCCGCGACGAGCGTGCTGCGGCCCTCGTCAAGGACTACTCCGACGACGACATCTGGAACCTGAAGCGCGGTGGCCACGACTACCGCAAGGTCTACGCCGCGTTCAAGGCCGCGACCGAGCACAAGGGCAAGCCCACCGTCATCCTCGCGAAGACCGTCAAGGGCTACGGCCTCGGTCCGCACTTCGAGGGCCGCAACGCGACCCACCAGATGAAGAAGATGACGCTGGACAACCTCAAGACGTTCCGCGACGCGATGCACATCCCGATCACGGATGCGCAGCTCGAGGAGAACCCCTACCTGCCCCCGTACTACAACCCGGGCCCGCAGGACGAGACGATCCAGTACATGCTCGAGCGTCGCCAGGCTCTCGGCGGCTACCTGCCCGAGCGCCGTTCCACTCACGTGGGACTCTCGCTCCCCGACGACACGGCCTACGCGCTTCCCAAGAAGGGCTCCGGCACGCAGGAGATCGCCACGACCATGGCGTTCGTCCGTCTGCTGAAGGACCTGCTGCGCTCGAAGGACTTCGGGCACCGCATCGTCCCGATCATCCCGGACGAGGCCCGCACGTTCGGCATGGACGCGTACTTCCCCTCGGCGAAGATCTACAACCCGAACGGCCAGCACTACACCTCGGTCGACCGCGAGCTCCTCCTCGCCTACAAGGAGAGCCCTCAGGGACAGATCGTGCACGTCGGCATCAACGAGGCGGGCGCCCTCGCGGCGTTCACCGCGGCCGGCACGTCGTACGCCACGCACGGCGAGCCGCTGATCCCGATCTACCTCTTCTACTCGATGTTCGGCTTCCAGCGCACCGGTGACGCCCAGTGGGCCGCCGGTGATCAGATGGCGCGCGGCTTCATCATGGGGGCGACGGCCGGCCGCACCACCCTCACGGGTGAAGGCCTGCAGCACGCCGACGGCCACTCGCACCTGCTCGCCGCCACCAACCCGGCGACGGTCTCGTACGACCCGGCCTACGGCTATGAGATCGCGCACATCATGCGCTCCGGTCTCGAGCGCATGTACGGCGGCAACCACGAAGACCCGAACGTCATGTACTACATCACGCTCTACAACGAGCCGATGGTGATGCCGGCCGAGCCGGAGAACGTGGACGTCGACGGCATCGTGCGCGGCATCCACCGCATCTCCGTCGGCGAGGGCGAGGGCCCGCGTGCCCAGCTCTTCGCCTCGGGCGTCGGACTCCCCTGGGCTCTCGAAGCACAGGAGCTGCTGAAGAACGACTGGGGCGTGATCGCCGATGTCTGGTCGGTCACCTCGTGGACCGAACTGCGCCGCGACGGCCTCGCCGCCGACGAGCACAACTTCCTGCACCCCGAAGAAGAGCCCCGCACCGCGTACCTCACGCAGAAGCTGCAGGGTGCCGAGGGTCCCGTCGTCGCAGTGAGCGACTACATGCACGCCGTGCAGGACCAGATCCGTCCCTGGGTCCCGCAGCGGTTCGCGACGCTCGGTGCCGACGGATTCGGCTTCTCCGACACGCGTGCGGCCGCTCGTCGCTTCTTCAAGATCGACGGTCCGTCGATCGTCGTCCGCACGCTGCAGTCGCTCGCCGAAGACGGGGTCGTCGACCGCTCTCTCGCCGCGCAGGCCATCCAGAAGTACAGCCTGCTCGACGTGAACGCCGGCACGAGCGGCAACGCGGGCGGCGAAAGCTGAGTCATCGGTGACGGGTTCCTCTTCGCGCGGCATGGACAAGTCCGCCACGCTCACCTGGCTGCGCCGGATCTCCGGTGACATCGCCTCGGTGACGATCAAGCGCCTCGAGGACACCCTCCCGTGGTACGCCGACATGCCACCAGCCCGCCGCTCTGCGGTCGGGCTGGTGGCCCAGGCGGGCATCACCTCGTTCATCCAGTGGTACGAGGACCCGACGTCGACGCCGTGGATCGCCGCCGACATCTTCGCGGCGGCACCGCGCGAGCTGCTCCGCAGCGTCAGCCTGCAGCAGACCCTCCAGTTGATCCGCGTCACCGTCGAGGTGACGGAAGAGAGGGTCGCGGGTCGGGGTGCAGATCTCCGCGAGGCGATCCTCCTCTACTCTCGCGACGTGGCCTTCGCCGCGGCCGACGTCTACGCCCGCGCTGCTGAGGCCCGCGGCCTCTGGGATGCCAGGCTCGAGGCGCTCGTCGTCGACTCGATCCTGACCGGCGAAGCCGACGAAGAGCTGCCGAGTCGCATCGCCGCGCTGGGCTGGCACGGACACGGCGAGGTCGCGGTGCTGGTGGGCACGACTCCCCCGCAGTTCGATGTCGATCTGGTGCGTCGCACGGCACGCAAGCTCGCAGTCGATGTGCTGATCGGCGTGCAGGGCTCGCGCCTCGTTCTCGTCATCGGGCGGGCACGCGTCGCCGGCCAGGAGCTCGCGGAGGGCGAAGAGGACGAACTCGGCTTCGAAGAGATCGCGACGCGCCTCGAGCCCTCCTTCGGTCCGGGCTACGTCGTGCTCGGCCCCGCGGTCGCCGCGCTCGTCGACGCGAGCCAGAGCGCCCGAGCCGCCCTCGCCGGGTTCGCCGTGGCGCGGGCGTGGCGGAGCGCTCCGCGGCCCGTCGACGCCGACGACCTGCTTCCCGAGCGTGCCCTCGCCGGTGATCCTCTCGCCAAGCAGACGCTGATCGAGCGCATCTACCGACCGCTGCAGGCGCATTCGACCGACCTGGTGACGACGCTGTGGAGCTACCTCGACAACGGTCGCTCGCTCGAGGCGACCGCCCGCGAGCTGTTCGTGCACCCGAACACCGTGCGCTATCGCCTGAAGCGCGTCAGCGAGGTCATCGGTTGGGACGCCACGGGCCCACGTGAGGCTCTGATCCTGCAGACGGCGCTCATCCTCGGTTCGATCGGCGCCGCCGAGCAGGTGCGACGTCGCCCTCCGCTGCGGCGTCCCGCACGCTGATCGCCGCGCCAGACACCCTTCAGCTGTACGCCACACACAAGGGTTCTTCGGAATCTTGTGATGGATCATCCACCACTTCTGTCAGATCGTTGGCAGACTGGGGTGGTGATTGTCGTCGTATGCCCTGGACAGGGCTCGCAGACCCCCGGTTTCCTCTCCCCCTGGCTCGAGCTGGACGGCGTGACGGAGACTCTCGCCTCGTACTCCGAGGCGTCCGAGGTCGACCTCCGGCAGCACGGAACGGTGTCGGATGCTGACACGATCCGCGACACGCGCGTCGCCCAGCCGCTGATCGTCGCCGCGTCCCTCATCGCCGCCGCCGCACTCACCGCTCGCGCGGGACGCCGAGCAGACGGCGTCGCCGGACACTCCGTCGGCGAGATCGCCGCACTCGTCGGCAGCGGAGTGATCGATGCCGAGACCGGCATGCGCCTCGTCGGCATCCGCGGCCGCGCGATGGCCGATGCCGCCGCCCAGACTCCGACCGGCATGAGCGCCGTGCTCGGCGGAGACGAGGAGGCCATCCTCACCCGTCTGAGCGAGCTCGGCCTCTCCCCCGCCAACTACAACGGTGGCGGCCAGCTCGTCGTGGCCGGTGAGCTCGCCAGGCTCGACGCTCTCGCCACCGAGCCCGTCAAGGGCACCCGCGTCATCCCTCTGCAGGTGGCGGGCGCGTTCCACACCTCGTTCATGGGGTCGGCCGTCGCCGCGCTGCGTGACGCCGTGTCGACCGTGACTCCCGCAGATCCCGACATCACACTGTGGACCAACCGCGACGGCTCGGTCGTCAGTGACGGTTCGCAGGCCTTGACCTATCTCGTCGACCAGGTCTCCTCGCCGGTGCGCTGGGACCTGTGCATGGCCTCGTTCGCCGACCAGGGCATCACCGGCCTGATCGAGCTCGCCCCGGCGGGCGCGCTGACCGGTCTCGCCAAGCGCGGCCTGCGCGGCGTGCCGACCGTCGCCGTGAAGACCCCCGATGATCTCGATGCGGCCGTCGCGCTGCTGAACGGAGAAGCCGCATGAGCCCCACCCTGAACCAGATCACCGGTCCCGCCTACACCCGCATCTACTCCTTCGGCGCTGCCCGGGGCGAGAACGCCGTGCCGAACGAGGACCTCATCGGACCGATCGACTCGAGCGACGAGTGGATCCGCCAGCGGACCGGCATCGTCACACGTGTTCGCGCGGACAAGGACACGGACGCGATCGATCTCGCCGCGATCGCCGGCGCTGAGGCCATCGAGAAGTCGGGGATCCCCGCTGACCAGGTCGACCTCGTGATCGTCGCCACCATCAGCAACCCCAAGCAGTCGCCGTCGGTGTCCGCGATCGTCGCCGACCGCGTCGGTGCGAACCCCGCCGCGGCCTACGACGTGAACGCCGCCTGCGCCGGCTATGCCTATGCGATCACCCAGGCGGATGCGCTGATCAGGTCCGGCGCCGCCCGCTACGCGCTCGTGATCGGAACCGAGAAGCTGTCCGACGTCGTCGATCCGACCGACCGCAGCATCTCGTTCCTGCTGGGCGACGGTGCCGGAGCCGCGCTCATCGGCCCGAGCGACACGCCGGGCATCGCGCCCGCAGTGTGGGGATCGGACGGGTCGAAGGCCGACGCTGTCGGCATGAATGCGACGCTCACCGAGTTCCGCGACGGCGAGGTGCCGTGGCCCACCCTTCGTCAGGAGGGCCAGACGGTCTTCCGCTGGGCGGTCTGGGAGATGGCGAAGGTCGCGCGCGAGGCGCTCGACCGGGCCGGCGTCGAGCCGACGGACATCGCCGCCTTCATCCCGCACCAGGCGAACATGCGCATCATCGACGAGTTCGCGAAGCAGCTCAAGCTTCCGGAGAGCACCGTGATCGCCCGCGACATCGAGACCACCGGCAACACGTCGGCGGCCTCCATCCCGCTCGCGAGTCACCGTCTGATGGCCGAGCACCCCGAGCTCTCGGGCGGCCTCGCACTGCAGATCGGCTTCGGCGCGGGTCTCGTGTTCGCCGCTCAGGTCGTCGTCCTTCCCTGACAACGCGCCGACTTTCCCTAGACTGTTCCACGGTTCCGAATACAACCCGTAAGAAAGAGGAAGACCACATGGCTTTCACCAACGATGAGGTCCTCGCTGGCCTCGCAGAGCTGATCACCGACGAGACCGGCATCAACGCCTCCGAGGTCGCCCTCGAGAAGTCGTTCACCGACGACCTCGACATCGACTCGATCTCGATGATGACGATCGTCGTCAACGCCGAGGAGAAGTTCGGCGTCACCATCCCCGACGACGAGGTCAAGAACCTCAAGACCGTCGGCGACGCCGTCAACTTCATCGTCGCAGGCCAGGAGTAATCCACGCAGGATGCCACCCCGCATCTGCGGGGCGTGGCATCCTCCGCCTTGCCCGCCCTCTGCTCGACCCGCCTGACAAGGAACCACACATGACCAAGCGCATCGTCGTCACCGGCATCGGCGCCACGTCCGCCATCGGCGGGACAGCTCCCGAGAACTGGACGAACCTGCTCGCAGGCCAGTCCGGCACCCGCACTCTCGAGCACGACTGGGTGCAGCAGTACGAACTCCCCGTGACCTTCGCCGCTGAGGCGATCGTCCGCCCCGAAGAGGTCCTTCCCCGCCACGAGGCGAAGCGTCTCGACCCGTCGTCGCAGTTCGCGCTCATCGCGGCGCGCGAGGCATGGGCGGATGCCGGCTCGCCCGAGGTCGCACCCGAGCGCCTCGGTGTCGACTTCGCCACCGGCATCGGCGGCCTCTGGACCCTCCTCGACGCCTGGGACACTCTGCGCGAGAAGGGACCGCGCCGGGTGATGCCCCTGACCGTTCCGATGCTGATGCCGAACGCCGCTGCCGGCAACCTGTCGCTGCAGTTCCAGGCTCGCGCCTACGCGCAGACCGTCGTGAGTGCCTGCGCATCGAGCACCGAGTCGATCATCCACGCCTTCCACCACCTGCAGGACGGTCTCGCCGACGTCGTGATCGCGGGTGGCACCGAATCCGCCATCCACCCGATCACGATGGCGTCCTTCGCCTCGGCTCAGGCCCTGTCGCGGCGCAATGACGACCCGGCGACCGCCTCGCGCCCCGGCGCGATCGACCGTGACGGCTTCGTGATGGGAGAGGGCGCTGCGGCGCTGATCCTCGAGACCGAGGAGCACGCACGGGCGCGCGGCGCCAAGATCTACGGCTACGTGCTCGGCGGTGGCGTCACGGCAGACGCCTACCACATCACGGGCAATGACCCCGAGGGCACCGGTGCCGCCCGCGCCGTCACCCAGGCTCTCGACGAGGCCGGCATCAGCGCCGACCAGGTGGCCCACATCAACGCCCACGCGACGTCGACCCCGGTCGGCGACCCCAACGAGTACGTCGCACTCAAGAAGGTCTTCGGCGACCGGATCGATGAGATCCCCGTGTCGGCCACGAAGGCGTCGACGGGGCACCTGCTCGGCGGCACCGGAGCCCTCGAGGCGATCTTCTCGCTGCTCGCCCTGCGGGACCGCGTCGCTCCGCCGACCATCAACATGACCGAGCCCGACCCGGCCGTGCCGTTCAAGCTCTCAGGTGAACCGCAGCCCCTCGGCGACGGTCAGCTCTACGCGATCAGCAACTCGTTCGGCTTCGGCGGGCACAACGCCGTCGCCGTGTTCGCAAGCGCCGACTGACTGAGGTGGAAGAGAGAACGGCCCCCGGGTGATCCCGGGGGCCGTTGTCGTCGACAGCGGTGGGACTACGCGCGGGCGAGCTGTCGTGAGCGAGCCGCCCGCACCCTCGTCGTCCAGGGCAGGAACCACCCGATCAGCGGCCCCACTCCGAACGCGAAGAGCACGGTTCCCACGCCCACAGGTCCGCCGAGCAGGAACCCGATCAGCAGCACGCTGCCCTCGATCAGAGTGCGGACGAGCCAGACCGGCCAGCCCGTTCGCCCGACGAGACCCGTCATGAGGCCGTCGCGCGGGCCGGGACCGAAGTCCGCGGCGATGTAGAGCCCGGTGGCGAACGCGAGGAGCAGCAGCCCCGCCACGAACATCGGGGCACCCACCCACACCGACGGGGGCACGGGGAGGAGGAAGAGTGCGAGATCTGCACTCGGTCCGACGAGCAGTGCATTGAGCAGCGTGCCGAGACCGACGCGCTGCCGCAGGGGGATCCACAGGAGCAGCACCAGCACGGAGACGAGCACCGTCACCACCCCGTAGCCGATGCCTGCGTTTCCGGCGATGCCGAGAGCGAGGACATCCCAGGGCGCGACGCCGATGCCTCCGCGCACCATCAGACCGAGTGCCACACCGTAGAGGAACAGCCCGACGAGCAACTGGACGATGCGCTCGACGACGTCACGACGACTGGTGGCTGCGATGGGGAGGAAGACGGAGCGGAGCTGCATCCCTCCATCGTGCACCCGCCGCGGATGCGCG
This sequence comes from Microbacterium sp. AC132, assembly GCF_979258525.1. Taxonomy (NCBI): domain Bacteria; kingdom Bacillati; phylum Actinomycetota; class Actinomycetes; order Micrococcales; family Microbacteriaceae; genus Microbacterium; species Microbacterium sp. AC132. The sequence goes on along the minus strand of NZ_OZ409862.1, from coordinate 3,256,516 downwards.
CCAGACGTCCACTCGACGAGAAGTGGCCTGCTTTCCTCAGGCCACTTTGCGGCATGCTGGACAGATGACCTCACGACTCGTCCAGCAGCTCGGCGCACAGAACGTCGCCGGCGGTACAGCGAAGGCCCTGGCCGAACAGATCCGTGCGCTGATCCTCGACGGTCGACTGACGGTGGGCGAGCGTCTGCCGTCCGAGCGAGCGCTCGCCCTCGAGCTGCGACGGTCCCGCTCCACCACGACCCGCGTGTACGGGCTCCTCGAGGTCGACGGCTACGTCTCGCGTCGGCACGGAGGCAGCACCCGTGTCACACTTCCGCACACCGCAGCACGTGTCGGTCCTGTGGCTGACGCCTCGGCGATCGATCTGTCGATCGCCTCGATGGATTCGACGCCGGGGCTGTACGACGCGACGGTACGATCGCTCCCCCGTCTGGCCGCGCTGCGCGGCACGAGCGGATACTCGCTGCAGGGCCTTCCCGAGCTGCGTGACGCAGTCGCCGAGCGCTTCACGCAGCGGGGGCTCCCGACGGATGCCGACGAGATCATGATCACGTCCGGCGCCCTCCACGCGTTCAACCTGGTGCTCGCGACGATCGGCCGACGCGGAGAGCGTGCACTCGTCGAGCAGCCGACCTTCCCGCACGCTCTCGAGGCGCTCCACCGCCATGGCTACCGACTGGTGCCGACTCCGGTGGATGTCACCGGGTGGGATGAGCGCCACATCGCCGACACGCTTCTTCGCAGTCGCCCCCACCTGGCCTATCTGATCCCCGACTTCCACAATCCCACCGGCGCGACGCTGCCCGACACGGCCCGGTCACGCATAGCGGCGACGGCGCAGAGCGTCGGGACCCATCTCGTCGTCGACGAGACGACCGCGGAGCTCGACATCGATCGCGGCTGGTCTCCACGTCCTCTGGCGGCGTTCGGCCCGCGCGTGATCACCGTCGGCTCGATGTCGAAGATCGCCTGGGGCGGCATGCGCATCGGCTGGATCCGTGCCGACCGCGCGATGATCACCCGCCTGCTCGCCGTCCGCCCCTCGTTCGAGCTCGGCACGGCGCTGCTCGAGCAGTGCATCGCCGTCGAGCTACTGCGCGAGATGCCCGCTCTCACCGCGCACGTCGCGTCACGCCTGCACGCGGGTCGGGATGCCGTGGCGGTGGGACTCGAATCGATCGAGAGCCTCTCGATGCCTCAGACGAACGGCGGACTGTCCGCCTGGCTCGATCTCGGCGCTCCCGTCTCGACGGAGTTGTCGCTGGCCGCACGTGATCACGGGCTGATCCTCCCGCCCGGACCTCGCTTCTCCACGGGTGGCGTGCTCGAGCGGCGCCTGCGCATCCCGATCACGCTGCCCCCGGAGCGCACCGCCGAGGCGATGCAGCGACTGCGGCTCGCGTGGGACGACGTGATGTCCGGCGGAACCACCGCCCGCACCGACATGGCCCGGTCAGCCGTCATCTGACGGACGAAGACCCCGTCCCTGTTGTCCAGGGGCGGGGTCCTCGTCATGTATGGAAAGGGAATTCGCCTTCTCAGCGTCCGGGATCGCTCACCGGCATCCGATACTCGCGCCTTCCCCTTCCAGGCCTGTGGGCGGCTGCCTAGCCGACCTTGTGCAGCCACACGACACGCGCGTCATCGCTCGCGTGGCGGAACGGCTCCAGCTCCTCGTCCCAGGCCGAGCCGAGTGCGATGTCGAGTTCACGCTGCAGCTCGGTCGCGCTCCCGGCCGCGATCTCCATCGCGTAGCGGATGCGGTCCTCGCCGATGACGATGTTTCCGGCCGCGTCCGTCTGGGCGTAGTGGATCCCGAGGTCGGGAGTGTGCAGCCAGCGCCCGCCGTCACTGCGAGGAGTCGGATCCTCGGTCACCTCGAAGCGGAGATGCTCCCAGCCGCGGATCGCGGTCGCGAGAGCAGCGCCCGTGCCGACCGGACCATCCCAGTAGAACTCGGCGCGGCGTGCGCCGTCGAGCACGGGCTGGTCGCTCCAGTCGAAGTTCACCGCACGACCGATGGCGCGTCCTACCGCCCATTCCAGGTGCGGGCAGAGCGCGCGAGGTGCAGAGTGGATGAACACCACTCCGCGTGCGTAAGCCGTCGCCATGATCTCTCCGTTTCATCAGGTGCGTCTTCCCCAACGACCTGAAACACCGAGAACTGGCGTGAATATGCGGTTATGGGGCTATTCTCGCCCAGACCAGGCGAAATCACAAGCATGTGATTCCACGAAGAAGGCCCCGGTCACGAGGACCGGGGCCTTCGGACCGTCGCCGGTCCTGATTCGGATGAGGCTCAGGCCTCGCTCATGGCCTGCTTGACCTGCTGCCCCTTGGCGGCGTAGTACGCGGCACGGGCGGCGTCACGGCGAGCCTGCTCGGCGTACCCGGCCTCGAGGACCTCCTGCGGGACCTCGACGTTCGGCACGTCCTGGGTGCCGTGGTACTTCTCGATGTAGGCGTCGAGCTCAGGGCCGGACGTCCACGACGTGATGAGGCAGTAGCGGGGCTCGGTGCCCACGTGCGTCGCGGCGTGCCACAGACGCTGCGTGTCGACGATGAGCTGTGCACCGGCGGGCAGGGCGATGCGGTACTCGATGCTCGGGTCCGTGCGGTTCTCGCGCAGGACGAAGAAGCTGTCCTTGTCGTCGCTGAGGTTGAAGAATCCGCGCACGACCCATCCGGTGCCGTCGGGGTTCAGGCGGTTGTTGTCGTCCTGGTGGAGGTTGTACAGGCACTCGCCGTACGGGGTCGGCTGCAGCTCGATGACGCGGCAGCGACCGACGTTGGCGCCGGGCTCCTGTGCGCGACGCGTGAGGTTCGGAGCCTTCGCCGTCTGCGAGTCGATCCAGACGCCGTCCTTGTCGGTGCGCGGCGGCTTGTGGTTCCAGAAGCCGTTGCACTCGATCTCGCCCTTGGCGCTGGCGAGCGGCGCGAAGCGGGTGTCGCCCGACGACTTCCAGTCGTTGTACTCGATGTCGAGCCACTCCTTGGGGTCGAGCTCCTGGTCGTAGCTGTCGAGCACCACGAAGCCCTTGTCTTCGAGCGCCTTCGATTTGATGTATCCCATGATCTAGGTCATGTCCCTTCATCGGGGGCCAGCACGTTTTAACAGGCCCTGATAAGGCAAGCCTAACAGGGCACCTCTGGAGCGCCGCCGAGGGCCGCCGTGAATAAGCGAATAGACTGAATCGGGCGCCTGGCGACTCCTCGGCGCCGGGCGTTACGGGAGGACGAGACACCAGCATGAGCACTGCGACCAACGTCGAGGCGACAGCTGTCAACACGATCGAGTGGCTCGCAGAGGACTCCACGACCATCGTCGTGCCGGTGTACCAGCGCCAGTACCGGTGGGACATCGGCGGGTGCGAGCAGCTTCTCTCGGACGTCCGTGCGGTCGCCCGCGAGGACTCATCCCACCGCCACTTCATCGGGTCGATCCTGTCGGCGGCCGACGACAGCGATGCCGACACCGACCTCGTCCTGATCGACGGGCAGCAGCGCATCACCACGCTGATGCTGCTGGTCGCGGCCCTTCGGCATGCGGTCCAGGACTCCGACCCCCGGCTCGCCGCCGATCTCGACCGCGTGCTCGTGCGCCCCGACGACCCCACCCGCACGAAGCTGCGCCCGCACGACGCGTGGGCCGAGCTCTACGAATCCGTGGTGCTCGAACGCGACGGCCACGCCGACCGCGAGTCGCGGTTCGATGACAACTACGCGTTCTTCCGCAGCCAGGTGCACGCCGATGAAGCCCCGCTCATCTGGGCCGGTCTGCAGAAGCTCGAGCACGTGTCGATCACGCTCGGTGCCGACGCGAACGCCCAGCAGATCTTCGCGAGCCTGAACTCGACGGGCGAGCCGCTGCGCGACCACGAGCTCATCCACAACTACATGCTCATGGGCCTGACCCACACGGAGCAGCTCGAGGTCGAGGAGCGGTTCTGGCTTCCGATCGAACGGCACACAGGAGAGGCGATCGGAGCCTTCTGGCGGCACTATCTGGTGATGACGACGGGACGGGAGGTCGCCGCCAACGGCGAGCACGGCGTCTACAGCGCGTTCCGGCAGTCGTTCCCTCGCGTCGGCCTGGACCATCTGCAGGCGGATGCCGAGGTCTGGCGCCACTACGCCGAGATCTACGGCATCCTGCTCGATCCTTCGCGCGAGCAGGACCCGGAGATCGCCCGGCAATTGCGCTACGTCAACACCTTCGGCCGGGCGTCCTCCCCTCTCGTCCTCAGCGTCTACAGCGAGCACGCCCGAGGTCTGATCGAGCGGGATGAGCTCGTCGAGACTCTCGAGTGCATCCAGGCGATGTACCTGCGGCGGACGCTCGTCAATCTTCCGAACGAGCGCCTGGTCGCCCGTCTCTGCCGCGCACGTGCGCATGGGCGCGACGCCCTGGCTCGCGCCTTCGCCCGCATCACCCCGTCTGACGAACGGGTGAGTGCGGTGGTGAAGTACAGCGAGCTCGCGCACCCGGCATACGTGCTGGGCCGCATCGAGGGGGTCGATGACCCGATCGACTTCGATGTCGAGCACATCGTGCCCACGGTGCCCAGCGACAGCTGGTCCGGCGACGGCGTGCGCCAGTGGATCGAGTACTCGGACGACGAACGCAACGCGCATCGTGCTCTCGCACCCACGCTCGGCAACCTCACGCTTCTCGAGCAGCGTCTTTCGGAGCGGGTCTTCGGAGAGTCCTATTCCGTCAAGCGCGACTCCGCGTACGCCCGCAGCACGATCGCCGAGACGAAGGCGCTCGCGGCCACCGACACCTGGGGCACCGCGGCCATCTCGCAGCGCACGATCCGCCTGACCGCAGACCTGCTGCGGATCTGGGCCCGCCCCGCACTGCCGGAGATCGATGACGACGGCCTCACTCCCATCCTCGATGCCGTCCGCCGTCGTGGATGGCCCGCCGGGTGGGAACGCGAGTTCGAGTACGTCGAATACCGCGGAGAGCGCTGGGAGGTCTTCGACGTCAAGCACCTCTTCAACCGCGTCTTCCGCCGCTCCTGGACCGACACCCGCGCGGCCGCCGTGTCGTACTGCGCCGCTCACGGCGGTCCGATCTACGACACCATGGCCTGGAAGGGTCAGTGGGACCAGCTGGACGAGACGCACCACCTCTACATGGGGTGGGATTCGAACTACATGATGAACGCAGTGCAGGGCGTGCTCCACGAGGCCGACATCGCCTCGGAGGTCTTCGTCAAGTACTCCTACATCGGGAATGTGATGTGACATGACCACCACCATCCACCGCCTCTTCGACCTCACGATCGAGGAGCACACTCTGACCGTGCCGCTCGTCTGGGGCGACGCCGCAGACACCCGCACGATCGACATCTTCGCCCGCGTCGTCACCCGCGAGGGAGGCGAGCGACTCCCCTTCCTCGTCTACCTGCAGGGCGGCCCCGGTCACGAAGCGCCGCGACCCTTCCACGCCTCATCCTCCCCCGCCTGGCTCGACGAGGCCCTCGCTCACTACCGCGTCGTGATGCTCGACCAGCGCGGCACCGGCCTGTCCACGCCCGTGGGCGACGGCGACCTCGCACGAGGCTCCGAGGCAGTGGCCGAGTACCTGACCCATCTCCGCGCGGACTCGATCGTCCGGGACTGCGAGGCGATGCGCGAGCACCTCAGCGCCGAGACGTGGAGCGTGCTCGGCCAGTCGTTCGGCGGGTTCACGACCTTGGCCTATCTCTCCACCGATGCGGACTCGCTGGCGGACGTCTTCATCACGGGCGGCCTGAGCACCGTCGATCGTCATCCTGACGAGGTGTACGCGCTCTGCTATGACAAGATGCGCGCGGCCTCCGAGCAGTACTACCGGCGATTCCCGCAGCATCGCGACGTCATGCGGGGTCTGGTCGATCGGGCAGCGGCCGGCGACATCGTGCTCCCCGACGGCGAGGTGGTGTCGCCGTCTCGACTGCGCTCTGTGGGTTCGGCGCTCGGCACGAACGAGGGCTGGCAGACCCTGTGGTCGCTCCTGGAGCGAGATGCCGCATCGAACGCGTTCCGCCACGACCTCATGCACGCGCTGCCCTACAGCGGGCGCAACCCGCTCTACTTCGTCTTCCACGAGTCGAGCTACGCCAGCGGACACGCGACCCGCTGGTCCGCCGAGCGGACGGAGCCCCAGGACTTCCGGGACGACCTCACGCTGTTCACCGGAGAGCACATCCGCCGCGACTGGACCGAGACCGTGCCGGCCTTCCGGCCGTGGCGCGATGTGACGCTCGCGCTCGCCGAGTTCGAGTGGCCGCGCATCTACGACGAGGTCGCGATCGCCACCTCGGGTGCGACGGGCGCGGCCGCCGTGTACGTGAACGACGTCTACGTGCCGCTGGAGTACTCCCTCGAGACCGCGCGCCTGCTGCCGGGCGTGAAGCTCTGGGTGACGAGCGAACACGAGCACAACGGCCTGCGGTCGGGTCCCGTGCTGACGCATCTCATCGATCTCGCCCAGGGCCGACGCATCCGCTGAGGATCCTCCTGCAGACGGATGCCGATCGGAGCCGTCCCGCCTAGCCTGGAGTCATGGCCGACATTCTCGGGACCCTGCTGACGATCGCGATCCTCCTCGTGGCCGCGACCGCGGTCGTGGTGATGATCGTGGCGGTCTACGCCCGTACTCCGCTCGAGAAGAAGTACGAGAGCGCGGGCGGCGGCCTGGGCGGATCGTTCGACGCGGTGTGGATGCCGTCGGCGCACGAAGCCGGTGCCGAGCGAGACCGTCAGACTCAGCGCACCGCCCCCGCACCGGCCCCTGGCGACCCGCTGGGCCGCATCGACGGAGAGCGCATCGTCATCGACGTCTGACGACTCGCGCGCTCTCCGACCGCAGAAGACGAACCCACTGCAGACGACGAAGGCCCCGTGTTCCGAGGAACACGGGGCCTTCGATCGCGGGGGTCGTTACTTGGACGATCCGCCGAAGCCCTTGAAGCGCTGGTTGAACTTCTCGACGCGACCGGCCGAGTCCATGATGCGCTGCTTGCCCGTGTAGAACGGGTGCGATGCCGAGGAGATCTCGACGTCGATCACCGGGTACTCGACGCCGTCGAGCTCGATGGTCTTGTCGCTCGAGACAGTCGAACGGGTGAGGAACGTCTCGCCCGAGCCGAGGTCGCGGAACACGACAGCCTTGTACACGGGGTGAATGTCAGTCTTCATGGGATTCCTTAGTTGCTGCCCTGGATTGTGCCAGGGACGAGGGAAGTCTGCGGTGCAGAGAGCACCAAGGATCGATTCTATCAGATGCGCATCAGGATGCCGCGCGGGCCGCATAGCGACCCTCTTCGCTGCTGAGGACGATCGGCATGCCGAACGTCTCGGTCAGAGCCTCGGCCGTCAGGGTCTCGGCGACGGGCCCGGCGGCGACGATGCGCCCCTCGCGCATCAGCAGCACATGAGTGAATCCGACCGGGATCTCCTCGACGTGGTGCGTGACCATCAGCATCGCCGGCGTCGTCGGCGACGACGCATAGCCGCTCAGGAGTGCAAGGAGCTCCTCGCGAGAGCCGAGGTCGAGAGACGCGGTCGGCTCGTCGAGCAGCAGCAGCTCGGGATCGGTCATCACGGCGCGGGCGATCTGCACGCGCTTCTGCTCGCCGTCGCTCAGCGTGCCGAAGGTCCGGTCGGCGAGGTGGTCGAGTCGCCAGTCGCCGAGGACGCGCAGCGCACGACGTTCGTCGATGTCCTCATAGCTCTCGTTCCATCGCCCGAGCACGGAGTATGCCGCTGTGAGCACCGTGTTCAGAACCGTCTCTTCGCGCGGAACGCGCTTCGCCATCGCGGAGGAGGCGAAGCCGATGCGCGGGCGCAGCTCGAACACATCCGTGCGTCCGAGGGTCTCTCCCAGCACCGTGACGGTTCCCGAGGTCGGGTGCATCAGCGTGTCCGCCAGCTGGAGCAGCGTCGTCTTGCCTGCACCGTTGGGTCCGAGGATCACCCACCGCTGATCATCGTCGACCTGCCAGGTCACGTGATCGATGATGTTGCGCCCCTCGCGGCGCACGACGACGTCGGTGAATTCCAGAGCGCTCGACATGCCTCCAGCCTATCGGCTCAGGCGGTCAGCTCCGCGTACAGCGCGCGCGTGGTGTCGGCGATCGCGCCCCAGCTGAACTCGTCGCGAGCCCGCTCCCGGCCGGCCGCACCATAGGCACGGGCTCGCTCGGGATCGGACGTCACCTCGGTGAGCACGTCAGCGAGGTCGGCGACGTAGCGCTCCGGATCGACCGGCGTCCCCGTGCCGTCCTGGAGCTGCTCGATCGGCACCAGGCGGCCGGTGACCCCGTCGTCGACGACTTCGGGGATTCCGCCGGTCGCCGTGCCGACGACGGCAGCGCCGCAGGCCATGGCCTCGAGGTTCACGATTCCCAGCGGCTCGTAGACGGACGGGCACACGAATGTCGTCGCCGCGGTGAGGATGGCCGACAGCTCGTCGCGCGGCAGCATCCGATCGATCCAGACGACGCCCTCGCGGGTCTGCTGGAGAAGCCGTACGCCCTCCTGCACCTCCGCCATGATCTCGGGGGTGTCCGGCGCGCCGGCGCAGAGGATGAGCTGCACCTCCGGGGGCAGCAGACGAGCGGCCTGAAGGAGGTACGGCAGGCCCTTCTGCCGGGTGATCCGGCCGACGAACACGACGGACGGCCTGGTCGGGTCCATACCGACCGACTCGAGGAACGCCGGGTTCTGCACCGGCCGCCAGCGATCCACGTCGATGCCGTTGTGGATCACGCGCACCCGGGTCGGGTCGACCGACGGGTAGCTCCGCAGGATGTCCTCGCGCATGCCGGCGCTGACCGCGATCACCGCCGCGGCGTTCTCGTACGCGAGCTTCTCGATTCCGCTCGACACCGCGTATCCCCCGCCGAGCTGCTCGGCCTTCCACGGGCGGAGCGGTTCCAGGCTGTGCGCGGTGAGGACGTGCGGGATGCCGTGAAGCTGAGAGGCGATGTGCCCGGCGAAGTTCGCGTACCAGGTGTGACTGTGCACGAGATCGGCGTCCGAGATCGCCGCGACGATCTCGAGGTCCGTCCCGAGGGTCTGCAGCGCGGGGTTCGCGGAGGCCAGTCCTGAAGGTGTCCGGTAGGCGAAAGTTCCCGCCTCGTCACGAGGAGCTCCGAAGGCTCTGACCTGTACATCGATATTCTGCCGCAGGGCCGTGACGAGCTCGGCGACGTGCACACCGGCACCTCCGTAGATCTCCGGCGGGTATTCCTTCGTGATCATCTCGACGCGCATGTCTAGACGGTAGTGACTCAGTTGTCCAGATGCTAGTTAGCCGAGCCGAATCGCATCTATGGTTGGTGCATGTCCGCACCAAAGAAGATCTTCGGCATCATCCTCGCCGGCGGCGAGGGAAAGCGTCTCATGCCCCTCACGGCCGATCGGGCCAAACCTGCAGTGCCTTTCGGCGGACAGTACCGATTGATCGATTTCGCGATCTCGAACCTCATCAACTCGGGTCTGCGCCAGATCGTCGTGCTCACGCAGTACAAGTCGCACAGCCTCGATCGCCACATCTCGCAGACGTGGCGCATGTCGGCTCTCCTCGACTCGTACGTGACCTCGGTGCCCGCGCAGCAGCGTCTCGGAAAGCGCTGGTTCTCGGGCTCGGCCGATGCGATCCTGCAGAGCCTGAACCTCATCAACGACGAGAAGCCCGACATCGTCGTCGTGATCGGCGCCGACCACGTCTACCGCATGGACTTCCGACAGATGCTCGACGCGCACATCGAGTCCGGCGCGAAGGCCACCGTCGCGGGCATCCGCCAACCGCTCGCCATGGCGTCCCAGTTCGGGGTCATCGACGCCGACACCGAGTCCGGCCGCATCAAGCAGTTCCTCGAGAAGCCGACCGACATCGCCGGCCTCGAGGACTCGCCCCACGAAGTGCTCGCCTCGATGGGCAACTACATCTTCGACGCGGATGCGCTGATCGCCGCGGTCGAGGCAGACGGCGAATCGCCGACCTCCGGGCATGACATGGGCGGCGACATCGTGCCGTATTTCGTCGATCGAGGCGAGGCCGGCTACTACGACATGAAGCGGAACGACGTCCCCGGCTCATCGCCGCGCGACCGCTCGTACTGGCGCGACGTGGGTACGATCGACTCCTTCTTCGACGCGCACATGGACCTGATCTCCACGCTTCCGATCTTCAACCTCTACAACATGGAGTGGCCGATCCACTCGCAGGCCGTGAACTCGCCGCCCGCGAAATTCGTGCGCGACTCCGTCGGGCGCATCGGCAATGCGATCGACTCGATCGTGTCGCTCGGATCCGTGCTCTCGGGCACTCATCTCGAGCGCAGCGTCGTGGGTCCGTGGACACTCGCCGGAGGAGGATCCACCATCACCGACTCCGTCGTCTTCGACGGGGTGCGGGTGGGAGCGGGATCGAGAGTCCATCGAGCCATCCTCGACAAGAACGTGGTCCTCGCGGACGGTGCGACCGTCGGCGTCGACCGCGAGCGAGATCTGGCTCGCGGATTCACCGTGACCGAGTCCGGCATCACCGTGGTGGGCAAGGGCCTGTTCATCGAGAGGTGACGGTGTCGCCGCGATACGCGGCTGCACAGCGGGCCGTTCTGCTGTCGATAGGCTCGAAGGCGTGACTGCCGCGCGTTTCCTCGTCGTCCTCGATGCCGATTCCACCCTCATCCGCAACGAGGTGATCGAACTGATCGCCGATGAGGTCGGGCGGGGCCCCGAGGTGCAGGCGGCCACCGAAGCCGCGATGCGCGGCGAGATCGACTTCGCCACGAGCCTGCGCTCCCGCGTCGCTGCGCTCGAAGGCGTGCCGGTGTCGGGGTTCGCGCGCGTGCTGGCGCGCATAGAGCCGACCCCTGGGGTGCGCGAGCTCACTGCGGCCGTCCATGAGCGCGGCGGTGTCGTGGGAGTCGTGTCCGGAGGGTTCCACGAGATCCTCGACGACGTCGCCCCCGGGCTCGGCGTAGACCGGTGGCGCGCCAACCGCCTAGAGATCGTGGACGGCGCCCTGGCCGGCCGCGTCGATGGCGAGATCGTGGATGCCGCGGTGAAGGCCGCCTCACTGCAGCAGTGGGCCGACGAGCTCGGGGTCCCCCGTCACGCCACCATCGCGATCGGGGACGGAGCCAACGACCTGCAGATGATGGCCGTCGCCGGTCTCGGACTGGCGTTCAATGCGAAGCCTGCCGTACGCGCGGCGGCGAGTCTCGTGATCGGTCCGCAGGACCTCTCCGAGGTCATCGCGCTCCTGCCCTAGCGGATGTCCGAGGCCCCGTCTAGCGTCGGGGCATGGACATCATCCTCATCCCCGGTCTCTGGCTCGACGCGTCCAGTTGGAGCGAGGTGACCGCCGACCTCGAACGCGCAGGGCACTCGGTGCATCCCCTGACGATGCCCGGCGTCGGTCTCCCCGCCGCCGCTTCCTCCGACATCGGAATCGCCGAGTGGGTCGATGCCGCCGTGGCCGCGGTCGACGACATCGGGGCACCCGTGGCCGTCGTCGGTCACAGCGGCGGCGGCAACGTCGCCTGGGGCGTCGCCGACGCACGGCCCGACCTCGTCTCGCGGGTCGTCTTCGTCGACACGGTGCCGCCGCCCTCCGGGTTCGGCATCAGCGAGTTCGAGGTCGTCGACGGCGTCGTCCCCTTCCCCGGGTGGGACTACTTCCCCGCCGAAGACGTCGACGACCTCGACGACTCGACCCGCGCCCGCACCGCTCCGCTGGCTCGGAGCGTTCCCGCGCGGGTGCCCACCGATCCGATCGAGCTGCGCTCGGAGCAGCGCCACGGGGTACCCGTGACACTGCTGATGGGCGCGATGGATCAGGAGACTCTCGAGTCGGAGCTCGAGCAATGGGGCCCGTACGCGGATGAATTCCGAGCGATCGGCGATGCCGAGGTCATCCGCATCGGCTCAGGTCACTGGCCGCAGTTCTCGGTTCCGGGCCGCTTGGCCGAGCTCATCGACGCGGCGGTCTCCCGTCGGTGACGACAGGGCGTCGGTCTCGGCTCAGTGCCCCATCCCGAGGCCGCCGTCGACGGGGATGACCGCGCCCGAGATGTAGCCGGCGTCGTCGCCCGCGAGCCAGGTGACCACGCCCGCGACCTCGTCAGGTGTGGCGAAGCGTCCGGCGGGAATGTTCGCCTTGTACTGCTTCTGAGTCTCCTCGGGCAGCTCTGCGGTCATGTCGGTCTCGATGAAGCCCGGCGCGACGACGTTCGCGGTGATGCCGCGTCCGCCGAGTTCGCGGGTCAGCGATCGCGCGAAGCCCACGAGTGCACTTTTCGATGCGGAGTAGTTCACCTGCCCCGCCGAGCCGTACAGGCCCACGACGCTCGAGATGAGGATGACGCGTCCGAAACGAGCCCGCAGCATGCCCTTGGACGCGCGCTTGACGACACGGAACGTTCCGCCGAGGTTGGTGGCGACGACGCTGTCGAAATCGTCCTCGCTCATGCGAAGGAGGAGAGTGTCCTTGGTGATCCCCGCGTTGGCGACCACGATCTCCACCGGCCCGAGCTGCTGCTCGACCTCGGTGAATGCCGCGTCGAGAGCCGCGGCGTCCGTGACGTCCGCGCGGACCGTCAACGTGCCGTCGGGGCCTTCCCCGCTCCGCGCCGTCACTGCGACGCGGTATCCGTCACGGACGAATCGCTCTGCGATGGCGCGGCCGATGCCGCGGTTGCCGCCGGTGACGAGGACGACGCGAGAACTCATTTCCACTCCTGATCTGGCCGCTGGGGTCGGGGCCTGGTCGTCCTCGATCCTACCGAGGATGCCGCCGTCCGACCGGCGTCGTTTGACAGACGGACGCCGCGACTGGAACGCTGAACCCGACGAAAGGCGCCACCGTGAGCGACAACAGCATCCCCACCCCTTCGGGCGGACCGCAGCCGACTCCCCCGCCGCCCGCAGCGTCGGCACCACCCGCACAGCCTTACCAGGCAGCTTCTCCGGCGGCGCAGCCGCCGTCGTACCCGACTGCCCCTCCGGCGTCGCCCACCCAGGCGTACCCGGGCGCCGCGCCTTCCTTCGCGCCGAGCCAGCCTGTCCACGGCGGCGGATCGATGCACCCCTACGGCTCAGCGTCTGCAGCGTCGCCCTACCCGACGTCCGCTCCCGGCCAACCCGCCACCGGATACCCGAACTACGCGGCACCGAACTACGCAGCACCGAACTATCCCGCATCTCGCCCGGCGAGCGGACTCGCGGTCACGTCGCTGATCTGCGGAATCGCCGGAGTCGTGCTCTTCTGGGCTGTGGTGCCTCTGCTCGCCTCGATCGTCGCCGTGATCACCGGCCACATGGCGCTCCGACAGACGAAGGCGAACCCCTCGATCGGCGGACGCGGCATGGCCTTCGCCGGCCTCATCATGGGGTACATCATGGTCGCGGTGCTCGTCATCGGCATCGTCATGACGGTCATCGGGTTCCTGTTCTTCGGCGCCTTCACTCTGCCCTTCCTCTTCTCGCCCTGAGCGGCAGACGGGCGCGCCGTGGTGCCCGCACCGGCGTAGGCTGGACTCATCGTGAAGAGCAAGCCACTGGTCCCTGCTGTCACCTCGCTTCCGCAGTCGCCGAAAGACGAGGCGGACCACCGCGTGCGCCGATACGCGCTCACCATGACGATCCGCATCGTCTGCTTCGCGCTGATGATGTTCGTGCAGCCCTACGGCTGGTACACATGGGTCTTCGCGCTCGCGGCCGCGCTCCTTCCCTACATCGCGGTGGTGTTCGCGAACGCAGGAAGCGACAGCACCGAGACGACGGCGGAATCTCCCGTGCAGCAGCTGGAGGCACCTGCCCCGGCCCCGACGCTGCCGGTCGAACAGGACCCGCCGCCTCACGTCATCACCATCCACGAAAGCCGCCAGGATCGCGAGTGAGTGGACTGGAGTGCTCGCGTGCCGGATGCCGGAGCGCGGCGACCACGCAGGTGGTGTGGCGCAATCCGCGTATCCATGCCGCCGACCGTGAGAAGATCTGGCTCGCGTGCGACGAGCATGTCTCGTTCCTCCACGACTACCTGGCGGCCAGAGACTTCCCCGTGACAGTGAGAGATGGTATGCCCTCGTGAGTGCCCGGATGGGTCGATGGACCGTGTACGTGCTGATCGCGATCGGCTTCGCGGTCGGGTGCGCCTTCCTGTCGAATTGGCAGTTCGAGCGGAACGAGACGAGATCCGAGCAGATCGCTCTCGTCGAGAAGAACTATGACGCGGATCCCGTCCCGCTGTCCGACCTCATCGGCGCCGACGGAGCGCTCGAGCCCGGCGACGTCTGGCACCCTGTCGTCCTGAACGGCGAGTACATCGCCGATGACCAGCTCCTCGTGCGCAATCGGCCCCATGGCGGCACGAGTGCGTTCGAGGTTCTGGTGCCGTTCCGCGATGTCGACGGACGTGTGTTCATCGTCGACCGCGGATGGGTGCCGCCCGGCGACGGTGATTCCCCGGATGCCGTTCCTGCGCCTCCGAGCGGAGAGGTCGAGGTCATCGTGCGTCTGCGTCCCGGAGAGCAGCTGCCGGCCTCCGGACGCGGCGCTCCCGAGGGACAGGTGCCGACGATCAACCTCCCCTCGATCGCCGAGCTGGTCGACGGAGACGTGATCACGAGCGCGTACGGGCAGATCGTGAGCGAGGAACCGGCGGGCGAAGGCGCCCTGGGCCGCTTCGACTCCCCCACCGACGACCCCGGCCCGCATCTGTCGTATGCGATCCAGTGGATCCTGTTCGCGCTGATGGGCTTCGTGTTCATCGGCTACATCATCCGCACCGAGATCGTGAAGCACCGCGAAGAGGTGGAGGGGATGCCGGCACCCGTCAAGAAGTCCCGGCGCCGTGACAGCGATGCCGACGTCGAGGACGAGCTCCTCGACGCTCGCTGAGGCGCGTCAGCCCCAGGCCCGCACGTCCACGACGAGGGCGGACTTGGGGTAGCGGCCCGAGGGCGTCCCGATCTCGAAGAGATCGATCAGGAGCATCAGCGGATAGTCGGGCGACTGCGGGATCCGCCGCAGCACCCTCCCCTCGCAGCCGATCACCGTCTCGCCGTCACCCCAGACGACTGTCCAGGTGTGCTGCTCACTCGCGTCGAACGGGAGCACCACCTCGGCCATGTCGGTCTGCAGACGCGGATCACCGTGCGCCTTGATGCCGGTCCGCGCTCGAGTCGTATTCGAGACCGCATCCGCGTCGATCTCGAAGATGCAGATCTCGCCGGCATCCCTCTCCGAGAGGTGTTCGATCCCGACGAGCCAGGCGGCGAGCATGCATCCTTCGTCGGTGCTCGCGGCGACGGTCACATCGATGCGTCCGCGGGCGGGAGCGAACAGCAAGTGCAGAGGCGTCTCCGTTCGCACCTCCAGACCGTCCGATCGATGTCGGTGCGTGCCGCGCGCCGACCCGACGGATCCGGAGAACACCGCGGTCTGCACATTCGACACACGGAGCGAGGCATCCTCCTTCCGCCAATCGAGCTGATCGCTGTCGATACGCAGGCGCAGCCCCGAGTCGACGATCTCATATCGCGCCGCCGACCTCTCGGGAACCGTCCAATGCGGGAGGTAGTGGGCGACCCACTTCTCGTCGTCGAGCCCCGTCGAGAAGTCGTCGGCGAAGCTCGGGACCCCTGACGGCGGAGGCGGGAGAACCTCGCTCATCGTTCAGTCGGACCAGGGCAGCGGCCGGTCAGGCAGGCGCGCGCTGTCATCGGGAAGATGCGGCAGCTCCTGGCCTCCGGCCCGGATGCACAGCCAGCGGAGCTCCCCGCACTGCCAGGGTGAGACCGCCAGGTGCGGGCGACCCCCTGACCGACTCGGATCACGGTGCCGGGGCCGACCTCGACGATCTCGCCGTCGAGACCCATCTGCCCGCGCCCCTCGAGGAAGACGTAGAGCTCCTCGATGCGTGAATGAACGTGCCAGTACCCCGCCTCCTCACCCGGAGCGAGGGCGTTCGCGGTGAGTCCGATGAACTGCATCGTCAGCTCGTGGTCGACGACGCGGCGACCGTCGCGGGAGCGCGCGGCATCGAAGCCGCCGTGGTGCTCACGCCACTCGTCCAGCGCACCGATCTCGATGACCTGGAAGTCGCTCATGCGCGAGCCTCCTCCTCGATGCGGTCAGCGGCGCGACCGGAGAGCGCCCGGCTCCAGCCGTCCGCGGATGCCTCGTACACGAGGCGGGTGTGGTTCCGATCGGTCTCCCCCTGCCAGAACTCGATGCGGCTCGGGACGATGCGCCAGAGCACCCAGTCCCCGTCGGCGATGCCGGCCTGTGCGGCCGCCGAGCGAGCGGCGAGGTCGGCGGCGCTCTCCTCGGGCGTCGCCTCCTCCACGCGGCCGCGCACGCGGACTGCACGGACCTGCGGCTGCCACCAGAAGTTCAGGGCCGCTGCCGGCACTGCGCCGAGCTGCGCCCCCTTACGGGACGACCGCGTGCTCGCGAAGGCCCACCCTCGTTCGTCGATCCTCTTCAGGATGAGCGTGCGCGCATCGGGGATCCCGTCGGCGTCGACCGTCGCCAGCGTCACCGTGTGCGGTTCCGCCACCCCGGCTGCGGCGGCGGCGCGCAACCACTCGGCGAACAGGACCGCCGGGTCATCCGGCAGGTCGCGGATGTCCCAGTCCGGAGCGACGCCGGTGAGAGCGTGGCGTCCTCTCAGCCAGTCGTTGAGCGGATCGAGGGCGAGGTCGGAATCGTCATGGGTCACCCTGTCGACTATGCCACTCCTGTCGGACGTGGCCCACCCCGGACGCGTTACGCGAGCTCGATGAGGTCCTGGTACTCCTGGCTCCAGAGGTCCTCGACACCGTCGGGAAGGATCAGCACGCGCTCCGGGTTGAGCGACTGCACCGCACCGGGGTCGTGCGAGACGAGGACCACTGCACCTTCGTAGTGCGCGAGAGCGCCGAGGATCTCCTCGCGAGACGCGGGATCGAGGTTGTTGGTGGGCTCATCGAGCAGCAGCAGGTTGGCCGAGGAGACCACGAGGGTCGCCAGCGAGAGACGCGTCTTCTCGCCGCCCGAGAGAACCCCGGCGGGCTTGAGCACATCGTCGCCGGTGAAGAGGAAGGATCCGAGCACCTTGCGCGCTTCCATCTCCGTGATGTGCGGAGCGGCCGAGACCATGTTCTCGAGCACCGAGCGGTTCACGTCGAGGTTCTCGTGCTCCTGCGCGTAGTAACCGACCTTGAGTCCGTGGCCCGGCTCGAGCTGACCCGTGTCCGGCTCGTCGACTCCGGCGAGCATCCTCAGCAGCGTGGTCTTGCCCGCACCGTTGAGGCCGAGCACGACGACCTTCGATCCGCGGTCGATCGCGAGGTCGACATCCGTGAAGATCTCGAGCGATCCGTACGACTTCGACAGCCCCGTCGCCATCATCGGGGTCTTGCCGCAGGCGGCGGGCTTGGGGAAGCGGAGCTTCGCCACCCGGTCTTCCTGGCGGACCTCGTCGAGACCCGCGAGGAGCTTCTCGGCACGCGCGATCATCTGGTGAGCGGCAGCGGCCTTCGACGCCTTCGCACCGAAGCGGGCCGCCTGCTGCTGCAGCGTGGTGGCCTTCTTCTCGGCGTTGGCTCGCTCCTTCTTGCGGCGCTCCTCGTCGGCCACCCGCTGGCGCAGGTAGTTCTTCCAGTTCATGTTGTAGGTGTCGATGATCTGGCGGTTCGCGTCGAGGTAGAAGACGCGGTTGACGGTCTCGCCGACGAGCTCGACGTCGTGGCTGATCACGATCAGCCCGCCCTTGTAGTTCTTGAGGAACTCGCGCAGCCACACGACGCTGTCGGCGTCGAGGTGGTTGGTCGGCTCGTCGAGGATCATCGTCTCCGCATCCGAGAACAGGATGCGCGCGAGCTCGATGCGACGACGCTGTCCGCCCGAGAGCGTCGAGAGCGGCTGATCGAGGATGCGGTCGGGCAGCGAGAGGTTGTTGGCGATGGATGCCGCCTCGGCTTCTGCGGCGTATCCGCCCTGTGCCTCGAACTGCTCGGTGAGGCGCGCATAGCGCTTCATCGCCTTCTCGGCCACGGCGGGGTCTTCCGAGCCCATGGCCAGCGAGGCCTCGGTCATGCCGAGATTCAGCTGTCCGAGTCCGCGGGCATCGAGGATCCTCGTGCGCGCCAGATCCTCCGGGTTGCCCGAACGGGGATCCTGGGGAAGGTAGCCGAGCTCTCCGGAGCGCGTCACCGTGCCCCCAGAGGGAAGGACGTCGCCGGCGAGCACCTTGGTGAGCGTGGTCTTGCCTGCACCGTTGCGGCCGACGAGACCGATCTTGTCTCCGTCGCTCACACGGAACGACACGTTCTCCATCAGGAGGCGTGCGCCCACGCGGATCTCGAGTTCGTGCACGGCAAGCACAGGCGGGATGTCCGTTCTTTCAAGGGGGTTCAGGCCGAGGGGCCAAACTCCCAGTATAGATCGCTCGGCTGGGTGTTCAGTCGACGTACGGATCGTGGTGCAGTCGTCGGCCTGTGCACAGATCTACCTCTGCGGGTGGATGCGATCGATACCTCAGGGTGATGCCCTGCGTGCCCTCCGCTTTCTAGCCTGCTGAGGTGGACGTCATCAACGAGCTCATCCTGCAGACCGTCGCCTCCCCCTGGCTGTATGCCGTGCTGCTCGCGGTGACGATCATCGACGGCTTCTTCCCGCCTGTTCCGAGTGAGACCGTGCTCGTGGCGGCAGCCGCCGTGCTGGCATCCTCAGGAGAGCCATGGGCGCTGATCCCGCTCGGGCTCGTCGCCGCCGTCGGCGCGACCATCGGCGACAACATCGCATTCGTGCTCGGTCGTCGACTCGGCACGACCCGCTGGGCGTGGATGCGTCGACCGCGGATCGCCTCGGCCTTCGCCCACGCGGAACGCGCCCTCGACCAGCGCAGTGCGGCTCTGATCCTCGGCGCTCGATACATCCCTGTCGGCCGTGTCGCTGTGAACATGTCGGCGGGCGCGCTGCGATTCCCCTGGAGGCGTTTCCTTCCCCTGAGCGTCGTGGCCGGTCTCAGCTGGAGCGCGCTGAGCCTGGCGATCGGGCTGCTCGCCGGATCATGGATCGAAGATCAGCCCCTCGCCAGCGCCGGGATCGGTATCGGGGTCGCTCTCATCATCGGACTGGTCATCGACCGCGTCACCGCTGCCCGGCGTCGACGCGCCCCCGTCCCGCAACTGGCAGGATGACACTCATGGCACGTCGCCTGCCCCGCACACCCCGCACACCGCGGACTCCCCGCATCAGCCGTCGAACGGCCGCGCTCGCCGCGCTCGCCGTGGCGAGCCTGGCGCTCTTCGCGGTGCTCGTGTCGCTGCAGACCGTGCTGTACGGCACCGCGTTGCCGCTGACGTTCATCCTCGGCGCCGCACTCTGCTCGGCACCGCTGCTCTCCCTGCGGTATCCGCGGTGGGCGATCGCGATGTTCTGCTCTGCGGCGTTCGCGCTCCCGCTGCTGGTCGTGCCCGATCAGGCGACCGAGGCGCCGTGGCCGTGGTCGGTGCCCGCGCTCGTCACCTTCGTCCTCTTCGTGGGCGTCGTGACCTTCGTCCACGGCGCGCGCCTGGGCGTCGTCCCGCTCGGCGTCGGCGCGCTGCTCTCCCTCACGGCCCCGCTGCTGCGCCCCGAGATCGTCGCCACTCCGGCGACGGCAGGCAGCGCCACGGCAGATCTCATCGTGACCACGTCTGTGGCCGCAGCCGTGTTCCTGGTCGCCATACTGGTCGCAGGACGCGTGAGGGTATCTGCCGAGCTCACGAAGGAACGGGAGCATTCAGCCCTCGAAGAGTCCCGCCGCGCGCTCGTCGAGGAGCGCACCCGTATCGCTCGCGAACTGCACGACGTCATCGCCCACAGCATGTCGGTCATCCAGGTGCAGGCGTCCACTGCTCGATACCGACTGCCCGAGATCGGCGACGCGGCGACGTCGGAGTTCGAGAGCATCGCGGCCACAGCGCGGGGATCGCTCACCGAGATGCGGCGGATGCTGGGCGTGCTGCGCACCGAGGACCAGGCGGCCGAGCTGGCGCCGCAGCAGAGCATCGACGACATCCCGGCCCTCGTCGACACGATCCGGCGCGCCGGCGTGACGGTGGGGCTCGAGATGACGGGCGCGTTCACCGACGCCCCGCAGGCCGTGCAGATCGCCGCCTTCCGCATCGCGCAGGAGGCGCTCAGCAACGCGGTACGGCACGCGTCCGGCGCCGCCGTCACGGTGCGCCTGCAGGCGGATCTCCACGCCATCGGCATCCGCGTCCGCAACGGCCGCGCCACCACCCCACCGGCTCACCCCAGCGGAGGCTATGGACTTCGCGGCATGCGTGAGCGCGTCGAACTGCTCGGCGGGTCCTTCGCCGCCGGCCCCACCACCGAGGGCGGGTGGGAGGTCATCGCCTCCCTCCCGCTGCACGAGCGTCCATCGAGCGAGACCACCGCTCCGATCACCCAGGAGAACCCGTGACGATCAGCGTCCTCATCGCCGACGACCAGGCGATGGTGCGCGCCGGATTCGCCGCTCTGCTCGATGCGCACGAGGGCATCCGTGTCGCGGGCCAGGCGGCCGACGGAGCCGAAGCCATCACCCTCGCTGCCCGCCTCGATCCGGACGTCATCCTGATGGACGTGCGGATGCCGCAGGTCGACGGCATCGAGGCCACTCGGCGCATCCTCGGACCCGGCTACCCTGCGGCTCATGTGCCGAGGATCCTCATGCTCACGACCTTCGACATCGACGACTACGTCTACGACGCGCTCGAGGCCGGCGCGAGCGGATTCCTGTTGAAGGACGCTCTTCCCGAGGAGCTCGTGCACGCCGTGCGCGTCGTCGCCGGCGGCGATGCCCTGCTCGCCCCCAGTGTGACGCGGCGCATGATCGAGCAGTTCGCCGGACGTCGGCCCCGCACCGCGAAGGCGGCGACCTCGCTCGCGGACCTGACCGATCGGGAGCGGGAGGTGCTGGTGCTCATCGGTCGCGGACGGTCGAACAGCGAGATCGCGTCCGACCTCTTCATCGCCGAGCAGACCGTGAAGACGCATGTCGGCAAGGTGCTCGCCAAGCTCCGACTTCGCGACCGCGTGCACGCCGTGATCCTCGCCTACGACACGGGTCTCGTCGAGCCCTCCTGAGCCGCTGCTCCGGGTCACACCGCAGTAGGGGTGCGAACCAGCCCGGAGAGTGATCCCCCGACCGGCACCGCGTCCATACGCTCCTCGGACACCCATCCGAGGAGGACTCCATGGCCATCGTCGAAGCGCCGCCCCGCATCGCTCCCCGCCCCCCGCTGCCGGCCGGTCGTGATGCCGCGATCGACCTGCTGCGAGCGATCTGCGTCGCAGGAGTCGTGCTGCTTCACGCCATCATGGTGGGCGTCACGATCGCCGACGGCAGCCCGGTCTTCGCGAACGCGAGCGAGGGCACCTCGTGGATCATCCCCGTGAGCTGGGTCCTCCAGGTCATGCCGCTGTTCTTCATCATCGGAGGCTTCGCCGGTCACATCGCCTTCCGGCGGTCGCAGGCGCGCGGCGGCACCGCATCCGACTTCATCGCAGCCCGCGTGCATCGCCTGCTCCGGCCCGCACTGTTCGCCATCGCCGTCGTCGGCGTCGCGCTCGCGGCTCTCCACGTCGCAGGTGTTCCCGCCGACATCATCGCCACCGCCGGCTTCCGCTACAGCCAGCCGCTGTGGTTCCTCGGAGTCTTCCTGGGCTGTCAGGCGCTCCTCCCGGCACTCTCGAGAGCCCACGCACGCAGGCCCCTGGTCACCGTCGCAGCCCTCGTGTGGGCATCGGTCTGCGTCGATGTGGCCCGGGCGAGCACGGGGGTCGAGGGACTGGGGTTCCTGAATCTCGCCTTCGTGTGGGTCGCACTCCAGCAGATCGGGTTCTTCCTCGCCGACGGCACGATCGACCGGCTGCCTCGAGCGACGCGGGCCCTAGTGGGAGCAGCGGCTCTGACCGCCCTCATCGCAGCGTTCGCGACCGGGATCTACTCCCCCGACCTCATCGCGAACATCAATCCCCCGACCGCCGCGCTGCTGCTCGTCGGCGTCGTGCACCTGAGCGCCGTCTCGCTTCTGCGCGATCGCATCGACGCGCTCAGCCACCGGCCGGTCCCCGCCGCGTTCGGCGCCTTCGTCAATCGCCGCACCATGACGATCTACCTGTGGCACATGCCGGTACTGCTCGCCATGGCGGGGATCTCGGCCGTCGCCTCACTCGTCAGCGGAATCGCGCTGCCGGATCCGAGTTCCGTCTCCTGGTGGGTGTCGCGTCCGATCTGGCTCGCCGTCGCCCTGACTCTGACAGCGGCGATCGCGACCTCCCTCACCCGCATCGAGACGCAGCCGTCGCCGCGATCCGCTGACAGCACGCACCGGGTCGTGATCGCCGCCGTCCTGGGCATCGCCTCCGTCGTCCTGCTCCTCGTCGCGGGGACGACCGTGCTCACTGCCTCGGTCGCCGCCGGCGGGATGCTGCTGTCCCTGCGCATCGCCCGCCGATCACACGAGACCGCGAGCGGCGAGAGCGTCGCCGACGTCGTCCGCGTGGCGTAGTGTCCTGACCATGAGCGGCACCGCGCCTCGCACGCCGCGACGGATGCCGCGTGCGAGGTGGGCCTCGGTGACCGCATGGGCGAAGCCTGCGACCACCGGAATCATCGTGAGGGTCAGTGAGATCGTCATCGCGACGGCATCGGCATCGATGCCCAGTCGGCGCAGCGGTCCCAGCATCCGATGCAGCACCGCGAGCAGATCGCCCATCCGGGTGGTGATCGTGAGAAGCGACGCCAGCAGCAGCAGTGATGCCACCCTGGCCGTGCTGACCCATGCCGTGAGCGGTGTGGCGAAGATCCACAGGGCGGCCCCGAGAACCAGTACGAGCCACCGCAGCCGCCACGCCTCGACGAGCAGGGTCGTCACCGGAAGGCCGGCGGCGAGATAGAGCAGGCAGACGACGAGAAGCGCGGCTGTGACGCTCCATCGATCGTGCGGATAGCCGGACGAGACGAGCGCGAGCACGGCGAAGACGGCGAGCTTGGGGCCCGCCGGCATCCGGTGGACGATACTCGCCCCCGGCCGATAGGACTGGATCACGCGGCCAGCTCGCGATACTCGGCGACCACGTCCGGCGGGGCGCCCGACGCGATGATCGAGCCCGCCTCGAAGAGGACCGCGTGGTCGCACCCCTCTGCGAGCTCGAGGTCGTGGGTGACGATGACGACCTGGGCGGGAAGCGCCAGCAGCAGATCCGCGATCCGTCGGGAGTTGCGCAGGTCCAGCAGGGTCGTCGGCTCGTCGGCGACGATCAGCTGCGGTTCGGTGATCAGGACAGACGCGAGAGCCAGCATCTGCTTCTGACCGCCGGACAGCGCCGACGCCGGCACGTCCGCCCGATCGGTCAAGCCGTGCTCGGCGAGTGCCGCGGCCACACGTCTGTCGACGTCCGCACGAGAGGATCCGCGAAGCGACAGCGCGAGGTCCTCGGCAGGCGTAGGCATGAGGATCTGCGCCTGCGGATCGGTGAAGACGAAACCCACCCGCCGCCGCAGAGCCTTCACGTCCCGACGAGAATCGAGACCGTGCACCGTGACGCGCCCTGCATCCGGGAGCACGAGGCCGTTCAGCAGACGCGCGAAAGTCGACTTTCCTGAACCGTTCGCGCCGATGACCGCGATCCTCGCCGTCGTGAGCTCGATGCTCACATCGCGCAGGATCGGCTGCCCCTCCCGCTCGACGGTGACATCGTCGACCGAGATCGATCCGGTCGAGGTCTCAGACCGCACGGACGGATGCCGGCACGGATGGGGCACTCGTGCCGAAAGCTCGAGGGTACGCGCGCCGTAGCGCGAGGACCAGCGCTGTGGCCGCTGCCGCCTTGAGCAGATCGCCGGGGAGGAAGACGAGACTCGCCAGTGCGGTGGGTCCCAGGTCGAGCCCGAGTACGAGCGCGGTGACCGGCACCCCGCAGACGTACACGACCGCGATGCCGCCGACGACGACCCCGAGGGCGATCCGCCACCAGCTGGGCGGACCGCTGCGCACGATCAGTCCGATGACGATGACGCCCAGGAGCCACCCGAGCAGGTAGCCGGCCGTCGGACCGACGAAGACGCCGAGACCGCCACGGCCACCGGCGAGGACGGGGAGCCCGACCGCTGCCAGCACCAACACGAGGAGCACCGAGAGCGGGGCCAACCGCGGGCCGAGTACAGCGCCGGCGAGCATCACCCCCAGGGTCTGCGCGGTGATGGGCACCCCGCCGGGGATCGGGATCGTCACCATTCCGAGGACGACGATGAGCGCGGCGAAGATCGCCACCCTCGCGAGTTCGCGACCGAGGTCGTCTGTGTGCCGAGCCATCATCCATCACCTTCCTGAACACCGTTCACTTGAACGGTGTTCACTATACTGACGGGATGGCCCCGGAGCACAACTCGACCCGTCACGACCGCGACGGCGTCGCGCGCGCTGCACTCGCGCTCCTCGACGAGGTCGGCCTCGCCGACCTCTCGATGCGGCGGATCGCCGGCAGGCTCGATGTGCAGCCGAGTGCTCTCTATTGGCACTTCTCGAGCAAGCAGGAGCTGCTGGCGGAGTTGGCCGATCGCATCACCGCGGGCATCCCGCGCGACGATGCGGACGTGTTGACCACCGCCCGCAGCATCCGCGACGCGCTCTTCACCTATCGCGACGGGGCCGAGCTCGTGCTCAGCACGTATGCCCTGCGTCTCGGCTCGTCGTATGCGCACACCGCACTGGAAGCCGCGCTGACGCGCCACGGCCTGTCGGACGCACCGGAGCGAGCAGCCGCACTCCTGCACTTCGTGCTCGGCCATGCGACTCTCGTTCAGCAGCGGATGCACGCCGACAGCCACGGAGCAGCGCTCGACGACCACACGATCGACGTCACAGCGGGACTCGACCGCGTCTTCGACCTCGGCGTGGCCGCGCTCGCCGGAGAGTCGTCCGGCGCCGGCCTCACCGCTCGGGCGACTCCGCGTCCGTCAGCTCCGCGGCGTGACCCAGCCTGAGTCCGGGCACGAACGCCAGGAGCACCAGACCGAGACAGAACGCGAAGACGACGCCGAAGGCGCTCGCACCACCGCCGAGGCTGGCGACGGCGAGACCCGCGAGAGCGATGACGACCGCGGCGCCCGTGGAGTCCGAGATCGACAGAGCTGACGAGTTGAAGCCCTGGTTGCCGGCATCCGAGTACGCGAGCGTGAGCACGGTGAGGCGGGGATAGAGCAGACCCATGCCGCCGCCGGCGAATGCCCATCCCACCACCACGAAGAGCGGCGAGAACCCCCAGAGCGCTGCGAGGAGCACGAAGACCAGCGCACAGACGAGCAGCGAGAGACTGACGACGGTGATCCTCGTGTTGCCGAGACGTTCACCGAACCTCCCCTGCAGCGCGGACGCCCCGGCCCAGGCGAAGGCGGCGAACATCAAGGCGATGCCCGCCCACGTCGCCGTGAATCCGAACCTCTCCATGAGCAGGTACGGGATGTACGCTTCCGCGGCGAAGAACGCGCCGGCGACGACGCCCCGCATGAGTACTACGCTCGGCAGGCCCCGGCCGGCGCGCAGAGTGTGTCGAGGCAGCAGCGGCAGCACGGCCACGGCGATGACGGCCACCGAGCCCAGTGCGACCGACCATCCGATCTGCGCGGTCATCTCGGCCGTGAAGCCGATCAGCACGGCGAACACCGCGACGACGACGGCGAGCATCAGACGAGTCACGAGAGCTCGACGGTCCTGTGGTTCGCCATGCCCGAGGTCGACGCCGCGCAACCGGATCGCGATCATGAGAAAGGCGGCCGTCGTCAGCACGGCCACCCCGAGGAATGCCCACCGCCAGTCGAGGTACTCGGCGACGGCACCCGCGAGGAACGGGCCGATCATCGACGGCACCACCCAGGCCGCGGCGAACGCCGCGAAGACCCTTCCGTGCAGGTGGGGCGGATACAGGCGGGCCACCACGACGTACAGGGCCACCGTCTGTCCGCCCGCACCGAGCCCCTGCACCAGGCGGCCGATGAGGAACTGATCCATCGTCACCGCGAACCCCGACAGCAGAAGGCCGGCGATGAACAGCGACACGGCGGCGTAAAGCGCACCCCGGGGCCCGCGAGCGTCCGACCAGGCACCCGCTGCGACCATCCCGATCACGCTCGTCGCCAGTGTCCCCGCGAAGGCCACCGCATACAGCGCCTGGCCGTCGAGCGCCTCGCTGACGATCGGCATGACGGTCGTCACCGCTAGAGCCTCGATCGCCGCCAGGAAGATCAGCGCGACCGCGCCGGCGGTGACCCAGAGGCGTTCTCGGTCCCAGATCGACGATGTCGCGCGATCGACCGTCATCGATCCACGAGCGTCGCGATGCGCTCGATGGCCTCGGTGATGATCTCCGGACTCGTCCCGAAGTTCAACCGCACGAATCCCCTGCCCTGCTCGCCGAAGGCGGGGCCGAAGTGCAGGGCCACCTTCGCCTCCTTGAGGATCCGACGCGCGGGGTTGTCGCCCCATCCGAGAGCCGAGAGATCGATCCAGGCGAGGTAGCCGGCATCGGGCATCCGGTAGCGGGCACCGGGGAGCTTCGATGCGAGCAGGTCCTCGAGGAGTACGCGGTTCGCGTCGAGTGTCGCGAGCAGCCCGTCCAGCCACTCATCGCTCTCCTCCGAGAAGGCGGCGACAGCCGCGAGCAGACCGAACTGACCGGTGCGCCACTCGACCTCGATCGGCAACCCGCGCACGACCGCGCTCGTCGAATCGGAAGCGGTCACCATGAGGGCGCACTTGAGGCCGGCCAGATTGAAGGCCTTGCTCGCGCTGACGACCGCATACCCCACGCGCTCGGCGGCCTCGCCCGTGTCGAGGAACGGCGTGAAGCCGGTTCCCGGCTGGGCGAGCGGTGCGTGGATCTCGTCGGAGACCACCGCCGCGCCGAACTCGTCGGCGATCTCGGCCAGCGCCGCGAGCGCGTCGCGACTGTGGACGGTGCCCGTCGGGTTGTGCGGATTGCAGAGCAGGATCGCGGTCGCGCCGTCCTCGAACGCTGCACGGACGCCGTCGAGATCGAGTTCCCACCCCATCCCCGTGTCGATGAGAGGCACCCGTTCCACCTCGGCGCCGGCCTCGGACACCAGGTCGAAGAACGGCGGGTACACGGGAGGGGTGACGACCACCCGCTCTCCCGGCTGCGTCACGCGGCGGAGTATCTCGACGATGCCCATGCTCACATCGGCCGTGGTGCGCATCCGCGTCGGATCCGCCTCCCAGCCGAAGCGACGGCGTGCGAACGCCGCGTAGGTGTCGGGCAATGGTGTCCGCGAGGCGATGTACCCCGTGTCTCCGAGCTCGACGGCGCGACGCAACGCGTTCGAGACCTCCGGTGCGAGCGGGAAATCGGTCTCCGCGACGAAGAGCGGAAGCACGTCGGCGGGATACTCCCGCCACTTCTCGCTGCTACGTCGTCTGAGCTCCGCCAGAGGCAGAGCCGTGACTTCGAGCATTCTCAGATCGCGAAGCCGAGGGCGCGCATCATGTCGCGCCCGTCGTCTGTGATCTTCTCCGGACCCCACGGCGGCATCCACACCCAGTTGATGCGGAAGCGGTCGACGACGTTGTCCAGAGCCTGCGCGGTCTGGTCCTCGAGCACGTCCGTCAGGGGGCAGCCGGCGCTGGTCAGCGTCATGTGGATGACGAGAGCATCGTTCTCGTCATCCCAGGCGAGGTCGTAGATGAGGCCGAGGTCGACGACGTTGATCCCGAGTTCCGGGTCCATGACGTCTTTGAGCGCCTCGGTGACCTCGTCGTACTTCGCGTCCGTGAGGGTGGCTGTCATGCGAATCAGCCTACGCCTCGATGGGGGCTGCGGGGTCGAGGAAACGGTCGTATCCCTCTTCCTCGAGCCGGTCTGCGAGCTCAGGGCCGCCCTCTTCGACGATCTTGCCCGCGACGACCACATGCACGAAGTCCGGACGGATGTAGCGGAGGATACGGGTGTAGTGCGTGATCAGCAGCACGCCGAGGCCGGTCGACTCCTTGGCGCGATTGACGCCTTCCGAGACGATCTTCAGCGCGTCGACGTCGAGGCCCGAGTCGGTCTCGTCGAGAATCGCGAACTGCGGCTTGAGGACCTCGAGCTGCAGGATCTCGTGACGCTTCTTCTCGCCACCGGAGAAGCCTTCGTTGACGTTGCGCTGAGCGAACTTCGGGTCCATGCGGAGGTTCGCCATGGCCGCCTTGACGTCCTTGGTCCAGCCGCGGATCGCCGGAGCTTCGCCGTCGAGTGCCGTCTTGGCGGTGCGGAGGAAGTTCGTCACCGTCACGCCGGGGATCTCGACCGGGTACTGCATCGCGAGGAACAGGCCGGCGCGCGCGCGCTCGTCGACGCTCATCGCGAGCACATCCTGGCCGTCGAAGGTGATCGAGCCGGAGGTCACGGTGTACTTCGGGTGGCCGGCGATCGTGTACGCGAGCGTCGACTTGCCCGAGCCGTTGGGGCCCATGATCGCGTGCGTCTCACCGGTGTTCATGGTGAGGGTGATTCCGTTGAGGATCGGGGTGGTACCCGCCTCGGTCTCGACCGTCACGTGCAGGTCGCGGATTTCGAGAACAGACATTCAGACTTCCTTCGTCACAGTCGGGTCGATGAGCACGTCGTCGCCGTCGATCTCGACGACGTAGACCGGAACGGGCTCATAAGCAGGGAGGTTCTGGGGCTTGCCGGTGAGCAGCGAGAACGCGGAGCCGTGGGCCCAGCACTCCACCGTGTCACCTTCGACGAAGCCTTCGGCGAGAGAGATGTCGCCATGCGTGCAGGTGTCCCCGATGGCGTGGATCACGCCTTCGGAGTCCTTGATCACGGTGATCGGGACGCCGTTCGGCTCGACGCGGATCGGCATGTCCTGCTCGAGTTCCGCGACGCCGCACACGCGCTCGGCGCTCATGCGTTCACCTCGGCGAGCTCCGTCTCGATCGCGTCGAGCAGCTCGGTCTCCAGCGCCCGGATCCCCAGGCGCTGAACGATGTCGGTGAGGAATCCGAGCACGACGAGTCGGCGCGCTTCCTCCTCGCTGATGCCGCGGGCCTGCAGGTAGAACAGCTGCTCGTCGTCGAAGCGCCCCGTGGCGCTGGCGTGGCCGGCGCCGAGGATGTCCCCGGTCTCGATCTCGAGGTTCGGGATCGAATCGGCGCGTGCACCCTCGGTGAGCACCAGGTTGCGGTTCGCCTCGTAGGAGTCGGTGCCCGTCGCGTCGGCGCCGATGAGCACGTCGCCGATCCAGACGCTGTGCGCTCCCTGCCCCTGGAGCGCACCCTTGTAGAGCACGTCGCCCTTGGTGTGCGGGCCCT
This sequence comes from Microbacterium sp. AC132, assembly GCF_979258525.1. Taxonomy (NCBI): domain Bacteria; kingdom Bacillati; phylum Actinomycetota; class Actinomycetes; order Micrococcales; family Microbacteriaceae; genus Microbacterium; species Microbacterium sp. AC132. Next base: position 3,227,153 of record NZ_OZ409862.1, on the reverse strand, counting down.
TGTGGTGCAGGTAGACCTGGCTCTCGAGGTGCTGCCCGGCATCGGCGTAGGACAGTCCGTAGAGGTAGCCCTCGGATCCGGCGCCGGCGAGCTCGACGCTCGGGTTCACGCGCACGACTCCGCCGCCGAAGCTGATCACGAAGTGCTTGAGCGTGGCATCCGCATCGACCCTGGCCTGATGCGCAGAGGTGTGCACGGCCTCGTCCTGCCACTGCTGCAGGCTGATGACAGTGAGCTTCGCGCCATCGCGGACGATGATCTCGACGTTCTGCGAGTACTGCGCGGCTCCGGTGTGCTGGAGCACGACGGTGGCCGAGCTGTGCTCGAGGGCCTCGATCACGATGTGGGCATCGGCGCGCAGTTCGGCGCCGAGGCCCTCGATCGAGACGAGGATCGGCTCAGCGACCTCTTCTTCGCGCGGGATGCGGATGTGCAGCGCTTCGGACGAGCCCTGCCAGGCGACGGCCGCCGTGATGTCCTCGGCCAGGAAGACCTCCCCGCGCGGGGCATCACCCGCGGCGAGCGGTGCCGCCACGTACTTCTCGCCGTCACCGAACGAGTAGCGCACGCCCTCGGTCAGACCTGCCACCTCGAAGAGGGCGGAGAGCTTGGCCACCGGAGTGTGCTTCCAGTTGACCTCGCGGCCGGTCGGCGAACCGAAGTCGGCGGGTTCGAAGGAGTGCGGACGCTCCGAGCGGGTCTGCACCGGGACGAATCCGGCATCCGAGACCTGAGCTGCGGGGTCGATGTGCGCGTTCGTGTGCTGCGCCTCGCTGGGCGCTGTCGTCGAGGCCGCCATTTAGCCGACCGATCCTTCCATGCCCATTTCGATGAGCTTGTTCAATTCCATCGCGTACTCCATGGGCAGTTCGCGCGCGATCGGCTCGATGAAGCCGCGCACGATCATCGCCATCGCCTCGTCCTCGGGCATGCCGCGGGACTGCAGGTAGAAGAGCTGCTCCTCGCTGACCTTCGAGACGGTGGCCTCGTGGCCCAGCTGCACGTCGTCGACCCGGATGTCGATGGCCGGGTACGTGTCGGAGCGCGATTTCGTGTCCACCAGCAGCGCGTCGCAGCGCACGGTGTTCGCGGAGTGGTGCGCGTTCGCGTCCACCCTCACCTCGCCGCGGTATCCCGCACGTCCGCCGCCACGGGCGATCGACTTGGAGACGATCGACGACTGCGTGTACGGAGCCATGTGGATCATCTTCGCGCCGGCATCCTGGTGCTGGCCGGGACCCGCGAAGGCGACCGAGAGGGTCTCGCCCTTGGCGTGCTCGCCCATCAGGTAGATCGACGGGTACTTCATCGTCACCTTGGAGCCGATGTTGCCGTCGACCCACTCCATCGTCGCGCCCTCATGGGCGACGGCTCGCTTGGTGACGAGGTTGTAGACGTTGTTCGACCAGTTCTGGATCGTCGTGTACCGAACGCGGGCGTTCTTCTTCACGATGATCTCGACGACGGCCGAGTGCAGCGAGTCCGACTTGTAGATCGGAGCGGTGCAGCCCTCGATGTAGTGGACGTAGCTGTCCTCGTCGGCGATGATCAGGGTCCGCTCGAACTGGCCCATGTTCTCGGTGTTGATGCGGAAGTACGCCTGCAGCGGGATCTCGACGTGCACGCCCTTGGGGACGTAGACGAACGAACCTCCCGACCACACGGCCGTGTTGAGCGCGGCGAACTTGTTGTCGCCGGCCGGGATCACGGTGCCGAAGTACTCCTCGAAGAACTCGGGGTGCTCGCGGAGCGCGGTGTCGGTGTCCATGAAGATGACGCCCTGCTCCTCCAGATCCTCGCGGATCTGGTGGTAGACGACCTCGGACTCGTACTGCGCTGCGACGCCGGCGACGAGGCGCTGACGCTCGGCCTCGGGGATGCCGAGGCGCTCGTACGTCTCGCGGATCTCAGCCGGGAGATCCTCCCAGGACTGGGCCTGCTTCTCGGTCGAGCGCACGAAGTACTTGATGTTGTCGAAGTCGATCTCGCTGAGGTCTGCACCCCAGGTCGGCATCGGCTTGCGACCGAAGAGCTGATAGCCCTTGAGTCGGGTCTTCAGCATCCATTCGGGCTCGTGCTTGAGCGCCGAGATCCCGCGGACCACCTCTTCGGAGATACCGCGCTTGGCGATGGCTCCGGCGGCATCTTCGTCATGCCACCCGAATTCGTACACCCCCAGGCCGTCAAGCTCCGGGCGGTCGATCAGCACATCCGACATCACACACTCTCCTCACAGGTCCCAAACGGTGTCATCCGCCCCGACACACCTGATCCCCGTCGAGTCTGCGGGAGCGGGTGCCGTTGGTGGGCCCTCATCACCGGCGCATCCATCGCGCCTAAACTGTTAGCGATGCTTCAGCGCGGTCAGCGCTCATCACAACAATCCGATTCTACAGGTTCCGCCTGAAGACAGGGCCGCTCGCCGTGTCCGGCGCGGTTCGGAGAGACTTATGCCCGAGACGACGATCTTCTCCCCCACGAACGCGGCAGCGTCGACGCATGCGATCCTCTGGGGACGAGCGCTTCGCGTCTTCGCCTGGCTCTCATTCCTCGCGCAGACCATCATCATCGGCACCGGCGGTGCCGTGCGGCTGACCGGATCAGGCCTCGGATGCTCCGAGTGGCCGCTCTGCACGCCGGAGTCGCTCGTCCCGATCTATGCCGATCAGGGAATCCACGGCATCATCGAGTTCGGCAACCGCGTCATGACGGGTGTGGTCGGCGTCATCGCCCTCGCCGTCCTGCTGCTCATGCTGGCGCGCACCGGGGGGAAGGCCACGGTGTTCTCGGCCCTCCGCTTCGCCGCCGCCGGAATCGTGGCGGCCGGGGTCGTGTTCTTCGTCTTCACGCTCGTCGACCTCCCCGCCACGCCCTTCGCGATGGCGGCTCTGCTCGTGACGGTCATCGCCGCCACGGTCAGATCGGTCAGGGTGACGACCGAAAGGCGGGATCTCGTCATCCTCGCCTGGGTCGTGCTGATCGGCGTCGTCGCGCAGGCTCTTGTGGGCGGCATCACGGTGCTCACGGGACTGAACCCCTTCATCGTCGGATTCCACTACGTGTCGTCCCTCCTCCTTGTGTGCGTGACCGCGGCCTTCCTGGTCAGGCTCTACGCCGCGCCCGGACCGCGTGAGCGCACGGTGCCGACCTGGTTCGCGGCACTGAGCCACATCACCGGTCTCGCCCTCGCCGTGACGATCCTGTTCGGCGTGCTGACCACCGGTTCCGGGCCGCACTCCGGCGACGCGGCCGTCGAGCGCCAGGGATTCGACGCCACGGTGCTCGCCCACGTGCACTCCTGGCCGGGATACATCCTCGCCGCGCTCGTCGTCACCTTGACGATCGCCGCGTGGGTGCTGCACCTACGACCGCGCAGATGGCTGCTCGTGCTCGTGCTGGCGATCCTGGTGCAGGTCGGCGTGGGCGTGTGGCAGGCGCGCGAAGGCCTCCCGCCGGTGCTCGTGGGCATCCACATGGTGCTCGCCTCGCTGTCGGCGGCTGCGTACACCGTGGTGGTGCTGAACCTGAAGAAGCCGGCCGCTGCGGAGGCCTGACCGCGGCTGCGCACAGAGGATGCATAGCCCCGGCATCAGCGGCTCATCAGTTCGTCGTGCACCGTTGCGGACATGAACAAGTCACTGACACGCAGCATCGGCTTCTGGCTCCTCCTCGTGCTCTCGCTCGCTTCAGCGGGAGTGGGCGGGTGGCTGATCGCCGGCCAGGTCGGCACCATGACGAGCACTCTGCTCGACGGCACGGCGACCGGCATCGAGGTCTACGTGGGGCAGTCGCTCGTCGTCGTCGGAGCCGCGCTTCTGGGCGCCGGCGTCATCGGCGTGCTGATCGCCGTCGGTCTGAGTGCGGTGCAGGCGCTCCTGCCTTCTCCTGCACCCGCAGTCGTCGGGCCGATCGATGGGACGAACGAATCAGCTCAGGCCGACGAGGTCGACACCATCGACTCCGAGATCCCCGCGACAGCGGCGGACGACGAGCTGGTCGGCGGCGCCGAGCAGGATCAGAACGGCAGCAGCGGGTCGACCGCGACGGCCACGAAGATCAGCGTCAGATAAGTGATCGAGGCGTGGAAGACTCGCATCGGCCGCGCCTCGTTGCCTCGCACCGCCTGGTTGTACAGGCGGTGCGACTCATAGATGAACCAGCCGCCGAACACCGCGGCGGAGACGCCGTAGACGAGGCCCATGTTCGCGATCGGGATCAGCAGCAGCGAGCAGGCGACGGTCGCCCAGGCATAGAGGATGACCTGGAGGCCGACCTGTGAGGCGTTGCGGGTGACACCGAGCATGGGCACGTCGACGTCGTCGTAGTCGTCCTTGTACTTCATCGACAGCGGCCAGTAATGCGGCGGCGTCCAGAGGAAGATGAGCGCGAACAGGATGAACGCGGGCCAGTCGAGCGAGCCGGTGACGGCAGCCCAGCCGATGAGCACCGGGAAGCACCCGGCGATGCCGCCCCAGATGATGTTCTGCTCGGTGCGTCGCTTGAGGATCATCGTGTAGATGACGACGTAGAAGAAGATGGCGGATGCCGACAGCGTGGCCGCCAGCCAGTTCGTGGTGAACCACAGCCATACGGTCGAGACGACGGCGAGCGTCCAGGAGAAGATCAGCGCGCCTCGCGGGCTGATCTCGCCGGTCACCAGCGGACGGTTCTCCGTGCGATGCATGTGGGCATCGATGTCGCGGTCGAGGTACATGTTGAACGCCGCAGCCGAGCCGGCGCTCAGCGACCCGCCGATCACGGTGGCCAGCACGAGCCACATGTCGGGAAGACCGCCCTGAGCGAGGAACATCACCGGGACGGTCGACACCAGCAGCAGTTCGAGGACGCGCGGCTTGGTGAGGGCGACGTACGCCTTCACGGTGCGACCGATGGACTTCTTCACAACGGTCTGATCAGACATCGTCGAGATCTCGATCGCCTCCTCCACACGCGTCACGACAGCGTTTCCCAGTCTAGGGCACGCCGGGCGCAGGGCTCGCCCGCCCCGATGATCAGCGCTCCACCGACCCTCGCATCCGGGCTCCCGGGACGCGACGGGATCGCGTTCCAGGACTCCTGACCCGCAGTTCCACCGCTCATCGGAAGCCTCGACGAAGGCATGGAATTACTGGACGGGCGGAGCGTTGTAAAGGGGGTAACGAGTCGAACCTCGGCGCTATGCTGAAATGACTCGCGCGTCCGGCGCACATCACAAACCCCTCCGTATCGTTGCGGACTGCGATCGTGCAATCCGGCGCTCTCGAACAGTTGCAGAAGGGCTTCACAGTGTCGGAATTGCAGTGGGATGAGATCGACCGACGCGCGGTGGACACCGCGCGTCTTCTGGCTGCGGATGCCGTGGAGAAGGTCGGCAACGGCCACCCCGGCACCGCGATGAGCCTGGCTCCGGCCGCGTATCTCCTCTATCAGCGGGTGCTTCGTCACGACCCGACCGACACCGACTGGCTGGGTCGTGACCGTTTCATCCTCTCGGTCGGACACTCCTCTCTCACCCAGTACGTGCAGCTCTACCTCGGCGGCTTCGGCCTCGAGCTCGACGACCTCAAGGCACTGCGCACGTGGGGTTCCCTCACCCCGGGCCACCCCGAATACGGTCACACCAAGGGCGTCGAGATCACCACCGGCCCGCTGGGACAGGGACTCGCTTCCGCCGTCGGCTTCGCCTACGCCGCCCGCTACGAGCGCGGCCTGTTCGACCCCGAGGCAGAGGCGGGCACCAGCCCGTTCGATCACTTCGTCTACGTGATCGCCGGTGACGGCGACCTCCAGGAAGGCGTCACCAGCGAGGCCTCCTCGCTCGCGGGCCACCAGGAGCTCGGCAACCTCATCGCGATCTACGACTCCAACCAGATCTCGATCGAGGACGACACGAACGTCGCCTTCACCGAAGACGTCGCCAAGCGCTACGAGGCCTACGGCTGGCAGGTCCAGGTCGTCGACTGGAAGAAGACCGGCGAGTACGTCGAGGATGTCGCCGAGCTCAACGCGGCGATCGAGGCCGCGAAGGGCGAGACCTCGAAGCCGTCGCTCATCATCCTGAAGACGATCATCGGCTGGCCCTCGCCCGGCAAGCAGAACTCCGGCAAGATCCACGGCTCCGCGCTCGGTGGCGACGAGCTCGCCGCAACGAAGAAGGTCCTGGGCTTCGACCCCGAAGAGCACTTCGCCATCGCCGACGACATCATCGCCCACACCCGCGCACTCGCGGATCGCGCCGCGGAGACCCGCGCCGAGTGGCAGAAGTCGTTCGACGCGTGGGCGGCGGCCAACCCTGAGCGCAAGGCGCTGCTCGACCGCCTCGAGGCGAAGCAGCTGCCAGCCGACATCACCTCGGCGCTCCCCGTCTTCGAAGGCGGCAAGGACGTCTCGACGCGTGCGGCCTCCGGTCAGGTCATCAACGCCCTCGCCGCCGAGCTCCCCGAGCTCTGGGGCGGATCGGCCGACCTCGCCGAGTCGAACCTCACCACGATCAAGGACTCGAAGTCCTTCATCCCCGCCGAGTGGTCGACCCACGAGTGGTCGGGCGACCCCTACGGCCGCGTGCTGCACTTCGGCATCCGCGAGCACGCCATGGGCGCCATCGTCAACGGCATCGTGCTGCACGGCCCGACGCGCGCCTTCGGCGGCACCTTCCTCATCTTCAGCGACTACATGCGCCCGCCGGTGCGTCTGGCCGCGCTGATGAACGTCCCGAGCATCTTCGTCTGGACCCACGACTCCGTCGCCCTCGGAGAAGACGGCCCGACGCACCAGCCCGTCGAGCAGATCGCGACGCTCCGCGCCATCCCGAACTTCACCCTGGTGCGTCCGGCTGACGCCAACGAGACCTCGGCCGCCTGGCTCGAGATCCTCCGACGCCACGAGGGCCCCACCGGCATCGCGCTGACCCGTCAGAACATCCCGGTGTTCGAGCGCGGCCAGGGTGCAGCCGACGGCGACCTCTTCGCCTCGACAGACGGTGTCTCGAAGGGTGCATATGTGCTCGCCGAGGCGCCGAACGGCACCCCCGACGTGATCATCATCGCGACCGGGTCCGAGGTCCAGCTGGCGGTCGACGCCCGGGCGGCCCTGGCCGACGAGGGCGTCAACGTCCGCGTCGTGTCGGCTCCCTCGCTCGAGTGGTTCGACGAGCAGGACGAGGCATACCGCGAGTCGGTCCTGCCGAAGGCCGTCACCGCCCGCGTCTCGGTCGAGGCCGGCTCCGTCCTCAGCTGGCGCGGCATCGTGGGCGACCGCGGCCGTTCGGTCGGCATCGACCACTTCGGCGCCTCCGCCGACTACAAGACCCTGTTCCAGAAGTTCGGCATCACCACCGAGGCCGTCATCGCGGCCGCACGCGAGACCATCAAGGAGAACGCATGAGCACCCCCACCGCAGACCTCGCAGCAGCCGGTGTCAGCATCTGGCTCGACGACCTGTCCCGCACCCGCATCTCGTCCGGCAACCTCGCCGAGCTGATCGAGTCGCGCAACGTGGTCGGCGTGACCACCAACCCGACGATCTTCGCGAACGCGATCACCGACAAGAACAACACCTCGTACGACGCTCAGGTCACCGAGCTCGCAGCGTCGGGCGCCACGGCGGAAGAGGCCGTGTTCGCCGCGACCACGCAGGACGTCGCCGCCGCTCTCGACGTCTTCCGCCCCGTGTGGGAGAAGTCGGGCCACGTCGACGGCCGCGTCTCCATCGAGGTCTCCCCCGACCTCGCGCATGACACCGAGGGCACCGTCGCACAGGCCAAGCAGCTGTGGGCAAAGGTCGACCGTCCGAACCTGCTCGTGAAGATCCCCGCGACGAAGGCGGGCCTGCCTGCCATCACCGAGGCGATCGCATCGGGCATCAGCGTCAACGTCACCCTGATCTTCAGCCTCGAGCGCTACGCCGAGGTCATCGACGCCTACCTCACCGGTCTCGAGCGCGCGCACAGCGCCGACTTCGATCTGTCGAGCATCCACTCCGTGGCCTCGTTCTTCGTGTCGCGCGTCGACACGGAGACCGACAAGCGCCTCTCGGCGATCGGAACCGACGAGGCCGAGGCGCTCAAGAGCAAGGCGGGCCTCGCGAACGCGCGTCTCGCCTATGAGCTCTACGAGCAGAAGTTCGCCGAGAAGCGTGCGCAGGACCTCATCAAGCTGGGCGCCAACCCGCAGCGTCCGCTGTGGGCGTCGACCGGCGTCAAGGACCCGGCCCTGCCCGACACGCTCTACGTCACCGAGCTCGTGGCAAAGGACGTCGTCAACACGATGCCGGAGAAGACGCTCGAGGCCACCTTCGACCACGGCGTCGTCACCGGTGACACGATCACGGGCGGCTACGACGAGGCTCGCGCCGTGTTCGCCGGTCTCGCCGACCTCGGCATCGACTTCGCCGACGTCACCCAGGTGCTCGAGGACGAGGGCGTCGCCAAGTTCATCGACTCCTGGCACGATCTGCTGACGCAGGTGGCTGAGGGCCTCGAGGCGCAGCGATGACGTTTGCGATCCACGCCTCGGGCGCGGCTCGGGTCGCGATCGACGAGACGGTTCCCGCTCTCGTCCACGACCTGGTCGCCTCGCGGGTGACCGGCGGTGACGCAGCCCTGTGGGGTCCCGCCGCCGAGTCCGAGGCGTCGATCCGCCTGGGCTGGGTCGAGGCGGTATCCGTCTCGCGCCCCCTCGTCGCCGAGATCGTCGCCCTCCGCGCCGATCTGCACGCGAAGGGTGTGAATCGGGTGGTGCTCGCCGGCATGGGCGGGTCATCGCTCGCCCCCGAGGTGATCGCCCAGACCGCCGGTGTCCCGCTGACGATTCTCGACTCGACCGCGCCGAGCCAGGTGCTCGCCGCGCTCGACGAGGGCCTGGAGAACACCGTGCTGGTCGTCTCCTCGAAGTCAGGCTCGACCGTCGAGACCGACTCGCAGCGTCGCACTTTCGAGGCCGCGTTCCGCGACGTGGGCATCGACCCGCTCGAGCGCATCATCGTCGTGACCGACCCGGGCTCGCCGCTCGACGTCTCCGCCCGTGAAGCCGGCTACCGCGTGTTCAACGCCGACCCGCACGTCGGCGGACGGTACTCGGCCCTCACCGCCTTCGGCCTCGTACCGTCGGGGCTCGCGGGCGCTAACATCGCCGAGCTCCTCGACGAGGCCGAGGCCTCGCTCCTCGAGGTCGCCATCGACTCGGCCGACAACCCGGCACTCCGGCTGGCCGCGGCGATCTCCGCCACCACGCCGCGACGCGACAAGCTCGGTCTCATCACCGACGGCACGCACATCAACGGGCTCCCCGACTGGATCGAGCAGCTCATCGCGGAGTCCACCGGCAAGGACGGCACCGGCATCCTGCCCGTCGTCCTGCTGCCCGTGTCGCCGGAGCTCGACTCCCGACCCGCCGATCTCCAGATCGTGCGGCTCGTCGACGACGCGAACGAGTTCCACCTGCGCGAACGTCACGAGGGCGAGATCCTCGTCAGCGGTTCGCTGGGTGCGCAGCTCATCGTCTGGGAGTACGCGACCGCCATCGCCGGGTATCTGCTCGGCATCAACCCGTTCGACCAGCCCGACGTCGAGTCGGCGAAGGTCGCCGCCCGTGGACTGCTGGATGCACGTCCCGCTCCGACGGCACCGGCGTTCGTCGAGAACGGCGTCGAGGTCCGCGTCTCCGACCCCGCTCTCGCGGCGTCGGGAACCGTCGAGGGCGTGCTCGACGCGCTGTGGGCTGCGCTGCCGGAAGACGGCTACGTGTCGATCCAGGCATACGTCAACAGGCTCGACGTCCCGCAGCTGCAGGGTCTCCGCGAGCTCGTCGCCGCCGACTCCGGTCGGCCGACGACGTTCGGATGGGGACCCCGGTTCCTGCACTCCACCGGCCAGTACCACAAGGGCGGGCCGGCGCAGGGCGTGTTCCTGCAGATCCTGGAGCGCACGGATGTCGACCTCGAGATCCCCGAGCGCCCGTTCACGTTCGGACAGCTCATCGAGGCACAGGCCGCCGGCGATGCCGGTGTCCTCGCCGAGCACGGCCGTCCGGTCGTCTCCCTGACGATCACCGATTCGTCGGCCGACGTCCTCACCCTCTTCGAAGCCGCACAGAAGTAACAGCCAGGAGAATCCCCCACCGATGTCTGTTCCCATCTCGCGCGGGCACAACCCGCTGCGTGACCCCGATGATCGCCGCCTCAACCGGATCGCCGGGCCCAGCGCCCTCGTGATCTTCGGTGTGACCGGAGATCTGTCACGCAAGAAGCTCATGCCCGCCGTCTACGATCTCGCCAACCGCGGACTCCTGCCTCCCGGATTCGCCCTCGTGGGCTTCGCCCGTCGAGACTGGGAGGACCAGGACTTCGCCCAGGTCGTGTACGACGCCGTGAAGCAGCATGCACGCACGCCCTTCCGCGAAGAGACGTGGGCGCAGCTGCTGCAGGGCATCCGCTTCGTCTCGGGCGAGTTCGACAACCCCGAGTCCTTCCGCAAGCTGCGCGACACGGTCGATCAGCTCGACGTCGAACGCGGCACGATGGGCAACCACGCGTTCTACCTGTCGATCCCGCCGAAGGATTTCCCCCTCGTCGCGAAGCAGCTCAAGGACTCCGGCCTCGTCGGAGCGAATGACGACGACGATGAGCGCTGGCGACGCGTCGTGATCGAGAAGCCGTTCGGCCACGACCTCGAGTCGGCGCGCGAACTCAATGCCGCCCTCGAGGTGGCGTTCTCCGCCGACTCGATCTTCCGCATCGACCACTACCTCGGCAAGGAGACGGTCCAGAACATCCTGGCCCTGCGCTTCGCGAACGAGCTGTACGAACCGATCTGGAACCGCAACTACGTCGACCACGTGCAGATCACGATGGCCGAGGACATCGGCGTCGGTGGCCGTGCGGGCTACTACGACGGCGTCGGCGCGGCGCGCGATGTCATCCAGAACCACCTGCTGCAGCTGCTCGCGCTCACCGCCATGGAAGAGCCGATCAGCCTGTCCGCCGAGCACCTGCGTGCCGAGAAGGAGAAGGTTCTCGCTGCGGTCCACGTGCCGGAGGATCTCTCGCTCGCGACCGCCCGCGGGCAGTACGCGGGCGGCTGGCAGGGTGGCGAGCAGGTGACCGGATTCCTGGACGAGGACGGGATGAACCCCGAGTCCGCGACCGAGACCTATGCCGCTATCAAGCTGGAGATCGACACCCGACGCTGGTCCGGCGTCCCGTTCTACCTTCGCACCGGGAAGCGTCTGGGGCGTCGTGTGACCGAGGTCGCCGTCGTGTTCAAGAAGGCACCGGAGCACCTCTTCGGCCGCTCGAACACGGCAGAGCTCGGCCAGAACGCGCTCGTCATCCGCGTCCAGCCCGATGAGGGCGTCACGATCCGCTTCGGATCGAAGGTGCCCGGAAACGGCACCAACGTGCGCGATGTCACCATGGACTTCGGTTACGGCCACGCGTTCACCGAGGCGAGCCCTGAGGCGTACGAACGTCTGATCCTCGACGTGCTCCTGGGCGACCCGCCGCTGTTCCCGCGCCATGAGGAGGTCGAGCTCTCCTGGAAGATCCTCGACCCCGTGGAGAAGTACTGGGCAGCCGAGGGCGGCCCGGTCGACCAGTACGCACCCGGTTCGTGGGGTCCGGCATCCGCCGACGACCTCCTTGCCCGTGATGGACGAGTGTGGAGACGCCCATGATCATCGACCTTCCCGACACGACCGTCAGCCAGGTCGCCAAGCAGCTCGTCAAGGTGCGCGAAGAGGGCGGCGCCGTCGCACTCGGCCGTGTGCTCACGCTGATCATCTCTGCACGCAACGGCGTCGCAGAGGCAGCGATCGACGCGGCAAACGACGCGTCCCGCGAGCACCCCATGCGTGTCATCGTTCTCACCACGGGTGAGGGCGAGTCGCGTCTCGACGCTCAGATCCGTGTCGGCGGTGACGCCGGCGCCTCCGAGGTCGTCGTCCTCCGGGCCTACGGAGACGCCGCCAGCAACGAGGAGAGCCTGGTCACAGGTCTGCTCCTGCCCGACGCCCCCGTCGTCGCCTGGTGGCCCGAAGAGGCGCCGACATCGCCGGCCTCGTCTCCCCTCGGCAAGATCGCGCAGCGCCGCATCACGGATGCCGCGACCGCACCCGATGTTCGCGACCGCCTGGGACTGCTCGGCGAGACCCACGCGCCCGGCGACACCGACCTCGCGTGGACCCGTCTCACGCACTGGCGCGAGCAGCTCGCCGCCGTGCTCGATCAGCCGCCGTTCGAAGAGGTCACCGCTGTCGAGGTGCGCGGTGGATCGGCCTCGCCGTCGACCGCGCTGCTCGCCGCGTGGCTGCAGATGGCCCTCGACGTCCCGGTGACCTGGTCGTACGAAGACCCCGAGCACTGGCAGGAGGGCATCAAGTCGGTGCGTCTGCACCGCTCGTCGGGCGACATCCTGCTCGAGCGGCCCACGCCCGGCGTGGCCGTGCTCACGCAGCCCGACCAGCCCGACCACGACCTGCACCTGCCGCGCCGCACGCTGCGGGAGTGCCTCGCCGAGGAGCTGCGACGCCTCGACCCCGACGTCCTGTACGGTCGAGTGATCACCGAGGGCTGGGAGAAACTGGGTCCGCCCCAGACAGGAGAATGATGTCGACGAAGACAGCGCCCGCAGAGAAGCGGGTCGTGGTCGAAGCCACGCCCGCAGCACTTGCCGCGAGCGTGGCCGACAGATTCCTGACGCGCCTTCGTGCGCGCACGCGCAACGGCCGCATCGCCCACATCGCCCTCACCGGCGGTTCGATGGGCGGTGCGGTTCTGCGTGCGACGCGCGACGACCCCAGGTCGGCTCAGATCGACTGGTCGCTGGTGCACTTCTGGTGGGGCGATGAGCGGTTCGTCGCTCGCGACGACGCAGATCGCAATGCGGTGCAGTCGCGTGAGGCCCTGCTCGACCACATTCCCGTCCCCGCCGAGAACATCCACGAGGTCGCTGCTGCGGACGAGGGGCTGACCCTCGACGAGGCCGCGTCGGCGTACGCGGCGGATCTCGCGCGCTACGGGACCGACGAGCACCCGTGGCCGTCGTTCGCGGTCTGCTTCCTCGGCGTGGGGCCCGACGGCCACATCGCCTCACTCTTCCCCGATCGCCCCGAGGTCACCGTGACGGACGCCGCCGCGCTGCCGGTTCGCGACTCTCCCAAGCCTCCGCCGGAGCGTGTCACGCTGACGCGCCCGGTGCTCAACGCGTCGAAGCGTGTCTGGCTGGTCCTCACCGGCGCGGACAAGGCGTCGGCGCTCGGACTCGCCCTCGCGGGCGCGAGCTACACCAACGTTCCGGCCGCGGGCGCCAAGGGCCGCAAGCGCACCGTCTTCTTCGTCGACGAGGCCGCTGCGTCGGAGGTCTCTCCCGACCTCATCGACCCGGCGTACTGAAGTCCAGAGAAATCAGGCCTCGGGGTCTTTTGTCGCGTCGTCACTGCCGCGCGTGATCCCGAGGTCCTGGCTGTCGCTCAGCACCTGCGGGTGATACCGCGCGAGGTTGACGACGCCCCAGATCGCGATGGCACCGGCCACGGCGAAGATCACGAGAACCCACGGCGGTGACGCCGCGGCCTCTCCGAGCACGACCATGCCGATGAGCACGGCGACCATGGGGTCGACGACCGTCAGTCCGGCGATGACAAGATCCGGCGGCCCTGAGCTGTAGGCGGACTGGACGAAGTACGCTCCGACGGCGCCGGCCGCGATCAGCGCGATGACGCACACGAGGGTGATCCACTCGAAGTTGCCGGCGCTGATCCGGCTGATGACGGCTTTGGCGAGAGTGGCGACGAAACCGTAGAGGATGCCGGCGCCGATGACGTAGAACAGAGCGCGCATGCGGTGGCGGAGCACCAGCCAGCAGGCGCCGAGCACGATGATGACGACCAGCAGGATCGCCAGGATCGTGAAGAGCTCGGTGTCGGTGATCTCCTTCTCCGTGGCGTAGATCGCCGCGAAGAAGACGAACAGGAAGATGCCGCCCACACAGCAGACGATCGCGATGATCGACTTCCTGGTCGGCGAATGACCCGAGATCCGTGCGTTGAGCAGCGTGGTGATGACAAGCGCGATGGCGCCGAGCGGCTGCACGACCATCAGCGGCGCTTGAGAGAGCGCCGCGAGCTGACACACGATCGCCAGGCCGAGCATCAGCGTTCCGGCTATCCAGGAGGGCCGGGTGAGCAGGCCCTTCATCTGGCTCATGCTCAGACCGCTGGCTCCGTCGGATCCGCTGAGCCGCTCCACCTTCTCGACGCCACGATGCTGATACTGCGCGCCGAGAGACATGAAGACGGCACCCGCAAGCGCGAGGGGGATGCCGAGGAGCAGTTTCGGGTTCTGGAAGACACCGACCAGCTGCTCGGTGACGTCTTCCGCCCCAGTCATCCATACGGAGATGCTCACCCTTCGACCCTACCCGGCGATGTGCGCCGAGTAGGGTTATGGCGTGGCTGTTCTTCCTATTCGCATCATGGGCGACCCCGTCCTGCACTCCCCCGCTTCCGTCGTCGAGGAGATCTCCGACGACATCCGCACGCTCGTCGCCGACATGTTCGAGACGATGGACCGGGCCCCGGGAGTCGGTCTCGCCGCACCCCAGGTCGGTGTGCCGCTGCGCATCTACACGTACGCGTACGTCGACGATGACGAGCAGCCGTGGCGTGGCGTGATCATCAACCCGGAGCTCTGGATGGTGCCGCTGGAGCCCGGCGAGCCGGACGACGAGCTGGAGTCCGAAGGCTGCCTCTCGTTCCCGGGTGAGCGATTCCCGCTGCGGCGCTCGGAGCGGGTGCGGGTCTCAGGCGTCGATCTCGACGGGGCGCCGGTGGAGATCGCGGTCGACGGCTGGCGCGCCCGCATCATGCAGCACGAGTTCGACCACCTCGACGGCATCCTCTACATCGACCGCCTCTCGGACGGCGACTGGAAGACCGTCCAGAAGATCGCGAAGAAGCGCGGGTGGGGCAAGCCCGGCGCGAGCTGGGTCCCCGGCATCGACGATCTGGAAGCCTGACCTCCCCTCCCAGCCCGCTCACAGGCTTCTCGGAGTTGCATCACAGACTCCGGCCCGGATACCGTGCTTGAGGTGGTATTTCAATATGCCACTCACCAAGAGGCTCTGGAGGGGACGAAATGATGAAGATGCGCACGCGACGCGCACTGGCGCTGGCAGGTTCTGCTGTGGCGCTGTCGGTCGCACTGACCGGCTGCAGCGCGCTGAACGGCATCCTGGGGGGCGGTTCGGGCGACGCCGACCGCGACGAGGACACCGGACAGGTGACCGAGAGCTCGAACATCGACATCTTCTCGCTGAAGCTCGGCGACTGCAAGATGGCGAGTGCAAGCGGTCTCATCGAGGACGCCGACGTCGTCCCGTGCGACCAGCCGCACGATGAAGAGGTCTACTACGAGATCACGATGGACGACGGCGAGTTCTCCGAGGAGAACATCGACGCCGCGTCGCAGGAGTGCATCGGCGACGCCTACACGAGCTTCGTCGGTGTCGCCTTCGAGGCCTCGGTGCTCGAGGTCTACCCGATCACGCCGACCCAGCAGACCTGGGACGAGCTGAACGACCGCGTCGTGCAGTGCGTGATCTCCGACCCCGCCGGCCAGACCACCGGGTCACTCAAGGGCGCAGCGCGCTGATCTCGCTCTGATCCACCGAACGAGGCTCCGTCATCCGACGGGGCCTCGTTCGCGTATCCGGAGGTCACCATCGAATGACCTCGAAGAGACAGTAGCGGGGACTCGCACCGCATAAAGGGAAAAGCCCCTCCGAAGAGGGGCTTTTCATTGGCTCCCCGGCTTGGACTCGAACCAAGAACCTGCCGGTTAACAGCCGGCTGCTCTGCCAATTGAGCTACCGAGGAATGTGCTCCGCTGTGCGGGCAACTCGTCAATCCTAGCAAACTCCGGAGCGTGCTCGTGACACGGGCCGCAGGTCGGGCGTGTCGTCGGCACCCCTGTCAGTGGCCCGAATCCGCCTCGGCGTTGGGCGCCCACAGCAGGTCCTTGCCGACACCGCGGGCGACCACGTGACCCCCGCGCAGCATCAGCGTCTCCGCATTCAGCTCACGGATGAAGTCGGCGTCGTTCGTCACCAGCAGCGCGCCCATCCCCTGCTCCTTGCGCCGACGGGTGATCGCGTCGAACACCACGGGCCGCACCTCGAGATCGAGGTTGGCGAGGATCTCGTCGGCGATGAGCACCCAGGGCTCGAGCACGAACGATCGCGCGATCGCCACGCGCTGACGCATGCCTGCGCTCAACTCGTACGGGAACCTCGCTGCTGTTCCGAGAGGCAGGTGCAACTCGTCGAGCAGCGTCGCGACGCGAATGGAGAGCGCCTGGGTATTGACCCGCTTCTCGCGGATCAGGATCGGCTCTGAGATGATCTCGCTCACCGTGAGCTGGGGAGGGAGGTCGGCACCGGCGCCCTGCGGAACGAATCCCGTGCGGTAGGTCAGCAGGCGATGCTTGCGACCCGGCCGGCGGATGTCGACTCCGCACACCTGAGCGCTGCCTCCGACGACCCGGACCGACGGATCCGTGGATCCTGCCAGCGCCGCGACGAGCGTCGACTTGCCCGAGCCGGTCGGGCCGGCGACGCAGATGAGCTCGCCCGGTGCGAGAGCGAAGCTCACCCCGTCGATCGCGCGGGTGGGGCCGCTGTGCCCGATTCGATCGATGACCAGATCAGAGCTGTCGATCGCGTTGGTCGATTCGGGCCGGGAGAACATTCCTCCATCCTGCCTTGCCGCGCCTGACAGCCGGCGTTACGACTCGGCGAACCGCTGACGCTCGACGTCGATGTCGCGAAGACGCATACGCAGGGCGCGCCCGCCGTCCGAGTCCGCGGGAACCCGCTGCACGGCACCGAGGAGCTCCTGCTTCTCGTGCTCGAGGATGCGCATGATGAGCCGCTTGGCGAGATCGGTCGTCGAGGCGACGGCGCCGTCTTCGTTGCGAGCCGGGAACGGCGTCATCAGCAGCTCGCCCGCGAGCGATCGGTAGGGTTCGCGCACCGAGTTCACGGCATCCGTCACCCAACCGGCGCGGGTGCGGTCAGCCGCGGCCGCGACGGCCTCGCGCACGGCGTCGAGCCCCGGGGTGCGGAACGGAGCACTGAGGGCGCGGGTGAGCAGCGCCTGATCGATCTGGTGACCGTACTGCAGGGCGCCCATCAGCGCGTCGCGTTCGACCGCGACATCCGCGGTTCGCGGCAGGCTCGCAAGAGTGACCGGAGCCATGCCCGGCGCCCCGGTGGCGGAGTCGATCGCGGTCTCGTGCCTGGCCGCCTCGTGCCGCGCGGACTGCGCTCCGCCACGTGCGGCACGTTCGACCTCGTTGCGCACCTCGGTGGGGTCCATGCCCAGCCTTCGCGCGAGCACCCGCTCGTATCCGGGTCGCAGCAGACGATCGCGAATCTCCGCCACGATCGGCGCTGCCGCGCGCAGCGCGCCCACCCGGCCCTCGACCGTCGAGAGGTCGAAGCCGCTGAGCTTCCTGTCGATCGCGAACTCGAACATCGGCTGCTTGGTCTCCATGAGGGAGCGCACGGCGGCATCACCGCGCTGCAGCCTGAGGTCGCACGGGTCGAGGCCGTCGGGCGCCACCGCCACGAACGTCTGCGCGTTGAAGCGATCGTCCTCGGTGAAGGCGCGAAGCGCGGCCTTCTGACCTGCCTCGTCGCCGTCGAAGGTGAAGACCACCTCGCCGGAGGCGTTGTCGTCGCCCATCACCCGGCGGAGCACCTTGATGTGATCGGTTCCGAACGCGGTGCCGCACGTCGCGATCGCGGTCGTGAGGCCGGCGAGGTGACACGCCATGACGTCGGTGTATCCCTCGACCACCACGACCCGGCGGGGATCGCCCCGCGAGATGTCGCGCTTGGCGAGATCGAGGCCGTACAGGACCTGGGCCTTCTTGTAGATCGGCGTCTCAGGCGTGTTCAGGTACTTCGGCCCCTGGTCGTCGTCGAAGAGCTTGCGCGCACCGAACCCGATCGTCTGACCGGAGACGTCGCGGATCGGCCAGACGAGGCGGCCACGGAAGCGGTCGTAGACGCCGCGCTGACCTGTCGACACCAGACCGGCAGCACTCAGTTCCTCGCGCGTGAACCCCTGAGCCGTGAGGGCTTTCAACATCTTGTCCCACCCGCGCGGCGCGAAGCCCACGCCGAAGTGCGCGGCAGCACCGGCGTCGAAGCCGCGCTCCCCGAGGAACCGGCGTCCCGCCTCCGCATCGGCGGTGAGCAACTGGCCGCGGAAGTACTCGGCGGCAGCGGTGTTGGCCGCATAGAGACGACTGCGTCCGCTCGTCTCCGGTGCCGACCCGCCGTCTTCATAGTGCAGCGCGTAGCCGAGGCGGCCGGCCAGTCGCTCTACGGCCTCGGTGAAGCTGACGTGGTCCATCTCGCGCAGGAACGAGTAGACGTCACCCGATTCACCGCATCCGAAGCAGTGGTAGTAGCCGACCTGGGGCCGCACGTGGAAGCTGGGGCTCTTCTCGTCATGGAACGGGCACAAGCCCTTCAGCGAGCCGACTCCGGCGGACTTGAGTGCGACGCGCTCCCCGACGATGTCGGCGATGTTCGTGCGGGCCTTGACCTCGTCGACGTCGGCCTGGCGGATGCGGGGCATCAGCCGACCCCTTCGATGACCGCCTGACGCGGCGTGTGCTGACGAGCACCCGGTCGCGCATGTCTCGGAGTCCAGATCCCGACCTCTGCAGGGTCGATCTCGCCGACGAGCCTGTTGTGCCAGTCGATCGCGCTCTGATCGGTGAGGCTCGCGATCTGATCGACGATCACGCGGGCGCGTTCGGCGTCGCTCGTCGCCGCGAGGAAGTCCGCCGAGAAGGCGGGCTCGAGCACGTCCGCGCCGGCAGACCACAGCGCGTCGGTCGACCAGAGGGCATCGGCCAGACGCTTCAGCACCCGCCGCTGCTCTTTGTACACGCCCTTGCGGGCATCGATCGTGACGATCGCCTGGCCCATGATGCCCTTGAGCACGGCGATCTCAGCCTCGATCACCCGCGGCACCACGACGTGAGCGTTGTAGCGCACGAGAGCGGGGCCGGAGTATGCCTCACGCGTCGCCGAGACGGCTGCTCTCGCGAAGCGGCCGATGAAGTCGCTCGTCAGGTTCTTGAGCCGGGCGAGGTCATGCCGCGATCGGTCGAAGGACTGCAGCCACATCGGCTGGGAGGCGAGTCGATACAGGGCATCGGCGAGGTCGTCGCGGGTGAAGTCGTACCCGACCCACTGCTGGATGCGGTCGATGAGCGCCTCATGCTGACGCGGATCGGACAGCTGCGCGACATCGACGTAGCCGTTGACGATCGCATCCTCGAAGTCGTGCACCGAATAGGCGATGTCATCGGACAGATCCATGATCTCCGCCTCGATGCAGCGTCGGCGTCCGGGGATTCCCTCGCGCAGCCACCGGAAGACCGCCTCGTCCTCGGGATACACGCCGAACTTGAGTCGACCTCCCGGGTCGGGCACGGGGCTGTCGGCGGTCCAGGGGTACTTGCAGGTCGCGTCGAGGCTGGCTCGCGTCAGGTTGAGTCCGACAGAGCGCCCGTCGTCGTCGATCGCCTTGGCCTCGAGACGGCTCAGGATGCGCAGCGACTGCGCATTGCCTTCGAACCCGCCGATCGGCTCGGCCCACTCGTTGAGCGCACGCTCGCCGTTGTGCCCGAAGGGGGTGTCCGAGATCGTGACTGAGGCACGCGGTGTCGACCACATCGGCCGAGACTCCGAGTGCGGTGGCGAGTTCGCGTCCGACCTGGGCGACCTCGAGCGAGTGGGTCAGACGATTGCGGGCGAAATCGGCTGTGCTGGCCGGGCTGAGCACCTGGGTCTTCGCGGCCAGTCGACGCAGAGCCGCCGAGTGCAGCACACGCGCACGGTCGCGGGCGAAGTCGTCTCGTTCGGATCGATGGGTCTCGGCGAAGAATCGCTCGGCATCGCGCGGGTCGTATCCGTCCGAGCGTCCGCGAGCCAGGTATGCCTGAGGATCAGCCGCCACTGTTCTCGATCTCCGCCCCTCGCATCATCTCTGAGGCCGACGCCGCGAGTTCCCGCGACTCCAGCCACTTGTCCGGCAGCGCCGGGCGTTTCGGGCGACCGGACCGACCGCGCTGTCCTTCGGCATCGGCGCCGGGGTACGGCGCCGAATGATCGAGCTGGCCGAGCAGCTCGTCGATCTCGGCGAGGCTGGATGCTGTCGCGAGCCCCGTCCGGATGTCGCCGCCGACCGGATAGCCCTTGAAGTACCACGCGACATGCTTGCGGACATCGCGGCATCCGCGGTCCTCATCCTCGAAGAACTCGACCAGCAGCTCGGCGTGGCGACGGAAGGCATCGGCCACGAACCCGAGGGTCGCGTCGACCGGATGCGATTCCGCGCCGAAGGCCGCCGCGAGCTCGCCGAAGAGCCAGGGACGACCGAGGCATCCACGTCCGACGACGACTCCGTCGCAGTCGGTCTGCTGCATCATGCGCACGGCGTCGTCGGCCGACCAGATGTCGCCGTTGCCGAGCACGGGGACGCTGGTGACGGCCTGCTTGAGCTCGCCGATCGCGTTCCAGTCCGCGAAGCCGGAGTAGAACTCGCTCGCCGTCCGCGCATGCAGCGCGATGGCCGAGACACCGGCGTCTTCGGCAGCGCGCCCGGCGTCGAGGAACGTGAGGTGGTCGGGATCGATGCCCTTGCGCATCTTGATGGTCAGGGGGACGTCGCCCGCCGCCTTGACCGCCTGGGTGACGATCTGCGAGAAGAGAGAGCTCTTCCACGGCAGCGCCGCTCCCCCGCCCTTGCGCGTGACCTTGGGGACCGGGCATCCGAAGTTCAGGTCGATGTGGTCGGCGTGGTCTTCGGCGACGATGATGCGGACGGCCTCGGAGATCGTGTGCGGGTCGACGCCGTAGAGCTGGATCGACCGCGGAGTCTCGGACTCGTGGTGGCGGATGAGTCGCATCGTGGTCTCGTTGCGCTCGACCAGCGCGCGCGAGGTGATCATCTCGCTCACGTAGAGCCCCGCACCGTATTCGCGGCACAGCCTGCGGAACGCGGTGTTCGTGATACCCGCCATGGGTGCGAGGACGACCGGCACGTCGAGGGCGATCGGACCGATGTTGAGGGTGCGAGCTGAGGCGGTGGCGAGAGTCATGTCCCCTCCATTCTCCCAGACACGGAGCCGGTCTCGGCGCATCGACCTAAGCTGTGAATATGACCGATCCCGCAGT
This sequence comes from Microbacterium sp. AC132, assembly GCF_979258525.1. Lineage (NCBI taxonomy): Bacteria > Bacillati > Actinomycetota > Actinomycetes > Micrococcales > Microbacteriaceae > Microbacterium > Microbacterium sp. AC132. The sequence continues at coordinate 3,205,900 of NZ_OZ409862.1, read as the reverse complement.
CCGTTCCATCCCCTTCACAGACGCCGACGGCAACGAGAAGACACTCGATGATCTGGGTGCCGATGTCGTCCTCGTGGTGAACGTCGCCTCGAAGTGCGGCCTCACTCCGCAGTACGAGCAGCTCGAGGAGCTGCAGCGCCTGTACGGCGACCGCGGGTTCAGCGTCGTCGGGTTCCCCTGCAACCAGTTCTTCGGGCAGGAGCCGGGATCGGTCGATCAGATCCTCGAGTTCTGCTCGACCACGTACGGTGTGACCTTCCCGATCAACGACAAGGTGAAGGTCAACGGCAAGAACGCCACCGATCTCTACAAGACGCTCAAGGAGACCCCGGATGCCGGCGGCAAGGCGGGTCGCGTCGAGTGGAACTTCGAGAAGTTCCTGGTGCTTCCCGACGGAGAGGTCGTCCGCTTCCGCCCGAAGCAGAAGCCGAACGACCCCGAGATCGTCGGCGCGATCGAAGCCGCGCTGACCCGCTAGACCGCGGCCGTCTCGGCTTCGGCTTCCGGCTCGGTCTCACCGCGCTTGGCCCAGAGGTCACGCAGGACGTTCTCGAACGCTGCGGGCGGCTGCGCTCCGCTGATGCCGTACTGACCGTCGATCACGAAGAACGGCACGCCCTGGATCCCATAGGCCTGGGCCTGCGCCTGGTCCTGGCGGACGTCGGCGAGGTGACGAGCGGACACCAGTGCTTCTCTCGTGTCATCCGGGTTGAGTCCGACCTCGACCGCGAGTTCGACCAGGTCGTCGATACGGCCGACGTGCTTGCCCTCGGTGAAGTACGCGGACATCAGCCGCTCCTCCATCGCGTGCTGCACACCCTGTGCCTTCGCGAAGTGAAGGAGCTCGTGCGCCTTCACGGTGTTGGTGTGCTGGAGGAGGTCGAAGCGGTACGCGAGCCCGGCGTTCTCGGCGACTCCGGTGACGTGCGACAGCATCTGCTCGACCTGGTCGCGCGGCATCCCCTTGTGACCGGCGAGGAAGTCGATCTCATCCCCGTCGAAGTCGACCGGGGTGTCGGGCGAGAGCTCGAACGAATGGAAGGTGATGTTCACCTGCGGCGCGTCGTCGTCGCCGGAGACGGCTTCGAGACCCTTCTCGAGGTTGCGCTTGCCGATGTAGCACCACGGGCAGGCGATGTCGGACCAGATGTCGATCGAGATGGCTTCACTCACATTGACATCCAACCGCATGCACCTATGGGCTATTCCGTCGTTAGGATTCTCAGATGCTCTCCGCCGACGATCCGCTGCCGCTTCGGCCGGAGAGAGTGCTGATCGCCGGTGTCACAGGATCGGGCAAGACGACGCTCGCACGACGCATCGCCGACCTCTGGGATCTGCGTCACGTCGAGATCGACGGACTCTTCCACGGTGAGAACTGGACTCCACGGCCGTCCTTCCTCGACGACGTCCGCGCCTTCGCTGCGGAGGACCGCTGGGTCACCGAGTGGCAGTACACGAGCAAGGGAACCGATGAGATCCTCGCTCCTCGTGCGAAGGTCGTGATCTGGCTGGACTACCCGTATCGCGTGGTCCGGGCACGTCTGCTGCGGCGCACGCTCGGGCGCAGCATCCTGCGCACCCGCATGTGGAACGGCAACGTCGAGAAGCCGATCTGGCGGATGTTCTCGGGAGATCCCGAGGAGAACATCATCGCCTGGCAGACGCTAACGCTGCACAAGTGGACCGAGCGGATGCCCGGCGTCGTGAGCGAGCAGTCCCATCTTCTCATCGTCCGGCTGCGCCACCCGCGAGAGACGGAACGATGGCTGCGGGCTCAGGCGGAAGCGTCAGGGGTGTCGATCGCCCCGCCGAAACGACGATCGCGGGACAGGTAGACCCCGATCGCGCGCCAGAGCTCCTCGCGAGAGAAATCGGGCCAGAGCGTGTCGAGGAACACCATCTCGGCATACGCCGCCTGCCAGAGCAGGAAGTTCGAGGTGCGCTGCTCGCCGGAGCTGCGCAGGAACAGGTCGACGTCGGGCATGTCCGGCACGTAGAGGTTGCGACGGATCATCTTCTCGGTGATCGCGTTCGGTTTCACCCGTCCCGCCGCGACATCGGCGGCGATCGCGCGCATCGCGTCGACCAACTCGATACGCCCGCCGTAGTTCACGCACATGGTGAGGGTGAGCACGTCATTGCTCTTCGTGAGCTGCTCCGCGTACTGCAGCTCTTTGATCACGCTGCCCCACAGCCGGGGCTTGCGTCCAGCCCATCGCACGCGCACGCCCCACTCGTTGAGCTGATCACGTCGACGGTGCAGCACGTCGCGGTTGTACCCCATGAGAAAGCGCACCTCCTCGGGAGACCGGGCCCAGTTCTCAGTCGAGAACGCGTAGACGGAGAGATGCTTGACCCCTGCCTGGATCGCACCGGCGACGACGTCGAGGAGCACCTCCTCCCCCGCCTTGTGCCCCTCGACGCGGTTCAGTCCGCGGCGGTTCGCCCAGCGGCCGTTGCCGTCCATGACGATGGCGACATGCTCGGGCACCGCTCGGAACGCCGGCGGGTGGACGCCCGTCCAGTCGAGCGGACGATAGGCGACGGCATCCTTGTGGGTGTAAGGCTTGGGGCTCACCGTGCTCCTTCTCGAGGGATGTCGGCCACGAGGTGGGCCAGCGAGCGGATGCCGCGCTCCAGGTGCCACTGCGCATAGGCAGCGACGAGGCCCGATGCCGCGGCGTTGTCCGCGTGAGGCGCGGCATCGATCGCCTCCCACTCTCCGGTCATGAGGGATCGCAGCAGCGACAGGGTCTTCTCTGCCACCTTCGGACTTCCGGCCGGCGCGCAGTTCACGCATACGGCGCCTCCGAGCTGACCGACGAAGTGCGCGTGCGGGCCGGGGGCGGCGCATCGTGCGCAGTCGCCGAGAGACGGCGCCCATCCCGACAGCGCCATCACGCGCAGAAGGTAGGAGTCGAGGATGCTCCTGGGGGAATGCTCGCCCCGCGAGAGCGCACGCAGCCCGCCCACCAGCAGCAGGTACTGCTCGGGCGTCGCCTCGGAGTCGCTCAGCCGATCGGCGGTCTCGACCATCGCGTTCGCCGATGTGAACCGGTCGTAGTGGGCCGCGATGTCGGAACCGTAGGAGCCGAGCGACTCCGCCTGCTGCACGATGTCGAGCGAGCGTCCCTGATACAGCTGCACGTCGGCCACCATGAACGGTTCGAGGCGCGACCCGAACTTCGACGACGTGCGCCGGACGCCCTTGGCCACCGCACGGATCTTGCCGTGCTGACGCGACAGCATGGTGACGATGCGATCCGCCTCACCCAGCTTGTGGGTGCGCAGGATCACTGCTTCGTCTCGGTAGGTGGGCACCGTTCGATTATCCTCCGTGCGGGAGAATAGAGGCGTGACCGAACCGCTCTTCACCATTCCGCTCTGGGCGGACCTCCTCGGCGTCGGCCTCGGCGGCGTTCAGGGCGCGATGTTCGCGTCGGGGTTCCAGGGGCAGCGACGACTCGACTGGCTCGGCGTCGCGATCATCGGCATCATGATCGGCATGGGCGGCGGTCTCATCCGCGACATCCTGCTCGGTCAGACTCCGGCCACGCTGCAGAGCAACTGGTACCTGCTCACGGCCACCGGCGCCTCGCTGCTCGGGATGCTGCTCGCGGGACTCTTCAACCGTCTCAACACCGTCATCGTGGTGCTCGACGCCGTGGTGATCGGCATGTTCGGCGCGTTCGGCACGAGCAAGGCGATCGCCTTCGGCATCCCTCCCGTTCCCGCGGTGTTCATCGGCGTCTGCGCAGCGGTCGGCGGCGGCGTGCTGCGCGACATGCTGATGGGCCTGCCGACCTCGATCATGCATGTCGGCTCGCTCTACGCCGTCGCCGCCGGTGCCGGCTGCGTCTTCATCGCCACCGCGAACGGACTCGGGATGTCGATCACGCTCGCCGCCGTGCTCGGCATCGTCGTCACCGCGGTGATCCGAGTGCTCGCCGTGAGCTTCGACGTCTCGCTTCCGGAGCAACGTCGCCTGTATCGCCGCAAGGTCGCCGCAGAGACCGGAGTGATCCAGGTCGTCAAGCCGAGCCCTGAGTGACCGATCCTCGGCACGGGGCAGACGTAACGCCCCCGCGGTCGATGACCGCGGGGGCGTTCTCGTCGACCGTCAGACCGCTGCCAGCTCCAGCTGGCGCGTGCGGATCGAGCGGTTGACGCCCGAGACGATCGCCTTGAGGGATGCCGTCGAGATGTCTCCGTCGATGCCGACGCCCCACAGGCGCTGATCGCCGACCTGCAGCTCGACGTACGCCGCAGCCTGCGCGTCGCCACCTGCACTGAGTGCGTGCTCGACGTAGTCGTAGAGAGTGATGTCGAAGCCCTGACCGCGCAGCACCTCGATGAACGCGGCGATCGGTCCGTTGCCGTTACCGGCGACGGACACCTGCTGATCGTCGTCGCGCAGTGTCACGTCGAGCACCACGTCACCCGACATGTCGCTGCGGGTCTGCGTCGAGAGCAGCTCGAACCGCCCCCACTTGGCCTCGGTGTCAGTGGCGGGCAGGTACTCGTCGTTGAAGATCGACCAGATCTGCTCGCTCGTGACCTCGCCGCCCTCGGCGTCGGTCTTGTTCTGGACGACGCCCGAGAACTCGATCTGCAGCTTGCGCGGCAGGTCGATCGCGTGGTCCGCCTTGAGCAGATAGGCGACGCCGCCCTTGCCGGACTGCGAGTTCACACGGATCACGGCCTCATAGGAGCGTCCGAGATCCTTCGGGTCGACCGGCAGGTAGGGGACGGCCCATTCGATGTCGTCGACCGTGACGCCCTCAGCCTCGGCACGGGCAGCCATCGCCTCGAAGCCCTTCTTGATCGCATCCTGGTGCGACCCGCTGAACGCGGTGAAGACCAGGTCGCCCGCCCACGGCGACCGCTCGGGCACCGGCAGCTGGTTGCAGTACTCGACGGTGCGCTTGACCTGGTCGATGTCGCTGAAGTCGATCTGCGGATCGATGCCCTGCGTGAAGAGGTTGATGCCCAGCGCCACGATGTCGACGTTTCCGGTGCGCTCGCCGTTGCCGAACAGGCAGCCCTCGATGCGGTCGGCCCCGGCCATGTAGCCGAGCTCGGCCGCCGCGATCGCCGTGCCACGGTCGTTGTGCGGGTGCAGCGACAGGATCACGTTCTCGCGGTGCGCCAGGTTGCGGCTCATCCACTCGATCGAGTCGGCGTAGACGTTCGGCGAGGCCATCTCGACGGTCGCCGGCAGGTTGACGATGACCTTGCGGTCGGGGGTGGGCTCGAAGACCTCGATCACCTGGTTGCAGACGTCGACGGCGAACTCGAGCTCGGTTCCCGTGTAGCTCTCGGGCGAGTACTCGTAGTAGACCTTCGTGTCGGGGATGGTCTTCTCGTACTGACGGCAGAGCCGAGCACCCTCGAGCGCGATGTCGATGATGCCCTGCTTGTCAGTGCGGAACACGACCTCGCGCTGCAGCACGCTGGTCGAGTTGTAGAGGTGCACGATCGCCTGTTTGGCCCCGGAGATCGACTCGTACGTGCGGGCGATCAGATGCTCGCGCGCCTGGGTCAGCACCTGGATGGTGACGTCATCCGGGATCAGGTTCTCTTCGATGAGCTGACGGACGAAGTCGAAATCGGTCTGGCTCGCCGAGGGGAATCCGACCTCGATCTCCTTGTATCCCATGCTGACGAGGAGTTCGAACATGACGCGCTTGCGCTCGGGCGACATCGGGTCGATGAGCGCCTGATTGCCGTCGCGGAGGTCGACTGCGCACCAACGGGGCGCCTCGGTGATGCGGGCGTCCGGCCAGGTGCGGTCGGGCAGGTTGACCGTGATCTGCTCGTGGTACGGCCGATACTTGTGGATCGGCATCGCAGACGGGCGCTGAGTGTTCTGCATGATGGGGCTTCTTCTCTTCGTCAGAATTGTGAACGGGCCAACACAAGCGCCGCGACGAGGAAGGCCCTAGCTTTAGGACTCGTCGCGGCAGCTAAGAAGAAGCAGACCGCCGAAAGGCATGCGGCCATGGTAGCAGGGATGCCGATCCGCTCCGAGCCGCCGTGAGACGATCACCCGTCACGAGACACTGTCAGGCATGAGCACATCGCGCAGCCGCATGCTTCTCGCCGCCGTCGTCGTCATCGGGATGTGCGGCCTCGCCGCCTGCTCGTCCGGTCCCGGCGGTGCATCCGCGCCGACGAGTTCGGCCTCACCGACCTGGGATGCCGCGAGCGTCCCACCGCCGGAAGGACGGGTGATCGGCACCGGCACGGTGCTCGATGTGGACGGTGAGCCTCGGCTCTGCCTCGGAATCGTCGCCGAGTCGTATCCACCGCAGTGCTCGGGCCTTCCCCTCGACGGCTGGACCTGGGACGGGGTAGACGGGAGCGAATCCAGCGGCGACACCACGTGGGGAACCTACGCGGTGTACGGAACCTTCGACGGCGAGCGATACGCGGTCACCGATCCTCCGATCATGCTCGCCCTGTACGACCCTGTCCGACCGGAGGATCCCACGGGCGGTGTCCCAGGCGCGAGCTCCGAGGCTGAGCTGGCGCAGGTGTCCGACGAGCTGTCGAATGCCGTGGGACGCGATGCACTCACCCTGTGGACCGAACGCGGCTATGTCTGGATGCAGGTCGTGTGGGACGACGGGTCGGTGCAGAACGCGATGGATGCGGCGTACGGAGATGGGGTCGTGGTCGTGACCTCGGCGCTGCGCGAGATCGATTAGGACGACGGGATCAGAGCGAGCTTTCCGCCGGGGTGCCCTTCGGCGAGCAGAGCGAGTGCCGCCGGAGCCTCCTCCAGGGCGAACGTCCGCGCCACGGGAACGATCAGATCTCCGTTCTGAGCGAGAGCGATCAGTTCCCCGCGCACCTCGTCCCGGAATCGGGCGCTGACGGGCATCGAACCGGCGATCACCCGGATGCCGTCGGAGGCGGCCCTGCCCATCGCTGCGATCGTGACGATGCGCTGGCGGTCTGCGACCAGCTCGAGGGACACGTCCACGGCCTCGTCCGTGCCCACCGCGTCGAGGGCTACCGAGACGCCCGCCTCGCCCGCGGCCCCCCGGACCCGATCCGCCAGGCCGGCCCCGTATCGCACGGGGACTCCCCCGAGACGACGGACGACGTCGAACCGCTCGGCGCTCGCGGTGCCGATCACTCGGATCCCCCGCAGCGCGGCCTGCTGCAGCACGCTCACTCCCACCGCTCCGGACGCGCCGTGCAGGAGGATCGTCTCCCCCGGTGCCGCGCCGGTCACCCAGAGCATCTCAGCGGCCGTGGTGCCGGCGAGCAGCAGATTCGCGGCTTCCGCGTGCGTGAGTGTGGTCGGCTTCGCGAAGGCCTTCTCGGCAGGCACGGTCAGCTCGGTCGCGTATCCCCCGCGCACGCGGAAGGCGACGACCTCGTCCCCTTCTTTCGCCTCCCCCGAGCCGATCCGCGTGTCGGGTCCGATCGCGCTGATCGTGCCCGAGACCTCGTAGCCGATCGGCACAGGCAGCTGCACGCCCTGGTGAGCAGACGCGACGTGCTTGGCGTCCGCGGGATTCACCCCGGCGGCCTGCACGCGGATCGTCACCTCACCGCGGCCGGGAGACGGCACCTCGTAGTCGACGAACTCCCATGCCTCAGGCGCGCCCCACGACGATGCGATCCAGTGCTGTGCGAGTGTCATATCGCGACCCTACCCCTGCGGGAGAGTCCTGCGGCCGTGCCGCTGGAGCGCCGGATCCTCGCCGCCTCTCGTGTCGAGGGTCAGAAGCCGAGGCGGCCGAGCTGCTTCGGGTCGCGCTGCCATTCCTTCGCGACCTTCACATGGAGGCCCAGGAACACCCTCGTGCCGAGAAGCTCTTCGATCCCGACACGGGCCCGGCGTCCGACATCGGCCAGACGCTTGCCCTTGTGGCCGATGATGATCGCCTTCTGGCTGTCACGCTCCACCACGATGGATGCGTGCACATCGGTCAGGTCGGTTCCCTCACGCGGGGCGATGTCGTCGATCACGACCGCGATCGAGTGGGGAAGCTCGTCGCGGACCCCGTCGAGCGCGGCCTCGCGGATCATCTCGGCGATCCGGTCCTCCTCCGACTCGTCGGTCGTGACACCCTCGCCGTACAGAGCCGGCCCCTCGGGCATCAGTGCGAGCACCTCGTCGGCGAGCACCTCCAGCTGGTCGTTCGTGAGCGCGGAGATCGGGATCACCGCGTCCCAGTCCTCGCGCAGCGCGTCGACCTCCATCAGTCGCTCGGTGATCTGGTCGCGACTGGCCGCGTCCGTCTTCGTGACGATGGCGATCTTCTTGGCACGACGGTATCCGTCGAGGGACGTCGCGATGCGGCGGTCGCCGGGCCCGACCTTCTCGGTCGCCGGCACGCAGAAGCCGATCACGTCGACGTCGCCGAGCACCTGTTCGACGAGGTCGTTCAGGCGCTCGCCGAGGAGCGTACGGGGCTTGTGGATGCCGGGGGTGTCGACGATGACGAGCTGCCCCTGCGGACGGTTCACGATCCCGCGGATCGCCCGCCGCGTCGTCTGCGGCTTCTCACTGGTGATCGCGATCTTCTCGCCCACCAGCGCATTCGTGAGAGTGGACTTCCCGACGTTCGGTCGTCCCACGAAGGTCACGAACCCGCTCCGCGTCTGCTCAGTCATCGTTTCCGTCTCTCTCATCTGCGGCATGACCCGCGTCGTCTGCCGCTCGTTCCACGAAGACGGTCGCGATCCCGCGCCCTCGTCCTCGAGACGCGCCGCCGGTGAGGGTCAATCCCTCGACCGTCGCTGTGGATCCCGGTTGCGGGACCTGTCCGAGTGCCTTGCCCAGCAGACCGCCGATGGAATCGACGTCCTCGTCCTCGAGCTCGAGGCCGAACAGATCGCCGACGTCCTCCAGCGAGAGTCGGGAGCTCACGCGATAGCGTCCGTCGCCGAGTTCGACGACCTCTGCCGATACCTGATCGTACTCGTCGGAGATCTCGCCCACGAGTTCCTCGATGAGGTCCTCCAGGGTCACGAGCCCCGAGATGCCGCCGTGCTCGTCGATCACGAGGCACACGTGCACGGCATCCCGCTTCATCTGCTGCAGGAGGGTCTCGGCGCGCATGGACTCCGGCACGAAGGTCGCGGGTCGCGAGATCGGACGGATGGATGCGGTTCGCCAGGCGTTCTCGTCGCGGAAGGCGAACAGCACCAGGTCCTTCAGATAGAGCACTCCGACCACGTCATCGGCGTCGTCGTCGACCACAGGCATTCGGGAGACGCCCCGCTGCAGGAACAGCGTCATCGCCTCGCTCGTGGTCGCCGTCGCATCGACCGTCACCATCTCGGTGCGCGGCACCATCACCGCACGCACGAACTGGTCGGTGAAGTCGAACACGGAGTGGATGAGGTCGCGGTCGTCAGCCTCGATCAGATCGTTCGAGGCGGCCTCGTCGACCATGCTCAGCAGCTGCTCCTCGGACGTGAACGAGCTGCGTCCCCGCCCGGGGGTCACCCGGTTGCCGAGCACCACGAGTCCGTGAGCGAGTGGCCCCAGGATGATGCGCAGCCCGCGGACGATGCGTGCGTTGGCCCGGAGCATGCCCTCGGCGTGGTGCCGCCCGAAGGATCGAGGGCTCGCCCCCACCAGCACGAAGCTGATACCCGTCATGAGCAGCGCTGCGGCCAGCATCGCCCACCAGATGTTGTCGAACAGGATGCTGAACGCCACCGTGACGAGCACCGCGGCCGCCGTCTCGGCGAGCACGCGGATGAATGCGACGGCGTTGACGTGTGCGTCAGGGTCGGCGGCGATGCGCACCAGCTGGGGGCCGTTGCGCCCCTCCGCGCCCATCTCCTCGATGTCCGACCGGGACGTGACGCCGAAGGCGGCGTCGATCGCCGCCATCAGGCCGCCGAAGGCGACGAGCAGGACAGCGCCTGCGAGCAGGAGGGCCGCGGTCATCGTCGACGTTCAGCCGCGGCGAAGCCCTGGATGAGCTCCTTCTGCAGTCCGAACATCTCGCGCTCCTCGTCGGGCTCGGCGTGATCGAAGCCGAGGAGGTGCAGCAGACCGTGGGTGGTGAGCAGGATCAGCTCGTCCATCAGGGTGTGGCCGGCGGCCTGGGCCTGAGCCTCGGCGACCTGAGGACACAGCACGATGTCTCCCAGCAGCCCCGGGGCCGTGGGGCGATCCTCGGTGCCCGGGCGCAGCTCGTCCATCGGGAAGCTGAGCACGTCGGTCGGACCGGGCTCATCCATCCACTGCACGTGGAGGGCCTCCATGGCAGCCTCGTCGACGAGCACGATCGCGACCTCGGCGTCCGGGCTGACATGCATCTGCGCGAGGTTGAAGTCGGTCAGGCGCTGCAGCACGGTCTCGTCGACGTCGATGGCCGACTCGTTGTTGATCTCGATCATGGCTGTGCTCGTTTCATCAGGAGAGGCCTCGTTTCGGCATCCGGTCTCGGGGTCCTGGTCGCTGTGCGCCCCGCCGGTCGGCACGGTTGGCGAACTCCGCCGCCTGCTCGCGCTCGTAGCGCTGGGCGGTGCGCCGCTCGTCATACTCGCTGTAGGCGTCGACGATCCGTCCGACCAGCGAGTGACGCACCACGTCGTCGCTCGTGAGCCGCGCGAAATGGATGTCGTCGATGCCGTCGAGCACGCGGGTGACGAGCCGGAGTCCCGAGGATCCCTGCGGGAGATCGACCTGGGTGATGTCACCGGTGACGACCATCTTCGACCCGAAGCCGAGACGCGTGAGGAACATCTTCATCTGCTCGGGAGTCGTGTTCTGCGCTTCGTCGAGCACCACGAACGAGTCGTTGAGCGTGCGGCCGCGCATGTAGGCGAGAGGGGCGACCTCGATCGTGCCCGTCGCCATCAGACGAGGGACGATCTCGGGGTCCATCATCTCGTTCAGCGCGTCATAGAGCGGGCGGAGGTACGGGTCGATCTTGTCGGTGAGCGTGCCCGGCAGGAATCCGAGCCGCTCTCCGGCCTCGACCGCGGGGCGGGTGAGGATGATGCGGGTGACCTCTTTGCGCTGCAGGGCCTGGACGGCCTTGGCCATCGCGAGGTAGGTCTTTCCGGTACCGGCCGGGCCGATGCCGAAGACGATCGTGTTCTCCTCGATCGCGTCGACGTACTCCTTCTGCCCCAGCGTCTTGGGACGGATGACCTTGCCCCTGGTCGACAGGATCGCCTCTCCGAGCACCTCGCTCGGGCGAGGGCCGCCGTCGTTGCGCAGCAGGCGGGCCGAGCTCGTCACGTCGCTCGGGGCGAGGTCGTGGCCTGCCTTGGTCATGGTCATCAGCTCGTCGACCAGGGTCTTCGCCTTCGCGACTGCCTCCGGCGCGCCGGTGAGCGTGATCTCGTTGCCGCGCACGAGCACCTGGACGTCGCGGTGCTCCTTCTCGAGCATCCGGAGCAGTCGATCCTGCGGACCGAGGAGCTGCACCATGGCGACGCCGTCGGCGTAGATCTTCTCGACGGCGGTGTCGGATGCGGTCAGGTCGTTTTCGTCAGAAGCCAACGAGCTTGCTCTCCTCGATGTTGCCGAGCACATGGGCGTGCACGTGGAAGACGGACTGGGCGGCGCTGGCGCCGTTGTTGAAGATGAGGCGGTATTCGCCGTTCGCATGCTCGGAGGCGAGCTGCTTCGCAGCCGCGACGATCTCCGCGAGCAGACCGGGGTCGCCCTCGGCGAGCTCCGTGACGTCGCGGTAGTCCTCGGTCTTGGGGATCACGAGCGCGTGCAGCGGTGCCTGCGGGTTGATGTCCCGGATCGCGAACACGCGGCCGGTGTCGAGCAGGATCTCACCCGGGATGTCGCCGTTGAGGATGCGCGTGAAGATCGAGGGCTCGGACATGCTCCCAGTCTACTGACCGCAGCACTGCCGGGTCCGTAGCCTGATCACCAGCGGCTGAGTGCGACCGACAGCACGGCGATCGCAGCCGGGCCCGCCGTGGACGTGCGCAGCACGGTGTCTCCGAGCAGCACACGCTCGGCGCCGGCGTCCGACAGCTTCAAGAGCTCGTCGTCGGAGATACCGCCCTCGGGCCCGACGACGAGGACGATGTCCCTGCCGTCCGGCTCGAGCTCGGACAACCGCACGGGGGCGGTCGGGTCGAGAAGCAGCACCCGCTGAGATGCGGCGCGTCTCGCGAGGTCGGCGGTCGACGCCGGAGGCGCCACCTCCGGGACCCACGCCCGGTGAGCCTGCTTCGCCGCCTCGCGGACGATCGTCGCCCACCGCTCGCGCCCCTTGACGGCCTTGGGACCATCCCATCGGGATACGCTTCGACTCGCCTGCCACGGCACGATCTCATCGACGCCGAGCTCGCATGCCGCCTGCACGGCGAGCTCGTCGCGATCGCCCTTCGCGAGAGCCTGCACGAGCACGATGCGAGGGCTGGGCGCGGGGTCGACCGATCGCTCGGCCACGCGCACGTCGACGCGGGACGGAGACACCTCTTCGGCGACGCCGGTCAGCCACACCCCCGAGCCGTCGCCGACCGTCACCGCCTCGCCGACGCGGAGCCGTCGGACGACGGCGGCGTGCTTCGCCTCGGCGCCGGTGAGCGACACGAGGTCTCCGACCGCGGCATCCGAGGAGTTCTCGACGAGGAAGTGGAGTGCCATGAGCGCCGTCCGGATCAGTGCGAACGGAAGCGGTCGCGGAGCTTCGAGAACAGCCCCTGCTGGAACTGCGCCAGCTGCGGGCCCGGTGCCTTGGTCTTCTTCGCGAAGTCCTCGATGAGCGCGCGCTGCGCGGAGTCGAGCCGGGTCGGAGTGACCACCTGCACGCCGACGCGGAGGTCGCCGCGCTGGTTGCCCCGCAGCGGCGTGATGCCGCGGCCCTTGATCGTCAGCACGTCGCCGGACTGGACGCCCGAGCGGATCTCGAGATCGACCTCGCCGTCGAGACCCTGGATCGTGGTCTCGGTGCCGAGGATCGCATCCGGCATCGACACCTCCAGCGTCGCCAGCAGGTCGTCGCCGTCGCGGCTGAAAGACGGGTGCGGGTTCACGGTGACCTCGACGTACAGGTCGCCGTTCGGGCCACCCGCCTTGCCGACCTCGCCAGAGCCCGGCAGCTGCAGGCGCAGCCCGGTCTCGACGCCGGCGGGGATGTCGAGCGAGACGGTGCGACGCGAGCGCACCCGCCCCTGGCCGCCGCAGGTGCCGCACGGATACGGGATCGTCGTGCCGTAGCCCTCGCAGGTGCCGCAGGGCTGAGAGGTCACGACGTTGCCGAGCAGGCTCCGCACCTGACGCTGAACGTGTCCGGAGCCGCCGCAGATGTCACAGGTGACGGGCGACGTGCCCTCCTGGCAGCACGAGCCGTTGCACGTCTCGCACAGCACGGCCGTGTCGACCTCGATGTCGCGGTGCGCACCGAAGACGACGTCGCCGAGATCGAGGGTCACCCGGACGAGGGCGTCCTGTCCCCGTTCGCGGCGTGACCGCGGACGCGCGCCCCTGCCACCGCCTTGGCCCGCGCCGAAGAAGGTCTCGAAGATGTCCCCGAAGCCGCCGAAGCCCTGGAAGTTGCCAGCGGCGCCGTCTCCGCCGCCCATGTCGTAGCGGCGACGGGAATCGTCGTCGCTCAGGACGTCGTATGCATGCGTGACGAGCTTGAACTGCTCGGCCGCGTCTTCACCCGGATTCACATCGGGGTGGAGCTGACGAGCGAGGCGTCGGTACGCCTTCTTGATCTCGTCGGTGGAGGCGTCACGAGAGACGCCGAGTACCTCGTAGTGGTCTGCCACAATGGCCCTTCTGCGTGTGCTGTTCTCTGGGCGGCCGCGTCAGCGGGCCGCCTCGTCTTCGTCGAGCATCCGAGACAGATAGCGGGCCACGGCCCGCGCCGCCGCGAGATTGCTCGGATAGTCCATGCGCGTCGGCCCCATCACGCCGACTCGCGCTGTGCCGCTGGGGGCGGCGTAGTTGCTGGCCACGATCGATGCCTCGCCGAGGCCGAAGGACGCGTTCTCGGTGCCGATGCTGGCGGCGAGACCGTGGGAGTCCGCCTCCATCTCGCTCATCAGCCGCAGCAGCGTCACCTGCTCCTCGATCGCCTCGAGCAGAGGGTGGATGCTGCCGCGGAAGTCCTGCTCGCGTCGAGCCAGAGTCGCTGCTCCGGCCATCACCAGGCGCTCCTGACGGAAGGCGCCGAGCTCGTCGATGACGATCGTCGCGAGAGCGCGCAGTACGACGTCATGACTGTGTGCGTCGTCCGCGAGAAGCGCCTGCAGCCGCTCAGCGGCGTCGCTCACCGCCCGGCCCGTGATCAGGGCGGAGAGACGAGCACGCAGCAGCGCCATGTCGGCGTCGTCGACGTCGACGGGCAGCGGGGCGATGCGCTGCGAGACGCCGCCCGCGTCGGTGACGAGCACGATGAGCAGACGATTCGGCGCCAGCGCCACGAGTTCGAGATGCGTGAGATGCGCGCGCGCGAATGACGGGTACTGCGCCAGCGCGACCTGCCCCGTGAGCTGCGTCAGCACTCGGACCGTGCGCACCATCAGGTCGTCGAGGTCGGAGGGAGCGGTGAGGAAGGACTCGATGGCCGTGCGCTGCGCGACCGACAGTGGCCGCAGCTGGGCGAGATGATCCACGAACACGCGGTAGCCCTTGTCGGTGGGAACGCGACCGGAGGAGGTGTGCGGGGCGGCGATCAGCTCTTCGTCTTCGAGCAGTGCCATGTCGTTGCGGATCGTCGCCGCGGACACGCCGAAGGAGTATCGGTCGACGATCGATCGGCTGCCGACGGGTTCATGGGTCTCGACGTAGTCCTGCACGATCGCGCGGAGAACCTGGAGGCCTCTTTCGCTGACCATCGCAACTCCCTCCCTCTTGGCACTCACTGGCTACGAGTGCCAATTCTACCCGCCGACGCCGACCACGTGCTGATCCGGCACGATGTCCGGACTCAGCGGTCGCCGATCAGTCGGTGAGCTCACGCACGACGGCATCGGCGAGCAGGCGCCCCCGCAGTGTGAGCTGCACGCGTCCGCGAACGGCAGCGGCCGGGTCGACGAGCCCATCCGCGATCAGACCCGCGACGCGTGTCCTCTTGTCCGCGGCGAGGTCGCTGACGGCGATGCCCTCGCGGATGCGACTCAGCAGCAGGATGCGCTCGAGCGTCGTCGACTGCTCGTCCGGCCGCTCCGTGCCGGCGGCGGGAGACTCCGCTGCGGCGAGCCGCTGTGCATACGCGGCCGGATGCTTGACGTTCCACCACCGCAGGCCGGCGACGTGACTGTGCGCGCCGGGACCGAATCCCCACCAGTCGCTCCCCCGCCAGTAGGCGAGATTGTGCCGCGAACGCTGCTCGGGCGAGCGAGACCAGTTGCTGATCTCGTACCAGTCGAAGCCCGCCGCTGCGAGACGCGCATCGGCGAGCTCGTACATGTCGGCCTGCAGGTCGTCGTCCGGCGCCGGCACCTCGCCTCGGCGGATCTGTCGCGCGAGCTTCGTGCCGTCCTCGATGATCAGCGCGTACGCCGAGATGTGGTCCGACTCGAGTGCGAGCGCCGCGTCGAGCGACGCCTCCCAATCACCGATCGACTCACCGGGGGCGCCGTAGATGAGGTCCACGCTCACGGCGAGGCCAGCGTCCTTCGCCGCGGCGACCGCTGTCGTCACGTTCTCGGGGCGATGAGTGCGGTCGAGAGCGGCGAGCACATGCGGCACTGCCGACTGCATGCCGATCGACAGCCGCGTGACGCCGGCATCCGCGAGGGTCCGCGCGACCTCGGGCGTCACCGTGTCGGGGTTCGCCTCGACCGTGATCTCGGCGCCGTCGACGAGGCCGAACGCGTCGGTCGCCGCACCGAGCATCCGGGCGAGATCCCCCGCGGGCAGAAGAGTCGGCGTGCCGCCGCCGAAGAACACGGTGTCCATCGGGCGCAGCGCGCCCGCATCCGCGAGAACGCGCCTCGCCAGGGCGATCTCGGTGATGAGCGTCGAGGCGTAGTCCTCCTGCTTTGCGCCGCGGAGCTCTCCCGAGGTGTAGGTGTTGAAGTCGCAGTAGCCGCACCGCACCCGGCAGAAGGGGACGTGCAGGTATGCGGAGAAGGGCACGGAGGAATCGATCGGCAGATCGGAGGGCAGATGTCCGTCTGCCGGTGCCGGATCGCCGAGTGGAAGCGGACCGGCCATCAGAGAGGTGCGACCATCAGACCGGAGTCGCGTACAGCGGCGAGATCGCCCGCAGATAGCGTGCGAACAGTTCCCGGCGACGGCGCTTCACCAGCGGCGGGACGACGCGGTAGAGCAGGGAGTTCGGCGCGTCGAAGGCACGGACGGAGAACCACACCTCGTCGTTGTCCTCACGCCAGTCGATGTCGAAGGACTCCTCACCGCGCACCACCGAGCCTCCGACCGTGCCCAGCACGAATCCGATCCGGCGCTTCTCCTCGGTCACGGAGATCACGCGCAGCTCGGCATCCGCCCGCATGCCGGCAACCCGCCCATGCAGACGCAACGTCATGCCCGGGCCGGCGAACGGGGTGCCTTCCGCGTCGAAGCGCTG
Organism: Microbacterium sp. AC132; assembly: GCF_979258525.1. Classification (NCBI taxonomy): domain Bacteria; kingdom Bacillati; phylum Actinomycetota; class Actinomycetes; order Micrococcales; family Microbacteriaceae; genus Microbacterium; species Microbacterium sp. AC132. Next base: position 3,189,398 of record NZ_OZ409862.1, on the reverse strand, counting down.
TTCGACGTCGTTCTTGCTCGGTGCGATCGGAGTGCCCTCGGCGTCGAAGCTGACACCGGCGTAGGCGGGACCGGGCGCGGGGCGCACATCCTCGATGCTGAGGCCCGCCGCGCGCTGCGCGGTCCAGGTCAGCAGCGCTTCGCCCGCGGACTGGAAGCGGTCATGACCGCTGCCGATCCGCCAGGAGTTCTCCGCCGGGATGCTGCGCTCCGGCGGGTACTGCATCAGATCGGGCGCGTGGGTCGCACCCACGGCCGCATAGTCAACCGTGTCGTCTCGGAAAGTCCCGCGCCGCATGCCTTCCAGCCTACTTCCCGTTCCCTGGACGATCACCCTCCACGCCGGGAACAGCCCGGCCCGAAGGTCCTACTTCTTGTCCTTGCCCTCGACGTCGCCGGAGAGCGCTGCGATGAACGCCTCCTGCGGCACTTCGACACGACCGACCATCTTCATGCGCTTCTTGCCCTCTTTCTGCTTCTCGAGGAGCTTGCGCTTGCGGCTGATGTCACCGCCGTAGCATTTGGCGAGCACGTCCTTGCGCAGCGCCCTGATCGTCTCGCGGGCGATGATCCTGGCGCCGATGGCGGCCTGGATCGGCACCTCGAAGTTCTGGCGAGGGATCAGCTTGCGCAGTCGCTCCGTCATCAGCGTGCCGTAGGCGTAGGCCTTGTCGCGGTGCACGATCGAGCTGAACGCGTCGACCTTGTCACCCTGCAGCAGGATGTCGACCTTGACAAGGTCCGCCTCCTGCTGTCCGGCGGGTTCGTAGTCGAGCGAGGCATAGCCCTGGGTCTTGGACTTGAGCTGGTCGAAGAAGTCGAAGACGATCTCACCGAGCGGCATCATGTAGCGGAGCTCCACGCGCTCCTCGGAGAAGTACTCCATGCCCAGCAGCGCTCCGCGACGAGACTGGCAGAGCTCCATGACCGTGCCCACGTAGTCCTTGGGCAGCAGGATCGCGGTCTTCACCATCGGCTCCGACACCGAGCCGATGCGACCGTCGGGGTACTCGCTCGGGTTCGTCACCGTCACGGTCTCGCCCGTGTCGCTCGTGAGCACCTCGTAGATCACGCTGGGTGCGGTGGTGATGAGGTCGAGGCCGAATTCTCGCTCGAGACGCTCGGTGATGATCTCGAGATGCAGGAGTCCCAGGAACCCGCAGCGGAAGCCGAAACCGAGGGCGACCGAGGTCTCAGGCTCGTACTGCAGCGAGGCGTCGGAGAGCTTGAGCTTGTCGAGCGCCTCCCGGAGCTCCGCGTAATCGCTGCCGTCGATCGGGTAGATCCCCGAGAAGACCATCGGCTTCGGGTCGGTGTAGCCCGGCAGAGCCTGGGTCGAGGGCCTGCGTGCCGTCGTGATCGTGTCACCGACCTTCGACAGACGGACGTCCTTCACACCGGTGATGAGGTAGCCGACCTCGCCGACGCCGAGCCCCTTGGACGGCACCGGTTCGGGGCTCGACACGCCGACCTCGAGCGCTTCGTGGTTGGCACCCGTCGACATCATCTGAATGCGCTCGCGGGGCGACAGGCTGCCGTCCACCATGCGGACGTAGGTGACGACCCCGCGGTAGGCGTCGTAGACGGAGTCGAAGATCATGGCGCGGGCCGGAGCATCGGCGTCTCCGACGGGTGCGGGGATCTCCTTGACCAGTCGGTCGAGCAGCTCCTCGACGCCGACACCGGTCTTGCCCGAGACACGGAGCACGTCCTCGGGCTTGCCGCCGATGAGCGATGCCAGCTCCTTGGCGTACTTGTCGGGGTCGGCCGCCGGCAGGTCGATCTTGTTCAGCACCGGGATGATGTGCAGGTCGTTCTCGAGCGCGAGGTAGAGGTTCGCCAGAGTCTGGGCCTCGATGCCCTGGGCGGCGTCGACGAGCAGGATCGCGCCCTCGCAGGCGGCGAGAGACCGGGACACCTCGTAGGTGAAGTCGACGTGCCCCGGGGTGTCGATCATGTTGAGCGCGAAGGTCTCGCCGTCGATCTCCCACGGCATCCGCACGGCCTGGCTCTTGATGGTGATGCCGCGCTCACGCTCGATGTCCATGCGGTCGAGGTACTGCGCGCGCATGTCGCGATCCGAGACCACGCCGGTGATCTGGAGCATGCGGTCGGCGAGGGTCGACTTGCCGTGGTCGATGTGCGCGATGATGCAGAAGTTGCGGATCTGCGCCGAAGGCGTCGCGGCAGGCTGAAGCGGAGTGAGAGCGCGTGGTGACATGTCCTGACGATTCTACGGTGAGGCGAGGCTTATGCCCGCTTCGTGCGATCCGGTGATATTCTGCCGAGGTTGCCCGGGAGCCATCCGTGACACCGGATCCCGTGAGCGATAAGACTCCGTCACAGACCAAGTGCAGGCGTCGTGTCGCGCAGATCGGCTGATGGTGATTGACTGTCTTCCCGGCTCAGCGTTGCGTCGGCGGATCCCGCGCGCGTCTGTAAAAGAGAAAGAATCATCACCTTGATCAAGTATCTGTTGCGCCGCCTGCTGGGATGGGTGCTGATGATCGTCATCGCGACGAACATCACCTACTTCCTCGCGTGGCTGTATCTCGATCCCGAGAACAACTACGTCGGACGTCGACCTCCGCTTTCGCCCGATCAGATCGATGCGCTGCTGAAGCCTCGCAACCTCAGCGAATCGGTCCCCCTGATCGAACGATGGTGGACCTGGTTCTCCAGCATCCTCTTCCGCTGGGACTGGGGAGTCGGCCCCACAGGCGAGTCCGTCAACGAGCAGGTCGCATACCGGGTCTGGATCAGCGCCGAGCTCGTGCTCGGGGCGACGATCATCACGACCATCCTGGGCATCGCCCTCGGTGTCTACACGGCATCCCGTCAGTACAAACTGGCCGACCGCATCGGTCAGGGCACGAGCATCATCACGATGAACATCCCCACGGTCGTTGCGGGATTCGCTCTGGTTCTGCTCGCGATCAACTTCAACAACGCGGTCGGCACGACCGTCTTCTACGTCGTCGGATCCTCCAGTCAGGGGGTCGAGGGATTCTTCCCCGTCCTCATAGACGTCCTCCAACATCTGACGCTCCCCACACTCGGCCTGGTGCTCACGGGCTACGCGTCCATCCACTTCCTGCAGCGCTCGCTGCTGCTCGACAACATCAAGGCGGATTACGTTCGCACCGCCCGTGCCAAGGGACTCACCAAGCAGCAGGCCATCCGCAAGCACGCGCTGCGGACGTCGCTGATCCCCGTCACGACGCAGGTCGCGTTCACGATCCCCGCGGTCTTCACCGGAGCGGTGCTGACCGAGACGATCTTCAACTGGAACGGAATGGGTCGGTACTTCATCCAGACCCTGAACAACAACGACATTCACGGCGTGGTCGCAGTCGCGGCGTTCGGCGCCCTGATGACGGCGATCGGCGCGATCCTCGCTGACGTCGCCGTGGTCGTCCTCGATCCGAGAGTGCGGGTGAGCTGATGTCCCTGGAAGCCATCGGGGTGTCCCCCGAGATCGCCGAGCCGGAGAAGCCGAAGAACCGCAAGCGCACCTCGATGCTGACGCTGTACACGCGTCGGTTCCTGCGCAACCGCGGTGCCTTGATCGGCGTCGTCATCCTCGCGCTTCTGGTGGTGTTCGCGATCGTGGGACCGCTCATCGCGCCGTACTCGCACACTGACCTCGACTTCCTCGCACTGCGCCAGGCTCCCTCGGCCGAGCACTGGTTCGGGACGAACGGTTCGGGCAACGACAACTTCGCCCAGGTCGCCGTCGGTCTTCAGCGCTCCATGATGATCGCTGCCCTCGTGGCCATCGGCACCACGGTCGTCTCTGCACTCATCGGTGCCACCGCCGCCTACTTCGGCGGCCGCTACGAGCGGATCATGCTCGCGATCATCCACTTCATGATGGTGGTCCCGAACTTCCTGATCCTCGCGATGATCTCGAACGACGCCGGCGGGAACTGGCTGGTGATCTCGCTCGTCATGATCTTCGTCGTCGGCTGGTTCTTCCCTGCCCGGATCATCTGGACCCTGTCGCTGTCGATCCGCGAGCGCGAGTACGTGCATGCCGCTCGCTACGCCGGGCTCTCGGGGATGCGGATCGTCCTGCGTCACATGCTCCCGAACATCGGGTCGCTGCTGGTGATCAACTTCACGCTCGGCGTCGTGTCGGCCGTCCTCACCGAGACCGCGCTCTCGTTCCTCGGCTTCGGTGTGAAGCTGCCCGACGTCTCGCTCGGCGCCCTGATCGGCTACGGCTCCAGCACTCTGGTGAGCGCACCGTGGCTCTTCTACTTCCCTGCAGCGGCGCTCACCCTGCTCACCGTCTCGATGGCTCTCATCGCCGACGGTCTGCGCGACGCCCTGGATCCGACCTCTGCGGCTGGAGGTCGCGCATGAGTACTGTCCTTTCCGTCCGAGACCTCAAGGTCAGCTTCCCGTCGGAAGCCGGTCGAGTCGATGCCGTGCGCGGCGTCTCGTTCGACCTCGAAGAGGGTCGCACCCTCGGCATCGTCGGCGAATCCGGTTCGGGCAAGTCCGTCACCTCGCTCGCGATCATGGGCCTGCTCGACGACAACGCCAAGGTCACCGGGTCGATCATCTATGACGGCCAGGAACTGCTCGGCAAGTCCGACAAGCAGCTCTCGGTGATCCGCGGCAACGGGATGGCCATGGTCTTCCAGGACCCGCTGACCTCGCTCACGCCCGTGTTCACGATCGGCGACCAGCTGATCGAGGCTCTCACGGTGCATCGTCGGCTGTCGAAGAAGGACGCCTGGGATCGGTCCGTCGAGCTGCTGAAGCTCGTCGGGATCCCCGAGGCGGAGCGCCGCATGAAGGCCTTCCCGCACGAGTTCTCCGGCGGCATGCGTCAGCGTGTCGTGATCGCGATCGCGATGGCCAACAATCCCAAGCTCATCATCGCGGACGAGCCGACGACCGCGCTGGACGTCACCATCCAGGCGCAGATCCTCGAGCTCATGGAGAAGGCGCAGCAGGAGACCGGCGCCGCGATGATCATCATCACGCACGACATGGGGGTGGTCGCCAAGACCGCCGACGACGTGCTGGTGATGTACGCCGGCAAGCCCGTCGAGCAGGCCCCGGTGCGCGAGCTGTTCTACCGCACCCGGATGCCGTACTCGATCGGCCTTCTGGGTGCCATCCCGCGGGTCGACAAGACCGAGAAGGTGCCGCTGATCCCGATCAAGGGCAACCCCCGCTCCTGATCAATCTGCCGGATGCGTGCCCGTTCGCGGCGCGATGCCCCATCGCGATCGACGCGTGCCTGCAGCGCGAGCCCGATCTGCTCCCCATCTCCACCGAGGGTCACTCCGACCACTCCGTCGCCTGCATCCGCGCGAACGACATCGACGACGACGGACGCATCGGCGGGCTCCCCGTCTTCCCCGTCCCGGAGATCCCCGAGAGCGGGCTGGCGAAGGTGCCCCGCGAGGATCGTCCCATCACCCTCGAGGCGGTCAACCTCAACAAGACCTTCCCCCTCATGAAGGGTGCGCTCTTCAAGCGCAAGGTCGGCGAGGTGCACGCCGTCAAGGGGATCAGCTTCGACATCCGCCAGGGCGAGACCCTCGCGATCGTCGGCGAGTCGGGCAGCGGGAAGACGACGACGCTCCTCCAGATCATGGATCTCGTCGCCCAGGAGGACGGCGACATCCGCATCGGCGGCACGAGCGTCGCTGACATCAAGAACCGAGCGGAGGAGCGAAAGCTCCGTCGTGATCTGCAGATCGTCTTCCAGGACCCGATGGGGGCGCTCGACCCTCGCATGACGGTCTGGGACATCATCGCCGAGCCGATGCTCGCGATCGGCATGAGCAAGGACGACGTGTTCGATCGCGTCGAGGAGCTCATGGGTCTCGTGGGTCTCGACCCGGCGCACAGCGACCGGTTCCCCCAGGCGTTCTCGGGCGGTCAGCGTCAGCGCATCGGCATCGCACGAGCGCTGTCGACCAACCCCAAGATCGTGGTGCTCGACGAGCCCGTCTCGGCTCTCGACGTCTCGATCCAGGCCGGCGTGATCAACCTGCTCGACGAGCTGAAGGCCAAGCTCGGGCTGTCCTACCTGTTCGTGGCGCACGACCTCGCCGTCGTACGCCACATCGCCGACCGGGTCGCGGTGATGTACAAGGGCTCGTTCGTGGAGCACGGAGACGTCGATCAGGTGTTCGACGATCCGCAGCACCCCTACACGAAGGCGCTGCTCTCGGCGATCCCGATCCCCGACCCCGACATCGAGCGCACGCGCGAGCGGATCATCCTTCCCGTCGAGGGTTTCGACGCAGAGGCCGTCGCCGTCAGCTGACCTGTGTACCGATGTGCACAGTCCGATAACGGTTCCGTGTCACTGGGGTTTCGCCCGAGAGTTGCGGGGTTAGTCTGCCCCTATCCCAAGTAAGGCCGACAGGCACTAAGGAGTACCATGAAACGGCATCAGAAGCTGATGGGCATCGCTGCTCTCGGCGCCGCCTTCGCCCTCGTCATGAGCGGGTGCGCACCGGCAGGCAACGGCGGCGGCAACAGCGGTGAAGGCGAAGCTCAGACGGTCGAGGGCGCGGACTACAACCCGCAGCCCCGTGAGAACCTCGCAGAGGGCGGCGAACTCCGCATCCCCGTCTCGAACATCGCCGAGCAGCTGAACTACTTCCACAGCGACGGTGACGCCCGCGTCACCCAGATCGGGACGTGGTTCCGCCCCCAGATCCTGCTGATGGATCCTGACGGCACCGTCAAGAAGAACGACGCATACCTCGACGACTACTCCTTCGGTGTCGAAGACGGCAAGACCGTCCTGCACTTCAAGGTCAACGAGAAGGCTGTCTGGAACGACGGCACGCCCATCGACGTCACCGCGTTCAAGGCCACCTGGGAAGCCCAGAGCGGCGAGAACGAGGAGTACCAGCCCAACGCGACCGACGGCTGGAAAGAGATCGAGTCCGTCGAGGCCGGCGAGAACGACCGCGACGTCATCGTGACCTTCAAGGGCGAGTTCGCCTGGCCCGAGATGGTCTACTCGCAGCTGCTGCACCCGGCCGTCAACACGCCTGAGCTGTTCAACACGGCGTTCCTCGGCGACTGGCACCCGGAATGGGCCGCAGGCCCCTACACGGTCGACAACTTCGACAAGACCGGCGGCGTGGTCACGCTCGTCCCGAACGAGAAGTGGTGGGGCAACGCTCCGCTGCTCGACAAGGTCTCCTTCATCCAGATGGAGCCGACCGCGGCGGTCAACGCACTGCGCAACGGCGAGGTCGACATGGCCGAGACCGGCAGCGCCGAGCTGCTCGCACAGGTCGAGGGTCTCGAAGGCGTCAAGACCTACAAGGGTCAGGCGACCGCGAACGCGATCTTCACGCTGAACTCGACCAACCCGGTGCTGTCCGACCTCGAGGTCCGCAAGGCCGTGTTCGAGGCGATCAGCATCGAGCAGGTCAAGGACATCGTCTTCAACGGCCTGAACTACACCGAGGAGCCCGCAGGGTCCCTGACCCTCTTCTCATTCCAGCCTGACTATGTCAACGCGCTGGAGGAGGCCGGCCGCAAGGACGGCGACACCGAGGGTGCCAACAAGCTCCTCGATGAGGCCGGCTGGGTCGCCGGTGCCGACGGCATCCGCGAGAAGGACGGCCAGCGCCTGTCGCTCGTCTTCCCCGTGCACTCCGACACCGAGACCGCGCGCGCGCGTTCGCTCGCCGTTCAGGCGCAGCTGAAGGAGGTCGGCGTCGAGGTGACGATCGACACCCGTCCGTCCGCCGACTTCGCCGAGGACTACACCACGCAGAACGGTGACATCTTCTTCCTCAACTTCACGTCGTCCGACCCGTTCGGTGCCGCCTGGTTCTGCCAGCTGTACTGCTCGGACAGCGGCCTGAACCTGTCGGGCACCGGCACCGAGGAGATCGACACGATGATCCACGAGGAGCTCGAGACGATCTCCGACCCGGTCGAGCAGACCAAGAAGGCCATGGAGATGGAGTCCGAGATCTTCGCGAAGACCTGGGGCATCATCCCGGTCCTCAACGGCCCGGAGATCTGGACCGTCAAGGAAGGTCTCGCCAACCTCACGCCCGAGCCCTACGTGGGTCTCGACCTCTTCGGCATCACGCCGGTGGAGAACGTGGGATACGAGAAGTAATCCATTCGGAGCCTGACTCGTCAGCGCTTCGCAGCGGGGTCGGTGGTCCATCCACCGGCCCCGCTTTTCTCTATGCTGAACGCGTGAGCGTCCAGATCGTCTTCGTGCACGGCATCCGTACGTCCGCGACGATGTGGCGGTCGCAACTCGCCTTCCTCGAGGAGCAGGGCATCGGGGCCGTCGCTGTCGACCTTCCCGGGCATGGCACCCGGATGGAGGAGGACTTCACCCTGCACGAGGCGCTCCACACCATCGACGTCGCGGTGCGCGACGCAGCGACGCGAGGTCCCGTGCTGCTCGTCGGGCACTCGATGGGCGGCCTGCTGACACTCGCCTACGTCGGCGGAGCGGAGGCACCGAGGGTCGCGGGGCTCGTCGCCGCGTCGTGCACGTCGCTCCCCCGAGGCGCCGGTCTCGCGGCGTATCGCGCGATCGCGCGCGCCGTCGATCGGCTGCCCGATCGCGGGATGTGGATCACGAAGCGCATCCTCGAAGCGACGATCCCCGAAGAGACGCGCTCCGATTTCGCCGCCGGCGGCTATGCGCTGGACACCCAGGACACGGCACTGCGAAATCTCGCCACGCTCGATCTCGCGACAGCGGTCGCCCGCATCCGCGTGCCGCTGTGGTTCGTGAACGGACAGTGGGATCAGCTGCGAGTCAACGAAGCCCTCTTCCGACGGCTCGCGCCTCACGCAGAGCTCATCGTCGTGCCGCGCACCACGCACCTCGTCACGGCGATGCGTCCGCAGATCTTCAACGCCGTCCTGCGGTTGGCCGTCGCGACCATCGAATCCGAGGCTACGGGTGAGGCCGCGGATCCCGCGCCGGCTGCCTCGCCAGAGCCGTGAGCGCACCGCCCACGAGCGACAGCACGGCGGCTGCTGCGAACACCAGCCAGAATCCCCCGACGAGCGCGACGAGCCCCGCCCCGAGCACCGGGCCGATCAGCTGGCCGAGTGCCGCCGTGACGTAGACGATGCCGAGGTCACGGGCGTGGTCCCTCTCGCCGGGCAGCAGGTCGGCGGCGAAGGCGAGTCCGACGGTCGAGAACGCGCCGTAGCCGAGCCCCATGAGCGCGGCGGCGACCATCGTCGCCTCGAAGGTCGGCACGACGGCGATCACGACGCCGGAGGCCGCCTGCACCAGGGTCGCCAGGATCGTGAGGGAACGCCGGTTGCCCGTGCGATCGGAGAGCACACCGGTGAACACCGATGCGAGCACCACGAACAGCGTGTAGACGACGATCAGGAGCAGCAGGTTGTCCTGCGCCACCGTCGTCTCCTGGTGCAGACCATGGAGCAGGAAGAAGAGGAACAGTGCAGTGCCGAGTGCGTTGCCGATGTTGGTCACGAGCCGGCCCGACAGCATCCAGGCGAAATCCCGATCGCGCAGCGATGCCAGCAGATGACGATCACGCGTCACCGGAGTCGCGTCGACGGCCGCGGGCGGATCGGGCAGAAGCAGCGCTGCACCGATTCCCACCGTCGCGATGATCCCGGCGAGCAGCAGGTACCCCTCACGGATGCCGAGCCCGAGGAGCACCACGAGCCCGACGCCGAGCACGATGCCCACCGCCTGACTGGAGCCCACGGCGGCGGACGCGGCGCCACGCTGCGTCGGAGGAAGCTGGTCCGCTATCAGTGCGGTGAAGGCGGCCGACGACACCGCGACGCCGATCGACACCCCGACCCAGGCTCCTCCCACGGCCCAGGGCCCCTCACTGAAACCGGTCACCACGAGGAACAGCGCGGTGACGAGCACGCCACCGATCGCCCATGGTCGCCGACGCCGCCGTCCGACGGCCGCGCGATCCGACAGCGCCCCGGCCAACGGGCCCGCGACGATCCCTGCGAGACCGCCGATGCCGAGCACCAGCCCGGACGAGATGACGCCGGGTATCCAGTCCTTCTCAGACGTGTTCAACTGCAAGGGGAGGAGCAACTGGACCGGAGTGAGCTGCACCGTCCAGATCGCCAGCCAGGCGAGCGTGAAGACGGTCATCCATGGCGGTCCGACTCTCCGCAGAGCGGACACCGGCGATCCGGATGGGAGGGCGGGGCTCATGTCGCTCCTTGACGTCGGGGTCGCGACGCGAGTGTCGGGATACTGATGATTGTGCACCCACACGCACCGACACCGCATCAGTGACGAGGACACCTCGCTCGTTTAGGGTGAACCGCCCGGATGCTGGTAGAGTTGGTTCTTGGCTTGCGTGTGGGTTCTTCCCTCACGACCGCCGAGTGGAAGCCCTCTTCTTCTGCCGGCATTTCCTAACAACTCCGTACAGAAAGCGTCCACACGTGGCAAACATCAAGTCGCAGATCAAGCGCAACAAGACCAACGACAAGGCTCACGAGCGCAACAAGGCCGTGAAGAGCGAGCTGAAGACGCACATCCGCGCGACCCGCGCCGCTGTCGTCTCCGGTGACAAGGCTGCAGCCGAGGCTGCTCTGAAGGCTGCCTCCCGCAAGCTCGACAAGGCCGTCAGCAAGGGTGTCATCCACCAGAACCAGGCTGCGAACCGCAAGTCCTCCATCGCCAAGCAGGTCTCCGCTCTCTGAGCCGATTCCACGCCTGACGGTGTGACAAGAGCCCGTCCCGTTCGCGGGGCGGGCTCTTTCGCGTGCTCGGAACCGTATGTGCCAGCGATCTCGACGGACGAGGCAGCTGCCGCGCGTCAGACCGCGCTCACTCGCCGAACGGCTGGCGGGTGGCGATGACGGTGAGCATCCGCTCGAGAGCGAAGATCGGGTCACGGGCGGCACCCTTGACTTCGGCATCGGCGCGCGCCGTCGCCTGGATGGCCATTCCCAGCGAACGCTCGTTCCATCCGGCGAGGTCGCGTCGCGCACGGTCGACCTGCCAGTCCTTCATTCCCAGTCGCTGCGCGAGCTGGCGGCTCGGCTCGCGGTTTCCGGCGACGCGCGCCATGGTGCGCAGCTTCATGGCGAACGCCGCGACCATCGGCACGGGGTCGGCGCCGGAGGCGAGGGCATGGCGCAGGGCCACGAGAGCCTCGCCATAGCGTCCGGCGATCGCCGTGTCAGCGACGACGAAGGCAGAGACTTCGACCCGCCCGCCGTAGTACTTGGTGACGACTTCTTCGGTGACATCGCCCTCGACGTCGCCGATCAGCTGCTGGCATGCCGCCGCGAGCTCGGTGAGATCATCGGCGAAGGCCGAGACCAGAGCGCGCAACGCAGGCGGGGCGATCCGCTTCTTCGCCGCAGAGAACTCGCCGGCAGCGAAGTCGACGCGGTCGCCGTCGCGCTTGATGGCCGGGCACGGGATCTCGATGCCGTCGCCCGTCCCGGCGCGCACCGCATCGAGCAGCTTCTTGCCGCGGACGCTGGCCCCGGTGTGGCGCAGGATCACTGTCGCACCCTCCTGCGGGTGGTCGAGGTAGGACACAGCCTCCTGCAAGAAGGCATCCGAGCACTTCTCCACCCCCGACACGCGCACCAGCCGGGGTTCCCCGAACAACGACGGCGAGGTCAGCGCGAGGAGAGTCCCGGGCGCGTAGTCATCAGCGCGGACATCGGTCACCTCGAGCGCGGGGTCTTCCGTGCGGAGGTAGTCGCGGACTCCGGCGATCGCGCGCTCTGCGCAGACCTCCTCCGGGCCGAACACGAGCACCACCGGCGCCGGACGCGGATCGCGCCACGACACCTGCGGGACCTTGGCTGCCTTGGTCCCACCGCGGGAAGGAGTACGAGAAGCAGCCATGCCTCCAGACTACCGGGGGCCACAGACGTCGACCCCGTCGTCAGGGTGGCTGCTTCTCGGCCCACAGCTGAAGCTCGTCCCCCGCGAGGCCCACGAGGAGACGGCCCTGCTGGTCGGTCCGCAGCACTCGCGCACCGGCAGCTTCGAGCGATGCCAGAGTCTCCGCTCGCGGATGCCCGTAGTCGTTGTCGACGCCTACGCTGAACAGCGCGACACTCGGGTGCAGGTCCTGATAGAGCGGGAAGTCCTGGTCGGCGCTGCCGTGATGGGCGACTTTGACCACCGCGTAGCCGCCTCGGAGATGCGCGGTGCGTTCCAGCATCCGCTGCGCCTCCCCCGACAGGTCGCCCAGGAAAAGCGAGCGGGGTACGCCGCCGCCACCTATCTCCAGAACCACGCTCTGGTCGTTGCCCGGCGGGAACGCCTCCGACCCACGCTGCGGCCACAGCACCTGCCAGGACGCCGCGCCCAGGTCACCCCGCATGCCCGCTGCCGCCTGACCGACCGTCGCACCGCCGTCGGCGAGGTGCTGCAGCATCCGCTCGTCACCGCTCTCCCCCGGTGGCCCATGCAGCACCGCCTCGACTCTCCCCTGAACAGCCTCGACCCCGCCGACGTGATCCAGATCGAAGTGCGTGAGCACGAGCAGATCCACGCGTTCGACACCGAGTTCGCGCAGACACGAGGCGAGCGGCTCCGGTTCCGGCCCGGTATCGATCAGTGCGATCGCCCCCTCGGAGCGCACGACGAGTGCGTCTCCCTGGCCCACATCACAGGCGGCGACCGACCATTCGTCGGGAGTGGTCGCGCTCGCCAGCGGACCGTTGAGCACCACATGCGCACCGCCCAGGGCGAGCGCGACTGCCAGCACGGCCGCTGCGACACCCCTGACGACCGGCACCGCGCGGTACCCATCGGCGAGAATCACCCCGATCGCCGCGCTCACGACGCCGACCAGCACGGCGCTGGCGATGCCGGGCACCATGGCGATCTGAGCGAACGGCAGCCTGGCCGTGATGCTGGCCGTTTGCGCGATCCACGCGGCGGGCAGCCATGCCGACGCCGCCAGAAGGTCGGCGAGAACGCCCACCGGAGCGGCGAGACACGCGAGGAGGCCGATGACAGTGGCGATCGGCGCCGCGGGCGCAGCCAGCAGGTTCGCCACGAGCCCCACGAGAGACTGCTGCTCTGCGAAGAGGGCGATGACGGGGCCGCACACGAGCTGTGCGGACGTCGGCACGGCGATCGCGAGAGCGAGAGGTTGCGGCATGAATCGCGCGAGTCCGCGGGTGAGCGACGGCGAGAGCAGGATCAGCGCACCCGATGCGGAGACCGAGAGCGCGAATCCCGCAGTCGAGGCCAGCCACGGGTCGGCGATCAGGATGCCGCTCGCGCTGAGCGCCAGCATCCCCGCACCCGCGCTCGGCCGCCCGAGAAGCAGTGACAGCATCGCGACACCCGCCATGACCGCCGCCCTGACCACGCTGGGTTCCGGCGTCACGAGGACGACGAAGCCCGCGAGACCGAGAGCGGCCGCGACGACTCGAGTCCCCCGTCCGGCGCCGCACAGCGCAGCCAACCAGAACACCGCCCCGACGACGATGGCGCAGTTCGCTCCGGAGACCGCCGTCAGGTGGCTGAGACCGCTGGTGCGCATGTCATCGTTCAGCTCGGTCGACACCGCGCGGGTGTCGCCGACTGCGAGTCCGGGAAGCAGACCCGCTCCGGGCTCGGGAAGTCGCTGCGCCCGGTCGATGAAAGCGCTGCGCAATCCGGCCGCGACCGCGAAGACCCCGGATGCCGGCTCCTCGACCGACGCCTCGCTCGCGAACACGACGAGCGCTGCCCTCTCCCCCGGATCCGTCGCCGCCGCCTCTCCCTTCACCCGGACTGTGGCGCCGAGATCGAACCCCTCGGCCGGATCGATGCCGACCCGCACCGGAGCCGACGCCGCCCGCACCGACCCCGGCGACCCGATGCGCGTGAGCTGCACCTCCATCCACAGGCGCCCATCCCGACCGACCGACGCCGAGGTGCTGACCTCCCCCGTCACCTCGACCACACGTCCGTCCCACGACGCGGCGCCCTCGCGCGCCGGTGTCGCGGCAAGAACAGTGACGGAGACAGCGGCGATCGCGGCGAGCATCACGAGCACCACCCCGGCCATGGACGCCGCGGCGGACGACCGCCGCAGCATCCACAACAGCGACGCCGCCGCCCCCAGCACGCCACCGAGAAGGCACCACTGCGCAGCTGGAGGCACGAACACGCAGACCAGGGCGACCACCCACACTCCGCCTGCGATCGGCAGCAGACGCAGATCCCGGCTCATACCCGCGCGTCATCGCGCGGTCGAACCCGCGGGTCGCATCTCATCGGCAGCCGGTGCATCAGGACAACGTAGGGGCGTGCGACCACCTCGCAGCGCACCCGCCCCCCGGTCGGTGGACAACACAACGATGCCGACGCGGCGTGCAGGAGCGCCGAATGCGAAGCGATGATCTCTGAGTGTGGACCGCTGGCACTTCGATTCACCGACCGCGGGTCGTTCCGACAGCCGACAGTCTCCACCACACCGAGCGACTCAGGCATACTCGGGGAATGGTCGACGTACGCGACACCGCAGAGCACCAGCCCATTCGCCTGACTCTGGTGCGAGACTTTCTGACGCGCCGAGGAGAGGTCATCGCGAATGCATGACGTGATCGTGATCGGCGCCGGCCTCGCAGGGCTCCGCTGCGCGGGACTGCTCTCCGCTCACGGACTCGACGTCGTCGTCCTCGAGGCCGCGGATGCGGTCGGCGGACGCCAGCGCACCGACATCATCGACGGCTTCCGGCTGGACCGCGGGTTCCAGGTCCTCAACCCGGCCTACCCGGCACTTCGGCGCAGCGTCGATCTCGACGCACTCGCGCTCGGGAGCTTCCCTGTGGGCGTGCGGGTGCGCACGACGGACGGGGTGGCCGAGCTGCGGCATCCGCTTCGGCATCCGCTGTCGATCGTCACGTCTCTGCGCAGCGGCCTGGTGAGCGGTCGGGATGCCGTCGCGCTGGCACGCTGGGCCGCGCCGGCACTGGTGAGTCCGCTCTCGCATCTGGCTCGGAACGATGCCACCATGCGCGAGGGATGGGATGCCGCGGGGCTTCGTGGCCCGCTTCGCACCGCTGTACTCGAGCCGTTTCTCGCCGGGGTTCTGGCGGAGAGAGGCGGCGAGACGTCGAACGCCTTCGCGCGACTGCTCGTACGCTACTTCGCGCTCGGCCGACCCGGGCTTCCCACACAGGGGATCGCCGCTGTCCCCGAGCAGCTCGCCGCGCACGCGCGCGCGGCGGGTACTGACATCCGTTTCGGGGCGCGCGCGGGAGGCATCTCAGCAGGAGGAGAGGAGATCACGGTGGGGCTGAGCGACGGCGACTCCGTGCGAGCGGCTCGGGCGGTGGTCGCAGTCGGCGCCGAAGCCGTCAGCGAGCTCACCGGTCTCGCCCGTCCGGTCACGAGAGGTCTGCAGACGTGGTGGTTCGCCGCCACTGAACCTCCCAGCGGATCCGCACTGCTCACCGTCGACGGCCGAGGTAGAGGCCCCGTCGTGAACACCGTCGTGATGACGCACACCGTGCCCTCGTATGCGCCGGCCGGACGTCACCTCATCGCCGCGACCTGCCTGCTGCCGCGTGGCGGCGCACCCGCCGACGAGTTCGACGTGCGCCGCCACCTCGAAGAGGTCTGGGGTACGGACATCAGCGCGTGGCAGCTGATCCGGCGCGACGACATCCTCGACGCGTTGCCTGCCCAACCGGCACCGCTCGGCCCACCGCGATCGCCGCGCTACGCCGAGCGGCTGTATGCAGCCGGGGATCACAGAGACACCGCGTCGATCCAAGGCGCCCTCGCTTCCGGCGAGCGTGCCGCACGTGCCGTCCTGACCGACTCGGGGGCGTCGAGAAGCGGCACGTCGCTGCACAGCTGACGACGCTCTGACTCAGGCGAGAGAGAGACAGCGCCCGCAGACCGCGCATCACACCCGCGCACCGTCGCGGATGCCGGCGAGCAGCTTCTCTCCGATGCCGGGGACCGACAGCAGGTCATCGACCGATGTGAACCGACCGTTCTCGTCACGCCAGGCGATGATCCGCTCGGCCAGGGCGGGGCCGATGCGCGGCAGAGTCTCGAGCGCCGCCTGATCTGCGGTGTTGAGATCCACCAGATCGTCCGCGGGCGCGCCTGCTCCCGGCGGCCCCTCCGCGGCTGCGGCACCCACGACCGGCACGCTGATCTGTTCGCCGTCCGAGAGCACGCGGGCGAGATTGACCGCGGTCAGGTCGGCATCGTCAGTGGTCCCGCCGGCCGCCGCCACCGCATCGACCAGCCGGGAGTCGAGATCGAGGACATAGAGTCCCGGATGCTCGACCGCGCCCAGCACGTGCACGTAGAGCTCTCCCGTCGATCCGCCGCTCTCGGCGGCCTCGGTGGCCAACGGCACCGATTCGGTCGGCACGGCCTGCCCCCGCATCAGTCCGAGTCCGACGGCCGCGGACAGCACGACGAGCGCCAGCACGACGGCGGCGCCGACCCCCAGCCGCAACCGGCGCGGCGCCGGTGAGGAAGCGGCGGATTCGGGCATTCCGCAACGCTATGCCAGCGAACGGACGCCTCTCATGCATCCGGCCGCCCGTCGGGGAGAACCCCCGTGGGCGGCCGGATGTGCAGAGCGGCTGGCTACGCGGTCGGTCAGCCCTTCACGACGATGCTGACGATCTTCGGGGCGCGCACGACGACCTTGACGATCTCGCGGTCGCCGATCGAGCGAATGACCCGCTCGTCGGCACGGGCGAGCGATTCGAGCTCGGCCTCGCCGATGCGCGCGGGCACCTCGAGCTGAGCGCGGACCTTGCCGCCCACCTGCACGACGGCGGTCACGGTGTCCTCGACGAGCAGCGCCGGGTCGGCGGAGCGCCAGGTGACGAGCCCGACGGACGGCTCGTGTCCGAGGATCTCCCACATCTCCTCCGCGGTGTGCGGGGCGATCAGATCGAGCATCACGGCGACGGTCTCGGCCGCCTCACGCACCGCCGGATCAGCGGCGCCTGCGGCACCGTCGATCGTCTTGCGGGTGACGTTGACCAGCTCCATCAGGCGCGCGACCAGGACGTTGAACTTCGTCTGCTCGACGAGCCCAGGAGCATCTGCCAGCAGCTTGTGCGTGGCTCGACGCAGCGCCGCATCTCCGCCCGCGAACACGACGTCGACAGGAGAGGACACCTCGTGGGCGATGCGCAACGCGCGGGCCAGGAACTTCTGCGCACCGGTCGTCGAGACGTCGGCCCAGTCCTTGTCGTCTTCGACCGGTCCGGCGAACGCGAGACCCACGCGCAGCGCATCGGCGCCGTAGGCGTCGAGCTCCTCTTCGAAGAGCACCAGGTTGCCCTTGCTCTTCGACATCTTGGCGCCGTCGAGCAGGACCATGCCCTGGTTGATGAGGTTCGAGAAGGGCTCGGTGAAGTCGATCAGCCCCATGTCGAACAGCACCTTGGTGATGAATCGCGCGTACAGCAGGTGCAGGATGGCGTGCTCGACGCCGCCGATGTAGGAGTCGACCGGCGACCAGCGGGCGGCCTGAGCCGGGTCGAACGCGACCGTGTCGCTGTTCGGCGACAGGAATCGCAGGAAGTACCACGAGCTGTCGACGAACGTGTCCATCGTGTCCGGATCCCGCAGAACGGGGTCACCGCTGGCGGCATCCACCGTGCGGACCCAGCTCTCAGCGGCGCCGAGCGGCGACGATCCCTTGGGCTTGAGGTCGAGCCCCTCGACGCTGGGCAGCTTCACCGGCAGCTGCTCCTCGGGCACGGGGATGATCCGGCCGTCCTCCGCGTGCAGCATCGGGATCGGCGTGCCCCAGAAGCGCTGACGCGAGATCAGCCAGTCCCGCAGACGGTAGTTCTTGGCGGCGCGCCCGGTGCCGGACGCCTCGAGCTGCTCGATCGCACGGGCGATCGCATTGCGCTTCGACAGACCGTTGAGCGGTCCGGAGTTGATCATCCGGCCCTCTCCCGTCAGAGCGATGCCGGTGGAGGCGGGGTTCTGCTCGTCGAGCGCCGCGCCGGTGTCGATCGGCACGCCCTCTTCATCGACCTCGATGACCGGCATCGCACCGGTGACCGGCGCCGTCGTGTCGACGACGACCTTCACGGGCAGGTCGAAGGCGCGGGCGAAGTCCAGGTCTCGCTGGTCGTGCGCCGGCACGGCCATGACCGCTCCGTGACCGTAATCGGCCAGCACGTAGTCCGCCGCCCAGACCGGCAGCTTCTCGCCGTTGACCGGGTTGATCGCGTACCGCTCGAGGAAGACCCCGGTCTTCGGGCGATCGGTGGCCTGTCGGTCGACGTCGGTGGTCTTCTGCACATCGGCCAGGTACTTCTGGAAACGCTCACGCACGTCGGCCGGAGCATCCGCTGCGAGCTCCGACGCCAGGTCGGAGTCGGGGGCCACGACGAAGAACGTCGCTCCGTGCAGGGTGTCAGGACGCGTCGAGAACACGGTGACGGGCTCGTCGCGCCCCTCGATGCGGAAGTCGACGTCGGCGCCGATCGAGCGTCCGATCCAGTTGCGCTGCATCTGCAGCACCTTGTGCGGCCAGAAGCCCTCGAGCTGGTTCAGATCATCGAGCAGCCGGTCGGCGTAGTCCGTGATCTTGAAGTACCACTGAGTCAGCTTCTTCTTCACGACCTCGGCACCGCAGCGATCGCAACGGCCGTCGACGACCTGCTCGTTCGCGAGCACGGTCTGGTCGTTCGGGCACCAGTTGACCGCGCTCTTCTTGCGGTACGCAAGACCGCGCTCGTGCAGCTTCAGGAACAGCCACTGGTTCCAGCGGTAGTACTCGGGGTCGGAGGTGTGCAGCACTCGCGACCAGTCGAACGAGACGCCGTAGTTCTGGAACGCCTGCTTCTGCTGAGCGATGTTCTGGTAGGTCCACTCGCGGGGATCCGCACCCTGACGGATCGCCGCGTTCTCCGCAGGCAGCCCGAAGGAGTCCCAGCCGATCGGGTTGAGCACGTTGTGCCCGCGGTGGCGCCAGAACCGGGCCACGATGTCCGAATACAGGTAGTTCTCCGCGTGCCCCATGTGCAGGTCGCCGGAGGGGTAGGGGAACATCGCCAGCACGTAGCGGCGGGGCCGCTTGTCATCGTCGCCGCCGGTGAGGAACGTCTCGTTCTCCGCCCAGTACTTCTGCCACTTGGCCTGGATAGCGTGCGCCGAGGAGGTCTCCTCGGCGACGGGAGAGGTGGACAGGTTCTCAGACAACGAACGCACGACCAATCTGAAGGGAAAAGGGGATCAGTTCAGGATATCGGAAGCCCAGGCCGCGGGCATTTCCACTCCCAGCGCAGCGAGCGGCGCCCGAGCCTTCGTCGCGACCTCGGCGACCTCCGAGGCGGCGACCGATCGCCAGGTGATCCCCCGCCTGCGCCGACCACAGCGCCCGTACCGTCGATCACGATGCTGCGGATGACCATCGCGAGGTCGAGCGACCCCTCATCGCCGATGTAACCGAAGCACCCGGCGTAGATACCGCGAGGCCCTCCCTCCAGCTCATGCAGGCGCGTCATCGCCGAGAGCTTCGGCGCGCCTGTCATGCTGCCTCCCGGGAAGGTCGCTGCGAGAAGTTCGCTCGCCGTCGTGCCCGCGGCCGCCGTGCCGCTGACGGTACTGACGAGCTGGTGCACCGCCGGATACGTCTCCACGGCCCACAGCGCCTCGACCCGGATCGACCCGGGTCGGCACACCCTCGACAGATCGTTGCGCATCAGATCGACGATCATGACGTTCTCAGCCCGTTCTTTCGGGTCCGCCGCGAGCTCGGCGGCGAGCTCGGCATCGTGCGCGGCGTCTGCGCCGCGGGGCCGCGTCCCCTTGATCGGCCGCGTGCGGATGACGCCGCCTTCAGCGTGGAGGAACTGCTCGGGGCTCGCACTGAGCAAGGAGCGGCCGCCGATCCGGATGAAGCCGCCATGGTGCGCCGGAGTTGCGGCACGGAGGCGTCGGTACACCGCGACTCCGTCGTGCTCCCCCGGAACGGTGAACCGGGTGGTGAGACAGAGCTGGTAGGCGATCCCCGCTCTGATGAGCTCGCGGCAGCGCTCGATGAGTCCTGCGTACTCCGTCGGAGTGTGTCGCGCCTCGCTGCGTACGGACGAGGGCGCACTGAACACCGTCTCCCCGCGCGGCACGGCGGAGGGGGTGACACGAGCGACGACGGCGCTCCACTCGTCGAGATCGGCATGGGCTGCGGCAACCCATACGGTGCCGGTCGCATGATCGAACGCCGCCAGCCGGGAGACCCGCAACCAGGCGTCGCCGGGCTCGTCAGCGGCTTCCGATACGGGTGCTCCCGCTGCTCGGGCGCCGGTCTCGTAGTCGTACCAGCCGACCCACCCGCCCCGCAGCGGAGGACCGGGATGCGCGGCGGCCGTGCGGGCATCCATCCGCACTTCACCGGGGAACGACGCCGGATCGCCCGTCCCGACGAAGCTCCATCCCTCCGTCGCGTCCGCCCCGGCGTCGAGCCAGAACAGGTCGGCGCACGACCGTTCGAGGGCGAGGAAGAGCGCGTCAGGCGTCACCCGATCGGGCAGGACGCGGGCGCTCAGAGGTTCGGGCACGTTCTCAGCCTAGGCGGCGTGCACTCCCGTATTCTCAAGGGGTGGACGACTTGGTGCCGTGGCTGATCGACTTCATGCGGTCCATCGACCCGATCACTCGCACCCTCGTCGCGGGGCTCGCCGTGATGCTGGAGACGAGCGTCTTGATCGGGCTCGTATTCCCCGGTGACACTGTCGTACTCGTCGCGTCCATCGGCATCACCAGCCTCCCTCAGGCCGTGGCGATGGTCGTCTCGGTCGTCGTCGGCGCGCTGATCGGCGAGAGCATCGGCTTCTGGCTCGGGCGGTGGGTCGGCCCGCACATCCGTGCCTCCTGGGTCGGCCGACGCGTCGGCGAGGAGAACTGGGTGCGGGCGGAGCGTTACCTCGCCCGCCGCGGCGGCATCGCCATCTTCCTCTCGCGGTTCCTGCCGGTGCTGCACTCCCTCGTGCCGCTGACCGTGGGGATGAGCCATTACTCCTACCGCCGATTCCTCGCGTGGACGGCGCCGGCCTGCCTGCTCTGGGCGACGGCCTACGTGAGCATCACCTCGCTCGCCGCCGGCAGCTTCGATGAGCTCGCCGACCGGGTGCACTACGCCGGATACATCTTCGTCGGCATCATCGCCCTTTTCCTCGTCGCCGTGTTCGTGGGCAAGAAGGTGATCTCGCGCCTCGAGGCGCGCCATCTCGACATCTCCGACGCGAAGGACTCGACCGACGTGAAAGACTGAAGCAATGGCTTCGTCACCTCCGGCGCCCCGGATCCACTGGTTCGCGCGCCTCGAACACCGCCTCCACGTGTGGCGCGAGGGGCGAGCGCGCCGTCGCGGCCGCACCGCGACCATCCTCCCGTTCCCCGGTTACGGCGGGCCCGGCTGGGTGCGTGTCGTCGGTCGCGTTCTCATCGTCCCTCCCGCACGGAGCACGAAGGACGGCGAGCCGGCCAGCGTCCGCGGCTGGCGGAGCTTCGTCGGCATCCCCGTGAGCTTCGCGAAGGTCGCCGTGCAGATCGGCGATTCGGTGCACTATGTCGTCGCCGACCGGGGCGGTGTGATCGACTCGGTCGTGCACGCCGAGCTCGAGCCAGGATGGCAGACCTTCACGTTCTCCGTCGAGGGTCAGGACCCGGTCGAGACGACCGCGTTCATCGTGGCCGAGTCGACCCACTTCGGGGTCGTCTCCGACGTCGACGACACCGTGATGGTCACCGCCCTCCCCCGACCTTTCATCGCCGCCTGGAACTCTTTCGTCGTCGACGAGCACGCGCGCATCCCCGTGCCGGGCATGGCCGTGCTGCTCGATCAGGTGCTCCGCGAATATCCCGGTGCTCCCATGGTCTACCTCTCGACCGGAGCCTGGAACGTCGCCCCGACTCTCCGCCGGTTCCTCGGGCGCCACCTGTTCCCCGCAGGCTCCATGCTCCTCACCGACTGGGGCCCCACCCACGACCGATGGTTCCGCAGCGGACGCGAGCACAAGCTCACCAACCTGCGTCGCCTGGCCACGGAGTTCCCGCACGTGAAATGGTTGCTGATCGGCGACGACGGCCAGCACGACGAGGCGATCTACTCCGAGTTTATGGATGAGCACCCCGACTCCGTCGCCGGCGTCGCCATCCGTCGGCTGCTCCCGGCCGAGGCCGTGCTCGCCGGTGGTCGCGCGGGCCACGAGCCGCACTCCGACGACGTCGCCCCCTGGGTCAGTGCCGAGGACGGCGCGGGGCTCCGTGACCTGCTCGGCAAAGCCGGCATCCTCCGTTGAGGTGACCATGACGCTGGCGCGGACCGACTGGCTGGAACGCGAACGAGCGCACCAGACGAGAGCCGACGCCCTCACGGCTGAGCATCGGGAACGAGCCGCGCGGGGCGAGAAGCACCCGGTATGGGACTTCCTGTTCACCTATTACAGCTACAAGCCCGCGCAGCTGCGTCGGTGGCACCCCGGCGCCGGGGTCGAGCTCGAGGAGGCCGACGAGCGGCTGACCTGGCGGTGGTACTCCCCCGGCGCGACCGAAGCCGGTGCGGTGCCGGATGCCGCTGCCTTCGCGCGCGAGAAGGCAGACCTCGCCGGCCTCATCGAGCGGATGCTGCGTCGCACCGCCTCTCGACCCGGGCAGTTCGGATGCTTCGGACTGCATGAGTGGGCGATGGTCTATCGAGCAGACGAGCACAGACACGCGGTGCCCCTGCGTCTTGGGCAGGACGCAACGGATCTGGTCGTCGAGAGCCATGACCTCAGATGCACCCACTTCGATGCCTTCCGGTTCTTCACACCCGCGGCCGTGCCTCGCAACCGCACGGAGCTGACCCGCGACGAGCAGCCCCTGTTCGAGCAGCCCGGATGCCTTCATGCCGGCATGGACCTGTACAAATGGGCGGTCAAGCTGGGCCCCCTCGTGCCCGGCGAACTTCTGCTCGACACCTTCGAGCTCGCAAGAGACATCCGCCTTCTCGACATGCAGGCCGCGCCGTACGACCTGGCACCGTGGGGTGTCGAGCCCGTACCGATCGAGACGACCGAGGGCAAGGCGGAGTACGTCCGCCGGCAGCGCGTGTTCGCAGAGCGCGGTGGGCATCTGCGCGGCGAGCTGCTGCATGCCTGGCTCGGCTCCACCACCGCCGTCACGCTCGCGGGCTGACCGGCGTGAGCGGGCTGAGCGATCAGTCCGCCGGCTCGCACTCCGGGCACGGTGCCCAGTCGGTGGTCGCCGACGTCGACTGCAGGCGCAACGTCATCACGCGGGTGGCCGCGTCGGCGAGCCGATCGGCGGGCAGCACCCCCGCATCGACCGCATCCGCGAGCCCGCGGACGATCTGGCCGGCGGTGTCGGGAGTCGAACCGGCGATCATCAGCACGAGGTCGCTCCCGGCGACGACCGCCGACACGGCGTTCGTCACGGGGTCGGCGTACTCGGGTATCCCCGAGGACTGCAGCATCCCGAGGTCATCGGTCACGATCACGCCGTCGAATCCCAGTTGTTCACGGGCGATCTCGTGCCAGCGCGCCGACAGAGACGCGGGAGCAGGATCGATCGAGGTGTAGGCCAGGTGGCCGAACATCAGCAGAGAGGCACCGGCCTCGATACCTGCAACGAAAGGCACCGCGTCCGTGGAACGCCACTCATCGATGGTCTCGGCTGTGGCAGGGACAGCACTGTGGGAGTCGCCCGGCGCCGCCCCATGACCGGGGAAGTGCTTCAGCGTGGAGGCGATGATCTGCTCTTGCGCCGTGGTGGCGGCAGCGACTCGCTCGGCGGCCGTCTGGGAGTCGGTGCCGAGTGCCCTGCCGTAGATGAATGACGACGGGTCGGACGTCACGTCTGCGACCGTGCCGAAGTTCACGGTGATCCCCGCTCTCGCCACCAGCGCCGCGCGGGCGGAGAAGGCCGACGACGTGTCGGAGACCGGCTGCGATTTCAAGACGGTCGAGGCGGGGAAACCATCGCCGACGAGGCGCGACACGATCCCGCCCTCCTGATCGACCGCCACGAGCGGAGGCAGCGCGGGGTCGACCGTGAGAGCAGACGTGAGGGTCTGGAGCTCGTCGTAGGTCGCCGGGATGTTCGCTCCCATCAGGATGAAACCGCCGAGGCCCTGCTGCATGTAGGCGCGGAGCGCTCCGGCATCCGTCGTCGGGATGTGCCCCATCACGACGCTCGCCGCCTGCTCGACCGTCGTCATCTCGGCGACGAGAGCCTCGGCGTGCTCGCCGATTGCTGGTGAGGAAATCTGCGCATGGGCGAGACCGCCCTGCACCGAGCCGACAGCCGCGGCAGAGGCCGGTGCGGCCGCCGTCGCGAGGGCGACGAACGCCGCGGCACTGACCGCTCCGAAGCGACGTCGCAGCATGAGGTCAGGTGGTGAGAGCGTCGGCGATGGGCACGCCGGAGTCGGCCGTGCCGTTTCCGAATCGGATGGTGCGACCGAACGTCGAGGGGTTGCCGAGAGATTCCGCGATCACAGCCGCCACATCGGCGCGCGCGACCTCGCCCTTGCCGTCCGGGTCGAGCAGGATACGGCCCGTCGGCTCATCGAACGTGAGCGTGCCGGGGCCGAGGATCGTGCCGTCGAGGTCCGTCGATCGCAGGTGCTCGTCCGCCGCCCACTTCGCATCCGCGTAGGCGAAGAACCCGTCGTCCTCAGCCACTCCGTGATCGGCCTTCGAACCGATCCACGAGACCATGACATAGCGCATGACGCCCGCCGCCTCTGCGGCATCCATGGTGCGGATCGCCGCGTCACGATCGACGGCGTACGTGCGATCCGCGGAACCCCCACCGGCCCCGGCCGACCAGACGACGGCATCGTGACCGCGGATGATCTCCGCGAGTTCAGACGTGTCGAGGGTCTCGACGTCGGCGACGAGCGCATGCGCCCCTGTCGCCTCGACCTCCGAGACGTGGTCGGGATTGCGGATGACCGAGGTGACCTCGTCACCCCGCTCGACGAGAAGAGGAGCGAGAAGGAGTGCGATGCGGCCGTGGCCGCCGAAGACGATGATTCGCGACATGTCTTCACCCTACGCGCCCTCGCCGACCTCAGCTCGGGACGATTGGGCCGAGATCGCTCAGGGGCTCCGGACGGATGCGACGGCCAGCGCCCGCTGGACGCCCTTCGCCGCTGAGCGTCCCGCCCTGTTCGCACCGATCGTGCTCGCCGACGGACCGTAGCCGACGAGCTGGATCCGCGGGTCCTGCACCGCGGTCGTCCCCCGCCCGCCGCGGTCGAGCTGGATGCCCCCGGCCGCGCTGCGGAGGTGCAGCGGCGCGAGGTGCGCGATCGCCGGGCGGAACCCCGTCGCCCAGAGGATGACGTCGACCCGCTCGAAGGTGCCGTCGGCCCAGCGGACGCCGTCCGGCTCGATGCGCGAGAACATCGGGCGGCGAGCAGCGTAGGCGCCGAGCCTCTCCGCCTCCCGTTCCTGCGGCCGCAGCATGAGCCCTGTGACGCTCACCACGCTCTCGGGAGGCAGCCCCTGGGCGACCCGTCGCTCGACGAGCGCGACAGCGGCTGCTCCTGCTTCGGGCGTGAAGTCGTCGCTGCGCCACACCGGCTCACGCCGCGTCACCCAGAGTGTGTCGGTGATCGGCGCCAGAGCTCCGAGGAACTGGACAGCCGACGCGCCCCCGCCGACGACGAGGACGCGCTTGCCCACGAAGTGCTCTGGTCCCGGATAGTCGACCGTGTGCAGCTGCTCGCCGAGGAACGTCTCCATCCCCGGGTAGTGCGGCAGGAACGGATGAGTCCACGTCCCGGTCGCGTTGACGAGCGTCCGACTGCGCCATTCCTGTTCCCCCGCGCGCACGACCAGGAGGCCGTCCTCGTCGACCACCCGGTCGACTCCCACGGGCCGGATCACCGGCAGGCGATGAGCGCGCTCATACGCCGCGAAGTATGCCGGCACGGCCATATTGGCGCGCTGCCCGTCTCGCGGCGGTGGAGAATCCCCCGGCAGCTCCGCCACTCCGTGCACGTCGCGCATCGTCAGAGCATCCCACCGGTGCCGCCATGCGCCTCCGGGCTCGGAGTCCGAGTCGAGCACGACATGACCGATGCCCAGACGGGTCAGATGAAAGGAGGCCGACAGACCGGCCTGACCGGCGCCGATCACGACGCTGTCCAGGATGCTCACGATGATGACAACACCCGCGATCACGCGGTTGTTCCGGGGCGTCAGAGGGCGATCTGGTAGTGCGTGTACCCGGTGTGCGTCGCCACGTTGTCGTAGAGCGCGCGGGCTGTCATGTTGGTCTCCTGCGTCAGCCAGTAGACCTTCTCGCACCCGTTCTCGACAGCCCAGTCACGCACGTGGGCGATCAGCAGCCGCCCCACCCCGGAGCCTCGGGACTCGCCGTCGACATAGAGGTCTTCGAGGTAGCAGTAGGGCGATGTGCTCCACGTCGCCGGGTGCGTGAGCCAGTGCACGATGCCGATCGCGCGCCCGTCGCCGTCGCGCGCGACCGCTCCGTGCAGATCCCGCCCCTCGACGATCCGCCGAAACGACTCGGTCGTGATCTCGTCAGGGAGCTCCGTGCCGTAAAAGGTCAGATACCCGCGCCACAGACCGGACCATTCATCGAAGTCGGCCTCTACGGTGGCGGTGATCGTCGTCATGCGGTCAGCCTAATGCGACGCGCCCGGGGGCCCCGCGCCGATTGGTGTTGCGCGCGATCCGTGTAGTACTCTGTTCAAGTTGCTTCGAGCAGTGAGGAAGCAGTTCTGGGCCTGTGGCGCAGCTGGTAGCGCACCTGCATGGCATGCAGGGGGTCGGGGGTTCGAGTCCCCCCAGGTCCACCCGATAGAAGGCCCCGCGAGAGATCGCGGGGCCTTCTTCTCGTTCATCCGACACACCGGCGCGCGCGGGCGCCCTCGTCATCGGCGAAGGGCCGCCCATGGCAGAGCGCCAGGGACTTGCCATCGTCCGCTGCGCCGGATAGAAAGGCCAGGCCGTCTTCGTCACCGAGACGGTCTTCGACGAGGTGGAGGACGCACGTGCTGGGACTGTTCCGACGACCGGAGACCATGTCATCGTCTCTGTCAGACGCGTCGACCCCGATGACGGAGACGCGACTGTGGTCGCGGGGATTCGGCCTCGCCGCCACACGGAGTCTGCAGACCCTCTCGGTGCTCGCCCTGGTCGCCATCGGCGTGCTGGTGATCACGCAGCTCTCTCTCGTGTTCATCCCCGTGACGATCGCGCTGATCCTCGCCTCGGCCATCCACCCGCTCGTCGCGTTCATGCGGCGTCGCGGAGTGCCGTCGATCCTCGCCACCTGGATCGCGCTGATCGGCATCCTCGCGATCCTCGGCGGCATCGTCTGGGTGATCGTGCTGACGGTCCGTTCCCAGTGGGACGATCTGATCGAGTCGGCCACCGACGGCGTGACGCAGGTGACGGCCTGGCTCGACACCCTGCCTTTCGACATCGCATCGATCGATCTCGACGAGGTGTGGGCAGGAGTCGGCGACTTCCTGACCAGCGCCTCGTTCGGACGCGGAGCTCTCGCGGGGGTCTCGGCCACTGCGAGCTTCTTCACCGGCCTCGCGCTGATGATCGTCGTGCTGTTCTTCTTCCTCAAGGACGGACCGCGCATCTGGGAGTTCCTGCTCCGTCCCTTCACCGGGAACAGCTATGAGCGTGCGCGCCGCATCGGCGACAAGACCGTCGATGTCTTCGGAGGCTACATCCGCGGCACGTCGATCGTCGCCGCCGCCGATGCTCTCGGCATCGGCATCGGCTTGGCGATCCTGCAGATCCCTCTTGCACTCCCCCTCGCCGTGATCGTCTTCCTGACGGCGTTCATCCCCCTGGTCGGCGCAACCGCCGCCGGGATCCTCGCGGCTCTCGTGGCGCTCGTCACGCACGGCCCGGTGGCAGCCCTCATCGTCGTCGGCATCGTCGTGCTCGTGAATCAGCTCGAGGGCAACTTCCTTCAGCCGGTCGTGATGGCCCGCTCCCTCAAGCTCCACGCTCTCGTGATCCTCCTCGCCCTGACCACGGGCACCATCCTCGGCGGCATCGTCGGCGCGGTGCTCTCGGTGCCGATCGCCGCTGTCGCCTGGGGCATCATCACGGTGTGGGACGGCCCGCACACCCCCGCGAAGCCGTTCCGCAAGAAGCGCCCCGAAATGGTGTGACGCCGCCGACCCATCGAGTGCCGCAGAATCGTCGCACCGCCGGATACTCCTCCGGACCTCGGTCGTCAACCCACTCCCTGTCTGTGCACGCCCGACCTATCGTGGCGCGCACATCTCACGAGAGGAGTCGATGATGACCAACAACCCGATACCGCCGCTGGTCCCCCGCCCGGATGACGAAGGAGAGATCGACGGCGTGCCTCACCGCGACGTCGACGGCGAGCCCGTTCTCGACACGGATGCGGATGCCGACCAGGTCGACGGCGCCGCGGCCGACCGCCTGGCGTCGGAGAAGCCGCTGGGCGAGGACTCCTGAGTCCTCGCCCAGCACGCCCCTGCGCGGCAGGCCCCTCCCCGGGTCCTGCCGCGCAGCCTGTTCAGGTCGCGAGAAGAGGGGGCAGGTGCGGGATCGCGATGGGCCTCGTCGCCCGGCTCGAATCCTGCACTCGCGTCACCTCTTCGAGAACTTCGTAAGCGGTCGTGTACCGCACTGCCAGAGGCAGGTCGCGAAGCCACACGACCTCGACCTCGGTTTCCGCGTACTCGTAGACGCATGCCACCACGTGCCGCGGATCGTTCGTCTCGTATCGTCGGTCGTTGATCACCCACTCCGACGGTGTGACGCGATGCAGCACGTATCTAGGATCTGGATCTCCGGACATGTGATTCCCTCCAAGACTCTCTCCCCACTCAAGATCATCCCCGCTCCGACCGAAAGGTCACAGGGGCTTGACAGCTGAGACGAGAGACTTCAGGGGGTCACGCCCGAGGGCGGATGGTCAGATCGGTGAGAGCGGCGTCGTCCGGCAGGTCGAGCGCGGTGAGGATCGTCGTCGCGACGGAATCCGCCGTGATGAACCGCTCCGGATCGTAGTCCCGCCCTTCCTGCTGGTGCACTCGCTCCTGCATGGGGGTCGCGGTGCGTCCGGGGTAGATCGATGTGACCCGCACACCATGCTCGCTCTCCTCGGCCCGCAATGCGTCGGCGAGAGCCTTGAGCCCGTGCTTCGAGGCGGCATACGCCGACCAGCCGGCGTGCGCGTGCAACCCCGCACCGGAGTTGACGAACACGATCCGAGCGCGAGAGACGCGCAGCACAGGGAGGAGCAGACGGGTGAGCTCGGCAGGCCCCACGAGGTTGACCGCGAGCTGGCGCTCCCAGAGATTCGCCGGAAGGTCGGCCACGGGTCCGAGGTCGACGACGCCCGCCGCGTGCACCAGCGAGTCGATGCGCTCGGGAAGCGCCTGCTTCGACAGTGCCCACGACAGCCTGCCGGGTTGCGCGAGGTCGCCGACGACGGCCGAGGCTCCTGGCAGCGCCGCGGTGATCTCCTTGGCGCGCCCGGCATCGCGGGCGAGCACCACGACCTGATCGCCCCGATCGAGGAGGCGGCGCGCGACGACCGAGCCGATGCCGGATCCGGCACCGGTGATCAGGTGGACGGTCACGTCAGTCGCGGTCTGCTGCGGCGGAGTCTGCGAGCTCGAACGGCACGACGGGGCAGTCCTTCCAGAGACGCTCGAGGCCGTAGTAGACGCGCTCTTCCTGGTGGAAGACGTGGACGATCAGATCGCCGAAGTCGAGGAGAACCCATCGGGCCTCCGCGCGACCCTCGCGGCGGACCCGCTTGTGACCGGCTTCGATGAGCTTGTCCTCGATCTCATCGGCGATGGCGGCGACGTTGCGCTCGCTGTTTCCGGTGACGAGCAGGAAGATGTCGACGAGCGGCAGAGGCTCCGAGACGTTGAGCGCGACGAGATCCTCACCGCCCTTCGAGACGGCGGCGTCGGCCGCGAGCTGGAGCATCTCTTCGGCGGTTTCAGGTGACTGCATCAGAACACATTCGTGGTGAAGGCGACGATCAGGGACACGCCCAGCGCGAGCGCGAGACCACCCGCCACGATCGCGAGGATGAGCATGAGTTTGTTGCCCTTTTCGGGGGCGGGCGGGCGGATGACCTCGCCGGCGGGCTTGATGGTGCTGACGGCCGCGCTGGCGGCGATCGGCGTGGGCGAGGATGCCGGGGGCAGTTCGCCGTCGATGAGCACGGCGTCCACGTCCTTGCCGTCCGTGGTGCCGTGCGCGTGGCCCTGTGAACCGAGTCCCTTGGGAAGTTCGTAGGAACCGGTCACGAGGATCTCCCCTGTGGAGGCGACGGGGCCTGAGAGCGACCCCTCTCCCGGGGAGGGGTTGAAGATGAGGGTGTTCGGAGCGAGATGCTGGGAACCGGTCGAGTCGCCGACGGTCAGCAGCTCGTCGAACGACGGCGAGAAGGGCTTCCGTGTCTCCGCGTCGTCGCTGAGCAGATCCTGACCGAAGGCGGAGTTGACCACGGGGCGCTCCCCGTCCGCGATGTCGTCGTCAGCGTCGTCCACATCCGCCAGAACGTCGCCTGCGTCGACCTCGTCGGTCGTTTCTGCATCGATTCCGAGCTCCGCGACGGCGGCACTCGTGTCGCCCGCGCCGGAGGTGACCGGCTCGCGGTCGTCGTCCGTCGTGTCGAGGTTCGTCGAGGCGCTGACCGGTGCGGGCAGATCCGCCGCAGCCGAGTCGTCGTCTTCCTGGTCATCGTCGTCAACGACATCGGAGTCGTGGACATCGGAGTCGGGAGCGTCGGCTGCCTCGGCCGCGGGGACCTCGACGGGCGGAACCTCGTCGGTCCAGTCCGCATCATCCGCGTTGTCCGGCGCGTCGGACTCGTCAGCGTCGCCGATGGGAACGGATCCGGTCATGGAGCGTTCGCGCTCGCGAACCTGGCGACGCGTCAGCGGCGTGTTCCCCGGCTCGGTCTCGCCGCGGTCGGCCGGTGCCGACGGTGCAGCGGGTTCGGTCTCGGCGGCGTCCTGCTCCTCGGTCGGCGTTACGGCGGGCGGAGTCGCGACCGCGGCGGCAGCAGCAGCCTCCTCCGCCGAGATGACCGGTGTGGAGCCGGTCAACCGGATCTCACGCAACTGCTTTCGCGTCAGCGGACCCTGTTCCTGCCGATCCGATGTACTCATGCCTTGCTCCGATACAGATGATGCTTCGCGATGTATTGAACGACTCCGTCGGGGACGAGGTACCAGACCGGCTCGTCGTCACGGACCCGCGCCCGGCAGGCCGTCGACGAGATGGACAGCGCCGGCACCTCCAGTTGGCTGACGTTGTCGCTCGGGAGGCCGTCAGTGCTCAGGACGTGTCCTGGACGTGAGACCGCGACGAAGTGGGCCAACTCCCACAGTTCATCATGGTCCCTCCAACTGAGAATTTGCGCCACGGCATCGGCACCCGTGATGAAGAACAGCTCGGCGTCGGGCCGCTTCTCCTTCAGGTCGCGGAGGGTGTCGATCGTGTACGTCGGCCCTTCACGGTCGATATCGACTCTGCTCACCGTGAACTGCGGGTTGGACGCCGTCGCGATCACGGTCATCAGGTAGCGGTGCTCACTGGGGGTGACATCCGACTTCTGCCACGGGTGTCCGGTGGGCACGAAGACGACCTCGTCGAGATCGAAGGAGTGCGCGACCTCGCTCGCGGCGACCAGGTGCCCGTGGTGGATGGGGTCGAACGTGCCGCCCATCACACCGATGCGCGCCGGACGCGAGGTCGTGTCGTTCATATGGGCCTAGTGGCCGTGCCCTGCCTCGTGGCCGTCCTTGCCGTGCCTCGCGGCCCAGGCGTCAGCCTTGGCGGAGTGACGGTTGGCGACGTTCTTGTATGACAGCGTGACCAGGCCGAGGAAGGCGAAGACGATGATCGCGATGACGCCGAAGATCAGCGTCTCGAGCTGGACATTGCCGTGGTGCTCGGTTTCGGCAGCGACCATCGCGATCTGTGCGACGAGGTTCATCCTGACTCCGTTTCGTGGCTGGCGGGCGTGGCTCACGAAGAGCCACAGCGCCCCCTAGTCTAGCCCTCAGCCGCGCGTCTGCCCTGCCCCACGCGCCAGCCATTTCGTGCTGGTCAGCTCGGAAAGCCCCATCGGGCCCCTCGCGTGCAGCTTCTGCGTCGAGATCCCGACCTCGGCACCGAACCCGAACTCCCCGCCGTCGGTGAACCGCGTGGAGGTGTTCACCATCACGACCGCCGAGTCGACCTCGGCCAGGAACCGCTCCGCGTTGCGCGAATCCGTCGTGATGATCGACTCCGTATGGCCGGTGCTGTAGCGACGGATGTGGTCGAGAGCGTCATCGAGCGTGTCGACGACCTTGATCGCGATGTCGAGGCTCAGATACTCCGTCGCCCAGTCCTCCTCGGTCGCGGGGATCACGTTCGAGACGAGGCCGACCACCATGTCGTCGCCGTGAATGGCCACGCCCTCGCTCTGCAGCGCACTCGCGACCAGCGGGACGAGCCGTGGCGCGGCCTGACGGAGCACGAGGACCGTCTCGACCGCATTGCAGACGCTGGGGCGCTGCACCTTCGCGTTCACGACGATGTCCTGCGCCCAGTCGTCAGGGGCGCTCTCGTCGAGGACGATGTGCACGTTGCCGGCGCCGGTCTCGATCACGGGCACGGTCGCCTCGGTCACGACGGTCTCGATCAGCCCCGCACTGCCGCGAGGCACCAGCACGTCGATGTAACCCCGTCCGTGCATGAGGGCGGTGGCGCCGTCGCGACCGAAGTCGTCGACGGTCTGCACCGCTTCCGCGGTGACGCCTGCCTCCTCGAGTGCCTGGCGCATGATCTCGACGAGCACCGCGTTGGAGTCTCGTGCGGCGCTGCCACCGCGCAGGACCACGGCGTTCCCCGAGCGCAGCGCGAGCGCCGCGATGTCGACCGTGACATTGGGGCGCGCCTCGTAGATCGCCCCGACTACCCCGAACGGCACCCGCACCTGCTCGAGAGCGACGCCGTTCGGCATCCGGTGCCCTCCGACGACACGACCGACAGGGTCGGGAAGAGCCGCCACCTGACGGACCGCAGCGGCGAGGGAGGCGACGCGCTTCTCATCGAGGCGCAGTCGGTCGATGAGCGACTCGCCGATGCCGTCAGATCGACCGCGCTCGATGTCTCGGCCGTTGGCCTCGATGATCGCGGCCGCATTCCCCTCGAGAGCCACCGCGATGGCTTCGAGCGCGCGGGACTTGTCGTCGCTGGTCAGTCTGGCCGTGGCGCGGGACGCCTCTTTGGCACGCTCGAGCCGCACCTGCGGGGTCTGGTCGGTCATCCGCCCAGTCTAGGAGAGCGCGGGCTCGAACCAGGTCCCTATGTCGGCGCCCGCGAGGGCCTTGTCGACGAGGTCGGCGCTGGTCACGAGCACACCGATCCCGGACGCGGCCGCCAGTCGGGCGGCGGACACCTTCGTCGCCGCTCCCCCGGTGCCGACACTGTTGACGACCGTCGAGCCGAACTCGAGGCCTGAGAGATCGGCGTCCGGAGCGACGACGTCGATGGGCTCAGCGGTCGGGTCGGACGGCGGCTTGGTGTACAGCGACTCGATGTCGCTGAGAAGCACGAGCGCATCCGCCTCGATCAGCTGGGCCACGAGCGCGCCGAGGCGGTCGTTGTCGCCGAATCGGATCTCCTGCGTCGCGACCGTGTCGTTCTCGTTCACGATCGGCAGGATGCGAAGACCGAGAAGTCGCTCCATCGCCCGTCGCGCGTTGCTGCGCGAGGTCGGATTCTCGAGATCACCGGTCGTGAGCAGCACCTGTCCCGCGACGATGTCGAAAGGACGCAGCGACTCCTGGTAGCGGTACACGAGGATGTTCTGTCCGACGGCGGCTGCGGCCTGCTGAGTGGCCAGGTCCGTGGGGCGAGCATCGAGACGCAGGAACGGGATGCCCGTGGCGATCGCTCCGGAGGAGACGAGGATCACCTCGGCCCCGCGCGCGTGCGCTGCCGCCAGTGCCTCCACCAGAACGGGGATGCGCCAGGAGGACTCCCCGCTGATCGAGGAAGACCCGACCTTGACGACGATCCGTGAGGCTGTGGCGAGATCCGCCCTCGTGCGGGCAGTCACTCCCCGTCCTCGCGGTAGGCCGCGAGCCGCTGAGCCTCGACCTCGGCGCGAGCCTCGGCCTTGGCATCCATGCGCTCGTAGTAGTTCTCACGACGCTCGGAGGTGGTGCGACGCCCGTTGGGGGCGAGACGCGGGTCGGTGCCACGGGGTGCGGTCATCAGCTCGGCCGCAGACGTCATGGTGGGCTCCCAGTCGAAGACGATGCTGTCGCCCTCGCCGATGACGACCGTCGACCCCTGCACGGCACCGAGGCGGAAGAGCTCGTCCTCGACGCCCAGCTTCTCGAGACGGTCGGCGAGGTAGCCCACCGCCTCTTCGTTCTGGAAATCGGTCTGCTGGACCCAGCGCACCGGCTTCTCGCCGAGGATGCGGTAGACGTTGCCGTAGCTGCCGCCCTCGACGCGGATCTCGAAGCCCTTCTTCGGGCCACGCGGGCGAAGGATGACGCGCTCACGCGGGACCTCGGTCGCGGCGAGCTCGGCACGGTGCTGGTCGACGATCTCGCCGAGCGCGTAGGTCAGCGGGCGCAGACCCTCGTGCGAGATCGTGGAGATGTCGAAGACACGGAATCCGCGAGCCTCGAGGTCGGGGCGCACGAGGTCTGCGAGGTCGCGGGCCTCCGGCACGTCGATCTTGTTCAGGGCGATGAGCTGCGGGCGCTCGAGCAGAGGGGTCTGCCCCTCGGGAACCTCGTATGCGGCGAGCTCTCCCAGGATGACATCGAGGTCGGAGATCGGGTCACGACCGGGCTCGAGCGTTGCGCAGTCGAGCACGTGCAGCAGTGCGGTGCAGCGCTCGACGTGACGGAGGAACTCCAGTCCGAGACCGCGTCCCTCGCTCGCTCCTTCGATGAGTCCGGGGACGTCAGCGACCGTGTACCGCGAGTCCCCTGCCTGCACGACACCGAGATTGGGGTGCAGCGTGGTGAAGGGGTAGTCGGCGATCTTGGGGCGTGCGGCCGAGATCGCGCCGATCAGGCTGGACTTGCCCGCCGAGGGGTAGCCGACCAGAGCGACGTCTGCCACGGTCTTGAGCTCGAGGATGACATCGCCCTCGTACCCGGGGGTCCCGAGCAGCGCGAACCCGGGAGCCTTGCGCTTCGGGGTGGCGAGTGCGGCGTTGCCGAGTCCGCCATGCCCGCCCTTGGCGACGACGTAGCGCTCACCGGGCTCGATCATGTCGATGAGCACCTCGCCGGCCGGGTTCTTCACCACGGTGCCGACGGGAACGGGAAGCTCGAGATCCTCGCCCATGAACCCCGCACGGTGGTCGCCCATTCCGGGGCCGCCGTTTCCGGAGCTGCGATGCGGAGAGTGGTGGTACGAGAGGAGCGTTCCCGTCTGGGTGTCGGCGACGAGCACGACGTCGCCGCCGTCACCGCCGTTGCCGCCGTCGGGGCCGCCGAGCGGCTTGAACTTCTCGCGGTGCACCGAGACACAGCCGTTGCCGCCCTTGCCCGCGCGCAGATGCAGCGTCACGGTGTCGACGAAGCTGACCATGTCTCTCTCCTCAATTGATGCGGCCTGAGATGTGGACTCGGCCGGAAACGCAGATTCGGGACGGGCCGAAGCCCGCCCCGAATCGGATGACTAGTGTCGTGCTGTGATCACTCAGCAGCGGCGACGATGTTGACGACCTTGCGGCCGCCCTTCGCGCCGAACTGGACCGCACCGGCGGCCAGAGCGAACAGAGTGTCGTCGCCACCACGGCCGACGTTCACGCCGGGGTGGAAGTGCGTGCCGCGCTGGCGGACGATGATCTCGCCGGCGAGAACCTGCTGTCCACCGAAGCGCTTGACGCCAAGTCGCTGAGCGTTGGAGTCACGACCGTTACGGGTGGAGCTTGCGCCCTTTTTATGTGCCATGTCCTGGTCTCCTCGGTCTTTACTTGATGCCGGTGATCTTGACGCGCGTGAGCTCCTGGCGGTGGCCCTGACGCTTCTTGTAGCCGGTCTTGTTCTTGTACTTCTGGATGATGATCTTCGGGCCGCGGAGGTTGCCGATGACCTCTGCCGTGACCTTGACCTTCGCCAGCGAATCAGCGTCGGTGGTCACCGAGGCGCCGTCGACGAGCAGCACTGCGGCCAGCTCGATCTTCTCGCCCTGTGCAGCCTTGACACGGTCGAGCTGAACGATCGTGCCGACCTCGACCTTCTCCTGCCGCCCACCGGCGCGCACTACTGCGTAAACCACTTCATACCTGTTTCGTTGGGGAGCTCGCGGCTCCGAGATCTCACGGGAAGACTGTTGCTTGCATGCATCGCGGGGCGACGGGCACGAACGCAAGACTCTCCGCTCCGACCGTCCAGGACGACGCGGCATACGCACCAAGGGACTACTTTACCGGATGCGGGACACTGTGGCAAAACGTGCCGCCCGGTGTGTCCGGTCATAGGCTGAAGGGATGACCGTTCTCGTCGATGACCCCCTGTGGCCTGCGCACGGGCGCCTGTGGGCTCATCTCGTCAGCGATGACACCCTGCAGGAGCTGCACGACTTCGCGAGGGCGCATGACGTGCCCGCGCGCGCGTTCGATCTCGACCACTACGACGTTCCGGAAGAGATCATCCCCCGGCTCCTCACCGCCGGCGCACAGCATGTCGGCGGCAAGGAGCTGGTCAGGCGGCTGATCGCCTCAGGACTCCGAATCCCCGCTCGCGACCGGCGCTGACGGCTCGGAGTTCACCGAGACGGGCGTGCCTGTGAGGGCAGCCGTCGAGACGCGGCGACGACCGCGACCCTGACCGGGCGCCTTCGGCTCGGGAAGAGCATCGAGCACCGAATCGAGCAGCGCCTCCGCCGGGGACTTCGGCGACGACTTGCGGTCGGATCCACGCTTCTTGCGAGGCTTCTTGGCGCGCTCCTGCGGTGCGGTCGCTTCCGTCGGCTCAGCCACGGGAGCGACGGCCTCTGCCGGCTCGTCGGCATTCGGAGTGCGCGTCGAGGCTGCGATCTGCGCGAGTGCCGACTTCGCTCCCTCGGGGATGCTGTGCGTCGTCACCGCGGCCGGAGCAGCGCTCTGCGACTGACCGTTGCCGCCGCGCTGGCGACGGTTGGACTGAGAGCTGCCGTTCCCGTTGCCGTTGCCGTTCCCGTTGCTGCTGGAGCGGTGCTTGACGACGGGGTCGTGGTGGACGATGACGCCGCGGCCGGCGCATACGTCGCACGCCTCGCTGAACGTCTCGAGCAGGCCGAGGCCCAGCTTCTTGCGGGTCATCTGCACGAGGCCGAGCGAGGTGACCTCGGCGACCTGGTGCTTCGTCCGGTCCCGGCTGAGGCACTCGATCAGGCGACGCAGAACCAGGTCGCGATTGGACTCGAGCACCATGTCGATGAAGTCGACGACGATGATACCGCCGATGTCACGCAGCCTCAGCTGGCGGACGATCTCCTCGGCCGCCTCGAGGTTGTTCTTGGTGACGGTCTCCTCGAGGTTTCCGCCCGAGCCGACGAACTTGCCGGTGTTCACGTCGACGACGGTCATCGCCTCGGTGCGGTCGATGACCAGCGAACCACCCGAGGGCAGCCACACCTTGCGGTCGAGAGCCTTCTCGATCTGCTCCGTGATCCGGAAAGCGTCGAACGGGTCGGTCTCGTCCTCATACGACTCGACGCGCTCGAGGAGGTCGGGTGCGACGCTCTCGAGGTAGGCGCGGATCGTGCGCTGCGCGTCCTCGCCCTGGATGAGCATCTTCGTGAAGTCCTCGTTGAAGACGTCGCGGACGATCTTGACGAGGAGGTCGGGCTCGGCGTGCAGCAGTGCGGGTGCCTGCTGGTTCTCGACCTGCTTGCGGATGTGCTCCCACTGACTGGTGAGCCGCTGGACGTCACGCGTGAGCTGGTCCTCGGTGGCGCCTTCGGCCGCCGTGCGGACGATCACGCCGGAGGATTCGGGCAGGACCTCCTTGAGGATGCGCTTCAGGCGCGTGCGCTCGTTGTCGGGAAGCTTGCGGCTGATGCCGTTCATCGATCCGCCCGGCACGTACACGAGGTAGCGGCCCGGGAGCGAGATCTGGCTGGTCAGACGCGCGCCCTTGTGGCCCACCGGATCCTTGGTGACCTGCACGAGGACGCGGTCGCCCGCCTTCAGCGCGAGCTCGATGCGACGCGGCTGGTTGCCGGTCTCGACGCCGTCCCAGTCGACCTCACCGGAGTACAGCACGGCGTTGCGGCCGCGGCCGATGTCGACGAACGCCGCCTCCATGCTCGGCAGCACGTTCTGCACGCGACCGAGGTAGACGTTGCCGATCAGCGATGCGTCCTGGTTGCGAGCGACGTAGTGCTCGACGAGCACGCCGTCTTCGAGGACGCCGATCTGCGTGCGGCCGTTCTTGGAGCGGACGACCATCTTGCGGTCGACCGACTCGCGACGCGCGAGGAACTCCGCCTCGGTCACGACCGGGCGACGACGACCTGCGTCACGTCCGTCGCGGCGGCGCTGCTTCTTCGCCTCCAGGCGCGTGGAGCCCTTGATGGCCTTCGGCTCGGTGATGTACTCCACGACGCGCTGACGGGGCTGGCGCGGTTCATCGCGCTGCTCCCGCGGCTCACGCTGATCGCGAGTGTCGAGGTCGTCCGAACCGCCGCGACGACGGCGGCCGCGACGACCGGCCGGCTCGTCCTGCTCGCGGTCGGCGATGCGGTCGAACACACGCTCGCGACCCGTGCGCGCAGGAAGCGGCAGGACCTCGGGTGCGTAGAAGTGCAGCTGGGTCGAGACCTGCGAGACGAAGACCTCGGGGAGCAGCCCCAGCGAGACGGCGGTGAGGGGCTTGGGCTCCTCCGGCTTCTCGGGTGCGGTCTCGGCAGCGGGCTTCTCGGCAGCGGGCTGCTCGGGTGCGGCTTCGACAGCGGGCTGCTCTGCAGCGGCGTCGGGCTGCTCTGCAGCGGCGTCGGGCTGCTCTGCAGCGGCGTCGGGCTGCGCTGCAGCGGCGTCGGGCGCGTCCTGCGACGGAGCCTCCGCAGCCGGGGCATCCTCAGCCGGGGCATCCTCGACGGGAGCCTCCTCAGCAGGAGCCTCCTCAGCAGGAGCGTCCTCCGCAGGGGCCTCCTCCGCAGGAGTCTCCTCGGCCGAGGCGGTCTCGCTCGTCGAACCCTCGCCGTCGGCCGGAGCGTCGGATGCTTCAGCCTCCGGAGCGTCGGCGACTACCTCTGCGGGCGCGTCAGCATCCGCAGTGAAGTCGAGGGTAGGGGCGTCGTAGTCATTGTTCTCATCGGCCATCTCTGGCTTGCTCCTCGCGCGGACACTTCGTGTTCCGCTAACTCTCATGCGACACCCGCAGGTGTCGCGAACTCATTCGGTGTGCGACCGGCCCATGGCTCTGATCACGAGGGGCATACGGCCCCGAAGTCTGCGTCGATGCGCGCCACGACGGGGTCGAGCGATGCATCACAGGCCATTATCGCACCAAGTGCGCCGGTTCGCGGCATCCTCGCGACTCCGGGTCGTTTTCTCCGGCGCGCTCACGCCCGATACATAGCGATCGCTGAGAGAATCCACACATGAGCGAGCAGCGCACCCGCCCCGTCGTCTATGCCGTGTGGTTGATCATCGCGAGCGTCATCGGCTGGTTCGCCGCCTTCCAGCTGACGGTCGAGAAGTTCGTGCTTCTGGAGAACCCCACCGACGCGCTCGCCTGCGATGTGAGCCCCTTCATCCAGTGCAGCAAGAACCTCGGGTCCTGGCAGGGTGAGATCTTCGGCTTCCCCAACCCGCTGCTCGGACTGACCGGGTGGATGGCCCCGTTGGTGATCGGCGTCGCGATCCTCGCCGGGGCGAGGTTCCCGCGGTGGTTCTGGGCGGCCTTCGGCGCGGGGATCACCTTCGCCTTCGGACTCGTCTGCTGGCTCATCGGCCAGAGCCTCTACGCCGCGAACCTCGGGGTTCTGTGCCCGTGGTGCATGGTGACGTGGGCAGTGACCATCCCGACCTTCTTCGCGACGATGCTGCATCTGACCCGCAACGGCACCTTCACACGCAACGAGAAGACCCGGGAACGCGCCGACAAGCTGATGGTCTGGGTTCCGCTGGCCACCATCCTGGCCTACGCGGTCATCATCATGATGGCGCAGCTGCAGGGCCTGGACTTCCTCGGCGAGATGGCGCGCATCATCTTCTGACCCCGCCCCGACATGACGAAGCCCGCCGCACGATCTCGTGCGGCGGGCTTCGTCGTGTGCGGATCGGTCAGTCGAACCAGATCCCGAGCTCGCGTGCGGCCGACTCGGGGCTGTCCGAGCCGTGCACGAGGTTCTGCTGCACTTTGAGACCCCAGTCGCGGCCGAAGTCGCCACGGATCGTGCCGGGCGCGGCGGTGGTGGGGTCGGTCGTGCCGGCGAGCGAGCGGAAGCCCTCGATCACACGGTTGCCGGCGAGGCGGATGGCGACCGACGGGCCCGAGAGCATGAACTCCAGGAGCGGCTCGTAGAAGGGCTTGCCCTCATGCTCCGCGTAGTGCTCGGCGAGCAGGTCGCGGTCGGGCTCGACCAGGCGGATGTCGACGAGGGCGTAGCCCTTCGCTTCGATGCGCGCCAGGATCGTGCCGGTGAGGCCGCGGGCGACACCATCGGGCTTGACGAGGACGAGGGTTTCTTCGGTGGCCATGTCATTCACTCTCTGTCTGAGTCTCAGTCGTGGGCCCGTCGGGACGTCGTGCGTCCAATCGGGCCCCCATGATCGTCGCATACCCCCACATGCCGCCGAAAACCACGACGACGAGCAGGATCGCGGGGACCAGAATAGCCGCCAGAGCGATGACGACCTGCAGGACCCAGCCCGCCGTGATCGCCCACGGCTTCGTGATCATGCCGGCGAGGGCGAGGCAGGCGAGCCCGACGACGGCACCGCCGACGATCCCCCACCATTGCGGGATGCCCGCGGGCAGCGTCTTCAGACCGAAGACCGTGAGCCCCGCGAGGAAGACGACGATGGACTCGAAACCGAGCACGATCGGCGCCAGCTTCTGCACCAGAGTGCGTGGGGGACGCGGCGGACGGGCCGGGCGGGATGCAGCGGTCACGCGCGCCATCCCGACTTCCAGTCCTCTTCCTCGGCGAGAGCGATCGCCTCGCCGGCGAGCACGACCGAGCCGGCGATCACGACGGCCCGGCGATCCGATGACGCCGCCCACTCGCGCGCGGCGTCCGCTGCCTCGGCGAGCGTCGGGTGCACCGTCGCACGCTGTCCCGTCGACTCGACGAGATCGGCGATGAGATCCGCGTCGCTCGCACGGTCGGACTCGGGCGCCGTGGCGAACACATGGGCCGCCGCGGGCGCGAGCTTCGAGACGATACCGGCGGCATCCTTGTCAGCGAGCACGCCGAGCACCACACCCCACTCGTCGAAGTCGAAGCTGTCATCCATCGCCTGCACGAGCGCGGCTGCGCCGTGCGGGTTGTGCGCAGCATCCACGATCACCGTGGGAGCGACGCCCAACAGCTGAAGTCGCCCCGGCGAGGTCGAGCCCTGCAGGCCCTCCGAGATGATGTCGGCGGCGATCGGCTGCTGCGCCCCGCCGATGAGCGACTCCACGGCTGCGACCGCGAGGGCCGCGTTGTGTCCCTGGTGCGCTCCGTACTGGGGCAGGTACTCCTCGACATACGCTCCGGCGAGACCGCGGATGGTCAGCAGCTGTCCGCCGACGGCGAGCTTCTGCTCGGCGAGTCCGAACTCCTCCCCTTCGAAGGCGATCGTGGCGTTCCTCTCGGCAGCGACACGGCGCAGCACCTCGGCGGCCTCCGCGGGCTGCTGGGCCGACACGACGGCAGCGCCCTCCTTGATGATTCCCGCCTTCACGGTCGCGATCTCGGCAATCGTGCCGCCGAGACGATCGGCATGG
Source organism: Microbacterium sp. AC132 (assembly GCF_979258525.1). Taxonomy (NCBI): domain Bacteria; kingdom Bacillati; phylum Actinomycetota; class Actinomycetes; order Micrococcales; family Microbacteriaceae; genus Microbacterium; species Microbacterium sp. AC132. Next base: position 3,147,481 of record NZ_OZ409862.1, on the reverse strand, counting down.
TCGATGTCGATGGGCGCGAACACCGCCACATCACCGTCGGCCGTGTTGGTCGAGTCCCACTCGCCGCCCATTCCCACTTCGAGGACGAGCACGTCGACCGGGGCATCCGCCACCGCCACGAAGGCGAGCACGGTGAGCAGCTCGAAGAACGTGAGCGGCTCCTCACCCGCTGCCTCGAGCTCGGCGTCGACGATCTCGGCGAACGGTTCGATCTCGTTCCAGGCGTCGACGACGGCGGCATCCTCGATCGGCTCTCCATCGATCACGATGCGCTCGGTGAAGCGCTCGAGGTGCGGACTGGTGAAGAGGCCCGTGCGCAGCCCGTGCGCGCGCAGCAGGGTCTCGATCATGCGAGCGGTCGAGGTCTTGCCGTTCGTACCCGTGATGTGGACGACGCGATACGTGCGCTGCGGATCGTCGAGATACGCGAGGATGCGCGCTGTGCGCTCCTTGCGCGGCTGCACCCAGCGCTCCCCCGCACGGCTCAGCAGCTTGTCGTAGACGGCATCGGCCTTGTCGCGTGCGCTCATGCGGCGGGCTCCTTCGTCGTGACGTCGATCGTGACGATGATCGGACGCTTGTCGGCGCCCAGGGCGGTCGCACCACTGCGGAAGACGCCGTCACCGGGGCTGGTGACCTCCTGCACGAGGGCGTCCATGTCGTCGGTCGCCTGCACCGCGAACGCGACGGCCAGGGTCTCCCCCGCGATCAGGTCCGCATGCGCCTGCAGCGCCTCGGCATCAGCCGGGCCCACGTTCAGTGCCAGAACGATGCGGTCGCTCACATCGAGGTCCGCATTCTTGCGGGCCTCCTGCACGACGCGGATGGCATCTCTCGCCAGTCCCTCGGCTTCGAGCTCAGGAGTCGTCGTCGTGTCGAGCAAGACGAATCCGCCGCTCGGCACGATCGCGAGCGCCTCCCCCTCGGGCCGGCCGGTGGTCTCGAGCACGAGGTCGTACTCGCTCGGCTCGAGCACGATGCCGCCCGCGGTCACGACGCCGTCGACCTCCGACCAGTCGCCGGACTTCGCGGCCTTGATCACCGTCTGCACGTTCTTGCCCAGGCGCGGACCCGCCGCACGGGCGTTCACGCTCAGCCGGTGGCTGATCCCGTATCCGCCGGCGGTCGTGTCCGACTGCTGGACGAGCTCGACCGACTTGACGTTGAGTTCCTCGCGCAGGATGTCCTCGAACTGGCCGAGCGTGGCCGCCAGAGGTGACACCACCGTGAGGCGTGCGAGTGGCAGCCGCACACGGAGCTTCTCCTTCTTGCGCAGGGCGTTGCCGACGCTCGACAGCTCGCGGACGGCATCCATCGCGTCGCGGATCTCGTCCGCCGCGGGGAACGCTGTGTCATCCGGCCAGTCCTGCAGGTGCACGCTGCGTCCGCCCGTGAGCCCCTGCCACACGCGCTCGCTGATGAGCGGCACGAGAGGCGCGGCGACCCGGGTCAGCGTCTCGAGCACCGTGTAGAGCGTGTCGAAGGCGTCTGTGCTCGACCCCTCCCAGAACCGGTCGCGCGAACGACGGATGTACCAGTTGGTGAGCACCTCGGCGAAGTCGCGCAGACGCGCGGACGCGGTCGTGGAGTCGAGACCCTCGAGGTCCGCACGCACCTCGCGCACCAGGTCGCCGAGACGAGCGAGGATGTAGCGGTCGAGGACGTCGGTCGAATCAGTGCGCCAGGTCGCGTCGTATCCGCCGGGCTTCGCCGCGTTGGCATATGTCGCGAAGAAGTACCACGAGTTCCACAGCGGGAGCAGGAACTCGCGCACGCCCGAGCGGATGCCCTCTTCGGTCACTGCGAGGTTGCCGCCGCGCAGCACCGAGCTCGACATGAGGAACCAGCGCATCGCGTCGGAGCCGTCGCGGTCGAGCACCTCGGAGACGTCCGGATAGTTGCGCAGCGACTTCGACATCTTGTAGCCGTCGTTGCCCAGGACGATGCCGTGGCAGCTGACGCCCGTGAACGCCGGTCGATCGAACAGCGCCGTCGAGAGCACGTGCATGACGTAGAACCAGCCACGCGTCTGCCCGATGTACTCGACGATGAAGTCGGCGGGCGCATGCGTGTCGAACCACTCCTGGTTCTCGAACGGATAGTGCACCTGCGCGTACGGCATCGAGCCGGAGTCGAACCACACGTCGAAGACGTCCTCGATGCGGCGCATCGTGCTCCGGCCGGTCGGGTCATCGGGGTTCGGACGGGTGAGGTCGTCGATGTACGGACGGTGCAGGTCGATCTCGCCCTCGGGGTTGCGCGGGAGCGTGCCGAAGTCGCGCTCCATCTCCTCGAGCGAGCCGTAGGCGTCGACGCGCGGGTACTCGGGGTCGTCGCTCTTCCAGATCGGGATCGGCGAGCCCCAGTAGCGGTTGCGGCTGATCGACCAGTCGCGCGCGCCTTCGAGCCACTTGCCGAACTGGCCGTGCTTCACGTTCTCGGGCACCCAGGTGATCTGCTCGTTGTTCGCGAGCAGGTCGTCTTTGATGTCGGTGACGCGGATGAACCAGCTGGACACGGCCTTGTAGATCAGGGATTCCGGCACCGCCAGCAGTGCGGGTACGAGTGCACGTAGCTCTGCTCGCGCAGGAGGCGCCCCTCGCTGCGCAGCAGGCGGATGAGCGGCGTGTTCGCGTCCATCCACAGCTGCCCGGCGACGTCGGTGACGTTCGGCAGGAATCGTCCGCCATCGTCGAGCGACAGGATCGTCGGGATGCCGGCAGCACCGGCCACCCGCTGGTCGTCCTCACCGTAGGCAGGAGCCTGGTGGACGATGCCGGTGCCGTCGCTGACCGTGACGTAGTCGTCGACGAGGATGCGCCAGGCGTTCTCCGTGCCGTAGGTCTCGGCGTCGGCGTAGTAGTCGAAGAGCCGGTCGTAGGTGACGCCCTCGAGCTCGGCTCCGCGCACCGTCGCGTCGACCGCGGCGAGCGCCTCGTCGAGGCTCTCGTATCCGAGCTCCTTGACGTAGCCGCCGAGCAACTCCCGCGCCAGAAGGTAGCGGTGGGCCGAGGCCTCGACGGCGGCATCCGTCGTTCCCGCGACCTGGTGCACGTCGGCAGCTCCTCCGGGACCGGCGGGCAGCACGACGTACTCGATGTCGGGGCCGACGGCGAGCGCGAGGTTGGTGGGGAGGGTCCAGGGGGTGGTCGTCCAGGCGAGTGCCCGCACGGCGGTGAGACCGAGGGCCTCAGCCTTCGCACCGGTCAGCGGGAACGTGACGGTGACCGACGGGTCCTGACGGTTCTGGTACACGTCGTCGTCCATGCGCAGCTCGTGCGCCGACAGCGGGGTCTCGTCGCGCCAGCAGTACGGCAGCACGCGGTATCCCTCGTAGGCGAGTCCCTTGTCGAACAGGGTCTTGAACGCCCAGAGCACGCTCTCCATGTAACCGAGGTCGAGCGTCTTGTATCCGCGCTCGAAGTCGACCCAGCGAGCCTGACGAGTGACGTAGTCCTGCCACTCATGCGTGTACTTGAGCACCGAGTCCTTCGCCTTCGCGTTGAAGACGTCGATGCCCATCTCCTCGATCTGGCTCTTCTCGGTGATGCCGAGCTGCTTCATGGCCTCGAGCTCGGCGGGCAGACCGTGGGTGTCCCAGCCGAAGACACGATCGACCTTCTTGCCGATCATGGTCTGGAATCGCGGGAAGACGTCCTTGGCGTAGCCCGTGAGCAGGTGCCCGTAGTGCGGCAGGCCGTTGGCGAACGGCGGGCCGTCGTAGAAGACCCACTCGTCTTCGCCCTCGCGCTGCTCGATCGAGGCGCGGAAGGTCTGATCGGTCTCCCAGAAGTCGAGCACCTCGCGCTCGATCTGAGGGAACCGAGGGCTCGGGGCGACGGAGGCAGCCTGGTCGGCGGCCGGGCCGAAGGAGGAACGCGGGTAGGTCATGTCGTCTCGCAGGAGTCGTGGCGGATGCTGCTGCGAGGACGATCCGTCCGGCTTGTCGTTCCGGGGACCGCGGTACCACCTCGCGTGCCGCGCCTCACGGCGGAGCCACTCTCACTGCGGCTGTGACGGGCCTGCCCCGCTCGGTTCTACTGAGTCCGCCCTCGCGAGCCGACCGTTCTTCCGAGAGCTCCCCGGTGATGTCCGGATCACAGCTCTTGTCTCCCATTGTACGCGCGGTGCGGCGCGTGCGCCTCCTGCCTCCTGAGCGCGGCCGAAGTCCTTGCGCGCTTCCGAGGTCGGTTCTGTCTTCGGAGCCCGCGCCCCCGTCGGCCGAATGCACCTCCGTCGGCCAGTCTCCGGAAATTCGGCCGAGGTACGACCATCTGACCGACGGTGCGAAGCGTCTGAACGGCGGGTCACTCACCCCGCGCGGTGCAATCCCTGCGCGACCGCGCGCATGATCAGGTCCTGCACGATGTGCCAGTCGAACATGACGTGCGTGTACGACACGCGCATCACGTGATACCCCATCAGCCGCAGTTCGGCATCGTGCCGGATGTCTTCGGATCGCTGCGCACCGACGTGGTGGGCCCCGTTGATCTGTACGACGAATCGGTCGCCGATCAGAGCGTCGACGCGGTGGCCCGCGATCCAGATCTGCACGCGGATCGGCTCTCTCAACCACCGCAGTCGCGCACGAAGGTAGGTCTCCAGCCCCGCATCGGCGAAAGGAGTGGCCCGTTCGAGAATCAGCCGCGCCGCCGGCTTCCACGAGTATCCGCGCAGAGCTTCCATCGTGACGAGCGACTTGTTGAGCGCTGACTCCCAGGTCGCGAGCGCCCGCTCGAAAGGCTCGCACTCAGCGATGTACGCCAGCACATTCTCGATCGGATCGACGAGCACATCCGGATGACGCGGCACGATCGGACTGCCCCAGTGCACCTGCGCGTCGACACGTCGCCTCCCCGCGGCGTTCGGCCCGACGGCGACGTGTGGCTTGCCCGAATCGTCGTGCAGCCAGAGACCGAGCCGAGCGGCTTGAGTACGGCAGGTCAGCACGACGCCTCGGCGCGCCGCGCTGATCAGCATCCCGTCGGCGGAAGGCACCGCGAGCCATCCTCGTCGCGGCCGGATCAGCACACCGCCTTCGACCGCCGACGCGACCAGGCTCCGAGCGAATCCGCGCTCTTGGATGACGGTGACACGCACGACGCCGCCGAACTCCGTCATCGTCGCAAGCAAGTCCTCTGACGTTCTCCGCACCCAGCCAGTGTGGGACGTATCGCGTGCGCGTCGCCCCCCGTTCCAGGCTTGTGCGCACAACGGCGTCTCGTGGCGTTCTGTGCAGGAGCGGTCGAGGCGTCCGCAGACGTCCCTCGCTCGCCACTCTCGTGCTCCCGCTCTCGCTCGGCCGAATCCACCTCCCTCGGTCCGATTCCGCGCAATAGGCCGAGTGAAGCGCATCCGGCCGAGGAAGGAGCAGCCGAACCGAGGAAGGCGCGGCCGAACCGAGGAGTGTCTCACCCACCCCCTACCCTCGAAGCATGGCCCGCTCCCCCGAATCCCCTGTGGCTCCCCGCGTATCGCCTCCCGACCTTCCCCTCGAGTTCGAGTCGGCGACGGCTCGGCGGAGCGCCGATCTGCTCGCGGCACAGCTCGATCTCGAGGTCGCAGCCGATCTCGCCCACGCCTCACTCGAGCAGTGCACGATCACGGCCGACGCCGACAGTGTCGATCTGACCGGAGCCACCCTCATCGACGTCGACATGACGGGTGTCCGCATCGCCTCGCTCAAGATGCGGGATGCCGGCATCCGTCGCGTGCGCATCAGCGGCGGACGCATCGGCACGCTCGATCTGAGCAGCGCCCGAATCGACGAGCTGGAGCTCCGCGACGTGCGGATCGACTATCTGAACCTGGGGGCGTCGAAGGCCACGGACGTCGAGATCACCGCGTGCAGCATCCGGACGATCGACATGCCCCAGGCCGAGCTCACCCGCGTGCGCTTCACCGACACGCGCTGCGACGAGGTGGACTCCCGCGGCATGCGCGCCACGCACGTCGACCTGCGCGGGCTCGACGCCTCGGCGTTCCTCGACGCGAACAGCCTCCGCGGCACGACCCTGAGCAGCTTCCAGGTGCAGCAGCTCGCACCGGTACTCGCGGCGGGGATCGGCATCCAGGTCAGGGACTGACGGGCCGGTTCGCGTCGAGCAGCTCCTGAGTGAACGGATGCTGCGGCGATTCGAACACGTCTGTGACTGCACCCTGTTCGACGATGACGCCGTCCTGCATCACCAGCACGTCGTCGGCGACCGCGCCGACGACATCGAGATCGTGCGACACGAAGATCATGGTCAGCCGACGCTCGCGCTGCAGCCTCAGCAGCAGCTGGATCACGCGCTCACGCACCGACGGATCCAGAGCCGACACCGGCTCGTCCAGCACGAGCACCTCGGGCTCGGCAGCCAGTGCCCGAGCGATGGCGGCACGCTGTCGCTGCCCACCCGACAGCGCGGACGGCCGCCGGGTCGCCAAAACGGGGTCGAGGTCGACCTCGGCGAGAAGCTCGGACACCCGCGCGGCCCGCAGCGCCCGAGGCACGCCGCCCGCGGCGAGCGCCTCCCTCAGCGACCGCCCGATGCTCCATCGAGGATCGAATGCGCCGAGCGGATTCTGGTGCACGAGCTGCACGCGGTGCTCGCCGATCCAGCGCAGGCCGCCGTCGTCCGGCTGCTCGACACCGACGATCATCCGGGCGAGCGTCGTCTTGCCCGACCCCGATTCCCCGACGATGCCGAGTGTGCGTCCCTGATGCACGGCGAACGACGCGTCGTTCACGGCGGCGATCTCCTCGTATGTCCTTGTGACGCCTGTGGCGACGAGCACGGGTGTCACGTCGTCGGTAGAGGTCACACGCGGCTCGTGCATCGTCGCGGCGATCAGCTGTCGGGTGTACGCGTGCTGCGGCTTCTCGAGAACCTCGCCGACGGGCCCGGACTCGACGACCACGCCGTTGCGCATGACCAGCACGCGATCGGCGATGCGACGGACGGCCGCGAAGTCGTGGCTGATGAACACGATCGCGGTGCCGGCGTCGGCGATGTCGCGGAGGAGTCCGAGGATCCTCGCCTGCACCGTCGCATCGAGAGCCGTGGTCGGCTCGTCCGCGACGAGGATCGCGGGTTCGGCCGCGATGGCCGAGGCGATCAGTGCCCGCTGCCTGAGTCCGCCGGAGAGCTCGTGCGGGTACTGCCGCGCTCGGCGGGCGGCGTCCGGCATCCAGACGCGGTGCAGCAGCTCCTGCACTCTTTCGCGCAGCGCCGCTCGTCCGGACCTGAGGCCGTGGAGACGCAGGGGTTCGGCGATCTCCGATCCCACCCGTTGCAGCGGATCGAGCGAGACGAGGGCATCCTGCGAGACGAGCGCGATGCCCGCGCCGCGCAGAGACCGCCAACGCCGCTCGCCGAACCGTGCGACATCCGTCCCGTCGATGATGAACCGTTCGAACCGCACCCGTGCGTCTGCGGGCGTCAGTCCGAGAAGTGCCCGCGCGGTGAGCGACTTGCCCGCGCCCGACTCACCGACGATGGCGACGCACTCCCCTCGCGCCACCGACAGCGACACCCCGTCGACGACGGGCGTCTCACCGAAGTCGATGCGCAACCCCTGCAGCTCGAGCGCTTCCGTCACGACGTCGGCCCCTCTGCTCTGGCACGCAGCACGCGGCCGACGATCGTCGCCGCGATCACGGTGACGGTGATCGCGATGCCGGGGAACACGGCGATCCACCAGGCCTGTCCGAGCACGTTGCGTCCTCCGGCGAGCATGAGGCCCCACTCGGGAGTCGGCTCCGATGGGCCGAGACCGAGGAAGCTGAGTCCGGCGGCCGCGAGGATGCTCGAGCCGATGCCGATCGTCGCGAGCACGCTCAGCGACCCGAGCACACCCGGCACGACATGCCGGACGAACGCGGGCACCGGGGGGACGCCGAGGATCCGGGCGGCCTCGACGTGCTCGGCGCTGCGGAGGGTGCGGGTCTGCACCCTCGCCAGCCGGATGTAGACGGGGACGGCGGCGAGCGTCACGGCGATCGCGATGTTGACCGGTCCGGGCCCGAGCACCGCCACGACCACGAGCGCGACCAGGAACTCGGGGAAGGCCATGAGCACATCGTTCACCCGCATGAGTGCCGCGTCGACTCCCCGCGGGGCGAGGCCGGCGAGAGCGCCGATGAGCAGCCCCACGGCGAGCGCGATGCCCGTGGCGAGCAGGCCGATGCCGATCGAGCGCCCGGCCCCGTAGAGCACGCGCGAGTAGACGTCACGGCCGCTCTGATCGGTGCCGAACAGATGCTCGGCGCTGGGCGGCAGAAGCGATGCGCGCACGTCGGTCTGAAGAGGGTCGTGCGTGGCGAGGACAGCGGGGAAGGCCGCAGCGAATGCGAGCACCAGCAGCACGGCCACGGCGCACCAGAGCAGCACGGTCTGCGCGCGCTTCATCGCCTTCCTCCCCGCCCGGTGCGCAGCCGAGGATCGATGAGCGGATGCAGCAGCTCGATCACGAGGTTCACGATCACGAAGACGATGGCACTGAGCAGGATGATCCCGGTGATCACCGGCAGATCGCGGTTCGTGATGGCCGCGAGGGTGACCCGGCCGAGGCCCGCCCTGGCGAACACGGTCTCTACGAGCACCGCTCCTCCGAGCACCGATCCGGTCAGGTAGGCCGCCAGGGTCACGGCATTCGCGGCACCGTGTCTCAGCCCGTGACGCAGCGTGAACCAGGACGGGCTCGCACCCCGCGCCCGCACGGTCTCGGCGAACGGCATCCGCTCGGCCTGCACGAGTCCATCCCGCAGCACCTGGCTGAGCAGCGCCGCCACGGGAAGCGCGAGCGTGATGGCCGGCAGCACGATCGTCGCCGGATTGCGGGCACCCGAGACAGGGAACCACCCCAGTCCGAATGCGAAGACGCTGAGCAGGATCAGTCCGATCCAGAACACGGGCGACGACAGGATGACGAGCTCGATGCCCGCGGCGACGGCTCGTCCTGCCTGGCCTCGCACCAGCAGGGCGACGGCGAGCGCGAGCAGCACGGCGATCACGAGAGCCAGCGCCGAGAGCTGCAGCGTCGATCCGAGCTGACGGCCGATGACCTCGGTCACCGGCATCCGCAGCTGATACGACTCGCCCAGGTCTCCCCGGGCGAGCTGACCGATGAAGGTCAGATACTGCTCGAGCGGGGGTCGATCGAGGCCGAGCTCCGCACGGATGCCGTCCTTGACCGCCTCGCTCACCTGAGCCTGCGGCCCGAGCATCACCGAGACCGGATCGCCCGGGATGACGCGGAACGCCAGGAAGACGAGTGTCGCCGCACCCCAGAGCACGATCACGACGGATGCCGCGAGACCGGCGATCCGGATGAGCGCTGCCTTCACCGTTGGCGCCCTCTCGACGATCTCTGAGCACCCTTCGGCACGCGGCGCTCGCTCACGAACGATACCGCAGCGATATGCCCAAGGGTGCTCGACGACTCAGCGGTCAGCCGACGCTCACGTCGTAGAACAGCGGACGTCCGTACAGGTCGTAGTCGAGACCGCTGACCCGCTCGCCGACGGCGGTGATCGCCGAGGGGCTGTAGAGCGGGACGATGGCCGTGTACTCCGCATTCCACTCCTGCAGCTGCGTGTAGATGCTGTTGCGCTCGTCCTGGTCGCTGGAGGCGACGGCCTGGTCGAGCAGAGCGTCGATCTCCGGATCGGTGACCTGGGAGGCGTTCTGGAACCCCTCTGTGTGCAGGTGCGCACGGAGGAAGTCGGGGTCGACGCCGGAGAATCCCCAGTCCGTCAGGTCGAAGGTCTTCGGACCGTACTGCTCGTTGTAGGCGCCGGGCTCCAGCACCTCGCGCACGACCTCGAACCCGATCGCCTTGAGATCCGACTGGATGGCGTTCGCCAGGGCGGCCCGGTCGTCCGGCACAGGGGTCCATGCGATCCACCGCGCCGACAGACGCTTGCCGTCCTTCATGCGGATGCCGTCGCTGTCGCGCTCCGTCCAGCCGGCCTCGTCGAGGAGAGCGTTCGCCGCTGCTGCATCGAAAGGCCAGCTGTCCTCGAGGGAGGCGTCGTACCCGGGAGTCGTCGAGCCGAGCACGCTCCATGCTCGTGGGAACTGCCCGAAGAAGATCTCCTCGACGGCGGCGTCGACGTCGATGCCCCGAGCGAATGCCTGGCGCACCTTCTCGTCGGCGAAGACACCGTACTTCTCGTTGAGGTACAGCGAGTACGGCAGGCCGGGGTACTCGACCGAGTCCACGGTGATGCCGTCGCCGAGATCTCCCGCGAGGTTCGGGGGGATGTTGCTCGCGAGGTCCGCCTCGCCGCTCTGCACGACGCCGGTGCGCACGGAGGCCTCCGGCTGGATCTCGACGCGCAGCGTCTCGACCTCCGCCGCATCCTCGCCGTGCGGTCCCCAGGCGTAGTCATCGTTTCGGGTGTACACCAGCTCCTGATCGGGCGTGTACTCGGTGAGCACGAACGGACCGGTGCCGACCGTGACATCGGGCCCTCCGGCCTTCAGCTGGTCGGCGGACTCCGCCAGCACGGCCGGTGAGTAGAACCCGAGCTGCGGCGTGCTGGCCGCCTGCAGGAACGGCGCGTACGGCTGGGTGAAGCTGACCGTGACGGTGTGCTCGTCGACGACCTCCGTACCCGCGTAGAAGTCTGCTCCGAGCATCGACGCCGCCTGCGCCGACTCCGTCTCGGGGTCGACGATGCGGTCGAAGTTCGCCTTGACCGCCTCGGCGTCGAAGACCTCGCCGTCGGTGAACGTCACGTCGTCACGGAGGACGAAGGTGTACTCCGTGCTGTCGTCCGAGACGGTCCACTCCTTCGCCAGCCAGGGGCTGAACGAGCCGTCGTCCTCCTGGAAGACCAGCGAGTCGAGCACTGCCCGCTGCACCATGCCGGAGACGTCGAGCTGGCTCACCTGCGGATCCATGTGCCCGGCAGAGAGGTTCCCGCCCTCGATCGACCAGACGAGCTCTCCGCCGTCGGACTCGGAGGACGGCGCGGCGCAGGAGCTGAGCAGGAGGGCGCTCACGGCGACGGTGGCACCGAGCGGGATCGCGCGGCGCAGGAAGGTGATGGGCATGCTGTTCCTCGGGAGGGAAGGCGAAGGGACGCGGACGCGTCGTTTGTTGGACTGGATCCAATTCTAGAGCGTCCTCTTCACCCCCGGCGCTGCGCGGCAGGACCGGAACTCTGCACTGCCGCGGGCGATTAGACTGTGGGACACAATCCACACTCAGGCACGCTCACACAGTGCCGCATACATCGCTCGAGGAGAACCTTCATGTCCGCTATTCCCGACAAGCCCGCACTCGAAGGTCTCGAAGCGAAGTGGGGTGAGACCTGGTCCGAGCGGGGCACGTACCTGTTCGACCGCATCCGCGCCGCGGAGTCCGGCCGCGAGGGCGTCTACTCGATCGACACTCCCCCGCCGACCGCATCCGGAAGCCTGCACATCGGGCACGTCTTCTCGTACACGCACACCGATGTCAAGGCGCGCTTCGAGCGCATGCGCGGCAAGAACGTGTTCTACCCGATGGGGTGGGACGACAATGGACTGCCCACCGAGCGCCGCGTGCAGAACTACTACGGCGTGCGGTGCGACCCGACGCTCCCCTACCAGAGCGACTTCACCCCGCCGTTCGAAGGCGGCGACAACAGGTCCAGCCGCGCTGCCGACCAGGTGCCCATCAGCCGCCGCAACTTCATCGAGCTCTGCGAACGTCTGACGATCGAGGACGAGAAGCAGTTCGAGGCGCTGTTCCGCCAGCTCGGCCTCTCGGTCGACTGGACGCAGACCTACCGCACCATCTCCGACGACACGATCCGTCAGAGCCAGCTCGCATTCCTGCGCAACCTCGAGCGCGGCGAGGCCTATCAGTCGCTCGCTCCGACGCTGTGGGACATCGACTTCCGCTCGGCGATCGCCCAGGCCGAACTCGAGGATCGCGACCAGCAGGCCGCGTACCACACCATCGACTTCCCGTTCGCCGACGGATCCGGCTCGATCACGATCGAGACCACCCGCCCCGAGCTGCTTCCCGCGTGCATCGCGATCGTGACCCACCCCGAGGGCCCGCACAAGCACCTGATCGGCACGAAGGTGCGCACGCCCTTCTTCGGCGCCGAGATCGAGATCCACGGCCACCACCTCGCACAGCCCGACAAGGGCACCGGCGCCGCGATGGTCTGCACCTTCGGCGATGTGACCGACATCATCTGGTGGCGCGAGCTGCGCACGGCGGCGGGCGACCACCTCCCGAACATGACCACGATCGGCCTCGACGGACGTTTCCTCCCGACGGCGCCGTCGATCGTCGCCGACGCCGACGCGATCGACTGGTACACCGCCGAGCTCGCGGGCAAGACGGTGTTCTCCGCGCGCAAGGCCATCGTCGAGAAGCTGCAGGAGACCGGAGACATGACGGCCGTCGGCAAGCCGTTCAACCACGCCGTGAAGTTCTTCGAGAAGGGTGACCGCCCTCTCGAGATCGTCTCGACCCGCCAGTGGTACATCCGCAACGGCGCACGCGACGCGAACCTGCGCGACGAGCTGCTCGAGCGCGGAACGCAGCTGGCGTGGCACCCGGACTTCATGCGGGTTCGCTACGAGAACTGGGTCGGAGGTCTGACCGGAGACTGGCTCGTGTCGCGTCAGCGCTTCTTCGGCGTGCCGATCCCGCTCTGGTACGGCCTCGACGAGAACGGCGAGCGCGACTACGACCGCGTGATCGCTCCCGATCACGCCAGTCTCCCCATCGACCCGACGACCGACGTACCGGAGGGATACACCGAGGATCAGCGCGGCGTGGCCGGTGGTTTCGAGGCCGAGGCCGACATCCTCGACACCTGGGCCACCTCGTCGCTCACTCCGCAGCTCGCCGGTGGATGGCAGCGCGACGAGGAGCTGTGGCAGCTCACGGCACCGTTCGACCTGCGCCCGCAGGGACAGGACATCATCCGCACCTGGCTCTTCTCGACCATGTTGCGCTCGACCCTCGAAGACGGGCGCTCGCCGTGGCGCAACGCCGCGATCTCGGGCTTCATCGTCGACCCCGACCGCAAGAAGATGTCGAAGTCGAAGGGCAACGTCGTCACGCCGGCGGACATCCTCGAGACCCACGGATCGGATGCCGTGCGCTACTGGGCCGCCTCCAGCCGCCTGGGAATGGATGCCGCCTTCGACCCGCAGAACCCGACGCAGGTCAAGATCGGCCGCCGACTGTCGATCAAGGTGCTCAACGCGGCGAAGTTCGTGCTGTCGTTCCCGGTGCCCGAAGGCGCCCAGGTGACGCACGCCCTCGACGCCTCGATGCTGACAGGCCTCGACGCCGTGATCGCCGAGGCGACCAAGGCGTTCGAGAACTACGACCAGGCCAAGGCGCTGGAGGTCACCGAGGCGTTCTTCTGGACGTTCTGCGACGACTACCTCGAGCTCGTCAAGGAGCGCGCCTACAACCAGAACGACGTGGGCCAGGCCTCCGCGGCACTCGCACTGCGCCTGGCGCTGTCCACGCTGCTGCGCCTTCTCGCACCGATCCTCTCGTTCGCGACCGAAGAGGTGTGGTCGTGGTTCGAAGAAGGCTCGGTCCACACCGCCGCGTGGCCGGAACCTCTCGGCATCGCCGGTGACACGGCGGTGCTGTCGGCCGCGAGTGAGGCACTGATCGGCATCCGCCGCGCCAAGACCGAGGCGAAGGCATCGCAGAAGACTCCGGTATCTCGTGCCGCGATCGCGGCGCCCGCCGCCAAGCTCGACGCACTCCGCGCCGCAGCCGAAGATCTCAAAGCCGTCGGCCGCATCGCCGACCTCGAGTTCACCGAGGCCGACGAGTTCGCGGTCACCGCGATCGAGCTCGCTCCGGTCGAGGGGGCATGATGCAGCTGGGTACGCGGTGGGCCACCGGCTCGGAGCCGCCGGCATCCGTTCCCGCCGCGCTCCGGCCGGCGATCGCCGAGGTCGAATCCCGCGGCCTCACCGGACACTGGACGCTCACATGGCTCGAGGGCCGTGCGATCGCCGAGCTCGATGCGGGCTGGGAGGTCGTGCAGACCGGGGCCGGCGACGTGATCGCCCGCCCCTTCGAGGACTGACGAACTCTGATCAGAAAGCCCCCTGTCCGGAACTCCAGACAGGGGGCTTCGCTGCGTGTGGCGATGTCATCGACGAGGCAGGCCGAGCTGCGCGAGCATGTGGTCGACGGCGTGGGGATCCTGGCGTCTGGTCTGCTGCTCGCGCAGGAGATCCAGCGCGAGCGTCCGCTTCTCGGCCCGACGTTCGATGCGATGTTCCACGAAGGCCGTGAGCAGACCGGCGAGGCCGAGCAGCCTGCGCTCAGTGCGCGTCGGGGCGACGAGTCGGATGGTCGCGCTGGTCATGATTCCTCCGTCTTCGAGTCGGCGGCATCCGCGAGCACAGCACCGGAGGCCGGCAGGTCGAAGAGCTCGGTGCGCAGCGACACCCGGCGCACATCCGGCCCGGTCTGGCCGCGGAATCGCTCGACCGCGCTGTCGACCACCGCCATGAGCTCATCCTTGAGACCCGCCATCTGCGAGGGGGTCATCTCGAGCAGAGTCGTGGCGATCAACCCGGTGTCCTTCCAGCCCTCGGGCACGTCCGTGTCCGGCCGATTCACGTAGGACATCAGGGTCTCGTGGCGAAGTCGGAAGAACTCGGACGAGACGATCTGCGCCGCGGCTCGATTCGCCGGTGACATGCTCTGACTGGGACCGGGGATGTCGATGCGTCCTTCGGGAAGCTCCCACCAGCGCTCTCGGGCCGTGCCGCGGCCCTCGACCTCGTGGATGAGGTCGTGCGCCGAGAGCGTTCGCAGGTGATAGCTGGTCGACCCGGACGTCTCGCCCAGCATCGAGGCGAGCGAACTCGCCGTCTGCGGCCCGTGAGTGCTGAGCAGGTCGAAGATCCTCACACGCAGCGGGTGAGCGAGGGCTTTGAGCGCCCCCGCGTCGAGGCGTCGCAACTGCAGTTCGTCTTCCATACCGTCGACGGTACTCTTGCAAAGACTTCTTTGCAAGCTAATCTTTGCAAATTAATCTTTGCACGCGTCTGCGTCATACGGCCAGAGCCCGTGCCGTCACGGACGCCGCCGCCGGGAAGCGAGTCCCTGTAGCGGGTGATGGCTAGGCTCAGAGGATGACCGACGTCGCGAATCCCCTGCTTCAGCCGTCCACGCTCCCCTACGGTCTTCCCGACTTCGCTGCCATCAGGCCCGAGCACTACCTGCCGGCATTCCAGGCCGCGTTCGACGAGCACCTCCGAGAGATCGCCCGGATCACGATGGTGCGCTCGATGCCCACCTTCGAGAACACGATCGAGGCGCTGGAGCGCTCAGGAGAGCTGCTCGACCGCGTCGCGCACGCGTTCTACACCGTGACCTCGGCCGATGCGACGCCGGAGATCCAGGAGATCGACGAACAGCTCGCTCCTCTCATGGCGGCCCATCAGGATGCCATCACTCTCGACGCTGCGCTGTACTGGCGCGTCCAGCAGGTGCACTCGCACCTCGACGATCTCGAGCTCGATGATGAGCAGCGGTACCTCGTCGAACGGCACCACCGCGAGATGACCCACGCGGGCGCGGCCCTCGGCGACGAGGCGAAGAGCAGACTCACCGCCCTGAACCAGCAGCTGTCGACGCTGAACAACACCTTCGAGCGCAACCTCCTCAACGACACGAACGACCTCGCGGTGGTGTTCGACTCGCCCGAGGAGCTCGCGGGCCTCAGCAGCGGTGAGCTCTCCGCAGCGGCTCGCTCGGCGGCGGATCGCGGCCTCGACGGACGCTTCGTCATCTCCCTCCCGCTGTTCACCGGGCATCCGTACCTGGCGCAGCTCCGCGATCGCGAGTCGCGTCGCCGCATCCTGGCGGCCTCGCAGTCGCGCGCGTCGCGTAACAACGGGAACGACAATCGTCCCGTGCTCGCCGAGATCGTGCGCCTCCGCGCCGAGCGCGCGGCACTGCTCGGCTATGCCTCGCACGCCGCGTACGTGACGGCAGATGAGACGGCCGGCACGCCGGACGCGGTCGAGCGGATGCTGCGCGATCTCGCGGCGCCATCTGCGCGCAACGCGCGAGCCGAGAAGGAAGCCCTGCAGGCGATCGTCGACGAGACCGAGGCGACGCCCTTCGCGGTCGAGGCGCACGACTGGGCTTTCTACACGGAGAAGGTGCGGACCGCCCGATACGCGATCGACACGAGCGCGCTCCGTCCGTGGTTCGAGGCCGAGCGGGTCCTGAAGGACGGCGTGTTCTTCGCTGCGACGAAGCTCTACGGGGTGACGTTCGCAGAGCGCCGGGACCTCCGGGCCTACCACCCGGGTGCGCGTGTGTTCGAGGTGAGGGACGCGGACGGGAGCGCGGTCGGACTGTACGTGCTCGATCTCTATACCCGCGACTCGAAGCGCGGTGGCGCCTGGATGAATCCGATCGTGAGCCAGTCGCGCCTGCGCGGGACGCTGCCCGTGGTGGTCAACAACCTCAACGTGGCGCTCCCCGGAGAGGGAGAGCCCACGCTGCTCACCCTCGACGAGGTCACGACGCTCTTCCACGAGTTCGGCCACGCTCTGCATGGCCTTTTCGCCGTCGTCACCTACCCGCACTTCTCCGGAACGAACGTCTTCCGCGACTTCGTGGAGTTCCCGAGTCAGGTGAACGAGATGTGGATCCTATGGCCCGAGGTCCTCGACAACTATGCCCGGCATCATGAGACGGGAGAGCCGCTCGACCCCGCGATCGTCGAACGACTGCGCGCGACGGAGACGTTCAACCAGGGCCACGACACGAGCGAATACCTCGCAGCCGCCTGGCTTGACCAGGCATGGCATCGCGTGAGCACGCAGACGGAGATCCTCGACGTGGCCGACTTCGAGGCCGCCGCCCTCGCCGACATCGGACTCGACGATCCTGCCGTGCCGACCCGCTACTCGTCGACCTATTTCGCACACGTCTTCTCGGGCGGATACAGCGCCGGCTACTACTCCTACATCTGGAGTGAGGTTCTCGACGCGGACACCGTCGAGTGGTTCCGCGAGAAGGGCGGACTCACCCGCGAGAACGGCGACCGGTTCCGCTTCCGTCTCCTCGGCGTCGGAGGGTCCAAGGATCCGCTCGACGCCTACCGCGATTTCCGCGGGCGCGATGCAGAGATCGCACCGCTCCTGAAGCGGCGCGGACTCGAGGCGTGATCAGGTCGCACGCCGCGTGACCTCAGCGGTCGAGCAGCTCCATCGCCTTGTACCAGGTGAGCTGGTGGTAGCTCTGCGCGAGGTGATCGCCGAGGCCGTCGAGAGACACGACGTGCACGGCGATCGCCTCGCTCTCATCGAGCGACTGCTCGGTGACTCGCACGCAGCCCCGCGCGAGGAAGTGATGCACCCGGTTGGTGTGGCTGCCGAAGTTGGCCCAGGTGGGACCGAGGTCGATCATCTCGTCGGGCTCGTACCCGGTCTCCTCGCGCAGCTCGCGGATGGCGGCCGCTTCCGGTGACTCGCCGGCCTCCAGACCGCCACCGATCGTCCCGACCGCGACGATTCCTGCACCATGGCGATACTCGTCGACGACGATCGCGTGGCCATCCCGATCGACGGCGAGCACCGAGATCCAGTCGCCGTATTCGAGCACGTAGTACGGAGCGATCGAGTGTCCTCGCTCGTCGACGCAGTCATCCGCGCGCACGCGGATCCAGCGGTCTGCATGCACCAGCTTGCTGTCGACCACCCGCCAGGGCGAGGGAGCGGAACTCACGCGCTCTTGCGCTTGCGCTCCATCACGATCGTCGGCGGAGCGCCCTCGTCGACGGCCGCCTGGGTGACGATGACCTTGGCGACGTCTTCGGCCGAGGGGATCTCGAACATGATCGGACCGAGCACGTCTTCGAGGATGGCCCGCAGTCCGCGAGCGCCGGTCTTGCGCTCGACGGCGAGGTCGGCGATCGAACGGAGCGCGCCCTCTTCGAATTCGAGCTGAACGCCGTCGAGTTCGAACATGCGCTGGTACTGCTTGACGAGTGCGTTGCGCGGACCCGTGAGGATGTCGATGAGCGCATCCTGGTCGAGCGGAGACACCGATGTCACGACCGGAAGACGACCGATGAACTCGGGGATCAGACCGAACTTGTGCAGGTCCTCCGGAAGCACCTCGCTGAACAGGTCGAGGTCCTTGCCCTTGTCGTGCAGCGGAGCACCGAAGCCGATTCCGTACTTGCCGACGCGTGCCGACACGATGTCCTCGAGGCCCGCGAACGCGCCAGCGACGATGAACAGCACGTTGGATGTGTCGATCTGGAGGAACTCCTGGTGCGGGTGCTTGCGCCCACCCTGCGGGGGCACCGATGCGACCGTTCCCTCGATGATCTTCAGCAGGGCCTGCTGGACGCCCTCACCTGAGACATCGCGGGTGATCGAGGGGTTCTCCGCCTTGCGGGCGATCTTGTCGACCTCGTCGATGTAGATGATGCCCTGCTCTGCGCGCTTGACGTCGTAGTCCGCCGCCTGGATGAGCTTGAGCAGGATGTTCTCGACATCCTCGCCGACGTAGCCGGCCTCGGTGAGCGCCGTGGCGTCCGCGACAGCGAACGGCACGTTGAGCTTCTTCGCGAGGGTCTGGGCGAGGTAGGTCTTGCCGCATCCGGTCGGCCCGATGAGCAGGATGTTGCTCTTCGCGATCTCGACGCTCTCGGCCTTCTGCTCGGCCGTCTGGAGGGTGCCGTGCGCGCGGATCCGCTTGTAGTGGTTGTACACCGCGACGGCCAGTGCCTTCTTGGCTGGCTCCTGTCCGACGACGTACTCCTCGAGGAAAGAGAAGATCTCGCGCGGCTTGGGGAGTTCGAAGTCCGCCGTGCCGTCGGCGGAGGACTCGGCCATCCGCTCCTCGATGATCTCGTTGCACAGCTCGACGCACTCGTCGCAGATGTACACACCGGGTCCTGCGATGAGCTGCTGCACCTGCTTCTGGCTCTTTCCGCAGAATGAGCACTTGAACAGGTCAGCGCTTTCGCCGATACGGGCCATGCGCGTCCTCCTAGGGGGGATCCTGAGATCGTCTACTGAGCCTAACCGCTGCATCCGACACCGGGACGCATTGGCGCGGCGTCGTACATCTCGAGTCCGTATCGCCCGTCCGCGTCTGCACGACGAAGCCCGCCTCCTCGGTGCGGGGAGACGGGCTTCGTGATGCTCGAACGTCAGACGAGGCTCTTGGTGTGCCAGACGGTCTTGACCTCGGTGAAGGCGCCGATGCGCTCCGGAGACGCGGTGACCGCGCCGGGAGTCAGCACGCGCTTGAGCGTCTCGGCGGCGGCGATCTGCATGTCGATCCACTCGAGATCGCCGGCACCGGCCAGATCGAGCGCATTGACGTCCTGGTGCGAGGCGAGCCAGGGCGCCATCTCGGCGGGAGACCCGGTGAGCACGTTGACGACGCCCCCGGGCACATCGCTCGTGGCGAGCACCTCAGCGAGGCTGATGGCCGACAGCGGGAACCGCTCGCTCGCGATCACGACGACCGTGTTGCCTGCGACGAGCGCAGGAGCCACGACCGAGACAAGACCGAGCAGCGCGGAGTCCTGCGGTGCGACGATCGCGACCACGCCGGTCGGCTCCGGCACCGAGATGTTGAAGTACGGACCCGAGACCGGGTTCGCGTTGCCCGCGACCTGCGCGTACTTGTCGCACCAGCCGGCGTACCAGACCCAGAGGTCGATCGCCTCGTCGACCTGCGCGGCGGCGGCGGACGTGGAGACGCCCTCCTGCGCGGCGATCTCGTCGATGAACTGCGCGCGGCGACCCTCGAGGACCTCGGCGACCCGGTACAGCACCTGCCCGCGGTTGTATGCGGTGGCGCCGGACCACCCCTTCACGGCGGCACGTGCGGCCACGACGGCGTCCCGTGCGTCCTTGCGCGAGCCCTGGGCGGCGTTCGCGAGGAATGCCCCCTTCGCCGACAGCACCTCGTAGGTGCGGCCGGACTCGCTGCGCGGGAAGGCGCCGCCGATCGCCAGCTTGTAAGTCTTCGGAACGGTCAATCGCTTGCTCATGCGGAGGCCCCCTTCAGGTATGCGGTGAGACCCTGACGTCCGCCTTCACGGCCGTATCCGGACTCCTTGTAGCCGCCGAACGGACTCGACGGGTCGAATCGGTTGAACGTGTTCGCCCAGATGACACCGGCACGCAGACGGTCGGCGACCGCGAGGATGCGCGAGCCCTTGTCCGACCAGATGCCGGCGGAGAGGCCGTACGGCGTGTTGTTCGCCTTGGCGATCGCCTCGGCCGGCGTACGGAACGTCAGCACCGACAGGACGGGCCCGAAGACCTCGTCGCGGGCGATGCGATGTGACGCCTCGACACCGGTGAAGATCGTCGGAGCGAACCAGAACCCCTTGTCGGGGATCGCGCAGTCCGCGGTCCAGCGCTCTGCGCCCTCGGCCTCGCCGATGTCGCTCAGCTCACGGATGCGGGCGAGCTGTGCCGCCGAGTTGATCGCGCCGATGTCGGTGTTCTTGTCGAGCGGGTCGCCGAGGCGCAGCGTCGACAGGCGGCTCTTCAGGCGATCGATGACCTCGTCATGGATCGACTCCTGCACGAGCAGTCGGCTTCCGGCGCAGCACACATGCCCCTGATTGAAGAAGATGCCGTTCACGATGCCCTCGACGGCCTGGTCGATCGGCGCGTCATCGAACACGATGTTGGCGGCCTTGCCGCCGAGCTCGAGCGTGACCTTCTTGTCGGTCCCCGCGACGGCCCGTGCGATGTCGCGGCCGACACCGGTCGAACCCGTGAAGGCGACCTTGTCGACGTCGGGGTGACGCACGAGCGTGGCCCCCGTGGAACCGGCACCCGTGATGATGTTGACGACACCGGCCGGCAGATCCGCCTGCTGCAGGATCTCTGCGAAGATCAGCGCCGTCAGCGGCGTGGTCTCCGCAGGCTTGAGCACCACGGTGTTGCCTGCCGCCAGAGCAGGAGCGAGCTTCCACGCGAGCATCAGCAGCGGGAAGTTCCAGGGGATGATCTGCCCGGCCACGCCGAGCGCACGCGGGTTGGCGCCGAGTCCGGCGTAGTCGAGCTTGTCAGCCCACCCCGCGTAGTAGAAGAACCAGGAGGCGACGAGAGGCACGTCGACATCGCGGCTCTCCTTGATCGGCTTCCCGTTGTCGAGGCTCTCGGCGACCGCGAGCTCGCGAGCCCGCTCCTGCACGAGACGTGCGATGCGGAAGAGGTACTTGCCGCGATCGCGGCCGCTCATCTTCGACCAGGTCTTCTCGTAGGCGCGACGCGCGGCGGCGACCGCCCGGTCGACGTCCGCGTCGCTCGCCGAGGCGATCTCGGCGATGTGGCTCTCGTCAGCCGGCGAGATCGTCGCGAAGCTCGAGCCCGATCCGTCGACGAACTCGCCGTCGATGAACAGTCCGTAGCTGTCCTTGAGGTTGAGTACTGCTTTCGACTCCGGTGCCGGAGCGTATTCCAGGAATGACATATGCGGGCTCCTAGTCGATCGTGACGTAGTCGGGGCCGGAGTAGTGGCCGGTGGTGAGCTTCTGGCGCTGCAGCAGCACGTCGTTCAGCAGGCTCGAGGCGCCGAAGCGGAACAGGTGCGGCTGGAGCCATTCCTCCCCCACGGTCTCGGCGACCGTCACGAGGTACTTCACCGCATCCTTCGACGCGCGGATCCCGCCGGCGGGCTTGACGCCGATGCGCTCTCCCGTACCCCGGTGCCAGTCGCGCACTGTCTCGAGCATGAGCAGCGTCGTCGGCAGCGTCGCCGCCGGCTGCACCTTCCCGGTGGAGGTCTTGATGAAGTCGCCCCCGGCGAGGATGCCGAGCCACGATGCGCGCTTGATGTTGTCGTAGGTGTTGAGCTCGCCGGTCTCGAGGATCACCTTGAGCGAGGCGTATGAACCGTCGGCACGACGACATGCCTCTTTCACCTGGGCGATCTGGTCGTACACGAGTCCGTATCGGCCCGAGAGGAACGCTCCTCGGTCGATGACCATGTCGATCTCGTCGGCGCCGGCCGCGACCGCTTCGGCGGTGTCGGCCAGCTTGATGGCCAGCGAAGAACGTCCGCTGGGGAACGCGGTGGCGACCGCGGCGACCGAGATGAGTCCGTCGTCCGGATCGCCGTGCAGAGCTCCGAGCGCCTCGACCGCGTCGCCGACCATGTCGCCGTACACGCAGACGGCGGCGACCCGGGGGGTCGTCGGGTCGGCGGCATCCGGATTCTTCGCCTTGGCGACCAACGAGCGCACCTTGCCCGGCGTGTCGGAGCCTTCGAGGGTGGTGAGGTCGATCAGCTTGATGATCGTGTCGAGTGCCCAGGCCTTCGACGTGGTCTTGATCGAACGCGTGCCGAGTGCGGCCGCGCGCTGCTCCAGGCCGACGGCGTCGACCCCCGGGAGTCCGTGCAGGAACCGGCGGAGCGTGGCGTCATCCGGCTCACCGCCGAGAACGTCCACCGCCGATCTGCGGCTGAGTTCTTGGGTCGTCATCGTTCCTCCAACAATGCTCGTGCTGTGGTCTCATCTGTCACCAGAACGCTGCACAGGCCGCTGGTCACGACTGTGCGCGCGATGTCATGCTTGGCGTCACCGGCGGTGACGAAGATCGAGCGCTTCGCGGCGCGCAGGCGCCCGAGGTCGACTCCGACCGTCCGGGCGTCGAGCTGCGGGTCGACGATGTTGCCGTCGGCGTCGATGTACCGCCCGAGGACGTCGCCCACGGCACCACGGCGCGCGAGCTCTTCGACATCGGATGCCGAGAGGTAGCCGTTCTCGACATGCGCGGAGGTCGCATCGCAGGGCCCCGCGGTGAACAGGAACGCCTGCGCTTCGGCCGCTTCGACGAGGACGGCCGCGACGGTGCGGTCGGCTTCGATCGCCTGCTTGGTCTCGACGCGTTCGAGGATCGCCGGGCTCGGCAGGAGGGACACGTGTCCGGATGCACGCTGGGCGATGGTGACGGCGAGGCCCGCGGCTCCGCCGGAACGGCGGTTGAGGCTCACTCCCCCGTTGAGCTGCACGACGGTGACGCCGGTCGCCCATCCTTCGGGCAGCGACTCTGCGACGGCGCGCAACGTACGCCCCCAGCTGACGCCGAGCGTGCGGGGCACCGGCCGCATCGCGGTGAGGTAGTCGGCCGCGGCCTGGGCGACCCGCTCGAGGGTCCCGTCATCGCCGTCCGGGGAGGGAACGACGACGGCAGCCGTGAGGCCGTGCCGTTCGACGAGCTGGCGCTCGAGTCCGAGTCGGCGCGCACGCGGGTGCACGATCTCGATGCGGACGATGCCACGCTCTCTGGCCTGTGTGAGAAGGCGCCCCACCTTCCAGCGGGACAGCTTGAGGAGGGCGCCGATCTCGTCCTGCGTCTTGTCCTCGTCGTAGTACAGCTCGGCGACGCGGACCATGATCAGTTCTTCTTCCATGGCATCCTCCTTCCGTCTCCAGCATACGTCCGCGGCACCGTTCGCGCACCCTGATGCTCGTATGAGCAATCACGCTTCCAGTGGTCGCACATTCGCCGGAGACGACGAAAGGACGCCGACCCTGAAGGGCCGACGTCCTCTCACCATGGAGATGCGATCACATGCGCTTGCGCGAGGTGAGCACCTGGTCGACGATGCCGTAGTCCAGCGCCTCAGCGGCGGACAGGATCTTGTCACGGTCGATGTCGCGGTTGACCTGCTCGACGGACTTGCCCGTGTGACGAGCCATGGTCTCCTCGAGCCAGGTGCGCATGCGCAGGATCTCTGCCGCCTGGATCTCGATGTCGGATGCCTGGCCGTGCCCCGCCTCGCCCATCGCCGGCTGGTGCATGAGCACACGGGCGTTGGGCAGAGCCAGGCGCTTGCCGGGGTGACCGCCTGCGAGCAGCACCGATGCGGCCGAAGCCGCCTGGCCGAGCACCACGGTCTGGATCTGCGGCGCGACGTACTGCATCGTGTCGTAGATCGCCGTCATCGCGGTGAACGAACCACCGGGCGAGTTGATGTACATGGTGATGTCACGCTCGGAGTCCTGGCTCTCGAGAACGAGCAGCTGCGCCATCACGTCGTCGGCCGACGCATCGTCGACCTGGACGCCGAGGAAGATCACTCGATCTTCGAACAGCTTGTTGTAGGGGTCCTGGCGCTTGAAGCCGTATGCCGTGCGCTCCTCGAACTGAGGAAGCACGTAGCGGCTGGAGGGCAGATCGCCGGCAGAGCGGAAGGTGGGTGCGTACATGAGAGTCCTTTCGCTTTCCGTTACTTGATGTCCTGGTCGGTTCCGCCGCCACCGATGACGTCGGTGGCCGAGTCGCGGATGTGATCGACGAAGCCGTACTCGAGCGCCTCGTCGGCGGTGAACCAGCGGTCGCGGTCACCGTCTTCGTTGATCTGCTCGACCGACTTGCCGGTCTGCGCCGCGGTGATCTCGGCGAGGCGGTTCTTCATCGAGGTGATCAGCTGCGCCTGCGTCTGGATGTCGCTCGACGTTCCGCCGAAGCCACCGTGCGGCTGGTGCAGCAGCACGCGGGCGTTGGGCGTGATGTAGCGCTTGCCCTTCGTGCCCGCGGTCAGCAGCAGCTGACCCATCGATGCGGCCATGCCGATGCCCACGGTGACGATGTCGTTCGGGACGAACTGCATCGTGTCGTAGATCGCCATGCCCGCGGTGATCGATCCACCGGGCGAGTTGATGTAGAGGTAGATGTCCTTCTCGGAGTCCTCTGCGGCGAGAAGGAGGATCTTCGCGCAGATCTCGTTCGCATTGTCGTCGCGCACCTCCGATCCCAGCCAGATGATGCGGTCTTTCAACAGTCGGTCGAAGACGCTCGTAGCGAGGAGGGGTTCTGCAGCCATGTCAGCTCCTGATTCCGTGTTTCAGTGATTCGAATCTACCGGCGACAACGCAGCGCTCAGGCCGTGTTCGCCGTCGGCATATCAGGCGTCGAGTTCCGCGATCTCGTGTGCGTACGCGGTCATCGAGCGGTGGTACCGCGGCAGGTGCGGCACGAGTGCGAGGAGAGCGACCGACAGGCCCCGCGCCGGGCGTCCGGAACTCGCCAGGATCAGCGAGTGGACCGTCGCCACGGCATCCCGGTAGGGGCCGTCCGCCGAGAGCTCCTCCTCCGCACGGATGACGGCGAGGGCATCGTCGTACTCGCCCAGATTGCGCAGTGAACTCGCCAGCTGGATCACGCACTGCGGGCGGTGCTCGTCGTCGAGACCCAGTGCGAGCGCACGCCGGTAGAGTTCGACTGCCTCGGCGGGGCGGCCGGCCGAATCACGTGCCCCGGCGCGCTCGAACTCCGCGCGGGCGTCATCGACGCCGCGCTCGGCGGCCAGCGCGTCGATCCGGGCGATCGTCTGGTCTCCGACCTCTTCGCCGGACGCGTCGTCCCACACCTCGTCGATGCGTTCGTCCCAGGTCTTCATGGTCTCCTCGTTCATCTGCTCTCCCCGCTGACGCGAAAGGGGCGGATGCCGCAGCATCCGCCCCTCATGAGATCGTGTCCGATCACTCCGCCTTGTCGGCAGCCTTCTTGGCCGGAGCCTTCTTGGCTGCGGGCTTCTTCGCGGCCGGCTTCTCAGCGGCCTCCGCGTCGTCGGCCTTCTTCGCGGGCGCCTTCTTCGCAGCGGGCTTCTTCGCGGCCGGCTTCTCAGCGGCGTCAGCGTCGTCGGCCTTCTTCGCGGCAGCCTTCTTCGCGGGAGCCTTCTTGGCCGGCTTCTCGTCGGCAGTCGTCTCGGACTCGGCCTCGTCGTCGGTCACGACGAAGTCGGACAGATCGACGGGCTTGCCGTTCGTGTCGACGACCTTGACCTTGCCCAGGGCGATCGCGAGGGCCTTGTTGCGGGCAACCTCTCCGACGAGCGCCGGAAGCTGGTTCGACGACTGCAGAGCCTCGACGAACTCCTGGGGAGCCATGCCGTACTGCGAGGCGGACTGGATGAGGTACTGCGAGAGCTCCTCCTGCGAGACCTGCACGTCAGCCTGCTCGGCGATCGTGTCGAGCAGAACCTGCGTGCGGAACTGCTTCTCACTGGCCTCGGTGACCTCGGCGCGGTGCACGTCGTCCTCGAGGCGGTTCTCACCCTCGAGGTGGTTGTGCACCTCGTCCTCGATGAGCTTCGGCGGCACGGGGATGTCGATCTGCTCGAGCAGCGTCTCGACGAGCTTGTCGCGAGCCGCGGACCCCTGCGTGAAGACGCCCTGCTGCGAGACGCGCTCGGCGAGGCTCGCGCGGAGCTCGGCGATCGTGTCGAACTCGCTGGCGATCTGCGCGAAGTCGTCGTCGGCCTCGGGGAGCTCGCGCTCCTTGACCGCCTTGACGGTGACGGAGACCTCAGCCTCGGAGCCGGCGTGGTCGCCGCCCACGAGCGCAGAGCGGAACGTGGTGTCCTCACCTGCGGTGAGGGATTCGATCGCGTCGTCGATGCCCTCGAGCAGCTCGCCCGAGCCGACCTCGTAGGAGACGCCCTCGGCGCGGTCGATCTCCGCACCGTCGATCGTGGCGACCAGGTCGAGCTCGACGAAGTCGCCCTTCGCGGCGGGACGGTCGACGGGAACGAGCGTTCCGAAGCGCGCGCGCAGGTTCTCGAGCTCTGCGTCGAGCGCGGCGTCGTCGGCCTCGACGGCGTCGACCGTCAGGGTGATGCCGTCGAATGCCGGGACCTCGATCTCGGGACGCACGTCCACCTCGATGTCGACCAGGAGGTCGCCCGAGAAGTCCTTCTCGTTCGGCCACTGGGTGATGTCGGCGGCCGGACGTCCGACGACGCGGAGCTTGTGCTCGACGGTCGCGTCGCGGAAGAACTTGTCGAGGCCCTCGTTGACCGCGTGCTCGATGACCGCGCCACGACCGATGCGCTGGTCGATGATCGGAGCGGGGACCTTGCCCTTGCGGAAGCCGGGGATCTGGACGTCCTGAGCGATGTGCTCGTAGGCGTGCGCGATGCTGGGCTTGAGGTCGTCAGGGGTGACCGTGATGCTGAGCTTGACCCGGGTCGGGGTCAGCTTCTCGACGGTGCTGTTCGCCATTCTGGTGTGCTCT
This sequence comes from Microbacterium sp. AC132, assembly GCF_979258525.1. Classification (NCBI taxonomy): domain Bacteria; kingdom Bacillati; phylum Actinomycetota; class Actinomycetes; order Micrococcales; family Microbacteriaceae; genus Microbacterium; species Microbacterium sp. AC132. The sequence goes on along the minus strand of NZ_OZ409862.1, from coordinate 3,120,473 downwards.
CCTTGTGATTTCCGCGCTGAATCGCGGCTGTCAGGCCGTTGAAGCCATGTCGGGGCGACAGGAGTTGAACCTGCGACCTCCCGCTCCCAAAGCGGGCGCTCTACCAAACTGAGCTACGCCCCGGGGAATCCGCATGCAGATTCAGCCCCACCGAGTCTAACGGACACGAGCACCTCCGTCAGTCCGCTATGATCGATGAGTCGGCACAGTCCTCCCGGAGGCAGCTGGCAACGGGGCTGTAGCTTAGTGGTAAAGCCTCTGTCTTCCAAACAGATGATGCGAGTTCGATTCTCGTCAGCCCCTCCACTCGAGAAAGGCCCCCGCGATGCGGGGGCCTTTCTCGTCCCCGGGGGTTCTCGCACCGGACGGCTCACTGATTAGAGTCATCATGAGCCGGTTCCCCACGGAGGTCCCCCCGCATGACTGCATCCGTCGACGTGGCCACCTCCCCCGCCGGAGGCCACGCACTCCCCCGCACTTCGCCAGCACCGACGACGCAGCGCCGAAGCGCCGAGGACGGCGCATCGGGTTCATGCTGGGCGCTGCGGGAGTCCTGGTCGCGGCGGCCGTCGGCGTGCTCCAGGTCACCGCAAGCCTCGGATACGACGGGGCACGCGCCGAGTTCGACGCAGCAGCGGCCTCGGCTCGCGACAGCGCGACGACGGTCCAGCAGGAGCTCGACACGCTCACATCCGTCACCGATGTCGCTGATCTGCTGAAGACGGCCGATACCGGCGTGCTCACCGTGCCCTCCGCGAGGGACGCGCTCACGACGGCGTCGACGGATGCCGATGAAGCAGCCGGCCCGGCGAAGGAACTGCTCACCGAACCGCTGCCTTCGGCGGATTCCAAGCCGTCGGCGTTCTGGGAGCTCTTCGCAGCATCCGATCAGCTCGCCGTCGACGCCGGCGACCTGGACGACCTGGCTGCCGACCTCGACGCGGCGACACCTGCGATGACCGCCGCCAGTGCCGAAGTGACCGAGGCCGGCGTGGCCCTCCTGCGCTCGGCGGCCGACGCAGCCCCGGCTTTCGAGTCGGCACACCTCTCGGCCAAGAACGACGCCGTCATCGCCCTGCGCGATGCGGCGTCGCGAGTACCCGACACCATGCTCCTCGATGTGACGGCGGTCGAATCACTGGTGTCCATGCAGGACGCCGCAGGACAGGTCGTGGCGACCGAACAGGCCGAACTCGCCGAGAAGGCGGGACCGCTGCAGGGCGATCGCCTCGAGATCGAGGCGTTCGCCCGGTCGCTCGCACCCGGGGTGCTGCTCGAGTTCGACTGGAACCAGATCGTCAACAACGCCGGTTCCAACGGCAGCATGGGAGGCCTCACGACCTGGTGGTGGGACGATCCCGACCGCGCCGCCATCGAGCTGTCGAACTCGGTCGCCGAGCAGTGGCCGGCGGACCGGAGCAAGGCTCTCATCGCCCACGAGGTCGGCCACGCGATCAGCGTGAAGTGCGAGGACATGTACGACTCGTCGACGCAGGACAGCATCGAGAAGTGGGCCACGGCGTGGGCGATCAGCATGGGCTTCACCGACGATGCCAACGGCGTCTGGGCGTACGGCTACCCACCTCAGTCCTACATCGACGCCGCGTACGGGTGCCGGTGAGCACGTCCGCCTGGTACGAGAGAAGCCGCCGCGATCGGATCGCGGCGGCTTCTGTCAGGAGATCAGATCGAGGTCACTGACCCCGACGCTCACGCAGCTGGGTGAGCGCATCTTCGAGAAGCTGGACGGCTTCTGCGTCGGTGCGACGCTCCTTCACATACGCGAGATGCGTCTTGTAGGGCTCCGGCTTCGCGAGGGCAGGCGGGTTGGCCTTGTCGCGACCCGCCGGAAGACCGGACTGCGGGTGGTCGATCGTCTCGGGGATCTCCTCTTCAGGGAGCCCCGCGGCGAAGTAGCGGACCGTCTCGTTGCCGAGACCGTCCCAGTACGAGACCGCGATGCGGTCGGCGTGGTAGCCGTGGTCCTGCTCGCCCATGGGGCCGGAACCCACTCGGGTCCCTCGGATCGCGTTGCCGCCGGTAGCCATCAGATCACCTCGAACTTCGTGATGAGACCGAGCGCCACGATCGACACGAACCACGCCAGAGCGAGGATGACCGTGAAGCGATTGAGATTGCGCTCAGCGAGACCCGACGAGCCGACAGCTGACGTCATGCCTCCACCGAACATGTCGGAGAGGCCGCCACCGCGACCCTTGTGGAGGAGGATGAGGAGAGTCAGCAGGACGCTGGTTATGCCCAGCACCACCTGCAGGACGAACTCGAGAATTTCCACGAGGAAGAGCCTTTCGCTGGGGCAGGATTGCCCCGGTAACGGTCAAGTATACGGTGCGGCGGGGCCGGAGCCCCGCCACACTCACACGCCGACGTGCTTCTCGAAGCGGATGATCGCGGCGAACTCGTCGACCACGAGGCTCGCGCCTCCGACGAGTGCGCCATCGACATCAGGCTCGCGCATGAAGCTGGCGATGTTGGCCGCCTTGACCGATCCGCCGTACAGGATCCGGGTGCGCGCCGCAGCGTCGTCGCCGAGAACCTTGGCGATCACCGTGCGCAGCGCAGCGCAGACATCCTGCGCCTGCTGCGGCGTCGCCGCCTGTCCGGAGCCGATGGCCCAGACCGGCTCGTACGCCACGACGATGTCCGCATCCTTCGACAGACCCTGCAGAGCGGCCTCCAGCTGCCCCGCGGGCACCGCGCTGGCCCCGAACTTCTCGAGATCCTCAGCCGTCTCCCCGACGCAGATGACGGGCGACAGACCGTGCTTCAGCGCGGCCTTCGTCTTGGCCGCGACGACGTCATCGGACTCCGCGTGGTATTCACGGCGCTCCGAGTGACCGATGATCACGTACTTCGCATCCAGCTTCGCCAGGAAGGCTCCCGAGATCTCGCCGGTGTAGGCGCCGGAGTCGTGAGCCGAGAGGTCCTGCGCGCCGAGGGCGAACGGGATCTTGTCGGCGTCGATGAGCGTCTGCACGCTGCGGATGTCGGTGAAGGGCGGGAAGACCGCAACCTCGACCGAGCCGTCCTCGTGCTTGGCATCCTTGAGCGTCCAGTGCAGCTTCTGCACGAAGGCGACCGCCTGCAGGTGGTCGAGATTCATCTTCCAGTTTCCCGCGATCAGCGGGGTACGGGTGTTCACACCCATCCGAGCACCTCCAGGCCGGGTAGTTTCTTGCCCTCGAGGAACTCGAGGCTTGCGCCGCCGCCGGTCGAGATGTGACCGAACTGGTCGTCGGTGAAACCGAGCTGACGCACGGCCGCGGCCGAGTCCCCGCCGCCGACGACGCTGAGGCCGTCGACCTCGGTGAGCGCCTGCGCAACGGCCTTGGTGCCGCCGGCGAAGGCTGGGAACTCGAACACGCCCATCGGGCCGTTCCAGAACACCGTCTTCGACCCACGGATGACCTCCGCGAACCGCGCTGCCGTCTCCGGGCCGACGTCCAGGCCGATGCCCGAGGAGCCGAACGCGGTGCTCTCGATGGCGTCGGCAGCGGTGACCTCGTGCTCCGCATCAGCGGAGAACGAGGATGCGACGACGACATCGGTCGGGAGCACCAGCTCCACACCGCGCTTCTCGGCCTCGGCGATGTAGCCGCGGACCGTCTCGAGCTGGTCCTCTTCGAGGAGGCTGGACGCCACCGCGTGACCCTGCGCCTTCAGGAAGGTGAACAGCATACCGCCGCCCACGAGGATGCGATCCACGCGCGGCAGCAGGTGCGAGATGACTCCGAGCTTGTCGCTGACCTTCGACCCGCCGAGGACGACCGCGTACGGGCGCTCGGGGTTCTCGGTGAGACGGTCGAGCACGTCCAGCTCGGCTGCGATGAGTAGACCGGCGGCCGACGGCAGCAGCTCGGCGAGGTCGTAGACGCTCGCCTGCTTGCGGTGCACGACACCGAAGCCGTCGGAGACGAGGACGTCTCCGAGCTCTGCCAGCTGAGCCGCGAAGGCGCCGCGCTCGGCGTCGTCCTTCGAGGTCTCCCCCGGGTTGAACCGCAGGTTCTCGATGACGACGATGCCGCCGTCCTCGAGCGAGGCCACGGCCTCCTGCGCCGACTCGCCGACGGTGTCGCGAGCGAACGCCACCGGCTTGCCGAGCAGCTCGGACAGCCGCTGGGCGACCGGCGCGAGACTGTACTGCGGGTCGGGCGCACCGTCGGGGCGGCCGAGGTGCGAGCACACGATGACGCGGGCGCCCGCGTTGATCAGTGCGTTGAGGGTAGGCAACGAGGCGCGGACACGGCCATCGTCCGTGATGATCCCATCCCGCAGGGGGACGTTGAGATCACAACGGACGATGACGCGCTTGCCCTCGAGCGAACCCAGTGAATCCAGGGTGCGCAGAGTCATGGGAGGTGTCTCAGAGACGCTCTGCCACGTACTCGGTCAGGTCGACGAGACGGTTGGAGTAGCCCCACTCGTTGTCGTACCAGCTGGAGACCTTGACCAGGTTGCCGCTGACGTTGGTCAGCGTGGCGTCGAAGATCGACGAGTGCGGGTTGTGCACGATGTCGCTCGAGACGATCTGGTCTTCGTTGTACTGCAGGAAACCGGCGAGGCGTCCGTCGGCAGCAGCCTTCTTGTACGCCTCGTTGACCTCTTCGACCGTGAGGTTCTCGCGGTCGGTGATCAGCGTGAGGTCGACGATCGAGCCGGTGGGAACCGGAACGCGGTACGACGAGCCGCTCAGCTTGCCCTGGAGCTCGGGCAGAACCTCGCCGATCGCCTTCGCGGCACCGGTCGACGCCGGGGTGATGTTGATCGCTGCGGCGCGTGCACGACGCAGGTCGCTGTGCGGACCGTCCTGCAGGTTCTGGTCTGCCGTGTAGGCGTGAGCCGTCATCATGAAGCCACGGTCGATGCCGAAGGCGTCGTTGAAGACCTGGGCCAGCGGGGCGAGGCAGTTGGTCGTGCAGGAGGCGTTGGAGATGATGTGATCCGTCTCCGGGTTGTACGTGTCCTCGTTCACGCCCATGACGAACGTGCCGTCGACGCCGGTGCCGGGAGCCGAGATGAGGACCTTCTTGGCCCCTGCCTCGATGTGCTTCTTGGCCAGCTCGGCCTTGGTGAAGAAGCCGGTCGACTCGATGACGATGTCGACGCCCAGCTCGCCCCACGGGAGGCCGGCGGGGTCGCGCTCGGCGAACGCCTTGATGGCCTTGCCGTTGACCGTGATGCTCTCGTCGTCGTAGCTGATGTCAGCATCGAGGACGCCGCCCACGGAGTCGTACTTCAGAAGGTGGGCAAGGGTCTTGTTGTCGGTGAGGTCGTTGACAGCGACGATCTCGATGTCCGCTCCCTGCGCGAGAGCCGCGCGGAAGTAGTTGCGTCCGATACGGCCGAAGCCGTTGATACCGATCTTGACAGACACTCAGGTCTCCCTGTTTCTCGTGCGCTGTGCGCAGCAATCGTGCGTGCGCGGTGCGCGGGGGTTTTTGGCTGAGATGGCGTCCCGACGAGACTTGGCCCGTCGGGACGCGACCCGATTACGACAGTACCAGCAGGCCGTTCGTCTTCTCGCGGGCGACCTCGAAGCGCTGGGCGACGTTCTCCCAGTTGGCGATGTTCCACGCGGCCTTCACGTAGTCGGCCTTGACGTTGAGGTAGTCGAGGTAGAAGGCGTGCTCCCACATGTCGAGCTGGAACAGCGGCACGGTGCCCTGTGCCGTGTTCGACTGCTGGTCGAACAGCTGCTGGATGATCAGGCGCTGGCCGATCGAGTCCCAGCTGAGGACGGACCATCCGGAGCCCTGGATTCCGAGGGCGTTCGCGGTGAAGTGCGCCTGGAACTTCTCGAAGGAACCGAAGAACTCGTCGATGGCTGCCTTGAGCTCGCCCTCGGGCTGTCCGCCGCCGGTCGGCGAGAGGTTGGTCCAGAAGATGGAGTGGTTGACGTGACCGCCGAGGTTGAACGCGAGGTCCTTCTCGAGCTTGTTGACGTTCGCCAGGTTGCCGCTGTCGCGCGCCTCGGCGAGCTGCTCGAGGGCGGTGTTGGCGCCGGCGACGTAGGTCGCGTGGTGCTTGTCATGGTGCAGCTCCATGATCTTGCCGCTGATGTGCGGCTCGAGGGCTGCGAAGTCGTAGGGAAGGTCGGGGAGCGTGTAGGTCGCCATGTCGCTTTCATCCAATCCGCGCCGCGCCGCGGCGCTTGCCGATCCTCTGCGCCGCCGATGTGCGACGTAGAGCGGACGTAACTCATCCTAGTGACGACAACGCGTCGCCGACCCTGATCCTTCCCCCATATGACGAAGCGAGGCGACCCCTTGACAGGGATCGCCTCGCTGATGTCGTTCGCTGTGGTCAGACGTCGAGACCCGCGGGCACGGCTGCTTCCGTTCCCGGGATGCCCTCCTGCTGGGCACGCTTGTCCGCCATCGCCAGAAGACGGCGGATGCGGCCGGCGACGGCGTCCTTGGTCATGGGCGGATCAGCGTGGTGACCCAGCTCGTCGAGGCTCGCGTCGCGGTGCGCGAGACGCAGCTCGCCCGCGACCTTGAGGTGGTCGGGCACCTCGTCGGCGAGGATCTCCAGGGCCCGCTCGACGCGCGCGCAGGCGGCGACGGCGGCCTGCGCGGAGCGACGGAGGTTGGCATCGTCGAAGTTGACGAGACGGTTGACGCCCGCACGCACCTCGCGACGCTGGCGCATCTCCTCCCAGGCGACCGCGGTCTTCTGAGCACCCATCTCGCTGAGGATGGTGCGGATCGCCTCGCCCTCACGCACGACGACGCGCGGCATGCCTCTCACCTCGCGCGCCTTGGCGGCGACACCCAGGCGATGCGCCGCGCCCACGAGTGCCATGGCGGCCTCGGATGACGGGCAGGCGACCTCGAGCATGGCCGATCGGCCGGGTTCGCTCAGCGTTCCCGCGGCGAGGAACGCACCCCGCCAGAGACCGGCCACTTCAGCGCGAGAGCCAGTGGTGAGACGGTTGGGGAGTCCGCGGACCGGACGCCGACGCTGGTCGAGCAGACCGGTCTGGCGTGCGAGGGTCTCCCCCGAGGCGATGACCCGGACAGCCCATCGCGCGCCGTCATTCGCCGTGCTCGACTGCACCTGTGCGATCTCCGGTCGGACTCCGTAGATCTCGGCGAGGTCGCGCGCGACACGCTGCGCGAGGATCTCGGCATCCACCTCCGCCTCGACGGCGACCCGCCCGGCGATGGAGTGCAGTCCGCCGGCGAACCGGAGGATCGAGGTGACCTCCGCGACACGCACCGTCGGGGGTGCATTACGGATGCTGACCAGCTCAGCCTTGACGTCGGTCGTTAGTGCCACGACACTCCTCTACGCTCACGCGCCGGATCGCGGCGCAAACCTCCAGCCTACTCTGACGGAGGCTCTTGCTATTCCCTGCCGAGGTCCCGGTGACGCACGTTGACGGCCACTCCCGGCACGGAGGCGAGCCGACGGGCCAGCTCCTCCGCCATGGCCACGGAGCGGTGCTTTCCGCCGGTGCAGCCGATCGCGACGGTCGAATGGCTCTTGTTCTCGCGCTGATACCCCTCGAGCACCGGAGTGAGTGCCGCCGAATACGAATCGAGGAACTCGGCGGCGCCCTCGCGTGACAGCACGTAGTCCCTGACGGACTCGTCCTGACCGGTCAGGCCCCGCAGCTCTTCGTTCCAGAACGGGTTCGGGAGGAAGCGCATATCCGCGACCAGGTCGACGTCGGTCGGGAGACCGTACTTGAAACCGAAGCTCATGAGCGTCACACGATGCCTCGCTGCGCCCGCTTCCGAGAAGAGGTCGGAGACCTGGGTGGCGAGCTGATGGATGTTGAGTGCGGAGGTGTCGACCACGAGATCGGCCGATTCGCGGATCGGCGCCAGTCGCTGGCGCTCGACGCGGATGCCGTCGAGCAGAGTGCCGTCCCCCTGCAGCGGGTGGGGTCGGCGAACCGCCTCGAACCGACGCACGAGCACATCGTCCGACGCGTCCAGGAACAGCACGCGGACGGAACCACGCGATCTCAGCGCCCTCGCGACGCCCGGGAAGTCGTCGAAGAGGTTGCGCCCGCGAACGTCGACCACCGCTGCGACCTTCGGCAGAGCGTCACCGCCCATGTCCGTGAGGTCGAGCAGCGGTCGGAGGATCTGCGGCGGCAGGTTGTCGACCACGTACCAGCCGAGGTCCTCGAGTGCGTTGGCTACCGTCGTGCGCCCTGCGCCCGACATGCCCGTGACGATGAGGAACTCGCCTTTGTCCCCGTCAGTCATGGTTACTCCTTCTCCCCCGCTGGCTCCAGCCTAGCGAGTGGAGAGATGCGTATGGATGTTCTGTGCGAGGACAGGACCGATCCCCTGCACCTCCTGGATCGCCTCCAGAGGCGCGGAGCGCAGCGCGGTGACGGAGCCGAAGTGCTTCAGGAGGACCTTGATCCTCGAGGAGCCGAGGCCTGGCACCTCGGCCAGGATCGACGTGATGTCGTTCTTGCGTCGTTTGCGCTGGTGCGTGATCGCGAACCGGTGGGCCTCGTCTCTCAGCCGCTGCAGCAGGTAGAGCGACTCGCTGGTGCGCGGCAGGATCACCGGGAAGTCCTCCCCCGGGAGCCAGATCTCCTCGAGCCGTTTGGCGATGCCGCACACGGCGATCTCGGTGTGCCCGGCGTCTCGCAGTGCACGTGCCGCCGCTTCGACCTGGGGCTGTCCACCGTCGACCAGCAGCAGCTGAGGCGGATAGGCGAAGCGCGGTTTGCGCTTGACCTCCACGACGACGTCCTCGGACTCGTCTCCCGCCTCCACGGGGACCGCTGCGGATGCGGGCTCATCGATCTCTTCCGGACGATCGAGGTAGGCGAGTCGACGACGCAGCACCTGGTACATCGAGTCCGTATCGTCGGTGGTCTCGGCGATGTTGAACGACCGGTACTGGTCTTTGCGGGGAAGTCCGTCTTCGAAGACCACCATCGAGGCGACGACGTTCGTGCCACCGAGGTGCGAGATGTCGAAGCACTCGATGCGAAGCGGCGCCTCCGACATCCCCAACGCCTCCTGCAGATCGGTCAGAGCCTGGGTTCGTGCGACGTAGTCGCTCGTACGACGGGTCTTGTACCTGATCAGGGCCTGCTGCGCGTTGAGGGTCGCCGTGCGCATGAGATCAGCGCGTTGCCCCCGTTGGGCGATGGCGATCTCGACCTTCTTGCCTCGCCGCTCGCGCAGCCAGACCTCGAGCTCGGCCGCGTCGTCGGGAAGGGTCGGCACGATGATCCGCCGGGGCACATCCTGCGCATCGCCGTACGCGCGCTGCAGCACCTGGTCGACGAGATCGGCTGTCGAGATGTCGATCTCCTTCTCGATCGTCATCGCGCGAACACCGCGGACGCGCCCGCCGCGGATCACGAAGTGCTGCACGGCGGCAGCCAGCTCGTCCTCCGCGATGCCGAAGAGGTCGGCATCCTCGTCGGTCGCGAGCACGAGCGCGCTCTTGCCGAGCACGGCCTCGATCGCGGTGAGCTTGTCACGGTATCTGGCGGCGGCCTCGTAATCCATCGCGGCCGACGCCGCCAGCATCCGCTTGGTCAGCTCTCGGGTGAAGCGCTCATCGCCGCCCGCCATGAAGGCGACGAAGTCGTCGACCATGGCACGGTGCTCCTCGATCGTCACCGTCATCGAGCACGGCCCGCCGCACTTGCCGATCTGCCCGGGAAAGCACGGCCGGCCGGTCTGCATCGCGCGTTTGTAGCTGGAGTCGCTGCAGGTGCGGATCGGGAATGCCTTGACCATCAGGTCGATCGTCTCGTGCACCGCCCAGACCTTGGGATAAGGACCGAAATAGCGGGCACCGGGAATCTTGCGGTTCCTGGTCACGATCACGCGCGGCGCCTCATCACCCAGGGTCACGGCCATGAACGGGTAGGACTTGTCGTCCTTGTAGCGGACGTTGAAGGGCGGATCGAACTCCTTGATCCACATGTACTCCAGCTGCAGCGAGTCCACGTCCGTCGAGACGACGGTCCACTCGACGGACGACGCCGTGGTGACCATGCGCCGCGTGCGTTCGTGGAGCGTGCGCAGCGGAGCGAAGTAGTTCGACAGTCGCTGGCGCAGGTTCTTGGCCTTGCCGACGTACAGCACGCGTCCATCAGCATCGCGGAAGCGGTACACGCCGGGGTTGGTGGGGATCTCACCAGCCCGCGGCTTGTACGGCAGGACGTCGGCCATCAGCTGGCCTTCCGCGCAGAGCGCCCCTCACCCAGGATCTCGGCGAGGAACTGACCCGTGTGGCTGTCCTCGACTCGCGCGATCTGCTCGGGAGTGCCGGTCGCCAGGATCTCGCCGCCGCCCGAGCCGCCCTCGGGCCCGAGGTCGATCACCCAGTCCGCGGACTTGATCACATCGAGGTTGTGCTCGATGACGATCACCGTGTTGCCCTTGTCGACGAGTCCGTTCAGTACCTCGAGGAGCTTGCGCACGTCTTCGAAGTGCAGACCGGTGGTCGGCTCGTCGAGGACGTAGATGCTGCGACCGTTGCTGCGCCGCTGGAGCTCGGTGGCCAACTTGACGCGCTGAGCCTCGCCGCCGGAGAGAGTCGTCGCCGACTGACCGAGGCGCACATACCCGAGCCCGACGTCGACGAGGGTCTTCATGTAGCGGTGGATCGCCTGAATGGGCTCGAAGAACTCGGCCGCTTCCGCGATCGGCATCTCGAGGACCTCGGCGATGTTCTTGCCCTTGTAGTGCACCGACAGCGTGTCGCGGTTGTAGCGCTTGCCGTGGCAGACCTCGCAGTCGACGTACACGTCGGGCAGGAAGTTCATCTCGATCTTGATCGTGCCGTCGCCCGAGCACGCCTCGCAGCGGCCGCCCTTGACGTTGAAGCTGAATCGCCCTGGCTGATAGCCACGGACCTTCGCCTCGGGGGTCTCGCTGAACAGCGAGCGGATGCGGTCGAACACGCCGGTGTAGGTGGCCGGGTTGGACCGCGGCGTGCGGCCGATCGGTGCCTGATCGACGTGCACGACCTTGTCGAGGTTGTCGAGCCCTGACACACGCGTGTGCTTTCCGGGAACCGTGCGGGCGCCGTTGAGCCGCGAAGCCAGCACCTGGTACAGGATGTCGTTGACGAGCGACGACTTGCCCGAACCCGACACGCCGGTCACCGCCGTGAGAACGCCCAGCGGGAAGTTCACGCTGACGTTCTTGAGGTTGTTCTCGCGGGCGCCGACCACGCTCAGCATGCGCTTCTTGTCGAGCTTGCGACGCTTCGCCGGAGTGGGGATCTCGCGCGCACCCGAGAGGTATTCGCCCGTCATCGAGTTCGGCTCGTTCAACAGAGCCGAATACGGACCGGAATGCACGACCTCTCCGCCGTTCACGCCGGCACCCGGTCCGATGTCGACGACCCAGTCAGCGGCTTCGATCGTCTCTTCGTCGTGCTCGACGACGATGAGCGTGTTCCCGAGGTCGCGAAGTTTCAGAAGGGTGTCGATCAGACGACGGTTGTCACGCTGGTGCAGACCGATCGACGGCTCGTCGAGGACGTAGAGGACGCCGGTGAGCCCGGAGCCGATCTGCGTCGCCAGTCGGATGCGCTGCGCTTCTCCACCGGAGAGCGACCCGGCGGACCGGCTGAGGTTGAGGTAGGAGAGCCCGACCTGCAGGAGGAAGTCGAGTCGCAGGCGGATCTCACGCAGCACCTGAGCCGCGATCTTCGCCTCACGATCGCTGAGGGTGAGGGTCTCCATGAACGACCGCGCGTCGGCAAGGCTCAGGTGCGACACCTCGGCGATCGAATGCCCGTGCACCTGCACCGCGAGCACCTCGGGCTTGAGTCGGTTGCCGTCGCACACCGGGCAGGGGACCTCGCGGAGGTACTCGCCCCAGCGCGAGCGCTGCGTGTCGGACTCGGCCTGGGCGTACTGCCGCTCGATGTACGGCACGACGCCTTCGAACCCCGATGCATAGCGCATCTCGCGCCCATAGCGGTTCTTGAACTTGACGGTGACCTTGTAGTTGTCGCCGCGCAGGATCGCGTCCTGAACGTCGACGCGCAGATCCTGCCACGGGGTGTCGAGAGAGAAGTTGAGGTCGTCGGCCAATCCCTCGAGCAGCCGCTCGTAGTACTGGAAGAGCCCCTTGCCCTGGGTGGTCCACGGGATGATCGCGCCCTCGCGGATGGAGAGCTCCTCGTCGCCGAGCATCAGGTCGATGTCGACGGACATGCGGGTGCCGAGACCCGAGCAGGCCGGACAGGCACCGAAGGGCGCGTTGAACGAGAACGTGCGCGGTTCGATCTCGGTGAGGGTGAGCGCGTGGCCGTTCGGGCAGGCGAGCTTCTCGGAGAAGGACTGCCACGCGTCGTCGCCCTCTGCGTCGACGTAGTTGATCTGCACCACGCCGCCGGCGAGCCCGAGCGCGGTCTCGACCGAGTCCGTGACTCGACCGAGGATGTCGTCTGTCGCGACGAGGCGGTCGACGACGACGGCGATGTCATGCTTGTAGCTCTTCTTGAGCGTGGGCGGCTCGGCGAGCTGGATGAGGTCGCCGTCGACGATCGCGCGCGAATAGCCCTTGGCTCCCAGCTCGCGGAACAGGTCGACGAACTCGCCCTTCTTCTGCGAGACGATGGGCGCGACGATCTGGTAGCGGGTGCGCTCGGGCAGCTCCATGAGCTGGTCGGCGATCTGCTGGACGGTCTGACGTTGGATGCGCGCACCGCACTCGGGGCAGTGCGGAATCCCGATCCGCGCCCACAGCAGACGCATGTAGTCGTAGATCTCGGTGATGGTTCCGACCGTGGACCGCGGGTTGCGGTTGGTCGACTTCTGGTCGATCGACACCGCAGGGCTGAGGCCCTCGATGAAGTCGACGTCCGGTCGGTCGACCTGACCGAGGAACTGACGCGCGTAGGCGCTCAGCGACTCGACGTAGCGACGCTGTCCTTCAGCGAAGATCGTGTCGAAGGCCAGACTGGACTTTCCCGATCCGGACAGGCCGGTGAACACGACGAGGGAGTCGCGTGGGATGTCGATGTCGACGTTCTTGAGATTGTGTACGCGGGCACCGCGGACACTGAGTTTTCCTGGGGTTGCAACCGGGACGATAGGCACTGATCAAGTCTACGAGTGGCCACCGACATTGGCTCCGTGAGGGCTCACAGGGAAGCGATCAGTGCTCTCGAGTACCGCGGTTCGCCCGCGTGAGCAGGGTCGCGACGAGTGCGACCACGGCTCCGGCCCCGGCGACAGCGGCCCAGGGCACTGTCGGCAGCGACGCGGGGGTGTCGATGCGCATGACCACCATGACGGCCACGGTGATCGGCTGGGCGATCGCCTGCACGACGATCAGCCTCACCAGGCTCGGACGGAGGGCGGTCACGATCACGCGGGAGCCGGCCGGGATCACGAGGGAGAGCGACATGAGGACATGGATCACCTGCACCGCGAGCACAGCGATCATCGCGCGCCCGACGTCGGGCTCCGAGATCAGCATCCCGATCACGAGGCATCCGATCGACCCCCAGGCCGCGAAGGTCTGCGGAAGAGCGGCGGCGATGATCGCCAGGACGACTGCCGCCACCTGCCATCCGAGCAACGGGCACAGCATGGCAGCACCCGCGGCGACGGCGACGACGAGCGCGCCCCTCACGACGAGTCCCGGGACGGAAGGACCCGTCCGTAGCGTGTCGTTCGCTCTCATCGCCTGGCCCTCGCGATCGCACGCATCGCCGAGGACGGGTCCGAGGCCCACGAGAGCACGTCGACTCCGGCGCCGTGGAGATCCGCGAACACGTTCCCCCTCTCTGCGAGCACGGTGCGCAAGCCGATCAGCTGCGCACGGGTGAGCCGAGCACGGTCGAGCGGAGGGAGGACATCGACGGCGACGACTCTGTGGCCGCTGGCCCTCCACATCAGCGCGGTCCGAGCGGCGGCGCCCTCGAAGAAGGTCGACAGCACGAAGACCACCGAGCCGTGCGGCACGGGAGGAGTGCGACGGAAAGTCGCGTCGTCTCTCGCCTGACCGGTCGCGGCGATGGCCGCCACGACCCGTGCCAGGTGCCTCGAGCCGCCGCCGCTCCTCAACGACCGGCCGCCGTGCACGAGCACGTGAAGTGCGACGCGGTCGCCCTCGCCTATGGCCGAGTCGGCGATGGCTCGCGCAGCCTCCCTCGCGAGGTCGAGGGAGGTCACGCCGCTGCGTTCGCGGTCGCCGCTCCCCCACGAGGCGACGACCTCACCCAGATCCTCAGACGTGTCCATGGCGACCACGACCGACGAGTCGCTGAGCGTATTGGTCCGACGGACCATCAGATCGCCTGGCCGACGGGACATCCGCGCCGTCGCCCGCCAGTCCACGCGGCGGAGTTCGTCGCCGGGCGCGAAGGGGTGGATGTCCCGGAAGTCACCGCCCTGACCCGCCCGACGCCCCTCGTGCGCGCCATGCGACCCCGTCAGTCGTCGCGGCAGCGGGAGCGCGTCGAGTGATCGGCGGGGCGGGGCCACCTGACGCCTGATGGCGGCGAGGTCCGACGTCGACGAGAGCGCCGCTCCCTCGAAGGAGAACCCCCTCGCTGCCGCCTGGACCGGGATCGTCGGACCGGAGTGCAGGACCTTGCTCCGCGCAGTGAATGTGAAGCCACCGCCGGGCACGATCACGCGTCTGCTGCGACGCTCCGACTGCACCACCACCACCTCGACGGCATCCGCATCGCTGTCCACCGCGATCGACGTGAGCAGCTCGCCATCGCGCCCGGGCACCGCGTCGATCGCGATCTTCGTCACCGCGCCGGATGTGCCCCGCGCGATCGCGAAACCGCTCCAGATGGCCAGAGGAAGCCCCATTGCCACCACGTCGGGTCTTCCTGCGAGAAGGCCGACCGCGGCGAGCAGGACAGCGCCTCCGATCGCCACGGACAACACAGGACCGCGACGCCCCGCGTCGGGTCCGTCCGTCATCCGAGCACTCCGACGGTCGGCGGAACAGCCACCTGTCCGACGACCGAGCGCACCACATCGGATGCCGACGCGCCCTGGGCCCACGCCTGAGGTGTGAGCGTGAGACGATGCGCCAGCACGGGCACGGCGATCCGCTTGATGTCGTCCGGACGGACGAAGTCGCGGCCATCCAGAGCCGCGAGCGCTCGTCCCAGCAGCAGCAGACCCAGAGAACCCCGCGGCGACGCACCGACCTCGACGTTCGCCGCGGTCCGGGTGGCGCGTGCGATCTCGACGCAGTAGCGCGAGATGTCCGGGTCGACGTGGATGGCCTCGACGGCCTCCTGCAGGGAGATGAGCTGAGCGGCGTCGATGACCGGAGCGATGTGAGCAGCCTCCTGGCGCCTGCTCACGCGGTTCTCCAGGATGCGGGCCTCGCTCTCCGCCGCCGGATAGCCGACGGACAGCCGCACCATGAACCTGTCGAGCTGTGCCTCGGGCAGCGCGTACGTGCCCTCGTACTCGATCGGATTCGACGTCGCGATCACATGGAACGGCGCGGGCAGGGCGAAGCTGTTGCCCTCGACGGTCACCTGACGCTCCGCCATCGCCTCGAGCATCGCCGACTGCGTCTTCGGCGTGGTCCTGTTGATCTCGTCGGCGAGCAGCAGTCCGGTGAAGATCGGCCCCGGCCGGAAGACGAAGTCCCCCGAGTCCGGAGCGTAGACGTACGACCCCGTGACATCGCCGGGGAGCATGTCCGGAGTGCACTGCAAGCGCCGGAACGACAGCCCCAGCGCCGAGGCGAGGCTGCGCGCGGCGAGCGTCTTCCCCAGGCCCGGCACATCCTCGAACAGCACGTGACCGCCGGCGAGGATCGAGGCCAGAGCGATCTCGACCGGGTCGTCCATGCCCACGACGACTGTTCGCACGGCGGCCAGGATCCGGGCTCCGGTGGCGGCGATCTCTGCGGGGCTCGTCATGGCATCTCCTTCATCGACGCGGCGGCGAGGGCCGCCCGTGGTCGGGGGTCGGTACGTGCAACCGGGGTGACGGTTCGTCCGGCGAGGTGGGATCCAGTCGATCGATCGCGTCCAGCGCCCTCTCGACGTCGACGATCGTCGTCTCCGGTGCCGTCAGGCGCTCCCAGACTCCCGGGTCGATCAGCCGCGGGAGTCGGTCGCGGTGGGCAGGGTCATCCGGATCCACTCCGTGGCGCATCAGCCGCTGACGCAGGATCACCCCGACACGGCGCGTGATCTGCGCTCCCGCGATGCCGGTGTGTGTGTTCAGTGCCCACGCCATGCGAGAGATCTCGGTAGGTCGTCGATCCGGCTCCACGTCTATGCGCGGCGCGTCGAACCCCGGCTCGAGCGGCATCGCGAGCTGCGCGAGCAGACCGACCGCACCGATCAGGAGACCCCATGCGATCACGAACGGCCAGGTGAAGCCGAAGCCGAGGAGCGCCAGAGCGACGAGGACCGCCGCCCCCGCTGCGACCAGCGTTCTGCGGACAGTCACCGCCACACCTCCTCGATGCGTCGCAGGGCCTCTCTCGCCGAGGCCCGGTCGCCCTCGTCGGCCGACCCGACTCCGAATCGGACGCTCTCGTAGAGACGCAGCAGCGACGCGGCGTCCCCGGCCACCCCGGGCCGCAGAGTGATGATCCGCACCACGAACTCGCCGGGAGTCTCGGTCGCCGCTCGCTTCACCCCTGCGTCTGCGGCACTCTCTTCGAGGCCGATCCACGCGGCGACGATGGCATCAGACGCTCGGGCGCGCTCGTCTATCTGCATGAGCGCCCCGGCGATCCCGCGCTGCATCACAGCGACGGCGATCTCGGGTTCCGGCGCCGAGGTGAGGTGATCGACCTCGGATGCGACCGCCGCCGCGTCACGACGGCCCAGCGGGCGATCCCGCCACGCTCGCAGCAGGGCTCTCGCGGCGATCACGAGGAGCGCGATGAGCCCCGCAGCGACCAGCGCCATGAGGATCACGGCGAGCGTCTGAACGACCGCGGCGGCGGTGGAGTCGATCTCCATCGGCTCGGGAACCCCGGTGGCACCCGGATCACTGGACGGCAGCGACTCCGCTGTCCCCCGAGGAATCGGCGCGGCGGGGCGGAACGTCGGCGCGCCCTGGATCGCCGCAGCGATCATGGCCACGACGAAGAGTCCCACGACGAGAGTCGAGAGGACCATGCGATCGACGCTCCGGCGCGCAAGACGCGTCTGGGGTTCGCTCGGCATGCCCACACCCTACGGTGCGGTCACTCCATGGCGGGGCGGCGACCCGCGAATGCCGACAACCCGTCGCGCAGTGTGGCTACCTGCTCGAGATCCATCCCCACGGCGGCCATCACCTGTCGAGGAACGTCGAGAGCGCGATCTCGCAGAGCTCGACCCGTGTCCGTGAGGGTGATGTCGAGACGGCGCTCGTCCTCGACGCTGCGTTGTCTGGCGACCAGCCCGTCGGCTTCCAGACGCTTCACCAGGGGAGACGCCGTCGCCGGCTCGAGAGCGAGGTCAGCCGCAAGATCGTTCAAGGGACGCGGAGCACGCTCCCAGAGCGCCAGCATCACGAGATACTGCGGATGCGTGAGCCCGAGCGGCTCGAGGATCGGCCGGTAGATCGCCACGACGTTGCGCGCTGCGGTCACCAGGGCGAAGCAGAGCTGATTGTCGAGTTTGAGCAGGTCGTCCGATGCGGTCACGGCTTCGAATATACATTGACCCTAATAGTTAGTACACTAAGCAACATGGCCAGTTCTGACGATCGACCTCCGCTCCGCACTCGGATTCGCGAGGCCGGAGGACTGTACGCGTGGATCAACTCGAATCTGATCCGCTTCGCGGGCCCCGCCTCCGTCGGCCCCTACGAGAAGACTCCCCCGCCGAGCCCGTCCGAGCGGGCAGAGCGCGCCTGCCCGTTGTGCGGTGCGCCGATGAGCGAGCACGAGATCGACCGTTCAGGTCCGAAGACCCTCGTTCACTGCCCCTGACAGGGGATCTCACCCGTCGGCTGAGACTCGTTCTCGCGCGTCAGCTGAGACTCTCGCTCTCAGTCGTCGCGCTGCGCGTCTTGGCGTGCGACGTCGAGCCACGAGGCGAGATCATCGTCGTCGACGAGCACGCTCGGCGACACATCGAGCCAGCTGGTGCCCATCGTCCGCGCGCCCATGACCGCGACCGCCACCCCGGGGCGGGTGATCAGCGAGTCACCGTGCTCGCCATCGACCCGGACGAGCAGAACCCCGCCCGCGCGCGCTCCGACGAGGATGTGCCCATCGAGGAGGAAGGCGCGCGTGCCGAACATGCGCTTCTCCTCGACGTTCTCGTCGAGTGTGAGGAGCGCTCGCACTCGATCGGCGAGCTCCTCGCCCGCTGCATCCATCCTGGTGCCTCCGAGCTTCTCAGGCGTGGCCGGCCTTCTCCATCGCGCGCAGTTCCTTCTTCATGTCCTGCACCTCGTCGCGCAACCGCCCGGCGAGCTCGAACTTGAGCTCGGCGGCAGCCGCGAGCATCTGATCCGAGAGGTCCTGGATCACCGCTTCGAGCTGCTGAGCTCCTTCTGCGGCGATGCCGGTGCGCCGCAGGTTCGGCGTCGGCGACTTGCCCTTGCCGGTCGCTCTCCCGCGCCCGGACATCATCTCAGCGGTGTCGGCGCCCTCACGCGCGAGCACCTCGGTGATGTCGGCGATCCGTTTGCGCAGCGGCTGAGGGTCGATACCGTTCTCGAGGTTGTACGCGACCTGCTTCTCGCGGCGGCGATCGGTCTCTTCGATCGCCTTCGCCATCGAGTCGGTGATCTTGTCGGCGTACATGTGCACTTCGCCGGAGACGTTTCGCGCCGCGCGACCGATCGTCTGGATGAGCGAGGTGCCTGACCGGAGGAAGCCTTCCTTGTCGGCGTCGAGGATCGCGACGAGGGACACCTCAGGCAGGTCGAGCCCCTCTCGGAGCAGGTTGATTCCCACGAGGACGTCGTACACCCCGGCACGCAGTTCGCTGAGCAGCTCGACCCGTCGCAGAGTGTCCACGTCCGAGTGCAGGTATCGCACGCGTACGCCGTGCTCGCCGAGGAAGTCCGTGAGCTCCTCGGACATCTTCTTCGTGAGTGTCGTGACGAGCACACGCTCGTCGCGCTCGACCCGAAGCCGGATCTCCTCGAGGAGGTCGTCGATCTGCCCCTTCGACGGCTTCACGATGATGTGCGGGTCGACGAGTCCGGTCGGGCGGATGATCTGCTCGACCACGCCGTCGGCGATCCCCATCTCGTACTTGCCCGGTGTCGCAGAGAGATAGACGGTCTGTCCGATTCGGTTCTTGAACTCGTCCCAGCGCAGCGGCCGGTTGTCCATCGCGCTCGGAAGCCGGAAGCCGTGCTCGACGAGCGTGCGCTTACGCGAGGCGTCGCCCTCGTACATCGCACCGATCTGCGGCACCGTCACGTGCGACTCGTCGATCACGAGCATGAAGTCGTCAGGGAAGAAGTCGAGCAGCGTGTGCGGCGGCTCGCCGGGCTGGCGTCCGTCCATGTGCCGGGAGTAGTTCTCGATGCCCGAGCAGAACCCGAGCTGCTGCAGCATCTCGAGGTCGAACGTGGTGCGCATCCTCAGGCGCTGGGCCTCGAGGAGCTTTCCCTGACGCTCGAACTCCTTGAGCCGCTCTTCGAGCTCGTGCTCGATCGTGCCGATGGAGCGCTGGATCACGTCGGTGCCGGCGACGTAGTGCGAGGCGGGGAAGATCGGCACGGAGTCGAGCTTCTCGATCACCTCTCCGGTGAGCGGATGCAGCGAATAGAGCGCTTCGATCTCATCGCCGAACAGCTCGATGCGGATCGCGTGCTCCTCGTATACGGGGATGATCTCGATGGTGTCTCCCCGCACGCGGAAGTTGCCTCGGGAGAAGTCGACGTCATTCCGGTTGTACTGCATCGAGATGAACTGTCGGATCAGCGCGTCCCGGTCGTAGCGCTCCCCCACCTGGAGCGCGACCATCGCCCGGAGGTACTCCTCCGGCGCACCGAGACCGTAGATGCAGGAGACCGTCGAGACCACGATCACATCCCGACGGCTCAGCAGCGAGTTGGTCGTCGAGTGGCGGAGACGCTCGACCTCGGAGTTGATCGACGAGTCCTTCTCGATGAAGGTGTCCGTCTGCGGGACGTACGCCTCCGGCTGGTAGTAGTCGTAGTAGGAGACGAAGTACTCGACGGCGTTGTTCGGCATCAGCTCGCGGAACTCGTTGGCGAGCTGCGCGGCGAGAGTCTTGTTGTGCGCGAGGACGAGCGTCGGACGCTGCACCTGCTCGACCAGCCAGGCGGTCGTCGCGGACTTTCCGGTACCCGTGGCACCGAGCAGGACGATGTCTGTCTCGCCGGCATTGATGCGCGACGCGAGCTCGGCGATGGCCTTCGGCTGGTCGCCGGCGGGCGCGTATTCGCTGATGACCTCGAAAGGACGGACGCTGCGCGTGGTTTGCATACCTCCAGCGTATGCCGGGCCACCGACATCGGGGCCACGAGAGCCTCCAGCGGAATCCCTGCCCGTCAGTCAGTCGACCGCGTCCACACGTAGGGAGTGGTGGTCGTGACCGTGACGAGCCCGGCCCGCTCGAGGATCGGCCGCGAGAACTCCGTGGAATCCGAGTGCAGATACACCTTGCCGAGGGCGAGGGCGGATCGCGCCCGCTGGGCCGTCAGAGCCCGATAGACGCCGCGGCCCCGCCACTCGGGCAGCGTCGCACCTCCCCACAGACCGGCGAATCGCGTGCCCGTGACCGGTTCGAGCCGTCCAGCGCTGATCACCTCGTCTCCGGCGACGGCGGTCCACAGCTCCACCGTGTCGTCCTCGCGGATGCGCTGCAGCGTCGTCTCCACCCGCACCCGCCACCGGGGATCGCCGAACACCCTGCCCTGCATCTCCTCCATCGCGAACACCTCGGTCTCCGTTCGCGCGCGCCGAAGCTCGACTCCGGCGGGGAGCGACACCGGCTGGGCGAGCAGCTCCGCCTCGCCGATCATCACCGACTCCGTCTCCTCCGGCACGAAGCCTCGGCTTTCGAGAGTCCCGCCGAGCCCCGGTGCCCGGTCATGCCCGCGCGTCTTCCACTCGATCGAGTCGATCTCGCTCCGCCTCCCGAAGTGCGCGAGCGCGGCATCGACGAGCGCCTCGATGCCGCCCTGATCGACCCCGCCGAGATCGGCGTAGGACACGAACCCGCGCCCGCCCGGAAAGGCGGCGAGACGCAGCGGTCCGTGCGTCGCCACATCGAGGGCATGCACCACTTCCGCATCCGTGCGCAGCTCGTGGTCGTACGCTGCAAGATGCCTCATGCGCATGGTGCTGGTCCTTCGGGTCGGTCGCGCCGGCGAGCGGCTGCGCGGCGGTGCCGCCTCGCGATCATATGCGTCCTGTCGGCGACGACCGGAGCGCGCGCGCCGCGAGTGCCGCCGACACCGCGCACATCGTGATGATCGCGCCCACGAACCACGCCCAGTCCGCCCTGCCGAACACGATGCCCAGCGCCCATCCGAACAGGCTCGAGCCCGCGTAGTAGCCGAAGTAGTAGAGCGACGATGCCTGCGCACGACTGTCCGGCGTGGCAGCGGCCGGAGCCCACCCCGACGCAACCGCATGTGCGCCGAAGAAGCCGCCCGTGAAGAGCAGCAGCCCGAGGACCACCGGCAGCGCGGCCTGGCTGAGCATGGCGAGCGCTCCGATCCCCATCACCGCGATCGAGCACAGCAGCACCGGGTACCGACCGAAGCGAGATGCGAGAGCACCGGCGGTCGGTGACGAGACGGTGCCCGCGAGGTAGGCGAGGAAGAGCAGGGTCACCAGCCAGCTCGGAAGAGAGAACGGCGCGTCGATGACGTGGAATCCGAGGTAGTTGTACACCGCGACGAACGCCCCCATGAGAAGGAAGCCCTGCGCGTAGAGGGCGAGTTGCGGTGCGGAGCGCATCGGCGACACGAGACGCGCGAGCATCCCGCTTGTCGCACCCTGGCGAAGCCGACCGGGCACGAACCCCCGGGCCGTCGGCGTCAGCCAGAGGAAGAGAGCGGCCGCCATCGCGCAGACACCGGCCACGACCCAGATTCCCGCACGCCACCCCCACTGCTCGCCCGCCAATCCGGACACGACGCGACCGAGCAGACCACCCACGGTCGTCCCGGCGATGTAGCTCCCCGCGGCCGCCGCGGCATGCCGCGCACTCACCTCCTCGCTGAGGTACGCGAGCGCTACGGCCGGCACGGCGCCCAGTGCGATGCCCTCGAGCAGGCGCAGCGCCAGCAGCATCTCCATGCCGGTGCTGAGCGGAGCGACCAGACCCAGAACGGTAGCGGCGAGAATGCCGGTCCCCATCGCCGGCACTCGGCCGATGCGATCCGCGACCATCGACCACGGGATCACCGCCGCCGCGAGACCGAGCGTCGCGGCCGATACAGCGAGTGCCGCGGTGGCAGGCGTGATCCCGAGATCGGACGAGAGCTGCGGCAGAACGGCCTGCGGCGAATAGAGCTGGGCGAATGTCGCGATGCCGGCGAAGAAGAGCCCGACGATGAGACGCCGATAGGCAGGGGATCCGGGTGCGTGACCGGTGAAGGTCACGACGAGCGGATCCGCTCCCACAGGGCATCGGTCTGCAGCATCGTCTGCTCCAGGGATCCGGATGTGTCGACGACCTCGTCGGCGATCGCCAGCCGACGCTCGTCCGAGACCTGCGCATCGATCCGCTCCTGCGCAGCCTGTTCCGCCATGCCGCGCAACTCCACGAGCCTCCGTCTGCGCTCCTGGGCAGGCGCATGGGCGACGACGATCAGGTCCCAGGGGTCATCGACGCGCGCCTCGACCAGAAGGGGCACGTCGTACACGACCACACCGTCCGGATCGGCGGCCGCTGCCGCCTCGAATCGTCGCTGCGACTCGGCACGGACGGCCGGATGCACGATCGCGTTCAGCCGCGCCAGCCGCTCCGGATCGCCGAAGACCTTGGCCCCCAGGGCGGCGCGGTCGAGTGCGCCGTCCGCCGAGATGACGTCCGCGCCGAAGGCATCCTCGATCCGAGCCAGAACCTCGGAGCCGGGCGACTGCACGTCGCGGACGATCTGATCGGCGTCGACGACCACCGCGCCGAGCTCTGCGAGTCGTCGTGCGATGGTCGACTTGCCCGAGGCGATGCCGCCGGTGAGCGCGATGAGAGGCATCTCGCCAGTCTAAACGGGGCTGAGATCGTGGATCAGCGGGCCAGCAGCTGCCGTCGCGAGCTGATGACGCCGGTGTCGAAACCGGCCAGGTGGAGGCCTCCGTGGAACCGGGCGTGCTCGATCTTGATGCAGCGATCCATCACCACGGAGAGCCCTGAGCCTTCGGCGATCGCCGCGGCATCCTCGTTCCACGATCCCAGCTGCAGCCACAGGGTCTGCGCCCCGGCTTCGATCGCCTCCTGGGCGACGCCGGGCAGGTCGTCATGGCGGCGGAAGACGTCGACGATGTCCGGAACCACGGGCAGGTCGGACAGTGAGGAGTAGACCGGCTGACCGAGGATCTCCGATTCCCGCGGGTTGACGAGATAGACGTCGTATGCGGTGCTGGAGAGCAGGTACGTCGCGACGAAGTACGAGGCGCGCGCGGGATTGTTCGACGCGCCGACGATGGCGACCGACTTCGCGCGTCGCAACATGCCGAAGCGCTGCTGCTGGCTGGGGCCCTCCCAGGTCCGATCCGGGTGCGCCGGCGCGGATGCGGGCAGGGCGCAGGCCGCAGAATCCTGGGCGGTCGGCAGCGCGCAGGCGTCGGCGCCGGTGGTCTCGATTCCGCTCATCGAGTGGCTCCTGTCGCTGTCGTGAGGGCCTGGTCAAGATCCCAGATGATGTCTTCTGCGTCCTCGAGGCCCACCGAGATGCGGATGAGGTCAGGTCGCACGCCCGCCGCGACGACCTGCGATTCCGTGAGCTGACGGTGGGTCGTCGATGCCGGGTGGATGACGAGCGTGCGCGCGTCCCCGATGTTCGCGAGGTGCGATGCCAGCTGAAGATTCTCGATGAGCGTCTCGCCCGCCGAGCGACCGTCGTCGGCCTTGACCCCGAACGCGAACACCGAACCAGGACCGAGCGGCAGATACTTCGCTGCGCGCTCGTGGTGCGGGTGATGCTCGAGACCCGCCCACGTCACATACTCCACCCGGGGGTCGGAGTCGAGCCATTCGGCCACGATCCGCGCGTTCGCAAGGTGCGCATCGATCCGCTGCGGCAGCGTCTCGACTCCCTGGAGGAGGTTGAACGCCGACTGCGCGCTCAGCGCCGGGCCGATGTCACGCAGCTGCTCGGTGCGGAGCTTGGTGAGGAAGCCGTATTCGCCGAAGTTGTCCCACCACTTGATGCCGCCGTACGACTCGACCGGCTCTGTCATCTGCGGGAACCGGCCGTTGCCCCAGTCGAAGGTGCCCTTCTCGATGACGACGCCGCCGAGCGTCGTCCCGTGTCCGCCCAGGAACTTGGTGACCGAATGGATGACGATGTCCGCGCCGTGCTCCAGAGGGCGCGCGAGGTACGGGGTGGCGAGCGTGGCGTCCACGACCAGCGGCACACCTGCGGCGTGAGCGACCTCGGCCAGCCCCTCGATGTCGGCGATCTCACCCGAGGGATTGCCGATCATCTCCACGTAGACGACCTTGGTCTCCGGACGGATGGCGGCGGCGTAGTCGGCGGGATCGGTCGACGCGACGAACGTCGTCTCCACGCCGAAACGACGCAGGGTCACGTCGAGCTGGGTCACCGTGCCCCCGTACAGCTGCGCCGCGGCGACCACATGGTCGCCCGCTCCGACGAGCGCCGCGAACGTGATGAACTCCGCGCTCATCCCCGAGGCGGTCGCGACCGCGCCGATGCCGCCCTCGAGCGAGGCCAGACGTTCCTCGAGCGCGGCGACGGTGGGGTTGCCGATGCGCGAGTAGATGTTCCCGTACTTCTGGAGGGCGAAGAGGTTGCCGGCGTCCGCCGCGTCGTCGAACACGAACGACGTCGTCTGGTAGATCGGCACGGCCCTGGCGCCGGTCGCTGCGTCGGGAGTCCCGCCGGCATGCAGCGCCCTCGTGCGAAACCCGAAGCGATGTTCTTCCGTCATGATGTCCTCAGTTCAGCGTTCTCGAGCACGGCGGCGATCTCGCCGACGGCCCACGGATTCTGCAGCGATGTCGTGTCTCCCAGCGGAGCTGGGGCTCGTCCCGAGCGACGATCCTGCTCGGCCTCCCACAGCTGGGCGAGAAGTCGGCGCATGATCTTTCCCGAGCGGGTCTTCGGCAGGTCGGCGACCACGACGATGTGCTTCGGCTTGGCGACAGGACCGATGGCAGCCGCCACCTGCGACCGCAGCGCGGCGACCGACACCTCGGATCGTCCGGAGGGAGTCACGAAGGCGACCACCGCCTGGCCTGTGATGGGGTCTGCGACGCCGGCCGTTCCCGCTTCGCCGACCGTCTCGTGCGCCACCAGCGCCGACTCGATCTCGATCGTGGACAGCCG
The DNA here is from genome assembly GCF_979258525.1 of Microbacterium sp. AC132. Taxonomy (NCBI): domain Bacteria; kingdom Bacillati; phylum Actinomycetota; class Actinomycetes; order Micrococcales; family Microbacteriaceae; genus Microbacterium; species Microbacterium sp. AC132. The sequence continues at coordinate 3,095,047 of NZ_OZ409862.1, read as the reverse complement.
GTGGCCCGACACGTTCACCACGTCATCGAGCCGCCCCAGGATCCAGATGTAGCCGTCGGCGTCTCTCGTCGCACCGTCGCCCGCCACGTAGTAGCCGCCGTGTTCGCCGTGCCCGGCGTAGGCGGACCAATACGCATCGCGGTAGCGCTGAGGGTCGCCCCACACCGTCCTCGCCATACCCGGCCACGGGCGGCGCACCACGAGCGTGCCCGACCGACCGGGAGCGACCTCGTGGCCGTCCGCGTCGACGACCGTCGCATCGATGCCGGGCAGCGGCACGGACGCGGACCCCGGCTTGAGGGTCGTGACTCCGGGCAGCGGCGCGATCATCGCCGCCCCGGTCTCGGATTGCCACCAGGTGTCGATGACCGGCAGCTCATCGCGCCCGAAGTTCCGGCGGAACCAGATCCAGGCCTCCGGATTGATCGCCTCGCCGACGGTCCCGAGCAGACGGAGGGTCGAGAGATCGTGACCCGACGGGAGTTCGGGCCCGAACCAGGTCATGAAGGTGCGGATCAGCGTCGGCGCCGTGTAGTACACCGTCACGCCGTGCCGCTCGATGATCTCGAGATGACGTTCGCGATCGGGGGTGTCCGGCGTTCCCTCGTAGATCACCTGGGTCAGCCCGTTGGAGAGAGGCCCGTAGATCTCGTAGGTGTGAGCGGTCACCCACGCGAGATCCGCCGTGCACCAGTGCACGTCGTCGGGCTTCGCGTCGAAGTGCGCCCAGTGTGCCCAGCTCGCATGCGTCAGGTAGCCACCGGAGGTGTGCACGAGGCCCTTGGGCTTTCCGGTGGTCCCCGATGTGTAGATGATGAACAGCGGATGCTCGGAGTCGAACGCCTGCGCGATGTGGTCGGACGAGGCTGTGCCGACCGTGTCGTGCCACCAGACGTCTCTGCCGTCTGTCCACGGCACGTCCTGGCCGGTGCGCCGCAGGACCAGCACATGCTCGAGGTCCGGCAGATCCGCTGCGGCGATGTCGGCCGTCGACTTCACCTCGGTCGCGGTGCCGCGGCGGAACTGCCCGTCGCTCGTGACGAGCAGCTTGGCGCCGGTGTCGATCAGACGGAAGCGCACCGCTTCGGCCGAGAAGCCGCCGAACACCAGTGAGTGCACGGCGCCGATCCGTGCGCATGCGAGCGTGATCACGACCGTCTCGATCAGCACGGGCAGGTAGACGACCACCCGGTCGCCCGGTTCGATGCCGAGCGCGGTCAGCGCGTTCGCCGCCTGTGAGACGCGACGCTGGAGGTCCGCGTACGTGACCGAGGCCCTGTCCCCCGGCTCTCCTTCGAAGTGGAGGGCGATCTTGTCCCCGCGCCCGGCGTCGACATGACGGTCGACGCAGTTGTACGCCACGTTGAGGCGCCCGCCCACGAACCAGCGCGCCGCCGGGACGGCATCGCCCGCAGGCGGATCCCACTCGTGGGCCGTGTGCCAGTGCTCTGCCCAGTCGAGTCGGGACGCGGCCTGCTCCCAGAAGGCCGTGGGATCCGCGGCGGCCCTCGCATACGCCTCATCGGCGACGTTCGCCTGAGCGGCGAACGCAGCAGGGGCCGGGTACGCACGGGTCTCGTGCAGGCGCGCCTCGGTCATCGTCACATCCACCGACGGAGCAGGTACTTCTCGACCACCACGAGGATCGCGTTGGTGATCGTGCCGAGCAGCGCCAGCAGGACGATCGAGAGGATGATCCGATCGACGCGGCCGCTGTTCTGCGAGTCGGTCAGCAGGAAGCCGAGTCCCATCGACGACGCGATCAGCTCGGCGGCGACGAGGAACAGCCACGCCTGCGCGAGCGCCAGCCGGAGCCCCGCGGCGACCGACGGCACGACGGCCGGCAGCTGCACCGTGCGGAAGAGAGACCATCCGCGAAGACTGAACGAGCGTCCCGCCTCTACCAGCTGCGGGTCGACGTGGCGGAGTGCGGACGCGACAGTCGTGTAGACCGGGAAGAAGGCGCCGATGGCGATCAGCGTCACCTTGGACTCCTCGCCGATCTGCATCCACAGGATCAGCAGCGGCACCCAGGCGAGCGACGGCACCGCTCGGATCGCGGAGAGCGTCGGACTGAGCAGCACGTCGCCGACCCGTGACAGACCGACGATGCCGGCCACCGCGAGTCCGATGACAGAACCGACCGCGAACCCGAGCAGGACCCGTTGCACCGAGATGGCGACGTGCGTCCACAGCGTGCCGCGCTCGGCCAGCTCGACCCCCGCGGTGAAGACGGATGCCGGCGAAGGGAGCAGGTAGGGCGCGACGAGCCCGGTGGTCGTGACCAGCTGCCAGGCACCGACGATGATGAGCGGAAGCAGCAGTCCGCCGACGAGACGCACCGCGGGTCGATCCCAGGCATGACGGGCACCGGCCTCGTCACGACGCCGGACTCCGCGCGCCGCGTCGATCGCGTCCTGCGCATCCGCGGGCACCACCACGCGCTGGTCGGGAGTGATCACTCGCCGCCGACCGCCTTCTCGGCGAAGGTGGCGTTGATGAGGGAGTCGAGAGCCTTCTCGACCGAAGCCTCGCCACCCTGGACATCTCCGGATTCGACCAGCACCGGCGCGATCTTCTCGAGCACGGCGATCTGCGCCTCACCGGGGATGCCGCTGACGTCGAGGTTCGACCGCTCCTCGATGACGGTCGTCGCGACCGCGGGGTCGATCCCTGCGACCTCGGCGAGCAGCGCCGCGGTCTCGTCGGGGTTCTCGAGGGCCCACTCGCGCGCCTGCTCGTATGCGTCGACGACCGCCTGCGCGAGGTCCGCGTGGTTCTCGATGAAGTCCTCGGTGGCGTTGAGGAAGCCGTAGGTGTTGAAGTCCACGTTGCGGTAGATGAGCTCATCGCCCGATTCCACCTCGGCCGCGGCCATGATGGGATCGAGCCCCGCCCAGGCGTCTACCGAGCCGCTGTCGAGAGCGGCACGGCCGTCGGCGTGCTGGAGGTTCTGGACCTCGACGTCGTCGACCGAGAGGCCTGCTTCCTCAAGAGACTGGAGCAGGAAGAAATAGGGGTCCGTTCCCTTCGTCGCCGCGACCGACTTGCCCGCGAGGTCCTCGACCGAGGTGATGTCGCTGTCGGGGCCGACGACGATCGCCGACCATTCGGGCTGCGAGAAGATGTCGATGACCTGGATCGGTGAGCCGTTCGATCGGGCGAACAGTGCCGCCGAGCCGGCCGTGGAGCCGACGTCGATCGAGCCGGAGCGCAGCAGCTCGTTCGCCTTGTTGGATCCCGCGGACTGCACCCACTCGACCTCGACGTCGTCACCGAGGATCTCCTCGAGGATCCCCTGGTCGCGGATTACGAGGCTGAGCGGGTTGTAGGTCGCGAAGTCGATGGACAGAGTGTCCGCCGACCACTCCCCCGAGGCTGCCGCGTCGTCGGACGACGAGTCCGAGGCGGTGGCGTTCTCACCGGCGACGCAGCCGGTGGCGACGAGCATCATCGTCCCTGCGATCGTGATCGCGGGGATGATTCGTCGGGTGATGGTGCTCATCGGGTCTCCTCGGTGGCGGTGCGGTGGTGGGTGTCCACGCCGAGTCCTTCGAGGAGCTCTGCGCGGAGGTCGGCGAGACCGCGATCGGCGCGGTCCCGGGGTCGGATGCCGGGGACGGTGATCGCGCGCACGATGGACGGCGCTTCCGTGTCGGCGTCGCCGAGCGTGCGCAACAGCAGCACACGATCGGCGAGATAGAGGGCTTCTTCGACATCGTGCGTGACGAGGAGGACGGTGGTCGGCTCAGCCGCATGGATCTTGAGGAGCAGATCGTGCATCCGCAGGCGGGTGAGCGCATCGAGCGCACCGAACGGCTCGTCGAGCAGCAGCACGCCGGGATTGCGAGCGAGGGCGCGTGCGAGCGAGGCGCGCTGCGCCATGCCACCCGACACTTCGCGTGGCCGCTGATCAGCGGCCTTCTCGAGGCCGACGAGCTCGATGAGCTCCCGAACACGTTCCCGGCCTTCGCGGCGCGCGGTGCCACGGGGCAGACCGAGTTCGATGTTCTGGGCGATGGTCCGCCATGGCAGCAGGCGGGGCTCCTGGAACGCGACGGCGGTGCGCTCGTCGACGTCGGCCACGCGCGTGTCCTCGATGCGGATGCTGCCGCCGGTCGGCGCATCCAGTCCCCCGACGAGCCGCAGCAACGTCGACTTGCCGCACCCGGAGGGACCGACGATGGCGACGATCTCACCGGCGGCGACGTCGACGTCGACCGCGCGGAGGACGTCGCGCCGGCCGAGGGAGAGCGTGAAGCTGCGCTCCACCCCCTGCAGGCGCACCGGCTGTGCGGTGCCGGCGATCGCCGACGCGCCGGCCGTCGAGGGCGCCGAGAGCAGAGAGGTCATGTCCCCATGCTGTCCAACCCGCCGGAATGTGACGAATGCGAGCGTAATGATCGGTCATGGAGATCCGAGGACGCGTCGAGACGCAGAACGGGCCGCCATCCCGAAGGATGACGGCCCGTTCAGAGCGTGATGCTTAAGCGTTGCCGCCCGAGAGCTTCTCGCGGAGAGCCGCGAGAGCCTCGTCATCCGCGAGCGTGCCCGCGCCTGCGGCCTCGCTCGAGAAGACCTGACCGCCGAAGTCGTCGCCAGCGGCCGCCTCGGCCTCGGCTGCCTTGGCAACCTGAGCCTTGTGCGCCTCCCAGCGAGCCTGGGCTGCAGCGTACTCCTGCTCCCATGCCTCGCGCTGGGTGTCGAAGCCTTCCTTCCACGCACCGGTCTCGGGGTCGAAGCCCTCCGGGTACTTGTACTCGCCGGCCTCGTCGTACTCGGCGAGCATTCCGTAGAGCGCCGGGTCGAACTCGGTGCCGTTGACGTCGACTGCCTCGTTCGCCTGCTTCAGCGAGAGCGAGATGCGACGACGCTCGAGGTCGATGTCGATGACCTTGACGAAGACCTCTTCGCCGACCGACACGACCTGCTCGGCCAGCTCGACGTGCTTGCTGGAGAGCTCGGAGATGTGGACGAGGCCCTCGATGCCGTCTGCGACGCGAACGAACGCACCGAACGGAACGAGCTTGGTGACCTTACCCGGCGTGACCTGTCCGATCGCGTGGGTACGGGCGAAGACCTGCCACGGGTCCTCCTGCGTAGCCTTCAGCGACAGGGAGACGCGCTCGCGGTCGAGGTCGACCTCGAGGATCTCGACGGTGACCTCCTGGCCGACCTCGACGACCTCGGAGGCGTGCTCGATGTGCTTCCAGGACAGCTCGGAGACGTGCACGAGGCCGTCCACGCCGCCCAGGTCGACGAATGCACCGAAGTTGACGATCGACGACACGACACCCTTGCGGACCTGACCCTTGTGCAGGTTGTTCAGGAACGTGGTGCGCGACTCCGACTGCGTCTGCTCGAGCAGCGCACGGCGGCTGAGCACGACGTTGTTGCGGTTCTTGTCGAGCTCGAGGATCTTGGCCTCGATCTCCTGGCCGAGGTACGGCGTGAGGTCGCGGACGCGGCGCAGCTCGATGAGCGAGGCCGGCAGGAAGCCGCGGAGGCCGATGTCGACGATGAGTCCACCCTTGACGACCTCGATGACCGTACCGGTGACGACGCCGTCGTTCTCCTTGATCTTCTCGACGTCTCCCCAGGCACGCTCGTACTGAGCACGCTTCTTGGAGAGGATCAGACGGCCTTCCTTGTCCTCCTTCTGGAGAACCAGGGCCTCGACCTCGTCGCCGACCTTGACGACCTCGTTCGGGTCGACGTCGTGCTTGATCGAGAGCTCGCGCGAGGGGATGACGCCCTCGGTCTTGTATCCGACATCGAGGAGGACCTCATCGCGGTCGATCTTGACGATCGTGCCTTCGATGATGTCGCCGTCGTTGAAGAACTTCAGGGTCTTCTCGACCGCGGCCAGGAAGTCCTCAGCAGATCCGATGTCGTTGATGGCGACCTGCTTGGTGGCCGGGGCGGTCGTTGCGGTAGTCATGTAGTGGGTTGTCCTTGTGAATGGAGACTCGGGCTGAGGGCTCCGGCCGCGCACGGCCGATCATGAGCTCTGCAGCGATTGATTGGGTTCTGCCTCCCGGGCATGCATAGGCACGCCACGAGTGACAGTCAAGGTTATCAGATCCCGAGACGATATGACGGACTCGATACCATCCGCGTTCGGCGCGCTGACAGACTGTCTGCATGCCCCGCCCCGACAAGCTCCTCCTGCTCGACACCGCAAGCCTCTACTTCCGTGCGTTCTACGGGGTGCCCGACAAGGTCACGGCGCCGGACGGCTCCCCGATCAACGCCGCACGAGGACTCCTCGACATCATCGCGAAGCTGGTGACGCTGTACGAGCCGACCCATGTGGTCGCGTGCTGGGACGACGACTGGCGACCCCAGTGGCGAGTCGACCTGATCCCCAGCTACAAGGCGCACCGTGTCGTCGAGGTCGTGCCCGCGGGGCCCGACGTCGAGGAGGTCCCCGACCCCCTCGAGGCGCAGATCCCCCTCATCCGCGAGACTCTCGCCCTGCTCGGCATCCCGATCATCGGCGTCGCGGAGCACGAAGCGGACGACGTGATCGGCACGCTGGCGACGCACGCCACCATGCCGGTCGACATCGTCACGGGCGATCGAGACCTGTTCCAGCTCGTCGACGACGCGAGGAACGTGCGCGTCATCTATACCGCACGAGGCATGAGCAATCTCGAGATCGTCACGGATGCCGTGGTCGTCGCGAAGTACGGCGTGCTGCCGAGCCAGTACGCCGACTTCGCGACGATGCGCGGCGACGCGTCGGACGGACTTCCCGGCGTGGCCGGCGTCGGCGAGAAGACCGCGGCCACGCTCCTGCAGGCCCATGGCGATCTCGCCGGCATCCGCGCGGCTGCCGAGGCGGGTGAGGGGATGAGCGCCGGGGTCCGGGCGAAGGTGCTCGCCGCCGCGACGTACCTCGAGGTCGCCCCCACCGTCGTCGCCGTCGCGACCGACCTCCCGATCACCTCGCCGAGCGACCCGCTGCGTCCGCTCGACCCGTCCGAGGCTGATGCTGCGACCGCACTGGCTGAGCGGTGGAACCTGGGCGGCTCGATGACCAGGGCCGTCGCCGCGATCGCGACGATCGACGCCTGACTCAGCTCGCCCAGGCCAGCAGTCGGTCGAGACCCCAGGTCGTGATGATGCGGGAGGCAGGCACCCCCGCCTTCTCGGCACGCTCGGCACCGTGATCGAGGAGCGAGAGCTGACCCGGTGCGTGCGCATCCGAGTCGATCGAGAAGAGGCAGCCGGCCTCGAGGGCGATCGCGATCAGATCGTCGGGCGGGTCCTGACGCTCCGGCCGGGAGTTGATCTCGACCGCGACGCCGTTCTCGGCGCATGCGGAGAAGACGGCACGGGCATCGAACTGCGATTCCGGACGAGTGCCTCGGTCCCCCTGCACCAGCCGTCCGGTGCAATGCCCGAGCACGTTCACGCGCGGGTGGCTCACGGCGGCGATCATCCGTGCGGTCATGGGCCGGGCGTCCATCCGCAGCTTCGAATGGACGGATGCGACCACGATGTCGAGCTCCCCGAGGAGGGCGTCCTCCTGATCCAGCGCGCCGTCTTCGAGGATGTCGACCTCGATCCCCGCCAGCAGCGTGAACCCGTCACGCGATTCCGCCCTCACGAGCGGCATCTGCTCGCGCAGCCGCTCCGCGGATAGTCCGCGGGCGACCCGCAGACGCGGGGAATGATCTGTGATCGCCTGATACTCGTGACCGAGAGCCCGCGCCGCTGACGCCATCACGCCGATAGGCGTGGTTCCGTCCGACCAGTCGGTGTGCGCGTGCAGGTCCCCTCGGAGCTTCGCTCTCAGGGCCGACACGCGCTCGGGCTCCACGTCGCCTCGGAGCTCCACGAGGTAGTCGGGAACCTCTCCGCTCTGCGCCTGTCGGATGACTCCGAAGGTCGATTCGCCGATCCCTTTCGCCGCGCGCAGCCTCGTCGGATCCGAGCGCACGTCCGCCGGCAGCTGCTGCAGGGTCGCAGCTGCCTGACGGAAGGCCTTCGCCCGGTACCGCGACGCGCGTTCCCGCTCCAGCAGCGAGGCGATCTCGAGCAGGGCGGCGATCGGGTCCATCACATCTCCTATGCGGATGCCAGCTCGCGGCTGACGCCGATCCATTCGTCGAGCTTCGCTATGGCGCGACCGTCGTCGACCGCCGCGGCTGCCCGCTCGTAGCCCTCGCGGAGACGCTCGAGGATCGGTCGCTGTACCTGAGTCGCGTCCTGGGACAGCTCGAACGCGACGATCCCGGCCGCCGCGTTGAGGAGCACGATGTCTCGCACCGCGCCCGTCTCCCCCTCGAGCGTCCGGCGCAGCACCGCCGCGTTGTGGTCGGGCGTTCCGCCGATCAGATCCGCGAGGTCCGCGATCGGGATCCCGAGATCTCGAGGATCGAGATCGTGCTCGTGGATGTCACCGCGCGTGACCTCCCAGATGCGGCTGTGCCCCGTGGTCGTCAGCTCGTCGAGGCCGTCGTCTCCGCGGAACACCAGGGCCGTGGCGCCCCGAGTCCGGAACACTCCCGTGATGAGGGGGACGCGCTCGAGCTGCGCCACCCCGACGGCGTTCGCCTCGGCCCGAGCCGGGTTGCAGAGGGGGCCGAGCATGTTGAAGACGGTGGGGACGCCGAGTTCGGCACGGACGGCGCCCGCGTGCTTGAACCCGGGGTGGAAGGCGCCCGCCCAGGCGAACGTGATGCCCGTGCGGTCGAGGATCGACGACACCGCCGCGGGATCGAGGGTGAGCTCCAGCCCGAGCGCGCTCAGCACGTCGGATGAGCCGGAGGCGGAGCTGGCTGCGCGGTTGCCGTGCTTGACCACCGGGATGCCGGTCGCCCCGATGATGACCGCCGCGGTGGTCGACACGTTGACCGTGCCGACACGATCACCGCCGGTGCCGACGATGTCGAGGACGTCGGGCGACACGGGCAGCGGCACCGCCGCCTCGAGGATCGCATCACGGAATCCGACGATCTCATCGATCGTCTCTCCCTTGGCGCGGAGGGCGACGAGGAAACCGGCGAGCTGCGCCTGCGTGACGTCGCCCCGCATGATCTGACGCATCGCCCACGTCGATTCCCAGACGCTGAGGTCGCGACGCTCCAGAAGAGTGGTGAGCACGTCGGACCAGGTCAGGGAATCAGCCATGTGTGCGATCCTATCGGCGCAGGGAAAACGTGCAGACTCTTGCAGAACGGGCGCCGGGCGTCGATCATCCCTCGTTTCCCGCGTATTCACCGAGGATTCGCAGCGTTTTCTTAGGGTCCCCTAAGTCGTTCGCGGGCGAAACGAGGGCCTCCGGTGCGAGAATCACGCCCGGAGATCGGCCATAATGGAATGGTGACGACCTCAGCGACGTATGCCCCGGCGGCAAGAACGATCAAGCGCCCCAACCCGGTAGCTGTCGGCACCATTGTGTGGCTCGGCAGCGAGGTGATGTTCTTCGCGGGACTCTTCGCGATCTACTTCACGCTCCGCAGCACCTCCCCCGAGCTCTGGGCCGACCGCACCGAACTGCTGAACGTCCCGTTCGCGTTCGTGAACACGGCGATCCTCGTGCTCTCCTCGTTCACGTGCCAGATGGGCGTGTTCGCGGCCGAGGACCTGCAGCCGTACCGCATCGCCAAGGGACAGAAGAACGGCGCCGGCCGCCGTCGCCTGTTCGGCTGGGGAATGGTCGAGTGGTTCTTCCTCACCTTCGCGCTCGGCGCGATCTTCGTCTCCGGGCAGGTCTGGGAGTACGCGCAGCTCGTCGCAGAAGGCATGCCGATCAGCGCTGACTCGTACGCATCCGCGTTCTACCTGACGACCGGCTTCCACGCCCTGCACGTCACCGGCGGTCTGATCGCCTTCCTCCTCGTCATCGGCCGTGCGTACGCCGTCAAGAATTTCCGGCACAAGGAGGCGACCTCCTCGATCGTGGTGTCCTACTACTGGCACTTCGTCGACGTCGTCTGGATCGTGCTGTTCGTCGTCATTTACTTCCTGAAATAAGAGCGGAGCTGATCCCCGAGATGGCACGAGAGAAGAAGCGCCGTTCGAATGGCCGTCGCAGTCCCCTGGCTGCGGCAGCCCTCATCGGAGCAGGCCTCATGATCACCGGCGCCGTGTACGCCGGAACGTCCGCAGCCTTCGCTGCGACCGACACCCAGACCACCGCGGCGAGCACGCTCACCGTCGAGGACGGCGAGAAGCTGTTCACGGCCAACTGCGCCACCTGCCACGGTCTCGATCTGCAGGGCACGGCGAACGGACCGAGCCTCTACGGCGTCGGCGAGCTCGCGGTCGAGTTCCAGATGTCGACCGGCCGCATGCCGCTGCAGATGCAGGGGCCCCAGGCGCCGCAGAAGGAGCCGCAGTTCACCGAGGAGCAGATCCTCGCGATCTCCTCCTTCGTGCAGGAGTCGGCTCCCGGCCCCACCTTCCCCGAGGACCACATCCTCGACGGTGAAGGCGACGTCGCCAACGGCGCGGAGCTTTTCCGCGTCAACTGCGCGATGTGCCACAACGTGGCGGCAGCCGGAGGAGCACTCACCGAGGGCAAGTACGCCCCCGCACTGACCGAGACCAGCGCGCTGCACATGTACGCGGCCATGGTCACCGGTCCCCAGAACATGCCCGTCTTCGGCGACATGAACCTGTCGGACGAAGACAAGCGCGACATCATCTCGGCTCTGCTCTACCAGCAGCAGTCCGTGCAGATCGGCGGTTTCTCGCTCGGTTCGCTCGGTCCCGTCTCCGAGGGCCTGTTCGTCTGGATCTTCGGCATCGGCGCGCTCGTCGCCATCACCGTGTGGATCACGGCGAAGTCCAACTGACGCTTATTCATCGAAGAGGAACGTACGAGGAGCACCATGGCACACGACGACGACTCGCAGGCTCTTGACAGGGCCTACCAGCCCTCTCCGGGGCTGGGTGTCGCAGTCAGCGATCCCGTGCAGAACCCGGGGCTGCCGCCGCACCGCGCGCGGATGACCGACAAGGACCCGCGCGCTGAGAAGGCTGCAGAGCGCACGGTCTACACGCTGTTCTATCTCTCGCTGGCAGGAAGCATCTGGGCGGTCGCCGCCTACATGCTCTTCCCCATCGAGAGCGGCGCGCTCATCGACATCCGTCAGAACAACCTCTTCATCGGTCTGGGCATCGCACTCGCGCTGCTCTCGATCGGCATCGGCGCGATCCACTGGTCCAAGGCGCTGATGAGCGACAAGGAGCACATCGAGCACCGTCACCCCACTCGGGGCAAGGACTCGACACGAGAGGCGGTCGTCGAGGCGTTCGCCACCGCCAACGAGGAGTCCGGTTTCGGACGACGCACGATGATCCGCAACTCGCTGTTCGCGGCGATCGTGGCCTCGATCATCCCCGGTGTCACGCTCTTCCGCGGTCTCGCTCCGCACAGCACACCCGACGACCCCACCGCGGGCGATCCGGTCACGCTGCTGAAGCACACCATGTGGGAGAAGGGCCAGCGTCTCGTGCGCGACCCCGACGGCACCCCGATCCGTGCAGCGGATGTGACCCTCGGATCCGCATTCCACGTGATCCCCGAGGATCTCGCAGAGCTCAGCCACCACGACGGCTACCTCGAGGAGAAGGCCAAGGCCATCGTGCTGATGATGCGCCTGCGCCCCGAGCAGCTCATCGAGGCCGAAGACCGCAAGGACTGGTCGTACGACGGCATCGTCGCGTACTCGAAGGTCTGCACGCACGTCGGATGCCCGGTCGCACTCTACGAGCAGCAGACGCACCACCTCCTCTGCCCCTGCCACCAGTCGCAGTTCGACGTCACGGATCACGCCAAGGTCATCTTCGGACCTGCCGCGCGTCCGCTGCCGCAGCTGCCCATCACCGTCGACGACGAGGGCTACCTCGTCGCACGCAGTGACTTCACCGAGCCCGTCGGCCCGAGCTTCTGGGAGCGCCATTGAGCACCGCAACGCTGTCCAAAGAGGACAAGGACAACAAGGCGCCTCTCGGCGGCCGATTCGTCGGCGCCGCGTCGAACTACATCGATGAGCGCACCAGCATCTCCGGCTTCGTCAAGGAGCTGGGACGCAAGATCTTCCCCGACCACTGGTCGTTCATGCTCGGTGAGATCGCGCTGTGGAGCTTCGTGGTCGTGTTCCTGTCCGGAACCTTCCTGACGTTCTTCTTCCAGGCCTCCATGGTCGAGACGCACTACACGGGCGCCTATGCTCCGATGCGCGGCATCGAGATGTCGGCGGCACTCGAGTCGTCGCTGCACATCTCGTTCGACCTCCGCGGTGGTCTCCTGGTTCGCCAGATCCACCACTGGGCCGCACTCGTCTTCGTCGCGGGAATCGGCGTGCACATGCTGCGCGTGTTCTTCACCGGCGCGTTCCGCAAGCCCCGCGAGCTCAACTGGGTGATCGGCTTCGTGCTGTTCGTCCTGGCGATGGCCGAGGGCTTCACCGGATACTCGCTTCCCGACGACCTGCTCTCGGGCAACGGCCTCCGCATCATCGACGGCATGATCAAGGGCATCCCGCTGATCGGAACCTGGACCTCGTTCCTCCTCTTCGGCGGCGAGTTCCCGGGTACGGACATCGTCGGTCGCCTGTACACGCTGCACATCCTGCTTCTGCCGTTGCTGGTGATCGGCCTCATCGCCGTGCACCTCATGCTGATGATCGTCAACAAGCACACGCAGTTCGCCGGCCCCGGCCGCACGAACGACAACGTCGTGGGCTACCCGATGATGCCGGTGTACATGTCGAAGATGGGCGGCTACCTGTTCATCGTCTTCGGCACGATCGTGCTGATCGCGACGTTCTTCCAGATCAACCCGATCTGGAACTACGGCCCGTACGACCCCTCCCCCGTCTCCGCCGGTACTCAGCCTGACTGGTACATCGGATTCGCGGACGGCGCCCTGCGCCTCGCTCCGTCCAACCTCGACGTGGTCTTCCTCGATCGCACCTGGTCGTTCGGGATCCTGCTGCCGCTGGTCGTCCTCGGGCTCTTCATCGTGCTCGTCGCGATCTACCCCTTCATCGAGGCGTGGATCACGGGAGACAAGCGCGAGCACCACATCGCTCAGCGTCCGCGCAACGCGGCGACCCGCACCGCGATCGGCGTCGCCGGCGTGATCTTCTACGCCGTCCTGTGGGCTGCAGCATCCTCCGACCTCATCGCGACGCACTTCATGCTGACCATGGAGGGCGTGATCCACGCGCTCCAGGCGCTGCTGTTCGTCGGACCGGTCCTCGGCTACTTCATCGCCAAGCGGATCGCCCTCGCGCTGCAGAAGAAGGACCGCGAGATCGTGCTGCACGGTTTCGAGTCCGGACGCATCGTCCGCCTTCCCGGCGGCGAGTTCATCGAGGTGCACCAGCCGGTCGATACGTACGACCGCTGGAAGCTCATCGATGTGGACAACTACGAGCCTCTGGTCGTGCGTCCGAACGCGAAGGGACTAATCTCGTGGACGGAGAACCTCCGTTCTTCCATCTCACGGTGGTTCTTCGAGGACCGGCTCGCGCCGCTCACGCAGGCGGAGATCGAAGCTGCGGACGCTCACCAGCACCACGTCACGGCTCAGAACGATGAGACCGAGGCGGCGGAGATCCAGGGCGCCCATGAGCGCGCCGGCGTCCCCGACGCTCCGATCACCGTCAGCGAGACGCACGTCGACGAGACGGCGAACACTCCCAGCACGGTCATCGCGACCGAGCCGGTGAAGAAGCCTCGCAAGAAGAAGTCGGAGGACGACGAGTAACATCGCCGCTCCCCCGCAAGAAGGCCCTGTCCGTTTCGGACAGGGCCTTCTTCATGTCCGGGAGGCTCTCAAGTGAACGTGGAAGGATCGTGCCATGAGCTCCGCAGTCCAACTCATCCGATCCGCCGATCTCGCTGCCGCGCCCTATGCCTACGCCGCCACTGCTCCGGCGGGCTCCCGACTCATCTTCCTCGCGGGCGCCTGCCCGCTCGAGGACGACGGATCCACCACGGCCCCCGGCGACTACGCCGCGCAAGCGTCACGTTGCCTGGAGACCCTCGATCTCGCGCTGCGCGCCAGCGGCGCCACGATCGCCGACGTCATCAGCACGCGGGTCCTCGTGGCGTCGTCGTCTCAGGCTGATCTGGTCACGGCATGGAACGTCGTTCACGAGGCTTTCGCGGAGCACGACGTACCGAGCACCCTCATGGGCGTCACCGTGCTGGGGTACGACGACCAGCTGGTGGAGATCGAAGCGGTCGCTGCGATCGCGGAGACGAACCGATGAGCGCTGCGATCAGGCCCGCCACGTCCGAGGATGCGGAGCTCCTGACCGCCATCGAGGCCCAGGCTGACGCTCTCCTGATCGACAGTCTGGGGGCGCCAGAATGGCCTCCCGCTGCGAACGGTGCCGATCGCCTCGCCGAGCCGGGATTCGTTCTCGTTCTGGAAGAGTCAGAGGGCTCCTCCCCTGTGGGTTTCGTCCATGTCCTGGACTCCGACGGTCATGCGCACCTCGAACAGCTGTCTGTCCTCCCCACCGTGGGACGACAGGGATTCGGACGCCGCCTTGTGAGCGCTGCACTCGATGAGGCGCGGGATCGCGGCTACACGCGCATGACCTTGCGGACCTATGCCGAGATCCCGTGGAACGCGCCCTTCTACTCGTCGTGCGGGTTCCTCGAGAGCATCCCCGAGACGCCGTTCCAGCGCGGCCTGGTGGAGACCGAGGCCTCCCTCGGCCTCGACCGATACGGACGCCGCGTCCAGATGACAGTGGAGCTCTGAGCCTGCAGTCCACATTGGCGGATTCCAGTGCGCCGCCGTCCGGATGATGACGGCGGGACCTCGCGCCGTTGCCTAGGCTGAGCGCATGATCGATCGCGCTGACTACTACGCCGCCAAGCTCGCCTACGAGACCGATGCGAGCGATGTGTATGCCGCTCTTCGCTCCGAAGACGACATCGTCATCATCGATGTCCGCTCAGAGGAAGCGTGGGCGCAGGGACGCGTCGCTGGAGCGACACAGATGCACTACAGCGAGATCGCGAGCCGCGCTCCTGCCGAGATCCCCCTCGACGCCGCCGTCGTCGTCTACTGCTGGAGCCCGGGGTGCAACGCCGGCGCGAAAGGCGCTCTGGAGTTCGCGGAGCTCGGCTACGCCGTGCGCGAGATGATCGGCGGGTTCGAGTATTGGGTCAGGGAGGGCTATCCCGTGGAGGACGCCGACGGCGTCCACCGTCGGCCTGTCGACCCGCTGACGGGCATCGCCCGGGTCCGCAGCCGCGCGTAGCGACAGGACATGCAGAAGAAGCCCCTGGGATGGAGATCCCAGGGGCTTTCTGCATGCAGATCAGCGGGCGAAGTTCCCGCGGTAGTACTCGTAGACCCAGCCGACGATCGCGACGACGAAGATCGCCAGGCCGATCGGAAGCAGGAAGTGTCCGACGGCCAGTCCCACGACGAAGACGGCAGCGGAACCTGCGAGGACGATCGGCCACCAGGACCAGGGGCTGAACTCGCCGAGCTCGGGGTCTCCGTCGTCGATGTCGCTCGTGAGGATGTCCTCAGGCAATTCGCCGTTCTGAGCCTTGTGCGTGCGGTCGAGGTAGAACGCGATCATCGCGCCCATGAACGCGGCGAAGAACAGCGCCACGGTGCCGACCCATTCGATCCGCGCGGCGAAGTTGTCCGACGGCGTGGCGAGGATGTGCCAGCCGGTGTAGACGACGCCGACCAGGGCGAAGAAGGCGGTCAGGACCCACCAGAGGATGACATTGTCGCGCATGGCTCAGTGGCCCTCTCGCTCGCCGGGCGCAGCGGGCGTGAACTCCGCAGCCTCGGGGTGGTTCAGGTCGAACGCGGGACGCTCGCTGCGGATACGCGGGATCGACGTGAAGTTGTGACGCGGCGGCGGGCAGGACGTCGCCCACTCGAGCGAAGCGCCGTAGCCCCACGGGTCGTTGACCGTGACCTTCGGAGCCTTGCGAGCCGTGATCCACACGTTCAGGAAGAAGGGCAGCATCGAGGCGCCGAGGATGATCGCGCCGATGGTCGAGACCTGGTTGCCCCACGTCCATCCGTCTTCCGGCGAGTAGTCGGCGTAGCGACGCACCATGCCGTCGACGCCCAGCCAGTGCTGGATGAGGAACGTCATGTGGAAGCCGATGAACAGCATCCAGAAGTGCACGTAGCCCAGGCGTTCGTTGAGCATGCGTCCGGTCCACTTCGGCCACCAGAAGTAGAACCCGGCGAACATGGCGAACACGACGGTGCCGAAGACGACGTAGTGGAAGTGCGCGACCACGAAGTACGAGTCGGACAGGTGGAAGTCCAGCGGCGGAGCCGCGAGGATGACACCGGTCAGGCCACCGAAGACGAACGACACCAGGAAGCCGAGTGCGAACACCATCGGGGTCTCGAAGGTCACCGATCCACGCCACAGCGTGCCGATCCAGTTGAAGATCTTCACTCCCGTCGGCACTGCGATGAGCATCGTCATGAGGGCGAAGAACGGCAGCAGCACAGAGCCGGTCACGTACATGTGGTGAGCCCACACGGCGACGGACAGTGCGGCGATCGCGATCGTCGCGTACACGAGCGTCTTGTATCCGAAGATCGGCTTGCGGCTGAAGACCGGGAAGATCTCGGAGACGATGCCGAAGAACGGCAGAGCGATGATGTAGACCTCAGGGTGACCGAAGAACCAGAACAGGTGCTGCCAGAGCAGGACACCGCCGTTGGCCGGGTCGTAGATGTGAGCGCCGAGCACGCGGTCCGCACCTGCGGCGAAGATCGCGGCGGCGAGCACCGGGAAGGCCATCAGGATGAGGAGGCTCGTGATGAGCGTGTTCCACGAGAAGATCGGCATGCGCCACATCGTCATACCCGGTGCGCGCATCGTGATCACCGTGGTGATGAAGTTCACGGCGCCGAGGATGGTTCCGAAGCCCGAGATGCCGAGACCCAGCATCCAGAGGTTTCCACCGGCACCCGGAGAGAAGGACGCACTGGCGAGCGGCTGATAGGCGAACCATCCGAACGAGGCCGCACCCTGCGGGGTGAGGAAGCCGGCGACGGCGATCGTCGAGCCGAAGAGGAACAGCCAGAACGCGAACGCGTTCAGACGCGGGAAGGCGACGTCCGGGGCGCCGAGCTGCAGCGGCAGGATCGCGTTGGCGAAGCCGGCGAACAGCGGTGTCGCGAACATCAGCAGCATGATCGTGCCGTGCATCGTGAAGAGCTGGTTGTACTGCTCCTTGGTCGGGATGATCTGCATTCCCGGAGCGAAGAGCTCAGCACGGATGACGAGTGCCATCACGCCGCCGAGGAGGAAGAACAGCACCGAGGCGATGAGGTACATGTACCCGATCGTCTTGTGGTCGGTGGAGGTGATCCACTTGACGACGATGTTGCCCTTCTGCTCGACACGCGACGAGCTCATGAGAGCAGCCTGACGTGCGGGCAGGGTGGTGGGTCGAGAGCGAGGGGCCTCGTCGGTGCGGGGGGCTTCAGTGGTCGACATGGCTTACTCCTCTCCTTCCTCGGAGGTCGGGGCGGTGGTCCCCGGGTAGTTCGACAGACGGTCGTACGCGTCCGTGATGTCTCCCGTGTTGCCTTCCTCCTCGAGAGTCTGGAGGTAGGCGTCGTACTCGTCCTGCTCGACGACCTTGACGTTGAAGAGCATCATCGAGTGGTACTCGCCGCAGAGCTCGGCGCACTTGCCGGCGTACTCGCCGACTCGGGTCGGGATGAAGGACCAGGAGTTGTCCTTCCCGATGTACATGTCCTTCTTGTACAGGAAGTCGATGATCCAGAACGAGTGGATGACATCGCGGGACTGCAGGTTGATCGTGACCTTCTGGTCTACCGGCAGCACCAGCGTCGGGAGCTGCGCCTGATCGATGGTGCCGTCCGCGTCCGGCTGGGCCTGGATTCCCATCGTCCAGACGGCGTCGGAGTTGTCCTCTTCTTCACCGTCGTACTGGAAGTCCCACGCCCACTGCTTGGCGATGGCCGTGATCTCGACGTCGGGTTCGTCCCACTTCGTCTCGATCGCCGACTGGTCACGCGCGGTGAAGAAGAACATGCCCAGCACGAGGATCAGCGGCACGACCGTGTAGAAGATCTCGATCGGCATGTTGTACCGCATCTGCACGGGCAGTCCGGTCTGACCCTTCCGGCGACGGTAGGCGATCGCGGCCCAGGCCATCAGGCCCCAGGTGATCACGCCGACGGCGAGGAGGACGATCCAGGAGTTGACCCAGAGCGACGAGACGCGCTCGGTCTGG
This sequence comes from Microbacterium sp. AC132, assembly GCF_979258525.1. Taxonomy (NCBI): domain Bacteria; kingdom Bacillati; phylum Actinomycetota; class Actinomycetes; order Micrococcales; family Microbacteriaceae; genus Microbacterium; species Microbacterium sp. AC132. Next base: position 3,076,801 of record NZ_OZ409862.1, on the reverse strand, counting down.
TTGGTGGCCGCAGGCTCACCCTCCACGAAGCCCGGGAGGTAACCGTTCAGCTCAGTGGCAGTACATCCCGCCAGGGCCACGGCTGCCGCTACTCCCAGGGGGAGAGCGGCCCAACGAAGGCGGCGTTTCGAGGGCACGATGCACCTTTCAGATTGCGGACAGGGCACACCCAAGTCTAGGGCAACCTCACACCTGATTCATGCCAACCACGCAGGTTGGCGGAGGGGTTCGGATCAGTGGAAGCTGTCTCCGCAGGCGCAGCTGCCTGCGGCGTTGGGGTTGTCGATCGTGAAGCCCTGCTCCGAGATCGTGTCCTTGAAGTCGATGGAGGCGCCGTCGAGGTACGGGACGCTCATGTTGTCGATGATGACCTCGACGCCGTCGAAGTCGACGGTCTCGTCGCCCTCGAGGAATCGCTCGTCGAAGTACAGCTGGTAGATCAGGCCGGAGCATCCGCCGGGCTGAACGGCTACGCGCAGACGCAAGTCATCGCGGCCCTCCTGCTCGAGAAGGTTCTTGACCTTCGTGGCCGCGGCATCGGTCAGCTTCACGCCGTGCGCCTGGGTGGTCTCTGCCGAAGTCAGTGTGGTGTCGCTCATGTCGCTCCTTGTGACGGGCCGTGCTCGCACGGCTGGTATCTCGATTTTACCCTCAGGCTCGCGGATACGGCTCAGATGATGATGTCGTTCATGCGCGAGAGCAGCAGAGCCTCGGTCGCGACCGCATGGCGGAACGTGTCGAGGTGCAGCGATTCATTCGGGCTGTGGGCACGCGAGTGCGGGTCCTCGACGCCGGTCACGAGAATCTGCGCATCGGGGAACTCCCGCACCAGATCTGCGATGAACGGGATCGAACCGCCGACGCCGAGGTCGACCGGCGGCACACCGTACCCGTCGCGCATCGCATCGCGGGTGAGGGCGACCGCCCAGCCGCTGGTGTCGACGAGGAAGCCGTTTCCCAGGTCGACGTCGGTGAAGGTCAGCTCCGCACCGAACGGCGCGTTCGCGCGCAGATGCGCCTCGAGGGCGGCATACGCCTCCTCCCCCGTCTGACCTGGCGCGACGCGCGCACTCACGACCACCGTCACCTCGGGAAGGAGGGTGTTCGACGCCGCGGCGACGCTCGTCGCATCGATCCCGATGACCGTGACCGCCGGCTTGTTCCAGATCCGGCTGAGAATGCTGCCGCCGCCGACCGGAGACGTGCCAGGAAGAAGACCCGCTTCATCGCGGAGCGTGTCCTCGGTGTACTCCGGCGTCGGCGCGTCGCGCTCGGTCATCCCCTCGACGGCGACGGAGCCGTCCTCGTTCCAGAGCGTGGCGAGCATCCTCACCGTGGCCATCATGGCGTCCGGAACCGCTCCGCCGAACATGCCCGAGTGGGACGCGTGGTCGAGGGTGCGCACGCGCACGGTGAAGCGCGCATTGCCACGGAGCGAGACGGTGAGGCCGGGGGTGACCGAATCCCAGTTGCCCGAGTCGGCGACCACGATCGCATCCGCCCGGAGCGCTTCCTTGTTGTCCGCGAGGAATTGAGCGAAGGAGCGCGATCCGTACTCCTCCTCCCCCTCGATGAACATCGCGATCCCGAGCTCGAGATCGTCGCCCACGACCTCGGCGACAGCGCGGATCGCGGCGATGTGCGCCATGATGCCCGCTTTGTCATCGGCGGCTCCGCGCCCGTACAGGCGTCCGTCGCGCACCGTTGGTTCGAACGGCGGCGTCTCCCACAGCGCGTCGTCTCCCGGAGGCTGCACGTCGTGGTGCGCGTAGAGCAGGATCGTCGGCTTGCCGTTGCGCGCAGCACGCGTCGCGAGCACGGCAGGCTGCCCGTGCTCGTCGGTGCCCGGGATCGCGGCGCGCAGCACCCGCACGTCGTCGAAGACCCCCGTCGCCGTCGCGAGCGCGGCGACCGCCTCCGAGCTGCGTTCGAGTTGCGTCTGGTCGAACGCGGGCCAGGCCATGCCGGGGATGCGGACGAGTGCGCCCAGGTCGCTCAGCGCGGCCGGGAACCCTGTGGCTGCGGCCTCGAGGACGGCCGGCTCGCGTTCGCTGGACAGATTCTGGTCACCGGGCTGGGCAGGAGATGTCATGCGAGTAATCTTAAGGTGATCCGCCTTCACTGAACCGAGGAACCTCGTGGCCACTACCCCTGTCCCCCCTTCGACGAACGACGACGCCGCCGAGACGACCGCGTCGGGCAAGGGACGCGCGACGCCGACCCGGGCCGAGCAGGAAGCGGCCCGCCGCCGTCCTCTGGTCGCGAACACCAAGGAGGCCAAGGCCGCAGCGCGCGCCGAGCTCAGCGAGCGACGCAACCGCGCGCAGGCCGGTCTGGCGGCCGGCGAGGAGAAGTACCTCCCGGCTCGCGACAAGGGCCCGCAGCGCCGCTGGGTCCGCGACTACGTGGACGCCGGATGGCACCCCGCCGAGTTCGTGATGGGCGTCATGGTGCTCGTCATCCTCATCTCGCTCCTTCCGGCCAACCTCGCCATCGGCGGTTTCGCGATCGCCGGCTGGGCGTACCTGGTCATGATGGCGTACCTGATCCTCGCGATCGGCGGCATGATCCTGCTGGGGATGCGCGTCAAGCGCAAGGTCGCCGCGAAGTTCGGCAAGGACCGCATGGAGCGCGGTCTCGGCTGGTACGCCGCGATGCGGTCGCTGCAGATGCGGTTCATGCGTCTGCCGAAGCCGCAGGTCAAGCGCGGCGACCACCCCGCCTGATCCCCTGAATCATCGAGAGAGGCGCCTCGTGCTCTATGAGCACGAGGCGCCTCTCTCGTTCGTACGCGCAGCTTCTCAGCGTGCGGCCAGGCCTCGGTTGATCTCGCGTCCCCAGAACGGACCGCGGTACAGGAACGCCGTGTAGCCCTGCACGAGCGTCGCACCCGCTTCGAGTCGCTCCTGCACGTCCGCGGGCGTCTCCACTCCCCCGACGGCGATGACGCAGAACTCTGCCGGAACGGTCGAGCGAACCAGACGCAGCACCTGAAGCGAGCGCTCCTTGAGGGGCGCGCCGGAGAGGCCGCCCGCTCCGATGCCCGCGACCGTCGCCGCGTCCGTCGTGAGTCCATCCCTGCTGATCGTGGTGTTGTGCGCGATGATGCCGGCGAGGCCCTCGTCGACGGCGAGCTTCGCGATCGCGGCGATCTCGTCGTCAGCCAGATCGGGGGCGATCTTGACGAGCAGCGGAGTCTTTCCGGATGCCGCGCGCACCGCCCGGAGCAGCGGAGCCAGCGTCTCCACCGCCTGCAGTCCCCGAAGACCCGGGGTGTTCGGGGACGAGACGTTGACGGCCAGGTAGTCGGCCAGCGGGGCCAGCCGCGTCGCCGAAGCGACGTAGTCGGCAGTGGCGTCCTCGACGTCGACGACCCGGCTCTTGCCGATGTTGACTCCGATAACCGTGTCAGGGGCGCCGCGACGCAACCGCGCGAGGCGCCGGGCCGCGGCATCCGCGCCCTCGTTGTTGAATCCCATGCGGTTGATGACCGCACGATCGGCGATCAGCCGGAACAGTCGGGGCTTCGGGTTGCCCTCCTGCGGGATCGCGGTGACGGTGCCGACCTCGACGTGCCCGAAGCCGAGCGCTGCAAGACCGCGGACACCGATCGCGTTCTTGTCGAACCCGGCGGCGATGCCGAAGGGCGAGGAGAAGCTCAGTCCGAGTGCGTCCACACGCAGCGACGGATCCGGCTTCGTCAGTGCCCGCGTCGCCCAGGAGAGCGGCGGCACTCCGAGCACGCGGATCACCGCCATACCGGCGTGATGGGCGAACTCGGGGTCGAAGCGCGACAGGACAGCGCGAAAGAGCAGCGGATACATCCCTGCCAGATTACCGGTCGGCAGGCTCCGGCTTGACGTGGTCGGCACGCAGATCCGTGATGGCGCTCTCGAAATCCTCGAGCGAGTCGAAAGCCTGATACACGCTCGCGAACCGCAGGTATGCGACCTCATCGAGGTCGCGGAGGGGTCCGAGGATGGCCAAGCCGATCTCGTTCGTATCGAGCTGCGAGACACCTGTCTGCCGCACGGCTTCCTCGACACGCTGAGCGAGGACCGCCAGATCGGCCTCGGTCACGGGGCGCCCCTGACACGCCTTGCGCACGCCGGAGATCACCTTCTCGCGACTGAACGGCTCCATGACGCCCGAACGCTTGATGACGTTGAGGCTGGCCGTCTCGGTGGTCGTGAAACGCCCGCCGCACTCAGGGCACTGACGACGGCGCCTGATCGAGAGACCGTCGTCGCTGGTGCGGGAATCGATGACGCGAGAGTCCGAGTGACGGCAGAAGGGGCAGTGCATCTGACCGATCCTACGCGGTGAAACGCGCCTCGATCGCCTCGCCGTGCGCGGGGAGCACTTCGGTCTCGGCGAGGGCGACGACCCCCTCACGGACCTCGGCCAGGGCGGCCCGATCGTAGGAGATCACCTGCTGCGGACGAAGGAACGTGTAGGCGCCGAGTCCCGGCGCATAGCGCGCCTGTCCCCCGGTCGGCAGAACGTGGTTGCTGCCCGCCATGTAGTCGCCCAGACTCACCGGCGTGTGGTCGCCGACGAACACCGCACCTGCGCTCGTGAAGCTGTCGGCGGAGTCCTCGGCATCCTCGAGGTGAAGTTCGAGGTGCTCGGGAGCGTACGCATTGCTGAACGCCGTGGCCATGGCACGGTCGTCGACGAGCACGATCGCGGACTGCGGTCCGTCGAGAGCTGCGGCCACCCGGGTCGCGTGACGGGTCGCGCCGGCCTGCCGCGCCACCTCTTCGGCGACACGATCGGCGAGCTGAGGCGAGTCGGTGACGAGGACGGCCGAAGCCTGCTCGTCGTGCTCGGCCTGACTGACGAGGTCGGCGGCGATGAGACGCGGGTCGGCGGCGGCATCTGCGACGACGAGGATCTCGGTGGCCCCCGCCTCGGAGTCCGTGCCGACGACCCCGGCCACTGCCCGCTTGGCGGAGGCGACGTAGTTGTTGCCGGGCCCTGACAGCACGTCGACCGGGTCGAGTCCGATGCCGGCGACGCCGTGCGCGAAGGAACCGATGGCGCCGGCGCCGCCGATGGCGTACACCTCCGTGATGCCGAGGAGGCCTGCCGCGGCGAGGATCGTGGGGTGGACGCGACCGCCCTGATCCGCCTGGGGCGGTGAAGCGAGCGCGATCTGCTCGACGCCCGCGACCTGGGCGGGGACGACGTTCATGATGACGCTGGAGGGATACACCGCCTTGCCGCCGGGGATGTACACGCCCGCGCGGTGCACAGGCTGCCAGCGTTGGGTGATCGTCGCGCCGGCGCCGATCCGGGTGATCCGACGTTCGGGAACCTGGGCTTCGGAGGCGATGCGCACCCGGCGGATCGCCTCGTCGAGGGCATCGCGGACAGCAGGCGCGAGGGTCTCGAGAGCATCGGCGATGTGCTGCGCGGGCACGCGGATCTCATGACCCGTGACACGATCGAAGCGTTCAGCCTGCTCGCGCAGCGCCTCTTCGCCGCGCTCGCGCACGTCGTCGACGATGCGCGTGGCGGTGTCGAGAGCCTCGGCCCGTGCCTGGGTGGCTCGCGGCACGGCCGCGAGCATGTCAGCCGGCGAGAGCGTGCGCCCTCGCAGATCGATCGTGCGCAAGATCAGCCCTTCGTGATGTCTGAGATGTCGTGCAGGTAGCCGATGCGACCGTCGTCGTGTCGGATGACATAGGCGCCACCGCGGTCCTCGATGACGAGCGCCCACGCATTCGGTCCGATTCGGAAGATGACCTCGCCGCGTTCGTCATGCACGTCCCGCTCGGTCGGCGCGAGGATCCAGAAGGGCTGCGGGGTCGAGTAGGCGTCCTGAGGGCTCGTCGCGGCGAAGTCCGAGTCGTGTTCGACGGCGGGGAACGCGGTCGTCTCGGGCGACGAGACATCGCGCGCGGTCGCACCGAGAAGCGACTCGATGCTTCCGGTGTCGGACACGATCTCGGGTTCCTGGCCGCGCGACCGGCGCGAGTACGCCGGGGTGTACTCCTCATCGGAGGTCGTCTCCTCCGTCCCGGTCCCCCCGCCCGACGCGTGGGAGGACAGTGGCACCTGCTCGGCGACATCGAGACGGGCGACCTCATCGGTCGCCTGCTCACGGGACAGTTCGACGTCGATCCCCTCCGCCGAGGGTGTCGTGTAGGCGGTCGGGGCAGCGTCCGTCGCGTAGGCCGTCGGCGCGGCGTCCGTCCCGTAGGCCGTCGGCGCGGCGTCCGTCCCGTAGGCGTCCGTCACGTAGGCCGTCGGTGCAGCGTCCGTCGCGTAGGCCGTCGGCGCGGCATCCGTCGCGGCGGTGTGGGCCTCAGGAGCGACATCGCTCGACGAGGCGGGCGATGCGTACGACGCAGGTCGCAGGTCCGTGTCGGCCGAAGTATCGGCCTCGACGGCGACGGGAGCGTCGGCGCCCGGGGCGGCAGGCTCGGGGCGGGGACGCGCGATGACCGGTCGGACCGGATTGGCGTTGCGGTGCGCGAGCGTGACGAGTCGGCCCTGGAAGTCCTCCTTGAGGCCGGGCACCAGCGGAGCGAAGACCGTGAGGACGACGAGCGCGAGCGCTGCGAGCAGCTGAACGACGCCGTTCCAGGGCAGCCCGAAGACACCGAACTCGATCGCGAACGCGACGGCGTTCCAGAGTGCGCCGAGCCAGAAGACCGCTGAGACGGAGAACGCCACGGAAGCGAACTGGTCGATCCCCAGCGAGCCGACCCGGCGGATGCCGTCGGGTGAGAAACGGCGGAGGACCAGCAGGAACACGGCGACCGTCGGCACGCCGATCGGGAGGACCCACTGGATTCCGGCACCCCAGATGGACGAGTCTCCGACGTACGGGAAGAACGACGCGATGAAGGCGATCAGCCACACGCCGACGATGAGCAGCTCCCGCAGGGTGAATCCGAGGATGCCGTACTCCGGCGTCACCTCATCGTCATAGAGCACGCCGTCGTCATCGGAGAAATCCTCGTCGAGAGGTGACTCGTCTGACGCCGACGACCGGTCTGCAGCTGAGTCGTCACTGTTCAGGAAGGGTGATTCCGTGCTCATGGGGAGGGTCCTTTCGCCACGGTGCAGAGCCTTAGTCGTCGTGCACCCGAACGCGTCCCGATACTACCCGGTGCGTCCGTGAGGACCCATCGAGCGGCAGCGTCCGCTGGTGCTCAGCCCAGGCAGGTCGGCCCGAGCAGCGATTTGAGATCTCCGAACAGATCGGCCGAGACCTTGACCGGCATCGGCACGTCGAAGACCTTCGCCGTGCCGCCGCGGTGCACCCGCAGCACGACCTCGGTGTCCCCGTTGTGACGGCGCAGCACGTCGGCGAGCTCGTGCATCACCCGCTCCGTCGCCCTCTGCTCGGCGAGCACGAGCGAGAGCGGACCCGCGGCGTCGAAGGAACCGACATCCGGCGCGAACGCGGACTGCGCATGCAGGTTGAGTCCGTCATCGCGCTTCGACACCCGGCCGCGCACGGCGAGGATCGAGTCCTGCTGCAGGATGTGCTGGAACTCGGTGTACGTCTTGCCCATGAACATGACCGTCACCTCGCCGTTGAAGTCCTCGACGGTGATCATTCCGTACGGATTGCCACTGGCCTTCGCGACGCGATGCTGCACGCTCGTGACGAGACCGGCGACGGTGACCTGCTCACCGTCCTGCATGTCCTCCGAGTTGATGAGGTTGTGGATCGAGATCGACGCGTGCTTCGCCAGAGGCACCTCGAGCCCGGCCAGGGGGTGGTCCGACACGTAGAGCCCGAGCATCTCGCGCTCGAAAGCGAGCTTGTCCTTCTTGATCCATTCGGGGCGGGCGGGCACCTTGGCAGGCGGCGCCTCTTCCATTCCGTCGTACAGACTGTCGAAGTCGAAGCCGATCGCACCCTGTGCTTCGTTCCGCTTGCGATCCACAGCCGCCTCGACGGCATCCTCGTGGACTTCGAGCAGCGCACGGCGCGAGTCGCCCATCGAGTCGAACGCGCCGGCCTTGATCAGAGACTCGACCGTGCGCTTGTTCGAGACGTGCAGCGGGACCTTCTCGAGGAAGTGATGGAACGAGGAGAATCGCTCATCCTTGCGGGCCGCGATGATGCCCTCGACCACGTTGCTGCCGACGTTGCGGACGGCACCGAGCCCGAATCGGATGTCGTCGCCGACAGCGGCGAAGTACTTGATCGACTCTGAGACATCGGGCGGCAGCACCTTGATGCCCATTCGACGGCACTCGTTGAGATAGAGCGCCATCTTGTCTTTCGAGTCGCCGACGCTGGTGAGCAGCGCGGCCATGTACTCGGCGGGATAGTGCGCCTTGAGGTAGGCGGTCCAGTACGAGACGACCCCGTATGCCGCCGAGTGCGCTTTGTTGAAGGCGTAGTCCGAGAACGGGAGGAGGATCTCCCAGATCGCGTTGACGGCACCATCGGAGTACCCGTTCGCGTGCATGCCGGCTTGGAAGCCCTCGAACTGCTTGTCGAGCTCGGACTTCTTCTTCTTGCCCATCGCTCGGCGCAGGATGTCGGCCTGGCCGAGCGAGAACCCGGCCACGCGCTGGGCGATGGCCATCACCTGCTCCTGGTAGATGATCAGGCCGTAGGACTCGTCGAGGATGTCGGCGAGCGATTCGGTGAACTCCGGGTGGATCGGTGTGATCGGCTGCTGGCCGTTCTTGCGCAGCGCATAGTTCGTGTGCGAGTTCGCACCCATCGGACCCGGGCGGTACAGCGCGATGAGCGCGGAGATGTCGCCGAAGTTGTCCGGACGCATCAGGCGCATCAGCGATCGCATCGGCCCGCCGTCGAGCTGGAAGACGCCGAGCGATTCGCCGCGACCGAGCAGCTCGTAGGCGCCGCGGTCATCCAGGGCGAGGTGTTCGAGGTCGAGCTCCTCCCCGCGGTTGGTGCGGATGTTGTCGAGAGCGTCCGAGATGATCGTGAGGTTGCGGAGCCCCAGGAAGTCCATCTTGATCAGCCCGAGCGACTCGCAGGACGGGTAGTCGAACTGGGTGACGATCTGGCCGTCCTGCTCGCGGCGCATGATCGGGATGATGTCGAGCAGGGGCTCGGACGACATGATCACACCGGCGGCGTGCACGCCCCACTGGCGCTTCAGACCTTCGAGACCGAGGGCGCGGTCGAAGACCGTCTTCGCCTCGGGATCGGTCTCGATGAGCGCACGGAACTCGCTCGCCTCCTTGTAGCGGGGGTGCGCCGAGTCGAACATGCCGTCGAGAGGCATGTCCTTGCCCATGACGGGCGGCGGCATCGCCTTCGTCAGCCGCTCGCCCATGCTGAACGGGAATCCCAGCACACGCCCCGCATCCTTCAGAGCCTGCTTCGACTTGATCGTGCCGTAGGTGACGATCTGAGCGACGCGCTCGGAGCCGTACTTCCTCGTCACGTAGTCGATGACCTCGCCGCGGCGACGGTCATCGAAGTCGACGTCGAAGTCGGGCATCGAGACGCGGTCGGGGTTGAGGAAGCGCTCGAAGATGAGACCGTGCTCGAGCGGGTCGAGGTCGGTGATCTTCATGGCGTAGGCGACCATCGACCCGGCGCCCGAGCCACGGCCCGGACCGACGCGGATTCCGTTGTCCTTCGCCCAGTTGATGAAGTCGGCGACGACGAGGAAGTAGCCGGGGAACCCCATCTGCAGGATGATTCCGGTCTCGTACTCGGCCTGCTTGCGCACCTTGTCGGGGATGCCGCTCGGGTATCGGTAGTGGAGGCCCGCTTCGACCTCCTTGATGAGCCAGCTGTCCTCCGTCTCGCCGTCCGGCACGGGGAAGCGCGGCATGTAGTTGGCCGCGGTGTTGAATTCGACTTCGCACCGCTCGGCGATGAGCAGCGTGTTGTCGCAGGCCTCGGGGTGGTCGCGGAACAGCTGACGCATCTCTGCGGCGGTCTTGATGTAGTACCCGTCGCCGTCGAACTTGAACCGGTTGGGATCGTCGAGCGTCGAACCGGACTGCACGCACAGCAGCGCCTCATGGGCATCGGCCTCATGCTGGTGCGTGTAGTGCGAGTCGTTGGTGCCGACGAGCGGGATGTTCAGATCCTTGGCGAGCCGGATCAGATCGGTCATCACCCTGCGCTCGATGGAGAGACCGTGATCCATGATCTCGGCGAAGTAGTTCTCCTTGCCGAACAGGTCCTGGAACTCGGCGGCCGCCGCACGTGCGGCGTCGTACTGGCCGAGGCGCAGTCGCGTCTGGATCTCACCCGAGGGGCATCCTGTGGTGGCGATCAGGCCCTTGCCGTATGTCTGCAGGAGCTCCCGGTCCATGCGGGGCTTGAAGTAGTAGCCCTCCATGCTCGACAGCGAGCTGAGACGGAAGAGGTTGTGCATCCCCTGCGTGCTCTCGCTCCACATCGTCATGTGGGTGTAGGCACCGGAGCCGGAGACATCGTCGCTCTTCTGATCCGGAGAGCCCCATTGCACACGCGTCTTGTCGCTGCGATGCGTGCCGGGAGTCACATAGGCCTCGAGACCGATGATCGGCTTGACGCCCGCGGCGTTCGCCGCCTTGTAGAACTCGAACGCCGCGAAGGTGTTGCCGTGATCGGTCACGGCGATGGCCGGCATGTCGTAATCTGCCGCCGCCTGCGTCATCGCCGCGATCTTCGCCGCCCCGTCGAGCATCGAGTACTCGCTGTGCACGTGCAGGTGGACGAAGGAGTCGGATGCCATGCCTTCGAGTCTACTTTCGGCATCCGACATCGAGCGTCGCCGCACCTGCCGCTCCGGGGTCCTGCGTCGCTTCAGGGGAGCGAGTCCACGACGCTCACGGTGAAGACGTGCCTCTCGTCTGCCAGGGAGGCGGGGATCAGCGAAGAGGCGACGTCGAGCACCGCGGTCGTCTCCGTGACGAGCCCCGTGGTCGTGTCGATCGTGATCGAGCGCCGCTGAACCGCTGGCTGACCCGACAGAGCCTCTGTCGACGCCGAGAACCGCAGCGTCGCCGAGGTCGCATCGGCGGACACGATCTCAGACCCGGGAAGCATGCTGAGGGCGTCGTACATCGTCGCCCGCTCAGCCCCCGACCCCATGTTGTACGACAGAAGCTCGATGAGGACCCACCCGACCTTGTAGTCCTGATCGCCCGCGACGATCCCCTGATTCTCTCGGATCCACGCGATGAGCACCGCCGGGTCCGTGGGCATCGCCGAGAAGAACGCCACGAGCCCGTACCCGTCCGGGGTGGCCCAGGGTGCTGACGGCCCGTTCGAGAAGTACGGATCGCCGCCCGAGGCCATCGCCTCCTTGTGCGCCTGGGCGAGCGCCGCGGCGTCCGGCCCGAAGGTGTCGCTCACCGTCCAGGGCTGATCGGTGGCGAAGAACCACTGCTGCGTCGGGTCGGCCGGCGCATAGGAGTTCCAGGAGGAGCTTCCGCGCCAGGCGTTCTGAGCGTTCGACCGATCAGCCTGATACTGCCCGCCGTTCGGATCGGGCTGGTGATAGACGATCTGCTCCGACTGCGTGTGCACGCGCAGGTACTGTCCCGGTGCCACCGTCAGGCCGGTGAACGACCGAGCCGCAGTCGCGGCGGCGCCGAAGGCCCCCGCAGCCGTCATCGGCTCCTGTGTCGGCGCGGGCGTCGGCGACGGCTTCAGCGTCTGTCCTGGCTCCCGCGTCGGAACGGCCTCGATCACGGGCTGCGGCTGTTCGGTGAGTCCCGTGATCACCAGCACGCCCGCCGTGGCCGCCAGTGCGGCGCCCACGAGCACGCCGGCCACGAGCCGCTTCGGTGCGGCAGGGCGAGCGGACACCGAGGTCTTCCCCGCGGCGATCTCGCTCATCAGTCGAGCGCGGGCCGAGTCGAGATGCGAGTCCACACCATCGACATCCGGCTTGGTCTTCTGAACCTTCTCAAACACGTCCACGGACTTCTCCTTCCTGCTGCATCTCGAACGAACGGGCCTTTCGCGCCGGATCGAGTCGCGTGCGAACGCGATTCAACCGGGAGCGCACGGTGCCCACAGGCACACCGAGAGTCTCCGCGATGTCTTCGTAGCTCAGCCCCTGCCAGGCGTAGAGCAGAAGCGTCTCCCGATCCTTCGGGGACAACGCCGCGATCTTCTGCCGCAGGGCACGCACTTCGCGCTCGGCGTCCACGCGCCGCATCGCGTCATCGAGTCCACCGAGCGACGTATGGTCCTCCCCGTCGACCGCGGCGAACGAGCGCCAATGCCGTGCCTCGACGGCTCTGTGCCGATGGATGAGCCGCGAGGCGATTCCGAGCAGCCAGGGAGAGGCTGAGTGCTTGCTCAGGTCGAAGTCCCCTCGACGGCGGAAGGCGACGAGAAAGGTCTCGCTGAGCACGTCCTCGGCGGCATGGGCACCCACCCGATATGTCGCGAACGCGTTCACCGCACGTGCATGTCGGTCGAACAGCTCGGCGAACGCCTCAGGCCGACTCAGCGACCGCCGGATGATCTCACTGTCTGTGCTCACACTATGTATTGCCTCTGACGTGCAGTCGGGTTCACGCTTTCTTCGCTCTCTTCCGCGGATCTCGCAGATCGAGTCGCATGAGCACCCGCGGGAAGCCGTCGAGCGTCGAGCCGGTATCGGCCGCCTTCGCGAATCCGGCACTCTCGAAGAGCCCCATCGTGCCGACGTAGGCCATCGTGAGATTCACCGTCTCGCCACGGTTGTCGACCGGATACCCCTCGATCGCGGGCGCGCCGCTCTTCTTCGCATGAGCCACCGCTCCGTCGATCAGAGCGTGCGAGATGCCCTGTTTCCGATGGCCTGGACGGACGCGGATGCACCAGAGCGACCACACATCGAGATCGTCGACATGCGGGATCAGTCTGTTGCGCGCGAAGCTCGTCTCCCTGCGCGGATGCACCGCCGCCCAGCCCACGGGTTCCTCGTCGAGGTACGCGATCACGCCTGGAGGCGGATCCTGGTGGCAGAGCTCACGCACGCGCTCCGCTCGCTTATCGCCTCGCAGCGCCCTGTTCTCGGCGCTGCCGATGCGGTAGCTCAGGCAGAAGCACACGTTCGACGTCGGCTTCTTGGGGCCGACGAGAGCGGCCACGTCGTCGAAGTCGGTAGCGGGTCGCACCTCGATGCTCATGGGCTCAGTCTGACCCACACCGCCGACATCGACGGCGTCGATTCACTCGCCGCGCAGGATCTCCAGGGCACGTTCGAAATCCGCGGGGTACCCCGACTCGAACTGCACCCACTCCCCCGTCGCCGGGTGGGTGAAGGCGAGCTTGTGCGCGTGCAGCCACTGTCGGGTGAGTCCGAGCCGTGCCGACAGCGTCGGATCTGCTCCGTAGAGCGGGTCGCCCGCGCACGGGTGCCGTAGGGCCGCCATGTGCACGCGGATCTGGTGCGTGCGTCCGGTCTCGAGATGGATCTCGAGCAGCGAGGCTCCCGGGAAGGCCTCGAGGGTCTCATAGTGGGTCACCGACGGTTTGCCGTCGGGAACGACGGCGAACTTCCAGGAGTGATTCGGATGCCGGCCGATCGGAGCATCGATCGTCCCCGTCAGCGGGTCGGGGTGCCCCTGGACGACGGCGTGATAGATCTTCTCCACCGTGCGCTCCTTGAACGCGTGCTTCAGCGACGAGTACGCCGTCTCGCTCTTGGCGACGACCATGAGCCCGCTGGTGCCGACATCCAGACGATGCACGATCCCCTGCCGCTCCGGAGCGCCACTCGTGGCGACCCGGAACCCCGCCGCTGCGAGAGCGCCGACGACGGTCGGCCCCTCCCATCCGAGCGAGGGATGAGCGGCGACGCCCGTGGGCTTGTCGACCACGACGATGTCGTCATCGTCGTAGACGATTCCGAGTTCCGGAACCGCGATCGGGATGATCCGCGGCTCCTCCTTCGGCTGCCACTCCACCTCGAGCCACCCTCCGCCGCGCAGGCGATCGGACTTGTCGAGCGTCACCCCGTCGACGCGCACGCCGCCCGCCGAGGCGACCTCGGCGGCGAAGGTGCGCGAGAAGCCCAGCATCTTCGCGAGTGCCGCGTCGACGCGCGTCCCGTCCAGCCCGTCAGGAACGGGGAGGGTGCGGAATTCCATGCTCAGCGTCCGTCCGCGGCGGCGGCATCCGGAGAGGCGGTACCCGGGCGAGAGGTCTCGCCTCCGGTCTCCTCGGCCAACGCGGCAGCCTCGGCTTCGTCATCGGTCTCCACAGGAGCGTGGTCACGCTCCCGGGTGCCGTCGAAGCGGAGTCCCAGCACGACGAGCAACGCGACCGAGATCATCCCGGTGACGATGAAGATGTCGGCGACGTTGAAGATCGCCGGCATCATCCACGGCATCGAGATCATGTCGACCACGTGCCCCATGGGGAAACCAGGATCGCGGAAGAGACGATCGGTGAGGTTTCCCAGCACTCCACCGAGCAGGCAGCCCAGGACGACGGCCCAGAGGCGTGACTGAAGACCCAGGGCCTTCCACACGATCACACCGGCCACCACCGCCAGAGCGATGGTGAAGATCCATGTGACATCGGATCCGAGCGAGAACGCTGCGCCGGGGTTGCGCACGTAGTACAGCTGAAGGAACTCACCTAGCACCGGCACCGGCTGCTGGAGCGGCAGGTTCTCGGTCGTGAGGTACTTCACAAACTGATCGGCGGCCAGCACGATCGCTGCGAGAACCGCAACTATCGCGCCGGCCGCCGACCGACGAAGGGGACGGCGTCCTGGCAAAAGGACGACCTACAGTCCGATCGCGGAAACCGGAGTCGAGTCCGTCGACGCCGACTTCTCGTCGAGATCGCGGAGCTGACCCTCGATGTAGCCGCGCAGCTGCGAGCGGTAATCGCGCTCGAAGTTGCGGAGCTCGGTGATCCGGGCCTCGAGGGCGTTGCGCTCGCGCTCGAGACGAGCCGACTCTTCGCGCTGCTTGGCCTCGGCCTCCGTGCGGATGCGGTTGACCTCGCCTTCGGCCTCGGCGATGAGCTGGGCGCGCTTGGCCTCACCCTCGGCGACGTGCTCGTCGTGAAGGCGCTGAGCGAGCTCGATGATGCCGGCGGTCGCAGTCGCCGAACCCGACGGAGCGGGCTCCGCGGGAGCGGCAGCAGCAGGCGCAGGAGCCTCTTCGACCACGGCGGCGGGTGCCTCTGCAGCGGCTGCGGGAGCGGCCGGTGCATCGCCGGACTCGTACGCGGCCAGCTTGGCCTTGAGTTCGACGTTCTCTTCGAGGGCCTTGCGCCACTCGATGACGATCTCGTCGAGGAAGTCGTCGACCTCGTCCGGGTCGAAGCCGTCCTTGAAGCGGACGTGCTGGAACTGCTTGGTGACGACGTCATCCGGGGTAAGTGCCATGGTGGCTCCTTCGATGAGTTCGGTTGCCAGTTTGGAATGGCGTGGTCGAGATTCGGCGCGAACCCGGGGCGCGCACCTGGGAGCCAAGCATAGTCCCCGAGCCTGTCAGTCGCGATCCCGCGACACTCCAGAGCGCCGAAGTCCCAGGGGTCTCAGATGAAGCTTCGGACGACACTCATCAGGATCAGCACGATCAGGATGGTGATCGAGAAGCCGAAATCCAGGGAGAGCGAGCCGATTCGCAGAGGAGGGATGATCCGCCGGAAGAACCGGACGGGCGGATCGGTCACCGTGTAGACGAGCTCAGCCGCGACGAGTCCGGCGCCCTTCGGTCGCCACTCCCGATTGAACATCGGGATGTAGCTGAGAATGAGTCGGGCGAAGAGCACCAGCAGGTACAGCAGCAGAGCCAGATGTACGATGCTGGCGACGATGGAGACGACGAACCCCACGGTCTACGACTGGTCGAAGCCCGCGGACTCGGCGTCCGCGTGCGCGATTCCCCCGTGACCCGAGACCGCGATGTTCTCCGGCGACAGGAGGAAGACCTTGGACGTGACCCGCTCGATGCGGCCGTACAGGCCGAGCGAGAGTCCGGAGGCGAAATCGATCAGACGGCGGGCGTCTGCGTCGCTCATCTGCGAGAGATTGATGATGACCGGCACACCCTCGCGGAAGCTCTCCGCGATGAGCTGAGCATCGCGATACTGCTTCGGGTGCACGGTGAGGATCTCGTTCACTGCCCCTCCTGCGGGCTGGCGCACGGCGACGGGGCGCCGTAGCGGGGTCACGGGCGCGGGAGCGGGCTCCTCGCGTTCGCGCTCGCGGTGCGAGCGGGCCGGGGTCGGCTCCTCCTCGTAGACCTCTTCCTCGTCAGCGAGGCCGAGATACACCATGGTCTTCTTCAGCGGGTTACCCATCGTGTCCTCCGGTTCGAACGTGTCGGGTTGGTCTGTTCACAGGTTAACCCCGGTCGGGGCGGGGTCCCGTGATTGCGGAGCCGATCCGCAGGTGTGTCGCGCCGGCCTCGATGGCCTCGACGAAATCGCCCGTCATCCCTGCGGACATCCAGGTCGCCGACGGCTCGACGGCGCGCACGCTCTCTGCGATCGAGTGCAGGCGCGCGAACGCGGAAGCGGGTTCCTCATCGAGCGGCGCGACCGCCATCACACCGCGAAGCCGCAGCGAGGGCAGCGTCATGATGTGCTCGGCGAGAGAGGCCGCCTCGGCGGGCGCGACGCCGCCGCGTCCGTGATCATCGGTGAGATTGACCTGCACGAGCACGTCGAGAAGGTCATCCCCGTCAGCCGCCCGATGCAGTGCGTCGGCCAGCCGGTCGCGGTCTACCGAGTGCACGGCATCCGCGCTGCGGCGGATCGCACCGGCCTTTTTGGTCTGAGCCTGCCCGATGAAGTGCCACCGGAGGTCGAGGTCCGTCAGCTCGGCGATCTTCGACGAGAGCTCCTGCTGGCGGTTCTCCCCCACCTCGCGCACACCCAGCGCGTGCAGCTCGCGAACGAGCGACGACGGGTGGAACTTGGTCACGACGATGCGGGAGATCTCCGCCGGGTCCCTGCCGGCCAGGCGCGCGGCGTCGGCGATCCGATGATCGATCGCCGACAGCCGCGCTGCCAGACCGGACCCGGCCTGGCCCTGCGCCTGCGTCACTTCAGGAATTCGGGGATGTCGATGTCGTCGTCCGCGAAAGCAGGCTCGATGCTCGTCGCCGGGACGCGCTGCTGCGGCTTCTCGGGCGCGGGCGCCTCGGCAGCGGGCTTGCTCTCCTCGTCGTTCGAGAGCGCCACCTCGGGCAGCGTGCTGGTCGCGGCGGGCCGCGAGACGACCATGGGGTCGAGGCGCAGCGAAGGCTCACCACTGTCGAAGCCGGCCGCGATCACGGTGACACGCACCTCGTCGCCGAGCGTGTCGTCGATGACCGTACCGAAGATGATGTTGGCCTCGGGGTGCGCGGCTTCCTTCACGAGATCCGCAGCGTCGTGGATCTCGAAGATGCCGAGGTTCGAACCACCCTGGATCGAGAGCAGGACTCCGTGAGCACCCTCGATGCTGGCCTCGAGGAGCGGCGACTCGACCGCGAGTTCGGCGGCCTTGATGGCACGGTCGGCACCGCGTGCCGATCCGATTCCCATCAGTGCCGAACCGGCGCCCTGCATGACCGACTTGACGTCCGCGAAGTCCAGGTTGATGAGACCGGGAGTCGTGATGAGGTCGGTGATGCCCTGGACACCGGCGAGGAGCACCTGGTCCGCGGTCGCGAAGGCCTCGATCATCGAGATGCCGCGATCGCTGATCTCGAGCAGACGGTCGTTCGGCACCACGATGAGGGTGTCGACTTCTTCCTTCAGCTTCACCACACCGGCTTCAGCTTGGCTCTGACGACGACGGCCTTCGAACGAGAAGGGCTTCGTCACGACGCCGATGGTCAGTGCACCGATCGACTTCGCGATGCGCGCGACGACGGGGGCTCCACCCGTTCCCGTTCCACCGCCCTCGCCTGCGGTCACGAAGACCATGTCGGCACCGGTGAGCGCCTGCTCGATCTCCTCGGCGTGATCCTCGGCGGCGCGACGGCCGACCTCGGGGTCAGCGCCGGCGCCGAGTCCGCGAGTGAGCTCGCGACCGACATCGAGCTTGACGTCGGCATCGCTCATGAGCAGCGCCTGCGCGTCGGTGTTCACTGCGATGAACTCGACTCCGCGGAGCCCGAGATCGATCATGCGGTTGACGGCGTTGACGCCGCCACCGCCGACGCCGACGACCTTGATCACGGCGAGGTAGTTCTGGTTCTGGCTCATGGCCGGCCTCCGAATAGTCGAGCCTGTCTGGGGTGAGATTCCGCGGGCCGAACCTTAAACCTCAACTAGAGGTGTAAAGTATTTCCCGGTATTGGTTTCTCTTGTTCGAAGGTAAGCGTCACGTCTCCGCGCACACGCAGCGACACGGGCGTGTCGCCCGTTTGCCGTCGAAACCTCAGCCCACGACCACCGCATGCGGCGATGTGACATCGATCGTCGACGCCTCAGGATTGCTGAGCAGCGTCTTCGTGAGCACTTCGCTCTTCATCGGGGAGTCATCCGAGCTGCCCCAGACGACCGTCAGCCCGCTGCTGAGCGTCAACGTCACGTCATCAGCTGTCGTGGCCCGCACTCCGGTCAGCAGCGCGCGCAGATCAGCGGGCACCGAGCGCACCACGAGACCCGCACTCTCGAAGGCGACCGAGTCGGTGCCTCCGTCGATGTCGAGCACCGGCTGTCCCGCCGGCTGATCGGAGGTCGTCGCCAGCGCGACGCCCGCGGCGTCGACGAGCGTATAGCCCGCATCCGAGCGGATCACGCCGACCGGCGTGCGCTCGACGATCCGCACCGTGAGATCGTGCGGCGGCTTCGCCTCGAGCGCATAGGTCTCGATCAGCGGGAATCCCAGCAGCGCGGCCTTGACCTCACTCGAGTCGACCAGCGCCAAGGGGGTGCCCACCTGCTCGCCGAGGGCGGCCTCCACCGCCGCGGCATCCAGCGTCGTCGCGCCCACGACCGTGATCTTCTCCACGGCGAACAGCGGGCTGTACGCCGCGGCGGTGGTGCCACCGATCAGCAGGACGACAGCACCGACCGCGCTCAGCCAGACGATGCGACGCCGTCGGGAGCGCTGCGTGAACCGTCGGATCTCGGCCCGCAGCGCCTTGCGTCTCGCTCGCGCCGCCCGCCAGACGTCCCGCGTCGATGTCGGCCGCACCCCGGCATCCCCGTCGATGTCCGCACGGACGTCGGAGTCGAGGCCGACCGCCGCGGCCTGCGGACCTGTGCGTTCGTCCTGCTCGACGTCCCGCGCGCGCCCTCGCGTCGCCGGACCCTCCCGTCGCCTGGGCGTGTCCTCCGCGGTGCCCGCGGGAGGCGTGGGAAGCGGAGGCGGACGACGCATGCGTCAGACCTCGGTGGTCCGCAGAGACTCGAGCACCTGCGGGATGATCTGGTAGACGTTGCCGCAGCCGAGCGTGACGACGAAATCGCCGTCGCGAGCGACGGACGCCGTGTAATCGGCTGCCTGCTGCCAGTCGGCGACGAAGTGGACGTGCGACGGGTCGTGGAACGCCCCGCTCACGAGCTCTCCCGTGACGCCCGGGACCGGATCCTCGCGAGCACCGTAGACGTCGAGCACGACCGTGTGGTCTGCATACGTCTCCAGCACGTCCGCGAACTCGCGGAACATGTGCTGCGTTCGCGAGTAGGTGTGGGGCTGCTGGATCGCGATGATCCTGCCCGTGCCGGCGATCGATCGCATCGCCTCGAGAGCCGCCCGCACCTCGGTCGGGTGGTGGGAGTAGTCGTCGTAGACGGTGACGCCGCGCTCGACGCCGTGCTGCTCGAGGCGGCGGACCGTGCCGGCGAAGCCCTCGACGGCCTTGGCGGACTCGGTCAGGCCGAAGCCCACCGAGAGGAGGACCGCGATGGCGCCTGCCGCGTTGATGGCGTTGTGCACGCCGGGCACGGCGAGCTGGAGGCGCACGCTCTCGGCTCCGGAGCTGACGGTGGCCGAGACGGGCCCGGCCGCCACGATGTCGGTCACCCTGACATCGGCGTCCTCCGCCTGCCCGAACGTCACGACGTTCGGGTGCGAGAGCCCCGCTCGCACTCGCAGGGCGCCGGCGTCGTCGCTGGAGATCACGACCGCCTCCGTGGCCGCGTCGGCGAACCGCACGAACGCGTCGTGGAACGCGTCGTCGGACCCGTAGTGGTCGAGGTGATCGGGGTCGACATTGGTGATCAGCGCGACAGCCGTGTCGTAGAGCAGGAACGTGCCGTCGGACTCATCCGCCTCGATCACGAAGAGCTCACCCGATCCGGTGGCGCTCGAGACGCCGAGCTGCTCGATCACGCCGCCGTTGACGAAGTTCGGGTCGGCTCCGAGCTGCTGCAGCGCGGTCACGATCATGCCCGTCGACGTCGTCTTGCCGTGCGCGCCGGCCACGGAGACCAGTCGACGCGATCCGATCAGCCAGTGCAGGGCCTGCGAGCGGTGGATCACGTGCAGCCCGCGCTGCTTCGCCGTGACGAACTCGGGGTTCTCCGGCCAGATCGCTCCGGTGTGGACGACCGTGTCGGCATCGCCGAGATGCGCCGCGTCGTGCCCGACGTGCACATCCGCTCCGGCGGCCGCGAGTGCGCGCAGGTTGTCGCTGTCGGCTCGATCGCTTCCCGAGACGCGGATCCCCGCGTCGAGGAACATCTTGGCGAGGCCGCTCATGCCGGATCCGCCGATGCCGATGAAGTGCGCGGAGGAGATCGACTCGGGGATCGGGAGGGAGAGGTCAGGTCTGATCATGTCGGTTTCAGTCTACTTTTCGGTGAGGACGATTCGGCGTCGAGGAGCCGTGTCGACGGTGAGATCAGGAGGACCGGAGGGCGCGATCCACGAGTGCGACGACGTTCTCCGTGCCGGTGCGGGTGCCCACCTGCTCGGCGGCGGATTGCATGGCCGTGAGCTGCTGCGGATCGTTCATGACGGGGATCACGAGGCGGCGCACCGCGTCGCCGTCGAAGGTGGCGTCGTCGAGAAGACGAGCGGCCCCGGCTGCCACGGCGGACGCCGCGTTCAGTCGCTGCTCCCCGTTGCCGACGGAGTACGGCACGTACAGCGCGGGGATCCCCAGGGCGCTGATCTCGCTCACGGTGGCTGCGCCGGAACGGGACACGATGAGGTCGGCGAGCGCGAAGGCGAGGTCCATCCGGTCGACGTATCGGCGCATGGTGTATCCCGGCACCTCGGGGTCGGCCAGATCACTGCGTTCGCCCGTGACGTGCAGCAGCTGCCAGTCGGCGGCCAGGATGTCGCCCCAGGAGTCTGCGATGGCCTCGTTCAGCCTCTGGGCCCCCAGCGACCCGCCGAAGACGAGAAGGACCGGGCGCGCCGGGTCGAGCCCGAAGTGCGCGGCGGCCTCATCGCGAGAGGCCGCACGGTCGAGCTCGATGACCTCTCGACGCAGCGGCATGCCGACCACCTCGCCGCCGCGCAGGGGGTTCCGGCGAATGCGACTCCCGTGGCCGCGGCGCGTCGAGCACCCAGCACGTTCGCGAGGCCCGGCTTCGCGTTGGCCTCGTGCACGACGAACGGCACGCGCTCACGGCCTGCTGCCACGTAGGCCGGGGCGGAGGCATAGCCGCCGAAGCCCACGACGACGTCGACGCGGTGAGCGCGGATGTGATCGCGCACCTGGGCGACGGCGCGGCGGAACCTGGCGGGGAACAACGCGGCCTGCTTGTCGGGCCGACGCGGGAACGGCACCTTGTCGACGATGAGGAGCTCATACCCTCGAGCCGGCACGAGTCGGGACTCGAGCCCCTCGGCCGTTCCGAGCACCAGGATCGAGGCATCGGCGTCCCGGGCGCGCAGCGCATCGGCGACGGCGAGCAGAGGGTTGACGTGACCGGCGGTTCCACCGCCGGCGAGAAGGTACGTGGTCACCGTGTGACCTTACCCCGCCCTGCTGAAGGGGTCCGTGCCGCCGAACGACCCTCGGCGACGGGGATCGTGCGCGCGAACGACAGCAGCACTCCGCACGCGATGAGGACGGCGAGGAGAGCCGTGCCTCCCTGCGACATGAACGGCAGCGGCACTCCCATGACGGGGAACAGTCCGATCACGACGCCGATGTTGAACACGGCCTGACCGGTGATCCAGACGGTGATCCCGCCGGCTGCGACCCGGATGAACGGATCGGCGGTCTTGCGGATGATGTGGAAGGCACCGATGGTGAACAGCGTGAAGAGGGCCAGCACGACGATGCAGCCGATCAGGCCGAGCTCTTCGCCGACGATGGCGAAGATGAAGTCGTTGCCGGCGGCGGGCAGCCAGCCGTACTTCTCCTGCGAGTTGCCCAGCCCCACGCCGAAGATTCCTCCCGACGCCATTCCCCAGATCCCGTGGATCGACTGGTAGCAGTCGCCGGTGTACGCCGACATGTCGGAGCACGTCGCCGTGATGCGACGCATGCGGTCAGGGCTCGTGACGGCCAGCGCGATGACGGCGACGACGCCGAGCAGCACCGGCAGGATGAACAGCCGGAGCTTCACCCCCGAGAAGAAGAGGCAGCCGAGCAGGATGATGACCAGCACCATCGCGGTGCCGAGGTCCTTGCCGGCGATCACCGTCCCGATCGCCAGGGCTCCCACGGGCACCACGGGGATGAAGACCTGATGCCAGGTGCCGAGCATGGTCTGCTTGCGCATCAGGACGTAGCCGATCCACAGCGCGAGGGCGAGCTTGAGGAACTCCGACGGCTGCAGGGTGAACCCGGCGATCATGATCCAGTTGCGGTTTCCGCCGTCCTCGATGCCGAGCGGGGTGAAGACCAGCAGCTGGAGCGCGATGGATCCGAACAGTGCCGGCCACGCCATGCGCTTGAGGAACGTGATCGGGAGTCGGGAGATCAGGAACATCAGCGGCACGCCGAGCACGGCGAAGATGCCCTGCCGAAGCGCGCCGTCCATCGGATTCTCGCCCTTCGAGACCGCGGTCGCGCTCGTCGCCGAGAGCACCATCACGAGGCCGAAGATCGTCAGCATCAGCGCAGCCGATGCGATCATCAGGAACTCGGTCGACACGGGGGTGAAACGACGCCCGAGCGACACTCTCGCCGCGAGACCGCGGGAGCCGGTGCTGCCGGGATCAGAGCGCGGGGGGCGTTCGACCTGCGTCATCGGTGCTCCCCCGGTCTATCCAGTCCCGCACCGCTTCGGCGAAGCGGTGTCCTCGATCCGCGTAACTGGAGAACTGATCGAAGGACGCGGCGGCGGGGGCCAGCAGGACTGTTCCCTCGCCATCGACGATTCCCGCGGCGATCTCCACGACGCGATTCATGACCTGACCAGTCTCGCCAGCATCCACCTCGAACACCGGAACCCCCGGCGCGTGTCGCTCGAATGCGGCGACGACGGCTGAGCGCTGGACTCCGATGACGACCGCCGCCCGGGCGGTGGTCCCGGCCGTGGCGACCAGCTCGCCGATGTCGACGCCCTTCAGGTCGCCGCCGACCACCCAGACCGCACCGGGGTATGCGCGGAGCGATGACGCGGCAGCGTGCGGGTTGGTGGCCTTGGAGTCGTCGACCCAGGTGATGCCGCGATGGCGGGCGATGACCTGGATCCGATGCTCGTCGAGACGGAACGACTGCAGAGCCGAGTGGATGGCGCGCGGCTCGACGCCCAGAGAGCGAGCGAGCGCACTCGCCGCCAGGATGTTCTGCACGATGTGCGGGGCGGCCAGGCCGGCTTCTCTGAGGTCGGCGACGGTCGTGAGCTCGAGTGCGCTGCTGGCCCGGTCGTCCAAGAACGCACGATCGACGAGCAGCCCCTCCACCACGCCGACATCGCTGGGGCCGGGGATGCCGAGATCGAATCCGATCGCGCGGGCACCCTCGACCACCTCGGCGTCCTCGACCATGAGCCTGGTCGCCTCGTCGGCCTTGTTGTAGACGCAGGCGACTCTCGTGTTGCGGTACACCAGGGCCTTCGCATCGCGGTACGCCTGCGCACTGCCGTGCCACACCAGGTGGTCGTCCGCGAGGTTCAGGCACACCGAGGCGTGCGGATACAGCTCGCCTTCGGTCTCGGAGAGTCCGAGGTACCAGAGCTGATGGCTGGAGAGCTCGACGACGAGCACGTCGAAACCGGCGGGGTCGCGGACCGCGTCGAGAACGGGCACGCCGATGTTGCCGCACGGCGCCGCACGCAGACCTCCCTCGACGAGGAGCGACGCGGTCAGCTGCGTCGTCGTCGTCTTGCCGTTGGTGCCCGTGATGAGCACCCAGTCAGCCGGGGAGCCGTCGGCGCGGGTCACCTTGTCGCGCAGACGCCAGGCGAGTTCGACATCGCCCCAGAGCGCGATGCCGGCATCTTGCGCCCAGCGGATCACGGTGTGCGAGGGAGGGAATCCCGGCGAGGCGATGATGACCTCCGGCGCGAACTCGGTCAGAGCTTCAGGGACCCGGTCCAGCGTTCCCAGCTCCAGACGAGCACCGATCACGGGCAGGAGCTTGGCATACTCCTCCTCCGCCGACTCGGTCAACACCAGGACGTCCGCACCGAGTTCGGTGAGCGTGTCCGCCACCGAGAAGCCGGTCATGGACAGCCCGAGAACGGCGACGCGCAGGCCCGACCAGTCGGCGTTCCAGCTCGTCAGCGTCGCGAGCCTCTCGTCAGTCGACACGAGTCAGCCACTCCACGTAGAAGAGTCCGACTGCCGAGATCGCGAGCAGGCCCGCGATGATCCACATGCGGACCACGATCGTGACCTCGGACCATCCGCGCATCTCGAGATGATGGTGGAACGGACTCATCAGGAAGAGTCGCTTTCCGCGCGTGATCTTGAAGTAGGCGCGCTGCAGGATCACCGATCCGGAGGCGAGGACGAAGACGCCGGCGATCACGAACAGCAGCAGCTCGGTGCGGGTGAGGATCGCCATCGCGGTGATGACGCCTCCGATCGCCATCGAGCCGACATCGCCCATGAAGACCTTCGCCTTGGGAGCGTTCCACCACAGGAAGCCGATCAGGCTCGAGGCGAAGGAGGCCGCGATGATCGCCAGGCTGAACGGGTCGCGGACCTCGTAGCATCCGCCGAGCGCGGCGGTCTCGACCCCCTCGCCCACGCACGACTGCTTGAACTGCCAGAACGCGATCAGGCTGTAAGCCCCCACGACGATGACCCCGGCGCCGGCTGCGAGACCGTCGAGCCCGTCGGTGAGGTTGACGCTGTTCGAGGTCGCGACGCCGATGATCGAGATCCACAGCAGATAGAGCGCCCAGCCGAGGATCGCGGTGAACGCGAACAGGTTCAACCACGGGATGTCGCGGAAGAGCGAGATCGAGCCGGATGCCGGAGTCTGATCGAAGGCGTTCGGGAAGTTCAGCGCGACGATGCCGAACGGGATCATCACGACGAGCTGCCCGATGATCTTGCGCCACCCCGAGAGCCCGAGGCTGCGCTGACTGCGCACCTTCATGTAGTCGTCGATGAAGCCCACTGCGCCGAAACCGACCATGAGCCAGATCACGAGAAGCGCGGACAGCGCGGGAGTTCCGCCTCCGACGTACGTGGCCGTGAAGTAGCCGACCATCGTGCCGACGATGAAGATGACGCCGCCCATGGTCGGCGTGCCGCGTTTGGCTTCGTGGTTCGGGTTCTCGATGGCCTCCGGGGTGCGGATGACCTGGCCCCAGCCCCACTTCCGGAAGAGCCGGAGGAAGACGGGAGTAAGAAAAAGAGTGAAGGCGAGCGATATGGCCGCCGCCATGATGAGAGATCTCACGAGAACAATTCTCCCAGACGATCGCCGAGGTGCCGGAGCCCTACGGAATTGGAGGACTTCACGAGCACCCGGTCGCCGTCGCGGAGTTCGGAGCGCAGGTACTCGAACGCGGCATCCTGGTCAGCGAAGAACACGGCCTCGCTGTCCCAGGACCCTTCGCCGATCGCGGAGATGAAGAGGCGGCGGGCCTCGGGGCCGACCACGACGATGCGCTGGATGTTCAGACGCACGGCGAGCAGACCGATCCGGTCGTGCTCCTCGCCCGCGGTCTCGCCGAGCTCGCTCATAGCGCCGAGCACGGCGACCGTCCGCTCGCCGGGACCGGTGATCTGCGCGAGAGTCCGCAGGGCTGCGGCCATCGAGTCCGGGCTGGCGTTGTAGGCGTCGTTGATGATGCGCACGCGGTCGCTGCCCATGGGCTGCATACGCCAGCGCTCCGCGATCTCGACCGTCTCGAGACGGTCGATCGCGTCGGCCGTCGACACCCCGAGAACGCCCGCGGCGGCGATGGCCGCCAGGGCGTTGCCGACGTGGTGGGCGCCGAGCACCTGCAGGCGGAGCGGAAGACGCTCCCCCGCCGCTTCGATGACACACGAGGTGCCGGATGCCGTGACCTCGAGGTCGTGCGCCTGGACATCGGCCGCGTCGCTCTGACCGAAGCCGACGACCCGCATCCCGCGGGACGTCGCGAGCGCGCCCATCGCCGCGACGCGTGAGTCGTCGACGTTGAGCACCGCCGTACCCGTGGGCCTCGCGGCGGCGACGAGCTCGGACTTGGCCTTGGCTGTCGCCTCGATGCCGCCGAAGCCGCCCGCGTGCGCCATGCCGACCATCAGCACCACAGCGACGTCCGGCTCGACGAGTCCGGCGAGGCGGGCGATGCTGCCGGGCCCGTCGGCTCCGAACTCGCTGACGAGGAACCGCGTGCCGTACGTGATGCGCAGCATGGTGACGGGCGCGCCCACCTCGTTGTTGTACGAGTTGATGGGGGCGATCGTCTCGCCTTCGTCGGAGAGGATGCGGGCGAGGAAGTTCTTCGTCGTCGTCTTGCCGTTCGACCCCGTGATCCCGACGATCTTGAGGTCTCCGGCTGCGCGAACGCGGGCGACGACCTCGCGGGCGAGATCGGCGAGGGCGACGATGACGTCAGGGACGACGATCTGGGTGATCTCCTCGTCGACCGGGTGCTCGACGATCGCGAGCGCTGCCCCCGCAGCCAGCGCAGCGCCGACGAACCGGTGTCCGTCCGTCTCCGCGCCCGGCTTCGCGACGAACACGGAGCCGGGGGCCATGGTGCGCGAGTCCGTGTCCACGACACCGTCGATGACGGTGTCGGCGGTGGCAGAACCGGCGAGGCGGAGATCACCCCCGAGGACGGCGGCGATCTCAGCAAGCGACAGGGCGATCATGACGTCTCCAGGCGCGGCGGGGCGCCGTCTATTCGAACTTCGGAAGCAGTGCGTCCATCGGGCTGGAGGACGGCATCACGCGGTAGGTCTTCATGGTCTGGGTCATCGCCTTCTGGAAGGCAGAAGCGGTAGCAGCAGACGATGTAACTCTAGTCGGCTCGTCGAGAGTCACCACCACGACGTACTGCGGATCGTCGACCGGCGCGAAGCCCACCATGCTCGTGTAGTACACGCCCGACTTGTAGCCGCCCTTGCCGTCCGGGATCTGCGCGGTACCCGTCTTGCTGGTCACCCGGTAGCCGGGAACCTGGATGCGGTCGGCATTGCCGCCCTGGACGGCCACGTTCTCGAGCATCCGCGTGAGGTCGGCCGCGGTCTGGGGCTTGATGATCTGCTCGGGCTCGGGAGCACCCGGCGTGACCACCGTGCCGTCAGCGGCCGTGCAGGACTCGATCAGCGAGAGACCGATCTTCTCGCCGCCGTTGGCGATCGCCTGGTAGGCACCGGCGAGCTGCGGCGCCGTGACCGTGAAGTATTGACCGAACGTGGTGGTGTAGAGCGACTGGTTGTCCCACTCGCTCGTGGGGTGGATCTCCCCCGAGGTCTCACTGGGGAAGCCGATCGTCGTCTCGCCGACGCCGAAGCGCTCGAGGTAGTCGTGACGGACGTCCGGGCTCACCATCGTGCCGAACTTCGACAGCGCGACGTTCGATGAATCGATGAGCGCGCCGGCGAGGGTGTACTGGAAGGTCGGGTGCACGAACGCGTCGTTGATCACGGCGCCGTTGTCGAACTTCTCGTGCGAGGAGGCCGACACCGTGGGACTCGTCATCGTCACGCCGCCGTTCTCCATCACCGCAGCGGCCGTCACGGCCTTGAACGTCGATCCCGGCTCGAACGGGTAGGTGAAGAGCTTGCTCACCCACGTCTCGGGCGCTGAGGCGTCGAGATCGTTCGGGTCCATGGTCGGCCATTCGGCCGCGGCGCGGATCTTTCCGGTGCCCACCTCGACCACGGTGACGGTGCCGCCCTTGGCGCCCTGGGCCTGCGCCTCTTCCGCGATCATCTGCTGCATGTACCACTGCAGGTCGCTGTTGATCGTGAGCTGCACGGTGCCGCCGTCGACCGCGTCCACCCTGCTCTCACTGCCGGGGATGACGACGGAGTTCTTGCCGGTGCGGTACGACTCCTCGCCGTCCGTGGGGGCGAGGCACTTCTCGTCCATCTTCTCGATGCCGGCCTGCGCAGTGCCGGTCCCGTCGAGGTATCCGAGCAGGTTTCCCGCCACGGCGCCGTTCGGGTAGACCCTGACCTCGCGCGGCTTCATCACGAGATACGAGCCGACCTTGAGGTCGCGCAGCTCGATGTACTTCTCGGTGCTGAGGCCCTTGACCAGCGGCAGGTACTGCGAATCGGGGTTCTCGGCGAGGGCAGCGGCGACATCGGCACGCAGCTCGTCCGCATCCAGCCCCATGATCTCGGCGATGCGCGTCGACGCCTCAGCCCAGGGCAGTGGCGGCGGGTTCTTCTCGTCCTCCTCCAGAAGGCGGATGACCTGGGGGCTGAGCTGCGCGTCGTAGACCATGACGCTCTCGGCCAGCACGGATCCGTCGCTGTCGACCACCGAGCCGCGTTCACCGGGAATCGCGGTGCGGTGCGCGATGAACTCGAGCGACTGTGCGACATGCTCGTCGGCCTTCACCACCTGGATGTCGACGAGCCGCACGACGAAGGCGGCCAGGATCGCCAGGATCACCGCGAGAGCGACGACCGTGCGTCGCCGGGGTGTCCGGGTGGCTCGTGTCGTCATGGACTCTCTCCGTCAGGTCTCGATGGTGGGTGTGGTCGTCTAGCGAGTGCTGGGGCTCGGGAGTCCGTCGGTGATCGCCGGCGGAAGCTCCTGCGCAGAGTGCCCGGCCGCTCCGTCGGGCGCGGGGTCGTCTGCCGTGGAGGCGTTCACCGGCACGTCGTTCAGCAGGGAGTTGCTCACCGCGCCGGCGCCGTTCGGATCGATGGTCGACGAGCCGGTCGCGCCGGTTCCCTGGCCGAAGACGGCTCCATCGCTCAGGCGGAGGTAGGACGGGGCCCCTGCCACGACCATGCCCAGGGATGCGGCACTGGCGGCGAGCGACTGGGGAGAGCTCATCCCGGTGAGATCCTCCTGCAGCGCGTTCGTCCGCAGATCCAGTTCGTGCTGCTGCGACGTGAGGCCTGCCAGCACGAAGGAGTCCTGGGTGATCGCCAGCGAGAGGCCGATCTGCACGCCTCCGATGGCCATGGCTCCTGCGAGCGCCACCAGCGCGTAGGCGAGCTTCGGCTTGCGGCGGACGGGGGTTCCCGTCACCGGCTCGAGACGCCGACGCGGTGCGCGTTCGGGTGCCTCGGGGAGCGCCCTCGGCCTCGGCGCTGCGACGTTCAGACTCATGAGCTCTCACGCACTTTCTCTGCGGCACGCAGTCGGACGGGGATGGCGCGGGGGTTGCGAGCCCGTTCGGCGTCGTCGGCGAGCTCCGCACCCTTGGTGATGATGCGGAACCGCGGCGCGTGCTCCGGCAGCTCGACGGGGAGTCCCCGCGGTGCGGTGGAGGCTGCACCGGCGGCGAAGGCCTGCTTCACGAGTCGGTCCTCGAGAGACTGGTACGACATCACCACGATGCGTCCGCCGACCGCGAGCGCATCCATGGCTGCGGGAATCGCATCCGCGAGTACGTTGAGCTCGGTGTTCACTTCGATCCGCAGCGCCTGGAAGACGCGCTTGGCCGGGTGCCCGGCCCGCTGAGCAGCTGCGGGCGTCGCCGCCTGGAGGATCTCGACGAGTTCGCCGGAGCGCGTGATCGGCTTCTTCTCGCGTGCGGCGATGATGAAGCGCGCATAGCGTCCCGCGAGCTTCTCTTCGCCATAGCGCTCGAAGATGCGACGCAGGTTGCCTTCGGTGTAGGTCGCGATCACCTCGGCGGCCGTCACGCCCTTCGTCTGATCCATCCGCATGTCCAGCGGCGCATCTTTCGAGTAGGCGAAGCCGCGTTCGGCTTCATCGAGCTGCAGCGACGAGACGCCCAGGTCGAAGAGGATGCCCGAGGCGCCCTGAGCGTGCAGTCCGATCTCGTCATAGACCGTGTGCACCAGCGTCACCCGGTCACGGAAACGAGCGAGACGCTCCCCCGCGATGCGTAGAGCGTCGGTGTCGCGATCGAGGCCGACGAGGCGGATGTTCGGGAACCGCTCGAGCAGCGCTTCGGAGTGACCGCCCATGCCGAGGGTGGCATCGACGAGCACCGCTCCGTCCGCCTGCAGCGCAGGGGCGAGAAGCTCGACGCAGCGTTCGAGGAGTACGGGGGTGTGGATGTCGCGGAGGTTCATGATCTTTCTCGGGTGATCTCTGTATCTCGGTGACCAGGGCCCTGATCCCCCTCCGCTTCACGACCCGGCACCGGGGAAGTGTGTCGGGGCAGGAGCGGCGGGGCATCACAGCCGTGGTCAGAAGAGGCCCGGAATCACCTCCTGCTCGAGATCTGCGTAGGTCTCCTCGCCTGCTGCGAGGTAGGTGTTCCAGCTCTCCGCATCCCAGATCTCGGCGTGGGCGCCGACTCCGGTGACGATGAGCTCCTTCTGCAGCCCCGCGTATTGACGGAGGTGCACGGGGATGGTGATGCGGTTCTGACTGTCGGGCATCTCCGCACTCGCACCGGAGAGGAACAGGCGCATGAAGTCACGCGCCTGCTTGTTCGCGAGCGGCGCCTGGCGGATCCGCTCGTGCATCGTCTCGAACTCGGCCGTGCTGAAGACGTAGAGGCAGCGTTCCTGCCCTCGGGTGACGACGATGCCGCCACCGAGGTCTTCGCGGAACTTCGCAGGAAGGATGACCCGTCCTTTGTCGTCCAACTTCGGAGAATGCGTTCCCAGCAACATCAGCCATCACCCCCTCTCCGTCCGGCCAACTCGAGGTGCGCCCCACTTTACTCCACTTTCCTCCACAAACCTACGATCAATCCCTGTCCAGACCGCTCCTGTGAGTGCGCGTACGACAAAGAGCCGCGGATTTCCGCGGCTCAAGGGCGGTGGAGGATGGTGGAGCGCGAGTGGAGGACGGAGCCCGGCATCACGACGCAGCCCCGGGCCGGCATACGGGTCCGAACGCACGAAGGCCCGGATGCTCAGAGCATCCGGGCCTTCGTGAAGGTGTGTGGGTCAGTTGCCGTCTTGGCGGCGGTCCCATCGATCGTTCATGCGATCCATGAAGGACGCTGAGCTCTGCTGCTTCGCCGCGCGTTCGCGGGGTGCAGCGGAGAGGGGCTTGCGGACGGGGGTCACAGCGATCATGACGCCGCCGAGCATGGCGGCGAATCCGATCACTCCGACCACGACTCCCCAGACATCCCCGAGGACGACTCCGACGATCAGCCCACCCACACCGGCGAGGAGCAGAAGGGCTCCGTACACGAGGTTGCGGTAGCTGAGAGCGCGGTCACCAGACGGCGCAGTGACGACATCGGCGTCGTTGTGGAGGAGATGGCGTTCCATCTCGTCGAGCAGACGCTGCTCCTGTTCGGAGAGTGGCATTTCGTCCCCCTCGGGTATTCGTCCGTCCATTCTACGCGCGGTATGCCGCTGCGGGCTAGCTTCAAGGGCCTCCGTTGGCTTTACGTATGCTGGGAGTCGTGCCGTCCCCCTCATTTGTCTCCGACGCCGTCGCCGCACGCCTGCGCCTCTTCCTCGACCGGATGCGAGGCGAGTCGGCAGAATACGGCCCGGATGCCGAAGGCCTGATCGACTCGGCAGCCGACACCCTGGTGGGTGGCAAGCGCCTGCGGGCCCGTTTCTGCCACGCGGGATGGCAGTCGGTCGCACGTTTCCGCGACCGCGACGCCGAGGAATCGACGGGCCTCTGGGATGTCTGTGCGGCTCTGGAGATCTTCCAGTCGGCCGCACTGGTGCACGACGACCTGATCGACAACTCCGACACGAGGCGGGGACGTCCGGCGGCCCACCGCGCACTCGAAGGCGCGCACGTCGCAGCCGGATGGCGAGGCGACCCCGCCGCCTTCGGCCGCTCGTCGGCGATCCTGCTCGGTGACCTGCTGGTGGCCTGGAGCGACGACCTCCTCGAGGAGGCGATCGAGCCGCTCCCCCACGCCTCGGCGGTCCGCCGCGAATACGGACGGATGCGACGGGACGTCACCGTGGGCCAATTCCTCGACATCGCGGAGGAGTCCGCCTGGAGCGTCCACGCCACGGACTCGCACGTCGAGCGTGCGCTTCGCGTCGTCTCCCTCAAATCCGCGAGGTACAGCATCGAGCAGCCCCTCGTGCTCGGTGCAGCGATCGCGGATGCCGACGCGGACCAGCGTCTGGCGCTTCGCGAGTTCGGCCATCCGGTCGGGATGGCCTTCCAGCTGCGCGACGACCTGCTCGGCGTCTACGGCGACGCCGCCGTGACCGGCAAACCTGCCGGTGACGACCTGCGCGAGGGCAAGCGCACCGTGCTGGTCGCTCTGACGAGGCAGACTCTCGACGCGTCCGCTCGCACCCTGTTCGATGAGATGCTCGGCGATCCCGACCTCACCAGCGAGCAGGTCGCATTCCTCCAGGCGACGATCACGGCCTCCGGCGCCCTGGAGCGCGTGGAGCGGATGATCGACGACTATGCGCGGGAAGCAGATCGCGCTCTCTCCGGAGCGCGGCTCGACAACACCGCTGTCGGAGACCTGCGCGATCTCGCACGCGCTGCGACGGTGCGCTCGGCCTGAGCGCGAACCGCTTCAGAGAGCTCGGTTCAGGCGAGGGTGCGGGCGACCCTGCGGACAGCACTCTTGTGTCCGGCCAGGAGCGCATCGATCGGCGAGCGACCCAGTTCCTCCTCGGGAGCGAGGAGCCAGTCGATGACCTCGTCGTCGGAGAAGCCCGCATCCTGCAGCACGATGATCGTGCCGCGCAGCGAGGGCAGCGGGTGGTTGTCGACGATGAACACCGACGGAACCGCGAACACGCCCGAGCGGCGCGAGCCGACGAGGTAGTGCTCGTCGATGAGCCTGCGCACACGACCGAGGGCCTCGTCGAGGACTTCCACGAGGTCGGGCATCGTGAGCCACTCGGTGGCGGTGACGCCGGCGGCGCTCACGGCGTTCGCGGACGCAGCCTCGGGCTGCGAGGTTTCAGACGGGTTGCTTTCAGACGGCACAGACACGTTGCAACTATCTCACCTCTGAGCGCTGATCGCACTTTCCGCATCGGGGCTTCGGTTCACATCGGCACCATCCGCACCATCCGTCACTCCTGTTGACATCCGTTTACATCCGTGTCAGCGTGGGCGGACGCCGAACAAGGGGGATCCCCGTGAGAACGCCTGCCGTCGCGCGACGAACGCGCACTCTTCAGCTCGGGGTGCCCGCCGCCCTCTTGGGCACGCTGTCTGCGGGGATCGCTGCCACCCCCGCATCCGCCGACGCGGTCTCGTCTCCGATCGAACGACTGCAGGCGACGCCGACGCGGATCGCGCCGACCGAGGCGCCTCCTGCCGTGTACACGGTGCGGCCGGGCGACACGATCTCGTCGATCGCGAACCGGTTCGGTCTGCGCACCGTCGAGGTCCTGGCTTGGAACGGACTCAGTTGGCGTTCGGTGATCTACCCGGGGCAGACGCTGTCGTTGGCAGGAGCGAGTGCCCCCTCGCCGGCCCCGGCCCCGGTTCAGGCGGCACCGACGGCGACGCACACCGTCGTCGCCGGCGAGACCGTGTTCGGCATCGCGCAGAAGCACGGGACGAGCGTCGACGCTGTTCTCGCCGCGAACGGCCTCGACCGGTCGTCCGTGATCTACCCCGGCCAGCAGCTCGCGCTCAGCGGCGCGTCAGCTCCGTCGGCCGCACCACCGGCAACCCCCGCGCAGACAGCCGCCCCCGTTCCGACCGCGACCGGTGGCCAGGCGCACGCTGTCGCCGCAGGAGACACCCTGTTCGCCATCGCGAAGAAGTACGGCACGACCGTCGCGCAGCTCCTCGCGCTGAACGGCCTGGGTTCCGGAGCCATCATCTACCCCGGCCAGTCGCTGACCGTCGCGCCGGCGCCGGCTCCGGCTCCGACGCCCGCCCCGGCGGCGGCCACGCCCCTCCCCAGCTGTTCGCGAACCTCGACGCCGAACAGGCCGCGAACGCCTCGCTCATCATCCGCGTCGGACGCGAGCTCGGCGCGCCCGACCGCGCCATCGCGATCGCTCTCGCCACCGCCATGGTCGAATCCAGCATGCGCAATCTGTCGTGGGGTGACCGCGACTCCCTCGGCCTCTTCCAGCAGCGCCCCAGCATGGGCTGGGGTTCGCCCGAGCAGGCGGTCGACGCCGACCGGAGCACCCGCGTCTTCTTCGGCGGCTCGTCGGATCCGAACGGGCAGGCCTCGCGGGGGCTCTTCGACATCTCAGGCTGGGAGAGCATGTCGTTCACGGATGCCGCGCAGGCCGTCCAGATCTCGGCGTACCCCGATCGTTACGGCCAGTGGGAGACGCAGGCCCACCAGTGGCTCGGTGTCCACGGGTGACGCGCTTCCGGGCAAACCCGCAGGTGCAAGGGGCGAGCCGCTCCCGGGGCTTTCAGGCAGTTCTCCATAGAATCTTGACGTGACGACCAATCAGCAGGCCGACCCCCTCATCGGGCGGCTTGTCGACGGTCGGTACCGCGTGCGCGCCCGAATCGCCCGTGGAGGCATGGCGACCGTCTATGTCGCCACCGATCTCCGCCTCGAGCGGCGCATCGCTCTGAAGGTCATGCACGCGCACCTGAGCGACGACTCCGCCTTCCAGAGCCGGTTCATCCAAGAGGCACGTGCTGCCGCGCGGCTGGCCGATCCCCACGTCGTCAACGTGTTCGACCAGGGCCAGGACGGCGAACTCGCATACCTGGTGATGGAGTACCTTCCCGGCATCACGCTGCGCGAACTGCTGCGCGAGCAGAAGCGGCTCACGATCCCGCAGACGATCACCATCATGGATGCCGTCCTCGCCGGCCTCTCCGCAGCGCACCGCGCCGGGATCGTGCACCGTGACGTGAAGCCCGAGAACGTGCTGCTGGCCGAAGACGGACGCATCAAGATCGGCGACTTCGGTCTCGCCCGTGCGACCACCGCGAACACGGCCACCGGACAGCAGCTGCTCGGAACCATCGCCTATCTCGCACCCGAGCTCGTCACTCGCGGCACTGCCGACGCCAGGAGCGACATCTACGCGCTGGGCATCATGCTGTACGAGATGCTCGTCGGCGAACAGCCGTACAAGGGCGAGCAGCCCATGCAGATCGCCTTCCAGCACGCCACCGAGTCCGTGCCGCGCCCGAGCGTGCGCAATCCCGGCGTGCCGGAGGAGCTCGACGAACTTGTGCTCTGGGCCACGGAGAAATCGCCGGATGAGCGTCCCGACGATGCGCAGCAGATGCTGGAGCGACTGCGCGAGATCGAGCGCGGGCTCGGGATCGCACCCGCCGTCGCCGCTGCGACGACGTCGCAGCGCTCGCAGGCCGACTCCGCGGACCTCACCAAGGTCATGCCGAGCACGATGGTCATCGCCGACCCGACCGCCCCGGTCACGGCTGCCGTCGACAACGCGACGCTCCTGCGTCGCCGCTCATCACGACGTCGCGCGCGCGGAGCGTTCCTTCTGACGCTGGTGCTGCTTCTCGCGACCGTCGCCGGTGGTGTCGGCTGGTGGTTCGGGTCCGGTCCTGGTTCACTCGTCGCCGTCCCCGGGGTGGCCGGTCTGTCGTACGACGACGCCGCATCGGCGTTGACTGCAGAGGGCTTCGTGCCGGTGCGCGGCGAGGAGAGCTCCATCGACATCGCCGCCGGTGAGACGATCCGTACGGACCCCGGCGAGGGCGAACGCCTCGACAAGGGCACCGAGATCACCGTCTTCGTGTCCTCGGGTCCGGCGTCGCACACAGTAGAGACCCTCAACGGCAAGACCGAGCAGGAAGCTCGCGACTACCTCGCGGACATCAGGATCAACGTCACAGAGACCTCCCTGCAGCTCTTCTCCGACGCCGAGGCCGGGCGCGTGATCAACGCCTTCGTGACGCCTCGCGACGGCGGCGAGGTCTATGCGTGCGCCGAGGGCTGCGAGCTGCGCGAGGACGACACGGTCGAGCTGTACGTCTCCGCCGGCGCGTTCCCCGATGTCGCAGGAATGAGCGTCGATCAGGCGACGAACACGCTGCGCGACAAGGGCGTCGAGGTCAACCCGGAGTCGCAGTTCGTCTTCAGCGACTCGGTCGCGAAGGATGTCGTCATCGGCGTCACCGACCGCACCGAAGAGGGCAATCGGCGCCCCGGCGATACCGTTCAGCTGATCGTCTCGAAGGGACCCGAACTGTTCCCCGTGCCCGAGGTCGAGGGGATGAGCCGCGACGAGGCCGCCCAGGTGATCCGGAATGCCGGTTTCGAACCGACCTGGAACGGCATCTGGAACGCGTTCCCCAACGACTTCACCGAGGTCAGCGGGTCCGATCCGGGTGCCGGCGCGCAGCGCCCGAAGGGCACCGAGATCACCCTCCAGATCCGCAGCAGCGCGTTCTAGGAGGCGGGCGGTTCCCGCCCCTATCGTCCGCGGCCGCACGCCGTCGGCCGCCTGTCGCAGCCGCCACACAGAAAGGGTCCTCTCCGACTACGGAGAGGACCCTTCTGTCTGATGGATCGTGGTCAGCGCTTCTCGAGCTCTTCGGCCACGAGGAAGGCGAGCTCGAGCGACTGCATGTGGTTGAGACGCGGGTCGCACAGGCTCTCGTAGCGGGTCGCGAGGGCGGCCTCGTCGATGTGCTCGGATCCGCCCAGGCACTCGGTGACGTCGTCACCGGTGAGCTCGACGTGGATGCCGCCGGGGAACGTGCCCACGGCCCGGTGTGCCTCGAAGAAGCCGCGGACCTCGTCGACGACGTCATCGAAGCGACGCGTCTTGTACCCCGTGGGCGTCGTGATGCCGTTGCCGTGCATGGGGTCGGTGACCCACAGCGGCTGCGCGCCCGAGTCGCGGACGGCCTCGAGCAGCGGCGGCAGCGCGTCGCGGATCTTGCCCGCGCCCATGCGCGTGATGAACGTCAGACGGCCCGGCTCGCGGTCGGGGTCGAGCTTGTCGATCAGCGCGAGCGCCGTATCGGGCGACGTGGTCGGACCGAGCTTCACGCCGATGGGGTTGCGGATCTTCGAGAAGTAGTCGACGTGCGCACCGTCGAGCTCGCGCGTGCGCTCCCCGATCCACAGGAAGTGCGCCGAGGTGTTGAACGGCGTGTCCGTACGGGAGTCGATGCGGGTCATCGGGCGCTCGTAGTCCATCAGCAGGCCCTCGTGCCCGGTGAAGAACTCGACGCGGGTGAGCTCGTCGAAGTCGGCGCCGGCCGCCTCCATGAACTTGATGGCCCGGTCGATCTCGGCCGCCATGCGCTCGTAGCGCTGGTTCGCCGGGTTCTGCGCGAAGCCCTTGTTCCACGAGTGCACCTCGCGCAGATCGGCGAAGCCACCCTGCGTGAACGCGCGGATGAGGTTCAGCGTCGACGCGGCCGTGTGGTATCCCTGCAGCAGGCGGCCGGGATCGGCGCGGCGGGACGCCTCGGTGAAGTCGTAGCCGTTCACGATGTCGCCGCGGTAGGCGGGAAGCGTGACATCGCCACGGGTCTCGGTGTCGCTCGACCGCGGCTTCGCGAACTGGCCGGCCATGCGACCCATCTTCACCACGGGCATCGATGCGCCGTACGTCAGCACCACGGCCATCTGCAGGACCGTCTTGATCCTGTTGCGGATCTGGTCGGCGGTGGCACCCGCGAAGGTCTCTGCGCAGTCGCCGCCCTGCAGCAGGAACGCCTTGCCGGACGCTGCTCGCGCAAGACGATCGCGGAGGTTGTCGACCTCGCCGGCGAACACCAGGGGCGGGAGCGTCGAGATCTGCGTGGAGACCTCGGAGACACGCTCTGCGTCGAGCCACTGAGGCTGCTGTTTGATCGGGAGCGAGCGCCACGCATCAAGCGCGTCGATGTGGTGCTGGAGCATGTGTCCAGCCTAGTGCTCGCGACGAAGCCGGGATGCCTCAGGAGCGCTGTGTGACGCGGGCCGGGAGCCGGTCCTTCACGGTCGATGCGTACACGTCGTCGTACTGCTGTTCACCCAGTCGCTGGAGGGCGACCATGATCTCGTCCGTGACCGAGCGGAGGATGTAGCGATCGTTCTCCATGCCCGCGTAGCGGGAGAAGTCCAGGGGCTCTCCGATGACGATCCCGACCCGCACCACGCGCGGCAGGCGCTGCCCGATGGGCATCGCGGTGTCGGTGTCGACCATGATCACCGGGATCACCGGGACCTTCGCCTCCATCGCCATCCGGGCGATGCCCGTGCGGCCACGGTAGAGCCGGCCGTCGGGGCTCCGCGTGCCCTCCGGATAGATGCCGAGCAGGTCGCCGCGTCCGAGGACCTGCAGGCCGGTGTTGAGAGAGGCTTCGGACGCCTTGCCGCCGGAGCGGTCGATCGGGATCTGCCCCGTCGCCTTCATGAAGAACTTGGTGGCCCAGCCCTTGATCCCGCGTCCGGTGAAGTAATCGCTCTTGGCGAGGAACGACATCGGTCGGTCGATCATCAGCGGCAGGAAGATGGAATCGGCGAAGGAGAGGTGGTTGCTGGCGAGGATCGCCGCGCCGTTCGCCGGGATGTTCGCGCGCCCGACCACCCATGGTCGGAATATCGCTTTGACCACGGGACCGATCGCCACGTACTTCATCAGCCAGTAGAACATCGAGGTGAAGTCTAGCGTCGTGCTCGGCATCCGCCACAGCCGCGGTCTCGCGAGACCCGATCGGCGACTGAGTGTCACCTAATATGCGACCGAGTGTCATGCTCTAGACTCGTGTGCAACCCAGTGCCCGACCGGTACCGAAGGAGCTGCCGTGGTCCAGTTTGAAGTCCCCGCCGTCGTCCCCGCCGACCCAGACGCGAACATCGCCGACCTGCTGGCGAAGCGCGTCCAGGCGACTCCCGATCGCCCCCTCTTCGCAGTGCCCGATGGCGACGGATGGCGCGACATCACCGCAGCCGACTTCGAGACCGCGGTCATCGCGCTGGCCAAGGGCTTCGTCGCCGCGGGCATCCAGCCGGGTGAGAAGGTGGGCTTCCTCGCACGCACGACCTACGAGTGGACTCTCGTCGACTTCGCGCTGTTCTACGCCGGCGCCGTGATGGTCCCGATCTACGAGACCAGCTCTCCTTCGCAGATCCAGTGGATCCTCGAGGATTCCGGTGCCATCGCCCTCGTGGTCGAGTCGCCGGAGCACTTCGCTCGGCTCGACGAGGTGCGCGGCGACCTCCCGCTGCTCCGCGAGGTATGGCAGCTGCACCTCGGAGCGATCGATTCGCTGACCGCCCAGGGGGCATCCGTCACCGATGCCGAGATCGAGCGTCTCCGCAACATCGCCGTCGGTTCTGACATCGCCACCCTCATCTACACCTCGGGGTCGACCGGCCGCCCCAAGGGCTGCGTCCTCACACACAGCAACTTCGTCGAGCTGTGCCGCAATTCCGCGACGGCACTCGACGCAGTGGTTCAGACACCGGGTTCCTCCACGCTGCTCTTCATCACGACAGCGCACGTGTTCGCGCGCTTCATCTCGATCCTCAACATCCACGCCGGCGTGCGCACCGGACACCAGCCCGACACTCGACAGCTGCTGCCGGCGCTCGGGTCGTTCAAGCCGACCTACCTCCTCGCCGTGCCGCGCGTCTTCGAGAAGGTCTACAACTCTGCTGAGCAGAAGGCCGAGGCCGGTGGGAAGGGGAAGATCTTCCGCGCCGCCGCCGACGTCGCCATCCAGCACTCGAAGCTCGTCGAGGAGGGCAAGAGCATCCCGATCGGGACGAAGCTCAAGTTCGCGCTCTTCAACAAGCTCGTCTACAGCAAGCTGCGTGAAGCCATGGGCGGCAGAGTCGTCTACGCGGTGTCGGGCTCCGCTCCCCTCGGTTCGCGTCTGGGCCACTTCTTCCACAGCCTCGGCGTCGTGATCCTCGAGGGATACGGTCTCACCGAGACGACTGCTCCGGCGACCGTGAACCTGGCCGACAAGTCGAAGATCGGCACCGTCGGCCCCGCGCTCCCCGGTGTGGGTGTGCGACTCGCGGACGACGGTGAGATCCAGGTCCGCGGCATCAACGTCTTCAAGGAGTACTGGAACAACCCCGAGGCGACCGCAGAGGCGTTCAGCGACGGCGGCTGGTTCCACACGGGCGACATCGGCAGCTTCGACTCCGAGGGCTTCCTGACCATCACCGGTCGCAAGAAGGAGATCATCGTCACGGCCGGCGGAAAGAACGTCGCGCCGGCCGCGCTGGAAGACCCGATCCGCGCGAATCCGATCATCGGACAGGTCGTCGTCGTCGGCGACCAGCGTCCGTTCATCTCCGCGCTCATCACGCTGGATCCCGAGATGCTTCCGACCTGGCTCGGCAACGCAGGCCTCCCGAAGGAGATGTCGCTCGCCGAGGCCGCCACGAACGATGCCGTCCGTGCCGAGATCCAGAAGGCGGTCGATGCCGCCAACGCCCGCGTGTCGCGCGCGGAGTCCATCCGCAAGTTCACCGTTCTCGACAGCGAGTGGACCGAGGCCTCCGGTCACCTCACTCCGAAGCTGTCGATCAAGCGCAACGTGATCATGAGCGACTTCGCCGACGAGATCGCTGCCATCTACGACGAACCCGTCTCGACGACCAACGTCGCGATCGGCGGCTGAGGCTCGCGAGACAGCAGAAAGGCCCCGCTCCGGCGGGGCCTTTCTCAGTGTCCGGGGATCAGAACCAGGCGCTCTCTCTGACCTCGCGCATCGCACGCTTGCGGGTCTCGGCATCCAGCCTCGTGAGATATAGCTTCCCATCGAGGTGATCGGTCTCGTGCTGAAGCGCCTGCGCCAGCAGACCGCTTCCTTCAAGCACCACCGGCTCACCGTCGAGGTCGATGCCCTCGACGCGGGCCCACGGGTGTCGCAGGGCGTCGTGCCACAGGCCGGGAACCGACAGGCAGCCCTCCCCCGTGGGCACCGGCTCACCCCGGACCGCGGTCAGGACGGGATTGAGCACGTAACCGATGTCACCGTCGATGTTGTAGCTGAAGGCGCGGAGCGCGACGCCGATCTGCGGAGCCGCGACACCGGCACGGCCAGGCAGCTCGACGGTGTCGATCAGATCGGCGACGAGCGCGCGCACCCCCTCGTCGATACGGTCGATCGGTGCGCAGACGGTGCGAAGCACGGGGTCACCGAAGACCCGGATCTCACGGACCGCCATCAGGCGCCCTTCGCCCGCAGACCTTCGACGAGCAGCGCAGCCAGCTCCCGTGCCGCCACCCGTGTCTCAGGCTGGAGATTGGCGAAGACGATGGTCCCGCCCCCGGCGATCTGCGAGTCGTACGGCATCCGCACCACATGCTTCGCCCTCGTGCCGAAATGCGCTTCGAGCTCGTTGAGGCGCACCAGCGGGGCGCCGGGCGTCGACTGGTTCAGCACCACGACCGCCTCGCGGGCCTGCTCGGCGTACCCGTTGCTCTCGAGCCAGGTCAGCGTCTCCGACGCCAGCCGCGCCTCGTCGACGCTCAGCCCCGACACGATCACGATCTGATCGGCCAGATCGAGCGTGGCCGACATGACCGAGTGCACGATGCCTGTTCCGGTGTCCGTGAGCACGAGCGAGTAGTAGTGCGCGGCGACGCCTGCCACGTCGCGATAGTCGCTGTCGCTGAACGCCTCGGCGATCCGAGGATCCGAGTCGGACGCGAGCACGTCGAGGCGGGTGGCATCTCGCGCGACGATCGCAGAGATGTCGTGATACCCCCTGACCTCGTCATGGATGCGGACGAGGTCGCGCACCGACTTGTTGTGGTGCGGCCGCACCACGCGCTCGGCGAGGGTGCCGCGGTCGGGGTTGGCGTCGACCGCGATCACGCGATCGTCCCTGGCGTCGGCGAGGGCCATGCCCAGCAGAGCGGTGATCGTCGTCTTGCCGACTCCGCCCTTCCGCGACAGCACGGGGACGAACCGGGCTCCCCCGACGATCGGAGCGGCGATCCGCGCGCTCAGAGCCTTCCGCTCGCGGGCGCGGCGTCCGTCACCGATGTTGATCCGGCGCCCCGAGATGGCGTAGAGGAAGTGGCTCCACGCCCCTTCGGGTTCGGGCTTGGTGAGACGGTGCGGATCGAGCAGTCGGTCGGCGGTGAGGAGGTCGGCGCTCTCGCGAGAGGAGTCGCCGAGGTCGTCCAGACGCTTCGACGAGAGCTGCACGTCGGCCCGGGTCGATCGAGTCGCGGGTGCTACGGCGGTCCTGGGCTTCTGTGCGTCCATTGCCGAAGTCTCCTTCTTGGCGAGAGATGATGCCGCCGACGCTCTCCTCGAGGTCGGCGCGGCGTCGAAGTCCGCCTTCGCCTTGGCGATGAACGCCGTGGCGGCAGCGGCCTCCGCGGCGACGGCGTCAGCGGGCGCTGCATCCGGCTTCGCGGACGGAACGGCGCCGGCATCCGTGGCTGTTGCGGTCACCGGAGTGCGCTCACGTGTGCGCGGGGGCTCGGGCTGAGCGTCCTGTTCGGTCTCCGACTGCGATTCTGGCTCGGGCTCGGGCTCGGGCTCGGGCTCGGGCTCGATTTCAAGCTCGGGCTCGATTTCACGCTCGACCTCAGACTCAGACTCGACCTCAGACTCAGACTCGACCTCAGATTCAGGCTCGACCTCAGACTCGACCTCAGACTCAGACTCGACCTCAGGCTCAGACTCGACCTCAGGCTCGGGCTCGACCTCAGGCTCAACTTCGAGCTCAGGCTCAGGCTCAAGCTCGACTGCGGACTCAGGCTCGACCTCAGACTCAGGCTCTACCGCAGGCTCAGGCTCCGCCTGGGGCTCTCCTTCCGCCTCGACTTCGGGTCGCTGGATCTCTTTCTTCGCGGGCTCCGGCGGCAGCTCGATGATCATCGGCGCCGCGCCGAGCGGTGCCGGTGCGATCTCCGCCGCAGCCTTCGCCGCGGCGACGGGCTCGTCGACGATCAGATCCGCGACGACCTCGCCCTCGATGACGCCGTCGTCTTCCAGGTCGTCGTCATCGTCCGTCGGCAACACCACGCTCACCTGCGCGGTGCCGAGGATCCCGATCGCCGAGGTGTCCAACGACGTCGCGTCGTCGAGGACCCCTCTGGACTCATCGTCCGGGTTGTCTGCCACGTTCTTCGGGGTCACTGTGTCACTCCAAGCTTGTGCGGGCCTCGGGTGCGTTGCGTCGAACGCGGCCTCGCCCGCACAAGATTAGTGCGCCGGGCGGATCACGACCAAAAGATCGCCGGCCTCGACCTGTTGCGTCGCACCGATCGCGAGGCGCTCGACCACACCGTCGACGGGGGCCGTGATGGCGGCCTCCATCTTCATCGCCTCGATGGATGCGACCGGTTCACCGGCGCGCACCGAGTCACCGACTTCCGATTTGAGCGTCACGACGCCCGAGAACGGTGCGGCCACCTGACCGGGCACCGAGGTGTCGGCCTTCTCGATCTCGTGCACGTCCACTGCCACCGATCTGTCGCGCACGAACACCGGTCGCAGCTGACCGTTGAGCGTCGTCATGACGGTGCGCATGCCCTTGTCGTCCGCATCTCCGATGGCTTCGAGCCCCACGTACAGCTGGACGCCGCGATCGATCTCGACGACGTGCTCCTGCCCCTGGACGAGACCGTAGAGGTAGTCGGCCGTGTCGAGCACCGAGAGATCGCCGAACACGTCGCGTCGCTCGGTGAACTCGCGCATCGGCGCGGGGAACAGCAGCGTGTTCAGTCTCGCCCGACGGGTCGCACCGTCACCTGCGAGGGCC
This sequence comes from Microbacterium sp. AC132, assembly GCF_979258525.1. Classification (NCBI taxonomy): domain Bacteria; kingdom Bacillati; phylum Actinomycetota; class Actinomycetes; order Micrococcales; family Microbacteriaceae; genus Microbacterium; species Microbacterium sp. AC132. Next base: position 3,032,928 of record NZ_OZ409862.1, on the reverse strand, counting down.
GCCTCATCGTCGGCCGAGATCTCCGTCATGCCTGTGCGCACGGAGCGTCCCGCCAGAACCTTCGTGCGGAAGGGCTCGGGCCATCCGCCCGGGAGGTCGCCGAGTTCACCCGCCATGAACCCGACGACGGAGTCGGGCACGTCGTACTTCTCGGGGTTCGCCTCGAAATCGGCGGGATCCGCCTTCACCGCTGCCAGGTGCAGCGCGAGATCGCCGACCACCTTCGACGAGGGGGTCACCTTGGGAACCCGGCCGAGGATCCGATCGGCGGCGGCGTACATGTCCTCGATCAGCTCGAAGTCCTCTGCGAGGCCGAGCGCCTTCGCCTGCTGACGCAGGTTCGACAGCTGACCGCCCGGGATCTCGTGGTGGTAGACCCGGCCTGTGGGGCCCGGAAGTCCGGATTCGAACGGCGCGTACATCCGACGGACCGCCTCCCAGTACGGCTCGAGGTTCGAGACGCTGTCGAGCGAGATGCCGCTGTCCCGATCCGTGTGCGCGAGCGCGGCGACGAGAGAAGAGAGCGAGGGCTGGCTGGTCGTGCCGGAAAGCGGAGCGGATGCCGCGTCGACCGCATCCACACCCGCCGCGCTGGCGGCGAGCAGGGTGGCGAGCTGTCCGCCGGGGGTGTCGTGCGTGTGCAGATGCACGGGCAGATCGAAGCGCTCGCGCAGCGCGGTGACGAGTTTCGCCGCCGCCGCAGGACGCAGGAGGCCCGCCATGTCCTTGATCGCCAGGATGTGCGCGCCGGCCCCGACGATCTGCTCGGCGAGATTCAGGTAGTAGTCGAGGGTGTACAGGTCCTCGGCCGGGTTCAGCAGGTCGCCGGTGTAGCAGAGCGCCACCTCGGCTATGGCCGTACCCGTGTTCCGCACCGCGTCGATCGCTGGGCGCATCTGCTCGATGTCGTTGAGGGCATCGAAGATCCGGAAGATGTCGACCCCGCTCGCCGCCGCCTCCTTCACGAACGCTTCGGTGACCGCCGTCGGGTAGGGCGTGTAGCCCACGGTGTTGCGTCCCCGGAGAAGCATCTGGATCGCGACGTTCGGAAGGGCGGCCCGCAGCTTGTCGAGACGCTCCCAGGGGTCTTCGCCCAGGAAGCGCAGAGCGACGTCGTAGGTGGCACCTCCCCAGGCCTCGACCGAGAACAGCTCCGGCGTCAGCCTGGCGATGTGCGGTGCGACCGCGACGAGATCCCTCGTGCGCACCCGGGTGGCCAGGAGCGACTGGTGCGCATCACGGAAGGTCGTGTCCGTGATGGCGAGGGCACTCTGCGCGCGGAGGCTCTTCGCGAAGCCCTCCGGTCCCAACTCGAGCAGGCGCTGCCGTGAACCGGATGCCGGGGTGGCGGACAGGTCCACGGCCGGAAGCTTGGCCCGCGGATCCAACGAGCCGGGGTGGATGCCGTGGGGCTTGTTGACCGTCACGTCCACCAGCCAGTTCAGGATCCGGGTACCGCGATCCTTCGACTCGCGTCCGCGCAGCAGGTCGGGACGCTCGTCGATGAAAGACGTGCTCACGTCGCCGGCGATGAACGCGTCATCCTCGAGCAGCGCCTGCAGGAACGGGATGTTCGTCGAGACGCCGCGGATGCGGAACTCCGCCAGCGCGCGCCGCGCGCGCGCCACCGCAGCAGGGTAGTCGCGACCACGGCAGGTCAGCTTCGCGAGCATCGAGTCGAAGTGCGGGCTGATCTGGGCGCCCTGATGGACGGTGCCGCCGTCGAGCCGGATCCCTGCGCCACCCGGTGAGCGGTATGTGGTGATCTTGCCGGTGTCCGGACGGAACCCCTGAGTGGGATCCTCCGTCGTGATGCGGCACTGCAGCGCAGCTCCCCGCACATGGAGATCCTTCTGCTCGAGACCGAGCTCCACGAGCGTCTGTCCCGCCGCGATGCGCATCTGACTCTGCACGAGATCGACGTCGGTCACCTCCTCGGTGACCGTGTGCTCGACCTGGATGCGCGGATTCATCTCGATGAAGACGACCTCGCCGGTGCGCTCCCCCGCGGTCTCGAGCAGGAACTCGACCGTTCCCGCGTTCTCGTATCCGATGGAACGGGCGAACGCGACGGCGTAGCCGTGCAGTGCGGTGCGGATGCCGTCGTCGAGGTTCGGTGCCGGGGCGATCTCCACCACCTTCTGGTGACGGCGCTGCACGGAGCAGTCCCGCTCGAAGAGGTGCACGGTCTCGCCCGTCTTGTCGGCGAGGATCTGCACTTCGATGTGCCGGGGACGAAGGACAGCCTGCTCGAGGAACATCCTCGGATCGCCGAACGCGCTGGCGGCCTCGCGCATGGCCTCTGCGAGTGCCGGAGCGAGCTCACCTGCGGACTCGACGCGTCGCATGCCGCGTCCGCCACCGCCGGCGACGGCCTTCGCGAACAGCGGGAAGCCGATCTCAGCGGCCTGGGCGACGAGTGCATCGATGTCATCGGACGCCTCCGTCGAACGGAGCACCGGAACGCCGGCCTCGATGGCATGGCGCTTGGCCTCCACCTTGTTGCCCGCCATCTCGAGGACCTTCGCAGGAGGCCCGATGAAGACGATGCCGTTGGCGGCGGCCTTCTCGGCCAGCTCCGGGTTCTCCGAGAGGAAGCCGTATCCGGGGTAGATCGCATCTGCTCCGGCATCCTTCGCGACGCGGATGATCTCATCGACGTCGAGATAGGCGCGCACCGGATGACCGCGTTCGCCGATCTCGTAGGCCTCGTCGGCCTTGAGCCGATGGACCGAACCACGGTCCTCGTGCGGGAACACCGCCACAGTCCTGGCCCCGACTTCGAAAGCCGCACGGAAGGCACGGATCGCGATCTCGCCGCGGTTCGCCACAAGGATCTTCTGGAACATGCACACCTCTGGGAGCTCAATACGCATCGGGATACGGCGCGCATGGGGCGGGGCTGAGTGTGCACCCAGCCTAGGGGAAGGTAACGTGGTGTTCGTGCACGTACTCAGCGTCAGCTCTCTCAAGGGAGGCGTCGGCAAGACGACCGTGACACTCGGCCTGGCCTCAGCAGCCTTCGCCCGTGGTGTCCGAACGCTCGTCGTCGACCTCGACCCACAGTCCGATGTGTCCACCGGGATGGACATCCAGGTGGCAGGTCGGCTCAACATCGCCGATGTCCTGGCGAACCCGAAGGAGAAGGTCGTCCGTCAGGCGATCACCTCGAGCGGCTGGGCGAAGGTGCACCCCGGGACCATCGACGTGCTGATCGGCAGTCCGTCCGCGATCAACTTCGACGGCCCGCACCCGAGCGTGCGCGACGTCTGGAAGCTCGAAGAGGCGCTCGCTGCCGTCGAGGCCGATTACGACCTCGTCCTCATCGACTGCGCCCCGTCGCTGAACGCCCTCACCCGCACCGCGTGGGCAGCAAGCGATCGGGTGATGGTCGTCACAGAGCCCGGGCTCTTCTCCGTGGCTGCGGCCGACCGCGCGCTGCGCGCGATCGAAGAGATCCGTCGCGGCCTCTCCCCCGACTGCAGCCTCTCGGCATCGTCGTGAACCGGGTGCGCCCCCAGTCGATCGAGCACCAGTTCCGCATCAAGGAGCTGCGCGACATGTTCGGTCCGCTCGTGCTCTCCCCCCAGCTTCCCGAGCGCACCTCGCTGCAGCAGGCTCAGGGAGCAGCCAAGCCGCTCCACATCTGGCCGGGCGACTCGGCCCAGGAGCTCGCTTCCGACTTCGATCAGCTGCTCGACCGGATCATCCGCACCGGCCGGATCCAGGTCGCCGACTCGGGCGTGCAGGCCTGACTCACCCCGGACAGCAGAACGGCCATCCTCTCGCGAGGGTGGCCGTTTCTTCGTGTCGCGCGACTCTGCTCGCGGGACTTCGGTGGCGAGTGCTCAGGCGGAACGCTTCGAGCGCCGTGCCGACAGCTCGTCGACCGGGTCGGGCACTGTCGCATCGAACTCGACGAGCGTCGACTCGACCTCGCGCAGGACCTTGCCCACAGCGATGCCGAACACTCCCTGACCGCGACTGACCAGGTCGATGACCTCGTCGTTCGAGGTGCACAGGTAGACGGAGGCTCCGTCGCTCATCAGCGTCGTTCCTGCGAGATCGCGGATGCCGGCGCGGCGGAGTTCATCGACCGCCGTGCGGATCTGCTGCAGCGAGATGCCGGTGTCGAGAAGGCTCTTCACGAGCTTGAGCACGAGGATGTCGCGGAAGCCGTAGAGACGCTGCGACCCGGAACCGCTGGCGCCGCGCACCGTGGGCTCCACCAGCTCGGTGCGAGCCCAGTAGTCCAGCTGGCGGTAGGTGATGCCGGCCGCCCGCGCCGCCACCGCACCGCGGTAGCCGACCTCGTCGTCCATCGCCGGCAGACCGTCGGTGAAGAGGAGTTCCGGCACGAACCGCGGGTCGCCTGCACGCTCATCCGCATTCATTTGAAATCCTCCCTGGAGCTGTTACCTCCACGCTAGAGCAGGCCTCCGGCACCGGCAATGACATCCGTGGGACACCGAAGGTGTGTCGCAATCAGTTCGTTACGAAAGCAACCTGGTGAGCGCGTCCTTGACGAAGAGCGAGCGCACCTCGTCGATCTTCGAGGCGAGGCTCGGCGCCATCTCACTCGCCTTCGCCCTCGACGCGGCGTCCGTACGACGCAGCAGAGAGGACATCGCAGACTCGATCAGCGCGACCTCTCGCTCGGCACCCTGCCTCAGCGAGCGCAGGTGGCGGGGCTCGATGCCGTGGCGATCGAGGGCGACCAGGCCGCGAAGCAGCGTGACGGTCGACTCGGGGTAGCTCTCCTGCGCGACGATCACGCCGGTGCTGATCGCGTCGTTGAGAAGCTGGGGACCCGCGCCTGCTGCCGACAGCAGCTCTCCTCGGCGGTAGCGCCGGGGAGTGGGCGCGATCGAGGGCGGCGGAGCCAGGGTCGCGGATTCACCGTTCGCCTCTGCCTCGTCGAGCTGCTCGCGGATGATGCTGAGCGGCAGGTAGTGGTCGCGCTGCAGCGTGAGACCGAGACGCAGTCGCTCGATGTCGGCCTGCGAGAACTTGCGGTAGCCGGACTCCGTGCGCGACGGGCTGACGATCCCCTGCACCTCGAGGAAACGGAGCTTGCTGGAGGTGAGCTCGGGAAACTCGGGCGTGAGCCGGGCCAGCACCTGCCCGATGCTCAGAAGGCCCGCGGACGCTGAGCGTTCGCGGGCGGGGGAAGCCGCCATCAGTCGATCGCCGCGACGCGATCGACGGGAGAGGCGAAGAAGTTCAACCGGAACTTGCCGACGCGAAGCTCGGTGCCGTCGACCAGCGGACTGCGGTCGACGCGCTCACCGTTCACATACGTGCCGTTGAGCGAACGCTGGTCGATGATCTCGAACGTCGATCCGTTGCGAGTCACTTCCGCATGGCGGCGCGAGACGGTCACGTCGTCGAAGAAGATGTCGGCTTCGGGGTGGCGGCCCACGGTCGTCACATCGGTGTCGAGAAGGTAGCGGGCCCCCGCAAGAGCTCCGGAGCGCACGAGAAGCAGTGCGGAACCGGAGGGAAGGGCCGCGATGGCGCCCTGCTCCACGTCGGTGAGCTCCACGCCGAAAGGCACGAAGGAGAGGTCCGAGTCATGCCCGAACGTCTGCGTCACGTCGTGCCTCTGCTCGCCGGGACGGTGGATCGCGGCGTCTCCGCCCGATCGATTCTGGCTGTCTGTCACTATGCCCTCCTAGTCCTCCAGACTAACTGATCGGACGGCGCTCGCGGGAGCTCGCGTCACTATCAGGCACCGCATACCGACACTTCATAGGCTGAGCACGTGAAAACCACAGCCCGTCGCCTCCCCGCAGCTCCGATCGCCCTTGCGGCCGCCCTCCTGACGGCATTCCTCGTGCTGTTCGCACCTCTCTCCGCCTCGGCCCACGACAGCCTGCTCGCCTCCTCCCCCGAGGCCGACAGCACGGTCGACACGCTTCCCACCGCATTGACGCTCACCTTCAGCGCGAAGCTCATCGATGAGACCGGCGCGACCGAGGTCGTCGTGACGGATCCGTCCGGCAACTCGGTCACCGACGGAACCGCCACGGTCGAGGGGGCGATCGTCACTCAGCCGCTCGCCGCCGAGGCCCCAGCCGGCGGCTATCACGTGATCTGGAAGGTCGTGTCGAGCGACGGCCATCCGACCTCGGGAGAGTTCGACTTCACGGTCACGAACAGCACGGAGGCCGCGCCCACCTCGGAGCCCAGCTCCGAGCCCACTGCCAGTGCCACCGCAGCACCCGAGCCGGCCGCGACCGCGGGCCCCGGGACGGACGCCACCCCGGCCCCCGAGAGCGACGACTCAGCGGCGCCGATGACGATGATCTGGGTGCTCTCGATCGTCGGCGTCCTCGTGATCGTCGGCATCGTCGTCTGGCTCGTCGTCCGCGGTCGCCGCGACCCGGCATCCGCCGATTCCGACCTCTCCTCGGAGCGATAGGCTTAAGGCATGCCACATTACGATGTCGTCATCCTCGGTGCAGGTCCTGGCGGATACGTCGCTGCGGTTCGCAGCGCGCAGCTCGGTCTGTCCACCGCCATCATCGAAGAGAAGTACTGGGGCGGTGTGTGCCTCAACGTGGGCTGCATCCCCTCCAAGGCTCTTCTGAAGAACGCGGAGCTCGCGCACACGCTCAACCACAAGGCCGACTTCTTCGGCATCTCGGGTGAGTTCACGATCGACTACGGCAAGGCGTTCGACCGCAGCCGGGTCGTCGCCGACGGTCGCGTCAAGGGCATCCACTTCCTGATGAAGAAGAACAAGGTGACCGAGTACGACGGTCGCGGCACCTTCACGGGCCCGAAGGCGATCTCGGTCGCGAAGTCCGACGGCTCGACCGAAGAGGTCACCTTCGACAACGCGATCATCGCGACGGGCTCGAAGGTCCGACTTCTTCCGGGCGTCCAGCTCAGCGACAACGTCGTGACGTACGAAGAGCAGATCCTCTCGCGCGAGCTGCCGAAGTCCATCGTCATCGTGGGCGCCGGCGCCATCGGCATGGAGTTCGCCTACGTGATGACGAACTACGGCGTCAAGGTCACCATCATCGAGTTCCTCGACCGTGCCCTCCCCAACGAGGATGCCGACGTGTCGAAGGAGATCGCCAAGCAGTACAAGAACTACGGCGTCGACATCCTGACCTCCACCAAGGTCGAGTCCGTCGTGGACAACGGCTCGTCCGTCACCGTCTCCTACACCGGCAAGGACGGTCAGCAGAGTTCGATCGAGGCCGACAAGGTGCTCATGTCGGTCGGCTTCGCCCCCAACATCGAGGGCTTCGGTCTCGAGGCCACCGGCGTGAAGCTCACCGAGCGCGGCGCGATCGACATCGACGACCACATGCGCACGAACGTCGAGGGCATCTACGCGATCGGCGATGTCACCGCCAAGCTGCAGCTCGCCCATGTGGCCGAGGCGCAGGGCGTCGTGGCCGCAGAGACTATCGGCGGCGCGGAGACCCAGACGCTGGGCGACTACCGCATGATGCCGCGCGCGACGTTCTGCTCGCCGCAGGTCGCCTCGTTCGGTCTCACCGAGCAGCAGGCGAAGGACGAGGGACGCGAGATCAAGGTCGCGACGTTCCCGTTCATGGCCAACGGCAAGGCGCACGGACTCGGCGAGCCCGTCGGGTTCGTCAAGCTGATCGCCGACGCCGAGCACCTCGAGCTCATCGGAGCCCACATGATCGGCCCCGACGTGTCGGAACTCCTGCCCGAGCTGACGCTGGCCCAGAAGTGGGACCTCACGGCCCTCGAGCTGGCTCGCAACGTTCACACGCACCCGACGCTCTCGGAGGCGCTGCAGGAGGGCTTCCACGGCCTCGCAGGTCACATGATCAACTTCTGATCACCGCGATCGACTCGAAGGCCCGGCACGCTCACACGTGGCCGGGCCTTCGTGCGTCATGAGACCGCGTCGGTGCGCCTGCGCAGCTCCAGCCGCGAGGGGAGTCCGAAGTGCACGGTCCATCCGGACGGCACGAGCGCGGCGAGTTCTCCCCTCGTGTACGAGCGACGGATGCTGATGAGGCCGTCCTCTCGGATGAACGAGCCCCGGAACAGCGCGCCCGCGAGGATCCACGTCGCGACGTCGTACAGCACGTAGGCGAGTCGAGTGCGGGCGATGTCGCGGTGCACCACGACACCGCCGCTGCCGACGAGCGCCTCGGAGTCCCGCAGCAGGCCGTCGAGCTCCGCCCCGGTGAGGTGGTGCAGCACGTGATTCGAGAAGACCACGTCGAACTGCTCGCCCTCCGCCACGAGGTCTGACGAGAAGGCGCAGCGATATGCGATGCCGGCTCCTCCATCGTGCTCCGCCGCCCAGCGGATCGCCCGCTCGTCGGCGTCCAGCGCCGTGATCTCCACCTCGAGACCCGCTCGCCGCGCTCGCGCCGCGATCATCCGGCATACGTCTCCGCCACCCGCGCCGATGTCGAGGATGCGGATCGGGCCGCGGCGGGCGCGCGGCAGGATGTCCTGGCGATAGAGCAGTCGGGGTCGGGAGACGAGCGCGTTCACGAGACGAAAGCGCCGGTAGGTGCGCTCCAGCATCCCGATGTCCGCATGCGGGTCGTCCATGAGCTCGCGCGCCTCGGTGGCGCGTGTCGAGAGGTCGTGTCTCACGAGATGCCGGTGGTGACCGTCATCAGTGCGCTCTCGGCGGTCAGCCCAGGGCCGAAGGCCATCGCGGCGACGCGCGACCCGTCCCTCGCGCCGTCGTCGAGGATCCGCTTGATGACGAAGAGCACAGTGGCGCTCGACATGTTGCCGTTCTCGCGCAGCGTCTCCCGGGCCGGGAAGAGCTGATCGTCGCTGAGATTCAGTCGCTCCTGCACGCGGTCGAGGATGCTGCGTCCACCGGGGTGGATGGCCCAGTGCTCCACCCGCTCCCCCACGCGCCCCTCGTCGAACGCGGCTGCGAGCTCGCCCTCACGCGCGTACAGCGGACGGATCGCGCCGATGATGGTCTCCCCGATGATCTGCGGCACCTTCGTCGACAGGATCATCTCGAAGCCGTGGTCGCCGATGGTCCAGGCCATGTCCTTCTCGCCCTCCGCGGCTATCGCCGTGTGGAAGCCGTCGAGACGCACCGCAGGAACAGGAGTGGCGAGGTCGCGTGCGGTGACGATGCCGGCAGCCGCCCCGTCGGCGAAGAGCGAGTTGGCGACGATGAGATCCGGGTCCTCCGACGAGCGAAGGTGCACGGTGCACAGCTCGACGCTGACCACGAGCACCACGGCCGTGGGGTCGGCTGCGCAGAACTGGCTCGCCGCACGGAGCGCCGGCAGCGAGGCGTAGCAGCCCATGAATCCGAGGTGATAGCGCTGCACGCTGTCGGACAGCCCCAGCCCGCGCACGATCTCGTACTCGGGGCCCGGCGCGTGGAAGCCCGTGCAGGATGCGGTGATGACGTGCGTGACGTCTGCGGCGACGATGTCGGGGTCTGCATCCAAGGCGCTGCGCGCCACCTCCACGAAGAGACGCGACGCCTCGCGCGTATAGAGGTCGTTGCGGGCTGCGGTGCCCGGCGACTGCAGGCGGCCCGTCTCACGGTCGAAGAACATCTTGTCGTCCGTGCCGGCCGCGGGCGAGAGCTCTCGGATGACGGTGTGGCGGGTGTCGATGCCCGAGCCGTTGAACGACGCCCCGATGATCCGCTGGGCGAGGCGTCCGACATCGGGCTGCGAGGCGAAGATGTCGCGTACCTCGTGCTGCTCGATGACGGTGTCGGGAACGATCGTCCGCAATGAGCGGAGCACGGCAGCGCGGGTCATGTCTGTCACTCAAGCATGATCGCGCGCCAGCACGGAAGGGGCTTGCATCGGGCGTCAGAAACCCAGAGCACGCGCGAGCTTCGAGCCGGATGACGCGTCGCGACCCCCGGCATCGGAGATGACCCGCTCCACGGCATCGAAGAGGGCTGCTCGCCCCGCCGCATCGGCAGGCGCGGCGGGGCCGAGCTCGAACTCCCACTCCCGCCATTCCCGCTGCACGTGGTGTCGGAGATCGGTCGCGCGAACGCGGTCATCGACGAACTCGGCGACGACTCCGGCCGTCCCGGTGAGCAGGTACGCCGTGCGGGTGTTCTCGATCCGCGCGAGGGGTGTGAGCGGCGCCGTCGCCCATCGCGAGATGGTCTCGGTCACGGCATCCGGGATGCTGTCGTCTTCGCCCAGGGGCCAGCCGATCTCGAGGCGACCGTCACCTTCTCGCGGTCCCTTGATGTGCCATCCGGCATCGGGGCCGCCGGTGCGGCGACGAAGGGCTACCCCTGCACGGGAGAGCCGAGCATCGACGGTGTCGAAGTAGCGAGCGTCGAGCTCGCGCACCTCTCCGGACGACACGGCATCCACTCCGGGGATCCCCACCCACACCGGAAGGGGCGTGGAGTCATCGACGTCGTACTTGCGCTCGACCTCGACGACCCTGGAGGGCTCGGAGCCAGACGGCGACTCGCTGGGGTGCTCAGTCATCCGACGGGCTGATGTCCTCGAGGGATTCGTCGTACCAGTAGTCGATCTCGGTGGGACCGTCGGTGTCGCCGGTGTTCTGCGCGTCACCGCGCCGGTTGTACACCACCTGGGTCTCGCTGTAGGGGACGATCAGCTTGTCGTCCGCGTCGCCGAGAGGAATGATCTGCCCGTCGAGCGGGCCGCCGTGAAGTCGTGCGAGTGCCATGTCCTCACCCTATCGCCGACGGCACCCTGCACGGCGCCTCACTCCATCAGGATGCCGAGGAGCGCGCCGATGATCATCCACGGTCCGAAGGCGATCCGCGTGGAGCCGTCCGCCCTGCGGAGCATCATCAGCGAGAGGGAGAACACGGCGCCGAGCACGAAGGCGGATGCTGCTCCCACGGCGAGCGCCTGCCAGCTGTGCCATCCGAGGACCAGACCGATGACGGCGGCGAGCTTGACATCGCCTCCGCCCATGCCGTCCCGGCTGAGCAGACGGAGCGTCGCGTAGAAGCCGCCGAGGATCAGCAACCCGGATACGGCCCTGATCAACGGGGCGCTCTGGCCGACCGTGATGGCGTCGACGACTCCGAGGACGATGAGCGCCGCGAGGGTGGGGAGCACGATCCGGTTCGGCAGCCGATGCGTGCGGATGTCGACGGCGACGAGTCGGCAGGCGATCGCGAACAGGGCCAGATGAACGGTCACGACGGCCACAGTACGGAGATCCATGCCCGCAGGTTAGGAGAACTCGGACGGCGGCGATGACCGCGTGTGGATAACGTCACGCCGCGATGTCGGAGGTTCGAACTATCGTCATCTACTCCAGTTGCTTTATTAGTACATATCTTCGAGGATGGATTCATGGGGATCGGGCTCGATGCGGTGACCGCGCTCTCTCCGGCTGGCGACTCCCGCGCCGGAGAGGTTCTTCGGCTGCGCCGGGAGATCAGCCGCATGCAGCGCAGACGCAGCGAGCACCCGCTCCTCCCTCTCGATCCGGCCTTCTCCTCGCTGCTCCCCGAAGAGGGGCTGCAGACGGGGGCGACGTACACCGTCTCTCCCTCCCCCAGTCTCGTCCTCGCACTGCTCGCCGCGGCCTCGGGCAAGGGCCACTGGTGCGCGGTCGTGGGCATGCCCACACTGGGTGTCGAAGCCGCAGCGGCGTTCGGAATCGCGCTTCCTCGCCTGATCCTCGTCCCCGAACCAGGAGACCGCTGGCTCGCCGTGGCCTCTGCGCTCGCCGAGGTGGTTCCGCTGATCGCCGTGCAGCCCGGAGGGAGGGCCCGCGATGCGGATGTGTCCCGACTGAGCGCACGGCTGCGAGACCGCGGGAGCACCCTGCTCGTCACCGAGTCCGCGGAGTCCGGCGCCTGGCCGCAGAGCGAGGGGTCCATCCGGCTGCACGACCAGCACTGGCTCGGCATCGGCGAGGGGTGGGGGCTCATCGAAGGCTCCACGGCGACGGTGTCGGCGCGGACGAGGCACAGTCCGCTGACGTCGAGCGTACGCGTGCGTCTTCCCGGCTCCCACGGCGCAGTGGAAGAGCTGCCGGCGGAGCACGTCGCCACCGAGACCATGGCCGAGATCACAGGGCTGACCGGCCTGCGCGGCGGCGAGGCCGCTCCGCTCGAGTACCCGCGTCTGGCGGTGGCCGGATGACCGCCGCTCCACTTCGCGTCCTCGTCCTGTGGCTTCCCGATTGGCCGCTGAGAGCAGCTCTCGGCGGCCCACCGCCTCATCCGCCGACCGCTCTGGTGCATGCGAACACCGTCGTGGCGTGCACCGCATCGGCGAGGGAGCACGGCGTGCGCGCCGGCCAACGTCGCCGCGTCGCTCAGGGCCATATCTCGTCACTGCGCGTGATGCCCCACGACCCCGCCCGCGACGAGAGAGCGTTCCTCCCCGTGCTGCAGCTCATCGAGAAGCACGCGCCCGGTGCGGCACTGCTGCGTCCAGGGCTGGCGGCGGTGCGGGCACGGGGCATCGCGCGCTATCACGACGGCGAGGCCGAGGCGGGGCGTGCCCTGATCGACATCCTCACCGACGCCGGGTTCCCCGAGGTGCGCGTGGGCATCGCCGACGGCCCCTTCACCGCCGAGCTCGCCGCGCGAGGGAGCGCACCGTGCACCGTCGTACCTGCAGGCCTCGCGAAGGACTTCCTCGCCCCACTCCCGGTGAACGTTCTGAGAGACGAGCAGCTCACCGGTCTGCTCGTCCGGCTCGGTGTGCGCACGCTCGGCGACTTCGCGGCCCTCGACGAGATAGAGGTGCGCGATCGCTTCGGCGAGCGCGGCGCGCGTCTGCACGCCCTCGCCGCCGGCGCCGATTCCCGCGCGGTGGTGGCACGACCTCCTGACCCCGAGCTCGTTCGCTCCATCGAGTTCGACTCGCCACTCGCCGGAGCCGATCAGGTGGCCTTCGCCGTGCGGCAGACGGCCGATGCGGTCATGCTCGCCCTCGGTGAGGCCTCGGTGGTGTGCACCGAGGTCCGCATCGACCTCACCGACGACGACGGCAAGGTGTTCTCGCGCCCCTGGCTGCATCCCACCTGCTTCGATGCCGCTGATCTCGTCGACCGGGTGCGCTGGCAGCTCGAAGCACTGGGAGCCGAATCCGCGAAGGAGCCGGTCGATGAGGCTCGTGCCTTCGGCGGAATCTCTCTGGTGCGGATCGTCCCCGTGGCGGTCGACGATGCCGCCCATCACCAGCCCGGCCTCTTCGGGTCCGGCACTGATGAACGCCTGCATCACGCCATCTCGCGCGTGCAGACGATGCTCGGCCACGAGGGCGTCGTCACCGCTGCCCTCTCCGGCGGGCGCTGGCTCGCCGATCGTCAGGTGCTCACTCCGTGGGGCGAACGCGCCGTCGCCCCCAGAGACCCAGCGCAGCCCTGGCCGGGGAGCCTTCCCGACCCTCTCCCCGCCGAGGTGTTCCGCCCTCCTCGCCCCATCGGAGTGCTCTCCCCTGACGGCGAGACAGTCCTCGTCGACGAACGGGGTGCGCTCTCGGCGGCGCCCGCTCGCATCGACGGCGACGACGTTCAGGCGTGGGCCGGTCCGTGGCCGATCCATGAACGCCGATGGGAGGACTCCGGCGGCAAGAGAGGGCACCGCCTGCAGATCGTCGACGATCATGATCGGGCCTGGCTCGTCTTCTGCACCGGAGGCCGGTGGTGGGCTGAGGGGAGGTACCGCTGATGGGCTGGCACAACCCTCCCCTGTCCTGGAACGAGCTGGAGCGCACTCTCAGCGGCGAGGAATCGCCCTACCCGACGGGAGGCATCCCGCCCGGCAGCCGACCCGACCCCGGCCCCGTCAGCACCAAGCGCACACGGAACCCACCGACGTCCGTCAGCAGGCCAGAGGACGCCGTCCCGTACGCCGAGCTGCATGCGCATTCGTCCTATTCCTTCCTCGACGGCGCCTCCTCACCGGAGGACCTGCTCGCCGAGGCCGAGCGTCTCGGACTCACTGCACTGGCGCTCACCGACCACGACGGCTTCTACGGTGCTGCCCGCTTCGCCGAGGTCGCAGAGCTGATGGATGTGAGCGTCCAGACCGTGTTCGGCGCAGAGCTCTCGCTCGGCCTCGACGCACCGCAGCGGGGCGCCCCCGATCCCGTCGGCGACCATCTGCTGGTGCTCGCCGACGGGCTGGAGGGCTACCACCGTCTCTCCGGCGCGATGACGGCCGCCCACCTGCGCGGTGGCGAGAAGGGGCGCCCCGTCTACGACCTCGAGGAGCTGGCAGCCGCCTCAGACGGGCACTGGACGATCCTCACCGGATGCCGGAAGGGCGGGGTCCGCCGTGGCCTAGAGGCGGGAGATGCTCAGACGCCGCTGCGCCGACTGGTGGATCTGTTCGGCCAGGATCACGTCGCCGTCGAGCTCTTTGACCACGGCGACCCGCTGGACACACGACGCAACGACGCTCTCGCCGATCTCGCCAGACGGATGCGACTGCCGGTGGTGGCGACGAACAACGTGCACTATGCAGCGCCCGAGCGTGCATCACTGGCCGAAGCGGTCGCCGCCGTGCGCGCCGTGCGCAGCATGGACGAGCTCGACGGGTGGCTTCCGACTCACGGAGGAGCGCATCTGCGCAGCGGCGCGGAGATGGCAGCGCGCTTCCGGCGCCACCCCGGTGCGATCTCCTACGGCCTCGAACTCGCCGCAGCGTCGGCCTTCTCCCTCCGCCGTGCACGACCTGCCCTCCCGAAGCAGGAGGTCCCTGACGGACACACGCCGATGAGCTGGCTGCGCCACCTGGTGTGGGAGGCCGTGCCGACGAAGTATCCGCGCCTGGATGCCGACGGCCGTCGCAGGATCGGACGCGAGCTCGATGTGATCGAGGAGAAGGACTTCCCCGGCTACTTCCTCATCGTGCACGGCATCGTCGCCGAGGCGCGCCGTCGCGGCATCCTGTGCCAGGGGCGCGGCTCGGCCGCGGCGAGCGCCGTCTGCTATCTGCTCGGCATCACCGCCGTCGACCCGATCCTCTACCGTCTGCCCTTCGAGCGCTTCCTCGCGACGACCCGACAGGAAGAACCGGACATCGATGTCGATTTCGACTCGGATCGCCGCGAGGAGATCATCCAGTGGGTGTACCGCGAGTACGGACGCGAACGTGCGGCACAGGTGGCGAACGTCATCCAGTACCGCCCGAAGAACGCGGTGCGCGACATGGCGAGAGCTCTCGGCTACTCCCCGGGACAGCAGGATGCCTGGTCCCGGCAGGTCGATGGGTGGAGCGCCGGGCTCGAGGTGGCCGACGAGCACGACATCCCGGCGAACGTGCTCGACTACGCGGGCGAACTGCTGAAGGCTCCCCGGCATCTCGGCATCCACTCCGGCGGCATGGTGCTCACCGCGCGCCCTGTCGGCGAGGTCGTTCCCGTCGAGCATGCACGCATGGAGAACCGCACGGTGATCCAGTGGGACAAAGACGACGCGGCCTGGATGGGGCTGGTGAAGTTCGATCTCCTCGGGCTCGGGATGCTGGCTGCGCTCCAGCACTGCTTCGACCTGATCCACGACGCCACGGGTGAGCGGTGGACGCTCGAGACCCTTCCGAAAGAAGAGCCGGCCGTCTACGACATGCTCTGCCGCGCCGACTCGATCGGGGTGTTCCAGGTCGAATCCCGTGCGCAGATCGGCCTTCTCCCCCGCCTGCAGCCTCGGGCCTTCTACGACCTCGCCATCCAGATCGCGCTGATCCGCCCCGGGCCCATCCAGGGCGGGGCCGTGCATCCCTTCGTCCGCCGCAAGATGGCGAAGGATGCGCTCGACGAGGAGAATCTCGCCAGAGCCGCCCGTGGCGAAGAGCCCGTGGTGCTCGAGATCCCGTATCCGCACGATGACCTCAAGCCGATCCTCGAGCGGACACTGGGCATCCCGATCTTCCAGGAGCAGCTGATCCAGATGGCGACGGCCATCGGCGACTGCACCGCCGACGAGGCCGATCTGCTCAGACGCGCGATGGGGTCCAAGCGCGGGCTCGAGAAGATCGACAAGGTGCGAGACAAGCTCTACGCGGGGATGACCAGACGCGGACTCTCCGCCGAGCAGTCGGATCGCATCTACGCGCAGATCCAGGCCTTCGCGAACTTCGGATTCGCAGAGTCCCACTCGTTGTCCTTCGCGCTCCTGGTCTATGCGAGCTCCTGGCTCAAGCTGCACTATCCCGCGGCGTTCCTCGCGGGACTCCTCCGGTCGCAGCCGATGGGCTTCTACTCCGCGTCGACACTCACCGCGGATGCACGACGACACGGGGTCGAGGTGCGTCGACCCGATCTGCACGCCTCGGGGGCCACCGAGACTCTCGAACCCCTCGAGGGCTCACCGCTGCGGATGCCGACGGGGCGGGACACCTGCAGCGACCCTCTGCAGCCCCGGGTGCCGCGCTTCGATCGCTCCTCACCGGACGAGTCGGCGGCACACCGTCGAGATGGCGCCTATGCGGTGCGCATGGGTCTCAGCGGTGTGCGCGGCATCGGCACTCAACTGGCGGAGAAGATCGTCGCCGAGCGCGAGGCAGCCGGACCTTTCCGCGATCTGAACGATCTGGTGAGGCGCACGGATGCCACCGCTGCGCAGCTGGAGTCCCTGGCGACCGCCGGCGCGTTCGAGTGCCTCGGCCTCCAGCGCAGAGAGGCGATCTGGCTGTCCGGGGCAGCCGCTGAAGACCGATCCCGGTTCCTTCCCGGCACGACGATCGCCGTGCAACCGCCGCTGTTCAGCGATCAGTCCAGCTATGAGCGGCTCTCCGCAGATCTCTGGGCGACCGGCGTCTCGACCGACGACCATCCGATGGCGCATTTCCGCGGGCTCCTGCGCGAACGGGGCGTGCTCACCTCAGCAGATCTGCAGAGCCACGAGACGGGGCGACGCATCGAGGTCGCCGGTCTTGTGACCCACCGTCAACGTCCGGCGACCGCAGCCGGTGTCACCTTCCTCAACCTCGAGGATGAGACCGGTCTCGTCAACGTCATCTGCTCGACTGGGGTGTGGGGTCGTTACCACCGGGTGGCGCGCGATTCTCCTGCGCTGATCATCCGCGGCATCCTCGAGCGTTCAGCGGAGGGCGTCGTGAACGTCCTCGCCGACGCGTTCGAAGATCTCCGAACGGGGGTGACGCATCGTTCGAGGGACTTCCGGTGAGCGGCTCACCAGAAGCGTTCGGGCTCGGGCTCGGGGACGCGGTCTCCGCCGCCCCAGCGATCGGCTTCAGCCTTCGCGGCGTCGACCGCCGCATCCGCCCCGTTCAGAGCAGCCCTGGCGCTCGTCGCCCCTGATCCGTCTCTGTCGGCGTCGACGGTGAGAGTCGTCTGCGAGGAGTGGCCGCCGATGGTCACGGTGCAGTCGACGACACGGCCGAGCCACCGGAGGAACTCACCCCGCGGCTCTTCGACACGGCGATACCGGATGCCCGTGTCGAGGTCTCTGACCGACAGGATCAGCGACTCTCCGGTCAGCTCGTCGATGCGCTCCGTCACCTCGACGCGGTGCCCGTGGGCGATGGCGAGGTGCGCGTTCAGCACGAGCTTTCTGTCCATGAACCCACTCTATGAGTGCACGTTCTCGCGGCAAGCCCCAGTCTTGGAAGAAACATTCGTAGATTTCTTTGTCCCCCAAATGGCGGACAGAGCTATTAAGCGATATTCTGCAAGGAGTAGCGGGGGCTACCGGCTGAACATCTGGGGATATCAGTCGAGAGAGCAGCGAAAATCTTCGCCGCCTCCCCTACCGTCCGGGAAGGACGGTGAGCCCTCTCGAGTGATCCAAATGGGGTTGGACGACTCGAGAGGGCAACCAGTCCTCGCACCACGCGCGATCCTCGTCTTCTCGCACAGCCGAGCGAGAGAGCACGCCGCTACCACGTGGCCCCCGGGCGTCAACCCCGCTCCCCATCTGCGGCATCGCACCTATCGTCGCCTCACGCCGCCCGAATCACGGCGGCAGCGGAGGAGGATCAGTCGATGACCGCCGCACGCGCTGCGCAGGTGAGGATAGGCGTGTCGGGCTGGCGGTACGCCAGCTGGCGCGGTGACTTCTATCCCCGGGGTCTGCCTCAACGCCGGGAGCTCGAGCACATCGGACAGCACTTCCCCACCGTCGAGCTCAACGGATCGTTCTACTCGCTGCAACGCCCGGATAGCTACCGTCGCTGGCGCAGCGAGGTGCCTGACGACTTCAGCTTCGCCATAAAGGGATCCCGCTATGTGACGCACATGCTGCGGCTCCGCGACACGGAACAGGCACTCGCCAACTTCTTCGCCTCCGGCATCCTCGCCCTCGGAACCCAACTCGGACCGATCCTCTGGCAGCTGCCGGAGCGTGAGAAGTTCGACGCCGAAGTCCTGGAACGATTCCTCGATTCACTCCCCCGCACGACGGGCGATGCTCAGAAGCTGGCGATGACGCACGACTCGCGTCTCGACGGACGAGCCTGGACGGAGCTGGAGAGCGACCAGCCGATCCGTTACGCGATCGAGCCGAGGTCGCAGACATTCGACGATCCTGAGGCACTGCGCATCCTCAGTCACCACGGCGCTTCGCTCGTCATCGCCGACACCGCCGGCAGATGGCCGCGTTTCGACGCCCTGACGAGCGAGGTCGTATATGTCCGGCTTCATGGCGCACAGATGCTCTATCACAGCGCCTACACCGCCGCCGAGCTCGACGAATGGGCCGACCTGCTCTGCGCCTGGTCGGACGGCACGGGCGCCGGCGACGGCCGACCGCGCGACGTGTACGTCTACTTCGACAACGACGCGCGCGGGCACGCACCGCACGATGCGGCAGCGCTCCAGGCGCTCGTCACCGCACGCACCGGATCCTGACCAGTCACCGCCGCTCCACCGGTTCCCGGGTCATCGGCTGAGCCGAGCACGGAGCGAATCGACCAGCAACCCGACGCCGAGTTCGAAGGTCCGATCCGCGCGGGCTGTCCCGCGCTCCGCGCCCTCCATCACGCGCCCGAGCGTCCGCGTCCCCTCCCCGGGCTCCCAGACCTCGTCCGGCGATGCCAGATCGAGGCCGAAGCCGATCGCGAATGCATCGATGATCGCGATCACCGTGAGCACCTCGTCCTCGGGGAAACCGCCGTCGACGAGAGCGGTCGCCAGGTCGTCGTAGGCGGCGATGACCGCCGGATGGGTGATCGTCTTGCCGATCAGCAGCGGTACGAGCTGCGGGTGATCGGCATACATCTGGCGCTGCTGTCTGAGCAGATCGACCAGGAAGTCGTCCCACTGCTTCTCCTCGGGCCTCACCCGGTAGTCCTCGACCAGACGGCCGCGCATCAGCTCGATGATGCCGTCCATGCCGTCGACATGGTTGTACAGCGAAGAGGGCCGGACACCGAGCCTGCGCGCGATCGCGTTCACCCCGAACGGCTCTCCGGCCCTCGACAGCGCGAGGCCTGCCGCGCCGATGATGTCGGGGGACAGCAGGGGGCTCGACGGCCTGGGCATCGCATCCTCGCTCTCTGTGACGGGCGACGAAGAAATCTCTTCCCTCCGGCATCCCTCCTGTGCATAATAGTGAACACCATTCGTTGACGAACACCATTCGTTTATGAGATCCGCGCCCCACCCGATGCGCGTCGTCATCACCTCGCGCACACCGCCGTGCCCTCTCAGTGGGAGAACCATGACCGCCATCGACCTCAGCACCCGGGTTCCGCTCCGGTTGCCCACCGCCACCGCCACGTTCGCGATCGGAATCGCCGGCTACCTGGGCGTGAACCTGTCGCCCTACATGATCACCGCCGCTCAGACGGGTCTCGGCATGGACGTGCTCGCGGCCAGCTGGCTCGTCACCGCGACTCTTCTGCTCACAGCTGTCACCGGGCTGGCCATCGCCCCGCTCTGCGCCGGGAGTCACCGGCGGGTCGTAGCCAGAACCGGACTCGCCATCGCCGCGGTCGGCTTCGCCACCGCCGCTGCGGTCCCCGCTCTCATCCTTCCGGGGCTGCTCGTCGGCGGTGCGGGAGCCGGTGGGGCCGTCGCCGCCTCGGGCGCCGCTCTCGCCGCGTTCCGCAACCCCGATAGGGTCGCCGGATTCAACGGTCTCGCGAATCGCGGTGTGATCACGATCGTGCTGGCCGTGATCCCCCTCATCGGGCTCGCCCCGATCGATGTCTTCGGGGCGCTGGCACTCTTCAGCATCGTGGGCCTGCTCGTCTCGGCCTGGTTGCCCGCGGCGCCCGTGCTCGACCCGCAGGCCGGCGCCGCGGTCGCCGAGGCGATGCCGATCGACGTGCCGCCGACCGGCACGGTGCGGCTGTCCCCCGCGCGCTCGCGCACCGTCACAATCGCCGGATTCGGCCTTCTCGTCGTGTTCGCGCTGTGGGCGGCGAGTGAGGACTCGCTCTGGGCCATGGCAGGCATCATGGGTGCCGAGCAGACCGGGCTGACCCCCGAAGGCCTGGGCCTCGCGCTCAGCGGCGCGACGGCGGGCGGCTTGATCGGATCTGTGCTGCTCATGGTCGTCGGATCTCGGCTCGGACGAGCACTGCCGCTCGCGGTGCTGCTGGTGGCCGGAGGCGTCCTGAAGATCGTCGAGGGGTTCACCTCAGATCCGACCGCGTTCATCATCGTGTTCATCGCGTGGAACACCGTCTACGCGATCGCCTTCATGTACTTCGTCTCGACCTCGGCCGCCCTCGATGCCGACGGCCGCTGGTCGGGCCCCCTCCTGGCCGTCTACCTCGTCGGCTCGGCACTCACACCGGTGATCGGTGCGGCATTGGTCGGCGTGCTCGGCTTCGAGGGATTCGCCGTCGCACTGGGTATCGCCAGCTTCGTTCTCGCCGTGCCCGCAAGCGCGATCGCCCTGCTCTCGACACGCCTCGAGCGTGCCGCCGCCCACGAGGAGACGCTCCGATGACCCGCACCCTGTATCGCAACGCCCGGTTCTTCACGGCCGACGACACCGCCTGGGCCGACGCGGTCGTCGTCGACGGCGCGGAGTTCGTCTTCGTGGGGACCGAATCCGACGCCCCGCCCTCGGACTCGGTGGTCGATCTCGAGGGACGAGTCGTCCTTCCCGGCTTCATCGACGCTCACACGCACCTGCTCATGATGGGCGAGGCGCTCGGTCAGATCGGTCTCACCGATGCCGGGTCGCTCGACGAGATCCAGCGCAGAGTGACAGCGGCACGCGAGACCTCTCCCGGCGTCGTCCGAGGACGCGGATGGCTCTTCGATGCGATCCCCGGCGGCGCGCCGACGGCGGCGATGATCGACGCCGTCGTCGCTGACGTCCCCGTCTACCTCGATGCGAACGACTACCACTCGTGCTGGGTGAACTCCGCGGCGCTCGGCGAGCTCGGCATCACCCGCGACACCCCTGACCCGATCGGCGGTCGGATCGAGAGGGATGCCGACGGCGAGCCGACCGGGATGCTCTACGAGACGGCCGCGCAGCAGTTCGCGTGGGCGCACCGCGATGCCACCACCACCGACGAGCAGCGGGATGCCGCGGTGCAGCGCGTCGTCGAGGCGTACCTCGCGGCCGGTGTGACCGGCGCCGTCGACATGGCGTTCGACGCGCTCGCGCTCGAAGCGCTCGAGCGCGCGGAACGACGTGGCGCGCTGCCGGTGCGGATCGCCGCCCACTGGTTCGTCGCCAACACGGGTGACGATGCCCAGAACCTGGCTCAGGTCGCCGAGGCGGCCGAGCGTGCCGTCGCCGACTCCGGCACCGTTCGCGTGATCGGGATCAAGCTCGTGCTCGACGGCACGATCGACGCGTGCACGGCGGCGATGCGCGCACCATATGCGGATGGCTCCCACGCCGCGCCGATCTGGCCCGCTGATCGGCTGCTCCCCGTGGTGGCGGCCGCGGATGCCGCCGGACTGCAGGTCGCGCTGCATGCCATCGGCGACGAGGCGAGCACTCTCGCGCTGGATGCCATCGAGCACGCCATCACCGTCAATGGCGATCGCCCCCGTCGCCACCGGATCGAGCATCTCGAGTACGCGGCACCCGGCACGGCCGAGCGCATGGCACGGCTCGGCGTGACGGCCTCCATGCAGCCGGTTCACGCCGACCCCGCCATCTTCGCCAATTGGTCAGCACAGCTGGGCGACGATCGTGCGGATCGGGCCTTCGCGTGGCCCGAGTATGAGGATGCCGGTGCGCTGCTCGCCTTCTCGACCGACGCCCCCACCGCACCGCACGCGGCGCTCGCGAACATGTACGTAGCCACAACGCGGGCGTCAGCTCTCGACCCGGATGTGCCGGCGGTGCATCCGCAGTTCGCTCTTCCCCTCGAACGCGCGGTCGTGCATGCGACTCGTGACGCTGCGGTCTCGATCGGCGATGGCGACTGGCGGGGCCGGATCGCGGTGGGCCAGGTCGCAGACTTCGCCGTGCTCGACGTCGATCCGTTCTCGGAGGGCAGCGCGTCGCTGCTCACAGCGCGAGTCCTGCGCACCGTGATCGCCGGGCAGACCGCGTACGAAGGCTGAGGGGCGCTGTCCGCCGCCTCCCCTCGCGGCTCACTTGAGCGATATACCGGTTAGTTCTTATAATTCTGGTGAACTCTGGCGGGCAGAGGGCGCCCGTCGACCAGGCGGTGGTGTCTTCCCGCCCGGGCGCGGAGCGCTCCCTCTGTCAGCCGATGGTGACAACGACTGATTGGAGTGTTGAGATGTCCGCGATGCCCGATCCGAGGTTCGAGCTCCGAAGGGTCACGGAGACCGAGTGGCTGATCGTCGACCACAGGTACGAGCCGCACGATGCGCGCCAGACTGTCGCCTGCATCTATCAGGTCGACGCCGTCGAGGTCGATGTGCTCTGGCTGCGCAACCTTCCCCTGGCGAGCTCGTACATGTCGGCGGAAGAGGTGCTCAGCGACCTGCAGCGGTTCCACAACCCGCCGAGCCGATCGACGTCGCCGGTCACGATCCCGCACCTTCCTCCGCTCGCGACGACGGTCAGTTGATGCGCTGCGCGGAGCGGTACGTCGAATCCCAAGGGCCGCGCCATAGGCTGGCCTGATGCTCATCGCTCTGATTCGTCCCATCGAGACCAGCACTGCAGACGTCATCGGCACGACGCTGGCCGAGGTGCTCGTCGAGCTCGAACAGCACCGCAAGCCGGGCTTCTATCTGACGTCGGCGCCCGTGCGGATGCTGAAGGGCGAAGCGAAGATGGAGGCGACGGGCACGTTCACCCGCGTCGACGGCGTGCGCGAGATCGAGGCCGACGACATGGCGTCGCTCGAGGCGAAGGTGCCCGAGGGGTGGCGCATGCTGACGGTGCGCACGGCCTAGGTTCGGCACCCCGGCCGACGACGAAGACCCCCACAGGACTCAGTGCCGGTGGGGGTCTCCTCTGTGTGGACGTCGTCGGGGTCAGCCGCCGGACGGGTTCTCGAGGGGCGCACCGTCTTCGTCGGTGGTCTCGTCCTCGATGATCTCGTCGGTGCTCTTCGACGACGACTCGTCGGGCGCACCGCCCGAGGCGGTGTCCGCCTCTTCGTCGCCACCGGGAGTTCCGTGCGTGTTCTGCAGATCGCTCATTGCATCTCCTCTGTCGGTTGAGGCGACGGTATGCGGTCGACCGCGCACACGAGGAGGGGGTTGACGCGAGGAGGAATCGGACGGAAGGACGACGGATCGCACAGCGGAGGGACTCTCTCTCCGGATCACGAGTGATCATGTGAAGGAAGAGTCCCTCGACCGGAGCGGCCCCGCCGGGGTCCCCAGACCGTGGTCGGGGCAGGCTCTCGAGCGAAGGATACGCCTGATAGGAGCCACGTCACATGGCGTGGTGGACGACGGCGTGCGGGCGTACGCTCTTCTGCACGAAACGCGACTGGGCCTCGGCATCTCGATGCCGCCGCACATGAACGGAGATCCGCCGACCGCCGTTCACAGGATCGGACTGAGGCGCATCCGCAACCACTAGATACAGCGCTGCATTGGGGTTACGTTGGCCGTGGCCACACAGACGCGGCCCCGAGCCGGTGGAGTTCCCCAGCGAAGCCGGCTAGGTGTCCCGATAGGTACCCCAGAACCGGTCGGGGCACCGTACTGCCCGCCCCGATGCCTGTGGCCGCCTCCTCGTGCGTGGAGTCTTGACGCCGCCGGATTCCGGTCCACGACGAGCGAGCCCCACAATCGGCAGCGCGAATGAGTGCAGACAAATCGACCGGGTCCGCCGTCGCCGGGAACTCGGCATCAGCATCGAGCGTCTCCTGTTCATGGCGGACGACGCCGATTCTTCCGGTCACCGCCAGTTCTACGGAATTGGCGGCAGGCTCGGAATCATCGGTTGACGGAGAGACCGCCTCCCCCGCATCGACATTCGTCACTTCTGGTCACCTGCCCATGCCCCGACTGACAGCCTCTTGCGCAGTCGCGACTCGTTCGGGCGTCATGGGCAACTCATACGGGACAACTTCCTCCAGCCGCGACGCGAGGTCCGTCAGCGCCTGCTTGACTGCCTTGTGCTCTGACGGAACTTCGTCGAAGTCGACAGTCTCCAGCCAGTCCATCAGCACGATCGCGTCCTCAGTCCAGAGTGCGATCTCCACGGTTGGGTATGTCCTCATGCGGGAGGCTATCGCGCCAGCGCGGCGCGCGTTCTTCTCGCGCTCGTACTTGATCGCGCGACGCATGATCGGCACGAAGGCGAAGGCACACATCGCCCAGAAGCCGAGCCCCCCGACGAACGGCATTGGCTCACCGATAACGATGCCCACCACGACGGCGATCCCGCCGAATACTGCGGACATGACGACATTCACGATCGAGCCGACCTTGCCGGACGGACTCATGGGCCCGTGAGGGTCAGCGATGTTCATTTGCTCAGTATGCAGGAATCGCGATGAACGCCGTGCTGTACCTCCGTGTCAGCACCGCCGCTCACTCCATGGGCGGCTTCGGTCTCGATGTTCAACCGAGGGCCCGCCGGGCCTAAGCCAAGGCGCAGACCCGGCAGGCCGTCGCCACCCTCCGTGATGAGGGCGTGTCTGGCACACTCGACGCCGCCCAGCGTGACGGCCTTATGCCTGCTGCCCTCGGACTGTCCCGGACATGCAGAAGGCCCGGAGACTCTTGCGAGTTTCCGGGCCTTTCTCGGTCGGGCTGACAGGATTTGAACCTGCGACCCCTTGACCCCCAGTCAAGTGCGCTACCAAGCTGCGCCACAGCCCGTTGTTCTGCACTCTCGCGCAGGCAACTCCCCTATCTTAGCCCCACTCGATGGATCTCCGCGAACCGGGTGAGCGCCGGGCGTTGCGGGGTGTCGGAGGCCCGGCGTACGGTCGCATCCATGGTGACGATCACGACCGAGGTGGCGACCAGCGCCCGATGGGATGACGTTCAGCATGCGCTGACGGGCTGCGGCGACGGTGCCAGCTGCCAGTGCATCTGGCCGATGCTGAGCAACAAGGAGTGGAATGAGACCACCACGCCGCAACGCACAGAGATGTTGCACGATGAGATCCAGGCGGGCCCTCCACCTGGTCTGATCGCATACATCGACGGCGAGGCCGCGGGGTGGATCAGGATCGGTCCGCGAACCCTGCAGCAGCGGGTGCCGCGCACGCGCATGATCGCGGCGGCATCAACCGAACCCTTCGATGACGAGTCCGTATGGGCCGTGACATGTTTCGTGGTCCGTCGCGAACACCGCGGCTCGGGCATCACCCTCGAGCTGCTGCGCGCCGCCGTCGATCTCGCTCGAGGCTCCGGCGCCAGACTGGTCGAGGGGTACCCCGTCGACACCCGTGGCGAGAAGAAGCGCACCAACGATCTGTTCCACGGCACGCTCGCCACGTTCCTGGCGGCGGGATTCGAAGAACGCGCGGAGATGAAGCCGGGCCGAACCCTGGTCGCACTGGATCTGTCGTCATGAACGAAGAGACGGACCTACCGGCGTCCATGGGCAAGGTCGCACGACGAGGGCTCGCGCTCCACGGGTTCACGCGTCTCGACCGATTCGACGGCGCGTCCGAGGCGGCGCTGCTCGCCATCCACGGAGTCGGGCCGAAGGCCATTCGCATCCTGCGCGAGCAGCTCGAGTCCCGCGGCTCGACTCTCGGGCCGTGAGCGAGCGCTAGCGTGGTGACATGAGCGACGAGAACCCGACCATCGAAGATCCCGAACTGGGCACCCTCACGCGCGCCACGACCGAGCTGTCCGACGGAACGGTACTGACCCATGACTGGTATGCAGGCGGCACGGTCGTCGCCGGCGCCCCTCTCGATCTCATGATCGAAGGCACCGATGCCGATGAGGCTGCCGCACTGCTCCCCCATGTGCATCAGACCATAGCCGCCCTCGGCGTGCTGCGACGACTGGCGACGGATGCGGTCGTCGCCGCCTTCAGCAATGCGGCCCCGGAGCAGCACGAGCTCGACGACGCGGCGACCGACCTCACCCTCGAGACGCTCGAAGCCTCGTCCGATGGCACGGTCGTGCTCCATTTCATCGACACCTGCGGCCAGCACTTCCCTGAGGGCTACTGGCCCGCCGTGCACCTCGGTGCCGACGGTCAGATCACCCAGGTCACGGTCGAATCCTGAGCGAGGCTGACCGCGTTCGATCCCGCCCTACGATGGTGAGATGCAGCGACGCCGTCCATCCGACCCGCTTCTCTGGGCCTTTCTGCCCTATGCGGCGGCATCGGCGACGCACGTGGCGCTGCTGAGCGTCGGCAGCCCCGCAGCCGGCCCGACGAAGCTCCTGCTCATGCCTTTGCTCGCCGTGCCCGTGTTCGTGTCGGTGGGTCGCGCCGCGGAGCGCTCCGCGCTGGCGTTGACCATCGCGGCGCTCCTGTTCTCGTGGCTCGGCGACAGCGCAGGGGTATTCTTCCCCGCGGCGCCAGAAGTGCCTCTGATGCTCCTGTTCTTCGGCATCGCGCATCTGGCATACATCGCGCTCTTCATCCGCCATCTCGCCGCGCGGCGGATGCCGTGGTGGGCGCTCGTCTACGCCGCGTGGTGGGTGGCGATGCTGGTGTTCATCGGTCCGCACGCCGGTGGGCTGCTGATCGCGGTGGCTGTCTACGGTCTCGTCCTCGCGAGCACAGCGGCCACCGCCACTCGATGCTCTGGGCTCGTGTCGATCGGCGGCGCCTTCTTCCTCGCCAGCGACACTCTCTTGGCTCTTCGGCTCTTCCTGCCCGGTTCCCTGCCGGACTGGAGCAGCCCCGCCATCATGGCCACCTACACGCTCGGGCAGGGTCTGATCATCGCCGGCACCCTGATCGCACTGAGAAAGCGAGACATCTGATGGCGGATGCAGCACGGGTCGACAGCTGGCTCTGGGCGATCCGCGTCTACAAGACGCGCTCGGCCGCGACCACTGCATGCCGTGCGGGGCATGTGCGCGTGAACGGCGACAAAGTGAAGGCTGCTCAGCACATCCGCGTCGGCGACGAACTGCGCATCCGGATCGCCGGATTCGATCGGGTTCTCATCGTGCGTCAGCTGCTCGTCAAGCGCGTCGGTGCCCCTCTCGCTGCGCTGGCATATGAGGACCGCACACCGGAGCGCGAACCGCAGGCGGCTCTCGGACTGCGTGATCGGGGGGCGGGGCGACCGACGAAGCGTGAGCGTCGCGACATCGACAAGCTGCGCGGGCGAGGATACGAGGATGACGGCATATTCCGGGGTTAAGCCTGGATGCTGTCGAACATAGGTTCTAATGTGGACCTATGACCCGGCGTACCGACTTCGACCTCGATCTCGAGGAGCGCTGCCGCCTGCTCGACGAATGGGTCGCCACGCGCCGCCAGATCGCTGCGCTCGAGGCCGAGTCCTACGCGCTGCTGGTCGAGCGGATCGGCATGCACGACAGCGACGTCTCGGAGAGCCCGCACCATCGCGAGGCGATCTACCGCTCGATGGTCGCAGAGTACTCCGCGGCCGGTCACATCCCGAAAGGTTCGGTCGAGTACGCCTTCACCGATGCACGCACATTGACGCGCACGCTCCCGGCCGTGCAGGCCGCCTTCTCTGTCGGGTCGATCAGCGTGCGTCATGTCCGTGAGATCGTGCGTGCGAGCGAGATCGTCGACGACGCCATCCGCGATGGGCGGGTGGACGCCGAGACGATGAGCCTCTACGAGGCTGCTGTTCTGGTGGTCGCTGAGAACGACACGGCACCGAGAACGAAGACCCATGCACGTCAGGTGGCGGCAGCTCTCGTCGGCGAGACCGTCGTCGAGCAGCATCGCCGAGCGGCCGCGGAACGGTGTGTCACCGTAAATTCCGTCGGCGACGGGCTTGCGGCCCTCACGGCGATCCTGCCGGAGTGGGTCGCAGTGGCGATCTCCGATCGGCTCACGCAGATGGCCCGGCACATCACTCGCACCCGCAACGAGCGGGAGCCTATCCTGGAGCCGCTGGACAAACCGGAGGGGTCGCTCTACCTCGACGACCTCTCGCCCGACGATCCCCGATGCGAGTCCTACTTCGACACAGGGGTGATCACCGCCGACGGCACGTTCGTCACCGACCCGCTTGCCGGACTGATCGACCCGATGGTTGACCCCTCCAGCCCTGACATCGAGCACCTCTCCGGCGACACTCGCACATTCGACCAGATGCGCGCCGATGTGCTGGCTGACCTGCTCCTCACTGCCGATCCGAGCGAAGCGACAGTCACAGGGCTGGAGAACATCTCCGCCCGCATCCAGGTCACCGTCGCTGCAAGCACTCTCGCCGGGGAGGACGATCGTCCCGCTGAACTCGACGGACACGGGCCGCTCGATCCCGACGTCGCGCGGGGACTCGCAGGACATCGCACCGGGTGGGCACGTCTGTTCCTCGACGCGCAGGGACTGGTCACGGAGACCGACTCCTACTCCCCGACAGAGCAGATGCGGCGGTTCCTCAGAGCACGCGATCAGCACTGCAGATTTCCCGGATGCAGGATGCCGGTGCATCGTTGCGAGATCGACCACAACCACGACCACGCCCGTGGTGGACGCACGCGCGTCGACAATCTCAGCCACTTCTGCACGACGCACCACTCGCTCAAGCATCCGGACATCGACGAGCGGCATCGGTGGACGGCGCGCCAGACTTCTGACGGGTCGCTCACGTGGACGAGTCCGCTCGGCCGCGAGTATGTCGACCCACCGCGACGAAGAGTGATGTTCGTCTGAGCGCATCACACGTCACGCTGAGCGCAGCATCCTCACGCTGAGCGCAGCATTCACGCTGAGCGCAACACGCGTCACGCTGAGCGCAACACCCCTCAGGCTGAGCGCAGCCACGGTCGGACGAGGGGGCGCACAGCCAAGACGAAGCGGAGCGCGCGCTGAGACGAAAGCGGAGCACGCACTGAGACGAAAGCGGCCCCGACTATTGCGGGAGCACGCTCAACAGCCAGCCCGCCGAGCGCACTTGCGCCGCGCCCGCTGCGTCGACGCGGTTCTGCAGCTCGCGGTCGCTCGAGATGACCACGACATGCTGCCCGGCACGCGTTCGACGTTCCACCTCGGCCACAATCGCGTCGTCTCCGGCCCCCTCGGCGCGGACGATCGAGACGCCACCTGCGGGAAGCAGCTCGGGCACCTCCGCATCGGCGTCCGACGACGGAGTCACAATCCCGCGCGCCTGCCCTTCGACGACGAGAGCGATCTCCGGGAACCAGGTCGCTCCCCCGACCCCGAGGTCGGCCGCGGGCGCAGCGAGTCCGTCGAGGCGCGAGGCAAGACGAGCCGTCGCACCGGCACGATCTCTCCACCATCCGTTCGGCACAGAGCCGACCACGTTGGCGGCGTCGACGACGAGCGACAGGCGCACATCGAGCAGGGTGCGCAGAGCGGGCCAGGCGCTACCGAAACCGGGGTGCAACGGCCGTGCGTCCACCTCATCGACGGGCACCCACTCGAGAGCCACGCTCTCGGGGTCACTGATCACGGGGTCGAACGGACGCACCACATCGGCGATGACGGTCGTGTACGACCACACGTCCAGATCGAGCACGCTGGTGAACCGGGGTCGCACGGCCGCATCCGGAACCCCGGCCTCTTCCTGCGCCTCGCGCACTGCGCCCACGATCGCGCTCTCGCCCTCGTGCATGGCGCCGCCAGGCAACCCCCATGTCCCACCGAAGTGCGACCAGGACACCCGGTGCTGAAGAAGGATCCCGCGTTCCGGATCGACGGCGAGCAGTCCAGCCGCGCCGAAGCGCCCCCAGTACTTCTCCCCCGAGGGGGCGATCACCCAGGCGTCGCCCGGGTTTCGCGGCCCATCTGGGCGGCGGGGTTCACCTGCGGCGGGAGGTACGACAGTCACCCCTTCAGCCTGTCACAGCATCCGGCTGTCGGCATCCGCCCGGGTCATACGCGGGAACAGCTGTGCCCGCGCGGAATCGCGCGGGCACAGCTGTCGAATCGGGTGCGATCAGCGCTGGCGCTTCTCGCGGACCCTCATGTTGATGACGATCGGAGTTCCGTCGAATTCGTAGAGCTCGCGCAGACGACGCTGAATGAAGCGGCGGTAGCCCGGGTCGAGGAATCCCGTCGTGAACAGCACGAACGTCGGCGGACGCGTCGATGCCTGCGTGCCGAACAGGATGCGCGGCTGCTTTCCGCCACGCAGCGGGTGCGGGTGCTCGGCGACGAGCTCTGCGAGGAAGGCGTTGAACTTGCCCGTCGGGATGCGACGGTCCCAGTTCTCCAACGCCGTCTCGAGCGCCGGCACGAGCTTGTCGAGGTGACGACCGGTCTTGGCCGAGATGTTCACTCGGGGCGCCCAGGCGACGTGCGCCAGGTCCTGCTCGATCTCACGCTCGAGGTACCGACGTCGATCGGCGTTCTCGAGGTCGTCATCGTTCAGACGATCCCACTTGTTGAATGCCAGCACGAGAGAGCGGCCCGACTCGAGCACGAGATCGATGATGCGGACGTCCTGCTCGCTGATCGTCTCGGACACATCGAGGACGACGACCGCGACCTCCGCCTTCTCGAGAGCAGCGGACGTGCGCAGCGACGCGTAGAAGTCAGCACCCTGCGCCATGTGCACCCGGCGGCGGATGCCGGCGGTGTCGACGAGGCGCCAGAGCTTGCCACCGAGCTCGACGATCTCATCGACCGGGTCACGGGTGGTTCCCGCGAGGTCGTTCACGACCACGCGCTCTTCGCCGGCCGCCTTGTTGAGCAGCGAGGACTTGCCGACGTTCGGGCGACCGAGGATCGCGACGCGCCGCGGCCCGCCGATCTCGGCCTTCGCGACCGCGGAGACATCCGGCAGCTTCTTCAGCAGCTGGTCGAGCAGATCGGCGACGCCACGACCGTGGATCGCCGACACCGGGTAGGGCTCGCCGAGGCCGAGGTTCCAGAGAGCCGCAGCCTCAGGCTCCTGACGAGCGTCGTCGATCTTGTTGGCGACGAGGAAGACCGGCTTGCCGCTCTTGCGCAGCAGCTTCACGACGTGCTCATCGGTCGACGTGGCGCCGACCATGGCGTCGACGACGAACAGCACGATGTCGGCGAGGTCGATCGCGACCTCCGCCTGCGCGGCGACCGAGCGGTCGATGCCGCGGGCGTCGGGCTCCCAGCCGCCCGTGTCGACGAGCGAGAAGCGACGGTCGGCCCACTCGGCCTTGTACGTCACGCGGTCGCGGGTCACGCCGGGGGTGTCCTCGACGACTGCCTCACGACGGCCGAGGATGCGGTTAACGAGAGCCGACTTGCCGACGTTCGGTCGACCGACGATCGCGACGACCGGCAGGGCCGGGAAGAACTGGATCCCGTCCTCGCCCATCGTGATGCCGGCGAGAAGGGCGGCATCTTCATCGTCCAGGTCGTAGTCGGCGAGGCCTGCGCGCAGGGTCTCGGCGCGC
Organism: Microbacterium sp. AC132; assembly: GCF_979258525.1. Taxonomy (NCBI): domain Bacteria; kingdom Bacillati; phylum Actinomycetota; class Actinomycetes; order Micrococcales; family Microbacteriaceae; genus Microbacterium; species Microbacterium sp. AC132. Next base: position 3,001,168 of record NZ_OZ409862.1, on the reverse strand, counting down.
GCCTCGGCGAGCTGCTCGTCGAGCGACTCCATCTTCTCGGCGAGCTGGTCGGGGCCGCCTTCGTATTCGTCGTCAGCCATGGTGTACTCCTCGGATTCGTTCGATCACCGCGAGGACGGCGTCGATGGTCTGTGTGAAATCGAGCTCCGTCGAATCGACGACCTCGACGCCGTCTGCGGCGTTCAGGAAGTCGACGACGGCGCTGTCTGATGCGTCGCGCTTGTGCAGTGCGGCCGCGACGGCCTCGGCGTTCTCGCCGGCGAGCTCGCCGGCACGTCGTGCGGCGCGCACCTCGGGCGCAGCCGTGAGGAGGATGCGCACCGGGGCGTCGGGAGCCACCACGGTGGTGATGTCCCGCCCTTCGACGACGACCGCCGGGTACGGCGCCTCGGCGACGAGGGTGCGGAAGAGACGATTGACCTGGTTCCGCACCTCGGGCACACGGGCGACGCCGCTCACCGCGCTCGAGACCGATGGTTCGCGGATCGCGTCCGTGACGTCGACCTCTCCGACGAGCACGGTGCGATCGTCGGGGTCGAGGCCGAGGCGCACGGGGAAGTCGGAGACGGCGTCGAGCACCGCCGCGGCATCCGCCGTGTCGGCGCCTCGATCCAGCACATGCCAGGCGAGAGCGCGGTACGCGGAGCCGGTGTCGAGGTAGCCGAAGCCCAGAGCCCGAGCGACCGCCTTGGACACGCTGGACTTGCCGGAGCCGGCGGGCCCGTCGATCGCGATGAAATCAGTCATTGGTGGTACCTGCAATCCGCCAGCCGCGTTCCTGAAGTCCGGTGATCGCCCCGTGCAGCGCAGCAGGGTCGACGCTGATCTCGGCCAGGCCGAACTGCGCGCCCGGCGAGTGCTCGAGACGGAGGTCCTCGACGTTGACGCCGAGCTCTCCGAGTTCGCCGAACAGTCGACCGAGCTGGCCGGCGGTGTCGTCGACCATCACGACCAGGGACTCGAATCGCTGGTTCTGCCCGTGCTTTCCGGGAAGACGTTCGACGCCGTCGTTGCCCTGCCGGATCGTCTCGGCGACCACACGCCGAGCCCCGGGGGCCTCGGGCGCGCGCAGAGCGTCCGACACCTCGCGGAGATCGGATGCCAGAGCGTCGAGGATCTCGACCACGGGCCCGGCGTTCGCTCCGAGGATCTGCACCCAGAGTTCGGGTGCAGATGCCGCGATACGCGTCGTGTCGCGGACGCCCTGGCCGGAGAGGCGCAGCGCACCCTCGTCGGCGGTGGCGAGACGGCCGGCGAGCAGGCTCGCGACGACCTGAGGAACGTGGGAGGTGAGAGCGACCGAGCGGTCGTGCTCCTCGGGAGTCATCTCGAGCGGCATCGCTCCGACATCGAGGGCGAGCGCTTCGACGAGCGCGAGATCGGTGGCGGTCGTGTCGGCATCCCGGCACACCACCCAGGGGCGGCCCACGAAGAGGTCGGCGCGCGCAGAGATCGCTCCGCCGCGCTCGCGTCCGGCGAGGGGGTGCGAGCCGATGTAGCGGGTGAGGTCGACGCCACGGTGCTGCAGACTGTGCAGGGGCTCGAGCTTGACGCTCGCCACATCGGTGACGACAGCGTGAGGGAAACGACTCAGCTCCGACTCGATGACATCCGCGGTGACGTCAGGCGGCACTGCGACCACGACCAGCACCGGCGAATCGTCCTCGGCGGCCGAGCGGCCCGCCCCGTAGTCGATCGCGAGACGCAGCTGGGCGGGCGAGGTGTCGGCGAGCACCACGTCGACACCCTTCGCACGAAGGGCATGTCCGATGCTCGCGCCGAGCAGCCCGGCGCCGACGACGCGAACGGTTCCCGAGAGTCTCGCCGCGATTCGTGGCGCGACAGAACTCCGAGCCCCCGTGGGCGCACTCGTCGTATCGGTCACTCGTTCTCCTGTTGCTCGCCTGGCGCCTCGGCGACACCGGAATCACGGCGCGACAGAGTCAAGAGTGCGCCGAGTTCGATTTTAGTCAGTTCGCGCGTCTTCCCAACCGGGAGGGTTCCCAGGTGCAGCGGGCCGAACTGGCGGCGCACGAGTTCGGTCACCGGGTGGCCGACCGCTGCCAGCATCCGTCGGACGATGCGATTGCGCCCGGAGTGCAGTGTCAGCTCGACGAGACTCGACCCGCGAGAGGTGTCGAGCAGCCTCGCCTTGTCTGCCGCGATCGGACCGTCGTCGAGCTCGATGCCCCGGGTGAGCTTCGAGATCGTCTGCGCGGTCACTTCGCCTTCGACCTTGGCGATGTAGACCTTGGTCACCCCGAACGACGGGTGAGCGAGCACGTGAGCGAGGTCTCCGTCGTTGGTCAGCACGAGCAGCCCGCTGGTCTCCGCGTCGAGCCGCCCGACGTTGTACAGCCGCTCCTCGTAGTCCTCGGTGAACCGGCGCAGATCGGGGCGATCGTTCTCGTCTCGCATGCTGCTGACGACCCCGGTGGGCTTGTTCAGCATCACATAGCGCTTCGACACGTCGAGCTGAACAGCGGTGCCGTCCACATCGATGAGATCGGTCTCCGGGTCGACGCGACGGCCGAGCTCGGTGACGGTCACGCCGTTGACACGGATGCGCCCTTCGACGATGTACTGCTCGATCACGCGTCGCGAGGCCACGCCCGCCGCCGACAGCACCTTCTGCAGGCGGATGCCCTCTGGTGTCTCGAAGCCGCTCATCGGATGGTCCCTTCGTTGAAACTGATTCTGCGCGTCGCGCCGTTGCGGCCGGTCGCCGCCGTCAGGACGACCGAGATCATCGGATGGTCCCTTCGTCGAAGCCGTCCGCGCCGTCGTCGAGCAGAGGAGAGATGGGGGGCAGCTCGTCGAGCGAGTTGATGCCCAGGTGCTGCAGCAGCGCGTCGGTCGTGCCGTAGTTGATGGCGCCGGTCTCGGAGTCCGCGAACAGCTCGGTGATGAGACCTCGTGCGAGGAGCGTCCGTACGACGGAGTCGACGTTCACCGCGCGGATCGACGCCACCTGGCTGCGCGTGACGGGCTGCTTGTAGGCGATCACCGCGAGCGTCTCGAGCGCCGCCTGCGAGAGTCGTGCCGGCGCTTGTCCCCCGACGAACTCCGCGACGACGTCGTCGTGATCCTCGCGGACGTACAGGCGCCAGCCCCCGCCGACCTCACGCAGCTCGAAACCCCGTCGCGGTCCGTGACCCTTGCCGTCGTAATCCTCGACCAGGGTCTCGATCGTCTGTCGGACGGCCGCGACCGGTGATCCGACGGCAGCGGCGAGAGCGACGAGTCCGATCGGCTCGTCGATGATCAGCAGGATCGCCTCGATGCGCTCGGAGAGGGGCGTGTCACGCACGGCCGGCTCGGTCACTGCGTCAACGGTGTCATCGGTCATAGTCGGCTCCCAGGGATGCCAGTGTCTCGTCCGACCAGGAGTCGGCTGCCCAGCGCAGCGTGAGCTCGCCGAGCGGTTCCAGTTGCTCGAAGGAGAGTGCGGCGTGCCGGTAGAGCTCCAGCACAGAGATGAACCGCGCGACCACGATCCCGGGCTCGCTCACACCCGCGACCAGCTCGCGGAAGCTCACGGACTCCGCCGCGCGCAGCAGAGTGACCACGATCGCGGCCTGTTCGCGGATGCTGACGAGCGGAGCGTGCAGGTGATCGAGGCCGACATGCGGGATCTCCTTCGGCGCGAACGCGAGAAGCGCGAGCGCGGCGAAGTCATCCGCGCTGAGCGACCACACGAGCTCGGGGGTCTTTCGCCTGTGCTTCTCATCCAGCCGGACAGCACGCACGTGCCGACGGTCCTCGCGCTGCAGGCATCGGGCGAACCACGCCGAGACCTCTTTGAAGGCGCGGTACTGCAGGAGTCGCGCGAAGAGGAGGTCACGTGCTTCGAGGAGAGCGACGGCTTCGGCATCCACCAGCTCGCCCTGAGGCAGCAGTCCCGCCACCTTCATGTCGAGCAGCGTCGCTGCGACCACCAGGAACTCGGACGCCTGATCGAGCTCCTCGTCGTCGTCGAGCTCCTTGAGGTAAGCGATGAACTCGTTGGTGACGGCGCTCAGCGACACCTCGGTGATGTCCATCTCGTGCTTCGAGATGAGGTTCAGCAGAAGGTCGAACGGGCCGTCGAAGTTCGACAGGGAGACGCGGAACCCGGGATCCGCCGGCAGTGCGGTGTCAGCGATGTCTGAGCCGATGTCCGCGACGGACTGAACGGGCGAGACGGACTGAACGGGCGAGACGGACTGAGGCGAGACGGACTGAGCCGGGGTGTCTGGCGGCTCGAGCTCAGGCGACAGCGCCACGGGCGACCAGCTCCCGCGCCAGTCGCAGGTACGCCTGCGCGGCAGCGTGCTCCGGAGCGAACTCGGTGATCGGCACACCGGACACCGATGCATCGGGGAACTTGACGGTTCGACCGATCACGGTCTCCAGGACGTCGTCCCCGAACGCCTCGACCACACGCTCGAGAACCTCACGCGAGTGCAGGGTGCGCGGGTCGTACATGGTGGCGAGGAGGCCGTCCATGGTGATCGACGGGTTCAGCCGGTCGCGCACCTTGTCGATCGTCTCGATCAGCAGCGCCACACCGCGAAGCGCGAAGAACTCGCACTCGAGCGGGATGATGACGCCGTGAGCGGCGGTCAGCGCGTTGACCGTCAGCAGACCGAGCGAGGGCTGGCAGTCGATGAGGATGACGTCGTACTCCCCCGCGACCTGGCGGAGGACACGGGCGAGGATCGTCTCGCGGGCGACCTCGTTCACGAGGTGCACCTCAGCGGCCGACAGGTCGATGTTCGCCGGCATGACGTCGAGGCCTTCGACACCCGAGTGCACGATCGCATCATGTGCGTCGCGCTTGGTGTCGAGCAGCAGATCGTAGATCGTCGGCACATCGTGCGTCTGAATGCCGAGACCTGCCGACAGTGCGCCCTGCGGGTCGAAGTCGACCGCGAGGACCTTCCGGCCATATTCGGCGAGGGCCGCGGCGAGGTTGATCGAGGTCGTGGTCTTGCCGACGCCGCCCTTCTGATTGCAGAGGGCGATGATGCGGGCCGGACCATGCGAGGCGAGAGGAGCAGGGGTCGCGAAGCCGTGATAGGGACGCCCGGTGGGTCCCATGGGGGTGTCGTCGGTCTTCGACGTCTTCGCCCTGGACTTCGCCGCGTTCTCAGCCACCGATTCTCCTGCTCGTTTCGTGCTTGATCGAGTCTACCGATCGCCCGGAGGGTTCCACGCCTCGGCCGCGGCGATCCCGCGTTTTGGCCGCAGCTCGGGTCACCGGGCGCGAGGGTGCGACGTCGCGTAGATGTCGCGCAGCGTGTCGACAGACACGTGCGTGTAGATCTGGGTCGTGGCGACCGAGGCGTGTCCGAGCAGCTCCTGCACGACGCGCACGTCTGCGCCGCCCTGCAGCAGGTGCGTGGCGAACGAGTGCCGCAGCGTGTGCGGTGAGACCTCGGCGGTGATGTGCGCGTTCTCCGCGGCCGCGCGGATGACCAGCCAGGCGCTCTGGCGTGACAGGGGCGCACCGCGCGCGCCGAGGAACAGCCGCGCCGACGCCCGACCCTTCACTGCGAGCCCGGGACGGACCCGGGTGAGGTACGCGTCCACCGCTGCGCGGGCGAACGAGCCGATCGGCACGATACGTTCCTTCGACCCCTTGCCGCGGAGGCGCAGGACATCGCCATGAGCGAGGTCGTCGACGTCGAGCCCGACGGCCTCCGACACACGAGCGCCGGTCGCGTAGAGCAGCTCGAGCAGGGCCCGGTCACGGATGCCCAGAGGGTCCTCCGCGCTGGGGGCGCCGAGGAGGCTCTCGACCTGGTCGATCGTCAGGGCCTTCGGCAGACGCCGCGGGGCCTTGGGCGGACGGAGACGGCCGCTCGGGTCATCCGGTTCGATCCCTTCACGCGCCAGGAACCGGTGCCATCCGCGCACCGACGACTGCAGACGGGCGAGGCTCGTCGCCGCAGGAGCCGGATCGGCCCCGGAGCGATCGGCGATGAAGCGTCCGACGACCGTAGCGCTGATCTCAGCGGTGTCCGTCACCCCCTCGGACACGAGCCACTCCAGATACGTGTCGAGGTCGCGTCGATACGCCGAGATGGTGTGCTCGCTGAGGCCGCGCTCGATCGTGACGTGGCGCAGATACGTGTCCAACGCTCGGTCGAGCTGCATGCTCAGCTCCGGTCGCGCAGCCTCTGCGCGGCCGCGAGGACGCCGATGCTGAGGATGCCGTTGCGCATCCGCCCATCGAGCACCGCGTCGACCGCGGCATCGAGCGGCACCCACTCCACGCGGATGTCAGCCTCTTCGTCCACGCGCGCGTGCGCTTCGTTCGCCGTCGACACACCACTCGCGAGGAAGACGTGGATGACCTCGTCGTTGCCACCCGGGGTCGTCCACGACGATACGAGCGGCTCCCAGTGCGCGGCGACGAGATCGGCCTCCTCCGCCAGCTCGCGCTGAGCTGCCGCGAGGGGCTCCTCCCCCGGCATGTCGAGCAGACCTGCCGGCAGCTCCCAGTCGCGGTGACGGATCGGGTGCCGGTACTGCTGGATCAGCAGTACGCGACCCTGGTCATCGAGCGCGAGGATCGCTACGGCGCCGGTGTGCGCGACATACTGACGGCGGATCTCCCCGTCGCCGTAACGCACACGGTCGTCGCGCACATTCCAGACGGCACCCTCGTAGACGAGGTCACTCTGCAGAACCTCCGGCTGGAAGGGCTCGTCTCTCAGCTCATCGAACTCAGACATGGGCTTCGCCACGCTCAGGCGACTGCTTCGCCGAACTCGGCATCGGCCTCGACGTCGAAGAGCTCGCTCGAGCGGTGACGCTCGATCGCAGCCCCGACCAGGCCACGGAACAGCGGGTGGGGGTCGGTCGGGCGCGAGCGGAGCTCCGGGTGCGCCTGGGTGGCGATGTAGTACGGGTGGACGTCCCGCGGGAGCTCGACGTACTCGACCAGGTCGAGCTCGGGGTTGAGACCCGAGAAGACCAGACCGGCCTCGGAGAGACGCGCACGGTAGGCGTTGTTGACCTCGTAGCGGTGGCGGTGACGCTCCGACGCCTCGGGGCCGCCGTACAGCTCGCTCGCCAGGGAGCCCTCCGCCAGCGCCGCCTTGTAGAGGCCGAGCCGCATCGTGCCACCCAGGTCTCCACCGTCGAGGATCTCGATCTGCTCCGCCATCGTGGCGATGACCGGCTCGGTCGTCTCGGGGTCGAACTCGCTCGACGACGCGCCCTCGATGCCGGCGACATCACGGGCGTATTCGATGACCATGCACTGGAGGCCGAGGCACAGGCCGAGGGTCGGAATACCCTGCTCGCGCGCGAACTTCAGCGCACCGAGCTTGCCCTCGATCCCACGGATGCCGAAGCCACCGGGAACGCAGATGCCGTCGAGTGCGGCGAGCTGCTCGCGCGCGCCCTCGGGGGTCTCGCAGCGGTCCGACGGGATCCAGCGGATGTTGACCTTGGTCTCCTGTGCGAAACCGCCGGCCTTCAGCGCTTCGGTCACCGAGAGGTAGGCGTCCGGCAGGTCGATGTACTTGCCGACCAGGCCGATGGTGACCTCGTGCTTCGGGTTGTGCACGGCGTGGAGGACCTTGCTCCAGCGCGACCAGTCCACCTCGTCGGCAGCCTTCTGGTCGAGTCCGAGGCGGCGCACGATGTACGAGTCGAGCCCCTGGTCGTTGAGCGTCGAAGGGATGTCGTAGATGCTCGGCAGATCGACCGTGTTGATGACGCCCTCGGCGTCGACGTCGCACATGAGTGCGATCTTGTTGCGGTTGCTCTCGCTCACAGGCCGGTCGCTGCGGAGCACGAGGGCATCGGGCTGGATGCCGACCTGACGGAGGGCCGCCACCGAGTGCTGGGTCGGCTTCGTCTTCTGCTCACCGGATGCGCCCATGAACGGAACCAGCGAGACGTGCACGAAGAACACGCTGTCGCGTCCGAGCTCGTGACGCAGCTGACGAGCGGCCTCGAGGAACGGCTGCGACTCGATGTCGCCGACCGTTCCGCCGACCTCGGTGATGATCACGTCGGGGCGAGGATCCTCGGTCGCCTGCAGACGCATGCGGCGCTTGATCTCATCGGTGATGTGCGGGATGACCTGCACGGTGTCGCCGAGGTACTCGCCGCGACGCTCGCGGGCGATGACCTGTGAGTAGATCTGACCGGTCGTGACGTTCGCCGCCTGCGACAGGTTGATGTCGAGGAAGCGCTCGTAGTGGCCGATGTCGAGGTCGGTCTCGGCACCGTCATCCGTGACGAACACCTCACCGTGCTGGAACGGGTTCATCGTGCCCGGATCGACGTTGAGATACGGGTCGAGCTTCTGCATCACGACGCGGAGTCCGCGTGCGGTGAGGAGGTTGCCGAGGCTTGCGGCAGTGAGCCCCTTACCCAAAGACGAAACGACACCACCCGTCACAAAGATGTGCTTGGTCGTGTCGTTCTTGGGCCCCGCAGAAGAAGAGTTCATCACGGGCTTCGATCCTATCAGGAGGTGAGGGCGCCGAGGCTGAGAAGTTCTCGGGCGTGGGTGATCGCGGCATCCGAATCGGTCAATCCGGACAGCAGTCGGGCCATCTCGGCCTCGCGCTCCTGGCCTTCGAGACGGCGGACACTCGATGCGGTGACTGCTCCGTCGTGGGATTTCACGACGGAGAGGTGGTTGTTGGCGAACGCGGCGACCTGAGCCAGATGGGTCACGGCGATCACCTGCGACTTCTCTGCGAGTCGGGCGAGTCGTCGGCCGACCTCGATCGCCGCCGCACCGCCGATGCCGGCATCGACCTCGTCGAAGACGAAGGTCGGCACGGGGTCGGTGCCGGCGATCACGACCTCGATGGCGAGCATCACGCGCGACAGCTCACCGCCGGATGCCCCCTTCGAGACGGAGCGGGGTTCGGCACCGGGGTGGGGCGCGAGCAGGATGGCGACGTCGTCGCGGCCGTGAGCGCTCTCCGCCCCGGGCGTGACCGCGACCTCGAGAGTCGCGTCCGGCATGGCGAGCTCGTGCAGCTCATCGCTCACGGCGACGCCCAGTCGTGCTGCGGCTGCGGTGCGCTTCGCGGTCAGTGTCTCGGCCCGGGAATCCAGCTCAGCGCGAGCGGCGTCCCGTTCGGCCTCGAGGCGTGCGAGCCGCTCGCCGTCGTCTTCGAGTTCGGCGAGCCGGGTCGATCCGGTCTGCCACAGCTCGAGCGCCTCGTCCAGCGAACCGTGCGCACGGATGAGCGTGCTCAGTGCCGCGCGCCGTTCTTCGACAGCCGCGAGCTCGTGCGGTCCCGATTCGTCGAGATCGGCGAGGTAGGCGGAGAGCTGTCCGGCGATGTCGGCGATCCGGTAGCCGATGTCGGCGAGGCCTGCGGATATCTCGGTGAGCGCGGCGTCGGAGACCCGTTCGAGCGCGCGACGCGCCTCGGCGATCAATGCGGATGCGTCGGGCTCGCCCTCTTCGTTCGAGAGCGCGCCGTGGGCGAGCGAGGCCGCGAGGCGCAGCTCCTCGGCGTTCGCCAGGCGCTCGGCCCGTGCCGACAGCTCGACGTCCTCGCCCGGTTCCGGGGCGGCAGCCTCGATGAGAGCAAGTGCCTCCCGAAGCCGGGAGGCCTCGTCGGCTCGGCGATCACGGTTCTCGGTGATGTCCGCGATCTCGGAATCCAGCTCGCGCCACCGGGTGAACGACGATGCGTAGGCGTCGAGCGCCCGGGCGATCGGCGCTCCTCCGAAGCGATCGAGCGCATCGCGCTGCGCAGCGGCAGAGCGCAGCCTGAGCTGCTCGGACTGACCGTGCACGACGACCAGCTCCTCGGCCAGGGCCGACAGCACACCCGCCGGCGCCGCGCGTCCTCCGACGCTCGCACGGCTGCGTCCCTCGGCGCTCAGCGTGCGTGAGACGTACAGCTCTGCGGCACCGGAACCGGCGGGTTCCAGCTCGCCCCCGGCGTCTGCCACGATGTCCGCGACGTCGCCGGTCTCGGGGACGATCCACACGCCCGCGACCGAGGCCTGGGTGGCACCGGCACGCACCGCTCCGGAATCGGCGCGCTGACCGAGCAGCAGGCCGAGGCCGGTCACGACCATCGTCTTGCCGGCACCGGTCTCACCTGTGATCGCGGTGAATCCGGGCCCGAGAGGCAGCACGGCGTCGGCGATCACGCCGAGTCCCTGCATCCGCATCTCCTCGATCATGAGGCTGCCCCCTGCCCGCGCCATCCCGCGACCGGCAACTGGAACTTGCGCACCAGACGATCGGTGAACGCGGTCGGGTGCAGACGCGCGAGGCGCACGGGGCGCGATGATCGCCGCACGACGACTCGGGCCCCCGGCGGCAGGTCGTGAGACCGTCGCCCGTCGCACCAGAGGATGCCAGCGCCGGACGTGCCTTCGAGCATCTCGATGGCCACGGCGGCATCGGGGCTGACCACCAGCGGCTTGGCGAAGAGGGCGTGCGCCGAGAGCGGCACCACCGCGATGGCTTCGACGCTCGGCCAGATGACCGGACCGCCCGCGGAGAAGTTGTAGGCCGTGGACCCGGTCGGAGTGGACACGACCATTCCGTCGCATCCGAAGCTCGAGAGGGGGCGTCCGTCGATCTCGAGCACGACCTCGATCATGCGCTCCCGACTCGCCTTCTCGACCGTCGCCTCGTTGAGGGCGAACGTCTCGTAGACCACCTCGCCGTCGACGTCCTTGACCCGGACCGACAGCGCGAGACGCTCTTCGACCTCGTAGTCGCGGTCGATGACGCGGCGCATGGCGGCATCCATGTCGTCACGATCGATCTCCGCGAGGAATCCGACGTGGCCCATGTTGATCCCGAGCACGGGAGCCGCGCAGCCGCGCACCAGCTCGGCGGCTCGCAGGATCGTGCCGTCGCCGCCCAGGACGATCGCGAGCTCGAGCTGCTCCTGCTGCACCGTCTCGCCGAGCACGTCGACATCCGCGAAGCGGGCATCGACGGCACGCAGGTCGAGGCTGTCGTCGGCGGCGAGCACGGGGCGCGCCCCCGCGCCACGCAGCGCATCGACCACGCGGAGGGCCGCTTCGACCGTGTCTTCCCTGCCGGCATGGGCGACGACCAGGATGTTGCGCTCGTTCATCGTCTCCCTGTCAGTTCGTTGATGCGGTCCGACCATTCTGACGGATCACTGCCGCGGCCCGGTGCGAGGTGCAGAAGGTATTCCGTGTTCCCGCGGGTCCCGAGAATCGGGGAGGACAGGATGCCGAGCATGCCGAGCCCCGCGTCCCAAGCGCTCCACGCCGTCCGCGCGACGGCGTCGGCGCGCGTGGCGGGATCTGTCACCAGTCCCCCGCGCACGGCCGTTCGACCGACCTCGAACTGGGGTTTGACCAGCAGCACGATGTCGGATCCCGCCGCTGCCACGCTCGCGACGGCCGGCAGGACATGCTCGAGCGAGATGAACGAGAGGTCGCCCACGATGAGGTCGGGGGCTGCGTCCTCCCCGGTCACGTCCCTCAGGTTCTCTGGGGTCATGTATCGGACGTTGTACCCCTCGACGCGCACCACACCGGGATCGGATGCCACGGCAGCGGCCATCTGATCGTGTCCGACGTCGACGGCCAGCACACGGCGCGCTCCGCGCTCACGCAGCACCTGGGTGAAGCCACCGGTGGAGGCGCCCATGTCGAGCGCCAGGCGCCCTTCGGCAGAGATGCCGAAGCCGTCGAGCGCGGCGACCAGCTTGTGCGCGCCGCGACCGACATAGTGGTCGGCACCCGCGACGGAGATCTCGGCCTCATCGCTGACAGGCGTCGACGCCTTCACGACCGGTCGGCCGTCGATGCTCACCAGACCGTCAGCGATCAGGGTTGCGGCGTGGGTGCGTGAGCGGGCGAGTCCTCGCGCGGCGAGGGCAGCGTCAAGTCGCGTCATCGGGCGCCCGGCGCATCGCGCTGATCGAGTCTCGCGCCGCTGTCGAGGCGGCGGGACAGCTCGTCATGCAGCCCGGAGTACGCGTCTGCTCTGGCAGCGAGAGGCTGCCCCTCGATCAGGCGCAGGCGACTCCACAGACCATCGGTCGGTGCGTCCGTCGTCTCTTCGCTCACGCTTCTACTGTACGCGGCAGGGCCGACACGTCGGCGGAGCCACGGCGAGGGCCCGACTGCCCGTCAGGGCCGGTGGAAGGGGTCGTCGTAGAGGCGCTCAGGGACGCGAAGCACGAACACCGGTGTCCCGGAAGCCCAGATCGCGGCTGCCCCGGCGCGCAGCAGATCGATCTGCGCCTCGCCCTCGGCGATGATCTCGACATCCGCACCGCTGACGCGCACAGACGCGCCGTTGACCGAATAGACGCCGTCCTTGGACGTGACCTCCGGGTACGGCTGGTGCAGTTCCCGCAGATCGCTCAGGATGTACGTCGGACGGGATCCTTCCGGTGCCGCGAGCACGTGCTTCGGCCGGTCGATGCCCGTGAGCACCAGCGCGGAGTCGATACCCGCCCTGACCGCCCCGAGAATGTCGGTGTCGAGACGGTCGCCGATGAACAGCGGCTTCGTCGCGCCGAAGCGCGACGTGGCCTCCTCGAAGATCGGAGTCTCCGGTTTGCCTGCGACTGTCGCGAGCCGGCCGATCGCCGTGTGCACGGCGGACACGAGCGTCCCGTTGCCCGGGGCGACGCCGCGTTCGCGCGGGATCGTCCAATCGGTGTTGGTGGCGATCCACGGGATGCCGCCCTCATCTTCGGGGAGCTTCAGGGCGAATGCCGCTTCTGCCAGGTCCGTCCAGGCGACCTCAGGGGCGAAGCCCTGCACGACCGCATCCGGAGCATCCTCAGCACTGCGAGTCACCGTGTAACCGGCCTTCTCGGCCTCGTCCACGAGCCCGGCTCCCCCGACGATCAGCAACGTCGCCGGAGGGGGCACGATCCCGGCGAGCAGCCGCATGGCGGCCTGCGGGCTGGTGATGACATCAGCCGGGGCGACGTCGAGACCCAGGCTGCTGAGGTGCTCGGCGACCGACGCGTCGGTGCGCGACGCGTTGTTCGTGATGTAACCGAGTCTCGCGGTCTCACCGGCCGCGTTGAGGCTCTCCACCGCGTAGGGCAGCGCGCCAGGGCCCGCATAGACGACGCCATCCAGGTCAGCGAGCACGGCGTCGACACCGTCGAGCGGCGTGCGCAGCGCGGGCTTCTTGGAGAACAGCCCCACTACGCCTCCTCAGAGGGCTCGGATGCTGTGCGCTTCGCGTCGGTGTCGGCGAGGTCGCCGTCCTCGTCCTCGTCCTCGCCGAGAAGCTCACGCACCTCGTCGTCGATCGACGGTTCCGACTCGATATCGGACTCGGTGTCCGCCTCTTCAGCACCTGCAGCCGCGATGGTCTCGTCGGACTCGGCGGGCTCCAGGTCGGACTCAGAATCGTCAGAGCCAGAATCGTCGGATTCCGAGTCGTCGGACTCAGAATCGTCGGACTCAGAGTCGTCAGACCCAGAGTCGGACCGGCCGTCTTCAGCATGGTCGTCATCGAAGTCACCTTCGATGAGACCGTCTTCGATGATGATCTCCTCATCACCGGCTTCGTCGACGCCCAGCGCTTCCGCAGCGACCTCGGCGCGATGCGCCCAGAACTCTGCCTCGTCGGTGCGCCCCAGGTCCTCGAGCACGGCGGCGCGCGCAGCGAAGAGCGCGGGGCTCCACTCGAATGCGCGGTCGGGGTCGAGCTCAGGGATCTCGAGTTCGCCGAGCGCGAGATCGAGGTCGCCCTGATCCAGACGTGCACCCGACATGGCGATCGCCAGCGAGACACGGACGGGCGTGGTCAGAGCGGTCCGGTCGACAGCGCGACCGGTCTCGAGCGCACGGTCGGGGCGGCCGATGCCCCGCTCGCTGTCGACCATCAGGGCGATCTGATCGTCCTTGCCGGAGATGCGGCGGTACGTGCGCAGCTCACGCAGCGCAAGAGCGAAGTCCTCGGTCGCATAGGCGGTGATCCCGAGGGTCTCGCGGACGATCGCGATGCGGCCGGCACGGCGGGATGCTGCGAGAGCGTGCTCATGTGCGAGAGCGGGATCCTCGTCGATGAGACGCGACGCCATCGCGAGGTGACGAGCGACGAGGTCGGCGTTCTCCTTGCTCAGGGTCTTCAGCTCATTGCGCGCCGACGTGTGCAGGTCGCGGGCCGTGACGTCATCGGGGATGTGCGGGTCGTTGAAGCGAGGACGATCGCCCGCTGCCTGCACCGGACGCTCACGGTCCACTCCCCCACGCTGCGGGTACGAGCGCGACGAGTCGCGGTCCTGCCGCGGCGCGCGGTCATCGCGGTTGTAGCCACCCGTGCGGGGAGCACCACCGTCACGGCTGTCACGGTTGTAGCCGCCGGTACGGGGGGCGCCACCATCACGGTTGTCGCGGTTGTAGCCACCCGAACGCGGAGAACCACCATCACGGTTGTCGCGGTTGTAGCCACCCGAACGCGGAGAACCACCGTCGCGACTGTCGCGGTTGTACCCACCGGTACGGGGAGCGCCACCGTCACGGTTGTACCCACCGGTACGAGGTGCGCCACCGTCACGGTTGTAGCCACCGGTACGGGGAGCGCCACCATCACGATTGTCGCGGTTGTACCCACCGGTACGGGGAGCGCCACCATCACGATTGTCGCGGTTGTACCCACCGGTACGAGGTGCGCCACCATCACGATTGTCGCGGTTGTACCCACCGGTACGAGGTGCGCCACCATCACGATTGTCGCGGTTGTACCCACCAGTGCGGGGAGCGCCACCATCACGGCTGTCGCGGTTGTACCCACCAGTGCGAGGAGCGCCACCATCACGGCTGTCACGGTTGTACCCACCAGTGCGAGGAGCACCACCGTCACGGCTGTCACGGTTGTACCCACCAGTGCGAGGAGCACCACCATCGCGATTGTCGCGGTTGTACCCACCAGAACGCGGAGCGCCACCATCACGGCTGTCACGGTTGTACCCACCCGAACGGGGAGCCCCACCGTCGCGGTTGTAACCGCCAGTGCGCGGGGCACCACCATCGCGGTTATAACCGCCAGTGCGCGGGGCACCACCATCGCGGTTATAACCGCCAGTGCGCGGGGCACCACCATCGCGGTTATAGCCGCCCGAACGGGGAGCGCCACCATCACGGTTGTCGCGGTTGTAGCCGCCCGAACGAGAAGCGCCACCATCACGGTTATCGCGGTTGTACCCACCAGAACGGGGGGCACCACCATCGCGGCTGTAGCCGCCGGAACGGGGAGCGCCACCATCGCGGTTGTCGCGGTTGTACCCACCAGAACGGGGGGCTCCTCCGTCACGACTGTAACCGCCCTCGCGGCGGGGTGCGTCGTCGTGACGCGGACCGCTGCTGCGATTCTGTTCCGAGCGTCCTCCGGAAGGTCGGTTACTGCGCGATCCCTGGTCGTCGTTGCGACGCGGACGGCGCTCTTCCTCTTCCGGCATGATGCTCCCTGTTCTAGATGTTGTTAACGCAAAATGGCCACCCAACGATGGGTGGCCATTTGCTTAAAAGAAGTCCGGCGGTGTCCTACTCTCCCACAGGGTCCCCCCTGCAGTACCATCGGCGCTGTGAGGCTTAGCTTCCGGGTTCGGAATGTAAACCGGGCGTTTCCCTCACGCTATGGCCGCCGAAACACTATTGATGTTTCAATCAAACCTATAGACAAATCATTGTTGTCTCTAGGGTTCTCGACCGTACATCGAGAACCACTCAGTGGACGCGTAGCACCAACAAACGGTGTGTTATCAAGTCATCGGCTTATTAGTACCAGTCAGCTGCATGCATTACTGCACTTCCACATCTGGCCTATCAACCCAGTAGTCTGGCTGGGAGCCTCTCACCCGAAGGTATGGAAATCTCATCTTGAGGCCGGCTTCCCGCTTAGATGCTTTCAGCGGTTATCCATCCCGAACGTAGCTAATCAGCGGTGCTCCTGGCGGAACAACTGACACACCAGAGGTTCGTCCAACCCGGTCCTCTCGTACTAGGGTCAGATCCTCTCAAATTTCCTACGCGCGCAGCGGATAGGGACCGAACTGTCTCACGACGTTCTAAACCCAGCTCGCGTACCGCTTTAATGGGCGAACAGCCCAACCCTTGGGACCTACTCCAGCCCCAGGATGCGACGAGCCGACATCGAGGTGCCAAACCATGCCGTCGATATGGACTCTTGGGCAAGATCAGCCTGTTATCCCCGAGGTACCTTTTATCCGTTGAGCGACAGCGCTTCCACAAGCCACTGCCGGATCACTAGTCCCGACTTTCGTCCCTGCTCGACCTGTCAGTCTCACAGTCAAGCTCCCTTGTGCACTTACACTCGACACCTGATTGCCAACCAGGTTGAGGGAACCTTTGGGCGCCTCCGTTACTTTTTGGGAGGCAACCGCCCCAGTTAAACTACCCACCAGGCACTGTCCCTGAACCGGATTACGGTTCGAAGTTAGATATCCAGAGTGACCAGAGTGGTATTTCAACAATGACTCCACATGAACTGGCGTCCATGCTTCACAGTCTCCCACCTATCCTACACAAGCCACACCGAACACCAATACCAAGCTGTAGTAAAGGTCACGGGGTCTTTCCGTCCTGCTGCGCGTAACGAGCATCTTTACTCGTAATGCAATTTCGCCGAGTTCGCGGTTGAGACAGTTGGGAAGTCGTTACGCCATTCGTGCAGGTCGGAACTTACCCGACAAGGAATTTCGCTACCTTAGGATGGTTATAGTTACCACCGCCGTTTACTGGGGCTTAAATTCTCAGCTTCGCCTTGCGGCTAACCGGTCCTCTTAACCTTCCAGCACCGGGCAGGCGTCAGTCCGTATACATCGTCTTGCGACTTGGCACGGACCTGTGTTTTTAGTAAACAGTCGCTACCCACTAGTCTCTGCGGCCTCCAAACGCTTTCGGAGCAAGTCCTAATACGTCGAAGGCCCCCCTTCTCCCGAAGTTACGGGGGCATTTTGCCGAGTTCCTTAACCACGATTCTCTCGATCTCCTTGGTATTCTCTACCTGACCACCTGAGTCGGTTTGGGGTACGGGCGGCTAGAACCTCGCGTCGATGCTTTTCTTGGCAGCATAGGATCATCCACTTTTTATCCGCATCGTGTCTCAGCCTATATGAGAGACGGATTTGCCTATCTCTCGGCCTACGCACTTGCACCAGGACAACCATCGCCTGGCTTGGACTACCTTCCTGCGTCACACCTGTTAATACGCTAACCGCACCAGAATGGGGTCGTGCGCTAGGCCCAACGCGTCACCCCGAAGGGATCAGTCATTGGGATTCAGACACTTAGCACTACTGGATTAGCTTGGGCGGTTCTTCGCCGGTACGGGAATATCAACCCGTTGTCCATCGACTACGCCTGTCGGCCTCGCCTTAGGTCCCGACTTACCCAGGGAAGATTAGCTTGACCCTGGAACCCTTGGTCTTTCGGAGGACGTGTTTCTCACACGTCTTTCGCTACTCATGCCTGCATTCTCACTCGTGTAGCCTCCACGGCTGGTTTACACCGCCGCTTCGCTGGCCACACGACGCTCTCCTACCCATCAACACGGCTGGACCACGAAGGCCTACCAATAATGTCAATGCCACAACTTCGGTGGCGTGCTTGAGCCCCGTTACATTGTCGGCGCGGAATCACTTGACCAGTGAGCTATTACGCACTCTTTCAAGGGTGGCTGCTTCTAAGCCAACCTCCTGGTTGTCAAGGCAACTCCACATCCTTTCCCACTTAGCACGCGCTTTGGGACCTTAGTTGGTGGTCTGGGTTGTTTCCCTCTCGACTATGAAGCTTATCCCCCACAGTCTCACTGCTGCGCTCTCACTTACCGGCATTCGGAGTTTGGCTGACGTCAGTAACCTTGTAGGGCCCATCGGCCATCCAGTAGCTCTACCTCCGGCAAGAAACACGCAACGCTGCACCTAAATGCATTTCGGAGAGAACCAGCTATCACGAAGTTTGATTGGCCTTTCACCCCTATCCACAGCTCATCCCCTCAGTTTTCAACCTAAGTGGGTTCGGTCCTCCACGACGTCTTACCGTCGCTTCAACCTGGCCATGGATAGATCACTTCGCTTCGGGTCTAGGACATGCGACTGAATCGCCCTATTCAGACTCGCTTTCGCTACGGCTACCCCTCAACGGGTTAACCTCGCCACATATCGCTAACTCGCAGGCTCATTCTTCAAAAGGCACGCTGTCACAGCTACTAAGGCTGCTCCAACGGTTTGTAAGCAAACGGTTTCAGGTACTATTTCACTCCCCTCCCGGGGTACTTTTCACCTTTCCCTCACGGTACTTGTCCGCTATCGGTCATCTGGGAGTATTTAGGCTTATCAGGTGGTCCTGACAGATTCACACGGGATTTCACGGGCCCCGTGCTACTTGGGATACTCTTCGCGCCACGGTTGGCATTTCGACTACGGGGTTGGCACCCTCTATGACCGGCCTTTCAAGACCGTTCGTCTATACCATCGTGTAACGCCGCCATCTCGGCAGAGATGACTGAAAAGTCCCACAACCCCCAACGTGCAACGCCTGCCGGCTATCACACACGCTAGGTTTAGCCTGTTCCGGTTTCGCTCGCCACTACTAACGGAATCGCGGTTGCTTTCTCTTCCTGTGGGTACTGAGATGTTTCACTTCCCCACGTTCCCTCTACCCGCCCTATATATTCAGGCGGGAGTCACTAGGTCGGCACGCCGCCCAGCGGGGTTTCCCCATTCGGACACCCTCGGATCAAAACTTGCTTATCAGTTCCCCGAGGCTTATCGCAGATTGCTACGTCCTTCTTCGGCTCCAGATGCCAAGGCATCCACCGTTTGCTCTTAAAGACTTGAAATCACATGAGTTTGAATCAGAATCGACACCAGACCCAAAGGCCTGGCATGAAATTGACTAATGATCTTTAAGATCATCTTGTGCAACCGACCGAAGCCGGCTGCAAGATGCTCGCGTCCACTGTGTAGTTCTCAAAGTACGGGCGGTACCCCTTCTCGCCACCCCCACAGGGGAAACAACAAGAGGCCCAGAGGTACAGAAACGATCCGAAGATCGCATCCGGTCCCTCAGGACCCAACAGCGTGCAAGTGCGACATCCGAAACCCTCCCCGTTCCCACCGCAAGCGGTGTACTAAGCGAGAGCTTCTTCCTTCGCACCATGTCAAATGTTCCACCCATGAGCTCCCAGCGAAGAACGAACGTCTTCGATCTGGGTTCTGGACTCCGAAGAGTCAGATGCTCCTTAGAAAGGAGGTGATCCAGCCGCACCTTCCGGTACGGCTACCTTGTTACGACTTAGTCCTAATTACCGATCCCACCTTCGACGGCTCCCTCCACAAGGGTTAGGCCACCGGCTTCAGGTGTTACCGACTTTCATGACTTGACGGGCGGTGTGTACAAGACCCGGGAACGTATTCACCGCAGCGTTGCTGATCTGCGATTACTAGCGACTCCGACTTCATGAGGTCGAGTTGCAGACCTCAATCCGAACTGGGACCGGCTTTTTGGGATTCGCTCCACCTCGCGGTATTGCAGCCCTTTGTACCGGCCATTGTAGCATGCGTGAAGCCCAAGACATAAGGGGCATGATGATTTGACGTCATCCCCACCTTCCTCCGAGTTGACCCCGGCAGTATCCCATGAGTTCCCACCATTACGTGCTGGCAACATAGAACGAGGGTTGCGCTCGTTGCGGGACTTAACCCAACATCTCACGACACGAGCTGACGACAACCATGCACCACCTGTTTACGAGTGTCCAAAGAGTTGACCATTTCTGGCCCGTTCTCGTATATGTCAAGCCTTGGTAAGGTTCTTCGCGTTGCATCGAATTAATCCGCATGCTCCGCCGCTTGTGCGGGTCCCCGTCAATTCCTTTGAGTTTTAGCCTTGCGGCCGTACTCCCCAGGCGGGGAACTTAATGCGTTAGCTGCGTCACGGAATCCGTGGAATGGACCCCACAACTAGTTCCCAACGTTTACGGGGTGGACTACCAGGGTATCTAAGCCTGTTTGCTCCCCACCCTTTCGCTCCTCAGCGTCAGTTACGGCCCAGAGATCTGCCTTCGCCATCGGTGTTCCTCCTGATATCTGCGCATTCCACCGCTACACCAGGAATTCCAATCTCCCCTACCGCACTCTAGTCTGCCCGTACCCACTGCAGGCCGGAGGTTGAGCCTCCGGATTTCACAGCAGACGCGACAAACCGCCTACGAGCTCTTTACGCCCAATAATTCCGGATAACGCTTGCGCCCTACGTATTACCGCGGCTGCTGGCACGTAGTTAGCCGGCGCTTTTTCTGCAGGTACCGTCACTTTCGCTTCTTCCCTGCTAAAAGAGGTTTACAACCCGAAGGCCGTCATCCCTCACGCGGCGTTGCTGCATCAGGCTTGCGCCCATTGTGCAATATTCCCCACTGCTGCCTCCCGTAGGAGTCTGGGCCGTGTCTCAGTCCCAGTGTGGCCGGTCACCCTCTCAGGCCGGCTACCCGTCGACGCCTTGGTGAGCCATTACCTCACCAACAAGCTGATAGGCCGCGAGCCCATCCCCAACCAATAAATCTTTCCAGTAACTGACCATGCGGTCGCTACTCGTATCCAGTATTAGACGCCGTTTCCAGCGCTTATCCCAGAGTCAGGGGCAGGTTGCTCACGTGTTACTCACCCGTTCGCCACTGATCCCACAGAGCAAGCTCCGTGTTCACCGTTCGACTTGCATGTGTTAAGCACGCCGCCAGCGTTCATCCTGAGCCAGGATCAAACTCTCCGTAAAAAAGAAATGCATACGACACCGGGAAAACGGTGACGCAGCGAGTTTGATGCTGACCAAAGAGACAAATCATTGCTGACTTTATCCGTTGCCAACCCCACAAGGAGGTTGGTCTTTGATCCAAAGGAATCTCATCCAGCCGAAGCTGAATCGAGGTTATTTGGCATTTGACAAGTGCACGCTGTTGAGTTCTCAAGGATCGGATGCTCCCACGACCCAGTCATCACAACCAGGCCCGAAGGGCAACTTCTCTATCTTAGCCATCCCGTCCCGCTTGTCAAATCAGCGCGCCGCGCGGATCTTAGATCCGCTGCGCAGCTCTTGACAGCCGCAGATGGGGTGGATCTCCCATCCTAGACGCAGGCGTCTGTTCTCACAAGTGAGTGGATCGGGAGGTGGTTCTCCGCTTGAGGGGGTGAAGCTCTCGGCTCCTCCGCTTCCCTGTGGGGCGAACAAGTAATAAGTTACGTGGGTTCTGGGGTTCTGGCAAATCGGGCCACCACCCCCGGGCGTGTCGCCGCACCAGGTGGCAACACTTTTCCCAGTCCAGCGCTGGTATTCCGCCGAGATCGCCGCCACGAGTACGATCGCAGCGTGACCCAGCTGCCGAATCGCGCCCCCTCCGCTGCTCTGTTGGACCGCGTGTGGTCCGCCCTCGGGCTCGCGCCGGTGGAGGTCGATTCCGGCGCCCCCTTCGTTCACGCCGTGCCTCTCGAGTCGCGCCTCGCGACGGCGGATCTGGCCTGGGCGAGCGTTCGGGCCGTGTGTCTGGCGGCCGGCGTCGACTCCCTCCCCGACCCCGATCGCATCGCCGTCACGTACCGGAGCGATCGGGTGCTCACCGTCGACGGACGCGCCCCCGATGTCTGGTCCCCGTACTCGGGATTCTTCCGGGCGTCCGACGGGTGGATCCGCACCCATGGCAACTACCCCCACCACGCGATGCGCCTTCTGACCGGTCTCGGGCTCGGAATCGACGCAGCGGGCGAAGACGTCCGAGCGGCCATCCTGACTCAGTCGGCCGCCGACGCTGTCGATCGGATCGTCGATGCGGGCGGACTCGCCGTGCCCGTGCTGCCGGAGAACCCCATCCACGACGCTCAGCTGCGGTCCGCTCCCCTGCTCCAGGTCGATCGGATGCCCTCCCCGAGCGGCGAGGAGCCGCGCCGGCGAGACGGCGACGATCGTCGTGCACCACTCACCGGCACCCGCGTGCTCGATCTCACCCGGGTGATCGCCGGTCCCGTCTGCACCCGCACGCTCGCACTGCTGGGAGCAGACGTGCTGCGCGTCGATCCCCCGCAGCTGCCCGAGCCCGAGTGGCAGCACTTCGACACCGGTCACGGGAAGCGATCGACGCTGCTCGACGCCGGAACCGAGCGTTTCGACCAGCTGCTCGCCGAGGCTGACGTCGTCGTCCTCGGGTACCGACCGGCAGCCCTCGCGCGACTCGGCCTCTCCGCATCCGCCCTGATCGAGCGGCACCCGAGTCTGGTGATCGCGGAGCTCAGTGCGTGGGGCGACGACCACCCCTCTCGCGCAGGGTTCGACAGTCTGGTGCAAGCGGAGTCCGGGATCGCCATGATCGAGACGCCGGACGGCGACCGCCCGGGGGTCCTCCCCGCGCAGGCCCTCGATCACAGTGCCGGGTACCTGCTCGCAGCCTCGATCATCTCGCTGCTCGAGCGGCGCCGTCGAGAAGGTGGTGGCTGGGTGGTGCGCACGTCGCTGCGTCGAGTGGCCGCCGAGCTTCTCGGAATGCCACGGTCCTCGGGATCGCGATCGGTATCGGGGTCGGAGCGGGAACGGGTACTGGACCTCGCCGCCCACACCGCGACGTTCGACGTCGCAGGGCAGACGATCACCACGGCGCGATCGGCGCTTCCCGGCCTCGAGCTCGCCGCCCCCCATCGCTGGGGATCCGATCAGCCGCGCTGGTGAATGCGTCGGAACACCGGCAGCGACAGACAGAGCACGAGAGTGAGCACACCCCACAGGGCGCACGCCGGCGGCAGCATCCGGTAGGCCAGATGCTGGTAGGTGAACTCCTCGGTGAACGGCCCGTAGCCGGCGTAGCCGAGGGCCCACGCCGTGATCAGCACCACGGGAAGTGACAGCCACCAGGCGATTCGGACGCCCGACGGCAGCACGCGATCCACTCGTTCGCGGGGAACAGCGCGGTTCACCCGGAGAATCCCCCAGATACCGATCACGAGCAGGCCGATCACGCTCGAGCCGTACTGCAGCCACTTGTATCCGATGAACGGCCCCCACACATCGTCGAGCGCGGGAAGCACATCGACGCCCCAACGCCCCTCGTGCGTGAAGAGATCCCAGACGATGTGCGACAGCACTCCCAGCACCAGCGATGCCGCGAGCATCGCCGGGTACAGCCGATCTCGAGCACCGACGCCGACGGCGGCTCGGGCCGCGTCGACGCCGGACTGCGACCAGTCGACAGGAACCCGGCGAGCCAGCCAGAGCGGAGAGAGCTCACCGACGGCCGGGCGCAGCACGACGCGCCACAGCAGGAACAGCACGAAAGCGACCAGCGCGGTCCACACGACGTTGCCGAATGAGTGGGTGAACGAGTACGGCAGGCCGACCCCGCGGATGAACAGCGGAAGGTCGGGCGTCATGGCGCCGATCGCGATCGCAGCGGGCACGAGCGGCGTGCGAATGAACGGGAGGGCGACCACTGCATGACTCGGCGTGAACGGCATCGGCAGGCTCCTGTCGAGTGTGAACGGTGGAAGCGTGACGGCGGCCGTCCGAGGACTCTCAGACGACCGCCGTCAGGCGATCAGGGTCGGATGTTCACGCGAGGAAGACACCTGCGAGGGTCTTCTTGCCGCGGCGGAGCACAGAAACCCCACCGGGCAGAGATCCCTTGACGGTGGCTGCATCGTCTTCGACACGCGATCCGTCGAGCGACACTCCGCCCTGGCTGATCGCGCGTCGCGCTTCGGACGAGCTGGAGACCAATCCCGTGGCGACGAGCGCATCGACCACCGATGACCCGGAATCGACCGTCGCGTTCGGCAGCTCTTCGAGCGCCGTGCGCAAGGTCGACGCGTCGAGGGCAGTCAGGTCGCCCTGTCCGAACAGGGCCTCGGATGCCGCGATCACCGCAGCGGCCGCATCGATGCCGTGCACGGTGGCGACGACCTCGAGCGCGAGACGCTTCTGTGCGGCGCGACGGAAGGGCTCGGACTCGACCAGCGCCTCGTACTCCTCGATCTCGGCGCGGGTGAGGAAGGTGAAGACCTTCAGCCTGCCGATCACGTCGGCATCCGCGGTGCTCAGCCAGAACTGGTACATCCGGTACGGACTGCACATCTCGGGGTCGAGCCAGATGGCGTTCCCCTCGCTCTTGCCGAACTTGGTCCCGTCGCTGTTCGTGATCAGCGGTGTGCCGATCGCGTGCGCCGACGCACCCTCGGCACGACGGATGAGGTCGGTGCCGCTGGTCAGGTTCCCCCATTGGTCGGAGCCGCCGGTCTGCAGGACGCAGTCGTACTGACGGTAGAGCTCGAGGAAGTCCATCCCCTGCAGGATCTGGTAGCTGAACTCCGTGTAGCTGATGCCCTCGTCGGAGTTCAGTCGCGCGGCGACCGCATCCTTCTTGAGCATGGTCCCGACGCGGTAGTGCTTGCCGATCTCCCGCAGGAAGTCGATCGCCGACAGCGGCGCCGTCCAATCGAGATTGTTGACGATGCGGGCGGCGTTCTCGCCCTCGAAGCTCAGGTAGCGCTCGACCTGCGTCCGCAGGCGTCCCACCCACTCCTCGACGGTCTCGCGAGTGTTGAGCGTGCGCTCGGCCGTGGGGCGCGGGTCGCCGATCAGACCGGTGGAGCCGCCGACGAGACCGAGCGGCTTGTGGCCGGCGAGCTGGATGCGACGCAACGTCAGCAGCTGCACCAGGTTGCCCAGATGCAGGCTGGGAGCAGTCGGATCGAAGCCGCAGTAATACGTGATCGGGTCCCCGGCGAGAAGGGCGCGCAGCGCCTCCTGGTCAGTGGACACGTGGACGAGGCCGCGCCACAGCAGTTCGTCCCACACGTTCTCGAACGTGGGGTCGATCGCCGGCGGGGCGGTCGTCAGAGCGGAATTCGACACGCGCCCCAGGCTATCAGCGGTGAGGGTCGGTGAATCGCCGGGCCGCCGTGGATCAGGTGTGCGCCGCCCACCACACGAGGAACGCCGCGCCCAACCCGATGACCCAGCTGACGAGACTGCCGACGAGGAAGTACTCGGCCCTGGCACCTGTCTCACCGTCGCGGGAGATCTCAGGGAAGCGCACGATCCCCTTCGCCGCCAGCATCGCGGCGAGGATCGGATACGCCGCAGCCAGGGTGAGCAGCATCACCAGGATGCGCTCGAGCGGGCCGATCAGTCGACCGCCCTTGAATCCCGCGCGCGGGTCGCGCAGAGCCGTGGCTTCATCCGGTCGGCCCGGCTTGTCCGCCATCGTGGCGTCGGTCGACTCCCTGCCGCCGATCGCGTCGCCGGGCGTGGTGGCCTCGGGCGCCGCAGGTTCCGCGTCGACCTCGTCGCGCATCGCCGATCGACGCAGTTCAGCCGGTCGCCAGGTGTGCTCACCGTCGAGCGCTGCGCGCACCACGAGGTTCGCCGACTCCAGGAGGAAGACCCCGGTGCCGAGCGTCAGGATCGCAAGATCGAACGGGACGTCGCCGAACGGTGAACGGAGGTTCCACACGGTGCCGATCAGGCCGGCATCAGTGCGCGCCCTCAGCCATACGACCGATCCGATGCTCACGAGACCGAGCAGCACCGCGGGCCAGAACCCGAGCGGTGCGCGGCGCTCCGACGGCATGCACCAGACCCAGAGCGCTCCGACCACGAGCCCTGCGAGCATGGGCAGCAGCGCGTCGCTCACGCTGCCGAGCAGCAGGAACATCACGGCCACCGTCAGGTACCCGGCCCATCGATGCGGAGCGAACTGGCGGACGAGATCGGCGGATCCGACCGCGAGCAGGATGAATCCGGCGACGATCATGCGCTCGCTCCCCTCAGCGCGACCGCACCTTCGATGAGTGCGGCGCTGCCGGCGTTGCGCAACGACTTCGAGACGCTGGGCTGCGAGATGCCCTCTTCGGCGGCGAGGTCGTGCTGCGATCTGCCGACCACCCGTCCGTAGGTGAGGCGGCGCTCGCGCTCGTTCATGGCGCCGACCAGCTCGTCGCGGACGAGGAGGTAGGCGTTCGATGCTGCGATCACGCTCTCCATGACCTCATCCTGCCCCGGGGCTCCGACAATCCAGATCCGGGTGCGCGGCACGGTGCGTGCCTCTCTCGCGTGGACGGTCTCGATCGCCGCGCGCGCCGCATACCACCCCGGCCCGTCGGCGAGCTCGCCGTGGACGGAGTCGACGGTGCGCACCTCGCCGATCCCGATACCGAAACGGAAGGCGATGCCGTCGGGAAGAGCGAGCTGGATCATGAGAAGCGACACCAGAGCGTCTTCGAGCCGAAGATAGACACCCTGCTGCTCATCCCCCACCGTGGGGGTGAGCGGGTGATGTGCCAGAGGCAGGTCGGCCTCCACCCGAGCGATCGTGTCATCGAGCACGCGCTGCGCCGCCGTGCGATCGTCGAGCTTGCGCGATCCCACGATGTCGGCGAGTACGGCGATGACCATGTGATAACCGTATCACGAATAACTGTTGTTTATGCCCTATTAGGTTATATGCTCGGAACATGCCTGAATCAGACATCATCCGGTGGGACGAAGGTTCCTGGACCCACCCGCCCGCCGCACTCACCACGATCTCCGCCGACGGGGTCGAGCACCTGGACGTGACCGCCGCGGAAGGCAGCGACGCCTGGCGACACACGGCGTACGGATTCGTCCACGACACCGAGCACGCGCTGCTGGCTCCCCTGGCCGTGGGCGAGGCGATGGACGTCTCATTCCGCGCGCCATGGGACGGCCAGTTCGACCAGGCAGGAGTCTTCGTGCGCATCGACGACGAGCACTGGATCAAAGCGGGCATCGAGTACGCCGACGAGCACCTCGGACTCGGCGCCGTCGTCACCGACATCCGCTCCGACTGGTCCGTCGGATACGTCGACGACTGGCACGGCCGAGAGATCACCGTCCGCGTGAGCCGGTGGCCGGACGCGGTGATCGTGCGCGCACGCGCGGACGACGAGGACTGGCGACTGGTTCGCGTCGCTCCGTTCACCGGCGACGCCGCTGCATCCGCCGGCCCGTTCCTCGCCGGTCCGACGCGCGCGGGACTCGTCGTGCGCTTCACCCGGTGGACGAGGTCGACCGCCGACGTCGCGCTGCACTGAGGAGCCCCGCCGGTCGCCGCACATCGCGTCGACCGGCGGTGCACAACCGACTACAGGCCCAGGGCGTGCGCCGCAGCCTGGGCTCTGGCGACGAGCTCGGCACGCTGCTCGGCGACTCGGACGGGAGCCGTTCCCCCTGCTCCGGTGCGCGATGCCACGGAACCCTCGATCGTGAGAACCTCACGCACCTCGGGGACCAGATGCGGAGAGACCGAGAGCAGCAGCTCGTCGGAAGCGTCCTCGAGACCGATCCCCTGTTCTTCGCAGGCCCGCACGAGCGCGCCGGAGATCTCGTGCGCGTCGCGGAACGGCACCCGGCGCTTCACGAGCCACTCGGCGACATCGGTCGCGAGCGAGAATCCCTGGGGGGCGAGGGCCGCCATCCGCTCGGTGTCGAAGCGCAGCGTCGCGATCATGCCGGCGAACGCGGGAAGCACGACCTCGAGGGTCTGGACCGAATCGAAGACCGGCTCCTTGTCCTCCTGCAGGTCGCGGTTATAGGCCAACGGGAGGCCCTTGAGCGTCGCCATGAGCCCCGACAGATTGCCGATCAGGCGCCCCGACTTTCCGCGAGCGAGCTCCGCGATGTCGGGGTTCTTCTTCTGCGGCATGATGCTCGACCCCGTCGAGTACCCGTCGTGCAGCGTGACGAAGCCGAACTCACGTGTGTTCCAGAGGATGATCTCCTCGCTCAGACGCGAGATGTCGACACCCGTCATCGCCGCGATGAAGGCGAACTCGGCGACGACGTCGCGTGCCGCGGTGCCGTCGAGCGAGTTCTCCGCCGGTCGATCGAGTCCGAGTTCCGATGCGACCAGCGCAGGATCGAGTCCGAGGGTCGAGCCCGCGAGCGCTCCCCCGCCATACGGCGAGACGCCTGCGCGACGACGCCAGTCGACGAGACGCTCGAGCTCGCGCACGAGCGGCCAGCCATGGGCCTGGAGGTGGTGCGCGAGGAGCACCGGCTGCGCGTGCTGCAGATGCGTGCGGCCGGGGAGGATCGCGTCGGGGTGGGCCTCGGCCTGCGCGACGAGCGCGTCGATGACACGGAGGATGTCGCGCGCGATCACTCGAGCGTGATCGATCAGGTACATGCGCACGAGAGTGGCGATCTGATCGTTGCGGCTGCGTCCGGCGCGCAGGCGTCCGCCCAGTTCGGGACCGAGCTCGGCGATCAGCGCCTGCTCGAGCGCACCGTGCACGTCCTCATCGGAGGGGACGGGCTGCAGCGTGCCGTCGGCTACCTTGCGCGCCACGGCATCGAGCCCCGCATGCATCCTGGCCGCCTCAGCAGGTTCGAGGTAGCCGGCAGCCGCGAGCGCCGTCGCGTGCGCATGCGAGCCCGCGATGTCGTACGGGGCGAGGATCCAGTCGAAATGCGTCGATCTGCTGAGCTCGACGAGCTCGGGCGACGGCCCGCTCGCGAAGCGGGCGCCCCACAGTGCGCCTTCGTTCGTGCCTTCGTTCTTCGAGTCGACCATCACGCGTCCTTCTTGCCGAGCAGCCAGACGAGCAGGGCCTTCTGCGCGTGGAGACGGTTCTCGGCCTCATCCCAGACGACGCTCTGCGGTCCGTCGATGACCGCGGAGTCCACCTCGTAGCCGCGGTCGGCGGGAAGGCAGTGGATGAAGATGGCCTCGGAATCGGCGATCTCCATCGTCTCGGGGGTCACCTTGTAGCCGCCGAGATCGCGGATGCGCGCGAGCTTCTCCTCCTCCTTGCCCATCGACACCCAGGTGTCGGTGACCACGACGTCGGCGCCGGCCGCAGCCTCGATCGCATCCGTGAACAGCGTGATCGAGCCGCCGGTCTCCGCAGCCCGGCGGTCCGCAGCCTCGACGACGTCGGCGCGCGGGGCGTACTCCGCAGGTGACGCGATGCGCACATGCATGCCGGCAGTGACACCGGCCAGTGCGTAGGAGTGCGCCATGTTGCTCTGCCCGTCGCCGAAGAACGTCAGGGTCAGCCCCTTCAGCTCGCCCTTGTGCTCTCGGATCGTGAGCAGGTCGGCGAGGAGCTGGCACGGGTGGAAGTCGTCGGAGAGGGCGTTGACGACTGGCACCGTGGTGCCGGCGGCCATCTCCTCGAGCCCCGCCTGCGCATAGGTGCGCCAGACGATCGCCGCGACCTGGCGCTCGAGAACCCGCGCGGTGTCGGACGGCGTCTCCTTGCCGCCGAGCTGGCTGCTCGCGGTCGAGATGATCAGCGGCGTGCCGCCGAGGTCGGCGATGCCCACCGCGAAGGAGACGCGGGTGCGGGTGGACGACTTGTCGAAGATCACCGCGACCGTCTGGGGACCGGCGAGAGCCTTGTTCGCCCAGCGGTCCTTCTTCAGCTCGATGGCGAGATCGAGGATCTCCGCCTGCTCGGCGGGGGTCAGATCGTCGTCACGCAGCAGGTGGCGGGTCATGCGAGGGCCTTTCCGGATTCGGCGAGGGATGTCTGTACGTCAGCGAGCGAATCGGCGAAGAGCTTGCGGAACTCGGCGAGTTCAGCGTCTCCGATCGTGAGAGCCGGGGCGATGCGCACCGTCTCGGGGTTGGCGGCGTTCACGATGAGGCCG
Source organism: Microbacterium sp. AC132 (assembly GCF_979258525.1). Taxonomy (NCBI): domain Bacteria; kingdom Bacillati; phylum Actinomycetota; class Actinomycetes; order Micrococcales; family Microbacteriaceae; genus Microbacterium; species Microbacterium sp. AC132. The sequence continues at coordinate 2,971,549 of NZ_OZ409862.1, read as the reverse complement.
CGCTCCTGAGCAGCGGCGACCACGTCGTTCGCGACGGGGGCGCCGAGTGCCACTCCGATGAGGAGCCCGCGGCCACGCACTCCCGTGACGAGGGGCGAGTCGATGTCCGCGATGATCTGTCGGATCTCCTCGCCGCGACGCGCAGCGTTCTCGACGAGTCCGGCGTTCTCGATCTCGGTGAGCACGGCGTCGGCGACGGCGGTGGCCAGCGGGTTGCCGCCGAACGTCGATCCGTGCGAACCCGGCGTGAAGAGCGAGCTCGCCGCACCGTAGGTGACGAGAGCGCCGATCGGGAAGCCTCCGCCGATGCCCTTCGCGAGCGTGATCGCGTCGGGAGTGATGCCCTCGTGGCTGAAGCCGAACCAGGCCCCCGTGCGTCCGGCACCCGTCTGGATCTCGTCGACGATCAGCAGCGCCCCGTGCTTCAGCGTGAGCGAACGGGCGGCCTGCAGATAGCCGTCCGGAAGCTCGACCACGCCGGCCTCGCCCTGGATCGGCTCCACGATGACGGCGGCGACCCGGTCGTCCATCGCGGCTTCCAGAGCCTCGACGGTCGCCGGGATGTGCTCCACTCCCCCGGGCATCGGCTCGAACGGCGCGCGCATCGCGGCCTTGGCCGTCAGCGCGAGTGACCCCATGGTGCGCCCGTGGAATCCGTTCTCGAGTGCGAGGATGCGCGGCTTGTCCGTTCCCCCGTGGAGTCGGGCGAGCTTGAATGCCGCTTCGTTCGCCTCGGCGCCGGAGTTCGAGAAGAACACGCGGCCGTCGATCCCGGCGCCCGCAAGGCGCTTCAGCCGTGCGGCGAGCGCGAGCTGCCAGGGCGTCGCGAAGTAGTTCGACACGTGCGCGAGAGTCGCGGCCTGTCTCGAGACGGCCTCGACGAACACCGGGTGCGCGTGACCGAGCGAGGTCACCGCGATGCCGGCGAGGAAGTCGAGGTGGCGCTTGCCCTCGGAGTCCCAGAGGTAGGACCCCTCTCCTCGTGTCAGCATCGCCAGGCGCGGGCCCGCGTTGAGGACCAGATCGCTCGCGGCGTCATCCTGCCAGTTGCTCATGCGTTCATCCCTGCGCTTCCCAAGACCACTTCAGTTCCGATTCCCTTGCTGGTGAAGAGTTCGACGAGCACCGAGTGCGGCACGCGTCCGTCGATGATCGCGGCGGCATCAACGCCGCCTTCGATCGCATCCAGGCAGGCCTTCATCTTCGGGATCATGCCGGATTCGAGTGTCGGCAGCATCTCGATGAGAGCCTCCGAGGTGAGGTGCGACACGAGCGAGTCGCGGTTGGGCCAGTCGGCATAGAGCCCCGGCACGTCGGTGAGGATGACGAGCTTGCGAGCGTTGAGCGCCACGGCGAGGGCGGCCGCCGCGGCATCCGCGTTCACGTTGAGCGACTGGCCGGGGTGATCGAGGTCGGGCGCGATGCTCGAGACGACGGGCACGCGTCCCGCCGCGAGGTGATCGAGCACGGGCGTCGGGTCGACCTCCACGACGTCGCCGACGCGTCCGAGGTCGATCTCCTCGCCGTCGATCACGACACCGCGACGACGACCGCCGAACAGGCCGGCGTCCTCCCCGCTCAGCCCGGTGGCGATCGGACCGTGCGAGTTGATCTTCGAGACGAGCTGCGGGTTCACCTGGCCGGTGAGGACCATGCGCACGACGCTGATCGCCTCGGTGTTGGTGACCCGGTAGCCGCCCTTGAACTCGCTCGGGATCTCGAGTCGCTGGAGCATGTCGGAGATCTGCGGTCCGCCGCCGTGCACGACGACCGGCAGCACGCCGACGTAGCGCAGGTACGCGATGTCCTGTGCGAACGCCTCCTGCAGCTCGTCGGAGACCATCGCATTGCCGCCGTACTTGACGACGACGATCTGGTCGCGGAACTTCTTCAGCCACGGGAGCGACTCGATGAGCGTCGCGGCCTTCACGGCGGCGACGTCCGGGGTGGTGTCCTGAATGTCGGTCATGAGGCGTAGGCGCTGTTCTCGTGCACGTAATCGTGGGTGAGGTCGTTCGTGAGGATCGTCGCGGTGGCATCGCCGACCTTGAGATCGATCACGAGATGCGTGGCACGCGGAGTGAGGTCGACCTCCTCGCGCGGACGGTCGGGGCCGCCCTCGCTGCACACCCGGACGCCGTTCATCCAGACGTCGACGTCGTACGGGTCGAACTGGGCGTTCGTGGTGCCGATCGCTGCGAGCACCCGCCCCCAGTTGGGGTCGTTGCCGAAGATGGCGGCCTTGAAGAGATTGTTGCGCGCGACGGAGCGGCCGACCTCGACCGCCTCCGCCTCGGTCGCGGCGTGCTGCACCTCGATGGTGATGTCGTGGCTGGCCCCCTCGGCGTCGCCCTGCAGCTTGACCGCGAGCTCCTGGCACAGCTCTGCCAGCGCGGCGGAGAAGTCCTTGAGGTCGGGCACCACCTCGGAAGCGCCGTTCGCGAGCAGTGTGACCTGATCGTTGGTCGACATGCATCCGTCCGAATCGAGGCGGTCGAACGTCGTGCCGGTGGCGAATCGCAGCGCGGCATCCGCCTCGAGAGGCTCGAGCACGGCATCCGTCGTGATGACGACGAGCATGGTGGCGAGCCCGGGAGCGAGCATGCCCGCTCCCTTGGCCATGCCGCCGATGGTCCAGCCGTCTCGGCTGACCACGGCGGTCTTCGACACGCTGTCGGTGGTCATGATGGCCTCGGCCGCGACCTCGCCGCCGTCTGTCGACAGCTCGGCGATCGCCTGTTCGGTGCCCGAGAGGACCTTGCCCCGGAACACCTCGTCACCGACTCCGATGAGGCCGGTCGAGCACACGAGCACGTCGCCGGCGCCGACGCCGAGCAGCTCGGCCGCCTTCTCTGCGGTCTGGTGCGTCGTCTGGAAGCCGAAGCTGCCGGTGAAGCAGTTCGCGCCTCCGGAGTTCAGCACGACGGCCTCGACCACGCGATCGGCGACGGCCTGCTGCGACCAGATGATGGGGTTCGCCTTGGCGCGGTTGCTGGTGAACACAGCCGCACCGACCTTGCGCGGGCCGCGATTGACCACGACGGCGACATCGGGCTTTCCGGTCGATTTGAGACCTGCGGCGACTCCGGCCGCTTCGAATCCTGCGGGGGCGGTGACGCTCACGGCGCGACTCCGTTCACTGAGAGGGCGCGGGACTCGGGCAGCCCCAGCGCGAGGTTCATGGATTGGACGGCAGCGCCGGCGGTGCCCTTGACGAGGTTGTCGACCGCGGTGACCACCGTCACGCGGTTGGCCGCGCGATCGATCGCGAGACCGATCAGGGCGGTGTTCGCACCGAGGACATCGGCCGTGCGCGGGAACTGACCGGCGGGTAGCAGCTGCACGAAGGTCTCGTCGCCGTAGGCGTCCTCCCAGGCGGCGCGGATCTCCGCATCGCTGACATCGCCGACGATCGGCGCGGTCGAGGTGGCGAGGATGCCCCGCGACATCGGAACCAGCACAGGCGTGAACGAGATGCGGATGCCGTCGGCTGGGGAACCGGATGCCGCGGCGAGCGCCTGGCGTATCTCCGGGATGTGCCGGTGCGTGCCCCCGACCGCGTAGGGATTGGCGGTGCCGAGGATCTCGCCGGCGAGCAGGTTGGTCTTGAGGCTCTTCCCCGCTCCGGACGGGCCGACGGCGAGAACCGAGACGATGTCCCCCGCGTCGATCACCCCTGCGGCGACCCCGGGGGCCAGGCTCAGGCTCACGGTCGAGGCGTTGCAGCCGGGAGCGGCGATGCGCGTCGCCTCGCGCAGCGTCTCGCGCTGCTTGACACCGCCGACGAGCAGCTCGGGAACGCCGTAGGCCCACGGTTCGTGGAAGTCGCCGCCGTAGAACGCGTCCCAGGAATCCTGCGACGTCAGTCGGTGGTCCGCTCCCGCGTCGATCACGAGCGGGGTGTCGCCGAGCGCGTCGGTGTACTGCCCGGACTGCCCGTGCGGCAGAGCGAGGAACACGATGTCGTGCCCGGCGAGCGTCTCGGGCGTGGTGTCCTGCAGGGTGAGGTGTGCGAGCGACCGCAGGTGCGGCTGATGCTGCACGAGCGGCTGACCGGCGTTCGAGTGCGCCGTCACCGTGCGGATCTCGATGTCGGGATGAGACGCGAGGAGGCGCAGGATCTCGCCGCCCGCGTAGCCGGATGCGCCGGAGACGGCGACGGAGTACGTCATTCTTCTACCTTAACGGTCGGACCCCTCGGCGAACGCGGGGTGCAGTGTCGGGAACCGGGGCGGCGACACCGGCACTCGACCGCCGTGTGTACGCAGGCAGAAGCGCAGGGTCGCCTAGAGTCGGCGGCCGCTGCGGCGTCGGCGCACGGCGATGACGCTCGGAACGAGCGTCAGAGGAGCGGTGGCGGCCGAAGGCATGCCGCGACGATAGCGCGCTCGTCGCGGCATGCGCAAATCGGGTCCGTCATCCGCCGGACGCGTGGAGTGCCGGCGCCGCGAAGAAGGCGAGTTCGTGCGCGCTGGAGACCTCGAAGGCGCGGAGCATCCGTCGCCGCCCCGCGGCATCCGACTCCGTCGCCGCATGCATCACATGGTCGATCGCCTGCTCCGTCGCCTTCTCGAACGCGGGATCGGCATACGTCGCGAGCCACGATGCATAGGGATGCTGCGGGTCTCGGGCGTACGCGTCGAACTCCCCCGCGTGCAGGCGGGTTCCGAGATCGGTGTACAGCCAGAAGCACGGCAGCACGGCCGCGATGAGCTCGGCGTAGTCCCCGCCGAAGGCCACCGAGCGCAGGTGGTCGAGGTACGCGACGGTCGCAGGCGCCGGATCGACGGCGAAGGTCGCCGCTTCCACCCCCGCGCCCGGCGCCAGCCACGATGCATGGAGCTCGAGCTCTCCGGTGATCGCCCCCTGCGCCGACTGAGCCCAGAACGCCTGCTCGTGCGGTGTGGGCGCGATCCGCGCGGCCGCTGCGAGCACTCGGGCGTACTCCCGGAGATACAGCGCATCCTGTCGGAGGTAGAAGAGGAACCGCTCGCGGTCGAGAGTCCCGTCGGCCAGAGCGCGGATGAAGGACAGCTCGTCGATGTCGGCCCGCACGTGCGCGATCCGGTCCCACCACCGATCGCGGAGGTCGGCACGCTCGGGTGCGGCCTCGAGTCCCCCTCGTCGCCAGAGGCCGCCGAAGTGGTTCACCGGTCCGTGACCGCTCCCGATGTCGAGCGCATCGCTCTGCCTCAGGGATTCCCGCAGCCAGGTCCTCGCCGATTTCACCGCGTCGACAGGGGACTCCCCTCCGGCGAGGCGGGTGGCGAGGGCCGACGACAGGGAGCATCCGGTGCCGTGCGTGTTGTGTGTGATGATGCGCGACCCGGGATAGCCGTGTCTGACGCCTCCGGCGACATCGATCAACGCGTCCGGAACGTCGTCGCCGTCGAGGTGCCCTCCCTTGACGAGCACCGCCCCGCCGATGCGGGCGGAGAGCTCGGCCCCGGCCTCGAGCGCGTCGTCCCACCCCGTGATCGGACGATCGGAGAGCGCGGCGAGCTCGGCGAGGTTGGGCGTCACGACATGAGCGCGCTCGAGGAGCCCGCGGAGTGCGCGCTCGGCATCCTCATCGAGCAGGCGATCACCGCTGGTCGCGACCATGACCGGGTCGAGCACGACGATCGGCGGACGGACGGCGTCGAGCCAGGCGGCGACGGTGGCGATCACCTCCGCGTTCGCCAGCATCCCGATCTTCACCGCGTCGATGACGATGTCGTCCGAGATGGCATCGAGCTGCTGCCGGAGGAACTCGGCAGGAGGCACGTGCACCGCTCGGACTCCCCTGGTGTTCTGCGCCGTGAGCGCCGTGACAGCCGCCATGCCATAGCCCCCGTTCGCGGCGATCGACTTGAGATCGGCCTGGATCCCCGCCCCGCCCGACGGGTCGCTCCCCGCGATGCTGAGCACGCGAGGTGTGCCCGAAGCCCTCCATCGGCTGAGGAATGCCCGGGCAGTCCTCGTCGGATCGACGGCGGCCCAGATGGCGGAGACGACGGCGAGCCCCGCCGCACCCGCATCCCGAAGGCGCTCGATGTCGTCGATTCCCACGCCGCCGATGGCGACGCATGGCAGTGCGGTCCTCGCGGCGAGCGCACCGAAGCCGTCGATTCCCAGGGCCGGCGGGTGATCCGGCTTGGTGGCGGTGGGACGGATCACGCCGACGCCGAGATAGTCGACCGTTCCCGCCGGCAGCGCGGCCACGGCGTCGAGATGCTCCGACGTGTTCGCCGTCAACCCGATGATCGCCTCGGGTCCCAGCCGCTCGCGTGCCCGCAGCACCGACACGTCGCCCTGGCCGAGGTGCACGCCGTCGACCCGCGCTCCCCTGGCGCGAGCGATCAGCGCCGCCTCGACGCGGTCGTTCACCACGAGCAGTGCACGGCCGTCGATCACCCGAGAGAGCTCGATCAACTGATCGGCGGTCTCGGCATCCGTCGCCTCCTTGTCGCGCAGCTGGACGATGCGCACGCCCCCGTCGACGGCGAGTCGCACCGTCTCCGCGACGCCCCGCGCGCCGCAGAGGGTGGGATCCGTGACGAGGTAGAGGGAGAGGTCCGCGATCACAGCGCGTGCTCCTGCACACGCGCGGCGACGGCGAGGTCCTCCGGCTGCACGGCGGCGAGCGCGTCGAGCAGTGCGACGGCGAAGCTGCCGGGGCCCGGGGCCCGCGCCGCGGCGCGCTCGGCGGCGATCGTGTACACGAGGCTCGCCGCCGAGACGGCGGTGAGCGGATCCGCAGCGGTCGAGCGCGCCGCACCGAGGAACGCCGCCATGACGGCGCCCAGCGCGCATCCGCCGCCGGTGATACGGGTGAGCAGTTCATGACCGTTCGCGATGCGGAGCAATCGTGCTCCGTCCGTCACCAGGTCGACCGGTCCCGACACCGCGACCACCGCGCCGTGCCGCGAAGCGAGTGCGAGTGCCGCTTCGGCCGCGGCATCGGTCGTGTCCGTCGCATCGACGCCGCGCCCTCCAGCGCTGAGCCCCGCGAGGGCGAGGATCTCCGAGGCGTTCCCCCTGATCGCCGTGGGGCGTGCGTCGGCCAGCTCGTGCGCGAGTGCCGTGCGCACCGGCAGCGCGCCGATCGCGACGGGATCCAGCACCCACGGAGTACCTGCGGCGAGGGCTCCTGCGGCGGCTTCACGGCTCGCCGCACGCTGCTCCGGAGTCGGCGTACCGAGGTTGATCAGCACCCCGGAGGCCACCCCGGCGAACATCCCCGCCTCACCGACGATGTCGACCATCGCCGGCGCCGCGCCGAGGGCGAGCAGCACGTTCGCGGTGAAGCCCGTGACGACGCTGTTGGTGATGCAATGGGTCAAGGGTGGGCTGTCGCGCAGCCCTGTCAGGAGCTCAGCCGCCGAGGTGGCCAAGGTCGATTCGGAATCAGGACGCAGACGATCGCTCAACGCGACATCCCTTCGCTAGTACGAACTAGATCAGGTTCGACGGGTCTGTTCTCAGCCGCGGATGCGGCACCCCGTGTCACTGATCGCAGTCTAGCGAGGCCCCGATCAGTCGATCAGCTGCAACAGCGCGAGTTCGTCGGCGCGAGTGAGCCCTGCCCGCCGGTCCCGATCGACGCCGCGCGCCTGCTCGCCATCGACCACGGCGGCGATCGTCTCGTCGAGCGGACGAAGCCGACCTCCTGCCGCGCGGTAGCGGGCGTTCGACCTGGTCATGAATCCGGTCATCTCGCTCGGCAGCCACAGCGGCAGCGACCGCTCCCCCGCCCAATACGCCACACCGTGCTCGACGAGCCAGGCGTCAGATGCCGCGACCGTGTCTCCCCGGTGCCCCGCACGTCTGCGCACGGCGTCGAGGACCTCGACCAGCCGATGCCGATCGCCGATCGTGTTGATCACGCCGGTGGCCCTCGTGATGGCGACGAACTCGGACAGGTCGTCGACGTCGATCACCTGCACGTCGCGCTCCTCGACAGGCGGAAGCAGAACCGGGCCGTCCTCGGCACGCAGAAAAGCGGCAGCCCAATACCCGAAACGATCGCTCGGGTCGTCCGCCCCGACGATCAATCCCGGGCGCACGATCAGGGTGCGGTCGCCGAGTGCACGCACGGCGTCCTCGGCGGCCACCTTCTGCCGGCCGTACTCGTCGTCTCCCCTCTCAGCCGGCGGATGCAGCGTCGCCGACTCGTCTGCACCGACCGTCTCCTCGTCGGAGTATGCCGACATCGACGAGACATACGTCCAGCGGCCCGCTCGCTCACCGAGTGCCGCGACCGCAGCGGAGACGTGGGCCGCGTTCGACGAGACGTCGATCACGTGATCCCACTCCCGACCGGACACCGCATCATAGGCGTCCCTGGTGTCACGATCGGCCAGCACCAGGCTCGCGCCCTCCGGAGACGGTCGTCCTCCGCGCGCCAGGCACATCACCGTCGCCCCGCTCAGGAGCAGCCGTCTGGCGATGAGGCCGGACAGCCAGCCGGTGCCGCCGAGGATCAGAACATCCGTCATGACCCCATGCCACCATCTTCGCCGCGCGAGGGGAAGGGTCTTCCGCTCAGGGCGGATGCCGGTCAGCTCGTGCGAAGATCCGACAGGCCGGACAGTTCCGGGACCGTCCACGAGGGATCCGGGCGCCAGTCGCGCCATTCGGCGTCGAACGGCCAGTCACCGTGATGGAAGGACTCGATCGCCGCGTCCGCGTGTCGTTCGATCTGCGCGGCCTGCTCAGAGGTGAGACGTCCCTGCTCGACGGCCGCGATCACCTCGTCCTCGTCCTTGAGGTGCACCTGACCGTCCGCCTGGATCTCCACGTCGAGGATGTGATCCGATGAATGCGTGTCGCGGTCGGTGCGCAGATGCGCGTTCTCGAGATTCACGTACCACCCGGCGAACTCCCACTCGGGACCGCTCACATCGCTCCAGAACAGCCACACCGACCACGCCGCACCGGCCGGAGCGATGCGGAGGATGCCGTTGCCCCACCACTCCTCCACGATCCGGGTACGCGGATCGAGCCACCGACGCTCGAGCGGAACGGTCCGGATGCGCTCGCCCGCCAGAGTGCCCTGCCCCTCCTGGAGCGTGCCCGGAGCGAGCCATGCCACCAGACCGCGTTCATCGTCGCGGACCACCCGCATGGGCGTGATGGTCGACGCATCGCCGGGCTGCCAGCCGGGCTTGCGGTAGTGCCAGGAGATCTGGTCGCCGGGTTCGAGGAACGGCGCTTCACCCATCGGTCGGACACCATCGGGAACCGCCGCGGGAGTGCTGTGGGGCAGGATGCTCATCCCGACACGGTACCTCGCAGGTCCACCGCGCTCAGGTCGGCTCGGCGGCGTCGGCAGCATCCCGAGAGCACACGCGCACGCGGACCGCACCGTTCGAGTGCGGTCCACGTGCGGGTCGGTTCAGGCGGAGCTTCAGTCGCGCAGGGTCGCGTCGAAGCGCTCAGCTGCGACAGCGACACCCGCGAGCTTCGCCTCTGTCGCCTCGGCTGCGGTGAGCGTGCGGTCGTCCGCGCGGAAGCGCAGCGCGAAGGTGAGACTCTTCTGACCATCCGCGACGCCGTCCCCCCGGTAGTCGTCGACGAGGCGGATCGACTCGAGAAGCGCACCGGCGCCCTCGGTGAGCGCAGCGCGCACGTCGCCCGCCGGCACATCAGCGCCGACCACCAGCGACACGTCCTGTGTCGCAGCGGGGAACGTCGACAGCGAGGCGGCGACCGCACGGTTCCCGCCGAGCGCGATGACCTCGTCGAGGTCGAGCTCGAGCACGGTGGCACGACCGGGAAGGTCTGCTCCGGCGGCGACCTGGGGGTGGAGTTCGCCGACGTAGCCGATCTCGACGTCGCCGACGGAGAGCACGCCGGCGCGTCCGGGGTGCAGCGCCGCGCGCTGCCCCTGCTCGACATCGAGGTCGACTCCGGCTGCAGCCGCGATGACTCTGGCGGCGTCGAGCGCCTCGGAGAGCCCGTAGGGCTCCGCGGCGCGTCCCGGCTGCTTGGTCACGACGTTGCCCGTGAACAGCGCCGCGACATGACGGTGCTGCGGTGGGATCGACGCGTTCAGTTCGGCGAGCGTGTCGTCCGACGGACGCTCGCCGAGCGGCGGCACCTCGTCCGTGCCGTACTCGACACCCGGCTCGGGCAGGAACACGACTCCGGTCTCGAACAGCGCGAGGTCCGTGAGGCCGCGCGAGATGTTGCGGTGCGCGGTCTGCAGAAGCCCGGGGATCAGCGATCGACGCAGGAACGGAGCGGAGCCGTCGAGCGGGTTCGCGAGCCGGATGCTGGGCAGATGCTCTCCCGACGCCGAGCCGTGCAGGTCGTTCTCCGCCTCCGTCGTGAAGGGGAACGAGGGCGTCTCGACGAGACCGGCAGCCGCCAGCGCGTCGGCGACGCGGCGACGACCCTGCTGGTGTGCGGTGAGCCCGCGTCCGGACGGCGGCGTCGGCAGCACGGACGGGATGCGGTCGAGACCGTGGATGCGAGCGACCTCTTCGGCGAGAGACCACTTGTCGGTGAGGTCGGGACGCCAGGTCGGCGGGATCACGGTCCACCCGGCATCCGACCCGGAGACCTCTGCGCCGATGGTGGTGAGCGCGCCGACGATCTCGTCGTCGGAGTAGTCGACGCCGATGAGCCCCTGCACGAATCCGCGCGGGAGGTCGATGTCCGCGACGAAGACCTCGGCGAACAGAGCGCCGCCCTCGTCGGTGAGCGTGCCACCGGCGAACTCGACCATCAGGTCGGCTGCACGGCGGGCTGCCACGAACGGCACGAGCGGGTCGACACCGCGCTCGAACCGCTTGGATGCCTCGCTGGGCAGCTTGTGACGGCGTGCGGTGCGGGCGATCGTCACAGGGTCGAAGGTCGCGGCCTCGATCAGCACGTTGTGCGTCGTGTCGCTCATCTCGGTCGTGCCGCCGCCCATGACGCCGGCGAGACCGATGGGACCCGACTCGTCGGTGATCAGGAGGTCCTCGACGTGGAGCTTCCGCTCCTGGCCGTCGAGGGTCGTCATCGTCTCACCGGCCGTCGCACGACGCACGGTGATGCCGCCGGAGAGCCTGTCGAGGTCGTATCCGTGCAGCGGCTGCCCCAATTCGAGCATCACGTAGTTGGTGATGTCGATCAGGATGCCGAGCGAGCGCATGCCGGCGAGCGACAGCCGCGCGATCATCCACGGCGGAGTGGGGCGCGACGGGTCGACGTCGCGGACGACGCGGGTGACGAACTCGCTCGCGCCGACGCGGCCGCGTACGGGGGCTGCATCGTCGACGATCGCCGTGTGACCGGCGCCCGGCTGGAGCTCGGTGAAGTCGCGCTCGGCCGGGTCGCGGAACGGTGCTCCGGTCGCGTGGGAGTACTCGCGGGCGACACCGCGCAGCGAGAACGCGTACCCGCGGTCGGGCGTGACGTTGATCTCGACCGCGACATCGTCGAGTCCGAGCAGGCTGATGGCGTCTGTGCCGACGGGTGCATCGATACCGAGGTCCGCGAGGACGAGGATGCCGTTGTGCTCGTCGCCGAGCCCCAGCTCACGCGCAGAGGCGATCATGCCGTCGGACACGTGCCCGTAGGTCTTGCGGGCGGCGATCGGAAACGGCCCCGGCAGCACTGCACCGGGAAGCGTCACGACGACCTTGTCACCCGCGACGAAGTTGTGCGCGCCACAGACGATTCCGCGGATTCCGCCGTTCGCCTCACCGACATCGACCTGGCACCAGTTGATCGTCTTGCCGTTGGACTGCGGCTCGGCCTCGAGCGAGACGACCTGTCCGACGACGACGGGACCCGAGATCTCGAAGCGGTGGACGTCCTCCTCCTCGAATCCGACGGTCACGAGCGCTGCGAGGACATCCTCCGGTGTCGTATCCGCTGCCAGATCGACGTACTCACGCAGCCACGAAAGCGGGACGCGCATCACACCACCATCCCGTACTGCTCGCTGAAACGGACATCGCCCTCTGCCATGTCCCGCATGTCCTGCACATCGCTGCGGAACATGAGTCCCCGCTCGACGCCCATTCCGAACGCGAAGCCGCTGTAGACGTCGGGATCGATCCCCGCCGCACGGAGCACGTTCGGGTTGATCATGCCGCAGCCGCCCCACTCGATCCAACGGGCGCCGCCCTTGAAGGTGGGGTGCCAGAGGTCGAGCTCGGCCGACGGCTCGGTGAAGGGGAAGAAGTTCGTGCGGAAGCGCGTCTTGGCCTCGGGGCCGAAGAGCTGACGCGCGACATGGTCGAGCGTTCCCTTGAGATGCGCCATCGAGATCCCCTTGTCGACGACGAGTCCTTCGAACTGGGTGAAGACGGGGAGGTGCGTCGCGTCGAACTCGTCGGTGCGGTACACGCGGCCGGGGCAGAGCACGTAGATCGGCACCTCGCGGTCGAGCATCGAGCGCACCTGCACGGGGCTCGTGTGCGTGCGCATGACGAGATGGCGCGATGGCGGGTCGACGTAGAAGGTGTCCTGTTCCTGACGGGCGGGGTGGTCGACGTCGAAGTTCAGAGCGTCGAAGTTGAACCACTCGTGCTCGAGCTCGGGTCCTTCCGCGATCTCCCAGCCCATGCCCACGAAGATGTCGGAGATCTGCTCGCTCAGCAGGGTCAGCGGATGCCGGGCGCCGACGCGTGTGCGCGAGGGGATCGCCGTGATGTCCAGCCGCTCGGCCTCGAGGCGCTCAGCGACCTCCGCGGCGGCGAGCTCCTCCTCCTTGGCGGCGAGGGCCTTGGTGACCTGACCGCGGCCCTGGCCGACGAGCTTGCCGAAGGCGGCCTTGTTCTCGGGGGCGACCTGACGCATCGAGGCGTTCAGGACGGCGAGCGGTGATCCGTCGGCGACGTGCGCGGCGCGAGCGGCTTTCAGTTCGGTCGTATCGGCGGCTGCGGCGATCGCTTCGAGCGCGGCCGCCACGGCGGCTTCGACCGCTTCCGGGGTGATTTCGGGAGACTCAGACACGAGACAGGAGTCTACCGGCGCGAGGCGGTCGCCCCGCGCCGGTGGACATCACTTCGGATCGGAGCTGTCCAGCCCGCCTACACCACCGGTGCCGCCGAAGCCGCTGCCCCCGCGCTGCAGGGTGATGAGCTCGGTGTCGGTGCCGTCGCCGTGCTGGCGGGGATCCTCTGCCGCGTGGATCGCCTTCACCTTCGGCGAGCGACGGGTCTGGATCTCGACCCACTTCGCGATGCCCGACAGGATGAGGCACATGACGATGTAGATGCCGCCGATGACGAAGGCCGACTGCAGGATCGGGCGACCCTGCTGCGACGTCAGCTGCTTCGCGTAGTACAGCAGCTCGGGGTACGTGATGATGAAGCCCAGAGCGGTGTCCTTCATCGTGACGACCAGCTGCGCGACGATCACCGGGAGCATCGCCCGGATCGCCTGCGGCAGGAGGATGAGACGCATCACGCCGCTCTTGCGGAGTCCGATCGCGTAGCCCGCTTCTTTCTGCCCCCGAGGCAGGGACTCGATGCCGGCCCTCAGCACCTCGGCGAGCACGGAGCCGTTGTAGGCCATCAGTGCGATCACGACGGCCCAGTAGGGATCCATCTTGATTCCGACCACGGGGAGCCCGTAGTAGAGCAGCATCATGAACACCAGCACCGGAACGGCACGGAAGAGCTCGGTGACGGCTGTCACGGGGATCCGCACCCACGCGTGCTCGGAGAGCCGCCCGATGGCCAGCACGAAGCCGAGGACGACGCTGAGGACGGCGGCGAGCGCGAAGGCGGCGAGCGTGTTGCCCAGGGCCTTGAAGATACCCATCCACACGTTGGAGAACGTGAACACGTACCACTTCTCCGCCGAGAACTGGCCCGTCTCCACCATGCGGAGCACGATGAAGCCGATGGCGGCCAGGACGAGGACGACGGTGGCGACCGCGATGATCCGGTTGCGGGCGATCGCCCGGGGTCCGGGGACGTCGTACAGTACAGAGCTCATCGCGCGATCCTCCAACGGTTCTCGAGATATCGCTGCAGCCAGCTCAACAGCAGCACCAGGGCGACGAACACGACGGCGACCCAGAGGAGGACCTCCATCGGGTTGCCCGGACGGTCGGCCGAATCGTTGATGGTCGACCGGAGAGCCGCGAGCTCGGCGACCGAGAACCCGGCTGCGACGGTCGTGTTCTTCAGGAGCGCGATGAAGACGCTCATCATCGGCGGGACGACCGAGCGGAACGCCTGTGGCAGGATCACGAGACCCATCACCTGTCCGAAGGGAAGTCCGATGGCCCGCGCGGCCTCGGCCTGACCGACGGGCACCGTGTTGATACCCGCCCTCAGGACCTCGGCCACATAGGTCGCCGTGTAGATGCCGATGGCGAGGATGCCGAGCACGAGGTTCGACAGTTCGGGCAACCCGAGTTGCGGGTACCCGAAGATGAAGAAGAAGAACACGAGGGTGAGCGGGGTGTTGCGCACAGTGTTCACGTACACCGTGCCGACGCCGCGGGCGATGGGCACCGGGGAGACACGCATCGCCCCGACGATCAGACCCAGGATCAGTGCGATGATCCCGCCCGCGAAGAACACGATCAGCGTGTTGCTGATCGCCTGTCCCCACAGGTCGAGGTTGCCGAAGATGACGTCCACGCCACCCTCCCTTCTTCAGAGTGAATGGGCGGCCCCCTGAGGGGGCCGCCCATGTCGATCAGTACGCGTCGACCTCGGGCTGTTCGACCTCGATGCCGCTGGAACCGAGGTTCGCGTCGAAGATCGCCTGCCAGATGTCGCCACCGTCGGTGAAGAGCTCGTTGATGTGCGTGCGCAGCGCGTCGTCGCCCTTCGTGAGGCCGACACCGTAGCGCTCCTCGGTGAAGAGGCCGCCGGTCACCTTGACGTCATCCGGGTACTGGGCCGCGTAGCCGATCAGGATCGCCTGGTCGGTGGTCACGGCGTCGACCTTGCCGTCGATGAGGTCCTGGACGCAGGCGGAGTACAGGTCGTACTCCTGCGTCTTGATCTCGGGGAAGTTCGCCTTGATGTTCTGGATCGGCGTCGAGCCGGTCGCGGAGCAGACGGTCTTGCCGTTGAAGTCCTCGAGAGCCTCGGCGTCGTCCGCGTCGGCGGCGACCAGGAGTCCCTGACCGGTGATGAAGTAGGGACCCGCGAAGTCGATGAGCTCCTTGCGCTTGTCGTTGATCGAGTAGGTGCCGACGTAGTAGTCGATGTCACCGTTGGTGATCGCCTGCTCGCGGTTCGCCGAAGCGATCGGCTTGAACTCGATCTTGTCCTCGTCGTAGCCCAGGGATGCGGCGATCCACCGTGCGATGTCGACGTCGAAGCCGGTGCGCTCTCCGGTCGTGACGTCGAGGTAGCCGAGCCCGGGCTGGTCCTCCTTGACGCCGACGATCACCTTGTCGCGCTCCTGGATGGCGTCGAACGTCGGGCTGCCCTCGAGCTGGACGTCGTCAGCGACCTCGAACCAGGTGGAGTCCTCGCTCTCTTCGCCGCCGGTTCCGGCGCCGGGGCTGGACGGGCTGCCGCTGTTGCAGGCCGTCAGCGCGAACAGTGCAACCGTCGCGATCCCGATTCCTGCCAGTGTCCGTGTGCGTCGCATGTGCGTCTCCTTCGTGTGCTGTGTGTGCAAAGGTCTGTGAGGCTCGTCAGTGCGTGAGGAGCTTGGAGAGGAAGTCCTTGGCGCGGTCGCTCTTCGGGTTCGTGAAGAACTCCTCAGGCGTCGCCTCCTCGACGATCTTGCCGTCGGCCATGAACACGACCCGGTTGGCGGCCTTGCGAGCGAAGCCCATCTCGTGGGTCACGACGATCATCGTCATGCCGTCACGGGCGAGCTCCACCATGACGTCGAGGACCTCGTTGATCATCTCGGGGTCGAGCGCGCTGGTCGGCTCGTCGAAGAGCATGACCTTGGGCTGCATGGCGAGAGCGCGGGCGATCGCGACGCGCTGCTGCTGTCCGCCGGAGAGCTGTGCGGGAAGCTTCGAGGCCTGCTGGGCGACGCCGACGCGCTCGAGAAGCATCATCGCCTCCTTGTCGGCATCGGCCTTCTTCATGCCGCGGACCTTGATCGGGCCGAGCGTCACGTTCTCGAGGATCGTGAGGTGCGCGAAGAGGTTGAACGACTGGAACACCATGCCGACGTCTGCGCGCAGATGCGCGAGGCCCTTTCCCTCAGCGGGGAGCGCCTTGCCGTCGATGCTGATCGTGCCGCTCGTGATCGTCTCGAGGCGGTTGATCGTGCGACACAGTGTCGACTTGCCCGAGCCTGAGGGACCGATCACCACGACGACCTCGCCGGCGTTCACCGTGAGGTCGATATCCGTGAGCGCCTGGAAGTCGCCGTAGTGCTTCTGGACATTGTCGACAACGACGAGGGGCTTACCGGTGGTCATCATTTCTCCAAACTAGCCAGGTCGCTCACGTGGCTCCACAGTGATGCGTCGACATTTACACGTTCGTAACCACGCGATGGGGCCGATCCCGCCCGAGAACCGGAGTGCCCCACGGTCCGCCCCCGCGGACCGTGGGGGCGTCCCTGCTGCTCCGTTCCTCCCCCGAGTAGAACGTGGCAGCAAGCCTCCGACCGGATCCGATCGCAGGACGACTCCGGAGAATGGCCGAGTCCGCGCCTCAATGAGGGGCGTGGGCTCTGTGGCATCTGAATTCTCCGTTGAATCGAGCGCGATCGACCCCCACATTGGCAGAGTGACATGCCGGTATGAGACTTCTTGAGGATTTCTTGAGGCCTCAGTCCCGCTGGTCCCGGTAGTACTCGACGGCCCCCGGATGCAGGTCGACCGGCCCCGTGAAGATCGCCTGCCTGCGGTCGAGCAGGGACGCGACCGGAACCCGCTGCGCGATATCGGTGCGGACCGTGAAGAGGCTCGTGAGGACGTCCCGTACGACGCCGTCCGGAGTGTCGGACGAGGTGACCAGATAGTTCGGCACCGCCATCGTGGGCGCGGACTCGTCGAGTCCATAGAGCCCGACGGGGAAGTCGGACGGCCGATACGCATCGGAGTATCGAGCGTTGATCGTCGTGACCCATGTCTGCTCGATCGGCACCAGCCGCACGGGCGTCGTCGTCGCGAGCTCCGCGATGCCCGGTGTCGGGATGCCGCCGACCCAGAAGAATCCGTCGATCTCGGATCTCTCGAGCGCGCTGATCGACTCACCGAGATCGAGCCGGGGATCCGTGATCGTCGCGACGTCGACGTCGGCGGCGTCGAGTGCTCGCGCCGCGATCACATTGACGCCGGAATTCTCGGCCCCGAGCGACACCGTCCTGCCCGCAAGGTCGCCGAGGGCGGCGATGTCCGAATCCGCGCGTACGACCACGTGGAGGTACTCGTCGTACAGGCGAGCGACAGCCTGCACCGGCATGGGCTCGTCGAACGCTCCCACTCCGGCGACGGCGTCGGCCGCGGCATCCCCTTGCGCGAAGCCGAGGAGGGCCTCCCCCGAGCTCACCCGCAGGAGGTTGTCGACGGACCCGGCGGTCTCGGCTGCCGACACGCGGATGCCCAAGGACTCCGACAGCTCCCGAGCGAGTTCGTCGCCGTAGGCGTAATAGACCCCGTTGGATCCCCCGCCGGCGATCTCGTAGGCAGAGTCGTTCCACTCCGTCGATCGAGCGCTGCACGCGCTGCTCGTGGCGGCGAGCAGCAGCACGAGTGCCGTCGCCACCCCTCTGCGCCACCATGCGCGGCGGCTAGCCCGCCCGCTCATCCCTCAGCTCCGTCCGGCAGCATCAGCGACACCAGCAGCCCGCCGTCGTCCGGCGTATCGACCCGCAGCTCGCCGCCGATCGATTCCAAGAGGTCGGTCGCTATCGCGAGGCCGAGCCCTGACCCCGGAACCCCGCCGCTGTCGTCGCTGCGCCAGAACCGGTCGGCGGCGTTCGCGGCCTGCTCCCGCGTCAGCCCGGGGCCGTGGTCGCGGACTGTCAGCACGCAGAGTCCACCGCTGCGGTGCGCGTCGACCTCGACGGCCGACTCGGCGGGCGAGAACTTCACCGCATTGTCGATGACGGCGTCGAGCGCGCTCTCGACGATCGTGCGGTCGGTGATGCTCATCACCGGGCCCACTCCTGTCGAGAGCATCCGGACGCGTCGCTGTGACGCGACCTCGCTCCAGGCGTCTGCGCGGCGGGTGGCGAGCGTCGTCAGATCGACGGCTGAGATCGTCGTGTCGGCGCGTCCGCCGCGCGCGAGTCCGAGGAGCGTCTCGAGGATGCGAGCCATCCGGCGCCCTTCCTCCCGCGTCTCCTCGACGTCGTCCTTCCAGTCAGCTCCGAGACCGGTCGAGAGGTGCTCGACACGCAGCAGCAGCGCGTTGAGGGGATTGCGGAGCTCGTGCGAGGCGTTCAGGGCGAACTCCTGCTGACGCGTCATGACGCGCTCGATCTCATCCGCCATGCCGTTGAACACGCGCGTCATCCGGCGTAGCTCAGGAGGCCCCGTGTCCTCCGCGACTCTCGCATCCATCTCGCCGCGTTCGATCGCGATCATCGCCTCATCGAGACGTCGGACCGGAGAGAGCACCCACCGCGCGAGTTGGAAGACGAGGAGCACGCCGAGTCCGATCGAGACGATCGACACGACCGTCAGCACGAGAATCTGCTGCAGGATCTGGGTCCGTGGCGCCTCGACGTCCGCGGAGAGCATCACGGCGCCGATCACGTCGCCGTCGTCGAAGACCGGCTCGACGAGCGAGGACTCGGCCGCGATCCAGGGGAACACCGGCTCGGGCGCCTCGGCGCGGCGCCCCGAGAGCGCGAGGCCGACCCGTGCGGCATCGTCCTCTGACAGGACTTCGCCGCCGCCGTCGCGCGCTGACCACACCCCACCGGACAGATCGAAGACGATCACATCGATCCCGTACACCTCGTGGAAGCGGGCGACCTCCGCATCGATCACCGTCGCGCTGCCCGACCGCAGCGCCTGCCGCGCGCTGGTCACGAAATACCCGAGGTCACCGAGCTGCTCGGTGTAGAAGGCCTGCTGGATGCTGCGGGTCGCGCTCCACGCCGTGGCGCCGCCCAACGACAGCAGGATCGCGACGAGCGGCACCAGGAAGACGACGACGAGACGTCTGCGCATCGAACGCTACCCGGCCAACCGATAGCCGACACCGCGCACGGTCTCGATCAGATGCCGCTGACCCGCCTTCTTGCGGATCGCGCCGACGTGCACCTCGAGCGAGTGCCCGAAGCCGCGCCAGTCGGTGTTCCAGACCTCGCGGATGAGTCTCTCCTTCGGCACGGCGACG
Source organism: Microbacterium sp. AC132 (assembly GCF_979258525.1). Taxonomy (NCBI): domain Bacteria; kingdom Bacillati; phylum Actinomycetota; class Actinomycetes; order Micrococcales; family Microbacteriaceae; genus Microbacterium; species Microbacterium sp. AC132. The sequence continues at coordinate 2,952,332 of NZ_OZ409862.1, read as the reverse complement.
CCGGGGTACCGGGCGAGCACCGCCACGATGTCGAATTCCTTGCGAGTGAGTTCGATGGGAGCGCGTCCGATGATCACCTGCCTGGCGACGAGGTCGATCTCGATCTCGCCATCCTGCAGCCGTACGCGCGCCTCGGATTCCGGCCGCACGGGTCGAGAGCGTCGTGTGACCGCCTCGATCCGGGCGAGGAGCTCGTGGACGTCGTAGGGCTTGACGACGAAATCGTCAGCGCCGGCACGCAACCCTCTGATGCGCTCCGTGACCTGGTTGCGTGCGGTGACGATCACGATCGGCACCTCGGAGCGTGCGCGGATCCGACGGCAGAGATCGATGCCGTCGACATCGGGCAGACCGAGGTCGAGGAGCACCACCTCGGTGTCCGCACCCAGTTCCTGCAGCGCGGAGGCTCCGTCCGCGGCTCGCACGGTGGCGTACCCGGATCGCGCGAGGAAGGCCTCGAGTGCAGCGGCGACACGCTCGTCGTCCTCCACGATCAGAATCTGCATCGACCCTGGGTCCCCTTCTCCGCTCGAGCAGGGACAAACCTACCAGCAGGACGGGCGGCCGCTCGTCCGCCGGAGATCAGGCCGAGGATGCCGCCCGCTGCGCGAACGCGCTCTCGTACAGGCAGACGCTCGCTGCCGTGGCGAGGTTCAAGGATTCGGCGCGGCCGAAGATCGGCAGCTTCAGCACCTGGTCGGCCTGCGCGAGCGCCTCGTCCTCGAGACCGCGCGCCTCATTGCCGAACAGCCACGCCGTAGGCTCGGCGAGCACTCCGTCCGCCCGCGCATGAAGAAGATCCTCGCCCTTGACGTCCGCGGCCAGAATCCGGAGTCCCGCGGCGTGAGCCTTCTCGACCACATCCGAGAGCTCTGCGCCCACGGACACGGGCAGATGGAACAGCGAACCTGTCGTGGCGCGCACGACCTTCGGGTTGTAGGGGTCGACCGTGCGGCCCGTCAGCACGACGGCGTCGGCTCCCGCCGCATCGGCGGCCCTGATGATCGTGCCGAGGTTTCCCGGGTCCCTGATCTCCTCGCAGATCGCCACCAGACGGGGGGATGCCGCGAAGATGTCCCGCACCGACGTGGGCGCCTGCCGGACGACGGCCACCAGCCCCTGCGGAGTGACCGTGTCGGCCATCGCGTTCAGCACGTACTCCGTGACGTACTCCACGTCGATGCCGGCATCCGATGCCTTCGCGCGGATGTCCGGATGCTTCTCCCAGCCGGTCGGGGTCGCGAACAGCTCCACGATCGCCTGAGGACTGTAGGTCAGCGCCTCGCGAACCGCCTGGGGACCTTCGAGGAGGTAGAGCCCTGTCTCGGCGCGCGCGCTGCGCTTGGTCAGCTTGGCGACGGCACGGACTCGGGGCGAACGGGGGTTCTCCAGCACGTTCACAGTCTAGAGAACGGCAGGACCGTTCCTGCGCAAACGCCGGACGAACGACAGAGGACGCCCTCCCGAAGGAGAGCGTCCTCTGTGGTGAAGAGCTGCTTACGCAGCCGACTTCGGAGCGTTGACGTCGGAAGGCAGAGCCTTCTTCGCCGTCTCGACCAGCGTCGTGAAGGTCGCTGCGTCGTTGACCGCGAGGTCGGCGAGCATGCGACGGTCGACGGTGACACCCGCGAGACCGAGGCCCTGGATGAAGCGGTTGTACGTGATGCCGTTCTGGCGTGCAGCGGCGTTGATGCGCTGGATCCAGAGACGACGGAAGTCGCCCTTGCGCTTGCGACGGTCACGGTACGAGTAGACCAGCGAGTGGATGACCTGCTCTTTGGCCTTGCGGTAGAGGCGCGAACGCTGACCGCGGTAGCCGGAGGCGCGCTCGAGGATGACCCGACGCTTCTTGTGGGCGTTTACCGCCCGCTTGACTCTTGCCATTTTCCTGTGTTCCTATCGTGCGTTCGGGCGCGTCAGCGACCGAGAAGCTTCTTCGCGACCTTGGTGTCAGCCTTCGACAGCACCTGGTCCTGGTTGAGGCGGCGGGTGCGACGGCTCGACTTGTGCTCGAGGTTGTGGCGCATTCCGGCCTGCTGCTTCTTCAGCTTGCCGCTGCCGGTGATCTTGAAGCGCTTCTTAGCACCCGAGTGGGTCTTCTGCTTCGGCATCTTCTCTTCCTTCGTATGGCGCCTTCTCAGGCGACGGTGTCAACCCGCGGTGCGGGAGTCTGGGGGCGGGAGTTACTCCGCTGCGGCCTCGGCCGGCTCGTCGGCGTCGGTCTTGGCTTCGCGGGCGGCCTGCTTGTTCGCTGCGCGCTGGGCGTCGCGAACCGCATTCTGCTCCTGCTTCGCCTCGGACTTGCTCTTGAGCGGAGCCACGATCATGACCATGTTGCGGCCGTCGATGGTCGGGTTCGACTCGACGGTTCCGAGTTCGGCGACATCCTCGGCGAACTTGCGGAGGAGACGGACGCCCTGCTCGGGACGCGACTGCTCGCGACCACGGAACAGGATCATGGCCTTCACCTTGTCGCCGGCCTTGAGGAAGCCCTCGGCGCGCTTGAGCTTCGTCGTGTAGTCGTGCGCCTCGATCTTCAGTCGGAAGCGGACCTCTTTGAGGATGGTGTTCGCCTGGTTGCGGCGAGCTTCCTTCTCCTTCTGGGCGGCTTCGTACTTGAACTTGCCGTAGTCCATGATCTTGACCACGGGCGGCTTCGAGTTGGGCGCGACCTCGACGAGGTCGAGATCTGCTTCCTGCGCAAGGCGCAGCGCCGCCTCGATGCGGACGACGCCGATCTGCTCACCCGCGGGACCGACGAGGCGGACCTCGGGGACGCGGATGCGCTCATTGGTGCGGGGATCGCTGATGCGTAGCTCCTTAGACGATGGGATTCGGCCACCAGGATGCTGTCAGCACCCCGGGCGAAATCAGAATCGTCCCACCCACCGGCATTCAGACGCCGGCTCCGCACCCTGCCTGCCGGACCCCGTCTGACGACGCGATCCGGTGGAGTGCAAGACCCGGTAGCCTGGAACGGCAAGCGCGGGTGGGAAGTGAATCCTCTTTCGTACCGGAGCATGACGCTCCGGAGCCCGACAAAGTCTAACAGAAGGCAAGGCGAAGTGACGAACCAGGCATCGGATGAGGCTGCACGCGAGCGCGAAGAGCGCTGGGCACGGCAGGAGGAGGCGGCGTCCTCCGCCACGCGGGACATCGCCGATGTGCCGGCGGTCGAGGTCATCACGACCGCAGCCGTCCACCTCATGAGTGCCGCGGCGGTCAAGCTCGGCCTCGCCGACGACCCGCACGCCGCGGAGCAGCTCGACCTCGATGAGGCGCGCAAGCTCATCAACGCCCTCGCCGGGCTGATCACAGCCGGCGCACCGGAGATCAGCGACATGCACGCGCGGTCCCTCCGAGACGGGCTGCGCTCGCTGCAGCTCGCGTTCCGCGAGGCGTCGACCATTCCCGACCCGATCGGCAAGGGTCCGGGCGAGAAGTGGACAGGCCCGGTCAACTAGGGACTGCCGGCCGCTGCGGCTGACCGGTCGGTGGCAGCACCGAGCCGGTCAGGCCGAGCGACGCAGCTTCACGGTGAGAGAGTCGGCGAGCACCGCGATGCGATCATCCGCCGCCCACCGCTGCGCCAGGCGCGCGAGCACGGCATCGAGCACCTCGCGCTCGAGCCCGTCGACCAGCTCGAGGATGACGATCAGTTCCGGTCCGCGTAGACGGGCGTCCGGGTCTCCGGCCGCGACGGCGACGTCGATCACTGCGAGTTCATGCGCGACACTCTCCTGCAGAGCAGTGAAGACCTCGGGCGAGAGGAAACTCGGCTCCCACCGATGACCCTGCGCGACTGCCCACACCGCGGGACGACGGAGGACGAACTCGGTGTCGGACGTCGGGTCGAGAACGATCAGATCCGTCTCCTCCGCCGACGCTGCGAGAGCGGCGCGCACGGCTTCCACCGGGATCGGACGGGCCGTCGCGTCCCAGCGCTGCATCGCCTCGACCGACGAGAACACCGGCTGCACGCGACGGCCGTCGGGAGCCGCGACCGTCACGATCGAGAGCTCCTGAGTCTTGTCGACAGCGAGACCGCTCGGCGCCACGCCCTCCTCGCCCTTCTCGGCGATGAGCGGGATCAGGACCCGCGCCGAACGGAACGCGTCGACGACCTCGGTCTGAGCACCGTCGCCCGCCCGAAAACGCAGCAGCGCGTCGAGCAGAACCGGGTCGGCCGATCCGTCGTCGGCGGCATGAGGGTTCGACTGGAAGCTGCGGCCTTCCCAGGGCACACCGGCCGAGTCGCCCCGATCGCTGGACGGGTGCTCGTGCGACCCATGACGGTCGTGGGGACCGTGGTCCCCGGCGTCGTCAGTCCCCTGCGACATCCAGCGCCTCAGCCAGCGTGAACGCGCCGGCGTAGAGTGCCTTGCCGACGATGGCGCCTTCGACGCCCAGCGGCACCAGTTCGCGGAGCGCCACGATGTCATCGAGGTTCGAGATGCCTCCGGATGCCACGACGGGCTTCGGGGTGCGGGCTGTGACCTCGCGCAGCAGCTCGAGGTTCGGTCCCTTGAGGGTCCCGTCCTTGGTGACGTCGGTCACGACGTAACGGCTGCAGCCGGCATCCTCGAGGCGCTCGAGCACCTCCCAGAGGTCGCCGCCCTCCTTCGTCCACCCGCGAGCGGCCAGCGTCGTGCCCCGGACGTCGAGCCCGACAGCGATCGCTTCGCCGTAACGGCTGATCACGTCGGCGGCCCACTCGGGGTTCTCCAGCGCGGCCGTGCCGAGGTTGATGCGGGTCGCACCGCTCTCGAGAGCCGCCTCGAGCGTCGCGTCGTCACGGATGCCGCCGGACAGCTCGACGTTGACGTTCTTGAACTGCTTGATGACCTTGCGGAGGATCGGTGCGTTGCTGCCGCGTCCGAAAGCGGCATCGAGGTCGACGAGATGGATCCACTTCGCCCCCTGTGCGACCCACTCCCCCGCGGCGTCGAGCGGGTCGCCGTAGCTGGTCTCGGTGCCGGCCTCACCCTGAGTGAGGCGGACGGCCTTGCCCCCGGCGACATCGACGGCGGGAAGCAGGGTGAGAGCGGGAGACTGCGCGAAGTCGTTCATGACGTCCTCAGGTGAGATGGAGAGACCGATTCGTCGGCACGAGAATCGACACTAGCCCGCGTATCGGCCCGCTCCAAAACGATGACAGCAGAGAACCTCCCGTGCCACGCGGTAGCCTCGATGACGCCCCTGTTTCGGTGTGTGAGGAGATGTTCCATGGTGCGCGATGCGGAAGCGCGAGGAGGCGGACCCCTGCGACGCGGGAATGCGCTGCCTCCCGAGACTCCGGATGAGCGCGCTCAGATGCCGGCTGGACCCGACGCGGAGCCCACAGCCCCGCACCCCCGACCGGCACCCCAGCCCGCCCCCGCGCCGGGAACACGAGCCGCAGCGGCATGGGCAGCAGCCTCCGCCGCAGCTCCTCCTTCCGATGATGCGCGGCCGGCCACCCCCGCTGTGCCGATCTCCGCACCGCCTTCGGTCCCCGCTGCGCCACCCGCCGCCCCTGCAGTACCGCCCGCGCCCTCAGCCGCATCGCCCGCAGCCCCTGCGGTACCGACGACGCCGGCACCTTCCGGAGCGCCCGCTGCGACCGGATCGCTTTCGACCGCGTGGTCGGAACAGCAGAGCTCTTCGACTCAGGACAGCACCGTGCGGCCCGCCGTTCCGGCGGCCACGGCGCCGCGCCCCCAGTCTTCCGACGTACCGCCCGCTCCGCCGCTGCCCGTGCCCGCCTCGGCCCCGTCCGCGCCCAACGCCGCCGCTGCAGAGTCGGCGTCCTCGGCATCCTCGCGTCGTCAGCAGCGCGAGCAGGGCGTGGGGCGTCGCTCGTTCCTTCAGGAGGAGCGCCGTGAGGAGCCAGCGCGTCAGGGCGGACGCGGGCTGCTCAACCGCGTCGGGTTCACCCTCGGCCCGAGCGCTCGCGAACGCGCCGTCCGCGACGACGAGCACGCGGTGAGCCGCCATTGGCCGGGCCCCCGCACCGTCGCTGTCGTCAACGGGAAGGGCGGGGCGGGAAAGACACCGGCCACCGTGCTGCTGTCGGCGGTCTTCGCGCAGTACGGCGGCGCCGGGGTTCTCGCGTGGGACAACAACCAGACCCGCGGCACCCTCGGCTGGCGCACCGAGACGGGGGCGCACGATCGCACACTGCTCGAACTGCTTCCGCAGACCCAGCGCCTGCTGGGAGCCCAGGGACAGTCAGCCGACCTCGCGCACTTCGTGCATCACCAGCCGCAGGAGAAGTACGACGTCCTGCGGTCGAAGCCCGTCCGACTGGCCCACGAGAATCGGCTCCGGCCCAGTGACGTCGACTCCATCCACGCGATCGCGGCCAAGTTCTACCGTCTGATCATCATCGACTCCGGCAACGACGAGTCCGATCCGATGTGGCTGCGGATGATCGACCTCGCCGACCAGATCGTCGTGGCGACGACGACACGTGATGACCATGCCGAGGCCGGGGCGCTGCTGCTCGAGGCACTCGAAGACCGCGACGAGCGATCCGCACGGTTGGCTCGCGAGTCAGTGGTCGTCGTCAGCCAGGCGGACCCGAAGGCATCCCCCGCCGAAGTCGCAGACGTCATCGCCGGATATCAGCCGCTCGCGCGCGAAGTCGTCGGCATCCCCTTCGATCGGGAGATGGTCGACGGTCACCTCCGTCTTCGTGCACTTGCGGCGCCGACGCAGCGGTCGTGGCTCTCTGCCGCGGCCGCCGTCGCCCGAGGCTTCTGAGCCGTTCGGCAGAGGACCCGACGGACCGGTCGTCCGCGGTTCGGATCGACGGCGGCTCAGCGGGCTGCCGGCGCGTCAGGACCGAAGGCTGTCGACCCAGTTGCGGAGCAGCTGGATTCCGGCCTCTCCGGACTTCTCGGGATGGAACTGCGTCGCGGAGAGCGGCCCGTTCTCGACCGCAGCGAGGAACGGATCGCCGTACGTCGACCACGTGAGCACCGGCTGAGGGAACGGCGGGATGACATCGAGCTCCCACGACTGCGCGGCATAGGAGTGCACGAAGTAGAAGCGTTCGTTCTCGATGCCCTTGAACAGCACCGATTCGGCGCCCGGCTCGACCGTGTTCCACCCCATGTGCGGCAGCACCGGCGCGTTGAGCTCCGTGACCGCTCCCGGCCATTCGCCGAGACCCTCGGAATCGTGCCCGCGCTCGACACCGTGCGCGAACAGAACCTGCATGCCGACGCAGATGCCGAGCACCGGGCGCCCGCCTGCGAGCCGACGATCGATGATCTCGTCGCCGCCGTGCGCGTAGAGCGCATCGCGCACGGCCTGGAACGCGCCGACCCCCGGCACCACGAGACCGTCGGCCTCGAGCGCCTCCGTGCGGTCGCGCGTCAGCACCGCATCAGCACCGGCGGCGATGAGCGCCTTGACAGCCGAGTGGACGTTGCCGGATTCGTAATCGAAGACGGCGACCCGGGGAGCCCTGCTCACAGTGCGCCCTTCGTCGACGGGATGCCGTCGACCAGGGGGTCGAGGGCCTTGGCCTGGCGGAACGCCCGAGCGAATGCCTTGTACTCGGCTTCGGCGATGTGGTGGGGGTCGCGGCCACCGAGAACGCGTACGTGCACCGTGAGTCCCGCGTTGAAGGTGATGGCCTCGAACGTGTGGCGCACGAGCGAACCGGTGAAGTGGCCGCCGATGAGGTGGTGCTCGAAACCGACAGGCTCCCCCGTGTGAACGAGATAGGGACGCCCCGAGATGTCCACGACAGCCTGAGCGAGCGCCTCGTCGAGCGGCACGAGAGCGTCGCCGTATCGCGAGATGCCGGACTTGTCGCCCAGCGCCTCACGGATGGCCTGACCGAGAACGATCGAGATGTCCTCCACGGTGTGGTGTGCGTCGATCTGCGTGTCCCCCGAGGCGCGCACCGTGAGGTCCGTGAGCGAGTGCTTCGCGAAAGCCGTCAGCATGTGATCGAAGAACGGCACCGACGTGTCGATACGGCTCGCACCGGTGCCGTCGAGGTTCAGCTCGAGCTCGACGGTGGACTCCGACGTGCTGCGCACACGCGTGGCGGTGCGCGGGGTCTGGGCGGGGCTGCTCATGAAGCCGATCCTATCGAGGCGAGGGCATCGAGGAATGCCGTGGTCTCCGCCTCGGTGCCCGCGGTGACGCGGAGGTGCCCGGGTATCCCGACGTCGCGGATGAGAACACCCTGCTCATAGAGCTGCTGCCAGACCTTCTGGGGCTCTGCGACACCCCCGAACAGGACGAAGTTCGACCAGGACTCATGCGGGGTGTACCCCAGCGCCTCGAGTGTCGCGGAGATGCGATCCCGCTGCTCGACGATCTCCTCGACCATGCCGAGCATCACGTCGGAGTTGCGCAGAGCGGCGACGGCTGCGGCCTGCGTGAGAGCGCTGAGGTGGTACGGCAGGCGCACGAGCCGCAGAGCGTCGATGAAGGCAGGATCCGCGGCGAGGTACCCCACGCGGGCACCCGCGAAGGCGAAGGCCTTGCTCATCGTGCGGGAGACGGCGAGCCGCGGTCGTCCCTCGAGAAGGGTCAGAGCCGATGCCGCGTCGTGCGGCGCGAACTCCTGGTACGCCTCGTCGACGACGACGATTCCGTTCGACGCCTCGTACACGGCTTCGACGACGTCGAGGCCCAGCGGCGTGCCTGTCGGATTGTTCGGCGAGCACAGCAGGATGACGTCAGGATCGACATCTCGCACCTGCGCTGCCGCCTCTTCGGGGGTGATCGTGTAATCGGGCTGCCTGGTGCCGGCGACCCAACGCGCTCCGGTGCCCTTCGAGATCAGCGGATACATCGAGTAGGTCGGGGCGAAGCTGAACGCCGTGCGGCCCGGCCCTCCGAACGCCTGCAGAATGTGCTGAAGGACCTCGTTCGACCCGTTGCCCGCCCAGATCTGAGCCGGTTCGAGACCATGACCGAGGTACTCCGCGAACCCTTCCCGGAGCGTGGTGAACTCGCGATCCGGGTAGCGGTTGACATCGCGGAGCGCGACCGCGATGTCGTCCAGGATGTCACTGGCGACCGCGTCGGGAACCGGATGCGTGTTCTCGTTGACGTTGAGTGCGATCGGAAGAGGCGCTTGCGGCGCTCCATAGGGCGTGAGCCCTCGGAGGTCGTCGCGAAGAGGGAGGTCGGCGAGTGATGCAGTCACCCTTCCCATGGTAGGCCGCCTTCGCTACACAGACGCTCGTGGTGACGGAGTGTGAACGCGCTTCCGCGCCGCACCGCTCGATCGAACGGCCCTCACGGGTTCATTCCGAATACTGCGCCGGAATCGCCAGCTCCTGGCCGATCTGCAGCTCGCCGCCGCGCAGCAGGTTCAGACGCGTGATGTCGCCGATCACGTCGCGCGGATCCGCGCCGGGGGCCACGCTCTCAGCGATCGACCACAGCGTGTCGCCGGGCATCACCGTCACCGTCGCGAACGATGCCGTGGCGGTCTGTTCGCCTGAGGCCATCGCACTGCCGCCGCTGAGTGCGGCGAATGCGATCCCGGCTGCGAGCGGCACGGCCGCGACAGCGAGAACGACACGTCGACCGCGCGCCGTCAGCTTGAGCCGCGTCGCCGGACGAGCCGGAAGGACTGCTGCACTGCTGAAGGTGATGGTGCTCATGTCGTGCTCCTCTGCATCTACCGCGTGGGCGGTGAAGTTGGCGTAGCGTTCGCATTCGCGCCTCGGCCGGGAGCCGTGAATGCGAAGCTACGTTCCGAAGTTATCTTCGAATTCGAACATCTGTCAAGCGTTCTTCGAAACAGAAGTCCGGGAATCGGCCGACACGCTCGAACAGATCTTCCACTTCGGCGCGATTCTCGGATACGGTTTCGATGTCAACACCCCACCACGGGCCTCCGACATTCGAACTGAGACGCCGGAATCGCACACCTGAGGAGCACCATGAGCGACATCTCCGCCCCCGACGCCGACGTCCCGCGCACCCGTCGCCGCAAGAGCCTGAGTCCCAAGCAGATGGCGATCCTCGAGGTCATCCAGACGTCGATCAGCCGTCACGGGTACCCGCCGAGCATGAGAGAGATCGGCGACGCCGTGGGCCTCAAGTCGCTGTCCAGCGTGACCCACCAGCTCGGCCAGCTCGAGCTGAGCGGATATCTGCGACGCGACCCCGGCAAGACCCGTGCCATGGAAGTGCTCATCGACCTCCCCGGCACCAGCGGAGAGAATCCCGCCGATGTGGCGACCCCCGTGGGAGACGCGGCGCTCGTGCCGCTCGTCGGCCGCATCGCCGCAGGTGTCCCGATCACCGCCGACCAGCAGGTCGAGGAGATCTTCCCGCTCCCCCGGCAGCTCGTCGGCAAGGGCGACCTGTTCATGCTCAAGGTGTCCGGCGAATCGATGATCGATGCGGCGATCTGCGACGGCGACTGGGTCGTGGTGCGGTCGCAGAGCAGCGCCGAGAACGGTGAGATCGTCGCCGCCATGCTCGACGGCGAGGCGACGGTGAAGGTTCTCCGTCGACGCGACGGCCACACCTGGCTGCTGCCTCGCAACTCCGCATTCGAGCCGATCCTCGGCGACGAGTCCGTCATCCTCGGCAAGATCGTCGCCGTGCTGCGCGCGGTCTGACTCCCCTCCCGCCCTGCCGGTGACGGCGGGCGTCGACGCACCATAGGCTCGAACCATGTCGTCGCCGTTCGGTACCTGGACCTCTCCGTTCACCCCCGACCGGATCGCCGCGTCGTCTCCGCGGATCGATGGCAGCGCCTTCGTGGCTGACGAGATCTGGTGGGGTGAGTCGATCCCTGCCGAGTGCGGTCGCCTGACCGTGCGAAGTTCGACGGGTGCCGAGATCCTTCCCGCGCCATGGAGCGCTCGGTCTCGCGTCCACGAGTACGGCGGCGGGGCGTGGACCGCGGATGCCGACGGCACGCTGTACTTCGTCGATGCCAAGGATCAGCGCGTGCACCGCATGCCCCGCGGCGGTGTCCCCGTTCCTCTGACACCCCCGGGCCCGGCGCACGGCGGTCTGCGTCTGCAGAGCGGCCGCCTGTTCGCCGTGCGGGAGGACCTGTCCGCCTCCCCTCACCGACGCGCCATCGTCGAGATCCCGACCGACGGGTCGGCATCCGACCGGCCTGCGCTGTTGAAGACCCTCGTCGAAGGCGAGTCGTTCTACGCTCATCCGGCACTGTCTCCCGACGGTTCTCGTGCCGCCTGGGTCGAGTGGTCCGGCGATCGGATGCCGTGGCAGCGAGCGTCGTTGGTGATCTCGGACGGCACCGCGCGCACAGAGCTGTCCACTCGCGCCGCGCTGCAGCCCGAGTGGACGGCTGACGACGAGATCGTGTACTCCGACGATCCCTCGGGCCGCTGGGCTCTGCACCGACAGCGTGTCAGCGGAGCCCAGGCGGTCGGCACGGCGGAGCAGATCATCGACGACGACGCCGACACGGGATACGGCCTCTGGGTGCTCGGCAATCGCTGGTACCGCCCGCTCGCCGACGGTCGCGTCGTGGCTGTGCGCACGAACGGTCGCGACCGGGTCGTCGTCATCGACCCCGACGGCAGCGCCCACCGCATTCCCCTCCCCGCAGACGGCCACGTGAGTGTCGACGATGTCGCGGGCTCCCGCGTGCTGCTCTCCGGAAACAGCTCGACGACAGAACCCGGGGTCTGGTGCGTCGACGTCGACACGGGTCGCGTCGAGGCCGTCGCGGGAGCTGCGCCGACCGATCCTGCGTGGATGCCGCCCGCATCCGAGGTCCTGGTCGACGGCTCGCACGGGCCCGTCCATGCCTTCGCGTACCCGCCGACGAATCCCTCGGCCCACGCTCCGGCCGCGGATGACGAGCTCCCGCCCTACATCGTGCTCGTCCACGGCGGCCCGACCGCGCATGTGACCGGCGCGGCGTCCGCCGCCGTCGCGTTCTGGACGAGCCGCGGCATCGGCGTGCTCGACGTCAATTACGGCGGATCGACGGGCTACGGCCGTGCGTACCGCGAACGGCTGGACGGCGGATGGGGCGTGGTCGACGTCGACGACGTGATCGCAGCGGCCCGCGGCCTCGCCGATGCCGGGCTCGCGGATCCCGCCCGCATCGCGATCAGAGGCGGGTCGGCGGGCGGTTGGACGGTGCTCTCGTCGCTGGTGCGGGGAGGGACGTTCGCCGCGGGGATCAGCCGATACGGAGTGGTCGACCTGCGGATGCTGAGCGCGCACTCCCACGATTTCGAGGCGCACTACGTCGAGGGGCTGGTGGGTCCGCTGCCCGAGGCGGAGGCACTCTACGTCGCGCGTTCGCCCCTGACACACGCCGACCGGATCGACGTGCCGGTGCTGCTGATGCAGGGTGCGGACGACCGTGTCGTGCCACCGGCACAGTCCGAGGCGATCCGCGATGCGCTGGCGACGAGTGGTGTGGAGCACGAGTACGTGCTGTACCCGGGCGAGGGCCATGGCTTCCGGTCGAGCGAGACGATCATCGACGCCCTCGAGAGGGAGCTCGCTTTCCTCGGACGCGTGTTCGGATTCACGCCCGCGCGCTGATCACTCCCCCACGCGGTTGCGCAGACGCATCGCGCGCTCGGCTTCGCGGGTGTCCTGACGCTCGCGGAGGGTCTGGCGCTTGTCGAACTCGCGCTTTCCCTTGGCGAGAGCGATCTCGACCTTGGCGCGACCGTCGGAGAAGTACAGCTTCAGCGGGATCAGCGTGTAGCCGCCGGCGGAGACCGCGTGCTGCAGCTTCGCGATCTCCTCACGGTGCAGCAGCAGCTTGCGGACGCGCTTCGCCGAATGGTTGGTCCAGTGGCCCTGCGAGTACTCCGGGATGTGCACCGAGTCGAGAAAGACCTCGTTCCCCTTGACGAACGCATATCCGTCGCTCAGGTTCGCGCGCCCCTGGCGCAGTGACTTCACCTCGGTGCCGGTGAGCACCATCCCCGCCTCGTACGACTTCTCGATGTTGTAGTCGTGACGTGCGCGACGATTGGTCGCGACGACCTTCTCCCCGCGTTCCCTGGGCATGATTCTCTCCTGATCCGCGTCGCGCAATGGTTCCGGTGCCCGTCACGGGCGCACGACAGCCTGTCAGTCTATACCGGCGCGCGGGTCAGGTGCGAAGCCAGCGACGGATCGCGAAACCCGCCGACAGCGCGGCGAGCACGACGCCGATGCCGATCAGCACCGGGACGACGACGGCAGCGTCCCGCATCGACACCCAGGTCGTGATGAACGGCACGCGTCCTCGGAGGTAGCCGTCGACGCCGAAGTGGACGCCGGCGACGACGGCCGCGCTTGCGAGGGCCGAGCCGAGGAAGGCAGCGAAGACGCCCTCCAGGACGAACGGCGTCTGGATGAAGCGGTTGGACGCCCCCACCAGGCGCATGATCCCGATCTCCTTGCGTCTGGCGTACGCGGAGAGCCTGATGGTCGTGCCGATCAAGAGGATGGCGGCGATCAGCATGAGCGCTGCGATACCGACCGCGATGTAGGTCGCGACCGTCAAGGCGGAGAACAGGGGTTCGAGGTACTGGAGCTGATCCTGGACCTGCTCCACCCCCGCGACACCGTTGAACGCCTCGGAGATGACCTGCGACTGGCCGGGATCCTTCATGGTGACGAAGAAGACCTCGAACGCCTGCTCGGGCGAGATCACGCTCGCCTGGTCCTCGCCGAGCTGATCGACGAGCTTGGCGTACGTGTCTTCCTTGGAATCGAAGCTGACCTCGCTGATGAGAGGAGCGAGCGCCTCGCCGTCGAGCTGTGCTCGCACGGCGTCGACCTGCTCCTCCGAGGCGCCGCCGTCGACGCAGGTGTCCTGCTCCGAGATGTCGGAGCACATGTAGACGGCGACCTGCGCCCGCTCGGTCCAATAGCCGCGCATCGTGCCGATCTGCGCCTGCATCAGGATCGCGGCGCCGACGAAGGTCAGCGAGACGAATGTCACGAGCACGACGGAGATGACCATCGAGATGTTGCGACGAAGCCCTCCGAGGGCCTCCGCGAGGATGAGTCCGATTCTCACGACGTCGGCCCCACTTCTTCCGTGCCGTCGTCGGACAGACCGAGTCGATCGGCCACGCCGAGCTCGGCGACGTCGACCTGCGGCAGCACGATGGGATGCGTCCGCGCCGCGAGGGCGACCGCCGGCTGCTCGTCTATCACCGGCGGCTCGATCGGCGCCGCCTGAGCCTCGGGAGTCTCGGATGCGGTCGGGACGGCGTCTGCGGACGCCGATTCCGCCTTGCGCTGCGCGCTGAGCTCCTCAGCGAGCGCGGCGCGGACCAGCGAGAGGTCGGCGGTCTGGCGCTGCACCTCCTGCACAGCAGTGAGTGCAGCGGCCGCGGCGGCACCGCGCACCTCCTCGGGAACCAGACGCGGGATGTTCGACGTGTCTCCGTAGCCGCCGTGCACCTCGTCTCGCACCATCTCGCCATCGCGAAGTTCGATGACCCGACGCTGCATCTGGTCGACGAAGCCCGCCTCGTGCGTGGCCATCAGCACGGTGGTGCCTCCGGCATTGATCCTGGCGAGGAGCTGCATGATGTCGACCGACGTCGCCGGGTCGAGGTTTCCGGTCGGCTCGTCCGCGAGCAGGACCTGGGGGCGATTCACGAGCGCCCGTGCGATCGCGACGCGCTGCTGCTCGCCGCCGGAGAGCTCGTGCGGCATCCGCTTCTGCTTCCCGTCGAGTCCGACCAGCGCGAGCGCCTCGGGCACCGCCTGCTGGATGAAGCCGCGCGACGAGCCGGTCACCTGCAGCGTGAAGGCGACGTTCTGATAGACGGTCTTCGACGGCAGCAGTCGGAAGTCCTGGAACACGGATCCGATGTGGCGGCGGAAGTACGGCACCTTCCGGTTCGCAAGCGAACGCAGATCGCGGCCGAGCACGGCGACTCGACCCGTCGTCGGCACGTCCTCGCGGAGGATGAGTCGCAGACAGGACGACTTGCCCGACCCCGACGCGCCGACGAGGAAGACGAACTCCCCGCGCTGCACTTCGAAGTCGACATCGGACAGAGCGGGCCGCGAGGTCCCGCGATAGCGTTTCGTGACGTTCTCGAACCGAATCATGGCGGTTCGAGCCTAAGCGCGCACCCTCGTCTGCCTGCGAGCGACACCCCGCTCGACCCCCTGCGTGTCGCACTCCACTGCTATACATGGAGGTGCCGATCCGTGCCGTCAGCATGGACGATACTCCGAGGGGGAACCATGACGACGCCTGCAGGCTGGTATGACGACGGATCCGGGCGTCAGCGGTGGTGGGACGGCACCCAGTGGACCGAGCACTTCGCCCCCATCGTGGAATCCGCCCCGTCTGCAGCAGGCGAGTCGGCCGGCGGTCTGACCGGCGAAGCGACCACGGACCGGGGTTCCGAGTCGGCTGACGTATCGGGCCACTCCTCGTCCGACGCGATTCCCGATTCGGCAGCAGCCGCGGAGACGGCCGCTGCGATCGAGTCGGTCGCCGCGGTCGAGAGCCAGTCGTGGAACACGCCCGCACCCTCCGACTCCCGCGCCGACGCGGAGACTCCGGCCGAGCCGTCCGCCCACCAGGACGCGGGCGCCGCGCCCTCATACGGCGCGACCGTGACCGATGCCCCTGTCGACGAGGCCGGCACCACGCATGAGCAGGGTTCCACCTCTCCGGAGTCCCCGACGCCGACCGACGACATTGTGCCCCCGTATGCGAACACCGCGGGTCCCTCCGAAGGTGGTGCACCCTCCTACCCGGGCACCGCAGCCCCCTCGTATCCCCAGGAGTACCCCGCCGCGCCCGCATACCCGGGTTCGGCGGCACCCTCACCCTCGTACCCCGGCGCCGCCGCGTACGCTCCCGCCGGACAGCAGTACGGTGCGCCCGCCGGATACCCGCCCGCATACGGCGCCACGACCCCGGTGGCTCCGGCCCGCCCGTCGGTCCTCGGGCTCGTCGGGCTCGGACTCGCGGCGCTCGGAACGATCCTGTCGTGCATCCCGGTGATCTTCTGGCTCGGATGGCTCCTGCTCGGCGTGGGCTTCATCGTCTCGCTCATCTCGCTCTTCCTCAAGGGCAGGAAGTGGCCCGGCATCTCCGGACTCATCCTCTCGATCATCGGCGCGATCATCGCGGTCGTCATGTTCTTCGTCATCGTCTTCGCGACGGTGTCCGAGGCCGTGCGCGATCTGCCGTCCGCGCCGCCGTCGAGCGATTCCGACACCGGAATCGACGACGGCACGACCGACGACGGCACGGGGTCCGCGCAGGTCGAAGAGGGCACGATCGGCGACACCGTCGCACTCACCTTCCTGGGCGGGAGCGGCGAGATCACTGTCACCGAGGCGCGCTGGGCGACCAGCGACGGCTCGAGCGTCCCCTCGACCAACGGCGGTTACGTGACCCTCGAGACGACGTGGACCGGTGTCGAGGGCACGACGGCCGCGAACCCGCTGTTCACCTCTCTGGAGACGGCAGAGGGAGTCGAGGGTCAGGTCGACTTCTTCGTGACGGGCGCACCGAACGAGCTCCTCGACCCGGGGCAGACGGTCAGCGGCCCGATCACCTTCGACATCGCCCAGAGCGAGTCCTACGTCTTCGTCGTCACTGACGAGGCCGGACGCGACATCGCGCGCATCGACGTCGCTCCGTCGGCCGGCTGAGACCCGAGCGGAACGGCGATCATGACGGTCCCGGCAGGGTGGTACGACGACGGAGCGGGCCGGCAGCGCTGGTGGGACGGCGCAGTCTGGACTGAGCACACCGTGACCACCGAGACGTCGTCCGTGGCGAACACGCCACAGGAGCACGGCCAGCATGCCACGGAGGAGCCCACGGTCGCCGCATCGGCGGACCCGATCTTCGAACCGCCCTATGCCTGGCAGTCGTCGAATCCCTCCCCCGGGGCCTCCGCAGAGGTGCCGCAGTACGGGCGCGCGTCGATGCCCGCGACCTCGGCAGGCGTCGTCGCCTCCCCCGATGCGACGGCAGGGTTCGGGTCGTACGGCCCTGTGCCTCCGAAGGCGAACACGAAGGTCTCTGTGCTCGGCATCATCGGTCTCGGCATGGCCGCGCTCGGAGTGGTCCTCTCGTGCATCCCGCCGATCTCGATGGCTGGTGGGGTTCTGCTCGGGATCGGATTCGTGCTCTCGCTGATCTCCCTGTTCCTCCGGGGTGCGAAGTGGCCGGGAGCGGTGGGCATCGCGGTGGCCGTGCTGGGTGGTGTCGTCGCGATCGCCATGATGCTGCTGACCCTGGGCGCCTCGGGGCTGTCGTCGATCGTGCCGGCGTCCACCTCGACCCCTCAGGCGACCCAGAGCACAGAACCCGACGACACCGCCGAAGGCTCTCCCGGCAGCGCGGGAACCGAGACCGTGACGGTCAACGAACTCGAGGTCGGTCACTGCATTCCGCTCATCGAATGGGAGGAAGAGGTGTACGAGCTTCCGATCGTTCCGTGTGACGCGCCGCACACCGACGAGGTCTATTTCATCTTCGATGTGCCAGAGGGCGAATTCCCCGGGGACGACGAACTGCAGACCATCGCCGCCGAGAAGTGCGACGTCGCTTTCGAGGAGTTCGTCGGCATCCCCTACGCCGATTCGGAGCTCGACAACTACTGGTTCGTGCCGACTGAGTCGTCATGGAAGCGGATGAACGACCGCGCAGTCCAGTGCATCGTGATCAGCTACGACGAGATCACGGGCACCCTCGAAGGCGCCGACCGCTGAGACGAGCGTCGCTCAGTCCTCGTCTTTGCGCTTGCGCCAGCGGATGCCGGCCGAGATGAACCCGTCGAGATCGCCGTCGAACACGGCAGCCGGGTTGCCCGATTCGTGTCCGGTGCGGAGGTCCTTCACGAGCTGCTGACCGTAGAGGAAGTACGAGCGCATCTGGTCGCCCCAGCTCGCCGTGATGTTTCCGGCGAGCTCCTTCTTCTTCGCGGCTTCCTCCTCCTTCTGCAGCAGCAGGAGTCGGGTCTGAAGCACGCGCATCGCGGCAGCACGGTTCTGGATCTGCGACTTCTCGTTCTGCATCGAGACGACGATGCCGGTCGGAAGGTGAGTCAGGCGCACGGCGGAGTCGGTGGTGTTGACGGACTGCCCGCCGGGACCCGACGAGCGGAAGACGTCGACTCGGATGTCGTTCTCGGGGATGTCGACCTCGGTCGCCTCCTCCATGAGAGGGATGACCTCGACGGCGGCGAAGGACGTCTGCCGCTTGTCCGCCGAGCCGAACGGGCTGATACGGGCGAGGCGGTGCGTCCCTGCCTCGACCGACACCGTTCCGAATGCGTAGGGAGCGTCGATCTCGAACGTCGCCGACTTGATGCCGGCACCCTCGGCGTACGAGGTGTCGAGAACCTTGACGGGATACTTGTGGCGTTCGGCCCACCGCAGGTACATGCGCATGAGCATCTCGGCGAAGTCGGTGGCGTCGTCGCCGCCTGCACCCGAGCGGATCGTGATGATGGCGGAGCGCTCGTCGTACTCGCCGTCCATCAGCGTCTGCACCTCGAGCTGATTGATGATCTCGGTGAGCGCGTTGAGCTCGGCGCGTGCTTCGACCGCGGAGTCCTCGTCGCCCATCTCGTTCGCCAGGTCGACGAGAACCTCGAGATCGTCGAGCCGACGACCGATGCCCTCGACTCTGGCGAGCGCCGACTGGCGGTGGCTCAGAGCACTGGTCACCTTCTGGGCGCGTTCGGGGTCGTCCCAGAGGTCCGGCACGCCGGCTTCCTCGCTGAGGCGCGCGATGTCGGAGCGGAGGGTCTCGACATCGATGACCTCGCGGATGTCACCGTAGGTGAGTCGCAGGGCCTGGATGTCGGCGGAGAGATCGAGTTCGAGCATGTCGCGTCCAGCCTAACGTGCCGCCCCTGCGGGCGGGGACGGCGTTCGAACGGGAGTAGCGTGAAACGGGTGAGCAGCGCATCCACGGTCCTCAGGCGATTCGGACCGATGGTGTACCTCCCGACCGTGCTGTTCTCGCTCGGTGAAGGCGCGGTGATCCCTCTTATCCCGGTGATCGCTGCGCGGATGGGCGCCGACGTCGCCTTCGCCGCCCTGGTGGCATCCGCCCTCGTCGTGGGTCAGCTGTGCGGCAACCTTCCTGCGGGCTGGGCCGTCGCGCGCATCGGCGAGCGCTTCACGATGGTGATCGCGGGTGCGATAGCGATCCTCGCCGGCGTCGGAATGGTGTTCGCCCCCTCGCTGGGCGTGCTGGCCGCCTCCGTGTTCCTCCTGGGGTTCTGCGCGGCCGCCTTCGGCCTGGCGCGTCATGCGTTCATGACGACGAGGGTTCCCCTCGCGTTCCGTGCTCGCGCGCTCTCGCTCCTCGGTGGCAGCTTCCGCCTCGGAATCTTCATCGGGCCGTTCGTCGCCGCTGGGCTCCTGCAGCTGTTCGGTTCGGAATCAGCCGCGATCTGGTTCTTCCTGGGCTGTCTCGTCGTGATGGTGCTGCTCGTGCTGCTGGGCCCCGATCCCGAGAAGACGATCGCCCCGACGACCCCTGTGCGCACCGCCGCACTCGCGGATGATTCCGGCGAACCGGTCACGGGCTCGATTCCGACGACCGCGCGCGCGGGCATCTTCCGCACGATGTGGCAGCAGCGCAGCGTGCTCGGACGACTGGGACTCGCCGCCGCGTCGCTGTCCGCGGTGCGATCGGCACGTCAGGTCGTGCTTCCCCTGTGGGGACTCTCACTCGGACTCGACGCCTCGACCATCGCCCTCGTCGTCGGAATCTCGGGAGCGATCGACTTCGCCCTGTTCTACGCCAGCGGCCAGGTGATGGACAGGTTCGGGCGTCTGTGGGCGGCTATGCCGGCGATGGTGCTGATGGGCGCGGGGTTCCTCGCCCTCTCCTTCACGCACGACCTGGAAGCCGCGGTCCTGTGGTTCGGCATGTTCGCCGCCGTGCTCGGGGTGGGCAACGGGCTCTCGAGCGGCATTCTGCTCACTCTGGGTGCCGACGTCGCCCCGAAGGAGGAGCCCGCCGCGTTCCTCGGCTCGTGGCGCACGCTGACGGATGCCGGCGGAGCGGCCGCTCCGCTGCTGGTGTCGGCGATCGTCGCGATCGCGTCACTGCCGATCGCCGCAGCGGCGATGGGTGCGATCGGCCTGATCGGCGCTGGTGGGTTCATCCGCTGGATCCCGCGTTTCGTTCCGCGCAGCACACAGGAGGAGTCATGACCGCTGCCCTCCGCGCAGACGTGCGCCGCCTGGTCGTCGCGGCTCCGTCGTCGACGGATGACGAGCGCGATGCCGCGGCCGACTTCGCGACGTTCTTCGCCGACGATCATGGGCCGGTCTCCCGCGACGACGGTCCCGATCACGCGACCGCTTCGGCGCTCGTGTTCGACCGCTCACTCACTCGCACGCTGCTCGTCTTCCACGCCAAGGGGCAGTTCTGGGTGCAGCCAGGCGGACATCTCGAACCCGACGACACCTCTGTGGCGGATGCCGCTCTGCGCGAGCTGCGGGAGGAGACCGGTGTGGACGTCTCCGCCAGCGCGGAGCCGCTCGTGTACGACCTCGATCATCACGCGCTGTCCTCGGCGTTCGGTCGGTGCGCATCCCATCTCGACATCGGGATCGGCGTCGTCGTCAGCGACGATGCCGACCTGATCGTGAGCGACGAGTCGGAGGACGTGCGCTGGTGGGCGATCGACGCGCTGCCGTCGCAGGTGCCGCAGGGCTTCGCCGGGCGGGTGCGACGACTGCGCGATCGTCTGGTGAGCTGACGTCGCATCCGGCGGAGGTCGCCCTCGTGCAGGTCGACCCGAGCGAACGATCACCCCAGAGCGGTGCGACTCGTCCCCGTCGCCTCGAGGCGCACCCCGTCCGTCACGAACAGTGACACGAGCGGCGGATGCCACAGGGTCGAGACGGTCACGCGTGCTGAGTGCCCGTCGGGGCTCGACGCTGAATCGAGGTCCACGGGTGACGGCAGCGCGGCGAGCAGTGCGTCGACCTGCTCTCTGACCCCCTGATCGGTGAGGTCCGCCCGTGCCGTCGTTCCGTCCACAGCCAGGGTGAAGCCGTCCGCTCCGGCGAGCGCTGCGGCGTCAGCGATCGCATCCAGCCGCTTCTGCGAGATGTAGAGGTCGGTTGCGCAGACGCTCACGAAGATGAGTGCGAGCGCCAGCAGGGCATAGCCGAGCGTCAGCAGCAGCACGCTTCCGTCGTCACCCGCCCCTCTCATCCCGTGCCCCACAGGCGAGAGACCTTCTGGACCGCCGACCCCTCGACTCGGATCGCGGCCGCCGAGTCCGATCCGAAGACCGCCGGCATCAGTGGCAGGGACACCGACGTCGTGACCGTGACGGTCACGACGGCGCCTGCCGACGGACACTCCGTCCCGACGGGCACGCACGCCACAGACACCTCGGTCGATTCCTCATCGATGCCGTACTGATCGGTGACGTCGGCGAGCACGAGCTCACTCCGCACTGCTGCAGTGGCGGCATCCGGTGCGAGCACGATCGTGCGCGCGACGTGGCGCGCGGCCGCCCCGACTCCCAGTGTCTGCTCCTGAATCGCGCCCAGCGCGATGATCAGGTAGACCAACGGCACAAGCAGGATGACGCCCACCGTGATGAATTCGAGTGCCGCCGAACCCTCGTCATCGATCATCGAAGGACTCTTCCGGCGCATGCGCCTGCACCTCCAACGCGAAGGGCACCCCGAGCAGCCCGATCACGGGGAGCGTCGTTCGGACGCGCACCTCGATCGTCGCGCGATCCAGTGCCGTCGATCGAACGGCCGTCACATCGTGGGCGTACTCGGCCCCGACCGCGAGGGTGATCGCCGCGCGGGCGCGCTCCACGCCCTGTTCCATGGGCGTGTCTGCCAGGGCCGCGTAGTAGGCCCCTTCGACCGCCGCGTCGTGCACGACATTGCGCACGTAGACGCCGAGCGCGAGCTGCATGACAGCGAGAGTGAGAAGGGTGAGGAGCGTGCCCACGAGCACGAACTCCACGGGACTCGATCCGCGTTCATCGCCGAGAAAGCGCCGCGGTGGATCGACGGTCATCAGGGAGCGCTGTCAGAGACCGGAGACGCGTTGGATGGCCTGCTCGAACAGTGCGCTGAGCGCCGGGCCGGCGACCGCCCAGATGAGCACCACCAGACCGGCTGTCATCAGTGTGACCAGCACCCATCCGGGTACGTCCCCCGATTCGTCGCCGACGAGATCGTCCATGAGATCGGGGGTGAGCGAGGCAACCCTGGTGGTGCCCAGTGGTCGAGAGGTGTGCATGTCGTCCTTTCGTGGTCGCTCAGCCGATGCCGAGTCGCAGGATGAAGAGACCGGGGTAGATGGCGAAGAGCACGGACAGCGGGAGGATCAGGAAGACGAGCGGGAGGAGCATCAGGATCTCCTTCCGACCGGCCTGTTCGATGAGGACCCGCTTGGCGTCCTCGCGAGCGTCCCCCGCCTGCGCATGCAGGACGGCCGAGAGCGGCGCGCCATGCTCGAGCGCGGCGGTCACCTGGTCGATCGCACGGGAGAGCCCCGGAAGCTGCAGTCGCGCGGCCATCTCCGTGAGCGCGTCGGCGAGCGGCGACCCCGTGCCGACAGCGAGCACCACGCGGCGGAACTCACCGGTCAGTTCGCCGGAGCCGACCGCGGCCACCCGACGCAGCGAGTCCAGGAAGCCTTCACCCGCCGACAGGCACAGCGCGAGGAACTCGAGAGTGGTCGGCAGCTCGTCGGTCAACCGGGCGCGACGCGAAGCGACGCGAGCCGTGAGCCGCATGTCGTATGCGAACCCCGCTGCGGCTCCGAGGATCCCGGGCAGCAGGGCGATCGGCGGGCTCATCCGGCCCGTGATGGCGAACACGATGACAGCGATCGAGCCGATGACGATGCCGACGAGCACCCAGCCGAGCTGACGCCCGCGGAAGGCCCCCTGCTCCAGAGGAATCCCCGCCTGCTCGATCCTCTGATGTAGAGCGTCGCCGCCGCCCACAAGGCGTTCGAAGAGCACACGTGACCGAAGCCAGAATGCGCGGTCACCCGCGGAGAGCACGCCGACTCGCGGGAGCGCGTTTCCGGGCAGGTCTTCATCGGCGACCGCATCGCGCACATAGGGCGCGATGCGCAGAGCCAGCGGCGCTGCCGACCACCGTGGAAGCGACGCGAGTATGCAGAGCAACCCCATGCCGAGTGTTCCGCCGCCGAGCACGGCGACAGCGATCGCGGACATCGGGTTCACCCGAACCACCGCCCCGGCTCGGGGAGCCGACCGATACGGATCATCAAGCGATAGGCGATCACCGACACGGCAGCTCCCGCGCAGATCACCAGCATCCCTTCACCGGTGCCGTAGGCGGCCGCGCCCTCAGGGCGCAGCACCAGCAGGCCGAGGATCACCCACGGCGCGACGGCACCGAGCACGGCAGCGCCTCGGATCCATGACTGTCTGGCTTCGACCTCGCCGCGCAGCACGGCGTCTGCGCGCACCGACGACGACAGCGCGCGGAGGACGCCTGTGAGCTCGGTGCCGCCGACCTGTCGCGCCATACGGAGCGTCTCGATGATCCGATCGGCGATGGGATCAGCCAACGCCGCCTTCAGCCGGTCGAGGCTCGTCTCGAAGCGGCCGGTGGCGCGCAGGTCTCTGGCGAACACGGCGAAGGCCGGCCGCATCATCGTCGGCGATGACTCAGCGAGACTCGCGACGGCGTCCGGCAGTGACAATCCGACACGGATGGATGCGATCAGCAGGTCACAGACGTCGGGCCAGAGCTGGCGACGAAGTCTGCGCAGCCGGAGCCGTCGGGAACGCACGAAGACGATCGGCACGACGGCCGCGGTCGCGCCTGCCAAGCCCGCGAGGACCGGGATGGCTGTGAAGAGCCAGGCAGAGGAAGCGGCGGCGAGCGCGACCGTCAGCATCACCAGCAGGAGCGTGCGCGGGCTGACAGACGCCATGCCGCCCTCTTCGAGAAGGCGAGTCAGACGGCCGCGGTGCCGGACCCTTCCTCCATCTTGAGGCGGAGGCCAGAGCCACGGCGATGCGCACAGCAGCAGACCTGCGGCGAGCATCGCACCGAGCAGGACCGTCACAGAGTGCCTCCGCGACGCCACGCCGTCTGTTCAGTGGACGCCTCGTCGCCGCGAATGTACACGGTTCGCGTGATGATCCGGCCGTCGACCACCGCGCCCGTCGGCGCGATGACCTCGTGCACCCGTCGCACTCCGGTGTCGTCACGCACGCAGTGCACCACGAGATCAACCGCGCCGGCGAGGGCCGGCGCGATGAACGATCGATCGATGTTCCGTCCCGCGAGGAGCGGCAGAAGCGTGAGCTTGTCGAGCGCCTCGGCCGCGGAGTTCGCGTGCACGGTCGCAGCACCCGGCACCCCCGTGTTGAGTGCGAGGACGAGATCGAGCGCCTCCGCATCTCTGACTTCGCCGACGACGAGGCGATCGGGTCGCATCCTCAGCGCCTCCTTCACGAGCCTGCGCAGCGTGATCTCCCCCGTTCCCTCCAGACTCGCCTGACGCCCCTGCAAGGACACGACATCCGGCCCCTGCACCGCGAGCTCGAAGGTCTCCTCGACGGTGATGATCCGCTGACGGTCGGCGCACGAGTCGAGCAGCGCACCGAGGAAGGTGGTCTTGCCTGCGTGGGTGGCACCGGACACGACGACGCTCCTGCCCGCGCGCATCGCGTCACGCAGCATCGCGGCCAGGTCCGGAGTCAGCGCCCCGTGGTCGACGAGCGCCTCGAGGCTTCGATACCGGGGCAGGAACTTGCGGATGTTGACGGACCACGATCCGCGGACGACATCCGCGATCGCGACATGCAGTCTCGACCCATCGGGAAGAGACGCATCCACGAACGGCTGACTGATGTCGACACGGCGCCCTGTCGACTGCAGCATCCGCTCGATGAGATTGCGCAACGACGATTCCGTGAGACGCATCTCGATCCGCTCGGCGACCCCTCCGCGTGCGACGTGGATGCTCTCGGGGCCGTTGAGCCAGATCTCCTCGATCTCAGGGTCGTCGAGGAGCGACTGCAACGGCCCGAAGCCGCTGACCGCCGCGAGCACGTCACGCACGCATGCTGCTTCGTCGTCGATCACCGCCGCGCCCCGCGCCAGCGCCAGATCGTTGAACTTGCGCACCTCGGCGAGCGTGACCGAGCGCGCTGCCGAGGAGTCGAACGTCGGGTCCGTTCCTTCGGCGCGGAGCCGCTGACGAACGCGCTCGGCGACGAGGACGGAGGGCTGGATCACCCGAGCATCCTCGCAAGGATCGGGTGACACGCGCCGGAGTTATCCACAGCGGCGGCGGTGCTCCTGCGGGCGGATCCCCAGCAACGCACGATCCCCCGATCAGTAGACTTATCCCAGCGCGCGGGAGTGGTGAAATTGGCAGACACGCAGGATTTAGGTTCCTGTGCCCTAGGGCGTGTGGGTTCAAGTCCCACCTTCCGCACCGATCTGTCGCACCCCCTGCGACCGACGACTTGACCGCCGCACAGCGCACGACGACGGGAAATCCATGCATCACGCCGCTCTCATCCCCTGGCTCGACCCCGCCACGATCATCGGCTCGGCCGGCCCCTGGGCGCTTCTCGTGGTGTGCTTCATCGTCTTCGCGGAGACAGGCCTTCTGGTCGGGTTCCTGCTTCCTGGCGACACGCTGCTCGTGATCTCAGGACTCCTGTCGCACCCGATCGCGGGCTCGGAGCACGGGGTGTTCGGCATCAACGTGTGGATCGTCGCGCTGCTCATCGGGCTCTCGGCGTTCGTCGGCGGTGAGGTCGGCTACCTCATCGGCCACAAGGGCGGACCCGCAGTCTTCGAACGCAAGGAATCGGGCCTGTTCAGCAAGAAGAACGTCGAGCGGACGAACGCCTTCTTCGAGCGTTTCGGCGGCATCACCGTCATCCTCGCCCGCTTCGTGCCGATCGTTCGCACCTTCGCCCCGGTCGCCGCCGGCGTGGGTCATATGCCGTGGCGCCGCTACACGCTGTACAACCTCATCGGTGCGATCCTCTGGGGCTTCGGTCTGACGATGTTCGGGTACGCCATCGGCTTCATCCCGCCGGTCGCGCACTTCGTCGAGAGCTACATCGACCTGATCCTGCTCGCTGCCGTCGGCGGCACGGCACTCATCACGCTCTGGCACTACCTGTCCGAGCGTCACAAGGCGAAGAAGGAAGCCGCGGCCGGCGAGGGTGAGACAGACGCCACCGAGGCCGAAGGGCTCGCCCTCGACCCCGAGGTCTTCGACCGTGCTCCGGACTTCGACGGAGACGGCAAGCACTGATCTCGGTGCAGAAGAAGGCGGGCTGTCTCAGCCCGCCTTCTTCTTGCTCGGGCTCTTCTTCGTGCTCGCCTTGTCGCCGGTCGACTCCGACCGAGCGGCCTTGGTGCGAGCCACACTGGCGCGCAGCGCCTCCATCAGGTCGATGACCTCACCGCTCTTGGCATCGCCCTCGGCCTCGCCGAAGGTGTCCGAGACATCGAACGTGTCGCCCGCCTCGATCTTCGCATCGATCAGAGTGCGCAACTCCTTCTGGTACTCGTCGACGAACGACTCAGGATCGAAGTCAGCCGAATAGCTGTCTACGAGGGATGCCGAGAGCTCGAGCTCCTTCTTCGAAATCCTCACATCCTCGTCGAGCACCGGGAACGCCGCCTCACGCACCTCGTCGGCCCACAGCAGCGTCTGCAGCACGAGCACCTTGCCACGCACACGGAGTGCGGCCAGTCGGGTCTTCTGTCGCAGCGTGAAGCGCACGATCGCCGTGCGGTCGGTCTGTTCGAGCGTCTTGCGCAGCAGCACGTACGCCTTCGGTGACTTGGAGTCCGGTTCGAGGTAGTACGGCTTGTCGAGGGTCAGCAGATCGACCTGGTCGGAGGGCACGAACTCGACGACGTCAATCTCGCGGCTCTTCTCCGCCGGCAGCGCCGCCAGATCGTCCTTCGTGAGCACGACCGTCTGCCCTTCCTCGACGTAGGCGCGATCGATGTCGGCGTAGGCGACGGTCTCGCCGCACACCTCACAGGTGCGCTGGTACCGGATCCGGCCGCCGTCCTTCTCGTGCACCTGGTGCAGCGGCACATCATGGTCCTCGGTGGCGGAATACACCTTGACGGGCACGTTCACGAGGCCGAAGGTGAGCGCACCTTTCCAGATCGTTCTCATGACCCCAGTGAACACCAGCCGCGCGGCTCACGGCCAGTACCTTGACTACGCTGGCGTCATGGTCGCAGAGGCGCAGAACGTGCAGATCGATGGCCGCCGGCTGCGCATCACCAACCTCGACAAGGTCGTCTACCCCGAGACCGGCACCACAAAGGGCGAGATCATCGCCTACTACACGGCGATCGCGCCGCACCTCCTCCCTCTGCTCGCGGGCCGCCCCGTGACCCGCAAGCGCTGGGTGGAAGGGGTGGGGACCGCGGATGCTCCCGCCGACGCGTTCTTCACGAAGCAGCTCGAGCCGGGAGCTCCGGAATGGATCCCCCGACAGCCGATCCGGCACTCGGACGGCCCCAAGGAGTATCCCCTCGTCCAGGACGTTCCCACGCTGGTCTGGCTCGCGCAGGTCGCCGCGATCGAGCTGCACGTGCCGCAGTGGCGCTTCGCCTCCGACGGCATGCCGGGAAAGCCGGATCGGCTCGTCCTGGATCTCGACCCGGGCCCGGGGGTCGGGCTCGCCCAGTGCGCCGAGGTCGCACGGATCGCACGCAGCCTGCTCAGCGACATCGGACTCGATCCGGTGCCCGTGACCAGCGGAAGCAAAGGGATCCACCTCTACGCCGCCCTCCCCGGGCAGCAGACGAGCGCAGAGATATCCGCGGTCGTGAAGGAGATCGCCCGTCTGATCGAGACCGAGCATCCGGATCTCGCCACGAGCACGATGGCCAAGGCCGCGCGCGGCGGCAAGGTCTTTCTCGACTGGAGCCAGAACAACGGCAAGAAGACGACGATCTCGCCGTACTCGATGCGTGGTCGCGCGCACCCCTGGGTGGCGGCTCCGCGCACCTGGGACGAACTCGACGACCCCGACCTCGCGCAGCTCGACTTCGCGACGGTGCTCGAGCGTGCGGGTTCCGGGCAGGACCCCATCGCTCCGCTTCTCGCCGCCCAGGAGGGCCCCCGGACACCACCTCTGCGCCGGGCCCCCGCGTCGACGCACACGGCGCGAACTCGCATGCGAGCCGCCACCGCCCGCGGACGACCGGTGCGGCACCGCTGGCCTCGTCGTCTCCCCCTCCGTCTCCCCCATGCTGGCCGAGAACGGCACGCCCGCGATCGCCCGCACTCTGAGCTCGCCGTCGTGGGTGGAGGTGAAGTGGGACGGCATCAGGGCCATCGGAACCTGGGCGGACGGACGGATGCTGCTGCATGCCCGCAGCGGCACCGACATCACGGCCCGCTACCCCGAGCTGACTGCCGACGGCGCGCCGTTCCTGCCCGTGTCCGATGCGATCATCGATGGCGAGATCGTCGCCTTCGATGCGCAGGCCAGGCCGAGCTTCTCGATGCTGCAGAACCGCATGCACCTGACCCGGCCCCGCGAGATCGAACGCGAGGTCGTGCGCACGCCCATCGTCTACATGGCTTTCGATCTGCTCCGACTGAACGGTCACGACCTCAGCACCATGGCGCTGTCGGAGCGACGGACCCTCCTCGAGGAGGTCGTCGCCGACCTCGATGCGCCGGTGCAGGTCCCACCCGTGTTCGACGATCTCGACGCCGCTCTCGCGGCGAGCGACGAGTTCGGCCTCGAGGGCGTCGTCGTCAAGGATCCGTCCTCGCGGTACCGTCCGGGCCAGCGCTCACCGGCCTGGCTGAAGATCAAGCACACCCGCATGCAGGAGGTCGTGATCGTCGGTATCCGCCCCGGCAAGGGCGACCGGGAGGGCACGTTCGGCTCCCTGCTGCTCGCGGTCCCCGAGTCCGGACGGCTGCGCTATGTCGGTCGCGTCGGCACGGGATTCACCGACCGGATGCTGCGCGACCTGCTGAGCCGGCTCGCTCCCCTGCGCACCGACTCCGCGCCCCTCGAGGACGTGCCCGCGCTCGATGCGTCGGATGCGCTCTGGGTCCGACCTGAGCTCGTCGGCGAGGTCGAGTTCGCGAACTGGACCCCGGACGGCGTTCTGCGTCACTCCCGTTGGCGGGGCCTCCGGCCGGATAAGACTCCCGACGAGGTGATCGTCGAGTCCTGACCGTCAGGCGTGGTGCGGTTGGCAGTCGGACTGCTCCGCGGGCTCGATCTGGAAGGTCGAGTGAGCGACGTCGAAGTGGTGCGACAGACACGACTGGAGGTCGCTCAGCAGCTTCGCCGAACGTCCATCGGCGAGGAGAGCCGGGTCGACGCTGACGTGCGCACTGAACACCGGAGCACCGCGAGTGAGCTGCCAGACGTGCACGTCATGCACGCCGACGACTCCGTCGTAGTCGAGGAGGTGCTGTCGGATCTCGCTGACCGCAGTGCCCTGGGGCGCTGATTCGGAGAGCACCGAGAACACCTCGCGGAGCAGCGCGATGGCTCGCGGGATGATGAGCACGGCGATCATGATCGACGCGAGCGCGTCGGCGGGCATCCATCCGATCGTGACGATCACGATCGCTGCGATGATCACCATCGCCGACCCGATCAGGTCGCCCATCACCTCGAGGTAGGCGCCGCGGACGTTCATGCTGGTGCGCTGCGCGCGGCTCAGCAGCCACATCGAGATGGCGTTCGCGACAAGACCCACGACGGCGACGATGAGCATCAGCCCGCCGACCACCTCGGTCTCCCCCGGGTTGATCAGACGACCGATGGCCTCCACCCCCACCCACCCGGCGAGGAGGATCAGGATGATCGCGTTGATGAGCGCCCCGAACACCTCGGCGCGCTGGTATCCGAACGTGCGGCGGTCGTCGGCAGGTCGGGCGGCGACGGCCGCCGCGATGAGCGCGATCACCAGAGCCGAGGCGTCTGTGAACATGTGAGCCGCATCCGCCAGCAGCGCGAGAGAACCGGTCAGCAGTGCACCCACGATCTGCACGACCATGATCGTCGCGGTCAGTGTCAGCGAGATCGCCAGAAGACGGCGATGGTTCGCGGAGCGGATGCCGCCCGCGGCGGGCGCATGATCGTGCATGTCTCCAGGCTAGACCGGCTCGCACACCCGCCGGCGGGTCCCAGCCCAGTCGGGAATGGTGATGATTCTCAGTAACCGCGGGGCCGTCAGCGCTGGCGAGAGTACTCGAGCACGACGCACCCGTTGTCGAACGAGCGCACCTGGTCGAGACGGAACTGGGTCGGGGCGAAGGGGTGGCTCGCCATCGGGATGCCGGACCCCGCGATCGTCGGGTACTTCTTGACGATGAGGCGATCGATCTCGTCGAGGAGCACCCCGGCGAGCCCGGCCCCACCCGCGAGGTAGATGCCGAGGCCGGGTTCCGCCTTGAGCGCGCGGACCCGCGCGACAGGATCGGTGCGCACGATCTCGACGTTGGCTTCGCCCGGATCGTCCAGCGAGCGACTGAACACGACGGTCCGCAACTGCGAGTACGGGTCTGTGATGCCGACCTGCAGTGCCGGTTCGTAGGTCCGACGCCCCATCACGACGGTGTCGAAGCGGGTGACCGCTGCGCTTGCGCCGCCCCGCGCCGCGCGCACATGCGCAGGCTGGATGTCGGGGAGTTCCGTGCCGAGAGCGTCGGCGAACGCAGCGGTCACGGGGAAGAAATCGACCTCGTCGTCCGGGCCGGCGATGAATCCGTCGAGCGTGACGCCGACGTAGTAGGTGAGTTCTCGCATGTCGTCAGAGTAACCACTACGCATGAAGTACGTCAACCGTAGTGAATACCGCCGACTCAGAGAGCGGCGAGCAACGGCAGCAGTTCCGCGAAGGCGCGCGCACGGTGCGACTGCGCCTGCTTCTCGCCGGCAGTGAAATCGCCGACCGTGCGCTCCGCCCCCTCGGGCTGTCCGTCCGGGACGAAGATGGGGTCGTAACCGAATCCGCCGCCTCCGGATGCTTCGCGCGCGAGACGTCCCGGCCAGTTCCCGACGACCACGTGCTCGGCTCCGTCCGGAGTCACGAGCGCGATCGTCGAGTTGAAGTGAGCAGCGCGGTGAGGATCCGCGATGTCGCGCAGCTGGTCGAGCAGCAGCTCGAGGTTCGCCGCGGCATCCTTCTTCTGCCCCGCCCAATAGGCCGAGAAGACACCGGGCGACCCGCCCAGCACGTCGACGCAGATGCCGGAGTCGTCGGCGAGCGCCGCGAGTCCCGTGTGCGCCGACGCGGCGCGAGCCTTGATCAGCGCGTTCTCCGCGAACGTGACGCCGTCCTCGACGGGCTCCGGTCCGTCATACGCGATGATCTCGAGATCAGGACGAGCGGATGCCACGATCTGTTGGAACTCCGCGACCTTGTGCGGATTGTGCGTGGCGAGGACGACCTTCATCAGCCCGCGAGCGCCTTCAGCTGGTGATCCTTCAGGTCGGCGCAGCCCGCGACGCCCAGGTCGAGCAGGGCGTCGAGCTCGCGCTTGTCGAACGGCGCTCCTTCAGCCGTGCCCTGCACCTCGACGAAGAGCCCGCGGCCCGTGACCACGATGTTCATGTCGGTCTCGGCGCGGACGTCCTCGACATATGCCAGGTCCAGCATGGGCTCGCCGTCGATGATCCCGACCGAGATCGCAGCCACGGAGTCGAGCAACGGCGTCGCGTTCTTGCCGATGAACTTCTTCTCGCGTCCCCACTCGATCGCATCTGCGAGGGCGACGTACGCTCCGGTGATCGCGGCGGTGCGGGTGCCTCCGTCGGCCTGCAGCACGTCGCAGTCGATCACGATCGTGTTCTCACCCAGCGCCTTGGTGTCGACCACTGCGCGCAGAGCACGGCCGATCAGCCGCGAGATCTCGTGCGTGCGCCCGCCGATGCGCCCCTTGACGCTCTCCCGGTCGTTGCGGCTGTTGGTCGCACGGGGCAGCATCGAGTACTCCGCCGTCACCCACCCCTTGCCCTTGCCGGTCAGCCAGCGAGGAACGCCATTCGTGAATGATGCCGTGCACAGCACCTTGGTTCCGCCGAAGCTGATCAGAGCCGAGCCCTCGGCGTGGCTGCTCCACCCGCGCTCGATCGTGATCTCGCGGAGCTGGTCGGTGGAACGGCCGTCGGCGCGGACGATGCTGGTCATGGGATTCCTTCGGTGGAGGCGGATGAAGCGGATGCTGCGGTCGGGCTACTGTCCGGGGACAGGCTCCGGAAGCGTGATGACACCGGTCTGCACGAGCTGCACGTCGCGCACCTCCCGGCCCATCAGGCGGTTGGCGAGGGCGGTGAACTCGGTCGTCGAGTCCCCCGTCGCCTCGTAGACGTACGTGGCCGTGGCGTCGGGAGACGCGAGAAGATCGCCTCGCACGAGCTGGCGATAGACATCCCCGGCGGTCTCGTCATCACTCGAGACGAGGGTCACCCCCTCCCCCATCACGTAGCTGATCGCGCCACGCAGGAAGGGGTAATGGGTGCAGCCGAGAACGAGTGTGTCGACATCCGCCTCGCGGAGCGGCGCGAGGTACTCCTCGGCGGTGGCGAGCACTTCAGGCGTGCCGGTGATGCCCCCCTCGACGAACTCGACGAAACGCGGGCACGCCGCGGTGAAGACCTCGAGCCGTTCGTTCACCTCGAGCATGTCCTGGTAGGCGCGGGAGCCGATCGTCCCCACGGTGCCGATGACCCCGACGCGGCCGTTGCGAGTCGTCGACACGGCTCGTCGCACCGCCGGGCCGATCACCTCGACGACCGGAATGTCGTAGCGCTCTCTGGCGTCGCGCAGCATGGCCGCCGATGCCGTGTTGCAGGCGATCACGAGCATCTTGACGCCCTGGTCGACCAGGGAATCGAGTACTTCGAGGCTGTAGCGCCGCACGTCCGCGATCGACTTGGGGCCATAGGGCGAGTGAGCCGTGTCGCCGATGTAGACGAACGATTCCCGGGGCAGCTGGGCTCGGATGGCCCGGGCCACCGTGAGTCCGCCGACACCGGAGTCGAAGATTCCGATCGGGGCGTCGTTCATGACTACCCAGCCTACCCGCGTGCGGCGCGCGTCACGCTCAGCGACCCGGACGGCTCCCCTCACTAAGCTGAGCGGATGACGACGTCCACGGCGCTTCTGACCGATCGTTACGAACTGACCATGCTCGCCGCCGCACTGCGCGACGGCACCGCATCACGGCCGAGCGTGTTCGAACTGTTCTCACGCAGGTTGTCGGGAGGACGACGTTTCGGAGTCGTCGCCGGTACCGGTCGGCTCCTCACGCTGCTGCGACAGTTCCGCTTCGAGGATGACGAACTGCGATTCCTGCGTGACAACCAGGTGGTGGATGCCGAGTCCCTGACGTACCTCGAGAACTACCGCTTCACCGGCTCCATCCGTGGCTACCGCGAGGGCGAGCTGTACTTCCCCGGCTCCCCCATCCTCACGGTCGAGGGCAGCTTCGCCGACGCTGTCGTGCTCGAGACCCTGGCTCTCAGCGTGCTCAACCACGACTCCGCCGTCGCCACCGCCGCCTCCCGCATGAGCATCGCGGCGGGCGAGCGTCCGCTGGCCGAGATGGGCTCTCGGCGTGCCGCAGAGCAGTCCGCCGTCGCAGCCGCGCGAGCGGCCTACATCGCCGGTTTCCGGGCCACGAGCAATCTCGAGGCCGGACGACGCTGGGGTATCCCCACCATGGGCACGGCCGCGCACTCCTGGACCCTGCTGCACGAGACCGAAGAGGAGGCGTTCCGCTCGCAGATCGACTCTCTGGGAACCGACACCACCCTGCTCGTCGACACCTACGACATCCGCGCCGGGGTCGAGACGGCCATCCGCGTCGCAGGTACGGGACTCGGCGGCGTGCGGATCGACTCGGGTGACCTGCCGATCGTCGCCGCCGAGGTGCGGGCGCAGCTCGACGAGCTTGGTGCGACCGGGACACGCATCACGGTCACGAGCGATCTCGACGAGTATGCGATCGCCGCGCTGGCCGCGTCGCCCGTCGACGCTTACGGCGTGGGCACGTCGGTGGTCACGGGATCCGGATACCCCACCGCGAGCATGGTCTACAAGCTCGTGGCGCGACAGGACTCGGACGGCGCATGGATCGGCGTCGCGAAGGCGTCGACCGACAAGGCATCTCACGGCGGGCGCAAAGCAGCGTTCCGCACCCTCGTCGACGGGGTGGCGGAGGCAGAGACCGTCGTCGTCTCCGACGGATTCGAGGAACTCGACACCCCGGCCGAGCATTCGGACGGGCGGGCGCTGCAGACGACCTTCGTCGAGAACGGCGAGATCGACGACTCGTTCGAAGGACCCGAAGGAACGGCCTCTGCCCGAGCGCACCATCTGCGGGTGCGGGAGGAGCTTCCGGTCAGAGCGCTCGCCCTGAGCAAGTCCGACCCGGCGATCCCCACCGTCTACGTCGACGCGAGCTGACGCGGCCGAGGCGGTTCAGTTCAGCCGACCATCGATTCGTAGATCTCCTTGCACGTGGGGCAGATCGGGAACTTCTCCGGATCACGGCCCGGCGTCCACTTCTTGCCGCACAGCGCACGCACCGGCTTACCGGTGATCGCCGATTCGAGGATCTTGTCCTTCTTGACGTAATGGGAGAAGCGCTCGTGGTCGCCCGGCTCGACATTCTCCTCGCGGAGGAGTTCTTCCAGTTCGCGATCAAGCGTTGCCACGCCGCCCTGATCGGGGCTGTCCAGCGGAGTACTCATGCCGAGAGTCTAGCCTCGGACGCACCCGGTTGGGCGGTCGTCACGCGGTCTCGACGAACTCCATCAGTCGCTCGCCCTCATGCTCGAAGATCCGCCCGCCGACGCCGACACCGATCGCGAAGAGCGCCACCCCTGTCGCGAGTCCGGCCCAGAACGTCGCGGGGGCGAACTGCGATCCCTCGAGCATCGTGAGCACGAGCAGCCAGATGGTCGGCACGCTCACGAGGATCGCTCCGAGGAACGCCGCAGCAGGACCGTACGCGCCACGCGACGTCGGCCGCTGAGGCTGCTGGAACGGGCTGTCTCCGGGACGCGACACGGCGTACGGTGCGATCACAGAGACGATGCTCGAGAAGCCGAGCGCCGACAGCAGCAGGCTGGCCCCGAGGCCGGTGAGGGGCAGAAGGAGACGCCAGTCATCGATCCAGAGCATCGTGAGAGGCACAGCGATCGCGAGCACGGGAACGGCCACGAGCATCACCGGGACGAGTCGGCCCAGACGATCGGGGATGCCGCGCACGCCGCTCGCCACGTGCGTCCACAGTGCGGTGGAGTCGTAGGCGACATCGTTGTGTGGCAGCCAGCCGAAGAACAGGGCCATCACCGGAACGGGCACGAGAGCGGCGATCTCGAGCGGCACGCCCGCGACGAGCAGTGGCAGGACGGACAGCACGCCGGCGATCGGGACCACGATGAGATTCATGATGTAGCGGCGGTCACGCAGCCAGTAGACGAGGCTGCGAGACGCGATCGCACCGAAGGCGTTCGACGGAAGCAGGCCGAACCAGCCGAGACCGGAGCGCTCGCGAGAGGCCACAGGACGCTCGGTCGTGGTGAGCAGTCTGCGAACCAGCCACGACCACACCGCCCAGAGCACCACCGCGGTGAGGAGTGCCACGATCCCGCTGATCCAGTTGCCGGCATCGTCATCCGTCGCGAACGAGAACAGGAACCTCGACGATGCGGCGAAAGGGGTGAACCCGATCGTCGCCGTCAGCGCCCCCACTGCGGCGGGGACCTGCCCGTCCCACTTGAGCGAGGCGAGGAACACGGCCACGGGGAATGCGATCACGATCACGGCCAGCGCGAAGAGGGCGGTGAGCTCGCGCGATCGACGCTCCGGCAGCAGCAGCGCGTTCACCGCCATGCCGATACGCGCCGCAAGCACCGTCGAGAACAGGCAGACGACGCTCATCAGCACCGCGATGAACCACGGCGCTCCGAGCCTGATCGCCACGATGCACACGCTGATGTTCACAGCGATGAGAGCCAGGCTGGGAACGCTGACCAGTGAGGCGAGCGCGAGGATCCATGGCATCTGCCGCTCGTCGACCCCGAACACGGCGAATCTGCGGGGATCGAGCTGATCCACGGCACCCACGAGGATGGGACCCACCAGGAATCCCAGGAGCAGTGCCGCGCTGCCGAGGACGATGACCGTGCGCGCGACAGCGACGGGTGCGTCGTCGAGGCTGAGGATCGCCGCGCAGACCACACCCGTGAGAATCGCCACGACGGCGAGCATGACGAGCGTCCGCACCCGACGTTCGCCGCGGAGCGATCCGATCAGGAGCGCGGCTCTCAGTCGGAGAACGTGTGCAGCCACTCGAGCCCCTCCACCTCGCCGATGCCACCGGACAGCTCGACGAACCGCGCTTCGAGCGTCTGGCCTGCGCGGACCTCGTCGATGGTGCCCTCGGCGAGCACTTCTCCCCCGACGATGATCGCGACGCGCGAGCAGACCCGCTCGACGAGATCCATCCCGTGGCTCGAGAGCACCACCGTTCCGCCGTGCGCGACATAGGCGCGCAGAATGTCGAGGATGACCGCGGAGGACACCGGATCGACGGCCTCGAACGGCTCATCGAGCACCAGGACCCTCGGCGAGTGGATCATGGCACCCGCGAGCATGATCTTCTTGGTCATACCGGCCGAATAGTCGGAGACGACGCGATTGAGCGCCTCTCCGAGATCGAACGCGCGCGCGAGATCGGCGACGCGCTTCTCGATGACCGCCGAGGCGAGCCCCCGCAGGAGCCCGTAGTAGTAGAGCAGCTGCCGCCCGGTGAGTCGATCGAACGTGCGGAGCCGGTCGGGCAGCACACCCATCATGCGTTTCGCGGCAAGAGGCTTCGCCGACTGATCGATGCCGCAGATCACGATGTCGCCTGCATCGGCGCGCAGCAGCCCGGCGACGATCGACAGGGTCGTCGTCTTGCCGGCGCCGTTGGGACCGACGATGCCGTAGAACGAACCTGCAGGCACCGTCAGGTCGATGCCGTTGACCGCAGTGTGATCCCCGAAGTTCTTGACGAGGCCTCGAATGCGGATGGCCTCCGCACCGGAGGCCGCCTCGACTCCGGTGACAGCCTCCTCGGTCGCGTCCGCATCGGACACCGGCTCGGAGATCTCGGATGTCGTGCTCTCGTCGGCGGATGCCGTTTCTGCAGACGCGGTGGCGTCGGCGACGTCCGCCGTCGCGTCGTCGACCGGCGTGGCGTCGTCGACCGGCGTCGCGTCGACAACCGGTGCGGCGTCGTTCATAGGGGTCTCCTCCGCCGGAGCGGGCAGATCTGTCTTCGCCCCCTCGGCTGCAGCCTCAGGCTCGTCTCCCTGAACGTGGGCAGGAGCCGGCATCTCGATCTCGATCGCCGCTTCGCTCTCGACCTGAGCGTCCGCCTCTGCCTCGGCCTCGGCCTTGGCCTTGGCCGCAGCAGCCTTCGCGGCAGCTGTCTTCGCCGCAGCGGCCTTCGCGGCCGCGGCCTTGGCCGCCGTGGTCTTCGCCGCGGAAGTGCGTGCTGCGGACTTCGCCGACGCGCTCTTCTCCACCGCAGCCTTGGCGGCGACCGTCTTCGCCGCGGCCGCCCTGGCGGCCGGAGTGGATCCCTGCGCGGCTGAGGTCTTCGCAGCAGCGGTCTTGGCCGCAGCCGTCTTCGCGGCTGTGGTCCTCGCAGCGGTGGTCTTGGCAGCAGCGGATCGCGCCGATGACGTCTTCGCCCCAGCCGCGCGGGCGGTCGTGTCGCGGGTCGCGTTCT
This sequence comes from Microbacterium sp. AC132, assembly GCF_979258525.1. NCBI lineage: Bacteria > Bacillati > Actinomycetota > Actinomycetes > Micrococcales > Microbacteriaceae > Microbacterium > Microbacterium sp. AC132. The sequence continues at coordinate 2,914,615 of NZ_OZ409862.1, read as the reverse complement.
TGGCGGCAGTCGTGCGAGCGGCGGTGGTCTTCTTCGATGCCGCCGATCGCGGAGCGCCGCTCTCGGTGGTCCGGTCGATCTTCAGCGCCGGTTCGGCGACCACCTCGACGGTGACCGCGGCCTTGTCCGCCGCAGCTTTGGAGGGAACGCGCGCTCCACCCGTCTTCTTGGCAGGCGTCGTGCGAGCGGAAGTCTTCTTCGGGGCGGCGGGCGTGGCGTCGACCGCCTGAGCAGCGGGATCGTCGGGGGAAGAAGCAGTCACCGTCCTACGGTATCAACGGGGGCAGGATTTCTTCGGGTCACCGCAACATTTCGCCGACCTGGTGAGCCCGTTGGACATTTCACTCCGGATCTGGACGAATCTGAGTGTTGGGTGTGTACTGGATCACGAATTGGCCACAGCGATGTCAACCCCCGCGGGTTCTCAGGCGGGATCGCTAGCATGGCTCTCGGCACGACGAAGTGTCCGGTCGGTGAACCGACCATGAACACATACTTCATTTAGGAGCACTCGTGACTCTTCAGACCGTCATCCTCGCAGCAGGCATGGGCTCACGCCTCGGCCGCGCGCTGCCGAAGCCGCTCACGGAGTTGAGCGACGGCCGCACGATCATGCGCCAGCAGCACGACAACATCCGCGCCGCCTTCGGATCGGACGCCCGCATCACCGCCGTCGTCGGGTACCGCGCAGAGACCATCATCGAGGCGTTCCCGAACGTCAATTACGTGCACAACGAGCGCTACGACGAGACCAACACGTCGAAGAGCCTGTTGCGCGCTCTCGGCGCCACCGGCAAGTCGGGCGTGCTCTGGATGAACGGCGACGTGGTGTTCGACCCGATGATCCTGGGCCGCGCTGCGGCGTACATCGAGCGCGACCAGTCCTTCGTCACGGTGAACACCTCCAAAGTCAGCGACGAGGAGGTGAAGTACACGGTCACGGCCGAGGGCTTCATCAACGAGCTGTCGAAGACCGTCAAGGGCGGTCTCGGTGAGGCTGTGGGCATCAACTACATCTCCTCCGCAGACAAGAAGGCGTTCATGCGCCAGCTGCAGCGCGTCGAAGACCAGGACTACTTCGAGCGCGGCCTCGAGCTCGCGATCGCCGAAGACGGCCTGCTCCTCGAGCCGATGGACGTCTCCGATCTCTACGCGGTCGAGGTCGACTTCGCCGAGGACCTCGAGCGGGCGAACCTGTTCGTCTGATCGCCTTCCACGAAAGCCCGGCCCCGTCAAGGGAGCCGGGCTTTCGGCTTTTTCGCGGCCTGGCTTCCTAGGATCGATCCATGGCCCCCAAGGTGCACAAGATCCACTCCCTCCCCGACGACGCCGCGTGGGACAGGGGGTGCCGCCCGTCGGCTCGGCCGAGCATCCGCTGATGGTCCGCGGGCTGGACCGCGTTCTCGCGATCCAGCGCCCGCTCGTGCTGGCGCACATCCGCAGCATCCGCCTGCGCAACCCGCACGCTTCGCCCGAGCAGATCATCCGCATCCTCGAGCGGCGCTATCTCGCGGCGGTGACCACGGGCGGCGCGGCGGTCGGAGCCACCGCCGTCGTGCCGGGGATCGGCACCGGCATCACGCTCGCCCTCTCCGGAGTCGAGACGGTGGGCTTCGTCGAATCGACGGCGCTCTTCGCGCAGTCCGTCGCAGAGGTCCATGGCATCGCGGTGTCGAACCCCGACCGGGCCCGCGCGCTGGTGATGACCCTCATGCTCGGCAAGGAGGGCGTGGCCCTCGTCGGACAGCTGGCGGGCGAGGCCACCGGCCGCGGCGGCTCGAGGTCGTCGTACTGGGGCGAGATGGTGACGAAGTCGTTGCCGCGCGCTGCCGTCGGCCCCCTCGTGGATCGACTGAAGAGCATGTTCGTGAAGCAGTTCGCGGCGAAGGGCGGTGCCTCGTTCATCGGGAAGGCACTGCCGTTCGGCGTCGGCGCGGCCGTCGGAGGCGCGGGCAACCACATTCTCGGACGCCGCGTGCTGACGACGTCGCACCACGCATTCGGAGCGGCACCTCTGGACATGCCGCTCGAGCTGGAGCCCGTCGCCGGCGCGGAGAAGATGGAGCTGCGAATGCTGCACGGTGCCCAGTTCGTCGGGGGCGCCGTGGCCGGAGCGGCCGGATCGGCGGTCCGCGGCGTCGGCTGGGCGGGACGGAAGATCGCGTCGGTCGGACGTGGCCGCAACAAGGACGTCGGCGAGATCGAGCAGGCCGGCACCCACGACCTGCCGGGCACGCTCGGTGCCGAACACCGCGAGTGACGGCCGCCCTCGGGACACGCGGGGTTCACGAGAGCCGCCAAAGGATCTGACGACCCGTTGTAGCGAGCATCCAACGGACGGGGCCACCGCGACGATAGGGTGGAATCCGTGACGGACAAGCCCGAACTCTCGACCACCGCCGGCAGAATCGCAGACCTCCGCGCTCGCTACAACGAAGCCGTTGTCGACGCCGAGAAGGTCGCGCAGGAGAAGCAGCACGCCAAGGGCAAGATGACCGCCCGCGAGCGCATCGAACTGCTCGTCGACCCCGGAAGCTTCGTCGAGTTCGACGAGTACGTGCGCCATCGCACCACCGCGTTCGGCATGGATCGCAACCGGCCCTACGGCGATTCCGTCGTGACGGGTGTGGGCACGATCCACGGCCGCACGGTCGCGGTGTACTCGCAGGACTTCACCACGTTCGGCGGATCTCTCGGCGAGGTCTCCGGCGACAAGATCATCAAGATCATGGAGTTTGCGCTGTCGGGCGGTATGCCGATCATCGGCATCCTCGACTCCGGCGGAGCCCGGATCCAGGAGGGCGTGCTCGCCCTCAGCAAGTACGGCGAGATCTTCCGCCTGAACACTCGGTCGTCGGGGGTCATCCCGCAGATCTCGATCATCATGGGCCCGGCCGCCGGTGGAGCCGTCTACGGCCCCGCTCTGACGGACTTCGTGATCATGGTCGACAAGACCAGCCAGATGTTCGTGACCGGCCCGGACGTCATCAAGACGGTCACCGGCGAGGACGTCGGCATGGAGGAGCTCGGAGGAGCCCTCACGCACAACACTCGCTCGGGTGTCGCCCACTATCTCGCCGAGGACGAGGACGACGCGATCGACTACGCCCGCACGCTCCTCGGCTTCCTCCCCGACAACAACATGGCGGAGATCCCCGGGTACGAGAGCGGCTTCGAGTGGGAGACCACGGATGCCGATCGCTCTCTGAACACGATCATCCCCGACTCCCCCAATCAGCCGTACGACATCCACACGGTCATCGAGCATGTCGTCGACGCGGGGGACTTCATCGAGGTCCAGCCGCTTTTCGCGCCGAACATCGTGATCGGCTTCGGCCGGGTCGAAGGGCGCTCGGTCGGGATCATCGCCAACCAGCCGTCCCAGATGGCCGGAACGCTCAACATCGAGGCGGGCGAGAAGGCCAGCCGATTCGTGCGGTTCTGCGACGCGTTCTCGATCCCTATCGTCACGCTCGTCGACGTGCCCGGGTATCTCCCCGGTACCGATCAGGAATGGACCGGCGTGATCCGCCGCGGCGCCAAGCTCATCTACGCCTACGCGGAAGCGACCGTGCCGCTGGTCACGGTCATCCTGCGCAAGGCCTACGGCGGCGCCTACATCGTGATGGGATCGAAGCAGCTGGGCGCCGATGTCAACCTCGCCTGGCCGACGGCGGAGATCGCCGTGATGGGCGGCCAGGGTGCGGTCAACATCCTCTACCGCGGCGAGATCAAGCGTGCCGAAGAGGCCGGCGAGGACGTCGCCGCCGTGCGCACGCGGCTCGCGAACGAGTACACCTACAGCGTGACCTCGCCGTTCCTCGCCGCCGAACGCGGCGAGATCGACGGCATCATCGAACCGGCGAACACCCGAGTCTCGATCGCCAAGGCGCTCCGAGCCCTCCGCGGGAAGCGCGCCGAGCTGCCCCCCAAGAAGCACGGGAACATCCCGCTGTGACCGAGCCCGCGACGTCGGACGAGCGCCAGCTCCCGACGATGGAGATCACCCGAGGCGCTGCGACCGAGGAGGAGCTCGCCGCTCTCATTGCCGTGGTGAGCGACGCCTACTCGCAGGAGGCGGCGGATGCCGTGGCCGAGGAGCCTCGCGTGTCGGCGTGGGCCCGCACCCAGCGACCGCTGCGACGCGCACTGCGACGAGACATCCCGTGGGGCCGCTTCGCACGCTGACGCCCTCGTATCGGAGAGTCTGCGAGACCCGGAGCCCCCCAGCTACCGGGCCACGCAGACGACCCTCCGATTGATGCGGGGCCGTCGCCCCTGGCACCTGTAAACCCCAGACGGCGCATCTCTTCGATAATACATCGACTGGAGTAATCACTGAGGGCGCTCCAACCGATATACCGGTATGCGAATTGATGGCGCCGTTCAATCCTCGAGGTAGAGGTCGGATGCTCGAGGCGTGAGCACCGCGTCGAGCACGACGCAGGCGGCCCCCACGGCACCGACATCCTCTCCCACCACCGCGCTGTCGACGCGCAAGGCCCGAACCGACCTCGTCGCACTGCGACGGTTCAGCTGCTCTGGGATCTCGCGCAGATAGACCTCGGACAGAGGGGCGCAGAACGGCCCGCCGAGCACCACACGATCGACATCGAGGATGTTCGTGAGCACCGAGATCAGCACTGCGAGATGTTCGGCAGAACGACGCAGAACGCCCAGCGCGCGGATCTCGCCCCCGGAAGCGAGCTCGCACAGGCGGGCGAACCGCTCCTCCACCCCGCGCGCACCTCGATCGTCCGGCTCATCGCGGAACACCCCGGCCGCCTCCGCCTGCTCGACGATCGCCTGCGGGGTGCATACCACTTCGACGCATCCTCGCGAGCCGCACGCGCAAGGCGGCCCGTCTGGGTCGACCATGATGTGGCCGATCTCGCCGAAGTTGTGGGTGCTGCCTGTGACCACGACCCCCTCACGCGCTGCGGCGGCTCCGAGCCCCGTGCCGAGGTAGACGAACAGGAACGAGTCCTCGGCTGTCGCGGAGCCGGTCCACAGCTCCCCCACTGCGGCGGCAGTGGTGTCCTTCTCCAGCGTGACCTCGAAGCCCGTCGCTTCTGCGAGAACGGAACGCAGCGGCACCCGATGCCATCCGTCGAGCTTCGGGGGGTCCACCACCGTGCCCTTCGCCGCGTCGAGCGGCCCGGGGGCAGCGACGCCGACCCCGGCGACGAGTGCGCGATCGATGCCGGCCTCGTCGACGAGGCCATCGATCGTCTGCGCCATCGTCTCGACGATGCGGTGCGGGTCCCGGTCCTGCGTGCGCACGACGCGTCGTGCGATCACCGCACCGGACATGTTCAGCAGCACGAAGGTGATCACCGACGGGTCGAGATGCACCCCCACCGAGAAACGACTCTCCGCGACCAGGCGCAGCGTGACTCGCGGCTTGCCGGGCCCGTTGATGGTCCGCCCTGCTTCGGTGATCAGCCCCTCGTCGAGAAGGCGACGGGTGATGTTCGTGATCGTCTGCGCCGAGAGGCCGGTCGCATCGACGAGCTCGATCCGGCTGAGTCCCTCTCCGGACCGGCGGATGGCCTCGAGGATGACGGACTGGTTGAAGTCACCCATGCGGGGGAGATTGGTTCCGCGACGCATTCCCATGCCTCATCATCTCGCACCGGCGTCGATTCCGTGTCCCCCAAAATACCTACAGACAACGACTTGACTAACCATGAGACTGAGTAAGACGCTTCGCGTTCGGCTGGTCTCTCTGTCCCAGGGTAGATAGACGCAGACCGGCCACCAGCGGACGGTTTTCGGGTAACTGGTCCGCATGGCGAGGGGCTGGCGGATTCGCCGCCCCTCGCCCACTCTGTCTGACCTCGACTCTGACCCCCTCCCCCGGCCAGAGCCGAGGACAGGGGCCTCACTGGCGTGGAGCGTCTCTCGGGATCTCGTGCCACACGTCGACGGCATCGTCATCGCTCTGCCCGCCGGCGCCGGCCCGGCCGACCACCGTCACGGCCGTGTGAGCATCCCTGGCCGCTCGGATGATCCACCGCTCCGCATCCGCATCGCGCAGCACCCGGGCGAGCTCGTCGCGGATCATCGCGCGTCGTCCCTCATCGACGTCGTCCAGGCCGCCCTCGTCGAAGACGGTGACGACGGCACCGCGGCGACGCGCGTCCTCGATCGCATCCCGCACCGCATCGTTGAGCAGATCGGCTCCCCGGAGCTCGTCGCGCAGGCGACCTTCCGCCAGACGCGCCTGCAGACGCTCCTCCTCGCTCAGCGCGCCACGCGATGCGACGGTGCGACTGAGCACCGGCCCCGCGACCGCCAGCGCGAACTGCGTGCGCAGACGACGTTCCTTCTGGCGCACCTGCTGGGTCGCGTGCCAGGCGGACACCGCCTGCTGGATGCCGGCGAGGCGCTCGGTGTCGCGGACGGCTCTGTCCCAGAAGATCACCAGGAGGTGAGCGATCGCGACCCACACGAGCGAGCCCACCAGGCCGAGGGACAGCGCCACGAAGACACCCAGATACACCGACGATGTGGCGACGAGGACGAGCACCACCAGCCAGCCGATCACGAAGCGGCGCCGGACGATGCACACCACGCCCATCAGACCGAGCGCACCGATGTACCAGGTGGCGAACGGCGCCGTGCGTGTCAGCGGATCGAGTGACAGCGTCACGAGAATAGGAATGAGGACGCTCGAGACCAGCGTCAGCAGCGCCGCCCAGAGCGGCATCCGCACCGAGATCGCCGAGTCCCAGAGGATCGCGACGTTGACGACGACGAGGTACAGCGCGATCGCCGCGACCATCAGCAACGGCGCGGAGGGCTGCTCGATCCACCACACCCCTCTCGCGGCGAAGTACATCGCGAAGCCCACCGCGAGTGACGTCGCGACACTGCGCACCGTGCGATTCATGGCCGCTCCCAGCCCAGCGTCACGGTGGTGCCGCACTCTCTCGAATCGATCTCGGCGGTGCCCGCCACCCCGGCCATCCGTGCGAAGATCGACGCTCTGATCCCGAGGCGGTCGGCGCCGATGGCCCCGATATCGAATCCTGGGCCGGTGTCCGAGATCGTCACCGTGATCCCCTCGTCACCGCGGCCCTCGACGAGGATGTGCAGCCCGCGCCCACCCGCATGGGTGACCGCGTTGCCGAGCGCCTGTCTGGCGGCGAGCACGAGTGCTCTCGCCGCGCGCCCGGGGATCAGTCCGATCCCTCCCCGTTCCTCGACGATCGCATCCGCCCCGAGCTCGGACAGCGCGCGACGGAGCTCGACGACGATCTGAGCGGCGCCCACCGGTTCGTCGCTGCCCTCCTGGGCCACCGCGGCCTCGGTGTTCGCCAGGCGGGTGAGAGCCTCCCGGGCCATCCCCACGGCGAGGTCCTGCGCCCGATCGCCTTCGGCCCGTTCCGCCGCGATCAGCGCTGCGAGGACGCTGTCGTGCATGAGCGCCGACATCGCCGCACGCTCCTCCTCGGCTGCGGCGGCTGCCGCGGCCCCCGCGTACGACGCGACGGCTCGGGCCCGGGCCTCATCGACACCCGCGGCGACCGAGCGGAACATCCATCCCAACGCGATGATGACGCATCCGAGGATCAGGGTGAACGACACGTCGAACGCCGTCGTCACCCAGAAGTCTCGCGAGAAATCGCCTTCGACGAGGCGGACATAGCCGTAGACGAACGGCAGGCACACCGCCCAGACGAACTGCAGCCACAGAGGGAAGGCGAGCATCGCAGCCACGACGCCCACGTTGACGAGGAAGAAGATCCACGGCTGGTCGGCGGCTCTGCCCACAGGGTCGACCAGACTCGGCCAGGCGGCGAGCGCGAGTGTGTACACGATGGCGAACGCGCCGGACGCGGTCCTGACGCCACGTCCGATGACGCACGCGACGAGCATGACGATCAGCGGCACGAAGACCACGAGCAGCATCGTGATGCGCGCGGCATCCGATCCCGTCGTCGTGACCCCCGCGATCAGTGCCTGTGCGCCGAGAACACCCGATCCGATCGCGACGACCGTGGCGAGGATGCGCTCCATGCGTTTGCCGGTGAAGCGCTCGAACTCGGTCTCCACGCTGCCGGGCGAAGGGATCTTGCTCCATGCCTCCCGGATGCTGAGCGGGTCAGCGGCCACTCGGCGCCCCGTCTGCGGCGACGATCCCATCCTCCATCGCTCGCCGCAGAAGGTCGACCTTCGTCGGGGCCGGTCGCCCGACCTCCACGTACTTGACCCGGATCCGGGTGATGTTCTCCTTGGCGGTCGAGTACGCGACGCCGAGGCGCTCGGCCACGGCCTTCAGCGGCAGGCCGGTCGCATACAGCCGGAGCACCTCCCGCTCGCGTGTCGACAGCTGGGCGTCCGCGAAGTCGCGATCCCCGTCGACAGCGCTCGCCCACTCGACGTTGTTGAGGGCTTCGCCCTGCGCGACAGTGCGGATGGCGTCGAGCACGTCGTCCAGCGCAGAGGATTTGCTCACGACGCCGGCTGCACCGGCAGCGAGCGCCTCGCGCACAGCCGCCGGTCGATCGGCGACGCTGTGGATCACGACGCTCGCGCCGTCGGCGACGAGAGACCGGACGTTCTCGGTCACCGTGGTGCCGTCTCCCAGGGTGAGGTCGAGCACCACCACGTCGGCAGGCTGCGACGACGTCGTCGACCTCCACTCGAGATAGGACACGACCGTGCTCCCGGAGAAGACGACGGTCTGCTCTCCGTCACGAGCGCACGCCGCCTCGAGACCGAGGCGGACGGATTCGTGATCGTCGATGAGTGCGACCCTGCTCATCCGCCCAGCCTACTGAGTACTCAGCCCCCGCAGATCACGATCACCGGGTGAGCAGCGCGACGACCTCGAAGTGATGCGAGTGCGGGAACAGGTCGAAGCCGCGCAGCGTCCCCACGTTCCACCCGTGGTCGCGGAAGGTTCCGAGGTCCCGCGCCAACGCCACAGGGTCGCACGCGACGTAGGCGATCGCCTCGGGGGCGAGAGAGTTCAGTGCATCGACCACCGCGCGTCCGGCACCGGCACGCGGCGGATCGAGTACGACCGCTCCTGCTCGCGTGTCGGAGGGGAGACCGGCGAGATAGCGGTCGACCCGTGCTGTGACGGCATTCACGGCGAGGGGCGCGAGGTTCTGCTGCGCGTGAGTCGTCGCCCGCCTGCTGGACTCGACGGTGACGATGTCGGTGCCACCGAGGTCTGCGAGCGATGCGGCGAAGAGCCCGACTCCTCCGTAGAGGTCGAAGTGCGTCGCCTCCGGATCGACGTGCCCGTCGAGGATGCCGTAGACGGCGCCGTCGAGCACCGATGCGGCTCGCGGGTGCACCTGCCAGAATCCACCGGCGTCGACCTGGAACCGGCGATCGCCCACCTGCTCGTAGACGACTTCGGGCGCCGGGCGGCGGTGCTGCCCCCTGGCCGGTCGCTCGTCGAGGCGATCTCGTCGGATGACCCGCACCTGGCCGTCGCCCGGTTCGACCAGGTCGACGCTGCCCGCCTCGCCACCCGCGAGACGGAGGGCCGCCTGTGCGACCGCCGGACGCGCGAGCGGGTGGGAGCTGACCGGGATCACCCGGTGGCTGCGAGCGGCGTAGGGTCCGACGCGCCCCTGGTCGTCGACGTGCAGGGTCACCCGGGAGCGCCAGCCGGTTCCGTCGGTCGAGTCCACGGCCTCGATCTCGGGAGCCTCGAGACCGGGTCCGGCGAAACGATCGAGCGCCTCGGTGAGCACCTGACGCTTGAGCACGCGCTGATGCGCGAGATCGATGTGCCCCAGGTCGGCGCCCCCCGGCCGGTTCTCGGGCGCGCGGGAGACGTCGGCCTCCGCCCAGATGTGCGGGCGACGATGCGGCGAGGCGTCCAGGACCTCGACAGTCTCGGCACGCCAGAAGCTCTTGGACTCACCCGTGGAGTCCTCGGTGAGCCGCGCGCGGACCCGCTCACCGGGGATGGCGTCGGAGACGAAGACGACCCGGCCTTCGTGTCGGGCGATGAACGTGCCGCCGTGCGCGATGCCGGTGATGTCCAGATCGAGCAGGACTGGGGAGGAAGTCATCCTTCGAGGATACGGTGGTGAACATGCGCGTCTGCCTGGCCTCCACCTCGCCCGCCCGCCTCATGCTGCTGCGTCAGGCGGGTATCGAGCCTCTGACCCAGTCGCCGGGAGTGGATGAGGATGCGGTCGCCGCCGCTGCCGCGGCCGAACGGGGCGCGGAGCTGACTCCGGCGGACCTCGTGCTCCTGCTCGCTCGGGCGAAGGCGGCGGACGTCGCGCAGCGCCTCTCTGCGGACGGCGAGTTCGACGGCATCGTGATCGGCGGAGACTCGATGTTCGAACTCGGCGGGCGCGTGTACGGCAAGCCCTACACGCCCGAGGAGGCGACCAGACGCTGGCAGGAGATGCGCGGGGCCACCGGCATCCTGCACTCGGGGCACTCGGTCTTCCGTGTCTCGCCGGGCACCGACCCGGTCGAGGCCACCGCCACGGCCGAGGCTTCGGTGACCTTCGCCGATGACGTCACGGATGCCGAGATCGCCGCCTACGTCGCCTCGGGTGAGCCCCTGCTCGTCGCCGGTGCGTTCACGGTCGACAGTCTGGGCGGCGCCTTCATCACCCGCGTCGACGGCGACCCGTCGACGGTGGTCGGGATGTCGCTGTCGACCGTGCGCCGCCTCGCCGCCGATCTCGGCGTCACGTGGACCGACCTCTGGTCGTAGAGTCTCGTCGACGTTTCCGCCTCTTTCTTGTGGAGAGTCGTCAAAGCGAACGGGAGCCTTCTCGCTAGGCTGGCAAGCATGCCTGATATCGCCAAGGTGCTCATCGCCAACCGCGGCGAGATCGCCGTCCGCATCATCCGTGCCGCTCGCGACTCGGGGATCGCCTCCGTCGCCGTGTACGCCGACCAGGACCGCGACGCTCTGCACACCCGCCTCGCCGACGAGGCCTATGCCCTCGGCGGCGCCACGAGCGCCGAGACCTACCTGCAGATCGAGAAGATCCTCTCGGTCGCCCGCCGCGCCGGCGCCGACGCCGTGCACCCCGGATACGGCTTCCTCGCCGAGAACGCCGAATTCGCCCGCGCCGTCATCGGTGCGGGGATGACCTGGATCGGGCCTTCCCCGACGCCATCGAGGCGCTCGGCGACAAGGTCACCGCCCGCCACGTCGCCGAGAAGGTCGGCGCGCCGCTCGCTCCCGGAACGCCGGGACCCGTCTCCGGGGCCGACGAGGTCGTCGCCTTCGCGAAGGAGTTCGGTCTGCCGATCGCGATCAAAGCCGCGTACGGCGGCGGCGGTCGCGGCCTGAAGGTCGCCCGCGAGCTCGACGAGGTCGCGGAGCTCTTCGAATCCGCCACCCGCGAGGCGGTCACCGCCTTCGGCCGCGGCGAATGCTTCGTCGAGAAGTACCTCGACAAGCCGCGACACGTCGAGACCCAGTGCCTGGCGGATGCCGAGGGCAACGTCGTCGTCATCTCGACGCGCGACTGCTCGCTGCAGCGCCGCCACCAGAAGCTCGTCGAGGAGGCGCCCGCGCCGTTCCTCACGGACGAGCAGAACGACCTGCTCTACTCCGCATCGAAGGCCATCCTCAAGGAGGTCGGCTACGTGGGCGCAGGCACCTGCGAGTTCCTGATCGGCGCCGACGGCACCGTCTCGTTCCTCGAGGTCAACACCCGTCTGCAGGTCGAGCACCCCGTCTCCGAGGAGGTCACCGGCATCGACCTGGTGCGCGAGCAGTTCCGCATCGCCGCCGGCGGCACGATCGACTACGACGACCCGAAGCCGACCGGACACTCGATCGAGTTCCGCATCAACGGCGAGGACCCCGGTCGAGGGTTCCTCCCGCAGCCGGGTCCGATCCACGTCTTCAAGACCTTCGGCGGACCCGGCATCCGCCTCGACTCCGGCGTCACCGCGGGCGACTCGGTCTCGGGCGCCTTCGACTCGCTGCTCGCGAAGATCATCGTCACCGGCAAGGACCGCGCCGAGGCCCTGGAGCGCTCGCGCCGCGCCCTCGAGGAGTTCGAGGTCGCAGGTCTGCCCACCGTGCTCCCGTTCCACCGCAAGGTCGTGAACGACCCCGCGTTCACCGCGGAGAACGGCGAGTTCGGCATCTTCACCCGCTGGATCGAGACCGAGTTCGAGAACGACATCCCCGCCTGGGACGGCGAGCTCGAGTCGCCCTCCGCCGGCGAGAACCGGCACACCGTCGTGGTCGAGGTCGGCGGCAAGCGCCTCGAGGTCAGCCTTCCCGATCGCGTCGCGGTGGCGGCCGGCACGGCAGGACGACCGGCCGCGGTTCCGCCGTCCCGCCGCAGCCACGCGACCTCGGTCAGCGCCGGCGCATCGGGAGACGCCGTCAAGTCGCCGATGCAGGCCACCGTCGTCAAGGTCGCCGTCGAAGAGGGGCAGCAGGTCGTCAAGGGCGATCTGGTCGTCGTCCTCGAGGCGATGAAGATGGAGCAGCCGCTGCAGGCTCACAAGGACGGCACGATCGGCAACATCGGCGCCGTCGCCGGTGCGACGGTCTCGGCCGGACACCAGCTGCTCACGATCAGCTGACCACCCTCGCACACGAGAAAGGCGCCCCGCTGCTGCGGGGCGCCTTTCTCGTCTGATCCGCGGCGGATCTAGGAGATGTTCGCGTTGACGAGGTGCATCGCCCTGCTCGCGTCGGTGATGCTGCTCGACAGCGACGGGTATGCCGCGAAGACGCGAGAGACCTGGTCGACCGTCAGACGACGCTCCACGGCGACCGCGATCGGGTAGATCAGCTCGGAGGCCTTGGGCGCGACGATCACGCCGCCGATCACGGTGCCGGATCCCTTGCGTGCGATCAGCTTCACGAAACCGTCCTTGATGCCCATCATCTTGGCCCGAGGGTTCGCGGCGAGGGGCAGCTTGTAGACGAGGCCGTCCGCGACGCCGTCTTCGACGTCCTTCTCGGAATAGCCGACCGTGGCGATCTCGGGCGCCGTGAAGATGTTGGAGGTGATCTTGATCAGCTCCAGAGGGATCACGATGTCGCCCAGCGCGTGGAACACGGCCGTGCGGCCCTGCATAGACGCGACGGAGGCGAGCGGGAAGAAGTTCGTGCAGTCGCCGACGGCGTAGACGTTGGGCACAGAGGTGCGCGCGACGCGGTTGACCCGCACGTGCCCGGTCTCGTCGAGCTCGACTCCCGCGTCTTCGAGACCGATGCCAGCGGTGTTCGGGATCGAGCCGACCGCCATGAGGCAGTGACTCCCCTCGACCGTGCGGCCGTCGGAGAGCGTCGCACGCACGCCGTCCTCGGTGACCTCGACCTTCTCGGCGCGGGCCTTGGAGAGCACCGTCATCCCCCCGCGCTTGAAGACCTTCTCGAGCACGTGCGCGGCATCCTGGTCCTCACCCGGCAGCACCTGCTCGCGGCTGGAGATCAGCGTGACCTTGGCGCCGAGGTTCATGTAGGCGGACGCGAACTCGGCGCCCGTCACACCGGAGCCGACCACGATCAGGTGCTCGGGAAGCGCCTTCATGTCGTACAGCTGCGTCCACGTGAGGATCCGCTTGCCGTCGGGCTTGGCCGAATCCAGCTCGCGCGGCGACGCGCCCACCGCCACGATGATCGTGTCGGCCTCGACGCGGTCGAAGTCGGTGCCCTTCTGCCCGGTCGAGACCACGATCGCCGTCGGTCCCTCCAGACGGCCGTGGCCGGACAGGATGCGCACGCCGGCCTCGAGCAGCGTCGTGCGCATGTCCTCGGACTGCTGGCCCGCGAGCGCGATCAGACGTTTGTTCACCGCGGCGAGGTTGATGGCGATCTCGGGCTTGAGCGGCTTGCCGTGCTCGCCCTTGGCGTAGAACTGCACTCCGAGGTCGGAGGCCTCCGAGATCGCGACCGCGGCATCCGCCGTGGCGATCAGGCTCTTCGAGGGGACGACATCGGTGAGCACTGCCGCTCCGCCCACGCCCACACGCTCGACCAGGGTCACCTCGGCTCCGAGCTGAGCGGCCGCGAGGGCCGCCTCATAACCGCCGGGACCGCCGCCGAGGACGGCGACGCGCTGTGTGCGCTCAAAAGGGGTGGAAGACATGATCTCCATTCTTCCGCAATCCTGGCCCCGGAGCCTGCACCTTCCTAGAGTGGATCCATGTCTGAAACACACAGCAACCCCCTCGACGACCCGAATGCGAACCCGTTCGAGGTCGCAGCCGACGCAGCCGCCGACATCGCGCGCCTGACCGGAGTCGAGAAGCACGACATCGCCCTGACCCTCGGCAGCGGCTGGGGCAAGGCCGCCGACATCATCGGCGAGACCACGGCGACCATCCCCGCCACCGAGGTCACCGGCTTCTCGAAGCCCGCTCTCGAGGGCCACGTGGGCACCCTGCGCAGCATCCGCACTCCCGATGGCAAGAACGTCCTCGTCATCGGTGCTCGCACCCACTACTACGAGGGCCACGGCGTGCGCCGTGTCGTGCACTCGGTGCGCACCGCCGCGGCCACGGGCGCCAAGATCATGGTGCTGACGAACGGCGCCGGCGGAGTGCGCGAGACGTGGACTCCCGGCCAGCCCGTGCTGATCAGCGACCACATCAACCTCACGGCCGACTCCCCTCTCGAGGGCGCGACGTTCATCGACCTGACCGACCTCTATTCGACGCGTCTGCGCGACATCGCCCGGAGCGTCGACCCCACGCTCGACGAGGGCGTGTACACGCAGTTCCGCGGCCCGCACTACGAGACGCCGGCCGAGGTGCAGATGGCCAAGCACATCGGCGGACACATCGTGGGAATGTCGACAGCGCTTGAGGCGATCGCCGCTCGCGAGGCCGGTATGGAGATCCTCGGGTTCTCGCTCATCACCAACCTCGCCGCCGGCATCCAGAAGACACCGCTCAGCCACGCTGAGGTCATCGAGGCCGGTCGAGAGGCCGAACCGGTCATCTCGGCGCTGCTGGCCCGAGTGGTCGAGGCGCTGTGAACGACGAGCGTCTCGCGCAGGCGCGCGCGTGGATGAGACAGGACCCCGATCACGAGACCCGCGACGAGCTGGCCGTGGTCATCACGCGGGCAGCCGATGGCGACGAGTCGGCCGCCGCCGACCTCGATGATCGCTTCAGCACCCGACTCGCGTTCGGCACCGCCGGTCTCCGCGGAGCCCTGGGGGCCGGCAGCAACCGCATGAACCGCGTGCTCGTCGCGCAGGCGGCCGCCGGGTTCGCCTCATACCTGCGCGAGAAGTCGCACGGCCGCACGCCGACCGTGGTGATCGGCTATGACGGACGCCGCAACTCCCGCGTGTTCGCGACCGACTCCGCCGAGCTGTTCGCCGGAGCAGGGCTGCGCGCGATCCTGCTGCCGAGACTGCTGCCCACGCCCGTGCTCGCGTTCGCGGTGCGTCACCTGGGCGCGGATGCCGGTGTCATGGTGACCGCGTCGCACAACCCGCCGAACGACAACGGATACAAGGTCTATCTGGGCGGCACCGATCAGGGCTCGCAGATCGTCGCACCCGCCGATGCCGAGATCGCCGCGCACATCCAGCGGGTCGCCGATGCGGACGACGTCACGTCGTCGCCTCGCTCCACCGACTATGAGACGGCCGGCGAAGCCGTGGTCGACGCGTACGTCGCCGCGACAGCGGCGGTCGCTCCCGCACCAGCGGGCGCGTCCGACCTGCGCTGGGTCTACACCGCTATGCACGGGGTCGGCTGGGAGACGCTGTCGAAGATCGTCGCGGCCGCCGGATACCCTCAGCCGATGGTCGTCGGAGAGCAGCTCGAACCCGACGCGACGTTCCGCACCGTGTCGTTCCCCAACCCGGAGGAGCCGGGGGCGATGGACCTGTCCTTCGCCCGGGCCCGCCGCGTGCAGGCGGACTTCATCATCGCCAATGATCCGGATGCCGACCGACTCGCCGTGGCGATCCCGGACGCGTCGTCGGAGGGCGGATGGCGGCGACTCACCGGCAACGAGGTCGGGCTCCTCCTGGGCGCTCGCGCCG
The DNA here is from genome assembly GCF_979258525.1 of Microbacterium sp. AC132. Classification (NCBI taxonomy): domain Bacteria; kingdom Bacillati; phylum Actinomycetota; class Actinomycetes; order Micrococcales; family Microbacteriaceae; genus Microbacterium; species Microbacterium sp. AC132. The sequence continues at coordinate 2,898,638 of NZ_OZ409862.1, read as the reverse complement.
CCAGGGCCGCCGAGGGCACGCCGGGTGCATCGCTCGCGTGCTCCCTGGTCTCATCGCCCGGCCTCAGTGCCGTCGCCGCCCATCACGGGCTCGACTTCCACGAGACGCTCACGGGCTTCAAATGGATCTCCCGCGCCCCCGGCATCGTCTTCGGCTTCGAGGAGGCACTCGGCTACCTCGTGAATCCCGAGACCGTGCGCGACAAGGACGGCATCTCGGCGACCGTCGCGATCCTCGGACTCGCCGCCGAGGCGCACGAGCGCGGACGCTCTCTCGCCGACCTGCTGTCCGAGCTCGGTGACACGTACGGTCACTTCGCCAGCGGTCAGGTGTCGGTCCGCGTGCAGGACCTCTCGGTCATCGGCACCGTGATGCTCTCGCTGCGCACGCTGCCGCCGACGCACTTCGGCAGCCACGCGATCGCCTCCGCGGAGGATCTGCTGCACGCCGACGCAGGGCAGCCCTCGGGCGACGTGCTGCGGTATCGACTCACGGACGGCTCGCGCATCATCGTCCGTCCGAGCGGCACCGAGCCGAAGCTCAAGGTCTACATCGACGCGGCCGCGGACTCCGCAGAGCGCGCCACCGCGACCGTCGCCGAGCTCGAGGCCGCGGTGCGCCTGCTCCTGGAAGAACGCTCGTAGGCCGCATGCCGAGAAGACATGTCGTGATCAGCGCGCACAACGGAGTGCACGCGCGCCCCGTCGCCGAGCTCGTGCGGCTCGTGCAGGCGCATTCGCACGCGGTGACCCTGCGGACGTCGTCGGGCGCGGTCGTGGACCTCAGCAGCGTTCTCGCGCTGATGGACCTCGCACTCGCGCCCGGCGATGCCGTGGTGCTCGAGACGGCGGACTCGGCCGGCGCCGACGCCGTGCTCGACACCCTCGCCGGCGTCCTCGACCCTCAGGGCTGACCCGGCCGTCACCCGTCGATGACGGCGACGAGCTCGTCGAGGAACGCCTCGAAGGTGGTGCCCCGGCGGAGGATTCGCTGCACGCTCTCCCGTTCGCTGAACACCTCGACGAGCTGCTCGAACACCGTCTGGAACGCGGCGCGGTCGCTCTCGCTGAAGGCGGCGAGAGCGACCACCTGCACGCGGCCCTCACCCCACGCTGCCGACCCGTCCGTCACGCCGATCGCGATCGCGGTGCGCGTGGCGGTCATCTGGAGCGCGTGCGGCACCGCGAGCGCGTCTGTGAACGCCGTCGACGACATCCGTTCGCGGAGGATGGTGTTCTCGACGTAGTCGTGGCCGATCAGCCCCGCATCCACGAGGAGACCGCCCAGTCGCCGGATGATCGCCTCCTCCCCCGCATCGGGCAGCGGATAGACGAAGGCGTCGGCATCGAAGTATCGTGCGAGCTCGCCACGGAGCCTGGTGAGGCGTCGGCCCCGCCGGACGCGTGCCGCGGCCTGCTGGATCCGGTCGACATCGGCATCCGTGAGGAACGGCTGGATGCGGACGAAGCGATCGCCGGCAGCGCCCGGCTCGATCGTGCTGAGCACCAGGTCGGTGTCGAACGACGCCCAGTCCGGGTCGACCTTGGTGATGACGCTGGTCACCTCGATCGCGGACCCGAGCGAGCGGTCGACGCTCGATCGGAGCAGCTCGTGCAGCTCGTAATACCCGGGGCACACGATGGTCGCGGTGAGGATCGACTCGGCCTTGCGGCTGCGCTCGAGTCGTCCGCCGACGTGCATCGCGATGTAGGCGATCTCGTCGTCGTGGATCGGCGTGCCGAGGCGATCGTGCAGTCCGCTGGCGATCGAGACCGCGACCTCGAAGATCATCGGATACGAGGTCTTGAGCGAGCGGGTGAGCGGATTGCGGGTCAGCGCGCTCTCCTCGGCGCGACGCATCAGGTTCTGCACGTGCAGGGCGAGGCGCAGCACGAAGGTCTCGTCGACCAGGTCGACCTGGAAATCCTCCGCCGCCCTCGCGATCTCCGCACGCACGGCCGCCTCGACACCCGGGTCCACGCCGCTGCGGGCGACATCGCCCGCAGCGTCCTCCCCCGGAGCCACGATGCGCGTGAGGACGAGGGACGCGAGATGCCCGCTGTCCCCGTCGCCCAGCGCGACCGAGAAGTGCTGCTGGGCGAGCCGGGCGATCACAGCCCCGACCCGCGGGATCTCCTCCCGCGCACCGGCAGGACCGGCTTCGAGCGCGTGGCCGGCCGCAACCCTCTCGGCGGCGATCGCGATGTGCAGAAGGACATCGGAGATCGCGAGCTCGTTGACGTAGTAGCCCTGTTCTCCGAGTTCGCGCACGAGCTCGGACTTGAAAGGCCCGACGGCGTCGGCGGCGATGACTCCTCCGGCGAGCGCTCGGCGGAACGTCTCGGGGTGGAACGACGCGGCATCCATCTCGTCATGTGCGAGTCGCGACAGCAGACGACGCTGTGCCGCCTCGTTGCCTCGCAGTCGCACGATCTCGCGGTCTCTCTCGAGTGCGAGATCGGTGCCGTCGAGCAGTGTGCGGACGCGGGCGAGGTCCGCCTCGAGAGTGGCTTCGCTCACATGGAGCGCACTGGCCGTGGCGAAGACGTCGACCCCGTCCGGCACATCGAGCAGGGTGCGGACGAGACCGTGCAGTCGGTCACGCGGGGCGGAGTCGCCGCTCTGCCGCGCGCGCAGTGCGTCGCGAGCCCCCGACCCGGCACGGTATCCCGCCGGGCCCGATTCGACGGCATCCGCTCCACCGGTTCTCGCGTTCAGCGCGGCGACGTACGAGCGGATGCTGCGCGGGGTGACCCCGAGCTGATCGGCGAGACTGGCGGCCGTCACCCACTCGCCCTGACGGAGCAGGGACGACAGGAGCTGATCCTGACGCTGTCGCGACATGATGCTCCCTCCTCCGTGCCGACCGCACTGTCCTGACGTGACTTCCATGATGTCAGCAAGCGGGGAGCGGTGCTCCGAAACCGAGGTTCCGCAGGGGCGGAAAGGAACCTGTTGGCGAGCACACCCCCCTTGTTCCCAGACTGTTCTCAGGAAAGGTGAGCATCGATGAAGATCCTCGTGGTGTGCGGCGCTGGCGCGTCGAGCACGTTCGTCGCGCAACGACTCCGCCGGGCGGCTTCCGAAGCCGGCCTCGACTGGGACGCCGCAGCCGGCATGGAGCAGTCCGTCGCCGGCAGCGACCACGACCTCATCCTCATCGGCCCTCATCTCGCCGATCGCCTCGAGGCGATCCGCCAGGCGGCGCCCGCTCAGGTGGCCGTGCTCCCCGACGACGTCTTCGCCGATCGGGACGGCACCCGCACGCTGGCACTCGCACAGTCGATCGTCTCCAGCGCCAGGAACACCCCGAAAGGAACATCATGACCGTCTCTCGCACCGTCCGCATCGGCTCATCCCATGGACTCCACGCCCGTCCGGCGAAGCTGTTCGCACAGGCGGCGAAGGACTCGGGGATTCCCGTGACCATCGCGAAGGACTCGGGGAAGGCGGTCAACGCGGCCAGCATCCTCGGCGTGATCGCGCTGGCGATCGAGCACGGCGACTACGTCACGCTGACGGCCGACGGCGACAGCGCGGAAGGCGTGCTCGACACGCTCACCGAGCTGCTCACGACCGACCATGATCAGGACGCCGGAGTATGAGCGAACTGCGTGGAGTCGGCATCGGTCTCGGAGTCGCCCAGGGCGTCGTCGTCCGGATGACCGAGGCGCTGCCCGCCCCGGAGAACACCCCCAGCGGTCAGGGAGCCGACACGGAGCGCACACGTGTCCGCGAGGCCGTGACGGCCGTCGCACAGGAGCTGACGGCCCGCGGCGAGGCCGCCGGCGGCTCGGCCCAGGAGGTGCTCGAGGCGCAGGCGATGATCGCCGAGGACCCGACGCTGCAGGACGAGGTCGACGCACGCATCGACGACGGCGCGACGGCCGAATGGGCCGTGCATGACGCGTTCGCCGGTTTCCGGGCGACGCTCGAGGCCGTCGGGGGCTACCTCGGCGAGCGCGCCGCCGATCTCGACGACATCGCGCAGCGGGTGCTCGCCCGACTTCGCGGCGTGGATGCGCCAGGGGTCCCCGACCCCGGGCATCCCTTCGTCCTCGTCGCTCGCGACCTCGCCCCGGCCGACACCGCGCTGCTGAACCTCGATCAGGTGCTCGCCCTCGTCACCTTCGACGGCGGACCCACCTCGCACACCGCGATCCTCGCCCGCGAGAAGGGCATCGTCGCGATCGTCGGAGCGGCATCAGCCTCGGAGCTCGCGACCGGCAGCCCGGTCATCGTCGACGCCGCAGCCGGAATCGTCACCGTCGATCCGACCGACGACGAGAAGGCGCGCGCCGAGCAGCGCGCCGCCGCCCGCCGCTCGGCGGATGCCGCACCACTCACTCCCGGCGCCCTCGCCGACGGCACGCCGATCCCGCTGCTGGCGAACCTGGGGAAGCCTGCAGACGCATCCGATGCCGTCGAACGCGGGGCCGAGGGCGTCGGGCTGTTCCGCACCGAGTTCCTGTTCCTCTCGTCGGCGCAGGCGCCGACGGTGCAGCAGCAGCGAGAGTCCTATCGGGAGCTGCTCGCGGCCTTCCCCGGCAAGAAGGTCGTCGTGAGGATGCTGGATGCCGGCGCCGACAAGCCGCTGGCGTTCCTCAACGACGCGCACGAGGAGAACCCGGCCCTGGGCCTGCGGGGGCTGCGTGCTCTGCGGGCGAGCGAGGACATCCTGCGCGAGCAGCTGACGGCCCTCGCCGAAGCGGATGCCGCGACCGAGGCGGACCTCTGGGTCATGGCGCCGATGGTGGCGACCGTCGAGGAGACGCAGTACTTCACCTCGCTCGCCCGGGAGTACGGCCTGAAGACCGCCGGTGTCATGGTCGAGATTCCGTCCAGCGCGCTGCTCGCCGACCGGATCCTCGCGCACGCCGACTTCGCCTCGATCGGCACGAACGACCTCACGCAGTACACGATGGCCGCCGACCGTCTGCTCGGCTCCGTCGCGGCGTTCCAGGATCCGTGGCACCCCGCCGTGCTCCGTCTCATCCGTGAGGTCGGCACGGCAGGTGCCCGGCTCGGCAAGCCGGTCGGGATCTGCGGTGAGGCCGCCGCCGATCCGATGCTCGCCGTCGTGCTCGTCGGGCTCGGCGCGACGAGCCTCTCCATGGCGCCGTCCGCCCTGGCGGACGTGCGTCACACCCTGTCGCAGCACACTCTCGACGAAGCCCGCAACTTCGCCGAACTCGCACTGGCGGCGGACGACGCCGCCGGTGCTCGCCTCGCCGTGGCTGACGCCGCGGCACCCCTCCCCTCACCAGAAAGAGACGACATCATGACGACGACGTCACCCGCCGCCACGAAGGCAGGCGGCCTCCGAACGGGCGTGCAGCGCTTCGGCACGTTCCTCTCGGGCATGATCATGCCCAACATCGCCGCGTTCATCGCGTGGGGATTCATCACGATGCTCTTCATCCCGGCCGGATTCTTCGGGTCCGAGAGCCCGTTCGGCTGGCACTGGGCTGGTGTCGCCGAGACCATCGGCGGCGGCGGCGATTCCGCAGTGGTCGGCTGGCAGGGCGCCATGACCGCGGTGGCCGAAGGCGCCGACGGCAACATCTTCGCGTACGTGGGCCTCGTCGGACCGATGGTCACGTACCTGCTGCCGCTCCTCATCGCCAACACCGCGGGCCGCATGGTCTACGGCGAGCGCGGTGGAGTCGTCGCGACGATCGCGACGATGGGTGTCATCGTCGGCACCAACATCCCGATGTTCCTCGGCGCGATGATCATGGGGCCGCTCGCGGCCTGGATCACCAAGCAGATGGACCGGATGTGGGACGGCAAGATCCGCCCCGGCTTCGAGATGCTGGTGAACAACTTCTCGGCCGGCATCCTGGGCATGATCCTCGCGATCGTGGGATTCTTCGCCTTCGGTCCCGTGATGCTCGGCATCAGCGCGGTTCTCGGCGGTGCCGTCGACTGGCTGGTCGCGCTGAACCTGCTGCCCCTCGTGTCGATCATCGTGGAGCCCGCGAAGGTGCTGTTCCTGAACAACGCCATCAACCACGGCGTGTTCACTCCGCTCGGCATCGAGCAGGCGGCCGAGACCGGCAAGTCGATCCTCTTCCTGATCGAGGCGAACCCCGGTCCGGGCCTCGGTCTGCTGCTCGCGTTCTCGTTCTTCGGCGTCGGTGCGGCCAAGGCGTCTGCGCCCGGAGCGGCGATCATCCAGTTCTTCGGCGGCATCCACGAGATCTACTTCCCGTACGCGCTGAGCAAGCCGACCACCATCCTCGCCCTGATCGCGGGTGGCGCGGCCGGTGTCACGACCAACATGGTGCTCGGAGGCGGCCTGGCGTTCCCGGCAGCCCCCGGCAGCATCATCGCCGTGACCGCGGCCGCCGTCGGCCCCGGCGTCCCGAACCTGCTCGTGGTCTACCTCTCGGTGATCATCGCCGCGGTCGTCACGTTCCTCATCACCGGCGTCATCCTGCGGGCCTCCCGCAAGCGCGACCTCGAGGCCGAGGGCGACAGCTTCGGCGACGCGATCGCACAGACCGAGGCGAACAAGGGCAAGTCCTCCGCCGCGATGGACGCCCTTCGCGCCTCGTCGGGTACGGGAGCTGCCGGAGCAGCCGCTGCGGCTGGCACGGGCGTCGCCACGGACCGTCGCATCGAGAACATCGTGTTCGCCTGCGACGCCGGAATGGGCTCATCGGCCATGGGCGCGAGCGTGCTGCGCAACAAGTTCAAGAAGGCAGGGGTCGAGGGCGTCACCGTCACGAACCAGGCCATCGCGAACCTCGACGGCAGCGCCGACCTGGTCATCACCCAGCAGCAGCTGACCGACCGGGCGAAGGCGCAGTCGCCGAACTCGGTGCACGTGTCCGTCGACAACTTCATGAACTCTCCGAAGTACGAAGAGGTCGTCGAGATGGTGCGCGAACAGCGCGACACCGACGCGTGACAGACCAGGCGGGGCGGGTGCTGCGGCATCCGCCCCGCCTCCACATACTCAGAAAGAAGGAATCACCATGAGCGTTCTCACCCTCGATCAGGTCCGCATCCACTCCGGAAGCAGCACGCAGGAGGAAGCCCTCCAGGAGGCGACCGACATCCTCGTCGCGGCAGGCGCCGTCACCCCCGCCTATGTCGACGCGATGCGTCAGCGCGAGCAGACGGTCTCGACCTACATGGGCAACGGTCTGGCGATTCCGCACGGCACGAACGACGCCAAGGATGCGATCCTCGGATCCGCGCTGTCTGTCGTCCGCTACGACGGCGGAGTCGACTGGGACGGGGAGGCCGCGACGTTCGTCGTCGGCATCGCCGGCCGTGGCGACGGGCACCTCGAGATCCTCTCGCAGATCGCGATCCTGTTCTCCGATGAGGACGACGTCGCGAAGCTCAACGCGGCGCAGACGCCCGACGAGCTGTACGCCCTGCTCTCGACGGTGAACGACTGATGAAGGCCGTGCACTTCGGCGCGGGCAACATCGGCCGCGGATTCGTGGGGCTGCTCCTGCACGAGGGCGGATACGAGGTCGTGTTCTCCGATGTCGCCGACGCTCTCGTCGACGCCATCAACGCCGTCGATTCGTACACGGTGCACGAGGCCGGACCCGGCGGCACCGACCACGTGGTGACCGGCTTCCGGGCGGTCAACAGCAGGACCGATCCGGATGCCGTGGCCGACGAGGTCGCGACCGCCGATGTGGTCACGACGGCGGTCGGACCGACCGTGCTGCGCTTCGTCGCCCCCACGATCGTCGCGGGCCTCGCCCTGCGCCCTGCCGGAGCCGCTCCCCTGCAGGTCATGGCCTGCGAGAACGCGATCGGGGCGACGGACACCCTCCGGGCGGAGATCGAGAAGGCGGCGGGCGCGGACGCCGAGGAGCTGCTGTCGCGTGCGGTGTTCGCGAACACCGCCGTCGACCGCATCGTCCCCGGTCAGCCCGCAGACGGCGGCGTCGACGTCACGGTCGAGCCGTACTTCGAGTGGGCGATCGAATCCCAAACCTTCGGCGGCGCGCTGCCGAACATTCCCGGCGCTCATTTCGTCGACGATCTCGCCCCGTACATCGAGCGCAAGCTCTTCACGGTGAACACCGGCCACGCCGCCACGGCCTACTTCGGCGCACGGGCCGGCATCGAGCGCATCTCCGACGCCCTGGCCGACCCCGACATCGTCGCACGCGTCTCGGCCGCTCTCGAGGAGACCTCCGCGGTGCTGGTCGCCGAACACGGGCTCGACCCGGCCGAACTGGCCGCGTACCGAGCGACGATCCTCGAGCGGTTCCGCAATCCGGCGCTCGTCGACACCGTGCAGCGGGTCGGCCGTCAGCCGTTGCGCAAGATCTCCCGACACGAGCGCTTCATCGGACCGGCGGCGATGGCTGCCGAGAGAGGGCTCTCCACGATCGCGCTGGTCGGCGCCGTCACCGCAGCCCTCGAGTTCGAGGATCCCGATGACGAGCAGGCGGTCGAGCTGCAGCAGCTCCTGCACACGGAGGATGCGCTGGCGTTCACCTCGTCCGCAACGGGGCTCGACCCCGAGCATCCGCTGTTCCCGGCGGTCCGCGACGCAGTCGTCTCCCGTCAGACAGCACTGAACGCCTCCTGACGACGTCGCACGCCGTGTTCTGCGCCCTCTGCCGATACGATCGGCGGAGGGCGCAGTGGCGAGCACAGCGAGGTGCGGGAGCAGCATGAACAGATACGCCGTCATCGGTGCAGGTCCGTCGGGCCTCGCCGCCGCTCGGGCGCTGACGAAGCGCGGTGTCGGGATCGACGGGTACGAGGCCTCGACCGGCGTGGGCGGTCTGTGGGACATCGACAACCCCCGCAGCACGATGTACGAGTCCGCGCATCTGATCTCCTCGCGCACGACGACCGAGTTCGCCGAGTACCCCATGCGTTCGACCGTCGACTACCCCGACCATCGGACGCTGCGACAGTACTTCGAGGACTACGCCGAGCACTTCGGTCTCACCGGGCTCTTCCGGTTCGAGACGACCGTCACGCGGCTCGAGCCGCGGGACGACGGCTGGGATCTCACGAGCTCGGGGCCCGACGGCGAAGAGACCCGGTGGTACGCCGGCGTCGTGCTCGCGAACGGCACGCTCGCCGAACCGAACGTGCCGACCTTCGCCGGAGAATTCAGCGGCGAGCTCATGCACACGAGCGAGTACAGGTCGGCCGCACAGCTCACCGGCCGGCGTGTGCTGCTGATCGGAGCGGGGAACTCGGGGTGCGACATCGCGGTGGATGCCGTGCACCACGCCTCCTCGGTCGACATGAGCGTCCGCCGCGGCTATTACTTCGTCCCGCGCTATCTGTTCGGCAGGCCGAGCGACACCCTGAATCAGGGCCGTCCCCTGCCCGCGCGCGTCAAGCAGGCGGTCGACAGCCGGGTGCTCCGGGCGTTCACCGGCGACCCTGCGCGCTTCGGCTTCCCGAAGCCCGACTACCGCATCTACGAGGCTCATCCGATCGTCAACACGATGATCCTCAATCACCTGGGGCAGGGGGACCTGCGTATCCGCCCCGATGTGGAGCGCCTCGACGGCACGACCGTGCGCTTCCGGGACGGGACGTCCGACGACTACGATCTGCTCCTGCTCGCGACCGGATACCGGCTCGACTACCCGTTCGTCGACCCACAGCACCTGCACTGGAGCGGCGCGGCACCACGGCTGTTCCTCCACGTCTTCCCCGCATCGTTCAACGGTCTCTTCGTGATGGGCATGATCGAGGCGTCCGGCATCGGCTGGCAGGGGCGGTACGAGCAGGCGGAGCTGCTGGCCGCATACCTGGACGCGGCGGAGAACGATCCGCCTCGGGCGGTGCGATTCCGCGATCGGGTGACCTCCGAGCCGTGGCCCGATCTGACCGGCGGCTACCGATACCTGCGCCTCGACCGCATGGCCTACTACGTGAACAAGGACGCATATCGGGGTGCGGTGCGACGCGAGCGGTCGGCGCTCGAGCGGCCGCACCCCGAGCACGCTCACATCCGCACCCCGTAACGTGGAGCACGTGCAGAAGAAGCGTGGTCGTCGTGTCCTGAAAGTGATCCTCTGGGGAGTCGTCGGCGTCCTCGTGATCGGCATCGTCGGCATACTCGCCTGGAGCCAGATCGGCGTCATGTCGGCCGAGAAGGATCCGCTCGCCAGCGTCGGGGACAACTCCGCCATCCATGTCGAGGACACCGAGCAGGGGATCGTGCTCACCCCGGCCGACGGCGAATCAGACCTCGGCCTGGTGTTCGTGCCCGGTGCGAAGGTCGATCCGTGGGCGTACGCACCGATCCTGCAGAGCCTCGCCGAAGAGGGCGTCACGGTGGTGATCACCCGCCCGTGGCTGAACCTCGCGTTCTTCGATCTGCGCGGTCTCGACTCCTTCACCTCTGCGGCCCCCGACATCGATGACTGGGCGGTCGGCGGACACTCGCTGGGCGGCGTGCGCGCGTGCCAGCTCGCCGCGGATGCCGAGGCACTCGTGCTGTTCGGCTCCTACTGCGCGACGGACGTGTCGGACACCGATCTCGCCGTTCTCAGCATCTCGGGCAGCGAGGACGGACTGTCGACGCCCGAGAAGATCGCCGACGCTCGTGACCTGCTGCCGGCCGACGCCGAGATGGTCGAGATCGAGGGAGCGTCGCACGCGTCGTTCGGCGACTACGGGCCCCAGGCCGGTGACGGCGAGCCGACGATCTCGAGCGACGAGATGCACGCACAGGTCTCTGAGATCCTCGATGCCTTCATGGCGGACGTCGCCGCGCGCTGAGCAGCGTCGACTGCTCCGCTCAGCCGATGACGGGGTCGAGCAGCGGATGCAGGTGCCGTGTGCCCAGCACGGATGCCGCCGCGCGTGAGCCCGCAGCGAGGGCGTCCGGAACGCAGGCCCCCGAGAGCCGGGCATCGAGGACGCCGGCCAGGAACGCGTCGCCCGCGCCATTGGTGTCGACGACATCGACCGGCACGGCTGCGACACGGTGTTCGGTGCCGTCTGCGTCGATCGCGACCGCCCCGTCGGCGCCCAGGGTGCACACGGCGAGCGAGGCGCCGCCAGCGACGCATGACCGGAGGAAGCGCACCGGATCGGCCAGACGGTCGGCGTTGCAGAACACGGCCTGCGCTGCAGCGAGGAAGGGCCGGTGGAACTCGGATTCGCCGTCGTAGTCGTGCACGTCGACCCAGATCGGGCGCCCGGTCGCGACGGCCGCGGGGAGGAGTCGCAGCGGCTCGGCCGCGAGGTCGAGCACGATCACCTCAGCGCCGCTCATCGCGGTGTGCAGAGCTGAGTCATCTCTCCCGTCCGTCGCCGAGGGGGACGCGAGATACAGCGAGACTCGCTTGCCCTCGCGGGTCATGAGGTTCAGATGGCGCTCGGTGGCGTCGCCCGTTCCCCACCGCGCACGCACACCGGCATGTGCGAGCGCGTCGCGCACCCGGTGTCCCGGTTCATCCGCCGCGGTGAGGGCGTACAGCAGAGCGGAGCGCCCGAGCGAGGCGAGCGTGAGGGCCTTCCCCGCGCTCGTGCCGCCGACGGTCTCCCAGGTCTCCTCGGCGAACTGCATGTGCGGCACCGGCTCAGGCAATCGATCGAGCACGACGATCGAGTTCCACGATGCCGGTCCGGCTATGAAGACGGTGGCGGTCATGAGTACATCCTGCCGTCCGAGACCCCGGTTCAGCCGATCCGCTTGATGAGCGAGTCCAACCCCATGCCGTAGTCGATCCGCACGACGGGCAGGGCGAGCTTGTCCGTGCCGATCTCGACATACCCGGGCTCGATGGTCCGCGCCATCTCGAACCCGGCCTGAGCGACGCCCTGCTTCGACGTGTCGTCGAAGTGACCGAACGGATACGCGATCACCTCGCGCACCCCGAGCACGTCGGCGGATGCGTTCAGATCGGCGGCGATCTCGTCCGCCGTCCAGTTCACCATCCGGCCCTTGCCGTTGTCGCCGGCCTGATGCATGTCGTGCGTGTGAGATCTGCGAAGGACGTACATCGACGGCGCGGGGTCCTGGCGGTCGGCGGTGATCATGAACGAGGTCGACAGCAGCCTGTGCGCATCGATCACCGGAACCGCGAGGTCGAACCAACTCTGGTCGGCGTCGTCGTCGGTGATGATCACCGAACGAGCAGGCAGCGACAGTCGACCGTCGATGAACGCGCTGAGCTCATCCCAGGTCGGCAGGTAGAAGCCCGTCGTCCCGATGTGGTTCATCTGCGCCTCGAAGTCGCCGATGTACGCGTAGTTGCCGCGGAGCCAGCCGGTCTCGCCCTCGGGGTTCGAGGTGAACTGGTGGTACATCAGGATCGGGACCTGCACGTCCGCCGCGGCATTCGCCTCGGGCGTCGTCCACGCCGCGAAGAGCTCGATCTGCTGATCGACGCACACGACGGGGTCGGCTCCGTTGATCCGCGCGGCGACCGTGCCCCCGGCGGCATCCGCTGCGGTCGAGTACCAGCCGGCGAACACCCGACCGTCCTGCGCCGGTATCGGAAGCGCCACGTACAGTGCATCCTGCCGCTGCAGCATCGGATCCTGCGGCGCACCGTCGCCGATGAAGCTCACCGCGCACGCGAGCGGGTCGCCGGCATCCGCGACGAGCTGCTGCGCGGGTGTCAGCGGACGCTCGATGGCGTCGCCGCCCGCTCGCGGCACGAGCACCTCGGGCACTCGGGTCGACCATGAGAAGGCCGCGACTGCAGCGCCGACGACGATGACGACGGCGCTGACGATCACTGCGACGCCGATACGGCGTCGCTTCCCCCGGAAGCCATGATCTAGATGTCGAATCCGTCGGCGATCATCTCGACAAGCTCCTCGCGCTCCTCGACGGGCAGAAAGGCTCCGGCCGCCGCGTTGAACTGGAAGGTCTCGAGATCGTCGAGATCGTACTCGAACGCCTCGACCAGGAGCGACAGCTCCCGGGTGAGCGAGGTCGCGCTCATGGTGCGGTTGTCGACGTTGACCGTCACGGCGAAGCCGAGCTGGTAGAGCAGGTCGAAGGGATGGTCGGCGAGCGTGTTGCCCCACGACGCGATCGCGCCGGTCTGCAGATTCGACGACGGGGACAGCTCGAGCGGGATCTCTCGGTCTCGCACCCAGCGGGCGAGGTCGCCGAACTGGACCTGCACCTCGTCGCCCTCCTGCGTGATGACCTGCAGGTCCTCGGCGATGCGCACGCCGTGGCCGAGTCGCAGCGCTCGCCCGTCGATGAGCGCCGAGCGGATCGAGTCCGGCCCGGCAGCCTCCCCCGCGTGGACGGTCACGGGGAAGAAGTTCTCCGCGAGGTAGTCGAAGGCGGCGCGATGGTTCGACGCCGGGAATCCGTCCTCGGGACCGGCGATGTCGAAGCCGACGACCCCTCGTCCGCGGAAGCCGACGGCGAGCTCGGCGATCTCGCGCGAGCGGTCTGTGTGGCGCATGGCGGTGATCAGCTGACCGACGCGGATGCTGTGGCCGTCGCGATCCGCGGCGTCCTCACCCTCCTCGATCCCCTGCTGCACAGCCTCGACGGTCTGCTCGAGGGTGAGCCCACGCGTGAGATGCTGCTCGGGCGCCCAGCGCACCTCGCCGTAGATCACGCCGTCGTGCGCGAGATCCTGCACGAACTCGCGAGCGACACGGGTCAGGCCCTCCTGCGTCTGCATCACAGCCGTGGTCAGATCGAAGGTCTTGAGGTACTCCACCAGCGACCCCGAGTCGCCCTGCTTCGCGATCCACCTGCCGAGAGCGGCCGGCTTCGATTCGGGAACCTCGAGCCCGATCACATCCGCCAGCTCGATGATCGTCGAGGGTCGCACCGCGCCGTCGAGATGGTCGTGCAGCGACACCTTGGGAAGGCTGCGCAGGGATGCCCCCTGGATGGTGACATCGCCGTTCGCGTCGATCGACATGGGGATTCCTCTCGGTCGCGGATTCGCTCTGTTCAGGCTAGCGGTCGGCGGATCAGGCCGTGATGCGCTCCCGCACGATCGGCCCTGCGGCCGGAGCCTCGTCGCCGATCGCCCAGGACCCCTCGAGCGCCTCGAGAGCGCGGGGGAACCGAGCCTCGTCGGCTGCCGAGAGCGTGAACAAGGGCTGTCCGGCCGCTACTCGATCACCGGGCTTGGCGTGCAGGTCGATCCCGGCCTCGAAGATCACCGGGTCCTCAGCCCGCGCGCGCCCCGCACCGAGACGCCACGCCGCGATGCCGAACGGCAGCGCGTCCATCTGCGACACCACGCCGTCGCGGGGAGCCGTGACCACATGGGTCTCGCGGGCCGTGGGCAGCGGTGCGTCGGGGTCGCCGTCCTGAGCGCGGATCATGGCCTTCCACCCGTCCATCGCGCGTCCGTCGTCGAGAGCGGCCTCCACGTCGGCATCCGGCTGTCCTGCGAGCGAGAGCATCTCGCGCGCCAGGGCGATCGTCAGTTCGCGGACGTCGGCGGGTCCTCCTCCGGCGAGCACCTCGACGGACTCGCGAACCTCGTTCGCGTTGCCGATCGCGCGACCGAGCGGCACGTTCATGTCCGTGAGGAGGGCGGTGGTGGCGACGCCGGAGTCCGTGCCGAGTGCGACCATGGTGCGCGCGAGCTCGCGTGCCCGGTCGATGTCCTGCATGAACGCACCGGAGCCGAACTTCACGTCGAGCACGAGAGCGTCGGTGCCTTCGGCGATCTTCTTCGACATGATGCTCGAGGCGATCAGCGGGATCGCCTCGACGGTGCCGGTGACGTCGCGCAGCGCGTAGAGCTTCTTGTCGGCGGGCGCGAGGCCTGAGCCTGCCGCGCAGATCACGGCACCCACATCGCCCTGCATCTGGGCGAACATCTCCTCGTTGCTGAGCGCGGCGCGCCAGCCGGGGATCGACTCGAGCTTGTCGAGCGTTCCGCCGGTGTGGCCGAGACCGCGACCGGAGAGCTGCGGGACCGCCACCCCGAAGACCGCGACGAGCGGAGCGAGCGGAAGAGTGATCTTGTCGCCGACGCCGCCCGTGGAGTGCTTGTCGACCGTCTTCTTGCCGAGGGTCGCGAAGCTCATCCGCTCCCCCGACGCGATCATCGCGTCGGTCAGCACGCGGATCTCGTCGCGCTCCATGCCGCGCTGGAAGATCGCCATCGCGAACGACGCCATCTGTGCGTCCGAGACGTAGCCGCGGGTGTAGGCGTCGACCATCCAGCGCAGCGCCTTCTCGGGCACCGCACCGCCGTCGCGCTTGGCACGGATCACATCGACGGCGTCGAAGGGCTCAACGCTCATCGGGCGTCCTCCAGGTCTCGGGGGCCGAAGGCGTCCGGCAGTACTTCGTCGATGGTCCGGATGCCGGAGACGGTCTCCAGCAGCATTCCGGGCATCGCGTGTTCGTAGAGCAGCTGACGGCAACGGCCGCACGGCATGATGGTCTGCCCGTCGTTGTTGACGCACACGAAGGCGACGAGCTGGCCGCCGCCCGACATGTGCAGGTCGCCCACCAGCGCGCACTCGGCGCACAGCGTCACCCCGTACGAGGCGTTCTCGACGTTGCAGCCGGCCACGATGCGGCCGTCTCCGACGAGCGCGGCGGCTCCGACCCGGTAGCGGGAGTACGGCGCATAGGCCTTGGTCATCGCGTCGGTCGCGACCTGACGGAGCTCGTCCCAGTCGATGTCTGTCATGTCTCTCCTAGGACTTGATGTACGGCTTGCCGCTGGCTGCCGGACCGCGGATCTGACCGGCGAAACCGGCGACCGCGAGCAGCGTCACGACATACGGGAGCATCAGCATGAACTCGCCGGGGATGGGTGTCTTGAGGATCGACAGCAGGTTCTGCAGGTTCGTGGCGAAGCCGAACAGCAGCGCCGCGAGCGTCGCGCGGATCGGATCCCACCGGCCGAAGATCACCGCGGCGAGGGCGATGAAGCCGAGGCCGGCCGTCATGTCCTTGCCGAACTGCGGCACCGAGACCAGCGTGAAGTACGCTCCACCGATTCCGGCGATCGCGCCCGCGAGCAGCACATTCCAGAACCGGGTCGCATTGACCTTGATGCCGACCGTGTCTGCGGCCTGCGGGTGCTCGCCGACCGCACGGACGCGGAGTCCCCACTTCGTGCGGTAGAGCCCCCAGGCGACGATCGCGACGGTGATGAACATCAGGTACACGATGAAGGTCTGGTTGAAGAGCACCGGGCCGATGATGGGGATGTCGCTCAGCAGCGGGATCTCGATGCGGCTGAAGCGCACCGGCGTGTTGAGGGCGGCCTCGTTCGGCGCGAGCAGTGCGCCGTAGAGGAATCCGGTGAGGCCGCTGACGAGCACGTTGAGCACGACTCCGACGATGACCTGCTCGACGAGGTACTTGATCGCGAATGCGGCCAGCACCGCGGCGACGAGCACGCCGCCCAGCATCGCTCCGAGGAGTCCGATGAACGGGCTGCCCGTGACGCTCGAGAGCAGAGCGGCCGCGAACGCTCCGAGCAGGAGCTGACCCTCGATCGCGACGTTGACCACACCCGCGCGCTCGCCGATGACGCCGCCGAGCGCACCGAACACGAGCGGGACGGAGAGCGAGACGGCTCCGAAGAGCAGGCTGCTGACGGGCACGAGTCCGCCCGCGCCCGCCCAGACGAGGAACCCGAAGA
Source organism: Microbacterium sp. AC132 (assembly GCF_979258525.1). Classification (NCBI taxonomy): domain Bacteria; kingdom Bacillati; phylum Actinomycetota; class Actinomycetes; order Micrococcales; family Microbacteriaceae; genus Microbacterium; species Microbacterium sp. AC132. Next base: position 2,882,070 of record NZ_OZ409862.1, on the reverse strand, counting down.
CGGCGAGCACGCTGAACGCGATCACCAGCCAGATCGACGGCTTGCGATACGACCATGCCCGAAGGAACGCGAGCACCGACAGCAGCGCGAGGATCACGATCACGACCCAGCTGGTCGGCCCGGTCGGCAGAGCGATATCGGGCAGTGCGAACGGCGAGGACGGGTCGTTCAGCCGGAAGCTGCTGGTGCCGCTGCGAGGCACGAGCAGGAAGAGGAGCGCCAGCAGCACCGTGGCTGCGGCGAGGACGATCGGCGCCTTCAGGTGCCGCTCGCGCACGGTGGCGAGCTGCACGGTTCCGTCGGCGGCTTCGCTCTGGACGAGGGAGGTCATGCGGTCACCGCCTTCTTCGCGGCTTTGGCTCTCGCCTTGGCCGCCTTCTCCGCGTCGGTCTTGGGAAGGAAGAACACCGTGCGCAGCAGCGGCGGCGCGGCGATGAACAGCACGACGAGCGACTGCACGACGAGCACGATGTCGACCGGGATGTCCTGAGCCTGCATCGAGAACGAGCCTGCCTTCAGTGCGCCGAACAGGATGCCGGCCGCGAACGTGCCCCAGGCGCGACTGCGGCCGAGCAGTGCGACCGTGATGGCGTCGAAGCCGATGCCGGCGTCGATCGTCTCGGTGATGCCGGTCGTGACGGCGCCCTGCACCTGGTTCATGCCCGCGAGACCGGCGAGACCACCGGCGAGGAGCATGGCGTAGACGTAGACGCGCTGGACGCTGATGCCTGCCGCACGCGCGGCGTGCGGATTCTCGCCCACGGCGCGCATCCGCATGCCGAGGGAGGAGCGCTCGATCAGCCACCAGACGAACAGGGTCGCGATGATGACGATCACGAATCCGAGGTCGAGCAGAGGGAACTGCGGGCCGAGGAGCGAGGGGAACTGCGCGCTCTCAGGAGTGGCATAGCCGAGCGCCTGGTTCGTTCCGGGCTTCTGGAGCAGTCCGGGGGTGCGGATCATCCACAGCAGCAGGTAGTACGCCACATAGTTGAGCATGATCGTGAGGATGACCTCGTGGGCGCCCGTGCGTGCCTTCAGCAGACCGGCGATCGCCCCCCACAGCGCACCACCGGCGATGCCGGCGATCAGCGTCACGGGGATGTGCAGCCAGAACGGCAGGTCGAGCTGGAACGTGAGGAGTCCTGCCGCGGCGACGCCGATCAGCATCTGGCCGCGGGCACCGATGTTGAACAGACCGACGCGGAACGCGAGGGCGACACCGAGACCGGCGGCGATCAGCGGCGCGGCGAATCCGAGAGTATTGGTCAGCGGACGGATCTGAGCGGCGAAGTCCGCACCTCGTGCGTTGAAGATCGCTCCGCGGAACAGCGCCTCATAGCCGTTGTAGACGGCGTTCCATGCGGCGGCGATCGTGTCGGTCGGACGCGAGAAGAAGTACCCGGAGGCCTCGATCACGTCTTCGTTGGTGAAGGCGATGAGGATGCCGCCGACCACCAGCGCGAGGAAGATCGCGAGGATCGTCGTGACGGCGCTGCCGCGGAGCATCTCCTTGAGGATCACGTTGCCGCGAGGCGGCGGCGGGACGTCACCCGTGTCGCGCTGCGTCGTGGTCGTGTTCAGCGAGAGCTGGTCGCCGGACACGTCGCCCGCCGGTCCACTCCCGTGTGGCGTGATACCGCTCATGCGGCCACCTCTCCCTCGGCGGCGCCCGCCATCATCAGTCCCAGCGTCTCGCGCGGGGTGTCGCCGGGAACGATCCCGACGATGGTGCCTCTGTACATGACCGCGATGCGGTCGGCGAGAGCCGCGACCTCATCGAGCTCGGTCGAGACGACGACCACGGGGATCCCCGCATCCCTGGTCTCGATGATCCGCTTGTGGATGAACTCGATGGAGCCGACATCGACTCCGCGGGTCGGCTGCGCAGCCACGAGCAGCTTCAGCTCGCGACTCATCTCGCGGGCGATCACGACCTTCTGCTGGTTTCCGCCCGAGAGCGTGCCGGCCGGCGTGTGCGGTCCCTGGGTCCGGATGTCGTACTCGCTGATCCGCGCCCGGGCGAAGTCGTCGAGCGCGGCACGGCGGATGGTTCCACCACGGCTGAAGTCGGCGTCGCCCGTGCGATCGAGGATCAGGTTCTCCGCCACCGAGAACCCGGCCACGAGCCCGTCCTCCGTGCGGTCCTCCGGGACGAAGCCGACACCGGCGTCGAGGATGCCCCGCACGCTCTTGCCGACCAGTTCCGCGCCGCCGAGGGTGATCGATCCCTCGACCCTCGCCGCGAGGCCGACGATGGCCTCGACCAGCTCGGTCTGACCGTTGCCCTGCACGCCGGCGATCGCGAGCACCTCGCCGGGTCGCACGGAGAAGTCGACGCCGTCGACGACGATCGCTCCCGCGGCGGTGAGCACCCGGAGCCCCGAGACCTCGAGGCCGCCTTCGCCGAGCCGTGGCGGATCCTTGTGCACCGTCAGCTCGACGGCGCGTCCGACCATGAGGGAGGCGAGCTCCGCGTTGGTCGCGGACGGCGACGCCTCGCCGACGATCTTGCCGAGGCGGACGATCGTGATGGTGTCGGCGACCTCGCGCACCTCGCGGAGCTTGTGGGTGATGAAGACGATGGCCGTGCCCTCGTCGCGGAGCTGACGCATGATGCCCATCAGCTCGTCGGTCTCCTGCGGCGTGAGCACGGCGGTGGGCTCGTCGAAGACCAGGACCTTCGCGTCGCGCGAGAGCGCCTTGATGATCTCGACCCGCTGCTGCACGCCGACGGGCAGATCGCCCACGATCGCGTCGGGGTCGATGTCGAAGCCGAAGCGGGCGGCGACGGCGCGGACGTGCTCACGCGCCTTCGTGATGTCGAGGGTGCCGAGTCCCTTGGTCTGCTCGTGGCCGAGCATCACGTTCTCGGCGACCGTGAAGACGGGGACGAGCATGAAGTGCTGGTGCACCATTCCGATGCCGGCGTTCATGGCGTCGCCGGGGCCTCGGAACCGCTGGACGACGTCGTCCAGGAGGATCTCGCCCTCGTCGGCCTGGTAGAGGCCGTAGAGCACGTTCATCAGGGTGGACTTGCCTGCGCCGTTCTCACCGAGCAGCGCATGGATCTGACCCGGTTCGACCACCAGGTCGATGTGGTCGTTGGCCACCAGGGTTCCGAACCGCTTGGTGATACCGCGAAGTTCGAGCTTCATATCTGCACCTTATCCAGAAGTGTCATCCAGAGGAGTCCGAAGAATCTCCGGCGCATCGCACGGGGATCACCCGGATGCACCGTGAACAGTCGTCATGGTCCGTCCACGGCGCGGGGCGAGTGGCCACGTGCACCACTCGCCCCGCGCTGGAACTCGATGAATTACGGGGAGTTCGGGGACTCCACCGTGATGTCGCCGGCGATGATCTGCTCCTGCAGAGCCGAGATCTCGTCGAGCAGTCCGTCGGGCAGGTCACCCTCGAAGGAACCGAAGCCCGAGAGCTTCACACCCTCGTTCTCGAGCGTGCCGACGTAGGGAGCCGGGTCGAAGTCGCCCTCGGACGCGGCGATCGTCGCATCCTCGACCGCGACGTCGATGGCCTTCATGATCGAGAAGAGAGTGACGTCCGCCACGCTCTCATCGGCGACGGCGAGGTCGCTGTCGACACCGACGAGGAGCGTGTCCTTGCCGCTGTCCGCGATAGCGGCCGCCGCGCTCTGGTAGATCGGTCCGCCGACGGGAAGGATGACGTCGACGCCCTGGTCGAGCACGCCCTGAGCGGTCTGCTTGGCCGTGTCGTTGGCGTCGAAGCCACCGGTGAACGAGCCCTTCTGCGTGGCGGTGTCCCAGCCGAAGACCTCGACGGCGCCCGACTTGTCCTCGTTGTACTTCTCGACACCGAGCTGGAAGCCGTCCATGAACACGGCGACCGACGGGATCTGCATCCCGCCGAAGGTGCCGACCTTGTTCACGCCGGACTCAGCCGACCAGCCGGCAGCGGCGTATCCGCCGAGGTAGGCGGCCTGAGCGGTGTCGAAGACGAGGGGCTTGATGTTCGGGGCATCGGTGGTGCCGTCGAAGTCGTTGTCCGCGTAGTCGTCGATGATCGCGTAGTTGATCTCGGGGTTCGCCAGCGCCGACTCGACGGTCGCGGCCGACAGCTTGAAGCCGACGGCGACGATGAGCGAGCAGCCTTCCGAGACGGCGGTCTCGAGGTTGGGCGCGTAGTCGTTGTCGTTGGCCGACTCGAACTCGAGCGGCTTGACGCCGAGCTCGTCAGCGGCACGATCCATGCCCTCCTTGGCGGACTGGTTGAACGACTTGTCGTTCCAGCCGCCCGCGTCCGAGACGAGGCAGGGAAGGAAGTCGGACTCAGCCTCGCCGCCGCCGGTGCCGCCCGATTCGGTCGGAGCCTGGCCGCAGCCGGCGAGTGCGAAGACGACGCCAGCGGCGATGGTTGCGCCGAGCAGCTTCTTGGTGGTGGAGATGGTCAACTCATGCCTCCTGAACGGTGCCGCGGCCCTCGCGGATCGCTCAAAGTTACCTAGTGTTTCGACTTTTGTGCACGTGCGAGGGCGAGGCGCTGACGAATGGTTACAAACCTGAAACCAAGACAGCCGATGAGCGGCGACCCCTGCTCATCAGAGCACGTCGCCCCGTCCGGTCAGCTTCAGGGACTCCACCACGCCCTTCACGCGCTGCGCGTGCTGCACCGTCGTCACGAGCAGAGCGTCAGGTGTGTCGACCACGACGATGTCCTGCACGCCCACGAGGCTGATCACCCTCGATGTCTGACTGACCAGGATGCCGCTGGCCGCGTCGGAGAGCACCCTGGCGTTCGGGCCGAGCACGGCCAGATCGTTCTTGCGCCCGTTCGTGATGAGCTTGGTGAGGGAGGCGAAGTCCCCGACGTCGTCCCAGTCGAAGTGTCCAGGTACGACTGCGAGGCGTCCGCGACGTGCCGCCGGCTCGGCCACCGCATAGTCGATCGCGATCTTCTTCAGTCCCGGCCAGATGCGATCGACCGCAGACCCCCGACGATCGCGATCGTCCCAGGCTTCGGCGAGTTCGATCAGGCCGGCGTGGAGTTCCGGCTCGTTGGCCGCGAGTTCGTCGAGGAGGACGCTCGCCTTCGCGATGAACATGCCCGCATTCCAGAGGTAGCCGCGATCCGCGATGTACGCCTGAGCCGTGGCGAGGTCGGGCTTCTCCACGAAGCTCTCGACGAGGGCTGCCTCGCGCGCGCCGTCGACGACCAGCTCCGGCCCCTTCTTGATGTAGCCGAAGCCGACGGCCGGCTCGGTCGGCGAGATGCCGATCGTGCAGATGTACCCCTCGCGCGCGACCTCCACGGCGTCGCGCACGGCGAACTCGAACACCCGCGTGCCGCGGATCACATGGTCGGCGCTGAAGGATCCGATGATGACGTCGGGATCACGGCGGTGCAGGATCGCCGCGGCGAGGCCGATCGCAGCGGCGGACTCCCGCGGCTCGGACTCGAGGAAGACGTTCAGATCCGGTATTCCGGGCAGTTCGGCCTCTACCGCGGCCCGGTGAGCCCGGCCGGTGACGACGGCGATGCGATCGGCGCCGGCCAGTGGCTCGAGCCGGTCCCAGGTGTCCCGGAGCAGCGAGTGCCCCGAGCCGGTCAGGTCGTGCAGGAATTTCGGCGCGTCCGCGCGGGACAGAGGCCACAGCCTGCTGCCGATGCCGCCGGCGGGAATGACGGCGTAGAAGTCCTCGATAGGTTCGCTCACAGAGTCAGGGTATCCCGACGAAACCTCTCGACATCGAGACACTTAGGCTCGCCTTCGTCGCCCGCACCCGTCACACGGGAATAGGATGGTGTCCGATCGGCCGTGCCTGACGACAGCAGGCTCACGCTTGGAAGACGCATCGCACGCGACCGAGTCACATCGATCCAGGGAGGACGACCGTGTCCACAAGCGCTCGCTTGACACCGTCGATTTCGGAAACCACTTCCAAGACGCCGCGCGGCACCCTCTACCGGGGTCGCGAGGGCATGTGGTCGTGGGTGCTTCACCGCATCACCGGAGTCGCCATCTTCTTCTTCCTGTTGGTGCATGTGCTCGACACTGCACTCATCAGGGTGTCGCCCGAGGCCTACAACGCGGTCATCGGAACCTACAAGAACCCGATCATGGCCCTCGGCGAGGTCGTGCTGGTCGCAGGCATCGTGTTCCACGCGATGAACGGCCTCCGCATCATCGCCGTCGACTTCTGGTCGAAGGGCGCGAAGTACCAGCGTCAGCTGTTCTGGGGCGTGCTCCTCGTCTGGGGCATCATCATGGCCGGCTTCGTGCCGCGTCACCTGATGCTCGCGTTCGCCGGCTTCGGAGGAGGACACTGATGGCCGCTCAGACCGTCGCCGCGCCCATCCGCCGTCAGCGCGGCTTCAACCTCGAGAAGTGGGGCTGGGTGTTCATGCGCGCCTCGGGCGTCGTGCTCGTCGTGCTGATCTTCGGCCACCTCTTCATCAACCTGATGGTCGGCGAGGGCATCCATGCCCTCGACTTCGCGTTCATCGCGGGCAAGTTCGCCACGCCGTTCTGGCAGTGGTGGGACGTCCTGATGCTGTGGCTGGCACTGATCCACGGCGCCAACGGCATGCGCACGATTGTCAACGACTACGTGACGAACAACACCGCTCGCAAGGCGCTGACCTGGGCCCTCGGCCTGGCCGCGGCGCTGCTCATCATCCTCGGCACCCTGGTCGTCTTCACCTTCGACCCGTGCCTCGGCGTGACCGAGTCGAGCACACTGTGGGAACAGTGCCAGACGCTGGGCAAGTAGAAGAGAAGGCATACGAGAAGTGACTACCGAGACCCAGGATTCCGTCGTGCGCGACGGCGTGCATTACCACCAGTTCGACATCGTCATCGTGGGCGCCGGCGGCGCCGGCATGCGAGCGGCCATCGAGGCCGGCTCCGGCGCGAAGACCGCGGTCATCTCCAAGCTTTACCCCACTCGCTCGCACACGGGTGCGGCGCAGGGCGGCATGGCGGCGGCGCTGGCCAACGTCGAGGAGGACAGCTGGGAGTGGCACACCTTCGACACGGTCAAGGGCGGCGACTACCTCGTCGACCAGGATGCGGCGGAGATCCTCGCCAAGGAGGCGATCGACGCGGTCATCGACCTCGAGAACATGGGTCTCCCCTTCAACCGCACGCCCGAGGGCAAGATCGATCAGCGTCGATTCGGCGGCCACACCGCCGAGCACGGCAAGACCCCGGTACGCCGGGCCTGCTACGCCGCTGACCGCACCGGCCACATGATCCTGCAGACGCTCTTCCAGAACTGCGTCAAGCTCGGCATCAACTTCTTCAACGAGTTCTACGTGCTCGATCTGCTCACGGTGAAGGATGCCGACGGCAAGACCCAGGTCTCAGGCGTCGTCGCCTACGACCTCTCGACGGGCGAGCTGCACGTGTTCCAGGCCAAGGCCGTGATCTTCGCGACCGGCGGCTTCGGCAAGATCTTCAAGACGACCTCCAACGCCCACACCCTGACGGGTGACGGAGTCGGCATCGTCTGGCGCAAGGGCCTCCCCCTCGAGGACCTCGAGTTCTTCCAGTTCCACCCGACAGGTCTCGCCGGCCTCGGCATCCTCCTCACCGAGGGAGCGCGAGGCGAGGGCGCGATCCTGCGCAACGCATCGGGCGAGCGCTTCATGGAGCGCTACGCTCCGACCATCAAGGACCTCGCGCCTCGTGACATCGTCGCGCGCTGCATGGTCCAGGAGGTCGCGGAGGGCCGCGGTGCCGGCCCGCACAAGGACTACGTGCTGCTCGACTGCACCCACCTCGGCGCAGAGGTCCTCGAGACCAAGCTGCCCGACATCACCGAGTTCGCACGCACGTACCTCGGCGTCGACCCGGTCGTGGAGCCGGTTCCGGTCATGCCGACCGCGCACTACGCGATGGGCGGCATCCCCACCAACAACGCCGCCGAGGTGCTCGCCGACAACACCACCGTCGTGCCCGGCCTCTACGCGGCCGGCGAATGCGCGTGCGTCTCGGTGCACGGCGCCAACCGGCTCGGAACCAACTCGCTGCTCGACATCAACGTGTTCGGCAAGCGCGCAGGACGCAACGCGGTGGAGTACGTCAAGACCGCCGAGTTCGTGCCGCTGCCCGAGAACCCCGCGGCATTCGTCTCCGACATGCTCGAGGGCCTGCGCAACAACCAGGGCACCGAGCGCATCGCCGTCCTGCGCAAGGCGCTCCAGGACGAGATGGACAAGGGCGCGCAGGTGTTCCGCACGCACGACTCGCTCGAGCACGTCCTCGGCGTGATCGCCGAGCTGCGCGATCGCTACAAGAACGTGCACGTCGACGACAAGGGCAAGCGGTTCAACACCGACCTGCTCGAGGCTGTCGAGCTCGGCTTCCTCCTCGACATCGCGGAGGTCGTCGTCTACGCGGCCCAGAACCGTGAGGAGAGCCGTGGCGGCCACATGCGCGACGACTTCCCCACGCGTGACGACGAGAAGTACATGCAGCACACGATGGCCTACCTGACGGGTGACCCGCACTCCTCCACTCCGAGCGATCACATCAAGCTCGACTGGAAGCCGGTCGTCTTCACGAAGAACGAGCAGGGCGAGTTGAACTACCCGCCGATGGAGAGGAAGTACTGAGCATGTCGAACGCCATCGCCGAAGCTCCCGCGGACACGACGGAGGAGACGGGCATCCAGTCCTTCATCGTCACGTTCAACATCCGCCGGTTCGATCCCGAGATCGACTCCGAGCCGCACTGGGTCGACTACGACGTGGAGCTCTACTCCACGGACCGCGTCCTCGACGCACTGCACAAGATCAAGTGGGAGGTCGACGGGTCGCTGACGTTCCGGCGCTCGTGCGCCCACGGCATCTGCGGCTCCGACGCCATGCGCATCAACGGCCGTAACCGCCTCGCCTGCAAGACGCTGATCAAGGATCTCGACATCTCGAAGCCGATCTACGTCGAGGCGATCAAGGGTCTGCCTCTCGAGAAGGACCTCGTCGTCGACATGGAGCCTTTCTTCGCGTCGTACCGCGAGGTGCAGCCGTTCCTCGTCGCGAACTCGGTGCCCGAGAAGGGCAAGGAGCGCGTCCAGAGCATCGCCGATCGCGAGATCTTCGATGACACCACCAAGTGCATCCTGTGCGCCGCATGCACCTCGTCGTGCCCCGTCTTCTGGACCGACGGACAGTACTTCGGACCGGCGGCGATCGTGAACGCGCACCGGTTCATCTTCGACTCCCGCGATGACAATGCGGCGGTCCGTCTCGACATCCTCAACGACAAGGAGGGCGTCTGGCGCTGCCGCACGACCTTCAACTGCTCCGAGGCGTGCCCCCGCGGCATCGAGGTCACGAAGGCCATCGCCGAGGTCAAGCAGGCGGTCCTGCGCGGTCGTCCCTGACCCCGTCGCCGACCTGAGAACGGGCGGGCACCCTGATGGGTGCCCGCCCGTTCTCGTCGCTTGGATAGGGTGAGGACGTGTCCGAACACCACGCCGCCCCCGAGCCCCGTCGCCTGGACGCGGCCGTGGAGAGGGCGACCGCTCTGACCCAGCGCACTCTGGGCCTGTTCCCCGTGCGTGTCTGGCGTCATTTCCTGCAGCACAACGGATTCCTTCTCGCTGCCGGGGTGAGCTATCAGGCCCTCTTCGCGATCTTCGCGGCTGTGTACCTCGCCTTCGCCATCATCGGCATCTGGCTCGGTGGCAGCACGGAGGCGGTCGACGGTCTGATCGTCATCATCAACAGCTACGTTCCCAATCTGATCCTCGATCAGGGCGGGGTGTTCACCCCGGATCAGGTGAAGGAGATCGCCGCGAGCACGGCCAGCCTCCTGGGAGTGACAGGTCTCATCGCCCTCGGCACGGTGATCTGGACCGCGATCGGGTGGGTGACCTTCTCACGTCGCGCCACGAGGGACATCTTCGGCCTCCCTCCGGACACTCGCAGTTACGTGATCCTCAAGGCTCGGGATCTTCTCGCCGCGCTGATCTTCGGCGTCTCGCTCATCGTGGGGTCGATCCTCAGCTCCGCCAGCGCGGCGATGCTGAGCTGGCTCCTGAGCCTCCTCGGCTGGGACTCGGGATCCGACGGGCTGAACCTCAGCATCCGCATCGGCACGGTCATCGTGTCGTTCGTCCTGATGTCCTCCGCTCTGGCCGCGATGGTGCGCTTCCTCACGGGGACGACGCTCCATTGGCGCACGATCTGGCCCGGCGCGATCCTCGGCGGCGCCGCGATGACGGTGCTGCAGTACGGTGCAGGGTTCCTCCTGAGCTACACGCCCTCCAACCCGCTTCTGGCCACGTTCGCGATCTTCATCGGCCTGCTGCTGTGGTTCCGGGTGAACGGGGTGGTGATGCTCGTGGCATCGTCATGGATCGCCGTCGCCGCCCAGGACCAGGATCTGCCGCTGCTGGCTCAGTCGGAGGCCGAGCGTCGGATCGTCGAGCATGAGACCCTGCTCATGGCCGCCCGCATCCGCGTCCGCGACGCGCACGCGGCACGCGACACCGCACCCTGGTACGGCGTATGGGGCGCGCGTCGAGCCGTGCAGGCGGCGGAGCGGGAACTGGCGGAGCTGGAGGCGTCCGCGCCCCCGCCCGTCGACACCGCGTCGCCACTCGCGCAGCGGCTGCTGGCCGAGCTGCAGCGGACACGCGATGTCGGTGGCGCTCGTTAGGCTGGAACCATGCCTCATCTGCGAATCGCCACGGTCAATGTCAACGGGATCCGAGCGGCGGCTCGCAATGGCATGAGCGCGTGGCTCGACGCGGCAGACGTCGACGTCCTCACTCTGCAGGAGGTCCGCGGCCAGGACGAGCATCTCGAAGCGGCCTTGCCCGGATGGACGTTCGTGCACGACGAGGCGACCGCCAAGGGTCGCGCCGGCGTGGCCATCGCCAGCCGGCTGCCGGCTCTCGCCTCGCGCACCGACTTCGGCGATGCCGACTTCGACTCGAAGGGTCGCTGGATCGAAGCGGACTTCCTGATCGGCGACCGCCCTCTCACGGTCGTGAGCGCTTACGTGCACAGCGGCGAGGCCGACACTCCGAAGCAGGAGGAGAAGTGGAAGTTCCTCGACGCGTTCGGTGACCGGCTGGCCGAGCTCGGCGCGGACGACGGGGCACTCGCGCTCGTCACCGGGGACCTGAACGTGGGCCACCGCGAACTCGACATCAAGAACTGGCGCGGCAACCGCAAGAAGGCGGGATTCCTCCCCCGTGAGCGGGCGTACTTCGACAGATTCCTCGGAGCGGCGGGTGAGACCGTCGAGGGCGTCGACGGCTCGACCGGCACCGGTCTCGGCTGGGTCGACGTGGGCCGGGTGTTCCACGGCGAGGTCGAGGGGCCGTACACCTGGTGGTCGATGCGCGGGCAGGCGTTCGACAACGATTCCGGGTGGCGCATCGACTACCACCTCGCCACTCCGGCTCTCGCCGAACGGGTCACTGCCTATCACGTCGCCCGCGCGGCCGCCTATGACGAGCGCTGGAGCGACCATGCTCCGGTGGTCGTCGATTACACCTACTGAACAGCAGGCGGCGCCCGGGTTCGGACGGACCCGGTTCGCGCGGTCCGGCACGACCGGCGCCGCCTAGGATTGATGTCGTGACGAAACCTCGCCTTTACTCAGGAATGCAGCCCTCCGCCGACTCGCTTCAGATCGGCAATTACATCGGAGCGCTCCTGCAGTGGCGGGATCTGCAGAGCTCGTACGACGCATACTTCTCCGTCGTCGATCTGCATGCGCTCACCGTCGCACAGGATCCCGCCGAGCTGCGCGAGAAGACCCGCCGCACCGCTGCTCAGTACATCGCCGCCGGCATCGAGCCCTCCCTCTCGACGCTCTACGTGCAGTCTCACGTCCGCGCGCACGCCGAGCTGGCCTGGATCCTGTCGACGATCACCGGTTTCGGAGAAGCCGGTCGCATGACGCAGTTCAAGGACAAGTCAGCGCGCTACGGAGCGGATGCCACCAGCGTCGGTCTCTTCACCTACCCGGTGCTGATGGCAGCTGACATCCTGCTGTATCAGACCGATGTCGTGCCGGTCGGCGACGACCAGAAGCAGCACGTCGAGCTGACCCGCGACCTCGCCGAGCGTTTCAATTCCCGTTTCGGGGACACGTTCGTCGTGCCCCGCCCCGTGATCCAGAAGGACACGGCGCGCATCTACGACCTGCAGAACCCGACGTCGAAGATGTCGAAGTCCGCCGAGAGCGATGCGGGAGTCCTCTGGATGCTCGACGACCCGGCGAAGTCGGCGAAGAAGATCATGCGGGCCGTCACGGACAACGAAGGATCGGTGCGCTTCGACCGCGACACCAAGCCCGGCGTGTCCAACCTGCTGACCATCTACGCCGCACTGTCGGGACGTCAGGTTCCGGCGATCGAGGATGAGTACGCGGGCCGTGGTTACGGGGACTTCAAGAAGGGACTCGCCGAGGTCGTGGTGAACGAGTTCGAGCCGATGCGTGCCCGCGCGCTCGAGCTGCTCGACGACCCTGCTGAACTCGATCGGATCCTCGCGCAGAACGCCGCGCGTGCGGATGCCGTCGCCGACGCCACTCTCGGAGCGGTCTACGACCGGGTCGGACTGCTTCGTCGCGTCTGACCTGGCCAGCCATAGGATGGGGGCGTGACTGATCCGCAGCAGCCCCCGTCCGGTGCCGTCCCCCCTGTGCCTCCCGCGCCCCGATCGGCCGACGAGCAGCAGCAGTTCGCGCCGCCCGTGCCGCCAGCGCCCGCTGCGTATTCCTCGACTCCCCCGGCGCCGCCCGCATACCAGAGCGCTCCCCCGGCCTATCAGGGTGCGCCGCCCGCATACCAGAGCGCTCCCCCGGCCTATCAGGGTGCTCCGCCCTCGTACCAAGGCGCTCCCGCACCGCAGGCGGCTCCTCCCGGCGCCTATCAGGTTCCGGTCGGAGGCTACGCAGCGCCCGCGGGCGCATACCAGGCACCGGTGATCGCGGAGAAGAAGTCAGGGCTGCTCGGCATCCTGGCTCTGGTCCTGGCGATCGTGGCAGCCGTGGTCACACCGATCGTCGCCGGCATCATGGGCTTCGAGATCGGACGTCGTCTTCCGGGCGGTCTCGACACGACGGCACCGGACTTCCTGTCGATCCTCTCTCCCGCGAGGGACCAAGTCCTGTGGGCGGAGATCTCGTTCTGGACGGGGACCATCCTCGGCATCGCCGCCATCGTCATCGGCATCATCGCCATTCGCAAGAAGCAGGCGCGCGGTGCGGGCATCGCGGCCCTCGTGGTCGCCGTGCTCGGCCCGATCATCTTCTGGGTCGTGCTGCTGGTGACACTGTCGACGGGAACGGCGACCGGCTTCCTGCCGTAGCCGCGGGGCACGCGACGGGTGCACCGCCCCGTGTCTCACCGTGGAGCGTGGTGCTTCTGCTGAGCGGCGAGCAGTCCGTCCTCGACGAGCAGCTCGACCGCGTCCGCCGCGTCGGACACGAGTATGGGCAGGTTCGCACGCTCGTCCTTGCCGAACGGCGAGAGCACCCAGTCCGCGGGGTCCTGGCGCCCCACCGGTCGACCGATGCCGACCCGCACCCGCGGGAAATCCGGAGTGGTGATGGCACGGGCGATGTCTCGGACGCCGTTGTGCCCGCCGTGGCCTCCGCCGATCTTGAGCTTGACGGTGTCGAACGGGATGTCGAGCTCATCGTGGACGACGATGATCTGCTCCGGCGGCACCGAGTAGAACCGCGCCAGGGCGGCGACCGGCGTCCCGGACACGTTCATGAACGTGTTCGGCTTGGCGAGCACGAGCTTGTCGCCGCCCGGGCGCAGCCAGGTCTCGACGACGCGCGCGCCGCCCTTGTGCTCCCGAAAGTTCTCGCCGCGGCGTGATGCGAGCTCATCGACGACCATCTGGCCGATGTTGTGACGCGTATCCGCGTATCGGGGGCCGGGGTTGCCGAGTCCCACCACGAGCCAGGTGGATGCCATGTGGTCGTCCTCTCGGAATGCGGGCCCTTCGCGGTGCCCGGGTCAGAATACGACAGAGGGGGCGCGATATGCTCGCGCCCCCTCTGTGTTGCAGTCAGCTGTGCGCTGCGCCTGCGGAGATCACTCCGCGGCGGGAGCCTCCTCGGCGGCAGCCTCGTCGGCGCCGGCCTCGTCCTCTTCGAGCGACTCCTCGGCCGGGATCGAGATCGCGACGACGAGAACCTCGGGGTCGGTCAGCAGCGTCGAGCCCTTGGGGAGCTTGACCTCGGCGGCGGTGATGTGCGTGCCGTCCTCGAGACCCTCGACCGAGACCTCGACGTTCTGCGGAAGATGCGTGGCCTCGGCCTCGATCGACAGCGTGTTCGCGTCCTGGTTGACGATCGTTCCGGGAGCCGACTCTCCGGTGACGACGACGGGAACGTCGATCGTGACCTTCTCGCCCTTGCGGACGACGAGCAGGTCGATGTGCTCGATGATCTGGTGCACCGGGTCGCGCTGGACGTCCTTGACGAGGGCGAGCTGGTCCTTGCCGTCGATGTCGAGCTCGAGCAGAGCGTTCGCACGGCGGATGATCAGCGAGACCTGGTGGCCGGGCAGTGCGACGTGCACCGGGTCGGTGCCGTGGCCGTAGATCACGGCGGGGATCTTGCCTGCGGCGCGCAGACGACGGGCGAAGCCCTTGCCGAAGCTCTCGCGGAGCTCGGCCTTGACCTTGGTGTCTTCAGACATGGGGTTCTCCTTCGGGGCACGCAGCGATAGCTACGCGGTGGTCTTGGAATTGTTCTCGAACGCAGACACGTGAGGAAAGCCACCGGCTTGCTTCGCCGCGTCGATAACGGATGCCAGCGCACGCGCAGAAGCATCCCTCGCCGAGGTACTCCTCTCATGGTACCGGATGAGCCGGTAGGCTGAGAACACCGATCCTCTCTCTGCAGAACACGGAGTTCTCTCATGCTCGACGGCGTCTTCTTCTCCCACGCGATCGCCTGGCTCATCGGCGCGATGACCGTGTGCGCCGCAGGCTTCACCTTCGCGGCCCTGTTCTCCCTGGGGCGCTCGGGATACCGCAAGGACTGACCTCCTCGCGTCCGTCACCACCCGTCACACGGGAGCACCACCCCGGACGCCGCGATAATCTGGGAGCATCCCCTTCTTCTCGATCTAGGAGCCATCTGTGCCCGAAGCATCAGCGAACATCGGAGTCGTCGGACTCGCCGTCATGGGTTCGAACCTCGCCCGCAACCTCGCCAGCCGCGAGGGCAACACGGTGGCGATCTTCAACCGCAGCTACGAGAAGACCGCGACGCTCGTCTCTGATCACCCTGAGGCCGGCTTCATCCCCGCCCAGACCTACCAGGAGTTCGCCGACTCGCTGCAGAAGCCGCGCACCGCGATCATCATGGTCAAGGCCGGCGGCCCGACGGACGCCGTGATCGACTCGCTGGTCGAGGTCTTCGAGCCGGGCGACATCATCGTCGACGGCGGCAACGCGTACTTCCCCGACACGATCCGCCGCGAGAAGGCGGTCCGTGAGACCGGAATCAACTTCGTCGGCGCCGGGATCTCGGGCGGCGAGGAGGGCGCACTCACGGGCCCGTCGATCATGCCCGGCGGCTCGGACGAGTCGTGGATCACCCTCGGCCCGATCCTCAAGTCGATCGCCGCGATCGCCGAGGGCGAGCCGTGCGTCACGCACGTCGGCCACGACGGTGCCGGACACTTCGTCAAGATGGTGCACAACGGCATCGAGTACGCCGACATGCAGCTCATCGCCGAGGCCTATGACCTCATCCGCCGCGGCACGGGCAAGTCGCCCGCCGAGATCGCCGAGATCTTCGCCGAATGGAACAAGGGCGAGCTCGAGTCGTACCTGATCGAGATCACCGCAGAGGTGCTGCGCCAGGTCGATGCCGAGACCGGCAAGCCGCTCGTCGACGTCATCCTCGACCAGGCCGGAGCCAAGGGCACCGGAGCGTGGACCGTCCAGACCGCGCTGTCGCTCGGCGTTCCCGTCTCCGGCATCGCCGAGGCCACGTTCGCCCGCTCGCTGTCGTCGCACCCCGAGCAGCGCGAGGTCGCCGGAGCCCTCCCGGGCCCGGACGAGGAGTTCGTCGTCGCCGACGAGGCCGCTTTCATCGAGGACGTCCGTCTCGCGCTCTACGCATCGAAGATCGTCGCGTACTCGCAGGGCTTCGACGAGATCCGCGCGGGCGCTGCCGAATACGGCTGGAACATCGACCTGGGCGCCATCAGCAAGATCTGGCGCGGCGGCTGCATCATCCGTGCGCAGTTCCTCAACCGCATCGCCGACGCATACGCGGCAGAGCCCGGTCTTCCCGTGCTGCTGACGGCTCCGTACTTCACCGAGGCGATCACGCGCGCTCAGGCGCCGTGGCGTCGCGTCGTGGTCGCGGCGGCACAGGCCGGCATCCCGGCTCCGGCGTTCTCGTCGTCGCTGTCGTACTACGACGGCATCCGCGCCGACCGCCTCCCCGCAGCCCTCGTGCAGGGCCAGCGCGACTTCTTCGGGGCGCACACCTACAAGCGCATCGACAAGCCGGGCACCTTCCACACGCAGTGGTCGGGCGACCGCACCGAGATCGAAGCCGAAGACACGCACTGAGCGCGTCGCAGACATGACGAAGGCCCCGGCGATTCCGCCGGGGCCTTCGTCATGTCTCACCGGGTGATGTCCTGCACCGTGCCCTTCGCCAGCCGAAGGCGTCTGGTGGCCCGGCGCGCCACCGCCGAGTCGTGAGTGACGACGATCATGGTGATCCCTTCCGCGCACAGCCCCTGGAGCAGCGTGAGGATCTCATCGCGCATGCTCTCGTCGAGGTTGCCTGTGGGCTCGTCCGCGAGCAGCACGCGGGGTCGCTTCACGATCGCCCGCGCGATCGCCACACGCTGCTGCTGACCGCCCGACAGCTCGGTGGGCAGGTGGTCGCCGCGGTCGGCGAGCCCGACGTGAGCGAGAGCCTCGGCGACGCGACCCGTCCGTTCGGTCCGGCTCAGGTCAGTGGGCTCGAGGGCCATGTCCACGTTCTCGGCCGCCGTCAGCGTGGGGATGAGATTGAACCCTTGGAACACGAAGCCGATCTCTTGGGCACGGATGCGGCTGAGCTCCCTCGCGGATGCCGACGCCAGCTCGATGTCACCGAGCTTCAACGAGCCGGAGGAGGGCTTGTCGAGCGCGCCCAGCATCTGCAGGAGAGTCGACTTGCCCCCTCCGGTCGGCCCCTGGATGGTGACGAACTCACCGGGAAGGATCGTGAGGTCGACCCCCGTGAGCGCCTTCACCGTGCGTCCCTTCTGCGTGTACGTGCGAGTGACACCCTGCGCGCGGTACAGCGGCGCCGCGGCATCCGTGCCGCTCGCGGAAGGGGCGATGTCTGCGATGGTCATGTCGTATCTCCTTGTCGTGCGATGGGTGATCGAGCGTCCGTCAGGCGACGGAGCGCAGTGCCTCTGCCGGGCTGAGGCGGGCCGCGCGCCAGCCTCCGAATGCTCCTGCCACGAGACCGCCGAGCACGGCGAGGCCGACCGCGGCGACCAGCACCCACGGTGTGAACGGTGCGTGCAGCACGATGTCGGCCGCCTGTTGCGTCTGGAACATGTCGCCACCTCCGGTGGGCCCGCCGCCCATCCCGCCGGGGCCACCTTCCGCAGTGCTCGCGGCAGCAGCCGCGACGGTCGGCTTCACGAGATCGATCACAACGATGCCGGCGATGCCGAGTGCGAGCCCCACGACGCCACCGATCAGTCCCTGGACCATCGACTCGCCCGCGACCTGGCGCACGACGCGACCGTTCGACCAGCCGATCGCCTTGAGCGTGCCGAACTCGCGGGTGCGGCGCGAGACGCCGGACAGCGTCAGCAGCACCGAGAGCAGCACGGCCACGGCGAGCACGATGATCGACAGCCAGGTGCCGAGGTTCGTGATCAGCGACGTGGCACCGGACAGCGAACCGGAGACGGTCGCGGCGAGCTCGGACTGCGACGTGATCGTCGCGTCGGGCAGCTCGTCTGCGAGGGCCGCCTGCACCGTGTCGATCGACGATGCCGACTCGGCTTGCACGTACACCGTGGAGACGACGTCTCCGGCGCCGGAGAGATCCTGCGCCGTGTCGAGGGGCAGATAGACGTCGGCAGCGGTGTCGGCGGAGTCCGCGGTGGAAGCCACGATCCCCACGATCTCCACATCGGAGCCTGCGACGTCGATGGTGTCGCCGACGGCGATCTCGTTCGTGGTCGCGTAGGTCGCGTCGACGAGCGCGACGAGTGCCCCGGCGTCTTCCGTGTCGAGAGCCCGGCCATCGCTGACCTCGACCGAGGCGAGTGGACCCACTGACGTCACGGCCGGGTCGATGCCGAGCACGGTGAATGAATCGACGCCGAACGAGCCTCCACCCGTGCCACCCGCTCCGCCTTGCGGCGGCGCCTGACCCTCGGCCGGCGCAGTGCCCTCTGTCGTGGCGTCCTGCTCACCGAACCCGCCGCTGGGCAGCTCGCCCGAGAACGTCGAGTTCGTGAGGCTGAGAGCAGCGGATGCCGCCGTCACGCCATCCGTCGAGGTCACCGTGTCGAGCACGGACGCGTCGAGCGTGCCGCGCATGAAGTCCGTCATGAGAGTCGACTGGCTCAGTGTGGTCGTGTCGCCCTCGGTCGCGCCGTCCTCCGAGCCGAAGTCGAAGCGCTGCCCGCCGCCCTCCCCCGGTTCCGCCGCGGCACCGGTGACCGTGAGGTCGGTGCCCACGCCGTACACCGATTCCAGCGCCTGCGCCTGCGCATCCCGAACTCCTGCCGTGAGGGCGTTCACGATGATCACCAGGGCGATCGCGATCGCGAGTCCGATCGCGACGATCATGGTCTGCTTCTTGCGGCCCGCCAACTCGCGCCGTAGATATGTCCCGTACATGTGTCTCCTTCTGCCGCGCCGTTCGCGGGGCCGATGTCGACGCTAAAGACCGGACTTTTGCGAGATCGAGGGACCGATGATGAGAAGGCTATGGGTGCTTTCTCACAGGCGACGCATAGCGCACTCCATAGAAACCCCATAGGTGATTCCGCAGAATGTACTCATGAGCACCGATCTTCCCGAACTGCGCCGCCCCGACGGCTCCCCCCTGCGCATCCTCGCCGTCGACGACGAGCAGATGCTCACCGACCTGCTCGCGATGGCTCTGCGGATGGAGGGCTGGGAGGTGCGCACGGCGTCGTCCGGCCTCGAAGCTCTGCAGGTCGCGCGCGAGTTCGAACCCGACGCTCTCGTGCTCGACATCATGATGCCCGACCTCGACGGCATGGCCGTTCTGCGGCGCCTCCGCGAGTCGGGCAGCCTCGTGCCCGTGCTGTTCCTGACCGCGAAGGATGCCGTGGGCGACCGCGTCGCCGGCCTCACCGCCGGCGGCGACGACTATGTCACCAAGCCGTTCAGCCTCGAAGAGGTCATCGCACGTCTGCGCGCGATCATCCGTCGCACGGGACATGCGACCGCCGACGACGGTCAGTCGATCCTCCGCGTCGCCGACCTCACCCTCAATGAGGACAGCCACGAGGTCATGCGCGATGGCACCGAGATCGAGCTGACCGCGACCGAGTTCGAGCTGCTCCGCTACCTCATGCGCAACGAACGCAGAGTGCTGTCGAAGGCGCAGATCCTCGATCGCGTATGGAGCTACGACTTCGGCGGCAAGTCCTCGGTCGTGGAGCTGTACATCTCGTACCTCCGCAAGAAGATCGACGCCGGACGCACCCCGCTGCTGCACACCGTGCGCGGTGTCGGCTACATGATCAAGGCGCCTCAGTGAGCAGCACGGGGATGGCCAGACGGCCGATGAGTCTGCAGACACGGCTGATGACAGCCGTGATCGGCTTCGTCTCGCTCATCCTCGTGATCGTCGCCGTGATCACCAGTGCGCTGCTCGGCAGCACGCTCGAACGGCAGCTCGAGGATCGCCTGCACAGCTACTCGAATCAGGTGACGCAGTGGGTCAGCCGGGTACCGGCCCAGTTCGCGAACATGGACAACATCCTCGAGATCAACGATGCGCGGGTTCCGGGACTCCTGCTGGCGGTGTCCAGCACGGAGGGTGGCACCAGCGGCGTGCTCTTCCCCGACACCAAAGACGAGTGGGGCGGCGTCCCGCAGAAGTTGACCAGCGCGGACCTCGAACGGATCGACGCAGCACTTGCCGGCCAGCCCAGCGCCACCGTCGCCCTGGACGACTTCGGTTCGTACATGGTCTTCGCGAAGCAGGCGCCCAACGGTGTGAATGTGGTCACCGGTCTCCCCCGGACCGAGATCCAGAATCAGCTGGCCACACTGCTCACCGTGATCGCGCTCGCAACGATCGGCGGTCTGATCCTCCTCGCTCTCACGACGGCGATCACGATCCGCGTCGGACTGAGACCGCTGCGTGCGGTCGCCGCGACGGCGACGCGGGTGGCGAACCAGCCCCTCGACCGCGGAGAGGTGCAGATCACCGAGCGGGTGCCTGCCGCGGAGGCCGATCCGCGGACCGAGACGGGTCTCGTCGGCTCCTCCCTCAACAAGCTGCTCGACCATGTCAACGCCTCTCTCGCCTCCCGTCAGAAGAATGAAGAGCGGATGCGTCGGTTCGTCGCCGACGCGAGCCACGAGCTGCGCACACCTCTGTCGTCGATCCGCGGCTACTCCGAGCTCTCTCTGCGTGCGCTGAAGCAGCAGGGCGGAGAGGCGGCCGTCGAGAGCACCACGACGTCGCTCGAGCGCATCCAGGCCCAGTCCCTGCGCATGACGCGCCTGGTGGAGGATCTGCTGCTGCTCGCCCGTCTCGACGAGGGACGAGAACTCGTCTACGGCACCGTCGATCTGACGCAGCTCGCGCTGGAGGGGCTCTCCGACGCGCGCCCGACCGCAGCCGACCACCACTGGAACATCGAGGCGCCGGACGAGCCCATCGTCATCGTCGGCGATGCCGGCCGCATGCACCAGGTCGTCGCGAACCTGCTCGCGAATGCGCGGACGCACACGCCTGCCGGTACGTCGATCACCCTCAGCGTGGCCCGCGAAGGCGACGAGGCCGTGCTGCGCGTGCACGACAACGGCCCGGGCATCGACCCCGGGGTGCGAGAGGAGCTCTTCGCACGCTTCGCCCGCGGTGACAGCTCCCGCGCCCGCCAGACCGGCGGCACGGGGCTCGGACTGGCCATCGCGAAGGCGATCGTCGAAGGACACGGCGGTCACCTCACGGTCGACAGCGAGCCCGGAGACACGACCTTCAGCGTGCGGCTCCCGATCAACCCGGCGGCCGCCTCGGACTGACCGCGTCTTCGTCTCCCCTCGGTCCCGCAGAGCCGTCTGCGGGACCGAGGCACTTCTGCACGGCGAACCGACGACTTCGGTCCTGCTACCGTGCTCTCATCCTCCAGACGGTGAAGCAGACGACCGCACGGACCCACGACTTCTCTTCTGCACAGGTCGGGCTATCAGCCGATGCCTTCCACGACCCTCGATTCCGATCCGTCCCCCGCCTCAGAACGGGCAGGATCGATCAGATGCCGACCGCCGCACACGTCCTCTCTCACCTGGGTGATCTGGCCAGGGGTACGACTCTTCGCCAGTTCGGGCTGAGCAGACGGATGCTCTCGTCAGCCGTTCGCGACGGCACGATCACTCGCGTCCGCAACGGCGTGTTCGCGACGCCATCCGCTCCCGCCGACGTT
Organism: Microbacterium sp. AC132; assembly: GCF_979258525.1. NCBI lineage: Bacteria > Bacillati > Actinomycetota > Actinomycetes > Micrococcales > Microbacteriaceae > Microbacterium > Microbacterium sp. AC132. The sequence continues at coordinate 2,860,429 of NZ_OZ409862.1, read as the reverse complement.
CTCACCGCTGCCGCGCACGGAGGCGCGCTGACCTGCTCTCGTGCACTGCGCTGCACGGCATCTGGACGCTCGAAGACGATACGAATCCGCATGTCTGGCTCGGCACTCACGGCCGAAACCACCACATCGCATGCACCTGCACCGGCCATTACTTCGACGGACGGACGGTTCTCGGCCTCGCTCCCCTCGAGGACGCCCTTGTTCACGTCTATCTCTGCAAGGGCGATGAGTCGTTCTTCGTCTCGATCGAGTCGGCCCTGCAGCTGCGCAAGATCGGAGCGGCAGGCCGCGCCCGCATCCGATCCTGCCTACCGGCGAAGGCTCGGTGGCTGGTCGATCTGGCTCGGACGGATGCCGACAGCGGCCTCGAGTCGCTGCTTCGTCTTCGGCTTCACCTACTCGGGATCCATCTCGAGTGTCAGGTCGACATACCTTCGGTCGGACGCGTCGACTTCGTGCTCCATGAGCTGCTCATCCTCGAAGCCGACGGGGCGGAGAATCACGACAGCGCATCGCACCGCCATCGAGATCTGCTGCGCGATGCGGAGGCATCCAGGCAGGGATATGAGACGTTGCGCTTCGACTACGCGATGATCGTCCACGACTGGCCGGTCGTGGAAGCCGCCATCCTTGCGGCCGTCGATCGCCTTCGCGCACGCATCTGACGTACCGGTTGCAGGACCAAGGCACGAATGCAGGAGGGAATCAGGAAAACCACCCCGCAGAACGTGCCTGGGTCCTGCAACCGGCACAGGACGACCCACCCCCGCGATCTACAGAGCGCTCCGTCGACGCACGGCCTGTACCACTTGCGGGACCGAGGCACGAATGCAGGACGGAATCAGGGACAACCGGCCCGCAGAACGTGCTGGCGTCCTGCACGTGGCGCCGGGCGACACCGAACAGACCGGACTCAGTACCCGGCGAAGGCGTCTGTCGTGAGCGACCGCGCCTTCTGCAGGGCGGGAGCGAGGTCGGCGATCAGCCGCGGCGGGCCGGAGATGTAGGAATGCCTCTCGCCGATGTCCGGGACGTAGTGCTCGAGAGCCGCCGCGTCGAGGCGCACACCCTGGGCCCAGGTCCAGCGCGAGGGCAGGTCGACAGGCTCGTCCCGGGTGAACACGATCACGCGCGCACCGGTCGCGGCCAGCTCATCGCGGAACGCGAGCTCCGAGCTGTCGGATGCCACGTAGACGAGAACCACGTCACGCTGCTGCTCGGTCAGCATCAGCTGTCGCAGTTGCGACACGAACGGCGTGACGCCGATGCCCGCGGCCACCATCAGCACCGGGGTCTCGGCGCGTGGAAGCAGGAAGTCGCCCCATGTGCCGGTCACCGCGAGCGCAGCACCCGGCTCGGCGGCCGCCAGCGCGCGCTTGTAGCTCGAGGGATGCTTCTGATCGCCGTCCTTGTAGGCGATGCGCAGCGTCGGGAGGTCGGCGGGCGCCGAGACGATGCTGAACTCGCGACGGGTTCCGCGCGCATCCGGGCGGGAGTGCGGCACGTCCAGCTCGAGGTACTGCCCCGGCAGGAACTTCAGCGTGCCCTTCGCGTGGAACGTCAGCTCCTGAGCCGTCGGCGTGATGAACTGCCGCTTCTCGAGCACGAGACGCACGGATCCGCGCAGCGCGAAGGCGAAGGCCAGGAGGTTTCCGATGAGCAGAGCACGCTCCTGCCCGAGCGTGAAGAGGCCGCCGATCGCGATCGGCCAGCCGGCGAGCACGCCGACGAGAACTGCCACCGAGAACTGCTGCCACCGGCGCGGCGGCAGAGTCAACGGCTCCGACAGCATGAACGCACCGAGGAACAGGAACGGAGACTGCAGGATCGCGAACGAGAGGGCGGAGCCGGCGTCGAAGTCGATCGCGAACTCCTGCGCCTGCACGGCCTGACGAAGGACCGAGACGGCGATGGCGACGACGAGGAACACGACGACGATCCGCACCTTCTCGGTGCGCCACAGCACGGCGAGCCCGAGGATCAGGACGGGGATGAAGAGTGACGGGGTGCCCACCCACCAGGACGACGAGGTCCCGAGCCATTCGAACGCTCCGAACGACCCGAGGATCGACACGACGGCAGCGCCGAACGCCGCCGGGTTGAGGATGTGCCGACCTCGCCACGCGATCAGGTACTTGGAGAGGCTCGCGACGCCTCCGGCGATGGCGAGGCCGAGCAGGGCATTCGGCTCGATGCCGGGGCGGAGCACGAAGAGCAGGATCAGCGCGGTGACCAGCGACGACTCGATACGCCATGGAAGGCGCAGGATTCGCTGGGCCGCTGCGTCCACCAGCGAGATGACCATGGCCAGGACGACGAAGGATGCGAGGATCTCGACGGGCGTGGGTGAGACGATCACGCCGAGAGCTGAGAGCACCACAGCGATGAGCGCCAGCGTCAGCAGCGCGAACAGCACCAGGCGATACATCGAGATGCCGCCGAGCAACGCAAGGACCCGCTGCCGCAGTGCGGTGATGGAGGTGATCACAGGTCTACTCTTCCCTACTTCGTTGATTCAACGGCGGGTGGTGAACAGCTGAGCGGGGCAGCCGGTCGAGCGTTCCGCCCGCCCGTCGGTCGTCATCCGCACCCACTCCACGCCCCACGATGCGGCGATCTCGGGCCCGCCCTCGAAGAACAGGGCAGTCGCGACAGCGTCCGCTCGCATCGCGTCGGGGGCGATCGCCCACGTGGCCGCCCATGTCCGCACGGGCACGCCGGTGCGAGCGTCGAGGACGTGATGCAGTCCGTCGCCCCACGCACGGCGATTGACCGCCGAGGCGCACAGCGCGGCATTCTGCAGTTCGATCACTCCGATCGCCTTCGTCGGGTCGTATGGATGCTCCAGGCCCACCCGAACGACATCACCGCGAACTCTCATGTCACCGCCGGCATCGACCACGACACTCCCGGGAACGTCGGACAGCACCGCGGCGACGACGTCGACGAGGCGTCCCTTGCCCAGGGCGCCGACATCGAGCAGGGCGGGAACGGATGCCGTGGCCTCCCCCGGCGTCCAGTCCAGCAGGGACGTCCAGTCGCCGGGCGCAGCGACGGGATCGTGCGCGACGAGCGAGTACGACGAGTCGTAGCCCAGGGCCGACAGGCTGTCGGCGACGAGCGGGTTGACCGCCCCGTGGGTCGCGCGGGACAGCTCGCGGAAGGCATCGAGCATGGTTCCCGCATCAGGCGAGGAGATCGAGCCGCCGTCACGGCCGACCCGGGTGACCGAGGAGTCGTCACGGAACCGCGACCACTCTCGGTCGAACCGGTCGATCTCGGCCCCGACTCGCTCACGGTCATGCTCGTCGAGCTCGTGCGACGTCTCGATCTCCCAGGCCGTGCCGATCGCGTCGAAACGCCAGATCGCCATACGTGGTCAGGCGCCTCAGGCGGCCGCCTGCTCCTTGATCGACTCGACGGCCTCGTTGAACCCGCCGCTGGTGAGCGACGATCCGGCCACTCGACTGACCTCGATCTCGTCGAGCGACTTGCCCACGACCTCATCCGAGATCCCGTCGATGAACTGCCCCTGGTACTGCTCGCTCTCGCGTGCCTGCGGGTCACCGGTCACCTCGACCTCGGTGACCAGGCCGTCGGCGACGGTGAGGGTCACGCTGATCTTCTCGACCGTCTCGGGGGTCTGGTACGAACCGTCGGCCGTGTACGTGCCGTCGGTGTAGTCGCCGCTCGTCGATGCGCCCGAATCCGTCGACTCGGTGCTCGTGTCGGTGGACTGGTCTTCGGCATCCGCGGTGCCGGAGCAACCGGCGAGCACGAGGAGCCCGGCGACGCCGACCAGGGCGGCGCTCTTGCGAACAGAAGTCGGTACAGTCGTGCGGATCATGATGGTCCTCCCGGCCTTGATCGATGTGTTGATTCGACCGTAGGGAGCCCGTCTATGTGCAGGCTGTGCCCGATATATGAGTCGCTTACGCGTCTCCGCCGAACATGCTCGTGACGGATCCGTCTTCGAAGACCTCGTGGATCGCACGCGCGAGCATCGGGGCGATCGGGAGGACCGTCAGCTTGTCCCAGCGACGCGACTCGGTGAGCGGGATCGTGTCGGTGATCACGACCTCGTCGATCGAGGCGTCCTGCAGACGCTCGGAGGCCGGATCGCTGAAGATCGCGTGCGTCGCGGCGACGATCACGCGATGCGCGCCGTTGGCCTTGAGCGCCTGCGCGGCCTTCACGATGGTTCCACCGGTGTCGATCATGTCGTCGACGAGCAGGCAGGTGCGACCCTCGACCGCTCCGACGATCTCGTGCACCGAGACCTGGTTCGCGACCTTCGGGTCGCGTCGCTTGTGGATGATCGCCAGCGGGGCGCCGAGGCTGTCGGACCATGTGTCGGCCACGCGGACACGACCCATGTCGGGCGAGACGACCGTGAGGATCTCTCGGTCGGCGGGGCTCAGCGTGCGCTGGAAGTACTCGAGCAGCACGGGCTTGGCGAACAGGTGGTCGACGGGACCGTCGAAGAAGCCCTGGATCTGTGCGGCGTGCAGGTCGACGCTCATCACGCGGTCTGCGCCGGCGGTCTTCAGCAGGTCGGCGACGAGGCGGGCGCTGATCGGCTCACGGCCGCGGCCCTTCTTGTCCTGACGTGAATACGGATAGTACGGGGCGACGACGGTGATGCGCTTGGCGGACGCGCGCTTCGCCGCGTCGATCATGATGAGGGTCTCCATGAGCCACTCGTTGACCGGCTCACCGAAGGTCTGGATCAGGAAGAGGTCGCAGCCTCGGATCGACACCTCGAACCGGGCGTAGATCTCACCGGATGCGAAGGTGCGGTGCTCGGTCGGCACGACCTCTGTCCCGAGCGACGCGGCCACCGCCGCGGTGAGCTCGGGGTGCGATCGACCACCTGCGACCACGAGTCGCTTCTTGGTCTTGGCAACGAGACCCGGAGCGATGCCGTTGTCCCTGTCCAGATCGACCGTCTTCTTCTTGCGCGCCATCGTTCTGCCTACTCCGCCACTCGGGTTCGGGCTGCGGCGTCTGCCGCGCCCGTGCCTGCCCTGTTCTTCTCGACCCAACCCTCGATGTTGCGCTGAGGGGCGACGCTCATGGCAAGGGAGCCGGCGGGGACGTCCTTGCGGACGACAGCGCCAGCACCTGTCTTGGCGCCGGCTCCCAGCCTAACGGGCGCGACGAGGGTCGTGTGCGAGCCGGTGTGCACCTCGTCCTCGACCACCGTGCGGTGCTTGTTCACGTCGTCGTAGTTCGCGGTGATCGTGCTCGCACCGAGGTTGACGCCTCGCCCGATGGTCGCGTCTCCGACGTATGACAGGTGCGGCACCTTGCTGCCTTCGCCGATCTCGGCGTTCTTGGTCTCGACGTAGGCGCCGATCTTGCCTCTGGCCCCCAGGACGGTGCCCGGCCGCAGGAACGAGAACGGTCCGACCGTGGCCTCGGCACCGATCACCGCGAGCGTCGCATCGGTGCGGCGGACGATCGCGTCCTCTCCCACCTCGCAGTCGACGAGGGTGGTGTCCGGTCCGATGATGGCACCCTCGGCGATCGTCGTCGCCCGCAGGATGTGCGTGTTCGGGAGGATGGTGACGTCGGGCGCGAGGGTCGCGTCGTCGTCGATCCACGTCGTCGCAGGATCGATCACGGTGACGCCCTCGAGCTGCCAGCGCCGCACGATGCGGCGGTTGAGCAGACGACCGACCTCCGCGAGCTGAGCGCGGTCGTTGACGCCGTAGGTGACGGTGACGTCGGAGACGACGGATGCCGCCACACGGCTGCCATCGCGGCGGAGGAGCCCCGGCACGTCGGTCAGATACATCTCGCCCTGCGCGTTGTCGACGCCCACCGACGGCAGGTACTTGCGGAGCGTCGAGACGCGGAACACGTACATGCCCGCGTTGATCTCGCTGACGGCAGCTTCTTCGGTCGTCGCATCCTTCTGCTCGACGACGCGATCGACGCCGCCGTCGGCGTCGCGGATGACGCGGCCGTAGCCGGTCGGGTCCTCGACCACGGCGGTCATGAGGGTCGCCTCCGCCTGCGCGGCGCGGTGCGCGTCGAGGAACGAGCCCAGCGTGTCCGCATCCGCGAGAGGGCAGTCGCCCGAGAGCACGAGCACGTCGCCGTCGAAGTCGGCAGGGAGCGCGTCGACAGCCACCTGCACTGCGCGTCCGGTGCCGGGGACGTCGTCCTGATCGATGAAGACCGCGGTCGGGTAGTCCTTCTCGAGTGCGGCGACGACCTGGTCGCGTTCATGCCGCACGACGACCTCGATGTGATCGGCGCCGAGTCGCGTCGCGGTGGTCAGCACGTGGCCGACGAGCGGACGCCCGCCGATCGGATGCAGCACCTTCGGAAGACGCGAGCGCATGCGGGTGCCCTGGCCTGCGGCGAGGACGATGATCGCGAGATTGTTCCCAGTCATGCTCCGCCGCCAGGACTCGAACCTAGACCTAACAGCTCCAAAGGCTGTCGTGCTGCCATTACACCACGGCGGACCGCGGCCCCCGAGGGCGCCGCGGATCAAGTCTGCCACGTCCACCTGCGTGCTACCGGCGATAATGGACGGATGACTGAGGCGGATGAGGTTGATCGGATCGTCGGCGCCTGGAACACCCAGCGCCCCGACCTCGACTTCTCGCCTCTCGAGGTGCTGTCGCGGATGGATCGCCTGACCAGGCTGCTCGACCGGGCTCGCAGAGATGTGTTCCGACGCAGCGACCTGGAGGCCTGGGAATGGGACGTGCTGTCGGCTCTGCGCCGCGCGGGCGCGCCCTTCCAGCTCTCCCCCAAGCAGCTGCTGCAGCAGACGCTGGTGTCGAGCGGCACCATGACCAATCGCATCGACCGTCTGGTCGGCCGACGTTTCGTGCGACGGGAGGGCGACCCGGACGACGGCCGCAGCGTGCTCGTGACGCTCACGGACGACGGACGCATCCGGGTGGATGCCGCGATCACGCGCCTCGTCGACGTCGAGGACGACCTGCTGCAGGCGCTGTCCCGCGGTGACCGCGATCGGCTCGCTGCGCTGCTGCGCAAGCTGAGCCTGAGCTTCGACGCGTGAGGGGCTGACGGATGGGCATGCTCTCCCCTCTTCCGGTGCGCGACGGCGTCGGCGCGACGCGTCTGCACGTGCCGATGAGCGGCGAATGGCCGACCGTCGGCGCGTACATGATCGAGCGCTTCTTCCACCTCGATCCCGAGGGGCTGCTCAGCCGCTTCGATCGCGGTGAGATCGTCGCCCGCGACGGCACCCTCTCGCACGGGACACGCCCTTGGGGGTCGAGGAGTTCATCTGGTACTACCGCGACCCGCCCGTCGAGACCCGTCTCCCCGTGGAGATCGAGGTCCTCCATCAGGACGACGATCTGGTGGTCATCGACAAGCCGCATTTCCTGCCCACCATCCCCGGCGGGAAGTTCCTGCAGAACTCGGCGCTGATCCGACTGCGCAACCTTCTCGACAACGACGAGCTCGCCCCCATCCACCGCTTGGACAGGGCCACGGCAGGAGTGCTGATGTTCTCGGCGCGACCGGCCACGAGAGGGCCGTATCAGCTGCTCTTCGAGACGCGGCAGGTGCAGAAGGTGTACGAGGCCGTGTCGGCTCGTCCGGCCGACTGGGATGCCTCACGATTCCCGCTCGTCTACCGCAACCACATCGTGAAGCTCCGCAATGAGCTGAAGGTCCAGGTCGACGACGAGCGGGAGCCGAACGCCGAGACGCAGATCGATGTGATCGATGCCGACGATCGCGTCGTGCACACGCTCCTGCACCCGCACAGCGGCAAGATGCATCAGCTCCGCGTGCATCTCGCCGCGCTGGGGCTCGGCATCCTGAACGATCCGTTCTACCCCGAGTTGCGTGGCGAGAAGCCCGACGACTTCGAGAAGCCGATGCAGCTGCTCGCGCGCGAGCTGCACTTCGTCGATCCGCTGAGCGGCGCGCCGCGGGTCTTCACCACGACGCGCACGCTGCAGGAGGCTCCCGTCAGCGCCGCATGATCCTGCGCGCGAGCCACGTGCCGAGCATCTGCACGAGGTGGACGAAGACGACGATGAGGACGATCGCCGTCCACATGACGACCGGCTCGAACTGCCGGAAGCCGTAGATCTGGGCGAACGCGCCGAGGCCGCCGCCGCCGATGAGGCCTGCCATCGCGGTCATGTCGATCAGTGCCACCACGATGAACGTGTAGCCGAGGATCAGCGGTCCGAGCGACTCGGGGATCGCGACCGTGAACAGGATGCGCGCGGGACCTGCGCCCATGGCGCGCGCGGCTTCGATCACGCCGGGCGACACCGACACGAGGTGCTGCTCGACGATGCGGCCGATGGCGAACGCCGCGGCCAGACCGATCATGAACGCGCCGGCCGTGGTGCCGATGCCGGTGCCGACCACCGCGCGGGCGAACGGCTGCGCCACGGCGACGAAGAGCACGAACGGGATCGGGCGGAAGAAGTTCACCCCGAGGTTCGCGATGACCGACACGGCCCGGTTCTCGGCGAGCCCGCCCGGACGGGTGACATACAGGATGACGCCGATCGCGAGACCGAGGATGCCGCCCAGCACGAGTGCGAACGACGTCATGTACAGGGTCTCGAGGGCGGCCTTCCAGAGGTCGGGCCACAGTTCGTTCAGACGATCCATCAGCGTGCCTCCTCTTCTGCGATCTCGGTGACTTCGACGCGCTGGCCGATCTGCCCGAGGGTGCGGTCGATCACGGCGCTCTCACCGCGGATCGCGAGTGTGAGGTGGCCGAAGGCGCGCCCCCGGATATCGTTGATCCCGCCGTACACGAGCTCGAAGTCCAGTCCGGCGCCGGCGAGGTCGAGGAAGACCTGAGCCTGCGACGAGTCGCCGTCGCGGAACGAGAACGTGACGAGGCGGCCCCGGTGGCGCTCCCGCAGCACGCCGAGCTCAGACGGCGACGGGATACCTTTCACGACCGTTCCGACGAAGCGCTGCGAGGCCGGATTCTGTGGGGCCGAGAACACGTCGAAGACATCGCCCTGCTCGATCACCCGTCCGTTCTCCATGACCGCGACCTTGGTGGCGATCGTCTGGATGACGTCCATCTCGTGGGTGATGACGACGATCGTGACGCCCTGCTCCTGGTTGACCCGCTTGAGCAGGTCGAGCACCTCATGCGTGGTCTGCGGGTCGAGTGCGCTGGTGGCCTCGTCGGCGAGGAGGATGGCCGGGCCGGTGGCGAGGGCGCGGGCGATGCCGACGCGCTGCTTCTGGCCACCGGAGAGCTGTTCGGGGTACGCCTTCGCCTTGTCGGCCAGGCCCACGAAGCTCAGCAGCTCGGCGACCCGCTTCTCGATGTCCGGCTTCGACCATCCGGCCAGCTTGAGCGGGTAGGCGATGTTCGCCTTGACGCTGCGCGAGGAGAACAGGTTGAACTGCTGGAAGATCATCCCGATGCCGCCGCGGACCTTGCGCAGCTCGCTCTCCTTGAGAGCTGTGATGTCGACGTCGTCGACGGTGATGGTCCCGCTCGTCGCCGGCTCGAGCGCGTTGATCAGTCGTACGAGCGTGGACTTGCCTGCGCCCGAGTATCCGATGATCCCGAAGACGTCGCCCTTCTCGATCGACAGGGTCACGTCGTCCACGGCCACGACCTCGGACTCGTCGCGCGTGCGGGAGGGGTAGGTCTTCGAGACATTCGTCAGGGTGACGATCGGCATGCGGTGCTCCGGTCTGTCTGCTTCGGGAACGAAGAATCGGGTGACGCACGAAGCGCCACCCGATTCTCCCTCATCGGACGGGGGTGTCAGCCACCCCGGTCGTCCTACTTGTTGGCCTCGGTGTCCTTCTGGACCTTCTCGAGCGAGGCGACGAGATCCTCGACCGGGGTCTGCAGCGGCACGGCGGTGTCACCCGACGACTCGAGCAGGCCGGCCTGGACGTCCTCATTGGTCTGGAAGATCTCGACGAGCTTGAGGTACGTCTCGTTGTCGGCGCCCTCGGCGCGGGCCGCGAAGATGTTCACGTACGGCAGCGCGTTCGGGTCTTCAGGGTCGTCCTGAGCGATCGCGTCCTCGAAGGTCAGACCCGCATCCTCGACGAAGTCGTTGTTGATGATCGCCGCCGCGACGTCGGGCAGCGACGTCGGGATCAGCGCGGCCTCGAGCGCGGTGACCTCGACCTTGGACTTGCCCGTGTCGATGTCGGAGAGGTCGGAGAAGATCGTGCCGCCGCTCTTGAGCTCGATGAGTCCGGCCGACTGCAGCACGAGCAGCGCGCGAGCCTGGTTCGATGCGTCGTCGGGAACCGCGACGGTCTCCCCCTCGGGGATGTCGTCGACATCGTCGTACTTCTGCGAGTACAGGCCCAGCGGGTAGATCGCCGTCGAGCCGACCGGCGTCAGGTCGGAACCTGATGCCGTGTTGTACTCGGCGAGGTACACGATGTGCTGGAACTGGTTGAGGTCGATCTCACCCTCGGTCAGAGCGGGGTTCGGCTGCTCGTACGAGCCGAAGTCGACGAGCTCGACCGTGATGCCCTCGTCAGCGGCTGCCTCGACGAAAGGAGCCCACTGTGCGTCTCCCTTGCCGACGACACCGATCTTGACGGTCTCGTCCTCGGAGCCGCCGGAACCGGCGTCGGACGATGCGGTCGCGCAGCCTGCGAGTGCGACGAAGAGCGGGACCGCGGCGAGCGCGGCGATGACGGATGTGGTCCGACGGGATGCTGTGATGGACATGAGTGTTCGGGTTCCTCTCTTGGGGGACTCGAATACGTTAGGCAGGGCGACGCGCTGCGCGACAATCGAGTGTCACAGAGCGTCACAGCTCTCAGTCGTAGTCCTCGATGCCCTGCAGCCGGACCTGTTCGAGGTCGAGTCGTGCCGAGATCCGACGGACCACGAGGTCGTCGACCGTCCCGTCTCTGCGCAGTCCGAGCAGCACCTCGCGTTTGCGGTCGATGAGCGCGAGCTTGAGGCGCGTGTGCTCCTCGTGACGCAGCAGCGGCGACCGCTGCATGACGTCGACGTCGGCCGAGGTGGCGATCATCTGCAGAGTCCTGACCTCGCCGTCCGCGAGCTCACCGTCGTCGCCGACACGAGTCGCGTCCGGCAGTCGCAGCGCGACCGACGCCTCCGCGGCACCGGCATCCGCTCCCCGTTCATCTGCTGGCCGCCGCCCAGCGGATCGGGCTCGTCGAGCATGACGTCGAGCGCCTGGGCCTCGGCATCGACGATCGCCTGCTCGCGCGCCAGCGCACGCGCGTTCGAGAACTCGAGCATCTGGTAGCCCTCGGCACGCACCTTGTCTCGGATCTCCTGGCCGACGCCGTGCTCGACGGCGAGGTCGTCGAGGGCGGCCAGTGCCGCGCCCGAGATCGTCCGCTCGGCGAGCTCGTACTCCTCGGCCTCCATGTGATCGACCGGGAAACGTGCCCAGCGAACGATCGCCGGCAGCAGCGGCCCCTGTACGAGCAGACTGAGCAGGATCACTCCCGCCGTGACGAACACGATCTCGTCGCGTCCGGCGATCTCGCCCTCGGTCGCGCTGGCGGCCGGAACCGACAGCGCGATCGCGAGCGAGACGGCACCCCGCATGCCTGCGACCGTCGACACCGCCATCGATCGCGCCTTGGCACCACGGGACGGAAGCGCCGGATTGCGTCGCTGGAAGGGCGCGTTCAGCAGCTGGAAGAGATATCTGACGACGAGCAGCGTCCCCCACACCGCGAGGGTGATGAGCACGAGCCGGCCGATCGCTGCCGCGGAGATCTCATGTGCGACGAACTGCACCTCGAGCCCGATCAGCACGAACAGCGCTCCGTTGAGCAGGAAGACGCCGAACGGCCATGCGGCGTCGGCCTGCCGCCGCGACGAGGCTGTCGTCACCCGGGGCGATACATAGGCGACGATGAGACCGGCGACGACGACGGCCAGCACGCCGGAGGCGTGCACGATCTCCGCGAGGAGGAACGCGCTGAACGGGATGAGCAGCAGCGCGACGTTGATGACGATCGTCGAAGAGGTACGACGCAGCAGCAGGTACCCGAGGCCTGCGATCACGACACCGGCCGCTACTCCTCCGACATAGGAGGTGAGCACCGACATCGTCACCGACAGCGGCGTGATGTTGCCGCCGAGAGCCAGCGAGACGGCGATCGCGTAGAGCACGAGCGCGGTTCCGTCGTTCGTGAGGCTCTCGGCCTTGAGCTTCATGAACATGCGCCGGGGCAGCAGCCTGCCGAGGGCTGCCACGGCCGTCGCATCCGGCGGGGCCACTGCGGCGCCGAGGATCAGCGCGGTCTCCCACGGCATCCCGAACAGCAGACCGATGCCCGCGACGGCGAATGCGGATGCCACGACGAGCACCGTGCTCATCGGGAGGATGTAGCGGAAGTCACGGCGGATCGATCGCAGCGAGGTCGTGAGGCTCTCCCAGAACAGCATCACCGGGAGGAACAGCAGCAGGACCGTCTCAGGGGGCAGCTGGATCTCACGGAGCTGCGGGACGAAGCCGAGCAGGAGTCCGAAGATCACGAGTACGAGCGGCAGCGCGAGTCGAACGCGCGGCGCGATCAACGTGCCCACGAGGATCGTGAGTCCGATCAGGACGGTGACCTCGAGTCCTTCCATCTGAACCTCCCGGGTACCGCAGGATCAAGCTGTGCGATCCCGGCTGGCATCGAACCCCGCCAAGAGCACAGCGCATTCGACTGCCACCGTATTCCCGCGAGGGCGGAAGGGCCAGACCTCTCGTCAGTCGAGCTCTTCGGTCAGCTCGAACCAGCGGAGTTCGAGTTCCTCGATCTCGGCCTGCTGGTCGCTGATCGCCTTCATCTTGTCGCCGAGGCCGGCGAAGTCCGACTGGTCGTGATCCGCCAGAGCGGTCTTCGCCTTGTCGACCTGCTGCGTGAGCTTCTGGATGCGGCGCTCGAGCGACGAGACCTCTTTCTGGGCGGCGCGCAGTGCGGCGCCGTCGAGGCTGGGGGCCTTCTTCTCGGTGTTGACGGCCGTCTGCGACCTGCCCGGTGCCGAGGTCTGCAACTGGCGCAGGCGCAGGTACTCGTCGACGCCGCCGGGCAGGTGCCGCAGGTGGCCGTCGAGGATCGCGAACTGCTGATCGGTGACGCGCTCGAGGAAGTACCGGTCGTGACTGACCACCAGCAGGGTCCCCGACCACGAATCGAGCAGATCCTCGATGGCCGCGAGCATGTCGGTGTCCAGGTCGTTGGTGGGCTCGTCGAGGATCAGCACGTTGGGCTGGTCGAGGAGCACGAGAAGCAGCTGCAGGCGGCGCTGCTGACCTCCGGAGAGATCCTTCACGGGGGTGGAGAGCTGCGCGGAGTCGAAGCCGAGCCGCTCGAGGAGCTGGCCCGGCGTGAGCTCCTGCGCCTTCGAGCCGGATCCCATCGTGTACGAGGTGCGCAGTCGCGAGATCACGACACGCACCGGCTCGCGTCGGACGTCCTCGAGTTCGTCGAGGCGCTGCGTGAGCGTCTTCACCTTCACGGTCGTGCCGCGCTTCACACGGCCGACGGTGGGCTCGACGGTGCCCGAGATCAGCCCGAGCAGCGTCGATTTGCCAGCGCCGTTCACACCGAGGATGCCGGTGCGCTCCCCCGGCGCGATGCGCCACTCGACGTCGCGGAGGACTTCGCGGGTGCCGCCGTCGGCGGTCGGATAGGTCACTCCGACGTCGAGCAGGTCGACGACGTCCTTGCCGAGACGAGAGACGGCGAGCGACTGCAGGGAGACCTTGTCGCGGATCTCCGGCACGTCGGCGATGAGCTCGTTGGCCGCATCGATGCGGAACTTCGGCTTCGCGGTTCGCGCGGGTGCGCCTCGACGGAGCCACGCGAGCTCCTTCTTGGCGAGGTTCTGACGCTTGGCCTCTGTCGCCGCCGCCATGCGGTCGCGCTCGACCCGCTGCAGGATGTACGCCGCATAGCCGCCCTCGAAGGGCTCGACGATGCGGTCGTGCACCTCCCAGGTCTCGGTGCAGATCTCGTCGAGGAACCACCGGTCGTGAGTCACGACCATGAGCGCTCCGGAGTTCGGGCTCCACCGCTTCTTGAGGTGTCCGGCGAGCCAGGTGATGGCCTCGACGTCGAGGTGGTTGGTGGGCTCGTCGAGCGCGATGACGTCCCAATCCCCCGTCAGCAGCTTGGCGAGCGAGACGCGTCGGCGCTGGCCTCCGCTGAGGGAGCCGATCTCCGCATCCCAGGGCAGGTCCTTCAGCAGTCCCTCGATCACGTCGCGGATGCGCGGGTCGCCGGCCCACTCGTACTCCGGGGTGTCACCGACGACCGCCGCGCTGATGGTCAGGTCGTCGCTGAGGGTGTCGGCCTGGTCCAGGACGCCGATGGTCGTGCCGCCTCGCACCGTGACGCGGCCCGAGTTCGGCTCCTTGATGCCGGCGAGCATTCCGAGGAGGCTCGACTTGCCGTCGCCGTTGCGGCCGACGATGCCGATGCGGTCACCTTCTTCGATGCCGAGGGTCACGGAGTCGAAGACGACCCTCGTCGGATATTCGAGATGAAGGGCTTCTGCCCCGAGAAGATGTGCCATGTCACTCCCCAGGGTAGTCGCGCGGTCTGGGTGGCCCGGTCAGCCTCCTGTCACGGCTGCCTCGTCATCCGGCACCCTGCGCACGAGCGCGCCGGCCGAACAGCTCCGGGAGCGACGCCGTGAACTCCTCGAAGTGGCTGTACCAGACAGTGTGCGCGGCTCCGGGGATGCTGCGCACGTCGATGCCGTTCGCCTCGAACCGGGTGACGTCGGCGGCGGTCACCCAGTCGCTCGGGTCGGCGCGGACGATGATCGACCCCGGGTCGGGAAGCCACATGTGATCGCGGCCGCAGGAGACGGATGCCATCGTCGTCGGGTCGAAGCGGCGGGCGGCGAGTGCCTCGATCTCGGCATCCCTCTCCGAGTAGAACGGACGCGAGGCACGGAGGTTCTCCGGCGACTGTCGCGCTTCGCGATCGCGGGCGTACCGCTCGATGAGATCGTCACGGTCGCTGCCGCCGGGGAGGACGAGTGCGGCATCGACATAGATGCCCGGTTCAGGTCGGAGCAGCGGGGCCGCCTGTGCGAGCACGCTCGCACCGAAGGAGTGTCCGACGGCCGCGAGCGGCCGCCCCGGGGCGAGACTTCGGACGGTCTCGACCACCGACGATGCGGCCCGCTCGATCGTCAGACGCGGGTCTCGCGGGGACAGACCGTGACCGGGGAGATCGATCGCCAGCACACGGAAGCCCTGTGCAGCGAGCACCGGCATCACACGCCACCAGCTGTCGGCCGAGCCCATCATCCCGTGGAGCAGAACCACCGTACGGGGGCCGTCGCCGACGTCGACGGCGTGAAGGAGCATGACGTCAGTGTCGCATGAGTCATCACTCTTCCGGGATCATGTCGGTTCGGGAATGTCTCGAAGCTTCGTTCGAATGTCGGTGGTCCGTGATCCACTCGGAGACATGACAGCACTGCTCGACGCGACGGACACGCAGATCGCGAATCTCGCCGATCTCGTCGCCGCGTTGCAAGTCGCGGAGGCGACATTGAGCAGCATGAGCGCGGCGCGCGACGGGCTGCTGGCGATCGCCGGTCGGCTCGCGGTCGACATCGCGAAGCAGGGGGATCACCCGGACCGGGGAGACCATTCGATCAGGACCATCGCGGCCGAGATCGGAGCCGTGCAGCATGTCAGCGATCGCACCATCGAGCGCCGGATGGCGGCGGCGGAGCTGCTGGTCGATCGGTTCCCCGCCGTCTGGGCCGCACAGGGAGCGGGGCGGATCAGCGCCGCGCACTCCCGTGTCATTGTCGACGCAGGTTCGGGCCTCGAGTCGCCCGATCACCGCGAGGCATATTCCGCGGTGATCCTTCCGCTGGCGGAGGTGGAATCGCCGAACCGACTGCGCGCACTGGCGCGCCGTGTGGCCGAGCGCTTCGCTCCGACGACAGTGTCGGAGCGGCATCGTCGCGCCAGATCTCAGCGGCGAGTCTGGGCGACGAATGGCGAAGACGGGATGGCAACGCTGCACACGCACGCGCCTGCCGCGCTCGTCCACGGCATGTTCGACCGTCTCTCGCAGATGGCGCACGCACTGCGCGTCGAGAACCTTCGCGCGAAGCGGCGGGCGGCTCGCGACGGCGATGAGTTCGAGGCGGATGATCGGACGGTCGACGAGATCCGCGCCGACCTGCTCGCCGACCTCGTGCTCAGCGGCCAGCCGACCGGGCACGACAGCGAAGACGGACTGCTGGCGGCCATCAGTGCGCGCATCGAGATCACCGTTCCGGTGACGACCCTGATGGACGACGATGCGCACGAGGGGTCGGGTGCTCCGGATACCGAGGCGGCGCCGCCCGCCGAGATCGACGGCGTGATTCCGATCGACGTCGATACCGCGCGCCGGATGGCCGGGCAGACGAAGGGATGGGAGCGGGTGCTGACGCATCCGATCACCGGTCGCGTCCTCGCCGTCGACCGATACCGACCGAGCCGTCACCTACGCCGGCACCTACGGGCAAGAGATCACCGATGTCGATTCCCGGCGTGCGGAGTGGCGGCGCGGAAATGCGACCTCGACCACAACCATGCTGCCTCGACGGGTGGCGCGACCTGCGAATCCAATCTGGCATCGTTCTGTCGCCGACATCACGTTCTGAAACATCACACACCATGGCACGTCGAGCAGAAGCCCGGCGGGGTCATGGAGTGGACGAGTCCCATCGGGCGGACGTACATCGACACTCCCCCTGCACCGAACACGGTGACCTTCACCGAATCGGATGCCGTGCGCGCGCCGTTCTGAGCGGAGACGTTCGCGCTGGCGCGGACCTGTGGAGAAACTCGACGCGACCCTGGCCGATTTCACTACGGTGGCGCGGTGACTCCTCCTCCATTGCGCCCCTTGTCCGTTCTTGCGATTCGTCACGGCAGAGGCGGTGGTGCGGCAGTTCCACGGTTGGGCGCGCGCATAGTTGCTGTCGCCGTAGTGGCGTTGGGGGTTGGCGCTCTCGCGGGATGCACCACTGAACCCGAGCCCGCCCCTACGCCCACCGCGGCCTTCGCCAACGAGGAGGAGGCGTTCGCTGCAGCGGAGGCTGTGTACCGGGCGTATAACGAGGCGGGTAATGCCAGGAATCGGGGCGAGGCCGAGCCCGACCCGCAGGAGTTTCTTGAAGGAGTGGCGCTCGAGAATGACATCGACGCGCAGAACTCGTTCCGCGAGTGGGGACTAAGTGCCGATGGAGAGGCTAGCGTCGCTCTGTTTCTCGGCACTAACGCGGATGTCGACGGCCGCATCGCGGACGTGACGGGCTACGTATGCATCGACGTGTCCGAGCTCCGCGTCCTGAACACAGATGGCGTGGATGTCACCCCGGCAGGTCGCGGCGATGTTGTTTCTCAACTCGTCCAGTTCACGGGGGACCGTGCGAGTCTCAGAATCAGTCTCGAGAGCTCGGCAGACGAGAACTCATGTTGAGCAAGATCGCCATTGGGGCGTTGGCTCTAGGCCTGCTCATCCCGCTCCCGCTGAGCGCAGAAGGCGCGTCAACGGGCTGCGCCAGCACTGCAGAGAAAATGGGACTCTGCGGCTCGACGGATGGTTCCTCCCTCACCATTTCCGGCACCCAGCAGCAGCCGAGCACTGATCCCGGCACCGACTCGAATTGGAGTGATGGCGGTCCGGGCGACGGCACGGGTCCGGGTGAACCGTCGGGACCGAGCCAGGAGGCGATCGACCTCGCGGCATGCATGGACGACTCGGGCACCACGCGCTGTGCGCCGCGTCCGAACCGGCCCGCTGCCCCGGCCTCCGCTCCGTCGACGCCCGGCGCGCCGACGATCACCATCTCTGACCTGGCGCGATTCGCACCGGCATCAGTCCGTGCGACCGCCGAACCCGGCAACGTCGGGATCGCCGGGATGCCGACGAACTTCACGGCCGCAGCATCCACGCAGATCCAAGACGGCGAGCTGTTCGGCGTGCCACTGCGCGTGCGGTTTGTCCCGGCCGGATACGACTACACGTACGGCGACGGCAGCTCCGCGACCGTGACCACGCCGGGTCAGACGTGGGAGGCGCTCGGTCAGGCGCAGTTCACGCCGACCCCGACCAGCCACGTCTACCGCGAACCCGGCGTGTACCCGGCCCGCGTGGACATCCGATTCACCGCGCAGGTGGACCTCGGCGGCGGATGGATCGACATTCCCGGGCAGCTCACGACCAGCGGCGCCACGCAGGAGATCCGCATCCTCGTGGCCCGCACCGCGCTCGTCGCCCACACCTGCCACGAGAACCCGGCCGGCGTCGGCTGCTGAAGAACGCACCACAGCAGCACGCCAACAAGAAAGAGCCCCCGGCCCCGAAGGTCCGAGCAGCCCTCTTCTGCCAGATGGCTGATCGCTTTCTCGTACGACTCGACGATCTCAAGGAGGCTCGGCCTTCCGAGAGCGACTTCGCCTACGGCGCTCTGCTCCTCCAGAGGCAGCCGCCGACCGATCCCCTCCGGCTTAAACTAGACAGGTGCCATGGAGTCGCCGGGTGTTCTCGCTCTCACTAGCCGACCGCAAGGCAAAGCTGGTGCAGTCGAGAAGGCGACCCGGTCGCTTCGAGCTCAGCGTGGATGGAATTGCGCAGTCCGTCGTCTCGATGACCGAGCCGACCGACCTCGAGTACAGCTACACCCAACACATCGCCCGCGCAATGGATGCCGCCGCCGAGCCTGGTGCGCCGCTGTTCACCGTGCATCTGGGGGCCGGAGCACTCACGCTGGCACGCTACGTCCAGGCGACGCGCGCCGGATCACCTCAGCTGGTGGTGGAGTTCGAACCCGCGCTCTACGCCGCCGTCATCGACGCGCTGCCATTGCCTCCCGGCTCCGACATACGAGTCATCTTCGGCGACGCTCGGACGGTCGCGGACGCGGCGCTTCCGAATGAGAAGCCATCGCCGGGGCAGTCATCTCCGTCCCCCGGACTCGACGACGCAGCGAGTGATCCCACCGCAATCGACACCGATTGGGTGGAGGCGTGCTTCACCGTCGTCGATCTCTGGGATGCCGCCGTCATCCGGCATCGTGTGGCGAGCCAGGAGTTCTATCGCCGGGTCGCCGCGCGCTCCGCAGCAGCCGGCGTGGTCGCCGTGAACCTGCTCGACGGGCATCCGTTCGAATACTCACGACGACAGGCCGCGACCCTGAGCACCGTGTTCGATCACGTCGCTGTCGTGCTCGACGCAGAGCCGGAAGATGCGGAAGGGCCACTCGGCAACGTCGTCATTTTCGCGAGCGACGAGCCGCTGGACAAGGTCACCGCCTCCGTTCTGCTCGACACACCGCGGCCTCATCTCCTCCGCGATGGCCCTCTGACGTCGTGGATCGCTGAAGCGCGCATCATGACAGATGCCGACGGCACAGACTCTCCCGATCCCGACGACCCCGTCTGGGGCTAGCGCCGTGTGCGGACGTCCTCCGACAGGACGTCCGCTTCCGGCCAGCGGCTCTCCGCGCGCGGTGTGAAAAGTCGACCCGACATGGCGAAGAGCCGCCCGGACCCGAAGGTCCGGACGGCTCGTCTGCGGTGAGTGCGATGTCGCTTACTGGTACGACTTCACGATCTCGAGGAGGCTCGGCACGTTGGCGTACGCCTCAGCAGCGTTCTCCTTGGTGACGATGATCGGGTCGAGCAGGTACGCCGGAACGACCTTGGCGCCGTTGTCGTACGACTCCTCGTCGTTGACATCGACGGTCTCGCCCTTCTGCAGCTGGCCGACCATCTTGATCGACTGCTCGACGAGCAGTGCGGTGTCCTTGTTGATCGTGGAGTACTGGATGCCCTCCATGATCGACTTCACCGACTCGACCTCGGAGTCCTGACCCGTGACGACCGGAACCGGCTTGCCGGCCTGCTGCACCGAGGTGATGATGGCGCGAGCAAGGGTGTCGTTCGGCGACAGCACGCCGTCGACCACGGTGTCACCGCTGTACGACGAGGTGAGCAGCGTGTCCATTCGGTTCTGCGCGTTCTCCGGAAGCCATCCCTCGGTCGCGGTCTGCGCGATCTCGGTCTGCTTCGACACGACCACCAGGTTGCCGTTGTCGATCTCCGGCTGGAGCACGTCCATGGCGCCGTCGAAGAAGACCTTCGAGTTGGCGTCATCCGGCGAGCCGGAGAAGAGCTCGATGTTGTACGGAGCCTCGTGGCCCGCACGCTCGGCGAGACCGTCGAGCAGGGCCTGGCCCTGCAGCTGGCCGACCTTGAAGTTGTCGAACGCGACGTAGTAGTCGACTGCCTCGGTGTTCTCGATGAGACGGTCGTACGCGATCACGTATGCGCCGGCATCCTTGGCCGCCTGCACCTGGGTGGCGAGCTGCTTGCCATCCTTCGCGCCGATGATGATGACCTTTGCACCGTTGGTGACCATGGCCTGGATCTGGTTCTGCTGCTCGGCGACCGTGTTGCTCGCCGGAGCGTACTGCACGTCTGCCTTGAAGCCGGCCTCTTCCAGGCCGTCCGTGAAGAGCTGACCCGCGAGGACCCAGTTCTCACTGGTCTTGTCGGGAAGGGCGACACCGATCGAGGAGTCGGCGGCGAAGCCTGCTTCGGCCTCTTCGCCGGATCCCGTGTCGGTTCCGCCGCCGCGCTCACCGGAGCAGCCCGTGAGTGCGAAGGCAGCCGTCGCGACGAGCGCTGTCGCTGTGACGATGATCTTCTTCATGTGATCTCTTTCTGTGTGATGTGACGGATTCTGCGTGCGAGCACTGCGCGGAGAGTCCGCTTACTCGGCCCTCGTCTTGTCGACGGGAGGGGCTTGGTAAGTCCTATTGGGCTCGAAGGTCGCGGTGGCCTCCGGGTCGCTCCTGCGGCCCGACCGGCGGGTCAGGAGACCGATGAGCGACGGACGGCCCTGCTGCTTGTTCCAGACGTCGATGCCGACCGCGAGCAGCAGCACGAGGCCCTTGATCATCGAGACGACGTCGGCACCCTGGCCGAGCAGAGCGAGACCGTTGTTGAGGAACGCCATGACCAGACCACCGATGATCGAGCCGATCACGGTACCGATACCACCGGCGACCGCAGCACCACCGATGAACACCGACGCGATCGCGTCGAGCTCCCAGCCGGTGCCGTCGTTCGGTCCGGATGCCTGCGAACGGGCGACGAAGATCATGCCGGCGAGTGCGGCCATCATCGACATGTTCATCATGACGAAGAAGTCGACCCAGCGGTCCTTCACGCCGGAGAGGCGTGCGGCCTGGCGGTTGCCACCCACGGCGTAGATG
The DNA here is from genome assembly GCF_979258525.1 of Microbacterium sp. AC132. NCBI lineage: Bacteria > Bacillati > Actinomycetota > Actinomycetes > Micrococcales > Microbacteriaceae > Microbacterium > Microbacterium sp. AC132. The sequence goes on along the minus strand of NZ_OZ409862.1, from coordinate 2,839,179 downwards.
TGGCGACCGAAGACGGTGTTCCGCGTGATGAACGAGTAGATGATCACGAGGGCGAGCAGGATCAGACCCGGAACCGGGAAGCTCGTGCCCGGGCGACCCGTCGCGAACATCCACGCAGCGGCGAGCACGACGACCGAGAGCAGCACGACCTTGACGACGCTGACCCAGAGGGGCGCACTGTCGGAGCCCATCTTGTGCTGCTGGCGACGGGTGCGGATCTCCCAGAAGACCAGCCACGCCACCGCGACCAGCGCGAGGATCATGGTCGGCACGTTGAAGTCCAGCGGGAGCCCGACCTCAGGAAGGTAGCCGGTGCCGATCACCTGGAAGCCCTTGGGCACCGGGATCGTCTGAGCGTCACCGATCCACTGCTGCGCGCCACGGAAGAAGAGCATGCCAGCGAGCGTCACGATGAACGCGGGCACCCCGACGTAGGCGACCCAGAACCCCTGCCAGGCGCCCACCAGGGCACCGACGCCGAGGCCGAGCAGGATCGCCAGCGGCCAAGGGAGGTTCCAGTCGGCCATCGACTTCGCGACGATGATGCCGGTGAAGGCCGCCACGGAGCCGACCGACAGGTCGATGTGCCCCATGATGATGACCATCACCATGCCGATCGCGAGGATCAGGATGAACGAGTACTGGTTGATGACGTTGATCAGGTTGCCCGACGTCAGCGTCGCGCCGTTCGGTCCGTTGCGCAGCAGCGTCAGCACCTCGAAGAGGACGATGATGACGATGAGGCTGCCCAGGATGCCGAACTGGCGCAGTGACGAGGTGCCGTTGCTTCCGAACATCTTGCGGATGTCGCCGAAGTGGAAGCCGCGCTTCGTTGTCGTGAGGTCGGTGGTCATGCGGATGCTTTCTGAGTCGCGGAGGTCATGCTGCGCATGAGAGCCTCGGGTGTCGCCTGGTCGGCCGGGATGCAGTCGGTGACCCGACCTTCGAAGACTGTGTAGATGCGGTCGGAGATGCCGAGCAGCTCGGGCAGCTCGCTGGAGATGACGATGACGCCCTTGCCCTGGGAGGCGAGCTCGTTGATGATCGCGTAGATCTCGTACTTCGCGCCGACGTCGATGCCGCGCGTGGGCTCATCGAGGATCAGCAGGTCGGGGTCGGTGAACATCCACCGGGCCAGCACGACCTTCTGCTGGTTTCCTCCCGAGAGCTTGCCGACGCCCTCTTCGACGCTGGGCGTCTTGATGCGCAGGGCCTTGCGGTAGCGCTCGGCGACCGAGTACTCCTCGCGCTCGTCGACGACGCCGCGCTTCGAGATCTTCGACAGCTTCGCCGCCACGACAGACCGCTTGATGGTGTCGAGCAGGTTGAGCCCCAGCACCTTGCGGTCCTCGCTGACGTACGCGAGTCCGTGCTTGATCGCCGAGGAGACGTCGGGGATGGTGATCTCCTGGCCGTCCTTGACGATCTGTCCGCCGAGGAACGTGCCGTAGGAGCGACCGAAGATGCTCATCATGAACTCGGTGCGGCCCGCGCCCATCAGACCGGCGATGCCGACGACCTCGCCACGACGCACGTTGAGGTTCGACCCCTTGACGACCATCCGCTCGGACACGGTCGGGTGCTGCACCCACCAGTCCTTGACCTCGAAGAACACGTCGCCGATCTCGGGGGTGCGGTCGGGGTAGCGGCTCTCGAGCGAGCGGCCGACCATGCCGCGGATGATGCGGTCCTCGTTGATCTCGCCGCGCGAGATGTCGAGCGTCTCGACCGTGCGACCGTCGCGGATGATCGTGATCTCGTCGGCGATCTGCTCGATCTCGTTGAGCTTGTGGCTGATCATGATCGACGCGATGCCCTTGGCCTTCAGACCCAGGATCAGGTCGAGGAGGTGCTGCGAGTCGTTCTCGTTCAGTGCCGCGGTGGGCTCGTCGAGGATGAGGAGCTTGACGTCCTTGTTGAGGGCCTTCGCGATCTCGATCAGCTGCTGCTTTCCGACACCGAGCGTCTTGATGGCGACGTCGGGGTCTTCGCGCAGGCCGACGCGGGCCAGCAGCTCGACCGTGCGCTGACGCTGGGCGCGCCAGTCGATCGCGCCGAAGTGGCGGATCTCGTTGCCGAGGAAGATGTTCTCGGTGATCGAGAGCTCAGGGATCAGCGCGAGCTCCTGGTGGATGATCGCGATCCCGGCCTGCTCGCTCGCCGCGATGTCGCGGTAGCGCTGCTCCTCGCCGTAGAGCAGGATCTCCCCCTCGTACGTGCCGTAGGGGTACACGCCGGAGAGGACCTTCATCAGGGTCGACTTCCCGGCGCCGTTCTCGCCGCAGATCGCATGGATCTCTCCGGCCCGGACGGTGATGGACACGTCGGACAGCGCCTTGACACCCGGGAACTCCTTGGTGATGCTGCGCATCTCCAGGATGGGGCCTGACACGACCGGCAACGTTGCTGTGGTGCTCACAAGATCTTCCTCGCGACGGGCGGTCACCTTCGATGTGACCGTTCACATTGGATTACATAGTCTACGCTCGCTGAGACGGTGTCAAGACCACTCGCGAAAATGTGGCCTTATCGAGGCGCGGACGATTCCCGCGTTCGAAGGGTCGTCTGCAGGGGCCCGAACTGCGGCACCTGCTCACCACGGATCTGCGCGAGCAGGATGCGCACGGCGCGGCGACCCAGCTCGGGGAAGTCCTGATGCACCGTGCTCAGCGTCGGTGCGACATGCGCCGCGACCGGGATGTCGTCGAACCCGACGACGCTCACGTCCTCGGGCACGCGGATGCCGGCATCCCTGAACCCGTGCAGCAGCCCGATCGCCATCTGGTCGTTCGCGACGAACACGGCCGTGAAGTCACGCCGTCGGGCGAGCTCCTGCCCCGCGAAATAGCCGAAGTCGGCCGTCCAGTCTCCGCGGATCGGCGGGAAGGTGGGCAGATCGGCCTCCCGCAGAGCATCGAGGTATCCGCGCATGCGCGACTCGGCCTCGATCCAGTCCTGCGGCCCGGCGATGTGGATGATGTCGCTGTGCCCGAGCCCGATCAGATGCTCGGTGGCGGTGCGCGCGCCCGCGACCTGGTCGGCCGACAGGGTCACCCCGTCGGAGCCGGAGGCCGTCTGCAGCGAGACGAACGGCATCTCGACCGCCATGCCCTTCAGCACATGGAACGCCCGGACCTGCGGGGCGAGCACCACGATGCCGTCGACCTGCTCGCGCGCCAGCTGCCGCAGGGCGTTGCCGATCGCCTCGGGGGTCGTGGCCGAGAGGTTCAGGGTCGAGACCGAGTACCCCTCCTCGCGAGCGGCGTCCTCGATGCCGACGATCGACGACGTCGGTCCGAACTCCCCCACCGTGGCCGAGAGGATGCCGAGCATGTTGGACTTGCTCGTCACGAGCGCCCGCGCCGCGAGATTGGGGCGGTAGTCCAGCACGGCGATGGCGTCGAGGACCTTGGCCTTCGTCTCGGGACGGATGCTGGGGTGGTCGTTCAGCACCCGCGACACGGTCTGGTGCGACACCCCCGCGAGTCTCGCGACGTCGCGGATGCTCGGCATCCGGGCACGCTCGGAGGCAGTCGACATCACAGACCTCCTTGTATGTGCACGGTCACATCGTCTCTTCATTATGTATGCCAGGCGCGCGGAGCGCACCTCGCCGAGGCGAGGATGCGGGCGGGCCGGGTCAGGCGAGGATGCGCGCGCCGGGCACCGGCCCGTGCACGTGCAGCGACTCGAGTCCGTGCTCACGCAGCAGCGACTGGACCTCCTGCGCACCCTCGGGGCTCGCGCAGAGGAGAGCGACGGTGGGTCCCGAACCCGACACGATGCCCTGCAGAGCGCCGGCGTGGATGCCGCGCAGGATCGTGGTCTCCAGCTCGGGCCGCTCGTACAGGGCGGCCTCCTGCAGGTCGTTGTAGATGCTCTCGGACAGCAGCTCGGGATCGCCGGAACGCAGCGCCTGCAGCACGGGAGCCGGCACCTCGAGCGACAGCGGCGGATCGTCGGCGAGGGAGCCCTCAGCGTCTCGCAGCGCATCGAGTCGCGCATACACGACGGGCGTGGACAGCCCGTCATCGCTCGGGACGAGCACCCAGTCGAACCGCCCCCTCGCCAGCGCGGGATTCAGCTGATCTCCTCGGCCGGTTCCGACGGCGGTGCCGCCGTGCAACGCGAACGGGACGTCCGCGCCGAGGCGGGCGGCCAGCTCATGCAGGCGGGCGGTCGAGAACCCGGTGCCCCACAGCGCGTCGCACGCGACGAGAGCGGCCGCGGCATCCGCCGACCCGCCGCCCATGCCTCCGGCGACAGGCACGCTTTTGCGGATCTCCAGCGCCACCCCGCCGTCGTACTCGGCCGCGGTCGCGAGCAGCTTGGCGGCGCGCATCGCGAGGTTGCGATCGTCCAGCGGCACGGTGTCGGGGTCGTCGACGCCCGAGACGGTGATCGAGAAGTCGTCGGCGTGCCGGGCGATCACGTCCTCATAGAGCGAGACCGCCTGGAACACCGTGGCCAGCGCGTGATACCCGTCGTCGTGGCGGCCGCCCACACCGAGATAGACGTTGATCTTGCCGGGCGCGCGGACGTGCACGGAGTCGACGGGGGCGGCGAAGCTCATGTCGGTGTTCCCGTCACAGCTCCGTCGACGTCGCCCACAGGTCGACGTCGATGGCACCGGCCGCCTCGTCGATGCGGCCGAGCTCGTCGTCGGTGAATGCCGGACCGTTGACGGCGGCGATGTTCTCGTCGAGCTGCTCGGGACGCGATGCCCCGACCAGCGCAGAGGCGACGACCGGGTTGCGCAGCGTCCATTGGATCGCCATCTGCGCCAGGGACTGCCCGCGCTGCTCGGCGATGGCGTTGAGCGAGCGGAGGGTCTGCACGGCGGCATCCGACAGCGGCGCATCCGGCAGCGAACCGCGCTTCTGCGCACGGGCGGCCGTGCCGTCGCCGAGGTACTTGTCGGTGAGGAGCCCCTGCGCGAGAGGTGTGAACGCGATCGCGCCGACGCCGGACTGCTCGAGGGTGTCGGTGAGGCCGTCTTCGACCCAGCGGTTGAGGATCGAGTAGGCGGGCTGGTGGATGACGAGCGGGGTGCCGAGGTCGGTGGCGACGGCGACGGCCTCGGCGGTGCGCTCGGCGCTGTACGACGAGATGCCGACGTAGAGGGCCTTGCCCTGGCGCACGAGCGTGTCGAGCGCCCCGATGGTCTCGGCGACCGGCGTCACGGGATCGGCGCGGTGCGAGTAGAAGATGTCGACGTGGTCGAGGCCCATGCGGGTCAACGACTGCTCGGCGCTCGCGAGGATGTACTTGCGGCTGCCGAAGTCGCCGTACGGACCCGGCCACATGTCCCAGCCCGCCTTCGACGAGATGATCAGCTCGTCGCGGTAGGGGCGGAAGTCCTCGGCGAAGATGCGACCGAAGTTCTTCTCGGCCGAGCCGTAGGGCGGGCCGTAGTTGTTCGCGAGATCGAAGTGCGTGATGCCGCGGTCGAAGGCGTGACGCAGCAGCGCGCGCTGGTTGTCGAGCGGGATGTTGTCGCCGAAGTTCCACCACAGGCCCAGCGAGATGGGCGGCAGGAACAGCCCCGAGGTGCCGACCTGGCGGTACTCGAACTGCTGGTAGCGGCTCTCATCGGCGGCGTACGGCCGGTGGAGCTCAGGGACGTTCGGACGGAAGCGGGGGGACTCGGTCACCGTGCCAGATTAGCCGGTGACGGCGGCGTCTTCGATCTGCGCGACATGCTGAGCGACACGATGGTAGTCCTCGACCGTGAGATCCTCCCCGCGAGCGGTGGGGGCGACTCCGGCCGAGATCAGCACTTCGGATGCCGCGGCGGAGCTGCCGAAGAGTCCGGACAGCGCCTGACGCAGCATCTTGCGTCGCTGGTTGAAGGCGGCATCCACGATCTGGAACGTGCGACGGCGCTCGTCCTCGGGGCCGCGCTCGCCCTCCGACCGGTCGAACCCGACGAGCAGGCTGTCGACGTTCGGGACCGGCCAGAAGACCTGACGGGAGACCGTGCCCGAGAGCTTCCATTCGCCGTACCAGGCGGCCTTGACGCTCGGCGAACCGTAGATCTTCGACCCGGGCTTCGCGGCGAGACGCTCGGCGACCTCGGCCTGCACCATCACGACGCCGCGCTTCAGGTAGGAGAAGTTCTCGAGGAAGTGCAGCAGCACGGGGACCGAGACGTTGTAGGGCAGGTTCGCGACGAGCACGGTCGGCTCGCCCGGCAGCTCCGTGATGCGCAGCGCGTCGGCATCGACGACCATGAGCATGTCGGCGGGAACGCCGTGCTCCTCGGCGGTCTGGGCGAGCCGGGCGGCGAGCCGGTGATCGATCTCGACAGCGGTGACGGATGCGCCGGCCTCGAGGATCGCGAGGGTGAGGGAGCCGAGCCCCGGGCCCACCTCGACGACCCGCTCCCCCGGCTGGACGCGGGCGGCGTGCACGATCTTGCGCACGGTGTTCGCGTCGACGACGAAGTTCTGTCCGAGCTTCTTGGTCGGGGTGACGTCGAGCTCAGCGGCGAGGCGGCGGATCTCGGTGGCGCCGAGCAGGGTGACTGTCATTGCTCCATTGTCCCCCACCCCCGCCGGTGTCCGAGCCGCCCAGTAGTCTGCTGTGATGCCCTCCCTCGGTGAACTGATCGCACCACGGCGCATGGGCAGGGATTTCCGCTGGCTGCTCGCGTCATCGTGGACGAGCAACGTCGGAGACGGCGTCGCCCTCGCGGCCGCTCCCCTGCTCATCGCGTCGATGACGTCGTCGCCCATCCTCGTCGCGGCCGGGGCGATCCTGCAGTTCCTCCCGTGGCTGCTGTTCGGGCTGCACGCCGGAGCCATCGCCGACCGGTTCGACCGTCGGCGCCTCGTGATGTTCGCCAACGCGGCACGGGCCGTGGTGCTCGCGGGGCTCTGCGCGTTCCTGCTCACCGGCACCGCGAACATCTGGATCGTGCTCGCCGTGGCCTTCCTCTACGGCACGGCGGAGGTCTTCGTCGACACCGCCGGCAGCACGCTGCTGCCGATGCTCGTGAAGCCGGCCGACCTCGGCATCGGCAACGCGCGGCTGCAGGCCGGGTATCTGGTCGCGAACCAGTTCGCCGGGCCGCCGCTCGGCGCGTTCCTCTTCGCCGCCGGCGCGGCGTGGCCGTTCCTGCTCGAGATCCTCTGCGTCCTCCTCGCGGTCGTGCTGATCTCGCGCATGGCCCGCACCCCCGTGCCGCCCCGGTCAACGGGAGACGGCGTGAAGTCGCACGTGCACACCGACATCGGCGAGGGACTCCGCTGGCTGTGGCAGAACCCGCCGGTGCGGATGCTGGTGCTGATCATCCTCGTCTTCAACGTCACCTGGGCGGCCCCGTGGGGCGTGCTCGTGCTCTATGCCACGGAGTATCTGAACATGGGCGCGGTCGGCTACGGCGCCTTGACGACCGCCTCGGCGGCCGGAGGAATCCTCGCCACCCTCTGCTTCGGCTGGCTCGAACGCCACGTGTCGTTCGCGACGCTGATGCGCGTCGTCCTCTCGCTCGAGGTGCTGATGCACCTCGCGTTCGCACTCACCACCGCGGGCTGGGTGGCGCTCGTGATCATGTTCGTGTTCGGCGCCTACGCGTTCGTGTGGGGCACGATCTCGACGACCGTCCGTCAGCGTCTGGTCCCCGCCGAGCTGCAGGGCCGCGTGGCCTCGGTCAACATGGTCGGCGTGTTCGGCGGAATGGTCATCGGCCAGGCCCTCGGCGGGGTGATCGCCCAGGTCTGGGGTCTCACGGCTCCGTGGTGGTTCGCCTTCGTGGGCGCCGCGCTGACCCTTGTCCTGGTCTGGAAGCCGATCTCGCAGATCGTCAGTGCCGCACCGGCGGATCAGTCGGTGAACGAGCCGTAGACCCGCAGGGTGTTCGCGGCGAGTCGGGTCGACAGCTCGTCGACCTCGATGCCGAGCTCCGCCGCCATGAACCGCACCGTGATCGGCACGAGATAGGGGGCGTTCGGACGACCGCGCAGCGGCGTCGGGGTGAGGAACGGCGCATCGGTCTCGACGAGGATGCGGTCCAGGGGCGTCACCTTCAGCGCGTCGCGCAGGTTCTGCGCGTTCTTGAACGTGACGTTGCCGGCGAAGGACAGGTGGTAACCCGCATCCGCGCAGATCCTCGCCATCGCATCGTCGCCGGAGAAGCAGTGGAAGACCGTCCGCTCGGGCGCCCCGACGCGACTCAGCGTCTCGAGCACCGCGTCATGCGCGTCACGGTCGTGGATCTGCATCGCGATGCCGTGCTTCTTCGCCAGCGCGATGTGCGCCTCGAACGACTCGAACTGCGGCGCTCGGCGCTCGGGCTCGGTGCGGAAGAAGTCGAGACCCGTCTCGCCGATCGCCCGCGTTCGCGGGTGCGCCGCGAGCTCGTCGATCACCGCGATGGCCTCATCGAGACGACCCTCCTCGGCGTAGGCGGGCGCATCATTCGGGTGGATCGCGACAGCCGCGAGCACGCGCGGGTCCGACTCGGCGGCCTCGACCGCCCACCGGGACGACTCGATGTCACCCGATGCCTGCACCACCCCGGCGATGCCCACGGCCGCCGCACGATCGAGCTGCTCGGTCAACGAGAGCGGCTCATCGCCGTCGAGGATCTCGAGATGCGCGTGATTGTCGTAGACGGGCACGGCAAGGGGCTCCGGAGCCGCGGGGTACCGGAGATCCTTGCGTCCGTCGCCGTCTCGCTGCTGCACGTACGTCATGCTCAGGCGGTGGACTCCACGCGCGGGAACAGCGGGGTGAGACCGTTGACGCTGGTGCCGGGACGCAGCACGCCCCAGGCTCCGGCCTCGCGGATCGGCTGGTCCTGCAGACGTCCGAGGCTCTCTGCGGCGCCGAGGGCGACCCAGAGCTTCTCCGTCGACTGCGGCATCACGGGCGAGAGCAGCACGGCGAGCGCGCGAAGTCCCTCGGCGCACGTGTAGAGAACGGTGCCGAGACGGCCGCGCTGAGCCTCGTCGCGTGCCAGCGCCCACGGCTCGTTCTCCGTGATGTAGCCGTTGAGAGCGTCGACGATCGTCCAGATCGACGAGATGGCCTCGTCGATGCGGAACTGCTCGATCGCGGCATCCGCGTTCGAGGCGGCATCCGCGACGATCCTCTGGATCTCGAGATCCTTCTCGGTGTAGTCGGCGGGCGGCGGCACGATGCCCTCGAAGTACTTCTCGATCATCGCCGTGGTGCGCGAGGCGAGGTTGCCGAAGCCGTTGGCGAGCTCCGCCTGGTAGCGGGCCGAGAGGTCCTCCCACGAGAACGAGCCGTCCTGGCCGAACGCGATCGCCGAGAGGAAGTAGTAGCGGTAGGCGTCGGATCCGAAGACGTCGGTGATCTCGGTCGGCGCGATGCCGGTGAGCTTCGACTTCGACATCTTCTCGCCGCCGACGAGCAGCCAGCCGTGCGCGAACACGCCCTTGGGCACATCGAGCCCTGCGGCCATCAGCAGAGCCGGCCAGATCACCGCGTGGAAGCGCAGGATGTCTTTTCCGACCACGTGATACGCGGGCCAGCGGCGGTCGAAGGTCTCCTGATCGGAGCCGTAGCCGACGGCGGTGGCGTAGTTGAGCAGCGCATCGACCCAGACGTAGATGACGTGCGACTCGTCCCACGGCAGCGGGATGCCCCAGTCGAACGTCGAGCGCGAGATCGAGAGGTCCTTGAGACCCTGACTGACGAAGGAGACGACCTCGTTGCGCGCCGAATCGGGGCGCACGAAGTCGGGCTGGGTCTTGTAGAGCTCGAGCAGACGGTCCTGGAACTCGCTCAGCTTGAAGAAGTAGTTCTTCTCCTGCAGCAGCTCGAGCGGCTTCGAGTGGATGGCGCAGACCTTGAGGCCCTCGAACGGACCGGTGCCGTCGACGATCTCGGACTCGGGTTTGAACTCCTCACAGCCCACGCAGTACAGCGCCTCGTACTCGCCCGCATAGATGTAGCCACGGTCGTAGAGACGCTGGAAGAACGTCTGCACGTTGGTCTCGTGGCGCTCCTGCGTCGTGCGGATGAAGTCGTCGTTCGCGACGTCGAGCGTCTCGAGCAGGGGGAACCACGCCTCGGTGACGAGCTTGTCGACCCACTCCTGCGGAGTGACGTTGTTCGCGGCCGCGGCACGGAGCATCTTCTGGCCGTGCTCGTCGGTGCCCGTCAGCATCCAGGTGTCATCGCCGCCCTGCCGGTGCCAGCGCGCGAGCGCGTCGACCGCCACCGAGGTGTACCCGTGACCGATGTGGGGCACGTCGGAGGGGTAGTAGATGGGCGTGGTGATGTAGAACGATTCGCCTGCGGGCATGGGGACAATTCTAGGTGGGATGCAGGGGGTCGTTACGCTCAGGCGACAGACACCTCGATGCGGTGCCACCCCTGGGCGCCGTCGGGCACGACATCGGCCGGATCCGAGGTCTGCGTCTCCCCGTCGGCGCTGATCGCGCGACACTCGATCGTGTGCGCTCCACTCTCGGCCGCCCAGTCGAGACGCCACTGCACCCAGGTGTCGTCGGAGATCGCGGCGCCGAGCTCGGCGCGACGCCACTCACCGTCGTCGATCCGCACCTCCACACCCTCGACGCCCACGTGCTGCTGCCACGCCATGCCCGCGATGACGGCGTCGCCGGCCTCGATCCTGGTCCCCCGCCGGGGCACGTCGATGCGCGACTGCAGCTTCACCGGTCCGCGCTCCGACCATCCGCGGTCGGTCCAGTAGGCGGTCGTGCGGTCGAACCGGGTGACCTCGAGGTCCGTCACCCATTTGGTCGCCGACACATAGCCGTAGAGGCCCGGCACCACCATGCGCACCGGGAAGCCGTGTTCGAGAGGCAGCGCATCGCCGTTCATGCCGACCGCGAGCAGGGCATCGCGCTCGTCGGTGAGCGCCTCGATCGGCGTCGAGGCCGTGAACCCGTCGGATGAGGTCGACAGCACCATGTCGGCGTCGGGATCGACTCCCGCTCTCGCGAGCAGATCGCGCACCGGATGCCCGAGCCAGAGGGCGTTGCCGATCAGGTCCCCGCCGACCTGGTTCGACACGCAGGCGAGGGTGACGTGCGACTCCTGCATCGGCAGCGCGACCAGTTCGTCCCACGTGATCACGATCTCGCGATCGACCATCCCGTGGATGCGCAGCGACCAGTCGGCCGGGTCGATGCGCGGCACGATCAGTGCGGTGTCGATGCGGTAGAAGTCGGCGTTGGGGGTCACGACAGGAGCCAGGCCGGGGATGTCGAGCTCTGCACCGGCCGGCACCATCGGCGCGGGGGCGGCAGCCTTCGGCAGCCGCAACGTCGAGCGGATCGCCTCGATCGACCTCGTCGCGCCGCGGGCTGCGCCGCCGATGACGAGCGCCACGACGCCGGTCGCGGCGACGCCGGCGGTCCACAGCAGGAACTGGCGGCGTTCCTCATGCTCGGCGCGGAGATAGGGGATCGGATGCACCTTGCGCATGAGCAGCCGCAGCGCGACGACCGCGGTCGCGCCGGCGACGAGACCGGGGAGCCAGGCGAAGGGGCCCGCGCCCGGACGGATCATCGCGGCCACCAGCGCCAGCACGCCGAGAGCGGCGAGGATCGCGGATCCCACGCCCGCGCGGCGGGATTCCAGGATGCCGGCGAGCGCGGCGACCCCGACGAGGACCACCGCTATCCCGGTGATCAGCGCCACCTTGTCGCCGGTGCCGAACAGTGCGATCGCCGCATCCTTCGCCCAGCTGGGGGCGAGATCGATGAGACCGCTGCCGATCACGGCGAAGGGGCTCGCGCTCGGCTCGACGATCGCTGCGACCAGCTCTGCCAGGCCGACCGCGACGACGGCCGCGCTCAAGCCGGCGGCCGCCGATCGAAGCCTGTCTCCGCGCCTCGCGCGGACTGCGTGGGTCATGATCAGAGCGTAACCCCGGGGCTGGGCCCCGGGGTCGTGCGGCTCAGAGCCCGTTGCGACGTGCGACCTCTCCGAGCCAGGCGAGCGAGGGCTTCGGCGAACGCTCGAACGTCTCGTGATCGAAGCCGATCAGGCCGAAGGTCGGGCGGAATCCGCTCGCCCACTCGTAGTTGTCGAGTGCGCTCCAGTGCTGGTAGGCCTTGACCTCGATGCCGTCGGAGATGGCACGGTGGAGTCCCTCGAGAGCGCCCTGGGTATAGGCGATGCGCCGCGTGTCGTCGCCGGTCGCGATGCCGTTCTCCGTGACGAGCACCGGCACGCCGCCGCTGCGCTCCCACGCGCTGCGCACGCCCATCTCGAGTGCCTCGGGGAAGAACTCCCAGCCGGTGAGCGTGGTCTCGACGTCGTCGGCGACCGGACGCGGACCCTCGGGGCCGATGAAGGTGCGGGTGTAGGCCTGCACGCCGACGAAGTCGTCACCAGCCGACTGGTCGAGGTACCAGTGGTCGCGGGGGTCGCCGTACTCGGCCAGCATCTCGTCCGCCCCCGGCTCACCGGTGGAGTGGAAGGCCTGCGTCGCGATCGTCCATCCGGCCTGCACGCCCGAGACGGAATGCAGGATCTCGGAGGCCCGGTGGTGCGCGTCGAGCAGCGTGTCCGCGACGGCGAGGTCGGGGTTCGGCAGTCCGAAGGCGACGAGGTTCGAGGCATCCTCTCCCCCGGCGAGCATCGCCGCGATGTTCGGCTCGTTGATCGTGCAGACGTAGGTCACGCCCTCGAGGATCGGCAGCACGGTCTCGACGTAGCGGGAGAACAGGTCGACCGCGTCGTCCGCACGCCAGAAGCCGTCCTTCTGGAACCACTGCGGCACCGTGAAGTGCATCAGCGTCACCGTCGGGTCCAGACCGTTCTCCCGGGCCGTGTCGATCATGCGGCGGTAGTGATCCAGCATCGCCCGCGACACGAAGCCGCGCTCGGGCTCGATGCGCGCCCACTCCATCGAGAAGCGGTACGAGTTCAGACCGGCATCCGCCAGCAGCCGCATGTCCTCCGGGTACCGGTGGAAGTGGTCGGCGGCATCGCCCGAGGGCTCCACCATCGTCGAGCCCGGAGCATGCTCCATGGCCCACCAGTTGCTGGTCGTGTTGTTCCCCTCCACCTGATGGGCTGCGGTCGCAGCGCCCCAGAGAAAGCCGTCAGGGAATGTGAGCACGAGTGCTCCTCTCTATTTCGAGATTCGGGATGGGTTGGGCACGGCGTCGAGCAGCTGCACCGTGTACGGGTCCTCCGGATGCTGGAGGACCTGAGAGGTCTCACCGCGCTCGACGACGCGACCGCCGTTGAGCACGAGGATGTTCTCGGTGACGAGCCGCGCGCTGAGCAGGTCGTGCGTGATGTAGAGCATGCTGATGCCCCACCTCTCGCGCAGGTCTTCGAGCAGCGCGAGCACTCCGGCACGCAGCGACACGTCGAGCATCGACACCGGCTCGTCGGCGATCAGCACCTGCGGATCGCTCGCGAGCGCCCGGGCGATGACCACGCGCTGACGCTGACCGCCTGAGAGCTGATGCGGCAGCTTGGCCGCGAACTGCTCGACAGGTGTCAGGCCCACGGTCTCGAGGAGCTCGAGCACGCGGGCTCTCGCCTCGTCACCGCGCAACGGCGTGTAGTTGCGGATCGGTCGGCTCAGCGCGTACTCCACCGTGTGCAGCGGGTTGAGCGCGGCATACGGATCCTGGAACACCATCTGCACGTCCTTGCGCAGGTCGCGCAGGCCCGCACGGCGCAGGGCCGCGACGTCGACATCGCCGAAGCGCACCGTGCCCTCGGTCGGCTTCTCGACACCGGTGATCAGCTTCGCGATCGTCGACTTGCCCGAACCGGAGGCGCCGACGAGTGCCAGGGCCTCGCCGGGTTCGAGTCGGAACGACACATCGTCGACCGCGGTGACGGGCTGCTCGCCCCGACGCGGAGCCGGATACCGCTTCGACACGCCCTCGACCACGATCGCGGCGTCCGCCCGGCGCGTGTCGCGCTGCGACACGGTGGGCAGGGTCTCGGTCAGGTCGGTGCGTGAGCGCCCCTCGCGACGGCGCGTGCCGAGGTCGACGAACCCGGGGATCGAGATCGACTCGGCCCGAGGATCGGCGTAGTGGCTCAGCAGCATCCGCGTGTACTCGTCCTGAGGACGCTGCAGGATGTCGAGGCTCGGCGCGTCTTCGACGATCCGACCCTCATGCATGACCATCACCCGATCGGTCGCCTCGAGCACGATGCCCAGGTCGTGGCTGATGAGGATCGCGGTGAAGTGCTCGGTGCGCTGGAGATCCTTGATGGTGTCCATGACGGCGTGCTGCACGAGCACGTCGAGCGCCGTGGTCGGCTCATCGAACACCATCAGCTGCGGCTCGAGCGACAGTGCCAGCGCGATCGAGGTGCGCTGCCGCATGCCGCCCGAGAGCTCGCTCGGGTATCTGGCGAGCACTGCGGGGTCGAGACCGACCTTGCCGATCAGCTCGCGCGCCCTCGCATCCCGATCGCCGCGGGCCACGTGTCCGTGCGCGGCGAAGATGTCGCGGAAGTGGTTGCCGATCGTGCGCACCGGGTTCAGCGCGTTCATGCCCGACTGCAGCACCATCGCGAACCCGCCCTGGCGCTGACGGCGCAGCTCCTCGGCGTCGAGCTCGCGGATGTCGCGCCCGTCGAACAGGATGCGCCCGCCGCTGATGCGCGCCGGCGGCTTCTGGAGCCGTGTCAGCGCGAAGCCGAGCGTCGACTTGCCCGAGCCGGACTCGCCGACGAGACCGACGAACTCGCCGCGACGCAGCGTGAATGAGACGTCCTCGACGGCGGTGACCGGCGTGGTGCCGGGCGAGGCGTAGTCGACCGACAGGCCCTGGACATCGAGCAGCACGTCATCCGTGGGGATGTTCGCTTCCATGGCGCTCATCGGCCCTTCCCCTCTCGCAGGCGCGGATTGGAGATCCCATCCACGCCGAAGTTGATCAGTGTCAGGCTCAGGGCGAGCAGGGCGATGCAGAGACCAGGGGCGAACAGCAGCAGCCACTGCCCGGTGAGCAGCGAGTTGGAGTTCTGCGCCCAGTAGAGCATGGTGCCCCAGCTGACGATGCTCGAGTCGCCGAGCCCGAGGAACTCGAGGCCCGCCTCTGCGAGGATCGCCGCGGTCGCCGCTCCGAAGAGCGTGCCCGCGATGATCGAGGTCATGTTCGGCAGGATCTCGCGGAACACGATGCGCGCCCTGCTGTCACCCGAGAACTGCGCCGAGGTGACGAAGTCGTTGCCTCGCAGCGACTGCGTCTGGCTGCGCAGCACGCGCGCACCCCAGGCCCAGCCGGTGACGACGATCACCGCGATGATCATCAGGATGCCGCCGTTCTGCAGGTACGCGGCGATCACGATCATCAGCGGCAGACCGGGGATCACCAGGAAGAGGTTGACGATGAAGCCGACCACCTCGCCCAGGAATCCGCGCATGTAGCCCCAGCTGAGCCCGATCAGCACGGCGACGATCGTCGAGAGGATGCCGGCGGCCATGCCGACCAGGAGGCTGATCTGCGAGCCGTAGATCAGCTGACTCAGGACGTCTTCGCCGGCGGCGGTGGTGCCGAGCCAGTGCGCGGCCGACGCGTCGGCGTTGCGCTCGAAGGTGTTCTCCTTCGGTCCGTACGGGGCGAGCAGCGGAGCGAACACCGCCACCAGCACGAACAGACCGAGGATGATGAGGCCCAGACGGGCCTTGCCGTTGGACCAGAGGGTGCCCACCATCCGGGCGGACGAGCGCCACGGGCTGGGAGCCGCGATCCGGTCGGAGGGAACCTTGACATTCATGGTGGAGGTCATCGGCGGGTCCTTGGATCCAGCACGCCGTACAGGATGTCGACGAGGAAGTTGGCGACGAGCACGCTGACGGTGATCATCAGGAAGAGCGCCTGCATGAGCGGGTAGTCCTGCCCGATCACGGCGTTGAAGAGGAGGTATCCGATGCCGGGATAGCCGAACACCTGCTCCACGAGGATCGATCCGCCGACCACGCCGCCGAGCGTGAGCCCGAAGCCGGTGAGGTTCGGCAGGATCGCGTTTCGTGCGGCATAGCGGAGGGCGATGGTGCGACCTTGCAGGCCGTTCGCCTCGGCGAACGTCACGTAGTCGTCACCCAGGGTGTTGATCATCGCGTTGCGCATGCCGATGATCCATCCGCCGAGAGAGGTCAACAGGATCGTGACCGCCGGGAGGATCGCATGCTGCACGAGATCGATGAAGAAGTCCCAGGTGAAGCCCGGCGTGGTCGTCGCCGAATACGCGCCGGTGGTGGGGAACCAGTGCAGCACGTACCCGAAGAAGAACAGCAGCAGCAGCGCTGTCCAGAAGTACGGGAAGGTGCTGAGGAAGGAGCCGGTCAGCGTCGGCAGCGAGTCCAGCCACGTGCCGCGGCGCCAGGCGGCGGCGGTGCCGATCAGGGTGCCGATCACGAACGCGAGGATCGTGACGATGCCGACGAGGCCGATCGTGTACGGCAGCGCGGTCGAGACCATGCTCGACACGGTCTGCGGATAGAACGTGTACGAGACGCCGAAGTCGAGTCGTGCCACCTGGCCGAGGTAGGCCACGTACTGGTCCCAGATCGAGCCGGTCGGCACGCCGAGCTGGGCCTCGATCGCGGCTCGCGTCGCATCGGACACCGGGCCGTTCTGCGAGAGCTTGGCGATCGCGGCGTCGGCCGGCGAGCCGGGCATGAGGCGCGGAAGGAAGAAGTTCAGCGTGATGGCGGCCCACAGCGTGAGCACGAACAGGCCGATCTTCTGGAGGACGTACTTCATCGGTCATCCTCCTTCACGCGCTCGAGCCGGGTGAAGATGCCGAGCGGTGCCGAGTCGTAGTTCTGCGGAATCATGTACGGGTCGTCCTCTGTGGGCCATCCGGTGAACTTGGAATCGTTGAACAGGCCCCAGATGCCGCCGTAGTAGAGGCCGATGACCGGCATCTCCTCGTAGACGATGGCCTGCAGCTCCTTCACGATCTCTGTCTGGCGCGCGGGGTCGACGGTCTCGCGGTACTCCTTGAGCAGCGCGTCGGCTTCGTCCGAGCGGTACCGCTCGAAGTTGTTGGCGGTGGGTTCGCCGGACCCGGAGGGCACGTAGAACTCGCTCGAGAGCAGGTTGTTGTACGCCTGGTAGACGTCGCCGTTGCCCATACCGCCGATCGCCATCTCGAAGTCGCCGTTGCTGATGGCGCTCTGGTAGCCGGCCGGCTGAGGGAGCTTGAGCGTCACCTTGACGCCGACCTTCGCCAGCTGGCTCTGCACGGTCTGCGCCGCGCGGGTCCAGTCGGAGAAGCCGTTGGCCGTGGTCAACGCGAACTCGAGCTGCTTTCCGTCGGCCCCCACGAGCCGGTCGCCGTCGAGCGTGTATCCCGCCTCGGCGAACGCGGCGAGTGCGGCATCCGTGTCCTGGGTGATCATGCCCCCATCGGGGATGCTCGGGTCGAGGAACTCCTCCTGATTGGGAAGGACGAGCCCGGTCTGCCCTGCGGGCTCCATGTAGCCCTCGGAGGCGGTCTCGGCGATCTCCTCGCGGTCGAGCGAGAGGGCGATGCCGCGGCGCACGTTCACGTCGTCGAACGGCGCGACCTCGAGGTTCGGCATCAGCGCGATCACGCCTCCCGGCGGGAACCACCAGTCGTTGTTCTCACTGGCCGCACCCCACGTGCCCTCGACGTCGGAGATGAACGAGTACGCCCAGTCGTAGCCGCGGGTGACGGTGTCGAGCTGCGAGTTCGTCGACGGCAGGATGATGTGCTCGATCTCGATCTTGTCGGCCTGCCAGTAGTCGGGGTTCTTGTCCATCGAGTACTGCTGGTCGTTGTAGTTGCCCAGCACGAACGGGCCGGTGCCGACCGGGTTCTCATTGCGGTACGTGCCCGGGTCCTTCACGTCCGACCAGAGGTGCTCCGGCACGATCATGGTCTGGCCGAGGATCGGCAGCGAGGGCGCGTCATCGGTCTGCAGGTGCATGATGACGTCGTCGCCGTCGACCTCGACGGTCTCGAGGTGCTGCCAGGCGCCCTTGATGTCGAGGGAGGGGTTGTCCTTCAGCAGCTGGAACGTGAACGCCACGTCGTCGGGCGTCAGCTTCTCGCCGTCGCTCCACTCGACGTCATCGCGGATCGTCATCACGACCGTCCGGGCATCGGGCTGCGACCATTCGCTCGCGAGCCACGGGTTCTCGGTTCCGTCGAGCGGATTCACCAGGATCAGGGGCTCATAGATCCACCGCGACGCGGTGCGCGTGTTGGTGAGGTACGGGTTGAAGTTCCGCGTGAAGAACGGGTTCCCCTTGTCCGCGTTGATGAGCATCGTGTCGTCGCCGATCGATGGATCGGGCTGCGAACTGATCTGGATGCTGCAACCGCTGAGCACGACGGCCGCTGCCGCCAGTCCCACGATCGCGGCTCTCCGCCAGCGCCGGAGCATGTGCGTCTTCGCCACACTGCCACCTCATGTCGTCTGTGTCATGAAGGGGGTCCCACGGGTCGGGGCACCCCGCGGCCGAAGCCGCATCAGCAATTGTAAGCGCATACATTTGACCGCTGCAACCCCCTCGCATGACTCCGAGAGCCCCCACTCCCCTGCGACGACCGGCGTGGGAGCGGTATCAAATCCCGTCTCAGTCGGGGCGCTGGGAGCTCTCGCGGACGAGGATCTGCACGGGCAGGCGCACCGTCATCGGCTCGCCGTCCGGGTTCTCGAGACGTCGCGAGAGCAGCTGCACGGCCGCCCGCCCGAGATCGATCATCGGCTGGCGGACAGTGGTGAGGGCGGGACGCGACAGCGCCGCCGCCTCGATGCCGTCGAAGCCCGTGACCCGGACATCGTGGGGCACGCGGATACCGGCCGAGCGGAACGCGTCGATCGCCCCGAGGGCCATCTGGTCGTTCGCGGCGATGAGTGCGGCGGGGACGCCGTCGGCGATCAGCTGTTCGGCCGCCCGCCGCCCGGATGCGCGGGTGAAGTCGCCGCGCAGCACCGTCACGGCATCCGTCGCGATGCCCGCCTCGGCGACCGCCGCGGCGAAACCCTCCCAGCGCTGGGCGCCGTCGGGCGAGTCCTCGGGGCCGGCGAGAAAAGCGAGCGTCCCCTGATCGGCTTGGGCGAGCACCAGTCTGGTCAGCTCCGACATCGCCTCGGCGTTGCTGACGGTCACGTGGTCGTAGCTGTCACCGCGGGCCGGCCCCGAGAGCACCACCACGGGGATCCGCTGAGCGAGCCGGGCGAGTACGTCGTCGGGCACGCTCTGCGCCAGCACCATCAGCCCGTCGACGCGTCCGGCGATGTCCCGCACGGTCTCGCGCGTCGGATCGTCACGTCCGACGCCGATCATGAGCACGAAACCCTGCTTCCAGGCTTCGAGCTCCGCTCCGCGCAGCACCTCGTCGAGGAACAGCATGGTCGGATGCGGTGCGCCCGCGTCGGCGGACGCCTGCTCGACCGTGAACGGCGGCGCCTCGCCCTGGTCATCGGCGAGCACGTCGAGGACGGGCGCGTCCTCCGAGGCATCGAAACCGGGGAAGTACAGCCCGAGCACGCCGGTGCGGCGCTCGGCCAGACCGCGCGCGCTGCCGCTGGGCACGTAGCCGAGCGCCGAGACGGAGTCGAGCACGCGCTCGCGCGTGGCGGGGCGCACGGCATCCGGCTGCCGCAGCACGCGGGATACCGTCGCGATCGACACTCCGGCGCGGTCTGCGACGTCGTAGACGGTCGCCCTCTTGCTCACGCTCGGTCCTCCTCCGCTTGCGTGTGCACCAGGCTACCCGGCGAGCGAGTCACCGCCTGCGTGCTTCGAGTGAGCCGTGAGGGCGGGCGCTGATCTCGCCGGGTTCGCGGCCCCGGGTCTCACTCGACACGACCTCGAAGCCCGCGTCGGCGAGAAGCCCGGCGAGCGCGTCGGCAGACCAGAAGTACGCCGGCGCGACGGCATGCGCGAACGGCTCGCGCGGCTCGCCGTCGAAGAAGCCGATCAGGATGCTGCCTCCGGGAGCCAGCACGCGGGCGAACTCTTCGAGGATCCCGGGGATGTCAGCCGGCGAGGTGTGGATCAGTGAGTACCAGGCGAGGATGCCTCCGACCGACCCCGCCGCGAACGGCAGGTCGCGGAACGAGCCGACGTCGAAGGAGATGCCCGGATGCCGTTTCCTCGCCGTCGCGATGAACTCCTCCGACAGGTCGATCCCCTGCGCCACGCGTTCGCCGAGACTCAGGAGCTCGGTCCAGTGCCCGGGCCCGCAGCCGGCATCCAGCAGCAGGCCGGAGGCCGTGTCACGCCAGGCCTCGATGAGCGCAGCATCCCGGGCATCCATCTCCTCGATCGCACCGGCGAGCTTCACGTACTCCGCGGCCCGCTCGTCGTAGGCAGCGGCGACGCCCGCGTCCGAGGTGCCTTCCATCAGCTGCGCGCGGCGAGCGCTGCCTGATACAGGTCGCGCGACGACAGGCCCGTCGCCGCGGCGACCTCGGCGCAGGCCTCCTTGAGACGCACGCCGGATGCCACGAGTCGCTGCACCTGCGCGAGAGCGTCTTCCGCCGACGCCTCACGAGGCGCGGCACCCTCGACCACCACGACGATCTCGCCCTTGACGCCAGCCGTCGCCCACTCGACGAGCTCGGCGGAGGTGCCGCGGCGCACCTCTTCGTAGAACTTGGTCAGCTCGCGGCAGACGGCGATGCGGCGGTCGTCGCCGAAGGCTGCGCCCATGTCGGCGAGCGACGACGCCAGGCGGGCGGGAGATTCGAAGAAGACCATGGTGCGTGGCTCTGCGGCGAGCGCCCGCAGCGTCGAGCGCCGATCCCCGGGCTTGCGCGGCAGGAACCCCTCGAACGTGAAGCGGTCGGTCGGCAGTCCCGAGATGGAGAGCGCCATCAGCACTGCGCTCGGCCCCGGGATCGCCGTCACCGTCACTCCCTGAGCGACCGCCTCGGCGACGAGCCCGTACCCGGGGTCGCTGATGGCCGGCATCCCCGCGTCGCTCACGACGACGACATCCGTCTCGACCGCGAGTGCGGCGAGCTCCGCCGCTCTCTGCTTCTCGTTGTGATCATGCAGTGCGATCAGCCGGGGGCGGTTCGAGATCTGCAGAGCCTGCATGAGCCGCTGCGTGGTGCGCGTGTCCTCCGCGACGACGACCTCGGCGTTCTCCAGCACCTCGACGAGGCGACGCGAGACATCCCCGAGGTTTCCGATCGGTGTTGCGGCGAGGATGATCACCCGCCCAGCTTAGGCGGCGCCCATCGGCGGAGTGTCTAGGCTGGTGCGGTGACCGCGCCCCTGCCTCTGCTGCCTCCGCCCGAGCAGCGACTGACGCGCTACGAGCGACTGCGCGACCGCGTGCTGCAGGACCCCGACTGGGGGCGCATGGTGCGCTGGTTCGCGCCGCTCGTGGTGACGGCCCTGGCCGCCGTGCTGCGCCTGGTCAACCTCGGCCATCCGCACCAGCTCGCCTTCGACGAGACCTACTACGTCAAGGACGCCTGGTCGCTGTGGGCTCTCGGATACGAAGGCACCTGGGGCAAGGACGCGAACGAGGCGTTCATCACACTGCAGCAGCTGCCGCTGTCGGATGCCGGGTCGTTCGTCGTGCATCCGCCCCTGGGCAAATGGCTGATCGCCCTGGGGATGGCCATCGGAGGACCCGACAACACGGTGGGCTGGCGCATCGCGACGGCACTGCTGGGCGCCGCCACCGTGCTGCTCGTCTATCTGGTCGCCCGCCGCCTGACCGGATCGATCGTGGTGGCGACGGTCGCCGGCGCCCTGCTGGCGATCGACGGCCTCAGCATCGTGATGAGTCGCACGGCCCTGCTCGACGGCCCTCTGACGTTCTTCCTCATGCTCGGCGCGCTCTTCATCCTGATCGACCGCGACCGGGTGATCCCCGTGCTCGAACGCGCAGACCCCGATACCGACCCCGACTCCCCCGCGCCGATGTGGGGTCCTGTGCTCTGGCGGCGTCCGTGGCTGATCGCCGCAGGTGTCGCGCTCGGCGCCGCCTGCGCCGTGAAGTGGTCGGGGCTCTATGCGCTCGCGGCCTTCGGCCTGTACGTCGTGGTGACGGATGCCCTGGCACGACGCCGCGCGGGCGTCGTGCTCTGGCCCACCGCGGCGGCCTTCCGTCAGGGACCGGTCTCCTTCGTGCTGCTCGTGCTGCCGGCGCTCGCCACCTACCTCGCCAGCTGGACGGGGTGGCTCGTCACCGCCGGCGGCTATGCCCGGCAGAGCGATCCGAATCCGCTGATCGCGCTGTGGAACTACCACGAGGCGATTCTGAACTTCCACGTCGGTCTCAGCAAGGGCCACCCGTACGCGAGCCCCGCGTGGGAGTGGCCTCTGCTGCTGCGCCCCACAGCCGTCTGGGTGGGCAGCGACCCCGGGCCCTGCGGCGTCGATCACTGCATCGCGGTGATCTCGACGATCCCCAACCCGCTGATCTGGTACGCCGGTGTCGCCGCGGCTCTCTACCTGCTCTACCGCCTCGTGCGCGGGTGGGCCGAACGTCGCCCCGTCGGTCCAGCCCTCACGTTCCCCCTGGTCGGGCTCGCGGCGACGTACGTGCCCTGGCTGCTGTTCCCTGAGCGGACGATCTTCCAGTTCTACACGGTCGCGATGGCGCCGTTCCTCGTGCTCGCACTCGCGGTCGTTCTCCGTCAGATCGCGGGACGCCGGGAGGATCCGCTGCACCGCCGGCAGTCGGGCGAGCGCACCGTGATCGTCTTCCTCGCCGTCGTGGTGCTGGTCTCCGCGTTCTTCTACCCGGTGTGGACCGGCATGAGCGTGCCCTACCAGTTCTGGCTCCTGCACAACTGGCTGCCCGGCTGGATCTGACCCGACCAGCGGCAGCACGTGCGCGCGGTCAGCCCTCGACCACTCCGTCGCGCTCGCCGGCCACCCCCGGGCGAGAGACACCGCGTGTCAGGCGGGCGACGACCAGCAGCACCGCAGTGAGGCCGATCGTGAGCAGCAGCTGCACACGCGCAGCCTCGTCGATCATGGTGAGCGCGATCACTCCGGCGAGCAGCGCCAGGCACAGCCACGACAGCCAGGGGAAGCCCCACATGCGCATCGGCATCGCCGCACCCTCACGATCGGCACGGCGGCGGAGGATGATCTGCGAGACCGCCGTCGCCGTCCAGATGATGAGCAGCGTCGATCCGACCACGTTGAGCAGCGCCGGCAGCACCACATCGGGGAACGCCCAGTTCAGCCCGACCGTGATGAAGCCGAACGCGACGGAGGCGAGCACGGCCACGACCGGCACGCCCGTCGACGTCGTGCGCGTCGCCGCGAGCGGTGCGAGCCCGCGCTCACCGAGCGAGTACGCCATCCGCGACGCGCCGTAGATGTTCGCGTTCATCGCCGACAGCAGCGCGATCACGACGATGAGGTCCATCACGAGGCCGACGCCCGGCAGCTGCAGAGTGTCGAGCACTGCGGAGAAGGGACCGTCCTTGACGGCGGGATCGTTCCACGGGAGCACCGACACGATCACGAAGATCGAGCCGACGTAGAAGATCAGGATGCGCACGAGGACCTCGCGCACGATCCGGCGGATGTTGCGCGCGGGGTCGTCGGACTCCGCCGCCGCGATCGCGACGACCTCGGTGCCGCCGAACGCGAAGACCACGATGAGGAGCGCCGCCGCGATGCCCGTGAGGCCGTTCGGGGCGAAGCCGCCGTTGTCGACGAGATTGCCGATGCCGGTCGCGGGCACGCCGGGGATGAACCCCAGGATCGCGCACACGCCGACCACGAGGAACACGATGATCGCCGCGACCTTGATCGCCGCGAACCAGAACTCGAACGTGCCGTAATTGCGCACCCCGAAGAGGTTGACCGCGGTCAGGGCGACGACGAAGACGAGCACCCACACCCAGGCCGGGATGCCGGGGATCCAGGCCGCGATGATCCCGGCGGCGCCGGTGGCCTCGGCGGCGATCACGACGACGAGCTGGATCCAGTAGAGCCACCCGACCGCGCTGCCGGCGCTGCGGCCCATCGCCTTCTGCGCGTATGAGCTGAAGGCTCCTGAGCTCGGGCGGGCGGCGACCATCTCGGCGAGCATCGCCATGATCAGCACGACGATGCCGCCGGCGACGAGGTACGAGATGAGCACGGCAGGACCGGCGATGCTGATCGCCTGTCCCGAACCGACGAACAGCCCGGCGCCGATCGCCCCGCCGAGTCCCATCATCGAGATCTGCCGACGGGTCAGCCCGGGGTGCAGACCTTTGGTCGTGGTCGTCGTGGTGGGAACCTCGGTCATGCGCGTGCCTCCTGCGTGCGATGAGCAGACTGCTCAGCCTACGCGGCTCCGCCCGCCGTCCAGGATCGCAGCTGACCTCACCGCGCGAGGGGGAGGTCTGCGGGGTCGCGCACCGGGAGCCGGCACACGAACGAGCGGCAGTCGAACGCCTGCTCCATCGCGTCGCCCTTGCCGTCGAACAGCTCGAAGCCGGCATCCGCGAATGCCTGGGCCTGCACCGGGGTGACGATCGCGACGACGTCCGCGTCGGCCCTGCGGGCTGCCGAGGCGAGTGCACCCTCGGGCGTCTCGGTGACGACGACGAGCTGCCTCGGCGCATCGACGAGCCCCGCTGCCACACGCAGCAGGCTGCCGTGCGCGAACGGCTGTGCGATGGCGGGCGCGGCATGCTCGCGCACGCGTTCCGCGGCTGCCTCGCGATACCGGTCCCCCGCGCCGAGACGCCAGGCGGTGAGGGACGCCGCAGCCACGGCCGCCGAATCCGACGGCAGATCGCCGTCGGTCTGATCGGGCGCTGTGGCGATCCCGTGCTCGGCGAGCAGCGGGTCGCCCATGAGGCCCTCGATCGCCGCGTCGAGCAGTGTGCGTGCCTCCACCGCCCACGCCGCCTCACCTGTGGCCGCGGCGAGCGCGAACAGCCCGTCGGCCAGGAGAGCGACATCGGCCGCGGTGGCGACCGCACCCGAGGCGACCCCGTCGAGCGAGGCCCGCACGAGAGCCCCGGTCGCATCCCTGTTGACTCGCAGCACGTACTCGGCAGCCTCGGCCGCGGCCTGCACCCAGAACCCCTCCGCCAGAGAGGCTCCCGCGCGGGCGAGACCGGTGATGGCCAGACCGTTCCATCCTGTGATGACCTTGCCGTCGACGGCAGGGAGCTCGAGACCGGTCCTCTCGGAGGGCGGTCGCAGGTAGTAGCCGCCCTCGCTGCGTTCGCCGTCGATCCACGACTCCGAGTCCTGAGCCGCGCCGAACCCGCCGCCCGCCCTGCGCAGCGTGCCCAGGAGGAAGTCGGCGATGCCGCGTGCGGTCGCGTCGTCACCCGCGTCGAGCGCCACGTCGAGCAGCTGCGCGTTGTCGGTCAGCATCCGCTCGTAGTGCGGCACGCTCCAGTCGCGTCGGGTCGCGTAGCGGAAGAACCCCCCATCGGCATCGCGCAGATCGGAGGCGGCCATCGCGGCGAGCGCCCGGTCGGCCGACTCGGCGGCATCCGGGGCCTCTCTGCGCACGAGCGGTGTCTGCAGCATCCTCAGGGTCGTCGCGACCGGGAACTTCGGTGCATCGCCGTAACCGCCGAAGCGGCGATCCTCCCGAGCCGCGATCGTCCGCGCCGCGCCGGCGAGAGCATCGGCGTCCGGAAGATCGGAGGGGGTCGAGGCGCCTGCGCGGGCGAGGGCGTCCGTGACGGCATCCGCAGACTCCTCGGCTTGGGCACGGCGCTGGGTCCACGCCTCCTGCACCGCGGCGAGCACGTCACGGAACGCGGGCATCGGCTGTCGTGCCTCGGGCGGCCAGTAGGTTCCGGCGTAGAACGTGCGGCCCCGCGGCGTCGTGAAGACGGTGAGGGGCCAACCGAGATTCTGCGTGAACGCCGAGGCAGCCGCCATGTAGGCGCCGTCGACGTCGGGATGCTCCTCGCGGTCGACCTTCACCGCGACGAAGTCGCGATTGATCAGTGCAGCCGTGTCGGGGTCGGCGAACGACTCCCTGGCCATCACATGACACCAGTGGCAGGTCGAATACCCGATCGAGATCAGCAGCGGCACATCGCGGCGCTGCGCCTCGGCGAAGGCCTCCGGACCCCAGGGATACCAGTCGACAGGATTGTCGGCGTGGGCGCGGAGGTACGGGCTGAGCGTGTCGGCGAGCCGGTTCGTCATACGTCCACGCTACGCCGATCGGCGCCTGACGAGACGGTCAGGAGACGAGCAGCTCCGCCGGCCGGGATGCCGCATAGCCGACGAGCGGCAGCGCACGCTCGGCAGCGAGGGCGATGCGCGCGTGGAGCACGTCGGAGGCGATCACGTAGCCGTCGAAGTCGGTGTCGCTGGCGTAGACGCCCAGGGGCAGCGTCAGCGCCTGGAAGAACGCGAACAGCGGCCGCAGCTGGTGCTCGATGATGAGCGCGTGGCGTTCGCCGCCGCCGGTCGCCGCGAGCAGCACCGGCTTGCCGACGAGCTCGTACTGCCCCACGAAGTCGAACAGGTGCTTGAAGAGGCCGGTGAAGGATGCGCGGTAGACGGGACTGCCCACGATCAGCAGGTCTGCCGCCTCGATCGCCACCAGCTTCTCCTCGACGCGCGCCGGAAGCTGGTCGCGACGCAGCGCTCCTGCGAGCGACGGGCCGATGTCGGTGAGCTCGATGACCTCGATCTCGACCTCGGCCCGCTCGGCGATCGCCCCGGCGATCGCACGGATGAGAGCCGTGGTCTTGCTGGGCTCGTGCAGAGATCCGGAGACGGCGACGACGCGGTAGGGAGCTGTCATGCGGACGACGCTACTCACGACGACGCCCCGTGTCGCGGGAAGCGACACGGGGCGTCATCTGTCGACACGGAGCGTGTCAGTTCACGTCGTCGGGGTGCGATCCGACTCGACCAGAGCCGTCGAGCGGGTCGAGGGCGTCGATCGCCGCGACCTCGGCGTCGGTGAGCTCGAACCCGAACACGTCGAGGTTCTCGCGCAGGCGCTCGGCGCGCACCGACTTCGGGAAGACGATGAATCCGCGCTGCAGGTGCCAGCGCAGCACCGCCTGCGCGGGGGTGACGCCGTGCGCCGCCGCCGCCTCGGCCACCGCCGGCGTGCCGAACAGGTCGTACTTGCCCTGGCCGAGCGGGCCCCACGACTCGATGCGGATGCCGTGCTCGGTCGCCCAGTCGACGACGTCGCGCTGCTGGTAGGCCGGGTGCAGCTCGATCTGGTTGACCGCCGGCGTCACGCCGGTCTCGGCCACCACGCGCTCGAGGTGCGGAACGAGGAAGTTCGAGACGCCGATGCTGCGTGTCAGTCCTGCCTCGCGCAGCTCGATGAGCCGGGCGAAGGCGTGCACGTAGTCGTCCTTCGCCGGAGTGGGCCAGTGCACGAGGTAGAGGTCGACGACATCCAGCCCGAGCTTCTCGAGGCTCTCGCCGATCGCCGCACGCGGCTCGTCGTCGTGATGGCGGTCGTTCCAGAGCTTGGTCGTGATGAACAGCTCGTCGCGCGGGATGCCCGAAGAGGCGATCGCCGCTCCGACGCCCTCTTCGTTGCCGTAGATGGCGGCCGTGTCGATGTGGCGGTAGCCGATCTCGAGCGCCTCGCTCACGGCGCGCTCGGTCTCGTCGGCCGGAACCTTGAACACCCCGTAGCCGAGCTGCGGGATGGAATGGCCGTCGTTCAGTTCGAGTGCAGGAATCGTCATGAATCCACCCTACGACCTGTGATGACAGGTCGACCAGGAGGAACCGCCGCCATCCTCGAGGCGACCCAGCCGACCAGCCTCTCGAGCGGGCCCCTCCCGAACAGGATCGACCACAGCGTGGTCGCGAGAAGCAGCGCGACGGCCGTCGCCAACCAGAAGGCATTGCTCGAGAAGAAGCCTCCTGGTCCCGCCACGAGCGCGACCGAGACGACGTGCACGCTGTAGGCCGACAGGGGCATCGACCCCAACGCCCCGAGCGGAAGGAGCACCGCACGCAACGGCCCGCTGAGCAGCACGCACAGCGCGATGACCGACAGCGCGAACCCGCCCGAGCCGAGGATCTCGGCCGTTCCGCCGGAGTGCGGTTCGACGGCGAAGATCGCTCGGACGACGGCCCCTCCCGGATCCGCTGCGGCCAGCGCCTCGGAGTAGGTGCTCCACCCCGCGGCGGGCTCGCCGCCGAAGATCGCCGAGCCGGAGCCGAGGCGGGTGACTGCTCCGACGAGGCCCAGTCCGTAGCCGACGACCATGAGTCCGACGCCCGCGCCCAGCGTGATCGCCGCGGTCTCGAGCTTCTCGACACGCAGGCGCCCGAGCGCCATGCCGGCGAAGACGAACGCGAGCCACGCGGTGATCGGATACGAGCCGTAGAGGACGAGGCTGACGCCCGCGCCGGTGGGGTTCAGGGTGAGTGCGGCGAGCAACGCGAGCAGCGCCGGTGCCGCGAGTGCCAGGATGCCGGCGGCGATCAGCAGCTTCCACGGCTGCCACCGGAGGAACGGGATGACGGCGACGTAGAGCAGTCCGTAGAGCGTGAGGATCACCGCGATCGGCGTGTTCAGCATCTCCAGCGCCAGACCGATCAGGAAGATGACCGCTCCGCGACCGATCAGCTGCAGGCGGAGGCTCGGCATCCGCTCGGGATCGGGCAGCACGCTGCGGCCGGTCATCAGGGCGATCGAGACGCCGGCGAGCACGGCGAACAGGATCGACGATCGCCCGTGCACCAGGTCGGTCCAGGTCGACAGGTCGAACGGATCGAACGCCTCGGTCTCGCCGATGTGCGCTCCGGCCATGCCGAGGATCGCCAGCCCTCGGGCGACGTCGAGTCCGAGGATGCGCGGAGCCCGCCCGAACTCGTGGAACCACCGCGATGCGGGAGGAGGCTTCGACACAGTGCTCACGGATGAATCGTACGATGGGAGTTCTATGCCTTCCCCTGTGATCTTCTATCCTCCCGAGCTGCCGGTCAGCGCTGCGCGGGAGGAGATCGCCGACGCCATCCGCGACAACCAGGTCGTCATCGTGGCGGGAGCGACGGGCTCGGGGAAGACGACGCAGCTGCCGAAGATCTGCCTCGATCTCGGGCGCGAGCGCATCGCGCACACGCAGCCCCGACGACTCGCCGCCCGCACGATCGCCGAGCGCGTCGCCGAGGAGCTGCAGGTCGAGCTCGGCGGCCTCGTCGGATACAAGGTGCGCTTCACCGACAAGGTGTCCGACGACACGCGCATCGCGCTGATGACCGACGGCATCCTGCTCAATGAGATCCACCGCGACCGGCTGCTGCGCCGCTGCGACACGATCATCATCGACGAGGCGCACGAGCGCTCGCTCAACGTCGACTTCCTGCTGGGCTACCTCGTGCGGATCCTTCCCGAACGACCTGACCTCAAGGTGATCATCACGTCGGCGACGATCGATCCCGAGAGCTTCGCCCGACACTTCGCGACGCCCGAGGGTGTGCCCGCGCCGGTGATCGAGGTGTCCGGCCGCACCTTCCCCGTCGAGATCCGCTACCGCGAGCAGACGGAGGAGACCGAGGAGTCCGACGAGGTGACCGCCATCGTCGCGGCCCTCCGTGAACTCGACCGCGAGGAGCCGGGCGACGTGCTGGTGTTCCTGCCGGGCGAAGCCGAGATCAGGGATGCCGCGGATGCCGTGCGCGGCGCGTACGCGAAGGACCGCTCCCCCACCGAGGTGCTGCCGCTGTACGGCCGGCTGTCGGCGGCGGAGCAGCACCGGGTGTTCGAGAAGAGCCGCGTCGCCGGTGTGCGGCGCCGGGTCGTGCTCGCCACGAACGTCGCCGAGACCAGCCTCACCGTTCCCGGCATCCGCTACGTGATCGACACCGGCACCGCGCGCATCTCGCGATACAGCAACCGCTCGAAGGTGCAGCGGCTGCCGATCGAGGCGATCTCGCAGGCCTCCGCGAACCAGCGTTCGGGCCGCGCCGGGCGCACGAGCGACGGCATCGCGATCCGCCTGTACAGCGAGGAGGACTTCGACAAGCGCGCGGAGTTCACCGAACCCGAGATCCTGCGCACCTCGCTCGCCTCGGTGATCCTGCAGATGCTGTCGCTCGGCTTCGGCGACATCACCGCCTTCCCGTTCCTCACCCCGCCCGACTCCCGGGGAGTCAAGGCCGCCGTCGACCTGCTCACCGAGCTGGGCGCCGTCACCGGCAGCGGAGACGCACCTCGACTCACCCGCATCGGTCGAGACATCTCCCGAATCCCGATCGACCCCCGCTTCGCCCGCATGCTGATCGAGGCCGGACGCCCCGGCGGCGCCGACGTCACCCGCGACGTGCTCGCGATCGTCGCCGGAATGTCGATCCAGGACGTGCGCGAGCGGCCGTCGCAGGAGGCGCCCCAGAGCGTGCGCGACGAAGCCGACCGCATGCATGCGCGCTTCACCGACCCGACGAGCGACTTCCTGTCGATCCTGAACCTGTGGAACCACCTCCGGGAGCAGCAGCGCGAGCTCGGTTCGAGCGCCTTCCGTCGCCTGTGCCGTTCGGAGCATCTCAACTACGTCCGGGTGCGTGAATGGTTCGACGTGCACCGTCAGCTGCGGTCGCTCGTGCGGGAGAAGGACTCCTCGCGCGGGGGGACCGCGGATCCGGATGCGATCCATCGGGCTCTGCTCGCCGGACTCCTGTCGCAGATCGGCATCCTCGACGAGCGCAACACCGGCAAGGGCCTCGATCCGAAGAAGAAGAGGATGGCGGAATACCGTGGCGCCCGCGGCATCCGCTTCTCGATCTTCCCCGGATCCGCCCTGCGCAAGAAGGCCCCGCAGGCGGTCATGGCCGCCGAGATCGTCGAGACCTCACGCACCTACGCCCGCACGGTCGCCGCGATCGACCCCGCCTGGGCGGAGGCGCTCGCGGGCGATCTCGCGAAGCGCCAGGTCACCGAGCCGCACTGGTCGAAGGATGCCGGCGCGGCGGTCGCGTACGAGAAGGTGACGCTGTTCGGGGTCGAGATCATCCCCCGTCGCCGTGTGCAGTTCGCGCGCATCGACCGGGCGGCGTCGCGTGAGATGTTCGTGCGACACGCCCTCGTCGAGGGCGAATGGGATCCGACGCGCATCGACAAGCGGGTCAGCGCTTTCTGGCGCAGCAACGCCGAACTGCGCAAGCGCCTCGAGAAGCTCGAGGAACGTGAGAGGCGTCGCGACATCCTCGCTGGCGACGAAGCGGTGTTCCGCTTCTACGACGAGCGGATCCCGACCGACGTCTTCGACGTGCGCTCGTTCGAGAAATGGTGGCGCGACGCGCTGGCCGCGACCCCGAAGCTGCTCGTGATGCGCGAGGCCGACCTGCTCGACGACGAGAGCAGGGCCGATCAGAGCGAGTTCCCCACCCGGTGGACGCAGGGCGACCAGGTGCTCGGGCTCGCGTACCGTTTCGAGCCGGGGGCGACCGACGACGGCGTGAGCGTCGTGATCCCGTTGCCTCTGCTCGCACAGATCGAGGACAGGGGCTTCGACTGGCAGGTGCCGGGGCTGCGCGCCGAACTCGTCACCGGCCTGCTCCGCGCACTGCCCAAGGCGATCCGACGGCACGTGGTGCCTGCGGCTGATTGGGCCGACAAGTTCGGTGCCGAGCTCGCCGGAGACGGCCCGGAGTCGCACGGCGGCCTTCCTCATCGCACGCTCAAAGAGGCGCTGGCACGCCTCATCCAGCCGCTCGCGAATCAGCTCGTCTCGGCTGCCGACTTCGAAGACGATCGCGTGCCCGCGCACCTGCGGATGAACTTCCGCGCCGTCGACGAGCGCGGGCGCGTCGCGGGATCGAACCGCGACCTCAGTGCGCTGCAGGCCGAGCTCGCCGACCGTGCGCGCAGCAGCGTGGCCCGGTCGATCGCGACCCCGCCCCGCCGCCCCGGCCCCTCGAAGGGACCGCAGCCCGCTGCCGCCGCCACCTCGATCGAGAAGGACGGCCTCACCGCCTGGACGTTCGGCGACCTGCCCGAGGTGCTCGACACCCGCGTGGCCGGCGGAGTGGTGCGCGGGTACCCGGCGATCGTCGACCAGGGGAAGACCGTCTCGGTGCGCGTCGAGTCCACGGCGGATGCCGCCGCCACCGCCACGCGGGCGGGCGTGCTGCGCCTCGTGCTGCTCGGTGTGCCCTCGCCCTCGTCGTACGTGCAGCAGCACCTCACCAGCCAGGAGAAGCTCGCACTCGCCGCGTCGCCCTACCAGTCGGCCGCCGCGCTCATCGAGGACTGCCGGGCCGCGGTCGTCCAGAGCACGATCGATCGGCTGGCGCCGGGCGGCCTCGTGCGCACTGAGGCCGAGTTCGTGCGCGTGCGCGACGCGGTGTCGGCGTCGCTCGTCGACGACCTCTTCGCCTGCGTGTCGCTCGTCGCTCGCATCCTCACGAAGACCCGCGATGTCGAGCGCGGCATCCGTTCGCAGAACTCCCTCGCACTGCTCGGGCCGCTGAACGACATCCGCACGCAGCTCTCGGGACTCCTGCACCCCGGGTTCGTCTCGGCGGCAGGCGTCGAGCGCCTCACGCACTTCCCGCGATACCTCGACGGGATGCTCGAGCGGCTGAAGACGCTCGCGAACGAGCCCGGCAAGGACCGCACCCGCATGAGCGAGTTCGAGCGCATGGCGAAGGCCTTCGAGGATGCCGGGGGCGCGATCCCGCTGCCCGCCGACGCGCCGCCGGCCCTGGTCGAGACCCGCTGGCTGCTCGAGGAGTACCGGGTGAGCGTGTTCGCGCAGCGTCTCGGCACCGCGCAGCCCGTCTCTCCGCAGCGGATCATGAAGGTGCTGTCGTCTCGGGGGTAGCCTGAATCCATGGCTCGCGCGATCGTCTACACAGAGTTCGGTTCTCCTGATGTGCTGCACCTGATCGAGATTCCCGATCCGATCGCGCTCAGCGGCGAGGCCGTGGTGCGCATCGAGGCGGCGGGTGCCAACCCGATCGACGCCAAGCTCCGCAGCGCGAAGCGCCCCTCACCGCCGATCACCGAGCCGCGTGCCGTCGGGTTCGACGGCGCCGGGGTCATCGAATCGCTCGGCGACGACGTCGACGGATTCGCGGTGGGCGACCGCGTCGCGATCCGCGACACCGTCGGCACCTACTCGAGCATGCTCGCCGTACCGGTCGACAAGCTCGTCGCGCTGCCCGATTCCGTCACCGCAGCGGAGGGTGCCGGCATCGGCATCCCCGCCGGCACCGCCTATCAGGCGCTCCGCTCGCTCGGAGTCACGGACGGCGACGTGCTGCTCGTGCACGGCGGTTCGGGCTCGGTCGGCCAGGCAGCCGTGCAGTTCGCCGTCGCCTGGGGCGCCACCGTCATCGCGACCGCCAGCCCGGCCCGACACGATCAGCTGCGTGACCTCGGTGCGATCCCGGTCGCATACGGAGACGGGCTGCTGGAGCGCGTACGCGAGGCCGCACCGGTCGGGGTGACGGTCGCGCTCGACTGCGCGGGGACCGATGAGGCCATCGAGGTGTCGCTCGAGCTCGTCGCCGACCGCGACCGCATCGCGACGATCGTCCGCGGCCCCGATGCCGCGTCGTTCGGCATCCGGGCGTTCTCGGGCGGTTCACCCGTGCCGCTCACTGAGCAGGAGCTCGCGTGGCGCGCGGAGGCCCTCGGCGCGACCGTCGACCTGCTGGCGGCGGGCGACTTCACGATCGAGCTCGGCCCCGAACTGCCGCTGAGCGAGGCGGCACGCGCTCATGAGCTCATGGAGTCCGGAGCCGCCTCGGGCAAGATCGTGCTGATCCCGTAGGCCGCTCAGGACCAGACGCGGGCAGCCGTGGACGCCGTCGCCATGGAGAGGGAGTTCGCGGCGATCAGTCGGCGCGCGGCTTCGGCCAGCAACGCTCTCATGCTCTCGAGCGCGTTCGACCACTCCCGCTGGGCACGGTCATAGGCCCGCTGCGCTTCCCCGTCCCAGGTCGATTTCAGTAGCGTCGCCTCGGAATCGAAGGCGTCGAGTTCGTGCTCGATGGCTTTCACGGTGAGCGCGAGCTCGGCGACGGTCTGTGCCACGGCGTCGTGACGAACAGCGACCTTCATCGTTCCTCCGAGAGTTCCAGTGCGAGGTCGAGCTCACGCAGGACGTAGGGCGGCGAGACGGCTTCGGTGAGGTAGAACGTGTAGAAGATCTCCGCGGCTTCGTCGGCGGTGAAGATCTCGTTCGAGAACACTCGTACCGCGCGGTCGTCGCTCATAGGGATGAGAGTGGTCGTGCCGTCAGCGGTCTCGGGCCGGCCGATCGTGTACAGATGGCTCTCCCCGTCGGCGCCGAGGAGCCGCGCTTCCACCGTCATCGCATCAGCCGAGCCCGCGGCCTGCATGAAGAATTCATTCGCCTGCTCGTGGTAGCCGTCGATCCTTGTGGGGTCAGCGCCGCGCCAGATCGAGTACGTGTAGTCCTTGCGGGCGTCCAGCCACTCCAGCGTGCGTCGGAGCCGTTCGGGAATCGTGAGATGCTCGTCGGCCAGCCAGCCGGTGCGACCGTCGTTCGCGGCCTGGACGAAGGGTCCATAGAGCGTCATCGTTCCTCCGAGAGTTCGTTCGAGAGATCCAGCTCGCGAAGCACGTACGGCTGCGAGACGGCATCGGTGAGGTAATACGTGTAGAAGATCACCGCGGCTTCGTCGGCGGTGAAGATCTCGTTCGAGAACACGCGCACCGCTCGGTCGTCGCTGATGGGGATGAGGGTGGTCCTGCCGTCTGCGGGCTCGGGCCGTCCGACCGTGTACAGGTGCGACTCACCGTCGGGGCCGGGAAGCCGCACCTCGACGGTCATAGCGTCCGCGGAGCCTGCGGCCTGCATGAAAGAGTCCGTCGCCCGCTCACGAAACCCAACGATGCTGCGTGAGTCCGCGCCTCGCCAGATGACGTACGTGTGCTCGTTCTCGGTACCCAGGAGGCGGAGCATAAGTCGCAGGTGTTCGGACGCGGGGCGTCGATTCTCCGTGATCCACCCCATCTGGCCACTGGTGAACTGTTGGGCGTGAGTTCTGCGATTGGTCACGGCACAATCTCTATTTCCACTCGTGTGACAAGGATCTCTTCCCCGTCCAGCTTTCCGCGGGCCGGTGTCCCTCCGTCGACGGCTTCATCGAACTGTCGTTGGGTGCTGCCCGGTCTGTTGTAGCCGTCGATGGCGTTCCCGGATTTCACTTCAATGCCCGTATACGTGTTGGGGCCATCATCATTCTTCACCAGGCCGTCGTACGACCGTCCATTCTGCGGCGAACCCTCATAGTCGATTTTCACCTTCGAACGGATCACATCAGACTGCTCCCGCCTCTCATATTGCTCGAGCCCGATCTTCTCTTTGTCGACCCAAGGCGGGGGATTCTCACCGGCAGCGAACTTTCCCTCGTAATCGCGCCGATCTCCGCGGTTGAGGCCGTGAACGCGGTCACCAGCCCCGTGGCTCTCGGTGAGCCATCGGCAGGCGGCGTCGCCCATCATCGTCGCGCCTGCACCGGCCACTCCGACTCCGGCGACGACCAGTGCGGGCGAACCTGCCAGCGCACCGGCTCCGGTGACGGTGATGGCGCCGCCTCCGGCTGCCAGCGCCGCGCCGCCGAGGAAGGTTGCAGCGCCGCCCAGGAGTTCGAGGATGATGTCGGGGTGTTCCCAGAGCGTCTGCGCCGAGATCGCGAGCATGTCCATCGCGGCTCGGAACGGCTGGACGACAGCGAGGTTGACGATCACCTCGGTCGTCGCGTGCTGTGTTCGTGTCGCGGCCTCCGCGTCGGTCAGCGGAATCCGCGCCGCATCCGCGGCATCGTCCAACCGGATCGCGCAGTCGCGCGCATAGACCTCGAGAGTCGCCCGGGCGTTGAACAGGACCTCCCGCGCTTCATCGTGTGCAGGACCTGACGGATCGACGAAGGGCACGTCGGCCTCGGGGTGCCGGAGCCCTTGCCCGACGCGCAACTCCCGCACGTGTGCACGGTGGGCGGCCAGCGCCGCAGCAGCCTGTTGCTCTGCCTCGTTCCAGAGAGTGATCGAACGGTCGGCTTCGTCCTGCGCCCACTGCAACGCGTCGGCCCACGTGAACAGTGCGCTCGCACCCGCGCGGAGCGATTCGCCCGCATGCTTCCAGTGCAGCAGCTGCCGCTCGAACCGGTCGAGGTAGGCGTCGTAGGCAGCGCCTCTCCACGTGCCGTCGTCATCCAGCGTGGCGAGGTCATCGCGTACACGGGTCGCTTCAGCGCCACGAGCCTTCCACGCTTCCGCGGTCGCCCTGACCTCGGACACCGAGCCCGGCACGAGGTCCGCCGCCGACTGGGTCTGCCCCAGCTCCATCAGTCGTCCCAGATCATCGCGTCGACTTCGACCTTCGCCGCATCGGTGCCTTCGTCGAAGATCCGAGCGGTCGTGCTCAACCTGTCTGCGAAGTCTTCGGTGTCGGCCACACGGACGCAGAGCCCGTCGGACCATGCGCTGCTGAAACGCGTCGCGGCTGCGACGACCCACTCGTGTCCGGCGTCAGCAGGCTTCGCGGCATCGGACGAGCCCAGCTCGCCGACGATGCGACGCGCCTTCGACGCCATCGCACGCAGCACGTCGGTATCGACTTCGTAGAATGCTCCGCCCGCGACTGCCATGCGTCGACGTTAGCAATCGATACGTCGTCATATGGAGACAGCAAGAAGTATGCCGATACTCTCGCAAAAGGACACCAGCCCACCCCCGACGGTGACACGTCAGAGGTGGGCCGGTGCTGATCTCTCGACCGATCAGGCGGGCGCGACCGGCCTCCCGATCGACAACATCAGACGGTTCGCCCAATTGAAGAACGCGGCACCGTGGATCACATCGGCGATCTCGAGGTCATCGAGTCCCGCCGCCCGCAGCCGGGCGATCCCGTCGGCGCCGAAGGTGCTGGGCGTGTCGGTCAGGGCGACGGAGGCCGCGACAACCGCGTTCCACCGCTCCCCGAGGTCGGCGTCGACTCCCTGATCCAGCAGGAGATCGACGTCGTCGACCCGCTTGCTGTGGTGCGCCGCGAAGCGCGAGTGCACCGAGGCGCAGAACACGCAGCCGTTGCGACGCGAAGCCGCGGTCGCCGAGAGCTCGCGCTCGGCCCGGGGAAGACCCTCCTTGGCGTTGTAGAAGATGTCCTTGTCGACGAGCGTGCGCGCCTTGAGCACCTCGGGGTCGCGCGCCAGCAGCCGGAAGTAGTCGTTCTTCGCCCGAGAGGCGTCGACCAGACCGTCGTAGTGGCGCTCGGTGAGCTCCTCCTCCGCGAGCGGCGGCAGATGCGGGGTCCACCCCACCTCGGCTCGCGTGAACGCCTCGGGGTGCGGTGCGTCATCGCGCAGAAGCTCGGTCATGCTGCCTCCTCCTCGGAGTCGGATGCCGCGGCGATGCCGGCGGCGGAGAGAACCCTCAGGCCCGTGATGACGCGCTGCTGGAACGCGAGGAACGAGACGAGCTGCGAGAGGGTGACGATGCCGTCGGCCGACCATCCCGCATCCACCAGCCGCTGGATGTCGACGGCCGCGGATTCGCGCGGCCGGAACACGAGCAGGTGCGTGTGCGCGAGGGCGGCGGCGACCCGCCCGCCGAGCGCCTCTGCGATCTCGGGCGACGGCGCGTAGCGCTCGCCCTCGGTGTTCTCGCCCTGCAGTCCCGCTTCGGTGTACGAGCCGAAGGGCCCGGTCACCGCAGCGTTCGTGGCCTCGGCGATCACGACGGTGGCGCGCTGCGGGTCCACAGCCAGGGCCCGGTCTGCGTAGAACTCGGCCGTCGCATCCGCGTCGCCGGCGAGGCGCGTGGCGAACGCGGCGATCAGCTCGCGCTCGGCCTGCGACACCTCCTCCGTCGACACCGGCGCGAAGAGCGCGTCGAAGCTCGCCTGCAGCTGCTCCCTGGTGACGGGGCGGCGGCGCCGCAGCGCATCGAGCTCGGGCGTCACCCCTACGATCTGATCGACGATGTCGGTGGTCATGCCTTCTCCTTGATGGTGTCGGTGAGGGTGTAGCCGAGAGCGGGGGCGACCTGCTCGGCGAAGAGCTCGATCGAGCGCAGCACGTGCTCGTGCGGGGCGTCGACCGAGTGCACCTGGAACGCGACCTCGGTCGCCCTGTCGAGGGTGGCGTCTGCGGCGAGGGACTCGGCGACCTCCTCCGGGGTGCCGAGGTGCGTGTCGAGGGCCATGATCAGCTCATCGAGGGTGTCGCCGGGGATCGTCTGGCCCTGTCGGCGGAACCCCTCGGCGGCACGACGCAGCCCGACCTCAGCGAAGCGCAGGGCCTCCGCGCGATCATCCGCGACGAACACGGTCCGCGAGGCGGTGACACGCGGGGCGACGCCGTCGGGGAGAGCCTCGAGGTACGCGTCGATGATCGGATCCTGCAGCGCCGAGAGCGGGGCGTGCAGCGCGTCCGTCGACCGCGGCTGAGTGCGCGAGAGCAGGAGGCCATGCCCGTGGATGCCGGCGCGATGGCCTCCGGGGGCCGAGAAGGTCGCCTGCCAGATGCGGTCGCCGAGAGTGCCGGCATCCGGATAGAGGGTGTTGTCGGCGCCGATGTCCCGCCCCGCGAGCGCGTCGAGCAGCAGTCGCAGCTTGCGGTCGTAGGTGGGCGCCTTGTCGCGCACGTCCTCACCGAACGGCACGAAGGACGAGGGGGTTCCGCCGCTGCCGAGCCCCAGGTCGATGCGTCCGCCCGAGAGCAGGTCGGCGACCACCGCGTCTTCCGCGACACGCACCGCATCTTCGAGCGGCAGCGTGACGACCCCGGTGCCGAGACGGATGCGCGAGGTCTGCGCGGCCACGTTCGCGAGATAGACGAGCGGCGAGGGCAGGCCGCCCTCCGCGGCGCGGAAGTGGTGCTGTGCGACCCAGGCGCGACCGACGCCGTGCCGTTCGGCGTGCCGGATCTGCTCGGTGGCCAGCGCGTAGCGCTCGGCGGGCGACGCGTCGTCGAGCAGCCGGGTGAAGAAGGCGATCGTGGGTGCGGTCATGCGGGCTGCTCCGTTCGTCCGGGGACGGCCGCGAGCAGCTCCCGGGTGTAGTCGTGCTGGGGGTCGTGGAAGAGCTCCTCGGTGACGCCTTCCTCGACGATCCGCCCGCGGCGCATCACCGAGACGGTGTGACTGATCCTGCGCACCACGGCGAGGTCGTGCGAGATGAAGAGGTAGGTGAGACCGAGTTCGGCCTGCAGCGAGGTGAGCAGTTCGAGGATGCGCGCCTGCACCGTGACGTCGAGGGCCGACACCGCTTCGTCGAGCACGACGATCTCGGGGTCGATCGCGAGGGCCCTGGCGATCGCGACCCGCTGTCGCTGCCCACCCGAGAGCTCACGCGGCGTGCGCTGCGCGAGGTCGCTCGGCAGCGACACCCTGTCGATCAGGGCGAGCGCCCGATCCCTGCGGTCGGAGCGCGTGCCCACCCCGAAGTTCTGCAGCGGCTCGGCGATGATGTCGACGACCTGCTGCCGCGGATCCAGCGATGCGAAGGGGTTCTGGTACACGAGCTGGATGCGCCGGCGCAGCGCGCGCAACCGCTGGCCCGACAGGCCGGTCACGTCTTCGCCGTCGATCTCGATGGCCCCGGCATCCGGCTCATGGAAGCGCGTGATGAGGCGCGCGGTGGTCGTCTTGCCCGATCCGGACTCGCCGACCAGCGCGTGCGTCGTGCCCCGGCGCACCCGGAACGACACGTCGTCGACGGCCCGGAATCGCTCACGCCCCGCGACCCTGAACTCCTTGACGAGACCGCTCGCGGTGATCGCGAACGGGTTCTCGGCCGCGACCGCTGCGGCATCCCGCAGGAAGGGCGGAACCTCGGGGCGGCGGAACCCCGTCGTGAACGCCGGGGCGTCGGCGAGGAGCTGCTTCGTGTATCCGTCCGAGGGTGCCGCGAGCACCTGGGCGCTCGCTCCCTGCTCGACGATGCGGCCGTCCTTCAGCACGACGAGCCGTTGGGCGCGATCGGCCGCGACGCCGAGGTCGTGTGTGACCAGCAGGATGCTCGTGCCTTCCTCTCGACGCAGCTCGTCGAGCAGATCGAGCACCTTGCGCTGCACGGTCGCGTCCAAAGCACTCGTGGGCTCGTCGGCGATCATCAGCCGTGGCCGCAGCGCGATGGCCGAGGCGATCAGCACACGCTGGCGCATACCGCCCGAGAGCTCGTGCGGGTACTGCCGCGCTCGGAGGTCCGGGTCATCGATGCCGACCCGGTCGAGGAGCTCGATCACCCGCGCGCGCCGCGAGCGACGATCGCGGTGGCCGTGCAGCTTCAGCACCTCTTCGACCTGGGCGCCGATCGGGCGCACGGGATCGAGCGAGGTCACCGGGTCCTGCGGCACGAGTCCGATCTCCGGACCCCGGATGCCGCGCAGTGCGCGATCCGTCCAGCCCGAGATGTCGAGCTCGCCGAGGCGCACCGTGCCGCCGTCGACCCTGCCGCCCTCGGGCAGCAGACCGAGCAAGGCGTGCGCGGTGGTGGACTTGCCCGATCCCGATTCGCCCACGAGCGCGAGTGCCTCTCCCTCGGCGATCGCGAAGGAGACCCCGTGCACCACCTCCCGACGACCGGCTCTGGTGGCGTACGAGACGGCGAGGCCGTCGACGGTGAGCACGCTCATCGCGGGTTCCTTCCGATGCGGTGCGAGATGCGGTTGGCGCTGAGCACGACGACGACCACGATGAGTCCTGGCAGTGCCGTGAGCCACCAGGCGGTCGCGATGTAGTTGCGTCCCTCGGCGATCAGCAGCCCCCATTCGGGGGTGGGTGGCGGAGCACCGTAACCGAGGAATCCGAGGGTCGAGATCGCGAGGATCGCGGTGCCGAACTGCAGGGCGGCGAGCGCGACGATCGGGGTGAGCGAGTTCGGCAGCACATGGCGACGGAGCACCGTGGAGAAGGTGCCCCCGCTGCCGTACGCCGCCTCGACGTACTCGCTGCGACGCACTCTGGCGACCTCCGACCGCATGAGGCGGGCGAAGGCGGCGACGCTGCCGAGGCCCACGGCGATGGCGGCGTTCACCGTGCCGAAGCCGAGGAGGATGATCACCGACAGCGACAGCAGCAGGCCGGGGATGGCGAGCAGCACGTCGACGACGCGCATCAGGATGTCGTCGACGACGCCGCCGATCGCGCCGGCGATCGCACCGAGGATCGTCCCGAGCGCGAGGCCCACGGTGACGGCGATGAGCGCGCCCGAGAGCGAGTGCACGGCGCCGTGGACGACGCGGCCGAACAGGTCGCGACCGAGCGTGTCGGTGCCGAAGAGGTGCGCCGCGCTCGGTGGCAGCAGCTTGTCGGCGGGAGTGCCGGTGAGGGGGTCGCCGGGTGCGAAGACCCCGGGGATCAGCGCCCAGAGCACGGCGAGCGAGACGACGGCGAT
The DNA here is from genome assembly GCF_979258525.1 of Microbacterium sp. AC132. Classification (NCBI taxonomy): domain Bacteria; kingdom Bacillati; phylum Actinomycetota; class Actinomycetes; order Micrococcales; family Microbacteriaceae; genus Microbacterium; species Microbacterium sp. AC132. The sequence goes on along the minus strand of NZ_OZ409862.1, from coordinate 2,797,958 downwards.
CGCGAGGTAGAGCCCCCACGGCAGAGCGAGCAGTCCGCGCGCGCGTCGAGGCGATCGGGTGAGCGTTGCGGCATCCTGCTGCGGTGTCTCGGGCGGGGTGTCGACGGATGCGGCCACGGCGGCGACGGTCATGCCGATGCTCCTGACTTCGAGAGGGCGCGCTGGCGCGGATCGATCAGCGGGGTGACGAGGTCGACGGCGAAGCTGATGAGCACGAAGCCGAGGGCCGACAGCAGCACGACGCCCTGCAGCACCGGGATGTCCTGGTTCGACACGGCCTGCTCGGTGAGGCGGCCGATGCCGGTGCGACCGAACACGGTCTCGGTGACCACGGCCCCTCCCACGAGCTCGCCGAACAGCACCCCGGCGATCGTGAGCGTCGGCAGGGCCGCGTTGCGCGCGACCGACCGGGTGAGCACCCACGACGGCGGCGCGCCCTTGGCCCGGACGACGGTGATGAACGGCTGCGCCTGCACCTGATCGATGGCGCGCACCAGCACCTGGGCGAGCGGAGCGGAGATCGGCACGGCGAGGGTCAGCACGGGAAGGACGAGCCCGGCGACAGGGTCGGCGCCGACGATCGGCACCCACCCGAGACCGAACGAGAAGACCTGGATCAGCAGGATGCCGAGCCAGAACACCGGCACCGCGACGAACAGCCCCGGCACCTGACGGATGCCGTCGCGCAGCCACGCGAACGGCGCGAGAGACGAGAGCCCTGCGACGAGCACGGCGATCAGCAGCGCGACCACGAGCCCCAGCGACGCGAGCAGCACGGTCGACGGCAGTGCCTCGGCGAGCATCTCCAGCACCGGGGTGCCGAACTGTGTCGAGTAGCCGAAGTCACCGGCCGCGAATCCGAGACCTGCGTGCACGTACTGCTGCCACCACGGCAGATCGGTGCCGTAGGTGGCGCGGATGCCGTCGAGCTGCTCCGGCGACAGCCCGAGGCTGGGGTCGGAGAACTTGATCAGGATCGCATCCCCCGGCAACAGCTGCAGGAGGAAGAAGGTGGCCGTGAAGGCCGCGATCAGAACGATCGCGGCCTGCCCGGCTCGTCGGAGGACGAAGCTCATCGGTGCACCGTCTCAGTCATGCTCAGTGCTCGGCGAGCCAGACGCCCGAGAAGGTGGGGCGACCGACCGACTCGAAGTCCACGCCGTGCACGTAGGTGGCGGCGCCGTAGACCTGCGGCTCCTCGAACAGCGGGATGACGTAGGCCTGCTCGGCGATGTAGTCCTGCACGGCCTGCGAGGCCGCCGCTCGCTTCTCGGTGTCCGGCTCCGAGGCGACCGCCTCGAGCAGGGCGTCGAGCTCGGCGTCGTTCGAGATCAGCGCGTCACGGTTCTTCGTGTAGTACTGGCTCTTGATCACGTCGAAGTCGGCGCGGCCGACCATCGAGTGGTAGAAGCCCGTCTTGAGCGGGTCACGGGTGTCCTCGGCATACGACCCGGCATCCGCCGGCTTGACCGTGAGCTCCACGCCGACCTTCGCGAGCTGCTGGGCGACGAGCTCGAGCGTCTGCTTCGACAGCGGCTGCGGTGCGGCCTCGTACACGGTGATCGCGAGGCGCTCGCCGTCCTTCTCGCGGATGCCGTCGGCCCCGGCCGTCCAGCCCGCCTCGTCGAGCAGCTTCTCAGCCTTGTCGGGGTCGTATGCGTAGTGCTCGGACTCGTCCTTGTATCCGAGCGCCTCCTGCGACAGCACCGAGGTCGCGACGGGGTAGTTCTCGGTGAACAGGGTGTCGACGACCTCCTGGGCGTCGACCGCGGCGACGAGCGCCTGACGCACCCTGATGTCGCTCAGCAGCGGGTTCTCGGGACGCAGCGAGATGGAGTTGTTGACGCCACGCGTCTGCGGTGCGTACAGCGTGAAGCCCGAGCTCTCGACCCGGTCCTCGTCGAAGGCCTGCACGTAGCGGACGTAGTCGGCCTGACCTGCGAGCAGCGATCCGATGCGCACGGAGTCCTCGGGGGTGACGAGCACGTGCACGGCGTCGACGTACGGACGGCCCTGGTTCTCGGCGCTCTCCGGCGCCCACGCGTAGTCCTCGCGGGCGGTGAGGGTGAACTCTGTGCCCAGCTTCTCGTCGGTGAGGGTGAAGGGCCCGGCGCCGATGATCTCCTCGGCGTTGCCCGCCCCGAAGTCCTCGATGGTGCCGTCGAGCGTCTCGGGCGAGAGCAGGCCGGAGTTGATGGTCGACGTCGCCTGCAGGAACCCGGGGGCCGGGGCCGAGAAGCGGAAGGTGACCGTGTCGTCGTCGACGACCTCGCTCGAGGCGTAGTTGTTGATCGCCTCGGAGACCGTGAGGCCGCGCTCGGGGTCGCCGAGGCCGTACGTGTCGAAGTTCTTCGCCACGGCCGCGGCGTCCAGCGGCGTCCCGTCCGAGAAGGTGACGTCGGGGCGCAGGTCGAACGTGTACTCGGTGGCGTCGTCGTTCACGGTCCAGGCCGAGGCGATCCACGGCTCGATCTCGAGCGAGTCGGGGTTCTGCCACGTCAGGCGGGCGGCGATGTTGTTGACCACGCCTCCGTTCGGGTAGAACCCGGCCTGCGGCGGGTAGAGGTTCGTGAAGGTCTGGTGCTCCAGATAGGTCAGCGTTCCCCCGGTGACGGGGTCGCCCGCGTCGGCGGAGGCGCCGCTCGGGGCCGGCGAGGACGCGCAGGCGGCGAGTCCCGCCGCAAGGACGAGCGGAAGCGCGACGGCGGCTGCGCGGATGAGACGGCGGTTCATGCGGGTCCTCCTGGACGGGATGCTGTGGTTCGGTGTGCGGTGAACGTCACGCTAGGGACTCTCACGGTCGTGACGCGAATGGGGTCGTCATGTGCGGACCCGGCCTGTCACGAGGCGTCATGACGGGTCACCAGACGCAATCCGACGTAATGGATGACGCGGTTCAGCGGACGAGAAGCGATGATGCGGCACGCTGCTCGCTGCCGACCTCGACGCCGCCGCCGACGCCGAGACGGTCCCGCAGCGGGGTGGGCGCTCCGTCGCTGCGACCGAGCAGGCCCCGTCGACGCAGTTCGGGCGCGGCGAGGCGGGTGAAGGCCTCGAACTGTGCGGGCTGGAACGCGGAGAGCACGTTGAACCCGTCGGCTGCACCCTGGTCGCGCCAGGTCTCGAAGTGGTCCGCGATCGTCGCGGCGTCGCCGACCACGAATGCGGCAGGCACGGCATGGGCCGCGACGAGGTGGCGCCAGGTCAGCGCCGTCTCGCCGTCATCCCCGACGCGGAGTCCGGCGATGAGTCGCAGGCGCTCGATCAGCGCCTGCCCTGCCTCCCCGAGGCGGGCGGCCTGATCGCGGGTCACGACCTCGTCGAAGCCGGCGGAACGCAGCGGGTCGTCGGCACCGACGCCCAGGGCGTCGGCCAGCGCGGCGACCGATCTGTTCGCGGGGAATGCCGTGCGGGACGACTGATGCCCCTCGTCGAGCGGGACGAGCGCGAGCAGCCGTTCGACGATGCGGTGAGCGTCGGCATCCGTCGGTGCGACCACAGGAAGCACGGGCGCGATCACCGCCAGCCCCTCGGGCGAGCGGCCTGATCGGATCGCGATCTCGCGCAGCTGCCGCCGTGTGGCGATCGCATCGGCGATGTTCGGGGCGGCGATGAGCGCGAGATCGGCCTCGGTCGCGGCGAGCGCGCGCGACCGCGGCGAGGTGCCGGCGTGCACGAGAGGGATCCGCCCCTGCGGCGGGCGGGCCACGTTCAGCGGCCCCGAGACGCGCACGTGCTCGCCCCGGAGGTCCGCACCCCGGAGCCCGTCCGGGTCGATGAGCACGCCGCGTGCGGCATCCGCGATCCAGGCGTCCTCGCTCCACGAGTCCCACAGACGGCGCAGGGCGACGACGAACTCCTCGGCGCGGTCGTATCGGCTCTCGTTGTCGGCGTGCGCATCGCGACCGTGGTTGCCCGCGGCTCGTGGCTCGGCTCCGGTGACGAGGTTGACGCCGGCGCGACCGCCTGTCAGCAGGTCGAGGGATGCGAGCGAGCGCGCCGTCGCATACGGATCGGCGTAGGTCGTGTTCACCGTCGCGATGAGGCCGATGCGAGAGGTGACCCCGGCGAGGTACAGCACGGCGCTCACCGGGTCGATCCGCGCGAGCAGGTACGGGTCGCGGAATTCGAGGTCCGGCCCGGTGGCCAGCCAATCGCCGAAGAACAGGTAGTCGAGCCCCGCGTCCTCTCCCTCTCGCGCGATGCGACGGAGGATCTCGGCATCGGCCGAGGGGTCGCGATGCGCGCCCGGCTGACGCCAGCCGGAGGGATACGCGCCGAGAGTGCGCACCATGGCGCCGATGATGAGGGGTTCGGTCATGCACCCGAAAGTATGAGCGGGCTCGGCAGCGGGCCAATCGGCGGGGAAGCGCAGCGAAACGGATCGCAACACGGCGACACATCCTCCCCGAGTGTCGGAGCCCGATCGGAGGATGGGACCATGACCTCGACCTCCTCCCCCGCGCTCTGAGCAACGCAGTGGTGACCGCATGATCGAGTTCGCCACGATCCGCCTGTCGGCCGGGCTCGAGGATCCGAGCGATCTGATCGCCGACCTCGACCGCGCGCTCGCGCTCGTCTGAACGGCATCCGTTCCGGCCGCGCCCGGATGCCCTGGTCTGAACACCCCGTGCTCAGCCTCCACCCCCTACGCTGAGATGATGACTGGTCTTCGTTGGGGAATCCTCGCGACCGGCGGCATCGCCGGCGCGTTCGCATCCGATCTGCGCACCGCCGGGCTCGATCTCGTGGCGGTCGGCTCGCGCTCGCAGGAATCGGCCGACGCCTTCGCCGCCCGCTTCGACATCCCGCGCGCGCATCCCTCGTACGAGACGCTCGTCGCCGACCCCGAGGTCGACATCATCTACGTCTCGACCCCGCACCCGATGCATCATGAGAATGCCCGCCTCGCGCTCGAAGCCGGCAAGCACGTGCTGGTCGAGAAGGCGTTCACCCTCAACCGCTCGGAGGCGGAGGACCTGCAGCGTCTGGCCGCCGACCGGGGTCTGCTCGCGATGGAGGCGATGTGGACGCGCTACCTGCCGCACATGGCCCGCATCCGCGAGATCATCGCCGCCGGGACCCTCGGTGAGATCCGCGCCGTGAGCGCCGACCACACCCAGCTGCTCCCCTCCGACCCCGAGCACCGTCTCAACGCCCTCGAGCTCGGCGGCGGTGCCCTCCTCGACCTCGGGATCTACCCGATCTCCTTCGTGTGGGACATCCTCGGCGCCCCGACCGGCATCCACGCCGTCGGGCGCCTGATCGAGACCGGAGCGGATGCCGAGGTCGCCACCGTCATGACCCACGACGGCGGAGCGATCTCGACGACGCTCTCGTCGTCGCGTGCCGCGGGCCCCAACGCGGCGAGCATCATCGGCACGACGGCGCGCATCGACCTCGACCGCGTCTGGTACACCCCCACCACGTTCCGCGTCGTGCAGCCGGACGGCACGGTCGTCGAGGAGTACGTGTCGGAGGTCGACGGTCGCGGCATGCAGTACCAGGCCCTCGCGGCCGAGCGCCTCGTGGGCGACGGCGTGCTCGAGGGCGACATCCTGCCGATCGCCGAGAGCGTCGCGATCATGGGCACCCTCGACGAGATCCGCGCGCAGATCGGCGTGCGCTACCCGCGCGAAGGAGTGAACCATGGCTGAGGCCACCGACGCCCGCGTCGCCGTCTACCTGGACTTCGACAACATCGTCATCTCCTGGTACGACCGTGTGCACGGACGGAACGCCTATGGCAAGGACCGCCAGCGGATCACCGAGAACCCGACCGATCCGGAGGTCACGGAGCGGCTGTCCCGCGCCATGATCGAGGTCGGCGCGATCATCGACTACGCGGCCTCCTTCGGCACGCTCGTGCTCACCCGGGCGTACGCCGACTGGTCGTCGCCCGTGAACGCGGTCTACCGGTCGCAGCTCGTGGCCCGCGCCGTCGACCTCGTGCAGCTGTTCCCGGCCGCCGCCTACGCGAAGAACGGCGCGGACATCCGCCTCGCCGTCGACGCGGTCGAGGACATGTTCCGTCTGCCCGACCTCACGCACGTCGTGATCGTCGCCGGAGACAGCGACTACGTCCCGCTCGCACAGCGCTGCAAGCGTCTGGGTCGCTACGTCATCGGCGTCGGCGTCGCGGGGTCCACCGCGAAGTCCCTCGCCGCCGCGTGCGACGAGTTCGAGGCGTACGACTCGCTTCCCGGTGTGGTGCGCCCGAGCAAGACCGCGCCCGCGCCCGTCGTCACCGTTCCCGAGGTCGCCGTCGAGCCTGTGGCCGAGCCGGCCGCCGAGCCCGCCGCGAAGACCAAGTCGCGACCGCCGACGAAGGCCGCCAAGGCGAAGGCCGCCGCAGCGGCGACCGCTGCGGCACCGTCGTCGTCCGCGAAGCTCGACGAGCACGGAGAGGGCACCGAGCAGGGCGAGGCGACGGAGCTGCTGCATCGCGCGCTGCGCCTCGGGCACGACAAGGCCGATGCCGACGAGTGGCTGCACAGCTCGGCGGTGAAGACGCACATGCGTCGCATGGACCCGTCGTTCAGCGAGAAGGCCCTCGGCTACCGCTCGTTCTCGGACTTCCTCAAGTCGCGCGAGAGCATCGCGGAGCTCGAGGAGACCGGCCACGAGCGCCTGGTGAAGCTGCGCGACTCGGTCTGATCCGCGCCGCCGGTCACGTCGTCACTCCTCGAAGTCATACTCCTGGAACGCGGCGACCTCGGGCACCCAGCGTTCCGAGACGAACGCGGTGTGCGCGGGGTGCGCGTCGTAGGAGCGGTACGCATCGCGGTCGCGGAACACCATCGAGAACTGATGCTCGAGGTCGCTCTTCGGGCTCACCTGGCGACGGATCGTGAAGTCCTCGACACCGGGGATCGACGTGAGCACCGCTCTGCCCGTCGCGAGGAACTCGCGCTCCTCGGGGCTGCCCGCCTCGTGCACGAGGCGGAAGACGACGGTGTGCTGGATGGTCATGCGGGATCTCCGGTCTGCTGGCTGCTGAAGGCGGCGTCGAACGCGGCGGTGGGCGCGGGCCAGAGCAGCGACCGCACGTAGGCGAGGGCCTCCGGCGCGCCGTGCAGGCGGTCCATTCCCGCGTCCTCCCATTCGATCGAGATGGGGCCGTCGTATCCGATCGCCTCGAGCGCGCGGAACGCGTCCTCCCAGGGCACGTCGCCGTGGCCGGTCGAGACGAAGTCCCACCCGCGTCGCGGGTCGCCCCACGGCAGATGCGATCCGAGCACGCCCGCACGCCCGTTGTGCGGTCGCATCCGGGTGTCCTTGCAGTCCACGTGGTAGATCCGGTCGGCGAAGTCGACGATGAACCCGACGGGATCGATGTTCTGCCACATCATGTGCGACGGGTCCCAGTTGAATCCGAACGCCCCACGGTGCTCGATCGCCTCCAGCGCCCGCACGGACGACCAGTAGTCGTAGGCGATCTCACCGGGGTGCACTTCGTGCGCGAACCGCACGCCCTCGCCGTCGAACACGTCGAGGATCGGGTTCCAGCGCGCGGCGAAGTCCTCGAACCCGCCTTCGATGACGGATGCCGGTACCGGCGGGAACATCGCCACATAGGGCCAGATCGATGAGCCGGTGAACCCGACGACGGTGTCGACGTCGAGCTTGCGCGCGACCCGCGCCGCCCGCCTCATTTCGTCCGCCGCACGGGCGCGCACGCCCTCGGAGTCGCCGTCGCCCCACACGTAGTCGCGCAGGATCGCCTGGTGACGGAAGTCGATGGGGGCGTCGCACACCGCCTGGCCCGCGAGATGGTTCGAGATCGCGAAGATCTGCAGACCGTGCCGGTCGAGGATCTCGCGGCGCGAGGCGACGTAGGCGTCGTCCTCGTCGGCTCGCCGCAGGTCGAGATGGTCGCCGGATGCTGCGACCTCGAGGCCGTCGTATCCCCACTCGGCCGCCAGCCGGGCGACCTCCTCGAACGGCAGATCGGCCCACTGGCCGGTGAACAGGGTGACCGGGTGCGTGGTCATGGACACTCCTTCGTATCGCGTGACGGGTCAGGTGCCGAGCGCTCTCAGCGCCTGGATGCTGCGGGCGGCGAGCTCGTCCTGGCTCGCCGCGAGTGGTCGCCAGACGGATGCGGCGACGGCTATCGTCGCGTTCTCGCCCGTGAAGCTCTCCAGCCCGAGCGGCCCTCGATAGTCCGCATCGTCGAGGGCCCGGAGGATCTCCGGCCAGTCCGTGTGGTCGTCGCCCACGGCGCCCCGATCGCTGCCGCACACCTGCACATGCGCGATCGCCGAGCCCGCCGCGCGGATGGCCTCCGCGGGCTTCTTCTCCTCTATGTTCAGGTGGTAGGTGTCGAGCGCGAGCCCGACGCCTGCGCCGAGCAGCGGTGCGAGCGCGTCGAGGCTCTGCTCGACCGTGTTGAGCACGCTCGTCTCGTAGCGGTTGAGCGGTTCGACGGCCAGGGTGATCCCGGCGGAGGCGGCCTCGGCCGCGACCGGCTCGAGGTTCGTGCGCAGCTCGCGCACCACTCGCGAACGGTCCTCGACGGACATCCGCCAGGTCGCCCCGGTGGGTGCGTAGAAGGGACCGGCGACCACCGCGGAGCCGAGCGTCGCGGCCGCCGCGATGCACGAGCGCAGGTAGTCCTGCGTGGCCCCGACGTCACCGGCCTGCGCGAGCAGCGAGCGCTGAGGGCCCATGGCCCCGACGACGATCGAGGCGAGGCCATGGTCGTCGAGCACGTCGCGGGCTCGCGCCGGATCCCAGTCCCCGACGCTCTCGAGCGGAAGCTCGAGCGCCTGATACCCCATCCCCGCCGCCTTCCGCGCGAGCGGCTCGAGAGTCGCGTCGGTCAGTGGAGACGTCCACACCCACGTGTTGACGGCGATCGTGCGAGGCATTCTGCTCCTTCGGGGATGACGCGAGTGCTCCCACCCTCCCATCCGCGAGGCGCAGAGGGGAAGGGTGGGAGCATCACCGCTGGTTACGGGATCTGGCGTTCCTGCCAGACGGTCGGGTAACCGGGAAGGTTCTCCCCGCCGAACTTCGCGTAGTGCCCGTCCGGCATTCCCTCGTTGGCGGCGAGGTAGTCGTCCAGCTCTGCTTCGGTGATCGGCTTCTGCGGGAGCACCCACTCCTTCGGAACCTCTTCGCCGGCGAAGATCATCTGCGCGGCGAGCAGCGGTGTGCGCCACTGGAAGTTCGAGTACACCGGGGCGAGGCCCGTGAGACCCGTGTCCTTCCACTTGCGGAGGAAGCTCATCTCGTCCTCGCCGGTCATCACCGGGTAGTCGGCGCCGGCATCTTCGAAGGCTTCGATCGCGGCGACAGCGCCGTCACCGGCATCCATCCAGATTCCCTGCACGTCGCCCTTGGCGAGCTCGTCGCTGATGATGCTCTTGATCTCCGCGGGGTCGGCGCCCGTGAAGTAGTCCACGGCCTCGATCCCCGCCTCGTCGAAGAGCTTCTCCGCAGCGGCCCACCGGTGCTCGAGCACGTCGACTCCGGGGAGGATGCGCAGCGCCACGACCTTGTCGCCCTCTTCGAGGTTGTCGATGAGGAACTCGGCCGTGTCGATGCCCCACGCGAATCCGCCGATCGGGTGGATGAACGTGACCGGGCAGTCGGTGTCGACGCCGCGGTCGAACACGATCACCGGCTTGCCGGTCTCGCATGCGCGCTCGACGGCCGGCGTCATCGCCGCGGTGCTGTTGGGCGAGATGAGGAAGACGTCGCAGCCGCCCTCGGAGATGAAGTAGTCGATGTCCGCGATCTGCGTGTCATCCGAGTCCTGCGCGTCGCGGGTCTCCATCTCGCTGATCGCACCGGCCTCCTGCAGCGACTTGAGCTGCTCGTTCATCGTGATCCAGCCCGTCTGCCGCCACGGGTTCGAGATCGAGGCGTTCGCGAAGCAGGCCTTCTTGGGCCCCTCGCTGGCGAACTCCGACGTGTCGACCATCTCGGCGTTGATGTGCTGGAGATACGGCTCGGTCGCCGGCCCCTGGGGCTCGACACCCCGCTCCTCCATCTGCTTGTCGAACAGCTCCTGGTCGAACCATTCGGTGGTCTCGGCCGACTCCTCCGGGTTCTCCGACTCCGCCGGCGCCACGGACGGGTCTGTCGTACACCCGGCGAGCGCGATGAGGCCGAAGAGAGCCACCCCTGCGGTGGCGATCTTCATCGATCGTCGCATTGCTAATCTCCTCTGGTTTCTGTGTGGATGGTGCTGGTTGTTACGGGTTCTGAGGTCTCTGTGCGCGGAACGTCCGGAGACGGCTGCGGGCCTCGCCGGCGCCGTGCCCGGAAGGCGACCGCCGAGTACGCCACTGCGGCGATGATGATCACGCCCTGCACGGCGTCTCGCAGCGTCGAAGGGACCCCCGCGATGTTCAGCAGCATGAAGAGGGCCTCGAGCGCGAAGGCTCCCGCCGCCGCCGCGACGATCCATCCCCGGCCTCCGCCGAGCACGACCCCGCCGAGGACGACGGCGGTGATGGCGACGAACTCGTAGCCGCGGCCGACCGAGGGATGCACCCCGGCGTACCCGACGAGCAGCACGGCGGAGAGCGTGGCCGAGAGCGACGAGATCACGAACGCCCGTGTCGTCACCCAGGCGCTGCGCGCCCCGGCGAAGTCGACCGCGGTCGAGTTGTCGCCGACCGCGATGAGGAGCTTGCCGAGCGGGCGCTTGGTGATCCAGATGCCCAGCGCGAGCCACCCGATCAGGATGAACACCGCCCAGGGGATGAACTCGAGCACCGGCACGTCACGGATGCCGCCACGGCCGATCTCGCGGAAGCTGTCAGCCGGGTTGCCCGTGGCCGCTCCCCCGGTCCACCACATGACGCCGCCGAGAAGGGCGAGCATCATGCCCAGCGTGACGATGAAGGAGGGCACCTTGAGCAGCGTGGTGATGACACCGTTCACGAGTCCGACGACCACCCCGAAGACGATCATGAGCAGCAGCACGGGCACGGTGCGGGAGTCGTCCTGCCCGACGAGGTTGCCGGCGACGATCACCTGCGCGGTGATCAGCGAGCCCTGCGACAGGTCGAACTCGCCCGCGATGATGACGAAGTACTGGCCGATCGCGACGATGGCGATCGGTGCGACGCGCTGGATGAACCTCATGAACTGCCCCGGCTCCGCGAAGCTCGGGTTGAGGATCATGACGGCGACGAGCAGGATCACCAGCAGCAGGAACACCGCGCCCCGAGGGCTCACGAGTGTGCGCAGAGTGTTCACGACCGGCCTCCTTCCGCCACGGTGCTCGTATCGGCGAGTTCGGATGCTGCGGCCGCCATCTCGGACTCGGCCGCCTTGGCGGCGTCGTCCCCCCGGTTCTCGTGCCGCCGGCGCCGAAGCGCGGACGGCGACTGACGATCGACCGACGACTGTAGACGGCCACCGCGGCGACGATCACCACGCCGCGGACGACGTCCTTCAGGAACGGGTTGACCTGCATGACGCTCATCACGTTGTCGACGACCGCGAGGATCGCGACACCGCCGATCGCACCCCAGATCGAACCGCGTCCGCCGAGCAGCAGGGTGCCTCCGAGCACGACGGCTGCGATCGACAGCAGCGCGTAGCCGCCCTGCTGCCCGACCGTGGGACTGCCGACGCCGAGACGGCTGGCGAGCAGCAGGCCGGCGAGGCCCGCGAAGACGGAGCACAGCACGTGCGCGGCGATCAGCGGCGGGCGGGTGCGCACCCCCGACAGGCGCGCGATCTCGGGGTCGCCGCCGACCGCGTACAGGTGGGCGCCGGTGCGCGTGCGGTTCAGCAGCAGCCAGACGACGACGGCGAGCGCGATCATGATGATCGTCGACACCGGCACGGGCCCGACTCCGGTGGCGCCGATGAGCTGGAACTCCCACGGCACGCTGCCCGCCGAGCCCTCGAAGTTGGTGTTCAGGATCCCCTGCAGGATCAGCCCCACGCCGAGCGTCGCGATGAACCCGTTGACCTTCAGCACGGTGACGATGAGTCCGTTGACCAGACCGATCCCGGCGCAGACGAGCAGAGTGATCGAGACCGCGGCCGGGATGTTCCCGGGGTTGCCGTTCATGATCGTCGCCGCCAGGAGGCTCGACAGACTCACGACGTAGGTCACCGACAGGTCGAGCGACGCGCCCAGCACCACGAGGGTCTGCCCGATCGCGACGAGCCCGAGGACGCTCATGCCGGTGAGGATGTCGCGGATGTTGCCGGGGCTGAAGAAGTTGCGACCGACGGTGCCGACGAGGATGGCGCCGACGATGAGCGTCAGGATGAGGATCCCGAGCACGATGACGGTCGAGTCGATCCGAAGTCTCTTCATCGTGCACCCCGTCGACCGTCGCGCCCGTGGCTGCGCCGAGGATCTCGTGCTCCGCGGAACCCGCCGGCAGCTCGGCGACCAGCTCGCCGTCGTGCATCACGAGGATCCGATCGCTCATGCCGATCACCTCCGGCAGCTCGCTCGACACCATCAGCACCGCCTTGCCCTGTGCCGCGAGGTCGCGCATGAGCTGGTACACCGCGTACTTCGCACCGACGTCGATGCCGCGGGTCGGCTCGTCGAAGAGCACGATCTGCGGCTGTGCGAGCAGCCACTTGGCGAGCACGACCTTCTGCTGGTTGCCGCCCGAGAGGAAGCGCACCTCCTGGTCGAGACCGCGGGAGCTGATCTCCAGCGAGCTGAGCACCCCCGGCACCTCTCGACGGGACGAGGCGGTGCGAGCGGTGAAGACGCTGCGGATCACGAGCAGGGTGTTGTCGAGCACCGACTGCCCGAGCGCCAGTCCCTGGGCCTTGCGATCCTCCGAGACGAGGGCGAGTCCCGCGCGCACCGCCGCCCTGGCGCTCGTGATGCGCGTGGATGAGCCGTCGACCCGCATCGAGCCCCGCACGAACGGGTCGATGCCGAAGATCCCCTCGACCAGTTCGGTGCGTCCGGACCCCTGGAGCCCGGCGATCCCGACGATCTCCCCGGCGCGGAGGGTGAGCGAGACGCCGTCGACGAAGGCGTTGCCGCAGCCGTCGAGCTCGAGCCGCGGCTCGCCGACGACGGTGCCGGCCACGGCATCCGGGTAGTACGACTGGATGGATCGGCCGACCATTCGGCGCACGAGTTCGTCGGTCGTCAGGGCGCTCGTCTCATCGGTCGAGACCAGAGCGCCGTCTTTGAGGATCGTGATGCGGTCGCACAGGTCGAAGATCTCCTTGAGCCGGTGCGAGACGTAGATCACCGCCACCCCGCGAGACGTGAGCCGGCGGATGATCGCGTACAGCAGCTCGACCTCGCGGTCGCTCAGCGCGGCGGTGGGCTCGTCCATCGAGATGACCTGCGCCTCGAACGACAGCGCCTTGACGATCTCGACGATCTGCTGCTCGGCGACGGTCAGCGAACCGACCCGGGCCTGCGGGTCGATGAACGAGACGCCGAGGTCGGCGAGGAGGTCGCCGGTGCGACGGATCATCGCCTTCTGATCGACGAAGCCGCCGCGTCGGGGCTCACGTCCGAGATACACGTTCTGCGCGACCGTGCGCTCGGGCAGCAGCGTGAACTCCTGGAAGACGGTCACGATGCCGTCATCCATCGCCTGCCGCGGATGTGCGTGCCGCACCTCCGCGCCGCGGTAGCGCACCACGCCGTCGTCGGCGGGCTGCACCCCGGCGATGATCTTCATGAGCGTGGACTTGCCTGCGCCGTTCTCGCCGACGAGTCCGTGCACCTCCCCCGGACGCACATCGAAGTCGATGCCCTTCAGCACCTCCACTCCGAAGAACGACTTGCGGATGCCCGAGACCTCGAGCACCGGCTGTGTGATCGTCGCGGTCATGCCGCCACCTCCGTCCATCGTCCGTCCGCGGCCGCCGAGGCGAGGACCGCCTCGGTGAGCACCGCCGAGCGGACACCGTCCTCGAACGTGGGCAGCCCGTCGGGGGTCGCGCCGCCGATCGCCGCATACACGTCGGCGATGAAGCCGTTGAACGCGTCCTGATAGCCCATGGCATGCCCCGAGGGAACCCGCTGCAGACGAGCCGAGTCGGGCGATGCGGTGGAGGGGTCCCGCAGCAGCAGCCGGGACTCCTCTCTCATGCCGATCCACAGCTCCTCCGGGCGCTCCTGCTCGAAGCGCAGGGTCTGCCTGGTCCCGTGGAGTTCGAGAGTCAGGGCGTTCTTGCGTCCGGCCGCCATCTGCGAGACGAGCAGGGTGCCCAGGGCACCGGACTCGGTCTCGACGAGGATCGCGACGATGTCCTCCGTGTCGACCGCCCGTCCGGCTCGCTCGGCGAACACCCGGCGGGTGCGGGCGCTCAGCGACCGGATCCGCTGGCCCGTCACGAACTCGATGAGGTCGCAGAGGTGCGAGCCGATGTCGGCGAACGCCCGGGATGCCCCGCCGGATGCCGACCGCACCCGCCAGTCATCGTCGGTGGAGAGGAGCATCCAGTCCTGCAGGTACGAGCAGTCGAGGGTGAGGAGCTCCCCGATGCCGCCCAGAGCGACACGGGCCCGCGCCTCCCGCACCATCGGGTGGTAGCGGTAGACGAAGGGAACCGCGGTGACGCGGCCGAGAGATCCGGCGACCCGTGCGAGTTCACGGGCGTCCGCCGCGTTCGTGGCGAGGGGCTTCTCGCAGATGACATGCTTGCCGGCTTCGAGCGCGCGCAGCGCAAGTCCGGCGTGCGTGGCGTTGGGGGTGCAGATGTGGACGACGTCGATGTCATCGGCCGCGAGGAGAGCGGCGGCATCGGCCTCAGCACGCACGGCGCCGAGTTCGTCCGCGGCCTGACGCCCGCCCGCGAGGGAGCCGGTGGCGACGGCGCGGAACTCGCCTCCCGCGTCCCTGGCCGCTGTGCGATGCACGCGAGCCATGAATCCCCCGCCGAGGATGCCGACTCGGATCGTCCCGAGACCGGTGTCTGTGACATCCGTTGTCATGGCGGTGAGTCTGACACGGCTCCTCGACTTTTGCTAGGTATTCGTCAAAAGTTCTTCGTAACGAATCGGAAGTCGACCGAGCGGTGGCGCAAGTCTGTGGTTTACTGACGCAATGGTCGACGCACTCCGCACCGCCGCGGCGGCGAATCCCGGGGCGGGCGAGATCTTCCAGATCCTTCGCGACGGCACCGCCCGCACCAAAGCCGAGCTCGCGACCATCACGGGTCTCGCGCGGTCGACCGTCGCGCTGCGGGTCGATGCCCTGCTCGCCGCCGACCTCCTGCGACCGGCAGGCGAGGCGGTCTCGACGGGCGGCCGACCGCCTGCGCGACTCGCCTTCAACTCCCGTGCCGGAGTCGTGCTCGCCGTCGACCTCGGTGCCACTCACGCCACCAGTGCCGTCGCCGATCTCGCCGGCGTGATCCTCGACTCGCGCACCCGCACGATCGACATCGGCGACGGGCCCGAGAGCCTCCTCGATCTGATCCTCGACGATGCGGGCGCTCTCCTCGAGGCCTCCCGCGCTGCCGGCATCCCGCTGCTCGGGGTGGGCATCGGCGTGCCGGGTCCCGTCGAGCATTCGACCGGGCGACCGACCAACCCGCCGATCATGCCCGGCTGGGACCGCTTCGACATCCCCGCCTACGTGCAGCGCACGTTCGACGTGCCGGTGCTCGTCGACAACGACGTGAACATCCTCGCGCTCGGCGAGCAGGCCACCACGTGGCCGCACGTCGATGACCTCGTGTTCGTGAAGGTCTCGACCGGCATCGGGTCCGGCATCATCGCCGGCGGACAGCTGCAGCGCGGCGCGCAGGGATCGGCCGGCGATCTGGGGCACGTCCAGGTGCCGAGCGGCGCAGGCTCGACGAGGGAGCCCGGCGACGAGCGCGACCTCGAAGCGCTCGCGAGCGGGTCGGCGCTGGCCGCAGCTCTGCGGGAGGCCGGGCTTGCGGCGCACAGTCCCGCAGATGTGGTCGACCTCGTCCGCTCGGGCAATGCCTCTGCGATCGAGGCGACCCGTCAGGCCGGCCGAGATGTCGGCGAGGTGCTCGCGACCGTCGTCAATCTGCTCAACCCGTCGATCATCGTGCTGGGCGGCAGCATCGCCCGCGCCGGCGAGCACCTTCTCGCCGGGGTGCGCGAGGTCGTCTATCGACGATCCATCCCCCTGGCGACCCAGCACCTCGCCATCGTGCAGTCGCAGGCGGGTGACCGGGCCGCCGTGCTGGGCGCCGCGATCATGGTCGCCCGCGAGGTGCTCTCACCCGCGAACGTCGACCGCTATGTGGCGACGAAGGCGCGCTGACCGCACCGCCGCCGCCACACCGGCTGACCTCAGAGAGTCGCCTCGAAGGGATCGAAGTCGGCATCCAGCGAGCCCACCTCGTCGATCGTGCTCTCGACCTGCACGAAGCTGCGCGATTCGGCGGCCTCTTCGATCGACAGCAGCGTGTCGAGCACGTGATAGCCGAATTCCCCCGTGGCGACATGCGTCCGGCCGGCGGCGATCGACCGCGCCATGTCCAGCAGACCGACGCCGCGTCCCGAGAGCACGCCCTCCTGCTCGACGTCGACGACGTCCTGCACGGTCGGCTCCGGCGGCACGAACACGCGGGACAGCGGTCGCGTGATCGTGATCGGTCCGCCGAACGTGTTGGGGTCGGGGATCACGATCGTGCCCTCGGTGCCCGTGATCTCGACGATGCCCTGGCGCAGCAGAGGTGAGTCGGTGCTGTAGAGGCTCTGCGCCTGTCCGCCCTGCTCGAAGTCCATCAGCACGCTCAGCGTCGACGGGATCTCGACCGGGAACTCCTGTCCGGCGAGCTCTCCCACCTGCACCGTGCGCGTCGGAGCACCCTGGAGTCCGAGGGCTGCGACGGCCGCCACCGGACCGAACACGTGCACGAGCGCCGAGACGTAGTACGGCCCCATGTCGAGCAGCGGACCCGCACCCTTGGCATACAGGAACGCGGGGTTCGGATGGAAGATCTCCGGCCCCTGCCACTGGAACGTGGTCTGGGCGAAGAGGGGACGACCGATGTCGCCGCGGGCGATCGCGCGCTTCGCGGTCTGCACGCCGGGTCCGAGCACGGTGTCGGGGGCGACGCCGACACGGAGACCGGCGGCCTCCGCCCGCTGCAGCAGGCGCTGCGACTCGTCGCGGCTGACGCCGATCGGCTTCTCCGTCCACACGTGCTTGCCGGCGGCGAGGATCGCCTCCGACACCTCGACGTGCACGGCGGGGATCGTCAGGTTCACGACGATGTCGATCTCGGGGTCGTTCAGCACGAGCTCGACACCGCCCGCGCGAGGAACGCCGTACTTCTCGGCCTGCGCCTTCGCGCGGTCCTCGAGCAGATCGCCGACGGCGATCACGCGCACGTCGGGGAAGGTCGTGAGGTTCGACAGATACTGGTCACTGATGTTGCCCGCGCCGATGATCCCGACGCCGACGGGTCCGTTCCCGATCGCCATCAGCCGGCGACCTTCTCGTCGAGGTAGACGCGGCTGCGCTCGACTGCATCCCAGAGGTCGCCGTCGAAGTGGTCGAACTCGACGATCGCGAGCTCGAGAGCGGGGGCGGCCGCGATGGCCTCGATGAGCGGCACGGTGCCCTCGCCGGCTGCCACCTGATCGGCGGGCGGGTAGGCGCTCAGGAGCGCGGGATCGAGCGTGCCGTCCTTGGCGTGCACCGCGATCACGCGGTCCCCGAGGCGCTGCAGCAGGGCGACCGGGTCGACTCCGCCGCGTGCGACCCAGTAGAGGTCGACCTCGAGCACGACTCGCTCGTCGAGCAGGCCGGCGAGCACCTCGAGTCCGGTGACGCCGTCGAAGACGGCCTCGAGCTCATGGGCGTGGTTGTGGTAGCCGACGCGCACGTCGACGGTCGCGCCGACGGCGGCCGCCTCGTTGAGCAGGCGCGCGGTCTCCTCGATCTGCTCGATCGACTCCCAGCGCGCGGGCTCCGTGTAGGGGTCGATGACGGTGCCCATGCCGAGCACCTTCGCCGCGGCGAACACCTCGGCGGGCGACGGCACCGGAAGAGTGGTTCCACTGCCGTCCGGGTTGACGAACGACTCGGAGGCGAGGAATGCGTGGCCGGAGGGAGCGGTCAGGCCCGCCGCAGACAGGGCGTCGGCGAGCGGCTGAGCCCGGCGCACGAAGTCGTAGGGCTCGACGGCGGTGAAGCCTCTGGCGGCCACCTCTTTCAGCGAGCCTTCGAGGTCGGTCTCGAGCTGATCCTTGATCGTGAACAGCTGGATGGAAGTCTGAATCGCCACGGGGTCTCCTTCGGTCGTCGGTGACGTGCGGGCTGCCTTCACCCGTCTGTCCGAGCACGCTATCACCAAATACCTCCGCGCGGAAGTTTTCAATCTGTAGACTCGCCTCATGAGTCAGGATCAGGATCGCCCGCGGCAGCGCGGTGCCTACGCGAAGGGCATCGCCCGTCGCCAGGAGATCCTCGATCGCGCCATCGAGGTCTTCGCCGCACGCGGAGCCGACCGCACGAGCCTCCGCTCCATCGCCAGTGCCGTCGGCGTCACTCACGCGGCCCTCACCCACTACTTCGGGTCGCTGGAGGAGCTGCTCGTCGCGGTCTACCAGGAGAGCACGGCGCCCGGTCGCCAGCAGCCCGACGCCCTCCCGGCCGAGGCGACCCCGGTCGAGCGGATGATCGAGTCGGCGCGCACCAACCGCGAGGTCCCCGGGCTCGTCCAGCTCTACTCGATGCTCGTCGCGACCGCACTCGAAGACGGGCACCCGGCTGCCCGCGAGTTCGCGACGACGCGCTTCGCGCGGTTGCGCACGGACATGGCCGCGCTCGTGCGAGAGCAGCAGGACACGGGTCTCATACGCGAGGACGTGGATGCCGAGGCCGTCGCCGCCTTGGTCGTGGCCGCCTCCGACGGCCTGCAGACGCAGTGGCTCCTCGACGACACCGCGCCGCAGCATGAGGCGCTCGCCCTGCTCGATCGACTGCTGCGTCCGACCTCTCGCTAGGGTGGGGGTGTGACAGCACCCGGCACTGATCGACGGTCGCCCTACGAGCGCGCGCTCGGCGAGCGCATCTCGGAACTCCACCCGAAGACCGCCTGGTACTTCCGCACCATCCCCGACGGGCATGTCGGAGTCGGCACGGGCGTGTTCACGAGCGCGGGCTCGCGCCATCGCTGGTTGTGGCCGGTGTTCCGCATCGCGGAATCCCTCGGAGTCGCGTTCGCCGGATGGGAGCACGACGTCCCGTTCCGCATCGAGAACCGCACGGTCGCGGGCGAGGCGCTGGCAGTCAGGCACTTCGATCTCCCAGGACGCACCTGGGTCATGCCCGACGTCGTCTCCCTCGGCGCGAACCGCATCCTCCGCAACGAGATCGGCCCCCATCGCACGGTCGTCACGACCTTCGACATCGACGTGCGTGACGGTGCCGTCGTGCTGACCATCCGCCGGGTCGGGATGCGGTTCGGGCGGCTGCGCATCACCGCTCCGCGCTTCCTGAGTCCGCGCATCGGTCTCGTCGAGCGCTGGGACGAACAGCGCGAGAGGCACCACGTGAACATGACCATCGACGCCCCGCTGCTCGGCCGCGTCTACGAGTACACGGGATTCTTCGAGTACGCGATCGAGAGCGAGACCCCGTGACGGATCCGATGCCCCTCTCCGCAGGACCCGTCGTGATCGGCGGATCGACCGGCTTCATGGGGCAGTACCTGATCCCCCGTCTGCGGTCAGCGGGGCGGGAGGTGATCACCGTCTCGCGATCCGGCGCCGACATCTCCTGGGGAGACCAGGCGGCGATCGATCGGGCCGTCGACGGTGCGTCGCTCGTGATCGGCCTGGCGGGCAAGAGCGTGAACTGCCGCTATACGCCCGAGAACCGCGCCGCGATCTTCCGCTCGCGGCTCGACACGACCTCGTCGCTGAGCTCCGCCATCGCGAAGGCCGCGAATCCTCCCCCACTGTGGGTCAACTCCTCGACGGCGACCATCTACCGTCATGCCGAAGAGCGTCCGATGACCGAGTCGTCGGGCGAGATCGGCACGGGGTTCTCCGTCGAGGTGGCCAAGGCGTGGGAGCGCGCGCTGTTCGCGGACGACCTCCCCCGGACGCGGCGGGTGGCCCTGCGCAGTGCGATCGTGCTCGGCCACGGCGGCGTGCTCGGCCCGCTGAAGAACCTGGCACGACTCGGCCTCGGAGGGGCGCAGCACGACGGGCGCTGGCCGATCAGCCGCGCACGCCGCGCCGCGGGCACGGGCCACCGCCCCGGCGCACGCCGCGGACGGCAGCGGTTCAGCTGGGTGCACGTCGAGGACGTCGCCCGCATCATCGATTTCCTCGAGGTCACGCCGACCCTCGACGGGCCCGTGAACGCCGCATCTCCGAATCCGACCGACAACGCCGACTTCATGGCCACCGTGCGGCGGCTGCTGGAGGTGCGCGTCGGTCCGCCGATGCCTCGGTGGATGCTCGAGCTCGGCGCCATCGGCATCCGCACCGAGACCGAGCTGATCCTCAAGAGCCGGTGGGTCATCCCCGAGAAGCTGACGCTCGCCGGGTTCGAGTTCGCGTATCCCCACCTCCAAGACGCCCTGCGGGAGTCCTTCGATCTCGAGCGCGTCGGCTAGCTCGACGCGTCCGCGGCCCCGCTCGACGACGCGTCGCCGCCGTCTCGCCGACGCTTCTCGATCTCCTGACGCAGCCGCCACTCCTCGATCTCACGATCGAGATCCGCGATCTGCTGCTCCGTGCTGCGAGCGTCGACCGGCGGGGCCTGGCGTGGCTCGGCTCGGCGGGTCGCAGGGCGCGCAGCCGGCCGCATCCGGGGCAGCCGCAGACCCGCCTCCGAGTACTCCCTGCCGATCGCGAACCACAGCAGACCGCCGATCAGCGGCAGGAGGATCACGATGATGATCCACGCCATCTTCGGCAGGAATCTCACCTGCGCGTCGTCTCGGCGGATGATGTCGACCAGCGCGCCGATCATCAGCGCGATGACGAGGAGCGAGAACAGGAACGGCATGTGTTCAGGGTAGACGACGCCCGCGTCTCGCGCGCCTGCTACGGGAGCAGGTGACCCGCCGCGCGGAAGAGCTCGTACCACTCGGCGCGCGTGAGCTCGATGTCGGCGCCGGCAGCGGCATCCTGCACCCGCTGCGGGGTCGTGGTTCCGAGCACGACCTGCATCTTCGCGGGGTGACGCGTGATCCACGCCGTCGCGATCGCGATCGGTGCGACCGCGTACGACGCAGCCAGCCGATCGATCACGGCGTTGAGCTCGGCATACTCGGGGTTGCCGAGGAACACCCCCGTGAAGAAGCCGCCCTGGAAGGGCGACCACGCCTGGATCGTGATGCCGTTGATGCGGCAGTACTCGACGATGCCTCCGCCGTCGCGGACGATGCTCTGGTCCTCGCCTGCCATGTTCGCGGCGACCGGCTGCGCGAGGATCGGCGCGTGCGTGATCGACAGCTGCAGCTGATTGGCGACCAGGGGCTGAGTGACCGCGGTGCGCAGGAGGTCGATCTGCCGCGGCGTGTGGTTCGAGACGCCGAACGAGCGGACCTTGCCTGCGGCCTCGAGCTCGTCGAACGCCCTGGCGACCTCCTCGGGCTCGACCAGCGCGTCGGGGCGGTGCAGCAGGAGAACGTCGATGTGGTCTGTGCGAAGCGCCGCGAGCGACCCCTCGACCTGGCGGACGATGTGCTCGTATGAGAAGTCGAACGTGCCCTCGGCGGGGTGGATGCCGCACTTGGTCTGCAGCACGATCTCGTCGCGCTCGGCGGCCGTCAGGCCCAGCGCATCGGCGAAGCGGCTTTCGCAGAAGTGCATGCTGCCGCCGTAGATGTCGGCATGATCGAAGAAGTCGATGCCGGCGCTGCGGGCGGTGTCGTACAGTTCACGGATCTGCGCATCATCCTTGTCATCGATGCGCATCATTCCGGCGACGACGGCGGGGGCTGTGGCGGATCCGAAGGGGATGGTCTTCATACCCCCACGCTAGTGCGGTCAGGGCGTGAGCCGTGCGACCGATATGTCGAGCGCCTGCGCGATGTCGGCCAGATCAGCCACGGTGAAGTCGGCCTCACCCGCGAGCTTCCTGCGGAGCGCTGCGCGGGCGATTCCCGCTCGATCGGAGAGCCAGGGTGTGTCCCGGCCCCCGCGACGCAGTTCTTCTTCGATCGCATTCGCCACCGCACGTCGCACATCTGTCGTCATTCATAGACAGTATCGCCGCATACGGGGTGCGACAAGCGTTCAGCGCACCAGTATGACGGCATCCTGGCTTCATGCCGGTGCTATCGTGACTCACGTGAAGACACCGGGCGAGCAGTTCAATGCGGCGGTAGGCCGCCAGCTCCGCGCCGAGATCGCCGCCGCCGGAAGCAGCATCGCCGCGATGGCGCGCGAGGTCGGCATCGCGAGGAGCGCTCTCGACAACTACGTCACGGGCAAGCGCTCGATCCCGGTTCCCATCCTGTACGCGGTCAGCGCGGCCCTCGACATCGCACCGCACGTGGTGATCACGCGTGCCGAAGAGCGGCTCCGTTCCGAGGGCTTCCGCGGCGGCGCCACGATCACCGCCCTGCACCCCCGCACCGATGTCCGTGGTCGACGCCAGGATGAATCCGAAGTCGCGTTCGAGTCTCCTCTCGCGCACGCTGACGACACCGACGATCTCTACGACTGACGACCACCCGGCGAGGAGGATCATGGAGGCCCTCCTTCGCCTGCTCGAAGAGAACGGGCTGCACCTCATCGAACGTCGAGGTCGGCGCCCCGGCGGCTACGAACCGCACACCGCGACCATCCGGGTCACCCCCGGTCTCAGCGCGAGGGCCACATCCAGCGTGATCGCGCACGAGCTCGGGCACGCGATGCTCGGTCACACCCCCACAGCGGATTCGTCGATCCGCGCGCGACAGGAGCGCCGAGCAGATGAGTGGGCGGCCCGACTGCTGATCGACGCCGACGCGTACGCCGAGGCCGAGAGAGCGCGAGGCACCCACCCCGCCAGCCTCGCCTTCGAGCTGGGAGTGACCGTCGAGCTCGTGACCGCATATCGACGGCTGCTGCGTCGCGTCGGGGACACCACGTACGTCGGCGCGAGGATGGGGCGGGGCCAGTGGGAGCATCGCGCCCCGATCGTGTGACATGGCGCCGGGCGCGGCGCTGATTGAATGGCTGCATGACCTTCCGCACCACTCCGGCCCCGATCACCCTCACCGGCCGCCTCGTCGAACTCCGACCTCTGGAGACGACTCATCACGACGGCCTCCTCGATGCGCTGCTCGAGGGTGAGCTGTGGAAGCAGGCGTGGTACACCTCGGTGCCCTCCCCCGACGGGCTCGCCGCCGAGATCGACCGTCGGATCGGCCTGATCGAGACCGGTGGGATGATCCCGTTCACCGCGTTCGACGCCGAAGGACGGATCCTCGGCCTCACGTCCTATTACGACCTGGAGGCCGACGTCCCCCGGCTGCACATCGGCTACACCTGGAATCGCCCGTCGGCCCACGGCACCGGCACCAACGCCGAGTCGAAGCTGCTGCTGCTCCGGCACGCGTTCGAGGACCTCGGCGTGTTCCGTGTGGGCCTGACGACGCAGTGGGTCAACTTCCAGTCGCGGGCGGCGATCGAACGTCTGGGAGCGAAGCAGGACGGTGTCATGCGCGCGATGAGCCGATACCGCAACGGCGCGCTGCGCGACAGCGTCGAGTTCTCGATCATCGAGCCCGAGTGGCCCGCGGTGAAGGCCAACCTCGAGGCGAGGCTGGCCAGACGCGCCTGACTACTCGGTGGCGTTGCCCGACCAGTTGTCCTTGCGACGGGTGGCCGAGCCGCTGGCGCGCATCACGAACGCGAGCGACAGACTCACGATGAGCAGGCCGGCGATGAAGACGATCGCCTGGAAGTCCTCGAGCGACTGCGCGAGCCCCATGAGCCAGATGCCTCCGAGGAAGAGGATCATGAAGAAGATGAAGCTGAGGATCACGGGATCTCCTGTCGTAGCGGCCGTCATCCAGGATACCGCCTAGCGCACACGCGGCAGCGACGGAACCCCCTGGGCGATCGCCCGCGGGGGTGATTGCGTGCAGGGATGAGCACACGACTGACTGCCCTCGCCATCTCCTGCACCCTCAAGCCGTCTCCCGCGGAATCGAGCAGCGACCTCCTGGGGTCCCAGATCCTGCAAGCTCTCGCGGAGCACGGAGTCGCCGGCCAGCTGGTGCGCGCCGTCGATCACTCGATCAGCCCCGGCGTCGAGACCGACATGGGCGAAGGCGATGAATGGCCGACTCTGCGCGAGCAGGTGCTGGCGGCCGACATCCTCGTGTTCCTGACCCCCACCTGGATGGGCCAGCACTCGAGCGTCGCGCAGCGGGTGCTGGAACGCCTCGACGCCGAACTGAGCGAGACCGACGATGCGGGCCGACCGATCCTCTTCGACAAGGTCGCGATCGCCGGAATCGTCGGCAACGAGGATGGAGCACACCACATCGCCGCGATCCTGTTCCAGGCGCTGAACGACGTCGGGTACTCGCTGCCCGCCCAGTCGTCGATCTACTGGAACGGCGAGGCGATGCAGACCGTCGACTACAAGGATCTCTCCACGACCCCTGAGAAGGTCGCGCAGGCCACGGCGACGGCAGTGCGCAATGCCGTGCACCTGGCCCGCAGTCTCCAGGCGGACGGATACCCCGCGGAGTAGTTCAGGACTTCGACGCGCTCCCGCTGTCAGCCTTCGGCTGCACGTAGTCGTCGATCACGAGCTCGCCAGTCGCGTTGAGAGCGCGCATCATCTCTTCGATGCGCGCCTTCTCGATGTTGTGCGGGTCCGGAGAGGTGAAGAGGAACTGCAGCGGGATCGCCGGGTGCATCCAGACGGTGAGACGGCCGGGGTCGCCGCCTTCGCGAGGATGCCAGGTCATCATGAAGCTCTCCTGGCGACGGAGCTTCGTGCCGACGATGACCTTCAGATGAGCGAGCGTCTCGTCGTCGATGAGGATCGGCTCCGAAGTGCCGTCATATCGCAGTCTTCCCATGAAGGAAACCGTACCCCGACGCGCGTGTCATCGTGTACTCGCGTGCGCGCTCTGGCGCGGCGAGAACGTCACAACCTCATCACGGCGCGAACGCTCCACGTCGAGCCCTGCGAGCTCGAGTCGTCGGAAGACCCGACGCGGAAGCGCGGGCAGTTCGGCCGTGCGGCCCGACGGCGGCTTCGCGAGCCCGGTGATCAGCGAGAGATCGACGCCCGCGCCGCGCACCTCGATGCGGGCGTAGTCCGATCGCGTCCGCCAGACGAGGTGCTGCAGCTGCCGGAAGGGGATGCGGTGGGTCGCGTCTCCGGCGCGGATGCGCAGGTCGTCGTCGCCGAACGCGACCCTGCAGGACAGCGTCCGTCGCCTCAGCACGGCGCGGAGCGTCAGATAGACCGGCAGTCCGACGACCGCGCCCGTGAGGATGATCGCGAGGCGGGCGCCCATGTGCATCACCGCGTCGTCGAATGCGATGAGCAGCACGGTGCCCGCGGTGCCGACGACGAGGACCACCGCCACGATGGCGACCGTCAGCGCCCGCATGCGCAGGTCGATGGCGGAGAACTGGACGTGGGATCCGTCGCCGTTCTCGTCACGCTCCCATTCGGGTGCGACAGGAGACGGGCGCCTGAGGGCATCACGCCGTCCGATGCGGTCTGTGACGCGCGACAGAAGGCCCAGCCAGATCCATCCCGCGGCGGGACCGGCGGCGATCTGCAGCACGACGATGACCGCCCGCACGGGTTCGGCCAGGCCGGAGAGCAGCTCGCTCCCGGCGTCGATCACGACGATCATCACAGCCGTCAGCACCACGGCGACACCGAGGTGCACGGCGACGCCGGCGCGCACCGGGCGCATGTCCATCGTCGCGTTGACGAAGGAGAAGGCGATGCTCCAGCCGCCGAGCAGCATGAGCAGGAACGGGAAGAAGCTCAGGTCGTCGCCCGCGATCGTCCACACCGTCGCGGCCACCAGCAGGAGCACTCCCCACGCGAGCGGAGCCCGCACGAGCCGGCGGCCGATCTCGCGCCGCAGCCTCCGCTCCGAGGTCGTCGTGGGCGCTGTGTCGGTCATCGCCCCCATCCTAGAGCGAGGCCGGACGTCATCACGGGGTCACGACGTCGCGTGCGGCAGTACCGTGGATCCATGACCGCTCCTGTTGATCCGACACTCACTCCCGCCTGGTCCGAACTCGCCGCGCTGCGCGAGTCGATCACCGCCGATCTGCGAGGCTGGTTCGCCGCCGATGCCGACCGTGCGGAGCGATTCTCGTTCCCGCTCGCAGACCTCCACGTCGACCTGTCGAAGAACCTCGTCACCGACGACGTTCTCGCAGCGCTTCTGCGCCTCGCCGAGCAGACGGGAGTCGCCGAGCGATACGCCGCGATGCTCCAGGGAAGCCACCTCAACACGTCCGAGGACCGCGCCGTGCTGCACACGGCACTGCGTCGACCGGCCGACTCCTCCCCCGCGCTCGTCGTCGACGGACAGGACGTGGATGCCGACGTGCAGGCCGTGCTCGACGCACTCAGCACTTTCGCCACCAGAGTTCGCTCCGGAGAGTGGCTCGGCATCACCGGAAAGCGCGTCACCCACGTCGTCAACATCGGCATCGGCGGCTCCGACCTGGGGCCCGTCATGGTCTACGAGGCGCTCAAGCCCTATGCGGATGCCGGGATCGAGGCGCGGTTCGTGTCGAACATCGATCCCACCGACCTCGCGCAGAAGACCGCGGACCTCGACCCCGAGACGACCCTCTTCATCGTCGCGTCCAAGACCTTCACCACCCTCGAGACGCTCACCAACGCCCGCCTGGCGCGCGATTGGCTGTGGGCCGGACTCCAGGCCTCGGGAGCCATCTCCGACGACGAGGACGCCCGCACCGACGCCGTCGCGCACCACTTCGTGGCGGTGTCGACCGCGCTCGACAAGGTCGCGGCCTTCGGGATCGATCCGGCGAACGCCTTCGGATTCTGGGACTGGGTCGGCGGCCGCTACTCGGTCGACTCCGCGATCGGCCTGTCGCTCGCGATCGCGCTCGGACCCGACACCTTCCGCGATCTGCTGGCCGGCTTCCATGCGGTCGACGAGCACGTGCGCACCACGCCTCTCGAGCGCAACGTCCCGGTGCTGATGGGTCTGCTCAACGTCTGGTACGTCAACTTCCACGGCGCGCAGTCGCATGCGGTGCTGCCCTACGCACAGCAGCTGAGCCGGTTCCCGGCCTACCTGCAGCAGCTGACGATGGAGTCCAACGGCAAGTCGGTCCGCTGGGACGGCACCCCGGTCACCACCGACACCGGCGAGGTGTTCTGGGGAGAGCCCGGAACCAACGGCCAGCACGCGTTCTACCAGCTCATCCATCAGGGCACCCGGCTGATTCCGGCCGACTTCATCGCGTTCGTGAACCCGGCCTACCCTCTGACCGACGGCGGGCAGGACGTGCACGAGCTGTTCCTGGCGAACTTCCTCGCGCAGACGAAGGCTCTGGCCTTCGGCAAGACCGCCGCAGAGGTCGAGGCCGAGGGAACCACCGCAGCGCTCGTCGCGGCACGCACGTTCGCCGGCAACCGCCCGACGACCTCGATCTTCGCACCCGCGCTGACACCGCAGGTGCTCGGTCAGCTGATCGCCCTGTACGAGCACATCACGTTCACGCAGGGCACGATCTGGGGCATCAACTCGTTCGACCAGTGGGGCGTCGAGCTGGGCAAGCAGCTCGCGATGCAGATCGCTCCGGCCATCGGCGGGGACGAGGCGGCCATCGACGCGCAGGACGCCTCCACGAAGGCGCTGCTCTCCTACTACCGCGCGAACCGGAAGTAGGCGAGACAGCGGGAGCGGCGGATGCAGTCGGTCACACCCGGCGACGCGCACGTCAGTGCGCGTCGCCGGGCACTGGTCGTCGTCGCCGTCCTGGTCGTCGCGGCCGGTCTCGTCACACACCTCGCCGGTCGGGGTCCGATCGCGGACGCACTCGGCGACGCCCTCTATGCGGTGATGATCTACGTCGTCATCGCGATCGTGCTCCCGCGAGCCCCGGCCTGGATCGTGGGTGCGAGCGCCGCGGCGCTGTGCATGCTGATCGAGTGCTTCCAGCTCACCGGTCTGCCGGCGATCTGGTCCGAGGCCTTCTGGCCGGTGCGGCTCGTCCTGGGCGTCGGATTCGATGCGCGCGACCTCGTCGCCTACGCGGTGGGCGCGGGTGCCGCCGCCCTCTGCGACCACGCGATCGGTCGCCGTCTCCGCGCACGCGCACAGTAGACAGAAGAAAGACCCCCGAGCGATGCTCGGGGGTCTTTCTCGTCGGTGGACCTAAGGGGATTCGAACCCCTGACCTCCTCGATGCGAACGAGGCGCGCTACCAACTGCGCCATAGGCCCTGACGTCTTCTACGCTATCACGCTCGAAGACCCTCTCGTGCCGCGAGGATCAGCCCGCTGCACGCTTCGCGAGGAGGTCGCGCACATGCGCCTCGATCTCCGCGTCGTCGACGTATCCCATCTTCGCGAACGGAGACGCGGCGGCCTGCGAGGCCGCGGGAATCTGCACGGGTGCGGCGGGCGCCATGCGCTCCGCTCGCTCACGAAGCTCGGCGAGACGAGCCGCAGCGCGGCGCTTCTCCTGCGCATCCAGCTCCGCTCTCGCCACCTGCGCGCGCGAGCCTGCGACCGACACCAGCGGCTCGGGCAGCGGACGCGGAGTCCATGTCGCCGGGCCCTGATCGTGCAGTTCGGGCTCTGCCCTCTGCACGGGCTGCTCGACGACGCGCACCGAACGCCGGGCGGCACGGGCGGCGACAGCCGACATGCGCTGCAGGGCGAAGCCGGCGACGACGATGATCGACCCGCCGACCCAGAGCAGCAGCTGCGCCTGAAGCGCGATCAGCTGCCACACGCCGAGCCCGGTGACGACGAGACCGAGAAGCAGGGTCGAGGTGGCGACGATGCGCACGCGGCGACGCGCGCGGGCCTGTCGCATGACGGGATCAGCCCTCGTGGCAGCCAGCTCTTCGCGGAGCTTCATGAGCTCCGCGGCTTCCTTCTCGGACTGCAGGCGCTTCGCGAGCTTCTGCTGCGCGAGGGCAGTCCGCGCGTTGAGTTCGAGACGGACCTCGCCGGGGGTCTCGCTGGTCTCGGCCAGCACCCGAAGGGCCTGGTTCAGTCTGACGGCGTTGCGCTCCGCGGCGTCGTACTGGAAGCGCCCACGCCAGGAGGGCAGCAGGTAGAGCATCCACAGGAGCACAGCGACGAGGACTATCACTCCCCCGCTCAGCACCGGCCCGTCCATGTCGACAACGGTACGGGAACATCGCTGGTCACGACGCTCAGTCGGAGCGTGTGTCGCGAGGAGTTCTGAAGTCAGCGGCGTGTCAGAGCGCGAAACGGTCCGACGGCGGGATCGTCGCGGCGTCCGGAGGCACCTCGCCGTTCAGCCACCGGGCCAGCACGCCCTGCGGCACATCCTCGCGAGTGAGGGCGAACGCGTAGTGATCCCGCCAGTCGCCGTCGATGTGGATGTAACGGCGACGCAGCCCCTCGTAGCGGAAGCCGAGCTTCTGCACGACCCTCAGGCTCGCGACGTTCTCGGGCCGGATGCAGATCTCCATGCGGTGCAGCGCATACTCGGTGAAGCAGGCATCAGTGGCGAGCGCGACGGCTGTGGGCGTGATGCCCTTGCCGGCGAAGCGCTCGCTCACCCAGTACCCGATGGTCGCCGAGCACAACGACCCCCTGGCGACTCCCCACACGTTGAGCTGCCCGGCGATCTCACCCTCGTACTCCATGACGAACGGATAGCCCGCGCCGTCGCGGTACTGCTGCAGCAGACGGCGGATGCTGAGTCGCATGTCGAACGAGACCGATCCGTACGGGACGGTGGCCTCCCACGGCTGCAGCCAGGAGCGATTGCTCAACAGCTCGTGCTGAAGAGCCCTCGCATCCCGAGAGCGCACGAGGCGCAACTCGATGGGACCATGCCGCATCCCCGTCGCCTGATCCATCCGCGCGCTCCCGACGCCGCGTCGACGCCTAGAGGCGTTCCGCGAACTCCTTGAGCCACGGCCGCAGCTCGGGGCCGAGGTCGTCGCGGTCGGAGGCGAGCTGGACGATCGCCTTGATGTAGTCGACGCGGTCGCCGGTGTCGTACCGGCGTCCACGGAAGATGACGCCCACCACACCGGGGCCGTCGGCACTGGTGGCCAGCTCCTGCAGCGCGTCGGTCAGCTGGATCTCGCCGCCCTTGCCGGGTTCGGTGCGCTCGAGCACCTCGAAGATCGAGGCGGGCAGGACGTAACGGCCGATGATCGCCAGGTTCGACGGCGCGTCCTCGGGTGCGGGCTTCTCGACGAGGTCGGTGACGCGCACGGCATCCGATCCCTCGATGTCCTCGACGGCGGCGGCGCCGTACATGTGGATGCTCGCGGGGTCGACCTCCATGAGGGCGATCACCGCGGCGCCGCTGCGCTCGTGCTCGGCGATCATCTCGGTGAGCAGCTGGTCGCGCTCGTCGATGAGGTCGTCGCCGAGGAGCACGGCGAAGGAGCTGTCGCCGACGTGCGTGCGGGCACGCAGCACCGCGTGACCGAGTCCCTTGGGCTCACCCTGACGGACGAAGTGGATGTCGGCGAGGTCGCTCGAATGGATGACGCGCTCGAGACGCCCCGTGTCGCCCTTCTCCATCAGCTTGACTTCGAGCTCGGGGACCGAGTCGAAGTGGTTGGAGATCGCGTTCTTGTTGCGGCCGATGATGACGAGGATGTCATCGATCCCGGCGCTGGCGGCCTCTTCGACGACGTACTGGATCGCCGGCTTGTCGACGACCGGCAGCATCTCCTTCGGCATCGCCTTCGTCGCCGGCAGGAAACGCGTTCCCAGACCGGCAGCAGGAATGACAGCCTTCATCTTCCGTATACCCATCCACCCAGCCTAGTGGGGATGCCGCCGTAGACTCGGAGCCATGTCCCACGACGTAGAGCATGAGAAGCGCGCGCTTCGCGCCGAGCTCCGCGAACGCCGCCAGCTGCTGAGCGACTCGCAGCGGGAGGCCGCGGCATCCGCCATCACGCAGCGCCTCGACGAGCTGGTCGACGCGCTCGGCGCCCGGTCGATCTCATGCTTCCTCTCGACCACGACCGAGCCGGGCACCCGGGAGTTCGTCACCGGCGCGGTGCGCCGCGGCATCCGGGTCCTGCTTCCTGTGACACGGGCCGACGGCCTTCTCGACTGGGCCGTGGCGACCGATGACGACGACGTCGCGGAAGGCCTCTTCGGGCTTCCCGAGCCGACCGGCGAGGTGCTCGGTCCGATCGCCGTCAACGATGTCGACCTGATGGTGATCCCCGCCGCGGCCGTCGACCGCACCGGGATGCGCATGGGCTGGGGGCGCGGGTACTTCGACAAGACCATCGGTTCGATGGAGAAGTGCCCTCCGGTCTACGCAGTCATCTATGATTCCGAGGTACTCGACTTCCTGCCGAGGGAGGTTCACGACCAGCCGGTCACCGGCGTCGTGACTCCCACGCAGACCCTCCACCTGTCGCCCACGCGACGCTGACCCGCGAGGATCGCAATGCCCACCTATGCCTATGCCTGCCGTTCGTGCGGTCACGCCTTCGACGCCGTGCAGAGCTTCTCCGACGACGCCCTCACCGTCTGCCCCGAATGCGGCGGCGAGCTGCGCAAGCAGTACGGATCCATCGGCGTGACGTTCAACGGATCCGGCTTCTATCGCACCGACTCGCGAGCGGGCTCCGGCTCTTCCGCATCCGCCCCGGCATCATCGAAGGCGGAGCCGGCCAAGACCACGACCCCGGCCCCCGCGTCGACCAGCACATCTTCTTCCTGACCCCTATCGACTCCCCGGAGGCATCCATGCTCAAAGGTTTCAAGGACTTCATCCTCCGCGGCAACGTGATCGACCTCGCGGTCGCGGTCGTCATCGGCACCGCGTTCACGGCGATCGTCACCGCCGTGGTGAACAGCATCATCACCCCGCTCGTCTCGCTGTTCTTCAAGGCGGATGCGACGGGCAACTTCGGACCGCAGGTGCAGAGCATCTACGGAGATACCGTCACGTTCCCCATCGGCGATCTCATCTCGGCGATCATCAGCTTCCTCTCGGTCGCTCTGGTGGTGTACTTCGTGTTCGTGCTGCCGATGAACACGTTCAAGGCCCACGTCGAGGCGCGCAAGGGCACCGCGGCCGAGCAGCCGGAGGAAGAGCCGGCGGCCGCCACCGAGGCCGAGCTGCTCGTCGAGATCCGCGACCTGCTCGCCGGGAACAAGCCGCGCAGCTGACTCGCAGTCCGCACCGCGAAGCGCACGGTCCGATTCGGGCCGTGCGCTTCGTCGTCTCCCGAACACGCCTGAGCCGCCGGTGCTCAGTAGTGCGGGGGCACGTCCTGCATCAGGCGGTCGTCGTTGGGCCCCTTCGGGCCCGTCGTCCGCTGAGGTTCCCGGACGACCCGATCCGGGTCCGTGTCGGTGCCCGGCACGGGAGTCAGCCGGGCACGCCGCGATCCGGCGACCCGCACGACCTTCTGCCGCGGGGCACCGGAGTCCGGCTGATCAGTCATTCTGCGGGTCGGTGAGATCGATCGGCTGCGTGTCGTTGTCGGCTCGGGCCGCGGATGCCGAGATTCCCAAGACTCCCGCGATGCGCGTGGCCGCCGTGACGGGGTCGCTGTAGAGGTCGAAGGCGTGCACGCGCACGTAATGCCACCCGAGGCGGCGAAGCACGTTCGGGCGCAGCCGCAGGGCCTCGCGCAGTGACTCGCCACGAGACTCCGGGTCGGACTCGATGACGACGGCCTTGCCGTTGTGCTGTGCGACGAGCGGCAGCAGACCGCGGTAGTCGACGTCGACCGCTGCGCCGAGACGGCGCAGCTCTCGTGCGAGGGCGAGCGTCAGCGGGTCGGCGAGATCCTCCAGGCGTGCGTCGCGTCCCCGGGTGGCGAGGCCGCCGAGGATCGACATCAGGGTGGCGGCGCCGAACTCGAGGCGGCCGTCGTCGAACGACGAGGGGCGGATCGACGAGACGATCACCATGGACCGGCGGGCGCGGGTCATCCCGACCGTCAGCAGCCGCTCCCCATCCGGCGTGGACAGGTCGCCGAAGTCGCTGAGCACTCGGCCGTGCTTGGTCAGGCCGTAGCCGAGTGAGAAGATCACCCGGTCGCGGCTCTCAGCCACGGACTCCTCGAGGGTGAGCACCGCGAAGGGCTCGGCCGTGTCGCGACCGACGAAGTCGGCGACGTCGGAGCGCCCGGCGAATGCCGAGGTGACGGCGGCCCTCACGCGCTCGGCGTGACGCCTGCTCGCGGTGACCACCATGAGCGACTCGTCCGGGCGATGCACGGCGTGCTCCACGACCAGCGTGACGACGCGTGCGACCTCTGCCTCGGGGCTCTCCACCGCACCCGACACGGGGTCGGGCGCCCCGGTGCCGCCTTCGACGTAGTCGACGGTGAGGCTGCCGCGACCCAGGTACGAGCCCGCCCAGGGCAGAGAGACGATCTCGCCGCCGTAGAACGCGTCGTTGATGAGCTCTGCGAGGTCCTCGCCGCCCGCGCGGTAGCTGCGCGTGAGGGTCATCACGGGAAGCAGTTCGGACAGGCGCTCGAACACCGACACGGAGTCGAAGGGCACCTCGTGCTCCCATTCGGGGCCGGGGTCCACGGCGACGTGGAACGCTGTCGGAAGCTGAGTGACCGGATCGCCGAATGCGACGACCTGACGGGCACGGCGGATCGCCGGGGCCGCTTCGGCGAGGTTGATCGCGGCCGCATCGACGAGGAGCACCGTGTCGAACTCGACGGAGTCGGGGATCTGCGGCACGAGGTAGGGAGACGAGATCCAGACCGGCGCGAGCACGCCGACGAGGGTGGGCGCGGAGCTCACGATCTCGGCTGTCGTCGTCGCCGGCTGCTTCAGTGCACGCCTGAGGTTCTGCGACTCCTGCGGCTCATCGACGATGGCGATCTTCCACTGGTTCGCGAGCTGCCAGGCGAGCAACGGACCGGCCATCGCGGCGTGCGCCTCGTCGACGAGACGGAAGTCCCGCTCGAGCCGGTCGACCACCGCCGTGTTCGCACCGAGCAGCGCTCGATCCTCCTGCAGAGCCCGTTCCAGCAGTGTCTGCCACCAGGCGAACTCCAGCTCGTCACCCACGCGCGACTCGGCGACGTGGCGAACGGACAGCTCCGCGAGCAGCGGCTCGAGACCGAGGTCGGCCAGCCGATCGCGCAGCTGCGCGCGCTCCACGAGGTTGTCGAAGACGTCGGACTTCGCCGCGAGACCGGCGAGAGTGCGCACGAGGCGGGCGACGGGGAGCGTCGACAGCGGTTCCCTGCGGCCGAGCGCGACATCGAGCTCGGCGAGCTCAGCCGTGACGCGCTGCCACGAGGAGTGGACGTCGGCGAGCCCGAGTGGAACCTCGGGCGCCACTCCGGCTTCCACGAACCGCTGCCACTGGGTGCGCTGCGCCTGGATGCGCAGCAGCGACTCGTGCATCTCGGTGACATGGACGCCCGGGCGCACGTACTCCTTGGCGAGGCGACGCAGCCGACGCCGGTTCGCCCCGGACATCGCGGGCGCGTCGCGGCGCGATCCGTGAGCCTGGATGAGCTCGCCCAGCGGACGCTCGAAGACGGTGGGGCTGAACCGGTCGAGAGAGTCGCGGATGCCCTGCAGCAGCCGCAGGTACTCACCGAGCTCGTCGATCGTCGAGAACGGGCGCATATGCGTCTGGGCGATGAGGGCATACCCGCGCTCGAGGAGGGCCGGCACGCTGTCGGAGTGCAGACGCGCTGCCAGCTGGTGCGCCGACTTCGCCGCCTCGGTGCTCGAGAACGTGACTCCGTACCAGGGCGAGTCGTCGGGTCCGAAGCGGAACTCGCCGAGGCGCGCGGCCTGCGCGAGCGCCGCTGCCGCCGACGAGCGATCGTCAGCGAGACGGCGGAGGGTCTCGGCGCTGAGTCGCGCCGTGGTCGACGGCGGGGTGGGCAGGGAGGCGAGCCTCGTGAGATGCCTGGTGGCGTCGAGCACCGACGAGTTCGTCCCCGCGACCGGAGCGGTGAGAGCGCTGCGATAATCCCTGAGCACCGTGCGGAGACGCACGAGAGCGTCATCGACGTCGCTGACCTTCGGAGCCGTCGCCTTCTCGTTCCGGCCGATCGCGCGGACGAGGTCCCGACGCACGTTCGCGGGCGATACCGCCAGGCTGTCGAGGCCGATGCCCGCAAGACGGTGCCGCACGCCGTCGAGGGTCGACCGTCGCGCCGAGACGACGAGCACCCTCTTGCCGGCCCGCACGAGTTCGCCGAGCGCGTTGATCACGGTCTGTGTGCCGCCTGTGCCGGGGAGCGTCGCGACGGTCAGCGAATGTCCGGCGGCGATCCTGGCGAGGAGCGCCTCCTGCTCGGCATCCGCATCGAGCAGCAGATTGTCGGATGCCGGCGCCCGGTCGTCCGGTCCGGTGTGGTGCGGCGCGGGTCGGCGGGCCGAGACCTGCTCGCGGTCACCGACGTGACCGGCCAGAGCGTTGAGCACGACGTGGTCCAGACTCCCGCCGTCGCGGGACATGGCACCGCCGACATCGGCGAAGGTCGAGACCACGAGCCGCGGCAGCACCGTGAAGGTGTCGATCGACCGCGTCGTGGCCCGAAGGCTGTCGATCACGGGCTGCGGCTTGAAGATCCCGCCGTCGTAGGCGAGGGAGGCGAGAGCCGCGGCGTCGATCGTGATGCCGAAGTGCTCACGCGCGATGCGCACGAGCTCGGGGTTCACCTCGAACGCGCCCTGCAGCTTGAGTTCGAAGTCGGAGTGGTGCCGACGGATGGCGAGGGGGCGAAGCAGCACGGGCGCCGAGAAATCCGCCCCGCCGATGCGCCAGCCGGCGACGCCGACTGCGAGGTGCACCGCCTCGATGCCGCGAACGGTGCGCAGCTCGGTGTTCTTCGCCGTGATCCGCTCGGCGGCGAGCCTCGCAGTGCGCAGACCGACCTCGTCGCGATAGAGGTTCGACAGCAGGGTCGATTTGCCGGTGATGAACTGGGGAAGGCTGCCGGGGTGGGCCTTCGAGATGTCGATGCTGGATTCGACCGTGTCGCGGAAGTTCACGAGCGGCGATGAGCCGCCGAGGTCAGCAGCTTCCGCACGCAGCCGAGTGCGCTCGGCCTCTGCCGCATGCGCGATGCCGATACCGGAGACCGGCTCGTGCGATTCGCCGAGGGTCACTGCGGCATCGGTCGCTGCGTCATCCGCAGCCTTGCCTTCACGTCGCCACACACCTCACACACTAAGCGCGCCTCGCCCCACAGGCGGTATCCCGGGCGGGTTTCACCGTATTTCCGCCCGCTCGAGGGCGGAGCGACGACCCTGCGGACTGCTTCTGCACCCGAGCGACGAGTCGTTGCGGTCTCCCCCGGTCGCGCTCGTGGGGAGGCCCCCGGACCCCCGCTCCGGTCAGTATGGAGGCATGACCTTCCGCTATGACTTCGCACCGACTCCGTTCGGCGACGCCCTCGCGGTGTTCTCCGACGAGGGGCTCGTCCGATTCGACCTCTCGGAGTCGAATGATCCATCGGTTCCCTGGCTCCTCGAGAACGTCGCGAGCCAGCTCCGGGCCGTCCCGGAACCCGACCCCGGTGCGGCAGACGAGGTCACCGAACTCCTCGACGCGTACTTCGGTGGATCGCCGGTGCGATTCCACGATCACCTGGCGCTCGACTGGCGCCTCATCGACGGGTTCGCGCGCACGGCGCTGCAGACCATCACCACCATCGAATGGGGAGAGACGATCAGCTACGGGGAGGTCGCGGTGCTGGCCGGGCGCCCCGGTGCCGCGCGGGCCGTCGGCACCGCCTGCCGTCTCAGTCCCTTCTCCATCGTCGTCCCCGTCCACCGCGTGGTGCGGTCGGATGGCACGACGGGTCAGTACGGCGCGCATCCCGAGCGCAAGAGGTTCCTTCTCGACCTCGAGTCGCACGGCTGACCGCACACGGGGACCCCGACGAGTAGGCCGTCGGGGTCCCCGTTCGCGTCATCGGCCGCTCAGTGGTCGACGGCCTTCTCGGCCCCGAAACCGGTGAGCGAGCGCACTTCCATCTCGGCCGCCAGGAGCGGCGACTCCTTGGTCCGGCTCGTGACCGTCCCGAGCCAGCCGAGGAAGAAGCCGAGCGGGATCGACACGATTCCCGGATTGTTCATCGGCCACAGCACGATGTCGATCCCGGGGATCATCGAGGTCGGCGACCCGGAGAACACCGGCGACAGGATGATCAGGATGATCGCCGCGGCGAGGCCGCCGTACATGCTCCAGACCGCACCGCGGGTGTTGAACCGTCGCCAGAACAGCGAGTAGAGGATCGTCGGCAGATTCGCCGAGGCGGCGACCGCGAACGCGAGCGCCACCAGGAAGGCGATGTTCTGCCCCTGCGCACCGATGCCGCCCACGATCGCGAGGATGCCGATCACGACCACCGTTCGGCGTGCGACGCGCACCTCGCCGTTGGGATCCGGCTCGACGGGGTTTCCGGCCGAGTCCTTCTTCCCCTTCTGGATCACGTTCGCATAGATGTCGTGCGCGAACGAGGCTGCTGCCGTGATCGTGAGTCCGGCCACCACCGCGAGGATGGTCGCGAAGGCGACGGCCGAGATGAACCCGAGGAGGACCGGCCCGCCGAGATACAGGGCGAGCAGCGGCGCCGCCGAGTTCGGCCCGCCGGGTGCCGCCGCGATCACGTCCGCGCCGACGAGCGCGCCTGCTCCGTAGCCGAGCACCAGTGTCAGCAGGTAGAAGCCGCCGATCAGCCAGATCGCCCACACCACCGAACGACGAGCCTCCTTGGCGGTGGGGACCGTGTAGAAGCGCATCAGCACGTGCGGGAGCCCCGCCGTTCCGAGCACGAGAGCCATGCCGAGAGAGACGAAGTCCCAGGGGTTAGCTCCGTACTGCAGTCCCGGCGCGAGGATCGCGTCGCCCTTGTCGGAATTCGCCACAGCCGCCTCGAGCAGCGTGTTGAGGCTGAATCCGTTGATCGCCAGCACCCAGATCGTCATCGCGATCGCACCGCCGATGAGCAGGAACGCCTTGACGATCTGCACCCAGGTCGTGCCCTTCATGCCGCCGATGAGGACGTAGACGATCATCAGCACGCCGACGACGGCGATCACGATCGACTGACCGAGTCGGCCGTCGATTCCGAGCAGCAGGGAGACCAGCCCGCCGGCTCCCGCCATCTGCGCGAGCAGGTAGAAGAAGCACACTGCGAGCGTGGTGATCGCGGCCGCCATGCGCACTGGCCGCTGCTTCAGTCGGAACGACAGTACGTCGGCCATCGTGAACTTGCCGGTGTTGCGCATCAGCTCGGCGACGAGAAGCAGTGCGACGAGCCAGGCGACGAGGAATCCGATCGAATACAGGAATCCGTCGTAGCCGTTGATCGCGATCGCACCGCAGATTCCGAGGAAGGATGCCGCAGACAGATAGTCGCCGGCGATCGCGAAACCGTTCTGCGGCCCCGTGAACGAGCGGCCCGCGGCGTAGTAGTCCGCCGCCGTCTTGTTGTTCCGGCTCGCACGGATGACGATGAACAGTGTCACCGCCACGAAGGCGACGAAGATCGAGATGTTGAGAACAGGATTGCTCTCCACCGCGATCTCCCCCGCGGCGGCGTGAATGCGGTTCATGCGTCAGCCTGCGCCTTCTCGAGCTCTTCGCGGATCTCGGTCGCTATCGGATCGAGTCTCCGGTTCGCGAATGCGACGTACCCCATCGTGATCGCGAAGGTGGTGACGAATTGTCCCAACCCCATGAGCAGCCCGACGGTGATATCTCCCCACACTCTCTGCGACATGAATTCGGTCGCGAAGGCGGCGAGCAGGACGTAGACGAAATACCAGATGAGGAAGAATGCCGCGAGCGGGAAGATGAATGAGCGCTGCGTCTTCTTCAGCTCGCGGAATCGTGGTGATTCCTCGACAGCGATGTAGTCGATCGCTCCCGGCGAATCTGCCGTCGGATGGTCGGTCATGGGGCCTCCTTGCCTCATGTTCTGCGGCTCGCCCCGCATTGCCAGGCGAATGATAGGGTCGACGCTACGAAACGGGGACACAGCGCCGTCACCCCCGAAAGTAGGTAGTCGTGAGCACATCGACCGAGATGGAATCAGAGACCGAGCTCGTCGCCAGAGCAGTGCGCGAGCTCGCGCAGCGCACCCGGTTCCCGGTCGCCTTCGGCGGCCTGATCGACGAGGGCGTGGTCAGCGTCACCAGCATCGTCGGAAACCGCACGCACAGCCTCGACGGGTTGCGCGTCAGACCCGAACGCGGTCTCGGCGGACGGGCGATGATGGAGCTGCGCCCTCGCATGACGAGCGACTACGGGTCATCGCAGCAGATCACGCACGACTATGACGTGTTCGTGCTCGGCGAGGGCCTCAGGACTCTACTGGCCCTGCCGATCGTCGTGAGCGGCCGTCCCCGAGGAGTCCTGTACGCGGGGGCCTGGGACCGGACACCCGTCGGCGGCGTGACCACGGCGCCGGCGATGCAGGTCGCACAGTCCGTCGCAGAGGAGCTCCGAGTTCGCGACGAGGTGGAACGTCGCCTTCGCTCGGTCACGCCGTCGTCCGCATCCGTCCCCCCGCGCCATCGCGAAGAGCTGCGGGAGAGCTTCGCCGAGCTTCGCAGCATCGCGGCATCCGTCGATGATGCGGATCTTCGGGCGCGCATCGCACAGGTGGAGCAGCGCCTCGTGATGCTCGCGGACGACGCGGTCTCCACCGGCACCGGGCCGATCCCGACGGTTCATCTCTCCCGCCGCGAGACCGATGTGCTCGCCTGCGCCGCCCTCGGCGCGACGAATGCGGAGATCGGCGGGCAGCTCGGCCTTCGCGAGGGCACCGTCAAGGCGTATCTCGGCACGGCGATGTCCAAGCTCGACGCCTCGACCCGCCATGCGGCCGTGGCCAAGGCGCGGCGGGCCGGACTGCTCCCCTGAGTCACGCGCGGCGCTCCGCGGCACAGCGTTGCACAGGCCCTGCCCAGCGCTCAGGGCTATCGTGGATACTGGTCGGTGAACCCCGGCCCCGGACGAGGCAGACCAGTACCCGGTGAGCGAAAAGACTGGTCCGAAAGGACCGTCATGTCGTGGATCGTGCTTATCGTCTCCGGAGTCCTCGAAGCTGTATGGGCGACTGCGCTCGGCAAATCCGAGGGATTCACCAAGCTGTGGCCGAGCATCATATTCGCGGGCGGTCTGATCCTCTCGATGCTCGGGCTCGCATTCGCCATGCGTGATATCGCCACCGGCACCGCCTATGCGGTGTGGGTCGGCATCGGCGCGACTCTGACAGTGGTGTGGGCGATGATCACCGGCGACAGCGACATCTCCTGGCCGCGGATTCTGCTGCTCCTCGGCCTCGTCGGGTGCATCGTCGGCCTGAAATTGATCGACCCTGGTCACGAATAGCACTGCGGGCTCGGATATTCGGCAGTACTGTATTCCCATGGCAAGAAGAATTGTGCACCAGCTGGTTGACGACATCGACGGAAGCATCCTGGAAGTGGGCGAAGGCGAAACGGTCCATTTCTCGCTGAATGGCACTTCTTACGAGATCGATCTGAATTCCGCGCACGCAGAAGAACTGCGCGCGGCATTGGAACCGTATATCTCGGCTGGACGACGGGCCGGCTCGGCGGCCTCGTCGCGGTCAGCAGCACCCCGGAAGCGCGCGGGTCGCAATCCCGAGGTCGCGGCGATCCGCGCCTGGGCGAACGACAACGGCTACACGCTCTCAGAGCGGGGCCGCATTCCCGCCCCGGTCGTCGAGGCGTACAACGCCGCGCACTGACTCAGTCTGAGGTCGCGACTCCGGGTTGAGCCCACGGCTCATCCCGGAGCGTGATCTCCTGGGCCATGTCGGACAGGAACCGGATGACGACGTCACGCTCGTCCGGAGTGAGTCGCGCCGCCGAGTAGAAGCGCTTGGCCTGCTGACGACCCACCGTCTCCATGGCCGCCTGCCGCGTCTCCGGCGTGATGGTGATCGCGAGAGCGCGCCGGTCCGTCGGATGCGGCGCCCGCCGGATATGTCCGCCCTTCTCGAGGCGGTCGAGCAGCTTCGTCGTCGACGCCGTCGATATGCCGAGGTGCGTCGCGATCCCCCCGGGAGTGGCCGTGGCCCCGCGGTTCGCGCACACGATCAGGTAATGCAGTGCGCGCATGTCCGTGTCGTTCAGGCGCATGTAGCGCCGTGAGGCGAGTGACAGCTTCTGCTCCGCGTCGCGGAGCTCACCGAGGGCGCCCATGACGAGCGCGATCTGGCGCAGGTCCTCGGGGTCGACACCTGATCGATCGATCAGAGTGCTCCGCGGATCCGCCGACTCGACGTCGTAGATCGCCGCGTGCGCGAGGCCATCCGGAGAGATCGGGTCCTTGCGAGACAGCACATCGGACGCACCGCTTCCGCGGGGGGTGGCGTCCGGTCCGTCGTGCATGCCATCATGCTACACACGATTGTTTCGTGTTATGTTGATTATTAGCTAAGCTAGCGAAAATCGAGGAGGTTCCCCGTTGGATGAGGTCACCCTCCTCTCTGCAGACGGAGTCGCGATAGGCGTGTTCGCGAAAGACGCGGTACACACCACCGATACTCCTCTTCACCTGGCCTTCTCCTGCCATGTCTTCGACCGGCAGGGGCGTCTTCTCGTGACGCGGCGAGCGCTGACGAAGCGCACCTGGCCCGGCGTCTGGACCAACAGCTTCTGCGGTCACCCCCGCCCGGGTGAGGACATGACACAGGCAGTGCATCGACGCGCGCAGGACGAGCTCGGACTCCGTCTCACCGACATCTCCCTGGTGCTGCCTGACTACCGCTATCGCGCGGTCGACGCGAGCGGGATCGTCGAGAACGAGATCTGCCCCGTGCACGTCGCCATCGCAGACGGCCCCCTCTCCCCCGATCCCGACGAGGTCGCCGAGTGGGCCTGGGTCGATCCGGCCGAGTTCGCCGACGCCGTCATCGGCGCCCCCTTCGCGTACAGCCCCTGGCTCGTGGAGCAGCTGCCCCGGCTGCGCGACCTCGGGGTGGTGTGATCATGACCGCGACCGTGACGCAGACCGCGCCGCGAGAGGACATGAGCACCCGTGTCGAAGAGGTGCTCCGACAGCGCTTCGCCATTCACTGCGAGAACGCCGAGGTGTACGGAGCCGAGTTCGCCGCCCTCTGGCGCGCGACCGCCGACCACGCTCTCGGCGGCAAGCTCGTGCGCCCGCGGCTGCTGCTCGACATCCACCGCGCGCTCGTCCCGACCGCAGGCGAGGACGCGATGATCGGGGCCGTCGACATAGCGACCCATATCGAGCTCCTTCACTATGCCTTCCTCCTTCACGACGACGTCATCGACGGAGACCTGACCCGCCGCAAGCGACCCAACCTGATCGGGCAGCTCGCCGCCGGCACACCCGGCGCCTCCGAGCAGGACGCGCTGCACTGGGCCAGGTCCAGCGCGATCCTGATGGGCGATCTGATGCTCTCGGCCGCGATCATGGGCTTCGCCCGGGCGGATGTGCCGGCGCACACACGAGGACGCCTCCTCGACCTGGTCGAGCAGACGATCCTCGAGACGGTGGCCGGCGAGCACACCGACGTCGCATTGAGCCACGGGATCATCGCCTCCGACGTCGACACCGTCCTGTCGATGAGCGTCTACAAGACGGCCACCTATTCGTTCTCGCTCCCGCTGCGCGCCGCGGCGCTCCTCGCCGACTCCTCCACCTCGGCCGAGAAGACGCTGCAGGCCGTCGGCCGCCACCTGGGTCTCGCCTATCAGCTTCAGGACGACCTGCTCTGCATCTTCGGCGACCACCGGACGCACGGCAAGGACCCCTTCTCCGACCTGAGAGAGGGCAAGGAGACGGCCATCATCGCCTTCGCACGGTCGACGAGCGCCTGGCACGACATCGAACCGCGATTCGGTTCGGCGGATCTCAGCCTGGAGGACGCCACCTCGATGCGCGATCTGCTGCGCGAGTGCGGAGCGGAGCGATTCGTGATCGGCCTCATCGGCGGTCAGCTCGACGCGGTCTACGCGCTGCTGTCCGAGGCGGAGCTCGCCGGCGAGATCAGCTCGGATGCCGCACGGTCGATCCTCGTCTCCACCTCCCGCCTCGAAGGGCGTCACGCATGACCCCGAACCCTCACGACGCATCGGGTGCGAGTCTGGGGCGGTTCAACCGCGCCGCCGACACCGCATCCACCGAGGTCATCCGCACATATTCGACATCCTTCGGACTCGCGACGCGCCTGCTCGGCGAGAGACACCGTCAGCACGTGCGCAACATCTACGCGATGGTGCGCATCGCAGACGAGATCGTCGACGGAGTCGCCGCCCAGGCGGGGCTCGACGAGTCGGCGCAGAGCGGAGCGCTCGCGTCGTACGTCTCGGAGACGCACCGGGCGATGCGCGTGGGGTACAGCACGGACCTCGTCCTGCACGCCTTCGCGCGAACGGCGAGGGAGTGCGGGATCGGCGAAGATCTCACGCAGCCGTTCTTCGACTCGATGGCCGCCGACATCGCTGCGGAGTCGCACTTCACGTCCTACGACGCGGCGGCTCATGAGCGCTACGTCTACGGCTCTGCCGAGGTGGTCGGCTTGATGTGCCTGCGCGTCTTCCTGCGGGACGAGCGGCGCACCGACAGAGAGCTCGAGACCCTGACGCACGGAGCACGGCAGCTCGGTGCGGCATTTCAGAACGTGAACTTCCTGCGCGACCTCGCGGATGACACGGATCGCCTGCAGCGCGGTTACCTCGGCGACGGCGGCCGTCTCACCGACGGCGATCGGGACGAGTGGGTGCGCACGATCACGGCGCAGCTCGATGATGCGGCACGCTCGATCCCGCTGCTGCCCAAGGACTCTCGCGCCGCGGTCCGCAGCGCACTCGCGCTGTTCGCCGCTCTCACGCGCCGGGTCGCGAAGACTCCGGCCTCGAGTCTCTACGAGCAGCGGGTGCGCGTACCCGATCCGGTGAAGGCGATGCTGGCCGCGCGCTCGGTGCTCGTGACCGCGATGGAGCGGAGCCGATGAGCCGGGTAGCGGTCATCGGCGCAGGCGTCGCCGGTCTCGCCGTCGCCGGCCTGCTCGCCCGTGACGGCCACGATGTGACCGTCTACGAGAAGAACGGCCGTGTCGGTGGTCGTGCAGGCACCATCGAACGCGACGGCTTCCGCTTCGACTCCGGGCCCTCGTGGTACCTCATGCCCGAGGTGTTCGATCACTTCTTCGAGATGATGGGCACCTCGACCCAGGAGCAGCTCGATCTGACCCTCCTCGATCCCGGGTATCGCGTATTCCGGGCGCCGCTCGCGGACGGGCGCACGGCGCCGTCCGTCACGGTTCCCACCGGTCGTGACGCGGTCTCGCGCCTCTTCGAGTCGCGCGAGCCCGGCGCCGCACAGGCCCTGGATGCCTACCTCGACTCGGCGCACGACGCCCGTGTGATGGCCGAGCGCTATTTCCTCTACAACCCGTTCACGAGGCTGCGCACG
This sequence comes from Microbacterium sp. AC132, assembly GCF_979258525.1. NCBI lineage: Bacteria > Bacillati > Actinomycetota > Actinomycetes > Micrococcales > Microbacteriaceae > Microbacterium > Microbacterium sp. AC132. The sequence continues at coordinate 2,753,453 of NZ_OZ409862.1, read as the reverse complement.
CTGATGACGCCGGAGGTGCTGCGTGCACTCCCCCGTCTCTTCAGCCTGCTGGGCACGCGCCTGCAGTCGTTCGCGGCGCGGCGTTTCCGTGACCCGGTCATCCGGCAGCTGCTCGGGTACCCCGCCGTGTTCCTCGGCACGGACCCCCGCACCGCACCGGCGATGTACCACCTCATGAGCGCTCTCGACCTCGATGAGGGCGTCAGCTACCCCCAGGGCGGATTCTGGCGCGTCGTCGAGCGCATCGCGGAGCTCGCGGAGGCGGCCGGAGCCGAGATCGTGCTGGATGCCGATGTCACGGCGATCAGCACCGGCGTCCGGTCGGGTGCTCCGACCGTCACGGGCATCGAGTGGCGCGACGCCGACGGAATCGCGCACCGGGCCGAGGCGGACATCGTGGTGTCCGGCGCCGATCTCCACCACACCGAGACGGCGCTGCTGCCGCCGCACCTGCGCACCTACCCCGATTCCTGGTGGCAGCAGCGCACGAGCGGTCCCGGCGCCGTGCTGGTGATGCTCGGCATCCGTGGTTCCGTGCCCGAGCTGCCGCATCATTCCCTGTTCTTCACGGAGGACTGGGATGCGAACTTCGACGCGATCTTCGGCGAGGACCCCGAGATCCCCGCACCCGCATCGATCTATGTCTGCCGCCCGAGCGCGACCGACCGCACCGTGGCCCCCGAGGGCCACGAGAACCTGTTCGTGCTCGTGCCGATCCCCGCCGACACGGCGTTGGGAGCGGGCGGCTCCGACGGTGCAGGCTCCGCCGCGATCGAGGAGGCCGCGGATGCGGCGATCGACCAGATCGCGAGCTGGGCCGGCATCCACGACCTGCGTGAGCGCATCGTGGTGCGCGAGACCAAGGGCCCCGCGGACTTCCTCGAGGACTACAACTCGTGGCGCGGCGGGATGCTGGGGCCGGCGCACATCCTGTCCCAGAGCGCGATGTTCCGTGCTCAGAACGAGTCGCGCCAGGTGTCGCGCCTGTACTACGCGGGTGCCACGACCGCGCCGGGCGTGGGGGTCCCGATGTGCCTCATCAGCGCGGAGATCGTCCTCAAGCGCATCCGCGGCGACCATTCCAGCGGCCCTCTCGATGTCGCGGCCCCGGCAGGGTCCACCCGCGGGGAATCCTGATGGGCTTCCTGTACCTCGCGCTCCTGCTCATCACGCTCGGCTGCATGCTGCTGCTCGACCGGCGGTTCCGGCTCTTCTTCTGGAGCGACGCGGTGACCGCGGCGATCGTCACGGCGATCGGATTCGCCTTCTTCCTCGCGTGGGACGTCGCCGGCATCGTCGGAGGGATCTTCTTCCGGGGCGAGGCCGCCGTCGCGACGGGGATCGTCCTCGCCCCCGAGCTCCCCATCGAAGAACCTGTCTTCCTGCTCTTCCTTGTCGTCTGCACCATGGTCGTCTACACCGGGGCTGTGCGGATCCTCACCCGACTGCGCCGACGCCCGGTGGAGGTCGCATCGTGACCTACATCGAGCTCTCCGCATGGTTCGTCGGCGTCGCCGTCGTGGCGGCCGTCGTTCTCTCCGTGGTCGCTGGTCGGAACAGAGCCCTTCTCGGCGCGATCGCCGCGACCGTCGTCGTGCTCTTCCTCCTCACCGCCGTCTTCGACACCGTCATGATCGCCACCGGACTGTTCCACTACTCCCCCGATCACCTCCTCGGGGTGCACATCGGTCTCGCACCGCTCGAGGACTTCGCCTATCCGCTCGCAGGGGCCGTGCTGCTGCCGACCCTGTGGGCAGCGCTGCGCGCACGTCGACGCGGGCGCGCCGGCCTCCGAGGCGCCGAGGAGGATCCCTCGTGAGCTCCTCGACCCGCGGATCCACCGGTCGCGACGCCCGGCAGATCGTCCTCTCCTCCCGCCCCATCAGCTGGATCAACACGGCATTCCCCTTCGCGGCCGCCTACCTCCTCAGCACGCGCGAGATCGACCTGACGCTGATCATCGGCACCCTCTACTTCCTCGTGCCGTACAACCTGGCCATGTACGGCATCAACGACGTGTTCGATTACGCGTCCGACCTCGCCAACCCGCGCAAGGGCGGGATCGAGGGCGCGCTTCTCGCCCCCCGCATACACCGCGCGACCCTGTGGGCGGCGGTCGTGACGAACGTCCCGTTCCTGGTCTACCTCGTGGCGGTCGGGAATCCCGCATCCTGGCTCTGGCTCGCGATCAGCGTGTTCGCGGTGATCGCCTACTCCGCACCCGGGCTCCGGTTCAAAGAGCGGCCGTTCCTGGATTCGACGACCTCGAGCCTGCACTTCGTCACTCCGGCGATCGTGGGGCTGACCCTCGCCGAGGGAGCCGTCACCTCGACAGCGGTCATCGTGCTGCTCGCGTTCTTCCTGTGGGGCATGGCGGCGCACGCCTTCGGAGCGGTGCAGGACATCGCACCCGACCGCGAAGGGGGCATCGGCTCGATCGCGACCGTGATCGGAGCACGGGCGACCGTTCGGCTGTCGATCGCACTGTGGGCACTCGCCGGCATCGCCATGCTGTTCACGTCCTGGCCGGCACCCTTGGGCGCCGCACTCGCGCTGCCGTACATCGTCAACGCCGCACCCTGGTGGAACGTCACCGACGACACATCGGCGGGGACCAACCGCGCGTGGCGGCGCTTCATCTTCCTCAACTACTTCGCCGGGTTCCTCGCGACGATGATCCTCATCCTCGCCTGGGTCTCCTGACGCACCCCGATCCCCTGCACCTTCCGAGAGGAATCTGATGTCCACCCCTGAGCACGCGCCCACCCCGCCGACCCGAGAGCGCACGCGTCGGCACTCCTGGGCGCGCGTCTTCATCCCCGTCGCCCTCATCCTCATCTGGCTGGTGGGCGCAGGGCTCGGCGGCCCGCTGTTCGGCAAGGTCGACGAGGTCTCATCGAACGATCAGACGAGCTACCTGCCTGAGTCGGCCGATGCGACGCAGGTGCAGAAGCTCCTCGGCGAGTTCAACGACAGCGATGCCATTCCGGCGATCGCGGTGTTCGTCGCCGATGACGAGCTGTCGGAGTCAGACCTCCAGACCATCTCGGATGCGGTGGCCGACGCGCCCTCCGTCGAGGGCGTCAGCGAAGACGTCTCTCCCGCTCTGACGTCGGACGACGGCAAGGCCGTCCAGGCGTTCATCCCGATCGAGGGCGACGCGGAACTCGCCGACGCGATCGATGCACTCGGCACTCAGCTGCGGGATGCCGCGCCTGACGGCGTCACCGTCTACATCACGGGTCCCGCAGGATTCAGCGCCGACCTCGTCGCCGGGTTCGCCGGCATCGACGGCCTCCTCCTGGGCGTGGCCCTGCTCGCGGTGCTCGTCATCCTCGTGCTGGTCTACCGCTCGTTCCTGCTGCCGATCGTCGTGCTCTCGACGAGCCTCTTCGCACTCTGCGTCGCGCTCCTCGTGGTCTGGTGGCTGGCGAAGTTCGAGGTGCTGCTGCTCAGCGGCCAGACCCAGGGCATCCTCTTCATCCTGGTCATCGGAGCGGCCACCGACTACGCGCTGCTCTTCGTGGCGCGGTTCCGCGAAGAGCTGCGCGTCACCCGAGACAAGGGGGCCGCCGTGCTGGCGGCCTGGAAGGGCTCCTTCGAGCCGATCGTGGCCTCCGGCGGGACTGTCATCGCCGGACTGCTCTGTCTGCTGCTCAGCGACCTCAAGTCGAACAGCACCCTCGGTCCGGTGGCCGCCATCGGCATCGTGTTCGCGATGCTCGCCGCGCTCACACTGCTGCCGGCTCTCCTGCTGTTGTTCGGCCGCGCGGTGTTCTGGCCCCGTCGCCCGAAGTTCGAGCCCGAGGTCGTCGCTGACGAGCACGGCATGCGCAAGACGGGCCTGTGGGCACGGCTCGCGAACCTCATCACCCGCCGCCCTCGCGTCATCTGGATCGTGACGACCCTGGTGCTGCTCGCCGGCGCTTCGGGCGTCCTGCAGCTGAACGCCGTCGGCGTGCCCCAGTCCGATCTCGTGCTCGGCGCGTCCGAGGCGCGCGACGGTCAGGTGGCTCTGGGCGAGCACTTCCCCGGCGGCTCCGGCAGTCCCGTGTACGTGGTCGTCGCGGAGGACGAGCTGCAGGATGCCGCCGACGTGCTGCTGGCCGACGATGGAATCGACGGGGTCTCTGTCACGGCCGCTGACTCGCCGAGCGGTTCGGCGCCGGTCACGGAAGACGGCCTGGTCGCCGTCGGCCCTCCCGGGACCCCGGTGCCCGAGCCCACCGTCGTCGACGGAGACGTTCTTCTTCAGGGCACTCTGACCGACGCGGCCGACTCTGACGCGGCTGCCGCGACGGTGCGGGATCTGCGCACCCAGCTGGACGAGCTCGATGCTCTGGTCGGCGGAGTGACGGCGACCGCGATCGACACGAACGACGCCTCGATCCATGACCGCAACCTGATCATCCCGGTCGTCCTGGTCGTGATCATGCTGATCCTGATGCTGCTGCTGCGGTCGATCCTCGCGCCGGTGCTGCTCATCATCACCACGGTGCTGTCGTTCGGCACGGCGATGGGCGTCTCGGCACTGGTCTTCAACGGAGTGTTCGACTTCCCCGGTGCCGATCCTGCGGTTCCGCTCTACGGATTCGTGTTCCTCGTGGCACTCGGCATCGACTACAACATCTTCCTGATGACGAGGGTGCGCGAGGAGTCGCTCGAGCACGGCACACGCGAAGGCGTGCTTCGCGGACTCTCGATCACCGGCGGCGTGATCACGTCTGCGGGTCTCGTGCTCGCAGCGACCTTCGCCGCCCTGTCGGTGATCCCGATCCTGTTCCTCGCGCAGCTCGCGTTCATCGTCGCGTTCGGAGTGCTGCTCGACACCTTCGTGGTGCGCTCGCTGCTCGTGCCGGCACTCGCCTACGACCTGGGTCGAGTGATCTGGTGGCCATCGAAGCTGTGGCGCAACGGCCGTGACTGAGATGTGCCCTCGACTGGATTCGAACCAGCGACCTGCCCTTTAGGAGAGGGCTGCTCTATCCTGCTGAGCTACGGGGGCGAGGATTCCATTCTAGAGGAAGCCCCGCCCCCGCCTTCCGTTCACGCGGCGAGTGCCAGGTACGGCTCCCATCGCGGGTCGCTCCGCTCCGTGCCGCGGACCGTCCACGCCGTCCCGTGCGGAGGACGAGGTGCGAACCTCAGTTCCCAGCGCATCTCCTGCGGCGTGCGGTCGCTCTTGGTGTTGTTGCAGCGCAGGCAGCACGCGACGAGGTTCTCCCACGAATCAGCCCCTCCCCGCGAACGCGGCATCACGTGGTCGATGGTCGAGGCGGCCTTGCCGCAGTAGCCGCAGCGGTGGTTGTCACGGCGGAGGACGCCCCGCCGTGTGACCGGGACGCGTCTGCTGATCGGAATGCGCACATACCGCGAGAGGACGATGACGGCAGGACGGTCGTAGACGCCGTGACTGCCCCAGACGGGGTCGTCCTCGACACGTTCGATGACCGTCGCCTTGTCGTTCATGACCAGGACCAGGGCTCTCTTGAACGACACGATCGCGAGCGGTTCGTATCCTGCGTTCAGTACAAGTGTGCGCATCGTCATCCTCTCGATCCGCCGGGACGGCTTCCCGGCACTCTCGACTCACACGAAGCCGCACAGGACGGAAGCGTTCGCGGGGATGAAAAAAGGCGCTGTCTACAGACAGCGCCTCATGCGCACGGCAAGACCGTGGCGTCCCTGCGGACGATGCAGAAGGACGTGACGACCGAGGGCATCCATGGTTCGGATGTTCGGTATTCGCTCCATCAGCTTCTCCCGACTATGCGACAACGGGTTCAGGCTAACCCATCAGCAGCACAGGAGGGTCAAACTGCGGGTGAACGCACGAAGGCGTGTCCGCGAGAGAAAGATGGAGGTGCGAGCAATCAGCCCGCGTTGGCGCCGAGCCAGGCGATCGGCTCCATGAGGCCGCCGTTGACCCAGACCTCGAAGTGCAGGTGGTTGGCGGTCGAGCGTCCGGTGCTGCCGACGAAGCCGATGAGCTGTCCGGCGGCGACGGTCTGCCCCGCCTGGACCTGACGCGAACCGTAGATCATGTGACCATAGGTCGTCTGCACGCGCTGACCGCCCACGACGCTGTCGAGCATGACGGCGACGCCGTATCCGCCGATGCTCTCGGCAGAGGCACGGACGACGCCCGCAGCCGCAGCGTAGATCGGGGTTCCGGCCGGGGCGAGCATGTCGGCACCCTGGTGGGCGCCGCCGACGGTGCGGCTGACGTTGTAGGAACCCTGGGGAAGCGGGTACCGGACCTCGCCGGAACCGGGCGACACCAGCGCGTAGCGACCGATGTCGAAGCTGGTGTTCGACGCAGAGGCGACGGAGGCTGCAGCGGCGGCCGCGCGGGCCTTTGCGGCCTCTTCGGCCTTCTTCTTCTCGATCTCGTCCGGAGTCGTGGCGCTGAAGGTACCGCGACTCAGCGGAGCGGCGGTCGCGTCGGACGCGACGACCAGAGACTGGGCGTCGACAGCAGCGAGCTGCTGGACGGTCGCCGCGGTCTCTGCCGGCTTCGATGCGGCGTAGGCGGGAAGAGCGACAGCAGCGACGAGAGCACCGACGGCCCCGAAGATGGCGATCGAACGCAAGGGCTTAACGACCTTGCGAGCGTCGACGCGGCTGCGAGAGCTGCGGGCGACTGCTCGATCTTCAGTTGTCTTCTCGGGCGATTCGATGTCTTTGGCCAAAACTTAGTCCTCCTGCGCCTGCACGCTCGGGAAGCGCTGGCTCGTCGGCACTCTGCTCTCGTGGCACGTATGTAGCTCGGGTACGTTGTGCGGTCTGACCGGGAGGTCGACGAGCCTGGAAGGCGAATCCTCTCGGGTGTCGTCAGCGGGCTTCTTCGACGACTCGTCCGAGGTTACCGGAAGATAACGATCCTGTCACCCTGCGAACCTGGCAATCCTCGGAGAGGCGGAATCACGCGGATGTCGGGCCCTTCGGCCTCGAAGTTCAGGCGGGCTCGCCGACCAGGAAGATGTGCGAGGCGAGTTCGACGGGGAGCTCCAGACCGTCTTCCTTGCCCTCCATCTGGATGAGCACGTAGCCCTCGTTGAAGCGATAGTCGCCCTTCGCACCGGGAACCACGCCTGCGTCTCGCAGCTGCTCGAGCAGCTCCGGGTCGACCTGAGCGGGCTCGGCGAGACGGCGGACGGTGCCATCGATCGGAGCGCCGGCGGCGTTCAGCTTCTGCACGAGCCCGATGACGCCCTCGTCGAACGTGCGCGCAGGCGCGTCGCCGAGCTGGTCGAGGCCCGGGATCGGGTTGCCGTACGGGGACTCCGTGGGGTGGCCGAGCAACTCGACGAGACGACGCTCGACCTGCTCGCTCATCACGTGCTCCCAGCGGCACGCCTCTTCGTGGACGAACGCCCAGTCGAGGCCGATCACGTCGGAGAGGAGGCGCTCGGCGAGGCGGTGCTTGCGCATGACGTTGACCGCCTTGCGACGACCGGCGTCGGTGAGTTCGAGGGTGCGGTCTTCGGAGACGACGACGAGGCCGTCGCGCTCCATGCGCCCGACCGTCTGCGAGACCGTCGGACCCGAGTGGCCGAGCCGCTCGGAGATACGCGCACGCAGCGGCACGATGTTCTCCTCCTCGAGTTCGAGGATGGTGCGGAGGTACATCTCCGTGGTGTCGATCAAGTCCGTCATGTGGCCCTCCGGGTCTTCTTAGGCAAGCCTACATTCCCGCGCGGACATCAGGGCGTCATGCGGTGAAGGACCCGGGGGCCCACGCCGTAGAATCAACGCATGGCGATCGAGATTCCCCGTGACCTCCTGCCCGCTGACGGCCGCTTCGGCTGCGGTCCCTCGAAGGTGCGCACCGAGCAGCTCGATGCGCTGCTCGCCGCAGGTCCGACGTTGCTCGGCACCTCGCACCGACAGGCACCCGTCAAGAACCTGGTGGGCAGCGTCCGCGAGCAGCTCGCAGCACTCTTCCGCCTTCCCGAGGGATACGAGATCATCGTCGGCAACGGCGGCTCGACGGCGTTCTGGGACGCCGCCGCCTTCGGCCTGATCGAGCGCCGCAGCCAGAATCTGGTGTTCGGGGAGTTCGGCGGCAAGTTCGCCGCCGCCGCTGCCGCACCGTGGCTCGAGGCGCCGGATGTGCGCAAGTCCGAGCCGGGCTCGCGCACCGCTGCAGAGGTCGTCGACGGCATCGACGTCTACGCCTGGCCGCACAACGAGACGTCGACCGGCGTCTCGGCACCGATCGAGCGCGTGGTCGCCGACGGCGCTCTGACCGTCATCGACGCGACCAGCGCGGCCGGTGGCATCGACTTCGACGCCTCTCAGGCGGACGTCTACTACTTCGCGCCGCAGAAGAACCTCGGCTCCGACGGGGGCCTGTGGTTCGCCGCGGTGTCGCCCGCCGCCGTCGACCGCATCGAGCGCATCGCCGCTTCGGGTCGGTACATCCCGGAGTTCCTCAGCTTGAAGAACGCCGTCGACAACTCCCGACTCAACCAGACGCTGAACACTCCCGCACTGACGACGCTGCACCTGCTCGACAGCCAGCTCAGCTGGATCCTGTCGAACGGCGGCCTCGCCTGGGCCGGCGCCCGCACGGCGGAGTCGTCCGGCATCCTCTACGACTGGGCGGCCGCCTCCACGGTGGCGACCCCGTTCGTCACGGACGCGGCGCACCGGTCACCGGTCGTCGTGACCATCGACTTCGACGACCGCGTCGATGCGGCGGCGGTCGCCAAGACCCTGCGCGCCAACGGCATCGTCGACACCGAGCCGTACCGCAAGCTCGGTCGCAACCAGCTGCGCGTCGCGACCTTCGTCTCGATCGAACCGGACGACATCCGACAGCTCACCCGCTCTCTCGACTACGTCCTCGGGCAGCAGGGCGCCTGACACCCACCGACGAAGACGAAAGGGGCCGCGTGCGAACGCGGCCCCTTTTCTCATTCGTCCCGTGGACGATCATTCCTCGTCGTCGGAGTCCTCGTCGTCGTCGGAGTCGTCGGAGTCGTCGGAGTCGTCGGAGTCGTCATCCTCGTCGTCGGAGTCGTCATCCTCGTCGGAGACGTCGTCCTCGTCGTCATCCGACTCGTCCTCGTCGTCGTCGTCCGCGTCGTCGTCGTCCGCGGCGGCGGAGTCGTCGAGCTCGTCGATGTCGACTCCGTCGAGGTCACCGGCGTGCAGCTCTCGCGGCTCCGCGGCCAGTTCGTCCTCATCGATGTCGTCATCGTCGTCGTCGTCGAGTTCATCGTCGTCGAGGTCATCGCCGTCGAGATCGTCATCGGAGTCGTCGTCCTCGACCGATGCGGCATCCTCGTCGTCCGCGGCGGCCGCGGCCGCCTGCTCCGCGAGCTCCACCTGGTGGGCGCGGTACTCGGCGAGGCGTTCGGCCCACGGCACCCATTCGGGTGCGAGCAGGGCGCCGTCGCCCGGCAGCAGCTCGAGCTCGAGCACCGTCGGCTCCTCATCATCGACGCGAGCGACCGTGACGGTCCAGAACCAGCCGGGGTATCCGGGGAGTCGGTTCTCGAAGCGCAGCGAGACCGAGCCGTCCTCCTCGGGGAGATAGTCGGCTGCGGGTCCGACGGTCGACGCCGGAGTGATCTCGTGCAGGGCGGCGAGCGCGAGATCGTGAGCGTCGATCAGACGCTGGTCCGCCTCAGGCTTCGAGGTCATCGGCTACCTTGCGCAGAACTGCCGCGATCTTGCGGCCTTGTGCAGACGAGGGGTAGCGGCCGCGACGCAGGTCGCCGCCCATTCCGTCGAGGAGCTTCACGAGATCCTCGACGATGATCGCCATGTCGTCCGCGGGCTTGCGCTTCGCCTTCGCGAGGCTCGGCGGCGCTTCGAGCACCCGGACGGACAGCGCCTGGAGGCCGCGCTTGCCGTCGGCGACACCGAACTCCACGCGTGCACCCGCCTTCACAGCGGCGCCGGCCGGCAGAGCGGAGGCGTGCAGGAAGACGTCCTGGCCGTCATCGGCGGCGATGAAGCCGAAACCCTTGTCTTCGTCGTAGAACCTGACCTTGCCGGTGGGCATGGAAGAAACCTCGCTGAGTCGGTGTGGAGCTGGATGGGACGCACGTGTGCGGCCACCCCCAGCCTACCGGTCGCCGGGCACGGAATCCGTAGGTCACGATGCGGAACCGTGCCACCCCGCAACGACTAGGCTGAGACGGATGAGCACCAAGAGTCCCGAACCTGAGGTTCCCGTTCGCCGCATCGATCGCATTCTGGCGTTCACGGCACTCGGACTCGCTGCGGCGTCCATCATCTGCTTCTTCGCGATCATCATCGGCACAGCGGTCGGCATGCAGCAGGAGGACTTCGGTTCAGGCGCATGGCCGTTCATCGCCGCGATCCCCTACTGGGGGCTCCCCGCCGCCTTCGTCATGATCATCGTGCTCCTCGCCATGAGCTTCATCCGCAAGGGGCGCGCGGCATCGCGGCCCTGAGGTATCCGGCATGAGCACGCACGCCCGACCGCTGGCCGAATGGCTGTCCGCGGCGAGCGACGAGCAGCTCAGCACCCTCTTCACGGCACGGCGCGTGCGCCCGGACGTCAACTGGCAGGACTTCTTCGACGCCGCCGAAGCGCTTCTCGATCCCGCGTCGCTCGCTCGGGTCCTCCCCACCCTGACGCGCGACGAGGCCGCAGCCCTTCTCGCGTTCGCAGCGAGTCCCGCGTCGGAACACTCCGCGCAGCGCGAGACCCTCGAAAGCCTCGCGCTGCTGCGCCCGGACGGGGCGCCCTTCCCGCCGGTGGTCACCGCCGTCGCAGATCGTGCGGAGCCGAGTGCGCCCAGCGACACCGTGCCGGAACCCACGACCGACACCGAGACGGCCCACGCTGCCGAGCGCGCCTTCACCACCGTCTCGGCCCTGGCCGATCTGCTCCTGCTCGCCCGCGAGAAGCCCTTCACCCTGCTGGCCGGCGGCAACGTCAGCGCCGGCGAGAAGCGACAGCTCGGCGAGTCGGGCGTCGTGGCCGAATCGATCGACGCGCTGATCGCCATCGCCGTCGACTCGCGCCTCGTCGCACCGGACGCCCGCAGACTGCGCACGACGCCACAGACCGAGGAATGGCTGCGATCGTCCGTGGCCGATCGGTGGAGCACCCTGGTCGAAGGCTTCCGCGACGCTCTCCCCCGCGGTCTGCGCACCACGGAGGGCGGGTGGATACCCCCGAGCGACTGGGCCGACGCTCACCCCTGGGACCCTGCCTGGGCAGAGCAGAGCACGGCTCTGCTGGAGCGCGCCCGCCTGCTCGGGCTCATCGCCGATGAGGGCCGTGAGCCCGCATGGGCGGCGGCGATCCGGCGCGGCGCGAGCGTCGATGCCACTCCCCTCACGGCACTCCTCCCGAGCGAGGTCGATCGCATCTTCCTCCAGAACGATCTGAGCGCGATCTCCCCCGGCCCGCTGGCCCCCGGTCTGGACGTGCGGCTGCGCACGATCGCCGCGCGCGAGTCCGCCGCTCAGGCCTCCACCTATCGGTTCACTCCCGAATCGATCGCCCACGCACTCGTCGCCGGCGAGACGGAGCAGTCGATCCTCGAGTTCCTCGAGTCGCTCTCGCTCACCGGCATCCCCCAGCCGCTCCGGTATCTCGTCACCCAGACCGCCCAACGGCACGGCCTGGTGCGGGTGTCGACAGACGCCGAGACCGGGCGAACGCGCATCGAGAGCAGCGACCAGCATCTGATCGAGGCCATGTCCGTCGACCAGGGGCTGCGGCCGCTCGCCCTCACGAAGCACGTCGCCTCGCTCACGACCCGCGTCGGGCGCGACACCGTGTACTGGGCGCTCACGGATGCCCGCTACCCGGCGACGCTCGTCGACGAAGACGGACACGCGGTGGCCGGCGAACGGAACCCGGTCTCCGAGGCGACGCCCGACCCGGCGCCGGACTACTCGGGCCTCATCGCCGCGCTGCGCTCGCGCCAGGGTCCCGACGCCGACGCGGCCTGGCTCGACCGCGAGCTCGAGGCCGCCGTGCGCGCGAAGGCCGTGCTGCGGGTCAGCGTGGGCATGCCGGACGGATCGACCAGGGAGCTGATCCTCGAGGCGACCGGGCTGGGCGGAGGCCGGCTGCGCGGGCGCGACCGGGCAGCCGACGTCGAGCGCACGCTTCCGGTGTCGAGCATCCGCGCCGCCACCGTGATCGCACAGTAAACTGGACAGCTATGTCTGATGGCCCCCTGATCGTCCAGAGCGATCGCACCGTGCTGCTCGAAGTCGCCCACGCCGATGCCGAGAGCGCCCGCCACGAGCTGGCGATCTTCGCGGAGCTCGAACGCGCGCCGGAGCACATCCACACCTACCGGATCACGCGGCTCGGCCTGTGGAACGCCCGCGCCGCCGGGCACACCGCCGAGGACATGCTCGACACGCTGGACCGCTGGTCCCGGTTCCCCGTGCCTCCGTCGGTGGCCGTCGACCTGCGCGAGACCGTGAACCGCTATGGGCGCCTCGTCATCGAACGCGACGACGAGGGCACCCTGATCCTGCGTTCGACCGACCCCGCCGTGCTCGCACAGGTGGCGAACAACAAGCGCATCCAGCCGCTGCTGATCGGCCACCCGGCTCCCGACACGTTCATCGTCGATGCCTGGGCGCGCGGTCAGATCAAGCAGGAGCTCCTGAAGATCGGCTGGCCTGCAGAAGACCTCGCCGGCTACACCCCCGGCACCCCGCACGAGATCGAACTGGCAGAGGACGGATGGGCGATCCGCCCCTACCAGCAGGATGCCGTCGACGCCTTCTCGAAGGACGGCTCGGGCGTCGTCGTCCTCCCCTGCGGCGCCGGCAAGACGATCGTCGGCGCCGGCGCGATGGCCGCGACGAAGACCACGACCCTCATCCTCGTCACCAACACGGTCTCGGCTCGGCAGTGGCGCGACGAACTGCTCAAGCGCACGAGCCTCACGCCCGAGGAGATCGGCGAGTACTCGGGGCAGGCCAAAGAGGTCAAGCCGGTGACGATCGCGACCTACCAGATCCTCACGGCCAAGAGGAAGGGCGAGTACGCCCACCTCGCCCTGCTGGATGCTCTCGACTGGGGCCTCATCGTCTACGACGAGGTTCACCTGCTCCCCGCACCGGTGTTCAAGCTGACCGCCGACCTCCAGGCGCGTCGCCGGATCGGCCTCACCGCCACGCTGGTCCGCGAGGACGGACGCGAGGGAGACGTGTTCAGCCTGATCGGGCCCAAGCGGTTCGACGCCCCGTGGAAGCAGATCGAGGCGCAGGGTTTCATCTCCCCCGCCGTCTGCTACGAAGTTCGGGTCGACCTCCCGCCGGACGACCGGCTCGAATACGCCGCCGCGACCGACGACGAGCGCTACCGCCTCGCCGCCTCCGCCCCGGCGAAGATCGACGCCGTGCGCGAGCTCATCGCGAAGCACAAGGACGAGCGGATCCTCGTGATCGGTCAGTACCTCGACCAGCTGGACTCCCTGTCGCAGTCGTTGAACGCGCCGCAGATCACCGGCGCGACGCCCATCGACGAGCGTGAGGAGCTCTACCGCGCGTTCCGCGAGGGCGAGATCTCGCTGCTCGTGGTGTCGAAGGTCGCGAACTTCTCGATCGACCTCCCCGAGGCGTCCGTCGCCATTCAGGTGTCGGGTTCGTTCGGTTCCCGCCAGGAGGAGGCTCAGCGCCTCGGCAGGCTCCTGCGCCCCAAGCAGTCGGGCCGCACGGCGAGCTTCTACACGCTCGTCGCACGCGACACGATCGACCAGGACTACGCCCAGAATCGCCAGCGGTTCCTCGCCGAACAGGGATACAGCTACACGATCATGGATGCCGACGCGATCGCGGCCTGACCGTCTTCACTCCCTCGGAACAGCGCCGCTACGCGGAGGGCGAAAGCGCCGCTCCGAAGGATAGTCAGCATCCGCATGGCCGAAGTCACCATAATGGGGACATGACTGATGCGCGCATCCTGGTCGTCGACGACGAACCCAACATCCGCGACCTGCTCTCGACGGGTCTCAGCTTCGCCGGGTTCCAGGTGAAGACCGTCGCCAACGGCGCCGCCACGATCTCGGCGGTGCTCGAGGAGGAGCCGGACCTCATCATCCTCGACGTGATGCTTCCGGACATGAACGGCTTCAGCGTGACCAAGCGTCTTCGCGGCGCCGGTTTCACTGCGCCGATCCTGTTCCTCACGGCGAAGGACGGCACGGACGACAAGATCGAGGGGCTCAACGCCGGCGGCGACGACTATGTCACCAAGCCGTTCAGCCTCGACGAGATCGTCGCCCGCGCTCAGGCCATCCTGCGCCGCACGATGCAGGCCGACGAGGAGTCGATCATCCGGGCCGGCGAGCTGTCGATGGATCAGGACACCCACGACGTGCAGGTGGGCAAGGAGTCGATCGAGCTGAGCCCGACCGAGTTCAAGCTGCTGCGCTATCTGATGCTGAACCCGAATCGCGTGCTGTCGAAGGCCCAGATCCTCGACCACGTGTGGGAGTACGACTTCAACGGCGATGCCGGCATCGTCGAGAGCTACATCTCGTACCTCCGCCGCAAGATCGACCCGCACACCGAGGAGTCGGTGATCCAGACGAAGCGCGGCTTCGGATACATGCTCAAGGTCGGCAAGTAGTCCGGCACACCGCCGCACGCTGACGCCGCACAGCATCCGTCTCCAGGGAGGTCCGCATGGCGCACAAGCCTGACGCGATCACCCGGTGGTGGCGGTCGATCAGCCTGCGCGCCAAGGTGACGGGCGTCACGGTCGCGGTGCTCGCGCTGGGTCTTCTCGCTGCGGGCATCGGCACCGTGCCGATCCTGCGCAACTCCCTCATCAGCAACATCGATGCGCAGCTTCCGGCCCTGGTGTCGGCGGATCTCGCGAGCCGCTACTTCGAGGTGACGGTCGAGGACGGCGAGACCGTCTACACCCCCACCGACTCGCCGCGAGACTTCTTCGTCGCGATCTACGACGCCGAGGGCGTGCTGCAGACGACCACCGGGAACTCCGCCAACGGACAGCCGCTCTTCCCCGCGACCTATTCGCCTCTCGACGTGCAGGCGAACGAGGACACGCCGTTCACGATGGAGGGGACCGAAGGGTCGAGCTTCCGCGCCGCTGTCGCGCGGGTGCCCGGAGAGGGCGACGGATCGCTGCGTATCCAGATCGTCGCGATGCCGCTCGAGTACGCGGATCGCATCATCAGCCAGTACTTCGGCATCTACATCACGGTCGCGTTCGTCACGATCTTCCTGGCCGCTCTGCTGACCCGCGGTCTGGTGACGCTGACATTCCGTCGGCTCGGGCAGGTCGAGTCGACCGCCATGTCGATCGCCGCCGGCGATTTCACCCAGCGTCTCACCGATCTCGAGCCCACGACCGAGGTCGGCCGCCTGAACAGCGCGATCAACACGATGCTCGACCGCGTCGACGCGTCGCTCGCGCAGCGAGATCGCACCGTGCAGCACATGCGGCGCTTCATCGGAGATGCCAGCCACGAGCTGCGCACTCCCCTGGTGAGCGTGCGTGGATACGCCGAGCTCTACCGCATGGGCGCGATCAAGGGCGAGGAAGACACCGCACGCGCGATGGAGCGGATCGAGAAGGAGGCGATCCGCATGGGCGTCCTGGTCGAGGACCTCCTCGCTCTTGCGCGCCTCGACGAGGAGCGGGAGCCCGAGATCGAAGCCCTCGATCTTCGACCGATCGCGCGGGACGCCGCTCTCGACCTGCGCGCGGCGGCTCCGGCGCGCACCGTGACCGTGGTCGATCGCACCGTCGAGGCTCCGCTGATCGATGTCACCACGCGCTCCACACCCGTCGTTCCCTCCGCTCCGGAGACGCCAGCACCCCGTGGGCTCTCACGCGGAACGCTCGCGCGCCTGCGCCGTCGCCCCCGGAACTCCGGTGCAGCCGTGCCGGCGATCGACTTCACCGAAGCGGCGGACATCCCCGTGCGCACGCCGCCGATCGTGCTCGGCGAGGAGAACAAGGTCCGCCAGGTCGTCACGAACCTGCTGGGCAATGCGCGACGCTTCTCGGCGGAGGAGAGTCCGATCGAGATCGTGGTCGACGCAGATCGTGTGCGAGGCACGGGGAGCATCGCGATCGTCGATCACGGTGAGGGGATCCCGCCGCAGATCCGCGAGCAGATCTTCGAGCGCTTCTGGCGCGCCGACACCTCGCGCGCTCGCGAGACGGGAGGGTCGGGCCTGGGTCTCGCGATCGTCTCGTCCATCGTGAAGGCGCTGCACGGAAGCGTCGCGGTGTCGGAGACGCCCGGCGGCGGAGCGACGTTCACCGTCACCCTCCCCCTCGCACCTTCACGCGCGACACCTGCGCATCTTCTCGAGGACACCCAGCCGATCGAGCCGCTCGACATCTGACGGCTCCTGCTGCACGGAGAATCCTCCGCGCAGGTTCTCCACAGCGGCTGCGGGCGATCGCGCCGCACCGGCATCCGGCAGTCGCCCCTCCCCTACCGTCGGAGAACCGAACGAGAGGAGTTCCCATGTCCGTCATCACCGTCGACACCGAAGCAGTAGGTGCCGCCCAAGGAGCCGCATTGGCCACGATGGAGCGTCTGCAGACCGAGTCTGCGACGCTCATGTCCCAGCTGACGCAGCTGCAGGCATCGTGGGTCGGCACCGCCTCAGCCGCGTTCCAGTCATGCGCTGAAGAGTGGCGAGGAGCCCAGCTGCACGTCGAGCAGGTGCTCGAGTCCATCGGGCACTCGCTGGGCAGTGCGGCGACGCAGTACGCGGATGCCGATCAGTACTCGGCGAGCCTGTTCCGCTGACTCGCCGGTTCGACCGCCCGCGAACGCAGAAACGCCCCGACCGAGGTCGGGGCGTTTCTGTTCAGCAGTGATGGATCAGAAGTCCATGCCACCAGACGGGTCACCCATCGGGGCCGGAGCCTTCTCGGGCTTGTCAGCCACGACGACCTCGGTGGTGAGGAAGAGAGCCGCGATCGATGCTGCGTTCTGCAGCGCCGAGCGGGTCACCTTCGCCGGGTCGATGATGCCCGCTGCGAACATGTCGACGTACTCACCGGTAGCCGCGTTGAGGCCCTGACCCGAGGGAAGCTCGGAGACCTTGTTCGCGACCACACCCGGCTCGAGGCCGGCGTTGAGGGCGATCTGCTTCAGCGGAGCCTCGATCGCGACACGAACGATGTTCGCACCGGTCGCCTCGTCGCCCGAGAGCGAGAGAGCGTCGAGAGCCTTGGTGCCGGACTGGATCAGCGCGACGCCACCACCGGGGACGATGCCCTCCTCGACGGCTGCCTTCGCGTTGCGGACGGCGTCCTCGATGCGGTGCTTGCGCTCCTTGAGCTCGACCTCGGTTGCCGCGCCCGCCTTGATGACGGCGACGCCACCTGCAAGCTTGGCGAGGCGCTCCTGCAGCTTCTCGCGGTCGTAGTCGCTGTCGGTGTTCTCGATCTCGCGACGGATCTGCGTGACGCGACCCTCGATCTGGTCTGCCTCTCCGGCACCCTCGACGATCGTGGTCTCGTCCTTGGTGACGATGACCTTGCGAGCGCGACCCAGCAGGTCGAGCGTGGCGTTCTCGAGCTTCAGGCCGACCTCTTCGGTGATGACCTGACCACCGGTGAGGATCGCGATGTCCTGCAGCTGCGCCTTGCGGCGGTCGCCGAAGCCGGGTGCCTTGACGGCGACCGACTTGAAGATGCCCTTGAGCTTGTTGAGCACGAGAGTCGCGAGAGCCTCGCCCTCGACGTCCTCGGCGATGATGACGAGCTCCTTGCCGTCCTGGATCACCTTGTCGACGATGGGCAGAAGGTCCTTGATGTTCGAGATCTTCTGATTCGCGATGAGGATGTAGGCGTCTTCGAAGACAGCCTCCTGGCGCTCCGGGTCCGTCACGAAGTACGGGTTCAGGTAGCCCTTGTCGAAGCGCATGCCCTCGGTGAGCTCGAGCTCGGTGCCGAAGGTCTGCGACTCCTCGACGGTGACGACGCCCTCCTTGCCGACCTTGTCGATCGCCTCGGCGATGAGCTCGCCGATGGCGGGGTCAGCAGCCGAGATCGAAGCGGTCGCAGCGATCTGCTCCTTGGAGTCGATCTCCTTCGCGCTGGCGAGGAGCTCCTCGGTGATGGCCGCGACGGCCTTCTCGATGCCGCGCTTCAGCGAGATCGGGTCTGCGCCGGCTGCGACGTTGCGCAGACCCTCGCGGACCAGAGCCTGGGCGAGCACCGTGGCGGTGGTGGTTCCGTCACCGGCGACGTCGTCGGTCTTCTTGGCGACCTCCTTGACGAGCTCCGCACCGATCTTCTCGTACGGGTCGTCGAGCTCGATCTCCTTGGCGATGGAGACGCCGTCGTTCGTGATCGTGGGGGCGCCCCACTTCTTCTCCAGCACGACGTTGCGACCGCGCGGGCCGAGCGTCACCTTGACGGCGTCGGCGAGAATGTTGAGGCCGCGCTCGAGGCCGCGGCGGGCCTCCTCATCGAAAGCGATGATCTTTGCCATGAGTTTTGTCGTCCCTCCTGGACGTAGACGTTGGGTTTAGCACTCAGAGTGAGAGAGTGCTAACGCCATTCTGGCACTCGACCCCATCGAGTGCAAGCTGCGGGGAGGGACCGCGCGGCGCTCTACGGGGCAGGGGTGTCTGCGGGAGTCTCGGGAGCGGTGGTCGCGCGATCGAGTCCGATGACCACCGTGAGCTGCTTCGCGCCGGTGTCGTTCAGATCGGTGTAGAAATCGCTCTGCTCCACCTGCGCTCCGCCGATGAGGTTCGCGAGGCCGATGGCCGCGAGCTCGTCCTCGTCGGCGACGTAGTAGACCGTCGTCGTCGAGAAGTCCTGGCTCGCACTGTCGGTCGCGAACACGACGTCCGCTGCCCAGCCGTTGTTGATCAGGACGTCGCGCATCTGCTCGTCGAGCCCCTCGTCCGGGGATGCGTTGAGGATCATCACCGAGTAGGTGACGTCGACGACTCCGGTCTCGACGGGTGCAGGACTGGCCGTGGGGACGGCCTCCGGGAAGAGGCTGATGCGCCCCATCACCACCAGCGAGCCGAAGATGCCGCCGATGATGAGAACCAGAGCGGCCACGAAAGACCAGAGGAGCACGACCCAGCCGTTCATCCCCGGGGCTTCGGCGCGATGCGCTCCGACGCGTCCGGATGATCGGGGGACGTCGTCGAATCGATCTCGGCTGGGCTTTGACACCCCTCGATGCTAACGGCACCGACCTCTGTATCCGCATCGAGCGCCGTCGGCGCGTGGCGGACGCGCGAGTCAGCCGACGAAACCGGGCGTGCGAGCGGCTCTCTGGAATGATCTCGAGTCGCGGATGCGCCGCAGCCGACGCACCAGCATCGGGTCGTACTCGAGGGCGGCCTCCGACTCGATCAGACGCCCGAGGAGCTGGTAGTAGCGCGCGGCGCTCATACCCAGCTGGGCGCGGATGGTCTCCTCCTTCGCGCCGCCGTGCCGCGGCCACGCGGTCTCCAGCGCGAGGATCGCACGATCGCGCTCGCTCAGCTCTCCCAGCATGAGATCAGATTAGGTCGCCGCCCCGCCGATTCCGGCACGCCACTCCCACCATCGCCCGAGTGGGTCGGCGGCTGCGCGCACCTGCCCGTCGAGCGCCACGACGAAACCGGGCCACTCCGCGGCGACGACGGGCGGATCCCAGGCGTCGAGGAGCGCGGGAGGGTCGATGGTCAGCCAGCGCGCGCCGAGTCCCCGGATGCGGTCGACGAGGGCTTCACGGGCCTCCCGGGGAATGTGCACCAGCACGCCGGGAGTCGTGACGACGAGGGCGGCGTCGCGGGGCGCCTCGGCGGCGAGCTCGTCGATCTGCTCGAGCGCGTCGCCTGCGACGAGGTGGGGAGGGGCGGATGCCGCGATGTCGAGCGCCGCCGACACCCGTTGCTCGCGCCCCTCCTCCCCCGGCCACACCAGACCCAGCAGCCAGCGCCGGTCACGCTCGTCTCGCGCGTCGAGCGGCGCGAGGTCGATGCCGGCTCGCCACACCACATCGGGCATCCGCATCGGCGGAAGGGCTCCGTCGACACGGCTCTCGAGGATCACGGTGGAGGGGCCGTCCGCGGGGTCGAGCGACGCGCGCAGCCGCCCGTCCGCGCCCACGAAGCGATACGAGTACCTGTCCGGATAGAGGCACAGTCCTGCGGAGGCTCCGACCTCGAGCAGCGCGATCGGGCCGTCGATCTCCGACAGCGCTGGCAGAAGCGGCGCGAGACGCAGAGGTTCGTTCGTCTGCAGGCGCCGGCCGCTGCACTCGGCCACGATCTCATCGGCGCGCGCGATCACGAACGACCGCCAGGCGCCGTAGCCGACGAGGCCGGCGCCCAGCATCCGTGTCACCGCGAACACGAGCGGGGGCTGCCGTCTGTTCTCCGGAATCCGCGCGAGCACGCCCTGTACCTCGGAGTCGGCGGCGACACCGTCGGCCCACTCGACATACAGGTCGCTGCGCCCCGGCGCCTCCTGCTCGGCGAAACGCGCGTAGCGCTGCTGCACGGCATCCGTCATGAATCCATTGTCTCGTGGCGCCGAGCGCCTCTGAACGCGAGAGAATGGATCAGACCCCCAGGAGGACCGATGTCGTACAGCGTGGACAAGACCGAAGAAGAGTGGCGCGAGGAGCTCGGCGAGGAGCAGTACGCCGTGCTGCGCGAAGCCGCCACCGAGCGCGCCTGGACGGGCGAGCTTCTCGACGAGGGCCGAGCGGGCCTCTACACCTGCGGCGCCTGCGGTGCCGAGCTGTTCAAGAGCGGCACGAAGTTCGACTCCGGATGCGGCTGGCCGAGCTTCTACGAGTCGATCCGCCCTGACGCGGTGCAGCTCATCGAGGACACGACGCTCGGCATGGTGCGCACCGAGGTGCGCTGCGCGAGCTGCGGCTCTCACCTGGGTCACGTCTTCCCCGACGGATTCGGCACGCCCACCGGCGACCGCTACTGCATGAACTCGATCGCCCTGAACTTCACACCCGAAGAGTCGTGAACGCCCTCGAGGCGGTCCGGGCACGGCAGTCCTGGTCGAAGGTCACCGACGACGCGCCGTCGCGCGATGAGCTGCTGACGCTCGTCGCCGCAGCGGGTCGTGTGGCCGATCATTCGTCGCTGCGCCCGTGGCGTCTCATCGAGCTCCGCGGGTCCGACCGCGAGGTGCTCGGCGCGGCGATCGCGAAGGCGGAGGGTGACAAGTCCCCGTCGACCAAGCCTCTTCGCGCTCCGCTGCTGATCGCCGTGGTCGCCAGCTATCGCAAGAGCGACAAGGTTCCCCGGTGGGAGCAGGAGGCGGTCGCGTCAGGCGTCGCCCATATGCTCAGCCTGCTGCTCGACGAGGCCGGCTGGGGCGTGCTGTGGCGCACCGGTCGGTACACGCGCTCGAAGGCCATCGCGAAGGCTCACGGCATCGGCAAGAACGAAGAGCTGCTCGGCTGGCTGTATGTCGGCGGCAAGCCGCAGGGCAAGAAGCCGGGCCGCCGCAAGCCGGTCGACGCCCGGGCACTCGTGACGCGGATGCCGCAGCCGAAGAAGAAGTAGGGCGCTCAGCTGCGTCGACGCCGCGGGAGTGCGACGACCACGGATGCCACGGCGACGATCACCATGCCGACGATCTGCCAGAGCGCCGGCCCCGCGGCCGCGGGCCAGATGAGGTCGATGATCACCGACGTGGCGAGCTGACCGAGCACCGAGCCGAGGCCCATCAGCAGCACGCCGGTATGCGCGACGATGAAGGCGCCGAGCAGGATGTACGCCGCGCCGAGGAATCCTCCGAGGTACAGCCACGGCTCGGTCGGCAGCGCATCGGGCACTCCTCGCACGGCGATGCTGATGCCCGCTGCGGCCAGCAGCGCGACGGTGCCGGCGATGAAGCTCATGAAGGTGGCCGCGAGGGGCGACCTCACGCGCTGAGCCAGCCTGCCGTTGGTCGCCGCCTGCCAGGCGATGCCGACACCCGCGGCGAACGGCAGCAGCAGCATCCAGAGCGGTGCCGTGGCCAGCACGTCCCCGCTCAGGGAGATGCCCACTGCGGCGAGCGCGAACGCGCCGCCCAGCACGCGTCCCGGCGTGATCGCGACGACTCCCGCCGGGCCGAACCCGATCCTGTCGAGGACGAGGCCGTGCAGCGTCTGTCCCGCCACCACGCCGACCGTGAACAGCGAGACGCCGAGCACGCCGGCGGTGATCCCCTGGGTCGATACGGTGAGTGCGCCGCAGGCGCCGCCGAGCAGCATCCAGAACGGGATGGTCCGATCGCGGATGCCGCCGCGCAGTCGTCCGACGCCTCGACGAGCCGAGGGAAGGCAGACGATCACGATCGCCAGGGCTGCGAGTCCCACGGAGAACGAGATGAGACCGGCCGCGATGCCGTTGTCGATCTCGACGCCCAGCACCCCGTTGATCCGCGCCTGGACAGCCGTCATGACGCCGATCGCGACCGCTCCGCCGAGCGCGAGGGGCGGGGAGAGACGACGAACCTGGGTCACCCGTCGACCCTAGCCGAGCGAGGATCCTCCTCCCGCAGCGTGCACGATGTCCGTGGCCGGGCGTACCCTGACGGCATGTGCGCGAGCTACGGACTTGACCCCCGGTTCACCGACACCGAACTCCTCGCAGCGGCCGACGAGGCCGTGCTCGACGGGCTCCGGGAGTGGGCTGAGCAGAATGCCCGCGAGACCGTTCGCCCCACCGGCAAGAACCTCCGCAATCTCAATCCGATCGTGGTCCAGCCCGACACCGCTCCGACGCTCGAGCCGGCGTGGTGGGGATTCCTCATCAACGGGGAGCCGTCGAAGTTCCCGTCGATCAACACCCGCTCCGAGCGGCTGCAGGAGCGCCCCGGCGGATTGAAGAGTCGCGCGCTCGTCCCTGCGACCAGCTGGTACGAGATGAAGAAGCCCGAGCGCGTGTGGCACGAGTTCCTCGTCGACGAGGGGGCCCTCTTCGGGATGGCCGCGGTCACCCAGAGAGGTCGCACCGCCGACGGCGAGTCCTTCACCTGCTACTCGATCGTGATGCGCCCGGCTCCTCCGCACCTCGCGGACGTGCACGACCGGATGCCGCTGCTGATCCCCGCGTCCCTGAGTGAGGAGTGGCTCACCGCCGAGCCCACGAAGGACATCATCGACGAGGCGCTGCTCGCCGCTGTGACGCTCGACGAGCGCGTGCACGCCGCGCCGCGCGCGAGCGACAAGGGCGCGGATCGGCTGTTCTGAGCTCATGGATTCGACGGATCTCGTCGCCACCGCGGCGGAGCGTGCAGAGGAGCTGCCGGGCGCGGCGCGGGAGAACCCGTTCGGTCCCGAGTGGGACGTGTACAAGGTGCGCGGACGCGTGTTCCTGCTGATCCCTCTCGACCAGACCGGGAGGGTCACGCTCAAGTCGCATCCCGACGACTCGGTCGCATTGCGCGAGACCTTCGCCGACATCGTCCCGGGGTACCACATGAACAAGAAGCACTGGATCACCCTGATGCCGGGGCCGTCACTCGACGAGGAACTCGTGTCCGAGCTGGTCACGGAGTCGTACCGTCTGGTGGTCGAGAAGCTCCCACGCGCCCAGCGGCCCGTGGATCCCGACCTGTTCGGGCGCCCCTCGTCCTGACGATTCCGCACCGGCCATCCACCGTGAGGATGACCCGCTGCCTCCGGGGAACGGTACCCAGGGAGGACGCGCGGGCTGCGGCGCCGTCGATAGCGTCGTAGACATGATCACAGCAGAAGGCCTCACGAAGAGATTCGGAGACAAGACAGCCGTCCAGGACGTGTCGTTCACGGTCAAGCCGGGCACGGTCACCGGGTTCCTCGGTCCGAACGGCGCGGGAAAATCCACCACGATGCGCATGATCGTCGGCCTCGACCGGCCGACGTCTGGCATCGCGACCGTCGCCGGCCGGGAGTACCGGAAGCTTCGCGCCCCGCTCACCGAGGTGGGGGTGCTTCTCGACGCGAAGGCGGTGCACACCGGCCGCACCGCTCGCAATCATCTGCGTGCGATGGCGGCGACCCACGGCATCCCCGCGTCGCGCGTCGACGAGGTCATCGACCTTGCGGGCATCGCGCCCGTCGCCCGCAAGCGCGCCGGGAAGTTCTCACTCGGCATGGGGCAGCGGCTCGGAATCGCCTCGGCCCTGCTCGGGGATCCGCACACGCTGATCCTCGATGAGCCTGTCAACGGCCTCGACCCCGAGGGGGTGCGATGGGTGCGACAGTTCGTGCGCCATGCGGCGTCCGAGGGGCGCACGGTCCTGCTGTCCAGCCACCTGATGAGCGAGATGGCGCAGACCGCCGATCACGTGATCGTGATGGGCCGGGGCAGAGTGCTCGCCGACGCTCCACTCGAAGAACTCGTCCGCGCCTGGACGACGAACACCGTGCGCGTCCGCACGCCCCGCGCAGCGGATCTGGCCACAGCGGTCGGCGGCCCGTCGGTCGAGATCGTGAGCTCGGCTCCCGATCTTCTCGACATCGTCGGCCTGCCGGCCTCCCGCATCGGCGACCTCGCCGCTCGACACGGCATCCCCCTGCACGAGCTCACCCCGACCACCGGGTCGCTCGAAGACGCCTATCTGGCGCTCACCGGCGACTCGGTCGAGTACCGCACGAAGGAGATCTCATGACCGTCCAGGCTCCTGCCCGCACGCGCCAGCACGTCGACACCGGACACCGCCTCACGTTCGTCCGCGCGATCCGCGGCGAGTGGATCAAGCTCTCCACGCTTCGCTCCACCTGGTGGTCCATCGGCATCGCCGCAGTGCTCACCGTCGGCATCGCGGTGCTCATCGCTCAGGCGATCGACCTGCCGGGCTTCGACCCCATTCAAGCCGTGGTCATGCCGATCCAGTTCACGATGCTGCTCGCGGGCATCCTCGGTGCGATCTCCGTGACGGGTGAGTACTCGACCGGAATGATCCGCTCGACGCTGGCAGCCAACCCGAAGCGCGGCTCCGTGCTCGCCGCCAAGGCCGTCGTGATCGCGGTCTTCCTGTTCGTGTCGTCTCTGGTGATCTTCTCAGCCGCAGCTGTCGCCGTCTCCGCGGTCGTCGCGTCGCGCGATCAGAGCATCGACTGGTCCGATCCGGCGGCATCGCTCCTTCCGATCGTCGTGTCGTCGCTTGCCATGTCCGTCTTCGCTCTCATCGGCGTCGCATTCGGCTTCATCCTGCGCTCGGGCGCCGGAGCCATCGCCGCGACCGTCGGCCTGCTGTTCGTCCTGCCGATCGTCGCGAGCTTCTTCACGATCGCCGGCGACGCGTGGACGTGGCTCCTCGAGACCGCGAACTACCTGCCGGTCGCCGCCGCTCAGAGTGCGATCCTTCCCGAGGGAGCCGCCCTCGAGGGCCCGGTCGCGTATCTCACGCTGGCCGGCTGGGTGGCCGCGGGCATGCTCGCCGCGTGGGGCGTGCTCCGCACCCGCGACGCATGACCGAGAGCCGACCGATGACCGATCCGCGTAGAGTCGGCCGGTGACCACCCCGATCAGCCGCAGCACCTCAGTCCGCGAGGACGAGGGGCTGCGGCTGCCGCGTCCCCCGGGCGTCCTGCGCCGTTTCTGGGCGCGGCATCCGGTGGTCGCCGACGTCGTCATCACGATCCTGTGCCTGCTCCTCTCGCTCGTTCCCGCTGGTGCGATCACCCGCGATCTTCCGATGCCTCTCGCCATCGGCGTGGCGATCCTGGTCCCCGCCGCCGTGGTCGGCACGTGCGCGACTCTGCTCTGGCGGCGCAGGCACCCGCTGGTGCCGTTCGTGGCATCTTTCGCACTCGAAGCCCTGTTCCTCTTCGCGCTTCAGCCGATCGGCGCTCCTGTCCTGCTGGTCAGCTGCTACTCGCTCGCCGTGTACCGCTCGTCGCGGGCGGCGTGGACCGGCTTCGGCATCGCGATCGCATCGCTCGCCGCGCTCGCCGGTGCGCTCACCCTCACCGGCGTCATCACTCTGCAGATCGCCGCGAACGCCGTCGTGATGTCGCTGGTCCTCGGACTCATCGGCACTTTGATCGGTGTGAATGTCGGAGGACGCAAACGCTACCTGGCTGCGGTGATCGACCGCTCCCGCCAGCTGCTCGTGGAACGCGATCAGCAGGCCCAGCTGGCCGCAGCAGGCGAACGCGCCCGCATCGCCCGCGAGATGCACGACATCGTCTCGCACTCGCTCACGGTGATCGTCGCCCTGTCCGAGGGCGCAGCCGCGACACCGGATCCCGTGCAGGCACGAACGGCGGCGTCCTCCGCCGCCGAGACGGCTCGCAGCGCGCTCACCGAGATGCGCGCGATGCTCGGAGTCCTCCGCGCCGATGATTCGCCACTCCCCCTGGCACCTCTCGAGCCGACGCCACCGCAGGAGACGGTCGCAGTGGCGCAGCGCGCCGGTTTTCCGGTGACGCTCTCCGTCACAGGCACCGCCTCGATCTCCACCGCTCTGTCGCATGCGCTCGGCCGCATCGTGCAGGAAGGCGTCACGAACGCCATGAGGCACGCGCCGATGGCGACGTCGATCGAGGTCAGACTGATCTACGCCTCGGATTCGGTGATCGTCGAGATCGTCAACGACGGCGTCTCCGGCCCTGTCGGCACGACCGGGTTCGGCCTGCGCGGGCTCGTGGAACGTGCCGCGCACTCGGGCGGCACGATCACCTCTGAACCCGTCGAACGCGGTCGGTGGATGCTGCGCGCCGAGCTGCCTGTGTCGCCCGCCGATCCTGCTGACCTCGAACCGAAGGATGCACCATGACCGAGCCGATCAGGCTTCTCCTCGTCGACGATCAGGCTCTCATCCGCGTCGGCTTCCGGATGGTGCTCGACGCCGAGGCCGACATGGTCGTGGTCGGCGAGGCCGCGGACGGGCATGACGCGATCGTCCAGGCGTCCGGACTCCGTCCCGACCTCGTGCTGATGGACATCCGGATGCCGGGGCTCGACGGGATCGCGGCGACCGCGGCCATCGTCCGCGAGAATCCCGACACCCGTGTTCTGGTGCTCACGACGTTCGATCTCGACGAGTACGCCTTCGGCGCGATCCGCGCCGGCGCGAGCGGATTCCTCCTGAAGGACGCGCAGAGGCACGAGATGATCTCGGCGATCCGAGCCATCCACCGCGGTGACGCGGCCCTCTCACCGCGGGTCACGCGGATGCTGCTGGAGCATGTGACCCCGACGCTCGGCGCGACACCTGCAGCGTCCGCCACTGTGACCGAGGACCTGACGGCAGACCTCACCGACCGCGAGCGCGACGTCTTCGTCGAGATCGCGCGCGGCCTCACGAACGCGGAGATCGCTCAGGCGCTGTTCGTCAGCGAATCCACCGTGAAGACGCATGTCGGCAGGATCCTGTCGAAGCTGGGATCCCGCGACCGCATCCACCTGGTCATCCTGGCTCACAGGATGGGTCTGGTCGACGGCGGCCTGTCCTCGGACTCTTAGCAAGGGCGGAGGACAGGCCGACAGCCTCAGGCCTTCGCCGGTGTCCACTCGGAGACGCGGTTCAGCGTCTCGATCTCGTCCTCGCGCAGTTCCAATCGCGCTCCGGCGAGAAGGTCAGGAACCTGCTCGACCGTCCGCGCACTCGCGATCGGGGCGGCGACCGTCGTCTGAGCACGCAGCCACGCCAACGAGGTCGCCGCGATCGAGGCGCCGTGGGCGTCGCCGATCTCCTCGAGAGCGTCGATGATGCGCAGCCCCGCCTCCGTCGCGTATTTGGCCGCACCGGAGGCGCGCGGCGAGGTCTGACCCTCGACGGCCGTCGAACGGTACTTGCCGGTGAGGAATCCGCTCGCGAGCGAGTAGTAGGGCACCAGGCTCAGACCGAACTCCTGCGCCACCGGGATGATCGTCTCCTCGACGTCGTTGCGGTGAACGAGGTTGTAGTGGGGCTGCACGGCGACGGGCGACGCCGATCCCGTGCGACGGGCGATCTCCACCCACTCACGGATGCGCTGCGCCGTGTAGTTCGACACCGCGACGTTGCGTACGAGGCCGTCTGAGACGAGCTCGCCGAATGCGGTGACCGTCTCCTCCAGCGGCACGGTCTCATCGTCGAAGTGCGCGTAGTAGAGATCGATGGCGTCGACGCCCAGTCGGGCGAGCGATGCCTCGGCGGCCCTGCGCACGTTCGACGCCGACAGCCCGGAGAACTCCGGGTGCTGGCTCACCTTGGTCGCCACGATGACGCCTTCGGGCTTGCGTGACGCGAGCCACTCACCGATGATCGTCTCGCTCTCGCCGCCCGAGTTGCCCGGCACCCACGAGCTGTACCCGTCTGCGGTGTCGATGAAATCGCCACCACCCGCCACGAAGGCGTCGAGCACGGCGAAGGAGGCATCACGGTCGGCTGTCCAGCCGAACACGTTGCCTCCGAGCGAGAGCGGGAAGACGTCTAGGTCACTGTTTCCGATACGAGTCATACCGGGGAGAACGTGTGCTCTGCTCGCACTATTTCCCGTGTGACGATCTGTGTCGTCGAGGGAGGCGCGGATGCGATCCGCTGGACGGTGCCGACTACAGGACTCGAACCTGCAACCCCCGTTTGAAGGATGCGGTGTCCATGCGTGTACTTTTCTGGACTCTCTGCGCGATTCCGCGTGGTCAGTACAACCATGTACAGGTTGGTACGCCTCGAAAACCATGACTAAACCATGGATACGACGAGCATCAGCGAGGGGTTACGCCGCGGTCCTGCGCGCCCGCGCAGCAGCGCGGATCGCCATCTGTTCACGGGCGCCGAGCGGTGATCGCGTCGGCTGCCATCCCCTCGGCCGAGCTGGCGGCACGCCTGAGCAGCACGAAGTATCTGATCGGGGTGATGCCGAGCTCGCGGCGGATGCGCTCGGCTCGGGTCGGCGTGTGGTGCGGGTTGGCGGCCTCGAAAGCGAGGATGTCAGCAGGCGTCACGGTTCCGATCATCCCTCCAACCACCGACGTCGGCACGGCGACGTAGACTCATCATCTCGGCCGGAGGAAGGACACCCGGCCATGCCTCGAAGGCTCTCCCCCGACGTGATGCTCAGCATCGAACTCGACGCCATCTGCTCACCCAACAGGTACACCAGCGACCCGGGCCCTGTGATCGCCGAGCTCTACGCGACTGCCGGCGACCGGCTCGATATCCTCACCGAGTCCGTCGGCCTCTGGGTCGGGTTCTTCGAAGAGGCCCACATCATCACCCTGTGCACCGCACTGCGCGAGCTGCCCGGACTCGAGCCGTGGATCGCGATCGGCGCGAACCGCCGCGCGCAGCCCGACCACCGGACGCCGACCGCGCACGCAGGTGCGTCGTGGCCAGAACGCGGCAGGTGACCCGTTCGCTACAGTTGGCCTAATGAGGGGATACGCGGAACGCTTCGACTTCGGCAAGCAGACCATCAGGGGCTGGGTGTACGACGAAGAGGCGGAAGACAACCGGGATGTGCGCGTGGTCGCGACCTTCGACGGCGAGATCGTCGGGGAAACGAGACCGAGCGCAACTCGTAACGACCTGCAGAAGATCACGACCCAAGATGCGTGGTTCTCCCTCGAGTGCTCCCGTGCCTTCACCGCTCTCGATGTCGTATCCGGACGGTTCCAGGTCAAGGCTCTGAGTGATGGTCGAGAAGCAGCTCTGAGCCTCGGAGCCGACGGTCTAGCCACTCTGAAGAAGACCGCCGTCGAAGAACTGAATGGTGAGTCGTCGTCGTCGACGACCCTCTGGTCTTCGGAAGAGCGGAACGCGGTGAAGCACCAGGTCGAGGCGGGCAACCTGTCCCCCATGCTCATGCCGGCCGGGTTGCCGTCGATGGATGGGTCAGCGGTCATCGGTCTGCGCGGGCATCTCTTCCTCACCGAGGGCAGCAACTCCCTGCTGTCGCTGTACGCCGAGCCTGTCGACGATGCACTCATGTCGCGAGTTGACCGGTGGATGGATGTGCTCGCCCAGCGAGGAGAAGGCTGCGAGGCACGTGGGACGCGCTTCGTGCAGACCATCATCCCGGAGAAGCTGACCGTCCTGCGCGACGATGCCCCTGTCGACATTGAGGGTCCGAGCCCCGTGCTCCAAGAGATCGAGAGCAGGCTGCGCGACGCCGACTTCTACGTCAGCGGCCTGTCCCCCTTCGAGCAGTGGAGCGACGTCGACGATCCATTCCTGATGGCGGACACGCACTTCTCAGCCGTCGGCGCTCAGCGAATGTTCTCCGCCCTCGCCGCGCAAATCGACTCCCAGCTCGTGCCCATCGTCGACGCCGTTCGCATGTACCAGTTCCGGTATGCAGTCGGTGACCTCACCGGCCGTTTCAAGTTGCCTCTCTACTCACGGATCGTCGAACCGAGCGACGATGAACTTGCCGCCTACGCGGACGGCATCACGATGATCGAGAACCACTTCCCTGCCGATGGCGGAATGAGGGGCCGGCGTTTCAGGTGGACCAACAGCACCGCGCCGAGCCCGCTCAAGGTGCTCATCTTCGGCAACTCCTTCTTCGGAACCGGTGACTTCGCCGGATACCTCTCCTGGTGGGGAAAGCACCTCTTCAGCGAATTCCACTTCCACTGGGGGCCCGACTTCGACTGGGATCTAGTCGATCAGTTGAAGCCTGACGTAGTCGTGGGGCAGACGGTCGAGAGATTCCTCAACAGAGTCGCCGCGATCTAACGCACCACAACGACGAAAGACCCCCACCCGGCCCGAAGGCTAGGTGGGGGTCTTCTGTGTCCGTGCAGGGCTCAGCGAAGATCGCGGCGCAGAAGCGCGCGCGGAGTCGGCACGTTCGGCACGGTCACCGCGAGGCCGAACAGGCTCGACAGGTAGAGGTAGCCGGCGGTGATCGGGGTCGTGATCTCGGTGATGTCGAACGCGGCCGTCGCGCCGTCGACGACAACTGCCGTGCCGAGGATGATGCCAGCGGCGCCGAGGACGATGCCAGGGGCCTTGCGGACGGTGGGGTTCTGGACGACGACGTTCGGCGTCTGTGTGGGCGTGCTCATGGTGACCTCCTAGGTCTTGGGGTTGAGGGGTTGAGTGGGCCAGTCGTCGCCGACCATGTGGCCGAGGCCGAGGCGTCGAAGGATGGGCTCGGGGAGCATGGGAAGGTCGCCGGGGCGGCCGCGGTGATTCCAGAGCCAGAGCTGTGTCTCGCGAGCTCGGACAGCGTCATGCATCTCGTGCGACTCGGCGCCGACGGTCTTGAGCTTCTCCCGCATCTCCTCAAGCTGCGTAACCAGCTGAGCGGTGCGCTCGTCGACGCGCTCGTCGATGTACCGCATGAGCGCGTCGGCGTCCTTGAATCGGCCGGAGATCGTGCCTTCCTCGACCTGCTGAGCGTCGGCGCGGTCCTTGCGTCGAAACCGCCAGAACGCGATCAGCGCGAGTAGCACCCCCGACAGCAGCGCGATGACGGAGACGATGATGCCGGTATCAGTCACGCGCGACCTCCAACGGCTTCCGCCTCTCCACCGCCCGTCGGTCGGCCCACTCGGTCGCGAGCAGGTCCAGACGGAAGAGAGGCAGCGGCAGCGGCAGGAGCAGGATCACCGACACGAACCACGACGGCGCTTCCTGCTGCGCGATTTGCTCCGGCGACGGGGAAACGATGATCGCGATCGCCTACTACCGGGACTCCGATGGCGTCACCCGTTTGATGCAGCGACAGGGGCGCACCGCCCCGGAGGCAGAGCGCATGCTGATCAAGGCGCTGAAGAAGCGTCTCGCGCCGGCGAGCGAGATGCTCACGTCAGCCTCGACCGTGAGCGACCTCGCGACGATGTGGCTCGACTCGAAGGCGCGGCTCGCCGAGGGATCGATTCGGATCTACAAGAACGCGATCGAGAAGCACATCTCCCCCGGCCTCGGCGCGGTGCGGCTCAGTGAGATCAGCGTGCCGCGGCTCGACCGATTCATCACCGCGCTCACGAAGTCCTCGGGCCCCGGCACCGCGACTACGACGCACGTCGTGCTGCGCGGTATGTTCACGCTCGCTGCGCGCCACGGCGCCGTGCGCCCGAACCCGATGACCGACGTTCCAGCACCGGAGAAGCGGAAGCGCACGACCAGGCGCGCCGCCCCGAACCTCGAGGTCGTGCGGGCGATGCGTGCCCGCTTCGAGGAGTGGGACGCCGGAACCGAGCGGAGGCCCGCCGACGACCGGCGACGCCGGCGGCCGCGCGCGAGTGAGCTGCTCGACACGACGGACATGATCATCGGCACCGGAGTCCGTACCGGCGAGCTGCTCGCGCTGCAGTGGGATCAGCTCGACCTCGACGCGAAGCTCGCCACGATCCGGCGCACGATCGCGCAGGACCGTGACGGGAAGTTCTTCGTCCAGGAGTTCACGAAGACGGACGCCGGATACCGCGAGCTCGAGCTGCCCGATCATCTCGTCGACATGCTGATGCGTCGGCGCGTGGCGTCCTATTCGGCGTTCGTCTTCGCGTCCAGCGTGGGGACGTTCCGTCACCCGAACAACTATCGGACCTCCTGGCGCGACGCGCTGCGCGACACGGACTGGAAGGGCACGACGCCGAAGAGCTTCCGCAAGACCGTCGCGACCGTGCTGCGCGACGAGCTCGGCGTCGAAGCGGCAAAGGATCAGCTCGGCCACGAGTCGGGGCGCACGACGCTGAAGCACTACGCCGACGAGGTGCACCGCGGCCCGGCTGCCGGACTTGTTCTGTCGAAGTTGTTCGTCCGAAAACCATGAGTAAACAACGAACCGCCCCGATTCCGAAACGGAACCGGGGCGGTTTTCTTCGCTATGAACTGGGATTTCTTGTGCCGACTACAGGACTTGAACCTGCAACCCCCGTATTACAAGTACGGTGCGCTACCAATTGCGCCAAGTCGGCGGACACCACCCAGCTTAGCGATGGGCGGCGGGCACCGACGAACTACGGCGCCGGGGTCTCCGCAGGTGCAGGCTCCGTGGTCTCGGTCGGCGCGGGAGTCGGAGTCTCGGTGGCGTAGTACGCGTCACTTGCGACCGTGAGCACGAACTGGGAGAACTCGCTCGGGTCGTCGAGGGCGCCGACGTAGGCCTCGCCGTTCACGACGATCATGGGCGCGGCAGTCAGCACGAGGTCGTCCGAACCGACGAGCGGGCCCTCCAGCGCACGGGACGTGGCTTCCTTCGCCCAGGTGACGTAGTCCTGATCCTCGATGCACGACCGGACGCTCTTGACGTTGTCCGAGCCGACCGCGCCGGCGATGTCGGCCAGCTGAGAATCGGAGAAGCCGTCGGTGTTCACCTCGGGCTGGTCATCGAGCAGGTCGTGGTTGAACGCGTAGAACTGTGCCGGCGAGTGCGTAGCGACACAGGCCGCGGCCGCCGCCGAACGCAGGGAGTACTTGGTGCCGTTCGAGCTCGCGGTGAGCAGCGCGACCGGGTGGTAGGTGACCGTCGCCGCACCCTCCGAGATCCAGTTGACGAGCTGGCGCGCGTTGGCACGCTCGAATTCACCGGCATCCGGCGACAGGTAGTCGACGTAGATGTGGATGTCGACCGTGCTCGACGTGGTGGGCTCCGGGGTCGGCGTCGTCTCGCCACCCGCCTCGGTCTCCTCCGGGCTCGGAGGCGCGACCGTCTCGTCGGACATCGCGGACGCGCTGATGTCGGAGACGAGGATGCCGTCGTCGCTCATCCCGCCCGGGGTGAGCTGCGGCTTCGAGACCTGTGCAGAGACGGCGAGCGTGATCGCGGTGCCGATGGCGCCGACGGCGACGACGGCGATCGCGCCGAGGATGATTCGTCGCATCACGCGCGCCCTCGACTGCTGGGCATGCACCTTCTGTGCCTTCTCCCGCACGACCTCACGCGAATTGCGAGGGCTGGGGACGTTCGGCGTCTCGTCGCTCGACATCGTTCCTCTAGACAGTCTCAGGGGGGCAGGGTGGCCCCGGACGCCACTCGGGCGGCGAACGCCGCGTTAAGCGGCCGAGATCGATGTTAACCAGCCAGGCTGAGAAATACCCAGATGCACGGGCATCTGCCATACTGATCCCGACCCGATGAGGGGTCACGGCGGATCACTCCGCCGCTCTATCACTACGGATCGTCCGGCACGTACCTGCCGGTGAAGGAGAAACACAATGGCATCTGTGACTTTCGACGAGGCCACCCGCCTCTACCCCGGCGGAACCCGCCCGGCTGTCGACAAGCTCAACCTCGAGGTCGCTGACGGCGAGTTCCTCGTTCTCGTCGGCCCCTCCGGCTGCGGAAAGTCCACATCGCTGCGTATGCTCGCCGGCCTCGAAGAGGTCAACGCCGGCCGCATCCTCATCGGTGACCGCGACGTCACCGACGTGCCGCCGAAGGACCGCGACATCGCGATGGTGTTCCAGAACTACGCGCTGTACCCGCACATGACGGTCGCCGAGAACATGGGCTTCGCGCTCAAGATCGCCGGCGTCGGCAAGGAAGAGCGCGCCAGCCGCGTGCTCGAGGCCGCGAAGCTGCTCGACCTCGAGGAGTACCTGACCCGCAAGCCGAAGGCCCTCTCGGGTGGTCAGCGTCAGCGTGTCGCGATGGGTCGCGCGATCGTCCGTCAGCCCCAGGTCTTCCTCATGGACGAGCCGCTGTCGAACCTCGACGCCAAGCTCCGCGTCCAGACGCGCACGCAGATCGCGTCGCTGCAGCGCCGCCTCGGCGTCACCACGGTCTACGTCACGCACGACCAGACCGAGGCTCTGACCATGGGCGACCGCATCGCCGTGCTGAAGGACGGACTCCTCCAGCAGGTCGGTTCGCCGCGTGACCTGTACGAGAAGCCCGAGAACGTCTTCGTCGCCGGGTTCATCGGCTCGCCCGCGATGAACCTGTTCAGCGCAGACCTGGCAGACGGCGGCGTGCGCTTCGGCACCGAGGTCGTCCCGCTCGACCGCGACACCGTGGGCCGCGCCAACGGCTCGCAGGTCACCGTCGGCGTCCGCCCCGAGGACATCACCGTCGGCCCCGCCGACGGCAAGGGCCTCTCGGTCGTCGTCGACCTCGTCGAGGAGCTCGGCGCTGACGGCTACCTCTACGGTCACACCGAGATCAACGGCAAGCGCGCCGACCTGGTCGCACGTGTCGACGGTCGCAGCCACCCCAACGCCGGTGAGACCGTCACCCTCGCGGCGAACGCGGGCCACGTGCACGCGTTCGACATCGAGTCGGGCGTTCGTCTGAACGACAAGCCGATCGTCTCCGCCTGATCGGACCCACTGACGCGGCGCGGGCTGACTTCGGTCGCCCGCGCCGCTTCTTCTTTTCCGCCCCGACCCACTGGAGAGACATGCAGGATGCGCTGCGGATCACGGCGAGCTCGATCGACCCGGCCCTGCTCGCCCTCCCCTGGTCGACCCCCTCGGCAAGTGGCCGTCCGAACAGATCGTGTCGCTTCCCAAGGGGCTGTCACGGCATCTGGTGCGCTTCGCCGACCTCTCGGGCAAGGTCGTCGCGGTCAAAGAGACGACCGATGAGATGGCGAGGCGCGAGTACGAGATGCTCGGCAACCTGGCCAGGCTCGATGTGCCCTGCGTCGACCGCGTCGCCGTGATCGCGGGGCGATCGGATGCCGCCGGCGAACCGCTCCCCGCCGCGCTCGTCACCTCGCACCTGCGCTTCTCCATGCCGTATCGCGCCCTCTTCACCCGGGTGCTGCGCCCCGACACGGCGAATCGCCTGGTCGACGCCCTCGCGGTGCTCCTGGTGCGCTTGCACAACGTCGGCTTCTACTGGGGTGACGTCTCGCTCTCGAACACGCTCTTCCGCCGGGACGCCGGCGCTTTCGCGGCCTACCTCGTCGACGCCGAGACCGGTGAACTGCACGAGGAGGGGCTCACCGACGGGCAGCGCCTCTACGACCTCGACCT
Source organism: Microbacterium sp. AC132 (assembly GCF_979258525.1). Lineage (NCBI taxonomy): Bacteria > Bacillati > Actinomycetota > Actinomycetes > Micrococcales > Microbacteriaceae > Microbacterium > Microbacterium sp. AC132. The sequence continues at coordinate 2,717,674 of NZ_OZ409862.1, read as the reverse complement.
CGCCCGCACCAACATCGCCGGGGAGATCATGGATCTCGCGGCCGGCGGACGGCTCGAGCACGGCGTCGACGCGGTCGCGATCGCCGACGGCATCGTCTCGTCGTACCACTCGCTGTGGGCGGAGCTGACGGTGCAGGAGTCCTTCGCCGCGGCGGAGACCTGGCGCATCACGGAGCGCGTCGAACGCCTCAACGCCCTCGGATTCGACATCGACGAGATGTCGATGTCGACGACCTCCGACGGCACGGTCGTCGAGATCCAGCCGAAGGTGGTGGATGCCGGACACCACCAGCGCCGCCTGATCCGCCTCACGGGCCTGGACGTCGAGGAGAACCAGGCCCGCCGCCTGCTCAACGATCTCGACGAGTTCCGTGCCCGTTCGACCAAGCAGTGGGTCGACGAGGAGATGTACGCGCACGAATGGCTGACCCGCGTGTTCGAGCCCGTTGTGCGTGCGATCCCCTGGGAGCTGCGCGCCAAGCTCGAACCCGCAGAGGTGTTCCACCAGGTGCTCGAGCACCGGTGGTATCTCTCTCAGGCGCAGGGACGCTCAGTCCCGCTCGCCGAGGTCCTCACGAGCTACATCAACGAGGTGCTGCGCCACCGCCGCGACGAGGCGACCATCATGGGCCCGCCCACCGAGACGATGAGCCTGCCCGTCATCACAGGCACGCACTCCGTCGCCGATGACGACGACGAGGTCGACTGGCGCGACCTCGTCTGAGGTCAGTACCCGACCGTGAAGCGTCCGCGACGGTGCACCGGGCGCTCGATCTCGTCGACCACCGCGACCGCGAAGTCCGCCCCCGAGATGAAGGACTTGCCCTCGGCGTCACGCACGAGCACATCTCCACCATCGCGATAGTGACCGGTGCGCTCACCCTCGGCCCAGGGTCCGAAGACCTCGGCCGGGTGGATGAAGAACCAGTCCAGCGACCGGTCCGTGCTCTGGAGCAGTGCGAGCGAGTCGATGCCGACCTGTGCCTCGTGCTTATACTCCTCAGGGAAGTCGAGGTCGAAGAGGCGCGGGCCATCCGGGGCGACCAGGCTTCCACCGGCGCCGCCGACCACGCCGAGACGGGTGCTCGTATCGGCGAGCTCCGCAATGACGTTCGTCAGCGCCTCGAGCACGCGGTCCGCCATGTCGCCACGCGGCGAGAGGGCCGAGACGACGGCATCCGCTCCGTCGAAGGCGTTCGCGAGCGACGAGGCGTCCAGCGCCGAGCCCTGCACGTACGAGGCGCCGTCGACAGCATCGGTCGGCGTGCTGCGTGAGATCGCTATCACGTCATGGCCGCGGCTCACCGCCTCGGACACGATGTGGCGTCCGGCGTAGCCGGTTCCTCCGAGCACGACGATCCGAGCCATGACTTCTCCCCTACTTCTTCGCGTTACGGATGGACGACACCTGGTAGAGCGCGACCGAGGTCGCGATGCCGGCGTTGAGCGATTCGGTCACGGCCGAGATCGGGATCGACACGATCTGATCGCAGGTCTCGGCGACCAGACGCGAGAGGCCCTTGCCCTCTGAACCGGTCACGATCACGACGGGGCGGTCGGCCAGCTGCAGCTCGGGCAGCAGGACGTCGCCGTCGCCGTCGAGGCCGAGCACGAAGACGCCCTGCTTCTTGAACTCCTTGAGCTGCGTGGTGAGGTTGGTCGCCAGCGCGACCGGCACGCGTGCCGCAGCACCGGCACTCGTCTTCCAGGCTGCCGAGTTCACACCGGCCGAACGGCGCTGCGGCAGGATGATGCCGTGTCCGCCGAACGCACCGGTCGAGCGGATGATCGCGCCGAGGTTGCGGGGGTCGGTGATGCCGTCGAGGGCGACGAACAGCGGGACCTCGCCCTTGTCGATGACGGCCTCGAGGAGGTCCTGCGGGTGCGCGTACTCGTACGGCGGCACCTTGACGGCGACGCCCTGGTGGACTCCGTCGAAGCCGGCCATGCGGTCGAGCTCCTGACGCGTGACCTCGAGCACCGGGATTCCGCGGTGGGTGGCGATCGACAGCATCTCCTTGACGCGGTCGTCCATCTCGACGCGCTGCGCGATGTAGAACGCCGACGCGGGGATCTTCGCCCGGAGAGCCTCGAGCACCGAGTTGCGGCCGGTGACGACCTCGACCTCAGTGGTGTTGTCCTTCGCGCGGGCCGAGCGGTTCGGGTTTCCGCCGGACGTCTGACGCTGCCCCGGCTTGCCCTTTCCGCCCGATGCCGCATAGCGCTCGGCCGCGGCCTTGCGCTTGCCGGCCGGGTGCCAGGCGCGGTCCTCCGCCTTCGGGGTCGGTCCGCGGCCCTCGAGGGACTTGCGTCCGAGTCCGCCGGTGCCCTTGGTGGGGCCCTTCTTCTTGCCGTTGCTTGCGCCGGGGCGCTGTGGCTTAGCCATCGATACTCCAATGAGTTCCGGCCGGAGAGTCCTCCAGCGTGATTCCTGCCGCGGCGATCGCATCACGGATGCGATCGGCCGCCGCCCAGTCCTTGTCAGCGCGCGCCTGCGCGCGCTGGGTGATCATCGTCTGCACGAGCGCGTCGAGAGCAGAGGCCTGCGCATCGCCCGTCGACGCGACACCCGCGCGCTCGAATCCGAGGACGTCGAGCATCGCGAGCACCTCGCTCCTCGCCGTCCCGGCGCCGTCGGCATCACCGGCGTCGAGCGCCGCATTGCCCGCGCGCACGGTGTCGTGCAGGACTCCGAGCGCCTGCGGGATGCCGAGGTCGTCATCCATCGCGGTGGCGAACGCCTCGGGCAGCGGCGTGCGCTCCCCCCAGCCGAAGGTCTTCGGAAGCATGCGTTCAGCGCGCTCGACGAACGTGCGGATGCGGCCGAGTGCCGCCTCTGCCTCGGTCCACGACGACTCCGAGAGGTCGAGGCTCGAGCGATAGTGCGCGGCGGCGAGTGCGTAGCGCACCACCTGCGGATCCCGCTCCGAGAGCACATCGCTCGCCAGGGTGAAGTTGCCCAGAGACTTCGACATCTTCTGTCCGCCGACCGTCACGAGGCCGTTGTGCACCCAGTAGCGTGCGAAGCCGTCTCCGGCCGCGGTCGACTGGGCGAGCTCGTTCTCATGATGGGGGAAGCGCAGGTCGAGGCCTCCGCCGTGGATGTCGAACTCGGATCCGAGGTAGCGCTTGGACATCGCCGAGCATTCGATGTGCCAGCCGGGGCGACCTGCGCCCCAGGGCGACTGCCACACGGCATCCGCCTGCTCGTCGGGCTTGGCACCCTTCCACAGCGCGAAGTCCTGCGGGTTGCGCTTGCCGCGAGGGTCGGCATCCTCCGCCGCCTCCATCGCGTCGACGGACTGGTTCGTCAGCGACCCGTACTCCGTCCAGGAGCGGACGTCGAAGTAGACGTCGCCGGAACCGTCCGGTGCAGGGTACGCGTGGCCGCGCTCGATGAGGATCGCGATCAGCTCCTGCATCTGCGGGACGGACGCCGTCGCGCGCGGCTCATAAGTCGGGGACAGGATGCCGATGCCGGCATACGCTGCGGTGAACTCCTGCTCCATGCGGTATGCGAGCGCCCACCACGGCTCGACGTCCGTCGCGTTGACGAGCACCTTGTCGTCGATGTCGGTGATGTTGCGCAAGAACGTGACGCGGCCGTAGCGGTGAGTCAGCCAGCGCCGCAGGAGGTCGAAGCTCAGCGCCGCTCGGACGTGACCGATGTGAGGGCCGGACTGCACGGTGGCTCCACAGACGTACATCGTGATGTTCTCGGGATCGAGAGGCACGAAGTCGCGCAGCTGCTGTGCACGGGTGTCGTAGAGGCGGAGAGTCACCGCACAAGCTTACCGGGCGGCGCAATCCGAAGACTGGGTGTGACCCCGGCCCTGCCGCCGCTCAGTCGACCGGGTAGACCTGCCCGGTCTGCACGCCGAGCACGCTCTTCGCGAAGGCCTGCCCCACGCGGTGCGACGACACGGGCACGAAGCCGGGGAACGACGAGTGATACGACGGCGCATCCGCGAGCACCGACGGGCTCACGGCGTTGATGCGGATGCCGCGGGGCAGCTCGGTCGCCGCGGCGACGACGAAGGACTCGATGGCTCCGTTCGCGAGCGACGCCGCGGCGCCGGTGGCGATCGGCTCGCGCGAGAGGATGCCGGAGGTCAGCGTGATCGAGCCGCCGTCGCGCACATACGACGTGCCGATGCGCACGACGTCGAGCTGCGACAGCACCTTGCCGCGGAAAGCCGCTTCGTAGTCGCTCCGGCTCAGCTCGTCGAGCGAGCGGAAGGGCACCTCTCCCACGGCGACGATCACGGCATCGATCTGTCCGACCGAGGCGAAGAGGTGCTCCACCGACGCCGAGTCGGTGACATCGACGGACGGCTCGCTGCTGCGCGACGCCGAGATGACCTCGTGTCCGGCCAACGCGTCGACGGCCGTGCGGCCGACCTGTCCACTGGCTCCGATGACCAGGATCCTCATGCTGCCTCCTCCGGATCGCGCGACGATCGCACGACGTTCTCCGACAACGAGCGCGGATGCTGAGACATTCCCGCGCAATCCGCGACGCCTGTCAGACCGCATGCACCATCGCGACTGCCGTCACCGCGATCCCCTCGCCTCGCCCGGGAAACCCGAGTCCGTCGGTCGTGGTCGCCGTGACGGAGACCGGCGCGCCACCGAGCGCGGTGGACAGGACCTGCTCCGCCTCCGCGCGTCGCGTGCTGAAGCGCGGTCGATTGCTTTGGAACTGCGCCGAGACATTGCCGATCGCGAAGCCGGCCTCGGCGAGGATCTCCCGGGTGCGGGCGAGGAAGACGTCCGCGTGTGCGCCGGCGTACTCGGGGTGTGCGGTGCCGAAGTGCTCGCCGATGTCTCCGAGCCCTGCAGCGCCGAGCAGCGCGTCCACGATCGCGTGAGCGACGGCGTCGCCGTCGGAGTGCCCGGAGAGCGCCGGCTCCCCCGGCCACTGCAGGCCGGCGAGCCACAGGTTCCCGTCTCCGCCGAATGCATGCACGTCGGTGCCGAGGCCGACCCGGGGTCCCGTCCACGTCGGGGCGAGCTCGGGTGCCGGAATGGCGACAGCCGCCAGCAGCTGGCGGGCGCGCTCGAGGTCGGCGGGCGTGGTGATCTTGAATCCGCTGGGCGATCCCGGGATCTGGCGCACGAGATGTCCGGCGGCGGCGAACAGCGCCGCATCATCGGTGTACTCGACGTCCGAGCCGCTCGCAGCATCGTAGGCGGCCTCGAGAAGGGCGCGCGGAAAGCCCTGCGGCGTCTGCGCTGCCACGAGCTCGGAGCGGTCCACCGGCGCGATGACCGCGTCTCCGTCGACCCGCTTGAGCGTGTCGACGACGGGGAGCGTCGGGATGACCCCTGTCTCGCCGTCGATCGCCCGGGCCACGGCGTCGATCACTTCCGGCGGCATCAGCGCGCGCGCCGCGTCATGCACGAGAACTCGCGTGATGTCTCCCCACAGGGCCTTCAGACCGGCGGCGACCGACTGCTGCCTGGTCTCTCCGCCCGTCACGACCCTGCCGAGGTCGACGCGATCGCCGGCCGCAGCACGCACCTCGGTCTCCGCGTCGCCCTCGAACCCTGAGGGGGCGACCACGATGACCTGCGCGGGCGCCGCCGCGAAGACGCCGTCGAGCGCGTGGCGGAGGATCGAATGGCTGTCGATGCCGACGAACGCCTTGGGCGCTCCGGCATCCAGTCGCGTGCCGGAGCCGGCGGCGACGACGATGATCGCGGTGTCAGGGACGGGAAGCATGCTCACCAGGTTCACGTTACCGGCGCGCACGAAAAAAGGCGGATGCCGAAGCACCCGCCTTGTCTCGATCCGCTTAGGAAGCGAGGACCTCGTCGAGCAGCGCGCTCGCCTTGTCCTCGTCGGTCTTCTCCGCCAGAGCCAGCTCCGAGATGAGGATCTGACGAGCCTTCGCCAGCATCCGCTTCTCACCGGCCGACAGACCGCGGTCCTGATCCCGACGCCACAGGTCGCGGACGACCTCGCTCACCTTGATCACGTCGCCGGAGGCGAGCTTCTCGAGGTTCGCCTTGTAACGACGAGACCAGTTCGTGGGCTCTTCGGTGAACGGAGCGCGGAGCACCTCGAACACGTTGTCGAGCCCCTCCCGGCCGATGACATCGCGGACCCCGACCAGATCGACGTTCTCCGCAGGCACCTCGATGATGAGGTCCCCCTGGGTCACGTTGAGCTTCAGGTATTTCTTCGCCTCACCCTTGATGATGCGCTCCTTGACCTCGATGATGGTCGCAGCGCCATGGTGCGGATAGACGACAGTTTCGCCAACCTCAAAAAGCATAAAAACTTGTCCTTTCGGCAACCTCAAGGATACCACAGGGGACATGCGCTAAGGTTCGCGCCGCCGCGTCCTCGGGCGGTGCCCCGCATGCGCATAGAATGGGACGCGGATATCCCGTCGTACCTCAGGAGGACCCGTGAAATCGCGCCTTGTTGCGTCTGCCGCCATCAGCGCCCTCGTTCTTCTGGGCGCGACGGGCTGCACGTTCATCTCGCCGCAGGCGACGACGATCGAATACTCCGCCTCCGACGGCGTCAACGTCTCGGACTCCGACGGTCCCATCGACGTGCGCAATGCCTTCATCGTCGCGAACCAAGACGGATCGGTCGGCAACTTCATCGGCGCCGTGGTCAACCCGACCGCCGACAAGGCGACGCTCACGATGACCGTGTCGGGCTCCGATGAACCGTTCACCGTCTCCGTGCCCGCGGGCAAGACCGTCAGCTTCGGTGCCGACGAGGAGCCGCTGCGCATCGACGGACTCGACACCATGCCCGGCGCGACCATCGAGATCCACTTCCAGTCGGGCGACGGTGCCGGCACGAAGACTCAGGTTCCCGTTCTCGACGGCACCCTGCCGTACTACGCCGACCTCGTGCCCACGGAGCAGAAGTCGACACCGACGCCCGAGCCGGTCCCCACGGACACGGCTGCCCCCGCTCCGGCGGAGTGAGCCGGCGCATACGCTGGACGAAGAGGCCGACACCCTGCGGGGTGCCGGCCTCTTCTCCGTCATGGGGGCGGGCGTGCCGTCCGACGAGTGCGTCAGCCCTCGAAGCGGTACCCGAGACCGCGAACCGTGACGAGCATGACGGGCTCCCCCGGGTTCTCCTCGATGCGGGAGCGGATCCGCTTGATGTGCACGTCGAGCGTCTTCGTGTCTCCGAAGTAGTCGCTCCCCCACACGCGGTCGATCAGCTGACCGCGCGTGAGCACTCGACCTGAATTGCGCATCAGCACCTCGAGGAGCTCGAATTCCTTCAGGGGCATGTTGATCTGCTGTCCGGCGACCGAGACGGTGTGGCGATCGATGTCGAGCGAGACGCGTCCCCCGTCGAGCACGCGCTCGTCGAGCTCGCTGTCGGCCTGCACCACGCGACGAAGGACCGCGCGCATCCGGGCGAGCAGCTCGCGGGACGAGTACGGCTTTGTGACGTAGTCGTCGGCGCCGAGCTCGAGTCCGACGACGATGTCCACCTCCGAGTCCTTGGCCGTGACCATGATGATCGGCACAGCCGAGGTCGAGCGGATCTGCCGGCACACCTCGGTGCCCGGCATGCCGGGCAGCATCAGGTCGAGGAGCACGACGTCGGCGCCACGCTCGCGGAAGGCGGCCAGCGCCCCTGGACCGTCCTCGGCGATCTCGACCTCGTACCCCTCTCGGCGCAGGAGGTAGGCGAGCGGGTCGGCGAGGTCGGGCTCGTCTTCGACGAGAAGGATGCGGGTCATGCGTTCTCTCCGTTTCGGACGCGAGCAGCGGCCTTGGCCGCTTTGCGCTCGCGCTTCTTCTTGTTCTTCTGGTCCTTGTCGATGCTCGGGGGAGCGTCGATCCTCGGAAGCCTGATGGTGAAGGTCGAGCCTCGTCCGGGGCGCGACCAGAGGCGTACTTCGCCGCCGTGGCGCTGTGTCGCATGCTTGACGATCGAGAGTCCGAGCCCCGTTCCGCCGGTCCGGCGGGACCGCGCCTCGTCCGCCCGGTAGAAGCGCTCGAAGATCCGCTCCCGATCCGCCTCCGCGATCCCGATGCCCTGGTCCGAGACCGCCACTTCGACCACCCCTTCATCGGCCTTCACACCGATGCCGACGCGCGATCCCTTCGGGGAGTAGACGATCGCGTTGGCGATGAGGTTGCCGAAGGCCTCGATGAGGATCTGCGAGTCGCCGCGCACCCAGACTCCGCGATCGCCGCCGCGGGCGAGTTCGACCCCGGCGGAGTCGGCCTGCACGACGTGCGCCTCGAGCGCGGTGGCGAGAACCTCGTCGATCGAGACGGGCCGCACATCGGACAGCGCATCGTCGGTCTGCAGTCTCGAGAGACTCATGATCCGACCGGTCAGCTGACCGAGACGAGCGGCTTCGGCCGAGATCCGGGTGGCGAAGTGGCGCACCTGAGCAGGGTCGTCGGCCGCCGATTCGATCGCCTCGGCGAGCAGAGTGACGGCTCCCACAGGGGTCTTGAGCTCGTGGCTGGTGTTCGCCACGAAGTCTCGGCGCATCTGATCGAGGCGCTCCTGCTCCGTGACGTCGCGGATGATCAGCAGCGTCATGCGCGGACTGATGGCGCTCGCCCGAGCCGACACGAGCCGTGGATCGAGGCTGAGCCCGCCGCGCGTGATGCGCAGCGACTCGGTCGCCGAACTGCCCTCGATGCGTCCGCCACGCACGAGCTGACGCAGCTCGGGGTTCTCCAGGGGTGCGCCCACCTCGATGCCGAACCTGGTCGCCGCCTTCGAGACGGCGAGCACGAGTCCGGACGAGTCGACCACGCATGCCGCATCGTCCATGCTGCCGAGCACGGCGGTCACACCCTCCGGGACCACGAGCGAGGTCTCATCGGCCACGCGCGCCCGCGCACGATATGCCCAGGCCACGAGAAGGGAGAGGCCGACGCCGATCACGAGGCCGACGGCCAACGCGAGCAGCGCGATCTGCGGCAAGGTCATAACCCCAGCGTAGAGTGCGTTCACCCGCGGATCGGCGGGTTCGCCCGCCCCTGAGCCACGGCGAGAAGTACTATTCACGTGCTGGGCACCGTTCGTTAACCTTCGGAGCAGACAATCGCTTTCGGGCCTGTGCGGGAGCGCTGTGCTCTCCTCTCGTGCGAGCGGCCCGGCCGTCTCGCGTTGACACCACAGCCGAGACCCGAACGAAAGGTTGCGCCGACATGCGCGAAGTCTTCCATCAGTCCCTCGAGGACCTGCAGTCCCAGCTCGTGGAGATCGCCGACCTCGTCACGGTCTCCATCGACAAGGCCACCCGCTCCTTCGCCACGAGCGATGTCGAGCTGGCCGAAGAGGTCATCGCCGATGACGCCAAGATCGATGCGCTGGCCGTGGCGCTCGACGAGCAGGCCATCGAGATCCTCGCCCGCCAGCAGCCGGTCGCGCGAGACCTGCGCGTCGTCGTCACCGCGCTGCGCGTGAGCGCCTCGCTCGAGCGCATGGGCGACATGTCCGAGCACATCGCCCAGCTCGCGCGCCTGCGCTTCCCCGAGCGCGCGATCCCGAAGGGCCTCAAGGGCACCTTCACGAAGATGGGCGAGCTGGACGTCGAGATCTCGCGCACGCTCTCCGAGCTGCTGCGAACCCAGGACCTGAAGCTGGCCGACACCATCCGCAACACCGACGACGACATCGACGAGCTGCACGCCAGCGTCTTCGAGAAGGTGCTCAGCGACAACTGGAAGGGCGAGGCCACGGCGACGGTCGACGCGACGCTCGCCAGCCGCTACCACGAGCGCTTCGCAGACCACGCGGTCGCGGTCGCCAAGAAGGTCATCTACCTGGCGACCGGCGACTGGCGCATCGAGGAGGAGGACATCGCCCTCGCGGTCGAGCAGCAGCAGGAGCTCGGCCACGCCTGAGCGCCGATGACACGACGAAGGGGGCGGATGCTGTCAGCATTCGCCCCCTTCGTCTGCGGTGTTACTTCTTGCCCTGCGCTGCCACGGCGGCAGCACCGGCGGCGGCAGCCTCGGGGTCGAGGTAGCGGCCGGGACCGGTGGGGACGTTGTTCTCATCGAGCTCGTACACGAGCGGGATGCCGGTGGGGATGTTCAGCTCGGCGATGTCATCGTCGCTGATGCCCTCGAGGTGCTTCACGAGGCCGCGCAGCGAGTTGCCGTGCGCGGTGACGAGGACCGTCTTGCCTGCTTCGAGGTCGGGGACGATCGCGTCGTCCCAGTACGGCAGCAGGCGATCGATGACGAGCTTCAGCGACTCCGTCCGCGGCACCTCGCCGTCGATGTCGGCGTAGCGCACGTCATTCACCTGGCTGAACTCGCTGTCGTCGTCGAGCACGGGCGGCGGCACGTCGAACGAACGGCGCCACAGCTGGAACTGCTCCGGACCGAACTCCTCGAGCGTCTGCGCCTTGTCCTTGCCCTGCAGAGCGCCGTAGTGACGCTCGTTGAGGCGCCACGAGCGCGTGACCGGGATCCACAGACGGTCGGCCGCGTCGAGCGCGATGTTCGCGGTCTGGATCGCACGGCTGAGCAGCGAGGTGTGCAGCACGTCGGGCAGGATGCCCGCCTCGGCCAGGAGCTCGCCGCCTCGGCGGGCCTCGTTCCGGCCCTGCTCGTTCAGGCGGACGTCCACCCATCCGGTGAAGAGGTTCAGTTCGTTCCACTCGCTCCGGCCGTGACGGAGCAGGATCAGGGTGCGCTTCGAAGTCATGGCCCCAGTTTATCGGCGCAGCCGGACGCGTCCACGCCCATGCCCTGCGAGGATTGACGCATGGCGTCATCTCCCCTCGGTCGGCCGACCCGCGGCACCACCGGGACGAACAGGCTGCGCCGCAACGACCGCTGGATCGCGGTGAGCCCCGCGTTCCGCCGCGCCGCGGATCCGCTCGTCATCGACCTCGGCTACGGCGCCAGCGGGGTGACCGCCTTCGAGCTCGCCACCCGACTGCAGCGCGTGCGAGCGGATGCCGAGGTGCGCGGCCTCGAGATCGATCCGGTCAGAGTCGCGACCGCGACTCAGCAGCTGGTCGAGGTGCAGGCAGGGAACACCGCCTTCTCGCCCGATCTGCGCGTCTCCTTCGCCCGCGGTGGATTCGAGGTGCCTCTGCCTGCCGGGCGGCGCCCCGCGGTGATCCGCGCGATGAACGTGCTCCGCCAGTACGACGAGTCCGATGTCGCCGCGGCCTGGAGCACGATGGCCGGGCGCCTCGCTCCCGAGGGCCTGCTCGTCGAGGGCACCTGCGACGAGATCGGTCGGGTGTCGAGCTGGGTCGACGTCGACCCGACCGGATCGCCGCTCCGGTTCACGATCTCCCTGCGTCTCGCGGATCTCGAGCGTCCGAGCATCGTCGCCGAGCGGCTGCCGAAAGCGCTGATCCACCGCAACGTGCCCGGCGAGCGCGTGCACGCCCTGCTCGTCGACCTCGATCGCGAGTGGAGCCGTGCGGCGCCGTTGTCGACCTTCGGAGCGACGCAGAGATTCCTGGGCGCGGTCGCCGCTCTGCGCGATCAGGGCTGGCCCGTGCTCGGCGTCAAGAGCCGGTGGCGACTCGGTGAGCTCACGCTCCCCTGGGATGCGGTCGCGCCGCTCCCGTGAAGGGCACTGCTCGCCCCGCGAGTCAGCCCGCCTGGCGCGGATCCGGTGCGCTCGGGCGTCGGGACAGTCGGGTGATACGAGGGATGTCGGCCGTGGCACCGGCATCCGCCGGCACGATCACCTGCTGCGTCGCGGCGATGTCGGCCCCCTCGGCGCGGACGACGAGATCGCCGACCGGCGTGCGACGCGACAGGATCGCGAGCGCGATCGGTCCGTCTTCATGGTGCCGGGCGACCGACGTGATGTGACCGACCTCGTCGTCGCCCGCGAGCACCGCATCGCCGACCGCGGGCAGCACGGCTTCGCTGCCGTCGAGGTGCAGTGCCGCGAGCCTGCGCGGCGGGTGACCCAGGTTGTGGACCTTCGCGACGGTCTCCTGTCCGCGGTAGCAGCCCTTGTTGAGGTGCACGGCGGTGCGGATCCAGTCGGACTCGTGCGGCAGCGAGCGCTCGTCGACCTCGGCCGACCACCGCGGTCGCCAGGCGGCGATGCGCAGTGCCTCGGCGGCGAGGAGTCCGGCGACCTCTTCCGGTGAGAGCGTCGCTGCCAGCGCATCTGCTGCCTCGGCGGTCGCGATGGCCACCTTCCAGGCGAGGTCTGCACCCGGGTGATCGAGGACCTCGGCGTACTGGTGACCGCCCGCGCTCACGCGCTGCCACGGATCGGTCCAGATCAGCGGTGCGCCTGCAGGAGCGGATGCCGCAGCAGCCGCATGCTCAGCCGCCGCGCCTCCGTCGACGAAGCCGAGCAGCGCGAGATCGGGACGCACCGCGACGGTGGCCTGTGTGCGGAACTTCATCCGCGTCAGCCAGGTCGCCAACGCCTCGGCATCGCCGGCATCCGCGATCAGCCAGGTCGATGCCCCGTCGTCGAGGACGCCGGCGGCATGCTCGACGCGCCCCTGAGGGTCGAGCACGAGCATCTCGGTGCTCTCGCCGGGCGCGAGCCGACCGACGGACTGCGAGGTGATGGAATCCAACCATCCGAGTCGTTCGGGGCCCGCGACCTCGATGACCGTCCGGTCGTCGAGCGGCACGATCGCCCCGCCTGAGGCGAGGCGACGCTGCTCACGGAACGCGTCGCCGAAGTGGGCGATCCCGCCGTCGCCGGTCACAGCGCCGAGGATGCCGGAGAAACCGGTCATGTCAGACCTTGGCCAATCGTGCCGACGCGTGCGCCCGCATAGGAGTGCCGAGAGCCGCGATGTCCCAGGCCCAGAGCAGGTGGTTGTCGACGAGTCCGTACATGCGCGTCGCGGCGCCGTACTCCTTGGCACCCGCACCGCGGACGATCGCGTCGGAGGCGATGTCGATGCGCGGACCGTTGATCTCGCCGAGGTAGAGCTCGAGCGTCCCGTCGGCGTGTGCGAGAGAGACCTCGATCGGGAATCCGCCCGATGCCGCGCGCAGTTGCTCGACGTCGTCGACGCCGCGCGTGACCGGCTCGGTCAGCGGCGGCAGCAGCCCGGGCCCGGGGTCGGCGGCGGTCGCCGGACGGCTGAGTCTCCAGAAACCGGTCTCGGCGACGAGCGGGAGGGAGACCGCCTGGTCGTCGCCGGTGAACGTCGCAGTGGCCGAGTAGTTCAGGAACGGGCCGCCGTCGTGGCTGAAGCTCACGCGATGCGTGAACTCACCCTGTAGACGCTCGTCGCCGACCGGATAGTCGATGACGCCGGTTCCCTCCCAGACGCCGATGAGCCACGAGAGCGGCGCGAGGTCGGCGGGGAGATCGGTGGGGAGCTCGAGCACGATGCTCAGCGCTGGCCGCGGAAGAGGTTTCTCAGCACGACGACCGAGACGAAGGCGATCGCGAGGCTCGCCAGGCCCAGGAGGCCGATGAAGAAGAGTTCGAGCGCCATGAGGTCCATGGCCACCACTTTACCCTGCGGTAGACCCGGTGTCTCGCCTGCGGATCAGGTGAGGAGTGCGGCCAGGCCGAAGCCGACGGAGATCACGCCCATCAGCAGCAGCGCACCGATCGTGCTGGCACCCACACGGAAGATGAAGCCCTGTGTGCGCCCGTACTGCAGCTGCACGGCGAAGGAGAGGAGCACGATCGCGCCGAACGCGACGAGCAGCCACGGCACCCGCCACTCCTCGGCGACGAAGATGCCCACGCCGACAGCGGCCACCAAGGCGACGGCCCAGACGATGAGCACGCCGACGAAAGCATTACGCGGTGCGAGCGCTGGATCCGTCATGACTCCATTGTCACCCATCAGCGCCCGGTATCATTGCGGCACGGCGTACCCCGCCGTCCGGAAGGAGTGCGTGTGGCCCAGGTCCTGGTGTTGACCAATGCTCCGGTCTCGGAGCAGGTCCTGCCCGCACTCGAGCTCCTCAGCCATCGAGTGCGTCAGATCCCGGCCGAGCCCGCCCAACTCGTGAGCGCCCCCGAGTACGACATCGTGATCGTCGACGGCCGTCTCGATCTCGTCGGGGCGAAGTCCCTCTGCCGCCTGCTGCGGGCCACAGGGCAGGACGCCCCGCTGCTGCTCGTCGTCACCGAGGGCGGCATGAGCGCCCTCTCGGGCGAGTGGGGCATCGACGACGTGCTGCTGTCGACTGCGGGGCCGGCCGAGACCGACGCGCGGGTCAGGCTCGCACTCGCACGCCGTGACGAGGTCGCCGAACCGACCCGCGTACAGGCGTCTGGCGTCACGATCGACGAGCAGTCCTATTCGGCGAAGCTCCGCGGACGCCCGTTGGACCTCACCTACAAGGAGTTCCAGCTGCTGCACTTCCTCGCCACGCACCCCTCTCGCGTGTTCACCCGCGAGCAGCTGCTCAGCGAGGTGTGGGGATACGACTACTTCGGCGGCACCAGAACGGTCGACGTGCACGTCCGCCGACTGCGGGCGAAGCTGGGCGACCAGGAGCAGATCATCGGCACGGTGCGCAACGTCGGCTACCGATTCAACGTCTACGACGAGGAGCCGGTCGCCGCTGCGCGCTGACGCACGAGAGGTCAGTTCACGCGCGCGACACCTCACGGTGCTTAGATGTACCCCATGATCGATCCCGCACTCGCCGACGCAGGTCTCGGTGACGCTGAAGATGACGACTTCGATGCCATCGAGTCCCCGGACGCGCTCCTCCCCGACCACCGCTACCTCGATCGTGAGCTGAGCTGGCTCGCGTTCAACCAGCGCGTGCTCGAGCTGGCGGAGGATCCCTCGCTCCCCGAACTCGAGCGCGCGAACTTCCTCGCCATCTTCGCGAGCAACCTCGATGAGTTCTTCATGGTCCGCGTCGCCGGGCTCAAGCGTCGCATCGTGACCGGCCTGGCCGTGCCCACCAACATCGGCCGCTCCCCCGCCGACGCCCTCGCCGACATCGCTCGCGAGGCGCACGCGCTGCAGCTGCGCCACGCCGACGCGTGGAAGTCGCTGGTACGACCGGCTCTCGCCGAATCCGGCATCGAGATCACCGAATGGTCCGAGCTCAGCGACGACGAGCGGTCCAAGCTCTCCGAGTACTTCGGGGCGCAGGTCTTCCCCGTCCTCATGCCGCTCGCGGTCGACCCCGCGCACCCCTTCCCGTACATCTCGGGACTGTCGCTCAACCTCGCCATCCGCATCCGCAACGCCCGCACCGGCCGCCAGGAGTTCGCCCGCCTCAAGGTGCCGCCCATGCTTCCCCGCTTCGTCGAGGTGCCCGGAACCGGCGAGATCAAGCGCTTCCTGACGCTCGAGGAACTGATCGCCAACCACCTCGGCGACCTCTTCCCCGGTATGGAGGTCCTCGATCACCACGCCTTCCGCCTGACCCGCAACGAGGACGTCGAGATCGAGGAGGACGAGAGCGAGAACCTCATCCAGGCGCTCGAGGCCGAGCTGCTGCGGCGCCGCTTCGGCCCGCCGATCCGCCTCGAGATCACGGACGACATGGACGAGGTCACGATGGACCTCCTCGTGCGCGAGCTCGAGATCACCGACCAGGAGATCTACCGCCTGCCCGGGCCGCTCGATCTGCGCGGCCTGTTCGACCTGTCGCGCATCGACCGACCCGATCTCCGCTACCCGCCGCATCTGCCCACCACCGCGGTCGCCTTCCAGCCCACCGGCAGCAACACGCGGGCCGACATCTTCAAGGCGATCCGCAAGTCGGACGTGCTCGTGCACCACCCGTACGAGTCGTTCACCACCAGCGTCGTGGCGTTCCTGGAGCAGGCGGCGCGCGACCCGCACGTGCTGGCCATCAAGCAGACGCTCTATCGCACCTCGGGTGACAGCCCGATCGTCGAGGCGCTGATCAACGCCGCCGAGTCCGGCAAGCAGGTGCTGGCGCTGGTCGAGGTCAAGGCCCGCTTCGACGAGGCCAACAACATCGTCTGGGCGCGCAAGCTCGAGAAGGCGGGAGTCCACGTCGTCTACGGCCTCGTCGGACTCAAGACCCACTGCAAGCTCGCCCTCGTCATCCGCGAGGAGGACGGCGTGCTGCGCCACTACTCGCACATCGGCACGGGCAACTACAACCCGAAGACCAGCCGCATCTACGAGGACTTCGGGCTGTTCACCACCGACGCCCAGGTGGGCAAGGACCTCACGCGTCTGTTCAACGAGCTCAGCGGCTACGCGATCGAGAAGAAGTTCAAGCGTCTCCTCGTGGCGCCGCTTCACCTGCGCAAGGGACTGGTGCGCCAGATCGACCACGAGCGCCGCAATGCCGAGGACGGCAAGCCCGCCGGCATCCGCATCAAGGTGAACTCGATGGTCGACGAAGAGGTCATCGACGCGCTGTACCGCGCCAGTGCCGCCGGTGTGAAGGTCGACGTGTGGGTCCGCGGGATCTGCAGCCTGCGCACCGACCTCGAGGGCATCAGCGACAACATCACCGTCCGCAGCATCCTCGGCCGCTACCTCGAGCACTCGCGCATCTTCGCATTCCACAACGACGGCGACGCCCAGGTCTACATCGGCAGCGCCGACATGATGCATCGCAACCTCGACCGCCGCGTCGAGGCGCTGGTGCGCGTCACCGACCCGGTCCACATGAAGGATCTGCTCGATTTCTTCGATCTCGCCATGGACCCGGGAACCACGTCGTGGCACCTCGGAGCCGACGGCGTCTGGACCCGCCACGCCGAGGATGCCGCAGGCAAGCCCCTCGTCGACCTGCAGGACAAGACCATGGGGTTGATCCAGCGGCGTCGTCGAGCACGGGCGGTTCGATGAGCGCGCACACGAGCACCCAGACCGCACGGTCGAAATGGACGGACAAGGCCGTGTATGCGGCCGGCGCGGTCGTGTGGAGGCTCATCGACGGCAAGCTGCGCATCCTCCTGATCCATCGCACGAAGTACCGCGACGTCACGCTCCCCAAGGGCAAGGTGGATCCCGGCGAGATGCTCGCCGAGACCGCGGTGCGCGAGGTGCATGAGGAGACCGGCATCCGCGTCTCCCTCGGCGTGCCCGTCGGCGTCAGTCGGTACCACCTGCCGTCGAGCAAGCAGAAGGTCGTGCACTACTGGGCGGCCGAGGCGACGGCCGACGCGATCCGCGCCTCGACGTTCGTGCCCAATCGCGAGATCGCCGCCCTCGAATGGGTGAGCGTCAAGAAGGCCCGCGCCCGGCTGAGCTACCCCGTCGACATCGAGATCCTCGACTTCTTCACGCAGCTCGTCGACGACGGCGTGCTGCGCACCTTCCCGATCATCGCTCTGCGTCATGCGAAGGCGCTCTCGCGCTCGGACTGGGACGGGGCGGATGCCGCACGGCCTCTGACAGACCGCGGCGAGCAGCAGGCGAAGTCGATCGTCGGTCCACTGCGGGCGTTCGGTGTGCGCAAGATCATCACGAGCGATGCCGTGCGCTGCATGCAGACCGTGGCACCCCTCGCGAAAGCCCTCGACCGCAAGACCGTCACGACCCCGAAGATCAGTCAGGATGCGTGGGAGGACGGCGACGACGATCTGCGTTCCGTGGTCGGCCGGCGCGTGCGCTCCGGCAAGCCCGCCGTGCTGTGCAGCCATGGCCCGGTCCTCCCCGGAATCCTGACGGAGATCGCGCTGGCGACCGGCACCGTCCGCGGCTCGTACGTGAGCAGCGCAGCCGATCTCGAACCGGCCGCCTTCTCGGTCGTCCACCTCTCGGCGTCGAATCCGGGGTCGGGGATCATCGCGATCGAGACGCACATCCCCAAGGCGTGACACCGACCGTCTCGCGCTGCGAGCCGTGGGAAGGCCGCACCCGGTTCCGGGTGCGGCCTTTCGCATGCCCCAGAGAGACGCGTGCCGTTCACCTCCCGTTCACCTGCGCGGGAGAGTCTCGTTAACCGCCGCACATAGCGTCACTGTGTGCCCTGCACCGGGCCCCACCCATCAAAGATCGAAGGATCCACAGTGAAGATCTCCCGAATCGCACGTATCGGCGCCGTCGGCGCCGTTGCCGCTCTCGCACTCGCCGGCTGTGCCGCGAACGAAGGCGGAACCGGCGGCTCCACCGACGCCCCGAGCGAGTCCACGCTCTCCGGCACGATCGAGGCCACCGGCGCCTCCTCGCAGGAGGCCGCGCAGCAGTCCTGGGTCGCCGCATTCCAGACCGCCAACCCCGACACGACGGTGAACTACACCGCCACCGGTTCGGGCACCGGCCGCGAGAACTTCATCGCCGGCTCCTCGAACTTCATCGGCTCCGACCGCGCGTTCGACGCCGACGAGCTCGCCGCAGGCGGCTTCGGCTCCTGCACCTCCGACGACATCGTCGAGATCCCCGTCTACATCTCGCCCGTCGCCGTCGCGTTCAACCTCGAGGGCATCGACGAGCTGAACCTCGACGGCCAGACCATCGCGAAGATCTTCTCCGGCGCCATCACCAACTGGAACGACGCCGCCATCGCCTCGCAGAACGAGGGCGTGGAGCTTCCCGACCAGGCGATCGTCCCCGTGCACCGCGCAGACGCGTCGGGCACGCAGGAGACCTTCACCAAGTACCTCAGCGCCGTCGCCCCCGACGTGTGGACCTACGAGGCCAGCGACGAGTGGCCGCTGTCGACCGGTGAGGCCGGCGACGGCACCTCGGGCGTCGTCGACGCGATCACCAACGGTGTCGGCTACATCGGCTTCGCCGACGCATCGCGCACCGCCGACCTGGGCCAGGTCGCCGTCGAGGTCGAGGGCGAGTACGTCGCGTACTCCGCCGAGGCAGCCGCAGCGCTCGTCGAGGCTTCCCCGCTCGAGGAGGGTCGCTCCGACCACGACCTCGCGTACGCCGTCGACCCGGCCGCAGCGCCCGCCGGCTCGTACCCGATCGCACTCGTCTCGTACCTCATCGGCTGCGTCGAGTACGACGACGCCGAGACCGCCGGTCTCGTGAAGGCGTACTTCCAGTACGTCGCGTCGGCCGAGGGCCAGGACGCAGCAGCAGAGGCCGCGGGCAGCGCCCCGATCTCGGACAGCCTGCGCGAGCAGATCAACACGGCGATCGACGCGATCGTCACGGAGTGATCGACGGCTCAGCACACCGCTGAGCCCCGGTCCCGACGCCCCCGTGGTGTCGGTCGTAGGACTCGACCGACACCGCGGGGGCACCCGCATGAAAACCCCGAACGTCCCTCAGAGCCTGGAGTCGCTCCGATGACCACAACCTCAACGGGTCCCGATACCACCCGTTCCACCGGGACGCGCACCGCTCCCCGCCGCCGCGGCGACCTCGTCTTCTCGGGCACCGCGCTGGCGGCGGGAATCATCATCCTCGTCACCCTCGCCGCGGTGGCCGTCTTCCTCATCGTGCAGGCGATCCCCGCACTGTCGTCCGACACCTCCAACAACCACATCCTCGAAGGGCAGTCGTTCCTGTCGTGGGTGTGGCCGTTCGTCTTCGGAACGCTGTGGTCGAGCTTCATCGCCCTCGTCATCGCCGCCCCGATCGCCATCGGCATCGCGCTCTTCATCTCGCACTACGCCCCTCGCCGCCTCGCCGGCGTCCTCGGCTACATCATCGACCTGCTGGCCGCCGTGCCCTCGGTCGTCTTCGGCCTCTGGGGAGCGCTCACCTTCGCGCCGATGCTCGTGCCCTTCTACAAGTGGCTGAACACGAACCTCGGCTTCATCCCGCTCTTCAGCGGAACGCCCTCCGGAACCGGCAAGACGATCCTCACCGCCTCCCTGGTGCTCGCGGTGATGATCCTGCCGATCATGACCGCGATCTGCCGCGAGGTCTTCCTGCAGACGCCGAAGCTTCACGAAGAGGCGGCCCTCGCGCTGGGAGCCACGCGCTGGGAGATGGTCCGGATGGCCGTGCTCCCCTTCGCACGCAGCGGAATGGTGTCGGGCGCGATGCTCGGTCTCGGTCGCGCACTCGGCGAGACGATGGCAGTGACCCTCGTGCTCTCGCCGCTCGGCATCGTCACCTTCAACCTGATCAACCCGGAGAACCCCACGACGATCCCTGCGATCATCGCGCTGCGGTTCCCCGAGGCCCACGACGAAGGCGTCAACACGCTGATCGCCGCGGGTCTGATCCTCTTCATCGTCACCTTCGCGGTCAACTTCGTGGCCCGCTGGATCGTCTCGCGCCGCGCCGAGTTCTCGGGAGCCAACTGACATGACCGCCACCCTCACGCCCTCGCCGTCGCCCGCGTCCGTCGTCGCTCCGACGCACATCACCTCGGCCGGCCACCTGCCCAAGTGGGCCCCCTGGGCACTGCTGCTGGTCGCATTCGTCGTCTCGGCGACGATCTTCGCCTTCATGAACGTGGGCAACGACCCCGCCGACTTCAACATCGCGCTGACGCTCGTCGTCGGCCTGCTGTTCTACATGGTGCTCATCATGGTGATCTCCACCGTGGTCGAGAGCCGTCGCCACGCGATCGACCGTCTCATGACGGCGCTGGTCTCCGGCGCCTTCGTGGTCGCGCTCCTGCCCCTGATCTCGCTGCTCTACACCGTGGTCGTCAACGGCCTCATGCGGTTCGACGGAGAGTTCTTCAGCTTCTCGATGCGCAACATCGTCGGCGAGGGCGGCGGCGCGGTGCACGCCATCTGGGGCACGCTGCTCATCACCCTCGGCGCGACGATCATCTCGGTGCCGATCGGCCTGATGACCTCGATCTACCTCGTCGAGTACGGCGAAGGCCGCAAGCTCGCTCGCGGCATCACCTTCCTCGTCGACGTCATGACCGGCATCCCGTCGATCGTCGCAGGTCTCTTCATCTACTCGGTCTTCTCGATCATCGTCGGACCGGGCACGCGAATGGGCATCATGGGTTCGCTCGCGCTCTCGGTGCTGATGATCCCGGTCGTCGTGCGCGGCTCGGAAGAGCTGCTGCGCATCGTGCCGAACGAGCTCCGCGAGGCGGCCTACGCACTCGGCGTGCCGAAGTGGCTCACCATCCTCAAGGTCGTGCTGCCCACCGCGATCGCCGGAATCCTGACGAGCATCATGCTGGCCATCTCGCGAGTGATCGGCGAGACCGCCCCGCTGCTGCTCACCGTCGGAATCGTGCAGGGCATGAACCTGAACATGTTCAGCGGCCAGATGGCCACACTGCCGGTGTTCTCGTACATGCAGGCCAAATACCCCGGCATCCCCGTCGATGCCTACCTCGAGCGGGCCTGGGCAGCCGCCCTCACCCTGATCGTCATCGTGATGGTGCTGAACCTCCTGGCTCGCGTCATCGCCAAGGTGTTCGCCCCCAAGATCAACGGCCGCTGAGCCGTCACACCCGACTGAAGAAGAAGAAGGATTTCACGTGTCCAAGAGCATCGAAGTCAACGACCTCAACGTCTACTACAGCGACTTCCTCGCGGTCGAAGGCGTCAGCATCGACATCAAGCCCAACACCGTCACGGCCTTCATCGGCCCCTCGGGCTGCGGCAAGTCCACGTTCCTGCGCACCCTGAACCGCATGCATGAGGTCATTCCCGGCGCGCGCGTCGAGGGCGAGGTGCTGATCGACGGCAAGAACCTCTACGGCACCGGGGTCGACCCCGTGCTCGTGCGCCGCCAGGTCGGCATGGTCTTCCAGCGCCCGAACCCGTTCCCGACCATGTCGATCAAGGAGAATGTGCTCGCGGGCGTCAAGCTCAACAACACGCGCATGGCCAAGAGCGACCAGGATGCCCTGGTCGAGAAGTCGCTGCGCGGGGCGAACCTCTGGAACGAGGTCAAGGACCGCCTCGACCGCCCGGGCTCCGGCCTGTCCGGCGGTCAGCAGCAGCGTCTCTGCATCGCGCGTGCCATCGCCGTCTCCCCCGACGTGATCCTCATGGACGAGCCCTGCTCGGCGCTCGACCCGATCTCGACCTTCGCGATCGAGGAGCTCATCGCCGAGATCAAGACCCAGTACACGGTCGTCATCGTGACGCACAACATGCAGCAGGCGAGCCGCGTGTCCGACAAGACGGCGTTCTTCAACATCGCGGGCACCGGCAAGCCGGGCAAGCTCATCGAGTACGACGACACCCGCACGATGTTCACCACTCCGTCTGTCCAGGCCACCGAGGACTACGTCTCGGGTCGCTTCGGATAAGCATCCGCCTCAGCTTCGACCGGGCGCCCGTTCTTCGCGGGCACAGCTTCGGAGCTGCTGGTTCGAAACGCCGTGTGTCCCTCTGGTCCCACGGCGTTTCGTCGTTAAGGTCCGTATCGGTACCCGGGCCAGACCGCGGCACTCATCCTGCAGAGACGAGCCAGGACGAATTGCGTCCACAGATGCCGGCATCATGGTCGAGAACGAGCATCGTGATCGCGGATGCTCCTCTGATGTGCAGCTCATCATCGATCGAGATCTGGACCTGGCGCGACCTTCGGGCGAGAAGCTCACGCCGGGCTCTCGACGCTCGCGTGCGGCGCGGGCAGCTCCGTCGAATCCGACGGGGGGTCTACGCTGCCGACACGGCCTGCGCGAGCGCCGTCGAGGCTGCTGAGCATGGAGGCTCTCTGGGATGCGCCAGCGCAGCACGGCACCTCGGCATCTGGGTTCTCGAGGATCCAGCTCTGCACGTCTGGCTTCGCGCAGACAGACACCATCACCCAGGCGTCAGCCGTGAGTGCACCTGCATCCGTCATTGGGATTCAGGCGCTTCCTCGCGAACGTTCGGGCTCCCTTCGGCACCTCGGATACTGCTGCAGATGCTCCACTGCCGCGGCGGCGAGGCGTTCTTCGTCGCGCTCGAGTCCGCGCGCCGCCTCGGCCTGATCGACGGCGATGGGCTGCGATGGCTGCGGCTGCACGTCGATACCTTTGGACGAGACCTGATCGACTTCTCCCGCGCGGATGCCGACAGCGGCCTGGAGTCACTCGTTCGGCTGCGACTCCGCAAGTACGGATGGTTCGTCCGCTGCCAAGTGCGGTTCGTCGCGAGCGGCATCGTCGATCTCATGATCGATGATTGGCTTCTCATCGAGACGGATGGCAAGGCGAATCATGAGGGACAGTCGTATCGACACCGCGATCTCACCCGGGACGCCACGGCCGCAGCGTGGGGGCACGCCACACTTCGGTTCGACTATGCGATGGTCATACATGACTGGGATCTCGTCGAGCGAGCGATTGTCGGAATGATGGCGCTCAGGCCCTGATCATTCTCGGATCAGCGCCCCATTTACGGGCACAACTTCGGATGCCGGTCGACGACGCGCCGATCCGGGTGATTGCGCGCGGCGGGTCGGTCGAGAGCTCCGAAGTTGTGCCCGTAGCGGGCGGTCGGGCCAGGCGCACGGCACCTCAGTCGCGGGGCGAGAGGAGGTAGTCGTTCAGCTCGGCCGTCAGGGTGTGATCGACCGGGATGTCGACTCCGTCGACGGCGGTGATCGGGGCGGCGAGGCGGACGCTCGAGACCAGCCATGCGGCGTCAGCCCGGGGAAGGTCGGATGCCGGCACTCGGCTGTATTCTGCGACGAGTCCCTTCCCGGCAAGATAGTCGTAGACGCTCAGCTGCGTCGTGCCGTGCAGGATGCCGCCGTTCGGGGCCGGTGTCACGAAGCGATCCCCGACACGCAGGATCAGCGACGCGGTCGGCGCCTCGAGCACGAAGCCGTCACGCGACAGGAAGATGGCGTCGTCGGCTCCTCGTCGATGCGCCTCGCGAAGCGCCGCCATGTTCACGGCGTAGGAGAGCGTCTTGGCGCCCAGCAGCAGCCACGGTGCTTTCTCGGCCACGTCGAGGTCGTATCCGCGGTCGAGGGTGACGACGCGGATTCCCTGTTCCCGCACAGTCGAGAAGTCGGATGCCGGCGCCGCCGTGACCCAGGCCGTCGGCGTGGGGCCGTGCTCGACGCCTCGGCTGAGGATGAGCTTGATGACGTACTCGCCCCGCTCGCAGTGTGCGGCGGCCCGCTCGATCGCCTGGTGCCACTGCGCCTGGTTGGGAAGCGGCAGATCGCACAGCTGCGCCGAGTGAGCCAACCTCTCGAGATGCGGCACGACCTCCTGCGCATGACCGTCGATCACGCCGATCGACTCGAACACTCCGTCGCCGCGCTGCGTGCTCAGCTCCCCCACGCTGAGCGCCGGAGCGGCCGCATCGACGAGAGTGAAAGTCTCTGCGAAGTCGGAACGGTCGACGTCAGCCGCCGCAGGATCGATCATCAGAGCAAAGCGCCGTGTCATGATCCGAGCCTAGGGCCCCGGGAATAGCTGCAGCATGATCTTGTTACAATGGAGTGGCCGGGCCGCATAACCCCGGGCTCCAATTTTTGCCGCTGCGAGCGGCCTTCCGCCGAGAGGCGTTTTTGCGGCCCGGTCTTTTCATGCCCGGGCGCGGGTCGTACCCGTCGCGAGTCCGCGAGGGCTTGCGCTCCCCCGGACGCGTCCGCTCAGGCCAGGGCTCCGGACCGCCACAGCACAGCAGAGGCCGAGAGGTCCTGCGCATAGCTGCTCAGCCGCAGGGCGCGGGTGGTGAGCTCACTGGCGCGCGACGGCTCGGTCGGCTCGTAGTCGTCCGCTGTGTGCGTCGCTCCCGAGGCCTGGACCCGGCAGAACGCCGCCGCTCGGTCGAGGGCGACCGCGAAGTCCCCCGGAACGCGCCACGGAGGATCGTGTCGATCAGCGCGACGAGCTCATCGGGGTTCGCCGGCACCGGCGCCCCGGCGATCACGGCATCCACCGACGCCAGTTCCACCCTGCCGCGCTCGTAGAGCAGGGCAGCGGTCTGCGGGTCGCCGTGGATCGCCAGCTGCAGGATGTAGAGCCGCCAGAGGGCGCCCGGCAGGGTGCGGGACGGTGCCTTCGACCAGAGCTCGGCGATCTCGTCGATGCCGTGCTCATCGGTGAAGGCGACGAGTCTGTCAGCGCTCACACCGCTCTCGTCGGCACGGACACGGGTCAGCAGAGCGGATGCCGTCGCGTGCGCGATGCGCGTCTCCTCGGCGGGATCGTGACTGCCGACGATGTTGTCGAAGGCGCTGGTGGGCCGGCGCACCGGACGGGAGAACTGCTCAGGCATCAGTCCAGGGTACGCGCGATCCGGGAGGTCAGGCTGTCGGAATCACGACGACGGGGTCGGTCGTCGGCAGGCCGGAGGGCGAACCGCCGTCCTGCTCCACCGTGACCGCGATCACGTCGCCCGCCTGCATCTCTCCGGCGAGCACTGCCGTCGCTTCGCCGTCTTCGGCCGCGAACACGCCTGCCGGCACCGGGGTGTCGCCTCGGACGTACCAGAGCTCGTAGGTCTCCCCCTCGGCGAGCGACGGGATGCCGTCGGTCACGAGCACGGACTTGCCGAGCGACGCCGACCAGTGCGCGGTCGCCGTGCCACCGCTCTCGAGAGAGACGCTGGCCTGCTGAGCATCATCGGCCGACTGGATGTCCTCGAGAGCGACGACGCTGGCCGGACGGTTGATGTACGTGTTGATCGCGACAGCGCCCGCTCCCACACCGACGAGCAGTGCGAGGCACGCGGCGAGCGCGAAGAGGAAGCGGAGGCGGTGTGCCGGAGCCTTCGGCGCGGCTTCCCCACCGCGAGCGGTCGGAGAGGAAACTTCCGCAGGCGCGGCATCCGACGTCTCGTCCGCCAGCGCGTCAGGTGTCGAATCGGCGAGCACGATGTCGCCGTTCTGCGGTGTCTCCGCGATCCGTGCGAGCAGCGTCGCGCGGATGTCGGGCGACGGAACCACCGGAGCTGCGCCGTCGGCGAGGAATCCTGCGCTGTCGGCATCCGCATCGACGATGCCCTGCCACTCGGGATGCGCTGCGAGAGCGGCGTGATAGCGCTGCTGGTCATCGGGCGACAGCGCGTCGAGTGCCGCTCCTGCCGCGAGTTCTGCGAATTCCTGCTCGTTCATGCCGTCACCCCCATAGCTGTCCTCAGACGCGAGAGCCCATCTCGCATCCGTGTCTTGATCGTCCCCAGCGGTGCCCCGACGAGCACTGCCACTTCGTTTTGACTGTAACCGCCGTAGTAGGCCAGGACGAGAGCTTCGCGCTGAGCCTCAGGAAGGCCCGAGAGTGCGTGAACGACCTTCTCGCCCTCGATGCCCAGCTCCACCGTCTCCGCGACACTGTCGTGCGCGACTCCGATATCCCTGAACCCGGCTCGCACGTCTCGGTCCGCACTGGACTGGGACGCCCGAACCCGGTCGACCGCACGACGGTGCGCGATCGTCATCACCCAGGTTCTTCCCTGTCCCTTGTTCGGAGCGAACTTCGTAGCGGATTGCCAGATCTCCAAGAAGACTTCCTGAAGCACCTCTTCGCTCTGCGAGCGATTGACGAGAACCCTGAGAATGAGGCCGAAGACACGGGACGACAGACTGTCGTAGAGCTCCGCGAACGCGCGCTGATCGCCGCCGCCGATGCGCAGAAGCAGGTCAGCGACAGCATCCCGAGCCGTACCGTCTTCCGGTACGTCCATTCCGTCGATGACCATCTCTAACAGCATGCCGCATCCACCCCGCTTTCCCGTGCAGCCGCCACCCGAAAGTGACGGAAATGAGTCCTCTTAAGTGCGGTTCGTCGAATGATGTTCGCGGCCGACCCCCGGAACGGATTGGATTCGACGACTCGAAAAAAACTTTGCGATTTCTCCCATCCGATCCCGACGGGGCTCCGAACGACTGTCAACGCCACGGAGAGGCCGTGGCAGTGTTCTGAAGGAGCTTGAGATGTTCAGCACCAAGAAGAAGGTCACCGCAGCCATCACCCTCGGCCTTGCGAGCGCATTCCTGCTCTCCGCATGTTCCATGGGCGGCACCACCGAAGAGCCGGCAGAGTCGACGGCCCCCGAGTCGTCCGAGACGATGGCTCCCGAGACCGAGACGATGGACCCGGCCGCCAACCTGGTCGGCCCCGGCTGCGCCGCATACGCAGAGGCTGTGCCGGACGGCGCAGGCTCCGTCGAGGGCATGGCTCTCGACCCGGTCGCCACCGCCGCATCGAACAACCCGCTGCTCACCACGCTGGTGGCGGCAGTCAGCGGACAGCTGAACCCCGACGTCAACCTCGTCGACACGCTCAACGGCGACGAGTTCACCGTCTTCGCTCCGGTCGATGACGCCTTCGCGAAGATCGACCCGGCCACCATCGAGGCTCTCAAGACGGACAGCGCCACGCTGAGCTCGATTCTGACGTACCACGTGATCCCCGGACAGCTGACCCCCGATGAGATCGTCGGAACGCACGCCACCGTGCAGGGTGCAGACGTCGAGGTCACCGGCAGCGGCGACGACCTGATGGTCAACGACGCGACCGTCATCTGCGGTGGAGTCCAGACCGCGAACGCCACCGTGTACCTCGTGGACACGGTTCTGATGCCCCCGGCCGAGTAAGGCCCGGGAACGCCGAGGCGGACACTCGGTAAGCCATCTCACCTCTCGGGGGAGGTCGGTGGGATGGTGCAAGGAGCCGCTGACGACATCGTCGTCAGCGGCTCCTTCTTTGCGCCCTAGACTGGAGGGGCGGGCCTCTAGCTCAGTTGGCAGAGCATCGGACTTTTAATCCGCGGGTCGTGGGTTCGAGCCCCACGGGGCCCACCGTTATCACCGTCGGCCGGATCCGGCCACCCCCTTCACCGCATCCGCTTCCTGCGCGAGAGTCGTGGCGTCCCCATCCGGGACATCCACCCCACGAAAGGACGCATCATGGCGACTCTCACCGACAGCCGAGTGGCATTCCTCGCGACAGACGGATTCGAGGACAGCGAGCTGACCAGTCCGTGGGAAGCGGTGCAGGGCGAGGGCGCGAGCGCCACGCTCATCGCACCGGACGGACAGCAGATCACCGGCAAGAACGGTCACGTGCAGCACGTCGACCTCACCTCCGAGAAGGCCACGGCCGACGAGTTCGACGCTCTCGTGCTTCCGGGCGGTGTCGTGAACGCCGACCACCTGCGGCTCGACAAGGCATCCATCGACCTCGCGCGCTCGTTCTTCGAGCAGCACAAGCCCGTCGCCGTCATCTGCCACGGCGCCTGGATCCTGATCGAGGCCGGCGTGGTCGACGGACGGACGCTGACCAGCTACCCGAGCCTCGCGACCGACCTCCGCAATGCCGGAGCCACCTGGGTCGACGAGGAGGTCGTGGTCGATGCGGGGCTCGTCTCGAGCCGCACGCCCGACGACCTTCCCGCGTTCAACGCGAAGCTGATCGAAGAGGTCGCTGAAGGCAAGCACGCCGAGCAGACCGCGTGATCTGAGCACCGGGCGGTCCGGTGTCAGGCGCCCGCGCGCGCCCGGTGACGCCGGACCGCCGCTCTGTTCGCACAGCGCACCGAGCAGAACCGCTGGCGGCCGTTGCGCGTCACATCGACGACCACGTTCGTGCAGGGCGAGGCCTCGCAGCGCCCGAGTCGATCCATGCCGCGGGTGACCAGGTGCAGCGAGGTTCCGACGGCGAAGATCGCACGGAGGACGTAGGGCAGAGACTGGACGTCGTCGCGGTAGTGCAGGTGCCAGCCTTCCCCGTCGTGGTTCGTGAGGCGAGGGTAGGCCGCCGCCCTGGCCATCTGCGCGTTGAGGATCTCCGCGCGGGCGTCCGGGTCCCGTGCGTCGACGATCGTCAACCAGTCGTCGACCACTTCTCTCACGCGTGCGCGGTCGTCCGCCGCGGGTGGGAACGTCATCGTCATCCCCATCTCGAGTGTGCGCTCCTCGATGCCCGGACGGTCGGCGGGGAAGTCGTCGGCGAGGGATGCCGCGAGAAGCACCGCGTATTCTCCGTAAGGGTTGAGATGCATAAGGCCATTACATCACGCTGGAGTCATGACCTCCCTGCACACTCTGCCGATCCCTCACCAGACAGCGAGAATCCACGAGCACGCCTGGACCGCGGACTCCCGGCATCCGACCAGCGAGGGCGTCGTCGTGTACGTCCGCTGCGCTGAGTGCGGCACGCATCGCGTCGATCTCGAGACGCACCCGCAGCGGCCGGCGACGGCCCTCAGCGCCGAGTTCGTCCGGACCCGCCGAGACGAGACATCAGGCCGTGACGATGTCTCCGTTGCGTGGCATCCACGGCTGCTGCCCTGACCGCTGGAAGGCCATCGGGATGCCGCGCGCATCCCGCTCCAGCGTGTCCGACACCTGCAGATGCAGGTGGGGCTCGGTGCTGTTGCCGGAGTTTCCGCAGTCGCCGATCCGATCACCCGGAACGACGAGATCGCCGACCCGCACGGTCACGCTGCCCGCACGCAGGTGCGCCAGCAGTACCAGTCCCCTGTCGCATCTGATGGCGACGTGATTGCCGGCGACAGCCCCCGCGCCCCGACGCACACGCGAGGGCTGCGTGAGGGCGTATCCGAGAAGGGCACCCACCGAACGACGCGCGACGTGGTCGACCTCGCCGTCATGGACACGGACGACCTCGCCCGACACCGGCGAGAGGATCGAGCGCCCGAAACCGACGAAACCCTCCGGGCTCTCGGTGCCGAGCAGGCTCCGGACCGTGCGCGGCGCGCTGCGCCCGTCCGCGCCCACCGGGACGAAGTCGATCGCATACGAGCTGCCGAACAGCGTGGTGCCGTGGCTCGGAACGCGGGACGCCGGGCTGTTCTGCACCAGCCATCCTCCTGTGAAGGGCAGGGACAGCACCACCGGCTCCGAGGGAGTCATTCCGTCAGCTCGATGAGCTTGCGCACGGTGCGCGCATTGCGTGCCGTGCCGGCGACGCCGAGCAGCCTATCGAGCACCGCCTTGGTGAGCTTCGTGGTGTGCACGCCGCCCTCGGCGTAGTCGATCCACAGATCGTCGTCGACGAGCGCTATCCGCTCCCCCGGCACGAGCCGCTCCCGCAGCGCGTCGACCGCACCTGCCGACGCGGGGCCCTCGAGGAACATGGCGTGCAGCAGATTCTCGGATGCCCCGTGGAACGGCTGGTTCGCGTGCGACCGCACGAGCTGGTCGTGCGTGCGATGGACGACGGGCGTATCGACGCCGAACTCGGTCGCGATCATCGCGCGCACGTCGGCGCAGACCGATCGCGGGTCACTCGGCTGCTCGCAGATGATGTTGCCGCTCGCGATGTAGGTCGAGACCTCGCCCAGCTCGGGCGCGATCAGTTCGCGCAGCCGCGCCATCGGCACCCTGTTGCGGCCCGAGACGTTGACGGCTCGCAGGAGCAGGACACTGCGGGTCACGCAGCGTCGCTCGCGATGAGCTCGGCGCCTGCGTGTGCGAGCTCTGCGAGGGCTGCCGTGCTCGGCTCCGGCGCGACACCCGCGATCAGGTCGGTGAGGATCCGGACGCGGACTCCGTGTGCGATCGCATCGAGAGCGGAGGCGCGCACGCAGTGGTCTGTGGCGATGCCGACGACGTCGGCCGTGATGACCCCGGCGGCGGTGAGGATCGCTCCGACCGTCTCCCCCGACTCGGTCGCGCCCTCGAACATCGAGTATGCCGGGCGACCCTGCCCTTTGTGCACGTGGTGCGTGACGGCATCCGTCACCAGCAGGGGATCGTAATCCGCACCCGGCGTGCCCGCGACGCAGTGCACGGGCCAGATGTCGACGAAATCCGGAACCTCCCCGAAGTGGCCGCCGTTGTCGCCCTCGGCGTCGTGCCAATCGCGTGAGGCGACGATGACGTCGTACTCCGATGCATGCAGGGCGAGGAAGTCCGATACCGCGGATGCCACGTCGTCGCCGCCCGCCACGGCCAGCGCCCCGCCCTCGGTGAAGTCGTTCTGGACATCGACGATCAGAAGCGCTCTGCTCATGATCCGAGGGTACGCCGCCCCCGCGCGCCCGCCCAACCCCGGGAAACCAAAAGGCCCCGGGATGTTGTTCACATCACGGGGCCTGCTGGAGCCGCTTGTCAGAATCGAACTGACGACCTTTTCATTACGAGTGAAATGCTCTGCCGACTGAGCTAAAGCGGCGCGATCATCGATATTACCCGTTCCGGAGCCGCACCGCGAATCGAGCCGACATCACTCGCAGCGGACGTCGCTCTCGGGCACCACATCGTCGAGCAGGAAGGCCTCCACAGTGCTGTCGACGCAGCTGTTGCCCTTGTTGTATCCGGTGTGCCCTTCGCCCACGCGGGTGATCAGCACGCCCTCTTCGAGCTGCTGTGCGAGCGACTCGGACCACTCGTACGGGGTCGCCGGGTCATTGGTCGTGCCGACCACGAGGATGGGGCCCGCGCCCTCGGCGTTGATCTCGCCCCGGGTGCCGGTCGGCGGATAAGGCCACACCGAGCAGGAGTCGGGTCCGTTCCAATACGGAGCGATGGTCGGAGCTCCGTCCGCGATCTTCTTCTCGGTCGCCGCCTCGGCGGCAGGATCGTCCTCGACCGGGTAGTCCATGCAGTTGTACGCGCGGAACGCCTCGCTCGAGTTGTCGAGGTACGTGCCGTTCTCGCGACCGTTGTAGAAGTCGGCGAGGAAGAACGCCGTCGTCGGGTCGCCCTGCAGCGCCTCGTCGAGGGCCTGGGTGAGGTACTGCCAGCTGTCCGCCGAGTACAGTGCCGCAATGATGCCGGTCATCAGCGAGTCCGCGCCGAGCATGCGTCCGTCGCCGTTCTCGAGCGGAGCGGCGTCGACACTCGCCAGCAGCGCACCGAGGTCGGCCATCGCCTCGTCGACCGTGCCGGTGAACGGGCACTCCCCCGAGTCGAGGCAGTCCTGCATGTAGGCGCGAAGGGCCGACTCGAATCCGAGCGCCTGGGTCGCGCCGACATCGAGGCCCGAGACGGCAGGGTCGATCGCGCCGTCGAGCACGAGGCGACCCGCCTTCTCGGGGTAGAGGTCGGCGTACGTCGCACCGAGGAAGGTGCCGTACGAGTAGCCCAGGTAGTTGAGCTGCTTGTCGCCCAGCACCGCACGGATCAGATCCATGTCACGCGCCGCGTTGATCGTCGTCACGTACGGCAGGATGCCGCCGCTGTTCGCCTCGCACGCGTCGGCGAACTCCTTGTGCGCATCGAGGAGCTCCGCCTCCCACTCGGCGCTCCCGCGCTTGCCCGCGGGGATCGAGTAGAGGTAGTCGTCCATGCCCGCAGCATCGAAGCACGTCACGGCCGTCGATTCGCCGACGCCGCGGGGATCGAAGCCGATCACGTCGTAGTTCTCGATGAGGGCGGCTCCGACGGCGAAGTCGAGGCTGTCGCGGATGAGTTCGACTCCACTGGCGCCGGGACCGCCCGGGTTGGTCAGCAGCGAGCCCTGAGCCGTTCCCGTCGCCTGGTGGCGCACGACGGAGAGGGTGATCTCTCCCTCCCCCGGGTTCTCCCAGTCGAGCGGCGCGGTCACGTCGGTGCAGTCGAAGCCCGTGCCGCATTCGCTCCAGGTGAGCGTCTGCCCGTAGAACGGCAGCAGGTCGTCGGCGACGCCCTCCGTGTCAGGAGCGTTGGTGGTCGACGGCTTCGGCTCGGCCTGCTCGGGGATCATCGAATACAGACACCCGGAGAGTGCGACCGATGCCGCGGCGAGGCCCGCGATCACAGCGACGGCACGTCGGATGCGGGAAGTCGGTCGATTGTTCACGGTGTCCTCCCGCTCGTGACAGTCACGAGCAAGCTCTCGAGGGCGAGCAGCGGTGCGACATTGCGCTCCAGCGACTGGCGTGTGTCGGCAAGGTGGTCGAGTACGACAAGAGTACGGGTCTCGGGCCAGGCCGCCGCGAGAGCAGCCAGATCCTCACGAAGCTCACGGTTGATCAGCTCGTCGTCCC
Organism: Microbacterium sp. AC132; assembly: GCF_979258525.1. NCBI lineage: Bacteria > Bacillati > Actinomycetota > Actinomycetes > Micrococcales > Microbacteriaceae > Microbacterium > Microbacterium sp. AC132. The sequence goes on along the minus strand of NZ_OZ409862.1, from coordinate 2,685,066 downwards.
TGCCGAACTGCAGCATCACGACGTCACGGAACAGCGACTGGAGATCGGTGAGCACCCTGTCGATCCCGTCGCGCAGACTTCGGGTCGCGCGTTTCTTCTGATCGTCTTCCAGGGCTGAGATCTGCGCTCGCAGGGCGGGCGGGACAGCCTGCCCCTCGGCGATCCCGACGGTGCGGAGCAGGGAGGCGCGCTCGGCCGCATCGCGCTCGGCAGTGAGCGCCTTGGCGTCGTCCGTGGCCGCCTGGATGATGCGCCCGGCGACCTCGACGGCGTCGTTGACACCGCGAACTCCCAGCACCGACCTCAGGGTCTCGTCGCGGCGGCGACGGGCGGATTCGTCGGTGGCCAGACGCTGGGCCATGCCGATGTGACGCTGTGCGTGGCGGGCGGCCTGCTCGGCGATGGCTTCATCGACCCCCGTGCGGAGGGTGATCAGACGTGCCACGTCTGCGACGTCGGGCTCACGCAGTCGCAGCGAGCGGACGCGGGAGCGGATCGTCGGCAGCAGGTCGGCTTCGCTCGGTGCGCAGAGGATCCAGACGGTCTGCTCGGGCGGCTCCTCGAGCGCCTTCAGGAGCACGTTGGAGGTTCGCTCGACCATGCGGTCGGCATCTTCGACCACGATCACGCGGTAGCGGCCCGCAGAGGGCGCGAAATACGAGCGCTCGACGAGCGCACGGGCCTCCGCGATCGTGATGATGACCTTGTCGGTGCGCAGGGCGGTCACATCGGGATGCGTTCCCGCGAGGACCTGACGCATGGCCGCCTCGTCGTCCGGGTGATCCGCGACGAGCGCCGCGGCGAAGGCATGCGCGAGGGTGGATCGTCCCGACCCGGGAGGACCCGTGATCAGCCAGGCGTGCGAGAGCGCGGACGGATCGGATGCGGCATTGCGCAGGGTGTCGACCGCGGCATCCTGCCCCCACACGTCGGCCCACGGGAAAGGGGCGGCGACAGTCTGGGGCATGCCCTCAGCCTAATCGGGAGCACCGACGTACGCGGCACCGCCGGGCGATGTACGTGGCACCGACCGGGTGATGCCCTGGCCATGACGTGGTCGGGCGCACCGCCGGGCCGATCAGCCGATGAGCGTCGAGACCCGATCGCGGATCTGCTCGGCGATGTTGTCCGGAGTCGCGGCGGCATCGAGAACCAGGAACCGCTCCGGTTCGGCCTGGGCCAGGGCGAGGTACGCGTCGCGGACGCGGGCATGGAACTCGGTCTTCTCGGCTTCGAGCCGGTCGAACGGCTTGTCGGCGGAGTCGAGTCGCACGCGCGCCGACTCGGGATCGAGGTCGAGCAGCACGGTGAGATCGGGAAGCGCTCCCTCGGCTGCCCAGAGCGACAGGTCGCGGATCTCGTCGCCGTCCAACACGCGTCCCGCGCCCTGATAGGCGACGGACGAGTCGAGGTAGCGGTCCTGCAGCACGACCTCGCCGCGGGCGAGCGCCGGTCGAACGACGGTCGCGACGTGGTGCGCGCGATCGGCCGCGTAGAGCAGAGCCTCTGCCCGCGGGGCGATGTCGCCGCGATGGTGGAGCACGATGTCGCGGATCAGCTGGCCGACCTCCGACCCACCCGGCTCACGGGTGCGCACGACCGTCCGCCCCGCATCCGTCAGCCACTGCCCGAGCAGGTTCGACTGCGTGGTCTTCCCCGATCCGTCTCCGCCTTCGAGCGTGATCCAGACTCCGGAGTCAGACGTCACGAACCGGCCTTCTTCGCGGCATTCGCGGCACGGGTGGCAGCGGCCTTCTTGGCGGCTGCGGACCGCGCGGCTGCCTTCTCCGCATCGGTCGCGGTCGCCTTCTTCGCCGGAGCCTTCTTGGCCGCGGGCTTCTTCACGGCGGGCTTCTTCGCGGCGGGCTTCTTCGCCGCGGGCTTCTTCGCCGCGGGCTTCTTCGCCGCACCGCGTTTGGGCGCCGGCCCCTTGGCTCGCTTGTCTGCCAGCATCTGCACCGCGGTCTCGAAGGTGATGTCCTCGACCTTCTGGCCCCGGGGAATCGTGACGTTGGTCTCGCCATCGGTGACGTAGGCGCCGAAGCGTCCGTCGCGGATGCGGATCGGCTTGCCGCTCACGGGATCTGCCTCGAACTCGGCGAGCGCGCTGGATGCTCGGCGGGATCCGGCGCCGTACTTCGGCTGCGAATAGATCTCGAGGGCCTTCTCGAGGGTCACATCGAAGATCTGCGATTCGCTCTCGAGCGAGCGCGAGTCGGTGCCCTTCTTCAGGTAGGGCCCGAACCGGCCGTTCTGCGCGGTGATCTCCTCGCCGCTCTCCGGGTCGGCTCCCACGACGCGCGGCAGGCTGAGAAGCTGCAGCGCCGTGTCGAGATCGATCGTGTCGACCGACATCGAACGGAACAGCGAAGCGGTGCGCGGCTTGGGCGCGGCATCCTTCTTCGCCCCACGCTTGGGCTTGGGCGCCTCGACGACCTCGCCGGTGGCCTCGTCGACCGCCGCATCTTCAGAGACGGGGTCGTTCTCCTGAACGTAGGGCCCGAATCGGCCGTCCTTGACGACGACGATCTTGCCGTTGTCCGGGTTCGTGCCGAGCACGCGGTCGCCGGCGACCGGCGCATCGATGAGCTCCTGCGCCTTGGCCTCGGTCAGCTCGTCAGGAGCGAGGTCTTCGGGAACGTTGACGATGCGCGGCTTCTCGTCCGGAGCGTCGGGGTTCGCGACCTCGAGGTAGGGTCCGTACTTGCCGAATCGCAGGGTGGCGGTCTCGGTGATCGGCGTGGAGTTGAGCGCACGTGCGTCGATCTCGCCGAGGTTGTCGACGGTCTGGCGCAGTCCGACGTGCGAATCCGAGCCGTAGTAGAAGGAACGCAACCATTCGACGCGCTTCTGCTCGCCACGGGCGATCGCGTCGAGGTCGTCTTCGAGAGCTGCGGTGAAGTCGTAGTCGATCAGGTCGGCGAAGTGCTCCTCGAGCAGGCGCACGACACTGAAGGCGAGCCACGTCGGCACGAGAGCCTGGCCGCGCTTGGTGGCGTAGCCGCGATCGATCACGGTGCCGATGATGCTCGCGAACGTCGAAGGGCGGCCGATGCCGTGCTCCTCGAGCGCCTTGACGAGCGATGCCTCGGTGAAGCGCGGCTTCGGGGTCGTGCGGTGCCCCTTCGCCTCGGCATCGGACATCCGGAGGTCATCGCCGACGGCGACCGCAGGGAGCGACTGATTCTCGTCGGCGTCCTTGTCGTTGCGCTTCTCGTCGCGTCCCTCTTCGTATGCCTCGAGGAAGCCCTTGAAGGTGTAGACCGTGCCCGATGCGGTGAACTCGGCCTTCTGCCCGTCGGCGTCGACCGCGATCGTGACGGTCGTGGTCTCGTACTTCGCGTCGGCCATCTGGCTGGCGACGGTGCGCTTCCAGATGAGGTCGTAGAGGCGGTGCTCCTCGCGGTCGAGTTCGGCGGCGACCGACTTCGGGGTGCGGAAGTTCTCACCCGACGGGCGGATGGCCTCGTGCGCCTCCTGGGCGTTCTTGCTCTTCGACTTGTAGACGCGCGGCTTGAGCGGCACGGCGCTGTCGCCGTACAACGCGACGGCCTGGCTGCGAGCGGCCTGCACCGCCTGGGTGCTCAGCGCCACCGAGTCGGTTCGCATATAGGTGATGTAGCCCTTTTCGTAGAGCCGCTGGGCGACGCTCATCGCCTGCTTGGCACTCATGGAGAGCTTTCGTCCGGCCTCCTGCTGCATGGTGGAGGTGGTGAACGGCGCGTATGGGCTGCGGGTGCCGGGCTTCGCCTCGACCTTGGTGACCGTGCCCGTGCCTGCGGCGTCGATCGCCAGCGCGAGGGCCGCCGCCTTCGCCTCGTCGAGGATGATGACGGCCTTCTTGAGCTTGCCGTCGTCGTCGAAGTCGGTGCCTCGGGCGAGCTGACCGCCGTCCACGCGGACCAGACGGACCTTGAATCCGGACGACGAGGACGCGAGCGCCTCGACGTCCCAGTACTCGGCGGACACGAACGCCATGCGCTCGCGCTCACGCTCGACGATCATGCGGGTGGCGGCGGACTGCACTCGGCCGGCAGACAGACCGGTCTTGACCTTGTACCAGAGCACGGGCGAGACATCCCACCCGTACAGTCGGTCGAGGATACGGCGGGTCTCCTGCGCGTCGACCAGGTCGGTGTCGAGCTCACGCGTGTTGCCGATGGCCGCTTGGATCGCGTCCTTGGTGATCTCGTGGAACACCATCCGCTTGACGGGGACCTTGGGCTTCAGCGTCTCGAGCAGGTGCCACGCGATGGCCTCGCCCTCGCGGTCCTCATCAGTGGCGAGCAGAAGCTCGTCGGCAGTCTTGAGCGCCCGCTTGAGTTCGGCGACGGTCTTCGTCTTGCGATCGGAGACCACGTAATAGGGGTCGAAGTCGTTGTCGACGTCGATCGAGTACTTTCCGTACGCCTGCTTGTCCGCGGCGGGGATGTCCTTCTTGTCTGCGAGGTCGCGAATATGGCCGACCGAGCTGAGCACCTCGTAGCCATCGCCGAGGTACCCCTGGATCGACCGCATCTTCGTCGGAGACTCGACGATGACGAGCTTCTTGCCTTCAGCCAAGGGAGCATCCTTTCTTCGAAGCACACCATACACACCGCCGTGATGGGTTGGTCACAGAGGTCGCCTGCATTTTCGCCGGAAAGTGCCTCGCGCCGCAGTCAGATCCCCTCGGGTGGCCCAGCACGGGCTCGGGAGACGGCAGCGAGTCCAGCGTACTTCGCCTTGACCTGCACGGTCGCCACGAAGCCATCGACGGCGCATTCGGTGAGTGCTGCACCGGAGGCCGCGGCGACCCGCGCGGCGAGGGTGCACGGGTCGACCGTGACGACGACTGCGCCGCTGGCAGCGTCGGCCGCTGCCAGGGCCGCGGCGTCGGCAGCTCCCGCTGCGCGCTGCGCAGTGACTGCCGCGCCGCCGACGGCGGCGAGTCCGAATGACAGAGTCGCGCCGACCACCAGCACGCCGGCCGCGAGCACCGACCCCGCCATCAGTGCTCCACCTCCACCGTCGAGAACATCAGAGTCCTCCGGCGAGCGCGCAACTCGACGCGCGCACGCCCACCCTCACGAAGCCGCCGACGGTGAAGTCGGTCTCTGCGGACACGCACACGAGATCGCCCGACGTGCTGCTCGACATCGAGGCACCGGGCACTGCAGCCGACACCGCATGTGCGGCGGCCCCCTCGTCTTCTCCTCTGCCGAGGAGCCGGGCCGCGTCAGCGGTCGCATCCTGCAGTGCCACCTGACGGGAGGCTGCGCCCAGAGCGCCGGCTCCGAGTAGGAGGACGAGCACGACGGCGGGAACCGCGAGCGCGAGCTCCGCAGTCACGGAGCCGCGCTCGCCGGCATGGACGGAAGTCATCACGACACCGTCAGTGCCCGACGCACCAGGTCCGTGAGGATGCCACGCACCTCGTCTGACCTCATGATCACGACCAGGAGGCCGGCGAAGGCGACGGCCGCCATCGTGGTGATGGCGTACTCGGCGGTGGCCGCGCCACTGTCGTCGCCGAAGAGGGTTGCCGCGCTGCGCCGGGTGAGCGAGGGGATGGTGTTCATGTGTTCCTTCTTTCTGTGGGACGGATACGCGGTGCATCCGGTGGAACTCGGCCGTCACAGCGGCAGTGGAGTGGAGGCGAGCACGCTCAGCAGAAGCGGTGCGACGCCGAGCAGCAGGAAGGCCGGGAGAGTGCAGACTCCGAGCGGGATGAGGAGCGTCGTCGAGAGCTTGGCCGCGCGAAGGCGTCCGTCCACCCGTGACGCGTGTCTCTCCTGGCCGGCGGAAGCCCGAAGCAGTTCACTCGCCGGGACCCCGGCAGCATGCGACAGCTCGAGCACCGCGCCGATGCGAGCGTCGTCACCGGTAGAGGATGCCGGGCTCTCGGCGACGAGGCGCAGGGCTCGTGGGATCGACGCGCCTCCTGAGAGGGCGACCGCCATGAGCTCGGCTCGCATGCCCGGTGTTCCCGGTTCGGGACGCGCCCGCGTGAGGAGTCGCCCGGTCCACGCGCGCGCCGCTGCGACGAGCAGGAGCCCGGCGACCACGCACCCGGCGCCGGCGGGCGTCCCGACGATGACGCCGACAGTGTCGAAGCCGAGGGCGAAGCCGAGGAAGAGGCCGGCGAACGGCATCCAGAGCAGGAGCTTGGCGGTTCCCGCGGGCTCGGCGAGCGCGATGCGCACGTCGTCCGCGGCGGATGACGCGTCGCGTAGCGTCTCGGCGAGCATCCTCAGCACCTCGGCGAGCGGTGCGCCGACGGTCGTCGCGATCTCCCAGGCGGCCGCGAGGTCACGCCACGCGCCACCCTCCGCTTCGATGGCCGCGATGAGCGGGACGCCGCCATCCACCCGCTGGACCACGGACGCAGCGTGACGGTCGCCGATCGAGGCGAGATGGCGCCATGCGACCATCGGCAAAGCGCCGGCTTGGAGAAGCACCGCGAGCGTCTGCACCGATGTCGCGGCGTCGCCCCCGGTCTCGACGACCGGACGACGCCATCCCCTCACCACGGCCGCACCTCCTCGATGCTCAGCCGATCCCCGCTCACCGCGAGCTCGCCGGCGTGCGCGATGCGTCTCCGCCCGCCGGGCGCCCTGTCGAGATGGAGGACGATCGTGAACGCACTCACGGCCTGGCGCGCGAGCGCCGTGGCATCCATCGCCGCGAGGGCGCCGAGCGCTTCGAGCCGGGCCGGCACGTCGCTGAGACCGCTCGCGTGGAGAGTTCCCGCTCCCCCGTCGTGTCCGGTGTTCAGAGCAGTCAGGAGTTCTCTCACCTCCTCGCCGCGGCATTCTCCGACCACGAGACGGTCGGGGCGCATGCGCAGCGACTCGCGGACCAACCGGGCGAGGCTGATGCCGCCGGCGCCCTCGAGATTCGACTGCCGTGCCTCCAGAGCGACGTGGTGGGGATGCTGCGGGCGCAGTTCGGCGACGTCCTCGATCGTGACGATGCGCTCAGAGGCCGGGACGGCTGACAGCAATGCCGACAGCAGCGTGGTCTTGCCCGTTCCTGTCCCGCCCGTGATGAGGATGTTGGCGCGCTCGGCGACGAGATCGAGAAGCCAGCTGTGCTGGGCGGCGTCGAATGAGCCGAGCGCCGCCAGCGCGTCGAGATCTGCAGCGCGCACTCTGGGCACACGGATCGAGAGCGCCGTCCCCGACGTCGAGATCGGCGCGAGTACGGCATGGACGCGGATGCCGGAGTCGAGCCTGACATCGACACACGGAGCCTGGTCGTCGAGATGTCGACCGCCGAGTCCGACGAGCCCGACCGCGAGGTCGCGGACCTCCCGTTCGGACGCGCTCCACCCGAGCACGGGTTCCGCACCGTGCCCTCGGTCGATGAACAGCCCGGATGCGCCGTTGACGAAGATGTCGGTGACCTCCTCGTCTGCGCAGTGCTCGGCGAGGAGACCGAAGGCGGGATCGACCTGCAGCGGCGAAGGAGCACCCCGGACGGTTCCGTCGGCGAGCGCCACCGAGCCGCGCGGCTGAATGACGAAGGGATCAGGCATGCCCCGAAGCTAGGGCTCGCGGCGGGTCCGCGGGGTCGCCGCGGCGCTCCGGCGACGACCACTGTGAGCAACGTCTGGACGATGGCATCCGTGCAGAGCGGGTGTGGACGGTGTCAGATCGCGAGCCACAGGATGGGAGCGCTCCCGGCATAGAGATGGGCGGCACCTCACGGGGGGAATGAGATGCCGCCCACGGCGTCCCTCATGGGGGAATCGGGCACGCCAAGGCCAGAATGAGAATTCGGCTGTCGTCGAGTGTACGCAAGGCGACCGTCCTGACAAAACCCGTCGGACTACCGACTTTCGGCAGTAATGCGATGTCCGTGCCCGGGACTAGATTCGCCCTGACCTGATCGCGTCAGAGATGCGTTCATGCCCGCACGACCTGCCACGCCGCAAAGGAGCGCCTGCCGATGAGCAGCCAGATCGATCACCTTCTCGATGAGACCCGCCAGTTCCCGCCGTCCGAGGAGTTCGTCGCCCAGTCGGTCTCGTCTCCGCGGCTGTATGAGAATGCGTCGACCGACCGCGAGGCCTTCTGGGCCGACCAGTCACGCGAACTGCTGGAGTGGCACAAGCCGTTCACGCGCGTGCTCGACTGGTCGACCCCGCCGTTCGCGAAGTGGTTCGACGACGGCGAGCTCAACGTCGCGTACAACTGCCTCGACCGCCACGTCGAGGCGGGCAACGGCGACCGTGTCGCTCTCCACTGGGAGGGCGAACCGGGCGACTCCCGGTCGATCACCTACGCCGAGCTGACCGAGGAGGTCAAGCGCGTCGCGAACGTGCTGGAGGGGCTCGGCATCGGCCATGGCGACCGCGTCGCGATCTACCTGCCGATGATCCCCGAAGCGGTCGCATCGATGCTCGCCGTCGCCCGCGTCGGCGCCATCCACTCCGTCGTGTTCGGCGGGTTCAGCGCCGACAGCCTCCGCTCGCGCATCGATGACGCAGGGGCGAAGCTCGTCATCACCGCCGACGGCGGCTACCGCAAGGGCCGCGTGTCCGCGCTCAAGCCGGCCGTCGACCAGGCGCTCGCCGACCGCGGCGACGGCGAGCAGCAGACGGTCGAGCACGTGCTCGTCGTCAAGCGCGGCGAGAACGAGGTCGACTGGGAGGACGGTCGCGACCTCTGGTGGCACGACGTCGTCCCCGCGGCCTCCCCCGAGCACACTGCCGTGGCCTTCCCCGCCGAGAACCCGCTGTTCATCCTTTACACCTCCGGGACTACGGGAAAGCCCAAGGGAATCCTGCACACCTCCGGCGGGTACCTCACTCAGGCCGCCTACTCGCACAAGTACGTGTTCGACCTGCATCCCGAGACCGACGTGTACTGGTGCACCGCGGACATCGGGTGGATCACCGGACACAGCTATGTCACCTACGGTCCGCTGGCGAACGGCGCGACCCAGGTCATCTATGAGGGCACGCCTGACGCGCCGCACCCCGGGCGCTGGTGGGAGATCATCGAGAAGTACAAGGTCTCGATCTTCTACACGGCGCCCACCGCGATCCGCTCGTTCATGAAGATCGGCCGCAGCGTGCCCGCGAAGTTCGATCTGTCGTCGCTGCGCCTGCTCGGCTCGGTGGGCGAGCCCATCAACCCCGAGGCGTGGATCTGGTACCGCGACGTGATCGGCGCGGGCAAGACGCCCATCGTCGACACCTGGTGGCAGACCGAGACAGGCGCGATCATGGTCTCTGCACTGCCCGGTGTCACCGCCACCAAGCCGGGATCCGCCCAGGTGCCGCTGCCCGGAATCTCGATCGACGTCGTCGACGAGTCGGGCGCCGAGGTGGGCAACGGCAACGGCGGCCTCCTCGTCGTCACCGAACCGTGGCCGAGCATGCTCCGCGGCATCTGGGGCGACCCCGAGCGGTTCACGGAGACGTACTGGGAGAAGTTCGAGAAGCAGGGCTACTACTTCGCCGGTGACGGTGCGCGCCTCGACCAGGACGGCGACCTCTGGTTGCTCGGCCGGGTAGACGACGTCATGAACGTCTCCGGACACCGCCTCTCGACGGCCGAGATCGAGTCGTCGCTCGTCGCACACGAGGCGACGGCCGAGGCCGCGGTCGTCGGCGCGGCAGATGAGACGACCGGTCAGGCCGTCGTCGCATTCGTGATCATCAAGGAGAGCTACCTCTCGGCGCACGACCCCGCCGGACTCGCGCAGCAGCTGCGCCTCTGGGTGGGTGAGCAGATCGGCGCGATCGCACGGCCCCGCGACGTGTACATCGTGGGCGAGCTTCCGAAGACGCGCTCGGGCAAGATCATGCGGCGTCTGCTGCGCGATGTGGCTGAGGGGCGCGAGGTCGGAGACACCACCACGTTGGCCGACACCGCGGTGATGAGCATCATCTCGGCGCAGGTCAAGTAGCACGGATACAGCAAACGCCCCCTTCCGAACCGATCCGGAAGGGGGCGTTGCCGTGTGCGCGTGGTGAGGGGTGGCGACCTCAGGCCAGGATGAACGTGGCCTCGACTTCGACCGGGCTGTCGAGCGGGAGCACCGGCACACCGACGGCCGCGCGGACATGCTGCCCGGCGTCGCCGAAGATCTCGCCGAGCACCAGGCTCGCCCCGTTGATCACGCCGGGCTGGCCGGTGAAATCGGAGGTGGATGCCACGAAGCCGCCGAGCCGCAGCACTCCGGCGATCCTGTCAACGCCCCCGGCCGCAGCCGCAGCCGCCGCGAGAGCGTTCAGGGCGCAGGTGCGCGCATAGGCGTTGGCGTCCTCGGCGGTGACCTCTGCCCCGACCTTGCCCGTCGCGGGCAGCGTTCCCTCGACGAAAGGCAGCTGGCCGGAGGTGTAGACGAGTCCGTCGTGCACGACCGCCGGGACGTAGGCTGCGACCGGCGCCGCGACGACGGGGAGCTCGATGCCCAGCTCGGTCAGGCGCTCAGAGACGCTCATGCCGCTCCCCTTCGAACTGGCGGGACGCCTCGGCTGCGGCAGCGAGACCGGCGTTGCCCGAGGCATCCGCCGTCACCGGGCGCTTGAAGTAGGCGACGAGCCCACCCTCGGGGCCCTGGATGACCTGCACGAGCTCCCAGCCCTGCTTGCCCCAGTTGTTGAGGATCGCTGCGGTGTTGTGGATCAGCAACGGGGTGGTCAGGTACTCCCAGGTGGTCATGGCTCTCCTGTCTGGCGGCATCCGCGACGGCGGCTGCGTCAAAGGCGGTATTCAGGGAACTCCCCTACGATCTAGCGTATGCCTCAAAAGAATCGCACGGTGAAAGGTGCGCTCGGCGGAGTCCTCGGACTCGTCGGGCTGAGCACCGTCGCCGGTCTCCTCGTCGCGGCCAGCGTCACCCCGGTGCTCGCCATGACCGGTATCGCCGGGTCGCAGGCCCTCACCATCTTCGAGGACCTCCCCGAGAACCTCCAGGTCGGCGCTCCGATGCAGCAGTCGACCATCTATGCGACGGGTCTCGACGGCAACCCCGTCGCACTGGCGTCGTTCTACGAGCAGAAGCGCATCCCGGTCGCCTACGACCAGGTCGCGCCCGTGATGTACGACGCGATCCTCTCGAGCGAGGACAAGAACTTCTACACCCACGGCGGAATCAACCTCGGCGCGACGATCAAGGCCGCAGTCGGGAACGTCGCCGGCACGACCGATCGAGGAGCGTCCACGATCACCCAGCAGTACGTGAAGAACGTCCAGGTGCAGGAATGCGAACAGGACGTCGATCCTGGAGCCGAGGACTACTCGAAGCAGATCGAGCAGTGCTTCCTCGATGCGGCAGTCGCGAAGGGCGGCGAGGGCGTCGAGCGCAAGCTGCAGGAGATGCGCTACGCGCTGAAGATCGAGAAGGACTACTCGAAGAACGAGATCCTCCTCGGCTACCTCAACATCGCCAACTTCGGCGGCACCATCTACGGCATCGAGGCCGCAGCGAACCGGTACTTCTCCACCAGCGCGGCGAATCTCAGTCTCGCGCAGGCGGCGACGATCGCCGGCATGGTGCAGGAGCCCAACCGATTCCGCATCGACCGCCCCGAGGGAATCTGGACGGATGACGCCGGCGTGGCGCACAACGGGGACGCCGACGGCTACAAGGACACGAAGGATCGCAGAGACTACGTCCTCAATCGGATGCTCGCGGACGCGAAGATCACGCAGGCCGCGCACGACGAGGCCGTCGCCTCGCCGGTCACGCCGCTGCTGAGCGAGCCCCAGCAGGGCTGTGCGGCCGCGGGCGACAACGCGTACTTCTGCCAGTACGTGAAGGCCGTCATCGAGAACGACGAGGCGTTCGGCGCCACGGAAGAGGAGCGTCGCTCGAACCTCCGCCGCGGCGGAATGGAGATCTACACCTCCCTCGATCTGCGGGTCCAGCAGCCCGCGATCGACGCGGTCAGGGCGCAGGTCCCGCAGGCGATGCCCGGGATCCTCGTCGGTGGCACCGGAGTGTCGATCGAGGCGTCCACGGGTCGGGTACTCGCCATGGCACAGAACACCGTCTTCAACGAGACGACCGAGGCCAACCTGGCTGCGGGCGAGACCTCTCAGGTCTTCGCGGCCGACAAGGCGCATGGCGGCTCGACCTACGGGTTCGAGACGGGATCGACCTACAAGCTGTTCACGCTTCTGAGCTGGCTGGAGTCCGGCCACTCCGTGAACCAGGTCCTCGACGGTCGCCTCAAGACCTTCAGCCCCTTCACCAGGTGCGGGGACAAGGTGACGAACAGCTCCAAGATCAACAACTTCGGCAACTCCGGCGGCTCGGTGGGCAGCGTGCGACAGTTCACCGCGCAGTCCCTGAACACCGGTTTCCTCGCGATGGCGCAGCAGCTCGATCTCTGCGACATCAACGAGGTGGCGAAGCGACTCGGCGTCCACTACGGCAACGGCGACGACATCACGGTCGGCGGAACGAACGCCAACACCGCTCCGAACGATCCGTTCCCGACGGTTCTGGGCTCGAAGAGCGTGGCTCCTCTGCAGATGGCCGGCGCCTACGCCACCGTCGCCAACAACGGCGTCTACTGCGAGCCTCGCGTGATCGACCGGGTCGTCGGCGAGGACGGCGCGGAGATCACTCCTCCCGCGCAGAAGTGCTCCCAGCAGCTCACCCCTGAGGTCGCCGCGACCGCCGCGTACGCACTGCGAGGCGTCATGGAGGGCAACGGCACCGGAACGAGGGCCAACCCGTACGACGGAACCCAGCTGATCGGCAAGACCGGTACCGCCGAGAAGGAGCACACCATGCTCGTCGAGTCGAGCACCAAGGTCACGACAGCGGTGTGGGTCGGAAACGTCGACGGCCGCGTGCCGCTGAACGACTTCCGCAACGGCAACGGGACGCGACTCGGCGACATCCGCTACGGCCTCGCCAAGGCGATCCAGGGTGCCGCGGATGCCGTGTACCCCGCGGAGGACTTCCCTCGCCCCGACGACAAGCTGGTTCGTCAGGTTCTGACGAACGTTCCCGACGTGGTGGGCAAGTCCGTCGGCGAAGCGACCTCTCTCATCGAGGCTGCGGGCTTCACCGCAGCCGTCGGACCCGCCGTGGACGGTCCCGCCGGCGATGTCGTCATGGCGCAGGACCCGTCCGGACAGGCCCCGAGCGGTGCGACGATCACGATCTCGCCGAGCAACGGCCAGGGCGCGACGGTGCCCGACATCACCGGACAATCGAAGGCCGAAGCGCAGAGCGCGCTGTTCGGGGCAGGGTTCTCGTCGATCGACTTCGACGGGTCATGCAACGGTCAGAACGCCGCGGTCACGTCCACCGACCCGGCCGCGAACACACCGACGACGAAGAGCACGTCCATCAAGGTCCGCTGCAAGTGACGTCTCGCCACGCGGCGCACCCGGCCCTCATCGCGCTCGGCGCGGTGGGGGCCGCTGGTGCCGCAGCCGCCGTCTGGGGCATCGGCATCGAGCGCTACCTCTTCACGGTGCGTGAGGCGACCGCATCCGCTCTCGCCCCGGGTTCCGCACCGTTGCGCGTGCTGCACATCTCGGACGCGCACATGGCTCCGTGGCAGCACCGCAAGCAGGACTGGCTCGCGTCACTCGCGCAGCTGAAGCCCGATCTCATCGTCAACACCGGCGACAATCTCGGACACCGCGACGGTCTCGCCGGGATCAGACGTGCCTTCGAGCCGTTCGCCGGAATCCCCGGCGTCTTCGTGCACGGTTCCAACGACGTCATCGGCCCCTCGCCGCGGAACCCGATCCGCTACTTCGCCGGCCCGTCGCAGCGCCCGCGAGAGCTGAACTTCCTCGACACCGATGCGATGGACGCGTACTTCACCGACGAGCTCGGATGGACGAGCCTGAACAACGCCGCAGCGCGACTCATGGTGGCCGGCAGTCCCCTGGACCTGTTCGGCGTGAGTGATGCGCACTGCGACTGGGACCGGCTCGAGGACCTGCCGGACGCCATCGATGCTCTCGGCCCGCGGACTGCCGGCACATCCGTTCTCGGCGTCACGCACGCGCCCTATCAGCGCGTCCTGAACGGGTTCGTGGAGATGGGCGCCGACGCCATCCTCGGAGGCCACACGCACGGCGGTCAGGTGTGCCTGCCCGGTTTCGGTGCTCTCGTAGCGAACTGCGACATCCCGCTGAAGCAGGCGAAGGGTCTCAGCACGTGGACTCAGGGCGATCGCGCCGTGCCCCTCAATGTCAGCGCGGGCTGCGGACACTCGATCTACGCGCCGATACGCTTCGCGTGCCGCCCCGAGGCGACGCTGCTGACCCTGACGGCGCGCGGTTGATGCCTCGATTCGGCGCTGGGAGCATTTCGCTGTAGACTCGGAGGGTTGCAAAACGGGGTGTGGCGCAGCTTGGTAGCGCGCTTCGTTCGGGACGAAGAGGTCGCAGGTTCAAATCCTGTCACCCCGACAAGTAACACCGGAAGGCCGTCCTCGCGGGCGGCCTTCTCTGTATCCGGAACGAGGAGAAAGGCACCGCATGAGTCGCTTGCTCCCCCGCCTCGACGACTGACCCGAGGCATCGCCCTCGCTCTCGCCCTGCCGTTCTTCGGCGGCATCGCGCTGCTGACGCTCACGCCGACGCGCATCGAGCAGTCCATGCCGAACCTGCTCGATCTCGTTCTGTCCGTTTCGCACCGACTGGGGTGGGAGTCTCTTGATTTCACTCGCCTCGAGGTCATCGCCAACGTTCTGGTCTTCGTGCCCATCGGCATCCTGGCTTTCATCCTCATCCCCCGCCGCCTCTGGCCGCTGGCGCTCGCCCTGGGCGCGGCAGTGTCCCTCTCCATCGAGGCCGCCCAGCGCCTCGCCCTGCCGAATCGCACGGCCACCGTGTCCGATGTGATCGCGAACTCCGGCGGCGCGCTGATCGGCGTCGCGCTCGCGATCCTGTGCACCCTCCTCTTCGCTCCGCGTGTCTCTGAGCACCGCCCGTCTACTCTGGAAGCATCATGACCTCGCCTGCACTCGTCGCCTTCGATCTCGACGACACCCTCGCCCCGTCGAAAGAGCCCATCGATGCTCGCATCGCCTCGTTGCTGCTCGCGCTGCTGCAGCGGGTCGAGGTCGCGATCATCTCGGGCGGCAACGAGGCGCAGTTCCGCGCTCAGGTGATCGCGCGGCTCGGAACCATCGACGAGGCGGCCGCGGCGCGGCTGCACCTGCTCCCCACCTGCGGCACACGGTACCTGCGCCACGACGGCACGGATTTCTCGCCGCTCTACGCCCATGACCTCACCGCGGAGCAGAAGGCCGGCGCTCTCGCCGCCCTGCGCGAGGAGGCGGAGCGTCTGGGGCTGTGGGAGTCTCAGCCCTGGGGTGAGATCCTCGAGGACCGCGGATCCCAGATCACCTTCTCTGCGCTCGGGCAGAAGGCTCCCCGCGATGCCAAGCACGAGTGGGACCCGTCCGGTGCGAAACGAGAAGCTCTTCGGGACGCCGTGGCGGCGAGACTCCCCGAGCTCGAAGTGCGATCCGGCGGTTCGACCTCCATCGACATCACTCTGGCCGGCATCGACAAGGCCTTCGGCATGAAGCAGCTCGCCGAGCACACCAGCATCCCCCTCACCTCGATGCTGTTCTACGGTGACCGACTCGATGAAGGCGGCAACGACTACCCCGTCCTGGCGATCGGAGTGCCCTCGGTCGCGGTCGAGGGGTGGGAGGACACCGCAGACAAGCTCGACGAGCTTCTCGCGACCCTCTGACCGCCCACCCCTCCCCTCGAATCCGGGGACGAGGTCAGCGGACGACGGCCTCCGACGCTGCCCGTGCGACCGGCACGAGGCGCGTGAGCTGAGTGACGTGCGACGGCTCGAGCTCCGCGAGTGAGGCGACGCCCAGAAGACGCATGGTGCGTTCGATCTCCGTCCGCAGGATCTCGATCGTGCGGTCGACGCCCGCACGGCCGCCAGCCATGAGGCCGTAGAGGTAGGCGCGTCCGATGAGGGTGAAGTCCGCTCCGAGCGCGACCGCCGCGACGATGTCCGCGCCGTTCATGATCCCCGTGTCGACCATGACCGTGAAGTCGTCACCCACGGCGGTCCGGACCTCCGGCAGAAGGTGGAACGGAATGGGCGCGCGGTCGAGCTGCCGCCCGCCGTGGTTGGAGAGCACGATGCCGTCGACGCCGGCGTCACGCAGGCGCACCGAATCCTCGACGTTCTGCACGCCCTTGATCACGATCTTGCCCGGCCAGATGTCACGGATCACCGCAAGGTCGTCGTAGCTGATCGTGGGGTCCATCGCCGCGTCGAGCAGCTCGCCGACGGTGCCGCCGGTGGTGCTCAGCGACGCGAACTCCAGCTTCGGGGTCGTCAGGAAGTCGTACCACCACCACGGACGCGGGATGGCATTGATGATGGTGCCGAGCGTGAGCTGCGGCGGGATGCTGAAGCCGTTGCGCTTGTCACGCAGCCGCGCTCCGGCGACCGGGGTGTCCACCGTGAACTGCAGCGTGTCGAAGCCCGCGGCGGCAGCACGGCGAGTGAGTTCGTAGGAGATCTCGCGGTCGCGCATGACATAGAGCTGGAACCAGTTGCGTCCGTGCGGGTTGGCCGCCTTCACGCCCTCGATCGACGTCGTGCCCAGGGTCGAGAGGGTGAACGGGATGCCGGCCGCCGCCGCCGCTCCCGCGCCGGCGACCTCGCCCTCTGTCTGCATGAGACGCGTGAAGCCTGTCGGCGCGATGCCGAACGGGAGCGCCGACGGGCCGCCGAGGATCTCGACCGCGGTGTCGACGTCCGGAGCCGGCCGGA
Organism: Microbacterium sp. AC132; assembly: GCF_979258525.1. Taxonomy (NCBI): domain Bacteria; kingdom Bacillati; phylum Actinomycetota; class Actinomycetes; order Micrococcales; family Microbacteriaceae; genus Microbacterium; species Microbacterium sp. AC132. Next base: position 2,668,335 of record NZ_OZ409862.1, on the reverse strand, counting down.
GGATGCCGGGGTGGAACTCCACATCCTGGAATGCCTGGCGTGCCCGCGTGAGCGACAGCTCGCCCTCGGCGGCGCCATCGGTGTAGTCGAAGGCCGCCTTGGGCGTGCGCCTCTTGGCGATCGTGCGCAGGTCGTCGATCGTGAGCGCCGCGTCGAGACGGCGCTTCTTGCCGTTGAACTCGGGCTTCTTGAACTTCATCAGGTCGAGAAGCTCTGCGGGGTTGGGAACCTGGCGCTGGACCATGGCTGTCCTCTCAGTCGGTGGGTCGGACGCTGCGGGTGAGCCCCGCCGCGGTGTAGTAGCCGGTGATGTGCGCTCGGACGAGGGTCTGGGCGGTCGCCGCGTCACCCGCGGCGATGGCCTCGATGATGGCTCGGTGCTCGGCGCGCAGCAGGTCTGCCATGGCATCCCAGTCGGCGATGGATGAGGCGCCCTGCTGCACGTACGACTCGATGGAGGTGCGCAGGCCCGCCATGATCGCGGCGACGACGGTGTTGCCGCTCGATTCCGCGAGGGCGAGGTGGAGCTGGGCATCGAGGGCGAGGAACTCGTCAGGCGTCAGGGCGCCGACGTCCATCGCATCGAGCACGCTGTGCGCCGCGGTGAGATCGGGCGCGTGCTGGCTCGCGAGAGCGGCGACGACGGCGTCTTCGAGCAGCAGTCGGGTCTGCACCACGTCCGCGAGCGGAAAGCCCTGTGCGGCGACCTGGAGGCGCAGAAGCGTCGACATGCCACCGGACGGGGTCGCGATCACGATCGCGCCCGACTGCGGCCCCGAGCCGGTCGAGGTGCGGATCAGCCCCATGACCTCGAGCACGCGCAGCGCCTCTCGGACGCTCGAGCGCCCGACACCCAGGTCCGCGGCGAGCTCGCGCTCCGAGGCGAGACGATCACCGGGGCCGAGACGCCCGTCGAGCAGGTCGCGCTCGACATGTTCGAGCACAAGCCTCCAGGCGCGGGCTGGCTGCTCCGGCATCCGCTCTCCTCATCGTGTGCATCGGCGGCATCGATCCTCGACGCGGCTGTGGTCTGACCACAGTACCGTGTGTGGTCAGACCACGCAATCGGGGTACGACGACACAGCGCCCGAGGGCGGAGCAGGACGCGAGGGCGTTCAGCCCAGTCGCCCACCCGACTCTTCGAGGTAGCACGCGCCGCACAGCGACTCGTAGGTCGTGATCTCCGGCGCCAGCGATCCGTCAGCGCCCTCGTCGATGGCGACCTGGTCGCCGTCGAAGACGAACCGACCACCGATCACACGACCGTTGAAGACGGCCTTGCGCCCGCAGCGGCAGATGGTCTTCAGCTCCTCGAGGGAGTGCGCGATCGCGAGCAGACGAGCCGACCCCGAGAAGGCGTGGGTGAGGAAGTCATTGCGGATGCCGTAGGCGATCACCGGGATGCTGTCCTCGATCGCGATGCGGAAGAGGTCGTCGACCTGCTCCGCCGTGAGGAACTGCGCCTCGTCTATCAGGAGGCAGGCGACATCGATCGACCCCCCGCGGACCGGTTCATCGGCGACCGCACGGCGCACGCGATCCCGGTGCTCGTCGAAGAGCTCGCGGACGTCCGCATCGGGAGCGATGAGATAGTCGACGTGCCGCGTGACACCGAGTCGACTCGCGATCTCGGATGCACCCTTGGTGTCGATCGCCGGCTTCGCGAGCAGCACGTGCTGGCCGCGCTCCTCGTAGTTGTACGCGGCCTGGAGCAGCGAGGTGGACTTGCCCGAGTTCATCGCCCCGTAGCGGAAGTAGAGCTTCGCCACCGGCGCGCTACTCGTTGATGCCGAGCGTGGCCGCCGTCGCCGCGGTGGACTTCGCCGCCAGCTCGGGATCCTTGTTCAGCTGCTCGCCGAATGTCGGGATGAGCTCGCGCAGTTCCGACTCCCAGCCGGGGTACTCGTCGGGGAAGCACTTCTTCAGCAGATCGAGCATGATCGGCACGGCGGTGGAGGCGCCGGGCGAGGCGCCGAGCAGACCGGCGATCGAACCGTCGGCCGCGGACACCACTTCGGTGCCGAACTGCAGGATGCCGCCCTTCTTGGGGTCCTTCTTCATGACCTGGGCGCGCTGCCCCGCGTCGATGAGCGTCCAGTCCTCGTCCTTCGCCGTCGGCATGAACGTGCGCAGGCTGTCGACCTTCTTGGCGTGGTTCTTCAGCAGCTCCCCCACCAGGTAGGTGATGAGGTCGGGATTCGCGAACGCGACGCGCAGCATCGGCCACAGATTGTGCGTGCGCACCTGCGACACGATGTCGAGCATCGAGCCGTTCTTGAGGAACTTCGGGCTGAAGGTCGCGAACGGGCCGAACATCAGGGAGGCCTCGCCGTCGACCACGCGCGTGTCGAGGTGCGGGACCGACATGGGCGGGGCGCCCACCGAGGCCTGCGAGTACACCTTCGCCTTGTGCTGTGCGACGATCTTCGGGTTCGAGGTCTTGAGGAACTGCCCGCCGATCGGGAAGACACCGTAGCCCTTGATCTCGGGGATGCCCGAGCGCTGCAGCAGCTTGAGCGCCCAGCCGCCGGCGCCGACGAACACGAAACGCGCCTTGATCTGGTTCGGCGTGCGACCGATCGTCGTGCGGTAGTTGATGAGCCAGGTGCCGTCCTTCTGCTTCTTCAGGCTCTTGACCTCGTGGTTGGTGCGCAGCGCGACGCCCGACTCGGTGAGGTGGTCGAAGAGCTGGTGCGTCAGCGCACCGAAGTCGACGTCGGTTCCGGCGGGCACGCGGGTGGCCGCGAACGGCTCGCCCTTACGGCGCTGCTGCATGAGCAGCGGCGCCCACTTGTTGATGACGCGGGAGTCCTCGCTGTACTCGATGCCCTCGAACAGCGGCTGCTTCTTCAGGACCTCGTAGCGGTCCTTGAGGTACTTGACGTCCTTCTCACCGCGCACGAACGTCATGTGCGGCGTCGCGTTGATGAAGGTCGACGGCGCATCGAGCACGCCGCGATCGACCAGAGACGACCAGAACTGACGACTCTGCTGGAACTGCTCGTTGATCGAGACGGCCTTGGCGGGGTCGAGCGGAGCGCCCTTCTGCTGCGGCATGTAGTTCAGCTCGCAGAGCGCCGCGTGGCCGGTGCCCGCGTTGTTCCACGGGTTCGACGATTCCTGAGCCACATCGGAGAGTCGCTCGAACGCGACGATCTTCCAATCCGGCTGCAGCTCGTGCAGAAGGGTACCCAGGGTGGCGCTCATGATGCCACCACCGATCAAGACGACATCGACGGTTTCGGTCACCACGACAGTCTAGTTCGCGGTCACGGCACGACAGACCACGCGGGGCCGTCCGGCGAGACCGGATCCGCATGACCGCGATGCGGTCAGGCTATGGCGACCAGGCGCTCGGCGAGGATCTCGGCGATCTGCACCGCGTTCAGCGCCGCGCCCTTGCGCAGGTTGTCGTTGCTGATGAACAGCACGAGGCCCTTGTTCTCGGGAGCGGACTGGTCGGCGCGGATTCGTCCGACGAAGCTCGGGTCCTTGCCCGCGGCCTGGAGCGGCGTGGGCACCTCGTCGAGGACGACACCGGGGGCTGCGCCGAGCACCTCGGCGGCGCGCTGCGGCGTGATGTCGCGGGCGAACTCGACGTTGATCGAGAGCGAGTGGCCCGTGAAGACGGGAACCCGCACGCACGTGCCGGCGACACGGAGGTCGGGCAGCTCGAGGATCTTGCGGCTCTCGTTGCGGAGCTTCTTCTCCTCGTCCGTCTCGTTCTGACCGTCGTCGACCAGGTTGCCCGCGAACGGGATGACGTCGAACGCGATCGGAGCGACGTACTTCTCGGGCTCCGGGAAGTCGATCGACGAGCCGTCGTGCACGAGGCGCAGCGTGTCGCCCTGGGCGAGGACGCCCTCGACCTGCCCGAGGAGCTCCTGCGCACCGGCGAGACCCGAACCGGAGACGGCCTGGTAGGTCGAGACGATCAGGCGCTCGAGACCCGCTTCGGCGTGCAGCGCCTTCAGAACCGGCATGGCTGCCATGGTCGTGCAGTTCGGGTTGGCGATGATGCCGCGAGGGCGGTCGTCGATCGCGTGCGGGTTGACCTCGCTGACGACCAGCGGAACCTCGGGATCGTTGCGCCAGGCGCTGGAGTTGTCGACGACGACGGCTCCGGCCTCGGCGAAGCGGGGAGCGTAGGCGCGGCTGGCGGTCGCGCCGGCCGAGAAGAGGGCGATGTCGATGCCCGCGGCATCCGCCGTCTCGACATCCTCGACGATGACGGTCGCGCCGCCGAACTCGATGGCGGTGCCTGCAGAGCGCGACGACGAGAACAGACGCAGCTCGCGAATCGGGAAGGACCGTTCGGCGAGAATCTCGCGCATCACGGTGCCCACCTGGCCGGTGGCGCCGACGATGGCGACGGAGAGTCCTGAGTCGGAGATGCGGGTCATGATGTTCCTTGGCGTCGTGCAGTGCTGCATGCGAGGCTTCAGGCGCGACGTCGGGATGCGGATGCCGCGCCTGGCGCCGATGTCAGGGTTTCGGTGAGTCTACCGTGCCGTCCGGTGATCGAGGACCGACCGTCGGGCGGGGTGCGGGCCGGGTCAGCATCCCGAGTCAGTTTTGCGGATCGAGTCACGATTCGCGGACGGGATCAGCTGACACTTCCGCAGATCGTGCGGTCATCCGCAGATCGTGCGCGATCGGCGAGGGTCAGCGACCGGTGCCGGCGTGGACCGTGGCCTCGGCGTCGCCGTCGAGTCCGTACGCGGTGTGCACGGTGCGGGCGGCCTCGGCCAGGTCGGTGTCGCGGAGCACGACCGAGATGCGGATCTCGGACGTCGAGATCATCTCGATGTTGATGCCACCGGCCGACAGCGCCTCGAACAGCGTCGCGGAGACGCCCGAGTGCGTCCGCATACCCGCTCCGACGACCGACAGCTTGCCGATCTGATCGTCGTGCACCAGGTTCTGGAAGCCCACTTCGGTCTGCTCCCCCGCGAGCGCCTTGAGCGCAGCCGAGGAATCGGCCTTGGGAACCGTGAACGAGATGTCGGTGCGGCCCGTAGCCGACACGTTCTGCACGATCATGTCGACGTTGGCGCCGGACTTCGCGACGATCTTGAAGATCTCCGCCGCCTTGCCCGGCACGTCCGGAACGCCGGCGACGGTGATCTTGGCCTGGCCGAAATCGGTGGCGACACCGGCGACGATCGGTTCTTCCATGGCTTCTGCTCCCTCGGCTTCGCGAGGGTTCTTCATACCCTCGCCCAGAACGTATGTGCCCTCGGACGACGAGAACGTCGAACGGGCGTGGATCAGGACGCCGTGACGGCGTGCGTACTCGACAGCGCGGATGTAGAGCACCTTCGCGCCGTTGGCGGCGAGCTCGAGCATCTCCTCACTGCCGATGTGGTCGAGCTTCTGCGCCTTCGGGATGACGCGGGGGTCGGCCGTGAAGATGCCGTCGACGTCGCTGTAGATCTCGCAGACGTCGGCGTCGAGGGCCGCGGCGAGAGCGACGGCCGTCGTGTCCGAGCCTCCGCGTCCGAGCGTGGTGATGTCGCGGGTGTCGCGGTTGAAGCCCTGGAAGCCGGCGACGATGACGATGGCCCCCTCGTCGAGCGCTTCGCGCAGACGGATGGGGGTGACATCCACGATGCGGGCGGCGCCATGCTGCGAGTCGGTGATCATGCCCGCCTGGCTGCCGGTGAACGACCGCGCCTCGAAGCCCATCGAGTGGATGGCCATGGCCAGGAGCGCCATCGAGATGCGCTCACCGCTCGAGAGCAGCATGTCGAGCTCGCGCGGAGCGGGAATCGGCGCGACCTCGTTGGCGAGGTCGAGCAGCTCGTCGGTCGTGTCGCCCATCGCGCTCACGGCGACGACGACGTCATGGCCGGCGCGACGCGTGTCGACGATGCGCTTGGCGACGCGCTTGATGCTCTCTGCGTCGGCGACTGAGGAGCCGCCGTACTTCTGCACGATGAGGGCCACGTTCACTCCCTGGGATGTCGGGCGGATCCGCCCACCCCCATTCTACGTTTGGCGCATATGCGCTTCTTCGCATGTGACGGTCGTGCCCGGGTGGGTCAGGGCGCGGGCGGCAGGGGCACTGCAGGCAGGTCGGCTCGGGCAGCGGCCTGGGGACGGAGGCGTCCGCCGGTGGCCGCGAACCAGCAGCCCGCGATGATCAGCGGGAATCCGATGAGCAGCCCCGGCGTCAGCGGCTCGGCGAGCACGATCGCACCGAGGATGATCGCCACGACCGGGTTCACGTAGGTGAACAGCGGCGCGCGGACGGGGCCGACCTCGCGGATGAGAGCGAAGAATGCCAGGAAGGCGACGGCGGTGCAGATGACGGCCAGCGCGAGGAGCGCGAAGATCGAGGAAAGCGTCGGCATCTGGTGCTGCGTGAGCAGCCCGATGGGCAGGTAGATCACGCCGATCATGAGCAACGACAGCGTGATGGTGCCGAGCGACGGGACGTCGTTCAGCTGTCGGGCGACGATGAAGGGGGCGATGGCATAGAGGATGGCGACCAGCAGCACCTCGCCGGCCGCGATCAGACTGACCTCACCACCGAACAGTCCGGGCCCGGCGACGACGATCGCGACGCCGATGAATCCCACGAGAAGACCGATGCCGCGCGCCGGGCGCAGGACTCCGCGGTCTCCCCCGCCCAGTGCGATGAGCGCCGCGAACAGCGGCACGGTCGCGACGAGCAGACCCGTCATGCCCGAGGGCAGGGTCATCTCGGCGTGGCCGAGCAGCACGAACGGACCCGCCATCTCGACGAGGCCGAACGCGAGCACCCAGGGCCAGTGCTTCCACGCCGCTCTCAGCGCACCGCCGCGAAGCGCGAACGGGAGGAGGAGCAGCGCCGCGATGAGGGTGCGCCCGGCGACGATCGCGGGGGGCGACAGGGACTCGACCGCGATGCTGATGAACAGGTACGGCACGCCCCACAGCAGCGCCATGGCCCCGAAGAGCAGCCACCCGCGTCGCGAGAAGCCGCCCTGTGCGTTCACAGCACGCGCCGACCCTCGAATGCGCGCCCGAGGGTGACCTCGTCGGCGTATTCGAGGTCGCCACCGACCGGAAGGCCGGAGGCGAGGCGGGACACGGTGATCTGCATCGTGGTGAGCAGGCGGCTGAGGTAGCTCGCAGTCGCCTCGCCCTCGAGGTTGGGGTTCGTCGCGAGGATGACCTCCTGCACCGTGGCGTCGCCGAGACGCGACATCAGCTGGGCGATGCGCAGGTCGTCGGGGCCGATGCCGGCGATCGGGCTGATCGCGCCCCCGAGCACGTGGTACAGGCCACGGAACTCGCGGGTACGTTCGATCGCGGCGACGTCCTTCGCGTCTTCGACCACGCAGATGACGGCCGGATTGCGTCGGGGGTCGCGGCAGATCGCACAGCGTTCCTGCTCTGCCACGTTGCCGCAGATCTCGCAGAAGCGCACCCGCAGCCGCACTTCCACGAGCAGCTCGGAGAGACGCGCGACGTCGAATGTCGGCGTCTGCAGGATGTGGAAAGCGATGCGCTGCGCGGACTTGGGGCCGATTCCGGGGAGTCGACCGAACTCGTCGATCAGCTCCTGGACGATGCCGTCATACATCAGGAGAACCTCGTCGGGGGCTCGTAGGGCTCTTCGCGAACGAACGTCGCGCCGAGCACCTGGCGGATCACGGCCTCGCCGTAGCGCTGGACTCCCCGGCGGGGGCGCGCTCGGTGATCGCCGGGGCTGCGGCGGCCGAAGCCACTCTGCGCGCAGGGGATGCCTGTGCGGTCGTCGACCGCGCGGAGGGAGCGGTCGACGGCGAGCCTCCGGCGGGCGGCGCCGCCTGCGACATCGGCGCCGGCTCGTACGACGGGTCGTAGGGCGGCTCGTCGTCGAAGTACGGCGGCTCATCGTCGATGGGCGGAGGTGCGTCGTCTCGGATCTCCGGTGAGACGTCACTCGTCGCGCGGCTCGGAGGCGCCGCCGTCTGAGGCGCCGCCGTCTGAGGCGCCGCTGCGGCAGAGGTGGCAGCAGGCACAGACGCCGCCGGCGGAGCGGTCACCGGAGCGGGCTCAGCGAGCTCGGATGCCGGGATCGACGCCACCGCCCACTCGGTGACGGGGGCCGAGGAACTCCCTGTCTGAGGAGCCGACGACCGAGCGGCCACGGTCTCCGTCTTCGGCGACTCACCACGCGGCTTCTCGGCGTGCGGGGTCTGCGATCGCGGTGACTGAGCTCGCGGTGACTCCGCTGACGCAGGCTCCGATGCGGGCGCGTCGTCGGTCGGGCGTCCCGATGAAGGCGTCGCGGGCTGGCGAGGCGCTCCCCCGCTGGCATCGGAGCAGGGAGGTACTTGACGCGCACGCCGAGCTCCTGCTCGATGGCGCCGCGCAGATGGTCGGAGGGACCCGAACCCGGCGTCGTGCCCTTGAACTTGGCGACATCGTGCTGGCTGGTGAAGCCCAGAGTCAGCACCTCGGTCTCCGTGACGTATGCGAGCGGCTGGACGGCGGTGGCCAGCAGCCACGACGTGCGGCTGACGCTCTCGAGCCGCTTGAGGACGGCCGGCCAGGCGGCGGTGATCTGCTCGAAGGCGACTGGCCCGGAGGGCGCTGCGACATCGGCGGCCGGTGCGGCGTCGACAGCCGGTGCAGCGCTCGACGTCGCATCGGCAGGGGTCGCTTCGGCCGTGTCGGACTCCCCGGTCTCCCCGCCGGCCGGCTCGGTCGTGGTCGCCGGTCGATCGGCCGCAAACTGAGGAGCAGCGGCGGGAGCGGCGGGAGCAGCAGCTGCGGGAGCAGCCGACGAAGCAACGGGAGCGGCGGGAGCAGCCTGCGCAGGCGCGGACGCCCGCGGCGGGGCGGAGGTGGCAGCGGCCGGTGCGGACGGGACGGCGGCGACGGCATCCGCTCCCGCAGCGAGCACGCGAGCGACCATCAGCTCGAGGTGCAGTCGGGGCGAGGTGGCGCCCGACATGTCGTCGAGGGCGGCGCTGACGATGTCGGCCGTGCGCGAGAGTCGGGCCGACCCGAAGGAATCGGCCTGCGTGCGCATGCGCGCGAGCTCGTCGTCGGCGATTCCACGGAGCACCGACGACGCTCCCGCACCCACAGCCGCGATCACGATGAGGTCGCGCAGACGCTCGAGCAGATCGTCGACGAAGCGACGCGGGTCCTGGCCGGTCTGCACCACGCGGTCGATCGCCGGGAACGCCGCTGCGGCGTCGGCGCCGGCGAGCGCATCGACGATCTCGTCGAGCAGCGCGGCGTGCGTGTAGCCGAGGAGCGCCACGGCGCGCTCGTAGGCGACGGTCACGGTCTCGGAACCTGCGGGCGAGTCGGAGCCGGCGATCAGCTGGTCGAGAAGAGAGAGGGTGTCTCGCGGCGAGCCTCCCCCGGCGCGGACCACCAGAGGAAGGACACCGCGCTCGGCGACCACGCCCTCTTCGCCGCACAGCTTCTCGACGTACTCGAGCATCGCGGCCGGAGGCACCAGTCGGAACGGGTAGTGGTGCGTGCGCGAGCGGATCGTGCCGAGCACCTTCTCGGGCTCGGTCGTCGCGAAGATGAACTTGACGTGCTCGGGCGGCTCTTCGACGAGCTTGAGGAGCGCATTGAACCCCTGCGGCGTCACCATGTGCGCCTCGTCGAGGATGAAGATCTTGTAGCGATCGCGGCTGGGGGCGAACGTCGCCCGCTCGCGCAGATCACGTGCGTCGTCGACGCCGTTGTGGCTGGCCGCGTCGATCTCGACGACGTCGAGCGAGCCACCGCCCGCCCGCGACAGCTCGACGCAGCTCGGGCACTTTCCGCAGGGCACGTCGGTCGGGCCCTCCGCGCAGTTCAGGCAGCGGGCGAGGATGCGCGCAGACGTCGTCTTTCCGCATCCACGGGGTCCGGAGAAGAGGTAGGCGTGGCCGACACGGTCGCCGCGGAGCGCAGTCATCAGCGGTTCGGTCACCTGGGACTGCCCGATCATCTCGCCGAACGACTCGGGGCGGTAGCGGCGGTAGAGGGCTGTGGTCACCAGAACAGCCTACGGCGTGCCACGGACGTTCAGGCAGACGAACGCCGACGATCGCGCGCGGGATCCCCGACGCGCCGCTGAGACGGCCGAGGTTCGGCGAAGGCTCACGACGACGCGGCCTCGAAGACGCCGCCGACCACCTCGACGACCCCGCCCGTCGCGTCGACCAGCTCGCCGACCGCACTCACCAGATGCACGACGCCACCCACCGCTTCGATCACCTCGACCACGGCTCCCGCGACCTCCATCGCGCCCTCGATCCCCTCGGCGAGCCGCAGGGCCTGCGACTCGGTCTGCAGCACAGCCGTCCATGACCGTTCCAGACCGAAGAGCACCGCGTAGGGCAGCAGTCGCTCGTTCAGCAGGAACCTCTGCAGTCGTTCCGCCGACGCCGCCGACGAGACGTCCGCCCGCAGATCCGCCCCGTCTGTCGACTGCGAGAACCGCAGCGGCTCCGCCTCGGCGAGGGCGATGTACTCGCGCATCCCGGCGAGGTGCGCGCGCAGCGGCTGCGCCGCAGGGCGGAACCGGCGCCACGCCCGCGGAGCGACCATGATCGCCGCGACCGCCGCGACCAGGCCGACGACCAGCACGGCGTAGAGAGCCGCACCCGGCTCGCTCACCGACCAGGCGGCGATGAGCAGCAGAAGGCAGATGCCGCCCACCAGCACCGCGGCGACGCGGATCAGGAACGTGGCCCACCCGCGTCGACTCCGGTCGATGAGCCCCGCGGCCGCGAGCCGCTTCTCCGCCTCGTCGAGGACACCGCGCACCCGGCGGTGCAGAGCCCGGGCATCCGCACTGAACCGTCGCACCCGCCCCGGGGTGTGATCCGGCCCGAACAGCGCCTCGAGCACGCTGAGCTCCTCGGACGTGAACGTCGCACCGTCGACGACCTCCATGCCGACTGGTGCACGCCGGTGCGACCTGCCGGTCGTCGCCGCGTCGGCGTCGACCAGCAGCCGCACCTTGCGCTGCACGGCCAGATCGATCAGCGCGGCGGCTACGGCCTTCCGATCCGCGTTCAGCAGCAGCGCGTCGTGCAGCACGGTCGCACCCTCGGCCGGGCTGAACCGCGCACCGGGGGACGCGACGCGCTGCACCGAGCGCGCCCGCTCGACCACCGCGAACACGAACAGGAGCAGCGCGGGCGCGAGTCCGAACAGCGCTGCGGTGATCAGCACCTCAGTCGATCGGCTCGATGATGGGGATGGCGGTCGTGATCACCGGGACGGATGCGGACAGCCGCGTGCCGTCCTCGCGCAGCGCGTCGGCGAACTGCCGCAGCGACGGGCGACCGGGGATGAGCGGTCCCTGATCCGCGAGTGGGACGACGACCTCCTGCTCGGTCGTGGCGATGTATGCCACATCGCGCACCGTGAACGGCACCGGGTCTCCGGAGAGCACTCGCACGCGCAGCTCACCCGTCGTGAGCGTGACCTGCAGAGAGGCCCCCTGCCACTGCAGCGGGTACGACAGCGACGGCCAGTCGGCGGGCAGCCGCGGGTCGAAGCTGAGCTCGCCGGCATAGTCGCGCATACCGCCGAAACCGCAGACGAGAGCGGTCCACACGCCTCCGGCCGACGCGACGTGCACACCGTCCGCCGCGTTGTGGTGCAGGTCGTGCAGGTCGACGAACAGTGACTGCCGGAAGTACTGCAGAGCGAGATCCTGGTAGCCCACCTCGGCGGCGAGGATCGACTGCACGACGGCCGACAGCGTCGAATCGCCCGTGGTCAGCGGGTCGTAGTAGTCGAAGTCGGCCTTCTTCTCCTCCGGCGTGAAGTGGTTGCCCTGCAGGAACAGCGCGAGCACGACATCCGCCTGCTTGAGCACCTGGAACCGGTAGATGACGAGCGGGTGGAAGTGCAGCAGCAGCGGTCGCTGCTCCTTCGGCGTGTGCGCCAGATCCCAGACCTCGCGCTCGAGGAACAGCGAGTCCTGCGGGTGGATGCCGAGCCGTTCGCTGAACGGGATGAACATCGCGTCGGCGGCGCGCTCCCACCCTTCCGCCTCGCCCTCGGCGAGTCCGGTGCGCTCGACGACCCTGGCGAACTCCTCGCCGTTGGCCTCCTGCGCCTCACGCACGACCTTCGCCGCGTAGCGCAGGTTGTAGCGCGCCATGACGTTCGTGTAGAGGTTGTCGTTGACGACGGTGGTGTACTCGTCAGGACCTGTCACACCGTGGATGTGGAAGGTCTCGATGCCGTCGTCGTCCTTCGTGTCGGCGACGAGGCGCGAGGTGCGCCAGAACCCGAGTGTCGCCCACAGTCGCGCCGTCTCGATCGCGATGTCGATGCCCTCACGCCGCAGGAAGTCGTCGTCGCCCGTCGCGCGCACGTACTTGCCGAGCGCGAAGCTGACGTCGGCGTTGATGTGGTACTGCGCCGTGCCAGCCGCGTAATAGGCGGAGGCCTCTTCGCCGTTGATCGTGCGCCACGGGAACAGCGCGCCCGCCTCGTTGAGCTGCGCGGCCCGTCGGCGAGCCGCCGGAAGCATGAGCACTCGCGCCCGGAGCGCGTTGCGCGCCCACTGCGGCGACGTGTAGGTGAGGAACGGGAGCACGTAGATCTCGGTGTCCCAGAAGTAGTGTCCGCTGTATCCCGACCCCGAGACGCCCTTCGCGGGCACGCCGGTTCCGTCGGCGCGGGCCGAGGCCTGTGCGAGCTGCAGGAGGCACCAGCGGGTCGCCTGCTGGATGTCGTCCTGTCCGCCGATCTGCACGTCGCTGCGAGCCCAGAAGGCAGCGAGCCACTCGGCCTGTCGATCGAACTGCGCCTGGACGCCCTCGACCGCGACGCGGTCGAGGGATCGACGGCAGCGGTCGACGAGCTCACGGGCCGGCACACCGCGAGAGGTGTGGTAGCTGACGAGTTTGGTGACCGTGATGGGCACCCCGGCCTTCGCCTGCACCCGGAACACGTTCTTCGAGATGTCCGCCTCGATGAGAGTGCGCGAGGTGTAGTCGTTCTCGGTCTCGATGATGTGGTCGGCGACCACTGCGACCGTCATGCCTGATGCCGCGACGCTGTAGGACAGCGCGGAGCGCAGTCCGTCCTGCCAGTACTCGCCGGGCTCGAGCACGCGCTCGGCGATCTTCTCGGCCTTGCGCGGATCGAATCCGCCCTTGGCCTGGTTCGGGGTGCCCGCGTACACGCCGGCACCGTCCTGGCGGTTGATCATCTGGCAGCTGACGGTGACCGGGGCGTCGGCGTTCTCGACGACGACCTCGAGTCGCAGCACGGCGAGGTGGCGCTCCTCGAAGCTGACGATGCGCTCGTCGCGCATCCGCACGCGCTTGCCCGACGGGGTCTCCCACACCACGGTGCGCTCGAGCACGCCGGTGCGCATGTCGAGCGTGCGGCGGTACTCGCGCACGTCCGCCTCATCGAACGAGATCGGCTCGTCATCGACATAGACGCGCATGACCTTGGCGTCGGGGGCGTTGACGATCGTCTGCCCCACCTCGGCGAAGCCGTAGGCCTGCTCGGCGTGCCGGATCGGCCACGTCTCGTGCAGTCCGTTGATGAAGGTGCCGTGCTCGTGGGCGCCGCGCCCCTCGATGTGGTTGCCCCGGAGTCCGAGGTAGCCGTTGCCGACGGCGAACAGGGTCTCGGCGACCCCGTCTTCGGAGTAACGCGTCTCGATGAGGCGCCAGGGGTCTACGGGGAAGCGGTCGCGGTCGATCATGCGGTCTCCTCGTTGTCGGAGCGGGGTGCCTGAGCGGCGGAGTCGGACGGCGCGGACTCGTCGGCCGCGGGGTCGAGGAACACGTCGAGATCGTCGACGACGACCGTCGCGCCGGCGGCGCGCAGCGCGTCGGCCCCGGTGCCGCGGTCGACGCCGACGACGGTCGCGAATCCGGCTGCGGCGGCAGAGGCCGCGCCCGAGGTCGCGTCCTCGACGGCGATGCTGCGGGCCGGGTCGACGCCCAGCGCCACGGCGCCGGCGCTGAACATGTCGGCGGCGGGCTTGGAGGCGAGGTTCTCGCGCTCTGCGACGACACCGTCGACCACGATGCGGAAGAACGAGCGGATGCCGGCGGCAGCCAGCACCTCTTCGGCGTTCTTGGAGCTCGAGACGACACCGAGCGGGATGCCGGCGGCGGAGAGCTTCTCGACGAGTGCGAGCGATCCGGGGAACGGGGCGATGCCCTCGCCACGCAGGGACTCGGCGAACGCGGCGTTCTTGCGGTTGCCGATGCCGCAGATCGTCTCGGCCTCGGGCGGGTCGTCGACCGCACCCCAGGGGATCTCGACGTTGCGGCTGCGCAGCAGACTGGCCACGCCGTCATAGCGCTTCTTGCCGTCGACGTAGTCGAAGTAGTCGGCATCCGAATACGGAGGCGTGATGCCCCAGCGCTCGAACACGTCGTCGAAGACGACCTTCCACGCGCGCATGTGCACTTCGGCGGTCGGCGTCAGCACGCCGTCGAGATCGAACAGGACGCCTTCGGCGCGGAGCGGATCGGGCAGGGCTTCGGGCACAGCAGCCTCCAGGAGAAGGACGAGGGTTCCGGCACCTCTCCGTGCCACTGTGCAAGCGTAGTGCGGCTCGGCACCGAGCGGTAACCCCCGAGGGCGTATCGGTCAGAGCAGACGGAACGTCTGCCGGGCGATCTCGAGCTCTTCGTTCGTGGGCACCACGAGCACAACGACTCTGGACGCGTCCGTCGAGATCCGCCGGACTCCGCGCTGGCGTGCGGCATTGCGCCCGTGATCGATCTCCACGCCGGCGAATCCGAGCGTCGCCATCGCTTCCGCGCGCACGGCCGCTGCGTTCTCGCCGACCCCCGCGGTGAAGGAGATCACGTCGACTCCGCCGAGCTGCGCGATGTACGACCCCGCATACGCCCTGAGCCGGTGGATGTAGACGTCGAACGCGAGCGTCGCCGCCGCATCTCCCGCTTCCCTGCCCGCGAGGATGTCGCGCATGTCGCTGCGCCCTGCGAGGCCTTTGAGCCCACTGCGCGTGTTGAGGAGCGCATCGAGATCGTCGATCGAGTACCCGGCTCGACGCGAGAGGTGCACGAGGGCCGCAGGATCGAGATCCCCGGACCGGGTCCCCATGACGAGCCCCTCGAGCGGAGTGAGCCCCATCGAGGTCTCCACCGATCGGCCGCCCTCGATCGCGGTCACCGAGGCGCCGTTGCCGAGATGGAAGACGAGCTGGCGGAGTGTGCCGAGGTCGCGCCCGAGGAACGCGGCGGCCGACTCGCTCACGAACTGGTGGCTGGTGCCGTGGAATCCGTATCGGCGCACCCGGTGCTCCGCGGCGAGCTCTGCGTCGATCGCATAGGTGTAGGCGGCCGGAGGCAGTGTCTGATGGAACGCCGTGTCGAACACGGCGACGTGCGGGACGCCGGAGAACACCGCCCTCGCCGCGACGATCCCGGCGAGGTTCGCGGGGTTGTGCAGCGGGGCGAGCACCGAGAGCTCCTCGATCTGCTCCTCGACGTTCGGCGTGACGAGGGTGGGTGCGTAGAACCGTGCCCCGCCGTGCACCACCCGGTGTCCGACTGCGACGGGCGGATGCTCGTCGAGCAGCGGACCGTGCTCGGCGAACTGGTCGAGCATCACCGTGAACGCGGCATCGTGATCGGCTACGGGCTGCTCGGAGTCGTACGAGGCATCGAGCATCGTGACGACGGCATCCCCTCCGGCATCCGGACGCACCGTGTGGCGGACGGCACTGAGGTCCTGTCCGATCCGGTCGATGAGTCCCGTCGCGAGCTCGTTCTCGTTCTCGATGTCGATCAGGCTGTACTTGAGCGACGAGGAACCGCTGTTGATGACGAGGATCGCACTCATGCGGTCTCTCCTTCGGACTGCGCCTGGATCGCCGTGATCGCGACGGTGTTGACGATGTCGTCGACCAGGGCACCGCGCGAGAGGTCGTTGATCGGCTTGTTGAGACCCTGCAGCACGGGGCCGATCGCGACGGCACCCGCCGATCGCTGCACCGCCTTGTACGTGTTGTTGCCGGTGTTCAGGTCGGGGAAGACGAAGACGGTCGCCCGCCCTGCCACCGCCGAGTCGGGGAGCTTCGCCTTCGCCACCGCCGCGTCGGCCGCGGCGTCGTACTGGATCGGGCCTTCGACGAGCAGCTCGGGTGCACGCTCATGCACGAGTGCGGTCGCGGCTCTGACCTTGTCGACGTCGGCACCCGAGCCGGACTCCCCCGTCGAGTACGACAGCATCGCGATGCGCGGCTCGATGCCGAACTGCTGTGCGGTCGCCGCCGACGAGATCGCGATGTCGGCCAGCTGCTCGCTCGTCGGATCCGGGATCACCGCGCAGTCGCCGTAGACGAGCACCCGGTCGGCGAGCGCCATGAGGAAGACGCTCGACACGACGGTGACGCCCGGCTTGGTCTTGATGATCTCGAACGACGGGCGGATCGTGTGCGCCGTCGTGTGCGCGGCACCCGAGACCATGCCGTCCGCGAGGCCCAGGTGGACCATCATCGTGCCGAAGTACGACACGTCGGTGACCGTGTCGGCGGCCTGGGCCAGCGTGATGCCCTTGTGCGCCCGCAGCCGCGCGTACTCGGCCGCGAAGCGCTCGACCATCTCGGGATCGTTCGGGCTGATCACCTGGGCCGCCGAGATGTCGACGCCCAACTCGACCGCCCGAGCCCTGACCGCCGACTCGTCGCCGAGGATCGTGAGATCCGCGACCTCCCGGGCCAACAGGGTCGCCGCCGCTCGGAGGATGCGGTCGTCATCGCCCTCCGGCAGCACGATGCGTCGACGGTCGGAGCGTGCTCGCTCGATGAGGCCGTACTCGAACATCAGCGGAGTGACGACGCGCGACTCCGCGAGACCCAGCTGAGTGGTGAGCTCGGCGATGTCGACGTGGGTCTGGAAGAGCCCCAGCGCCCGGTCGTAGCGGCCCCGCGACTCGGGCGAGATGCGGCCACGGGCCCCCATCACGCGCACCGCGGTGTCGTAGGTGCCGAGGTCGGTCGCGATGATCGGCACGGTCGAGGTGAAGCCGTCGAGCAGCTGGACGATCGGCTCGGGAAGCGGGAAGGGGCCGTTCAGGATGATGCCGGCGACTCGGGGGAACGTGCCGGACGCATCCGCGAGCAGCGTCGCGAGCAGCACCTCGGTGCGGTCGGCGGGGATCACCACGACCGACTCCTCCGTGAGCCGGGGAAGCACGTTCACCATCGACATGCCCGCGACGACGATCGTCAGCGCCTCGCGTGCGAGACGGTCGCGGTCACCCTTGATGAGCCGGCCGTCGACCGCGGCGAGGATGCCGTCGATCGACGGTGCCACCAGGGTGCGGTCCTCGGGGATCGCCCACACCGGCGTGGTCTTCTGCGGGCGCACCGCCGCGACGGCCTGTTCGATGTCGTCGAGCCGATCGGGGTCGGCCCGGTTCACGATGATCGCGAACAGCTCCGCACGCTCGACCTCGAGTTCGGCGAGCGCGAGCGCCCCGATCTGTCCGACCGCGGCGGGAGTGCGGGCGGTGGTCGTGCCCAGCTGCTCGGCCTGCCGCTGCTGATCGCGACCGCTGAGCACGAGCAGCACGGGCGCCGCCAGGTTCGCGGCGATCCGGGCGTTGTACCCCAGCTCTGCGGGGCTGGCGACATCGGTGTAGTCGCTGCCGATGATGACGACCGCGTCGCACTGGGCTTCGACCGCCTTGAACCGGGCGACGATGGTCGACAGCGCCCGGTCGGGGTCGTCTCGCACATCGTCGTAGGTCACGCCGATGCAGTCCTCGTAGTCGAGGTGCACCCCGTCGTGTGCGAGCAGCAGCTCGAGCACGTCGTCGCGCTCGGTCACCGACCGGGCGATCGGGCGGAAGACGCCGACCCGCGGGGTGACGCGCATGAGCGCGTCGAGCACGCCGAGGGCGATGGTCGACTTACCGGTATGGCCTTCGGCCGAGGTGATGTAGATGCTCTGCGCCACAGTCCCACCCTAGGTGCACGACCTCATGATCTCGCTGGGTTGACAGCCGTGCGAAACAGCTCAGCAGGGCGTCGAGAGCGCATCGACCACGGCTGCGGCGTCCGAGGCGTAGCGCGTGTAATAGGTGGGGTCGAGGTTGATCTGCACCCGGTGGATCGCGAGCGACGGATCCATCGACTGCCAGTCGGGGACCCTCGCGAGGCGCTCGTAGAACAGCGTCGCGGCGGTCGCCGGGTCCATGCGCTGCTCGGCCGAACCCCACCAGTGCTGCTGTTGGAAGAGTCCGATGCTCGTCGTCCGGCTGCCGTCGGGGTTCGTGAACCCGCTCGTCTCCCAGTCGCCGTAGTCGATGTTGTTCAGGCTGCTCTCGCCCATCGCCGTCATGACGCCCAGGATCTGCCCGTCTCGACCGAAGCCGAGCGCGGTCGCCGTCTGCATGATGGTCGCGGCGTTCTCGAGCTGCTCCCCCTGCCAGCCCGCGACACCCGCCTCCGGGAACGTGGTCGGATCGGAGATGCAGATCGCCAGCGGCTTCTCGTGGGCGAGTCCCAGCGGGATCAGCACCGCGGCGAGCGCGACCACGATCACCGCCGCCGCAAAGAGTGCGACGCGTCGCAGCACCTTCGCCCGCCGCATCCGCCGCTGCGCTCGACGTCGCGGCGACGCGCGGTGCGTGCGTGCGCGCTGCCGACTCGCCGTCTTGCCGTCAGTCGCCTTGCGGGCGCCTGCCTTCCTGTGAGCCGCCGTCTTCCTCGTCGACGGCGTCTTCCTCGTGGTCGCGCCCCGAGAGCTCATACGCTGCGGGTCTCGCGTCTGCCTCTGCCGACGAACGCGGCGAGGCCGCCCCCGATCGCACCGAACAGATGCGCCTGCCACGAGATGCCCTCGCGAACGCCGACGACGCCGGCGAGCATCGAGCCGCCGTAGAGGCCGATCACGATGAGCGCGACGATCGCATAGAGCACGCGATGAGCGACTCGTCCCGGCGCGAAGACCCGCATCACGGTGTATCCGAAGTACCCGAAGACGAGTCCTGATGCCCCGACGGTCAATGCTCCTGGCGCGTTCACGAGCCATGTGCCGAGGCCGCCGACCACTGCGGCGAATGCGGTGACGGTCCAGAACCTGCGAGCGCCCTCGACAGCGACGAGGCTGCCGAGCACGAGAAGCGGCACGGTGTTGCCGATCAGGTGCGCCCAATCCGCGTGCAGGAGAGGCCCGACCACGATGCCCCCGAGACCCGAGAGGTCCCAGGACCGAAGACCGAAGCCCGTGAAGGATCCGGGGAGGATCGCGTCGACGAGCTGCACGAGCCACATCAGGGCGACGAGCAGCAGAGGCGCCGCGAAACGGCCGAGCGCGCTGGAGCGCGGGGAGTCGGCGGTGCGGGTCACATCGGGCCTTGTCACGTCACGATCCTGTCAGGACTGCCCCGGAGGACCCTGACAAAAAGAAAGTGACCCTCCGCGCACCCAGCAGAGCCCGGTTACCCTTGCTGCGTTTCCGCCCTGGGGGAATTGGCCTGGATGCCGCCACGCGGAGAGCCGTCGACAAGTCTAGCCGATGTCTGCCCCTGCTCTTTGACAGACTGGGCAGGTCATGGATCCCGTCGCCGCCCCTCCCCTGTCGACGTGGCATTTTCCGGGAACGCTGCGCACCTACCAGGCCGAGGTCCTCGACCGGATCCCTCCGGGAGGCGCAGCCCCGCTGCACATCGTCGCTCCGCCAGGCTCCGGGAAGACGCTGCTGGGCCTGCTGCTCGCCGCACGCGAAGGTCACCGCACTCTCGTGCTGTCGCCGACGGTGACCATCCGCCATCAGTGGGTGCGCACCGCGTCGGAGCTGGCGCCGGACGCGGCGGCCGTCTCGGATGATCCCGAGCGTCTCGGCGACCTGACGGTGCTCACCTATCAGCTGCTCAGCGTGACGGGAGACGGCTCACCCTTCGACGACCTCGCCAGGGCGATCTGGACGGAGGAACTCGTCGCGAGCGGCCGCAGCGAGGCGGATGCCGCGACGTGGCTCGCCGAGCTGGCGGTGGACAACCCCGCCCGCCACCGCTCCGGCATCCGCAGTCGTGCGCGCCGACTGCGTTCGCGTTTCACCCGCCAGCGCCCTTCGGAGCTCGCTCGCGTGCTGCACCCGAACGCCGTCGCGCTCCTCGACCGACTCGTCGAGGCGGGGGTGCGCACGGTCGTGCTCGACGAGTGCCATCATCTGCTCGACCACTGGGCGATCGTGGTGGCCTATCTGGTCGCCCGCATCCGAGAGAGCGGCGCGGAGCCGACGCTGATCGGCCTCACCGCGACCCTGCCGTCGCCCGACGACGAGACCGAGTACGAGAACTACAGCCACCTGCTCGGCGAGGTCGACTACGAGGTGCCGACACCGGCGGTGGTCAAGGAGGGCCACCTGGCTCCGTATCGCGATCACGTGATGTTCACCGAGCCCCTGCCCGAAGAGGCCGCGTTCATCCGACGGCACGAATCGCTGCTGCACGACCTGATCACGCAGGTGCTGTCGACCCCCGACGCGCTGTCGTACCTCGAGCATCACCTCCAACCCGCGGACCCGCAGGACGCCTCTCTCGCCGAGACTCCGCTCGCCCGCCTCGACCGGGCCTTCGCGACGGACTTCGCCCTCACCCGGTCATGCGCTCTCGTGCTGCGCGAGGTCTCTCCGCAGCATCCGCTCATCGTCTCCGTCCCGCCGGCCCTGCTCGACCGATGCACGACCGACGACCTGCTGACGGTCCTGTCACGGTTCGCCCAGGCACGGCTGCTCTCGGATCCCTCTGCCGTGCGCCAGTGGGAGTACGTGCGGCGCTCGCTCGCGGACTTCGGGTACGCGCTGACCGACCGGGGTATAAGACGCGGTCGGAACCCGATCGAGACCACTCTGGCGTTCTCCGCCGCCAAGGACCACGTGGCCGTCGAGATCCTCCAGCGAGAACTCGCCGGCGCCGACGGCCATCGGATCCGCGCGGTCGTCGTGACCGATTTCGTCGAGCACGGCAACAGCCGCGGTCTGGCCGGTGACGCACCCGCCGGGGCGCTCCGCACGTTCGGCCTCCTCGCCGTCGACGCTGTCACCTCCCGACTGCGCCCCGTGCTGCTGACCTCGCAGCACCTGCGTGTCCGCGCCGACGACGCCGCCGACATCGCGGTCGCGCTCGGCGAACTGCTCGGCGAGCCGGTCGGCATCGCGGAGGGCATCGGTCCCGTGCGCGACCTGCAGGTGCGCGCCGCCGGAAGCGGACGAGTCGTCGCGGCCGTGTCCGAGCTGATCCGCCGAGGCGATGTGCGCCTGCTCGTCGGCACCCGGGGGCTGCTCGGCGAAGGCTGGGACTGCCCGTCGGTGAACACCCTCGTCGATCTCACGACCGTGGCCACCTCATCCGGCACCCAGCAGCTGCGGGGGCGCACCCTGAGGCTCGATCCGGCATGGCCCGAGAAGGTCGCGCACAACTGGTCGGTCGTCTGCCTGATCCCGTCGCACGTCGACCTCGACGATGCGTCCGAGTCCCTGCGACTCCGTCGTCGGCATTCGCATCTGTGGGGGCTGAGCGCCGAGGGCGACGGCCGGATCGTCAGCGGACTGGGTCATGCACTCACCGCACCCGCCGTCGAGGCGTGGACTCGTGTGCTCGACAAGGACCCGTCGACGACGATCGCGGATCTCGGCGCCCTCGTGCGCGCGCAGTGGCCCTCTCGGAGTCGGACGAGGGAGGAGTGGCGGATCGGCGAGCCGTACCGTGCCCACGAAGGGGAGACGGTGTCGATCCGTCGGACGACCCGCGCCCCACTGCTTCGCGCCGCGCAGACGGCGAGGGCGGGAGCGGTCGGCGGCTTCCTCGCCGGCGCCGCGACGACAGGCGTGCTCGTCACCGTGCTCGCGCTCTTCGGGGTCTCCTTCGCCCCTGCCTTCGGGGTCGCGCTCGCGCTGATCGGGGGCGCTGTCGCTGCGACGGCATCCGCTGTGCGCATGCTCGTCCGCTCTCTGCGCGATCGCTCGAGGCCGGCCGAGATCTACCGAGCCGCGGCGGTCGCCGTCGCCCGCACGCTGGAGGAGGCAGGACGCGTCGGGCGGATCGACGAGTCAGCGATCACTGCGCGGCCGGACGACGCCGACCCCACCCGCATCCGCATCGAGCTCGGCGGCTCCGTCTCGGACGCACGCGTGATCGCCGATGCCGTCGAGGAGCTCTTCGCACCGGTGCGCACACCCCGGTTCCTGCTGCGCATCGACGCGGCCGGGCTGCCGCGGGTCCGGGTGCTCGAACGCCTCGCCGACCGCCTCTCCCCCGGACGCACGCTTCTCGCAGTGCCTCGCCTGATCGCCCGGCGGCGCGGAGACGCCGAGCGCTTCTGCGACCATTGGCGGGCCCTGATCGGCACGTGCTCACTGCACGAGCTGAGCGGGGTGCAGGGACTCGCCCTGCTGCGTGTCGCGCGCAGCGCCGACAGCCGGGTGGACCCCGCAGAACCCCGAGCTCGTGTCTGGGGCTGATGCCCGACGCCGGTTCTCACCCCAACCGTAGGCAGCCGGGTTACGATCGGTTCACGCGCACCGCAGCGCCCACGCGAGAGGGAACGCATGCCAGAGAACCCGCCCCTGATCCCGGCCGTCGTCGACGCCGAGCAGTTCGCCGCGCAGACGTCTGCCATCGTCGAGTCCGTCGGACGGGTGATCGACGGCAAGCCGGATGCCGTGCGGAGCGCGCTCGTGTGCCTGCTCGCCGAGGGACACCTGCTGATCGAGGACGTGCCAGGCGTCGGCAAGACGATGCTGGCACGCGCGCTGGCCGCGAGCGTGGATGCGACCGTCCGCCGCATCCAGTTCACTCCCGACCTCCTCCCCGGCGATGTGACGGGCGTGAGCGTCTACAACCCCGTCGATCGCGAGTTCGAGTTCAAACGCGGCGCGGTTTTCGCGCACATCGTGATCGCCGACGAGATCAACCGCTCGTCGCCCAAGACGCAGTCGGCGCTGCTCGAGGCCATGGAGGAGGGGCAGGTGACGGTCGACGGGTCGACCCACATGCTGCCCGATCCGTTCCTGGTCGTCGCGACCCAGAATCCGCTCGAGATGGAGGGGACCTATGCGCTGCCCGAAGCACAGCGCGACCGCTTCATGATGCGCATCTCGATGGGCTACCCGGATGCGGCGGCCGAGGCGCTCATGCTGCGACAGCGAGACACCGTGAACCCGCTCGCCGCGGTGCGAGCGGTCGCCGACGCGGCGTCGATCTCGGGACTGATCGCCTGGGCGCGCTCCGTGCATGTCGCGCCGGCGCTCGAGGAGTACACGGTCGCTCTGGCGCAGGCCACCCGAGCCGACCCCAATCTGCACCTGGGTGCGAGCCCGAGGGCGACTCTTCAGCTGATCCGCGCCGCGAAGGTGTGGGCGGCGCTCGACGGACGCGACTTCGTGATCCCGGACGACGTGACCGCGCTGATCGTCCCGGTCTTCGCCCACCGACTCCTTCCCGCCCGCGGCGCGCACCGCGCCGGAGCCCAGCCGGTCGAGGCGGCCCTGCGGCAGATCGTCGAGCGCGTGCGGGTGCCCGTGACCGCGCGCTCCTGACCCGCCGCTCGCCATGCCTCGCCGTCGAACCCTCACCCTGCGGGGAACGGGTGCGCTCCTCTCCGGTCTCGGCTGCCTGATCGCGGCGAATATGCTGGGCGCGCCGATCCTCCTCTACATCGGCATCCTCCTTCTCGTGCTCACCGTCTTCTCGGTTCTCGTCGTGCGGCTGCCGCGGCGCACGGGCACCGTCACGCGGCAGGTCTCGACCGACCTGCTGACCGTGTCGGAGACCTCGCGAGTGACCCTGCGCTTCACCCTGCGGGCCCTGCGCGTTCCCCGCGGACTCTGGCGCGACGTGCTGCCGCCCGCGGTGAGCGGCGACTCGGCGGGCGAGTACCCGTCCGAGACGGGGCAGCTGACTTA
Organism: Microbacterium sp. AC132; assembly: GCF_979258525.1. NCBI lineage: Bacteria > Bacillati > Actinomycetota > Actinomycetes > Micrococcales > Microbacteriaceae > Microbacterium > Microbacterium sp. AC132. The sequence goes on along the minus strand of NZ_OZ409862.1, from coordinate 2,644,471 downwards.
TCTGATCACCGGCGTCCGTCGCGGCGTGTGGCCGATCGGCCCCCTGGTGGTGCGCACCGTCGACCCGTTCGGTCTCGCCCAGCGCGAGCAGGCGTTCGGCGAGACGCGCACGGTCACCGTCGTCCCTGAGGTGTACACGCTCGCGCCGCTGACCGTCAAGGTCGGGGCCGCCGGCGGGACCGCGCACACGTCTTCGAGCCGGCTCGGGCAGGGCAGCGACAATCTCTCGCCGCGCCGCTACATCCCGGGCGACTCGATGCGCCGCATCCATTGGCGGGCGACCGCGCATCGCGGACAGCTGATGGTGCGGCAGGAAGAGGAGGAGTCCAGCCCCGACGCTCTCGTGATCCTCGACCGCAGCGCCGCACGCTGGGCGCGCCCGGGTGATGCCGAGGACCCCGCTTTCGAGACCGCGGTGTCGATGTGCGCCTCCGTCGCCGTGCACCTCGTGCAGGAGGGATACGGCGTCGATGTGATCGACAGCGGCGGGACTCTGCTGGGCACGCTGCGCGGCCACGAAGACGATCGGGACGGCCTTCTCGTCGCCCTCGCGCTGGTCGGCCCGCGCGGCGAGCCCCGCGACCTCCCGACTCTGGTCGGTGGCACACCTCCGGGTCCGCTCGTCTACATCACAGGCGAGATCGACGACGAGGATGCCGCCCTGCTGCGCCCGTCCGGAGCGGCAGCGCCGATGCTGTTCGCGACCGCACCGGGCACCGGCGTCGTCGCGGCGGCCGAGCGGAACGGCTGGCGCTTCGCGAGACTCGGCGACGACATCGCAGAGGCGTGGGAGGACGTGCTGCCCGACCGCATCGGCGGCACCGCGGACCACCGGGGAGCGACCGATGTCCCGAGCTGAACGACAGGCCGAACGCGGATCCCGCCTGTCGTGGCACCGCGAGCACGAGCTGCCCGTCGGCACCGTCCTGCCGTCGGTGCTGGCTGCGGCGGCCGGGCTCGTCGCGATGTGGCCGTTCACCTCGGTCATCGAACCCGGCAGCTGGTCGTTCGCGGTCCTCGCCGTGATCGTCGTCACGGCGCTCACGGGCATGACGTGTCGCACGCTGATGCGCGGCCGTCCGGCCTGGGCACGCGACCTCGTCACGATCGCCGTCCAGATCCTGGTGGTGATGGGCACCGTCATCCTGCTCGTCGCGGGAGACACCGCGGTGTTCGGCGTCGTGCCCACCGAAGCGACGTTCTACACCTTCCAGGCTCTCGCCGCCGCCGCCTGGGAGGAGATCGCTTTCGGTTCGGCCCCGCTCGCCGCATCACCGGGGCTCCAGGCGGTGATGGGCCTGGGGTTCGGCGTCGTCGCCATCCTGCTCGACCAGCTCGTCGCCCAGCGCGGCGCGATCCTCGCCAGCCTCCTCACCGCCGTCGTCGGATCCATGCCGATGATCGCCACTCTCGGGGGTGTGAACGTCGTCTGGTTCGTGCTGCTCGGCATCCTGATCCTCGTGCTGCTGCGGTACACGGCGGCGCAGAATCCCGATTCGCCGCGGCGGACATCCGTGGCGGTCGCCGCCGGCGTCGGCGTCGCTGCGCTCGCGGCGACGGTGATCGTCGCACCGGTGCTGCCGGTCTCGGCCACTCTCACGGGCACAGGTACGGGGGTCACCGTCGATGCGTCGCTGCGCCTCGGCGATGACCTGCGACAGCCGAACCCTGTCGAGGTGCTGACGTTGGCGACGACGGCGGACACCGCGCCCTACCTGCGACTCACGACGCTGTCGTCGTTCGACGGGCGCGTGTGGGAGCCCGATCGCGGCGACCTGCAGGCGCAGAGCGAGGGATTCGGCCCCGACGAGTGGGCGGACGACATCGAGACGACCGACCAGAACACCTCCATCCGCGTGATCCGGATGTCGAGTTCATGGCTCCCCGTGCCGTACCCCGCGACCGGCGTGCAGGGACTTTCCGCCGCCTGGCGGGTGAGCCCCGAGAACCGCACTCTCGCGTCTCGCAACGGGGATGCCGTCGGCAACGACTACACGGTGCGGTCGCTCGAGGTCTCACCGACTCTCGAGCAGATCCGCGCGCTTCCCGCCGCTTCGCCGATCGTCGACCCCGACGCCGAGCCGGTCGACCTGCCGGACGTGATCGGCGAGACCGCGGCCGAGGTCACGGCGGACGCCACGAACGACTACGACCGCTTGGTCGCGCTCCAGTCGTGGTTCCGGAGCCAGTTCGCCTACTCTCTCGAGACCCCGGTCGACGAGGGCTTCGACGGCACCGGAGCCGATGCGGTCGCCGAGTTCCTCGAGGTGCGGTCGGGATACTGCATCCACTTCGCCGGGGCGTTCGCACTCATGGCGGAGAGCCTCGACATGGAGGTGCGCATCGTCGTCGGTTACCTTCCCGGTGCGCTGACCGAGACGACGCGCGGCGATGAGGCGGTGTACTCGGTCTCGAGCGACCAGTTGCACTCATGGCCCGAGGTCCTCTTCCCCGGCGTGGGCTGGGTCCCGTTCGAACCGACGGCGTCTCTCGGGGTTCCGACGGCCTTCAGCGCCGCGGCGACGACGGGCGGGGGGACGGGCGGCGCCGCGACGCCCGCTCCGACGGCGGCTCCCAGCACCGAGCAGACCTCGGGACCGGAGCTCGAGCGTGAGGATGCCGGCGACAACGCCGGCGCGACCGGGGAGCGTCGTCAGCTCGACCCCACTCCCGTCGTGCTGACGACGCTCGGGGTGCTGGTGGTGCTGCTGATTCCCGCATTCGCTCGTCTCGCGCTGCGGTTCGCGCGACGCGGGCGCGCCCGGGACGGTGACGCCGGAGCCGCGTGGGCCGAGCTGCGGGCGACCATGCAGGATCTGCGCGTACCCCTGTCGGACGCCGAGACCCCTCGTATGCGCGGCGATGACCTCGTGAGAGACAGCGGCGTGAATGCCGACGCCGTCAGAGTGCTCGTCGCCGCAGTCGAGCAGGCGAGCTATGCGCGCCCCTCGGCGAGCGCGGCCCGAGATCTCGACGCCGCTCTGATCGATGTGACGGCTCAACTGCGCCGCAGCGTCGATCGCTGGACGAGGGTCCACGCGTTCCTGCTGCCGCGATCGCTCTTCGTCAGCCGCCGCACCGACGTGCCGCTGCTCGTCTGAGTAGTACCGCGACTGCCGAAGGTGCTGGCCAGGGGATCAGGCGGCGTGCAGCTCGCAGCGCACCGAGTCGCAGGATTCGCAGACGACGAACTGGGTGCGGCAGGCGGGGTCCGGGCAGTTCGCGGTGCGCTTGGTCGGCACACCGCAGCCGACGCACTCGCCGATGACGGCCGCGTGGTCGGAGAAGTCGACGGAGCCGCGCTTGTCGAACACGTAGAGCGACCCCTCCCAGAGGCCGTCGTCACCGTACTGCTCGCCATAGCGGACGATGCCGCCCTCGAGTTGGTACACCTCGCCGAACCCGCGGGCTGTCATCAGGCTCGAGAGCACCTCGCAGCGGATGCCGCCCGTGCAGTAGGTGACGACCGGCTTGCCTTTGAGGTCGTCGTAGGCACCCGAGTCGAGCAGCTGCACGAAGTCGCGAGTCGTCTCGGTGTCGGGAACGACCGCTCCCCGGAAGCGGCCGATCTGCGCTTCGAGCGCGTTGCGTCCGTCGAAGAACACGACCTCGTCGCCTCGCTCCCCCATCAGCTCGTGCAGCTCTTCCGGTGTGAGCCGAGTGCCGCCGCCGATGACGCCGTTCTCATCGACCCGCAGTTCGCCCGGTGCTCCGAATGACACGATCTCGTCGCGCACCTTGACGCTGAGCTTCGGAAAGTCGACGCTACGACCATCGGCGTCGACGCCGGTGCCTTCGCTCCACTTGATGTCGGCGTTCTTGAAGGGCGCATAAGACCTGAATGACCGCGCCCATTTCTTCAGCGCCAGAAGGTCACCGCCCAACGTGCCGTTGACTCCGTCCTTCGAGATGAGGAGCCGTCCGCGCAGCCCGAGCGCTTCGCCGAGGTCGCGCTGCCACACCCGGATCGCATCCGGATCGGCGAGCGGGGTGAAGACGTAGAAGAGGACGATCTTGGGGGTTGCCACCCAGAGATCCTACGTCGCACGAGCGGGAGCCCGACGCCGCAGCGGCACCCGAGTGCCGAGAAGCCGCCCGACGTGACGATGCACCGCGGGCACGAGTCCGACGTGCTCTCCGGCGTCCGCACGTGTGAGCAGCTTCGTCATCACGTACAGCTGAGAGACGATGCCGCTCTCGGTCTCGAGGTCCCGACGGAATCGCCGCGCGATCTGATCTGCCACGTGCGGAACGGCCAGGGAGTGTCCGAGCAGGAACGCCGGGTCATAGCCGCGCGGCGCCAGACCCCAGGACTCCCAGTCGGCGATCGCGAACGGCTCCCGGTGAAGATTGTTCCAGTGCAGGTCGCCGTGGCTCGCCACCCAGTCGTCCTGGTCGACGTCGAGGTCGATGCCGAAGAACACGCCGATCCTGCGGCGCATGATCTCAGAATCGAGCACGGTGCGCTCCGTCGGCGTCGCCGCGACGGCGTCGAGGTTGCGTTCGAGCGCAGTCCACCACGTCTCGTCCAGCCCGGGCGTCCGCTCGAGCACGGATGTCGGAGCGCACACCCGACCAGGAAGCAGGCTCATGAGGTCGGCCCGATACACCAGCGGCCCTTCCTCCCACGCCCGCGCGTCGATCAGTCGGGGCTTCTCGACCCCGGTGATGGTCATCGCGTCCTGGTTGCCGACCCACCACGAGCTCCTCGCCCACTCGCTTCGAGCCCAGACGACTCGCAACCAGTATGAGGAGCCGGCCCGTTCGACGGCTGAGCCGATCGACCGGTCGCGCCATCCGAAGCGTGAACGGCCGATCGCATCGAGGCCGAGGTCTGCGAGAGCGCGGGAGTGTGCCAGGCGCAACGCGGTGCGCACAGGAGTGCTGGCCACGGTGGGCAAAGGGTCTGTCGCCATGAACGTCCTTCCGAGACGAGTTCGCCGATCGGTGTCGGCTGCGCGGCCGGGCTCACACACCCGGTCCGTGCGCTCTTATATGACCGCATAGTGTCTACGTTCGAGGCTAGAGAGCATCGCTTCGCGGGCGCAAGGCTCGGACAAATCGCATACCGGTGGAGCAGCATCCCGCCGGATGATGCTCCTCACACGAGCTGGTCATGGGCTGCCCACCCGATCGGATAGACTGTTCAGGTTGTTCCTTGGTGACGTGTCCGAGCGGCCGAAGGAGCACGCTTGGAAAGCGTGTGTTGTGCAAGCAACCGCGGGTTCGAATCCCGCCGTCACCGCCAAAAAGCATGAAGGGTCTCCGCGCCAGCGGGGGCCCTTCATGCTTTTTATCGAGCGCTGGGGATTCGGGGAGGCGCGAGCGCAGCGAGCACCGGACCCGCCGCCCGGCCGAGAGCTCAGTCGAACGTCACGCCGAAGCTCTGTCCGCCCGGCTCCGCAGGGAGCGGTGTCATGCCCAGCCGCTTGTAGAAGGCGGCGGCGCCCGTGTTGTTCGGGTCCATGCCCAGATGCAGCCCCCGCACTCCGCGGCGGCGCAGTTCGGTGAAGAGCGTCTCGATCAGCTGGCGCCCGAGTCCCTGACCCTGGGTCTCGGGCAGGAGGTCGATGTGCAGGTGCGCGGGGTACTCCTCCGCGTTCGCGTCCCGGCCCGGGGCCTGCGCATAGCCGTATTCGATCATGCGATCCTCACGGGTGCTCGGCTCGTCGACCCTCGGGTACCGCTCCTGTCGCCTAGGCCACCACTCGTCGCGGAACCAGGTCGCGAAGGCATCCGTGTCGTCCGTCGCCACGATGTAGCCGATCACGCGCTCGTCGTCGGTCTCGACGACCCAGGCGAGGTCGGGGTGGCGTTCGACGTACGGCACGGCGAAGAGATCGCCCCAGAGCGAGTCGTCCGAGAAGATCCCGGTCGCGTCGGCTCCGGCATCCGCAGTCCTGACGCAGACGTCGTAGAGGGCGGCGCGGTCGGACGGACGATACGGACGGATGCGCGACAATGCTGCTCCTCGATGCGATGTGGACGGTGTCAGCCTACCGGCGCGACTGCGGGGTCGTCCCGCTGCGACGTCGACTGCACCCACGGCAGCAGCCAGGCCCCCAGCACGAGAACGACGCCGGCGCCGACCAGCGCACCGCCCAGCGTGTCGGTGGCCCAGTGCACCGACAGGAGAGTACGCGAGAGCGCCATCGCGACCACCCAGAGGATGCCGAGGATCGCGGTCCACACACGAGGGAAGACCAGCCACAGGACCATCGCGATCGTCGCCGCGTTGGCGGCGTGCCCCGAGGGGAACGATCCGTAGTCGCTCACGACGATCATGTCCTCCGGGCGCGCTCGTCCGAACAGGTGCTTCAGCAGCTGCACGGCGCCGGCGCTCGCGAGGAACGCCACAGCGGCGAACACGGCGGCCTGCCATCGCCGAGCCACGAGAAGAGCGGTGATCAGCAGCAGCGGAACGAGCAGGATCGCTATCCACCCGCCGCCGATGCTGTTCAGCACCAACGCGAACGACAGCATGGCGTCGGTGCGGTACGTGCTGATCGTCTCGTTCCACCAGGTGTCGAAGCCGGGAGGCTCGGTGTACCCGAACACGATCGCCGCTCCGAGGAGCGTCGCCGCGACGAGCATCCCTATTCCCCACCACAGCAGCGTTCGTGATCTCATCGAACCATTCTGCCGGTCGGAAGCTGAAAGTCAGGGAGCCAGCATGCCGACAGTCCGTGGGCGCACGATCAGCCACAGTGACAGGACCCCGATGGCCGCGCATCCCACCATCACGGAGGCCATGGTCGTGGCGGTGATCCCCGCACCCTGAGAGACCCAGCCGACGACCGGCGAGATCAGCCCTGCGACGCCGAAGTTCGTGGCTCCGATCACGGACGCCGCGGTGCCCGCCGCCTTGCCGTGCCTGTCGAGAGCGAGCACCTGCACGTTCGGGAAGGTGAAGCCGCAGGCCGTCATGAAGACGAACAGCGGGATGACCGTGCCCCACAGCCCGAGGCCGAGCTGATCGGTCACGATGATGGCGATGCCCGCGAGAAGCAGGACCGCCGTCGAGTAGGCCATGACCCACTGCGGTCCGAAGCGCGCGGCGAGTCGCGAGGCCGTCTGCACGCCGGCGACGACACCGAGCGAGTTGACCGCGAACAGGAGACCGTACTGCTGCGCGTCGAGCCCGTGCGTCTGCTGGAACAGGAACGGCGAGGCCGACAGGTACGAGAACAGACCCGAGAAGGTCATGCCCCCGATGATCAGCACGCCGATGAAGACGCGATCGGAGAACACCGAGCGGTAGCGCTGCATCACTGTCGCGCCGCCCTTCTCCTGGCGGCGTGCGATCGGCAGCGTCTCGGGGATGAAGACGATGGCCGACACGAGCATCACGACGCCGTACAGGGCCAGCACGACGAAGATGCCGCGCCACGGCATCAGCGTGAGCAGCCATGAGCCGATCAGCGGGGCGATCACCGGGGCGACGCCCGACACGAGGGCGAGCCGCGACAGCATCACCACGAGCCTGCGGCCGCCGAACAGATCGCGGACGATGGCCATGGCGACGACGCCGCCCGCGGCCGCTCCCACGCCCATCAAGACTCGCGCGCCGCTGAGCAGCGGAAGGGTGGGCGCGTACGCCGCCGCCGCACTGGCGAGCACGTGCAGCGCTGTCACGACGATCAGCGGGATACGGCGGCCCACTTTGTCACTGAGCGGCCCCACGACGAGCTGGCCGAGCGCGAAGCCGATCATCGTGCCCGTCAGGGTCAGCTGGATCGCTGCCGCGGTGGTCTCGAAGTCCTGCTCCAGCACCGGGAAGGCAGGCAGATACAGGTCGATCGTGAACGGGCCGAGCGCGGTGAGCGCGCCGAGCAGCACGATGTACAGGGCTCGACGGCCGTTCGAGATCGAGTCGCCGGGGTGCAGCATGATCGGCGCGGTGGCCGGGTTCGAGCCGAGCGTGCGGATCGCGCCCGTCGACGACGGGATGCGGATGCTGCCCGTGGCGGTCCGCTCAGGAGCGGGGGCGGTCGGGATGGAGTCAGTGCGTGGAGCGTCGGGCACGACGGTCCTTCCGGAGTTGGAGGGGATCAGGTGAGTCGCGAGGGATCACGTCGCGAGAGCGGCCGAATCCGCGACGGAAGTCGAATCGATTCGATCCGGGCGAAGTCTCCATGCTACAGCCCGCTCGCGCCCACCTGCGTGCGCCATCGACGCTGAGGGGTCAGCCGAGGCGAGCGAGCCCCTGCTCGAGGTCGGCGATCAGGTCGTCGACGCCTTCGATGCCGACGGACAGCCGAACGACGTTCTCGGGCACGGCGAGCGCGGTGCCCCGCACCGAGGCGTGGGTCATGTCCGGCGGGTATCCGATCAGCGACTCGACACCGCCGAGGGACTCCGCGAGCTGGAACAGCTCGGTCGATTCCGCGAACGACTTGGCTGCATCGGCACCGGCGGAGAGACCGAGTGACAGCATCCCGCCGAACCCGCTCATCTGCCGCGTGGCGACGTCGTGCCCCGGGTGAGAGGCGAGCCCCGGGTAGTACACGGTCGCGAACTCCGGGCGGCCGGCTGCCCATTCGGCGATGGCCTGCGCGTTCTCGGAGTGCTGGCGCACCCGCACCGCGAGCGTCTTGATGCCGCGGGTCGTGAGCCAGGCGTCGAGAGGCGCGGAGACCGCACCCACCGCGAACTGCTGGAACTTGACCTGCTCGAAGAAACGGTCGTCGCGGAACACGACAGCACCGCCCAGCACGTCGGAGTGCCCGCCCAGGTACTTCGTGGTGGAGTGCACGACGAGATCGGCGCCGAGCGAGAGCGGCTGCTGCAGTGCCGGTGAGGCGAAGGTGTTGTCGACGACGGCGATCGCCCCGGCCGCGTGGGCGATCTCGGCGATGAGCTCGATGTCGACGATCTTCAGCAGCGGGTTGCTGGGCGTCTCGACCCAGACGATCTTCGTCTCGGGCCGGATCGCCGCGCGCAGCTCGTCGACGTCCGACAGCTCGACCGTCGTGGTCTCGATGCCCCAGGGCGCGAGCACCTTGGTGAGCAGGCGGTAGGTGCCGCCGTAGACGTCGTTTCCGAGCACGATGTGATCGCCGGCCCGGAGGATGCCGCGCAGCAGCGCATCCTCCGCAGCGAGCCCCGACGCGAACGACAGCGCGCTCGCGCCGCCTTCGAGTGCGGCGAGCTGCGTCTCGAGCGATGACCGTGTCGGGTTGCCGGCTCGGTTGTACTCGTACCCGTGTCGGAACCCGCCGATGCCGTCCTGCACATGGGTCGAGGCCTGATAGATCGGCGGGATGATCGACCCGGTGGTCGGGTCAGGCGCCTGACCTGCGTGGATGGCTCTGGTGGCGAAGGCATGCTCGGACATGTCCTCAGCCTACGTCCGCTCCGGCGACCGCATCCGCTCCTGTTACGTCCGGCGTCCGTGCGGGATCAGCGGGAGATGTACGACAGCAGGTCCTGTCGCGTGAGCACCGTGTGCGGCTTGCCGTCGAGGGTGACGAGCAGCGCGTCGACGTCGGCGAGCGCCGCACGTGCCTGCGCGATCGGCGCGTGGATGCCGATGAGGGGCAGCCTGTCCCCCACATGATCGCCCACGGCGTCCGCGGGCTTCGCATCGCCTCGGAACAGCAGGTCCAGCAGCCCCTTCTCGTCGACCGTGCCGACCACCTCGCCCATCATGACCGGCGGCTCGGCGCTCAGCACCACCAGCTGAGAGACGTCGTACTCGGTCATCACGCCGATGGCCTCGAGCACGGTGTCGGTCGGATGCGCGTGCACCAGATCGGGGATGCCCTCCCCTAGACGGGCCGTGCGCGCGGCGAGCACGTCGCCGACGGTCTCGCCCTCCTCCACCTCGCTGAACCCGTACGAGCGCATCCAGCCGTCGTTGAAGATCTTGCCGAGATACCCGCGCCCGCCATCCGGCAGCAGCACCACCATCACGGCGTCCGCCGGAAGGTCACGCGCCACCCGCAGCGCGCCGACCACGGCCATGCCGCTGGAGCCTCCGACGAGGATGCCCTCTTCTCGCGCGAGCCGCCGGGTCATCGCGAACGACTCGGCGTCGTCGACGGCGACGATCTCGTGCGGCACGCTCGGGTCGTAGGCGCCGGGCCAGATGTCCTCGCCGACTCCCTCGACCAGGTACGGGCGCCCGGTGCCGCCGCTGTAGACGCTGCCCTCGGGGTCGATTCCGACGATGCGGACCCGATCGTCCGACACCTCCCGCAGATACCGGCCGGTTCCGGTGATCGTGCCCCCGGTGCCGACCCCGGCGACGAAGTGCGTGACGCGGCCGTCGGTGTCTCGCCAGATCTCGGGGCCGGTGGTCTCGTAGTGGCTGCGCGGCCCGTTGGGGTTCTCATACTGGTTGGGCTTGAACGCCCCGGGGATCTCGCGTGCGAGCCGGTCGCTCACGCTGTAGTACGACTCGGGGCTGTCGGCCGCCACCGAGGTCGGCGTGACGACCACCTCGGCACCATAGGCGCGCAGCACGTCGATCTTGTCCTCGCCGACCTTGTCCGGCAGCACGAAGACGCACTTGTACCCGCGCTGCTGGGCGACCAGCGCGAGTCCGACGCCGGTGTTGCCGCTCGTCGGCTCGACGATCGTGCCGCCCGGCCGCAGGTCGCCCGAGGCCTCGGCCGCGTCGATGATGCGCGAGGCGATGCGGTCCTTCGCGGAGCCGCCGGGGTTGAGGTACTCGAGCTTCACGAGAACCGTGCACTCCACGCCCTCGGTGACGTGCTGGAGCTTCACGAGGGGCGTGTCACCGACGAGGTCGACGATGGAGTCTGCGTACTTCATGTTCACAGCGTACGTGCGACGATGCCGCGACCGGGGCTGTGTTGCGCCCGATCGCGGCATCGTGTGCTCGACCTGTCTCCGAGAGCCGATCAGCCCTTGGTGGACCCCGCCAGGAGTCCTCGCACGAAGTACCGCTGGAGCGAGAAGAAGACGATCAGCGGGACGATGATCGACACGAAGGCTCCTGCGGTGAGCAGGTACCATCCCTCGCCGCGACCGGTGATCTCGGCGAGCACCTTCGTGATCGGCGAGGCGGCGCCGTCGGCGAACACGAGGGCGACGAGCAGGTCGTTCCACACCCACAGGAACTGGAAGATCGCCACCGACGCGATCGCCGGCATCGTCAGCGGAAGCACGATCCGGAAGAAGATCTGTCCGCGGGATGCGCCGTCGACGCGAGCCGCCTCGATGATCTCCCCCGGGATCTCCGACATGAAGTTGTGCAGCAGGTAGATCGCCAGCGGCAGCGCGAACATCGTGTGCGCGATCCACACCTGTGCGTAGCCGCCCGAGGCGTCCAGTCCCTGCGTCACCTGGACGCCGAACAGGTTGATGCCCCGCGAGAACGACGACAGCAGCGGCACCAGAGCCATCTGGATCGGCACGATCTGCAGCGCGAACACGAAGATGAACAGCGCGTTGCGTCCCTTGAAGTCGATCCAGGAAAACGCGTAGGCCGCCATCGCCGCGATCATGAGCGGGATGAGCGTGGCGGGGATCGTGATCACGATGGAGTTGAAGAACGACTCCAGGATCGTCAGCTGCGTCGTTCCGGACTGCAGCACAGCGACATAGTTGTCGAGCGTCAGCTGCGGGTTGGCGAAGACCGTCCACCAGCCGCTCGTCTCGATCGCGTCCCTCTCGCGGAACGACGAGATGAACAGGCCGAGCGTCGGGATCGTCCACACCACGGCGATCACGATCGACGCGACGGTGGCCCACGGACGGCTCAGGCGCTTGCGCGCGCGGCCGGCCGAGGCTTCGAAGCGTCCGGCGGTGGTGATCGCCCTCGTGCTCTGTCCGGTGTCTGAGTTCACGGTGTCGGTCATCGGATCTCCCGCTGCTTCTTGATCTGGCGCGCGTTGTAGATCACGATCGGGAGCACCAGGATGAACAGGATGACGGAGAGCGCAGCGCTGCGTCCCGCCTCGAACTTGGAGAACTGCGTGTACATCTCGTTCGCGAGCACCGAGGTGCCGTAGTTGCCACCGGTCATCGTGCGGACGATGTCGAAGACCTTCAGCGAGGCGATCGAGATGGTGGTGAGGACGACGATCAGCGCGGGGCGGATCGACGGGATCGTCACCGAACGGAATCGCTCCCACGCGTTCGCGCCGTCGAGCTCGGCCGCTTCGAGGAGCTCTGTGGGAACTCCCTTGATCGACGCCGACAGGACGACCATCGCGAAACCGGTCTGCACCCAGATCAGCACGACGATGAGGGCGAGGTTGTTCCACGGTCCGTTGAGCAGGAACTGCTGCGGCTCTCCGCCGAACCAGACCAGGATCTGGTTGAGCAGACCGATCTGCTCGAACTCCGGACCGCGGTAGGCGTAGACGAAGCGCCAGATGATGCTCGCGCCGACGAACGAGATCGCCATCGGCATGAAGACGAGGAGCTTGTAGATCTTCTCGCCGCGGGTCTTGTCGATGAACACCGCGTAGGCCAGACCGACGATGGTCGAGAGCGTCGGGACCAGGAGCACCCAGACGATCGTGTTCACGACCGAGGTGACGCCGTCGGACTGCGTGAAGATCCAGAGGTAGTTCGAGAAGCCGACGAAGTCACTGCCGGTGGAGTTCCAGAACGACGCGTAGACCGTCTGGATGGACGGCAGGATCAGGCCCGCGAGCAGCAGCAGCATGGCCGGGGCCATGAATGCCACGAGCTGGATCAGGTACCCGGCTCCGTCGCGGGAACGGTAGTCGAGGAAGAAGAACAGGGCGCCGACGGCGACCGCTACTCCCATCGCCCAGTAATAGGAGTTGAAGAACCACATCACCGCGAACGGGATGAGCAGGCACATCGCCAGGCGGATGCCGGTGTAGAGCGCGCCCTTGCGGGGCGCGATGTCGACGAGAAGCAGGATGACGACGACGACCACCGCGAACGCGATGACGACGGCGAGAGCCTGGGCGATCGGGGGCAGAGACCCGATCCATTGGAAGAACACAGTCGCGTTCATGGATTCCCCTTCATGAGACGGAGCTGATCAGCGGTCCGCGCGGCGATGCGCGGACCGAGAGGGAGAAGGTGGGCCGCCCGACGGGGCGGCCCACCTCATCCGATCAGCTGGAGGGCCAGCCGGTCTCGATCTGGGTCAGGACCTCGTCGGTCGAGGTGCCGTTGATCCAGGCGACCATGCCCTTCCAGAAGGTTCCCGAGCCGACGGCGCCGGGCATCTGGTCGGATCCGTCGAAGCGGAACGTGACCGAGTCGTCCTGGAGCAGCTTGATCGACTCCTGCAGGATCGGGTTCTCGACGGCCTCGATGTCGACGCCCTTGTTCGCAGACGTCACGCCACCGAGCGCCAGACGGCTGTCAGCCCACTCGGGGCTCGAGAGGTACTCGAGCACCTTCTGCGTCGCCTCGTCGTCGCTGAACGCGCCGACGATCTCGCCACCACCGGTGATGAACGTCTCGTCCTCGCTCTGGCTCGGAAGCAGGAACGCCCACACGTCGCCGTCCTCGGCGATGTTCGTGCCCTCGGGGAAGAAGCCCGACAGGAACGACGCCTGGTGCGTCAGTGCGCACTCGCCGCTCGCGACCGCAGGGGCCACGTCGCCGAATGCCGTGGAGTTGACCGAGCGCACGTCGCCGAAGCCGCCGTTGACGTAGGCCGGGTTGAGCAGGATCTCGCCGGTGGCGTCGAACGCCTCCTTGATCTGCGGGTCGGTGAAGGGGATCTCGTTCTTGACCCACTGGTCGTAGACGTCGGCGCCCGCGTTGCGGAGCACGAGGTCCTCGATCCAGTCGGTGCCGGGCCAGCCGGTCGCCACACCCGACTCGAAGCCGGCGCACCAGGGTGCCTTGCCGCTCTTCTCCTGGATGGTCTGGGTCAGCGTGAGCAGCTCGTCCCAGCTCGTGGGCTCCTGGACTCCCCACTCGGCGAACTTCGTCGGCGAGTACCAGACCCAGCCCTTGACGCTCGCCATGAGCGGCGCGCCGTAGAACTCGTCCTCGTAGGTGCCGAAGTCGACCCACCCCTGCGTCCAGTACTCCTTGGCGTTCGCCTCGACGGCGTCAGGGGCCGGCTTCAGGAAGTCGCGAGCCGCATAGTCCGCGAACAGACCCGGCTGCGGGAAGATCGCGATGTCGGGCGGGTTGCCGCCCTGTGCACGGGTGCCGAGCTGAGTCTCGAAGTCCTGGCTGCCCTCGTACTTGATCGTGATGTCGTTCTCCTTCTCGAAGTCCGCCCAGGACTCTGCGAGAAGTTCTGCCTCTCCTTCGACGATCGTGCCGTAGATCGTGACGGTGTTGTCTCCGCCGCCGCCTTCTCCCCCGCCGTCCGTGCCGCCGGGAGCACCACAACCGGCGAGCGCGATGCCCGCGACTCCCAGCAGTGCGATTGGCGCGTAACGCCGGGAACGCTGTGACAGACCCATGTGAATTCTCCTCTTCGAGTTTCCCGGCTCCCACGACATTCCGCGCCGCCCCTCGGCACAGAATCGGGAACCGATTCCAGGACAACCTATCGGGGTCCGACGCCGCTGCACAATAAGCCAGGATCACAGACTGACAACCATTCGCAGCGCCCTGGCACGAACCATGGGAGCGCTCCCTCACAATTCCTGTGGAACCGGTTCCTTTTCGTCCCTGCGACCCGTTACGCTGTCATCGGCGCAGGGGTGGGGGCTCGCGTCGCAGTCATGGTCGAGGAGGACCGGATGAGCACGATCGCCGACGTCGCGGCGCGCGCTGGCGTGTCGAAGGCGACGGCGAGCCGAGCACTCAGCGGACGCGGTTACGTCTCGGAAGACACCCGCAAGCGGGTCGCCGATGCTGCCGGAGAACTCGCCTATGTCGCACACTCCTCCGCGACGAGTCTCGCCACGGGCCGCACGCAGACCGTCGGAGTCATCATGCCGCCGGTCGACCGCTGGTTCTTCTCGGAGCTGCTCGCCGGCATCCAGGAATCGCTGTTCGCCCTCGACTACGAGCTCGCCCTCTACGGCATCCGCGAAGGCAGCGAGACCCGCGAGCGCCTGTTCGACGTCGTGCTGCCCGGGCGACGGTTCGACGGGATCATCGCGGTCGGCATCCAGCCCAGCGCACAGGAGCTCGAACGTCTGCACCGCTCCGAGCGACCGCTCGTCAGCGTCGGTCCGTACAGTGAGGGATCCAGTGCCGTGTCGATCGACGACATCGCCGCCGCCCGGATCGCCACCGAGCACCTGATCGAACTCGGCCATACCGATATCGCGTTCGTCGGCGGATCCACGGATCCGGACCATCTCAGCTTCGGCGACGCCCAGCGCGTGGAGGGATATCTCGAGGCTCTCGCCGCGGCGGGACTCGAGGCGGTCGCGAGGATCGCGGACAGCCGCCCGACCATGCCCGGCGGCTACGCCGCCGCCGTCGAGCTCCTCGGCGACCGCAGAGGACGCCCCACCGCGATCGTCGGCGTCTGCGACGAGGCGGCGATCGGCGCGATGATCGCGGCACGTCGCCTCGGCATCGCCGTGCCGACCGAGCTCAGCATCGTCGGAGTCGACGACCACCAGCACGCCGAGATGTTCGCGCTCACGACCATCAGGCAGTCACCGCGCGAACAGGGCCACGAGGCAGTGCGCCTGCTGCGGCAGCAGATCGACCACCCGGATTCTCCGCGCGAGCGCACCGTGACGACATCCTCGCTGGTCGTCCGGAGCTCCACCGCCGGACGACGCTGACCGCTCCTCTGCGGATCTGCGCCCCGGACGCACGAAAGCCCCGGGCGGACCCGGGGCTTTCGTGAAGCGTTCAGACGCTTCCAGGGCGAGGCATCACGCCGCGACCTGGAACGGATTACTTGAGGGTAACCGTGGCGCCTGCCTCTTCGAGGGCAGCCTTGGCCTTCTCGGCTGCTTCCTTGTTCGCGCCCTCGAGCACGGCCTTGGGAGCACCGTCGACGACGGCCTTGGCCTCGCCGAGACCGAGCGAGGTGAGCTCGCGGACGGTCTTGATGACCTGGATCTTCTTGTCGCCGGCAGCCTCGAGGATGACGTCGAAGGAGTCCTTCTCCTCAACCTCTTCAGCAGCGCCGCCGCCTGCGCCTGCAACGGCGACGGGGGCAGCAGCGGTGACCTCGAACTTCTCCTCGAACGCCTTGACGAAGTCGTTGAGCTCGACGAGGGTCAGGCCTGCGAACTGCTCGAGCAGCTCCTCAGTGGTGAGCTTAGCCATGATGTATCTCCTAGATAGGTGGGTTTGTTGAACGAGATCGTGGGTCGCTCACGCGGCCTCAGCGGTCTCCAGCTTTTCGCGAAGAGCATCGATGGTGGCAGCAGCCTTGCCCATCGTCGCCTTCATCATGCCCGCAGCCTTCGCCAGCAGAACCTCACGGCTCTCGAGCGCGGCGTACTTGTTGACCTCGTCGGCAGAGAGGGCGTTGCCCTCGAAGATGCCGGACTTGATCACGAGAAGCGGGTTGGCCTTGGCGAAGTCACGAAGAGCCTTGGCAGTGGCGACGAAGTCGCCATGCACGAACGCGACAGCCGACGGACCCTTGAGGTCGTCGTCCAGCGCGGTGATGCCAGCCTTGTTGGCGGCGATCTTGGTCAGCGTGTTCTTCACCACGGCGTACTCAGCGTCCTGACGGATGCTGTTGCGCAGCTCCTTGAGCTGGGCAACCGTCAGACCGCGGTACTCGGTCAGCAGAACGGCAGTCGAGTTCTCGAATGACTTCGTGAGCTCGGCAACCGATGCGTCCTTCTGCGCCATGGTCACTCCTTGGTGTGTACGAGGCGCCTCACGGAGGTGAGGCGCCGACCCCTGACCGCATGCAACAGAAAAGCTCCGGCGCAAGCGCACGGAGCTCTGAAAGTTCGTGTCCTGCGCGGGCCCCTGCTGAGCAGAGCTTCGATCGCCTCGCGTTCTCACGCACGACGATGACCAGCGGTCTTCGGTTGTTCCCAGGCTACCTCATCGACCGCCGACCCTCAAATCGGACGTCAGTCCCGGTGCGCCGCGCGTCCCCGGTGCCCGGCGAGTGCGTCGGCGGCCCGGATGAGACTCAGGTGCGAGAGTGCCTGCGGGGTGTTGCCGGCCTGCCGCTGGTGTCCGACGTCGTACTCCTCCGAGAGCAGGCCGAGATCGTTCGCCATCGCCATCACTCCGGCCATGAGGTTCTGCGCGTCGCCCGTGCGCCCGCTCGCCGCATACTGCTCGACGAGCCAGAAGCTGCAGGCGATGAAGGGATGCTCCCCTCCACCGAGTCCGTCGACCCCGGACTCGGTGCGATAGCGCCGCACGAATCCGTTCACGAGCAGGCGACTCTCGATCTCGGCGACGGTGCGCAGCATGCGCGGATCGTCGGCGGCGCAGTACCCGACCTGCGGCAGCAGCAGCAGCGAGGCATCGACGTCGCCGGATCCGTAGTGCTGGACGAAGTGGCCGCCCTCCGCATCGACACCGCGGTCGTCGATCTCGCGACGCAGGCGATCGCGCACGCCCTCCCACCGCTCGGCATCGCCGGCGAGACCATGCTCCCGCACGGCACGGACTCCCCGGTCGAGCGCGGCCCACATCATGACCCGCGAGTGCGTGAACCACTGCGGCTCGCCCCGGATCTCCCAGATGCCGTTGTCGGGGCGATCGATCGACGCGATCACCTGCTCGACGAGCGCGCGCTGCAAGGGCCAGGAGAAGTCCCCCTCTTCCAGACCCGCGATCCTGGCCGCCTCGAGAGCGACCAGGACCTCGCCGATCACATCACCCTGGTATTGGTCGACGGCCCCGTTGCCGATGCGCACCGGCGCTGAACCGTCATAGCCGGGGAGACTGGTCAGCTCGCGCTCGAGGAGATCGCGCTCCCCGGCGATCCCGTACATGATCTGCACCTCCCGCGGTTCCCCCGCGACGGCCCGGAGCAGCCAGCGACGCCACTGATGCGCTTCGGCGAGGAAGCCATGAGCGATCAGCGCCTCGAGCGTCAGCGCGGCATCCCGCAGCCAGACGAAGCGGTAGTCCCAGTTGCGCGAGCCGCCGAAGTCCTCGGGCAGCGAGGTCGTGGCCGCGGCGACGATGCCTCCGGTGTCCTTGTTGGTGAGCGCACGCAGCACCAGCAGAGAGCGGACGACGGCGTCGCGATGCGGGCCGTCGTGGCGGATCCCGCTCGCCCATCCCTGCCACCAGGCCCGCGTCCCGGCGATCGCCTCTTCGACGTCGAGCGGCTTCGGCGCGTGCTCATATGAGAGGAACCAGCTGAGCGTGAGGTCACGGATCTCGTCGGGGCCGACCGTCACCGTCGCCCGGTGCCGATGGTCCTCGGCGTGGAATCGCACGCCGCGCACGATCACCGACTCGGGGCCGGCCGTCGCATGCAGCGCCGGGTGATCCGGAGTGCCGACCTGCCGCACCCACGGCAGCCGACGGGAGTAGTCGAAGTGCAGGCGCAGCTCGGTGTCGAACTCGACGCTGCCCGAGACGCCGACGACCCTGCGGATGACTTCGGTGCGCGTCGGCTGGATCGGCATGAACTCGTGCACCTCCGCGACGCCCTCCGCCGTCTCCCACCGGGTGACCAGGATGAAGGTGTCCGAGAGGTAGAACCGCGTCGATGTCGCCCCGGCATCGCTCGGGCGCAGCGTCCAGCATCCGTGACCGGGGTCGCCCAGGAGAGCGCCGAACACCGAGGACGAATCGAAACGCGGAAGGCACAGCCAGTCGATGCTGCCGTCTCGCGAGACGAGCGCGCCGGTGCGGCAGTCGCTGAGCAGGGCGTAGTCCTCGATCGGAGCGGGCATCGACCGAGTCTGGCATGTTCACCCGAGGGTCGGAGCGATTACGGTGAGAACATGACCGATGCGACGACGCTGGTGATCCTCGGTGCAGGTGGCGACCTCACCTCTCGGCTCCTCCTGCCCGCTCTGGGCCAGCTGCTGAAGAGAGAACCCGCGCGTTCGGTGCGGATCGTCGGCGCCGATCGCGAGGAGTGGACGGATGCCGAGCTGCGGGCCGTCGTCGACACGGCCTTCGCCTCGATGGACGCCGAGGACGCGGCAGCCCGTGTCGACGTCACCTACGCCCGCACCGACATCACGCGCGCCGACGATCTGCGTGCGCTGTTGGGCGGCCTCACCGGCCGCGTGGCCCTCTACTTCGCAGTGCCTCCGGCCGTGGCGGCGGCGTGCATCGCCGCACTCACGCCCGACATGCTGCCCGCGGGCGCGATGCTCGTGATGGAGAAGCCGTTCGGCACCGACGAGTCGAGCGCCCGCGAGCTGAATCGCGTCCTCACCGCCCTCGTGCCCGAGACCCAGGTGTTCCGCGTCGACCACTTCCTGGGTCGCTCGACCACGCTGAACCTCCTCGGCGCACGGTTCGCGAACCGCATCCTCGAACCGCTCTGGTCTGCGGAGAGCATCGAGTCCATCGACATCGTCTACGACGAAGCGCTGGCGCTCGAGGGGCGTGCGGGTTACTACGACAAGGCCGGCGCACTGGTCGACATGATCCAGAGTCATCTGCTCCAGGTGCTCGCGGTGCTCGCGATGGAAGAGCCCGCCACCCTCGACGAGGTCGACTTCCGCGCCGCGACCGGCGCGGTGCTCCGCGCGACCACCGTGTGGGGCGACGACCCCGCCGGGTCGTCTCGCCGCGCCCGCTACACCGCGGGAGAGATCGACGGCACCGCGAAGCCCTCGTACGTCGACGAACCCGGCGTCGACCCGGGTCGGGAGACCGAGACGCTCGCCGAGGCGACCTTCGAGGTCCGCAACGCGCGCTGGGCGGGAATCCCGTTCCGGCTCCGTTCCGGCAAGGCCCTCGGAGCGCCCGCCAGAGAGATCGTCGTGCGCTTCCGTCCTGTCCGCCATCTGCCCCGCGGGCTCACCGGCACGTCCGACGGAGCGGTTCTGCGCTTCTCGCTCGGTCCCGACCGGATGTCGCTCGAGCTGAACCTGAACGCATCCGAGGACCCGCTCGAGCTGGAACGCGCGATCCTGTCCGCGGAGCTCGGCGAGGGCGCGCTCAAGGCGTACGCCGAGGTGCTGTCCGGCGTCCTCGACGGGGATCCGATGCTCGCCGTGCGGGGAGACGCCGCCGAGCAGTCGTGGCGGATCGTCGCCCCCATCCTCGAGGCGTGGCAGCGGGGCGATGTGCCGCTCGACGACTACGTCGCCGGATCCGCCGGCCCGGAGGCGTGGCCGACGCACAGCTGAGTCTCTGCCGGGGTCGAACGCCCGAGGGAACGGCCCGGGCGGCGTGTGCGGGAGGGAGAGTCGGCGACCGGGGTTACCCTCGATAGGTGACCCCCGAACTCCAAGCTCGCATCGTCGCGGACTCCCGCGACCGCGTCGCCTGGATGCGGGCACGGTCCCGCGGGATCACCGCCACGGATGTCGCCGGACTCACGAGCGAGCGGTCCATCGCCCGCGCCGCCGACTCCAAGCTCGGCGGCGGGCCCCGGTTCGGAGGCAACGCCTACACCGATCACGGACGCCGCCGCGAGCCCGAGATCGCCGCCTGGGTGGCGGCGACGCACGGCATCCTCCCCTCCTCCGCCCTGTTCCGCGCTGAGGTCGAGCACCGCCATCTCGCGACTCCCGACGGTATCGCCGTCGACGCCGACGGTCGCGTGAAGCTCGCGGAGATCAAGACCACGAACAAGGCGTTCCGCGGCATCCCCCGCACCTACCTGCGTCAGGTGTGGTGGCAGCAGCACGTGCTGGGCGCCGAGCGCACGCTCTTCGTCTGGGAGGAGCACGTCGACTTCTCCCCCATCCATGACGAACCCCGCTGCGTCTGGATCGACCGCGACGACCGCGAGATCGCGAAGCTCGTCGGCCTCGCCACAGATCTCATCGACGAGCTCTACCGGCGCACCACCGGTCAGCAGGTGCCGACCCGCATCGCGGATGCCGCGGCGGCCGCCGCCGCCAGCCGGCGCGAGCACCTGCGCGAGCGCGATGCGTTCCGCGCTCTCGCACTCGCCGACTGAGCCGGTCCGCACCGCACGAACTCACGTGCAGGACGCGTTGAGCCCGAGCAGCGCGATCGACAGCTGGCGCGAGGTCCCGGCCGACACCCAGGACGTACCGGCCAGGAGGTTGGTCACCGTCAATGTCGTGGTGCTGCCGAGAAGGTTGGAGATGAGGCTGGCAAGCAGACTCTGAGTGAGGACGGCGGTGTGGGTGTAGAGGCCGCCGGCAGGACCCGTCGTGGTGATGTTCGCCGCCGGGACCACTGCTGTCGTCGCTCCCTGGGTGAGTGTGAGCCTGACCCCGCTGGCGGGATACACCGACGTCCACACGAGCCGGACGTTCTGGAAGACGCCCAGACCGTTGTTCGCCACCGTGCAGGCGATGATCGTGGCGGGGGGAACGCGGAACGCCGTGATCGTGGCTCGACCGTACTCCGGGTCGGTGAATGCCGCGTCGGTGATCTGCGCCGGCGGCGCGAGGGCCACTCCGCAGAGCAGCGCCGCACCGGCGACTCCGGCCAGGACGCGCTGCCGCCGCACGATCACGACTCGCCTCGGTGAGCTCCGGTGCTGCGGCGGCGCCGGGTCGCACTCAGCGCAGCACCACCGGCCACCAGGGCCAGCGCCCCGCCGATCGCCCAGGGAGCGAAGGGCGCACCGCCCGTCGTCGCCAGCCCGCCGTCCGGTCCGACCGTCGCGGACTCTCCGGCGCCGCGTGCATGCACGCGCACCTGGGTGCTGCCGTCGTCCGCGCCGTCCAACGCGATGACGAGCCTGAGGTGGGCCACCTCTGTGTCGGCCATCTCGACGAGCGGCACCTCGAGGCCGTCACGAGGTATCGACCAGCCGGACTCGAGTGTGGTCGCGCCTCCCCGGCATCCGCTCTCATCCCACTCCTGCGCACAGCGGAGCACGTCCATCACCAGCGCCGCACCGCCGCTCGCACTGACTCCGACCGCCACGGTCCCGGGGTCCGGTGCCTCCGCGCTCACCGTCACATCCCACTGCACGGGCTGGCCAGGCAGGAGGCTCGACGCGGCATCCCAGTCGGCGACGGAGACCAGCCGCAGCACCTGCCCCTGCACGACCTCGGTCGAGGGTGCCGCCCACGCGGGACTCACCGCGACGAGCGCTGCGCAGACGACCGCACAGGCACCCGCGACGCACGCCACCCGCCGGTTCATCGGTCGACTCCCGCCGGATCGACCTGCTCGCGACTCTCCTTCCGGGAGCGCGGCCAGAACGCCCAGACGACGAGGACCGTCGCGCCGATCGTGAGTCCGCCCAGCACGTACGGATCGCCCATCGCGACGATCACGGTCGCGATGCCGGGGATCGAGAACAGCACGATCCGAACGGTCTGCACGGTGTACGGATACGGATCGTCGGCCGCGTTCGCGTCTCCGCGCATCGTGATCACCCGTTCGTCCGCACTCGCACCGGGAGCAATCGAGGTGATGCGGTGCGTGACCGGCAGATCGCCTGCTCGATCGACGGTGACGACGTCGCCGACCTGCACCTCGGATGCCGGGACGCTCTGGACCACCGCCACGGAACCGGCGGGAATCGTCGGCGCCATCGATCCCGTGCGGAACATGATGAGGGTGATGTTCGCCGTGAAGGCGACGATCACGAGCACGATGCAGATGACCCCTGCGGCGGCGGCGAGCCAGAGGAGGACATCGGCGAGCGCCCTCCCGAGAGTGCCTCGCGAGGACGCCGCGGCGGGTGCCGGCGACGCGGACGCATCATCGACCGTCGCCTGTTCACGCAGGCTGCGCCTCGTCGGTGCACTCATGTCTCCTCCTCACGTCATCCGATGCTCTGCCCGCAGGTCAGCTCGACACTCCGGCGATCTGCCATGTCTGGATCGCCGTCAGCCCTTGCGCGCCGTTGTCGGTCGCTGCCGGCAACGTCACTGCGAAGCAGTAGTTCACGGTCGTTCCGCCGTTGGCCGCGACCGCCTGGGTGCCGGTGCCGCCGACCGACAGCAGCGAGTTGTCGGGAACGACAGCCGTCCCGGCCGTGTAGGTCGTGCTGTTGCAGGCCGTCCCCGCGATGGCCCTCACCCCGTATCGCAGGTAGGTGCCGAGCCCTGTTCCCGCCGTCGACGTCACGCTGAGCTGCAGCGTGCCGGCCACTGACGGATTCGCGGTCCGCACGCTGAACAGCGCGTACGTGGTGTTGCCGGGAGCCATGGCCGAGAACGGTGCGCTGAACGACAGCGCCGCCGGGGTGCCCACCGGGTGGCTCGAGAACGTGGCACCGTCTGTCGCCCCGACGATGTCGAACCGCCCGGCGGTGAAGGTCGCATTGCCGTATTCGGAATCGTTCCAGGCGGCCAGGGTCATCGTCGCGCCGACGCCGAACACCAGCCCGCCCGCGAGCACAGCGCGTATCCGACGGGAGAGCAGTCGCTTCCCCTCCCGCATGCCTCTGCGGGTGTCGGCCATGATCAGTCCGCAGTCGAGGTGGCCGTGAACTCCCAGGTCGCGGTCGCGGCGGCGCCCTGCGTGAGACCGCCGCCCGCGGTCACCGCGAAGCACAGCTGCACAGGCGTTCCCGCAGTCCCTGCCGGTGCGCCCTCGGCGAGAGGAACCGACGTGGCTCCGGTCTGAGCGCTCAATGTGGTCCCCGTCGCGACGACGGTTCCTGCCGCCGTGGCGTCGCACACGTCGCCCGCGTCGATGGCCGTCACGGTGTATGAGAGATTGGCCTCGTTGCCCCCCGTGCCCGCGGTGATCCCCGACGGCACCAGCGTGGCGCCGTTGGTGGTCGTGCTGTCGAGACGCACCCAGAACGGTGCGTAGACGACATCGCCCGGAGACATCGACGACGCCACGGCGGGCAGCTGGAAGACGAGCGCCGCTGCAGTGTCCCCCAGATCGACGTTGTGATCGTCGTACCCGTCGGTCGCGCTCGTCGTGGATCCCTCCAGATTGAACGAGCCTGCGGTGAAGGTGCCGGTCGCGAACTCGGAGTCGTTCCATGCCGCGAGCGTCACCCCGATACCGACGCCGAGCACCAGCCCACCGGCGAGCACTGCCAGAACCTTGCGTTGCGTGTCCTTCTCAGCCATGACATTCCCCCTCAGGAATCTCACGAGACGCAGATGGCTGGGGATGGTCGCCCTTCGCGGCCTGCATCCGGTACTCGTGTCGTTCCCGACAGCTTTGTCCACTTCCTGCGCCTGTTCAAGGCCTTCCGCGTCACGATTGCGCATTCCGGCTCACGAATTGCGCAGAAACGTCTATCGGTTTCTGTGACCGATCGGATGGTTGCAGTTCGTCCAGAGCTGCAGCTCAGCTCGCGAGAACACGCTGCGCCTCGACGGAGACTTCGGCCGCGATGGTGTCGAGCAGCGCGGAGCGCAGGTTCCACTGCTGCCAGTACAGCCTGACTCGCAGCGGCGGCCCGCCGAGCGGCACGAGCTCGCGCTCCTTCTGCAGGAGCGGCAGCATCCCCCATCCGAGGCCGAGCCGCACGGCGAGCGCGTAGTCGTGCGACGCGGGCACGTAGTGCCGAGGAGCCCCGTGGTGCGCGACCCCCATCCGCTCGAGCCATTCGTGCTGAAGCGTGTCTCGTCTGTCGAAGTCGACGAAGGGCGCCGCGCTCAACGCCTCTCTGGTGACACCGGACGAGAACCAGCGATCAGCGAACGCCGGTTCTGCCATCGCGTGATACTCCAGCACGCCGAGCGGTGCGACGGAGCACCCGGCGACCGGCGCCGCCTCACTCGTGACCGCCGCCATCACCGTGCCGGACTCGAGCAGCCGAGCCGTGAAGTTCTGGTCGTCGCGGTGCAGGTCGAAGTCGAGGTCGTGGGCTGCAGAGAGCCGTGCGAGCGGAGGCAGGAACCACGTCGCCATCGAGTCCGCGTTCACGGCGAGCGGTATGCGGGTGCGGGGCGCCTCGTCGCCCTCGAGGCCGAGTTCTGCGAGGGCATCGTGCTCGAGGAGTGCCAGCTGTCGTGCGAGCCGCACGACAGCCTCGCCCGCCTCGGTGAGACGGGCAGGCTTGGTGCGCACGACGAGGACCCGTCCGAGCTGCTCCTCGAGCGTCTTGAGCCGCTGGCTCACGGCGGAAGGAGTCACACGCAGCACCCGCGACGCCGCGTCGAGGGTTCCCTCGTCGGCCACGGCGGCGACAGTGGCGGCAAGCTCCGGATCGATCTTCACATTAGCCATGCTAATGGCGCACAAGGAATCATCGCTGGTGCTCATGTCCGTGGCATCCGTACCGTGGACTCATGCTCTCCGTCTTCTCGGGTCTCGGACTCGGCCTCTCCCTGATCGTCGCCATCGGCGCGCAGAACGTGTTCGTCCTCCGTCAGGGCATCCGCAGAGAGCACGTCCTGCCGGTCGTCATCATCTGCGCCGCGTCCGACGCCCTGCTCATCGCCGCCGGCGTCGCGGGACTCGGCTTCGTCATCTCCGCAGCCCCGTGGCTCGTGGTCGTCGCGCGCTGGGCGGGGGCCCTGTTCCTCCTGGCCTACGGCATCCTCGCCGCCCGCCGCGCCTGGAGGGGCGGGGAGGAGCTGCGAGTCGACCGGACCGGTGCGGAGGGCTCGGCGCCCGGGTCGGGCGGCGGAGCCACGACGGCGACCCGCACCGCGCTCGCTCCCGTGATCGCGACGGTTCTCGCCCTGACCTGGTTGAACCCGCACGTCTACCTCGACACGGTCCTGATGCTCGGGTCGATCGCCGCGACGCACGGCGACGAGCGCTGGCTGTTCGCCGCCGGAGCGATCGCCGCCAGCATCCTGTGGTTCACCGCGCTGGGGTTCGGCGCCCGCTATCTCGGCCGCTGGTTGCGCACGGAACGAGCGTGGCGCATCCTCGACGCGCTGATCGCCGTCGTCATGATCACCCTGGCTGTCAGCCTGGTGCTGCCGGTGCTCGGCGGCTGACCCTGCGTCGCAGACGTGAGCGGACGCCCGTCAGTCGCCGTCGAGGGGCCGAAGGATGCGAGTGAGGAACCTCTGGGTGCGCTCATGCTGCGGCGCGCCGAAGATATCGGCCGGCGCGCCCTGCTCGACGACCACACCCGCGTCCATGAAGAGCACATGATCCGCCGCCTCGCGCGCGAAGCTCAGCTCATGCGTCACCACGACCATGCTCCACCCCTCGTCGGCGAGCTCCTTGATCACGAGCAGGACCTCCCCCACGAGCTCGGGGTCGAGTGCGCTCGTCGGCTCGTCGAACAGCAGGAGGTCGGGACGCAGCGCGAGAGCGCGGACGATGCCGACCCGCTGCTGCTGACCGCCGGAGAGCTCGTGAGGTCGAGCATCGGCCTTGTCGGCGAGCCCCACGCGGGCGAGCAGGACGCGGGCCTCGGCGACCACCTCGGCCTTGGGTCTGCCCTGCACCCGCCATGGTCCCTCGATCACGTTCTCGAGCACCGAGAAGTGCGGGAAGAGGTTGTGATGCTGGAAGACCATCGCCGACCGATCACGCAGCGCGAGACGCTTCTGCGCGCGCGTGCGCTTCGACACCGGATCCGACGGGGCGAAGTCGATGTCGGGGCCCCCGGCCACGACGATGGTCCCGGCATCCGGCGTCTCGAGCCCGTTGAGCGCACGCAGCACCGTCGTCTTGCCCGATCCGCTCGGACCGATGAGCACGACGACCTCTCCGCGGTGCAGCGTGAGGTCGATGCCGCGGAGCACCTCGTTGTCGCCGAAGCGCTTGTGAAGGCCGCGGGCGGTGAGCAGCGCGTCGGCGGTGGACCTGGAAGAGTGCGCCGGATCAGTGAGCGACATTGCGATCGAGTCTCCTCTCGAGTGCGCTCTGGCCGAACGACAGCACCAGGCAGATCACCCAGTACACGAGCGCGGCAGCCAGGTAGACGACCATGAACTCCAGGGTCGCCGCCGCGATCTGCTGCGCCACCTTGAAGAGCTCGGTGACGAGGATCAGCGAGGCCAGCGACGTGTCCTTCACCAGCGAGATGAACGTGTTGGACAGCGGAGGCACCGAGACCCGCGCTGCCTGGGGAAGGATCACCCGCGTGAGTGTGCGCGTGCGATTCATGCCGACCGTGTACGCCGCCTCCCACTGCCCCTTCGGGACGGAGAGGATGGCGGCGCGCACCACTTCGGCCCCGTACCCGCCGACGTTCAGCGACAGTGCGATGATCGCGCTGGTCCACGGATCGAGCTTGAGTCCGATCGATCCGAGCCCGTAGAAGATCACGAACAGCTGCACGATCATCGGCGTGCCGCGGATGACCGAGATGTAGAACCTGGCGATGCCCGACAGCACGGGATTGACCGAGATCCGCATCAGCGCTGCGCCGATGGCGAGCACGAGACCCAGCGCGAAAGAGATCAGCGCGAGCGGAACCGTCACCGTCACCCCCGCGAGGGCGATCGGTCCGAGCGAGTCGAAGAACAGCTGCCAGGGATTCTCCATGGGTTACTGGGTCACGTCTTCGCCGAAGTACTTGTCGCTGATCTCGGCCAGGGTGCCGTCGGCACGCAGCTCTTCCAGAGCGCCGTCGATCGCCTCGACGAGGTCCGTCTTGTCCTTGGTGAAGACGAATGCCTGCTCACCGGCCTCGTCGGTCTCGGCGGCGATCTTCAGGCCGGACGGGCTGTTGGTGGTCTCATAGTCGAGGAAGGTCAGCTTGTCGTTGACGGTCGCATCGACGCGGCCCTGACGCAGCAGCTCGACGGCCTGCGCCCACCCCTCGACGCCTTCGACGGTGGCACCGGACTCGGTCGCCAGCTCGTACCAGTTGCTGGTGAGAGACTGCGCCGTCGTCTTGCCCTCGAGGTCGTCGAACGACGAGATCGAGTCGTCGTCCTCGGCGACGACGATGACTCCCGGCGAGACGGTGTACGGGGTGCTGAACAGGTACTTCTCCTGGCGCTCCTCGTTGATGCTCACCTGGTTGGCGATCACGTCGAAACGGCCCGCGTCGAGACCGGCGAAGATCGCATCCCACTGGGTCTCCTGGAACTCGACCTCGAGGTCGAGCTTGTCGGCGACCGCCTGGATGATCTCGACGTCGAATCCGGTCAGGTCGCCGGTTCCGCCGTCATCGTGGAAGCTGAACGGACGGTACGTGCCCTCGGTGGCGACCGTCAGCGTGCCGTCCGTGACGAGGCCGAAGCCGGATCCGCTCTCACTCGAGCTGCTGTCGGCAGGCGTGGTGCTTCCGCTGCACGCGGTGAGTGCTGCTGCTGCGACGACCAGTGCGGTGACGGCGATGATGCGACGGGACATGTGACCCTCCTGGGGTGCGGTGAGGCGCGAGTGCTGTGGCGCGGAACTCATTCACAGTACGCGGCATCGGACCGGCATCCCAACATCCGATGACGTCCGATGTCGTACTGCACGCAGAAAGGCCCCCGCAGAATGCGGGGGCCTTTCCGGAATCACACTCAGATGGCGTTGACGTCCAGCGGGATGCCGGGGCCGAACGTGGTCGACACGGCGCCCTTCTGGATGTAACGGCCCTTGGAGCTCGACGGCTTGAGGCGGACGATCTCCTCGAGCGCTGCGCCGATGTTCTCGTCGAGCTGCTCGGCCGAGAACGACGACTTGCCCACGACGAAGTGCACGTTGGCGTGCTTGTCGACGCGGAACTCGATCTTTCCGCCCTTGATCTCCTCGACGGCCTTGGCCGTGTTGGGGGTCACGGTGCCGGTCTTCGGGTTCGGCATGAGTCCACGCGGACCCAGGACCTTTCCGAGACGACCGACCTGGCCCATGAGCTCCGGGGTCGAGACGGCCGCGTCGAACGCGGTCCAGCCTGCGGCGACCTTCTCGATGAGCTCGGCGCCGCCGACCTCATCTGCACCTGCGGCGATCGCTGCCTCGGCCGCGGGGCCGGTGGCGAAGACGATGACGCGGGCGGTCTTACCGGTGCCGTGGGGCAGGATGACGGTGCCGCGCACCATCTGGTCTGCCTTGCGGGGGTCGACGGCGAGCTTCAGCGCGACCTCGACGGTCGAGTCGAACTTCGACGAGCCGGTCTCCTTGGCGAGGGCGACTGCCTCGGTGGGAGTGTAGAAACGGTCTGCCTCGATCTTCTCGGCGGCAGCCTTGTAAGCCTTGGACTTCGTAGCCATGATTATTCTCCTCAGCCCTCGACCGTGATGCCCATGGAACGGGCGGTGCCGGCGATGATCTTCGAGGCAGCCTCGATGTCGTTCGCGTTCAGGTCGGCCTGCTTGGTCTCGGCGATCTGACGGACCTGGTCCTTGGTGATCTTCGCCACCTTGACCGTGTGCGGCGTCGACGAGCCCTTGGGCACGCCGGCGGCCTTCTTGATGAGCTCCGCGGCCGGCGGGGTCTTCAGGATGAACGTGAAGCTGCGGTCCTCGTAGACGGTGATCTCGACGGGGATGACGTTGCCGCGCTGCGACTCGGTCGCGGCGTTGTACGCCTTGCAGAACTCCATGATGTTGACGCCATGCTGACCGAGCGCGGGGCCGATCGGCGGCGCCGGGTTGGCTGCACCGGCGTTGATCTGAAGCTTGATCAGGCCGGTCACCTTCTTCTTCGGTGCCATATCCTCTTCCTTTCATCGAACGGATGCCGGTTGCATCCGCTCTCCCGCGAACCCGGCATCTCCGGGCTGCGGTCGTCTGCGCGCACGCCGAAGCGGCACACAAACCAGACAAGTCTACCTGATGCGGAGCGGGCCCGGGAACGCGAGAACGGCCGCCCCGAATGGGACGGCCGTTCTCGGAGAAGCGTAGGTCAGACCATCTTCGTGACCTGGTCGAACGACAGCTCGACCGGGGTCTCGCGCTCGAAGAGCGACACGAGCACCGTGAGCTTGCCGCTCTCGGGCTTGATCTCGCTGATCGAACCGGGAAGACCCGCGAACGAGCCCTCCTTGATCGTGATGGTCTCGCCGACCTCGAAGTCGACCTCGGCCGGAAGCGGACGAGCGACGGCGAGGCCGCCCTTCGACGCGATGTTCTTGGCGGTCGGGACGTCCTTGACCTCGACGAGCGACTTCAGCATGTTGAAGGCCTCTTCGAAGCGCAGCGGCGTCGGGTTGTGGGCGTTGCCCACGAAGCCGGTGACGCCAGGCGTGTGACGCACGACCGACCAGGTGTCCTCGGTGAGCTCCATGCGCACGAGCACGTAGCCGGGGATGCGCACGCGGGTGACCATCTTGCGCTGGCCGTTCTTGATCTCGACCACGTCTTCCATCGGGACCTCGATCTGATAGATCTCGTCCTCGACCTCGAGCGTCGACTTGCGCTGCTCGATGTTGGCCTTGACCTTGCGCTCGAATCCGGCGTAGGAGTGGATGACGTACCACTTGCCCGGAAGCATCCGCAGGTCGAGGCGGAACGCCTCATACGGGTCTTCCTCGGCGTCGTCGCCCTCTTCGGACTCATCGTCGTCGGACTCGGCCACGGCGTCATCGTCGCCGTTGATGTCGGGTCCGTCGTAAGGGGTAACCTCGTCGGCCTCAGCGGCCTCGAGCTCGGCGGTCTCTTCCGCCACAGAATCGTTCAGGACCTCAGCGGCAGCCTCAGACTCGGCCGCTTCGTCCAGGTTGAGAGCGTCGTTCACGATCGCGTCCGCCTCCGGGTCGTCGATTTCGATGTCGTTGTCGTCGTCCTGCACATCGGCGTCGGCGTCTCCGTCGACGTCCTCGATGTGGAGGGCGACATGTTCGGCCGAGGTGACCGACTGCTCTTCCGCAGCGAGCACGTTGCCCTCCTGGGCCTCGTCCTCTTCGCTGGACTGCTCAGCAGCAGTCGCCCAGTCGGCGTCGTCGGAATATCGTTCAGACACGTTGTTTCTTTCCAATCACTGCGGCCAGGGCCGCGAGGGCGTCAGGCGCCCGGGACCCCGAAGACGATGTGCGTGACCCAGGCGAACAGGGTGTCGAGTCCGTAGACGATGCCCATGACGATGAGAACGAAGACGAGCACCACTGCGGTGAACTTGACCAGTTCCTTGCGGGTCGGCGTGACGACCTTGCGCAGCTCGGCGATGACCTGACGGAAGAACAGGGCGATCCCTGCGAAGAAGCCCGCGATGCCACGCTTCTTCTCGCGGGTGGCGCCGGCCGCGACGACCTCGCCGCGCGGTTCGTCCTGATCCATCCTGAATGTACCTTTCGTGTGTCAGCGTGTGCTGACGCGCAGGGCGGACAGGAATCGAACCTGCAACCTGCGGTTTTGGAGACCGCTGCTCTGCCAATTGAGCTACCGCCCTAGAGACCGGGAGGTCTCGGGGTGTCATCTCCATCCTGCCATCGTTACCCGACCGCAAGGACCGGGGCACGGCGAAAGAATGCAGACAACAACTGCTCGTCAAGCATACGGCATCCGTCGGTCAGCGCCGAACCGGGCCCGCTCTCGTCGTTGTTGTTAGGCTCGGCGGGCGGACGAAACGGGAGGGGGCGCAGTGAGCGCTGACGTGCAGCAGTTCCAGGTGGACCTGCGCGGTGTCGTCGACCTCCTGAGCCGCCACATCTACTCGAGTCCTCGCGTGTATCTGCGCGAACTGCTGCAGAACGCCCGCGATGCGATCACCGCACGGCGCGAGGTCGACGGGCAGGGCGGGAGCATCCGCATCACCGCGCTGACGGACACCACGGGCGAGTTCGTCCTGCGCGACGACGGGATCGGCCTGACCGCCGCCGAGGTGGGGGATCTGCTCGCCACGGTCGGCCGCAGCTCGAAGCGCGACATCTTCGACCTCCCGCGCAGCGACTACCTCGGTCAGTTCGGCATCGGCCTGCTGAGCTGCTTCATGGTCGCCGATTCGATCGTCATCCGCTCGCGCAGCGTCCGGGGCGGCCCGGCCGTCGAGTGGACGGGCAGCGCGGACGGGACCTTCCGCGTCGTGGAGATCGACGACGATCTGCCGATCGGCACGAGTGTGCATCTCCGCCCTCGTTTCGACGCCGACGAGCTGCTGCGCCCCGCGGCCGTGCGAGAGCTGGCCACCGCCTTCGCCGAGTTCCTCCCCGTGCGGGTGATCCTCGACTCTGCGAGCGGCGACGTCGACATCACCCGGCGCGCGCCGTTCCTCGACCCCGCCGACGACATCGACGGCGCCGTGCAGTACGGGCGCGACCTGCTCGGTGCGAGCCCGCTCGACGTGATCGAGCTCAGCGAGCCGGCCACCGGCACACGGGGACTCGCCTACGTCCTGCCCTACGCTCCCCGCCGGGCGCCCGCCAGGCGACGCGCATGTATCTCGGCAGGATGCTCCTGGGCGAGCGGGTCGACGACGTGCTGCCCGAATGGGCGTTCTTCGTGCGCGCCGTGGTCGATTCGACCGGCCTCGCCCCGACGGCGAGCCGCGAATCGCTCGTCGACGACGCGGCCCTCGAGCGTGTGCGCGAGCAGCTCGGTGCCGGCATCCGCCGCTGGGTGCTCGAGCTGGGCCTGCGCGAACCGCACAGACTCGCCCAGTTCGTGGCGATCCACGAGGTCGGTCTGAAATCGCTGGTGCGGCACGACGACGAGCTCGCGCAGTTCATCACGCGCTGGCTGACCCTCGAGACCACCCACGGAACGATGCGCATCGGCGACCTCGTCGAACGATACCCGCACGTGCGATTCGCGCAGTCGGTCGACGAGTTCCGCCAGGTCGCAGGGATCTCCCCCGGGTCCGAGGTGCTGGTCAACGGCGGCTACCTGTACGACGCGGACCTCGTGCGGATGCTGCCGGAGCTCTACCCGCACGTGACGATCGAACTCGTCGACGTGGCCGGGGAGCTCGATCGTCTCGACCCTCCGCCGCTGGACGACCGCGACGCCGCGCTGGCCCTCGAGGCCCGCGCCGGCGGCGTGCTGACCGCATCCGGCTGCTCCGTCACCGTGCGGTCGATCGACCAGCCCGAACTCGCAGCGCTGTACGTCGCCGACCCCGAGGTGCTGCGCAGGATCGACCGCGGCCGCACCAAGGGCATCACCGGATCGCTGTGGGGCGGGGTGCTCGACCGCATCGACTCGACCCTCTCGGCCTCCCGCGACGACGATCTCAGCGCGCGCCTGTGCCTGAACTGGTCGAACCGCGTCGTGCGCGCGCTCGTCCGCGTGCAGGACGACGCGGTGTTCGCCCGCACCGTGCAGCTGCTCTACATCCAGGCGCTGCTGGCGGGACACCATCCGCTCTCCGACGCCGATCGCGCACTCATGTCGACCGCGCTCTCGGACCTCGTCTCGCTGTCCGCCGGCATCGAAGCGGATTCGATCCCCTTCGACGACGCCCCCTGATCTCGCTCCGACCGCTCGCTCCGACCGCTCGCTCCGTTCGAAGGATCCCCCATGACCAGTCCGAAGAAGCGCTTCTCTCAGCTCATCGAAGAGATCGACCGCACGCCCTGGGGTCCGGCGGAGCAGGCGCTGGTGGCGGATGCCGTCTCGCTCGCCGTCGAGCTCGGCGACGAGCGGCTCGAGTACGAGGCGCGGATGAGGCAGACCGCCTCTGCGAACATGAACGGCGCGACCGACGTGATGCTGAACTCGTTCGCGTGGTGCCTCGCCCGACACGACTCCGACCCGCAGCGCTTCCCCGCCGACCTCGACTACGGCGGCGCCGATCTGATGTGGCAGTTCAAATGGATGGCGTCTTCTCTGCGTTCGTCGCCCGCGTTCTCGACCGAGCAGATCACCGCGGTCCTCGACGACATGGAGACGCACTATCGCAAGGCCGGGCTCGGCATGAGCGGAGTGCTCACGGCCCGATTCGAAGACGCCTGGGACGCCGGTCGACTCGACGACGCCGAGGCGCTGCGCGCGCAGCTGGAGGCCACGCCCCGAGACGACCACAGCCACTGCGACGCCTGCGGACGCAGCCAGTTCGCCGGC
The DNA here is from genome assembly GCF_979258525.1 of Microbacterium sp. AC132. Classification (NCBI taxonomy): domain Bacteria; kingdom Bacillati; phylum Actinomycetota; class Actinomycetes; order Micrococcales; family Microbacteriaceae; genus Microbacterium; species Microbacterium sp. AC132. The sequence goes on along the minus strand of NZ_OZ409862.1, from coordinate 2,610,767 downwards.
TTCTTCGCCGAGACCGATCGGGATGCCGAGGCCATCCGACTCGTCGAGGAGATGCTCGAAGGCGGCTTCTCGTGCGGCGAGGAGCCCGAGCACGCACTGTCGCGCGTGCTCGTGCCCTACCTTCGTGCCGGGCGCTTCGACGAGGCGAGGAGCGCGCACCTGCGCAGCTACCGGCTCGCGAAGGACAACCCGGACAACCTGCGGATCGTCGCCCACAACATCGTGTTCGCCGCCCTCACCGGCAACGAGGCACGCGCGCTCGCGCAGGTCGAGCGTCACATCGGCTGGCTCGCTCACGACGGACTCAACGTCGATGCCCACTTCGCCGCGCTGGCGGCGTTCGCCTTCGCCCTCGATCGTGTGACTGCGGCGGGTCACGGCGATGCCACGGTGCGCGGTGCCGACTCCCCCGCGCTCGAGGAGTTCTTCGGCGAGCACGACGGAGCATGGGGTGCCGCCGAACTCGCCGCCACCGCGTGGGCTGCCGCCGAGCGCATCGGCTCGGACTTCGATCTGCGGGACGGCACCGAGGGCCACGACCGCAGCCTCACCCGCCTGCGCGCTCTCGCCGACGAGCACTACGACGTGCCCATCCGTTCGGATGCCTTCGTCACGGCTCCGGACGCGGCGACACCCGACGATCCCGACGCGTGGTTCGAACGGGTCATGAACCTCGCCCAGTTCGGCGCGGAGCACGAGACGTTGCGGGCCCTGCCGCACGCGCTGAGCGTCGAGGACCCCTCGAAGCTCGCCGAGCTCCTGTCGATGCGCCTCGGCATCCTGATCGCCCTCGACCGAGCAGAAGAGGCTGCCGACCTGCTGCCGGCGCGGATCGATGCTCTGCGCGCCGCAGGCCTCGACGCACAGGCCGATCTCGAACTGCGCCTCGGTCTCGCGACCTTCGGCCTGAACACCCCCGAGGCTGCGGCGGCGCTCGAGGACGAGCTCGCGAACACGGACGCTCTGCCCGCATGGTCGCGCGGAGACCTGGCGATCAGCCGCGCGTCGCTGCACCTGCACGCGGATGAACCCGGCGCCGCCCTCGACATGGCGGAGATCGCGGCTCGCGCCTTCGCCGAGGCCGAGGACGCGCGCCTCTCGAACACGACGACGCTCGTCGCCATCTCGGCCGTGCTGCAGAAGGGCGACATCGAAGCGGCATCCGCTCTGCTCGATCGCTTCTTGGCCCAGGACGATCTCAGCATCGGTCATCGCGCGCAGGCGCTGCAGACGCGCGCGAAGGTGCGCGGCGGAAGCGAGTCGTTCGCGGAGGGCGCTGCGGATGCCGACGAGGCGACCCGTCTTCTCGCCGGGCTCGGTGCGACCACGGCCCTGGCCGCCGCGCACCTGCTCGCGGGGGCGCTCTGGGAGGACGCGGGCGACCCGGAGAAGGCCGTCACCCGCTACCGGGTCACCTCGCGGCTCGTCGCGCAGGAGGGCGGCGACCAGGCGGGCGCGGACTTCCGGCTCGCGCGCGCGATGCTCTCGGCCGGGGACGCCGAGGTGGCGGCCGAGCTGTTCGGACAGGTGCTCGAGCGCGAAGAGCAGGCCGAGGTGCCCGCCGCCTCCCGAGCGATGACGGCGTCTCTTCTCGCGCGCGCCCTCGGATCGGCCGGCGAGTTCGGACAGGCTGTCGGTGCATTCGGGTATGCGGGCGAGCTGTTCGGCGAGGCGGAGGAGCATGCCGACCAGGCGATGGCGCTGACCGAGCGCGCCAAGATCCTCGCCCGGTTCGACGAGCACGCGGAGGCGATCGCGACACTCGAATCGGCATCCGAGATCGTGCGCCGGGCCCCCGAGGCGGTCGGCGCCCTCGCTGACGTGCTGCACAACCTCGGACAGGCTTATGCGGCCACACAGGACGACCGCGCCTTCGCCCTCTTCGACGAGGTCGCCGCGCTCGCTCAGGAGCACGAGGCGGCGTGGCTGCTCGCCGACGTCACCGACTCGCGGGGCCGGGCGCTCGCCCAGTTCGGCCGCACCGACGAGGCCGTCGCCGCTGCGCTCACCGCGGCCGACGGATTCGCGGCGATCGGGGATGCGGGCTCGGCCGGCGGCTCCGAGCTGTTCGCCGCCCGTCTGCTGGTCGGCGACGACCGCGCTGCGGACTCCGTGCCGATCTACCGCAGCGCCCTCGAGCACTCCGACGGCTACCCGCCGCTGCAGCAGGTCTCGGCGCTCGAACTCGGCAACGTGCTCGAGGCGCTCGGACGCCACGGCGAGGCGACCGAGGTGCGGGCACTCCTCGACAGCTGACTCAGAGGAACTGACGCCAGTTGGCCCGCGCGAGGTCGAGCAGCTCGTCTCCCTTGCCCGACATCACCGTGCGGATCGCGTACAGAGCGAAGCCCTTGACCTGCTCGGCCTCGATCGCCGGGGGCATCGACAGCTCCTGGCGCTCGGTCACGACGTCGAGCAGCGCAGGGCCGTCATGCGCGAGCACCTCGCGGACGGCATCCGGCAGGTCCTCGCTGTTCTCGACCCGACGGGCGAAGATCCCCATGGCCTCGGCGATGGCCGCGAAGCTCGGGTTGTCGAGCGCGGTGCCGTAGTTGACGAAGCCCGCGGCCTTCATCTCGAGCTCGACGAAGTTCAGCGACGAGTTATTCACGACGACGGTCTTCACGGGCAGCTTGTTCTGCGTGAGCGTGAGCAGTTCGCCCAGCATCATCGCGAGCCCGCCGTCGCCGGCGAGCGCGACCACCTGACGAGCCGGATGCGAGACCTGCGCGCCGATGCCATGAAGCAGCGCATTCGCCATCGACCCGTGCGTGAACGAGCCGATCAGGCGTCGGTTCTCGGTCATCGACAGATAGCGGGCGGCCCACACGGTGGGCGAGCCGACGTCGGCGGTGAAGATCGCGTCATCCGCGGCCTGCTCATCGAGCAGCCGGGCGAGGTACTGCGGATGGATGGGGCGGCCCGCCTTGGTCGGCGTCGCGAGGTCGTCGAGCTTGGCCCTGGTCTTGCGATAGTGCGCGGTGGAGTCGTCGAGGTGACCGCGGTCGTTCGTCTCGGCGAGTCGCGGCAGCAGCGCCGTGACGGTCGCGCCGACGTCGCCGACCAGGCCCAGATCGAGCGGATGCCGTTTGCCGAGCTGCGAGCCGCGGATGTCGACCTGGATCGTCGTGGCGTGCTCGGGATAGAACTGCTCGTAGGGGAAGTCGCTGCCCAGCACCAGCAGCGTGTCGGCGGCTTCCATCGCCCGGTAGCCGGAGGCGAAGCCGAGCAGCCCCGTCATGCCGACGTCGAACGGGTTGTCGTACTCGATGAACTCCTTGCCCCGGAGCGCGTGCACGATCGGCGCACCGAGTCGGTCGGCGAGTGCGATGACCTCGTCGTGAGCCCCCTCGACACCCGCGCCTGCGAGGATCGTGGTCTTCTTCGAGGCGTTGAGCAGCGTCGCCGCGCGCGCGAGCTCGTCTCCGCTCGGCACGATCACGGGGTGGGAGCGTTCGATGACCACGGCTCGGTCGTCGGCGATCTCCGAGAGTGCGACGTCACCGGGGATCACGAGCACCGCGACCCCGCGCTGCTCGATGGCGGCGCGCATCGCGATCTCCAGCAGGCGCGGCATCTGCTTGGGGTCGGCGACGTACTCGACGTAGACGCTGCACTCGCGGAAGAGCTCCTGCGGGTGGGTCTCCTGGAAGTACCCCGTGCCGATCTCGGTGGTGGGGATGTGCGCGGCGATCGCCAGCACCGGCACCCGCGAGCGGTTCGCGTCGAAGAGTCCGTTGATCAGGTGCAGGTTGCCCGGACCGCACGAACCGGCGACCACCGCGAGCTCACCCGTGAGCGAGGCATCGGCCGCCGCCGCGAATGCCGCGGACTCCTCGTGCCGCACGTGCACCCAGCGGATGCCGCCGTCCTTCCGGAGGGCGTCGGTGAACCCGTTGAGGGAGTCGCCCGGGAGGCCGTAGACACGGTCGATCCCGTTGGCGCGGAGGGTCTTGACGATGTTCGCTGCGACGGTTGCCATGCTTCCAACCTACGCCCGGGTGGCGCGGAGGGATCCGGCATCCGTCGAACATCCGCTCTCCGGATGCCGCACTGCGGAGACGATGATGGGGGCGGATGCCGTGGCATCCGCCCCCATCAGGGAGAGTCGCTCAGCCGATGCGGATCAGCTTCTTGTTGACGAACTCGTCGGCGGCGAGGTGACCCAGCTCACGCGACGTGCCGCTGCGCTTGATGCCGCCGAACGGCAGCTCGGGGCTGTCGGCCAGCACCAGGTTGACGTAGACCATGCCCGCCTCGATGTTGTCGGCGACACGCTCGGCCTGCTCGGCATCGGTCGTGAAGACGTACGAGCCGAGCCCGAAGGTCGTGTCGTTCGCGAGGGCGACAGCGGCATCCTCATCGGCGACCCGGTAGACGACCGCCGCGGGGCCGAAGAGCTCCTCGCGGTAGACGTTCATGTCGGGCGTCACGTCGGCGAGCACGGTCGGGGCGAAGAACGCCCCCTCGCGGGTGCCGCCGGTCAGCAGCGTCGCTCCCTGCTCGACGGCCTGGTCGATCTGCTTCTGCAGGTTCTCCGCCGCCGTCTCCGACGAGACCGGGCCGAGCACGGTGTCGTCGAGCGTCGGGTCGGTCGCCTGCACCGATGCCATCGCGGCCGTGAACTTCTCGACGAACGAGTCGTACAGGTCGTCGACGATGATGAAACGCTTCGCGCCGTTGCACGCCTGGCCGTTGTTGTCGAGACGCGCGTCGACGCCCGCCTGCACGGTGGCGTCGAGGTCGTCGGTCGAGAGCACGATGAACGGGTCGGACCCGCCGAGCTCGAGCGCGACCTTCTTGAGGTTGCGTCCGGCGATCTCGGCGACCGCTGCGCCTGCGCGCTCCGAGCCGGTGAGCGAGACGCCCTGCACGCGCGGGTCGGCGATCATGTCGGCGATCTGCTCGTTGGTCGCGAGGACGTTCTGGTACGCGCCCGTCGGGAATCCGGCGTCGTGGTAGATCGCCTCGATCGCGGTCGACGACTCCGGGCACTGCGGAGCAGGCTTCAGCAGGATCGTGTTGCCGACGATCAGGTTCGGCGCAGCGAAGCGGACGATCTGATAGGCCGGGAAGTTCCACGGCATGATGCCGACGAGCGGTCCGAGCGACGACCGGCGCACGATCGCCGAGCCCTCGCCGAGGATCGCGATCGGCTGGTCGGCCATGATGGCCTCGGCCTGGTCGGCGTAGTACTCGGCGATGTCGGCGGCGAAGTCGACCTCTCCGAGGGCGGCCTCGCGGGGCTTGCCCATCTCGCGCACGAAGACGTCGGCGAGCTCCTCGCGGCGCTCGCGGTGCAGCTCGGCGGCGCGACGGAGGAGCGCTGCGCGCTCAGCCACGGTCGAGGACCGGGACCATTCGCGGTGCGCCTCGTCGGCGGCCGCGACGGCCTCCTCGATCTGCGCATCCGTGAACGTGTCGAAGGACGCCAGCGTCTCTCCGGTGGCGGGGTTGATGACGGCGTAATCGGTCATGTTCTCTCCTCCTCTGGCCGACCGGTCAGGAGACCGGGATCAGCGTGTACTTGGTGGACAGGTACTCGTGGATGCCCTCGAGACCGCCCTCGCGGCCGACGCCGGACTGCTTGACGCCGCCGAAGGGGGCTGCGGCGTTCGACACCACGCCCACGTTGAGACCCATCATGCCGGTCTCGAGCCGGTCGATCATCCGCTGCCCGCGCTGCAGGTTCTCGGTGAACACGTACGAGACCAGTCCGTACTCGGTGTCGTTGGCGAGACGGACGGCCTCGTCCTCGTCCTCGAAGGTCGCGATCGCGAGCACCGGGCCGAAGATCTCCTCGCGGAGGATCGCCGAGCCCGCCACCACGTCGGTGAGCACGGTCGGCTCGTAGAAGGTGCCCGTGCCCTCGACGGCCTTGCCACCCGCGAGCAGGGTCGCGCCACGCTCGACGGCGTCGTCGACGAGCTCGCCGGCCTTCGCGACGGCATCCTCGTCGATCAGCGGGCCGATGGCCACGCCCTCTTCGGTGCCGCGGCCGATCTTCATCGCGTTGACGCGCTCGGTGACCTTGCGGCCGAATTCCTCGGCGACGTCCTTGTGCACGATGAAGCGGTTGGCAGCGGTGCACGCCTGGCCGATGTTGCGGAACTTCGCGGCCAGTGCGCCGTCGACGGCCTTGTCGAGGTCGGCGTCGTCGAAGACGACGAACGGCGCGTTGCCGCCGAGCTCCATCGACACGCGCAGCACGCCCTCAGCGGCCTGGGCGATGAGCTTGCGGCCCACCTCCGTCGAACCGGTGAACGACAGCTTGCGCAGGCGCGGGTCGGCGATGATCGGGGCCGAGAGCGCCGACGACTTGGAGGTCTGCACCACGTTCACGACACCGGCGGGGAGGCCGGCCTTCTCGAGCAGCGACGTGAAGAACATCGTCGTCAGCGGCGTGAGTGCCGGGGGCTTGATCACCACGGTGCAGCCGGCGGCGAGCGCCGGCGCGATCTTGCGAGTGGCCATCGCGAACGGGAAGTTCCACGGCGTCACGAAGAACGAGGGGCCGACGGGCCGCTGCGAGACGACCATGTGGCCGGTGCCCTCCGGGTTGATGCCGTAGCGACCGCTGATGCGCACGGCCTCCTCGCTGAACCAGCGGAGGAACTCGCCGCCGTAGCCGACCTCGCCGCGCGCCTCGGCGAGCGGCTTGCCCATCTCGAGGGTCATCAGCAGCGCGAGATCCTCCTTGTGCTCCTGCACGAGGTCGAATGCCCGGCGCAGGATGTCGCTGCGGGTGCGAGGTACGGTCGCGGCCCATGCGTCCTGCGCGGCGACTGCCGCATCCAGCGCGCGGATGCCGTCACCCGGGGTCGCGTCGGCGATCGTGCGGATGACCGCACCGGTCGCGGGGTCCTTCACGTCGAACGTGCCCCCGGTCTCGCCGTCGATCCACTCTCCCCCGATGAAGAGGCCGGTGGGGATGCTGTCGAGCAGCGCCTGCTCAGTCTGAGTGCTCATGGAATCTCTTTCTGTGGGGAGGATGGGATGCCGGTGCCGCGGGATTCCGTCAGCGCCGGCGGTTGCTCGCGGGAGCATCCATGCTGAGGGTCTCGCCGCGGAAGAACGCCGGGCGCTTGATGGACTGCCAGATCATGATGACGATGCCGATCACGATGATGCCGACGCCGAGGACGAACACGAGTCCGAGGCCCCCGATGTTCGATCCGCTGCCGTAGGCGGGGTCCATCGAGTCGATGAGCGTCGTGACGAACAGGACGGCGAGGATCGCACCGCCGACGAGCGGGAACAGGAACGTGAAGAAGAAGCTCCTGGCGGAGTCGAACCACTGCTTGCGGAAGTACCAGACGCACGCGAACGCGGTGAGGCCGTAGTAGAAGCAGATCATCATGCCGAGCGACAGGATGGTGTCGGTGAGGACGTTCTCGCTGACGAGGCGCATCACGGCGTAGAAGACGGACGCGACGACGGCCGACACGATCGTCGAGTAGCCCGGCGTGAAGAACCGCGGGCTGACCCGTGCGAACTTCTTGGGCAGGGCGCCGTAGTGCCCCATCGCCAGCAGCGTGCGAGCGGGTCCGACTGCGGTCGACTGCAGCGAGGCCGCCGAACTCGACAGCACCGCGAGCGAGACCAGGAACGCCAGCGGTCCGAGGATCGGATCCGAGAGCGCGAAGAACACGTTCGCCGAGATGTCCTCGTTCGCGAGCCCGTAGTCGCCCGTGCCGACGCCGGCGAACATGATGAGGCCGATGGCTAGCAGCAGGTAGAGGGCGACGACGACGACGACCGTGACCATCGCGGCGCGCCCCGGCGTCTTGGCCGGGTCCTTCGTCTCCTCGTTCATGGTGAGGACGACGTCCCAGCCCCAGAAGATGAAGATCGACAGCGAGAGCCCTGCGGCGAAGGCGCTGAAGGACGGAACCTCGAACGGGTTGAACCACGACCACGAGAAGGGGGTCGGCTCGGGAGCGTCTCCGGAGACGGCCTTGACGATCGCGACGGTGGCGAAGACCACGAGCACGAGCACCTGGAAGCCGACGAGGATGTACTGGAACTTCTGCGTCGTCTGCATGTCGCGGTACGACACGAGCGTCGCGCCGAGCATGAAGAGCAGGCACACGACGACGTTGATGATCGGGTTGAACGCCAGGTCGGCGATCTCGGGGTTTCCGCTGAGCTGGGCGATCAGCAGGAAGAGGAACTCGACCGCGATGCCGGCGAGGTTCGACAGCACGATGACGGTGGCGGCGATCAGGCCCCAGCCCGTCATCCAGCCGATCCACGGCCCGAACGCCCGCACTCCCCACGTGAACGAGGTGCCGGAGTCCGGCATCATGCGGTTGAGCTCGCGGTAGCCGAAGGCGGTCAGGAGCATCGGGATGAAGCCGACGAGCATGATCGCGGGCACCTGGGTGCCGACGACGGCGACCGTCGGGCCGAGCGATGCGGTGAGCGTGTAGGCCGGCGCGATGGTCGAGACGCCGATGACGACGGCTCCGAGCACTCCGACGGCACCCGCGCTCAGCCCCTTCTGCGAGATGCCGGTCGTCACACCGGATGCGGGCTCCGTCGCCCGGTTCGTGCTGCTCATCAGCGGACTCCTGCTTCGGCGCGGGTGCGCGGGACGACGATCATGGGAACGGGCAGTTCGTGCAGCATCTTCGCTGCGGTCGAGCCCAGGAACAGGCGGCGCGGCTGCGCCAGGCGACTGGAGCCGACGAGGACGACCTCGCCGGGGAGCCACGAGAGGTTCGCGACGGCATCTTCGACGGTGTCGCCGGGGGCCTCTTCGACCTCGGCCTTCAGCTCGTCGGGCAGCAGGCTCTTGGCGACCTCGAGCACGTCGTTCGCGTGCGCGTCGCCGACCACGCGGATCGCGCCGGTGTCGAGACCGGGCGGCACGTCGAACGGCACGAGCGAGACGAGGCGCAGGCCGACACGGGACTCGGTGGCGATCGCGGCGGCCTCGTCGAGGAGGTTGTCGGCACCCGCGCGGTTGCCGACCGCGGCCGTCACGCGAGGAAGCACGTGATCGTCCTGGTCCGCGGTGCCCGCGGGGGCGAGCGCGACGGGGATGGTCGACGAGTGCAGCAGCTCCGACGCGACGCTGCCGAGGCGGTGGCGGCCGAAGATGCTGCCGCCGGCCGTGCCGATGACGATCAGCCTGGCGCCGAACTCCTCGCCGGCGGCGATCAGCCCTTCGGCGAAGGACTCGCCGAACCGCACGTGGCCCGTGCGGGTGAGCTCCTGCGGCAGTCGGACGACCGCATCCTCGAGCCATTCCTTCGCCTGGCGGCGGATGTGGTCCTCATACGCCCGCTCGGGGGGAACGGCCGCGCTGCGGGTGCCCTCCGACGGCAGCACGATCACGAGGTGCAGCACCGCGCCGAGGCTGCGGGCGAGCCGCGCGCCGAGCGCTGCGGCATCCGCTCCCGCATCCGTCGCGGTGTAGCCGACGACGACCGCCCCGGTCATCAGCCGACCTCGGCGGTGTCGCCGGCGGCGCGCGTCGCTTCGACGATGTTCGAGGCGACGAGGTGCCCCATGCGGATCGCGCCGTCGACGTGCTGATATCCGGCGCCCGCCATGTCGCTGCACGCGAAGTGGATGGGGCCGACGGCCGAGCGGAGGTCGGCGCCGTAGCGGTGGAGTCCGCCCATGTCGAAGCTCGCCGCGTACGCTCCGCGGGTCCACTCCTCCGTGCCCCAGTCGCTCTCGTAGTAGACGACCGGGTTCTTCGCCTCGTCGCCGTAGTAGTGCGAGAGGGACTCGAGGATGCGCTCCTTGCGCTCCTCGGCCGACAGCGTGAACAGGTCGTCGGCGTTCTGGTCGCTGACGAAGCCGACCAGGGTGCCGCGCTCGTCGCCGTGGTTCGTGTTGTCGTACGCCTCGTGCGCGAGCTCGTACGGGCTGAACGCGGTGCCGCTGAGGCCCTGCTCGCGCCAGAACGGGCGGTCGTAGACGGCGTGCACCTTGATGACGAAGCCCATCGAGATGTGCTGGTGCATCTGGTGCTGGCGCCGGGGAAGCGGCGGGACGAAGGCGATACGGCTGTAGAGCACCGGAGCATGCGCGAGGATCGCGAAGCGGGCGCGCACGGTGGTGTCGTCGGTCGTGGCGGTCACACCGTCGACGCCCCATTCGAGCGAGCGCACCGGCTGGTTGAGGATGACGTCGTCGCCCAGGCGCTCGGCGAGCAGCAGCGGCACCTTCTGCAGACCGCCCACCACCCGCTTGTCGAGGATGAAGTCGGCGTCGACGAGGTTGGAGTACGACCCGGCGGATGCCGCCATGAGCAGCGACTGCAGCAGCGAGAACGAGTGCGTCGGCTTGGTGAGCATCGCGGAGCCGGTGGCGAAGGCGAGATTGCGCACGGCCTCGTCATCGTCGGTCTGCACACGCAGCCAGGCGTCCCAGGTGATCGAGTCCCATTCCTTCGCGAGCGGGTGCTCCCACGGGCGGTCGGGGTCGATCTCGGCGACCATGGCGTCGAGGCGCTCGGTGATCTCGGCGATGACGGCCTCGGTCTCAGCGGACACCGGGAACATCTCGCCGGTGAAGCGATGCGTCTGCCCGTCCGGACCGACGTAGACGCTGTCGCCCTCGCGGTAGCGGCTGTAGGTCTCGAGCCCCAGCTCGTCGATGGTGTCCTTCAGGGCGTCCTGGTCGGGCGAGACCCACTGGCCGCCGATCTCGAGCATGGCGCCGTCGATGACGTCGGTCCACAGTCGTCCGCCGACGCGGTCACGCGCCTCGAGTACGGCGACCGACAGGCCGGCCTTGCGCAGGTCGTTCGCCGCCGTGAGCCCTGCGGCTCCGGCTCCGACGATCAGCACGTCGCGAGTGATCTCAGCCATCTGCTTCTCCTTCATTGGAAAGGTTGTGCCGGCCGCGACTCGAAATCCCCCGATCCTCGTCGCGGCCGGACGTGTGGTGGCAGTCGCGGACGAACCGCGGCTGCTGGTCTGTCAGCCCGCGGTGGCGGCGAGCGCGGCCGCGACGACGTCGAGGCCCTCGTTCAGGAGGTCGTCGCCGATCGAGAGCGGCGGGAGGAACCGGATGACGTTGCCGTAGGTGCCGCACGTCAGGACGATGACGCCCTGCGCGACGCAGGCCTTGGCGACCGCGGAGGTGAGGGCGGCGTCGGGCGCGTTGGTCTCGGGGTCGACGAACTCGGCGGCGATCATGGCGCCGTGGCCGCGGATGTCTCCGATGCGGGTGTCCTTCTCCTGCATGGCTCCGAGGCGTGCCGTGAGGATCTCGCCGATCTCGCGAGCGCGCTCGATCACGCCGTCGTTCTCGAACACATCGATCGCGGCGAGCGCCGCAGCGCAGGCGATCGGGTTTCCGCCGTAGGTGCCGCCGAGGCCGCCTGCGTGCGAGGCGTCCATGATCTCGGAGCGCCCCGTGACGGCGGCGAGCGGCAGACCGCCCGCGATGCCCTTGGCGGTGGTGATGAGGTCGGGCTCGATGCCGAAGATCTCGCTCGCGAACATGTGGCCGGTGCGGGCGAAGCCGGTCTGCACCTCGTCGGCGATGAACACGACGCCGTTCGCGCGGCACCACGAGGCGATCGCCGGGAGGAAGCCCTCCGCCGGGACGATGAAGCCGCCCTCTCCCTGGATCGGCTCGATGATGACGGCGGCGAGGTTGTCGGCGCCGATCTGCTTCTCGAGCTGCAGGATCACGCGGGCGGCGGCCTCTGCGCCGTCGAGACCGTCGCGGAACGGGTACGACATCGGCGCACGGTACACCTCGGGGGCGAACGGGCCGAAGCCGCTCTTGTACGGCATCGACTTCGCCGTCAGCGCCATGGTGAGGTTGGTGCGGCCGTGGTAGCCGTGGTCGAAGGCGACGACGGCCTGGCGACCGGTGTGCTTGCGGGCGATCTTGATCGCGTTCTCGACAGCCTCGGCGCCGGAGTTGAACAGGGCGCTCTTCTTGGCGAAGTCGCCGGGAGTGAGGCGGTTGAGCGCTTCGGCGACACCGATGTACGACTCGTACGGCGAGATCATGAAGCAGGTGTGCGTGAACTGCGCGGCCTGCGCGGCCACGGCTGCGGCGATCTTGGGGTGCGCGTTGCCGACGGTCGTCACGGCGATGCCGGAGCCGAGGTCGATCAGCGAGTTGCCGTCGGCATCCACGACCACTCCCCCGCCGGCGGCGACGGCCGCGACGGGAACCGTGTGCCCGACGCCGGCGGCGACGGCATCGGCCTTGCGGGCGAGGATCTCGGCCGAGCGGGGGCCGGGAAGGTCGGTGACGAGACGACGCTCCTGGGGGAGGTCGGGTCCGCCGAGCGGGACTGCAACAGCTGCGGTGTCGAGGAGAGCCATGTCCGTGAGCGTACGACCGCATCCGACGTCGGCGCATTCGCCCGGCTGTACAATCTGGGAGAGATCATCGCCCGACCGTATAAGCGCTGATCCGGATGCCGAGAGGACCGCAGCGCATGGACGACGCCGAACAGCCCACGCTGCGCGCTCTCTTCCGGCGCCGCGATCTCGGGCTCGTGCTGATCTCGGACGCGGACGGCCTTCCGGACGGCGCCCTCGATCGCCCCTTGCGGTGGGTGCACAGCTCCGACCTCGCCGACCCGACGCCGTTCCTCGCCGAGGACCTCGCACTGCTGACGACGGGCACCCAGTTCGACGTCGGCACCGATTTCGACGTCTACGTCGGGCGGCTGGCGGATCGCGGGGTGCTCGGCCTCGGATTCGGCACGGACGTGCACCGTGCCGCGATCCCCGACGAGCTGATCCTCGAGTGCGCACGCCGCGGGATCCCCCTCTTCGAAGTCCCCTATCGCACGCCCTTCATCGCCGTCGCCCGCGCGCACTCCGAAGCGATCGCGGCGCAGGCCTACGCCCGCAGGTCGTGGGCGCTCGACACCCAGCGCGCACTCGCACTGGCCGCGCTGCGCCCCCGCGGACTCGACGCGACCGTCGCAGAGCTCGGCCGTCGCCTGGATGTCTGGGCCGGAATGTACGACGCGTCCGGCGCCCTGCAGCTGTCGCACCCCCGATCGGCCGTCACTGCAGGACGACTGACCGAGCTCGGCGAACGGGTCACCGAGATCCTCACCCGTGGGCTCGAGGCCGGGCAGTCGCTCACGATCGACGATCAGACGTTCACGCTCTTCACGGTGGGGCGCGGCGGACACCTGCGCGGGGTGATCGCGTTGGCTGTCGATGCGCTCGACGCCGAGGCGCGCACGGTCGTGACATCGGTGATCGCGATGGCCGGACTCGCGCTCGAGCAGAGCGACCAGCTCGCCCGCAGCAAACGTCGGCTGAACTCGCAGCTGCTGAGCTCGCTGCTCGACGACGATCCGTCCCTCGCGCGGAAGGTCCTCGGCTCGATGCCCTCTGCACCCGTGGTGGTCGCGATCGCCGCGGATGCTCCGACCGGCCCGTTCGCCGACTGGTGGGATCGGCGCAGGGCCGAGCACGGCACCGCCAGCTTCCTCGCCGAATCATCCGAGGGCGTGGTGCTCTGCCTGTCCATGGCCGATGACGCACTGCTCGACGAGGTCGCCACCCGGTTCGGCATCCGCATCGGCGCGTCGGGGTCAGAGTCGTACGACGCGTTCTCCCGAGCCCACGCACAGGCGCTCGCGGCGCTGCGCCAGCAGTCCGGCGCCGGGGTGTTCCACTTCGCCGATGCCGCCGGATCCAGCATCCTCAGCGCACTGGCCACGGATGAGGCCCGACTGGTCGCCGAATCGCGACTCGCGCCGATCCGCGACCACGACGCGCGATCCGGCGGCGACCTCGAACGGTCGCTGCGCACCTGGCTCGAGCACGATGCGAAGGCGGATCCTGCGGCGGCGGCACTCGGTGTGCACCGCCACACGCTGCGGTCGCGGATCGCCCAGGCCGGAGCGCTCCTGGGAAGCGACCTCTCGTCGTTCCCCGCCCGCGCCGAGCTGTGGACGCTGCTGCAGACCGCACGGGACTGAACCGGGGTCCTCGACCGAACGGCCGGCGGTCCCCGCCCGGCGGAGTGGGCGGATGCCGGGCCTCCGCCATCCGCGCGCCCTTCAGTCGGGCCGTCGTTCGGCGGGGTGGAGGTAGCGCCCGACGAACTCCTCGAAGAGCGGGACCATGTCGACGGAATCGTCGAGGAGCCACTGGAGCTGGATGCCGTCCATGACCGCGCTGATCAGCCGGGCCGCCCGAGCGGGGTCGATGTCCTCGCGCACCTCTCCGTCGGCCTGACCTCGCCGCAGGATCTCTTCTGCGGCCACGGCGCGCTCGCGGTATCGGGCGGCGAAGTCGGCGTGCGACGGGTGGTCGGGGTCTGTGGCCTCCGCCGAGACGATCGCGTAGAGCGCGGTGAGACCCCGCGAGGTCTGGTTGTGCGCGACGACGCGCGTGGCCTGTTCGATCAGGGTGTGCTCGGCAGGGTCGCCCGCCGCCTCTCGTACCTTCTCGTCACGCTGGTGGAGCACCTCGGCGAAGAGCTCCTCCTTGCCCGCGAAATGGTGCAGCAGGCCGGTCGGCGTCACACCGACGCGCTTCGCGATCTCCCGCAGGGATCCACCGTGGAATCCCGTGCGGGAGAACACCGCGAGCGCTTCGTCGACGATCGCCTGCCTGCGCGCCTGGCCGGTGGCGTAGGGACCGCGAGGCCGTCGCGCCGCCATCGGCTGCTCATCCGTGCTCATGCGCCCGTCCTGTCTCTCGGCGCGAACGCGCGGACCTCAGCCGTGGTGGCCGTTCCCCGTTCCCCACGACGAGCCGAACACCTGCTGCCGCATGGCGGGCCGCAGGCGCTGCTCCATGTCGCGATCCACGAAGTAGTCCTTGAGTGTATCTTTCGTGAGCTCGTTGCCGATCGCGGCCATGATCATCGACTGGTCGAGCGACAAATAGCGCTCGGCGATCGTGCCGCTCTTCACCGCCACCGCGTCGAAGAACCCGCCGGGGCCGTAGGCGCCGAGGTCCGTCTCGATGCCGCGCAGGTTGTCGAGCGCGCCCGTGCGATCATACGGAAGCGCCAGGAACGCGGCATGCGGCGTCACGACCCCGTCACCGAACTCCGGAGCGGGATCGGTGCCCGTGGTGCATCCGGGCCTGTCGATGTCGACGTCGGTCTTCTCCGCGTCCGAGGTGTACCCGTCCGCCCGCATCCCGGCTACGTCGACCCCGTACTCCGCGTACCCGCCGAACGGGTCGCTCGCGGGTGAGAAGCCCCAATAGCCGTATCCGGCCTCGTCCAGCCCGTGCTGCTTCTGCACGGCGACGGTGATCGGGTGGTTGAGCTTCCACGAACGCGGACCCCACGTGGTCTCCGGCACGAGCAGGTCGGGCATCAGCGACTCGAACATGCTGCCACCCCAGCTCGGCACGAACGACATCCCGTCATATGCGTAGGCGCCCTCCCACACCTCGACGCCGTCATAGGTGCGGTACTCGCCCTGGGGGAGCTGCTCCTGCCACGCCCAGTCGCACCCGGGAGGCATCGTGCGATGCGTGCCGTACAGGGCCGTGGCCGGGATCTGACCGTTCGCGATGCCGAGGTAGGTCGCGATGCGGCTCTCGCTCACGGTCGTGTCGTAGTGGTGGCACGTGTAGAACGCGGTGTCCCCCGAGCCGTTGTACATCGGCGCCTCGACGCTGCAGTCCGGCGGAGCCGCATCCCAGAAGCCCCCGCGGTTCGTTCCTGCAGGGAGTCCTGCCGCGCCTTCGGGGTCGAAGAACGCCGCGAAGTCCATGGAGTCGTACAGCGCGTCCGCCTGCTGCGCGAGGTCGGGCTCCGCTTCGCGGACGATGCGCAGTGCGGCGGCGAGCCACCCGTTGTCGACCGTGCTGAGGAACGGGTGCACCGGGTCTCCCGAGTCGGGCCATGTCGTGAGCTTCTCGCCGGTCGTCGGCGAGTACCAGTTGTAGAACATGCCGCTGGCGTCGTTGCGCTCGAGGGTTCCGAGCGTCTCCAGCGTCGTCGACATGCGATCGCGCGCCTCCTCGTCGCTGATGACTCCGAGGTCGCGAGCCGTGACCGTCGACCACAGGTATCCGCCGATGTTCGTCGGCGAGGTGTAGGCGCTCGGCGTCTCGAGGTCGCCGCTCACGTTGTCGGCGGGAAGGCCGGTCTCCTCATCGGTCATCGCGTCGAGGGAGTGCCAGGTGTCCACCGCCCAGCGGTTCAGGTCATCGGTGCCGGGGCGTCCACCGCCGGCCGTCGCGGGCCCGGCGACCGTCAGGCCCGCAGTCACGAGTCCGATCGTCGCCAGCGTGCTCATCCATCGCTTCATCGTGTCTCCTCATCGAGAACGGCGCCGCCGAGCGCGGCGCTCCGACCTGCGAAAACCTAACAGGTGTTCGTTGTTCGCTCAACCCTCTCCTCGTGACAGGAAGGCGACCGGGATCCACGCCGCGTGCGGGCGCTCAGCGCGGCGCGTGCGCCTCGAGGAACTCGTACACATCCGTCGTGTCGACGCCCGGGAAGGCCCCGGTCGGCAGCGTGGCGAGCAGAGTGCGCGGGGTCCTGACGTTCGGCCAGGAGTTCTCGCGCCACCGCCCTTCGAGGTCGGCGGGCGCCCGGCGGCAGCACACCTCGACCGAGTGCTTCGAGACTCCGCGATGCGGGGTGTCGCGCCCGACGAACCACTTCGTGTCGTCGAATCGCACGCCGACGCTGACCGAGTGCAGTCCCTCACTCGACGCCTCGACGCGGGCCGTGCACCAGTAGGTGCCGTTGCCCGTGTCCGTGTACTGGTAGTACGGGTTGAAGCGGTCGTCCTCGTCGAACACCACGCGGCTGGTCCATCGGCGGCAGCACATCTGCCCCTCGATCGATCCGAGGCGATCGGTCGGGAAGTTCACGTCGTCGTTCTCGTACGCCTTCGTGATCGTGCCCGACTCGTGCACCTTGAGGAAGTGCACGGGGATGTCGAGGTGGCGCGTCGCGAGGTTCGTGAATCGGTGCGCGGCGGTCTCGTACGACACCGAGTACGCGTCGCGCAGATCCTCGATCGAGATCGCCCTGCGCGTCTTCGCATCCTTCAGCGCCGGCACGACGTGGGCCTCCGGCACCAGCAGCGCCCCGGTGAGGTAGTTCGTCTCGACGCGCTGGCGCAGGAACTCGGCATAGCTGCGCGGCTCGGAGTGACCGAGGATGCGGCTGGACAGCGCTTGCAGCACCGCGGTCCGGGCATCCCCCTTGGCCGGGACGCTGCTCGAGAGGTACAGACGTCCGTTCGCGAGGTCGGCGACGCTGCGGGTGGTCTGCGGCAGGTCCGGGGCGTAGTGCAGGGTGAATCCGAGGTACGCGGCGATCTCGGAGGCCGTCCGCTGGGTGAGGGGTCCGCCAGGGTGCCCGACCGCCGCGAGGATCTCCGCCGCCTTCGTCTCGAGATCGGCGAAGTGGTTGTCCTGCCGCCGCATGAGGTGGCGGAGCTCGACGTTCGCGCGCCTGGCCTCCTCGGGAGTGGCCGCGCGCTCATCCTTGAGCCGGTCGATCTCGCCGTGCAGTGCGAGCAGGGCCCTGAGCGCGTCCGTCGGCATGCTCTTCGCGATCCGGAAGGGCTCGATGCCGAGAGCCTGGAACGTCTGCCCCTTCATGGCCCGTTCGAGGGCGATCTCGATCGCACTGCGTTCATCGAGCGGCTCGCCCTCGAGCAGCGCGTCGATCGTGACGCCGAGAGCGCGCGCGATCGACTGCAGCTGCGTGAGCTTGGGCTCGCGCTTGCCCGTCTCGATCATGGACATCTGGCTGGGCGCTCGATCGACCGCCGCCGCGAGGTCGTCGAGGGTCATCCCGCGCGCCGTGCGCAGCTGACGGATGCGGCGTCCGATCGTGAGGGCGTCGGCGTCTTCTTCGACCGCTGGAGTGCTCATGCGGCCGATTCTGTCACAGAAACAGAATTTCGGCTGATCTTCACTCCCCGATCGGCCATCGACGGGTGCGAAGTTCACACACAGTGGAAACACGCCACCCGGCTTCACGGTCCGGGCATCCAACGGAGGAGACACCATGACGAACACCGCCCAGAACCACACCCCTCGCCCCGCAGGGCTGCGCGCCGGGGACCAGGTTCAGACGGCCGCCGAGCTCCGGGAGATCTGGGAGACGGATCCCCGCTGGGACGGCGTCGAGCGCACGTACACGGCAGAGGACGTCATCCGCGTCCGCGGCTCGGTCCGCGAGGACGCGACGCTCGCGCACCGCGGAGCCGAGAACCTGTGGAACCTGCTGCACACCGAGGACTACGTCCGGGCACTGGGCGCCTACACAGGCGGGCAGGCGGTGCAGCAGGTGCGGGCGGGCCTCAAGGCCATCTACCTCTCGGGCTGGCAGGTCGCGGCCGACGGCAACCTCGCCGGTCAGACCTACCCCGACCAGTCGCTGTACCCCGCCAACTCGGTGCCGGCGGTCGTGCGTCGCATCAACAACGCGCTGATCCGTCAGGACCAGCTCGAGCACGCCGAGGGCGACGTCACGCAGGACTGGCTCGCGCCGATCGTCGCCGACGCCGAGGCGGGCTTCGGAGGACCGCTCAACGCCTACGAGCTCGCGCAGTCGCTGATCCAGGCCGGCGCCGCGGCCATCCACTGGGAGGACCAGCTCGCGAGCGAGAAGAAGTGCGGCCACCTCGGCGGAAAGGTGCTCGTGCCGACGCAGCAGCACATCCGCACCCTGAACGCCGCGCGTCTCGCCGCCGACGTGGCCGGAGTCCCGACGGTGATCATCGCCAGGACGGATGCCCTCGCGGCCGACCTGCTCACCAGCGATGTCGACGAGCGCGACCAGCAGTTCACCACCGGCGAGCGCACGACCGAGGGCTTCTACCGCATCCGCCCCGGCATCGAGTCGGTCATCAGCCGAGGCCTCGCATTCGCGCCGTACGCCGATCTGCTGTGGGTCGAGACGGGAGAACCCGACATCGAGCTGGCACGTGAGTTCGCCGCTGCGATCCATGCCGAGTTCCCGGGCAAGCTGCTCGCCTACAACTGCTCACCGAGCTTCAACTGGAAGCGTCACCTGTCGGACGCCGAGATCGCGACGTTCCAGCAGGAGCTGGCTGACCTGGGCTACAAATTCCAGTTCATCACGCTCGCCGGCTTCCACGCCCTGAACCACTCGATGTTCGACCTCGCCCGCGGCTACGCCGATCGCGCCATGAGCGCGTACGTCGAGCTGCAGGAGGCCGAGTTCGCCGCGGAGGCGAACGGCTACACCGCCACCAAGCACCAGCGCGAGGCGGGCACCGGCTACTTCGACGTCATCTCTACCGCGCTCAACCCCGACAGCGCGACCCTCGCCCTCGCCGGCTCCACCGAAGCCGCGCAGTTCCACTGAGCCACTTGTGAAGGACACACGATCATGACCACTCCCACCGCTCCCCCGACCACCAGCCCGACCACGGCTCCGATCCAGACCACGCAGCAGGGTCCGGCAATCGCGGTCACCGGTCCGCTGCGCGACCGCTACGACGAGATCCTCACCCCCGAGGCGACCGCGTTCCTCACCGAGCTGCACCACCGGTTCGCCTCGCGCCGCCACGATCGGCTCGCCGACCGGATGCGCCGTCGGTTCGAGATCGGCAACGGCCACGACCCGCGCTTCCGCGACGACACCGCGCACATCCGCGCGGATGCCGACTGGCGGGTCGCAGGCGCGGGGCCGGGTCTCGAGGACCGCCGCGTCGAGATCACGGGTCCGACCGACCCGAAGATGACGATCAACGCACTGAACTCGGGTGCTCGCGTGTGGCTCGCCGACCAGGAGGATGCCACGAGTCCGACCTGGAAGAACGTCGTCGAGGGGCAGCTGTCGCTGCGCGACGCGATCCGCGGCGAGCTGTCCTTCCGCTCCCCCGAAGGCAAGGAGTACCACGTCACCGCCGAGCGCACACCGACGATCGTGATGCGTCCGCGTGGCTGGCATCTGCCGGAGAAGCACCTGCAGTTCACCGACCGCGCGGGGCGCCGCACGGCGGCATCCGGCTCGCTCGTCGACTTCGGCCTGTACTTCTTCCATAACGCGCAGGAGCTCATCGCGAACGGTCGGGGCCCCTACTTCTACATCGCGAAGATCGAGTCGAGCGAGGAGGCGAAGCTGTGGGACGACGTGTTCTCCTTCAGCGAGGAGTACATCGGCATCCCGCACGGCACCGTCCGCGCGACCGTGCTGATCGAGACCCTGCCCGCGGCCTTCGAGATGGACGAGATCCTCTACGAGCTGCGCGACCACTGCGCGGGTCTCAACGCCGGGCGCTGGGACTACATCTTCTCGATCATCAAGAACTACCGCGGCCGCGGCGCGCGTTTCGTGCTCCCCGACCGCAGCGAGGTCACGATGACGGTGCCGTTCATGCGGTCGTACACCGAGCTGCTCGTGCAGACCTGCCACAAGCGGGGCGCCTACGCGATCGGCGGCATGAGCGCCTTCATCCCGAACCGCCGCGACCCCGAGGTGACCGAGCGGGCGATCGAGAAGGTCTCCGCCGACAAGAAGCGCGAGGCCGGCGACGGCTTCGACGGCACGTGGGTCGCGCACCCCGATCTGATCCCCACAGCACTGGCCGAGTTCGACGCCGTGCTCGGCGACCACCCGAACCAGGTCGGCCGCCAGCGCCCCGAGGTCATGGTGACCGCGTCGCAGTTGCTCGACCTGCACATCGGGCGGCCGATCACCGCGCAGGGTGTGCGCGACAACGTGTCGGTGGCCATCCGCTACCTCGAGGCATGGCTGCGAGGGCTTGGCGCCGTGGCGATCGACAACCTGATGGAAGATGCCGCGACGGCGGAGATCAGCCGTTCGCAGGTGTGGCAGTGGATCCACCAGGACCGCTCCACCGAGGACGGCACCGCGATCACCGCCGACTACGTCGAGAGCCTGATCGCGGAGGTCCTCGGCGAGGTCGACCGGCACGACGGCGACAGGTTCGACGATGCCGCCTCGGTGTTCCGCGACGTCGCCCTGCAGGAGGAGTTCCCGGCGTTCCTCACGCTCGGCGCCTACAGCAGGTTCCTCGTCGAGGAGGCCTGAGACTCTGACGAGGAGCCCCTCGGCTGCCGATGGCGGCATCCGAGGGGCTCCTCGTGCGTGATGCGGAGGACCGCCGGAGCCCGCCGCCGCCAGCGGGCGTAGCCTGAGAACATGAGCGACGTGTGGTCCGACATCTCGTCCGAGTTCCTTCACCTCTACCCGCGAGGGCGCCGACTGATCGCGGTCGCCGGAGCGGATGCCGAGCGCTCGCGTCGAGCGGCGGACGACCTCGCGACGGCGCTGACCGCCGCCGGGCAGCACGTCGAGCGTGCGCACAGCACGGATGCCGATGAAGCGGCGTTGCGCGGCGACGTGATCGCTCCGTTCCGCGCCGGCTCCGATCCGGCGACGGTCCTGATCGTCTCGGGCCCGGCAGCGCTGCTCAGCCCGACGGCGAGGGGCCTCTGGAACTTCATCGTGTGGCAGCTCGCCGGTGATGAGTCCCCGCACTCGATCGCCGGCGCGATCGTCGACGTGACGGACCCGGCGGCTCCGACGCGGCGTTTCGCCGACTACTGCGCGCTGCCTTCCTCGTTCGGCGCGTGACGCCGAGGGGGATTCGCGGGTGCCCCGGTCTCCCCTGACCGAAGCACCCGCACGTCCACCCGCGCCCTCGCGCAGGTGGTCCGTCATGCCCGACGCTTTCGCGCCTGTCCCCCGAACTTCCGGACGGGCGATCCCGCCGCGTCCGGAAGCCGTGACGGCCGATGCGCCAGGAGCGGAGCTCCGTCGCGATCTGCCGTCATGGCCCGCCTGGGGACACGGGCAGGTTCAGGTTAGGAGCGGCTCCGACGATCCGGAAGCGCCGCAGGACGTTGCGTCACCCGGTGCGCTCGGCCCGGCACGCAGAACCCGCGTTGGCACCAGATTCGCGAACATGTGTCACTCTCTGTCGGGGTCGGCGAAGCAGCCGGACAGCACACGGCAGGCCCGCGCGGGCGCGCGCGTCGGTCCGCGACGGACAGCCCCGACCGGGTCGGCCCGATGGGCCGGCCTCGGTCAGGCGGTGGGGGCGGACTGCTCGTCGCTGAGCAGCATCGCCTCGGCGAGACGCGGCGGCTGCGTGCGGGCCGCGAGGCGGAAGGCACTGGGACTGTGCCCCACGTGCCGGGAGAACTGGGCCCGAAGCGCGGACGCGTCGGCGAAACCGGAGCGGGCTGCGACCGCCGCAAGGTCCTGCGGGGGCGTCGACAGCAGCTCTTCGCGCGCCGTCACGAGACGCCGACGCAGCAAGCGGTTCGCGGGGCTCTCGTCGGCACCTTCATACAGGCGGAACAGCTGGCGACGGCTGACGTGCAGGTCGGCGGCGAGCTCTGCGATGCCGAATGCCGGATCACGATGCCGCCGCTCGATGATGCGCCCCGCCTCCGCGCGGAACTCACTCGTCCGGCTGGTCTCGCCGTCGCCGGGGAACTGTCGGAAGAGCCCTCGCACGAGCGCGATCAGCGCCGCCTCGGTGCCGGCGAGCGCCCCCTGACCCTGATCCGGATCCTGCGCCCACTCGAACAGCATCCGCGCGAGTGAGGCTCCCGCTGCCCGGGTGAGTGGGGTGTCCGGGAACATGTCGGCCCCTCGAGCGAGGACGTGCCGATAGCCGGGGAGGGCCGCCACGGGAACGACGACCCCGGTCGAGTTGGTGACCCCGAACTGCTCGACGGCCGATGGGCCCAGGCTCGACATGAAGCCGACGCGGCCGACGCCCATGGCCTGCACCCCCGCCGCGGTGTTCAGGCGCTGCCCGCCCTGCTGCACCATCCCGACGATGATGATGTCCTCGCCCTCGGCGATCGCTCGCTCGTAGCTCACGGTGTGCGCCGTCTCGAGGGTGCTGTAGAGCATGGTCGAGCCGATGGACCTGCGAAGCAGCGCCGCCTCGAACGCATCCGGGTCGTCGGCCTTCATCGCGCCGAAGTTCGACAGCTGCAGCATGCCGATTCGACCGTCGAGGCGAATGACCTGCTCGGAGAACCACGAGGGAAACGCGAACGCCTCGGCGCCTCCGATCGATGACGACCACAGTCCACCCGAGAGCCGGGCGAGCCAGCCGGCCAACTCCGCGTCGTCGATCATTCGCCCCATCGCAACCCCCAGCGGAAGCCCGCCGCGTGCGCATCGGCTGCTCCGTCCCCGCCCTCACCCTAGGTTCGCGCCAGGAGCCATGCAATATACGTTGCGTGCGGCCGCGACAGCGGCGCGCCGCCAGCCGTCGTGCGTGTCAGCGGAACGACGCAGCCACCGAGTTGCGGTGATAGTCGAACACGATGCTGGTCCTGGTCGAGGCGACGCTGCTCTGGGCCGACAGATGCTCGAGCACGAACTCGCGCATCTCCGATGAGTCGGCCACCGCGATGTGCAGCAGGAAGTCGTCATCCCCGCCGAGGAAGAAGACCTGGATCACCTGGGGGAGAGCGCGCACACGGTCGGCGAACTCGACGATGCTCTCGCGCCGAGCGCTAGGCCGAAGGCTCACTCCGATGATGGCCTGCAGGCCGGCGCCCAGCTTCCGCTCGTCGACGCTGGCATGGAAGCCGCTGATGACTCCGCGTTCGACGAGTGCGCGCAGACGCGCGTGCGCGGTCGACGGTGCGACTCCGAGGTGACCCGCGAGCTCGGCGTTCGTCATCCGACCGTCCGCGCTCAGCAGCTGTACGATCCTCGCGTCGATGGCGTCGAGAGCCGGTGCCCGAAGGGTGTTCGGCTGAGGGGTTTCGGGTGACGTCTCCATGCGAACGATTATGCAGGAATCACCCCAAGCGCGAATCTTCTTCAGGCATTCTGTCGAATGATCGAAGTTTCTGCGATTCTGAAATGCACTCACGCAACCGTCACTTGGAGGATCGATGAAGATCGGCGTGCCGACCGAGGTCAAGAACAACGAGAACCGCACCGCGCTCACCCCCGCAGGCGCAGACCGTCTGGTGCACGAGGGCCACCGCGTGCTCGTGCAGTCCGGAGCGGGCGTCGGTTCAGGCATCTCCGATGAGGCCTACCGGATAGCCGGTGCCGAGATCGTCGACACCGCCGAGGAGACCTGGGGCGAGGCGGAGCTGCTCATCAAGGTCAAGGAGCCGATCGCCCAGGAGTACGGGTTCCTGCGCTCGGATCTCACCCTCTTCACCTACCTGCATCTCGCCGCCGACCGAGCGCTGACCACGGCGCTCGTCGACGCGGGCACCACCGCCGTCGCCTACGAGACGGTGCAGCTGCCCGACCGCAGCCTCCCTCTGCTCGTGCCGATGAGCGAGATCGCGGGGCGCCTGTCCGTGACGATGGGATCCTACTCCCTCATGCGATCCGCAGGAGGACGGGGCGTGCTCATGGGAGGCATCGCGGGCGCCCCGCGCGCCAAGACCGTCGTGATCGGCGGCGGTGTCGCCGGTGAGCACGCGGCCGCGAACGCGCTCGGGCTCGGATCACAGGTGACCGTCATCGACATCTCGCTGCCGCGACTCCGCGAGCTCGAGCACCGCTACGGCGGTGCTCTGCAGACTCGCGCGTCGAGCCGGTACGACATCGCCGAAGAGCTCGCGACGGCCGACCTGGTCATCGGATCCGTGCTCATCCCCGGGGCTGCGGCGCCGAAGCTCGTGACCGACGACATGGTCGCGACCATGAAGCCCGGATCCGTGCTGGTCGACATCGCCATCGACCAGGGCGGATGCTTCGAAGGCTCGCGCCCCACGACGCACGACGACCCGACGTTCGCAGTGCACGACTCCATCTACTACTGCGTCGCGAACATGCCGGGCGCAGTGCCCGAGACGGCCACGCGCGCACTGACCAACGCCACGCTCCCCTATGTCTCGGCGATCGCCGGCAAGGGGTGGGAGCGTGCAGCAGCCGACGACGCCGCACTGGCCCAGGGCCTCAACGTCCAGGGCGGCCGCATCACCCTGGATGCCGTCGCGCGCGCGCACGGCATGCACACCGCCTGAGCGGAGAGCATCAGCACGAAAAAACCGTGATTCTTGACGACCATTCACCCGTCATCGGCGGGGTCGACCCGGGTACGCTCGTAGTCGTGACCGAACGCGCTCCTCTCTCCCGCAAGCTCTCCGCCATCGCCGAATCCGCGACCCTCAAGGTCGACGCCAAGGCCAAGGCGCTCAAGGCCGAAGGCAAGCCGATCATCTCGTACGCCGCCGGCGAGCCCGATTTCGCGACCCCGCAGTTCATCGTCGACGCGGCCGCCGAGGCGCTCGCCGATCCCGCCAGCTACCGGTACACCCCGGCTCCGGGCCTGCCCGCGCTGCGCGAGGCGATCGCCGCGAAGACGCTGCGTGACTCCGGCCTCGAGGTCTCGCCGAGCCAGGTCATCGTGACCAACGGCGGCAAGCAGTCGGTCTACCAGGCGTTCCAGGCCGTGGTGAACCCGGGCGACGAAGTGCTTCTGCCTGCGCCGTACTGGACGACCTACCCCGAGGCGATCCGTCTTGCGGACGGCACGCCGGTCGAGGTCTTCGCGGGCGCCGATCAGGACTACAAGGTCACCGTCGACCAGCTCGAGGCCGCACGCACCGAGCGCACGACCGCGCTCGTGTTCGTGTCGCCCTCCAACCCCACCGGATCCGTGTACACGGCCGAGGAGACGGCGGCGATCGGCGAGTGGGCACTCGAGCACGGCATCTGGGTCATCTCCGACGAGATCTACCAGAACCTCACCTATGAGGGCGTCAAGGCGACCTCCATCGTCGAGGCCGTGCCCGCGGTGGCGGGGCAGACGATCCTCGTCAACGGCGTCGCGAAGACCTACGCCATGACCGGCTGGCGCGTGGGCTGGATGGTCGGACCGGCGGATGCCATCAAGGTCGCCGCGAACCTGCAGTCCCACCTGTCGAGCAACGTCAACAACGTCGCACAGAAGGCGGCGATCGCTGCCCTCAACGGGCCCCAGACCGAAGCCGAGCAGTTCCGCGAGGCGTTCGACCGCCGCCGCCGCCTCATCGTGTCCGAACTGTCGAAGATCGACGGACTCGTGGTGCCGAACCCGCTGGGCGCCTTCTACGTCTACCCCGACGTGCAGGGTCTGCTCGGACGCACGTGGGGCGGCAAGACGCCGACGACCTCGCTCGAGCTCGCCGACCTCATCCTCGAGCAGGCCGAGGTGGCCGTCGTCCCGGGCGAGGCATTCGGTCCCTCCGGGTACATCCGCATGTCGTACGCGCTCGGCGACGACCAGCTCCTCGAGGGTGTGCAGCGACTGCAGCGTCTGTTCGCCTGAGGCCGGTCTGCGACGAGATCAGTCCTCGTCGTGGAAGCCGATCAGCCAGCGGATGCCGTAGCGGTCGGTGACGGTGCCGTCGTAGTCACCCCACACGCGCTTCTGCAGGGCGTCGGTCACTCGGCCGTGCTCTGACAGCCGGTCGAACCAGCTCGTCAGCGTCGACGCGTCGGCGGTGCCGAGCAGAGAGAGGAACATCCCGCTCATCTGCACGGCATCGTCGTCCGCGCCGGCATCCGCTCCCGCCAGTTCGACCGGTCCTGAGAGCTGCCCGTGGGCGACCGCATCGGCCGGACCGTCTGCACGACCCGCACTGGCATAGTCGACGAGCTGAAGCTCTCCTCCGAAGACGTCACGGTAGTGCTCCAGCGCTTCGGCCGCGTTTCCGGGAAACAGCAGGTACGGGATCAGTCCGCTCATGCCGCGAGTGTACGGCGAACGGGCGACGTTGTCAGGCGGGCGCGGGCTCGCTGCGTCGCGACTCAGAGCTCGACGCCGAGCAGCACGGGCTCCGGCTGCAGCACGAGACCGAACTCCGAATGGACGCGGCTCTGGATGAATCGTGCGAGCTCCGAGACCTCGGCCGCTGTCGCCCCGCCCCGGTTGGTGAGGGCGAGCGCGTGCTTCGTCGAGACCGAGGCGCGCGAGCGCGGCAGCTTGAACCCCTTGCGGATTCCGGCCTGCTCGATCAGCCACGCTGCGCTCACCTTGACGTCGGGGGCCTCCGGCTTGGCGGGAGGGACATACCCGTCGTACGAGGCGAGCGGGATCACCGTGACGGTATCCAGATCCGGGGTCACCGGCCACCGCGGGCACTCGGGCGGCAGAGCACGGGCCACGACCTCCGGCACGATCGCGTTCTGGAAGAACGAGCCGACGCCATGGGTGTCCGGATCGTTCTCGTCGAGCAGCATCCCCTTCGAGGCGCGGGTGGCGAGGATCCGCTCGCGCACCCAGGTCAGCGGCACCGGGGCGTCGGAGTCCAGACCCAGCGCCCTCCTGAGCTGCTCGCCGCGCACCACCCGCTCGTCAGCGACGAGAAGGTCGACCGTGACCGACAGGATGACGGCCCGACGCTGCGGCACGCTGCCGTAGTGATGCTTGAGCACGGAAGTGCGGAAACCGAGCCCCAGTTCGGATGCCGGCACCACCGACACCTCGCCGGTGGCCTCGTCGATCAGCTCGACCTCGACCAGGGTCTCCTGGATCTCCTGCCCGTACGCCCCGATGTTCTGCACGGGTGAGGCGCCGACGGTGCCCGGGATGCCGCTCATCGCCTCGAGACCGGCGTAACCGTGCTCGACCGCATAGGCGACGAGTTCGTCCCAGCCATGCCCCGCCTGCACACGCAGCCTGATGCGTCCCGCGTGCGGCGAGGGCAGCTCCTCGATGCCGCGGGTGAGGACGCGGATGACCGTCCCCTCGAACGACTCGTCGCCGATGAACAGGTTGGATCCTCCGCCCAGCACGAACCACTCGTCGCCGCGTGACCATACATCGGTGAGCGCGTCGATCAGCTCCGCCGTGGTCGATGCCTCGAGCATGCGCTCCGGGGCGCCTCCCGTGCGCAGGGTCGTGAGAGTCGCGAGCCTCAGCGGCTCGACCTCGTGCACAGCGCCGCCCATCAGGAGGCGACGCGCAGCTGCGCCTTGACGAGGACCGTCGTCTCAGCGAACGTGACCTTGAGATCGATCCGAGTCGACTCGTCGTCGACGGCACCGACGGTCGCGATGACGTGGAGGTCCGCTCCCTCGGTCGGGTGCACCACGACCGGCTTGGTGAAGCGCACGCCGTAGTCGAGAATCCGCGTTCCCGGTTCGAGAGCCGCGACGACCACCGACGACGCGATGCCCATCGTGAGCATGCCGTGCGCGAGCACTCCCGGCAGACCCACCTCGGCGGCGATGTCGTCCCGGTAGTGGATCGGATTGAAGTCACCCGATGCTCCTGCGTACCGCACGAGCGATTCGCGGGTGAGATGGACGGTGCGCTCCGCGACGACGTCTCCGACAGCGAACGGCATCACTCGGCTCCTTCTTCCGCGCCGACCAGCAGCACGCTGGTGGCGGTGACGACGTGCTCGCCGTCGGCATCCGTGATCTCGGCCGCGCTGGTGATCATGGCGTTGCCGCCCATCATGCGGATGCCGGTCACGCGCAGTCGACCTGTGAGCTCGTCACCCGCGACGATGGGGCGCGAGTACGCGAACTTCTGCTCGGCGTGGATCGTGCGCGCCAGGACGATGCCGGAGTCCGGTTCGGCGAGGAGCTGCTGGAGAGTGTGGTCCTGGATGACCATCGCGAACGTCGGGGGCGCGACGACGTCGGCGAAACCGGCTGCGCGAGCCGCCTCGACGTCGGTGTGCTGCGGTGCATCGGCGAAGACGGCACGCGCGAACTCACGCACCTTCTCACGGCCGACGAGGTAGGGGGACGTCGGCGGGAACTCCCGGCCGACCAGATCTTGGTTGACTGCCACCCCTCGATCCTACTTTCTCGGTCATGGGGCACGGTGCCCGCAAGCCGGAACTAAGGGCGTTCAGTCCTTCTTCGTGCGCCCCTTGATCGCCTTCATCGCCATCTGCACCGCGATCACCACGAGGTATGCCGCGAACAGCATGTTGCCCACCGTGGGGTCGATCAGAGTGGCCAGCCAGGCTCCGAGCGCGGTGGTCGTGCAGGCGGAGACCCCGACGATCGCCGCGGCGACGAGATCGACGTTGTGATTGCGCAGGTTGCCGATGGTGCCCGAGATCGCGGTCGGGATCATCATGAGCAGCGACGTGCCCTTGGCCACGAGGTCGCTCGTGCCGAATGCGAGCATCAGCACGGGCACCACGATCACGCCCCCGCCGACACCGATCAGACCGGCGAGGACTCCGGTGCCGACTCCGACCGCGAGCAGCGCGAGCCCGTTGAGCAGCTCCAGCTCGAACTCGGCATCGCGCGAAGGGACGACCAGGAACAGGCTCACGATCACGATCACCAGGAAGCCGACGAAGAACCAGCGCAGCACCGTCTGCGAGATCTTCGGCAGCAGTCGCGTGCCGATCTGCGCACCCACCACGGCGCCTGCCGCCAGGATGAGAGCGGGGATCCACGCCACCGCTCCGTTGATCGCGTAGGAGATCACGCCCACCGTCGCCGTCGGGACGATCGCGGCGAGCGACGTGCCGGCGCCGAGACGCTGATTGAAATGCAGGAAGAGCACGAGCAGCGGAACGATCACTGTGCCGCCGCCGACGCCGAAGAGGCCGGAGAGGAGGCCTGCGATCAGGCCGATTCCGATGAATGCCGTATAGGCGCGAGGCCCTCTGCTCGGGGTCTCTGCATCGCTCACCGGATCAGCCTACTCTCCGCCGCACTGGCACCTCGGTCATGTGTCCTCCATACTCCTGGGACCGGGTCTCCTCCTGTGCGACACTGGATCGCATCAGACGGCGTCGTCGATGACCCGGATCGAAGGAGATCTCATGGTGCGCAGTTCCTATCCCGATGTCGAGATCCCCGCGGTCTCGATCCACCAGTTCCTCTTCGGAGACGTCGAGGAAGACCGTCTCGACGCGGTCGCCCTCGTCGACGGAGTCAGCGGCGCCACCACGACCTACCGTCAGCTGATCGCCCAGATCGACCTCTTCGCGGGCGCGCTCGCAGCGCGAGGGGTGGACGTCGGGACGAAGGTCGGGGTCCTCTGTCCCAACATCCCCGCCTTCGCGACGGTCTTCCACGGCATCCTGCGGGCAGGAGCGACGGCGACCACGATCAACTCCCTGTACACGGCCGAGGAGATCGCGAACCAGCTGACCGATGCCGAGGCGACGTGGCTGATCACCGTCTCGCCGCTGCTGCCGGGCGCGAAGGCCGCCGCGGACGCCGTCGGACTCGCCGACGACCACGTGATCGTCCTCGACGGCGCCGAGGGGCATCCATCGCTGCCTGCCCTGCTCGGCGAGGGTCGCCCCGCTCCCGAAGTGAGCTTCGACCCGGCGACGCATCTCGCCGTACTCCCCTACTCCTCGGGAACGACCGGCCGGCCCAAGGGCGTCATGCTGACCCACCGCAACCTGATCGCGAACGTCAGCCAGTGCCGCTCGACGATCTCTCTCGGTGACGACGACCGAGTACTCGCCGTCCTGCCGTTCTTCCACATCTACGGGATGACGGTGCTGCTGAACTTCGCGCTGCGCCAGCGCGCGGCTCTGGTCACGATGCCGAAGTTCGACCTGACGGAGTTCCTCCGGGTCGTACAGGAGCACCGGACGAGCTGGGTCTTCATCGCGCCGCCGATCGCCGTCGCGCTCGCGAAGCATCCGCTCATCGATCAGTACGACACCTCCGCGATCAAGGTCATCTTCTCGGGGCTGCTCCGCTCGACGGCGCTCTCGCATCCGCAGTGGCCGATCGGCTGGGGTGCACGGTCTGTCAGGGCTACGGAATGACGGAGACGAGCCCGGTCACGCACGCGATCCCGTACGACCGCCCGGACATCGACCGCTCGTCCGTGGGGATGCTGCTCGCGAACACGGAGGCGCGTCTCGTCGCGGAGGACGGCTCCGATGTCACTGCGCCGGCCGAGGGCGCCAGCGAACCCGGCGAGCTCCTGATCCGCGGTCCCCAGGTGATGGCCGGATACCTCAACCGGCCGGATGCGACGGCCGAGATGCTCGACAGCGACGGCTGGCTTCACACCGGCGACGTCGCGACGGTGACGCACGACGGCATCTTCCGGATCGTCGACCGTCTCAAGGAGCTCATCAAGTACAAGGGCTACCAGGTCGCGCCGGCCGTGCTCGAGGCGGTCCTGCTCGAGCATCCGGCCATCGCCGATGCGGCCGTGATCGGCGTGCCCGACGCGGATGGGCAGGAGGTGCCCAAGGCGTTCGTGGTCGCGCAGCAGGGAACAGACCTCGACGCGGATGCGGTGATGGCGCACGTCGCCGCCCATGTCGCGCCTCATGAGAAGGTGAGGCAGGTCGAGTTCATCGACGCCATTCCCAAGTCGGCATCCGGCAAGATCCTGCGCAAGGATCTGCGCGCACGCTGAGTCCAGGCGCCGGATACACGAAGAAGCCCGCCGTCCCTCACGGGGCGGCGGGCTTCTTCGAGTGAGCGAGGTGCTTACTCGGACTTCTTCTCGACAGCGTCCTCGGCGGCAGCCTCGGCTGCCTCACCCTCGGCCTGCGACTCGGCGCCGGCCTCGACGGTCTCGTCTGCCGGAGCCTCCTCGACGGGAGCCTCCTCAGCGGGAGCCTCCTCGACGACCTCGGCCGGCTTCTCAGCCTTGGCAGCCTTCTTGGTGGACTTCGCCTTGGGGGTGACGGGCTCGAGAACGAGCTCGATCACTGCCATGGGGGCGTTGTCACCCTTGCGGTTGCCGACCTTCGTGATGCGGGTGTAGCCACCCTCACGGTCTGCGACCAGCGGTGCGATCTCGGCGAAGAGCGTGTGCACGACGCTCTTGTCGCCGATGACCGAGAGAACGCGACGACGAGCGTGCAGGTCTCCGCGCTTGGCGAAGGTGATCAGGCGCTCGGCGAGCGGACGCAGGCGCTTGGCCTTGGTCTCGGTCGTCTTGATCGACTTGTGGGTGTACAGAGCCGCCGCGAGGTTGGCAAGCAGCAGGCGCTCGTGTGCGGGGCCGCCTCCGAGGCGGGGACCCTTAGTGGGCTTGGGCATAATCGTCTAACTCCTGGTCAGAAAGGTCGGGTATCAGAAGGACTCGTCTTCGCTGCCGCCGTAGAAGTGGGCGCCGTCGAAACCGGGCACCGAATCCTTGAGCGACAGACCGAGCGAGATGAGCTTGTCGCGCACCTCGTCGACCGACTTCTGGCCGAAATTGCGGATGTTCATGAGCTGCGTCTCCGACAGGGCGACGAGCTCGGAAACAGTGTTGATGCCCTCACGCTTCAGGCAGTTGTACGAGCGGACGGAGAGGTCGAGGTCCTCGATCGGCATCGACAGCTCGCTGGAGTTCACTGCCTCCACCGGTGCCGGGCCGATCTCGATGCCCTCAGCCTCGACGTTCAGCTCGCGGGCGAGACCGAACAGCTCGGTGAGCGTCTTCGCAGCCGAAGCGACGGCGTCGCGGGGGCTGATGGCGGACTTGGTCTCGACGTCGAGGACGAGCTTGTCGAAGTCGGTGCGCTCACCCGCACGGGTGGCGTCGACGCGGTAGCTGACCTTGAGCACCGGCGAGTAGATCGAGTCGATCGGGATCTGACCGGCCTCGGCATACTCGTTGCGGTTCTGCGTCGCCGAGACGTAGCCGCGGCCACGCTCGATCGTGAGCTCGAGCTCGAACTTCGCCGTCTCGTTGAGCGTCGCGATGACGAGCTCGGGGTTCTGGACCTCGACACCGGCCGGAGCCGAGATGTCAGCGGCGGTCACTTCGCCCGAACCGGTCTTGCGCAGGTAAGCGGTGATGGGCTCGTCGCGCTCCGACGAGACCACGAGCTGCTTGATGTTGAGGATGATCTCGGTGACATCCTCCTTCACGCCGGGGATGGTGCTGAACTCGTGCAGCACGCCGTCGATGCGAACGCTGGTGACCGCGGCGCCGGGGATCGACGACAGCAGGCTGCGACGAAGCGCGTTGCCGATCGTGTATCCGAAGCCGGGCTCCAGAGGCTCGATGATGAACCGGCTACGGTTCTCGACGATCTTTTCCTCGGTCAGTGTGGGACGCTGTGCAATAAGCACTCTGTGTTCCTTTCGATCACATGCCCGCTATATGACATGTGGTGGGGTGAGGTCTTGAGTTTTGGGAGTCGATGCCCGCGCTGGCGGGCGTCGAGCCGCTCGGACCCGAAGGACCGAGCGGCTCAACAAGCCGGATCAGACGCGGCGGCGCTTCGGCGGGCGGCAGCCGTTGTGCGCCTGCGGCGTGACGTCCTGGATCGAGCCGACCTCGAGGCCGGCGGCCGTCAGCGAACGGATCGCGGTCTCGCGACCCGAGCCCGGTCCCTTGACGAAGACGTCGACCTTCTTGACGCCGTGCTCCTGCGCCTGGCGGGCGGCCGACTCGGCAGCCATTCCAGCGGCGTAGGGCGTCGACTTGCGCGAGCCCTTGAAGCCCACGCCACCCGACGATGCCCAGCTGATGACAGCGCCGGACGGGTCGGTGATCGAGACGATCGTGTTGTTGAACGTCGACTTGATGTGGGCGTGGCCCAGCGCGATGTTCTTCTTTTCCTTGCGGCGCGGCTTGCGCGCGGCGGCCTTGGGTGCAGCCATGAAAGTGTTCTCCTAGTCCCTGGGGCCGCGCTTAGCGGGCCTTCTTCTTGCCTGCGACGGTGCGCTTCGGGCCCTTGCGGGTACGGGCGTTGGTCTTGGTGCGCTGACCACGGACCGGGAGGCCACGACGGTGGCGGATGCCCTCGTAGGAGCCGATCTCGACCTTGCGGCGGATGTCTGCGGCGACCTCGCGGCGCAGGTCACCCTCCACCTTGTAGTTGCCTTCGATGTAGTCGCGGAGGGCGATCAGCTGGTCATCGCTGAGGTCCTTCACGCGGATGCTCTCGTCGATCTCCGTAGCCTTGAGGATCTCGACCGAGCGGGTACGGCCGACGCCGTAGATGTAGGTAAGGGCGATCACCACGCGCTTATCGCGCGGGATGTCAACGCCGGCAAGACGTGCCATGCGGTTCTCCTGAGTGTTGTGGAGGTGTGGAGCAGGATCGGTGCTCGGGCCTCCGCCCCGAGGTGTCCCCCACTCGCGTGGGATCTGATCCTGCCGTTGTGTGTATTGAGTTGTGAGTCAGATCCGAAGAGTCCGTCGGCATCGCCGACGGGCGCTCAGCCCTGGCGCTGCTTGTGGCGCGGGTTGCTCTTGCAGATGACCATGACGCGGCCGTGACGGCGGATCACCTTGCAGTGATCGCACATGGGCTTGACGCTGGGGTTGACCTTCATGATGTGTCCTATTCGCTGTCTTCACCGGGCAGGCTGAGTGCCTGGGGTGTTACTTCTCGACCGATCAGCGGTAGCGGTAGACGATTCGTCCGCGGGTCAGGTCGTAGGGGCTGAGCTCCACGACCACACGGTCTTCGGGGATGATGCGGATGTAGTTCTGCCGCATCTTGCCTGAGATCGTTGCAAGGACCTTGTGTCCGTTGGAGAGCTCAACGCGGAACATCGCGTTGGGCAGAGCCTCGGAGATCACGCCCTCGATCTCGATGACACCGTCTTTCTTAGCCATAGCCTCGCTGACGCTTCTGCAGACCGGTCGATCTGCGGTGGGTGATTGGATTGCGATACCTCTGCCGATTCAGACACGCCGAATCAAGGCGCAAGGCACCAAGGATCTATGTTATCCGACAACGGGAGTTCCGGCAACCTGAGCAGAATGCCGGAACTCCCGTTGATCGGACCAGACGGGATCAGCCGAGGATCTTGGCGAACTCCGCCTCGATCTCGCTGTTCTCGATGCGGTTCCCGTTGACCTCGACGGTCGGGGTTCCGGTGATCTCATGCGCCTTCGTCTGCGAGTCGGCGAACTTGTTGTAGGTGCCGTCGGCGATGCAGTCAGCCGCGGCGCCCGCCCCGGCCTGCTCGGCGAGCGCGCTCAGCTCCTCGACGCTGAGACCGGCCGAGTTCTCCTCCGGCTGGTTCGCGAAGAGCAGGTTGAAGTAGTCGAGAGTCGAGTCGGGAGCCTCGGCGGCGACGCAGTACATCGAGCCGGCCGACAACGAGGAGTACTCCCCCGTCGTCGAATAGCGGTTGAGGATCGACACCGGGTGGATGTTCAGCGTGATCTTGTCGTCGGCGGCTGCCGCCTGCAGCTGCTCGCCGTAGACGTCCTCGAACTGCCCGCAGACGGGGCACATGAAGTCGACGTAGGTGTCGATCTCGTCCTCGCCCGACCCGAACGAGATGGCGCCGGTCTCCTCGTTCACGATCGAGCTCTGCGGGGCCGTGCCCGGGGAGGTCGCCTGGTTGTTCAGGAACACGACGACGAAGGCCAGAACGGCCAGCACGACCACCACTGCCGCCGAGACGCCGATCACGAACCAGTTGGTGTTGCTCTTCGCGGCTGCCATTGCTTTCCGTTTCTGTCGCGGTCCGCCCATGGCGGACCGGGCTTGAAGTCCTCGGGCGCACGCGCACCCATACACCCATTGTGCCCGGAGAAACCTATGCGCACGTTGTGATCGAGCGCTGGATCGCCGATCGCGCCGTGACCGACAGCGCCGGCTTCAGGCGATCGGGGTCGGCGTCACGCCGAACGGGGCGAGACCGGCCGCTCCCCCGTCTGCCGCGGTCAGCACCCAGATCCCGTCCGCGTGCAGCGCGACGCTGTGCTCCCAGTGCGAGCCGTCGGTGCCGTCGACCGTCGAGACGGTCCAGTCGTCGTCCTCGACGAAGGTCTCGTCGCTGCCGGCCGTGACCATGGGCTCAATCGCCAGCACGAGACCGGGCTTGACCTCGGCGCCCGGGTCGGGCGTGCGGTAGTTGAAGACGCTGGGCGCCTCGTGCATCTTGCGTCCGATG
This sequence comes from Microbacterium sp. AC132, assembly GCF_979258525.1. Lineage (NCBI taxonomy): Bacteria > Bacillati > Actinomycetota > Actinomycetes > Micrococcales > Microbacteriaceae > Microbacterium > Microbacterium sp. AC132. The sequence continues at coordinate 2,575,088 of NZ_OZ409862.1, read as the reverse complement.
CCGTGGCCGACGTACTCGCGCAGGATGCCGTACGTCTCGCCGGAGGCGGCTGACGGGCCCTGTGCCTCGATGTATCCCTGGATCGCGGCTCCGATGTCACCGAGGTGCGAAGCGGACGCCATGGCGGCGATCCCCGCCCACATCGAGCCCTCCGTGACCCGTGAGAGCTCCTCGCGCCGGGCGACCAGCTCGGGGCGCGTCTCATCAGGGACGACGACGGTGATGGCGCTGTCGCCGTTCCACCCCTGGAACTGCGCGCCGCAGTCGATCGAGACGATGTCGCCTGCCTGAAGGACCCTCTCACCCGGGATGCCGTGGACGACCTCTTCGTTCACCGAGATGCAGGTGGTGTGCCGGTATCCGCGAACGAGCTGGAAGTTCGATTCCGCGCCACGGGCGAGGATCACACGGTTCGCTTCGGCGTCGAGCTCGAGAGTCGTGACACCGGGTCGTATCAGCGGGCGCACGGCGTCGAGCGCAGCCGCCGTGATGAGACCGGGCTCCACCATCGCACGCAGCTGAGCCGCGCTCTTGTAGATCGACTTGCGGAACATCGTTCGGTGATCAGGCCGCGAGGCGCAGACCGCGTGCGGTCAGCGCCGCGAACACGCGCTCGGTGATCTCGTCGAGCGAGCCCACGCCGTCGATGCGGTCGACGATCCCACGGGGGCCGTAGACCTCGAGGATCGGGGCCGTCTCGTGCTCGTAGATGTCGAGACGGTGTGCGATCGCCTCATCCGTGTCATCCGAGCGACCCTGCTCCGCTGCACGGAGCTTGAGACGCTCGATGCTCTCTTCGCGCGGGACGTCGAGCAGGATGACGGCGTCGAGGGACTCCCCCCGGGCACCGAGGAACGCGTCGAGGTGCTCGACCTGCGCGGCATTGCGGGGGTATCCGTCGAGCAGGAAGCCCTTGGCTGCATCGTCCTGCGAGAGGCGATCGCGAACGATCTCGCTGGTGAGCTCGTCGGGAACGAGATCGCCCTTGTCGAGGATCGCCGTGACCTGCTGGCCGAGCGGCGTGCCCTCCTTGATGTTCGCGCGGAAGATGTCGCCCGTCGAGACGACCGGGATGCCGTAGGACTCTGCGATGCGGACGCCCTGCGTGCCCTTCCCCGAGCCCTGCGGACCGACGATGAGGAGACGAGCTGATCGAGTCATCGGAGGAGCCCTTCGTAGTGTCGCTGCTGCAGCTGTGCGTCGATCTGCTTGACCGTCTCGAGACCGACACCCACGATGATGAGGATCGATGCGCCGCCGAACGGGAAGTTCTGGTTGGCGCCGACGGTGGCGAGAGCGATGAGCGGGATCAGCGCGATGAGGCCGAGGTAGATCGACCCGGGCAGCGTGATGCGCGTGAGCACGTAGTCGAGGTACTCGGCGGTCGGACGACCGGCACGGATGCCGGGGATGAACCCGCCGTACTTCTTCATGTTGTCGGCGACCTCGACCGGGTTGAAGGTGATCGCGACGTAGAAGTACGTGAAGCCGATGATCAGCAGGAAGTACACGGCCATGTAGATCGGGCTGTTGCCGGTCGTGAAGTTCGCGCTGATCCAGGTGACCCACGCTGCCGGCTCGGAGCCGTCCTGCGGGGTGTTGAACTGTGCGATGAGCGCCGGGATGTACAGCAGCGACGAGGCGAAGATCACGGGGATCACACCGGCCATGTTGACCTTGATCGGAATGTACGTGTTGGTGCCGCCGTAGGTGCGGCGACCGACCATGCGCTTGGCGTACTGCACCGGGATGCGGCGCTGGGACTGCTCGACGAAGACGACGAGGCCCATGACGATGATTCCCACCAGAAGCACCAGGAGGAAGACCTCGAAGCCCTTGCTCTCCCAGATGAGCCACATGGCTCCGGGGAACGTGGCGGCGATCGAGGTGAAGATGAGCAGCGACATGCCGTTGCCGATACCGCGCTCGGTGACGAGCTCTGCGAACCACATGATGAGGCCCGTGCCGGCGGTCATCGCCATGATGATGAGCAGCTGCGCCCACCACACGTCGTTGGTGAGGAGGTTCTGGCACGCGGCGATGTCGGTGGTGCCGAAGAGCTGACCGCTGCGGGCCACCGTGACCAGCGTCGTCGACTGCAGCAGTGCGAGGGCGATGGTGAGGTAGCGCGTGTACTGGGTCAGACGGGCCTGGCCGGCCTGGCCCTCTTTGTGTAGAGCCTCGAAGTGAGGGATGACCACGCGAAGGAGCTGGGTGATGATCGTCGCGGTGATGTACGGCATCACGCCGAGGGCGAAGATCGAGAGCTGGAGGAGCGCGCCACCCGAGAACAGGTTGACGAGTCCGAGGAGTCCCTCCGTCCCGGAGTTCAGCGCGAGGCACTCCTCGACGTTCGGGAAGTTCACGAACGGAGCAGGCACATTCGAGCCAAGCCGGTAGATGGCGACGATGGCGAGGGTGAAACCGATCTTCCGACGCAGGTCGGGCGTGCGGAAGATCCGCGCGATGGCGCTAAACAAGGACGTCCTCCTGAAAGGTTGCCGATCCCTGAAGGACGGCTGAAAGAACAGGCTAACCCATAAGAGGGGCCGGAGAATCTCCGACCCCTCTCATGAAGTGGTTACTTGACGGATCCGCCAGCCGCCACGATCTTCTGCTCGGCGGAACCCGAGACCTTGTCGACCGCGACGGTGAGCTTCACGGCGATGTCGCCGTCTCCGAGAACCTTGACCTTCTCGTTCTTGCGAACGGCACCCTTGGCGACCAGGTCGCTGATGGTGACGTCGCCACCTGTGGGGTACAGCTCCGCGAGCTTCTCCAGGTTCACGACCTGGTACTCGACGCGGAACGGGTTCTTGAACCCGCGCAGCTTCGGGGTGCGCATGTGCAGAGGCATCTGCCCACCCTCGAACCCGACGCGAACGGTGTTGCGAGCCTTCGTGCCCTTGGTACCGCGACCCGCGGTCTTACCCTTGGAGCCCTCACCGCGACCGACACGGGTCTTCGCGGTGTTGGATCCGGGGACCGGACGCAGGTGGTGCACCTTCAGCACGCCGGGGCGGGATGCCGGAGCATCCTTCTTCGGCGCAGCCTTCTTGGCGGCCGGCTTCTTGACGGCGTCGGCCTTGGCCTCGGTCGCCTTCGCCGGTGCCTTCTTGGCGGCGGGCTTCTTCTCGGCTGCGGCCTTGGGAGCGGCAGCCTTCTTCGGGGCCTTCTCGGCGCCTGCGGCTTCGTTCTTCTCAGCCATTAGTCGATCTCCTCAACCTTGACGAGGTGGGCGACGGTCTTGACGTAACCGCGCGTCTGCGCGTCGTCGGGGCGAACGGTGCTGTCACCGATTCGCTTCAGACCGAGGCTGCGCAGCGTGTCACGCTGGTTCTGCTTCTCGCTCACCTTGGACTTGACCTGCGTGACCTTCAGGCGCGCAGCCATCAGGCACCTACCTTCTGTGCGGCGATGGCGTCAGCCTCCGCACGGACGAGACGCGCGGGTGCGACCTGGTCGAACTCGAGGCCACGACGTGCGGCGACCGCACGGGGCTCCTCGAGCATCTTCAGGGCCGTCACCGTCGCGTGCACGATGTTGATCGTGTTCGACGAGCCGAGCGACTTCGACAGCACGTCGTGGATGCCGGCGCACTCGAGCACGGCGCGAACCGGACCACCGGCGATGACACCGGTACCGGCAGCGGCCGGACGAAGCAGGACGACGCCTGCTGCGGCCTCACCCTGCACGGGGTGCGGGATGGTGCTGCCGACGCGCGGAACGCGGAAGAAGTTGCGCTTGGCCTCTTCGACACCCTTCGAGATCGCCAGAGGGACCTCGCGGGCCTTGCCGTAGCCGACGCCCACCAGACCGTTGCCGTCGCCGACGACCACGAGAGCGGTGAAGCTGAAGCGACGACCACCCTTCACGACCTTCGAGACGCGGTTGATGGTGACCACGCGCTCGAGGAACTGGTTGTCCCCACGGTCGCGGGAGTTGCGGTCACGGCCACCCTGGTTGCGGTCGCTACGGCCGCCACGGCGGTTGTCGCGCTGAGACGGCTCTGCCTGCGTGGTGCCGGTGGCAGTCTCGGAAGTGGCAGCTGCCGCTTCGGTCACTTCGTTCTCCTTGTTGTCACTCACAGTGCCAGACCCCCTTCGCGGGCGCCGTCGGCGATGGCGGCGACACGACCGGCGTAGCGGTTTCCGCCACGGTCGAACACTGCCTCGGAAACGCCGGCAGACTTCGCACGCTCGGCGAGAAGCTCGCCGACCTTGCGGGCCTTGGCGGTCTTGTCACCCTCGAGCGAACGCAGGTCGGTCTCGAGCGTCGATGCCGACGCGACGGTGTGACCCTTGCTGTCGTCGACAAGCTGCACGAAGACGTGGCGAGCCGAGCGGTTGACGACGAGACGCGGACGCGCCTCGGTGCCGACGACCTTCTTGCGAAGGCGGGCATGACGACGCGCGCGGGCGTCAGACTTTGACTTGAGAGCCATGGTTACTTACCACTCTTTCCGGCCTTGCGACGCACGACCTCGCCGGCGTAACGCACGCCCTTGCCCTTGTACGGCTCGGGCTTGCGGATCTTGCGGATGTTCGCAGCTGCCTCGCCGACAGCCTGCTTGTCGATACCACTGACGGTGAGCTTGTTGGTGCCCTCGACCGTGAGCGTGATACCGGCGGGCGGGTCGATGAGGACCGGGTGCGAGAAGCCGAGGGCGAACTCGACCGAGCTGCCCTTCTGAGCGACACGGTAACCGGTTCCGACGACCTCGAGACCCTTGGTGTAGCCCTGGGTCACGCCGATGATGTTGTTGTTGATGAGCGTGCGGGTCAGGCCGTGAAGCGACCGGGACTCACGCTCGTCGTCGGGACGGGTGACGAGAACCTGGTTCTCCTCGACCGCGACCTCGATGGGCTTGGCGACCGTCAGGGTGAGCTCACCCTTGGGGCCCTTCACCGCGACCTCACGGCCGTCGACCGAGATGGTCACGCCCGCGGGAACGTCGATGGGAAGTCGTCCAATACGCGACATTTTCGATTACCACACGTAGGCGAGAACTTCTCCGCCCACGCCCTTCTGCTCTGCCTGACGGTCAGTGAGGAGACCGGAGGAGGTGGACAGGATGGCCACGCCGAGTCCGCCGAGGACCCTGGGCAGCTCGGTGGACTTCGCGTAGACGCGGAGGCCGGGCTTCGACACGCGCTTGATGCCCGCGATCGAACGCTCACGGTTGGGGCCGTACTTCAGCTGCAGGGTGAGGTTCGATCCGACGCGAGCGTCAGTCGTCTCCCATCCAGCGATGTAGCCCTCCTGCTGGAGGATCTCGGCGATGTGCGTCTTGAGCTTGCTCGACGGCAGGGTCACGGAGTCGTGATGCGCCGAGTTCGCGTTGCGCAGACGGGTCAGCAGATCTGCGACCGGGTCTGTCATTGTCATTGTTGTTTTCCTTTGTTCATGAGGTTCCGGCTGCCGTTACACGACAGACGGCCTGCGATGACACGCAATCTTCAATTGTACGGGATCGGGCGGGGCGCTGTGCGCCCCGCCCGAAACCGCTTACGCCTGGGCGTCTTCCGTACGGAAGGGGAAGCCGAGGTGACGAAGAAGCGCGCGACCTTCGTCGTCCGTCTTCGCGGTGGTGACGACGGTGATGTCGAAACCGCGAACCCGGTCGATCTTGTCCTGATCGATCTCGTGGAACACGCTCTGCTCCTGGAGACCGAAGGTGTAGTTGCCGTTTCCGTCGAACTGCTTGCCCGAGAGGCCGCGGAAGTCGCGGATACGGGGCAGAGCGAGCGAGACGAGACGGTCCAGGAACTCCCACGCACGGTCACCGCGGAGGGTGACGTGTGCGCCGATGGCCTGGCCCTCGCGCAGCTTGAACTGCGCGATCGACTTGCGAGCCTTCGTGACGAGCGGCTTCTGACCGGTGATCTTGGTGAGATCGTCGATCGCGCCGTCGATCACCTTGCTGTCGCGGGCCGCTTCACCGACACCGGTGTTCACGACGACCTTGACCAGACCGGGGATCTGCATCACGTTGGTGTAGCCGAACTCATCCTGCAGCTTCTGCTGGATCTCGGCCTTGTACTTCGCCTTCAGGCGGGGCTGGATCTTGCCAGCCACCGCAGCGTCGGTGGTTGCCATCAGAGGTCCTTACCTGACTTCTTCGCGTACCGCACACGGACGGTGCGCTTGACGCCGTCCTTGGTCTGCTCCTCGACCCGGTGGCCGACCTTGGTCGGCTTCTTGGTCGAGGGGTCGACGAGTGCGACGTTCGAGATGTGGATGGAGGCCTCGACAGTCTCGAGGCCGCCCGTCTTGGTGCCACGCTGCGTCTGTCCGACGCGCGTGTGCTTGGTGACGTAGTTCACGCCTTCGACGATGACGCGGTTCTTGTCGGACAGGATCTCGAGGACCTTGCCCTGCTTGCCGCGGTCGCCGCCACGCTCCTGCGTGGCTCCGGTGATGACCTGAACCAGGTCACCCTTCTTGATCTTCGCCATGACTTAAATAACCTCCGGCGCCAGCGAGACGATCTTCATGAACTTCTTGTCACGAAGCTCGCGACCGACCGGTCCGAAGATACGGGTGCCGCGGGGCTCCCCGTCGTTCTTCAGGATCACGGCGGCGTTCTCGTCGAACTTGATGTACGAGCCGTCGGGACGACGCGTGGACTTGACCGTGCGGACGATGACGGCCTTGACCACATCGCCCTTCTTGACGTTGCCGCCGGGGATCGCGTCCTTGACGGTCGCGACGATCGTGTCACCGAGTCCGGCGTAACGACGGCGCGAGCCGCCGAGCACACGGATGGTGAGCAGTTCCTTCGCGCCGGTGTTGTCGGCGACCTTGAGGCGGGATTCCTGCTGGATCACTTGGCCTTCTCCAGAATCTCCACCAGACGCCAGCGCTTCGTGGCGCTGAGCGGGCGGGTCTCGTTGATCAGGACGAGGTCGCCGATGCCGGCGGAGTTCGCCTCATCGTGCGCCTTGACCTTCGAGGTGCGGCGGATGACCTTGCCGTAAAGCGGGTGCTTCACGCGATCCTCGACCTCGACCACGATGGTCTTGTCCATCTTGTCGCTGATGACGTAGCCACGACGCGACTTGCGGTACCCACGGGCATCCGCATCGCGAACATCGTGCTCTGCGTGCTCAGCCTCGACGGCAGCTTCCTTCTTGGTGGCCATCACTCAGCCTCTTCCTTCACGGCGTCGTCAGCGGAGTCCGCCTTCTTCGCCTTCGACTTGGTCGCCTTCTTGGCCGGAGCCTCGACCGGAGCGGGCGTCGCACGGATGCCCAGCTCGCGCTCGCGGATCACGGTGTACAGGCGCGCGATGTCGCGCTTGACGGCGCGGATGCGGCCGTGGCTCTCCAGCTGGCCGGTGGCCGACTGGAAACGGAGGTTGAACAGCTCCTCCTTGGCCTTACGCAGCTCCTCAACGAGGCGCTGGTCTTCGAACGTGTCGAGCTCTGCCGGAGCGAGCTCCTTGGTGCCGATCGCCATTACGCGTCGCCCTCCTCGCGCTTGATGATGCGTGCCTTCAGCGGCAGCTTGTGGATTGCTCGGGTGAGGGCCTCGCGAGCGAGCTCCTCATTGACGCCTGCGACCTCGAAGAGGACGCGACCCGGCTTGACGTTGGCGACCCACCACTCGGGGGAACCCTTACCGGAACCCATGCGGGTCTCGGCAGGCTTCTTGGTGAGGGGGCGGTCGGGGTAGATGTTGATCCACACCTTTCCACCACGCTTGATGTGACGCGTCATCGCGATACGAGCGGACTCGATCTGACGGTTGGTCACGTAAGCGGGGGTGAGGGCCTGGATGCCGAAGTCGCCGAAGGAGACCTTCGTGCCACCGGTGGCCTGGCCATCACGCTTGGGGTGATGCTGCTTGCGGTACTTGACCTTGCGGGGAATAAGCATCAGGCAGACGCTCCTTCTGCGACAGGGGCCTCGTTGCGCGGCGCGCGGCGGCGGTCGCCACCACGGTCGTCACGACGGGACTTCGGGGCGTTGGCCTGCTCGCGAGCAAGCTCCTTGTTGGTCAGGTCACCCTTGTAGATCCAGACCTTCACGCCGATGCGGCCGAAGGTGGTCTTCGCCTCGTAGAAGCCGTAGTCGATGTTCGCGCGCAGCGTGTGCAGCGGCACACGACCCTCGCGGTAGAACTCCGAGCGGCTCATCTCGGCGCCGCCGAGGCGGCCGGAGACCTGGATGCGGATGCCCTTGGCGCCAGCGCGCTGCGCGCCCTGGAGACCCTTGCGCATCGCACGACGGAACGCCACGCGAGCAGACAGCTGCTCGGCGATGCCCTGTGCGACGAGCTGAGCGTCAGCCTCGGGGTTCTTGACCTCGAGGATGTTCAGCTGGATCTGCTTGCCCGAGAGCTTCTCGAGGTCGCCGCGGATGCGCTCGGCCTCGGCGCCACGACGACCGATCACGATGCCCGGACGGGCGGTGTGGATGTCGACGCGGACGCGGTCACGGGTGCGCTCGATCTCGATGTTCGAGACACCGGCACGGTCGAGCTGCGTCTTCAGCAGGTTGCGGATCTTGATGTCCTCGGCGACGTAGTCGGCGTAACGCTGACCCGGCTTCGTCGAGTCCGAGAACCAACGCGACACGTGGTCCGTGGTGATGCCGAGGCGGAAGCCGTACGGGTTTACTTTCTGTCCCATTACTTGCTCGCCTTCTTGTTGCTGTCGCTTGCAGCGGCCGGAGCCGCCTCAGGCGTCGAGAGCACGACCGTGATGTGGCTCGTGCGCTTCTTGATCTGGAAAGCGCGACCCTGTGCACGAGGCTGGAAACGCTTGAGCGTCGTCCCCTCGTCTACGTAGGCGTTAGCCACGTACAGGTCCTGCTCGTCGAGGTACTCGCCGTCACGATCCGCCTTGACCTGTGCGTTGGCCATGGCCGACGCGACAAGCTTGTAGATCGGCTCACTGGCGCTCTGCTGTGCGAACTTCAGGATCGCCAGAGCCTCCTGGGCCTGCTTGCCCTTGATGAGCGCGACGACACGACGAGCCTTCTGAGGGGTCACGCGGATGTGTCGCACGCGTGCGATGGACTCCACCATTTCTCTCTCCTCTATCGCCACCGCGTCAGCGGCGGCGGCCCTTCTTGTCGTCCTTCTCGTGGCCGCGGAAGGTGCGGGTGGGCGCGAACTCGCCCAGTTTGTGGCCGACCATGGTCTCGGACACAAACACGGGGATGTGCTTGCGACCGTCGTGGACCGCGATCGTGTGACCCAGCATGGCCGGGATGATCATGGACCGGCGAGACCAGGTCTTGATGACGTTCTTGGTGCCGGCTTCGTTCTGCACGACCACCTTGCGAAGCAGGTGATCGTCGACGAAGGGGCCCTTCTTAAGACTGCGAGGCATCTTCTCTTACTCCTACTTACGCTTCTTGCCGGCGTTACGACGACGCACGATGTACTTGTCGCTTTCCTTGTTGGCGTGACGGGTGCGACCCTCAGCCTGGCCCCACGGGGAGACGGGGTGACGTCCACCGGACGTCTTGCCCTCACCACCACCGTGCGGGTGGTCGACCGGGTTCATCGCGACACCACGGACGGTCGGGCGGACGCCCTTCCAGCGCATGCGGCCGGCCTTGCCCCAGTTGATGTTCGACTGCTCGGCGTTGCCGACCTCGCCGATGGTCGCGCGGCAGCGCGCATCGACGTTGCGGATCTCGCCCGAGGGCAGACGCAGCTGGGCGAAGTTGCCATCCTTGGCCACGAGACGGACGGATGCACCGGCCGAACGTGCCATCTTCGCGCCGCCACCGGGACGGAGCTCGATCGCGTGGATGACGGTACCCGTCGGGATGTTCTTCAGCGGGAGGTTGTTGCCCGGCTTGATGTCGGCACCAGCACCCGACTCGACGACGTCGCCCTGCTTCAGCTTCGCCGGCGCGAGGATGTAGCGCTTCTCACCGTCGAAGTAGTGCAGCAGCGCGATGCGTGCCGTGCGGTTGGGGTCGTACTCGATGTGAGCGACGCGGGCGTCGACGCCGTCCTTGTCATTGCGACGGAAGTCGATGACACGGTACTGGCGCTTGTGGCCACCACCGATGTGACGGGTCGTGATGCGGCCCTGGTTGTTGCGACCACCGGTCTTCGAGAGCGGGCGCAGCAGCGACTTCTCCGGCGTCGATCGGGTGATCTCGGCGAAGTCAGCCACCGACGAGCCGCGACGGCCCGGGGTCGTGGGCTTGTACTTGCGAATAGCCATTATTGTCCTTATCCCCCGGATCAGCCGATTGCCGTGAAGATGTCGATGGTGCCCGACTTCAGGGTCACGATGGCGCGCTTGGTGTCCTTGCGCTTGCCGGTGCCGAAGCGGGTGCGACGAGCCTTGCCGACGCGGTTGAGGGTGTTGACCCCTGCGACCTTGACGCCGAAGATCTTCTCGATGGCGAGCTTGATCTCGGTCTTCGAAGCGCGCGGGTCCACGAGGAAGGTGTACTTACCCTCGTCGATGAGACCGTAGCTCTTCTCGGACACGACCGGCTTCAGGATGACGTCGCGCGGGTCCTTGTTCAGGGCCGTCTGGAGAACAGATGCCTGCTCGCTCATGCGGAGACCTCCTGGTTGGCGCCGGACTTCGAGGCGATGAAGCCCTCGATCGCGGCCTGGGTGAAGACGATGTCGTCGGAGACGAGAACGTCGTAGGCGTTGAGCTGGTCGAACGTCAGAACGTGAACGTTGCTGAGGTTGCGGATGCTCTTGAGCGCGAGCTCGTCGTTGCGCACGATGACGACCAGGACGTTCTTCGACGTGGCGACCTGCGAGAGGAAGCTCACGGCTGCCTTCGTCGAGGGGGCGCCATCGGTGCCGAACGTGTCGATCACGTGCAGACGGTCCCCGCGGAAGCGATCGCTGAGTGCACCACGGAGGGCTGCGGCGATCATCTTCTTGGGGGTGCGCTGCGAGTAGTCGCGCGGCTTGGGGCCGTGCACGATTCCACCACCGGTCATGTGCGGCGCGCGGATCGAGCCCTGACGGGCGTTACCCGTGCCCTTCTGCTTGAAGGGCTTGCGGCCTGCACCCGAGACCTCACCGCGACGCTTGGTCGAGTGGGTTCCCTGGCGAGCCGCCGCGAGCTGCGCGACGACGACCTGGTGGATGAGCGGGATGTTCGTCTTGGCGTCGAACAGTTCGGCGGGAAGCTCGATCGAGCCAGCCTTCTTGCCGTCTGCCTTGAGGACGTCAAGCGCGAGAGTGGAGTCAGCCATGATCAGGCACCCTTCACTGCGTTGCGGACGTAGACGATGCGACCACGAGCACCGGGGACGGCGCCCTTGACGAGCAGCAGACCCTTCTCGATGTCGACGGCGTGCACCGTGAGGTTGAGGACGGTCACGCGCTCGCCACCCATACGGCCGGCCATGCGCATGCCCTTGAAGACGCGGCTCGGGGTCGACGATGCGCCGATGGAGCCGGGCTTGCGGTGGTTGCGGTGCGAACCGTGCGAAGCCGAGACGCCCTTGAAGTTGTGACGCTTCATGACACCGGCGAAGCCCTTGCCCTTGCTCGTGCCGACGACGTCGACGAGCTGACCGGCTTCGAACGTGCCGTCGACCGTGAGCTCCTGGCCCAGCGAGTAGTCAGCGGCATCCGCGGTGCGGATCTCGGTGACGTGACGACGCGGCGTGACGCCGGCGGCCTCGAAGTGGGCGGTCAGCGGCTTGTTCACCTTGCGCGGGTCGATCTGGCCGTACGCGATCTGCACGGCGTTGTAGCCGTCCTTCTCGGGGGTACGGATCTGCGTGACCACGTTCGAGGCGAGCTCGATGACGGTGACGGGAACGAGCTTGCCGTTCTCGTTCCACACCTGGGTCATGCCGAGCTTGGTGCCGAGCATGCCCTTGGAAATCTTGGAGTTGATGTCAACCATGTCCGACCTCAGAGCTTGATCTCGATGTTGACATCGGCAGGCAGGTCGAGACGCATCAGCGAGTCGACAGCCTTCGGCGTCGGGTCGACGATGTCGATCAGACGCTTGTGGGTGCGCATCTCGAAGTGCTCGCGGCTGTCCTTGTACTTGTGGGGCGACCGGATGACGCACACGACGTTCTTCTCGGTCGGAAGGGGCACGGGGCCGACGACTGTTGCGCCCGCACGGGTCACGGTGTCGACGATCTTGCGTGCGGACGTGTCGATGACCTCGTGGTCATACGACTTCAGGCGAATGCGGATCTTCTGTCCCGCCATTGTCTGCTCTCTCTCTTTAAGCGTCTTACCGACCTGGGCCGGGTGACCCAGGGGCATTGGACGCACGTCGGCGCTGTTCGCGCCTCGGCACTCGAACGGCTCTCGCGAGTCGATCTGCTGCACCACTGTTCTGCTGTCATCCCGCACGCCTCGGCGAGCGGATGTCCGACCTCCGCCGCGCACGGCGAAGCCCTCGTGATGAAGATGTCGGGATCGTTCTGCCACCCGCGGCCTAGGTCCCTGCGCGTCTGCGCCGCCTATGCACTGTCGTGATGGTGATCCGGCTGACGCTGAGCGCGCCGGAATGTCGAACCTGTCTATTCTGCCACGGCCGATTTCACTTACGCAAACCCGGGCGTGTCGCAGTCGCTGAGCATCCCCTGAGTGCGCACCCCAGCCGTCGGATCGGCGCCTCTGATCGACGCCGCCGACGACCCCTCAGCGCGCTGAGGAGAGCGGGGCGAGGCATCCCCATGCCTCGCCCCGCTTGGGGAGGGCGTTCAGTGCGAGGGGGCACACCGAACGCGAGGACTCCGGCGTGAAGGGACGCCGGGTTCCTCGACCGAGGGCGCGGCGAAGAGACCGCCGCGCGGGCGGGAAGACGTCTGAGCGCACAGAGTGCGCGCGTCGCACGATGATCCCCAAAATCGTTATCCCCAGTTTGACGCGGCGAACCGCGTGAATTCGGGAGGTCGAACCCCTTCGACATCCCTGATCGCAAGTTCCCCAGGCGATCGACACCCATTCTACGCGGACGCCGCGACGAAACGCGATACCGACGGGCGGAATACTTCGTGGCGGACGCAGAAGAGCGGCGACTCCCCCGATGGAGGAATCGCCGCTCCGGAGCTCAGCGGCTCGGGCTCACTCGTTGCCGACGGCCTTGTCAGCGCTGTCGCGGATCTCGTCGATCTTGTCAGCCGCGCCGGGTGCGAGCTTCTTGGCGAAGTCGGCGACGCCGTCGAGCACCTTGTCGCTGATGTCCTCGGCCTGCTCGCTCTTCACCGCCTCGGCGATCTTGTCCTTGTTCTGCTCGTACAGATCCTTGCCCTTGTTGACGGTGTCATCGATACCCATGCAGTCCCCCTTGTGTGCGATCAGTGCGTCGGGTCCCCGACGCACGTTCATTCTGCATGCATCGGGTTGTCGGCGGAAGACATCCGCGCGGCGAGGTCGTCGCCGGCGAGGGTGTCCGCCCTAGGACTGCCAATAGTTCTTCTTGAACACGACCTGCTGCACCCTGATACCGGAATTGAGTGCGCGGATGTCGGCGTACAGCCGCAACGGCCCGGATAGGAAGTAGGGCAGCGTGTAGAGACCGTATGTCAAGGAGTCCGCTGCGGTCGCCTTCGTCGCCGGGACCTCGAGCATCGGCTGAGGTGTCGTGCTCACGACGGCTCCGCTCGTGTTCAACGTCTGCGCCACGACGCGCACCTGGAATCCTTTGGTGACCCCGGTCGCCGCGAGATACAGCGACAGGTCTCCCGTCTCCTTGATGGTCGCGCTGCTCTCGGCCAGCCAGAATGCCCCGGGAGCCACGGGGATACGAGCCCACGCTCCCTCGGGCAGGACAGCGTTCCATGACAGTGTGGATGACTTATGGGTGGGCACAGGATCCTCCGCTGGGGGCTGGTAGGGCCCGGTTTCGACGTAGTTCTCGAAGTCGACCGAGTTGGTGAATCCCAGCTGGGACGGCGTGCCGCCGATCCAGAGGGAGACGTGGACGTGGGGGCCGTAACCGGCGTCGCTGCCGAAACCGGACGCGCCCGAGTATGCGATCACCTGTCCGCGTGCGACACGTGCTCCCAAGGGAACCGCGCTCGACTGCAGGTGGAGATAGCGGATGTAGTTGCCGTCATCCGCTCGGAGCGCCAGATAGCGTCCGGTCGCCGTCGTCGTGGAATCCTTCCGATCGACGATGACCCCATTGGCAGCCGCCCGGATCTCCGTGCCGGTGATCACCGCGTAGTCGGTCCCCGGCTCGCCCGATGGCGGATTCCGGTTCTTATGTCCCTGCCAGGAGCTCGAGATGCGGACATCGCCGCAGGGCCGGAGGTAGGTTCCCGCCGCGGTCGCGCTGAGCCCCGGGGAGAACAGATCCCAGCCGATGGCGGACGCACCGATCGCCGTGCCCGCAGCCATGAGCATCACGCGCCGGGAGAAGATCGGCTGTGCTGGCGGGCTGGTCGAGGGCTCGGCATCCCCCGCGTCGCACACTAGCGATCGCCGCCTTCGTTCTCGCCGCGGATCAGGTTCTCGATCTGCTCTTCGGGCAGAGGCTCGAGCGATGCCGACGACATGCCGAGCTCGGGCGCGGTGCGCGAGCCGCCGATCGTGCACTGGGCCTGCGCTTCCATGCCCGCAGCCTGCGCGGGCACCAGCACGAGCCATTCGGGCGACACCAGTCGCTGCTCGATGCGGGTGTCCTCGATCGCGAACGCGACATCGGCGGGAAAGGCCGAGAGGGTCGCGTCGATGCAGATCTGCGCCAGTTCAGCGCCGGCGAACCCGCCGAAGCCGTCGGGGGTGGCGCTCGGCTCGGGAGTCCTCGGCGATTCAGTGGGCTCGCTCGTGGCCGACGGGGTGGCGTCGGGCACCGTCGTGGCGGTGGAGGTGGGCGCCGGGCTCGACGCGCCTGGCAGCGCGGCACAGCCCGAGGCGCCGCCGACCAGGATGACAGCCAGAGCACTCGCGGCGACACGCCAGACAAGGGGGGATCTCATGATTCTGAATGTACCGAGCGATACGGCCGAGCCCGGGATACGACTCGGACAGTCGCGGCGAATGTCGTCGATGGGACGTCAGTGCGCCGTCGCGCCGGGGGCGACCACAGTGCGGACCGTGCGGAACAGGATGATGAGGTCCTGCATGAGCGACCAGTTCTCGACGTAGTACAGGTCGAGGCGGATGGTCTCCTCCCACGACAGCGACGAGCGTCCGCTCACCTGCCACAACCCGCTCATGCCGGGTTTGACGAGCAGGCGGCGATGCGCGAAGTCATCGTAGAGCTCCACCTCCGAGGCGCGCTGAGGGCGGGGGCCCACGAGGCTCATGTGCCCGAAGAACACGTTGACCAGCTGGGGCAGCTCGTCGATGGAGTGTCTGCGGAAGAAACGTCCCACCCTGGTGATGCGCGGGTCGTCGTTGATCTTGAACAGCGGCGTCCCGGCGTCGCCCTGCAGATCGAGCAGGGTCGCCAGCTGATCGTCGGCGTCGGCCACCATCGATCGGAACTTGAGCATCCCGAAGGTGCGACCTCCCCGGCCGATCCGCTCCTGGTGGAAGAAGATGCTCCCGGGTCCGTCGATGCGGATCGCGATGGCCGCGATGAGGAAGACCGGCGACAGGATGACGAGCAGCAGCGAGGATCCGACGATGTCGAAGGCACGCTTGAGGAATCGCTTCGCTCCCTCCATGCGGGGGAAGTCGACATGCACGAGGGGCAGACCGGCGACGGGGGTCGCGTGCATGCGCGGCCCGGCGATGTCCGTGAGCACGGGGGCCATGATGAGCTGGATGTCGCGGTCTGACACCGAGTACCCGAGGCGACGCATCGTGAGCGGATCGAGGTCGTCGGAACCTACGATGATCAGGGCGTCGAAGCGCACCTCGTCGAGCACCTTCTCGACGTGCGCGATGTCGCCGAGCACCTCGAAGCCCGAGATGTCGTCCGCGGAGGTGCGCTCGGTGATCACGCCGACGATCTCGTATCCGCTGCTCTTGGCGCGCCGGATCTCCCGAGCGACCAGGGCGACCTTGGACGGTTCTCCGATCACCACCGCCCTGTGCAGGTACTGGCCCGTCTTCTGCCGTCCACGCAGCCACTGCCGGCACATCCAGCGCGACAGCAGGAGGAGCACCAGACCGAGCGGGAAGACGATCGCGACGAGCGCCCGCGACAGCTCCATCCCGAGGAAGAAGGCGATCGCCACCGTGACGGCGAAGGCACCGATCGACGCGTTGACGATGCGACGGTACTCGTCGGCTCCGTGCCCGACCGTGTGGCGATCACGGGAATCGGCGACGTCGAGCGCGATCAGCCAGAGGATGCCGATCACTGCCAGCACCAGGAGGTACGACACTCGCGGGCCTCCCGGCCAGGAGACGCCCGTCAAGAGCCCGGGGAGCACGATGATCGCCGAGATGATCAGCGCGAGCAGCACGACGATGACGTCGTTGTAGAAGAGCCGACTCGCGTAGAGGCGGGTCCAGGCTGCCCGCCGCGGCTTCTTCACGCGGACCGAGGCTGTGCTGCTGGTCGCCTGCACGGGGCCGGAGACACCGCGGTCGAGTTGATCGACGACGATCCTCACCCCCTGGACTGCGCTGACGTCAGACCCGAGCAAGTATATCGGTCTGCGTGCGCTCCGCGACGGAGACCGGATCAGCCTGCACAGCCGTCTGTGACGACGGGCTTCTCTCCTCGGACCATGGGATTGGTCTGCACCTTGAGCGGCCCGTAGTCGCCGTCCGGCCCGACGAACGTCGCTGCGACATCGACCGAATCACCCGGGTCGAACCATGCCTCGAATGCGACGACGGGTCGACCGAGATCGTCGATGTCGCGATGCATCACCGACACCTCGTCGCCGTTCACCGTCGCGTCCGCCAGCGTGGTCCCCGGAGGGCCGTAGATGTAGATCCAATCCCGGAAGCGCGCGCCGAAGGTCATGCTCTGCACATAGCGGGGCAGCGCCTCGGCCTGCCTCTGCGTCAGGGGCAGCGTGAGAGAGGCTGTGGCGGTGAACGTCGCGGTATCCGCTTCGCAGGTCGCCGTGGCCGTCGTCGCGGTCTCGGTGAAGTAGTCGATCTTCGATCCGTTGCTGTTGTTGAAGTAGATGCCCACAGTGGTCGTGTCGGAGTTCTCCGTCGGAAGCACGCCGCTGATCCGAGCGCCTTCGATGGCGTCGGCGACCTGCTCGTCGTCGCTCCAGGCGAGAACGCTGCCCTGCGAGGCGCTCTCGTTGATCGCCCACAGCATGTCCTTCAGATCGAAGTCGCCGGTGGCGACCGCGTCGAAGACCGCGGCAGCGGTGTCGGCGAAGAATCCATCGACGAGGTCCGGTTCCTTGTAGGAGTCCCAGCGACCGTAGACCTCGCTGAGCAGCAGCGACACGGCGTTGTCCTCGGCGAGCGTCTCGCCGGAGGCCAGCTCGATGGGACCGGTCGCCTTCAGGATCCGGGAGAGAGCGAGAGGGTCGATCGAGACGACGCCGGCGATCTCATCGTCGGCGATGTCGCGCTGCCACCATGCCCGCATGATCTTCGCCGCCGTCGGGAAGTCGGGACGGCTCATGCTCGTGTTGATGTGGTCGACCAGGTAACTCGTGTAGAGGTCGATGGCGCTCTGCGGCACATCGACGTCGACGGCGACGCCGTTCTGATAGTTGCCGCTGTCGCCCTGCGCGCCGATGGAGATCTTTCCCTCGTCGACGCGAACGAGCGTCTGCGCCGCAGCGCTGCCGCCGAGGGCGAGGGTCTCGGCGTTGTTCTGGAAGACGAGGAGGTAGTTGCGCTCGCCGTCGCCCCCGAGCATGTCAGGGAGGACGGCGATCACCGGTGCGGCCGCCGACATCACCTCGTCGACCTCTTCGACTCCGTTGCGCACCATCGACACGAGGAAGGGGGACTGTGAGACGGAGTCCAGCCCCTCTGCGAGTTCGGTGATGCGCTGCGCCTGATCGTCTGTCGCGTGCAGCAGCCGTTCGGTGATCGATCCGGTGGAATCCTCGTCCCCCATCACAGGCAGGGCGACGCCGTTGACGAGCGCGTCGAGCGACTGCGCGGCGAGACGTACTCCCTTGAGGTTGTCGCCCGCAGCGGGGATCCACTCCATGAGCCACCACACCGGATCGGATGCCGCTGCGCCCGCACTTGCCGCGCTCTCGGCCAATTCCGGGAGCACGGCGTCGACGTCCGCGCCGCCGTCTTGGATCTGCCCGATGAGCTCCTGACTCCTGATGAGTCCGTCCTTCACGGTGATCGCCCGGAGTCCGACCCAGCACACCGCGAGGAGGAACGCGATGACGACGAGAGCGACGATCACCCAGACGCGGCGCCGTCGGCTCTGACGGCCCGTTTTCTGTTCGTCGATGCTCTGCGCATCCTGACGACCTGCGCTCATGGACGGCGAACCTTTCGTGCTGGGCGGATCTGCTGGAGTATATCGGCGGCGGCTGGAGTCAACACGAGCGCACCTACTCCGCCGACGCCGAGGCCGACGCCGAGGAGATGAAGACGGGAGAGGCGCCGAGAGTCACCGTGACCTCGCCGTCCTCCGGCTCGACCGAACGGGTCAGGCCGGTCATGTCCGTGACGGTCAGAGGCACGTCCGACGCGAAGGTGCGCTCGACATCGCCCTGCGCCGACCAGGCGATGCGGGTCTCGTCATCTCCCGATCCGAAGACCTCGACCGTGGTCGAATCGTCCGATTCATCGGTCGTGTACGCCTTGTCGCGCAGCTGAGTGATCATCAGAGCCTGGGCGAAGCCACCCGCCTTCGGTGCGAGAGCGACCACGTTCTCGCGCGGGGCGTTCTCGTAGAGTCCGAAGTTCGCCTCGCCCGCTGCGGGATCGGGCGTGTCGTTCACGAGGTCGTACCAGAAGTACTTCTCGACGCCGTTCGCGAAGGCCAGCGCCTGGTTGCGGACCATCATCTGGCCCTGCTCGAGCGCGGAGACACCGTCGTAGTGCGTCGGGAAGCCCATCTCCGTGACCCACACCGGCCGAGTCTCCCCCGCGACCTCCTGCATGTCGGCGTACGACTGCTGCACGGTGCCGGCGATCAGATCGGCATCGCGGTCGATCCACGACTCGTACGGGTGGTAACTCGCAGCATCGGTCACGGCCATCCCGCCCGCCTGCCAGAACCCGCGGAACCACTCGCTGTCGTAGAGGGCCGTGGATCCTGTGACGATCGGGAGCTCGGGGTATGCCGTGCTGACCTGATCGCGGACGGACTGCGCGATCGGTACGTAGCACGCGGGGGCGGGTCCGCAGGCCGTGTCGTTCTCGCGGTGGTTGAACTCGTTGAGCACCTCGAGCCCGACGAGGTCGAACCTGTCTGCGACGGCCTTCGCATAGGCGCCGTACGCCTGGATCGCCGCCTCATTGCCCGGCGCCTTCCTCGCGCCGTAGAGCCGGTTGCCGTAGACGACGAGACCCAGCAGCTTCACGTCGTTGGCGTGCATGCGCTCGAACTCGCGCACGTAGTTCTCGTCCCAGACGTACTGGCCTGCGACCTTCTCGTTCCGCTCCCACGAGATGTCGTTGCGCACCTCGGCGAAGCCGAGGGCAGCCGCGAGCGACCCGGTGCCGAGGAACGCCTCCTTCTCGACGTGGGAGCCCACTCCGAATCGGCCGTCCTGCGCCACGGTGAAGCCCTCGGCGTCGATCACGGCGACGTCGGTCTGGATCTGGCGTCCCGAGGAGTCCTTCACGGCAACCGTGTAGTGGCCCTGCGGCACCCCCGTCAGCGGCAGCGCCGACAGCGGCCCGCTCGACGAGGACTCGCCGGTGATCGGATCGCCGCCGGCTGTCGAGGTCGCGCTCCACTGCACGGCCCCCTCGGGGAGCGAGACGGCGAGCAGCGCGGACTGGCCGGTCATGACGAGCGAGTCGTTCACGATGCCGGCGGGGGTCTGCACCGCCTCGAAAGAGCCATTCGGCACGAGGTTGTCTCCGCCGTCCGCAGTGATCGACACGTCGTCGATGCCGAACCCTCGCACAGCACCGGAGAGAACCACGTCGACCGACGAGGTCGCGGCCTGATCCGCCGCTGTCGTGAAGGGGAATTCGATGGTCTGCCATTCCGCATCGAGCTCGGGCAGTTCGAAGCTCTGTCCCGCCGCGTTCAGGCGGACACCGGTCTCGACCTCGTCGTCCGCTAGCACGCGCACGGCGACGCTCAGGGTGTACTCGGTGTCAGGAGCGAGCGCGACCGGCGCGGACGCGGCGACGATGTCGGGGTCGTCGGCTGGGGCGTCCACTCGCAGCGAGGCGGCTCCCTGCGCCGCGTCTCCGACTTCGGGGAGCACGGTGCCGACCACGGTGCGGTCGGCGAGGGTCCACCCGTCGATCGACGCACGCGCGACATTCGTGACGGGCACCTCGGCCGGCGGATCGGTCACGACCGGTGTCGGAGAGGCTTCGGGCGATGACTCTGCCTGCGGCTGAGGCTGCTGTCCGGCGATCACCATCGCCGTCGCGGCGCCTCCTCCGACAAGGAGCACGGCGACCGCGCTCGCGATGATGATCGTCTTTTTCGTCGCGCGCAGAGCCATCATGTCCTTCCCCCGGGTATATGCTCCCAACATATCGGGTCGAGTCTGGACGAACCTGACAGCCGTCGCGGCCCCGCACGCGGAACTTCCCTAGACTCGACGCATGCGTGCCGAGGCTTCATCGAGACTCCGCGCCGCTGTGCACCCTGGGGCGAGGGCGGCGCGGTGAGCGGAGTGCTGGTGCACGAATGGCTCGCACCGCGGGGCGGCTCCGAGAACGTCTTCGAGGCGCTGAACGAGGTGTTCCCGGACGCCGCGCGGTATTGCCTGTGGAACGAGAGCGACGGCCGATTCGTCGTCGACGGCGAGACCTGGCTCGCTCGCACGCCGCTGCGCGGACACAAGGCCGCAGCCGTCCCGCTGATGCCTCTCGCCTGGCGGGCCCTCCCGCGCGTGGATGCCGACTGGATCCTCACGAGTTCGCATCTCTTCGCGCACCATGCGAGGTTCGCGGGCTCTGCGCGGGATGCTCCGAAGCTCGTGTACGCGCACACTCCGGCGCGATACATCTGGAACCCCGAGCTCGATCTGCGCGGCGACACGCTCGCTGCCCGAGCCGCGGCGAAAGTGCTCAAGGGGGTCGATCGCAAGCGCGCTCAGGAACCGGTGGCGATCGCCGCCAACAGCGTGTTCGTGCAGAGGCGCATAGCCCAGGCATGGCATCGCGAGAGCACGGTGATCCACCCGCCCGTCGACGTAGCAGGCTTCGCCCGTCCGCCCGCGCCGGACGAACGCGATGAGCGCGTCCTCGCGGCGCTGCCTGAGACATTCCTTCTCGGCTTCTCACGGTTGATCCCCTACAAGCGGCTGGATCTGGTGATCGAGGCCGGGATCGCCGCCGACGTGCCCGTCGTGCTGGCAGGATCGGGATCGGACGAGGCTCGCCTGCGTTCGATCGCCGAAGAGCGCGCGCCCGGTCGTGTCTTCTTCGTCGCGTCACCGGGGGCGGAGCTCTATCGCGCTCTGCTGCAGAGGTGCATCGCCCTCGTGTTCCCGGCGGTGGAGGACTTCGGCATCGTCCCGGTCGAGGCCATGGCGGCAGGCAAGCCGGTGATCGCCGCGGCCGTCGGCGGCACCGCGGAGACGATCGTCGAGGGCAGCACCGGTGCGTTCGTCGAGCACTGGTCGCGCGACGAGCTGCGCAGCGCGGTCGACGTGGTGGCCGGCCTGTCAGCCGATGCCTGTCGTGCGCAGGCGCAGAGGTTCTCGGAAGCGGTCTTCGCCGACCGCATCAGAGAATGGGTGACCGAATCGGTCGACGACGCACGCCTGCCTGAGACGAGGAGCGCGTGACGCTCCTCGTCGACGACCGCTACCGCGGCACGCACGGCATCGGCCGATACGCCTCGGAAGTGCTCCCCCGGCTGAC
Source organism: Microbacterium sp. AC132 (assembly GCF_979258525.1). Classification (NCBI taxonomy): domain Bacteria; kingdom Bacillati; phylum Actinomycetota; class Actinomycetes; order Micrococcales; family Microbacteriaceae; genus Microbacterium; species Microbacterium sp. AC132. Next base: position 2,553,263 of record NZ_OZ409862.1, on the reverse strand, counting down.
CCTGCCCTGGGAACCACTTGGCCTGGGCGGCACTCCGTTCTCGGGGGTCGACGCCTTCCGTTCGGTGGGACCGGCGGCGGCGCACGACGCTCTCGTCTATTCCCCCGGCTACGGCGCGCTCCTTCGCAGCAGACGACAGCTCCTCACGCTGCACGATCTCATCCAACTGAGCAGTCCGGGACTCGACCGCTGGAAGTTCGCCGCCTACTATTCAGGCCCGGTACGTGCCGTCGTGCGCCGGGCCGGCCTCGTGCTCACCGTGTCCGAGACGTCCGCCAGAGCCATTCGCTCGTGGGTGGACGACGACGACGTCGAGATCGTCAACGCGGGCAATGGATGCTCCGAGGCCTTCCGTCCGCCAGAAGGCGCGCTGCAGCGGTCCGACCCCTACATCCTGTTCGTCGGAAACGGCCGTGCACACAAGAATCTCGATGTGGTCCTCGACGCTCTGAGCGCCGCACGCGACGTGCGCCTCGTTGCCGTCGTCCCTGAGCGCGAGGTCGCGGAGCTGACCGCCAGGGCGACGCAACGGCACGTCGACGCCAGAGTGCGCTGGGTGAGCAACCTCGGTGACGAGGAGCTCGCCGACCTCTATCGCGGCGCCTCATCGACCGTGATGCCCTCGACGCTCGAAGGGTTCGGGCTGCCCGCCTTGGAATCGATCCGCTGCGGCACGCCGGTCGTGTACTGGGCCGGATGCGAAGCAGTCGCGGAGATCGTGGGATACCGCGGTCGTGCGGTGGCCTCCGCCGACGACGCTCACGAGTGGGCCAGCGCCCTGACGGAGGCCGTGTCCGACGAACGCCGGGTCGATCCCCCCGAAGGCTATGACTGGGACCGTACCGCGGGGATCATCTCGGCGACGATCACCCGGATGCTCGACTGACTAGACGCTGCGACTCGGAACCGTCCGGAGGAACTGCTCGAGCGAGTCCGTCTTGCGCTCCCACGACGCGGACGATGCGAGGGCGCCACCGGAACGGTTCGGCGACGGGTGCGCCAGCGCGCGTTCGAGCGCAGCATCCGCGTCTCGGTCATCGGTGTAGACCTCGATGCCGAGGTCGGATGATGCGCCGATGCCGGGCGTCTCGCGCGCCAGGACTGCCAGCCCGGCTGCGAGGTACTCATAGAGCTTCATCGGGCTGCGCCCCGCGTTGAGCGGGCTGTCGGAGAGCGGGAGGAGACCGACGCGCGCCGTGTGCAGCAGGCTCGGTACGTCGGCGTACGGAACGGGCCCCACGATCTCGACATTCGCCGGCAGGGCTCGGGGCGGGCGTGCATCGGGCCCCGCGATGACGAACTCGACGTCCGGCCGAGCCAGAGCCCAGCCCTCGATGCGCTCCCAATCGAATCGGCCGTCGAGCGCTCCGACATACACGCAGCGGGCGCCGCGGGGACTCGCATCAGCGCGCGGCGGTGCGAATCGAGCGGATTCCGCCCCGTTGGCCAGTATCAGCGAGGGCACGTGGAGGTCGCCGAGCCCGCGCAGCACTTCGTCGGAGGTGGCGATCACACCGTCGGCATGGTCGAGAATTCGTCGCTGCAGGGCGTGCTTCACCCCGCCGGGGTAGAGGTCGGTCGGTCGATAGATCACGCGGCTCGAGAGCGACCGTACGGATGAGTCCCAGAGCAGCGGCTGATCGATGAGCACCGCATCGAACGCCGCATCGACTCCCTCGCGTTGCAGCATCCGAGCGACGGTCGGCACCGCCAGAGGCCTCGGCAGGACGGTGCGCGGGACGATCTGCAGCACGCCGTCCCGGTCTCGCTCGGCTCCGCGAGGGATGCCGGTGAGGCGCGACGAGTTCACCCGCCCGGTCAGCCGATGCACGAGGGAGATCGGAGTGCTCACGTGGACGACATCGACCCCGCGGTCGGACAGCACTCGGGCGTAGTGGTGGCTGCCGACCCGGAAGACCCCGAACGGATGGCTGTGCGAGAGGAAGAGGATCCGCCCGGTCGGGGTGCCGGTGCGCGATGAGGTGCCGGTCATGCTCGCGTCCTGCGGATGCCGTCTCGGATCGTCCGCTGAACGCGCTCGAGATGCGCCGCCGCAACGCGCACTCGTTCCGAGACCTCTGCCGCGCGTTCCGGAGTCGGACAGAGGGCCTCCCCCAGGCGGGTCGGGTCGCCGGCGGAGTCGATGGAGAGGCCGTGCAGACCGATCGCCGCGAAGGCCTTCGCGATCTTCTGGGTGGGGCTCGGCACGAGCTCGACGGGGATCGCCCCGCTCAGCGCGGCGAGCACCAGCACGTGCATGCGGTCGCTGACCACGACCTGCGCAGTGTCGTATCGCTGCCGAAGTCGTTCCTCCTGCACGACGGGATCGGTGTCGCCCCAGGCCTCGAACTCGCCGCCGAGCAGGCGTGCGAGCTCACGTGCTCTGCTCTCGTCCTCACGCACCTGGACCACGGTTCGGATCGAGAGACCGGCGAGCTCGGCAGCCTCGCGCACCGCAGCCACCCAGGCGGCGTCCGGCAGTGGACGAGCACCGCGGAGGCTCACCAGCAGCTCGGAGCGATCGCTCCACGGGAGTCCGTCGCGCACACCGGCCGAGAATCCGATGTCGGGTGCGAGCGTGCCGCAGCGCGCGATCGCGAGCGTCGATTCGTCGCGCCACAGTGCCACCTGCGACAGGCGGGCCGCCGCCCGATGGATGGCGAGAGACGGCGATGACGGCGCGCGGATTCCCCGCGGCGGCCGGATGACGACGCCTCCCTTGAGGCGGACGATGAGCGTCTCAGCCAGGAATACCAGTTCTCTGAGCTCGTTGCCCCGATCGAGGGGGATCTCCCCAGCCTCGAAGACCAGAACGGGGCGACGCGGCGCGATGAGGAGAAGCCAGAGCCAGCGCGGCACCGACTTCTTCGAGCGCAGCACGACGGCATCTCCCGGCAGATCCAGCTGTCGCAGCCAGACATCGGGAGCGTCCCCGACATAAGCGACCAGTTGGTCGCTCGTTCCCGATGCCCATCTCAGCGTCTCCCGGCGGATCAGCGCATCGCCGATGTTGCCGGCGGGCCCGGTGAGAGAGACGAAGGTGCGGGTTGCGCGGGGCGCTCTGGACGAGAGTGGAACCAGGCGGCGCATGAGGTAAATCCAGTCGCTCAGGGGATGATCGTTCCGGTTCCGGGCTCCGAGCCCGTGTCGGTTCCGGGTTCGGTCGGCGGCGTCGTCTCCCCGGGAGGCGGCTCGGTGGGCTGCTCCACCGGCGGCTCCGGCTCGACGGGCGCGACCGGTTCAGCCGGGGCGCTGGGCTCCGGGGCGGGGGCCTGCGACGGGCGTCGGATCGGAGTGGTGTTCTCCTCTTCCGGTTCTTCCGGCAGCACGCGCGTGACGGTCACGGGCGCGCTGACTCGCACGCCGTCCTCGTTCTCGGCGGTCACGGTGTAGACCACGGCCTCCGACGCGCAGGAGAAGGGCACGGCCCGGTCGGTGAGGTTGCCGGGCAGGGCTGCGGCGATCGGCAGTTCGAGCGCATCGACCTGCGTCTCTCCCGCCGCGATCGCGACGCTCTCCGCGTCCTCGATCTGCCAGCTCAGCAGCACCTGTCCGTCGTCGGCCTCTTCGGAGGCGCATTCGACGGCGGCCGTGTTCGCGGTGAAGCTCGTGATCACCGGAACCGCCGCGGGGGTGGTCTGCTCGGGCGTCGGACGGGCCGACGGCTCAGCATCGACCGGGGCCGCCACGCTGCTGAGCGTGCCAATGATGGCACCGGCGGCCACCGCGAGCAGCACGGCGACGCCGGAGAGCACCATCAGCAGCACGCTGCGCTTCCTCGTGCGCTTCTCGAGACGACGATGGCGCTCTCGGCGGGCACGCGCACGCGGCTCCCCGGCACCGGAGGAGAGTGTCGCGGCAACCGGCATTGCACTCGTCGAACGAGAGTCCGTCTGCTGATCGACGGACGAGGCGTCGAAACCCACGGCGATCGGAGCGTTCTTCGTCGCCGGCTTCGGCGCCGAAGCCGCGCCGACCGCGTTGGCTCCCGGATTCTTCGTCCACGCGACGTACTCGTCGATGACGTCGTCGGTGGGTCCGTCGGCGATCAGCTCGCCCTTGTGCACCCAGAGAACGCGCTCGCAGGTCTCCTTCAACGAGCCGACCGAGTGACTGACGATCATCACCAGACCCGCGCTCTGGCGCAGCTCGTTGATGCGCTTCTCGCTCTTGGTCCGGAATCGTCGGTCGCCCACGGCGAGAGCCTCGTCGATCAGGAGGATCGAGTGCGCCTTCGCCGACGCGATCGCGAATCGCAAACGCGCAGCCATACCCGAGGAGTACGTGCGCATGGGGTGGTAGATGAAGTCGTTGAGCTCTGCGAAGTCGGCGATCTCGTCGACGTGCTCCGCGGCTTCCTCAGGGGTGAAGCCCATCGCCAACAGACCGAGGCGGATGTTGTTCTCGCCCGAGAGCTCGGGCACGAGTGCCGCGTTCACACCGAGGAGCACCGGACGCTCGCGCGCGAAGATCCGCCCCTCCGAGGGCGGGATGAGGCCGGTCATGGCCCGGAAGAGCGTCGACTTGCCCGAGCCGTTGTGCCCGACGACGCCGATCGACTCGCCCTCTGTGGCCGTGAAGCTCACTCCTCGCAGCGCGGGGACGGTCTGCAGGTCTCGTCCGCCTTTCAGCGAGCGCAGGCTGAACATCGATTCGCGGGTGGTCATCCGCTTGCCCGACGCGTAGACGCGGTAGTTGATGTGCACATCGTCGGCCACGATCATGGCGCGAGGCGCTTGATCGGCGACCGCGGGTTTCTGTCCGGGGAGAAGGAGATCAGTCACTGAGGCCGTATTTCGGTTCGGCTTGCCAGAAGTAGATCACGCCGCCGACGAGCAGCACCAGCGCCCAGATCGGAGCGGCGATCCATGCGAGCAGTGGAGCGGTGTACCCCTCGAGCAGCACATCGCGCGCGATGGCGATGAACTCATAGATCGGGTTGAGATGCACGATCGTGAGCAGTGTCGGGTAGTCGGCGAGCGCTCCGTCAACGTCGAAGAAGATGCCACTGGCGTAGAACAGCACTCGAGTCACGATCGGGATCAGCTGCTGTACATCTCTCGTGCGCACCGAGATCCGAGCGACGACGAGAGCCACCCCGAAGTTGAAGACGCCCATGACCGCGATGACCGGGATGATCAGCAACCATGACCAGGAGATCGGCTCGCCGAGGATGAGCAGAAGGACGCCGAGCAGCAGGATGACCGGGATCATCCTCATCGCCTGCTCGACGATCACGGACAGCGGGAGCAGGACTCGAGGGAAGCCGAAGCTCTGCACGAGTTTGCTGTTGCTGGTGATCGCCTTCGAGCCGTTGCCGAAACATCCCGTGAAGAACTCGAAGACGAAGACCCCGACGATGAGGAACTGCACGAAGTTCTCGGGGCGGGCGGCGCCCGAGAGGATGAAGTGGAAGATCACTCCATACGTGATTGCGAGCGAGAGCGGTTTGAGGACGATCCACAGCACACCGAGGCGATTCGGCAGCAGACCCGAGATCAGCCGGCTGCCTGCCAGCCGCACGGCGAAGGCGCGAAGCCGCCACGTCTCCGCCAGATAGTCACGCAGTCGAGGACGGGTTCCCACCTCGGTCAGACCGGCGGTCGCGGGCACAGCCATCGCTCCCATTCGGAATCCTCTACCTCTCTACCCCGATGCGCAGCGAGTCGGCACCCGGGGCAACATATCGGATCATGCTACCTCACCACCCGAGAGAGTCCTCGAACGCGACGCTCAGTCGCGGCCGTAGATGTCGCGCGTGTAGATCTTGTGGGCGACGTCGTCGAGCGCATCGGTGGAGCGGTTGGCGATGATGACGTCGGCCCTGGACTTGAACTCGTCGAGATCGCGCACGACCTCGGAATGGAAGAACTCGTCTTCCTCGAGCGAAGGCTCGTACACGACGACCTCGACGCCCTTCGCCTTGATGCGCTTCATGATGCCCTGGATCGACGATGCGCGGAAGTTGTCCGATCCCGACTTCATGACGAGGCGGTAGACGCCGACGGTCTTCGGCTCGCGAGCGAGGATGTCGGTGGCGACGAAGTCCTTGCGGGTGCTGTTCGCATCGACGATCGCCGCGATCAGGTTCTGAGGCACCTTCGAGTAGTTCGCCAGCAGCTGCTTGGTGTCCTTCGGCAGGCAGTACCCGCCGTAGCCGAAGGAGGGGTTGTTGTAGTGCGAACCGATTCGCGGGTCGAGTCCCACGCCCTCGATGATCTGCTTCGTGTCGAGCCCGTGCACCACCGCGTAGGTGTCGAGCTCGTTGAAGTACGCCACACGCAGTGCCAAATAGGTGTTGGCGAAGAGCTTGATCGCCTCAGCCTCAGTGGACTCGGTGAGCAGCACCGGCACATCGGTGGCGATCGCACCTTCGAGCAGAAGCGCGGCGAAGGCCTCTCCGACAGGCCCGCGGTCGCCGACGACGATGCGCGACGGATAGAGGTTGTCGTGCAAGGCACGCCCCTCCCGCAGGAACTCCGGCGAGAAGACGATCGACGCCTGCGGATGAGCCGCGTTCATGCGGGCGGTGAATCCCACCGGCACTGTCGACTTGATCACGATCGCGGCGTCAGGGTTCACGGCGAGCACGGTGTCGATGACGCTTTCGACCGACGAGGTGTCGAAGTAGTTGGTGACCTCGTCGTAGTTCGTCGGCGTGGCCACGACGACGAAGTCGGCATCGCGGTAGGCCGCGTCCGTGTCGGTCGTCGCCGTGAGGTTCAGCTCATGCGTGGCGAGATAGTCCTCGAGCTCGACGTCGACGATGGGCGAGATGCGGCGGCTGAGCAGCTCGACCTTCGCCGGATCGATGTCGACGGCGAACACCTCGTGGTGCTGGGCGAGGATGACGGCGTTGGACAGGCCGACGTATCCGGTCCCGGCGATGGCGATCTTCATGCCCTCAGGCTATCCCGGCCCGCGGATAGACTCGTGCGCGATGACACCGCGCCCTCTGCTCTCCATCGTCATGCCGGTCTCGGATGACGACGCGACTGTCGCGACGGCTCTCGAGAGCGCGCTCGCGCAGAGCCTCGTCGACATCGAGATCATCTGTGTCGACGATGCCTCGACCGACGGCACCGCCGAGGTCCTCGAGCAGTTCCGACGACGCGACCCGCGCGTCCGCGTCGTGCGCCACGAACGCAACCTGTCCGCCTTCCAGGCTCGCCGAACGGGAGTTCTCGCGGCGAGCGCCGACCATGTGATGTTCCTCGACGGCGACGATGAGCTGGTCCCGGATGCCGCCGCGATCGCTGTCGCGAAGGCCGAGGCGACCGATGCGGACATCGTCGGGTTCGGTGTCACGGTGGTCGAGCGCGACGGCCGCACCGGCAGCCCGTACGAGGTGCGCCTCCAGCCGCCGCAGCAGTCACTCGCCGGCGACGAGGTGCTGCGCTCCCTCTTCCCCGTGGGGAGACCCGCCCAGGGCCAGCTCTGGCGGTTCCTCTTCCGCACCGGCGTGCTGCGCGAGGCGTACTCTCTGGTTCCCGACGACCTCGTGCTGCCGCGCATCAACGATCTGCCTCTCCTCTTCCTCGCGGCGGCGCTCGCCACGAGCTACGCGGCCGTCCCCGACAAGCTCTACCGCTATCACTTCGGTCGCGGCGGCAGCGGGCACCGGGTCGACACCCTGGAACGCGCCCAGTTCTACACCGGGGCGATCCGCTCGGTCGATGCGATCGGTTCAGCTGTCGATGCCCTCGCCGCCGATCGGACGGATGCGAGCCTCATCCGAGACACCTACGCGTCGGTGCGCTCCTCGATCATCGGCTACGTCTGCTTCCAGTTGGTCGAACACAGCGATGACGGCATGCTCGACACCGCTCTCACCCATCTGCACACGGTCGCCAGCGCTGCGGACATCATCCATGCCGCCGCGCGTTTCTACCCCGCGACCCTCAGGGCTCTCCGATTCCACACGACGTGGCAGGGGCTGCCTGACCGGCCCGCGCACAGCATCCTGCTCGTCACGTCGACCCTGCGCACCGGCGGTGTCTCGGCCGTGCTCACCTCGCAGGCGCGATACCTGCACGACGCGGGCTACCGCGTGACCGTCGTCGCACGCAACGGCGGCAGCGACGCGACCGTTCTTCCCGCCGGCATCCCGTTCGTCGAGCTGACCTCGCGTCAGCTGTCCGATCAGCTCGCGCAGTGGGCCGAGATCTGTCGCGCCCATGAGGTCGACGTGGTCATCGACCACCAACTGCTCTACACCGACACCTGGCCCGAGTTCGCGCTCGTCGCGCGAGCCGAGGGAGCCGCGACGATCGGCTGGCTGCACAACTTCGTCGCGCGACCCGTCTACGACGGCAACGACCGGCTCAGCCTGATCGAACGCTGCAGTCCGGCGCTCGCCCAGCTCATCACACTGTCACCCCTCGATGTCGCCTATTTCCGCCTGCGCGGCATCGATCATGTGGCTTATCTGCCCAATCCCCCGTCTCCGCTGATGCTCGAGTCGCCGGTTCGACCGTCGACGAAGACACCGCCGTCCGACCGGCTCGAACTGGTGTGGTGGGGGCGACTCGAGCAGCGGACCAAGCAGGTGCGCGAGCTCGTCGAGGTCGGCGTGCAGCTGCGTGCTCTGGGAGTGCCCTTCTCACTGCGGATCATCGGCCCCGACTGGGATGACGTCACCGCGAAGAGACTGAATGCCCTCGCGCGTCGTCGCGGTGTCGGAGATGCCGTCGTCGCCGTCGGGCCCCTGCGAGGGGCCGCCCTGGTCGCCGCGATCGACTCCGCGGATGCTTTCGTCTCGACGAGCATCATCGAGGGGTACCAGCTCACGATCGCCGAGGCCCAGGCGCGTGGGCTGCCGGTGTTCATGTACGAGCTCCCGTGGCTGACGCTCGTGCAGAACAACCGGGGTGTCGTCGCCGTGCCACAGGGAGATGCGCGCGGTCTCGCCGCTCGGCTCGCCGAGACGCTCGCCGACCCGGAACACTACGCCCAGCTGTCGCTCGCTTCGTCGGGCGCCGCGTCCCGGGCTCTCGATGACGACTTCGCTCAGCTGTATCGCGAACTTGTCACCGGCACGCTCCCGCCGACGTATTCGCCCGAGCCGACGCTCGATGACGCCCGGCAGCTGCTCGGCCTGCTGGTGTTCTTCGCGCAGCGCGCCGAGGGCCGCTCCGTCACCTCCGCCGCGTCGTCGACCTGGGGCCAGCGCGCGTGGCAGTCGGCGGCGCCGCTCGGCCGCGCGACCCTGCGACGCATCCCCGGACTGCAGCCGCTCGCGTACCGTGCGAAGGGGTGGCTCGGCGCGCGCTGAGGCTCGAGTCGGCGCTAGGCCACTGCGTCCATCGCCGCGTGGATCCGCGCGGTCAGGAGCGCGATCTCCCCGCGGGCGGCCTGCACCGCCGGCGCGAGCGAGGGCAGGCGGGACTCGAAACGCGTCGCGAAGTCGCCGAACTGCTCGTACCGACCGACGAGGTCGCCGAGTCCCACCGCGGCCAGCAGGCGGGAGATCTTGTGGGGGTCGCTGCCCGAACCGATCGGATACGCACCCTCTGTCGCGCCGATGATGAGCCCATGCGCGCGGTCGCTGATGACAGCGAGCGACTGCCGGTACACCCCGCGCACGTACTCGTCGAGCACATCGTGTCTCATGCTCGACGGCATCACGTATTCGCCGCCGAGCGCCTCCGCGAGCCGGACCGCTCGGGGCGCGTCACGCGCCACCTGCGCGACGGTGACGATCCGCATCTGGGTCGCAGCCGCGAACGCGCGCACGTCCGCGAGCCACTGCTCACCCGGCCACGCCCGGTCGAAGCGCATCGTCACAGCGATGAGCCGTCGATCCGCGGCAGGCGCCCACTCGTCGACTGCTGTCCCCTCCGAGTACGCCCAGTCCGGGGCGAACTCGCCGAATCCCGCGGCGTCGCGAGAACCTCGGTCACGCCACGACATCACCGAGGCGTCGCGCATGACGGGGTCGAAAGCGACGCCCTGCAACCTGTCGACGTTCTTGATGCCGATGCCCGCGAAGATCAGCGCGCCGCCCGCGTCGAGCACGCGCGCGCACTCGGCCGCGTGCGCGGGATCGGGGAAGTGGCCCGTGCGCGGGTTGATCTCACCGGCGTTGAACGCTCGCACCCGCCGAGGGGTCGCTGACTCGATCTCCGCCCACTGCCCCCGCGCACTGTAATAGGTGACGTCCGGTGCGGTCTCGAAACCCGCGGCGAAGTCGCTCGTCGCCTCACCGAGATAGACGTGCACATGCCGCCGCGGTCCTCGTAGAGCATCGAGATACGCGAGCCGCAGGGCGGAGTCGCCGAGATTGTCATCCTGCCCGCTGAGCTGGGCGAAGACGTGCTGGGTTGGTTTCACAATCACTGCACCCCACTATATGGTGGCTCTGTGTTCTCCGTGCCCCTCCCCAGGACCGGAGCAGCGACTGAACCGGGCGCGACCGAGGCTTCCGTTCCGACGGTGCTCGTCACCTCGCGTCCCCCTCGATTTCGCGTGGCCTACGTCGATCAGCTCGTCGGCGACGATTCAGAGGGCAAGGCCCCGAAAGGCGTCGTCCTCGAGTACCGCACCGACCCATTCCGGGCGCATGGCGTGGACGTGATCCACCTGACGGACATCACCACCGTCCTCGGCGATCGTCGCACTCACGAGCGTGGTCGCATGCGCCGTGCGAAGCGCTTCACGAAGTTCCTCCGGCGCCGAGGTATCGCGCTCGTCCGCACGGCCCACAGCGAGGAAGCGAGTCACGAGACCTCGCGCGCGGAAGCGATCGTCGACGGCGCGGCAGTGACCGTGCTCTCGTTGCACCCGATGATCGCCGCAGACGGACGGCAGACACAGGTGGTCGGCCACAGCCACCTTCGTGACCGCTTCCTGGGCTTCCCCTCGGATGAGTCCGTGACAGGGCGTGTGCTGGTCACGGCGCTCACCACCCTGGATCCGACGTGCCGCACGGTCCCCACGGTGTTCGGGGTCGCCGACCTGCCTGGGTGGACGCTGCGCATCGCGGGCAAGACGCCCGCTGATCACGAGCGCCTCTATGCGGGCGCCCTCGCGGATCTCATCGGGACGGTGTCGCTGCGCGACGAGCTGCTCTCGGATGCAGCATCCGTCTCCGAGGTGAGCCAGGCTGAGATCGTCCTCGTCACCGCCCCCGAGACCTATGACGCACAGTGCATCCTCATGCTCGCTCTGTCGTTGGATCGACCTGTGCTCGTCGAGGACACCCCGCAGACACGGTTGCTGGCCGAGGAGGTCGGCGCTACCTGGGTGCGGCGCCACACAGGTCCGTTGACCGCGCAGTCGCTCGAAACAGCTCTCGCCGCTCTCCGAGCGGATCCCCCCACCGGCAGGCCGAACCTCGATCTGCGCGCGCCCAACCTGATCAGCGCCCACTACGGCGCGGTGTACCGCACCGCAGCCGCGACCCGCTGACGCGCCCTCTCATGCCGACGACTTCGACTCCCCTCGTCTCCTTCATCGTGCCTGCCGACGCAGACGCGGACTCCGTCACGCTCAGCCTCCGGTCGTGTCTGGCGCAATCCCTCGCTCGGATAGAGATCGTGTGCGTCGTTCCCACCGGAACGGGGCTCGCCGCGGCGGACGTGTCGTCCGACCGGCGCGTCGTCGCGATCACGCAGCCCTCGGGTTCGAGCCGGGCGCAGCTGCGTCGGGCGGGCGTCGACGCGGCCAGTGCGCCCTTCGTGCTGCTGCTCGACCCCGGAGACACCGTCCGACGCGGCACGGCGACGCGCCTTCATCGCCGTGCGGAGGAATCACGGGCGCAGCTCGTCGGATTCGGCGCAGCGACCTCGACAGGCCGCCACGGCGTGAAGCGCGCGGCAGAAACGGGCCCTCTCCGCGGTCCCGACATCCTCCGGGCTCTCGTCCCTCGAGACACCGTCGCTGATCTGACGGTGACGCGTCATCTGTTCCAGACTCCTCTGCTGCGGCGAGCCTACGAGGTGCACTCGGCCGACTCCGGCCCGCTCCTCGATGACCGTGCGATCGTGCTGCTCGCCTTCGCATACGCCGCGTCCCTCGCGTCGGTCCGCACGGTGGAGTACGTGCACGGGGTCGGCCGCCGCCGCGTCCCGGGCGACGCCGAGCGCCTCGAACGTGCGATCCATCGCATCCAGGCCTTCACGGCGATCGAGGCGACCGTCCGTGACCTGTCGCGCCACAGCGCGGATCCCGAGCCGCTGCTCGAGGGATACACCGCGGGCCGCCTCACCGCGATCGCCGAGGCGCTCGACGTCGTCGCCGCCCTGCCCACCGAGATGCGGGGCCCCGCTCATGAGCGGCTCCGGGCATGCGCCGATGCTCTCGACCTCCTCGCCGCCGCCGTCGCCTTCGCCCCCGCTGCGATCCCCTCGCTCATCGCCCACGGAGAACGCCTCGAACTCGGCAGCGGTCCCGTGCGCAGCATCCTGCTGACGACAAACGTGCTGACAACAGGCGGGGTGTCCGGCGTTCTGCTCACGCAGGCGCGGTTCCTGCTCGCAGCCGGGTATCGGGTGACGATCGCCACGCACCGCCCCGGCAGCGCGGAAGCGCTCGTTCCTGAGGGCGCGACGCTGGTTCAGCTAACGGGCGTGAGTGCGCGTCAGCGCGTGACGCAGTGGGCGGCGCTCTGCCGTCGCTTCGGCGTCGACGTGGTCGTCGATCACCGCATCCTCTATTCGCGCGACTGGCCGTCCTACGCTCTCGCGGCGCGCTCCGCAGGGGCGTCGACCATCGGCTGGATCCACAATTTCGCCGGCCGTCCCACGTACAACGGCAACGACCTGCAGACGCTGTTGCAGACCCATATGCCGGCGCTCGCGCACCTCGTCGTGCTCTCTCCGCTCGATGTGGCGTTCTGGAAGCTGCGGGGCGTCGGTCATGTGAGCTACATCCCGAACCCTCCGTCACCCTTCCTCCTGTCTCTGGGCGACACCCCCGGCGCGAAGCCGGCGCCGCGGGGCCGTCGACTGGAGCTCGTCTGGTGGGGTCGACTCGAAGAGCACACCAAGAAGGTCACACAGCTCGTCGAGGTCGCTGCGGCGCTGCAGCGCCTGGGGACCGACTTCCGCCTGCGGATCGTCGGACCGGACTGGGCCGACATGAGCGCAGACCGTCTCCTGGCTCTCGCGGCGACTCGCGGTGTCGCCGAGCGCGTGGAGCCCATCGGTCCTCGGCACGGAGCCGAGCTCCTCGAAGTGATCGACTCGTCCGACCTGTTCGTGAACACGAGCATCATCGAGGGCTATCCGCTGACCCTGCCCGAGGCGCAGTCGCGGGGTCTTCCGATCGCGATGTACGACCTGCCCTGGCTTCCGCTCACCAACGGCAATGCGGGTGTCGTCAGCACCCCGCAGCAGAATCCTGAAGCCCTCGCCGATGCGATCGCCGACATCGCGTCCGATCCGCAGAGATACGAGGCGATGTCCCGCGCCTCGATCGAGGCCGCCGGTGTCGCGACGTCGCACGACTTCGCCGAGCTGTACGAGCGGCTGCTGCGCGGGGATCTTCCAGCGCAGCTGTCGCCGGAGCCATCGATCGACGACGGACGCAAGGTGCTCGATCTGCTCGTCTTCTTCGCGGAGCGGAGCACCCCGCCTCCGCGTCCCGCGCCGGATCGCCCGACGGCCATCGACGACGCCGCACTCCGTCCCCGCTCGACGCCGCGCTCACTCGGCGCACGCATCGAGCGCACACTGACGCCCCTCGGCCGTCGGGTCGTCGACGCGGCCCCGTGGTTGCGCCCCGGGGCGAACAAGATCAAGCGCGTGCTGCTGCGCCGATAGCGAGAGATCACATGCACGCGACGCCCCTCGTCTCGATAGTCGTCCCCGTCTTCAATGATGCGGACGTGATCGCCGGCGCGCTCGACAGCTGTCTGCGGCAGACCCTCGCGGCGATCGAGGTCATCGTGGTCGACGATGCGTCGACGGATGGAACTGCCTCCGTCGTCGAGCGATACAGTGCGAAGGATCCGCGGGTGCGGCTCATCCGGCAGGAGCAGAACGCGTCGGCGTATCAGGCTCGTCGTGTCGGCATCCTCGCGGCGAGCGCCGATCATCTGCTGTTCCTCGACGGCGACGACGAGCTCGCAGACACCGCAGCCGAGACAGCGCTCGAGAAGGCGACGCAGACCGGCGCGGATCTCGTGCAGTTCGGAGTGGAGGTCGTGCGTCCGGACGGACGCACCGGCGGGGCGTTCGAGGGACGCCTGCAACCGAAGCACGCGACGCTCGGCGGAGGCGATGTGCTGCCCCAGCTCTTCCCGCTGGACCGACCGGCCCAGGGGCAGCTGTGGCGGTACCTGTTCCGAACTCGCCTCCTGGTCGACGCGTACGCCCTCATGCCCGCAGACCTGGTTCTGCCGAGGGTCAACGACCTGCCGATCTCCTTCCTCGCCGCGGCGCTGGCCGCCCGTCTCGAACCGATCCCGGACCGCCTGTACCGCTATCACTTCGGGCGCGGCCGGAGCGGTCAGAAGGTGCGCGACCTCGAGACAGCGTCCTTCTACGCGAGCGCCATCCGATCCATCGACTCGATCGAGCCCGCCGTTCGGCGGCTCGCCATCGCCAGCACCGACCCCGATGCGGTCCTCGCCACCTATGCATCCGTGCGCCGGGCGCTCATCGGATACACCACGCACTACCTCGCACAGCACACACGTGCGGATCTGCGGAGCGCAGTATTCGACGACCTCTACACGCGAGCCTCCGCGCGCGACATCGTGCAGTCCACCGCCCTGCACGGACCCGAGAGCATCGACACGCTCGCCGCTCACGGCGACGCGATCGAGGTCGAGGCTCGGCCAGTGCGCAGCGTGGTGCTCGCCACGAACCATCTGCGCACCGGAGGAATCTCGGGCGTCGTGATATCGCAGGCACGCGTGCTGCAGGAATCGGGCTTCCGGGTTACGATCGTGGCGCGCGAAGGAGGCAGCGATCTCTCCGGGCTTCCCCACGGAGTCGGCTTCGTCGAACTCTCCGCGGACTCGCTCGCCGTCGCGCTCGAGGAGTGGGCCGAGGTCTGTGCGCAGCACGACGTGGATCTCGTCCTCGACCACCAATGGCAGTACTCCGCGACATGGCATGCCTTCGCCCTCGCCGCGCGCGCGGAGGGGGTCCCGACCATCGGCTGGTCGCACAACTTCGCGGGTCGATCGCTGCTGCTCGGTCTCGATCGACTCGAATCCGCCCCGCGATACTTCGCGCTGCTCTCGCACCTCGTCGTGCTCTCGCCACTCGACGTCGCGTTCTGGAAGCTGCGCGGGATGCCGCGTGTGTCCTTCCTGCCCAATCCACCGTCGTCGAATCTGCTCACTGCCGGAGTCAAGACGGAGCCGAGACGCGCACCCGCCGGGCGCCGAGTCGAGCTCGTCTGGTGGGGTCGTCTGCAACAGCGCACCAAGAGAGTCAGCGAGCTGATCGACGTCGCGGAGCACCTCGAGCGGATGGGCGTCGATTTCCGGCTCAGGATCATCGGCCCCGACTGGCGCGACATGACGGCCTCCCAACTGAACGGAATGGCGAAGGCTCGTGGTCTCGCAGAGCGTGTCGAGGCGGTGGGACCGCTTCACGGCCTCGCCCTCAGCGCGGCGATCGACTCGGCTGACCTCTTCGTGAACACCAGCATCATCGAGGGCTACCCGCTCACGATCCCCGAGGCACAGGCGAGGGGCCTGCCCGTCGCTATGTACGAGTTGCCGTGGTTAGCCGTGACCCGTGGGAACGACGGCGTCGTGACGGCGGCGTGGGGGAATGCCGGGGAACTCGCCCGACGGATAGCCGAGATCGTGACCGATCCGTCGCGCTACACACGCATGTCGAACGGGTCGCTGGTCGCGGCTGAACGCGAACTGTCCCACGACTTCCCCACGTTGTACCGCGGACTGGTCGACGGAACTCTGCCGACCGAGCTGTCACCGGAGCCGACTGTCGACGACGTGCGACGGATCGTCGACCTTTCGATCATGCTCGCCGAACAGCATGCGGCGACGCGCTCTTCTCGGAGCATGAACATGGGCAACGGAGGCGGAGACTCTGCGAGCGGCCGCCGGGGCACACTCGCACAGCGCGTGACTCGCAGGATGATTCCGGCGGCTCGGGCCGTGCTCGCGCGTGCGCCGTGGCTGAGACCGGGCGTCGAGCGCGTGCGGCGTGCGATCACCTCCGCTTAGGAGCGGACGACATCGAATAGCATCAGACAAAACGCCATATCAGGGGGAATCGCAGGTGTCGGTAGCAGGACTGAAGAAGACGGCGCGGGCTCAGTACATCGAGGCACGCCGCGTGTACGCCACGAGCGCCTTGCTCAGGAGCGGGATATTCGACCATTCCTACTACTCGGAGATCGCTCAGCTGACGGGGCGGACGCCGCGGCAGGCGATGCAGCACTATCTCGCTCACGGGATCGGCTCGGGGCTGTCCCCACACCCGCTGATCGAGATCGAATTCCTTCCCGCGAGCGTCCGCAGCGCGACCCGCGCGCGAGACGGGGTCGCGACGTTGCTCAGCTACCTGCGCAGCCCGAACGCGCGGACACATGCCTGGGGGCCGTTGTTCGATCCGCGCGTCACAGACGAAGACCCGCTCGATCTGATCTCCCGCCTCCGCCCCGATCAGCTTCTCCCGGTGCCCGAAGGTCTCGCCGGCGCAGTCCCGACTTTCGGCGAGGCCCGCCGAGCGGCCGTCGACTTCGCGAAGGATCACCGGCAGCAGATGGCCGCTGCCCTCCCGCCTCGCCGCAAGACGTGGGATCACAAGGAGACCGAGCAGTGGATCGCGAGCGTCACGTCGGCGGGGGTTCCCTCACGGGCGCTCGTCTCGGTGGTCATGCCGGTTCTGAATCGGGCCGACCTCGTGGCTACGGCGATCGAGTCCGTCCTCGCGCAGACCCACGACCAGCTCGAACTGATCGTCGTCGATGACGGGTCGACCGACAACACCCGTGACGTCGTCGCGGAGTACGTGCGCACCGACCCTCGGGTGACCCTCCTCGCCGGCCCCCACGCGGGCGTCAGCGCCAGTCGCAACACCGGACTCGAGCAGGCACGCGGCGATTACGTCGCGTTCCTTGACAGTGACAACAGCTGGACACCCAGATTCCTCGAGCTGTCGCTGGCTGCTCTCGAAGCGGCTCCCGACGTCGTCGCCTCCCATGCGGGACTGCGATTGCACGGCGATGACGAGGTCGCCTATCGCGGCGGCGATGCGCAGCTCATCGATCTTCAGCTCGGAAATTCCATCGACCTGAACGTGCTGGTCGTCCGCTCCCAGGCTCTGCAGGAGGCCGGCGTCTTCGACGTCACCCTTCGCCGTTGGGTGGACTACGACCTCGTCCTGCGGCTGGCCAGGCTCGGGCGGCTCGAATACCTTCCGTTCGTGGGCTGCGAGTACGACAACAAGAGCGCCGACGGCCGTATCACCCAGAACCAGTCGCAGCACTGGCAGTGGGTCGTCACCGAGCGCAACCTCATCGACTGGGAGGCCACGCGCCGGTCCGTCGAGAACCGTGTCGTCGACCGCACGAGTCTCGTCACCGTCGTCGCCGGAACGATCGGGCATGCAGCCCGGTCCATCGATCGCCTCCTGCAGTCCTTCGATGAGGATCTCGAGGTCGTCATCATCGACAACGGCTCCCGAGCTGCGGTCGGTCGGCATCTGACACTTCGTTACATGAACGAGCCGCGAGTCCGCTACATCCGCCTCCCGGCGAACAACAACTTCGCCCTCGCGGCAAACTACGGATTCGCCCTCACCACGGGTGCTCACGTCGCTTTCCTCGACCCGGATGCGGATGCCCGTGACGGCTGGCTCCAGGCTCTGTCGACCAGGCGCAGGGAGGTCGGGGCGGCCGGGGTCCAAGCTCTCCTGGTGAACCGCGACTACACCGTCCAGCACT
This sequence comes from Microbacterium sp. AC132, assembly GCF_979258525.1. NCBI lineage: Bacteria > Bacillati > Actinomycetota > Actinomycetes > Micrococcales > Microbacteriaceae > Microbacterium > Microbacterium sp. AC132. The sequence continues at coordinate 2,535,389 of NZ_OZ409862.1, read as the reverse complement.
CCGGTTACGCCTTCTTCAACGAGCTGCCCCTCCCAAGCGGGCTGCTGGCGAACCTCACCATCGACGACGCGGCTCTCGCACGGCTCGACGACCTCACCGCCATCAGCGCCAGCGCCAGCATCTTCGACGCCGCGATCTTCGCGGAACTCTCCGGATTCGACCCGCTGTACGCGAACGGGCTCGAAGACGTGGACTTCTGCCGCAGGGCCAAGCAAGAGGTGCCCACGGCTCGATTCGACTGCGAACCGCAGGCGATCGTGATTCATACGCCGGGGACCAGCGCATATCGGGAACGGCGTCAGGTGCAGAATCGCCGCACGTATCTCGATCGTTGGGGCGGACAGGCAGCCCCCGACGACCGAGACCGTTACGACGCCCTGGAGATGACGGTCGCGCGCTTCGCACCGACCTTCAGCCCTGGGCAGCCGACTGCCGTTCCCGTGCTGCTGAGAGAGCCGCGGCACCTCGAGACGGCGTACTCGGATTCCGCCACGCGACTGCGGTGGGCGATCAAGACCGGCGTTCCCTCCACTCGGGGTGGCGATCACTGGGGCGACATCCCGTTCGCGTCGGATCTCGCGCGCGCACTTCGCGCTCACGGGCAGCAGGTGGTCACCGATCGACACGAGGCGTGGACCCGGTCGACGTCGTACCTCGACGACGTCGTGCTGACGCTGCGAGGACGACATGCGATTCCTCCGCAGCCCGGGGCCGTCAACATCCTGTGGGTCATCAGCCGGCCAGAGCTGGTCACAGTCGATGAGGTCCGCGGATACGATGTCGTCTTCGCCGCGTCGGAGAAGTGGGCCTCGTGGATGTCGGCTCGCTCCGGTCGGACCATCGAGCCGCTGCTGCAGGCGACATCCCCCGAACGCTTCCGGCCGGACCTGGAGCCGGTGAGCGAGCCCGACGATCTGATCTTCGTCGGAGGAAGTCACGGGCACGAATTCGGACGCGCGATCGTGGGAATGGCCGTGCAGGCCGAAGCCCCGGTCGGCCTCTGGGGTCCCGGCTGGCACAAGTTCGCTCCCGAGCGCTATGTGCGCGACGGGTATCTCGATGCCGACCGTCTGCCGCACGCCTACAGGTCGGCGAACATCGTTCTCAACGACCATTTCTCCGACATGGCGGAGTGGGGCTTCATCAACAACCGCACGTTCGACGCCCTGGCCTGCGGAACACCGCTGATCAGCGACGCGATCGACGGTCTGGAGATCTTCGAAGGTGCCGTGGTCATCGCGGACTCGGTGGAGCGCATGCGAGAGCTCGTCACGGATCGGAGCTGGATGCCGTCGAGCGAGCAGATGGCGGAGATCTCCTCGAGAATCCGCGCGGACCACTCCTTCGATTCGCGAGCGCGAACGCTTCTCGAAGCGGCGCTGTCGCGGCGTCGGTGATTCCCCGCCCTCCGCATCGCCCCGTCCGTCATCATTCGCACGATTCACTCACTACGCTTAGATCGTTCGCGTCAGCGTCGTCGGTCAGAACAATCCCGAACGTCGCCCGCGCGTCCCCAACGCACGTGCTTCGGTGAGCGGTGCCGCGGCTTGCTCTGACCTGTCCAACCGGCACTTCACGAAACTTGGAGATCCAGTGAGAATCGCTCACTTCGGCACTTTCGACGTCGCCAACTACGGCGATCTCCTGTTCCCACGACTTCTGGAATGGCGACTCGCGGACATCTCAGATGAGATCGTTCACATCTCGCCGGTGGGCGGTGTGCAGATCTACCGTGATGTCGCGGTCAGCCATTCCCTGGCTGACGTTCAGCGAGCAGGAACCGAATTCGACGCCGTCGTCGTCGGGGGCGGAAACATCATCCATGACAACGGGACCAACCTCACGACCTATCAGAGCGTGAAGAGGGTCGCGTATCCGCGACTCTGGCTCGGTGCGACGCAACTCGCAACCAGACAACGCATCCCCCTGGTGGTGAACGCCCCGGGGGTGCCCAAGGTGCCGGGCACGGTCGCGGCGCCGCTGATGCGTCGCTTCGCCACGCGAGCCGACTATCTCGCTGTGCGTGACACATACAGCCAACAGGTGCTCCGGTCCATCGGCGTCCCGGATGCCGCGGTGGTGCCGGACTCCGCCCTGGAGATACGCGACATGTTCTCCTCGAACGCGCCCGCAGACCTGGACGTGCCGCCACGGCTGGCGGCGACTCTGGACTCTCGATTCGCAGCCGTCCACATCAACGACCGGTACAAAGGTGGTGACGTCGCATCGCTCGCCCGTCGCCTCGATGACCTCTCCTCGACGCTGCAAGCGACGATCGTGCTGATCGCCATCGGCCCGTGCCACGGCGATGACCGATTCGCCGAGACAGTGGCTGCGCAGATGCAGTCCGACCCTGTCGTCTTCAGCGCGCCGAAGGCCGTGGAGGACGTCGCCTATGTGATCTCTCGCTCATGCCTGTATGTCGGCTCGTCCATGCACGGGTTCATCACCGCGGCGTCGTTCGGAGTGCCCGGGCTCATCGTCGCCAGCCACGCGGCTCAGCACAAGTTCCGGGGGCTGCTCGCTCACCTCGACGCTGAGGATCGTTTGGTCTCGAGCTGGGAAGAGGCCCTGAACGTCCTCCGATCCAGCGAGCAGCAGGCCGCGCTCGATCCCGTCAATATCGATTCCTCCCTCAAGAGGATCGACGATCACTGGGCAGACCTTCGAACCGCGCTACAGGGCGGTGCCAGCTCGGTCGCGGCTCGGTAGCGCCCGAGCGCATCCGCCCGGCGGGGCGGTCGAGCCGTCGGGCGGCCCCGCGTGGCGGGGCCGCCCGACGTTCACGCCGCTGTCAATGATCGCGAGCGTGAGGTGCTCGCGATGTCCGCAGCGGATCTCAGGAACCGATCGAACTGCGGCTGCTGACCTGCGAGCATGCCGTTCTCGACGAGCCAGGCGCGGGCATCGATACGCGATCCTTCGGCCTCGACGTCGGCTGTCGTGCGACGAAGCGCATCGACCCATGCCTCGAGCGAATTCGCGACCGCTGTCACTCCGGGGATCGGCGTCTCGCTGTACGGTCCGACGGCACTCGCGACGGTGCGCAACCCCAGGGCGAGATGTTCGAGGAGCTTCAGGTCGGATACGGACGCAGGGAGGTCCGCGTCTGCCAGCGGCGCGATCGCGAAGTCGCTCTGTTCGGCGCGCGCACGGAGCCATTCGACCGACTGCGGGTACTGCCGAGCTCGCTCCGGCACCTGCACGCGATGCAGCCAGGGCCGGGTGGCCTGGAGGTCCGCCCACTCGTCTTCAGCGGAGTCACCGACTATCACGAGTTCGAAGTCGGGGCGGGTGGCCGCGAACGCATCGAGAGCAGGAAGCACCAGGTCGAGCTCCCCACGGTGCGCGCGATCTTCAACGTAGAGCGCGCGGACTTTGCCGTCACGCGCCCGAGCGCGAACCGGCACGTTCCACAATCGATCGCTCAGCGCGACAGGGAAGACCTCGACAGGCGCGCCCTGGTCCGCCAACCGGTCGCGGCGCGCTTCCGTCGACACCGAGAACGCGGTTGCTCCACGCAGCAGGGCCGTGACCGCAGGCGAATCCGCGTCGGCCCTCGGGTGCGCTCCTCGTTCGGAGTCGCTCGACATCGGGTCGAGGCCATCTTCGATCACGAGTGCCGCGCCGGCGGAGTCTAGTGCCGCCACAAGGTCAGCGATGGCCGCGACGGGTACGGCGTCCGGCTGCACGATCAAGACGTCGAGCAGGCCTTGCCGCACCGAGGCGACCGCGCCATCCGGTGTGACCCGCACGAAATCCAGGTCGCGGGCTACGGAGTTCCGCGTGCGTTCCCACATGCGGATGTATGTGGATGCCGAAGCCTGCGTGAGGTCGCGTGAAGAACGGGAGAGAATGCCGACGCGAAGAGTGTCAGACGAGTCGCCTTCGGATTCGGAGAGAATCCGACGATAGACGTCGAGGTAGCGCAGCGCCATCTGTGTGGTCGTCCATGCGATGCCCCACCCGTTCTGCCAGTCGTGGACACCACGCAAGGCGGCGACGCGCACCTCGCGATCGTAGAGCGTCTCCGTGATCTGCGTGACCAGGGCTGGTCCGTCCGTGCCGTCGAGAACCCAGCCTGCGCCGAAGCGTCTCACGCGCTGAGCCACGTTGGGGAAGTCGAGAACGAAGACGGGAATGCCGACGCTCCACATCTCCGTCAGGGTATGACAGTAGGTTTCGTCCCAGATCGAGAGCACCGCGCCCGCGTGTGGGGCGATGCTCTCGACGAGCTTGCCGAAGTTCTCGCGCTTGTAGGCGCCGTGATAGACGACGCGCGAGCCGCGCGATTCGAACTTCTCCTTGATCGGTCCGAGAATGTGCCACTCGATCTGGCCGAGGGCGTCGGCGTCCGCCATCGAGCGCAGGATCTCCGCGCCCTTCGCCGCGTTGATGCCCCCCGGCACGAGAATCCGGACGGGCTCGCCGTATACCGGGCGAGCAGCGACGAACCGGAGGACCTCGAAGTCCCGGCCGTGTTCGATGACGCTGAACTTCTCGGGATCCATCTCGGGAAAATGGTAGAGAATCAGATCGCGAGCGCTCTCCGACGTGGTCACGAACGCGTCGCACATCCGAATCGCTCGCCAGAAGCGGTCCTGCCACCACTGCAGCCAGTCCCCCTTCGGAAGAGGGTAGTGCTGCTCCGGCCAGCCGGAGTCGCGGTAGACCGAACCGGAAGCGACGTACTCATCGCCCAGGTACGTCCCTCGATCGTCGATCAGCTTCAGATTGGGCGACAATGCATAGTAGTCGTGGAAGGAGACGACGACCTTCATCCCCAGCTGGGAGGCGATACCCGGGAGCGACAGGGAGTGCCACAGCAGATGCCTGATGTGGACGATGTCGAAGTCGCACTGTCTGAGCCACGACCCCACAACGCTGTCGTACTCCGGAGAGATGTGGCCGATCGGCTCCAGCTCGTGATGCAGCTCGTGCGTGTAGACATCGCGAAGTTCGCCGTTCACGACCCGGCTCAGAGTCATCTCCCGCGAATCGCAACGCAGCACCCACGGCTCCACCGCGTCGTCGAGTGCGTTCATGAGGTCCGCATTCGTCTGGGGCGTCCCGCCCGTCGTCGTCGAGATGACGTAGAGAACTCGGGGCAGGGCCACCGCGTTCCGGGACGCGACGGTCTGCGCCACATGCGCCCGATTGCGTGCGATCGCTATCTCCGGACTCTCGCGGAAGACGCGGATCGCATTCTTGTACTCGGGGTATCGAGCGTCTACGACTGCTCGACCCGCGGCGAGCAGTTCGGTCTTGGTGTCACCGAAGCTCTTCGACCGGTCGTGGAACACGTAGGTGCTGTCATCGATCACGTGGACCCAGCCGGCGCGGCCTGCACGCATGCAGAAGTCGTTCTCCTCGCCGTACCCCCGGGGGAAGGCCTCCGCGTCGAGGGGTCCGATCTCCTCGATGCACAGTCTGCTGATCCACATGCAGAAACCGTTGCCGGTGGGAACCTTCGGATAACTCCTCACCGACTCCCGGCGGAAGGCACGTGCATACGCGATCTCGTCGACGCCGACAGGCAGGGCGTTGTCGTTGCCCATGCTCGGTGCGGAGAACGCGCCGGCACGATCGGACATGGCGGTCACTGTCGCAGTGCGAGGCGAATCGGCGGCGGCGACGAGCATGCCTTCGAGCCATCCGGGCGTCACACGCGCGTCCGAGTTCAAGAGCACGACATCGTCGTCCCCCGCTTCGACGATGCCCCGGTTCACTGTCCTCGTGAACCCCATGTTGGTCTCGTTGGCGAGGATCCTGATCCTCGCGTCGTCCCGATAGGGCGCGAGCACATCCTGCACTCGCTGATCGGGCGAGCAGTCATCGATCAGCAGGATGCTGGCGGAAGCCGGGGTGTGAGCCAGCAGACGTTCGATGCAGACCGCCAGGTCGTCCGGCGCGTTGTAGATCGGGACGATGACGGTCACGCCACGGAGCGAAGGCTCGTCGAACCGAATGCTGCCACCCTGCGAGTGCCGCGGGGCGGAACTGAAGCGATACTCGGTGGTCGTCGTCTGGTCGGGGAACCGCAGCGAGAGCGTGTGCTCCGCACCGTCGGAGATCCACCGGTGCACCGGATTGATGAATCGCAGCCCGCCCTGGCCGTTCGCGAGACCAGCTTTGCGCAGGTCATTGCGAGGCAGGGAGTTCTTGACCGTCAGGTAAGGATGGCCGTCGAGAAGAACCTCGACATCGAAGACGTCGTCCGCCCAGGCCTCATTGACCGCCCATCCGCGTACGGTCGCCGCGTCAGTGAATTCCAGATTGCCGCGGTACGAGTCTTTGAGGGCGGCGGTGCTCACTTCCCTCTCCAGCATGATCGAGCCATCCGCGGGGTCGCGGAGCGTTACCATGACGGATTCCGAAGTGGGGCGGAACGCGCCCGTGGGCACAGAGAATCCCCAGGCCCCCGTGCCGGCCCCTCCGGTTGCGAGTTCGGGGATCACGACGTCGCACCGGTACCCCTCGGCGACACGGCGCTCACCGAGGTAGACGTCCGCGACGACCGGGTCGTTCTTTCCGTTGAGCTTGACCCAACCGCTCAGGGTCCGGTTCTTCGGCTCGCGGATGGAACCGCGCCAGGGCGTGCCACTGAAAGGAGCTCCGAATTCACGCTCTGCGATCAGCTCGCCCGATCCGCTCGCCGAGACGGCGACCTTCACCCGCTCCCCGAACGTGGCGGATGGCGGGAGTTCCCACACGAAACCGTGATTGCCGTGCGGGCCACCGGCGGAGCGGAGATCCTTCCGGAACCTGTTGGCGGGGACACCCTCGGCGACGAGTACGCCGTCGAGCCTGATGTCCACGTGGACGTTCGATTCATCGTCGTCGCGACGAGCCCACCCGAACACACCTCGTCCATTGAACCCGTCGATGACTCCGACCAGTGCTGTCATGTTCGCAGCCCCACCCCTCCTAGTACGGCGCGCAAGATGAACTTGATTTGCGGATCACGAGCCAAAGCCAGGATATCGCAAGCCCCCGATCCGGCCCGGTCCGCGCAGGCGAGTCCGACTGCCCGGTCTGCGCACGGGAGACCGACTGCGAGGCCGTCGGAGCCCGCCCCGTCGTCCGGATCGCGGCGTTCAGGAAACTGTCTGCTCGCGCGGAACGCCCCGGCTCGCGAGGAACGCTCGGGACTGGGCCGCACGCGGCGAGCTGACGCTTCTCCAGGCCTCCAGAAAATCGGGTTCGAAAGGCTCGGCAACGCCTCGTGACGCCCGGTAGAGGGCGAAAGGCAACGCATTCTCGTCCGAGTACACGCGAGAGAGGTACCTCTCGGCGTTGCCGGTGAAGATGATGTCGGGCTCGATCAGCTCCACCATCTCGCGATGATAGAACCTCGTTCGCAGGCATATGACCCTGGTGAAGATGCCGCTCAAGTGCCGCAGCATCAGGCGGAAGAACGAGTCCCCGAACAAGAGGACCGTGGCATTGACCGGCGCCTCCGGGCTCAGCAGGACATCAACCATCCCGTCGTTGAATCCTCCGCCGCTGTTGAACTCCTCGATCGTCCAATCGGGGTCGAGATGCAGCGCCTCTTGGAACTGTTCCGGAAGCAACTTGCTGCCGAGATCACCCGACCACCGTCGCGGCTTCGTGATGCGGCCTGCTAGTCGATCCAGCGCCTCGGGCGCGACGATGTCGACGGCCGACAGCATGTTCCGAAGGACGACGAGCGAGCCCGTGTGCGACAGGTGCGTGTCGAGAGGGAGGCAGCTGGCCGGCTGCTGCCGCAGCTCGCTCACCGGGTACACCACGCGCGACGCCAAGGCCTCGGGCAATTGGTCGAGGTAGGTCTCACCCAACCTCACGACCGGCTGGAAGGGGAACTCCTCGGTCAGCACCGACTGCTTGTCCGGGAAGACGACGTGCGCGAAAGCGATTCCCCTCGCGGCGGTGTCCTGCGAACGAGCGGTCAGATTCCGAGCGAAGACCCGGAGTGACTCCGGCGACGGAGTGAGCTCACCGGTCGCGTACTGCAGCGGCTGCTGATTGCCGCCTGCCAAGAAGGCGACGCCGGTGCCGGACACGAGAACGTCGTTCTCGATACGCCAGCTCGGGGCGGCTGCGTGGTCGTGAGCTGTCGCGTCCATGGGGTTCCTCCGGTCAAGTCGGCTGGCTCTCCGAACTACGAATCCTATCGGCGTGGGCGCGCGTGCCACTCGCCACCCCGATGCGCGCGTGTCGATGGATTCTCGGTCGCGAACTAGACCGGGATCCGCACGGTGGGCGCATCCCCCGTCTCCCAGAAGTCCGCGTCCAAGACGCGGGTCACCGGGTCGGGCTCCTCCGCCCACACCGCAGCACGCCGTGCTCCCTCTGCCGAGCGCGCTGTGGCTCGAGCCTCATTCTGGCGATGCAGTTCGGCCGCGGCGGCGCGACGCTCCCACAGCTCGCGTTCGATCATCGTGCGATCCCTGGCGTGGATCATCGCCCTCAGGATCATCGCCAGCAGCAGACCCGCATATCCGCCGACCGTGTTGGCGAGCACGTCGAGAACGGTAGACACGCGCTCGTCCAGGGCGATGCCCTGCGTGAACTCGATCGCTCCGGAGAAAGCCGGCAGCAGGAAGATCGCGAGCCACCAGGCCTTGCGCGCGAGCGCGAGTCCGAGCAGGAATCCGAGCGGCACGAACATGCCGATGTTGGCGACGAACTCCAGCTCGTTGTAGCCGAACCGCTCGGGCACCCCGAGGTTGTGCAGTGCGCGGAGCACGCGCCCGGCGATGCTGTCGAACTCGAGCTGCTCGGGCTGCGGCCACATCGTCACCAGCAGCACGAAGGCGGAGTAGACGATGAGCAGCAGCGTCGAGATCCACAACCGCGCATGGCTTCGCGGAGGCGGCGGTCCCACGTGGATCTGTGTCATGGTCGCGTTCCTCTCATGCCCGGGGCCGGGCGACGACGCCTGCGGACAGACTCGGGCCATGCTATCGATCGTCGATCGCATCTCGCCGCGAAGTCACCGAGAAACCGCCCCGAGGCCCACTGCCCCGGGTACGACACAGGGGCCGGACCCGAAGGCCCGACCCCTGTGCGAGAAAGCAGATGCTTACTTGATGATCTTCGTGACCGTACCGGCGCCGACGGTGCGTCCACCCTCACGGATGGCGAAGCCGAGGCCCTCCTCCATGGCGATCGGCTGGATCAGCTCGACCGTCACGTCGGTGGTGTCGCCGGGCATGACCATCTCGGTGCCCTCGGGCAGCGTGATGACGCCGGTGACGTCGGTGGTGCGGAAGTAGAACTGCGGGCGGTAGTTCGTGTAGAACGGGTTGTGACGCCCGCCCTCATCCTTGGACAGGATGTACGCGGTACCGGCGAAGTCGGTGTGCGGCGTGACCGAACCCGGCTTGACGATGACCTGACCGCGCTCGACGTCCTCACGCTTCGTGCCACGGAGCAGGAGACCACAGTTCTCGCCGGCCCATGCCTCGTCGAGCTGCTTGTGGAACATCTCGATACCCGTGACCGTGGTCTTGACGGTCGGACGGAGTCCGACGATCTCGACCTCGGAGTTGATGGCCAGCGTGCCACGCTCGGCGCGGCCGGTGACGACGGTTCCACGACCGGTGATCGTGAAGACGTCCTCGACGGGCATGAGGAACGGCTTGTCCTTGTCGCGCACGGGGTCGGGAACGTTGTTGTCGACGGCCTCCATGAGGTCGAGGATGGACTGGGTCCACTTCTCGTCACCCTCGAGTGCCTTCAGAGCGGAGACGCGGACGACAGGAGCGTCCTCGGCGAAGCCCTGCGAGGCGAGCAGCTCGGAGACCTCGAGCTCGACGAGCTCCAGGATCTCCTCGTCGTCGACCATGTCGGCCTTGTTCAGTGCGACGAGCAGGTAGGGGACGCCGACCTGCTTGGCGAGCAGCACGTGCTCACGCGTCTGAGCCATCGGGCCGTCGGTGGCGGCGACCACGAGGATCGCGCCGTCCATCTGAGCAGCACCGGTGATCATGTTCTTGACGTAGTCGGCGTGGCCGGGAGCGTCAACGTGCGCGTAGTGGCGCTTCGGGGTCTCGTACTCGATGTGCGAGATGTTGATGGTGATTCCACGCTGGCGCTCTTCCGGCGCCGAGTCGATGGAAGCGAAGTCGCGCTGCACGTTCGTGTCGGAGGGGTACTTGTCAGCAAGCACCTTCGAGATCGCTGCGGAGAGCGTGGTCTTGCCGTGGTCGACGTGACCGATGGTTCCGATGTTGACGTGCGGCTTGGTCCGCTCGAACTTGGCCTTAGCCACTTGGTCCTCCTCAGGACGTCGTGTAGAGGTCACCGGGCACTGGATTGCGACCGGATCTCTACGGGTTAGGTTCTCAGTTTAGTAGAGAGGGAATGTGAAGTTGTAGGGGACCTGGGAGCCGGGCGTGAACCCGGCTCCCAGGAAAGTGTTACTCGCCGCCGCCCTGGTGCTTCTGGACGATCTCGTCGGCCACAGCGCGGGGAACCTCAGCGTAGCTGTTGAACTCCATCGAGTAGACGGCGCGGCCCGAGGTCTTCGAGCGCAGGTCGCCGATGTAGCCGAACATCTCGGACAGCGGGACGTGTGCACGGACGACCTTGACGCCTGCGGCGTCCTCCATCGACTGGATCTGGCCACGACGCGAGTTCAGGTCGCCGATGACGTCGCCCATGTACTCCTCAGGAGTACGCACCTCGACCGCCATGAGCGGCTCGAGAAGCGCCGGGTTCGCCCGACGAAGGGCTTCCTTCATGCCCATCGATCCTGCGATCTTGAACGCCATCTCCGAGGAGTCGACGTCGTGAGCAGCACCATCGACGATGGTCGCCTTGACACCCACGATGGGGTATCCGGCGAGCACGCCGACGTTCATCGCGTCCTGGAAGCCGGCATCGATCGAGCCGATGTACTCACGCGGGATGCGACCACCGGTGACCGCGTTGACGAACTCGTACGTCTTCTCGTCGTCGAGGTCGAGCGGCTCGATGTTGAACTGGATCTTCGCGAACTGACCCGATCCACCGGTCTGCTTCTTGTGCGTGTAGTCGTACTTCTCGACGCCCTTGCGGATCGTCTCGCGGTACGCCACCTGCGGCTTGCCGACGTTGGCCTCGACGTTGAACTCGCGCTTCATGCGATCGACGAGGATGTCGAGGTGCAGCTCGCCCATGCCCTTGATGGTCGTCTGACCGGTCTCGGGGTTGAGCTCCGTGCGGAAGGTCGGGTCCTCTTCAGCGAGCTTCTGGATGGCGACACCCAGCTTCTCCTGGTCGGCCTTGGTCTTCGGCTCGATCGCGACCTCGATGACGGGCTCGGGGAACGTCATCGACTCGAGGACGACCGGTGAGGCCGGGTCGGTGAGGGTGTCACCGGTGGTGGTGTCCTTCAGACCGATGACGGCGTAGATGTTGCCGGCGGTGACCGAGGGAACCGGGATCTCCTTGTTGGCGTGCATCTGGAAGATCTTCCCGATGCGCTCCTTCTTGCCCTTGGTCGAGTTGATGACCGCAGCGCCGGAGTCGAGCTGTCCCGAGTAGACGCGGACGTAGGTCAGGCGACCGAAGAACGGGTGCACGGCGACCTTGAACGCGAGAGCCGCGAACGGGTCCTTCGCGTCGGGGTGACGCTCGATGATCGTGTCGTAGTCCTTGGGGTCGTGCGCCTCGATCGAGCCCACGTCGAGCGGGTTCGGGAGGTAGTCGACGACGGCATCCAGCATCGGCTGCACGCCACGGTTCTTGAACGCGGAACCGCAGAGGACCGGGTAGATCTCGGAAGCCACGGTGAGCTTGCGGATCGCTCCCTTGATCTCGGCGACGGTCAGCTCCTCGCCACCGAAGAACTTCTCGAGCAGCGCGTCGTCGGTCTCGGCGACGGTCTCGAGGAGCTGCTGACGGTACTCGTCGGCCTTCTCCTTGAGGTCGGCCGGGATCTCCTGGATCTCGTAGGAGGCACCCATGGTGACGTCACCCTTGGAGTCACCCGCCCAGACGAGCGCGCGCATCTCGACGAGGTCGACGACGCCGATGAAGTCGTTCTCCGCACCGATGGGCAGCTGGATGACCAGCGGCTTGGCGCCGAGGCGGTTGATGATGGTGTCGACGGTGAAGTAGAAGTCTGCGCCGAGCTTGTCCATCTTGTTGACGAAGCAGATGCGGGGGACGTTGTACTTGTCGGCCTGACGCCACACGGTCTCGGACTGGGGCTCGACGCCCTCCTTGCCGTCGAAGACGGCGACAGCACCGTCGAGGACGCGGAGCGAGCGCTCCACCTCGACCGTGAAGTCCACGTGACCGGGGGTGTCGATGATGTTGATCTGGTTCTTGTTCCAGTAGCAGGTCACGGCGGCAGACGTGATCGTGATGCCGCGCTCCTTCTCCTGCTCCATCCAGTCGGTGGTCGAGGCACCGTCGTGGGTCTCGCCGAGCTTGTGGTTGACGCCCGTGTAGAACAGGATGCGCTCGGTCGTGGTGGTCTTGCCAGCATCGATGTGAGCCATGATGCCGATGTTCCGAACCTTGCTCAGGTCGGTGAGCACGTCTTGTGCCACAGGAGTGTCCTTATCTTTTGTGCAGTCGTACTGCGAAGAGGGGGTGCCCGCCCCTGATGTGTGATCGGGGGCGGGCGAAGCTGTTTACCAGCGGTAGTGAGCGAACGCGCGGTTCGACTCGGCCATCTTGTGCGTGTCCTCGCGGCGCTTGACCGCTGCACCGAGACCGTTCGACGCGTCGAGGATCTCGTTCTGGAGACGCTCGGTCATCGTCTTCTCACGACGACCCTTGGCGTAGCTGACGAGCCAGCGCAGCGCGAGGGTGTTCGCGCGGTGCGGCTTGACCTCGACCGGAACCTGGTAGGTCGAGCCACCGACGCGGCGGCTCTTGACCTCGAGAGTCGGGCGCACGTTGTCGAGCGCCTTCTTCAGAGTGGCGACGGCGTCCTGACCGTTCTTCGCCTCGACGCCACGGAGGGCGTTGTAGACGATCGACTCGGCGAGGGACTTCTTGCCGTCGACCAGGATCTTGTTGACCAGCTGGCTGACGATCGGAGCGCCGTATACCGGGTCGTTGACGACGGGACGCTTGGGGGCGGGACCCTTACGAGGCATTGGACTCAGCCCTTCTTTGCGCCGTAGCGGCTGCGAGCCTGCTTACGGTTCTTGACGGCCTGGGTGTCCAGGGCGCCACGGACGATCTTGTAACGGACACCGGGGAGGTCCTTGACACGGCCTCCACGGACGAGCACCAGCGAGTGCTCCTGGAGGTTGTGACCCTCACCGGGGATGTAGGCGGTGACCTCGGTGCCGTTGCGGAGCTTCACACGAGCGACCTTGCGCATCGCCGAGTTCGGCTTCTTCGGGGTGGTGGTGTAGACGCGGGTGCAGACCCCGGCCTGCTGCGGGTTCGACTTGAGTGCAGGCGCCTTGGTCTTCGAGACCTTGGGCGAGCGACCCTTGCGAACCAACTGCTGAATGGTTGGCACGTTCTCTCCTCATAATGCTGCACGGTGACAGCGTGATGGGTTTCACATCAGTGACCCACCGGCACGCCGGAATCGACGAGCCTTTGTGGTGGTGGGTATGCCGTGGGGGCGGACCGGCATGGTGCCGACGCCCAGCGCGCACGTCGAGACGTGCACACACCTGATCAAGTGTAATGCCGCGTAACGTGGTGGTCAAATGAAGGCCGCTCAGCGGCGGTCGCTAGGCCTGGTCCGAGTCGAACGGGGAGTCGAGCGAATCGGTGAGCTCGGCGAGCAGCGCCTCGATCTGCGGCTCGACATGCTGCGAGATCGCGGCCTGGATGTAGATGCGGTGGCGCAGCAGGATGCCGCAGATCTCACGGCCGACCATGTTCGCGTACTCGTCGGCGAGGGCGACCTCCTGTCGCAGCGCCACCTTCGCCTCGTCGCTCAGCGGCGGCAACGGCGGCAGATCGTCGACCGCCTCGTCCGCCAGTCCCGCGATCGTGAAGAGGAACGGCGCGCCGGGGACCGGCTCAGGATCGAGCGGGAGGCCGTCGAACTCCGGATCCAGCCCGTCGGCCGGACGGTAGCTGCGCGCCCGGTTCCGTGCGGCCTGCTGGTCGAGCTCGCGCTGCAGCATAGGGAGGTTCCTCGCGGTGTACTCGGCCACGGCATGATCGACGATCGTCTTGATCCGGGTCGAGAGGCCGTGCTGCACGCCGTGCGGCGTGTTCGATCCGATGCCCGCCGCCGACAGGATAGGCGAGCCCAGGCAACGCCGACAGGGCGCGACCCGACCACGATGCGTCGCCGGCTCCCAGCGCGGCACCCACCGCAACCAGGCCTCGACGGCCTGGTCGACCTGCGTCTCCAACGAGCGCTCCACACGTAGAGCGTACGGCGCGTGCACCGCTGCTGCCGAGATTTCGTCTCGACGGCGGGGCGTCATTCCTCGTCGTCGCGCTCCCACGGCCACTGCGGCTGCTGCGCGCGCGTGCGGCGCAGCGCGATGCCGCCCCAGGCGGCGATGGCCCCGGCGGCCAACAGCACCGCGCTCGCCCCGCCACGGACGAGATCGCCCGCGACGACCGTCGCGACGATCAGGTCACCGCTCGCGACCGCGACCGCGACCCAGAGGACGACCAGATGCGCGAGCGCCGTGGCCAGCGCGACGGCGGGCGCCGCGAGGAACGACGGATGCGATCGCCGCAGCGACCCCCAGAGCGACAGCGCGAACGCCACCACCGCCGCGAGCATCCCGACCGCTCCCGGCACCTGCCCCAGGCCAGGGACGGCGATGATGTCCCGGTCGGTGGCCACACTCAGCGCGCCGAGGCCGAACACCGCCAGGGCGAAGAAGCTGATCGTGGCGAGAACCAGAGCCAGGATGACCGAAACCCCCGGGGACGCGGGTCCACGGGGGTTCGGCGATGACATGTTCGTGATTACCTCGAGAGCGTCGGACCGGCCTCGAGCGTGCGCTCGTACTCACGCTGCGCCTCGGCGTTGAGCTCGGTCTTGCGCGCCCCGCTGCGGGCGACCCACGCGCCGAACCAGATGGTCAGCTCACGGCCGAAGACGAACGCTGCGATGGCGAGCGGGTGGAAGAGCTGGGCTCCGATGAGCTCGCTCCCCTCCCGAGCCGTGAGCAGCCAGAACGGCGCCTCGAAGAGAGCACCGAGGATGTGTCCGCCGTAGGCGATGAGCCCGACGATGATGCCGAAGACCACCCAGAGTCCCCAGCGTCCGCGGTTGATGAACGCTCCGAGAAGCCAGAAGCCGAGGAAGAACACCACGACGGGGACCCAGAAGCCCCAGGTCATCAGCGGAGCGAGAGCCGCTTCGCCGATGTTCTCGCCCGTGATGTCACCCGCGACGGCACGAAGGCCGAGCGTCGCACCCAGGTAGAGGATCGCGAAGGCGATGGTCGCGAGCAGACCGATCGCACCGGCGGTGCCGCGGTTACCCCGCTCGCGGGGCGGCTCGGGAGCCTGGACGAAGATCGGCTGCTGCTGGACCGGCGCGATGACCGGTTCGGCGGCGGCAGGCTCGGACGGGACGATCCGGGTCTCGGTGCGGTCGGCCGACGAGTACGCGGCTCCGGCGAGAGCGGACTGCTCGTGCGCGACCGGCGGCGTGTAGGCGGGGGTGCGTCCGCATCCGTGCTGAACGACTTCGTCGTGTCGGCATCCGTGTTCCGCGACGTCGTCGTGTCGTCTGCGTCGAGGTACTTCGGGTCGTTGAGCTCGGGCGTCGCGAAGGTGCCGGGGTGATCCTTCTCGGCGGCTTCGAACGCGGCGAGATCCGGGTCGACGGCGGGCTGGGCAGGTGTCGGAGCCGACGTGTCGTGCGCAGCGTCCGCGGGCGTGCCATGCACGCCTGCACCCGCTGCGGCGGCGGCGTCGAGTCCAGCGTTCGCGCTGTCGACGACGTCGTTGACGTCCTTCGGCCGCTCGGGCTGGGGAACCTCGGGGTCACTCATGGGGGTGCGCCTCTCATCGGATGTGTGCACTGCGAGATTACCGCCGCCCGACCGCACCCCGAGGGAGGCGTGCCGACGTGTCGTGCAGCCCGTGATCGCTAGGGAAGCGTCGAACGGAGGGTGTCGCCGACGAACGATGCGACGACCGGCACGATCGGCATCGAGAACCAGACGAGAGCGCCGATCACGCCCGCGCACAGCACTCCGGCGACCCAGCTGATCGCCACGTTCCGCCCGGCCACACGCGTCATGCCATCACGCTACGGCCGCCGTCGCACGGCGGGTGATCGCAACGCCGCGAACGCGACGACCATGATGGCGGATCAGCCCTTCGTGGCGCCCGCGGTCAGTCCGCCGACGATGTACCGCTGCAGGAACAGGAACAGGATCATCACCGGGATGGCGGCCATCACCGCGCCGGCCGAGAAGGCCGACCAGTCCGCGTATCGAGGGTTGGCGACGAGCTTGGTGAGACCGACGACCAGGGTCTGCTGCTCGACATCGACGAGCATGACGCTCGCGATCACGTACTCGTTCACCGTGCCGATGAACGACAGCAGCGCGACGACCGCGAGGATCGGCGCGACCAGCGGCAGGATCATCGTGAAGAAGATGCGCGCGTGTCCGGCGCCGTCGATGCGCGCCGCTTCATCGAGCTCCATCGGCAGGGTGTTGAAGAACCCGTACATCAAATAGGTGTTCACCCCGAGCGCGCCGCCGAGGTAGACGAGGATCAACCCCGTGTGCGTGTTCAGTCCGATCGCGGGGAACCAGTCCCCCAGCGTCGACATCAGCAGGAAGATCGCGACCACGGCGAGGAGCTGCGGGAACATCTGCACGACGACGATCGTGACGAGGCCGATGCGGCGACCCGCGAAGCGCATGCGCGAGAAGGCGTATGCCGCGAGGGCGCCGATGAACACCGTCACGGCTCCCGTGACCACGGCGATGACGAGCGTGTTCAGGAACCACAGCCCGTAGGGGTTCTGCGGGTCGCTCAGGATGCGCACGTAGCTGTCGAAGCCGAACGCCGAGAACAGCTGGTTCGATCCGGTCAGTGTTCCTCTCGGATTGAGCGAGGCCGAGACGACGTACAGCAGCGGGAACAGCGCGAAGGCGCTGACGACGATGGCGACCACATGGCGCCATCCGGTGTCGGCGAACCATGCGCCGAAGCTGCGGCGACGCGGCGCGAGGTTCTGTTCGACGGCGACGGTGCGGGCGGCGGTGCCGATGTCCGTGGTGCTCATGTCAGTTCAGCTCCTCGAGGGCCTTGGTCTTGCGGAAGCTGATGATCGAGATCGTCGCGACCACGATGAAGATCAGGATCGTGAACGCGGAGGCGAGGCCGTAGTCGCGGGACTGCCCCGTGAAAGCCACCTTGTAGACCATCGAGATCAGGATGTCGGTGTGCCCGACCGGGATGCTGACATCGTCGAACCGCGGCCCGCCCTTGGTCAGCATGTAGATCAGGTTGAAGTTGTTGAAGTTGAACGCGAACGACGAGATCAGCAGCGGCGCCACCGTGACGAGCAGCAGCGGAAGCTTGATGCGCCGGAAGACCTGCCACGGGTTGGCGCCGTCCATCACCGCGGCCTCGTTGACGTCTTCGGGGATGCCCTGGAGGGCGCCCATGCAGACGAGGAACATGTAGGGGAAGCCGAGCCAGAGGTTCACCAGCAGCACCGAGACCTTCGCGAGGTTCGGATCGGTGAGCCAGGGGATGTCCGCTCCCCCGAAGATCACCTGGTTGATGAAGCCGAAGCTCTCGTTCATCATCCCGGCCCAGACGAGCGCGGAGAGGAAGGCCGGGAACGCGTACGGGAGGATCAGGATGATCCGGTACCCGTTGCGGAAGCGCATCCGCGTGTTGTTGAACACCAGCGCGAGGAGCAGGCCGAGGAATAACGTCGTCGCCACGGAGAGCACCGCGAAGACGAAAGTCCAGATCGTCACCGAGATGAGCGGGCCGCGGATCGAGTCGTCGGTCACCGCGCGCACGAAGTTGTCGAACCCGACGGTGGTCTGCCAGCCGGGAAGCAGCTCGGTGCCGTCCTCGGCGATGAACGAGCCCTCCCCCGTGTCGGAGTACACCGCGCCGGTCGTGGTGTCGGTGATGGTGTCGGCATCCGCGTCGTACTCGAGCGTCGAGACGTACAGGTAGCACTTCTGGCCGTCGGGCGCACGCAGGCTGCCGTCGTTGGGGTCGTCGCTGAACGGCACCGAGAGCTTCTCCAGCTCTTCCGAGAGCGTGAACACCTTCGCGAGGGGCAGCGTGGTCCAGCCGTCGACGGCCACAGCCTGGTCGCCGTCGAACTCGGCGTCGACCTCCTCCAGGGGCTGCTCGGCCGTGCCGAGCAGCGCGTCGCCGGAGTCGGGATCGGTCACCAGCAGGCCGTAGGTGCCGAACTGCTCGACGACCGTGACCGGGTACGTCGGGGAGTCCTCGACGCGTTCCTGGGCGGAGGCGAGGAGCGACGAGATCGCCTGGTCCTTCGTGCCGTTGTGGCCGGTGCCGTAGTTGGTGAAGCCGATGTACCCGGTGTACAGCAGCGTGAACACCTGGAAGATGATCAGGAAGATGATGCCGGGCGTGAGGTACTTCGCGGGGATGCGCTTGCGCGAGAAGTAGATGTAGTTGACGAGCGCGGTGACGGCCACGACCAGGCCGAGCACCAGCCACTCCTGCTGCCCGAAGAGGACGAACGCCGCATACAGCGCGATGGCGTCGACGATCGCCAGCAGCAGGATCTTCAAGAGCATCCAGCCGATCGGCCCGGATGCGGCCTCGGCGATGCCGGCGGCCTGGCGCTGGCGCTTGGTGAGTGGAGCCGTGGGCTCGGCGGTGTCTGTCATCTCGTCCCCGTCGTCGAGCTGCCGGGGCGGACGAGGTCCGCCCCGGCAGGGATGGTGCTGGGTGTCTTACTTGATCGCTGCGGTGACGTCGTCGACGAGCTTCTGCCACGTCGACGCCGGGTCGGAGCCGTTGATGATCGCGGCCTCGGCCACGCCCCAGAACTCCCAGACCGATCCCATCGCGGGGATCGCGGGCATCGGGACGGCATCCGCACCGACGGCCTGGAAGCCGGCGATGATCGGGTCGGAGGCGGCGGAATCGGCGGCGGCCGTCAGCGCGGGGAGGATGTTGCCGGCCTCGAACAGCTCGAGCTGCACCTCTTCGGTGCCGATGTAGTTCACGAGGAAGTCGTTCGCGGCGACCTTGTTCTTCGACTCGGAGCTCACGAAGAAGCCCTTGACGCCGGCGAACGGCGACGCGGTCTCACCCGTGGGGCTGGGGATCGGGTCGATCGCGACGTTGATGCCGGCGTCGACTGCGGCGCCGACGTTCCACGGGCCGGTCAGCCAGAAGGACGCGGTGCCGTCGAGGAACTGCTGCTTGGCGATCTCGCCGTCGACGTCGGTGTTCAGCGTGCCTGCGGCGCCCTGAGCGGCGAGCCAGTCGGCGAAGGCCGTTCCGCCCTCGCTGCCGAGCTGCAGATCTGCCGAGTCGTAGCTGCCGGAGTCGTCGGTGCCGAAGACCGGAGCGCCGAACGCCGTCTGGAACGGGTACAGGTGGTACGGGTTGCCCTCGGTGCCCTGCTCGACGACGAACGCGCCCTTCGAGACCATGTCGTCGAAGCTCGTCGCGGCGGCGGGCACCATGTCGGCGTTGCGCAGCACGGCGATGTTCTCGACCGCGTAGGGAAGCATGTAGACGGTTCCGTCGTAGGTCGCCGCCTGAAGGGCGACGGGCAGGTAGTCGGCCGACGAGTCGCCGAGCTCGAGCGGGGCGACCACGCCGTTGGTCGAGAGCTCTCCGAGCCAGTCGTGCGCGCCCATGACCACATCGGGGCCCTTGCCGGTCGGCACCTGCTGGATGAAGTCGTCCTTCATGTCGTCGACGGACTTGCCGACGAGCTCGACCTTGACTCCGGTCTTCTCCTCGTAGGAGTCGGCGGCGCTCTGCAGCGCGTCGACGCGCTCGGCGTCGACCCAGACGGTCAGCGTGCCGCCGTTCTCACCCTCGGATGCGTCGCCGCCGTCGGTCGCGGTCGAGCAACCGGCCAGGGAAAGAGTCGAAACGATCGCGATGACGCCGGCGGCGACGATGCCCCTCTTGTTCACCTTCATTGGTGTGTGCCTCTCTGAGTACTGGTGGCCTGCAAGGACTGCAAGCGCTTACAGTATGCATCGAGAACGACGGGAATCGCAATGCAAAAGCCCTTCGATATCAAGCTGTAACCGCGGATTGGTGCGTGAGAGTCGATGGAAGCGCTTCCAAGCGAGCGTGAAAACGGCGGTGTCGATACACTTTGCGTATGGCTGACAGTTCCTTTGACATCGTCTCGAAAGTGGATCACCAGGAGGCCGAGAACGCCCTGAACCAGGCGCGCAAGGAGATCGAGCAGCGCTACGACTTCAAGGGCACGGGCGCCTCCATCGCCTGGAGCGGCGAGCAGATCCTGATCATCGCCGGCACCGAGGAGCGCGCGAAGGCCGTTCTCGACGTCTTCCAGTCGAAGCTCATCAAGCGCGGCATCTCGCTCAAGAGCCTCGAGTCGGGCGAACCCTTCGCCAGCGGCAAGGAGTTCCGCATCGTCTCGACCCTCAAGGACGGCATCTCCTCGGAGAACGCGAAGAAGATCAACAAGCTCATCCGCGACGAGGGTCCGAAGGGCGTGAAGAGCCAGATCCAGGGCGACGAGCTGCGCGTGCAGTCGAAGAGCCGTGACGACCTCCAGTCGGTGATCGCGCTGCTCAAGGGCGCGGATCTCGATCTCGACCTGCAGTTCATCAACTACCGCTGATCCCACAACGCAGGGGACGGATGCCGCCGCATCCGTCCCCTTTTCTGTGCCCTCGGATCCCATTCCGATATATGGGTCGGAGTGACCGAGACTGGATGCAGTCGCGTCCCGACGCGACAGACGATGCGGCGATGCATGACGCGCTGCCGAACCACGGTTCCGCGCTTCGCGGATCGCGGTTCCCGCCTTGTGGGGACTGGGCGCAGTTCAGCTCCGTGCACGCCATCGTCTGTGGTCGGCGAGTGTCCCAACACTCGCCGACCACAGAAAATCACCCGTACTCAATCCTGCGACGACGCGCCGACGACAAGCGCCTGCGTGATCGTCGGAAAACTCGTCTGTGGATTATTGGCATCGCGATCCACTTCGTGATGTAGTGGCCGTCCGGGCACATCATGGGGAGCCCGGATCTGGAAAGCAACTGGGGGCAGTCCATGAACACCAACAACTCGATGACGAGTATTCGAGAAAGCAAGCAGCTCTTGGCGGAGGAGGTGTTTCAGCACATCGGCGCGCAGATCGTCGACGGTGTGCTGGAGCCGGGGTATCGCATCCGCGATGTCGACGTCGCCGAAGAACTGCATGTGTCACGGACTCCGGTGCGAGAGGCGTTACAGCGTCTCGAGCGTCTCGGGCTCGTGACGATGTACCCGAGCAGATACACCGAGGTCACCACCGTCACGGCAGAGACCGTCGAGCAGACGCTCGAGTTCGCGGGGTATCAGGCGGGGATGGCCGCGCGGATGGGCGTCGCGCGGATGAGCCAGCAGGACCGCGAGAGTCTCGCCGCACTGGTCGAGGAGATGTACACGGCGCTCGATGACGATGTGCACATCTCCAACACACGGTGGGCGGTGTTCTCGTTCCTCAGCGCGCGCAGTCGTAACGCGCAGCACCAGGTGCTGATCAACGACGCGAGCATGGCTCTCTTCCGCAATCTCCGCGGCTGGAGCGTGCCCGAGAACGACCGCGAGCGCATGCTCCAGGTCTACCGGGACTTCCACGACGCGGTGCTGCGCGGCGATGCCGACGAGGCCGAGCAGCAGGCACGTCTGATGCACTACGTCTGACCACTGGGTCGGACACTGCGCCTGATCACTGTCGGCGCGCGGCCGTCCAGCCTCTGACCCATCGGTCGAGGCGGCGATACGCTTCCTCTCTGGCCCCATGCCGCGAGAGGAAGACGTCGTGCAGGGCTCCGTCGATGCGCTCGACAGTGACAGACGGACCGAGCTTCAGCGACGCCCGCGCGATGTCGTCGACGACCAAGACCGAGTCTGCTCGGGTGAGGTCCTCCGACCATCGCGTGGGCGTCGCTGAGCGCGCGGACAGCAGCACGCACACGGGCGCGTCGATCGTCAGCCCCGCCGCGACCTTGGCGTGTCCGGTGAGTATCGCGTGGAACCACCCCGCGTGGACGGCCATCGTCTGCGCCGGACGCCAGAGGAGGTTCACCTCGACCGGATCGTCGGGGTCGGCGACCTCCTGCTGCGCGCGGGTGTAGAAGCCGAGATCGACCTGCGGCGCGACCTCCCGAGGGGCCCACCTGGCCTGCAGCTCGGCGACCGGAGCGATGAGCGGGCGGGCGGAAGCGACCTGGAACTCGAGCCAGGGGCTGTTCAGGATCACGGCATCCGCTGTCTCGGGGTGCCGCGACGCCCACAGGCTCAGGGTGAGTCCGCCGGTCGAATGGCCGAGCAGCACGAGCCGCCGGGGGGATGCCGCGGCTCCAGTCCCGTGCCCCATCGCGGACAGAGCCGCGGCGATGTCCTCGTCGTACGCGACGAGGTCGGTGATGTAGCCGGGAGTCTGCCCATCGCGCAGACTCCGGCCGTACTTGCGCAGGTCGAGCGCGAAGAAGCGCGCCCCGCGAGACGTCCAGAATCGAGCGAGCCGCTTCTGGAAGAAGTAATCCGACCAGCCGTGCACATAGAGCACGTCGACATCGTCCAGCGGGAGGCTCTGCCCGCGCAGCCGGTCCCACCAGGGCCGGTCCCGCGGCACCGCACGCACGAGCGTGGCGACGAGCGGTCCCTCATCGTCCTCGCCGAGCTCGAGCGTGAGCTGCTCGAACTCGTCGCCGAGGACGTCCGGTATCCACTCAGGCATGCCGCCAGGCTATCGAAACGGTGTCGACTACTGGGGAGCGGTGTGTCCGACCGTGAGGCTGCGCACGACCTGCTGCGCGAGCGGTGCCGGATCAGCGGCCCCGGCTCCGTTGTCGAAGGTCACCAGCCGGATCCAGTCCGGACCGACTCGCACGTCGACGATCTTCTCGCCGTTCGCACCCGTGCTCGCCGTGGCGGCATCGGCTCCCTCGAGTTCGACGGGTTCACCGTCGATCTTCTCGAACGCCCATGCCCCGGCGGGAAGTGTCGTGAGCATCAGATAGCTGGATCCTTCGTACTCACTCCCGGCCGACTTGAAATAGCAGATGCGCGATCCGTTGACGACCTCGTACACCTCCGCTGGGATGCCCCAGCCGCCGAAGTCCGAGAAGAGCGCGGCATCCGTCACTCCGAATTCGGCATTCACCTGCTCCGGTGTGATGAAGCGCTCGCACGGCGCACCGACGATGTCGCTCTCGACGTAGTCGACGTCGCGCAGGCTCGCAGCCGCCGAGGCGGCGATCCGACGCAGCGCCTCTTCGATCGGAGCGGTGTCATCCGCTCCGAGATCGGGGTCGACGACGGTGGCCGACAGCAGCACGTCTCCGTCGGGAAGCTCGAAGCCGCAGCGCCCGTCCTCGCAACTCGCCTGCTCACCCCAGAAGCCCTGACGCTCGGTCGCGCCGGCGATCACAGCCCGAGCATCCGGCACGATCGTGACTTCCCAGCTGCGCTCCGTGTCGCCCGCGGAGCACGCGATTCCCCCTGCGCGCTGGAACATGTACTGCCCGGGGCCTGGCAGCCAGCCCATCGCAGACACGAGCGACAGCGCCGGTGCGACCGGCGTCGACGGCTCCCCCACGAGTTCGGCCATAGTGGCGGCGACGTCGTCGCACGTCACATCGAACGCCGCCGCCGGTTCGACGATGGACGCCGGCGTCGGGGACGGTGTGCCGGTCGACGACGCCGTCGCAGACGGCGACCCTGATGGCTTCGGCTCGGCGGCCGGCTCGGCAGTGCACCCTGACACCAGCAGCAGAGCGGCTGTGCCGAGGACGATCAGGGATCGCAGTCGCATCCCTTCACCCTACGGATGCCGCCCCGCAGGCGCACCGGGTGCCGGCAACGATCCGGTGTCGGTCACTCTCCGCGGGAGACGCGCACCATCTCGTCACGCGGCACGACCTTGACGCGCGCGCGCTCGTGCGGCGCACCGAGAGCGACCTCATGCTCGTCGAGCCGGTGCCAGCCTTCGAGGTCGGTCCACTTCACACCGCGCTCGAGCAGCAGGGCGGGGATCGCCTCTTCAGACGGGTCCTCCGGGTGCCACCACGAGCCCTGGTCGTTGATGATGTGCCGCACGGTCTCCATGGCATCCGACTTGGTGTGGCCGATCAGGCCCACCGGCCCGCGCTTGATCCACCCTGTCGCGTAGATGCCGGGCATCTGCTGGTTCGAGTCCTTGGCGAGCACCTGGCCCTCGCGGTTGGGGATGACGCCGTGCTTCTTGTCGAACGGAACGCCCGGAAGCGGCGAGCCGAAGTAGCCGATGGCGCGGTAGAGCGCCTGCAGCGGAACCTCGCGCATCTCGCCCGTGCCCACGGCTCCGCCCTGTCCGTCGGGCTTCGTGCGCTCGTAGACGAGGGCCGCGACGCGACCGGCGTCGTCCTTGCGGACCTCGACCGGGCGGGCCCAGAAGTGCAGGTGCAGACGACGCGATGCCGTGCCTCCCGCATTGTTGACCGAGTCGCGCTTGCGCCACGACTGCAGGATGCGGTCGATCACCATGACCTGCTTGTTGCTGGCCACCGCGTCTTTCGACGCCTCGTCGTAGTCGAAGTCCTCGTCGTAGACGACCATGTCGACGTCACGCAGCTCGCCGAGCTCACGCAGCTCGAGCGGGGTGAACTTGACCTGAGCGGGTCCGCGGCGTCCGAATACGTGCACATCGGTGACGGCGCTCGCCTGGAGACCCTCGTAGACGTTCTCCGGCACCTCGGTGACGAGCAGGTCTTCGGCGTGCTTCGCCAGCATGCGGGCGACGTCGAGAGCGACGTTGCCGTTGCCCAGCACACCGACGGATGCGGCGTCGAGCGGCCACTCGCGCGGCACATCGGGGTGGCCGTCGAACCAGCTCACGTAGTCTGCTGCCCCGTAGGCGCCGACCGCGTCGATGCCGGGGATGTCGAGCGTCGTGTCGCGGATCGCGCCGGTGGCGAAGATGACCGCGTTGTAGTGCTTCTTCAGGTCGTCGAGGGTGATGTCCTCGCCGAACCGGACGTTGCCGAACAGACGGATGTCACCGCGGTCGAGCACATCGCGCAGCGCGTTGACGATGCCCTTGATGCGCGGGTGGTCGGGGGCGACGCCGTAGCGGACCAGGCCGTAGGGGGCGGGGAGCTGCTCGAAGAGATCGATGGAGACGTCGAACTTGCGCTCGGCCTTCAGCAGGATGTCTGCTGCGTAGATGCCGGCGGGGCCCGCTCCGACGATGGCCAGTCTGAGCTTGGTCATAAGGGGTCCTTTCGTATGCCGTCACGCCCGGCGCACGCGGCCGAGGGCCGCGATGCGATCAGCTGGAGCGTTCGACGAGGGTCTCTGCGAAACGAGTGAGCGCTTCGCGCACGGTGCCACGCGGGAGCGGGGCGAGCGCGTCGATCGCATCCTGAGTCCAGGAGTGCGCGAGCGCGAGGGTCTTCTGCGTTCCGACGTGGTCGCGGAGCTCGGTCAGCGGTCCGTCGAGGATCGCGGGGTCGGCCCCTTCGGCGATGCGCGCCACCCCGTCGTCGATGCGCGCGGCGAGACCGATCGAGGCATCATCGGCCTCGGCCTTCAGCAGCAGGTACGGCATCGTCGGAACCCCGGCCCGCAGGTCGGTGCCCGGCACCTTGCCGGTGTCCTCGGGCTTCGCCGACAGGTCGATCACGTCGTCGAGCAGCTGGAAGGCGACGCCGATCTTCTCGCCGTACACGCGCAGCGGCTCTTCGTACTCCGACGGTGCGTTGGAGAAGATCACGCCGCCCTGCGTCGCCGCGGCGATGAGAGAGCCGGTCTTGTCGGCCAGCACCTGGAGGTAGAACTCGATGGGATCATCGTCGGGCTGAGCGCCGATCGTCTCGTGCATCTGTCCGAGGACGAGGCGCTCGAAGGTGTCGGCCTGCAGCCGGATGGCCCGCTCACCCAGACGCGACATCAGCTGGCTCGCACGGGAGAAGAGGATGTCGCCGGTCAGGATCGCGATGTTGTTGCCCCACACGGTCTGCGCCGCGGGCACTCCGCGACGGCGATCCGCACCGTCCATGACGTCGTCGTGATACAGCGAGCCGAGATGGGTGATCTCGAGCGCCTTCGCGACATCGATCACCTGATCGGTGTTGCCGTCGCCGAGCTGGGCCGCGAGCAGCGTCAGCACGGGGCGGATGCGCTTGCCCCCCGCCTCGTACAGATAGCGGCTGGCGGCATCGGCGAGCGGATCGGCCACACGCACGTCGTCGGCAAGACCGGTCTCGACGAGCTCGAGCCCGTCTTCGATCGCCTGCGCGATGCGTCGACCGGCGGTGCCGATGAAGACACGGTCGCTGAAACCGAGACGGCTCGCCAGTCGCGAACCCGGGGCTACGCGGCTCGAAGTCACGGTCTCAGCCTACCGTCGTCAGCTGGGCGGGTACGCGCGTCGCATTCACGCGGGCTTGAACGCCCGGTGCAGCGCGACGATACCGAACGAGAGGTTGCGGTATTCGACCTCGGTCCACCCGGCCTCGCGGATCCACGCGGCGAGCTTCTTCTGGTCGGGCCAGTCACGGATCGACTCGTTCAGGTAGTCGTAGGCGTCGCCGTTGGTGCCGGCGACGCGAGCCACCCGAGGAAGCACCTGCGAGTTGTAGAAGCGGTACGCGGCGCGGAAGACCGAGCCCGGCGGGGTCGAGAACTCGTTGATCACCAGACGACCGCCCGGCTTCGTGACGCGCAGCAGCTCACGCAGCGCCTTCTTCGGGTCGTTGACGTTGCGCAGCGCGTACGACATGGTGACGGCGTCGAACTCGCCGTCGTCGAACGGCAGATCGGTGGCATCCGCCTGCACGAACGAGAGATTGCGGATGCTGCCGTGGCGGCGCTGCCCCTCGGCGAGCATGCCCGGCGAGAAGTCGGCGGCGACGACCTGCGCACCGCTGCGGGCGAGGGATGCCGACGAGGACGCGGTGCCCGCACCGAGGTCGAGGATCTTCTCCCCCGGCTTCGGGGCGACGGCCCTCGTCGTGGCCGCGCGCCAGAGCGCGTCGTTGCCGACCGTCATCGCCGTATTCGTCCGGTCGTAGCCCGCGGCGACCTGGTCGAACATGCCGCTGACGCGGGCGGGGTCCTTGCCGAGATCGGCGCGGTTGGCTTCGTTCGAGGTCACACGCCCAGTCTAGGCGCGAGGTGCAGCGCGTCGAGGCGGTCGAGCCAGAGATCCGGCGTGGCATCGTCGAAAGGGGCGAGGCGATCTCGCACCCGCCGCTCGAGATCGAGGGCCAGAGCCTCGAGTCCGGCCATGATCTCGGCGGGGTATCCGTAGCTCACGCTGTGCTCGGCCCACTCGTCGCGGTCGTCGACCCATGTGCCGCGCGGACCCTCGACCCGCACGACGTCGAGGTCCATGTCGATGCCGACGGCGAGGAGCGGGTCGTCCGACCAGCGCACCTCCCATCCGATGTCGATGTAGATCCGCATGCCCTTCGGGTGGTCACGGTTCACGGTCAGGGCGAAGTCGGACCGCCTCGGCACGAGCGTGACATTGGGGGCCTCGGCGATGTAGCCCGCGCCCGGTCGAGCGCTCGACCAGCCGACGGGCTGGCCGAGCCAGTCGCCCCACTCGTCGGCGCCGAGGTACACGCACTCATGACGCCAGTGCGGAGACCCGTCCCACTTGCGCCACTGGAAGATCATCTCGGTGCCGGGTGCGGGGCGGACGTCGCTCATGCACTCAGCGTAGGCGTGGCCTGTCACATCCCGGTCGACGGGTGACGAACTAGGCTGGAGGGGTGAGCAGCAGGCTGGTCGTGGAGACCCGTGAGATCGATCCGGTCGAGGATCTCCTGGCCTACGCCGACCCGTCGCGGCCTCTCGCCTGGCTGCGCCGCGGCGACGGCATCGTCGCCGTCGGCGACGCCATCGTCGAGACGGTCCGCATCCCCGCCGGCGCAGCGGCCCTGCGATCCGCTGCGATCGCTCGGGCATGGCGAGAGCTCGCGCAGGATGCCGAGATCGATGACGAGCTCGGTCTCCCCGGCTCCGGACTGGTCGCCTTCGGTGCGCTGACCTTCGACGAGGACTCCGCCGCCGACAGCATCCTCGTCGTGCCGGCGCTCGTGATCGGTCGACACCACGGGCGCACCTGGCTCACCCGCATCCGCTCGTCCTCGGCGTCGGCGTCGGCACCCGCAACCGAGCCGCGGCCTGAGGCGGCGACGATCGCCTACGGCCCGCACTGGGCCGGCACCGTCGGCCCCGGTGCCCAGAGCCCGCAGGGCTATCAGGACTCGGTGCGGCAGGCACTCGAACGCATCGCCGCCGGCGAGCTCAGCAAGGTCGTACTCGCACGCGACCTCACCGGCAGCATCCCGGTCGGTTCCGACCTCCGTCGACTCGTGCGCGCGCTGTCGACCGGATACCCCGACACGTGGGCGTTCGCGGTCGACGGGCTGATCGGCGCGAGTCCCGAGACCCTCGTCACCGTGCAGCAGCGCACCGTCACCGCCCGCGTGCTCGCCGGAACGATCGGACGCGGAGCCGACGCGGATGCCGACACCGTCGCATCCAGCCACCTGGCCTCGAGCACCAAGGACCTCGACGAGCACGAGTACGCGGTGCAGAGCGTGCTGGCCTCGCTGCGTCCGCACACCCGCGCGCTGGCGGCGAGCGAGCAGCCGTTCCTGCTCAAGCTGCCGAACCTCTTCCACCTGGCGACCGACGTCGAGGGCGAGCTGGCCGATGGCGGCTCGTCACTCGACCTGGTCGGCGCCCTGCATCCGACCGCCGCCGTGGCCGGCACCCCGACGTCTGCGGCGATCGCGGCGATCCGCGAGCTCGAGCCGTTCGACCGCGGGCGGTACGCCGGTCCGGTGGGATGGGTCGACGCGGCCGGCAACGGCGAGTGGGCGATCGCGCTGCGCTGCGCGCAGTTCACCCCCGCCGAGACCGACATCGCCGTCACCGCCTACGCGGGCGCAGGCATCGTCGCAGGCTCCGACCCCGAGTCCGAGCTGCTCGAGACCCGGGTCAAGTTCCGTCCGCTGGTCGACGCGCTCGCCTGACCCGCGCCGGACCGCCCGCAGTCAGCTCGCTGCGAGGCGCTCCTTCTCGGCTTCGACATCGAAGTCGGCCGCCGGCCACTGCGGATCGATGCGCTGCAGCGCGTCGAGCAGCAGCTCCTGCACGGCGAGGCGGGCGAACCACTTGTGGTTCGCCGGGATCACATGCCACGGAGCCGCCTCGGTCGAGGTGCGCTCGAACATGATCTGATACGCCGCCATGTAGTCGTCCCACAGCAGTCGCTCGTCGACATCGCCCGGGTTGTACTTCCAGTGCTTGTCGGGTCGCTCGAGCCGCTCCATCAGTCTCGACTTCTGCTCGTCGGGCGAGATGTGCAGCATGACCTTGACGATGCGCGTGCCCGATGCGGCGACCGCGGCCTCGAACTCGTTGATCGCGTCGTACCGGCGCTCGATCTCGTCCGCCGGGGCCAGCGAACGCACCCGACCGATCAGCACGTCCTCGTAGTGCGAGCGGTCGAAGACGCCGATGAACCCGGGCTCCGGGAGGCGCCTGGACACACGCCACAGGAAGTCGTGCTCGAGCTCTTCGTCGGTCGGCGCCTTGAACGCCGTGAGTGCGACGCCCTGCGGATCGACCCCGCCGACCACGTGGCGCACGATGCCTCCCTTGCCCGCGGAGTCCATCGCCTGCAGGATCAGCAGCACCGAGTCCTTCGCCACGCCGACGCGGCTCTCGGCGAAGAGCCGCTCCTGCAGCTGATTGAGCTCGTCGAGGCCCGCCTCGAGATCGCGCTTGCCGTCGGCTTTCGCGCCGCTGTAGCCGGGTGTGCTCTGCGGATCGAGGTCGGAGAGGCGGAATCCGTCGCCGACCTGGAGGGCCTTGGCCCACTCATGCGCTGTCATGCGTTCATCCTGCCACTGCGCATCCGCAGCGGAGGCGAAGATCCTCAGCGGGACAGCGGGATTTCGATCAGCTGACGGCCACCGGCCGGGGTGGTGAGGGCCTGGTCGAGTGCCGTGCGGGTCGTCACGCGCTGGTACTCCCATCCGTAGGCGAGTGCCAGCTGCTCGAGCCGCACGGCATGGGGCGTGTAGAACGCGCGATCGAGATCGGCCCGATCCGCCGTGCCCGCGACCTCGAGGCCGTCGAAGATCGTGCCGCCGCCGTCGTTGCCCACGATGACCTGGATGCGAGGCTCGTGCTCGTCGGGCGGGAGCAGCAGGGCGCCGACATCGTGCAGGAAAGTCAGATCGCCGAGCAGCACGCGGGTGACCCCGGGCGCTCCCCGGCCTGACTGGCGAGCGCGATGCCCGTGGCGGTGGCGATCGTGCCGTCGATCCCCGCGAGCCCGCGGTTGGCGTGCACCGGGACCTTCTTGCCACTGAGCACCGCATCGGCCACCCGCACGAGCCGCGACGAGCCGAAGACGAGTCGATCGTGCGGCCAGGTCGCCCGCCAGACGGCGTCGGCGAGCAGCTCACGGTCGAGCGGCCGGCGCACCGCCGCCAGCTCGGCCTTCACCGCGTCGCGCCGCGCCGACGGATCGGTCGACGTGAGACCGTCCTGGTCGGGCGCCCGCTCGCTGAGATCGACGGCGTGAGCCGCGGATGCCGTGAGCCACGCACCGAGCCACCCGCGGTCGGCGACGCCGGGTGCGACCGACACGGACGCCGCGGCCGTCGTGCGGCCGTTGAGATCGAGAGCCTCGCCGCCACGTCGGACGGCGATCACGTCGACATCCGGCCGCGACAGCAGGCGAGCCACCTCACGACTGAGGGTCGGGTGCCCGAGCACGACGGCGCGCTCGATGCGACCGCCCAGCTCGTCGTCGCGCAGCAGCGCGCGATAGCCGTGCACGACCTGGCGGCCGAAGCGCGCACCGCTGACGATTTCGGCGATCAACGGCCAGGATCCGGCGTGCGCGATCTCTTCGGCATCCGGTCCCGCGTCGGCGCCGGCGATGACGACCGTGCGCGGCCCCCGCTCGAGCAGGAGCGGTTCTGCCGCCACCGGTCTGGGCACGTCGCCCGGCACGATGTCGACGGTCGGCACGTCGCCCGACAGCGGCTCGCGCGACGGCAGGTTCAGGTGCACGGGGCCGGCGACACCGGCCAGACCGTGGGTGGCATCCGCGCCCATCGCCGCGGCGACGGCGCGCATCGCGAGACCCGCCCAGTCACCGTCGCCCGGCACGGGGGCATCGATCTGCTCGCGCACCCAGGAGGCGAACATGCCCGGCTGGATGGTGGCCTGATTGGCTCCCACTCCGCGCAGCTCGGGCGGCCGATCGGCCGTCAGCAGCAGCAGCGGCACCCCCGAGTGGAAGGCCTCCATCGCTGCGGGAAGGAGGTTGGCGGCAGCGGTCCCCGAAGTGCAGAGCACCGCCGCGGGCACACCTGTCTCACGCGAGAGACCGAGCGCGGTGAATCCTGCGACCCTCTCGTCGATGCGCACGTGCAGAAGCAGCTGCCCCTGATTCGCGGCATGCACCGCGGCGAGCGCGAGCGCCTGAGATCGAGACCCCGGCGAGAGCACGAGATCGCGCACGCCGTGGCCGATCAGGTCGGCGATCAGGGATGCCGCAGCATCCGTCGCGGGCGATGACGTCACGGACGCGCGTCCGGCGCCGTACCGTCCGGTGCGGCTCCGTCGTCGGTCTCGTCCTCGAGACGAGCGAGCTCCTCCTCGAGACGGCGGATGCGCGCATCCTGCTCGCTCTTGCTGATACTGCGGAGGAACTGGGGGTCGTCGTCGGGCGCGATGATCGTGATCGCTCCGCCGTTGTCGTTCGCGCGGCGTCGGCCGATCGTGAACCAGAGGATGCCCCCGATGACCGGGATGAGGATGACGATGGCGATCCAGGCGGCCTTGGGCACGCCCCGGTGTCGCGTCGGCGGCTGCACTGCGCAGTCGACGATGCTGTACACCCAGAATATGGCGGCCAGGAAGCCGCCAACGATCAACAGTCTCGCCACCCCTCCAGTGTAGGCGGGTCTGTGACGCGTGGATCTGCCTGGGCGCTCAGCGCGGGCGCCGATGCCCGATTGTTAGACTGCGCGGACCATGCCTGCCCCGTCGATGCCGCTGCGTCACCAGGGCGTCGAGCGGATGCTGATCCTCCGGGTCGGTCTCGCCCTCGGCCTCGCCCTGCTGCTCGTCATCGGCGCGTGGTCGGCGTCGCACGGCAGGGCGGATGCGCACACGACGCTGTGCCTCGCTCCGGGCGCGAGCGTCGCGTCGGTCACGGCGCACCACGACGAGACGAGCATGGTCGAGTCCGCTCCGTCGGACGACGCCGGGATCGTCATGGTCGCGGCGCTCTGCTGCGTCCTCCTCGTGCTCCTCTCGTTGCGCTCCGTCAGAGGCGCGCCGCTGATCGGTCGCGCTGCGGCGGTGCGCGCCTCGGCTTCGAGCCGCGCCGGTCCTCGTCTGCACGTCCCCGCACTCACCCTCGCTCAGCTCTCGGTCTCCCGCACCTGAATCAGGCACGCCGCTCGTCGGCGACCCCGGCCGCGCTCGTCGCGGCTCACTCACCCTGCCTGATCCGAACCGTTGGAGAACCCCATGAAGACCCCTGTCAAGGTGGCCCTGATCACCGTCGCCGCCGCGATCGTCCTCGCGATCGTCGGCGTCGCCTACGCCCTGTCGCAGCGCCCCGCAGAACCCCTGTCGCCCGAGGGTGAGAAGCGGCAGACAGTGCGCACCGACTCGCACGTCCTCGACGACGGAGGACCGGACGCCGTCACCGTCGTCGAGTTCCTCGACTTCGAATGCGAAGCATGCGGAGCGTTCTATCCGATCGTCGAAGACCTGCGCGAGAAGTATTCGGGCGAGATCACCTACGTCGTGCGGTACTTCCCTCTGCCCGGTCACATCAACTCGACGCAGGCCGCTCTCGCCGCCGAAGCCGCGGCGCAGCAGGACCGCTTCGAGGACATGTACCACCGCCTCTTCGAGACGCAGGCCCAGTGGGGCGAGAAGTCCGAGGAGACGCCCGAGGTGTTCCGGGGAATCGCGGCCGAGCTCGGACTCGACATGGCCGCATACGATGCGGCGATCACCGACCCGGCGACGCTCGATCGCGTGCAGGCCGACAGGAGCGACGGCGAGCGGCTCGGAGTGCGCAGCACCCCCAGCTTCTTCATCGACGGCGAGCCCGTGGTGCTGGAGGCGTGGGGGGACCTCGAAGCGGCTCTGGAGAAGGCCGTGGAGCAGTAGCCCGCAGAGCCGTCGTCAGAGGAGTCCTCGGGCGAGGAGCGCCTCCTGGTACGCGCCCGCCTTCGCGCTGACGACCTGACGGCAGGCGATCAGCGTCTCGATCTGCGCGTCGAGAGAGCGCTCGTGCGCGCGCAGCAGGGCGAGACGCTCGGCCTCGTTGCCGCTGCCGGCGCGCACCAGGGCGGCGTACTCACGCAGCAGGGCGATGGGGGCGCCGGATTCGCGCAGTCGCGCCAGCAGCGCGAGCCACGCGAGCGAGTCGTGCGCGTAGACCCTCCGACCGCCGGGGGTGCGCGGCACGTCGCGAGGGAAGAGCCCTTCTGCCTCGTACCAGCGCAGCGTGTGCACGCTCACGCCGGCCAGACGGGCGAGCTCGCCGATGCTGAACGTGCGCGTCGTGTCGATCACATCCTCCACGAGGACTCCTCCTTGACTTCGAGTGCACTCTAGATCGTACGGTCGGAGCATGACAGATGCACTCCCCCTCTCGACATGATCGCCCGTCAGCAGCCCCTCGCCTCGGAGTTCGGCTACCGCTCCACTGCGGCCGAGGTGATCGCCGGAGTCGACCTCTCGGGCAAGACCGCGATCGTCTCGGGCGGATACTCGGGACTCGGACTCGAGACGGTGCGTGCGCTCGCGAATGCCGGAGTGCGCGTGATCGTGCCTGCGCGTCGCCTCGACGCCGCCGAGGAGGCGCTCGCAGGGATCGACGCGGTCGACGTCCGCATCGCCGACCTCGGCGACCTCGACTCGGTGGCAGCGTTCACCGAGACCGTCCGTCGCGACGGACGCCCGATCGATCTCGTGCTCGATGTCGCCGGCATCATGGCCACCCCGTTCGGTCACACCGCGCAGGGCTTCGAGTCGCAGTTCGGCACCAACCACCTCGGCCACTTCGCCCTGGTCAACGGAGTGGCCGAACTGCTGCCGGAGGGCGCTCGCGTCGTCTCCTACTCCTCGGGAGGGCACTTCCGCTCCCCCGTGCGATTCGAGGACATCGACTTCGAGACGACGCCCTACGACCCGTGGGTCGCCTACGGGCAGTCGAAGACGGCGAACGCGCTGTTCGCCGTCGGGCTGGCCCGTCGTGGCGCGGCCCGCGGCATCCTCGCCTTCTCGGTGCACCCGGGCGGGATCATGACCGACCTGCAGCGGCACGTGCCCCGTGAGGAGCTGATCTCACGCGGCTGGATCGACGAGGACGGCACGCCGAACCCGCGCTTCAAGACTCCGGCAGAGGGAGCGTCGACGGGTCTCTGGGCCGCGACGGCTCCCGAGCTGGCCGATCGCAGCGGCGCGTACTGCGAGGACTGCTCGATCAAGGGCATCGTCCCGCCCGAGCACACGGACATGACGACCGGCGGCGTGAAGCACTGGGCGATCGATCCCGAGGCCGCCGAGCGGCTGTGGGCGCTCTCGGTCACCGCGACGGGAGTCGACGGCTTCGCCTGAGCAGCGGCCCGCGTCGGGCTGCTGCCCTCAGTCGGCGGCGAGACGGAGGATGCGGTCGTCGCCGGGCGAGGGGCTTCCGCGTCCGTCGGTATTGTTCGTGAGCACCCAGAGCATGCCGTCCGGTCCGGCGACGACGTCGCGCAGCCGCGGAATCGACGCCGAGCGACAGCGTCGACCGGGTGTGCGTGCCGATGAACCCATTTCGGAGAGTCGGATGCAGGAGCACAATACCGATATGAACGAGGGCGCTTCCGTGGAGCAGCCCGTGCCTGCGGAGGGGCCGGCAGGGCCGCACGACGATGTCGCGCCACCACGGACGAGCGGGGAGTCGGATGCGGTGCTGGGCCGCCGTGCGCAGCTTCTCGCCACCGAGCACTGGGGGCTTCTCGCCGCCCGCAGCACCGCGCAGAGCGAGGTGCTGTCGCGCATCACGATCTTCCTGACCCTCGTCTCCGCCGGACTCGTGACCATCGGACTGCTGGGGCAGGCATCGGACTTCGGCGGGTGGTTCGGCGGCGCGTCACTCGCGATCCTCGCGTTCCTCGCGGTCATCGGCTTCATGACCCAGGTGCGCGTGATGAACGTGTCGGAGGAGGACATGATGTACGTCGTCGCGATGAACCGCATCCGCGGCGCGTACGTCGACCTGGATCCGGAGGTCGCCGATGTCTTCCTCGCCTCGCCGCACGACGATGAACCGGGGATGAAGCGCACGTACTCGTTCCTCCGTCCCCGTCGCCTGAGCATCCTGCTCGGCAGCTCGGTCATGCTGCTGATCGTCGTGAACGCCTGCGTCGTGGGGATGCTCGTCGGCTCGGCCGTGATCGCGGGTGGCGGCGCTTTCGCCGGGGCGATCGCGCTCGGCATCGTCGCCGGACTGGTGCTCGCCGCCGGCTTCATGACGTTCGGCGGCGTCGGCTACCGCTGGGCATGGAGCCATCACGCGCCACGACGTTCCACTCCGGAAGGCGACGGTCGGTCGCTACGCTGAGCGCATGACCGAGGCGCGAACCCCCACATCGCATCCCGTCGCCGCCGTACTGCGGCGCATTCCTGCCACCCTCACGATGGTGGCTGTGATCCTCGCCGTCGGCGTGATCTGGCAGGGCCTGTGGACCCCGTTCGAGAAGACCGATCTCTTCGGCACCGTCGCATACGGCCTGCCCAACCTCGCGCAGGGGATGTGGTGGACGCCGCTCACCGGCACGTTCTTCGTCAACGAGCCGTGGGTGTACCTGTTCACGATCTCGGGCTTCTGGGGCATGGCGTATCTCGAATACCGACGTGGCACCAGGGTCGCCCTCGCGTACTACTGGGTCGGACAGCTCTTCGCGATCCTCGCCACCGCGCTCGTCCTGTTCGTCGCCTCGCAACTGCCCTGGGCGTGGGCTCAGGAGCAGGCCCAGGCGCTCGATGTCGGCGCCTCCGGCGGCACCATGGCGTGCATCGCCGCCGCGATCGGGCTCTTCCGCCCGCCATGGCGAGTGCGCGGCTGGCTCGTGCTGCTCGGTTTCGTGTTCATCGCGATGCTGTTCTGGGGTGCGGTCGCCGATCTCGAGCACCTGCTCGCGGTGCTGCTCATCCTCGTCGTCGACCGCACCCTGCGTGTGCAGCGGACCACGGTGCGAGAGCAGCGTCTGATCGCCGTGATCTCGCTCATGGTGCTCGGAGCGGTCGAGATCATCACGACTCTCGTCGCCACCGACGGCCCGTTCGGCCCGACCGAGCCCGCGTCGGGAGGGTTCATCGACCTCGCGCTCGACCTCGTCGTCATCGTGGTGCTCGTGAACGGACTCCTGCGCGGTCGTCGCTGGGCGTGGGTTCTCGTGATGCTGCTCGGTCTCTTCAACATCCTGGTCGCAGCGCTGGTCCTCATCCTCATCACGGTGTTCTCGCAGGCGCAGATCGATCTGCGGTGGGACGGCGAGACGGAGCTCGCGCTCGCCAACGGCTTCCTCTGGGTGATCCTGCTCGTCTACCTGATCGCCGTGCGCCGCGCGTTCCGGGCGAAGCGCAAGTCTCTCCTCGGCATCCAGCCCGCCCCCACGGTCGACGACGTGAAGACCGAGCTGCGCGCGCACGGCGGGGGCACCCTGTCGTGGATGACGACCTGGGAGGGCAACAGCTACGCCCGCAGCGATGCCGGGATCGTCGCCTACCAGCGACGGGCCGGCGTGGCGCTCGCGCTCGCGGATCCGATCGGACCGCCCGCATCCCGCGCAGTCGCCGTCACAGAGTTCATCCGCACGGCGGAGCTGGTGGGCCTCGTCCCGTGCTTCTTCAGTGCAGACGACGCCACCCGGGCCGCTGTGCCCGCCGGCTGGCGCAGCCTGGTCGTCGCCGACGACACCATCGTCGACCTGCCGGGTCTGGAGTTCACCGGCAAGCGCTGGAACTCGGTGCGCAGCTCTCTCAATCGGGCGGGGCGCGAGGAGATGACCTTCCGGATGACGCGCCTGGCGGACGAATCGTGGGGAGTACGGCAGCAGCTGCGTGCGATCTCCGAGGCATGGGTCGGTGACAAGGACCTGCCTGAGATGCGGTTCACTCTCGGCACGCTGGATGAGGCGGAGGACCGCGAGGTGCGACTCGCTCTCGCGATCGCCCCGAACGGCGACGTCGACGGCTTCCTCTCGTGGCTGCCGGTCTATGGCGAAGGCGGCGTCGTGCGCGGCTGGACGCTCGACCTGATGCGCCGCCGCGACGGCGGCTTCGCACCGGTCATGGAGTACCTGATCGGTTCGTCCGCGAAGCAGTTCTCCGAGGAGGGTGCCGAGATCATGTCGCTCTCGGGTGCTCCGCTCGCGCACGACTATCCGCCGGACGCGGGCATCATCGCCGTCCTCAGCGAACGCCTCGCCGAAGCGCTCGAGCCCGTGTACGGCTTCGGCTCGCTGCACCGCTTCAAGCAGAAGTTCCACCCACGGTACGAGACCATGTATCTGCTCTTCCGCGACGAGAGCGATCTCGCGGCGATCGGCACAGCGCTCACCCGCGCGTTCCTGCCGGATGCGACGCTGAGGCAGTTCGCGGGAGCGGGGCTGGAGCTGGTGCGCGGCAGCAAGGACTGAGGCCTCACCTTCCTGAGGTGATGATTCCGCGCTCGCCGAGACCGGCAGCGCCAGGATGAAGCCATGACCGACACCTCCGTTCCCGTCACGTTCGCGAACTTCGCCGAGATCGAGACCGCCCGCATGTTCGCCGCGATCGCGGCGTCGGCCGGCGGTTCCAACCGGTGGAACCACTATCGAGTGCCCACGCCGATCGACCAGCAGACCGTGATCAGGATGAATCGCGACACCCTCTACAGCGCTGCGATCATCGACATCTCCGAAGGGGCGACGATCACCGTGCCGGATGCCGGCGACCGGTACGTCTCGGTGATGCTGGTGAACGAGGGCCACTACATCGACAAGGTGCTGCACGACCCCGGCGTCCACTCGCTCTCGGCCGAAGACCTCGGTTCCGATTTCGTGCTCGCGGCCACTCGCATCCTGGTGGATTCCGAGGATCCTGATGATGTCTCGATCGTGAACGCCCTCCAGGACGAACTCGCTGTGAGCTCGACCGGCGCGCGGGAGTTCGCTGCGCCGGCCTACGACGAATCGAGCTTCGCTGAGACCCGCCAGGCGC
The DNA here is from genome assembly GCF_979258525.1 of Microbacterium sp. AC132. Classification (NCBI taxonomy): domain Bacteria; kingdom Bacillati; phylum Actinomycetota; class Actinomycetes; order Micrococcales; family Microbacteriaceae; genus Microbacterium; species Microbacterium sp. AC132. Next base: position 2,496,992 of record NZ_OZ409862.1, on the reverse strand, counting down.
TCCTCACCCTCGCGAAGGGCCTCGGCGGTCTGGAGCGCTGCTTCGGTCGAGCCGAGGACGTCGACCCCGTGCGGCACCTTCTCGGGACCGCAGCCGCCTGGGGCGGTCTGCCCGAGAACGAGGCCTTCTACATCAACGTCGATCCCCGGCTCCCGGTCGGCGAGTACACGCTGCGGGTCGGCGATGTGCCGGTGGACGGCTTCTGGTCCGTCTCGCTGTACGACGCGGAAGGCTATTTCGCTCCGAACGACGCCGGCGCATACAGCGTCAACAGCGTGACGGGCGTGCGGGATCCGGACGGGTCGATCACCGTGCGCTTCGGCGGCGACCCCGCACTGTCCAACGTGCTTCCCCTCACTCAAGGGTGGAACTACCTGGTGCGTCTCTACCGACCTCGACCAGAAGTGCTGGACGGCACGTGGTCGTTCCCCGCACTCACGGCGAGCTGATCCCGCGCCCGAGGGGTGGCGCTACGGGGTCGAGCGGAGCGGCACCGAGACGTCGCCGCCCGCTTCCTCCGTCAGTCGCTCCCCCATCTGCACGAAGGTCGGCTCGGCGATGAACCCCCCGGCGAAGAGGGCCTGACCCTGTGTGAAGGTCTGGGACCTGCGGATCGCCTCCTCCGGCGCGAAGCCGAACACCTCGGCCAGCTCCGCCAGGTCGCGCGGCGCGTTGACGCGCATCAGACCGAGGTTGTCGCACTGCGAGAGCACGTTCGGATGGATCTTCGTCGGCCGCTGTGTCGACAGGAACAGCCACAGCCCGAACTTGCGCCCCTCGGCGGCGATCTGAACCAGCTGCTCGGTGAGCGCCCGCTCGACCTCGGTGCGCGGGTCGGGAGGGCACAGATTGTGCGCCTCGTCGATCACGATGAGCAGGGGCTTTCGCTCCTCGCGACGAGACCACAGGTGCTCGAGCACCGCGAGGGCTGCGACCTTCGGTTCGGCGGGGTGGTCGAATCCGCCGAGGTCGAGCACCGTCACCCGCGGCCGCTGCTCGATCACGTCGACGACCGACGCCTCGCCGCGGGACCAGAGCTCCCACTCCAGCACCTGCAGGTTCTCCATGCGGTCGGCGAGTCGGTTGCGGGCGTCGTGCCCGCCGTCGCGCAGGTGGGGCACGATGCGATCCGAGCCGAGCAGCCTCGCGTTCTGATCGAGATGGAGGAGGACGTTGTACTCCTCGGCATCCTGGATCGGACTCATCCGCAGCACGGCTGCCTTGGATGCCGGCGACAGATCGATGTAGCGCACGCGCAACGGCTCGCCCTCGACGCGCCCCGAGCGGAACACCCGGATGTCGGAGTCCGCGATGCGCTCGGCGTGATGCGGGGCCGCGGACGGCCGCGTGCTCTGCAGCCGCACGAAGTCGGCGTTCGGGTCGAGGATCAGCATCGGCAGCTCTGTCTCGAGCAGGAGCTGCTCGAGCACGACGCCCAGCGCGTAGGTCTTGCCGCTGCCGCTCTGGCCGCACCAGAAGGTGTGCCGGTTGAAGCGCCGCGGATCGAGGGTGACGGTTCCGAGCCCGCTGTCGAGAGGCGTGCCGATGGTGAGTGCGGTCATGAACTCAGAGTGCCCGCAGAGGGCGGGTGGCGAAAGCGGACCTCACCTTGTCGGTGCGATGCGCGGGTCAGTCGCTCGGGCGCCTGCGCAGCTGCTTGACATCGGTGCGCCGCTGCTTCGCCTTGAGCCGCCGCTCTTTCGACCCTCGACTCGGCTTGGTCGCGCGGCGCTGCGGCGCCGGCGGACGCAGCGCCTCGGCGACGATGCTCGCGAGTCGTTCACGCGCGGCGTCACGGTTGCGCAGCTGGGCGCGGTGCTCGGATGCGGCGATGGTCAGCACGCCGTTCACGAGACGCCCGCTCAGCCGATCGAGGAGGCGATCCCGCTGGTGCGGGGTGAGCGCCGTGCTGCCCGCGGCATCCCAGAGGAGTTCGACCCGCGAGTCCGCCGTGTTCACCCCCTGTCCGCCGGGGCCCGACGACCGCGAGAACCGCCACGACAGCTCGGCCTCGGGGATCGTGAGACCCGACGAGATCCGCAGACCGGGGCGATGAGGACTGGGCATGTGTCCATCATCCCCCGGCTGCGGAGCCTGCGTCTCAGCTGCGGGCGTCCGTGACCGCGACCGGGACGTCCCTCGCGTCGGTCTCGACCTCGGCCCCTGCATCCTGCGTCCGCGCATCCTTCTTCGCCGTGTTCGCGATGTGCGCACGGGACACGACGATCACGGCGACGATCATCAGCGCGACGCCGAGCCAGTAGGGAGCCGCATGGCTGACCGTGACATAGAGCGCACCGGCGATCAGAGGGGCCGCCGTGTTCATCGCGGCGTTGAGCGACTGCGTCGCTCCGCCCAGCCAGCCCTGCTCGTCGTCGCCGACCGCGTTCGACATGGCTCCGTCCATCGCTGCGGTCGAGGCGCCCTGCCCTGCAGCGAGCATCAGCGCACCGACGATGAACACCCACGGCTGCGCGAAGATCGACGCGACGACAGCGAGCCCGGCCAGTCCGATCGCCTGCGCCACGATGCCGCTGATGATCACGCCGCGCTCGCCGATGCGAGGAAGCAGGATGCCGAGCAGCACGCCCTGGATGAGGATGTCGATGATGCCGACGCCTGCCGTGAGCAGACCGATCTGCGTCGGCCCCCACTGGATCGAGTCCAGCGCGAGCACGCTGAAGTTGTTGACGAAGAAGCCGAACGGGAGCGCCAGGAGGCCGAATCCGATCATCAGACCACGCAGCTCCTTGCGTCCGAACGCTTCCTTGAAGACGCCGAACGGCTGGATCTCGCGCACCGAGATGCGCTCGATCCGGTTCTCGGGCGCGAGGCTCTCGGGCAGCAGGAAGATGCTGAGGATCGCGATCACGAGGGCGACGGCTGCGGTGAGGAAGACCGGCAGCTGCAGACTGACGGCCGCGAGCAGTCCGCCGATCGCGGGTCCGATCATCATGCCGATTCCCGAGAGCGCACCGAGCAGACCGAACCGCTGAGCGCGCTTCTCGGGCGGCGTGATGTCGGCGAGGTAGGCGAAGAGGGCCGGAAGGTCGCCGGCGGTCAGCCCCTGGATGACCCGCGCGAGCACGAGCACCCAGATCGCTCCCCCGATGCCGAACAGCGCCATGGCGAACGCTGCTCCGAAGGCGGCGGCGATGATCACCGGTCGTCGCCCGAAGCGGTCGGACAGGCGACCGAGGAAGGGGGCGACCAGGAAGGCGCACAGGCCGTTGATCGCTTCGAGGATGCCGACCCAGATGGCGAGGTCGCCTTCATGCGACACGTACTGCAGCACGACGAACGGCAGGACGGGAAGCACGACGGTCATGCCGACGACGGTGAGCATCGTCAGCACGATGAGCATGGTCCAGGCGCGCTTGTCGCTGCGCGCGAGCGATATGTTTAGTGAAGTCACTCCGAAACTGTATCAATACCAGTTTTGTTGTCAAGCCAGTTTTGGATCGGGTTCGCGATATCGTGGACGCATGACGAACGCTGAGCCGATCGGTCGCCGCGAGCGCAAGAAGGCCGCGACGCGCAAGAACATCTCCGACGTCGCGACGATGATGTTCCTCGAGCGCGGGTTCGACAACGTCAGCATCCGCGAGGTCGCGGACGCAGCCGACGTCTCTCCGACGACGGTGTTCGCACACTTTCCGCAGAAGGAGGCGCTCGTCTTCGACGAGGACGACGAGCAGCGGGACCGGCTCGTCTCCGCCGTTCGCGACCGCGCCGCGGGCGTCACCATCAACCGCGCGATCCACGACTTCTACACGGCCGAGGTGCACGCGAACCTCGCCGAGCACGGCGCGGAGGTGTCGCAGGTCTTCTCGCGGTTCCTCAACGAGACACCGGCGCTGCGTGAGTACGCCGCCCGGATGTGGCTGCGACACGAGGACGCGCTCGCGGATGCGATCGCGGTCGAACTGGGACTGACCCTGGCCACCCCGGAGATCCGCGTGTACTCGCGGTTCGTGCTGCAGATGCAGCTGCTCGTCAACGAGAGCGACGACCAGCTCGGGATCCTCGCCGCCGGATTCACCGTGCTCGAGAACGGATGGGCGCCGGTCGAAGCGCGGATCACCGGCGAGGACTGACGGCGTCACCGGTGAAGTGGACGCGACGGCGGGAGTCGAACCCGCAACGCCATCAGGTATGAGCTGAGGCCCGGGACCGCCCGGATCGCCGCGATGGGAATGACGCTACCCGGCCCCGACCGGGAAGACCAGGAACGTTGCGGGGATTGACAGAGTGAGTCCGCGCATGACAAGGGCCGTCGCGGGGCGTCACACGTCGGCGTCGGCCCGGCGGTGTACCGTCACGATCATGGCAGCCGCAGACGCCCCCGTCACGACCGGACAGAAGACGCATCGCTACCTGCGTCTGGCGCTGGTTCTCATCGTCGTCGCGCTGATCTTCGCTGTCGTGCTGCAGAGCGTCGTCGTGTCGTGGACACCCCTGATCTTCGGCTGGAACCCGCTGCCCTCGATCAGCCACGCCTTCTACACACCGGTCCGCGACGTCTTCGTCGGCACACTGATCGCGGCATCCGCGGCCCTGCTCGCGCTCTCGGGACGCAGTCGCGCGACGACCCTGCTCGACGTGTGCGCGGTGTTCGCGCCGCTCATCGCGATCGTTCCCGTGGGCATCGCCGATCCGCGCGCGGTCGACCGGATGCCGTGCCCGACGGCGCAGGAGTGCATCCCCGTCGACGCCGTCGCAAGCGCGAAAGCGGGGATCGCCGTCTACGCCGTGGTGGTCGTGGCGGTCGTGGTCACGATGGCGCTGATCCGTCGCCGCACCCGCACCCCGAATCGCTCGGCGACGCTCGTCTCGATCATCGCGCTCGTGACCGCGGTCGTGGTCGTGGCGCTCGCATTCGCTCCGGCGGTCAACGAGCACTTCCCGTTCAACTTCTGGCCGGTCAACAGCATCCACTTCGCAGCGACCCTGTTGTTCTTCGGAGTGTTCGCAGCCGTCCCGATCCTCTACGCGGGAGGGCCGCTCGACCCGGACGAGACGCCGCCCACGCCCCGACAGCGCACGATCTATCGGTGGATCTCGGGGCTGATGATCGCCGACCTCGTGCTGCTGGTGGTGGCTCTGCTCTTCCGTCAGGCCTTCGGTGAGACTCCGGTCGTGCTGATCGGCGAGGCCGTCGCACTGATCCTGTTCGCCACGTTCTGGTGGGTGCAGACCTTCCAGCGGTGGAACGACCCGAACCCGCCGTCGATCGCCCCGCCTCGACCGTCCGCCGCGTGAGGGCACTCAGCCGTGCGAGGGGTCGGCCGCACCCTCAGCGCCGGATCGAGTCGTGGAAGGGGTTCGGCTCGAGCGTGAAATCGGTCGACGCGTCGGCCCAGGTGCCGCCGCCCGCCGACGATCGACCCCGCCGCAGAGCGCCGAGCAGCGCCGTGGCGGGCACACCGACGGCGAGCGCCGCGGTTCCGCGGAGTGTGCGGTCGTTCGCCCCGAGCACACTCGCGCGATGCCACGCCTCGTGCATCGCGCCACCGCGGGCCGCCGGCACGCGCTTCGCCAGGAGTCCCCCGGCGCGGCGCAGCGCGACGAGCTGTTCGACGTGCTCCCACCAGGTCGATTCGGCCGAGGGGTGGAAGTAGTTGTCACGCAGCCAGACGGGGTGCGGATGCCGGAAGCGCCCGGCCACGACCTCGCTGCGCCCGCCCAGCAGACCGCTGCCGACGAACACCGTGTTCAACAGGCTCTTGCTCACTCCGAACGAGTCGAGGGCGATCACCGGCACCCCCTGTGCCACCGCCTCGACCGCCGCGGTGGAGCTGACCGTGACGAGTCCGGCCGCCGTCGACAGCGCCTGTGCCATGGATCCGTACGAGACGACGAGGTTCTCCGGACGCCTCGCAGGGAGCAGATCGAGGTACGCGTCGCGTTCGAGATGCGTCTCCGACTCACCGGGCCGCGACCGCAGCTTGACCACCACACGGCGGTGCGGGTCCGCTTCGGCCGCGCGCACGAGGGTGGCCGCGATCTCGGTCCGCTCCTCCCGGTCGGTGGGCACGAGGGCCTGGGCCGCGAACACGATGTCGGTCGCCGGCATCCGCACCGCCCGGGGCTCGGCCGGCCTCTCGGCGACGAGGGTTCCGGTCGATCCTCCGGACTCGGCCGCGATCACCCGTGCCCGATCAGCCGCCACCATTCGCGATCGGGATCTCGCGAACGGCAGGGTCGCGAGTGCCGTCGGCACCTGCACGCCGATCCGGCGACCGAGCTCGGCGAACGCGCGCTCCTCCCGATGCGAGTGCACGACGAGCAGATCGGCGTTCCGCCGGTACTCGAGGGCACCGCGCTGTGCGGGAACGGCCATGCCCGGAAGTCCGGCGACGACGACCGGTCGCACGGTGAGCCCGTCGACGACCCGGCCCAACAGGCGAACGAACGGGCCGCGGCCGGCGAGCAGCACGACGTCAGGGCGCTGGCCCTCGAGCCAGGCGCTCACGCGCGCGAAGGACAGGCGGGTCACATCGTCGGACAGCATCCCCGTGCCCGCCAGCGCACTCCGCTGCTGGTCGAGGCTGGCGGTCAGCGGCGTCTGCACGAGCAGCAGGTGCGGACGGATGCCGGGCACGCTGCCGAGCAGCGACGCCGACCATTTCACGAACGAGTCGGCGTCGGTGATCGCGACGACCCGCAGCGAACCGGATCCGCTCATGCCGGGATGCGGCGCAGCTTGGCCATCGGCGCCCGCTCGCTGTCGAACACGCGCTTGACGCCGTCGCCCAGGGCCATCTCGATCACGCGGATGTCGCGCACGAGGTGCTCGAGTCCGGTGGGTTCGAGGGATGCCGCATGGTCGGAGCCCCACATCGTGCGGTCGAGCGTGATGTGGCGTTCGACGGCCACCGCTCCGATCGCGACGGCGGCGAGCGAGATCTGCAGCCCCCGCTCGTGGCCCGAGTATCCGACCGGAACACCGGGGTAGCGGTCGCGCAGGGTGGCGATCGCGCGCAGGTTGGCCTCTTCGGGCTCGAGCGGATACGTCGAGGTGGCGTGCATCAGCACCACCCGGTCGGTGCCGAGGGTCGTGAGGGCGCGATCGATCTGCTCGATCGTCGACATGCCGGTGGAGAGGATGACGGGCTTGCCGGTCTCGCGCAGCGCGACGAGCAGCTCGGTGTCGGTCAGGCTCGCGGAGGCGACCTTGTGCGCCACGACGTTGAGGTCTTCGAGGAAGGCGACGCTCGGCACGTCCCACGGCGACGCGAACCAGTCGAGCCCGAGCATCGTGGCGTGATCGCCGATCGCGATGTACTCGTCACGGCCGAACTCGACGCGGCGGCGGTAGTCGAGGTAGCTCATGGTGCCCCATGGCGTCTCGCGCGGAACATCGCGCATGTGCTCGGGGGTGGAGATCTCGGGGGTGCGCTTCTGGAACTTCACGGCGTCGGCTCCCGCCTTCGCCGCGACGTCGATCAAGCGCTTGGCGAGGTCGACGTCGCCGTTGTGGTTGAGGCCGATCTCCGCGATGACATAGGCGGGGTGACCGCCGCCGATCACGCGTGAGCCGATGCTGACAGTCATGGTTCCTCCGGTCGTCGAAATGGCCTTCTCTCCTGAGTACGCGCCGGGGGTGAACGCCGAACGACAGGAGGGTTACCGGCACCGGTCAGGCGGGCAACACCCGTTCGATCAGCTCGCGGACGGCGCCGTGGCCGCCCCTGCGCGTCAGCACGACCCTGGCGGCCTCGAGCACCAGCGGATGCGCATCGGCCACCGCCACCGGCCAGCCGACGATGCGCAGCGCCGGCAGGTCGTTCACGTCGTTGCCCAGGTACGCGATGTCGGCCAGCGCGATGCCGACCTCCTCTGCCCACCCGCGCAGCGCGGACTCCTTGTCGTCGATGCCGTGCAGCACCGGAACGCGCAGCTTGTCGGCCCGAGCCCGCACCACCGCGTTGACCTCGGTGGAGAGGATCAGCATCGGGATGCCGGCCCGCCGCAGCAGCGACACCCCCATGCCGTCTTCCCGGCTCACCCGCACCCGTTCGATGCCGTCGGCGTCGACCGTCGCCGTGTCGTCGGTGTGCACGCCGTCGAAGTCGGTCACGATCGCTCGCACCGGCACCCGGTCCGGGCTCTCGTGAAGGGCGGCGAGCGCTCGGGCGATGCGGAGCTGCTGCTCGTCGTCGATCTCGATCGCCGTCCATTCGGGCACCTCGGCGATGCGGATGCGGCCGAAGAAGCGGTGCTCCGCCTCACGGAAGCCCTCAGCGCGGAAGACGTAGAACGCGCCCGTCTCGAGGTAGTGCGGCTCGCGATCCTGGCGACGCGGGCGACGCGCGGCGTCGTGGTTGAGTGCGACGGCTGCGTCGGCATCCGCGCTGCGTGCCCAGAGGAATCCGTAGGTCTCATGGGCCGCGAACACGCTGTCCGCCCGACGCACGCTCACCTCGCGCACGGCACGAGACAGGGCCTCGCGCGGGATGAACGGCGATGTCGCCTGCAGGAAGGCCACCACGTCAGCCCGGTCTCCCCCGGCGGCGAGCTCGTCGAGAGCATGCAGGATGGCCGACTCCGACGACGCCGTGTCGCCGGAGATCGCGGTCGGACGCCGCACGACTCGCGCCCCGGCCGCCTCGCTCACCGCCGCGATCTCGTCGTCGTCGGTCGACACCACCACGAGGTCGATGCCCTCGGCCTCCAGCGCCGTGCGCACGGCGCGTTCGATGAGAGGCACACCGCCCACACGGCGCAGGTTCTTGCGCGGCACGCCCTTCGACCCGCCACGTGCCGGGATGATCGCGACGACCCTGCCGACATCCGTCCTCTGCTGCTGCTGCTGCTGCTCGATCATGCCGCTCGTCCCCTCGCCGTCATCGCCCGTCATCGTCCGTCATCGCCCTCTGAGCACGCGCCAGGCACGCGAGAGTCTGCGCCGCGCGGCGAGCACGGTGAGCCGCACCTGCTCGACTCGACCGATGCCGCCCACCGGGCGCAGCACGCGTCGGATCGCCGTCTCGCGCGGCGCCCCGGGCAACCGCAGTTCGATCAGCCTCTCGGGCGCGAAGTAGCGATCGCGATCGGACGGGCGGATGCCGGAGAGCAGCTGCTCGGCACGCTCGCGGAGGTGTGCGGCGACGACGGGCTGCATGACGTAGCCGACCGCGTCGATCAGGAGCTGCATGCGCGCCGGATCGCGATACGGGGACTCCGGCCTGGTCAGCGCGTCCACGATCGTCGCAGGCACCCGGTTGCTGTTCTCGTACGGGGTCAGACGTGCGAGCACGGTGTCGGTGCCCACCGCCTCGATCTCTCGACCGAACAGGGTCTGGACGGTCGGCAGCGCCGTCGAGAACCCGGCGATGACGGCCCTGGCATCGACCCGCTCGGCCAGCGCCTCTGCGGCGAGCGCGCCGCGGTACTCGCGGAAGTCGATGCCGTGGACCGCTGCTCGGTCGCGCAGCGCGTCGCTGAGCCGAGGCGGCGCCGACGGGTGCGGCTTGAAGACGATGTGCTGTGGTCGCCGGCCGGCCGCACGATCGATCATCTCCTTCTGCAGCGCGATCTCCTCGCGCTCGCCGACCAGGCCGAGGGCGGACAGGTACTGGCCGAGGACGAGCACTGTCGGCTCTCCGTCGAGCGCGCTCTCGAGCTCCGCCGTGTCGTCGACCGCCTCGGCGGTCTCGGCGAGCACCGCCCGGAACAGATCGGGTGAGACCGGCACCGGCGTCGCGACGGGCGAGCCCACCAGCGGTGTGACCCCCGGCACCACGTCGACGTGCACGACGCGGCCGATCCGAGCGGTGATCGTGTGCGGCATCCGCACCCGCATCGGCGAGTACGTCATGAGCCCGTCGCCGATGATCGTGAGATGCGCATGAGGGAAGATCTGCATCAGGACGCGCGCCGGGGCGACCTGCGGGCTCTGCACGAGCAGTTCGAGGTCGCCGGGGTCGATCCCCCATGCCCTCGTCAGCAGTCGCCGCAGCAGCGGCAGGTCGCCGGCATCCGGCTTCCAGGAGCTCGGATGCAGCGGACCGAGCAGCGCGTCGAGATCCTCGATCCGGTCGAACCGGTCGCGGAGGCTCGCGAGCGCCGGGTCGGCGACGATGCCCACGGACGTCTCGGGCACCCGCGAGGACACGAACGGCACGAGCACGCGCTCGCCGTGCTCGCCGAGCAGCCCGCCGTCGAGCGCGGCGGCGACGGTGGCGAGCCCATAGGCGCTGTGCACCGCGAAGAGCTGGGTCATGCCGCACGTCCGACCGCACGCAGCAGCGGGGCGAGCACTCGGCGACGCGGTCCGTCGAGGCGCGACAGCACGGCCGTCGTCTCACTCTGGGGCAGGCGGGCCAGCAGCCCGCGGAGGCCCGCGCGCATCTCGGCGCGCAGCGACGGCGTCATCCGCCTCGATCGCACCAGGTGCCGGGACGAGAGGGCCATCACGCTCCACACCGCCTTCGGGAGGAAGCGGTCGGCCTCGGCATCCGCCTCGACGATGTCGAGCACCTCGCCCATCGCCCGCACGAAGTCCAGTTGGCGGCGATCGCGCACCTGGGTCAGCGATGTCGACACCCCCCGGCGGTAGAGCAGGGCAGGAGCGTCGACCACCGCGAACGACCGGGCCAGCAGATGCAGACGCCAGATCCACGGACGATCCTCGGCGGTGAACAGGCCGGGTGTGAACCCCGCGATTCCCTCGTCGATCAGGCGACGGTGCAGGATGCCGGCCCACGCGAACGGATAGTCGACCATGGTCGGCTCGTTCTCGGGCAGGATCGCGTCGCGCGGAGAGCCGACCGCCTCGCGCCACGGGTGAGGCGCCGGCACCAGGGTGCGCACGCCGTCCTTCACGGTGACGTGATCGGTGCGGAGCATGTCGCAGCGCAGCTCATGCAGTCGGCGCACCAGCACCGAGAGCCGCCCCGGCTGCATCCAGTCGTCGCCGTCGAGAAAGCAGAACGCGTCGCCGTCGACCCGCTCGAGCCCCTGATTGCGGGCGCTCGCGAGCCCCTTCGGCCGGGCGTTGACGATGACCTCGGCGTGCGGGAAGCGCTCGGCGTATCGACGCATGAGCATGCCGGTGTCATCACGGGAGCCGTCGTCGATCGCCACCAGCTTGAGCGCGGCGGGATCGTCGAACTGCCGTGTCAGCGTCTCGAGCGTCGTGCCGATGTAGGTGCCTGCGTCCTTGGCGGGCAGGATGACGGTCACGAGCGGTGTGCGCACAGAACTCCCCCGGGTCGACGGTGTCGGAATGCTCTCAGGCGCTCCTTGCCGGTCGGCGGCCTGCGGGTGAACGCGCGGTGACGTGATCTCGGTCGACCCCGGCGTGGCGATGCCGGATTCGCACCGCGCCCGGGGATCGGCGACGATGGGAGCATGCTCTGGCCGTTCGGAACGACGTGGCGCCCGGTGCGGCAGAAGCGCCGCAGCACGGTCGACCTGCGGTGGCTGAGCGCCCGCACCTGGACCCGCCGCTGGTACCCGCAGGGCATCGACCTGGGCCTGTGGCAGGGGCGTCGGACTCTCGCCGTGAGCTGGTTCCGGCAGCAGCTCGACGGACACCACCTGGCATCGCGGGTCGCGTTCGTCGACCTCGAGCGCTCCCGACATCTCGACGTGCTGCTCGCGATCGACGAGGACGGCGAGCTCCAGCCCGCCCGGATCCACGCCGGCGGACTCGCGTGGTTCGACGACCGCCTGTTCGTCGCAGCCACCGGCCGTGGCATCTGGGAGTTCGACCTCGCCGACATCCGGCGCGTCCGCGGCCCGGAGGCGCGACGCCTCGCCGGCGCGCGGGGACGCGGTCTGCGGGCCACCGCGCTCGTCGCGGTGCGCACCCGCGTGCACCCGCTCGACCTCCGCTGCTCGTACCTCGGCCGCGTCTACGACGACGAGGGAGTGCCCCTGCGGAGGGTCCTCATCGGCGAGTACACCCGCGACGACGAGGGACGCATCGGCGAGTTCTCCGTGCCGGACGGCGATGGCGACGAGTTCCGCGAGATCAGCCGTTTCTCGCCAGGGATCACGCACATGCAGGGCGCCGTCCGCTGGGGTGACCGGCACTTCGTCTCGCAGTCGGATCACATGCGACCCGGCGTCCTGTGGACGGGGAACCGCGATTCGCTGGCACGCGACCGGGTGCCGCTGCCCGTCGGCTGCGAGGACCTCGCGCTCGACCTCGACGAGAAGCTGCTGTGGTCGCTCGGCGAGCACCCGTGGAAGCGCGTCGTGCGCGGCATCCCGTTCCGGACGCTGGGCATCGACGGCTGACAGCTGACCCCTCAGGTCGCGAACGTAGACTGGGCAGGTGAAGAACCGTGCACCTTTCCTCGTCTACACCGTGCTGCGTCTGCTGGCCTTCCTCGTGCCGCTGGCGATCATGTGGTTCTTCTTCCCGATCTTCCGCGAGTACTGGTGGCTCGCCGCGATCTTCGCCGCGCTCATCGGCGTGAGCATCTCGATGCTGTTCCTGCGCCGGCCGCTCACCGACGCCTCGGCCCGGATCGTCGAGCGCCGCGAAGGCAAGAGCTCCGCCGCGCAGAAGGACGCCGACGTCGAGGACGACGCGATCGACGGCGCCGAGAGGGCCTGACGCACAGCGCCAGCCGGTTCGATCGGCGTCTCAGCCGGCGAGGGCCCAGAAGAACGCACCGGCATAGAGGAGTGCGGTCAGCGATGTCAGCGCCAGGGCCGTGACGAGCTCCTTCGCCTGACGATAGGTCCAGACGATCAGGATGGCCGGGAGCCCGGCGAGGAGCGCGAGCAGCCCGATCCACGCGATCGGGTACAGCAGCGCGATGAACGCGAGGATGCCGAAGGGCACGATCACGAACAGCGTGAAGAGCACCTGGGTCGCGCGCTTGCCGATCAGCACCGTCAGCGTGCGCTTGCCGACCAGGCGATCCTGATCGATGTCGCGCAGGTTGTTGGCGAGGAGCACGGCGCAGGCGAAGAGGCCCGCCGCGATCGCCCCGAGCCACGCCTGCTGGGGCAGTTCGAACGCCTGCACCCACGTCGTGCCGAGCGTCGCGACGAGGCCGAAGAAGATGAAGACGAACACCTCGCCGAGAGCGTTGTACCCGTAGGGCCTCTTGCCGCCGGTGTAGAACCACGCGGCGATGATGCACGCGGCGCCGATGGCCAGCATCCACCACTGCTCGGTGCGGACCACGATCGCGACCCCGACCGCCGCAGCGAGTGCGAAGAAGACCAACGCGGCGACGAGCACGGTGCGGGGCTTCACCCGACCGGATGCCGTCAGGCGGGCCGGGCCGACGCGCACGGCATCGGTGCCCCGGATGCCGTCGCTGTAGTCGTTCGCGAAGTTGACGCCGACCTGCAGCAGCACGGCGACCGCGAGGCACGCGAGCGCGATCACCCAGTGGAACTCCGGACCGGTGCTGCGTGCGGCGCCGGTGCCGATGACGACGGGGGCGACGGCGAGCGGCAGAGTGCGCAGCCGTGCGGCGCCGATCCAGTCGCGGACTGTGACGGGCCCGGCGTCGATGGCGGTCTGGGTCGCCGGATTGCCGCTCGCCCGCTTCGCGGGATTGCCGCTCACACGGGGCTGATTCTTCTTGCGCTTCGAGGATGCTGCCACGCAGGGAATCCTACTGGGGGCGCCGATGGACGCCCCCTCTGCGCCTCAGTCTCGGCGGAAGTTCAGATGGATGACACCGCTCTCGGCCACCTCGGAATGCAGCTCGTAGTCGTTCTCGATGCCGCGCAGTCCGTCCCAGATGCGCTGCCCGCTGCCGATCACGAGCGGGTTGACCGCAAGGTGCAGCCGGTCGACCAGGCCCCTGCGCAGGAACTGCCGCACGACGTCGATGCCGCCGCCGACGCGCACGTCCCGGTCGCCGGCCACCGCTGCAGCCCGGGCGAGCGCCTCCTCCGGGGTCGTCTCGAGGAAGTGGAAGACGGTCCCGTTGGCGAACTCGATCGGCTCGCGCCGTGCATGCGTGAGCACGAAGACCGGGACCTCGAACGGCGGCTCGTCGCCCCACCATCCGCGCCACTCGGTGTCATCGGGGTTCTGGTGCAGACCGAACATCCCGGCACCCATGATCTCGGCGCCGACGCCCTCGAAGTACTCCTGGGCGTATCTCTCGTCGACGCCGGTCGTGCCGGCACCGGACGTGTCGCCGAGCACGCGGCTGCGGAACGTCCGCGTCGCGGTGTACGCCGCGACCAGGCGCGACCAGTCCTCGCCGAACGGATTCTCGGGTGATTGGTCGGTGGTCGTCGCCAATCCGTCGAGGGAGACGTTGAGATCGACGCGGACTGCCATGTGGGCTCCTCGGTGCGGTGTTCTGGGTGTTCTCGGTCGTGCGGTGGCGGGCGGGATCAGCCGTCGGGGTTGCTGTCCTTGCCGTCGAGCCAGAGAGTGTCGGACGCATCGCCGTGCGCGCCGCCCTTGCCGACGTGCTTGTCGCTGATCTTCGGCCCCTTGAGGATCACGTGGACCATCGCCTGGGCATGCCCGTGCCCGAGGCCGTAGTCCTGCTTGAGCCAGTTGAGGACGACGGTGGACTTGGTCGTCTCGTCGAAGCCCTGCTCCTTCGCCAGTTCGATGAACTGCCGCGGGGTGAGGCCGGTCTGCGTCTCGACCTTGTCGAGGTATGCCTGGAAGGACATGGGTGCTCCTGGTGTGTCGTGGGTCAGTCCTCGGAGAGGAAGGTCTGGATGATCGTGGCGGACGCATGGATGCCGATGAGGCGCAGCGTTCCGCGACCGATGTTCGTGAAGGAGTGTGGCACGAAGGCCGGGCCCGTGGCCGTGTCACCGGCGGAGGCGACGATCGTGTCCGCGCCCACCGTGATGCGCGCCGTGCCTTCGAGCACCACCCACGTCTCGGGGTAGGGATGCCAGTGCAGCCCGGGCCCGTCGCCGGGCTGATTCTCGACGTAGAAGTAGGAGATGGCCGCACCGTGATCCGCGCCGACGAAGCGTCGGCTGTTCCCGGTTCCGATGCGGATGCCCGCTGCGGCGACGGCTGCGAGAGCAGATGACGTGGTGTTCATGAGCCCAGTCTCGACAGGCCGTGACGAACGACCTAGAGTTTCGATGTGGATCGAAACTCCGTCGTCGCAGGTGCCGGCACGCCACGCGAGGGCGTCGAGCATCCCGACCACCGCGTGGAGTTCCTTCTGAGCCCCGGAGACATCCAGGCGGTGCGATTCGGCATCTCCCCCGGGCATGAGCTCGCCCACGCCGTGCGCGTGCTGCTGCGGCCGGCCCAGCATCCCCTGCAGTGGGGATGGCTGCGCGCCGTGCGCGATCGGCTGCCTCGCGAGAGCTTCCGCCTGCTCGCCGTCGTCGTCGGCGATGACGGCTATCTTCCCGACTTCTTCACGACCGCCCCCGCATGGGACATGACACCGGAGACCGAGCTGTCGGCGCTGCGCAGCGCACCCCTCGATCCACTGCGCGTCGACCTCGGCAAGATGGTCATCCGCTCGACCGGCGCTCGCCGACGCGCACTGCGCGACATGCAGCAGCAGCCCGAACGAGCGCGGGCGATGATCGCAGACGCCTGGTCGGAGATGTGGGATGCCGCACTGGCGCCGGTCTGGCCGCAGCTGGATCGGCTGCTGCGAGCCGACATCGCGGTCCGATCGCGAGTGATCGCCACGTCGGGGATCAGAGAGATGGCCGGGGGCCTCCACCCGAAGGTGACCTGGGGCGACGGGGCCGTGCGCGTCTCGCTGCGCCGCCACAGCGAGGTCGTCGACTGCCACGGAAGCGGGCTGGTGCTCGTTCCGTCGGTGATGTCGACATGGGGGTGCATGGTGCTCACCGAGCCGCCGGCGCAACCCACGCTGTTCTACCCGGCGCGCGGGGTGACCGCCGGCTGGTCGAGGGACGCCGCCGAGATCTCCGGGGCGCTGGGCGCGCTCGTCGGCCCCGCTCGCGCCGGCATCCTCCTGGGAGCCGGCACGTCCCGCACGACCTCGCAGGTCGCTCAGGACGCGGGAATCGCGGTGTCGACCGCATCCCACCACCTCACCGTGCTGCGCGACGCAGGACTGATCTCGAGCGAGCGCGACGGCGCGAGGATGCTGCATCTGCGCACGCCCCTCGGCGAGGCGATGGTCGGCGCCGCACTGTGAGCACCGCGCGTCCGCGCTATGCGGATGCGTCCGGCGCGACCGAGATGATCGGCCGGTGCTCGTAGTAGGTCTGCAGCACGACCGTGGTGCGGGTGCTCACGTTCGCGGCCAGCCGGATGTCGCGCACGAGCTCTTCCAGCGCGCGGGGCGAGGCGACCCGCACGAACAGCATGTAGCTGGCGTCTCCCGCGATCGAGTGGCACGCCTCGATCGCGTCGAGGTGTTCGAGAAGCTCGGGGGCATTGTCGGGCTGCGCCGGGTCGAGCGGCGTGATCTCGATGAAGGCGGACAGGGGCGTGCCGACGAGTTCGGGGTCGAGGATCGCGCGGTAGCCGGTGATGATCCCGCGCGTCTCGAGGCGACGCAGACGTGACTGCACGGCCGACACGGAGAGGCCGACAGCATCGGACAACTGGGACAGTGTCGCACGGCCGTCTCGTGAGATCTCGGCCAGGATCGCGCGGTCGACAGAGTCATCCATAGATGTAATATTATCGTCAGGATTCCGTATATGCCGGAATCTTTCCGTCAAACTCTCCGATCGGAGGTCCCGATGTCCATCATTTCTGCCCACAGCACCGCTGTTCAGGCCATCGTCGGCGAACCCGAGGTCGTCGAGGACGCATCGATCGCCGAGCAGAGCGTCGCCTGGGCTCAGCTCAAGGACGCCGCGATCGCGATCCGCGAGATGCAGATCAAGGACGGATCGATCCCGGATGCCGCGCACCACGCCGCGGCGCGCGACCTCGTCGCCGCGATCACCGCCGGCATCCGCGCACTCGCTCCCGCCTTCCCGCACGACGCCGAGTACCTCGCCGCCTCCGTCGTCGACTTCGACCGCTGGGTCTCGGAGGGCTTCGGCGTGCCGGACTTCCTCGACTCGCTCCTGGCGTTCCAGCCGCAGCAGCACCGCGTCGACGGCATCCGCCACCTGGTCGTCTTCCCGATGTACACGCAGAACGGATCGAGCGACCGACTCGTCGAGGCGCTGATCGTCGAGACGATCTGGCCCGAGTTCATCGCCGCCCTCGAGGCCGGCGACTACGGCAACAAGCTGTTCGTCTCGCTGCGTCTGGTCGACTTCACGCCCGGCTACGACACCAACTCGGCCGTGCTGTTCCCCGAGACCGTCGCGATGCGCGAGATCCCCTCGTTCACGTGGGGCGCGATCTTCCAGGACCGCGAGGCCGCACGCTACCGCCGGGTCACCCGCGCCGCTGCCGCGATCACCAACCTCGACCTGCCTGAGCGCGCGAGCGCGATGCTCGACGATCAGCAGGTGGCTGAGAAGACCTTCGTCATGTGGGACATCATCCACGACCGCACCCACATGCGCGGCGACCTGCCCTTCGACCCGTTCATGATCAAGCAGCGGATGCCGTTCTTCCTCTACTCGCTCGAGGAGATGCGCTGCGACATGACGGCGTTCCGCGAGTCGGTGAACATCGAGCGCACCCTCGCGGCCCGCATCGCCGCGGGTGAGGAGCTCACCGAGACCGAGCAGGAGATGCACGACTACGCGCACCTCGTGCAGTACGCGGTGATCTTCGACCGGATCTTCCGCTTCTCGATCACCGGCACCCGCACGCGCAACTACGACGCCGTCGGCGGACAGCTGCTGTTCGCCTGGCTGCACCAGCGCGGCGTGCTGCACTGGACCGACACGGCGCTCACCTTCGACTGGGACAACGTGCCGGATGCCGTCGTGGCTCTGGGCGACGCGATCGACGACCTGTACTGGCACTCGATCGACCGCCCGAAGGTCGCGCACTGGCTCGCCGCGTACGACCTCGTGCGCGGCACGCTCACGCCGCACCCGGCATCGCAGTGGGCCCGCGGGTTGTCGGACGAGATCCTCGCCGGCGCGCCGAAGGGTTACACGGATGCCGTGATGGACGACGAGTTCCCGCTGTCGATGTTCTTCGAGACCCTCGACAAGAAGATGAAGGCGGTCATCGAGTCGACCGTCGGCATCCGGGGCACCGACGACTGACTCGAATCGCGCATTTCTGGGGTCCGATCGTGTGGTGCGACCGGACGCAGCGTCTGCGGCCATTCCTGCCCGGGGTGGCCGCAGAACTGTTTCGTCACGAGAGTTGAGCACATGAGCGTCACCGACCGCACGATCCTCCTCGCCGGAGCCACCAGCCCGTCTGGCCTCGCCCTGGCGCGAGCACTCGTCGACGCCGGGGCGCGCGTCGTCGCCACCGGCCGATCTTCAGAACGGCTGCACGCGCTCGACGCACTCGGCGCACAGGTCGAGGTGGCCGACGCGACCTCGCTGGCGTCGATGACGGAACTCGCTTCCCGCCTGCAGGCGATCGACGCCGTGATCCCGCTGGTCGGCGGCTGGCGCGGCGGAGGGGGCCTCGCCGGACAGACCGACGACGACCTGCACGCGCTTATGCCCGCGTTCGATGCGGTGCGCGCCACCAGCCGCGCCTTCGACTCCCTGCTGCGGGCCTCTGACGCCGGACGCTTCGCGATCGTCTCGTCGACAGCGGTCGGTCGCCCTCTGGCGGGAGGCGCGAACTACGCCGCCGTCAAGGCCGCGAGCGAGGCGTGGACGCGCGCGGTGGCGCAGGGCTTCGCGAAGGCAGCGCGGGATGCCGTCGAGCCCCTGCGCGCGGCATCGGTCGTCTTCCGCGCCAAGGCACTGGACCCGGACTCACTCGCGCCGCAGGTGCTCGCGCTGTGGGATGCGGACGCCGCCGATCTCAACGACCGGATCATCACGCTCGACTGAACGCCGCAGCCCGTTCCGCTGCCGACGCGTTCGGCTGGTGACGCCGTTCCGCTAGCGGCGCGCCTCCGGCACCTCAGGAGGGAGCCCTCGGAGCGGCGGCGGAGCATCCGCGACGCGCGCATCGACGCTGCGGTCGTCGGCGGAATCCGCTCGGCCCTCGGCCACCGCGTCCGCGTTCCACTCGGCGCCGGCGTCCGTGCCGCCGCCCGTGTTCTCGCCTGCGTCGTCCGGTGCGCCGTCGCCGTCGCCGTCGGGTTCGCCGTCGCCGGGATTCTGCTCCGGCGCGTTCGCGTAGAGCTCGGTGAGCTTGCGATACGACTTCGTGAAGAAGGCCAGCGTCGCGGCGATCACCATGATGATGCCCGCGAACAGGCAGATCAGGGCGATGCCCCGAGCCTCACCCTCACCCAGCAGCCATTCCCACTGCTGCTGCCCCTCGGGCGTTCTCATGTACGGGATGATCAGGAACTCCGCGATCGGCGCGATGAGGAACGCCGTGATCGGAGCGGCTGCGGCCTCCATCGCCGCGGCGACGCCGAACACACGCCCCTGCCTGTCATAGCGGACGACCTTCTGGATGATGGTCTGCTCGGCCGCCTCGACGGGCGGCACGAGGGCCATGTAGATCCACATGCCGACGACGTAGAGCGGCCACCATTCGCGCAGCATGAACACCGACCCCAGGATGCCCATCGCGATCACGACGAGCAGCAGGGTGCGCATGGGTTTCGCCCCGAGGCCGAACTTCGCCACGAGCCCGCCGCCGATCAGGAACCCGGTCGACGCGAACGCCAGCGCGAAGCCCCACATCTGCGCGTCGAAGAGCGTGAGACCGTACGGATCCATCAGCGCCATGTACACGCCGCCGATGAGGTTGTTGAACGTCGAGAAGATGATCAGCGCGAACAGTCCGGGGGCCAGCCGGATCGCCGCCACACTGCCGCGGAAGTCGAGGGCGCTCTTCGCATCGGGGTCTGGCTGCGGCGCCCCCTCGGGGATGCGGATGAAGAGCAGGTGCACGAAGGTCAGCACCATCGCGCCGATCGCGATCGCGAGCGTCCACCCCATGCCCAGGAAGCCGATGGACAGCCCGGAGAAGACGCTGGTCACGAGGAAGGCCAGACCCTGCACCGTGCCGACCAGGCCGTTGGCGTTGGCCCGTCGATCTTCGGGGACGAGCAGCGTGACGGTCGTCGAGAGCGCGATGTTGCGGAGCTGCTCGATCACCCCGCCGAACAGGATGATCGCCGAGAACAGCCAGAACCACGGACCGCCGAGGTCGAGCAGCGCCGCCTCCGGCTGCCAGACGTAGAGAACGCCGGCGATCAGGAAGGCGACCGCCGAGATGACGCTCGAGAGCAGCATCACCGTGTGTTTGCGATTGCGGTCGACGATGGTGCCGAAGATCATCGCGAAGAAGGCGATGAACAGCATGTACGCGCCGCCGATGACGCCGGTCGCGAGCACGGACTGCGTCTCGATGTAGACCCAGAAGGTCAGCGCGAACCACAGAAAGCTCGTCGTCACGTTCGCGATGAGCGTGTTGACGAGGACGTTCGCGAAGGCGGTCTTCGCAGCGCTGCGCTCCATGAATTAGAGGGTAGGCGGGGCCTCGGACATTCGCTAGAGCGGTATGCCGGCCGGGGGACGCCGGGCTCGGCATCCGCCCGTAGGCTTGTGCGGTGACTATTCAGCATGACCCCGCGGTCCGGGGCTTCGCCAGCGACAACTACTCCGGCGTCCACCCCGAGGTCCTCGCGGCCATCGCAGCGGCGAACGGCGGCCACCAGGTCGCGTACGGCGAGGACGCCTACACCGCCCGTCTGCAGGAGGTGTTCCGCGCCCACTTCGGCGAGGGCGTCCAGGCGTTCCCGGTGTTCAACGGCACGGGTGCGAACGTCACCGGCCTGCAGTCGATGCTGCCCCGCTGGGGAGCCGTCATCGCGGCATCCTCCGCGCACATCAACGTCGACGAGGGCGGAGCGCCCGAGAAGATCGGCGGATTCAAGATCCTCGCCGTCCCGACCGACGACGGCAAGCTCACGCCCGAGCTCGTCGACCGCGAGGCCTGGGGCTGGGGCGACGAGCACCGCGCGCAGCCGCTCGTGGTCTCGATCACGCAGTCGACCGAGCTCGGCACCCTCTACTCCGTCGACGAGATCCGGGCTCTCGCCGATCACGCGCACGAACGCGGCATGACCCTGCACCTCGACGGCGCGCGCATCTCGAACGCGGCCGCAGCCCTCGACGTGCCGCTGCGCGCGTTCACCCGCGACGCCGGCGTCGACGTGCTCAGCTTCGGCGGCACGAAGAACGGCGCGATGCTGGGCGAGGCCATCGTGGTGCTGAACCCCGATGCGTCGAGCGGACTGCAGTACTCCCGCAAGTTCAACATGCAGCTGTCGTCTAAGATGCGCTTCGTCTCCGCCCAGCTCATCGCGCTGCTCGAGGGAGACCTGTGGCTGCGCAACGCCCAGCACGCGAACGCCATGGCGCAGCGACTGCGCGGGGCGATCGAGGCGGGCATCGCGGCCGGCGAGATCACCGGCGTCTCGTTCACGCAGCCGACCCAGGCGAACGGCGTGTTCGCGCAGCTGCCCGACGGCATCGCCGACCAGCTGCGCGAGAAGTTCCGCTTCTACGACTGGGATGCCGCGCGCAACGAGGTGCGGTGGATGTGCGGCTTCGACACCGAGGAGTCCGACGTCGACGAGTTCGTCGCAGAGCTCGCGCGTCTCACAACACGCTGAGCGGAGCGGCTAGCGCAGCAGACCGAGGTTCGCGAGCGCCAGGCGGATGAGGGTGCCTCGCCCGCCCTCCATCTCGGCGGCGACGGCGTCCGATGCCGCGGCCTCGGGCGAGAACCAGGTGACCTCGAGTGCATCCTGGCGCGGCTCGCACGTGCCGGTGACCGGCACCACGAACGCGAGCGAGACGGCATGCTGACGGTCATCGTGGTAGGCGCTGACCCCCGGGATCGGGAAGTACTCGGCGACCGTGAAGGGCAGCGGCTGCGGCGGCAGCAGCGGGAACGCCATCGGGCCCAGATCGTTCTCGACATGGCGGAACAGCGCATCGCGGATCGTCTCGCCGAACCGCACTCGGCCCGAGACGATGGTGCGCGTCATCTCGCCCATGGGCGTCGAACGCAGCAGGATGCCGATCTCGGTCACCTGCCCGGAGCCATCGGTCCTCACCGGGATCGCCTCGACGTAGAGCATGGGCAGATGGCGTCTCGCCTCCGCCAGCTCGAAGTCGCTCAACCACCCCGGGTTGGAGTCACGCGAGGGCTGTGCGGCGCCGAAGCCCTCCATGCCGTCGTCGGGCTCGGGGTCGGGATCAGGTGTGCGGACGGCCATGTCTCCTTTCTACCAGCAGCACCCTCCGGCGAACACCGACTTGAGGCCACGACCGGCATACGATCCGATGATCGTCTCCTGCGGGTGTCGGACGGCGCTGGCAGGATGGGACCGTGAGCGAAGAACTGATGATCGACGGGCTCCTCACGCGCTGGTCGACGGAAGATCGCGCGGGGATGCCGCTGCTGGTGCTGCTGCACGGATACGGCGCCGACGAGCACGACCTGTTCGGGCTCGTCCCCTACCTGCCGGACGGCATCGTGGTCGCGTCCGTCGCCGCCCCGCTCGCTCCCCCGTGGCCGATGCCCGGGCGCTCGTGGTACGCCATCGAGGGTCTCGACGGCCGCAGCTCGGCATCCGTCACCGTCGCGGCAGAGGCGTTCCTGCGCTGGCTCGACGATGTCAGGGCCGACGCCCCTGCCGTGGCCCTTCTCGGGTTCTCGCAGGGTGCCGCCGTCGCCCTGCAGGCCATGCGACTCGCGCCCGGGAGCATCGACACCGTGGTGGCCCTCAGCGGTTACGCCGCGCCCGGCGAGCTGCCGGGCGACGATGCGCTGACCGAGGCGCGACCGCACGTCTTCTGGGGCCGAGGCACGAACGACCAGGTGATCCCCCAGACGCTGGTCGCGCACACCGCCGAGTGGCTTCCGGCGCACTCCGAGTTGTCCGGACGCGTCTACACCGGGCTCACGCACAGCATCTCGGAGGAGGAGCTCCGAGACGTGCGCGCGTTCCTCACGAAGTGGTTGGAGCGCGCCGTCGAGGCGTGACCGCCCCTGCACGCAGCCGCGACACGCCCGGGGTTGCGAAACTCCGACACGCCCGGGTATTGTCGTTGAGTCCTGTCCGCCGTGTCTGGAAGTCCTTTGATCTGATCCGTCGCCTCCGCGCTCATCTTTCCGCGCGCTGACCCGACGATCGCCGACTCCACGGCAGACCACCGCCCGCTGTCCTTCGACAGCGACCCGCTCAGACGGGTCCATCGGGCGACCGGTGTCAGTGCACCCTCGCACTGGACAGGAGACACCATGTCAGTCCCCACTCTTCATTCATCGGTCACCCTCGATCGACTCACCTTCACCTGGCCCGACGGCACGTCAGCGCTCGACTCGGTCTCCGGATCATTCGGCTCCGGTCGCACCGGCCTCGTCGGTCGCAACGGCGCCGGCAAGTCCACGCTGCTGCGGCTGATGGCGGGCGAGCTGAGCCCGACGGCCGGGCACCTCACCACCACCGGCGAGGTCGCCTACCTGCCGCAGCAGCTCACACTCGACGTCGACCGCCGGGTCGCCGATCTTCTCGGAGTGGCTCCCGCCCTCGATGCCGTCCGTGCGATCGGCGCGGGCGACGTCGATCAGGTGCACTTCGACACGGTCGGCGACGAGTGGGACATCGAAGCGCGCGCCGAGATGTCCCTGGCAGACGCCGGGCTCGCCCCCGAGTTCCTCGACCGGAGGGTCGGCGAGCTGTCGGGTGGTGAGGCCGTGCTGGTCGCGATCGCGGGCATCCGTCTCCGGCGCGCGCCGATCACCCTGCTCGACGAACCGACCAACAATCTCGACCGCGACGCCCGCGCGAGACTCGCGGCGATGGTCCGCTCGTGGAAGGGCACACTCATCGTTGTCAGCCACGACCTGTCGCTGCTCGAACTGATGGACGACACCGCCGAGCTCTACGCCCAGACGCTGAGCGTGTTCGGCGGGCCGTACTCCGAATGGCGCGCCTGGTTGGACGCCGAGCAGGATGCCGCGAGGCAGGCGGAGGTGACGGCGAAACAGGAGTTCCGCAAGGAGAAGCGCCAGCGCATCGAGGCCGAGGTCAAGCTCGCCCACCGAGCGCGCACCGCCAAGAAGGCCGAGATCGAGAAGCGCGTGCCGAAGATCGTGGCCCACGGGCGCAAGATGGCGGCCGAGGTGTCGGCGGGCAGGCTGCGCACGGAGGTCGGGGCGAAGGAGGATGCCGCTCGCACCGCTCTCGACGAGGCGGGGCGGCGCCTGAGGTCCGACGCGTCGATGAAGATCGAGCTGCCGGATCCACAGGTGTCACGCAGTCGTCGCATCGCGACGATCGGCGACGGCGAGCGGTCGTGGATCATCCAGGGCCCCGACCGGGTCGCGCTGATCGGGCGCAACGGCGCCGGAAAGACCACGCTGCTCGAACGGCTCGTGGCCGACGTCGGCCACGACTCCGGAGAAGCGCTGCCGCTCGACGCGGACCGGCCCGATCCGTCAGGTGACGACGCGGATCTCCGGAGCTCCGGAGCGCGCCTCGTCGCGACAGCTCTCACCGACCGGATCGGCTACCTGCCGCAGCGCGTCGACGGGCTCGACGAGAACCGGTCGGTGTTCGAGAACATCGCGGATGCCGCACCGCAGGTGCCCGAGAAGGAGCTGCGCAATCGCCTCGCACGGTTCCTCATCAGAGGGGCCACCGCGGAGCGACCTGTCGCCGCTCTGTCAGGCGGGGAGCGGTTCCGCGTGGCTCTGGCGAAACTGCTGCTCTCGGACCCCGCACCCCACCTCGTGGTGCTGGACGAGCCGACGAACAACCTCGACATCGACACGGTCGATCAGCTGGTCGAGGCGCTCCGGGCATACCGCGGGGCGGTGCTGGTCGTGAGTCATGACGATGCGTTCCTCGCGCGTCTCGACCTGGGACTCACGCTCGAGATCGACGTCGACGGCTCACTGACCTCGAGGTGAGCTCACGCCCGTCGGCTCCGCATCGCCCGGGTATGGGCGATCGCGGGGTCGGCGGCGAGCAGGGTGTAGTCCTCGGATTCTCGAGGGACGAGCGCGACCCGCCCCTCGGCGTCGTGGGCGATCCCCCACCCGTAGCGTTTTCCCAGCGGTGATGAGCGCAGGCAGGGCTGCCCCTTCGAGAAGAACGCCTCGCGTGCGGCGGAGTCGTCGGGGTCGATCCCGGCACGCAGCGCATGCGTGGTGAAGATCACGTCGTCGGAGGTGCGCGCATACGGCTCCTGCGCGATCAGTCGATAGTGCAGTGCGGCGATCGTGGGCCTCTCACCCGTCGGCGGCTCTTCGGCGTGGTCGACGGGACAGTCTTCTGCGACCTCGATGAACGTGCTCGCGTAGTTCGTGGTGTGCGTCGCCATGCCTACAGCATGCCCGCACCCTCGGACAATGCCGACCCCGATGTCGGTGGCACGGGTGATGATGGAGGGATGAGCGACGTGCTCGAACGCTTCACCCCTGCCACGCAAGACTGGTTCCGGGGTGCGTTTCCCGAACCCACGCCCGCCCAGTCGGGCGCCTGGAATGCGATCTCTGCCGGAAAGCACGCGCTCGTCGTCGCACCGACCGGCTCGGGCAAGACGCTCTCGGCCTTCCTCTGGGCGATCGACAGCGTGTTCCGCGAGCGCATCGAGCAGCCCACCCCTCCCGCGAAGCGCACGAAGGCCGCCGACGCCTCGCGCACGCGCATCCTCTACATCTCGCCGCTGAAGGCGCTCGGCGTCGACGTGGAGCGCAACCTGCGCTCGCCCCTCATCGGCATCGGCCAGTCGGCCAGGCGGCTCGGCGTCGAGGCCCCTTCGGTGACGGTCGGCGTGCGCTCGGGCGACACGACCTCGAGCGATCGCCGCAAGCTGGTCTCCGATCCGCCCGACATCCTCATCACGACCCCCGAGTCGCTGTATCTGATGCTCACCAGTCGCGCCGGCGAGACGCTGCGCGATGTGCACACGGTCATCATCGACGAGGTGCATGCGGTCGCCGCGACCAAGCGCGGAGCCCACCTCGCGGTGAGCCTCGAGCGTCTCGATGCGCTGCGTCGCACCCACGGCCACGACCAACCCGCACAGCGCATCGGCCTGTCGGCCACCGTGCGTCCGATCGACGAGGTCGCGCGGTTCCTCGGCGGCGCGGCGCCTGTCGAGATCGTCGCGCCGCCGGCGTCCAAGACGTTCGAGCTGGGCGTCGTGGTGCCGATGGACGACATGACCAATCCGCCACCCCTCCCGGCGCGCCGAAGGATGCCGGAGATGCGGCGGATGCGGAGTACACCGAGGTCACCGGCTCCGTGTGGCCCCACGTCGAGGAGGCGATCGTCGATCGCATCCTGCAGAACAAGTCGACCATCGTGTTCTCCAACTCGCGTCGCCTCGCCGAGCGCCTCACCGGGCGACTCAACGAGATCTACTCCGAGCGCATCGGCGTCGCACTGCCCGAGGCCTCCGTGCCGGCAGCCATGATGGCGCAGGCAGGTGCCACCGCCGGAGCAGACCCCGTGCTCGCCAAGGCGCACCACGGGTCGGTCTCGAAAGAGCAGCGCGCCCAGGTCGAAGAAGAGCTCAAGTCCGGTGTCCTGCGCTGCGTCGTCGCGACGAGCAGCCTCGAGCTCGGCATCGACATGGGTGCGGTCGACCTGGTGATCCAGGTCGAGGCTCCGCCGTCCGCGGCCTCCGGTCTGCAGCGCGTCGGGCGAGCAGGCCACCAGGTCGGCGAGATCAGCCGGGCCGCCCTCTTCCCGAAGCACCGCGGCGACGTGCTGCACACCGCGATCGTCACCGAGCGGATGCTGGCGGGCAAGATCGAGGCTATCCAGGTGCCCCGCAATCCACTCGACATCCTCGCGCAGCAGACGGTCGCCGCCAGCGCCCTCGGCGAGATCAGCGTCGAGGAGTGGTTCGAGACCGTGCGTCGCTCGGCTCCGTTCCAGTCGCTCCCGCGATCGGCCTACGAGGCGACGCTCGACCTGCTCGCCGGACGGTTCCCCTCCGATGAGTTCGCCGAGCTCCGCCCGCGGCTGGTGTGGGACAGAGACGCCGGCACCCTGACCGGACGTCCGGGCGCGCAGCGCATCGCCGTCACGAGCGGGGGCACGATCCCCGATCGCGGACTCTTCGGGGTCTTCGTCGCCGGCGAGTCGACCGGCGCCCGCGTCGGCGAGCTCGACGAGGAGATGGTCTACGAGTCGCGAGTGGGCGACGTCTTCACGCTCGGCACGACGAGCTGGCGGATCGCCGAGATCACCCATGACCGGGTCAACGTCATCCCCGCCTACGGCCAGCCCGGCAAGGTGCCGTTCTGGCACGGAGACGGCATCGGCCGACCGTTCGAGCTCGGCGAGGCGCTGGGGAGGTTCTCGCGAGAGGTCTCCGCCGCGACTCCCGAGAAGGCCGCCCAGCGACTGATCGACGCCGGACTCGACGCGCAGGCGCGGATGAACCTGATGGCGCACCTGACCGAGCAGCGCGAAGCGACCGGAACGCTGCCGACCGATCGCACTCTGACGGTCGAGCGCGGGCGCGACGAGGTCGGCGACTGGCGGGTCATCCTTCATTCCCCGTACGGCATGAAGGTGCATGCACCGTGGGCGCTGGCGATCAACGCCCGCATCCGCGAGCGACTCGGAGTCGAGGGCTCTGCGGTCGCGAGCGACGACGGCATCATCGTGCGCATCCCGGATGCCGAGGCCGAGCCGCCCGGGGCCGAGCTCTTCGTGTTCGACCCGGATGAACTCGAGCAGCTCGTCACCCAGGAGGTCGGCGGCTCGGCGCTGTTCGCGTCGCGCTTCCGCGAATGCGCGGCGCGCGCGCTGCTCATGCCGCGCACCAACCCCAACCGGCGCACCCCGCTGTGGCAGCAGCGTCAGCGTTCGGCGCAGCTGCTCGAGGTGGCGCGCCGGCACCCGACGTTCCCCGTGATCCTCGAGACGCTCCGTGAGGTCCTGCAGGACGTCTACGACCTGCCCTCGCTGCGCACGCTGGCGGTGTCGATCGCCGACCGGCGCATCCGGCTCGTCGAGACGCAGCCGTCTCAGCCCTCGCCCTTCGCCCGCGACCTGCTGTTCGGCTACGTCGGCGCCTTCATGTACGAAGGGGACTCTCCCCTCGCCGAGCGCCGGGCGGCCGCCCTCTCGGTCGACCCCGCGCTGCTCGGCGAGCTGCTCGGCACGGTCGAGCTCCGTGAGCTGCTCGACCCCGACGTCATCGCCCAGTTCGAGAGAGAAGCGCAGCGCCTCGACCCCGAGCGACGAGCGCGAGGTCTCGAAGGCGTCGCCGATCTGCTGCGGATGCTCGGTCCGATGGATGCCGCCGAGATCGACGCACGACTCGACCCGGAGACGGGGTCCGCATCCGACCACCTCGACGCTCTGATCGCCGCCCGCCGCGCGATCCCCGTCACCGTCGCCGGCACCACGCGCGTCGCAGCCATCGAGGACGCCGGTCGGCTGCGTGACGCACTCGGCGT
The DNA here is from genome assembly GCF_979258525.1 of Microbacterium sp. AC132. Classification (NCBI taxonomy): domain Bacteria; kingdom Bacillati; phylum Actinomycetota; class Actinomycetes; order Micrococcales; family Microbacteriaceae; genus Microbacterium; species Microbacterium sp. AC132. The sequence goes on along the minus strand of NZ_OZ409862.1, from coordinate 2,468,578 downwards.
CGCGCTGCCCACCGGCATCCCCGTCGCATTCCTCGAACCGCTCGCCGATCCGCTCGGCGACCTCATCGCGCGCTATGCCCGCACGCATGGCCCCTTCACGACGGATGCCGTCGCGACGCGATTCGGGCTCGGCGCCGCCGTCGCGCGGCATACCCTGCAGCGGCTCGAGCACTCGGGCAGACTGACCAGCGGTTACTTCCTGCCCGAGGCCTCGGGCACGGGGAACGAGACCGAATGGTGCGACACCGAGGTGCTGCGCCGCCTGCGGATGCGGTCGCTCGCCGCGATCCGGGGCAGCGTCGAGCCCGTGTCGCCCGAGGCGTATGCGCGCTTCCTGCCGGACTGGCAGCACCTGGGACGCCCGCTCGAGGGACTCGACGGGGTGCTCGCGGTGATCGAGCAGTTCGCCGGGGTGCCCGTGCCCGCGAGCGCGTGGGAGTCGCTCGTGCTGCCCTCTCGGGTGCGCGACTACTCCCCCGCCCTGCTCGACGAGCTCACTGCCTCGGGAGAGGTCATCTGGTCGGGCCACGGCACGCTGCCGGGGCGCGACGGCTGGGTCTCGCTGCATCCCGCAGACCTCGCGCCGTTCACGCTGCCCGAGCCCGACGACGAGATCGCCGCCGACTCGCTCGAGGCCCGAGTGCTGATCGCGCTGGATGCGGGTGGCGCGTACTTCGCCGGTCAGCTGAAGGACATGACCGGCGCCGAGAACGAGCAGTCCGTGCTCGAGGCGCTGTGGGCGCTGACGTGGGGCGGCCGGGTCACCAACGACACCTTCGCCCCGATCCGGTCGCTGCTGGCCGGTGGTTCCCAGGCGCACCGGGTCACCCGACGCGCTCCGCGCACGCGCACCTATCGGGGGATGTCGCTGGCACGGACCGCGCCCCGACCGACGTCGATCGGCGGGCGCTGGTCGCTGCTGCCCACCGTCGACACGGATGCCGCTCGTCGTGCGACCGTCACCGCAGGGCTGCTCCTCGACCGCTACGGCGTGGTCACCCGCGGAGCCGTGCAGGCCGAGGGCGTGCCGGGCGGGTTCGCGCAGACATACCGGGTCCTCGCCGGCTTCGAGGAGGCTGGGCACTGCCGCCGCGGCTATGTGATCGAGAGGCTCGGCGCGGCGCAGTTCGCGGCGTCCGCCACCGTCGACCGACTTCGCACGTTCGCCGGGCTCGCCGATCCGCCTCCCCGCAATGCCGTCACGCTCGCCGCGACAGATCCCGCCAACCCCTACGGCGCGGCGCTCGGATGGCCCAAGCGCGACGAGGTCTCGCATCGCCCCGGGCGCAAGGCCGGAGGCCTGGTGGTGATCGTCGACGGATCGCTCGTCCTCTACCTCGAACGCGGGGGACGCACGGTGCTGTGCTTCACCGACGACGCCGAGGTGCTGCGCGCGGCAGCGACCGACCTCGCAGCGACCGCCCGCGCGCGGCGCCTCGACACCCTCACGGTCGAGAAGGTCAACGGCGAAGGCGTGTACGGCACCGAGCTCGCCCTCGCTCTGCAGGGGTCCGGATTCGTGGCCACCCCTCGCGGCTACACGCTGCGCAAGGCGATCTGACCGGCCCATGACCACTGCTTCTAGGCTGGACGCATGATCGGGGAGTTCATCAGCGGCGTCCGCACCCTGCTGCGCGGTTTCGGCACATGGCGGCGCCGACCGTGGCTCATGGCCCTCGGTCTCGTACCGGGCTTCATCGCCGCGCTGGTGCTGCTCGCCGGACTCATACCGCTGGCGCTCACTCTCGGGCCGATCTCCGACGGTCTCACCCCCTTCGCCGACGGCTGGATCCCGGCCTGGCGCTCGGTGCTGCGCGCCGCCGTGGGCATCGTGATCTTCGCCGCGGCGCTCGCACTCGCGAGCGCCGTGTTCAGCGCCCTCGCCCTGACGATCGGCGACCCGTTCTACCAGCGCATCTGGCGCGCTGTCGAGGCCGATCTCGGCGACGCCCCGCCCTCGGACGGCGGCGGATTCTGGATGGCGGTCGGCGAGGGCCTGAGACTCGTGGTCCTCGGCATCCTGATCGCGATCGCCGTGCTGCTCCTCGGTCTCGTCCCTCTCATCGGCGGATTCCTCGGTGCGGTGGGCGGCGTCGTGCTGTCGGGACGGATGCTCGCCCGCGAGCTCACCGGGCGGGCGTTCGACGCCCGCGATCTCAGCCCTGCCGACCGGGCGGTGCTGTTCCGCGGCAGCCGCGCGCGCGTGCTCGGCTTCGGTGTCGCCACGCAGCTGTGCTTTCTGATCCCCGGCGGGGCTGTCGCGGTCATGCCCGCCGCTGTCGCGGGTGCCACTGTCCTCGCGCGCACCATGCTGCAGCGCACGCCGCTGCCACAGCACACTCCGCAGCACGCTCCACAGCACACTCCTCCGCCTCCCCTGCCGGGCAGCGTCTCGGCGCCGCTGCCGCCACCCCCCGGGTCAGGGCACGCCTGATGCCCGAGGGCGATACCGTCTTCCGCACCGCCAGACGTCTCGACGAGGCGCTGGTCGGCGGCGAGGTGGCGCGCTTCGACCTTCGGGTGCCGCGATTCGCGACGCTCGATCTGACGGGTCAGCCGATCCTCTCGTCGATCGCGCGCGGCAAGCATCTGCTGCTGCGGATCGGCGACAGCACGCTGCATTCCCATCTGCGCATGGACGGCGCCTGGCTCGTCTACCGGGCGGGTGAGAAGTGGCGGCATCCGGCGTTCAAGGTCCGCGCGATCGTCGGCACGGCGCAGCGCGAGGCGGTGGGCATCGACCTCGCCGAGATCGAGGTCGTTCCGACCCGCGACGAGGACGAGCTCGTCGGCCATCTCGGCCCCGATCCGCTCGGCCCGGACTGGGATGCCGTCGAGGCCGCCAGACGCGTGAGCGACGACACCCGCAGCATCCACGTCGCCCTTCTCGACCAGCGGAACGTCGCGGGGTTCGGCAACGAATACGCCGCGGAACTCCTGTTCCTCCGCGGAATCCTGCCGACGACCCCCGCACCGGAGGTCGACGTTCCCGCACTGCTCGACCTCGGCGTGCGCACGATCCGCGCGAACCGCGATCGTCGCCATCGCACCTTCACCGGAGTCGACCGCCCCGGTCAGGGGACGTGGGTGTACGGACGTGCCGGACGCCAGTGCCGCCGCTGCGGAACCCCCATCAGACGCGGCGAGCAGGGCGCGGATCCGACCCGCGAGAGGATCACATTCTGGTGCCCCGTGTGTCAGCGATGACCCGCATCCATGCTCGGGAATGAATCCAGCACCCCCGTGGTTATTGATATATCCGGAGAACTCCGGAACACGGGAGGAATCGTGGGAAAGAACTACGTCGACATCGAGAACGACCAGGGCGCCACGCTGCGATACCGCAAGCACGCCAACGGTCGCGGTCTCGTCGCGCACGGCGCGAAGGTCCATCCGAAGGCGCACATCGAAGCGGGCGCCTACATCGAACCCGGCGCCCGTATCGGCGCGGGGGCGACCATCGCCCGCGGCGCATGGATCGAACCGGATGCCGTGATCGGCGAGGGTGCGCACGTCGACGCGCACGCACACATCGGCCAGGGTGCCGCCGTCGGAGACGGCGCGCACATCGGCGTCCGCACCGAGGTCGGCGCGGGAGCGCGGATCGTCCGCGGTGCGCGCATCGGCGACGACGAGACGGTCGCGGCCGGACTGACGGTCGCCACCGACCCGAAGGGGCTGTGGCTCGCGGCCTGATCGGCCGCGCTCTCAGAACGTCTCACCCCATCCGCCGGGTACCCTGGAGCACATGGCGACTCAGGGACGACGACCGGCAGGACGTGCCGGCAAGGGCTCGCCCGTGCGGCGCAACAAGGCCGCACCGGCTCAGCGGTTCCCGCCGCCCAAGCCTCCGAAGAAGACCGCCAAGGTCGTCTTCGACGCGCCCGACACCGAACCGGAGGAGCCGCGTACATTCCGTCTCGGGGTCGTCCCCGGCGCGACACCGGGCAAGTGGATCGATGCCTGGAAGCAGCGGATGCCGCATGTACTCATCGAGCTGGTGACGATCGAGGTCGCCGATCAGCGAGACGCGATCGGCGACCTCGATGCGGCCCTCGTGCGCCTGCCGCTGTCGGATGAGAACCTGCACATCATCACGCTGTACGACGAGGTGCCGGTGGTGGTCGCATCGATCGAGTCGCACCTCCTCGCGGCCGACGACCTGACCGTCGCCGACCTGTCGGGCGAGATCGTGATGGTCCCGACCGACGATGCGCTCGGTCCGATCGACATCCCGGGTGCCGTCGCGCCGACCTTCGCACCGCTGTCGGTCGCGGACGCCATCGTGACCGCCGCCACCGGAACGGGCATCGTGATCGTCCCCATGTCGCTCGCACGCCTGCACCACCGCAAGGATGTCGGCCACCGGTCCCTGGCCGACGGCCCCACCTCGACGGTCGCCCTGGCTTGGCGCCGCGATCACACCACCCCCGACGTCGAGACGTTCGTCGGGATCGTGCGCGGCCGCACGTCCAACTCATCCCGATGAGGCGAGCGCGCCGCCACCGCGACGGCTCCGCGGCGGCTCCGTGATGTGGTCGGAGTCGGCGGCGACGTCGACCGTGTCCCGTCGTCGTTAGACTCTCGTGGTGGTCTCGCTTCTCTACGTCTGTGTGCGCCCCGAACTCGGGGCGGCGGATGCCGAGCACGCCTCGTTCCGACGGGCGCTCGGCGTCGACGTCGTCGACCGCCTCGACCTGCTCACCGAGCGCCTCGACCCCGCGCGCCTCGCGCGATACAGCGGCGTCGTCGTCGGCGGCTCGCCGTTCAACGTCAGCGACGTCGAGAAGTCCGCTGTGCAGCTGAGGGTCGAAGCGGATCTCGAGCACATCGCGCGGCTGGCGATCGACTCGCAGGTCGCTGCCTTCTTCACCTGCTTCAGCATCGGCGTGGTGACGCGGATGCTCGGCGGCCACGTCACGTCGGACACCCCCGAGTCGGCGAGCGCCACCGTGATCGAGACCACCGCCGCCGGCGCCGCGGACCCCGTCTTCGGTCCGAGCTCCCCCGCGCTCACCGTCTTCACCGCTCACAAGGAGAGCGCTGCGGCTCTGCCGGAGGGCGCGGTGCTGCTCGCCACGAACGACACCTGTCCCGTGCAGGCGTATCGGGTGGGCACCCACCTCTACACGGCGCAGTTCCATCCGGAGCCGACTCCGCGGGACTTCGCCGATCGGATGACGTTCTATCGCACCACCGGGTACTTCGACCCCGACGAGTTCGACGCCGTGCAGGGGCAGGTGCTGTCGGCATCCGTGACGGAGGGCGCGGCGCTGCTGCGCCGTTTCGCGCAGACGTTCGCGGCAGCCTGACGCCCGCGGGCTCAGCCGAGCCGCGGGCTCGGCCGGTCAGCCGAGCCCGTCGCCTCAGCCGCGCAGCAGCTCCACCCGTTCGCGGAGGTATGCCTCGAGCGGCATCCAACCGCCTGCCGTGCTCCATCGCACGGATGGCACCGTGTCGACCATCGCCAGAGGCCCGGACGCTCCGCCCGCGTCCACGGCGGCGAGGTCGATCACCGACCACCCGACGTGCACGACATCGCCCTCGTCGAACCCGCCCCGCAGTGCCAGAGCACGTCGTTCTGCGCGCTCGCGCGCGGACTCCGCCGTGTAGCCGCGGCGCCCCGGATCGGCGGCCCTCAGCACTTCGGCGGTCGCCAGTGCGTGCGTCTCGGTGAGCAGCAGCACGCCGAGGTGCCACGCCTCGCCCACCCGCACGATGCGGCGTCCGCGCCACCGCGATTCGCGCTCTTCACCGAGTCCCTCCTTCGGAAGGCCGGCGAGCGCACGCACCGCGTCGGCGACGAGCGCGGACGCGGCCGTCACAGCTCCCCCTGCGGTGTCTCGCGGACGAGCGCCGGGTCGACGAGTCGTGCCGCCTCGCCGCGGATCAGCATCCCGATCAGGGGGAACAGCAGCACCGACAGCATCCCGGCCCCGACGAGTGCTGCCGCCGTGCCGGTGTCGATCATCTTCTGATCCACCCCGATCGCCGTCACGGCGACGATGATGGGCAGCCCTGTGGCTGCCAGCAGCCCGATCGCCGTGCGGTCCCTGGCGCTCGCGCCCGTCGGCGCGGAGAGCTGCGCGGTCGTGCCTCGGAGCACGAGCAGCGCGACGAGGAACAGCGGAAGCATCAGCATCGCCGACGACGAGCCGGTGAGCGCCTGCAGGTCGAAGTTCACGCCCGTGTAGAGGAAGAAGATCGGCACGAGGAAGCCGAACGCGATGGCCTCGAGCTTCGTCTCGACCGCCTCGGCGTCCTTCTCGGGCGCGCGCGCCATGATGATGCGCCACACCGCTCCGGCGACGAATGCACCCAGCAGCATGTCGAGGTCGAGCACGACGCTGAGGCCGACCAGCGACGCGATGAGCAGCAGCACGAACCGCACGCCGAACTGGTCGGAGGTGTGCAGGGTCGCACGCACGAACGAGTGGAGGCGCCCGTGCGGCATCCTCCGAGCCATGAGCACGGCGAGCCCCGCGAGCACGACGAAGGCGAGCAGCACCGCGGTGGCGAGCGGGGTGGTGCGGGTGCTGAGGAAGAGCGAGATCGCGATCAGCGGCAGGAACTCGCCGACCGCGCCGATCACGGTGACCGCACGTCCGAACAGGGTGTCGGTCTCCTGGGCATCCCTGAGGATCGGCATCAGCGTGCCGAGTGCGGTGGAGCTGAGGGCGATCGCGATCACGACCATCCCCTCGCCCGGGGCGAGGAGGAAGCCGATCCCGATGCCCAGCACCACGCTGATGGCCCACCCGATCGAGGCGCGGACGAGGGGCCGTCCGGCGACCGCCCGGAAGTCGATCTCGGAGCCCGCGATGAAGAACAGCATCGCGAGACCGAAATCACTGAGCTTCTCGAGGATGGGCGTCGGCTCGACCCAGCCGAGCACCGCGGGCCCCGCGAGAATCCCGAGGACGAGCTCGAACACGATGATCGGCACGCGGATGACGGGTCGGATGCCGCGCGCCAGCAGCGGCGCTGCCACGGCGAGCAGCGGGATGAGCACCAGTCCGAGATCGCCCGCGTCCACGCTCCCAGAGTAGCGACCCGTCGTCGCGATGCGTCCGATTCGCCCGGTGGTCGCATCCACGGCAGAATCGATGCACACCCCCGAGGAGCCCTCATGTCTCAGCCCGACACCGCCCGCCTGCTGATCGCCTGCGATGATCAGCCCGGCATCGTCGCCGCCGTCGCCGGCGTGCTCTCCGTCCACGGCGCGAACATCATCTCGCTCGACCAGCACTCCACCGACTCCGAGGGCGGCCGGTTCTTCCAGCGCACGGTGATCCACCTCCCCGGGCTCTCTGCGGCGCGCACGGCTCTCGAAGCCGATCTGGCTCAGGTCGCCGAGCGGTTCGGCATGGAGTGGTCGCTGCACGACACCGCGCGGCGCAAGCGGGTCGCGATCTTCGTCTCGAAGTACGACCACTGCCTGATGGAGCTGCTGTGGCGCACGCAGCGAGGCCAGCTCGACATCGACGTCACGATGGTCGTCTCGAACCACCCCGACCTCGCCGAGTCCGTACGCTCGTTCGGGGTGCCGTTCGTGCACATCCCCTCAGGCGACAAGCAGACGATGGAACAGCGTCAGCTCGAGCTCCTGCGCGGCAACGTGGATCTGGTGGTCCTCGCCCGGTACATGCAGATCCTCACCGACGACTTCATCGAGGGTCTCGGCGCCCCGATCATCAACATCCACCATTCCTTCCTCCCCGCGTTCATCGGGGCGAACCCGTATGCGAGGGCGAAGGACCGCGGTGTGAAGCTGATCGGAGCCACCGCGCACTACGCGACGGCGGATCTCGATGAGGGACCGATCATCGAGCAGGACGTCACCCGTGTCACGCACTCGGAGTCGGCCGCCGATCTGCAGCAGCGCGGCGCCGACGTCGAACGCCTCGTTCTCGCCCGTGCCGTGCAGTGGCATGCCGAGGACCGTGTGATCGTCCACGGCCGGTCCACCGTCATCCTCTGACCCGGGTGCTCAGAGGGGTGCGACGCCTCTAGCCGATGACGTCGCTGGCAAGCCCCCGTACCTGGCCAGCTTCACAGCCCGGATCGACAACGACCCTCACCGGGCCTCCGGCACTCCCGCCAGCAGTTCGGCGAAGGCCTCGGCGGCGGTCGCATGACCGGCCAGTGCCGCGCCCTGACCCATCCAGAGCGACTGCAGCTCGCCGAGGTTCTGCTCGCCCGCTGCCGCGCGGAATCGGCCGGTGAGCCAGTTCTGCATCGGGAACGGGGCGATCGTCCCGCTCGCCTCGATCGCCCGCACCGCGCGGTTGCGGGTGCCGCGGGCGAGGCGTCCGCTCATCGCCTTCGTGAGAACGGTGCCGTCGGCGGCGGTGGAGCGGATGGCGTCGCGATGCGCCTGGTTCGCCGCCGACTCCACCGTCGCGAGGAAGGCCGTGCCGACCTGCACGGCTGACGCTCCGAGCGCGAACGCGGCGGCGACGCCGCGCCTGTCGGCGATGCCGCCGGCCGCGATGACCGGCACATCGACGGCATCCACGACCTGCGGCACGAGTGCGAAGGTCCCGACGAGCGATTCCTCGGCCGGACGGAGGAACGACACCCGATGGCCGCCGGCCTCGAAGCCGGTCGCGACGATGGCGTCGACCCCGGCGTCCGCGAGTGCGACGGCTTCGGCGACGGTCGTCGCGGTTGCCACGACACGGATGCCGCGGCGGTGCGCCTCGTCGACGACGGCCCCGGACGGAACCCCGAAGACGGTGCTCAGCACGGGTGGTGCCGCTTCGAAGATCGCGTCGAGCTGCTCGTCGAGGGGAGGCAGGTAGCGCTCGGGGCGGGCGGGCACCTCGAGTCCGACCGCGTCGTAGAACGGCTGCAGCGCCTGCGCGAACACGGTGTGCTGCGGATTCGGCTCGACCTCGTCGCCGGTCGGCAGCCAGATGTTCACCGCGAAAGGACGCGAGGTCGCCTCCCGCAGAGACGCGATCGTCGCGCCGATGCGGTCGGCGTCGTAGCCGTAGAGCCCATAGCCCCCGAGGCCGCCGGCCTCGCTGACCGCCGCCGTGAGCCCGACGGAGGAGAGCCCGCCGAACGGACCGAGGATGATGGGGTGTTCGATGCCGAGCAGTGCGCGCAGATCACTCATGCTTCGAGGCTATCTCCGCTCCCCTGCCCCGAGGCGGGCGCGCGACCGATGCCGCACTGGGATGCCGGTGATAATCTCGGCGTGAGGGATCAGGGAGGCGCGCGTGAGCGAATGGTTCGGGCAGATGCTCGGCTTCGTCGCGGCCGCGCTCGGGGTCATCGCGGTGCCGGATGCCGCGGCACTCGGTGTCGCGATCGCGCTGATCGCCCTGACGACCCTCACGATCGCCGTGGCGCTGAGCGTCGCACCGCCCTCTCCACGTAGCGCCCCGCACCCGCTGCGGGCGATCGACGTCTCGACCCTGCTCGCCCAGAGCGATCCTGACGCCGCCGGTCACCCGCGTCCTCGTGCGCCGGGAGTCGCCGTCTCCGCGTAGTCCGTCCTCGTACGGGACTGCGCGGCTTTCGCCGACCCTTCCCGACACACGAACGGACTTCCATGGACATCTTCGCCTTCCCACCCCTGACCTTCCTGCTCGACGCGGCGTACGGCGCCCTCGCCGGGCTCTCCGCACTGCTCGAACCGCTCGCCGGAGCATCCGCCGCCGCACTCGCCGTGGTGCTCGTCACGCTTCTCGTGCGCGCCCTGCTGATTCCCGTCGGCGTCTCGCAGGCGAAGGCCGAGCAGACCAGAGCGCGCCTGGCTCCTCGGCTGCGAGAATTGCAGCGCCGGCACAAGAAGAATCCCGAGCGCCTGCAGAAGGAGATGCTCGAGCTCTACCGCTCCGAGAACACGTCTCCGTTCGCCGGGATGCTGCCGGTCCTCGCTCAGGCGCCGGTCGTCGGCATCCTGTACACGCTGTTCATCCGCCCCGACATCGCCGGGCACCCGAACGACCTGCTCACGCACGACCTGTTCGGTGCACCGCTGGGCACCAGTCTCGTCTCCGCCGTCTTCGGCGGCACGGCGACGCCGGAGACGCTGTGGGTCTTCGGTGCGCTGATCGCCGTGATGATCGTGGTGGCCGAGATCACACGACGGGTCTTCCGGCCGGCCGTGGTCGACGACGACTCGCCGCTGAACTCGCCGACGATGCTGCGTGTGACCAGCGCTCTGCACTATCTGACGGCCGTCTTCGCGATGTTCGTGCCGCTCGCCGCCGCGCTGTATCTCACCGTGACCGTGGTCTGGACGCTGGTGCAGCGGATGCTGCTGCGGCGCCGCTATCCGCTGCCCGTGCCTGCTGCGGTCAGCGCCTGACGGGTCGGCCGGTCATTCGGGCAGCGGGATCGGCGCGGTGAAGGGACCGGGCTCGTCGTCGCGGCGGGCGCCGTCGGGCGCGGTCCCGACCTCTCGGGCTGCGGCCGCATCGTCTCGACGGCGCTGACGTCGCACGCCGAGCGTCGTGCCGACGCTCGCCGCCACCACCAGGGCGATCGCGAGCATCCGCAGCGGAGTCGCCGACTGCCCGAGGATCAGCCACCCGGCGAGCGTCGCGAATGCGGGCTCGAGGCTCAGGAGCACGCCGAACACGCGTTGCGGCAGGCGACGCAGCGCGGCGAGCTCGAAGCTGTAGGGGATCACCGACGACAGCACGGCGGTGACCGCGGCGAGCAGCAGCAGCTGCATATCGCCCGCGACGGTGACCGCGGCCGGCACACCGACCGGGATCAGCAGGATCGCGGCCACGACCAGGCCGACCGCGAGTCCGCTGCTGCCGGGGATGATGGCACCCACCCGGGCACTCATCCGGATGTACATGGCCCAGAAGCCGGCGGCGATCAGGATGAAGACGATCCCGAGCGGATCGAGGGGCTCGGCGCCGATCATTCCGTCGACGCCGAGCAGCACCATCCCGAGCAGCGCGACCCCCACCCAGGCGGCATCGACGAGGCGCCTGGTCAGCACGGCGGCGAGGACGAGCGGCCCGAGGAACTCGATCGCGACGGCCGGACCGAGCGGGATGCGGTCGATCGCCGCATAGAAGAAGCCGTTCATCGCGGCGAGCGAGACCCCGAACAGCACGGCGGCGAGCCACTGCGACTTCGTCCACCGGAACGGTCTCGGGCGCACGATGACGACCAGCAGCAGCGCCGCGATCGCCACGCGCAGCGAGGTCACACCCCACGGGCCGAGCACCGGGAAGAGCTGGGCCGCGACCGCGGCCCCGAACGGCAGCGACAGACAGGAGCAGACCACGAGCACGACGCCCACGAGCGGACGGGACGGCGTGGACTGCTTCACCCAGCCAGCCTACGGCGCGCGCGGATGCCGGCGAACCGGCCCCGTCAGAGGTGCTTGCCGCCGGTGACCGCGAGCACGGCGCCGGAGGTGTACGACGACTCCGCCGACGCGAGGTACACGTAGGCGCCGGCGAGCTCTGCGGGCTGTCCGGCCCGGCCGAGAGGCGTGTCGGATCCGAAGGTCTTCACCCGTTCGTCCGACCAGCCGGTGGCCGGGATCAGCGGCGTCCAGATGGGGCCGGGGGCGACGGCGTTCACGCGGATGCCGCGCTCTCCCGCCTCCTCGGCGAGCGCCTTGACGAACGCGACCTGCGCCGCCTTGGTCATCGCGTAGTCGATGAGGTTGGGCGACGGCTCGAAGGCCTGCACGGACGACGTGACGATGATGCTGGAGCCGGACTCCAGATGCGGGTACGCGGCCCTGGCCGAGTACAGCAGGCCGAAGAGGTTGGTCTCGAACACGCGGCGGAGGCGGTCGGTCTCGAGATTCTCGAAGCCGTCGATGTCGTGCTGGTACGCGGCGTTCAGCACCAGGATGTCGAGGCCGCCGAAGGCGCTCCGCGTCTCGGTCACCACCTCGGTGGCGAAGGCCTCGTCGCGGACGTCGCCGGCGAGGCTCAGCCCCTGGCGGCCTTCGGCGCGCACGAGGTCGATGGTCTCGTCGGCATCCGCCTGCTCCTCCGGCATGTGCACGATCGCCACGTCGGCTCCCTCGCGGGCGAAGGCGATCGCGACGGCTCGGCCGATTCCGGAATCCCCGCCGGTGATCAGGGCTCGACGCCCCTCGAGACGCCCGTGGCCCACGTACGACTCCTCGCCGTGGTCCGGAGTCGGGCGCATGTCGTCGGTCAGTCCCGGCTGGTTCTGCTGCTGACCGGGGAATTCCTCGTCGCGATGCTGGCTGCGGGGGTCGGGGGTGCTGTCTGCCATGGTGTCTCCTCTTCCTCGCGACTCGCCATCATCGTGCGTGGCCTGAGTCGGGCGTTCAACGAGACTCGCGGCCCGTCGGCGCCCTCGGGAGGGGGTTGACAATCGACACCTCGATCGACGATCGGAGTGCGACAGGTGAATGGCTCGGGCCGCTCAGGCCCCGGGAGCGGCAGGCTCGTCGTCGGCCGGCGCGACGGGGCCGGACGTGTCCTGTGGCTCGGGAACGAGATACAGCCCGCTCGGCGCGTTCGCGGTGAAGGCGAGCGCCTCGATCCAGGCGCGGTTGATCGACGGCTGCCTGCTGCCGAAGTACTTGAAGACGAGCGAGCTGCCCGGCTGCACCCACACCGTCGTGCGGCCGCCGCCGACGCTCGCGTCTTCGCGCCAGCTGAACGGGAACGGCTCGGCGCGTCGCAGCTTGGCGGTCATCACGAGCTGCAGGTGGGTGAGGGCGCGATCCTCGATCTCGGTCTTCACGCTGCCCTCGTAGATGAACTTACCCATTCGCCCTCTCCTCTGGTGTGCAGGTCTTCGTCATGCAGTTTATGGGACCGCAGGCCCTCGATGCGTCGGCCCGAGCGGGCTGTCCAGACGGGGTCGGAGCGGGCCGAAGTCAACCCCCTGCGTGCGGATCCCTTCGCCGATATCCTGGCAGGAACCGCGAGGAGACCCACCATGAACGCACGACACATCGACGACCGTTCCGATGAGGGCTACACCCCCACGACCACTCACGCCGAGTTCGGCGAGGGCAACCCGCGCCTGCGCGTCACGCGCGACGGCGAGCGCGCCGAGTTCGCCCTCGAGGTCGACGTGGTGCGCATCGGCTCCGCTGCCGACAACGAGCTGCGGCTCGACGGCGCCGACCCCGTGCACGCCACGATCACGCACGACGACCGTGACGAGTACGTCCTCGAACTCCACGGCGAGGGCGAGATGAACAGCAACCCCGACGCCACCGCCACCCACCCCGGCGATCGCACCCAGACGCTGCGCACCGGCGCACGCTTCACCGTCGGCGAGTGGGAGCTGGTCTACGCACGCGACGAGTTCGCCGACCACGGGCGCCCGTACGGCGGACGCCTCGGCGGCGAGTACTCCGACCAGCCGCTGCAGCCCCCGCGGCCCGATTACTCCGACGAGGCGACCATCGAGTCCGACGCCCCGACGCACGCGGACTCCGCCGAAGAGAAGTGACAGCAGAGCAGTCACCGCTGGACCGCGTCAGCGACGTCGCCGCTGAGCGCGGACTGCGCATCTGCGTGGTCGAATCCCTGACCTCGGGACGTCTGGCGAGCACGATCGGCGCGGGGGCCGATGCCGGTTCGTGGTTCGCCGGCGGCATCGTGGCCTACCTCACCGATGTGAAGGAGAGCCTGCTCGGACTCACGCCCGGAACGGATCCGTGCTCCCCCGAGTGCGCCGAGCATCTCGCCGCGAGCGCACTGCGGCTGTTCGACGCCGACGTCTGCATCTCGACGACGGGGGTCGGCGGGCCCGATCCTGAAGGCGGGCACGAGCCCGGCACCGTCTACGTCGGATGGGCCACGGGCGACGGGGTCGGTCACCGCAGGCTGGCGCTCAGCGGCGATCCGCAGGAGGTCCTCGACGAGACGGTCGACACCGCCATGCGGCTGCTCGCTTTCCATGCCGAGGGCATCCGCCCTGCGGGACCGCGGCGCTCGGGACCGGGGTCTTCGGCATCCGCGGCTGCCGAAGACGACGCCGAAGACGACGCCGAGGAAGGTGGCGCGGCAGAGCCCACGGCCTGAGCCCTGGCTCTTCTGCGCTCGACCCGTCTCCCGTCAGCGTCCGGGTACGACGCCGATGCGCAACGGCGCGCCGGGAGCGGATGCCGCGGTGATGGCCTCGTCGAGGTCGGCGAGCTGCCGCACTTCGCCGACCGCGTCCACGAACGGGTAGGCGCGTCCTCGTCCTGCGAGGAATGCGACAGCCTCGGCGAGCTCCGATCCCGTGTAGTTGTGCACGCCGGTGACGGTCACCAGCCGGCGAACGATGCTCTCGGCGTCGAGGGGCACCGGCTCGGCAGGGAAGACGCTCCCGACCAGCACGACCGTGCCCCCGGTGGCGACGCCGGCGAGCGCCTCGGCCACGGCATGCCCCGAGGCCTCGATCACGACGTCCGGGTCACGATCGATCGGACCGGCACCGAAGCGTGCGGCCAGAGCCAGCCGTTCGGGTGCGGGGTCGAGCACCTCGACCGTCGCGCCGTGCTCCACCGCGATCGCCGCGGCCGAGAGCCCGACGAGTCCGGCTCCGTGGATGCGGACGGTCGCGCCGTCGAGGTCGTGATCGCGCGCAGCCCGGGCGACGGCGGCCCAGGCGGTCGCGGTCGCGCACGATGCCGGAGCGAGCACCGCGGCCGGCAGGGACTCGGGCACCCGCACGATCGCCGTGCCCGCCCGCACCTGGACGTGCGAGCCGAACGCGCCGGTGAGGTCGCCGTGCACGCCGATGCGGTCATGGCCGTACTTGCCGAGCGTGCGGCACTTCTGCGGCACACCCTGGGCGCATCTGTCGCAGGTGCCGCACGAGATCGTGACCGACCAGACGATCCGATCCCCGATGCGCACGGGGACGCCGTCGACCGTCGAGGCCCCGCCGTCGCCCAGGGCGATCACGCGTCCGACGCTCTCGTGTCCGAGCACCAGCGGCACCGGGGCGGACCGACGTCCGTGCACGGTGTGGACGTCGGACCCGCAGATCGTCGACATCTCGACGGCGACGAGCACGTCGTGCTCACCGAGCGCGACACCGGGCACGGCGATCATCTCGTGCGGGTGGCCCTCACCGACCCACACCATCGCTGTGGCCGCGGGCCGCAGGGCCACGTCGCGACGGTGGCCGGGAGGACGGATCAGCAGAGTTCCCATGTCAGGGGCTCAGACCGTGGGCACGAGAGGGAGCAGCCCGCGCTCGGTGAGCGTGCCGCGAAGATGCGTCACGTCCTCGAGCACGACGTCGGCACCGGCGAGCTCGAGCGCGCCCGCGTCGTGGGCGCCCGTCAGGACGCCGGCGACGAGACCGGCGCCTGCGCGGCGGCCCGACTCGACGTCGCTGATCGTGTCTCCGGCGACAGCGACAGCGGCGACCGACGAGGTCTGCGTGCGGATCAGCGCCGTGAGCACGAGATCGGGTGCCGGACGCCCGCGCCCGGCGTCGACCGGCGAGAGGGCGAGGTCGACGAGCCCGCGCCAGCCCAGACCGTCGATCAGCGCATCGCGGGTGACCGGCGCGAATCCCGTCGTGAGCACGACCCTCAGACCGGCGTCCTTCAGCCCCTGGATCGCATCGGCCGCCCCGGGGATCTCGGTGACCCCCTGCTCGGCCACGATCTCGGCGTAGGCGCCTTCGAATGCGGCCGTCGCGCGCTCGGCGGCGGCACGGTCTCCTCCCGCGAGGTGCGTGAAGACCTCGATCTTGGACTGCCCCATGGTGGCGCGCACGTGCGCGAGCGCGTCGTCCCACGGCATCCGATCGGCGACGCCGGTGCGTTCGGAGGCGCGCTGGAACGCCGTCTCGACGACCCCGTCGTCGAGCACCGTCGTGCCGGCCATGTCGAGCACGATGAGTTCGAGCGCCGGTGCCGGAGCTGCGTCGAGCTGAGTGGTCATGGGGTTCCTTCCATTGCAGGTGTCCACCCGAAGGTGGCGGTGAGATTATCTTCGGCGAGCCCCAGACCCGTGGTCATTCCGATGCCGGTGGTCGCGGCGAGCACCAGCACCCCCTCGTCGACCGTGTCGATGAGGAAGTCCTTCGACGCCTTCGCATACACGCCCTGCCAGCGCTCCAGCACCCGTGGGGCCGGCATCTCGAACAGCGCCTCCGCCTCGGCGAGGAACGCCGTGAACGCGGCCTCGGGTTGGAACGGCTCCGGCGCGGTCGATGTGGCGTGCGAGTCGCCGATGATGAGCGTGCCGTCCGGCAGCTGCGTGTACATCTGATTGAGATCGAGCGCGGCGAGGTCCGGACGCTCCGAATGCAGGCGATCGCGGAGCGCGGCGGTGGCGGCACCGTCGGCGAAGCGTCCGTAGCGGACGAGCGACCACCCGGTCAGCAGCGGGGCGGAGAGCGGATGCCGGAGACTCACCGCTGCACGCATCATGTCGAGAGCGCACCGGACGACGCCTGACCGTTCCGCCACCTCCGGCAGCAGCTGGTCGATGTCGTGATTCGCCGCGACGACGACCGCGCCTGTGGTGATCGCGCCTCTCGTCGTCTCGACGCGGCGTCCGGCGACGGAGGTCGCCGCCGTGCGGAAGCGGAAGTCGACGCCCAGTCCTGCGAGGTGCCGCACGATCGCCGCGGCGGCGGTGCGCGGATCGGTCTGCAGGTCGGTCTCGATGTGCGCTCCACCGAGGAGTCCCGGGCGACGGAGCGGGGCGAGGCGCAGCAGCTCATCCGCATCGAGCATCCGGATGCCGCCATCGGCCGCCGCCTGCTCGAGCACGGCGATCTCGTCGGCGTGGCGGGCGGCGACCAGTGTCCCCGACTCGCGGATCCAGAACCCCGCATCCTGAGCGAGGCGCAGCCACAGGTCTCTGGACAGGTCCGCGTAGCGCCGGGCCTCCCCCGTCTGCGCGCCGATGCAGAGGTGGCCGAAGTTGCGGATCGTCGCGCCGACGGGAGCATCCGCTCTGTCGACGACGATGACGCTCAGACCCCGCCGCACCGCCGCGTAGGCGGCGCCGAGGCCGATGATCCCCGAGCCGACGACCACGAGGTCGGCGGAGTCGGTCGAGCCGGTGCGGCCGCTCATCGGAACACCTTGCGCATCCACATCGCGAGCCCTTCGACGACGAGCACGGTGACGAGGATCATCAGCACGATCGCCGTCACGGTCTCATAGCGCGAACCCTGGCTGGCGTTGAGCAGGTAGTACCCGACACCGCCTCCGCCGACGATGCCGAGGATGGTCGCGGCGCGGATGTTCGTGTCGAGCATGTAGAAGCTGTGCCCGATGAGCGCCTGCATGCCCTGCGGCACGGTCGCCGAGGCGTAGGTCTGCAGCCGGGTGGCGCCGACCGCCCGCAGGGCCCGTTCGGGCCCACGGTCGACCTCCTCGAGGGAATCGGCGATCAGCTTGCCGAGCAGACCGATGCCGCCGATGGCCAGCGCGATGACTCCCGCCTGGGCGCCGAGGCCGGTGATGACGACGAGCACGATCGCGAGGATCAGCTCGGGAATGCCGCGGATGCCGACGAGCAGGAAGCGCGCGATGCCCCGCGCTCCCGCTCCGGGTGCGACGTTGCTCGCGGCGAGGGAGCCGAGGATCAGCGACGGCAGCAGCGTGAGCACCGTCGCCGCGAGTGCGATCGCGACCGTGTCCCGCATGGCCGCGATCATCGCCGACGCCTCATAGCTGCCGAATGACGGCGGCCAGAACTTCGCTGCGACCTCGGGGAGCTTGGCCCAGAAGGTGAAGAAGTCCATCCAGTTGATCTGGCTGACGACGACGCTGCCGATGACGACGAGCACCGCCGTCACGATGCCGGTCGTGTTGCGCACCCGCTCCGCGGTCCACGGTCGACGCACGGCGGTCTGCGGGCTGGCCGCCCACTCCGGGCGCTCCGTCGTCGCCGCGCCCGTCGCCCCGCGCAGTCGCGGGTGGATGATGCGGTCGATCCACGACCGCGTCTGCCGCTGCTGGCCGAGCATTGCCCCGCGCACCAGGCTCGACACGATCTCCATCACGACGCACAGGATGAAGATGACCAGGGCGATGCCGAGGCCCTTGCCGTAGTTCAGCGACTTGAAGGCGTAGGACATCTCGAGTCCGAGGCCTGCCACGCCCACGTAGCCGAGCACGACGCTGCCGCGCAGGTTGATGTCGTTGCGGTGCAGCACCGTCGCGACCCAGCTCGGCAGCACCTGGGGAAGGATTCCTGAGGCGAACTCCTGCACCTTCGATCCGCCCGCGGCGCGGATCGCGAGCCGGGGGCCCTCGTCGATCTGCTCGATCGCGTCGGCGAACATCTTCGAGATCATCCCGATCGAATGGATGCCGATGGCGAGGATGCCGGGCAGGGTGCCGAGCGAGAACATGAGAACGAACGCCATCGCGAGCACGACGTCCGGCAGCGCTCGGGTGAGCACTCCCACGAACCGCGCGGCGGCACGCCATCCGTTGCCGGGGGTCGTGTTGGAGGCTGCGAGGTAGGCGATCGGCACCGACAGGGCGGCGGCGAGCAACGTGCCGACGAGCACGAGCCCCACGGTGAGGGCGATCAGCCAGGCGAGGTCGGCCGGTTCAGGGAACGAGAGGCCGCCGACTCGGGCCATGAAGTTCTCGGCGTTGCCCCAGCTCTGCACCATCGCCGGGATCGAGATGCCGACCTCGTCGACCGCGAGGATGCCGAGCACCAGGAGCGCCAGCAGCGTCAGCCCGGCGGCGATGCGCTCGGCGGAGATCGGGCGGCGAGGAGCTCGATCGGCGACACTCGCGCGTGCGGGGGTCGCGTGCGCCCGAGGCGGGTCCGAGAGGACGGTCATGAGGCCCGCGCCTTGTCGAGCTGGGCGACGCCGACCGTGATCTCGGTGAGTTCGTCCTGCACGGCGCGGATCTCTGCGGTGGTCGTGGCGACGCGGCCGTAGATCTCCATGACCTCGGCCTTGGTCAGGTCGCCGGTCGGGGTGTCGAGCACGATCTCGCCGTGGCGCAGCCCCACGATGCGGTCGGCCCACGAGATCGCGAGGTCGACCTGGTGCAGGCTGCAGACGACCGTGAGCCCCTCGTCGGCGGCGATCTCACGGATCAGCGCCATCACCTGGTCGCTGGACTCCGGGTCGAGGGATGCGACGGGCTCGTCGGCGAGCAGGATGTCGGGCTTCTGCATCAGGGCGCGGGCGATCGCGACGCGCTGCTGCTGGCCGCCGGAGAGGGTGTCGCTGCGCTGATAGGCCCGGTCGAGCAGCCCGACGCGATCGAGGTGCTCGAGGGCGCGCAGCTTCGCCGCCTTCGAGTAGCCCCAGAGGCCGAGCCGCGGGCCGCGGACCTCCGACAGAGAACCGGTGAGCACGTTCTCGAGCACCGTCAGCGAGGGCACGAGCTCGAACTGCTGGAAGATGAATCCCACCCGGCTGCGGAGGGCGCGCAGCGCCTTGCCCTTGAGCGTCGGGACCTTCGCGCCGAGCACCTCGATCTCACCCGAGGTCGGCACCTCGAGACCGTCGAGGTGGCGCAGCAGCGTCGACTTGCCCGAGCCGGAGAGCCCGAGCAGCACGACGATCTCGCCGCGTGAGACCTGCAGCGATGCGTTCTTCAGCGCGGTGGTCGAGCCGAAGGTCTTCGTCACACCGTCCAGGCGGATGAGGGCATCGGTTGCCGTGTTCATGTCAGTTCTCCAGGGTCGTGGCGTCGAGCGTGATTCTTGCGGGTGAGCGCCCCGCGCTCCGCTGCCCAGGGTGGGAGCACACTGCGGAACGGGGGCGCTCGGCTGACGCTGCGGTCAGCGATCGGGCGTCAGCCCTGGCACTGCTCCGCTTCGGTCTCCTTGCAGATGTCGCGGATCAGGTCGTAGTACGCGTCGTCGACGGGCTTGGTGGCGTAGAACACGCTGCGGAACGCATCAGTGTCCGCGCCCTCGATGCCGGCGGCGATGATGTCGTCGATCGTGATCTCGGAGAGTCCGTCGATGAGCTCCTGCGCGACGTCGTCCGGCAGAGTCGACGAGTAGACGAGCGGCGCTCCGGGGACCATGGTCTCGTCGATGACCTTGACGGCATCCGACTTCTCGACCTCGGAGTCCTCGGCGAATCCGACCTCGCACTCGACGCCTTCGCCGACCTTCTGCACGCTCACGTCATGCTTGCCCGCGAAGACGGGCGTGATGTCGGTCTTGGGGTCGATGCCCGCCTCGAGCAGGTTGTAGGAGGGGAAGAGGTATCCCGACGTCGACGAGGGATCGACGAAGCAGACCTTCTTGCCGGCGAAGTCCTCGATGCTTGAGATGTCGCTGTCGGCAGGCACGATGGCCTGGGAGTAGTACCCGGGCTCCTGGCCCTCCTCGGTCACGATCGAGGAGATCGGGGTGAGCTTCG
Organism: Microbacterium sp. AC132; assembly: GCF_979258525.1. NCBI lineage: Bacteria > Bacillati > Actinomycetota > Actinomycetes > Micrococcales > Microbacteriaceae > Microbacterium > Microbacterium sp. AC132. The sequence continues at coordinate 2,448,280 of NZ_OZ409862.1, read as the reverse complement.
CGCCGTTGTTCGTGGCGGTGACGTAGGTGAAACCCGAGAACGAGGCGACATCGACCTTGCCGGCGACCGCGGCCTCGATGAGCGCCGCGTAGTCGGTGGACTCGTGGTACTCCACCGTCTTGCCGGTGATCTCGGCGATGTAGTCCATGAGCGGCTGGTAGTTAGTCTCGGTGTCGACCGAGTCGGGCACGACGCCGAAGACGAGCGTGTTCTCGTCGACGGCGAATCCGCCGGCGGCCGATGATGCGTCGGCACCGGACGCGCCGGTGGCCTCTGCGGAGCCGGAGCAGGCGGCGAGGCCGAGCGCGAGGATCGCGGCGCCGGCGAGTACGGGGAGAGCGCGGAGCTTCATGAGGACCTTTCGGAGTGGGAGGGGTGATCCACGAGCCACTCTGACAGGACAACAGCCAAGATATGTACCTAACTTGGAAGAGTTCAAGGTCCGTTCACCCGGTCTTTCCTCGGATGAACGGCGAGGGAACGCGCAACCGTTCCACATCGATAGCGAAGTAGTATGCCTATGTGGCCGAAGCTGTATACACCCAGATCGCAGACGACCTCCGCGCGCAGATCGCGGCGGGCACCCTGCGCCCCGGCGACGACGTGCCGACCGAGGCGGAGCTCGCCGAACGGTGGCGCACCTCGCGGGGTCCAATCAGGAACGCTCTCGCCGCCCTGCGCGGAGAGGGCCTGATCGAGACGGGGCGGGGACGCCCCGCGCGGGTCGTGTCGCGCAAGGCCAGCCAGGCGGTCGATGTGTCGGTGCCGTTCACTCGCTGGGCCCGCGATCTCGGGGTGACTCCGGGCGCGCAGACGCAGGAGTTGAGCCTTCGCAGGGCCGGTGACCGCGCAGAACTGCTCGGAGTGTCGCCCGACGACACGATCGTCAGCGTCGTGCGACTGCGCCTGCTCGACGGCAGGCCGACGATGCTCGAGCGGCTCTTCTACACCGAGGCAGTAGGACGACGACTGCTCGACGTCGACACGGACGAGATCTCCATCACGGAGTACCTCGGGTCGGTGGGACACCCGATCGTCGGGCTTGAGCACCAGATCGACGCCGTCGCCGCCGACGAGCAGGACGCCGCCCTGCTGCGCGTGCCGCAGGGAACGCCGATCCTTCGACTCAGCCGCATCTCCCGTGATGCGGGCGGGCGCATCTTCGAGGCATCCGAAGATCGCTACCTCAGCGAGGTGGTGCGGTTCACGGTCGCGGCGTCGGGGATCTCGACGGACGGGCACTACATGCGTGCGGTGGGCGGCTGACAGCCGGCCAGTCGATCGGCATCGATTCCTCGAGGTGACTCGTCGGAAGAAGCCGATCGCGAGCGCGATGGGGATCAGATTCCAAAGACCGCGCTCGCGATCACAGCGCTGGGGATGCGCTATTTCTGGGGTATACCCAATGTAAGCGCCCGGCTACACCATGGAACACGGTCTATAGTCGAGATCTACCCTGGACTTTCGTCTAGGTTTCACGTCGAAAACCCCGGAATTCCGCGGATCCTGCTCCCAGTGTACCGGAATACCGGTACGCAATCCCCTGCCATTTTCAAGCCGGGATGCTGGGATGCTGGAGGCGTCAGACGATCGGCAGCAGCGCCGAGACGACCCAGCGGCCGTCGACTTCGCCGGCGCTGAATTCGCCGCTGGCACCGAGAACTCGTTCGGCCATGCGGCCGATGCCCGTGCGGCTCGAGGAGAGCTCGCGACGCGGCGTGATGGAGAGCGGACTGCTCACCGCCATCTTCGCGGCGTCGTCGTCGATGTCGAATCGGATCTCGACTTCGCCCGCGCCGGCGTACTTGAGGACGTTGGTGGCGGACTCTCGCATGATGCGCGCGAGGATGATCTCGGCGGCCCGCGGGACGCGCTCATCGGAGGGGTCGCCGATGACGGCCACGGCATGGCCGGCGGCTTCGAACTCCTGCGCGGCCTCCTCGACGGAGGCCACCAGATCACCGGAGGGCATTCCCTCGGAGCGGGGTCCGTCGTCTGCGAGGTCGATCACGAAGCGGAGGTCGGTCATCGCCTTACGTGCGGCGATGCGAATCGCCTCCTGCGAATCTCTGCTCGTGCGATCGTCGTCGAGCATCTGCACGTGCAGCGCCACCACGGTGAGGTGGTGCGCGATGCTGTCGTGCAGCTCGCCGGCGATCCAGCGCCGCTCAGCGAGTACTGCCTGGCGTTCCTGCTCGGCCTTCTCGGCCAGTTGCATCTCGAGCGTCCGCCCTCGAGCGAATGCCAGGCGAAGCGCATAGCCGACGGCTCCGGATACTGCGGCGCCGACCAGGAAGATGCCGATGTTGAACGCATCCGTCGAATCGCCCATGGCGACCAACGCGGATGCGACGAGGAAGACTCCGACATAGGACAGGACCAGTGAGGTCCACCCCAGGCGCACGATCAAGCCGGCCGCGAAAGCGGCGACGGTCAGCACCTGGGCTTCGATGCCGGGGATGAAGGATAGGGCGAACACGACGCCGAGGGCGTATGTCGCGATGAGTGGCGACCAGAGGAAGAGGCCGAGGACTGCAGTGGATGCGATCCCGATTGCCGCTGTCAGAGGTTCCAGCCCCGGAGGGAGGAACAGTCCGACGATGTCGAAGATGACGATGGTCCCGACGACCGCCAAGACGGCGATGCGTTCTATCGTGCTGAGCTTCTCGCCCCTGCCGAGTCGGGTGACGTCAGAGGGGTCACCCGTCGAAAGACTTGAAGCCATACTTCAGTATCTCCTTTTCGCCATATATATTAGCGGTAGAAGCCGAAGAAGTGACCAACCTGGTTCCAGAAAGACATATACGTTCACCTCCTTTATTGCACTTTTGACTAGCGATGTACTCATCTTCTCGGTGATCTGCGAGCGGCACATCTGTCTCACGGCTATACCTCGATAGCCAAAGGTCTAATACCTCGCGCCGCAGGTAGACCCCGGTTAGGCTTCCTCCATGTCCCAAATCCGCGTCGTGATCGTCGATGACGATCCCCTGGTGCGCTCAGCGCTCTCTCACTTCGTCTCCCGCGACCCGGAGATCACGGTGATCGCCGAGGCGGAGTCCGGGCTCGAGGGCATCGAGGTCGTGGAACGCGAGCGTCCCGACGTCGTGATGATGGACGTGCAGATGCCGGAGATGAACGGCATCGAGGCGACGGCGGTGATCAGCGAACGCTGGCCTGAGATCAAGATCCTCGCGGTCACCACGCTGGACGGCAGCGATACCGTGCTTCCGATGCTCAGCGCAGGTGCGTCGGGCTATCTGCTGAAGGACTCGAGCGCGGCGAGCATTCTCGAGGGTGTGCGAGAGGTGTACAGCGGAGCGAGCTCGCTGTCGCCGCGGATCGCGTCGCTGCTGATCAAGCACGTGCGGGATACGGAGCCCGTCGGGGGCGACGACACCCTGGAGGCGCTCACGGATCGCGAGCAGGAGGTGCTGCAGCGACTCGCGCAGGGGATGTCCAACGCCGAGATCGCGCGCACACTGATCGTGTCGGAGGGAACCGTGAAGGCCCACCTCGGCCGCATCATGTCGAAGTGGCACGTGCGCGATCGCGTGCAGATCCTCGTCACGGCAGCGCACGCCGGGCTGGTCGACTTCCGCTGAGGCGGGACCGCTGACCGGCGAGACCGCTGACCGGCGAGACCGCTGACCGCCGGGATCATTGGAGTGAGACTGCTGAGGCGCGTCCATTGAGCCGGGCACGGCGAGACGGGCCCGTTGAGCCGGGCACTGTGAGTCCGGCCCGCTGGGGCTGGCCCGCTTAGTCTGGCCGGCTGTTCGGGATCAGCAGCACTTGCCGTGAGGATGCCGCCGCGTATCACCCGGTTCGAACGAGGCGCCTTCGGTCACGGTCCGCGGGGAGGCTGTGTTGTGGGGTGCGCCAGCGTTGGTCGGGGTCCCACCAGTTCGGTCCACGGACTTCGGGGAGCCCGTTGTTCATACGGATCTCCCACTGCGAGGTGCCCAGGGATCGGTGGTGCCACCAGCACAAAGGCACACCGTTGTCGGTGTGGGTCGGCCCACCGCGGGCGTGTTCGGTGACGTGATGGATCTCGCACCAGGATGCGGGCACGTGGCACCCGGGGATGAGGCATTCCTTGTCGCGGGCGATGATCGCCCGGCGTTGATGCACGGTGAACACGCGGTCGGTGGTGCTGATCCCGATGATGCGCCCCTCGTCCAGAAGCATCCGTTGGATCACCCCCGCACATGCGGTCTGCGCCGCGACGGACACAGGCACATGCGCACCGGATCCAGGGATCGTCGCCCACCCGCCATTGCCCGCACCACCACCCGCGCCGGCGATGCCCGCACCGAAAGCAGAACCTCCCGCATGGTGGGCGAGGTCTGTCGCGTCGACGGTGACGACGAGCACCGGGGAGGCACCACCGAGCGTGGGCATGTCCTTGTGACGGGCGGCTATCGCGAGAGCGGCGGCGAGAGCATCGTGGCGTTTCTGCGACGCGGTGCGATCATCGAGCACGCTGCGCTCATCCTCATTGAACGGATCAACACCCGGGTCAGCACCGGTGTCTGTGTCTGTGTCTGTGTCTGTGTGACCGGTGTCACCGCTGGGGGTGAAGAACACTCCCGGCATGGGCGGGCCGTCACCCTTCGGGTTCAGCATCGCGTCCAGGATCAGCTGCAACTGGGCCGCGGCATCCGGAGTCAGATACCCCCGGATCGCATGCATCCCGTCCGTGAGACGACCGATCGTGATCCCGCGCTTGCGCCGCGCGTCCTCATCCTTCGGCTCCTCCCCGTCCGGGTCGAACATCGAGGCGAGATCCTCCGCAAGAGCTTTCAGATCCTGCACCGTCGGCGCCGGACCAGAATCCGCGCCCCCGCCGATCCCGTGCCCGCGGGCGCACCCCGCCAACGCCACATCCGCCGCCAACCGCTGATCCACGCTCAACCGGTCCCACACCCGCTCGATCGGGCCCGTCGCCGCCAGAAACCCCGTGACACCCACCACACCATCCAACAAGGCCACGCGCATCTCCGACCACCGCGCCGGCATCCGCTCCCCCGCCAGACTCACCGGCCGGCGCACCAGATCGACGACCCTGTCGACCCGGGACGCACCCCGCACATCCACGCCGACCATCCGCTGCACCAGCTCGTTCACCCCGCGACACCCTGCCGCATGCGGAAAATCCACAGGATCCCCGGTCGCCACGGTTTCCACGATCACCGCCTCGGCCCGCCGGAACACGGCCCCCGCCGCCTGCAGCACCGCGACACGCTCCGCATCGCTCAACCCCGCCAACGCGTCATCACACAGCACCGCATCAAGGTCAGTGACGACCCGACCCAGACGCTCCACGATGCTGTTCATACCCTCGAGTCAACACGGGGCCACCGACATTCGACCCCCGAAACCAGTCCGATTTATCCCAGATCACAGCAAGTATTCCAATCTCCCGGAATGCCGCAGAACGCAGGCACAAGAGGAGCGGAGAGACCAGTCGACAAGCGAGGAAGAGACGGAGCAAGAGGAACGAGGAACGCGGAACGAGACACGAGGAACGAGACAACGGGAACGAGACCCCAGACCGCTGACCCCAGGCCGCTGACCCCAGGAACGAGACACGCGACTCGAGAAAACAAGCAACACAGGAGACGAGACGGCAAGAACAGGAAACAAAGACAGTCGACAACGCCCCCAACAAAGCCAGTCGACAACGCCGGACAACGGAACATCGTGCGCGCGACACCGAACGCCCGCCACGGAGCGCCCGCCACGAGCACCCGCCACGAGCACCCGTCACGGGGCACCCGATCAGCGCCGGAGCGGCTCGGCCTTCATGAAGACGTCGACCGCGTCTTCGCTCTCGAGCTCGAAGCCGTGCCTCTCGTACAGCCGTCGCGCCGGACTGCCCTGCAGCACATTGAGGCGGAACGGCCGGTCATCGCCCGCATGACGCGTCTCCAAGGCGTCCGCCAGCACCGCGGAGCCGAGGCCGCGGCCCTGCTGAGCGGGATCGAGGTAGAAGTGCTCGATCCACACCGCGTCGCTCTCGGGCCTCACCGCGATGAGCCCCACGTCCTGCCCGGCAACCACGATCACTCGCGTGTTCTGCGGGACGAACCCATCGAGGAACCGCTGCCGCACACGCACCGGGTCGAAGCGTCCGAGACGCTCCAGATCGGCGCGCATGACGATCGCTCGCAGCTCCGACATCCAGTGCGCATCCGACGGACTGCTCTCTCGAAGACTCCACCCGGCGCACACAGCATCCATACAATCACGCAGGCCACGCACCCGGAGCGACCACGACCCCGACCACGACCACGACCACGACCACGACCCCGACCACGACCACGACCACGACCACGACCACGACCACGACCACGACCACGACCACAGAACCACGACCACAGAACCACCGCCGCAGAACCACCGCTACAGCGCGAGCAGCACGATCCCGCCCGCGACGACCGCGGACGCGGCGAGACGCCATTCGGGCCTGCTCTCCTTCAGGGCGAAGACACCGAACAGGCTGACCAGCACGACGCTGACCTCGCGCAGCGGCGCGACCAGTGCGACCGGAGCGATCTGGATGGCCGTGAGCACCAGGATGTACGAAAGCGGCGACAGGATGCTGAACGCCACGATGCGCTTCCACTGCGTGCGGCCGAGCGCGCGAACGGCCGCCCATCGGCCTCGGACGCCGAGCGAGTAGAACGGGATCTCGAGCAGCATCGTCCCCACCATGAAGGCGACGGGCGAGAGGTTCCACGTGCGCACGGCGTTGGCGTCCCAGATCGTGTAGACCGCGATCGCGACGCCGGTGAGCAGACCGAACACGAGCCCGGGATCCAGGCGACGCGACCGGTCGGCGCGTCCGCGGTCGACGAGACCGATCGCGACGACTCCGAGGATGATCGCCGCGACGCCGGTGAGCGCGAGGGCCGATGGACGCTCCCCGAGCACCAGCACGGCGACGATCACAGAGAGGAACGGCCCGGTGCCCCGAGCCGTCGCGTAGACGGTCGAGAGGTTGCCTTCGCGATATCCGCGTTGCAGCACCGCCATGTAGGCGACGTGCAGCACACCGGAGACTCCGACGCCGAGCAGGAACGCCAGCACGTCGTCGGTGCCGAGCCCGCCGGTGAACGGCACGACCCCGATCCAGACGGCGGTTCCTCCGACGGCCCCCCACCAGAGGAACGGCGTCCCTGCGCGGCTCACGCCGTGGGCGATGATGTTCCAGGCGGCGTGCGTGACGGCTGCGGCGAGGACGAGAGCGAAGGCGAGAGCGGACATCAGAGACCCTTCCGTTCTTCGCGGGCGCGACGAACAGGGTCCTCCGGGCTTTTGTCCTGTCAGATGACGGCGCTCCTGCGGAGGAGCACCGTGGCGCCGCTCGGACCAGACGGGACGAACCCCGGAACCCTAGGCGCTATCGAGATCGACCGTACCGGCCGATGGTGACGAGAAGGTGAACGACCGCCATCCGACCGTCGCGGAGATCGCGCATCGAGTCGCCGATTACGATCGAAGGACCGCCCCTGCAGGAAGGTCGCTCATGCCCGTCACCCCGGACGCTCTCGCCCACGCCGAGGATCTCGCCGACTTCGTCGCCGCCTCGCCCTCGAGCTATCACGCCGCCGCCGAGGTGGCCAGGCGCCTCGAGGATGCCGGTTTCACGCGGCTCGAAGAGGATCAGGCCTGGGATGTCGCCCCCGGCGGACGCTACGTCGTCGTGCGAGACGGTGCCGCGATCGCGTGGACGGTTCCGGGGGACGCCACCGCGACCACGCCCGCTCACATCCTGGGTGCTCACACCGACTCCCCCGGCTTCAAGCTCAAGCCGCAGCCGACGACCGGTTCGAGGGGCTGGCTGCAGGCGGCCGTCGAGGTGTACGGCGGTCCGCTGCTGAGCTCGTGGCTCGACCGCGAGCTGCGTCTCGCCGGACGGCTGGCCCTCGCCGACGGACGCGTGGTGCTCGCCGACACGGGAGCGCTGCTGCGGCTTCCCCAGCTCGCGATCCACCTCGACCGCGAGGCGAACACGGGCCTCGCGCTCGACAAGCAGTTCCAGACGCAGCCGGTCTGGGGCCTCGGCGACCCGACCCAGGAGGACATCCTGGCCGAGCTCGCCGGTTCGGCCGGCGTCTCGGCATCCGACATCCGCGGTTACGACGTCGTGATCGCCGACACAGCGCGCGGCGCGATCTTCGGCAAGGACCGCGCGTTCTTCGCTTCCGGCCGACTCGACGACCTCGCCTCGGTGCACGCCGGCGTCGTCGCGCTCGAGAAGATCGATACGGCAGTCAGCGGACCGATCGCGATCCTCGCGGCGTTCGACCATGAGGAACTGGGCTCCAACTCCCGCTCCGGCGCGGGCGGCCCCCTGCTCGAAGACATCCTCGGCCGCGTCTACGACGCGCTCGGCGCCGACGCCTCCGAGCGTCGACGCGCGTTCTCCGCGTCGTGGTGCCTGTCGAGCGACGTGGGCCACTCGGTGCACCCGAACTACGTGCACAAGCACGACCCCGTCGTGCAGCCGGTGCTCGGCTCGGGACCGATCCTCAAGCTCAACGCCAACCAGCGCTATGCGACGGATGCCGTCGGCTCCGCCGCCTGGCGCGGCTGGTGCGAGACCGCCGACGTGGTCACGCAGGAGTTCGTGTCGAACAACAACGTGCCGTGCGGCTCGACGATCGGCCCGATCACGGCCACGCGTCTCGGCATCCGCACGGTCGACGTCGGCATCCCGATCCTGTCGATGCACTCGGCGCGCGAGCTCGCCGGCGTCTCGGACCTGCACGACCTCACCCGCGTCGCCGGAGCTTTCTTCGCCGGCTGAGCCCTGCCGACGCCCTCACGGGCCCTGCGCAGTGCCAGGATGATGGCATGACGGACATCAAGCCTGCTCTCATCGAGCGCGCGGGCATCGAGATCATCCCCGAATCCGAGCGCACCGCCAAGCCGAGCGACCTCTTCTGGCCGTGGTTCGCGGCGAACGTCTCGGTGTTCGGCATGTCGTACGGCTCGTTCGTGCTGGGCTTCGGCATCTCGTTCTGGCAGGCGACCCTCGTGTCGATCATCGGCATCGTCGTGTCGTTCCTGCTGTGCGGACTGATCGCGATCGCCGGCAAGCGCGGTTCGGCGCCCACCATGGTGCTGTCCCGTGCGGCGTTCGGCGTGCAGGGGCAGAAGGTTCCGGGCATCGTCTCGTGGCTGACGTCGATCGGCTGGGAGACGTTCCTCGCGATCATGGCCGTGCTCGCCACGGCCACCGTCATCACGCAGCTCGGCGGTGACGGCGACAGCATCGCGCTGAAGATCACCGCCACAGTGATCGTCGCCGCGCTCATCGTCGCGGCATCCGTGCTCGGCTATCACACGATCATGAAGCTGCAGTCGGTGCTCACCTGGGTCACCGGCATCGTGACGGTGCTCTACATCGTCCTCGCCGCTCCGAGCATCGACATGGCGGCCGTCCTCGCGCGTCCGGACGGCGGGATCGGACAGGTCACCGGCGCACTCGTCATGGTCATGACCGGCTTCGGCCTCGGCTGGATCAACATCGCCGCCGACTGGTCGCGATACCAGAAGCGCACGGCATCCGACGGAGCGATTGTCCTGTGGAACACGATCGGCGGCTCGGTGGCTCCCGTGATCCTCGTCATCGTCGGTCTGCTGCTCGCCGGATCCGACGACGAGCTCAGCGCGGCGATCGCCGCCGACCCGATCGGCGCGCTCGCGACGATCCTGCCCATCTGGGTGCTCGTTCCGTTCCTGCTCACCGCCGTGCTGGCGCTCGTCTCCGGCGCGGTGCTGGGCATCTACTCCTCGGGCCTCACGCTGCTGAGCCTCGGCATCCGCATCCCCCGCCCGTCCGCGGCGGCGATCGACGGCGTGATCCTCACGATCGGCACGATCTACGTGGTGTTCTTCGCGACCGACTTCCTCGGTCCGTTCCAGAGCTTCCTCATCACGCTGGGCGTGCCGCTGGCGTCATGGGCCGGCATCCTGATCGCCGACATCCTGCGCCGCAAGAAGGACTACGACGACGAGGCGCTCTTCGACAGCCGCGGCCGCTACGGCGCGTGGGACTGGATCTCGATCGGCACTATGGTGATCGCGAGCGTGATCGGCTGGGGCTTCGTGCTCAACGGATTCGCGGATGCGGCGCCGTGGAACAACTGGCAGGGCTACCTGCTCGGCCTCGTCGGGGGTGTCGACGGCGACTGGGCCTATGCCAACCTCGGCGTCTTCTTCGCCCTCGTCCTGTCGTTCGTCGTGACCTGGTTCGCCCGGGCCGGAAAGATCCGCGCGCAGGAGGCCTCGGCGTGAGCGACGGTCCCTGGCTGATCGTGATCGACCCTCAGCAGATCTTCGCGTCGCCCGGATCTGCGTGGGGATCGCCGTTCTTCGCCGACACGATGCCGCGCATCCGCGAGCTGGCCACGGCCTTCGGCGACCGCGTGATCGTGACGCGCTGGATGCCGACGGCAGACCGCTCGACCTCGTGGGGCGCCTACTTCGCCGCGTGGCCGTTCGCCGACCAGCCGCCGACGGATCCACTGTTCGACCTCGTCCCCGACGCGGCCGGGCTGTCGCCGCATCCGACTCTCGACCTGCCGACCTTCGGCAAGTGGGGCGCAGAGATCGAGGCGGTCGTCGGCCGAGGGGCGCACGTCGTGCTGGCGGGTGTCGCGACCGACTGCTGCGTCATCTCGACCGCACTGGCCGCAGCGGATGCCGGAGCGCACGTCACCGTGGTCGGCGATGCCTGCGCGGGATCGACGGCGGAGAATCATGCGGCCGCGATGCAGGTGATGGGTCTCTACCCGCCGCAGATCACGATCAGCGACACCGCCTCCGTGTTGTCGGGGCTCTAGCTCCCCGCGCGCACCGCGGCCGCGATGTCGGCGGGCGACCCCCGCCACGGAGCTCCGTGCCCGGGCAGCACCCATGATGCCGACACGGCGGCCAGCCTGTCGAGAGACGCGATGGCCTCGGTCGGCTCATCCGTGAACGGCGCGGGCTGAGGACCGACCTGCCCCGTCAGCACATGGCGCGTGGTGAGGGCGTCGCCGACGAACACCGCGTCCGCTGCGGGAAAGTGCACCGCGATGCTGCCCGGCGAGTGTCCCGGCATCCCGATGATGACCGGAGATCCCGGCAGGTCGAGCACCTCGCCGTCGGCGACCGTCATGACGTCGGTGACATGGCGCGTGCGCAGCCCGCTCTTGCGCACGCCATAGGCGAGAAAGCCGAGCAGTGGACCGACGCGAGCGGGTCCCATCGGGGTCTTCGGCTTCTCACCCGTGCGCACGCGGTGCGCGTCGGCGCTGTGGATGAAGATCGGCACGTCTGCTTCGCTGCGCAGCCGCTCGGCGAACCCGATGTGGTCGCTGTCGCCGTGGGTCAGGACGAGACCCCGGATGTCGGAGAGCGGGCGCCCCAGTTCTGCGAGGGTGCGCTGCAGATCGTTCCAGTGGCCGGGCAGCCCGGCGTCGACGAGCGTGATCCCCTCGGGCAGATCGATGAGATATGACGCGACGATGTCGTTGCCGAGTCGATGCAGGTGCGGTGCGAGCTTCATGGCCGTTCCCTTCGCGGTGGCTTATGATGGCTAGACTACGTAGCTATCATAGCTAATGTCAATAGCCATGAAGGAGACCTGGATGCCGACCCCCGAACGAACCTCGCTGGCGGCCATCATCGACGCCGGTCGCGACATCCTCGAGTCCGCCGGACCCGCGGGACTCACCATGCAGGCGGTCGCCGAGCGGGTGGGCGTCCGCGCACCTTCCCTCTACAAGCGGATCCGCGATCGTGACGCTCTGCTCTCTGCAGTGGCGGAGGCCTCGGCCGACGCGCTGACGGTCAGGCTCGACGCCGCAGGCGACGAGCTCCCCCTCCTCGCCTCCGCCTACCGCACCTTCGCGCACGAGCGCCCGCACGCGTTCCGCCTGCTGTTCACCGCCTCCGCACCCGAAGACGCCCTGCACCGGACGTCTGTTCCGGTGCTGCGCTCATGCGCCGCTCTCGTCGGGCCGGATCGGGCACTCGATGCGGCCCGGCTCTTCACCTCCTGGGCGACCGGGTTCCTGCAGATGGAACTCGCCGGAGCCTTCCGTCTGGGCGGCGACGTCGACGAGGCGTTCGACTACGCGGTGGAGCGCATACTCGCGGGACTGACCGCCTGAGAGGTCGGAGCACCCCGCTCGGTGGCCTGCCGATCTCGCCGCTCGGCGAGCGGCTGCGCCGAAGAGCAACCGGAATACTGCCAAGATGATGCGCGGAGAGGGGTTTCCATGACCGCGAGCGCGCACGACGACGGATCCGTCCACCCGACGAAGGGTCGTCGCCCCTGGCATCGCACGAAGGTGGCCGCCGGAATCGTGCTGATCGTCGTCGCCGTGGTGGCGATCATCGGCGCGCTCACCCCCTGGCCGTCCGCGATGGTCATCCGCGCGGTGTTCACCCAGGGCGGCGACGAGACTGCCGCCGAGATGGACAAGCACGTGCCCGACACCGAACTCACCGAGAAGCTCGATCTCGCGTATGCGGACGGAGGCGCCGACACCACGATGGACGTCTTCACACCGGCATCCGCCACGGGCCCGCTTCCGACCGTCGTCTGGATTCACGGCGGCGCCTGGATCTCGGGATCGAAGGAGAACGTCGACCCGTACATGCGGATCCTCGCTGCGGAGGGCTACACGACCATCGCCGTGAACTACACCATCGGACCCGAAGGGGTGTATCCGCTCGCCGTGCACCAGCTCAACGACGCGCTCGCCTACATCGACGCGCACGCCGACGAGCTGGGCGTCGACCCGACCCAGATCGTGCTCGCGGGCGACTCCGCCGGAGGTCAGCTGGCCAGTCAGATGGCGACGCTCATCACGAGCCCCGACTACGCCGACATCATGGACGTCACCCCGGCACTCGAGGCCGAGCAGGTGGTGGCGACCGTGCTGAACTGCGGCGTCTACGACCTGGCCGCACTCGCGACGCTCGACGGCATCGCCGGATGGGGGTTGAAGACCTCGATGTGGGCGTACTCAGGCACCAAGACCTGGGCCGAGGACTCGACCGGTGCCACGATGTCGACGATCGACTGGGTCACCGAGGACTTCCCGACGACCTACATCTCGGGCGGCAATGGCGACGGTCTCACCTGGCTGCAGTCGATCCCCATGGCCCAGCGGCTCGACGCGCTCGGCGTCGACGTGACGACCCTCTTCTGGCCTGCGCCGCACGAGCCGCAGCTGCCCCACGAATACCAGTTCCATCTCGACATGCCGGATGCGCAGACGGCCCTGCAGAAGACCATCGACTTCCTGGACGCGCACACCACCCGCTGACGGGGCGGGGTCGGGGTGGGCCGTCTTTCGTGTCCCGCTGCCTACTTCATCGTGTCGAGGATGCCGACGAGGTCGTCGAACGTGGTGAGCGGGTTGAGGATCGCGAAGCGGGTGTTCGGGCGGCCTCCATGCGAGCTCGGCACGACGAACGCGCGCTGCGAGTCGAGGAGCTCGTCGGACCACCGGTCGTAGTCGCCGCGTTCCCAGCCCTCGCGTTCGAAGACGACGACCGACAGCTGCGGGTCGCGCACGAGACGGAGCTCGGGCCGCGCGGCGATCTCGGCGGCGATCCGCTGCGTCAGAGCGAGCGTCGCGCTCACGGCCTCGCGATAGGCCGTCACCCCGTACGTCGCGAGCGAGAACCAGAGCGGCAACCCCCGGGGGCGCCGGGTGAGCTGGATCGAGTAGTCCGACGGGCTGAAGTCGCCCGCGTCGGTGAGCGTGTCGAGGTATTCGGCGTGCTGGGTGTGCGCGCGACGACCCGCATCGGGGTCGCGGTAGATCAGCGCGCAGCAGTCGAAGGGCGCGAACAGCCACTTGTGCGGATCGACGATCACCGAGTCGGCTCGCTCCACCCCGGCGAAGACACCCCGGGCTTCAGGGGCGAGCATGGCGGTCAGCCCATACGCGCCGTCGATGTGCAGCCAGAAGTCGAACTCGTCCTTCAGCGCGGCGATGCCGGCGATGTCGTCGACGATACCGAAGTTGGTCGAGCCGCCGGTGGCGACCACAGCGCAGATCTCGTCGCCGTGCTCGGCGAGTGCGTCGCGCACCGCGTCCGCCCTCAGCACGCCGTCGTCTCCGGCCGGCACGAGCAGCACGTCGGCGTCCATGACCTTCGCCGCCGACTTGTTCGAGGAGTGCGCCTCGACGCTGCACACGATCTTCCAGCGACGAGGCAGCTCCTTGCCCGCGTCGAGCAGCTTCGCCTTCGCCGCCTCGCGCGCCGCGACGAGTGCCGACAGGTTGCCGATCGTGCCACCCTGCACGAACACCCCGCCCGCGGTGTCGGGAAGGCCGAACTCGGAGGCGAGGAACGACAGCACCTCGTTCTCGGCGTGCACGGCTCCTGCGCCCTCGAGCCAGCTGCCGCCATAGAGGCCGGATGCCGAGACCACGAGGTCGAACGCGATCGACGCGATGGTCGGCGCCGTTGGGATGAACGACAGATACGCCGGGTGGCTCGTCGTCAGGCAGGCGGGAGCGAGGATGTGCTCGAACACGCTGAGCGCCCGCTGCGATCCGAGACCCTCATCGGTGATCGTCGTGCCGACCAGACGGTCGAGCTCGGCGGGCGACTGGGGCTTGTCGAGCGGCACATCGGCCGCGAGCATCCGCCGGCGCGAGTAGTCGAGCACTGCATCGACGATCGCCGTCGATTCGGCCGAGGCCGCGTGCATGCGTTCTGCTCCCATGAGCTGTCCTTACCTGAGGGTTTCTGCGGGCTGTGCGGGCTGTGCTGCCCGTCGTGCTGCGCCGGGCTCGAGATCGTCCGACACCGGAACGGAGGGCTCCGGAACGTCCGTCACGGGGACATCGAGCACGGCGGAGAGGGTGCGGCGAGCGAGTGCCGCCCGATCGCGCGGCGCCCAGTGCACGAGCGAGTGGGCGCTCATCCCGTCGACCATGGCGAGCAGCATCCACGCCGACGAATCGGGATCGACCCGCACTGCCGGATCTTCGGCGATCGCCCGGGCGATGAGGTCTTCGAGGGCGCTGTGCCAGAGGTCCATCTCGGTGCGCACCCGGGTGCCGAGCGCCTCGTTGCGGGCTCCGAGCGCCCACGACTGCACCCACACCATCGCCACGTCGTCGCGCGAGTCGTCGAGCAGCGTCTCGATGAGACGCAGCAGATTCGTGCGCAGGTCGACAGTCGGGTCGTAGGAGGAGATGACCTCTTCGCGCTCGGCCGCGACGATCGTCGTGAAGACCTCGGCGACGAACGACTCCATCACGGGCCGGTAGTGGGCGACGAGAGCGGGTGTGACGCCGACCCGCGCAGCGACGGCTCGCACGGTGAGGGCCTCGAGGCCGCTCTCCGAGGCGAGCGATACGGCGCCGTCGAGGATCGAGCGTTCGCGCTCCTCCGGCGGCAGCCTGCGCGGTGCGGCGGCTCTTGACGTGGTCTTCATCACGGGTTACCGTATCACTCGTTGATCGCGTGTTCAATAGCGACGGCGACTCTCGTTGCCGAGGTCGTGATCAGCAGCGAGGGAGACAACCATGGCCTGGCACATGCCCGCCGAGACCGCACCGCACGACCGCACCTGGATGGCGTTCCCCGCCGAGGGGCCGACGCTCGGCGAGACGGCGGCCGAGCGCGACGAGGGCTACGAGACCTGGACCGCCGTCGCCCATGCGGTCGCCGAGTTCGAGCCGGTCACGATGATCGTCGACCCGGCGGAGATCGCCCGCGCCCGGCGGATGCTCAGCGGTGCCATCGACATCGTCGAGGCGCCGGTCGACGAGTTCTGGATGCGCGACTCCGGGCCGACGTTCGTCATCGACGACGAGCGACCCGGCGTGCTCGGCGCGGTGGACTGGATCTTCAACGGGTGGGGCGCACCGGCCTGGGCGCAGTGGCAGAAGGCGGCGCAGCACGCGCGCATCATCGCCGGGGCCGTCGACGCCGAGCTCGTGAGCTCGACCCTCGTCAACGAGGGCGGCGGAATCCACGTCGACGGCGAGGGCACCGTGCTGCTCACCGAGACCGTGCAGCTCGATCCGCGCCGCAACCCCTACGCCGACAAGGCCCGCGTCGAGGCCGAGATGGCCCGCACTCTCGGCACCTCGAAGGCCGTGTGGCTGCCCCGGGGCCTCACCCGCGACTACGACGACTTCGGCACGAACGGCCACGTCGACATCGTGGCGACGATCGTCTCCCCCGGTCGGCTGCTGCTGCACGATCAGCAGGATCCCGCGCACCCCGACCACGAGGTCACCCGCGAGCTGCGCGCGCACCTCGGCGATCAGACCGATGCCGCCGGTCGCCGCTTCGAGATCGTCGACCTGCCCGCGCCCGCGACCCTGCGCGACGACGAGGGGTTCGTGGACTGGAGCTACGTCAACCATCTGGTCACCAACGACGGCGTCGTCGCGTGCGGTTTCGGCGACGAGAAAGCGGATGCCGCCGCGAGGGCCATCCTCGCCGACGTCTATCCCGGCCGCCGGGTCGTCACCGTCGACGCGCGCCCGCTGTTCGACCGCGGCGGCGGCATCCACTGCATCACCCAGCAGCAGCCGAGTGTGGGGGTGTCCGCATGATCGACGTGGTCGAGGCGTCGATCGCCGACCTGCGACGAGCGCTGGAGACGGGCGCTGCCACCTCCGTCGAACTGGTCGACGCCTACCTCGCGCGCATCGCCGCCTACGACGGCCTCGATACGGACACCGCTCTGAACGCGATCGTCGTCGCGAATCCCGAGGCGCGCACGGAGGCCGAGGCATCGGACGCGAGACGTGCCCGTGGCGAGACGCGGGGGCCGCTCGACGGCATTCCGTACACGGCGAAAGACAGTTATCTCGTGCGAGGGCTCACGGCGGCCGCCGGCAGCCCCGCCTTCGCCGACCTCGTCGCGCAGCGCGACGCGTTCACGATCGAGCGCCTGCGGTCGGGAGGCGCGATCTGCCTCGGGCTGACCAACATGCCGCCGATGGCGAACGGCGGCATGCAGCGCGGCGTCTACGGCCGCGCCGAGAGCCCCTACAACGCAGACTTCCTCACCGCGCCCTTCGCCTCCGGGTCGTCGAACGGCTCGGGCACGGCGACGGCGGCCAGCTTCGGCGCGTTCGGTCTGGGCGAGGAGACCTGGTCGAGCGGTCGCGGCCCGGCCACGAACAACGCCCTGTGCGCCTACACGCCCTCGCGAGGCGTCATCTCGACGCGGGGCAACTGGCCGCTCGTGCCGACGATGGATGTCGTCGTGCCGCACACCCGCACCATGGCCGATCTTCTCGAGGTGCTCGATGTGATCGTCGCCGACGACGCCGAGGTCCGCGGCGATTTCTGGCGCGCACAGCCGTGGGTGTCACTGCCGCAGTCCTCCGAGGTCCGCCCCGCGTCGTACCGCGCGCTCTCCACCGATGCGGCGGCAGCTCTCGACGGCGCTCGCATCGGAATCCCGCGCATGTACATCAACGCCGACTCCGACGCGGGCACCGCCGACGATGCGGGCATCGGCGGCCCGACCGGCCGGCGCATCGCGACGCGTCCGTCCGTGATCGACCAGTGGCAGGCGGCCCGACGGAGCCTCGAGGCGGCCGGCGCGACGGTCGTCGACGTGGACTTCCCGGTGGTGTCGAACTACGAGGGCGATCGACCCGGCGCCCCGACCATCGCCACCCGCAGGCTCGTCACGCCGGAGTACCTGCACCGCGAGATCGTCGACCTGTCGGCCTGGGCCTGGGAGGATTTCCTGCAGGCGAACGGCGACCCGCGGCTGCACACTCTCGCTGAGGTCGACGGGGCATCGATCTTCCCCCACCCTGAGGGTGCGCTGCCCGACCGCTACACCGGCTTCGACGACGACATCGCCGAGTACCCGGAATGGGTGCGCGAGAACCCCGGCGTCGGATTCGAGGACATGCCCGAGCTGCCTGACGGCCTCCGCGGACTCGAGGAGACCCGCCGGGTCGACCTCGAGCAGTGGATGGACGAGCTCGAGCTCGACGCGGTCGTCTTCCCCGCGGTGGCCGACGTCGGGCCGGCTGACATGGATGTGAACGAGTCATCCGCCGACCTCGGCTGGCGCAACGGCACCTGGATCGCGAACGGCAACCTGACCATCCGTCATCTCGGCATTCCGACCGTGACGGTGCCGATGGGTCTGATGGCCGACATCGGCATGCCGATCGGCCTGACGTTCGCCGGCCGCGCCTACGACGACTCGTCACTGCTGCGACTCGCGGCCGGGTTCGAAGCCGTCGGCGCGCCCGGCGAGCGGCGTACTCCCCCGCTGCGCACGCCGAGGCTCTGACCCCGGCGGAAGCCGGTCCCATCGTGCGACATTTCACTATTGTGACGCTCGCCACGATTGTTATATGTTCTTCCTGTCCGTCACGACAGGAAGCGACCCATGAGCACCGAGAACAACGAGCGCGAGCTCGAGGCCGGCATCGTCACCGATCTGTCCGGACGCATGACGTACGGGTCGTATCTGTCGCTCGATCAGCTGCTCACTGCCCAGAATCCCGTCAGCGTCCCGGAGCACCATGACGAGCTGCTGTTCATCATCCAGCACCAGACGACAGAGCTCTGGCTCAAGCAGCTGCTGCACGAGCTGTCGTCGGCACGCCAGCTGCTCGCGAGCGACGATCTCCGTGAGGCGCTGAAGAGGGTCGCGCGCGTCAAGCGCATCCAGGACGTCATGACCCAGCAGTGGGCGATCCTCGCGACGCTCACGCCCACCGAATACGCGCAGTTCCGCGGAGCGCTCGGCAATTCCTCCGGCTTCCAGTCGGTGCAGTACCGCGCCGTCGAGTTCGCGCTGGGCAACAAGAACGAGAAGATGCTGAGCGTCTTCAGCGACCACCCTGCGAACCTCGCGCTGCTCACCGCCGAATGGCACAAGCCGACGCTCTATGACGAGTTCCTGCGCTACGCCTCGCGACGCGGCCTCCCGATCCCGACCGAGATCCTCGACCGGGACGTGCGTCTCCCCTACCGCGAAACGCCCGCACTCGTGCCGGCCATCCGTGAGATCTACCAGAACCACCAGCAGCACTGGGATCTGTATGAAGCGTGCGAAGACCTCGTCGACCTCGAGGACAACTTCCAGTTCTGGCGCTTCCGTCACCTCAAGACCGTCGCGCGCACGATCGGCATGAAGGTCGGCACCGGCGGCTCGAGCGGAGTCGGATTCCTGCAGCGCGCCCTCGACCTGACGTTCTTCCCCGAGCTCTACACCGTGCGCACCGAGATCGGCGGCTGATGCACGCGGCGACCTTCTTCGACGGCGAAGGATGGCGCGACGGCATCATCGACCGCGACGGCGAGCGGATGCGGCTCCGCGCCGAGCCTCCCGCCCGTGATCTGCCCCGTCTGGACGGCGTGGTCATCGGCGGCTTCACCGACCACCACGTGCACCTTCAGCTCATCGACCACACGTTGCTCGCGAGCTCGACCCTGGGCCGCGTGGTCGACCTCGGGGCGGACCCGGCCGTCATCGAACCGCTGTCCCGGGCATCGTCGCCCCACGACTTTGAAGATCTGCGCCACACCATCCCGGATTCTGCGGATGTCCGCCGATCCGACGCGGGGATTCCGGAGTTCCGGCGAATCGACGCCTCGCACCGTGTCCAGGTCGACTTCGCCGGCACATTCCTCACTCCCGTCGGCGGGTACCCGAGTGACCGCGACTGGGCCCCGACAGGATCCTTCCGCGAGATCGCGAACGCAGAGACGGCGCGCGCGGCCGTCACCGCGATGGCGGATGCCGGAGCATCCTGCATCAAGGTGGCGAGCAACGCCACCGCAGGCCCCGTCTTCGACGACGACCTGTTCCGCACGATCGTCGACGCCGCCTCGGCCCGCGGGCTGTCTGTGGTCGCCCATGCCGAGGGACCGGGCCAGGCGCAGCGCACCGCTCGCCTCGGGGCCGCCCGTCTCGCCCATGCACCGTTCACCGAACGGCTCACCGACGACGAGATCGCCCGACAGGCGGCATCCGTCTCGTGGATCTCGACGCTCGCGATCCACGATGCAGACAGCGACGAGCGAGCCACCGCGGTCGACAACGTCCGCCGCTTCCACGCCGCCGGCGGAATGGTGCTCTACGGCACTGACATGGGCAACGGTCCGACGCCCGTGGGCCTGAACCCCGCCGAGCTCGCAGCGCTCCGCGAGGCAGGCATCGCGGGCGATGACCTCCTGCGCGCTCTCGCGCCACAGGACCTGCTCGATCCCGCCGCTCTGCTCCTGAGACTCCCCGGCGCCGACGCCGACCCGACACTCGCCCGCCCGCTGACCAGCGCCGATCTGAAGGCATGACATGACCGACTCACCCGAGACCACGACCGCCGCTCCGACCGCCGACAGCACCCTCCTCGACCTCGCGCAGGCTCTCGACGCGGCCGATCCGCTGCATTCGCATCTCTCCGCCTTCGCCGAAGCGCCCGGCGTCGGCGCCTACCTCGACGGCAACTCGCTCGGCCGGCCCCTGAAGGACACCCCCGAGAAGCTCGCCGCATTCGTGCGCGACGACTGGGGCACCCGCCTGATCCGCTCGTGGGACGAGCAGTGGATGGCCTTGCCGATGGAGCTCGGCGATCGTATCGGACGTGTCACCCTCGGCGCCGCCGCGGGTCAGACCGTGGTCGCCGACTCGACCAGCGTGCTGATCTACAAGCTGATGCGCGCGGCCGCCACCGCCGACCCCTCGCGCACCGAGCTCGTCATCGAGGCGGGCAACTTCCCGACCGACCGGTTCATGGCCGAGGGCGTCGCCGCCGAGACCGGCATGACGGTGCGGTGGATCGAGCCCGATCCGGTGCTCGGGGTGCAGATGGCCGATGTGGTCGCTGCGATCTCTGCGAAGACGGCGCTCGTGTCGCTGAGCCACGTCGACTACCGCTCCGGCGCCCTCGCCGATATGCCGGCGATCACCACCGCGGTGCACGAGGTCGGCGCGCTGATGATGTGGGATCTGTGCCACTCGGCCGGCGTGATCCCCATGCAGCTCGACGACTGGGGCGTCGACATGGCCGTCGGGTGCACCTACAAGTACCTCAACGGCGGCCCCGGCTCCCCCGCGTTCGCCTACCTGCGCCGCGAGCATCAGGGTGTGCTGCGCCAGCCGATCCAGGGGTGGTGGAGCGCCGCCGACATCTTCGCGATGGGTCCGCAGTACGAACCGGCCGGCGACATCCGTCAGCTGCTCAGCGGCACTCCCCCGATCACCTCGATGCTCGCGATGCAGGGCATGCTCGACCTGATCGAGCAGGCGTCGGTCGAGGCGATCCGTGAGAAGTCGCTCTCGCTCACCGATTTCGCGGTCCGCGCCCACGACGAGGTGCTCGCGCCTCTCGGCGTGCGCCTGCTCAGCACCCGCGACGCCGCACAGCGCGGAAGCCACGTGACCATCGGCCACCCCGACTTCCGCGCGGTGACGCAGCGGCTGTGGGCCGACGGCATCATCCCCGACTTCCGCTTCCCCGACGGCATCCGTCTGGGGCTCTCCCCTCTCAGCACGTCGTATGTCGAGACGCTCACCGGCGTCCTCGCCGTGCGCGACGCGCTGGAGTCGCATGACCGCTGACCGCGCAGAGGCGACCACAGGCCCCGTGCTCGATGACATCGATGCGCGCCCCGGCAGCACCGCCTCCCTCTTGCGCACTCTGGTCGGGCTGTATCTGCGACCTCTCGGCGGCTGGATCTCGACGGCCGACCTGGTCGCCCTCGCCGGCGATCTCGGGATCCCCACGGCGCAGGCGCGCACCGGCGTCACCCGTCTCAAGCAGAAGGGACTGCTGCTCGCCGAGCGCAAGCACGCGGCCGGGTATCTGCTGAATCCGGATGCCGCGACGATGCTCGAGCGCGGCGATCGGCGCATCTTCGAGATGCGCGAGATGACGGATGCCGACAGCTGGTGCCTCATCTCGTTCTCGATGCCCGAGAGCGCGCGAGCCACCCGGCACCAGCTTCGCCGTCGCCTGCAGTGGATCGGGGCGGGTGTCGTCTCGCCTGCGCTGTGGATCTGTCCGGGGCATCTGCAGGGCGAGGTGCAGGAGATCGTCGACGACCTCGAAGCGAGCGAGTGGGTGACCCTGTTCCAGGCCGGCACGCCGACGACGGCCCGCACACTGCCCGAGGCCGCCGCCGACTGGTGGGACCTCGAGTCGCTGCGCGCCGAGCACCTCGCGTTCCAGGCCTCGCTCGCGACGCTGCCCACCGCGCCGTTCGCCGCGTATGTGCAGCTGCTCGACCGCTGGCGAGTGCTGCCCTACGTCGATCCGGGGCTGCCGCCGTCGATGCTGCCGGCCGAGTGGCCCGGTCGGCGCAGCGTCGCCGAGTTCCAGAGGCTGTCGACAGAGCTGTCGGATGCCGCGTGGCGGCGTGTGCGCGACGTCACGCGACACCCCGCGGCCGGAAGCTCCGCGACCGGCGCCGAGCTCACCGCGGCGGGGCGGTCGTAGCCCGCACCACCAGCCGCGTCGGCAGGATCACGTGCATCTCGTCGACCTCCTGCCCCGCGAGCAGCGTGAACACCATGTCAGCCGCGACCGCGCCGAGTCGCCGCATCGGCTGCTGGATGGTCGTGAGCGGCAGCGCCCTTCTGGTGGCCTCCGGCACGTCGTCGAATCCGATCACCGACAGATCGTCGGGCACCCGCAGACCGAGCTCGTGGGCGACATCGATGACCGCGATCGCGGAGAGGTCGTTGGCGGCGAAGATCGCCGTGGGACGCGAGTCGCCGCTCAGCATGATGCGGGCGGATTCCCTGGTCGCGTCGAGCTCGTAGCGACCGACACCGATGAGGGACGGATCGAGGGGGATCCCCGCGTCCGACAGTGCCCTGCGATACCCGGCGTCGCGCAGCCCGGCCGAGCGCAGGTCGGGGCGACCGGCGAGGAAGCCGATGCGGCGGTGGCCCAGTTCGATGAGGTGTCTGGTCGCGACGAGCGCGCCTCCGAAGCTGTCCGACTCGACCGTGGGCAGGTCGGCCCGGCCCGTGTGCGGATCGATCGCGACGACGGGGATCTCGGTGCCGGCGCTGACGACCGTGGGCGTGACCATGATCGCGGCGTCGATCAGCGTGCCGGAGAGCCTGCTCAGGGATCGGCGTTCCCATCCGTCGCCCGCGCCGAGGTGGGAACCGCTGTACGCGAGCAGATCGAAGGAGGTGTCGTGCACGGCCGAGCCGACGCCTTTCAGGATCTCGGCGCTGAAGGGTTCGAAGTCCGCCAGCAGCACGCCGATCACACCGGTGCGCCGCGCGCGCATGCTGCTCGCCACGAGGCTCGACTCGTAGCCGAGCTCCTTCACCGCGTCGAGTACGCGCTGCACCGTGGCATCGGCGATCCCGTACCGGCCGTTCACCGCCTTCGAGACGGTCGACACAGACACTCCCGCCGCTTTCGCGACGTCATGGATCGTCGTGCGTGCCCCCATGAGACGCCAGCGTAGTCTCCCGCCGATCGCGATGGAAACTGTTTTCGAAAACGTTTGACGATCGAGCGCGTCCGCCGGAGACTCATGCCACTGCGGTCTCACCAGAGTGTCCGCAGGCGCCCCGCAGTGACGCGGCGCGCAACTCGATGAGGAGAACGATCACATGAACAGCAGAAGGCTCCCCCTCGCCTCCGCAGTCACGGTCCTGGCCGTCGGAGCGCTCGCGCTCTCGGGCTGCACCGCGGACTCGTCCGGCTCCGGTGACGGCGGCGACACCAGCATGACCCTGTGGCACAACTCGACGACGGGCCCCGGAGTGGAGTTCTGGGAACAGACCGTCGCGGATTTCGAGAAGGACAACCCGGGCGTCACGATCGACATCCAGTCGATCCAGAACGAGGATCTCGACGGCAAGCTGCAGACCGCCCTCAACTCGGGCGACGCCCCCGACATCTTCCTGCAGCGCGGTGGCGGCAAGATGGCGGCGATGGTCAAGGCCGGCCAGCTCAAGGACCTCACCGACGCCATCGACGGCCCGGCCGCCGACGAGATCCCCGATGCGTCGTACTCGGCGAACAGCCTTGACGGCAAGATCTACGCCATGCCCGTCGCCGTGTTGCCCGGCGGCCTCTTCTACAGCCAGGACCTCTTCGACCAGGCCGGCATCACCGAGAACCCGACGACCCTCGAGGAGCTCGAGGTCGCCACCGAGGCGCTGAAGGCAGAGGGGATCGACCCGATCGCACTCGGCGCCAAGGACGCCTGGCCCGCCGCGCACTGGTACTACTGGCTGGCGCTGCGCGAATGCAGCTC
The DNA here is from genome assembly GCF_979258525.1 of Microbacterium sp. AC132. Taxonomy (NCBI): domain Bacteria; kingdom Bacillati; phylum Actinomycetota; class Actinomycetes; order Micrococcales; family Microbacteriaceae; genus Microbacterium; species Microbacterium sp. AC132. The sequence goes on along the minus strand of NZ_OZ409862.1, from coordinate 2,424,022 downwards.
GGACACCCTCGCCGCCGCGGCGGACGAGATGGACTTCAGCGACGACTGCTGGGTGCGTGCCGGTGAGGACCTGCAGGCGTTCGCCGAGACCGAGCCCTTCAACTCCGGATTCCTGACGACTCCCGCACAGCAGGGCGCGGGCAGCTCGGCCGGCCTCATCGCGAACCACCAGGCCGCCATGGAGCTCATGGGCGCCTGGAACCCCGGCGTCATCGGCTCGCTCACCCCTGATCAGAAGCCGCTGGCCGACCTCAGCTGGTTCCCGTTCCCCGAGGTCGAGGGCGGAGACGGCGAACCCGGCTCCATGATGGGTGGCGTCGACGGCTACTCGTGCTCGGTGGATGCACCGGACGCCTGCGTCGACTTCCTGAACTACATCGGCACCTCGGACGTGCAGACCGCGTACTACAAGGCGTTCAACGCCCCGCCCGTCAACACGGTCGCTCAGGAGGCCGTCACCGAGCCCTACCTGCAGACGATCCTCGAGGCGTACAACGCTGCCCCCTACGCGACGCAGTGGCTCGACACCGTCTACGGCCAGAACGTGGGCAACGCGCTGAACGTCGCCGTGGTCGACCTGCTCGCCGGCAACAGCAGCGCGGAAGACCTCGTCAAGGCTGTGCAGGATGCCGCAGCGAAAGCGTGACATGCGTGCCCGGCTGGAAGTGATCCTTCTGGCCGGGCCCGCCCTGCTCGTGTTCCTCGCCTTCGTCATCTTCCCGGTGCTGATGGCGGCGTACTACGGGTTCTTCAGCTGGCAGGGCTACGGCCCTCCCACCGACTTCGTCGGGCTGAAGAACTACCTCACGATCCTCCAGGATCCGCTGTTCCACGACGCGCTCGCGCACAACGGATTCATCCTGGTGTTCTCCCTCGTGCTCCAGGGCCCGATCGCCATCGTGCTGGCGCTGCTGCTCAACCGCAAGATGCGCGGCCAGTCGCTGATCCGCGTGCTGATCTTCGTCCCGTACGTGATCTCCGAGGTCGTCGTGGGCACGGGGTGGAGCCTGATGCTGCAGACCAACGGCGCGATCAACGCGATGCTGACGAACATGGGCCTCGGGTTCCTCGCCACCGACTGGCTGTCGGATCCCGGCATCGCGATCTGGACCCTGATGGCCATCATCACGTGGAAGTACATCGGCTTCGCGGTCATCCTGTTCCTCGCAGGCCTCCAGGGCATCCCGGAGGAGCTGCACGAGGCGGCGGCGATCGACGGCGCGTCCTACTGGCAGATCCAGTGGCGCATCACTCTGCCGCTCCTGGCGCCGACTCTGCGCATCTGGGCGTTCCTGTCGATCATCGGCTCGCTGCAGCTGTTCGACCTCGTCTACATCATCTGGGGCCAGTACATCGCTTCCACCGCGGGTACGTCGACCATGGCGACCTACATGGTCTCCGAAGGCCGCAACGCCGGCAACTACGGCTACGGCAACGCGGTCGCGGTCGTCCTGTTCCTCATCTCGCTCGTGGTCGCTCTCATCTATCAGCGTGCGGTGCTGCGCAAGGACACCGACGGCGCCCTCACGGGTGCCTCGGGTCGCAAGCGCGGCTCCCGGTCGCGCGCGTCGCAGGATGCCGTCCCGCAGGATGCCGTCGCAGACGCAGACGCCGACTCCGGTGCAGACGCCACCACACAGAAGGAGTACGTCCGATGACCGCCACCTCGGTGCTCGTCACCCAGCGACCCGCACGTCTCGGACGCCCGGGTCGAACCGCCAAGCCGAAGCTCCCGTGGGCGCATCCGACCGTGTACTTCGTCGCGCTGATCGCCGTCGGACTGATGCTCGCGCCCATCGCATACATCATCACCGGCGGGTTCCGCACGAACGCGCAGATCACGACCGACCCGTCGGGGTTCCCGTCTCCCTGGGTGGTGTCGAACTACCTCGACGTCCTCACCGGCGACGTGTTCTGGCGGCTCGTGGGCAACTCGACGATCGTCGCCCTCGCGACCACCGTGGGCACCGTCGCTCTCGCGCTGATGGCGGCATACGTGCTCGCTCGATACCGGTTCGCCGGTCGCGGCGTGCTCTACGCCTTCTTCGCCGCGGGCCTGATGTTCCCGCTGACCGTGGCGATCACGCCGCTGTACATCGTGGTGCGCAGTCTCGGGCTGATGAACTCGCTCGGCGGAGTGATCCTGCCGCAGATCGCCTTCGCCCTGCCGACGACCATCATCATCCTCGTGCCGTTCCTCCGGGCGATCCCCGATGAGATCGAGGAGGCCGCGTTCATCGACGGATGCAGCCGCATCGGGTTCTTCTGGCGGATGGTGCTGCCGCTCTCCCTGCCGGGAGTGATCACGACCGGCATCCTGGCGTTCATCGGCAGCTGGAACGGCTATCTGCTGCCGCTGTTCATCCTCAACGACGCCTCGGCGTTCACCTTGCCGCTCGGCGTGCAGTCGTTCGCCTCGCAGTACTCGGTCGACACCGCGAAAGTGCTGGCATTCACCTCCCTGTCGATGATCCCTGCGCTGATCTTCTTCAGCCTGTTCGAACGGCGGATCGTGGGAGGGCTGACCGGTGCTGTCAAGGGCTGACACGGTCGCCGTCGCGACCCCACACGTCGACGAGAACGAGAACGAGAAAGAGAACAAGATGTCGCAGTACGCAGGCGCCGCGCCGCGCTCGCCCCGCGTCGAGGAGCTCCTCGCGCGGATGACCCTCGAGGAGAAGCAGGCGCAGCTCGTCGGCTTCTGGGTGGACCAGGGCGTCGAGGTCGTCGCGCCGATGTCGGGCGAGAAGAAGAGCTCGACCCGCTACGAGGACGCCTCGGAGCACGGGATCGGTCACCTCACCCGGGTGTACGGCACGCGTCCGGTCGACCCTGTGGAACGCGCCGAGTGGCTGTGGGCCGAGCAGCGCCGCCTGAAGCAGCAGACCAGACTCGGCATCCCCGCCATCGTGCATGAGGAGTGCCTGACCGGTCTCGCCGCCTGGAAGGCGGCGACCTTCCCGACGCCGCTCGCCTGGGGCGCCGCGTTCGACCCCGAGCTCGTCGAGGAGGTGGGCCGAGCGGTCGGATCATCCATGCGCGCACTCGGGATCCATCAGGGCCTCGCTCCCGTGCTCGACGTCATCCGCGACCCCCGCTGGGGCCGGGTCGACGAGTGCATCGCCGAGGACCCGCTGGTCGTCGGCCGGGTGGGCACGGCGTATGTCCGCGGCCTTCAGTCCGAGGGCGTGCACGCGACCCTGAAGCACTTCATCGGATACTCCGCCTCGAAGGCCGGACGCAATCACGCGCCCGTGAGCGCCGGCCGGCGAGAGATCGAGGACGTGCTGCTCCCGCCGTTCGAGATGGCGATCCACGAGGGCGGCGCCCGCAGCGTGATGAACTCCTACGTCGACATCGACGGCGTTCCCGTCACGGCGGACGCGCACTACCTGACCGACATCCTGCGCGATCGCTGGGGGTTCGACGGAGTCGTCGTGTCGGACTACTTCGCGGTCGACTTCCTCTACAGCATGCACCGCGCAGCCGCGGACTCGGCGGACGCCGCCAGGCTCGCGCTCACAGCGGGAATCGATGTCGAGCTGCCCTCGCCCGACGCCTTCGTCACGCTCGCCGATCAGGTGCGGGACGGTCGGCTCCCGGTCGAGATCCTCGACAGGGCCGTGGGGCGGGTGCTCGCGCAGAAGGAGGAGCTCGGGCTGCTGGATGCCGACTTCGACACCCCTCCGACCGCGATCGACCTGGATCCGGCAGAGCACCGTGCGCTCGCGCGCCGTCTCGCCGAGGAGTCGATCGTGCTGCTGAGCAACGACGGATCCCTGCCGCTCGCGCCCTCGACCACCGCCAGGATCGCCGTGATCGGGCCGAACGCCGACAGCGCCGAAGCGCTGATGGGGTGTTACTCGTTCGTCAACCATGTGCTCGCGCATCACCCCGACACCCCCGCAGGCATCGATCTGCCGACGGTCGCCGGCTCGCTGCGCGACGAGTTCCCCGCCGCCGAGATCGTCTCGGCGATTGGATGCGACGTCGAGGGCTCCGATCGCTCCGGCATCCCCGCCGCGGTCGACGCCGCCTCCGCTGCCGACGTCGCCGTCGTCGTGGTGGGCGATCGCGCCGGCCTCTTCGGACGAGGCACCGTGGGCGAGGGCAACGACGTCGAGGACCTCGAGCTCCCCGGCGTCCAGCGCGAGCTGGTCGAGGCTGTCGTCGCGACCGGCACTCCTGTGATCCTCATCGCGATGACCGGACGTCCGTACGTCCTCGACTGGGCGCTGCCGACCCGCGCGGGCGCCGCCGGGACCATGACCGGCCTCGGAGCGGTCGACGGCTCTGCTGTGGCGAACGAGGCATCCGCGGGCATCCCCGCGGCTGTGCTGCAGACGTTCTTCCCCGGCGAGGAGGGCGGCCCCGCGATCGCGCGGCTGCTGAGCGGTCGCGTCGCTCCGTCGGGTCGGCTGCCGGTATCGCTGCCGCGTTCGGCGGGAGCGCAGCCGTACTCGTATCTGCACCCCGTGCTGGGCGGGCTCACGGATGTCACGAGCGCCGACTCGACGCCCGTGCGGCCCTTCGGCTTCGGTCTCAGCTACACGACCTTCGCCCACGATCAGCTCACCGCACCCGCATCGGTCACCTCGGGGAGAACTTCCGGGCGACGGTGCGCGTGCGCAACACCGGCGAGATCGCCGCGACGGACGTCGTGCAGCTCTACGCGCACGACGAGGTCGCGAGCGTGACCCGTCCGGTCGCCCAGCTGCTGGACTTCCGGCGGGTCGCGCTCGCGCCCGGCGCCGAGCAGATCGTCGAGTTCGACGTGCCCATCGACCGGCTGGCCTTCACCGGGCTCGACGGCGTCAAGCGGGTCGAAGCAGGAGCCGTACGCCTGTGGGTCGGCGGCGCCTGTGACGAGGAGGAGACGGTCGCCCGGCTCGAGATCGTGTGAGGCGTCAGCCCTTCACACCCGCGACGAACGCGGGTGTGAAGGTCACGCCGCGACAGTCGTCACGGTATCCGGAAGGTCCACGGTCGACCTCAGCGTGACGCCCGGGAGCATGACGACGGCGACGAGGCCGACCGAAGAGATGGCCGTCGCGACGATGAACACGAGCGATGACGCAGAGGCGTAGAGGCTGCCAAGCGACGCGGCCGCCACCTCATCCACGGCCGGCACGAAGCTCGCGACGATCGCGCCGAAGACCGCGAGCCCGACCGTCGAACCGAGCGTGCGGCAGAAGATGATGGTTCCGCTCACCGCGCCGGTGTCACGCATCCGGGTCGCGTTCTGAGCGAGCAGCACGAGATTGGTCACTGTCATCCCGAGCCCGGCCCCGATGAATGACGATGCCAGGATCACCCACCACAGCGGAGTGGTCGAGGTGAGCAGGATCAGAGCCCCATTACCCAGCACCACCAGCGCGATCCCGGTGAGCAGGTAGCGACGAATCCGTCCGGTCCTGGTGCTGAGCCGTCCGACGAGCAGGGCGGCGATGAAGGTGGCGACCGCCATCGGCATGAGCAGCACGCCTGCGGTCAACGCGTCGAGGCCACGACCGAGCTGTAGGTACTGCGTGACGAAGATGGTCCCGCCGAACATCGAGACTCCGACGCACAGGCTCGCGACTGCTGCGAGCGCCGGAACTCGCCCGGAGAGTGCGCGGAGCGGGACGATGGCATTGACTGCGCGCCACTCCCACCATGCTGCGACCGTCAACACGACAAGGCTCGCGGCGACCCAGAGGAACGACGCTGTGGATAGGAACGGCAGGTCGTCTCCGACGAAGGAGATCCACGCCAGGAGGCCGGTGAGACCGATGACGAGGAGCACGGCACCGAGGTAGTCGACGCGGCCTTCAGCCGGTGCCGTGGCCCGGGGCAGCACGATCTGCACGACGATCGATGCGACCACGGCGACCGGCACCCCCAGCAGGAAGCACAAACGCCAGCCGACCACCGGCACCCCGACCAACAATGCCCCGATCAACGGTCCGCTGATCGTCGCGACGATCTGCGAGACCGCCATCACGCCGTTGACTTGCGCACGCAGGCGCGGGACTACGAGCCGCGCCGCGAGCGCCTGGGTGAGCGCGATATGTCCCCCGATCCCGATGCCCTGGACGACTCGAGCGGCGATGAGCAGATCGGCTGACGGAGCGAGCCCGCACAGCAGCGCACCGACTGTGTAGAAGCCGAGCGACCACTGCAGCACCGTCTTCGCGTCGAAGATGTCGCCCAGCCTGCCCCACAGCGGAGTCGTGACGGCGGATGCGAGCGCGGTGGTCACGAACATCCACGTGTAGTGCATCGTGGTGCCGTGGATCTCGGACGTGATCGCCGGCAGCGCCGTGGCGATGATGGTGCCGCTCATCATGCCGACGAACTGCACCATGGTGAGGACACCGATCTGTACCCAGAGGCGGCGATCACGCAGCCGGGCTGCGCCGGGCGGAATGGGGGGCCGAGCCGACAGGCGGCCCGGCCCCGACGATCGAGAACTCACGTCACACAGCTGCGGCGAGCGCCGCCGAGCCCACGTTCGCCCGCTGCAGGGGGAATCCGGGCACACCGGTGACCTCGGTGCCCCATGAACGCTGCACGTCCTCCGTCATCGCGACAGTGCCGAACAGGAACTCGATCGAATAGAGCGCGTGCCAGTAGCGGCTCGGCTCGGCCTCGCCGGTGGCGTCCGCGATCACGTAGGTGTCGTACCCGCGGGCATGGGCTTCGCGAGCTGTGGTCTCGACGCAGATGTTCGTGGTGACTCCGCAGATGACGACGCTACGGATGCCGAGACCGACCAGCAGAGGCTCGAGACGTGTGCCGTAGATCGCCCCCGGGCGCGACTTGTCGACCACGTACTCCGTGTCGAGAGGCGCGAGCTCGTCGATGATCTCGACATCGGCGCTGTGCTCGTGCATGCGACGGGCCGGAGCCGGCTTGCCGAGTGCGCGTCCACGACGTGGCAGCGCGTCGGCGTGGTCATACAGGTTGGTCGCTCGCGTGTAGATCACCGGGACCCCCGCCGCGCGAGCCGACTCGACGAGCGCGACGCACCCGGGCACCGCCATCGCGAAGGGGTCCTGCGTGGGGGCGATACCCAGCGAGTACTCCTCGCGGATGAATCCGTTCTGCATGTCGATCACGATGAGCGCGACGTCGTTCGCGGCGACGTCGACCGGGTCGCCGTCGGTGCCGTTCATCCAGCTGTCGAAGGTCTTCAAAGTTCTCTTCCTCTCATCCAGGGGTCGTTCATCCAGGTGGCTCGCACCGAAGGGCGCCGCACTCATGCGGTGACCGCTTCACGCCACGCGAGGTCGGTCACGTTCTCACCGCGCTTGAGCGGGTACCCGGGCACTCCCGTCACCGGCACGCCCCACGACCGCTGCACATCTTCGACGGTCGCGACCGTGCCGAAGATGAACTCGACGGTGTAGAGCGCGTGCCAATGACGACTGAGCTCGGCCTCGCCGACGGCATCCTCGATCACGTAGGTCTTGTATCCGCGCTGGCTCGCATCGCGAGCGGTGGTCTCGACGCAGATATTCGTCGTCACGCCGCAGATCACGACGCTGCGGATGCCTCGAGCGGTCAGGTACGGCTCGAGACGCGTGCCGTAGAAGGCGCTCGGCCGCGACTTGTCGAGCACGATCTCTCCGGCGATGGGGGTGAGCTCGTCGACGATCTCGATGTCGACCGTGCCCTCGACCAGTCGGGGCGAGAGGGTCGTGCCTTCGGCCCTGCCGACGGGGTCGAGCTGATCTTCATTGCCCGGCAGATACGCGTAGCGGGTGTAGATCACCGGTACACCGGCCGCACGAGCCGCCTCGACGAGCTTCACCGAACCGGGCAGAGCCGCGGCGAAGGGCTCCTGCGTCTCGGCGATGCCCAGGGAGTACTCCTCCTTGAGGAAGGCATTCTGCATGTCGATCACGATGAGTGCGACATCGGATGCGGGGACGGCGACAGGCGAGGAGTACTCGCCGTGCAGCCATCCTTCGAACGTCTTGCGAGCCATGATGGCTCCTTTCGGTATTTGTCTGGTTCGGCGTTCTGGTTGTGCGGAGGGTGGGCGGCACAGCAGCCGCCCACCCGCCGATCGATCACTGGGTGTCGGCATCCTTCATGATGAAGAGACCGTCGGGGCGCGGTTCCCATACGACGTCCGGGTTCACGCCGTAGGCGGCATCCGGCGAGTAGAGAGGCGCAACGTATGCGTTCTCCTGGTTGATGCCCCAGATCTGGGAGATCACGTCGAGGCGGGCGTCATCTGCCACCGCCTTCTGGTCGACGACGAGCTCTTCGATCGCCGCGTCGGAGAAGTAGTTCGTCGCCTCGGCCGAGAACACGAAGCGCAGCGGCAGCCCCGCGTCGAGGATCGAGGGTGAGAACTGACCCAGGAACAGGCCGCTGAGGCCGTGCTCACGGGTGACGATGTCGTAGCTCGCGTTGTCGGTACCCTCGAGGGTCACGGTGATGCCGACCTCGGCGAGCTGCCCGGCGATGGCCTGCGCGATCTCGGCGCCCATCGGGATCACCCCGTCCAGCGCGTACTGGAACGAGATCTCCTCCCCGTCGTAGCCAGATGCGGCGAGCTCGGCCTTCGCGGCCTCCTGGTCGAACTCGAGGGGCTCAAGCGAGTCCGAGAATCCGACGACGGTGGGGGCGACGAGCTGGCTGTTCGCCTGTCCGTTGCCACTGAGGATCGTGTCGACGATGGCGTCGCGGTCGATCGCGTACGACACCGCACGACGCAGCGCCGCATCGGCGAGCGGCCCGGTCTCGGTGTTGAATCCGAGGTAGACGACCTGATGGCTGGGGATGCTCACGACGTCGGCGCTGCCCGTGTTCTCGACGGCCGAGATCTGCGCGGTGGGGATCGCGGCGATGTCGACGGTGCCGGACTGCACGCCGGTGACGCGCGCGTCGTCGGCCGGGACGGGGATGAACTCCACGGAATCGAGCTGCGGAGCGCCGCCGAAGTAGTCGTCGAACTTCGTCACGACCACCGACTGTCCGCGTTGCCAGCTCTCGAACTGGAATGGCCCCGATCCCACAGGAGCTTCGTTGAAGCCGTCGGCCCCGAGCTCTTCGTAGACCGCCTGAGGCACGATAGAGATGAGCGTGGTCTGCCGCGGCCACTCCGAGAACGGCGATGACAGGGTGAAGCGCACGTGGGTGTCGTCCACGGCCTCGACCGACACCATGTCGGTCAACCACAGCTGTCGATTGCTGTCGGCATCCGCCATCACCTCCTCGAAGGAGAAGACGACATCGGACGCCGTCATCGACGAGCCGTCGTGGAAGAGGATGTCGTCGCGGAGGGTGAAGTCCCAGACGGTGTAGTCCTCATTGGAACTCCACTCCGAGGCCGCTCGCGGGATCACGTCGCCGTCCACGGCGATCTCGGCCAGTTGGTCGAAGAGGTTGAACTCGAGACTCAGCGCCCCGAAGGATCCGCCCACGACGGGGTTGAGATTCTCGGGGTCCTGAGTGATGGCGACGGTGACGGTCTTCTCCTCCGAACCACCGGATGGAGCGTCACCACCACCGGCGGCGCAGGAGGCCAGTAGGGCGACGGCTGCGGCCGAGGCGAGGACGGCCGCGGGCCGATATGAGCGGATGCGGGACATGGGACTCCATTCGGGATGCTGCGAGTGGTGCATGGGTAGGCGATCAGCTCGCCCGACGTCGTGGGTCGGGGATCGGGATCGCGTCGAGGAGCGTGCGGGTGTACTCCTCCTGCGGGTCTTGGAAGATGCTGCGTGTAGTGCCCTGCTCGACGATGACTCCCTGGCGCATCACCGCGACGCGGTGAGAGACGTGCCGGACCACGGAGAGGTCGTGAGCGACGAACAGGTAGGAGACGCCGAGCTCCCGCTGGAGCTGGGCGAGGAGGTTGATGATCTGCGCCTGGATCGACACGTCGAGAGCCGACACCGGCTCGTCGAGGATCACCAGGCGAGGATGCAGCGCGAGCGCACGCGCGATCCCGATACGCTGACGCTGGCCACCCGAGAACGCGGACGCCTTGCGCGAGGCGTACTCCCACGGCAGGCCCACCCAGTCGAAGAGCTCGCGGACACGCTTCTCGGAGTACTGCCGATTGAGCCACAGCGGCTCGGCGACGATGCGCTTGGCGCTCATGCGCGGGTCGAGGGCGGAGTAGGGGTCCTGGAACACGACCTGGGCGTTCGCCCTGGCCCGCGCTCGCTCCTTGCTGGCCCACGCGTTCACATCGGAGCCCATGACCCGCACAACGCCGGATGTCGGCGTGTGCAGGCCGAGGATCGTGCGCACCAGCGTCGACTTCCCGCACCCGGACTCGCCCACGAGTCCTACGGTCTCGCCTGCCGCAACGTGCAGCGAGACGCCATCGACGGCCCGGAAGGTCTCCGTGTGCATCCCGACGCGCTTCTGGAAGTGCTTGCGCACATCGACGATCTCCAGCGCGAGCTCACCGCCGTCCGAGCGGGGCTGTTCCTGGGGCAGACGTCGGAGGCGCCGGCGTTCGCTGATCGTGGTCATGATGCTCTGGCCTCCTCGGGCTGCGCCGTGTGATGGTGGGCTGGCAAGTCGGACACCAACGGCAGCCGTCCATCGACGAGGGGGAAGTGGCAGGCGACCCGAGCGTCCGCGGCATGCGTGATCGGCGGCGCCATCGCGCACTCCTCGCGGTCCCGGCCGACGATGCAGCGCTGCTGGAACGCGCACCCCGCCCCTCGTGTCGCGGGGGTCGGCGGCTGTCCGGGGATCGCATAGGCGGAGCCTCCCTCACCCTCGAGACTCAGCACGCTCGCGAGCAGACCCGCGGTGTACGGATGCCGGGGCGATTCGAAGATGCTGTACACGTCCTGCACTTCGACGATCCGACCGCTGTACATCACGGCCACGCGGTCGGCGACCTGGGCGACCAGTCCGAGATCGTGGGTGATGAGGATCATCGCCGAGCCGACGTCGGCGCGCGACCGCGCGAGCACCTTCATCACCTGCGCTTGGATCGTGACGTCGAGCGCCGTCGTCGGCTCGTCGGCGATCAGCAGCGCGGGGTCATGCGCCATCGCCCCGGCGATCAGCGCGCGCTGTCGCATTCCGCCGGACCACTGGTGCGGGTAGTCGCGCATCTTCGTCTCGGCATCCGCGATCCCGACGCTGTCCAGCAGCTCGACCACTCGACGACGCGCCTGGGTCCGTGAGAGCGATCGTTCGTGCACCCTGACTCCCTCGGCGAGCTGCGTGCCGATGCGACGCACCGGGTTGAGCGTGGTCATCGGGTCCTGGAAGACCATCGCGAGCTGTCCACCGCGGATCCGATTGATCTCGCGCTCGCTCAACGTCGTGACCTCCGCGCCCCGGAACCGGATGGAGCCGGAGTCGATCCAGGCACCCGGCGGCAGCAGCCCCATCACGGCGAGCATGGTGATCGACTTGCCGGAACCGGATTCTCCGACGAGGCTGAGCACTTCGCCGGCGGCGACTTCGAGGCTGATGCCGTCGACGAGTGTGACATCGCCGGTCGACGTCTCGGCCTTGACGACCAGATCGGTGATGCGGAGCACGGGTTCGGTGGTCATCGACGTCCTGCCTTTCGCGCGGCTGCGACGGACTCGGTGGTGAAGCGCTGGCTCAGGAACTGCATCCCCGCCACCAGCAGGAAGAGAGCGATGCCGGGCAGGATGACGAGCATCGGATTGATCTGCACGTACTTCTGACCCTCGGTGATCATCGCGCCCCAGCTGGGGATCGGCGGCTGGACGCCGAGACCCAGATAGTCGAGCGATGATTCGATGCCGACGATCACGGCGATGTCGAACGAGGCGATCACCGCCATCTGAGGCAGCACCTGCGGCAGCACGTGCGAGAACACGGTTCGTCCGTGCGAGCCTCCCTGGGTCAGCGGCGAGACGACGAAGTCACGATCCCGCAATCCCATGGCCATGGCCCTCGCGACGCGCGCATAGCCGACCCAGTAGGTGAGCCCGAGAGTGATGACCATCAGCTGCGTGCTCGGGCCGAAGACGGCCGACAGAGCGATGAGCAGGATCACGACGGGCATCGCGAGCTGTATGTCGGCGATCGATCCGAGCACGGTGTCGAGCCAGCCGCCCCGATAGCCGGCGATCAACCCGACGGTGACGCCGATGATGAAGTTGAGGGCGACTACGACAGCCGCGATGCCGACCGAGACGAGCCCCGCGAGTGCCAGTCGCGACAGCACATCACGGCCGAGCGAGTCGGTGCCGAGTGGGTGCGCCGCAGAGGCGAACGGCGGCAGCATGGCATCAGCGAGGCTCTGCCCGAACGGGTCGTAGAGCGGCAGGAGCGGCACAACGGTGACGAGCATCAGGATGGTTGCCAGCAATCCGATGCCGATCCACATCGGCACGGTGCCCTGGGGTCGACGGACGCGCACCCTGGGGTTGCGGCGAAGGAAGGCCGGGGCGAGCGGGCGGGGTGCGGCGAGGGTCATGGCAGCCTCACTCTCGGGTCGATGGAAGCGGTGACGAGATCGACGAGGAAGTTGACCGCGACGAAGAACACGGCGACGACGGCGAGCCCACCGAGCACGACCGGGAAGTCGCGTCCGTTGACGGCCTGCAACAGGACCTGCCCCATTCCCGGCCAGGCGAAGACCGCCTCCACGATCACGGTGCCTCCGAGCAGACCACCCAGGTTGAGTCCTGCGATGGTCAGCACCGGGACGAGCGCGTTGGGCATCATCTGTCTGACGACGACGATCGGGTGCGCCTGTCCGCGGGCATAGCTGGCTCGCACGTAGTCGAGACCCTGTTGCTCACCGAGCGCTGAGCCGATGAGTCGCAGGTACAGAGCGAACTGAGCGGTGGCGAGACAAGCCACGGGAAGCACGAGGCTCTGCGGGCCCTGGTTGCCGAGCGAAGGCAGCAGACCCAGCATCACCGAGAAGACGAGAGCGAGGATCACCCCGAAGAGGAAGTCGGGAACGGCCTGTCGCAGCGATCCCAGCCAGAGCAGGCTCAGCCGCAGCCAGTTCCATCGAGTGATGAAGATGATGAGGGCGACGATCAGGGCGGCGCCGAGTCCGACGACGAACGACGTGATCGCCAGCTGAAACGTCGCGGGCACCCTGTCGATCAGGAGATCCAGAGCGGGCACCTTCTGTCGGTACGACTCCCCGACCGTTCCCTGGAGAAGTCCGGCGAGGAAGTCGCCGTACTGCACGATCAGGGGCCTGTCGAACCCCAGATTGGCGTTGAACGCGTCGATCTCGGCCTGGGTGGCTCCCTCTGGGAGGATCAGCGCACCGGGCTTGCCGCTGAGCCTGCCCAGGAAGAAACCGATCGTCATGACGGCGAAAACGGTGATCACGGCTTGAGCGAGCTTGCGGGCGACATATCTCGGCATGTCTCTCCTCTCGATGGTCGTGGGAGCTCTCCATCGAGCGGCGATTAAAACATCGGACATATTCCGATACAGCCGATACTGGCTTCAATCCGCGGGGTCATGGGTTTCGAGAATGTTAAATACGGGTCTCGAATGCGTTTCTCGTGGTTCACAGTCACCTCGTTTTCGGCATCCTGGAGAAACATTGGACATATCGTTGCCAGAGGTCGAGAAGAGCCGATATGGTTCCTGATGTCGCCCGATCGAAAGGAATCCGGATGCCCCTCGACACGGACCTCGCACTCGCTCGCATTCGTCCCGCCTACGACCAGATCGCGAGTCAGCTGAAGCTGCTGATCCTGAACGGATCACTTGCCCCGGGCGAGCGACTGCCCGTCGAGTCCTCTCTCGCGGCAGCCTTCGGCGTTTCACGCAATACGGTTCGCGAAGCTCTGCGGATGTTGAGCTCGATGGGGCTGGTCCGCACCGAGCGCGGGGTGAACGGCGGAACTTTCGTCGCCCAGGTCGCCGTCGACGACGTGAGCGAGTTCCTGGAGTCCCGCCTGGGTCTGCTCGTGGGCAGCGATTCGATCTCGCCGGCCGAACTCACCGAGGCGCGCATCATGCTCGAGGTACCGTGCGCGCGACAGGCCGCGGAGCGTCGCACCGACGAGGATCTCGATGCGCTGCAGGCGCTCGTCGACGCCGAGCGCCAGGACCGCACCGGCTGGAGCCGCGGCGAGCACAGCCACGAATTCCATCTCACGCTGTTGCGCGCGACGGGAAACACGGTGCTGGAGCTGATGCTCGCTCCAGTTCTGTCGATCTCGCGACCCAACATGCTGCAGCCGAAACCGGGCACCTGGGATGCCGCCAACGACGATCACTCGAAGATCCTCGAGGCCGTTCGCAGACAGGATGCAGACGCCGCCGCGCATCTCACCCTCGAGCACCTGCACCGTGTGCGCGAGATCACGGATCCGGCGTACGACGACGGCCACTCCTGACTCATCCCGATAGCTCACCCGACAACGGTGTCGGTCCCCCACCCCTAAAGAGAGGACGCACCACCATGACCGACACCACCGACTCCCCCGTGGAGATCACCGACGAGATCGCCCGCACGTGGATCGACATCGCCCTCACCGAGGCGCGAGCCGGCGCCGAAGAGGGCGGGCAGCCCATCGGATCCGCGCTGATCGGGCCGGATGGAGAGGTCCTCGGTCTCGGCCGCAACCGCTTCGTTCAGCACGGCGACGTTTCCGCGCATGCCGAGACCGAGGCCTTCTCCGACGCCGCCTACCGCGAGTCGTACGCCGGGACCACGATGGTCACCACCGCGGAGCCATGCTGGTACTGCTCGGGCCTGATCCGACAGTTCGGCATCAGCCGCGTGGTGATCGGCGCCGGCACCGGCACCGGCGGCGCCGCGTGGCTCGAGGAGCTCGGTCACGAGATCCACCGCATCGACGATCCCGCATCCGTCGAGTTCCTCGAGGGCCTGCGTGCGGGCTGGAAGAAGAAGCCGTAACCGACGAGGCATCCGACACGACGGTGAAGGGTCCGTCCTCCTGAGGGAGGACGGACCCTTCACGCATCTCAGCCCTTCACACCCGCGATGAACGCGCTCACGTGCTCCTGGAGCTTCAGGATGCGCATCTCGCGGGCGAGCTCGCGGTCGTAGCCCTCGTAGGCGAGCGGCGGCAGCACGCGCACGTTCTGCGAGCATCCGAACTCCGCGCAGACGAGAGTGCCGATGCTGTCGCCCTTGCGGCCGGCCGGACCCGCCTTGCGGGCGACGTACAGCTGCACGTCGTTGCGCAGGGTGACGTCCTCGCACCAGGAACACTGGGCTCTGGCCGTGACGCGCTGCTCGGCGCGCTGCAGGATCACGCCGGTGAGGACGTCATCGACCCAGGCGACGACATAGGAACGTCGAGGGAGCTTGGGGTCGACCCAGCCGAGGTAGTCGAGCTTCTCGACGTCGAGGTCGGCGAAGCCGGCGGGCAGGGTGAGATCGGAGACCTCCTTGCGGGAGGCGTTGATGAAGGAGGCGCGCAGGGTGCGCTCGTCGATGGGACGCATGCGTCGGTGCTTTCGTGTGGGCCGCAGAGGGCGGCGGAAGAGGATTGGAGGACGGCATCCGCACGGATGCCGGGTACGACGTGGTTCCGGGGACGGGATGTTCCGCCTCCGGCCGATCGTCAGCCTCTGTCCGTGGCGCTGAACGCGCCCACGGCTCCATTCCGCGCTCGATCCGGAATCCGGAGAGCGCTCTTCGACAACAGCACCCCGAGAGTCTACGCCCGTTTGTTTCGGAGCATGTCGGCTCGGGTTTCCTCGCTGCCACGGCCGACCTACTCTTGCCGGAACGTCCGCTCATGAAGGAGACCACCGTGTCCACGCCGCTGAACCGCCTTTCGCCTCTCTCGGTGCGTGAGCGTTCTGCGTGCATGTGCCGCCACGGCTTCGCGTGCTCCTCGTTCGAGGCGGGTCACGCGCTGCACCTGATCCAGGCGCGCATCGCGTCGGCGACCCCGACCGAGTGGGCCGACGCGATCGTCGAGCACGCCGACGCGGCGACCGGCGAGCTGAGCGTGCGCACCCTCGACGGGGCTACTCACGCACTGTGGAACAGCGGCGGCGCAGCGCTCGAGGCTCCTGCGGGCACGCCGATCGCGCTGCACGTGCGCTACGGCGTGCTGGCCGTCGGTCGCACGCAGTTCAACGTCGCGCTCTCCTGAGGGCGCCGTGCGACTCGCTGCCGCTCAGGCGGTCGCCATCATCATGTCCTTGACGGCCATGCACGCGTCCATGCAGTCCTTGCAGGTCTGAGCGCACATCTTGCACACCTCGCTGTGGTCGGCGTGCGCCATGCACTCGTCCATGCACGTCTGACACATCGCGATGCAGGCGTCGAGCATCGCCATCATCGACGCAGGGGTCATGCCCTGCATCCGAATCATCGACCGCATCATGGTGTTGCACATGTCCGCGCAGTTCATGCATGCCGGCGAGCAGTCCATCATCTGCGTCGAGCACACCGTGCACGCCTGCTCACAGGCCGAGCACGCGTCCATGCAGGCCTGCATGACCGACATGTCCATGGTCGCCATGTCGGGCATCGACATCATGTTCGAGCGCATGGCGCCCATCATCATCGAGTCCATGTTCTACCGCTTCCTTCGTCGACCGCAGCCGAGGTGAGAGCGGGCAGGACCACCCGCCTGGGGCCAGGCTAGTCGTCGCCGACGTCCGCGTCGACGGGGAGGTGGCGCTGTCACGCCCGACCGCGGTTGTCAATCCCGTGTGCAGGATTCTCGGTCCGTGCGACGGTGGACATCCATTGATCGACTGATGAAAGGAATCGCGCCATGAGTGGAGCAGACGACATCAAGAACGCAGCCGAGAAGGCCGGCGGAAAGATCAAGGAGGGCGTCGGAAAGGCGACCGACAACGAGAGCCTCGAAGCCGAGGGTCGCGCCGACCAGACGAAGGCTTCGGTCAAGCAGGCCGGAGAGAACGTCAAGGACGCCGCACACAACGTCGGCGACGGCCTGCGGGACGCTTCCCGGGACTGATCCCTGAAAACGGAGTGAGGCCCGCCGAAGCGGGCCTCACTGCGTGGATCAGCGGGTGCGGCTGCCGGAGATCGCTCGGATCAACCAGGCGATGACCGCGATGGCCAGCAGCACCAGGCCGACCCACAGGAGGAACTGCAGGGACTGCACGAGCCCGCCGGTGATCGCCAGGATGATGGCGACCACGATGATGATGATCAGCAGGATGTTCATCGGTCTTTCCCTTCTTGGGGGCGCGGGGGAGTGCGCCCATCGGTCACTCAACCTAGACCCCCGGGGCCTGTCACCGGAGGGCCTTGACGCGGGGCTTCCCGCCGTGCGAGAGGAGCAGACGACATGCCAGGACGCAGGAACAACTCACTGAAGGATCCGGAGCTGTACGAAGAGCTCCGCGATGACGGCGCCTCGAAGGAGAAGGCCGCCAGGATCTCGAACGCCGCAGCCAGAGACGGCCGCAGCACGGTCGGGCGCCGAGGCGGCGAGCACGGCGACTACGAGGACTGGACCGTCGACGAACTGCGCAAACGCGCCAAGGAGATCGGCCTCACCGGTTACAGCGGCAAGCGCAAGGCCGAGCTCATCTCGGCGCTGCGCGATCATTAGGTCCGCGTCTGTGGCCCGGTTCGGTGTCGAGGAGGAGTTCGTCCTCCTCGACGAGCAGACACTCGTGCCGTCGGCCATGACTCCCGAGACGCGCGAGCGCATCCTCGACGCGGCGGGCTCCGGTCTCACCCCTGAGTATCTGACCTGCCAGCTCGAGTCGGCGACCGAGCCGTGCGTCACGCGAGCGGATGCCGAGGGGCAGCTGCGTCGCACGAGAGGGATTCTCGGCGAGGTCGCTGCGGAGCAGGGATCGATCGTGGCCGCCTCCGGCACCCCCTTCATCTCGCCCAACCGCCTCGTGGTCTCGTCGTCGCCCCACTACGACGCGGTGTCCGCCCAGCTCGTCGAGATCACGCGCGAGCACGAGGTCAACGGCCTGCACATCCACGTCGAGGTGCCGGACGAGGAGGAGCGCGTCCGCGTGGTCAACCGCGTGCGGGCCTGGTTGCCTCCGTTGCTCGCCATCACCGGCAATGCGCCGTTCGCGCACGGGCGGGATTCGGGCTACGCGAGTTGGCGCAGCATCCTGATCCGTCGACTTCCTGCCTCGTGGAGTCCTCCTCTCTTCCACGATCTGAGCGACTACCGCTCGCACGTCGATCAGCTGGTGTCGATGGGGGCCATCGCCGAAGCCAGCTCGCTGTCATGGACCGTCCGCCTGTCCGAGAGGTTCCCCACCGTCGAGGTGCGCGTCTTCGATGCGCAGCTGACGGTCGACGACACGCTGCTCGCCGTGGCCCTGACTCGCGCGCTGCTGGTGAGCGACGCCCTCGACGACTGTCACGGTCTGAGCCTCGACGCGATCGACGCCTCGCTGTGGACCGCGGCCAGATACGGCACGGATGCTCGCCTCGTCGACCCGGTGAACGGATCGATCGAACCGGCCTGGACGATCGCCGACCGGCTGCTCGAACGGCTGCGCCCGGCGCTCGCCCAGCTCGGCGACGACGATTTCGTGGTCGACGGCCTCGCCCGCCTCCGATCCGAGGGCACCGGCGCCCAGCGCCAGCACCGCGCCTACGCGGATGGCGGCGCCGCCGGACTCCGCGAGCTGTATCGGACGAGCACCGCGACCCGCTGACCGCCCCGGAGGTCTCCTGGCGGCAGTAGTGTCGCCGTGTGGCATCCTCTCGCTTCGCGCCGCTGCAGCGGCTCGTGATATCCGTCGCCGTCCTCGCGTCCTTCGTGACCTTCCTCGACGGCACCGTGGTGACCGTCGCCCTGCCCGCGATCAGCCGAGAGCTCGGCGGCGGCATCACCACTCAGCAGTGGGTGGTCGACGCGTACCTCATCACCCTCAGCGCGCTGATCCTGCTCGCGGGGTCGCTGTCGGACGCCTACGGCCGGGTGCTCGTGATGCGCATCGGCCTGATCGCCTTCGGCGTGGCATCCGTCGCGGTGGCCGCCGCACCCGATCCCCTCATCCTGATCATCGCGCGCGCGGCGCAGGGCGCCGCGGGTGCGCTGCTCGTGCCCAGCTCGCTCGCGCTGATCACGGCGACGATGCGCGCCGACGTGCAGTCCCGGGCGATCGGCGTCTGGACCGCGTTCACGACGGCGGCACAGCTGGTCGGCCCCCTGCTGGGCGGGCTCTTCGTCGACTTCCTCTCGTGGAGATTCGTCTTCCTCATCAACGTGGTGCCGATCGCCGTCACGCTCGTGCTGCTCTCGCGCCTGAAGCTGAAGGAGCACCCCAGCGGTGTGCGGGTCGACTGGCTCAGCGGGGCGCTGTGCGCGATCGGTCTGGGCGCTGTGGTCTTCGCGCTGATCGAGCAGCCGAACCTCGGGTGGCAGTCCCCCGCGATCTGGATGCCCGGCATCGCCGGAGCGGCGCTGTTCGCCTGGTTCCTCGTGCGCCAGCAGCGCTCGGCCTCCCCGCTCATGCCGCTGTCGCTGTTCCGGGTGCGCGACTTCGCCTGGGGCAACCTCGCCACCCTCTTCGTCTACGCCGCACTGTCGCTCAACGGCTTCGTCGTCGGCGTCTACCTGCAGCAGGGCGCAGGTCTCAGTGCCACGGCGGCCGGCCTCGCGAGCCTGCCGATGACGATCCTGATGATCCTCGTCAGCTCGCGCGCCGGATCCTGGGCCGGTCGTTTCGGGCCCCGCATCTTCATGACCGTCGGTCCGCTCATCATGGCGGTCGGCGCGCTGATGCTGCTGCTCGTCCGCGAGGACTTCGACTACTGGTGGCAGGTATTGCCGGCGATGATCGTGCTCGGGCTCGGGCTCTCGCTCACCGTGGCTCCGCTCACCTCGGCGATCCTCGGCGCCATCGACGAATCCCGCTCGGGCATCGCCTCCGCGGTCAACAACGCGGTCTCCCGCGTCGCCGGGCTGCTCGTCGTCGCGATGCTGTCGACCATCATCGGCGGCACGCTCGATCTCGCGGGCTTCCACAACGCGGCCTGGGTCACCGCCGCACTGCTCGTGCTCGGCGGTGTGGTGTCGTGGATCGGCATCCGCCGCAATCCGGCCGAGGAGGCCGAGGCTCCGGCCGTCGACGGGGCACCCTCGCCGATCGGTTGACGATGTCGGTGGTCGGGCGCACACTGGGGGCATCGTCCTACCGAGCACCCGGAGGTCCACCGTGAGCACGCCCCAGACGCCCCTTCCGCCCGTCGTCGACGTCGACACGTGGCGTCGCGAGCTCGACGCACTGCGCGTGCGTGAGAAGGCGGCGACGCGAGAACTGGATGCGATCGCGGCACAACGACGACGACTGCCGATGGTCGAGCTGCCCGACTACACGCTCGTCGGCGAAGACGGGCCGGTGCGGCTGCCCGAGATCTTCGGCGAGCACCGCCAGCTCATCGTCTACAACCACATGTGGACCGACGGCAATGAGTGGCAATGCCCCGGCTGCACCGGCTTCACGTCGCAGTTCACCCGCCTCGACTTCCTCGAGCGCTACTACGACGCCCGCTTCGTGATCGTGACGAACGGACCGATCGATGAGGCACTTGCCTACCGCGACAGGGTGGGCAACCGCATGACCTGGTATTCGAGCGCCGACAGCACCTTCGGTGCCGACATGGACGCCGGGCCGAACGAGGGCTTCGGCGTGAACGTGCTGCTCCGCGACGGCGACACGGTCTATCGCACGTGGCACACGAACGGCCGTGGCACCGAGCGCATGAGCCAGCTGCAGGGTCTCGTCGATCTGCTGCCCTTCGGCCGACAGGAGGAGTGGGAGGACTCCCCCGCCGGCTGGCCCCAGCATGAGACGTATTCTCAAGGGATGGGTTCGAAAGAGATCGCCGCACTGTACGGGGCCGGCAGCTGAGGCGCGCCACGGTCGAGGTCGCCGCCATCGCCGTGCTGGTCCTCACGCTCACAGGGTGCGTCACGACCATCTCCGACCCTCCGGCGCAGTTCGCCCTTCCCCCCGCGGGAGCGACCCCCGACTATCAGCTCGGCGGCGGCTACGACCCCGCCGACGGAGTCGGCATCGTCGGCCGGGACCGCTCGGATGAGCCCGCCGACGGGCTGTACTCGGTCTGCTATGTGAACGGATTCCAGACCCAGCCGGGCGAGCTCGACACCTGGCCCGACGACCTCGTGCTGCAAAGCGACGGCGAGCCGGTGTTCGACCCCGATTGGCCCGATGAGGCTCTGCTCGACACGTCGACGGACGAGCGCCGCGAGCGCATCGCCGAGATCGCCGGACCGTGGATCGAGGGGTGCGCCGAGTCGGGATTCGACGCGGTCGAGTTCGACAACCTCGACTCGTACACCCGCTCGGACGACGCGCTCACTCTCGACGACAACCTCGCCCTCGCGGCGCTGCTGGTCGACGTCGCCCACGACTCCGGACTCGCGGCCGGGCAGAAGAACGCCGCCGAAGACGCACCGGTGCTGCGCGAGCACGCAGGATTCGACTTCGCCGTCGTCGAGGAGTGCAGCGTCTTCGACGAGTGCGGGGCGTTCACCGACGTCTACGGAGACGCCGTGATCGACATCGAGTACTCCGACGAGCTGCCGCGGTCGTTCGACGAGATGTGCGCCGACGACGACGCCCCCTCGTCGATGGTGCTGCGAGACCGCGACCTCGTCACGCCGTCAGACGACGGGTACGTGTTCGAGACCTGCGATCGCTGACCGTCGCCTCAGCAATGCACATCGATATGCTGGCCCCGTGAGCATGACGGGGGATCACGGTGGCGCCACGCCTGCGGCCTCGCGCCCGGCGCCCGCGCAGGTCGTGCGGCACGCTGCCTCCCGGTGGACGCGCGGGATCGCCGAGCTGCCCCGATGGATCTGGTTCGCCGCAGTCGCGGTCGCCGCCGTGGCCATCGTCGTCGCGGCGATGGGCGGGTTCGCCCGTGCAGAGGCTTCGCCGACGCTGCTCGGCGCGGATGAGGAAGTGCGCACCTCGCAGTACGCGATCACCGTGCTCGACGCCGAGTTCGCCACCGAGGTCGAGTCGGAGTATCTCGAGGCGGAGCCCGGCGAGAAGCTGCTCGTGATGAGCACGCGTATGGAGAATCTCTCGGATGCTCCGATCGGAGTCGGCACCACCGTCGACCGCATAAGCACCGGGTTCGTGAACACCGGCCGTCCGCTTCTCGACCTCGCAGGCGTCCCCGCGAGTGACTCGGTGGCGGTCTGGCGAGCGGACGGGTCATCCGGCCAGGTCATCCTGCAGCCGGGCGTCCCCAGCCAGGTGACCTTCGCCTGGACCATACCCGAGGACGCGTTCCTCGACGGTTCCGTCGCGCTCGACGTGCACGAGGTGCAGATCCAGCGTGGAGCGGTGATCCTCTCCTCACGAGCGGTCACGTGGCGCCCTGCCGCCCTCAGCGCACGCATCTCGGTCACCGCCCAGGAGACACGATGAGACGCGCGACCCCCTGGCTGGTCGGCGCTGCGCTGGTGGTCGCGGCCGGCGTGCTGACCGCCGTCACCCCGACCGATGACGACGTCATCGGTCCGACCGTCGTGCGTGGCGCCTTCGGCGACCCCGTCGAATCCCGCACTCTGATCGCGGCAGCGACGGACGCGACGTTCGCGGACCAGGTGGCGGTGTCCGGTGGCGACTGGAGCGCGGAGGGGAACTGGCTCGTCGTGACGGTGATCGCCTCGGCGCCCCGCACGGAGGTGGATGCCGCCATCCAGCTCGCGACGCTGACGATCGACGATCGCGTGTTCCAGGCCAGCGAGCGACCCGACGCGACGCTGACGTCGACCCCGCTGCGACTCGGCATCGACACGGTCGGGACGCTGGCCTTCGAGCTGCCACCGGATCTGACATCGGGGCAGGCGGACCTGCGTCTCATCTCCTCGTACTTCACCGCCGAGCTCGACGACGTGATCGCGATCGCGGTCGAACTGGACGACCTTCCTCGCACGCCGAGTCTCGAGCTCGATGACCCCGAACTGCGGATCCCATGAGCTGGTGGCGGACGCAGCGGACCGGGCTGATCGCGTTGGCGATCGCGGCCGTCGCGATGGTCAGCGCCACGGCATGGCTCGACATCGCGCCGAGCATCCGGCCGACGGATCGGGTGATCGACGCCGACACGACGGTCGACATCGCCGGACAGACCCTCACGCTCGGGCCCACGGAATGGGCGGAGTTCGAGGCGCCTGCGGGGACCCGCACCCTCAGCGTCCGACTGTCGTCGAGCGGCGGATCCGCGGCATCGCTCTGCGGACAGACGACGCTCGCAGAGATCGACGCCGATCGCACCTGGCTCAGCTCTCGCGCAGACCTCGATGTGCCCTACGACGAGGGCGAGAGCTCATGCATCGCCGAGCCGGCGTCGTACCGCATCCTGCTGACCTTCCTGCTTCCCGACGACGCCGATGGCCCGTTCCTGCTCGACATCGAGGGCAGTGACGACGACCTCGCCCGCTTCCGTATCGAGCCCTGACGGGCGGGTGTCGAGGCCAGACCGGGGCCGGCCGATGACGGCGTCATAGGCCGTGGCGACGATCGCCACCCTGAGCGGTTCGGCGACGGCACCGATGGCGACGGTGACGAGCGGGAAGAACCCCGCCCAGAACGACGATTCGTGGCCCCCGATCAGCAGCAGCACTCCCCGGGTGCCCGCCTGCTCGGCGAAGCCCCACGCGGCGTAGGCCAGTGCGTAGACGCCGAAGAGCAATGGCCCGCCACGCCAGATCACCGCGACGGCAGCCCAGAGGCCTTCGAGTCGCATCACCAGCGTGCGCGCGATGCTCAGCGCCGCCCCTCGCGCCGCTCCCCGCCGACGCGTGCGAACGGCGGAGTCGAGTCGAAGGTCGTGCCGAAGATCACACCGGCGACCGTGAGCCAGGCCGCGGGGACGAGGAGTGCGGCGACGAGGATTCCGGCCAGCCAGGTCGCCCCTTCCCATACGGCGGCGATGGGTTCGATGTTCACCGAGAACCAGTCGCCGAGGCTCTGCAGCCACCCGGCCGCCTCTCGTTCACCGAACCAGTCCAGGACGCTGACCCACCACCGTGCGACGAGTGTGAAGAGCATGAAGGTCCACAGCACCTCGGCATAGGTGGCCAGGATGATCGTCCACCGCGGCAGCCGGTCGGCGAAGCGCGTGAAGAGCAGTCGTGCGATCAACGCGATCACGAGCACCGTCACCGGCAGCACGCCGACCGCGATGACACCACCGCGATCGCCCATCTGGACGAGGTCGTACCCGGAATCGGCCAGCGCGATCGCGCTCGCGATCTGGAAGAACTCGATCTGGTCGGCATCGAGCAGACCCCACGCGGTGTAGAAGGCGAAGAACGGCAGGATCGCGGCGAGAGTCGCGGAGGCGAACTCGCGGAGGCCACCGGCATCCTCCCTCCGGCTGTGCGGCAAGGAGGGGCGCACAGTGAGATACATCGCGACGTACGCGACGAGTCGGGCGGCGACCGCCAGCGGCAGCAGCAGCAGGCCCCCGAGCGTGGTGTGACCGCCGACGAAGCCGGCGAGCTCGATCAGTACGCGATGCAGCGCCTCGCCCCCGAGATACCAGGCCATGAGCGCAGGCCAGTGTCGGGCGAGGATGCGCCCGAACGTGCGGAGGGCCTGTGACATGTGCCCTACCGTACCGGTGGATCACCGTCGTCGAGCGGCATGAGGACACCGACCCCGGCTCACGCCAGCGGCATACTCCGCGCCACATCGGGCGTCAACCCGGTTCTCACCGCCGCCCTGCGGGGGCACCATGTCGTCGTGAACGCATCGACGTGGACTCCCCGCCGCGCCGTCTCGGCCGCAGTGGCGCTGTTGCTCGCCGCCGCACTCTCGGGCTGCGGCCTGACCATCCCGGCCGACCCGGACGGCACTCTCGCGTCGGCGACCGGCGCTGACCTGAGGGTCGGCGTCTCGGCCGATCCCGGGCTGGTCGACACCGATCGCGACACCCCCACAGGAAGCATCGCCGACCTCGTGACAGGCTTCGCCGACAGCATCGACGCCGACATCGACTGGACCTACGGGTCGGAGGAGACGCTGGTCGGGATGCTCGAGCGCGGCGACCTCGACCTCGTGGCGGGCGGCTTCACCTCTGACACCCCCTGGATCGACAAGGCCGGGGTCACCCGCGGCTATCCCGAGATCGACGGAGCCGACGGTCGCGAGATCGTGATGCTCGTGCCACTCGGCGAGAACGCGTTCCTCAGCGCTCTCGAACGTCACCTCGACGAGGCGGTGGGGGTCGCGATGACCGTGCAGCGGATCGGCCGCACCGAGCTGCCAGACGAGCAGCGCGCAGCGCTCCGCCGAGCGATCGGGTGGGAATGGTTCACCATCGCCTACACGTCGGTGACGATCGCGGTGATCGCCCTGGTCGTCGGCAACTCGCAGGCGATGCGCACCGCGTGGATCGAGGACATGCTGTCGCTGATCCCGCAGATCGCCTTCCTCGTCGCGCTGATCTTCATCCGCAAGCGCCCCTCGGTCAAGCATCCCTACGGCCTGCACCGCGTGATGGGAATCGGACACCTCGTGGCGGGCGTCGCCCTGCTGGCGGTCGGACTCAATCTGGCGATCGAAGCGGTGACCGGGCTCATCGCCCGCGAGCACCCGACCATCGGCACGGTGCAGCTGTTCGGGCAGACGATCTGGCTCGGCTGGCTGATGGTCGCCGTGATGGCCGTGGTCATCGTCGGGCCGGTGTTCTTCTACGGACCGGCGAAGGCGAAGCTCGCGCCCGTGCTTCACAACAAGCTGCTCTTCGCCGACGCCGACATGGCCAAGGCCGACTGGCAGACCACGGTCGCCTCGATCGTCGGCGTGCTCGGTGTGGGTGCCGGCGTGTGGTGGCTCGACGGCGCTGCGGCTCTCGTGATCTCGCTCGGGATCGTGTGGGACGGCTGGCGCAACACCAAGACCGCCGTGATCGATCTCATGGACCAGCGCGCCAGGACGTACGACAGCAAGCACCCGCATCCGCTCGCCGGTGACGTGATCTCGACCATGCGCTCCCGCCCCTGGGTCACGGAGGCGGGAGTGCGGATGCGGGATCAGGGGCAGGTCTTCCACATCGAGGCGTTCGTCGTCCCGCATCGCGGAAAGGTGTCGATGGGCGACGTCACCGACCTCGCGACGCGCATCACCGACCTCGACTGGAAGGTGCAGGATGTCGTCGTCGTCCCGGTGGAGGAGCTCCCCCAGGGCGTCGACACCTCGGGCCGCGACTGACCGTGCTCGGAGCGAGACCCCGGACGGCAGGACGCCCACCGCACCAGTTAGGGGGAGTCCGTGCGGCGGGCGCCGTAGCCGATCGCTCGGGGCGACCGGCCGCTCGCGGCAGGCGTCAGAGGTCGTCCTCGTCGTCGCCGTCCTCCGAGCCCGCGGCGTCCGGATCGTTCGGGACCGGGTCCTCGGACTGCTGACGCGGCGCGAGCTCGTCGGGGATCATCGGCGTCTCGTCCGCCTCGGATCGCTCGTCGTCGGGGGTGGATTCGATGTCTGACATGGTGCTCCCTTCGTCGGTGTGGCCAGTCCGGTCAGCATGCCGGGGCGGAACAGCCGATGCGCGCCCCTTGACAGAACGCGCTCACCCACTCAGTGGAAGGGGCACCCACGGGACGCGGGTGCCGATGACGATGCCGATACGGATGCCGCCGAGCGCACCGCACCGCCGGACCGCGGCTTGGTGGGCAGCCGACGCCGGTCGACGTCGAGCCCTTCGTCGAGGATCCGCAGGTCGGGGTCGCTGAGCACCGTGATCGCCGCGGCCAGCCCTGCGATCGCGAGCTTCTCGCCCGGGCAGCGGTGACCCGTCGGGACGTCGGCGCCACCATGAGGAACGAATGCGGCGAGCGCTTCGTAGTCCTCGATGTCGCGGAAGCGCTCGGGGTCGAACCGCTGGGGGCGCGCCCAGAAGCGGTCGTCCGTGTTGGTGCCCTGCAGGTCGAGGACGACGCGTCCTCCGGCATCCACCGTCTGACCGTCGATCTCGATGTCCGCAGTGGCCCAACCGGGAAGCATCGGAACGAAGGGAGAGGTGCGACGGATCTCCTGCGCGAACATGATCGACAGCGGTCCGCCGACGACCGACCCGCGCTCGACGGCCTCGGCCGCGATGCGCTCGCGCCAGTCGGGACGCTCGTGCAGCTCCTTCGCGGCGAAGGCCACGAACCGGGCGACTGCGATCATCGGACGGATGCTGTTCTGCAGCTCGACACCGGCGACGCGCGCCGGGAGCAGCTCGCCGTCCTCGTCGCGGTGATGCGCCCACACCTCGAGCGCCGTGCCCGATTCGGCGCGCAGCGAGCCGTGCCGCACCGCCTCGATGAGCCGAGCGGAATGACGGTCCGACCACCACCGGTTCGCCAGGGCGGCGATGTACACCGGCGAGTACGGCGAGCCGAAGCCGTCGACGATCTGGGCGAGCCGCGCCGCCCATCGGGTCTGGGCCGCCGGGGTGCCCGGCACACCCGCCCAGCCCATGATCGCCCGGCCCAGCGCGCCGACGGCCGCGTCGTAGGCGCTGCGGGTGCCGCCGTCGAGCCACGCCCGGCGCTCGCTCTGCCATTCGCGCTCGAGCCAGGGCGTGAGTCGTGCGACCTGCTCGTCCTCGTAGAGGGCGCCGACGAAGGCGGCTTTGCGGTGCCGGTGGGCTGTGCCGTCGAGGCTGTGCACGGAGCCGTGCCCGAACAGGCTCTCCTGCACGATCGCGGGCATGGCTCCGGAGCGCGCGATGCGGGTCTCGTCGTAGAAGAGCTCGACCCCCTCCACTCCCCTGACGAAGACCGCGTCACTGCCGAGCAGCCGCATCGGCGCCGATCTCGCACCCGGCGGCACCCGTCGCCAGATCCGTGCCCCGAACCCGTAGCCGCGGGTCAGCAGGGTGGGAGCGTCGTCCTGTGCCAGTGCGCCGAGCTTTCGCGCCGCACGCGCGGGGATGTCGATGAGTGCCATGCTGCGACGTTCGCAGAGACGTGGTCGCCGAACCAGGGGGAGGCGCGAGCGGGGCCTCTGTGCTAGTGCCTCACTCGTGCCGCGCGACCCGCACTCCCCCACGCGCGGTCGTCAACCCCCTGTCTGCGAATCGGAAGCCACGCGATCATCGTCACGACGCGAGAGGAGTTCCGACATGGCGAAGAACGTGCGCACGATGGACTGTCAGCCCGACGATGTCTTCCGGGTGCTGGGCAACGGTTGGCTGTACCCGGCGTGGGTGGTGGGCGCCTCGCGCATGCGCGACGTCGATGAGTCGTGGCCGCAGCCGGGCGCGGAGCTGCATCACTCGGTCGGCGTCTGGCCCGCTCTGCTCGACGACACGACCGTGGTGGAGGAATGGTCGCCGCCGAACCGCATGGTCATGCGCGCGAAGGGTTGGCCGATCGGCGAGGCCCGCGTCACTCTGCGGGTGCGGTCGTATGACGGCGGCACGATGGTGCGCATCGACGAGGAACCGGTGAACGGCCCCGCCACGCTGCTGCCCGGTCTGCTGACCGCTCCCCTGCTGCGCTGGCGCAATTCCGAGACCCTGCACCGTCTCGCCTACCTCGCGGAGGGGCGCGCGTCCTGACCCGCTCCTGCCCATATATTGGGTCGTGAGCCGCGACCTCCGCGGATGCGGAGGGATGCACGATGACCGATGTGACGCAGTCCGCCTGGCGACGCTTCTGGGAACAGGGCGGCTGGTGGCGGGCCGTCATCCTCGTGGTCGTCTACTTCGTGCTCTACAACGGGCTGTCGCTGCTGTTGACCCCGTTCGCGGCTCAGATCGAGGATCCGCAGAGCGCGGCGGGGATCCTCGTGTTCTACGCGATCCCGGTTCTCGTCGGCTGCCTGCTGCTCATCGGCTTCGCGGCATCCGTCGGCTGGCTGGGTGAGATCTTCCGTCCGCAGCCGATCCGCGGACGCGGATGGATGTGGATCGCGATCGCCGTCGTGCTCCTCTTCAACGTGCTCCACCTGTTCGCCATCGACTACGGAGCGGCCGGATTCGAGGTCGTCGCGACCTGGCTCCTCGCCGGACTGTTCATCGGCTTCGCCGAGGAGGTGCTGACGCGCGGCCTCGTGGTGAACCTGCTGCGCAAGGCGGGTCAGCGTGAGCTCGTCGTCGCGGTGATCTCCTCGGCCCTGTTCGCCCTGCTCCACGCCGGCAATCTGCTCACCGGCCAGTCCCTGTTCGCGACCCTCATCCAGCTGGCCTACACCTTCGCGTTCGGCATCTGCATGTACCTCGCGATGCGCGTGACCGGGACCATCGTCGCGCCGATCCTGCTGCACGCCAGCACCGACCCGAGCATCTTCCTGCACACGGCGTACCCGGCGGAGAGCGCGTTCGGCTCGATCGCGAACCTCGGCAACATCGTGGTGATCGTCGTCGGCGTGATCTGCCTGTTCTTCATCCGAGGTCGCGTCGAGCAGACGCAGGCGGCGGCCCCGGGTGTCGGGGCCGCCGCCTGACTCTCACGCGGCAGACGGTCGCAGCACGACCTTGATGCAGCCGTCCTCCTTGCGCTGGAAGGTGCGATAGAGCTCCGGCGCATCCTCGAGCGGGGCATCGTGCGTCATCAGATCCATCACGCCGAGGGGGTCGGAGAGGTCTTCGACGAGCGGCATCAGATCGTCGGTCCAGCGCTTCACGTTGCACTGGCCCATACGGATGCCGATCTGCTTGTCGAACAGGGTCTTCATCGGCAGGATGTCGGCATCGCCCGCGTAGACGCCGCTGAGCGACACCATGCCGCCCCGGCGCACGACGTCGATCGATGCGTACACGGCGGCGAGTCGGTCGATCCCGGCCTTGTCGAACACGGCGCGGGCGGCCGGATCCGGCAGCAGTCCGACGGCCTTCTGCACGAGGGCGACGCCGGCGTTGCCGTGCGCCTCCATGCCCACGGCGTCGACCACGGAATCCGCGCCGCGTCCGTCGGTGAGGTCCCGCAGCTCGGCCACGACGTCATCCGTGAGGTCGAAGACCTCGACTCCGTGGCGTGCCGCCATCTCCCGGCGTTCCGCGACCGGGTCCACGGCCAGCACCCGGTATCCGCGGTGCGCTCCGATGCGGGCTGCGAACTGCCCGACGGGGCCGAGCCCCATCACCGCGAGCGTCCCGCCCTCCGGCACGTTCGCGTACTCCACACCCTGCCAGGCCGTCGGCAGGATGTCGCTGAGGTACAGGTACCGCTCATCGGGGAGATCGGACGCGATCTTGATGTGGTTGTAGTCGGCGAGCGGGACGCGCAGGTATTCGGCCTGCCCGCCCGGCACCTGGCCGTAGAGCTTGGTGTAGCCGAACAGCGCAGCGCCGCTGCCGTACTCCTTCACCTGCGTCGTCTCGCACTGCGACTGCAGGCCGCGCAGGCAGAAGAAGCAGTGCCCGCACGAGATGTTGAAGGGGATGACGATGCGATCGCCGACCGCGAGGTCGCGCACACCGCTGCCCACCTCCACCACGACCCCCATCGGCTCGTGGCCGAGGATGTCGCCCTTGTCGAGGAACGGTCCGAGCAGTTCGTAGAGGTGCAGGTCCGAACCGCAGATCGCCGAGGAGGTGATCCGGACGATCGCATCGGTCGCGTGCTCGATGGTCGGATCCGGTACCTCCTCGACCGCCACGTTGCGCGTTCCCTGCCAGGTGAGTGCCTTCATCGTCATCCTCCTCGTTACGTGTCGAACGGCCACCCTCCATCGACGGCGCGCGAAGTGACAGAGGGTTGACAGGCGGTTCCTGAACGTTCGACAGGCGCGGTGCACATCGGAATATGGGAAACTGGATCCACCATCGGTGATCATTCGATACGCCTCGTCTCGCGGGCACTGTGGCGTACTGGGGAGATCATCATGGGCAAGTTCATCTACGAGGGCACCGTCAAATCGGACATCGAGGACAGGGCGCTCACGCACCTGCAGCTCGTGATGACGGCGAAGCTCAGGAGAGGCGAGCCCTTCTCGTTCTCCTGGCGCGAGGACATGGCTGTCGGCGGCGGTCGGACGACTGTCTGGGTGCACGCCGGCAGCTCCCTCGTCTTCAAGTACAGCGGGAGCCGTCAGCCGCAGATCAACCGCGCGTGGATCGAAGCGCTGGCGTTCACGGCGAACGCCCCCGGCGGTCTGCGCCTGGTGAGCGAGCCGGCCGAAGGCACGGCGCCGCCGGTCGAGCGCGTCGAGGTTCCGGCGCAGGCCTGACGGATCTTCTCCTCCCCAGTCCTCGCGGCGTCGGATGCACCGGTCGCGAGGAGGAAGAATGGGATCGTGTCCCCGAATCCCCAGCGGCGACTGCTCGCCTCCGTGCGCAGGATCCTGCACACCGATCCCTCATCCGTCGCCCACACCGAGGCGATGCCGATCATCGACGAACGCACCGTGCCGCGTGTGCTCGACCTCGCGACCCGCATCGGCGAATCGATGTTCGGGGTCGGCGCCTCGGCGCACGAGGTCACGCTGGCCATCACCCGCATCTGCGCCGCGTACGGCATGCGGGACGTGCAGGTCGATGTCACCTACAACTCGATCACGGTCTCGTTCCACCTGAGCGGTGAGGTCTGGCCCGAGACGCTCGTGCGGGTCGTGCGCGTCGCCGCCCCCGACCACGCCAAGCTGCAGAGAGTGCAGGCCCTGGTCGCCGACATCGACGACGGACTGGATCTCGAATCGGCCCGCTCGACCTTCCGTGCCCTGCGGCGCGTGCCCTTCGGCTACCAGCAGCCGGTGGTCATCGTGGCACGAGCGCTGCTCGCCGTCGGAGTGAGCATCATGCTCGGGGCCTCGCCGCTCATCGTCGGTCTCACGTTCGTCGCGGCGCTCTGCGCGGCCTTGACCCAGGCCGGCCTCGCGCGCGTGCGCGTTCCGCTGTTCTTCAGTCAGATCGCCGGAGGGTTCGTCACCACGGTCGTCGCGGTCGCCGTCTCGGCCCTCGGGGCCGCCGGCATCGAGCCCTTCGTCGGCATCCGACCATCGATCATCGTCGCGTCGGGTATCGTGCTCATGCTCGCCGGACTCACCGTGGTGGGGGCCGCGCAGGATGCGATCGACGGATTCGCGCTCACCGCAGGCGGACGCATCCTCGATCTGACGATGCAGACGCTCGGAGTCGTGATCGGCATCCTCGTCGGCCTCGAACTCGGCAGCGTGCTCGGCTTCACGATGGGTCTGCCCGATGACCCGGCCCCGTTCGGTCCGCTCCTGAACCAGTTCGCGGGGGCGATCATCATCGCGATCGCCGTCGCCGTCTTCAATGGCGCGGGTCTTCGGATCATCCTCGTCAGCGCGCTGCTCAGCGCCGTCACCATCGCCGGCTATTCGACGATGGTCGGTCTGAACCTGCATCCGGCTGCGGCGAGCGCGATCGGCGCCCTGCTCGCGAGCTTCATCGGGATGCTGATCGCGGTGAAGCTGCACGTCCCGTCGGTCGCGGTCACCACGGCCGCGATCGTGCCGCTCGTGCCCGGTGTCGCGGTTTTCCAGGGCCTGCTCGAGATGATCCACGCGGCAGGGTCGGCATCCGGGGTCGTCGGCATCGGCGGCTCTCTGGTCGATGCCGCGGTGATCGGAATCGCACTGGCTTCGGGCGCATCGCTCGGCCTGTATCTGGGAACGCCCGTGCGCGCCACCCTCAGCAGCGTCGCAAAGAACCGGGCGCGGGTCGTCCGGCGCTGAGCCGAACGACGCGAGCGACTCAGACCTGGGGTCCGAGCGCGCCGCCGCCGGACTCCCCCGCGGCGTCGCCCTTCAACTCGACGAGGATGGTGTGCGTCGACGTAGCCCCCGTGTTCTCTCCCCAGTGGCGTTGGGCCGGCAGCCAGACGGCCTGACCCGCGGTCAACGACGTGTCGAAGGTGCGCTCCCCCGCTGACAGACGGCGCGAGAAATCGCTGAGGGTCACCATCACGCTGTTCGGATGATCGTGAGGAGTCGTGCGGTCGCCCGGCTCATCCGTGTACTCGAGCACGCGCACGAGATCGTTCTCCCAGAGCGTGCGGTAGTGATCGGGGTTGGTGACAGTGGGATCGTCGGTGACCATGCGGTCACAGTACGCTCCGATATTCCGCGCCGACAGGGGTACTTCGCGCAGCCGCGCGCGTCAGGCGTCGGCGCGCACGGTCTCGAGCGACGGGTAGTCCGTGTATCCCTCGGCCGTGCGTCCGTAGAACAGCGCAGGGCGCGGCTCGTTGAGCTCGGCGTCCTGACGCCAGCGCTCGACGAGGTCGGGGTTCGCGATCACCGGACGACCCGCTGCCACGGCGTCGGCCCATCCCTCCGAGACGAGCATCTCGGCCTCGTCGCGGGTGGTCTGCGCGGCGAATCCGGAATTGACGATCAGCGGGGCACCGGCCGTGCGGCGGATGCTCTGCACGAGCTCGCTGGTCGGCACGGCACTGAGCACGTCGATGAATGCGAGGCCGAGCGGTGCGAGGCCCTCGGCGACGGCGAGGTAGGTGGCGAGTGCGTCGGCGTCGTCCTCCTCGAGGACGCCCTGGATGTTGTGCTGCGGCGACAGACGGATGCCGGTGCGGTCGGCCCCGACCGCCTCAGCCACCGCCGACGTGACCTCGATCGCGAACCGCGCGCGGTTCTCGGGCGATCCGCCGTACTGATCGTCACGGATGTTCGACACCGGCGAGAGGAACTCCTGCACGAGGTAGCCGTTCGCGCCGTGCACCTCGACGCCGTCGAAGCCCGCGGCGATCGCGTTGCGTGCGGCCTGGACAAACTGCTCGACGACCATCGGGATCTCGTCGAGCGTGAGAGCGTGAGCGACCGGCATGTCGACCTTGCCGACCGGGGTGTGCGTCTGGCCGGGGGCGGCGAGCGCGCTCGGGCCCACGACACGCGGCTCACCGGAGATCTCGGGGTGCGAGACGCGGCCGCCGTGCATCAGCTGCATGACGATCGTGCCGCCGGCCTCGTGCACGGCGTCGGCGATCCGCCGCCATCCGTCGATCTGCGCGGGAGTGACGATGCCGGGCTGCCCGGAGTACGACTTGCCCTCGGCAGCCGGCCACGTGCCCTCGGAGATGATGAGACCCTGGCCCGCGCGCTGGCGGTAGTACTCCACCATCGTCTCGGTGGGCACACCGTCGTCGTCCGCACGGGTGCGGGTGAGCGGCGCCATGACGACGCGGTTGGACAGCGGGAGGGCGCCGAAGACGGCCGATTCGAAGAGGGTCACGCTCAGGGACAAGCGCCCTGGGGTGCCGAGTATTCCCCTGCGGAGATATGCAGACCGGATGCTCAGTCGGCGACGCGGCCGTACATCTCCCCTACGGGCACCGCGACCTCGAGCACATTGCCCGGCTGGGCGAGCGGGCAGGCCCACGCCGGGTCGTAGGCGCACGAGGGGTTGTAGGCGAAGTTGAAGTCGAGCACGATCGTGCCGCGCTCGGCATCCGACCCGAGGTCGGCGCCCTTGATCGTGTCGATCAGATAGCGGCCGCCTCCGTAGGTTCCTCCCGGACGACCGGCGAGAGCGTCGCGCACGGGGATGAAGATCCCGCCGCCGTAGGTCGTCAGACGCCACACGTCGAGCGACCCGGTGTCGGGGACCTCGACCCTGCCGATGCGCTCGAAGGGAACCACGCCGTCGGTGCCGGTCGCGAACTCGAAGCCCCCGGGCTCGGCCTCGAGGATCGGCAGCTCGAAGCGCCACTGCGGATCGTACGACGCGATCGGGAGCCCTTCGAACAGCGGTCGATCGTCGGCCATCAGCGGGGTCGCCGCATGGTGCAGCAGCAGGTCGTCGCGCTCGATGCGCCAGAGCTCGTGCGCGTCTTCGGCGGAGTCCGCCCGACGCACGGCGTCGTAGAGGGCGAAGACACGGCGTCGCCAGTCGACGACCTCTGCGGCGGTGCGGGCTTTCGTGAGCGTCATGTGGTTCAGGCTACGCGGCTCGCGCCCCCGGGTTCACACGTCGGTGTCGCGCGGCAGCACCGTGAGCACGCGTTCGATGTGGTCTCGGAACTCGACCAGGTAGTCGCGGAGGAAGGTCGCGGTGCCCTCGTTGTGGACCGTCCCGTCATCGGCGAAGGTGTCGGGCGAGAACTGGATGTAGGCCTCGGGCGCCGTCATCTGACGGGCGTTGCAGAAGCTCAGCACCCCGCGCAGGCTCTGCTGGGCGACCGCCGTGCCGATCGCGCCCACCGAGGCGCCGATCACCGCGGCGGGGATGTGGTCGAAGGAGTTCTGCCCCCACGGCCGCGACGCCCAGTCGATCGCGTTCTTGAGGCCGCCGGGGATCGAGCGGTTGTACTCGGGCGTCACGAAGAGCACCGCATCAGCCGAGGCGATGGACTCCTTCAGATCGACGGCCACCGCGGGGTAGTCGGCGTCATAGTCCTGGCTGTAGAGGGGGAGGTCTCGGATCGGGATCTCGAAGAACTCGAGATCATCCGGCGCCAGCCTGATCAGCGCCGTCGCGAGGATGCGGTTGATCGAGGTGGACGAGAGGCTTCCGACGAAGTATCCGACCCTGTATGCCATGACTGTTCCTCATTCCCGTAGTCGTGAGATCAGTCTCGTCCGGGCTCGCGTCTGCGTCCAGCCCCCGTGGCGAACGGGCCGCCGCGCTTCGGCTCAGTCGCCGAAGGCGGCGAGCAGCTCCGCGAAGTGGTCGAGATCCTCGGCCGTCCAGCGGCGCAGCCTCTCGCCGAG
Source organism: Microbacterium sp. AC132 (assembly GCF_979258525.1). NCBI lineage: Bacteria > Bacillati > Actinomycetota > Actinomycetes > Micrococcales > Microbacteriaceae > Microbacterium > Microbacterium sp. AC132. The sequence goes on along the minus strand of NZ_OZ409862.1, from coordinate 2,388,478 downwards.
GCGCTCTTCGTACCGAGCGCGGGCGAGGGCCACCCGCTCCTGCGCCAGCTCCGTGGCGACGAGCACCCGCGCGCGGCGATCGTCCGGGTCGGGGACGCTCTCGACGAGACCGAGCTGCTCGAGTTGGCGCACGTGCCGGCTGACGGCCGACTTGTCGGTCTGCAGGCGCTCGATGATGGCGCCGGCCGAGGTCGCCTTGCCGGTGGCGATCGACGTGAGCACCTGGTATCCGAGAGGTTGCAGGTCGGGATGCACGGTGGTCGCGGCTTCGCGCCAGCTCACCCGGATGCGGGCGAAGAGCCTGCCCAGCTCGTGCTCGACCCTCGAGATCGCCTGATCGAGGTCAGGGGTTGCGGCGCCGTCTATCGGGGCGACTTCGTCGGACGAGGCACTCATGCTCGCCAGCTTACGATGAAGCCCCGCCGGCGCTGTGCCGGCGGGGCTTCGATCAGATCACCGACTCGTGATCCGTCCGCACGATCACTTGTCGAGCAGACCTGCGGTGGTGAGCCATTCTTCCGCCGCGGTCGCAGCCGACGCCTTCTCGTCGCCCTCGACCCGTTCGCGCAGATCGATCAGGTCGTCGGTGGTGAGCTTCGCGGAGATCGCATTGAGCACCTCGGCGAGCTTGTCGGTGTAGATGTCCTTCGAGAGCAGCGGGATGACGTTCTGCGCCGAGATCATGTTCTCCGGGTCCTCGAGGACGACGAGGTCCTCGGACTTGATCGCCGGCGACGTCGTGTAGATGTCGGCCACCTGCACCGTGCCGTCGACGAGCGCCTGCACCGTGTCGGGACCGCCGAAGTCCTCGTACGGGACGAACGTGACCTGTCCCGCTTCGACGCCCACGCCGTAGACGTCGCGCAGCCCCGGGATCCCGTAGCCGAGTTCGCCGAACTGCGGGTTCGACGCCAGGGAGAACGGCTCGAGAGCCTTCAGGTCGCCGATGGCCGTCAGGTCGTTGTCCTCGGCGGTCTTCTTCGTCACCACGTAGGCGTCCTTGTCCTCGGCCTCGGCCGAGTCGAGCACCTGCAGGTCGTCCGCGCCCACCGCATCCGGCAGCGCCGCATCGACGTCCTCGGTCGTCCGCTCCTCGTACGCCGTGTCGTAGTACGCCAGCAGGTTGCCGTTGTACTCCGGGATGAGGTTGATGGACCCGTCCTGCAGCGCGGGGATCGTCTGCTGGCGCGGACCGATGTTGAACTTGGTCGAGACGTCGAAGCCCTCGGCCTCGAGCGCCTGCGCGTAGATCTCGCCGAGGATCTCGCTCTCGGGGAAGGCGAAGGAGCCGACGACGATCGCGTCGCCCTCGGCGGCGTCACCGCCCGAGGACGTCGGGTCGGCGGTCGCGCAGCCGGCGAGCGCGACGGTGGTGCTGACGGCGAGCAGGCAGGCCGTCAGCCAGGTCTTACGGGCTCGAGAGGTCATGCGGGGGTCCTTTCGTCGACGATCGGCGCCACAGCGGCCTCCGACCTGTTTCGCTGCACACTGCGGAGGGGACGGCTCGTCTGCCCCCGAGTACGGGTGAGGCGCTGGAGGAGCGCGAAGACGCCGTCGACGCTCAGCGCGAGAACGGTCACCAGGAGCGCCCCGCCGAGGATCACGGTGTAGTCGTTGAGGCCAATGCCCGACGAGATGATCCGCCCGAGGCCGCCGAGTCCGACGTACGACGCGATCGTCACGGTCGCGATGACCTGCAGCGTGGCCGAGCGGATCCCGCCGATGATCACCGGCAGCCCGAGTGGGATCTCGACCTTGCGGAGGATCTGCATCTCGGTCATCCCGATCGCGCGCGCCGCATCGATCGACTCGCGGCTGACGCTCTCGAGCCCGGCGTAGGCGCCGGCGAGCAGCGACGGGATCGCCAGCAGCACGAAAGCGACGACGGAGCCGACGAGGACGGCCGGAGTGGTGCTGAGACCGGAGCGCAGCACCATCGTGAGGAAGAACAGGAGCCCGAGCGTCGGGAGAGCGCGCATCGCACCGGTGAAGCCGATCACGAACTGGCGACCGTGCCCCGTGTGCCCGATGTAGAAGCCGAGCGGCAGAGCGATCAGCATCGCGATGACGAGCGAGACGCCCGAGTAGATGAGGTGCTCGACGAGTCGGTCGCCGATGGGCAGCGGGCTCTGCGAGCCCGGCACCCAATTGGCGGGGTCGAGGATCCAGGCGATGGCGTCGAGGAAGAAGTTCATCGGACACCGGCCCCCGGGGGCGCGAGCACCCGACGGGTGCTGACACTGTCGGTCGCGGGGTCGGGGTCGGTCGGTGCGCCGCTCGTGCCGCGCACGCCGGCGGCGCGGCTCCAGGGCATGAGGACCCGCCCGATCGCCACGAGGATCAGGTCGAAGACGAGAGCGATGAGCAGGCTCATGACGATCCCGACGACGACCTCCTCGAGGATGCCGCGCTGCTTGCCGTTCTGGAAGAGGTAGCCGAGATTCTCCGAGCCGATGATCACGCCCACCGAGACGAGGGCGATGGTCGACACGGAGACCACGCGGAGGCCGGCGATCAGCACGGGGCCGGCGAGAGGGAACTCGACGCGCCAGAACCGGCCGCTGCGCGAGAAGCCGATGGCCTTCGCCGACTCGATGATCGACCGATCGACCGATCCGAAGGCGTCGGTCGCCGAGCGCAGCATGATCGCGACCGCGTAGATCGTCAGCGCCACGACCAGGTTCGTGTCATCGAGGATCCGGGTGCCGAGGATGACCGGCAGGATGACGAAGAGCGGCAGGGACGGGATCGTGTAGAGCAGGCTGCCCGTCGTGATGATGAACGTCCGGGCGACGCGATTGCGGCTGGCCACCCAGCCCAGCGGCACCGCGATCAGGAAGCCGAGGATGATCGGAATGATCGCCAGACGCACGTGATTGATCGTCAGATCGACGATCAATCCGAGGTTGGAGGCGATCCAGTTCATCCGAAGTACCGTTCTTTACGGTCTTGGGACGCCGAATCGCGAAGTCAAGACATTCGACTGAACCACAGAATATCGCTCTCGACAACCCGGGCCGACACGTCGCGTGATCGGCCCGGGCTCTCGGTCAGACCTCTGAGAGCAGACGGAACACCTTGCTTGCCGCGTGGATCTCGTCCTGCGTGAGCTCGGCCACGACCGTCCGCAGGCGCGAGGCGTGGTCGCTGCGCAGCTCGGTGAGGGCGGAGCAGGCCGACGGCGTCGCCGTCAGGACCCGCAGCCGGCCGTCACGCTCGTCCGGCCTCGACTCGATCAGGCCCAGCTCCTCGAGCATCCGCACCTGGCGACTGATGACGGACTTGTCCATCTCGAAGCGCTCGGCGAGCTCGTGAGCGCTGGCGGAGCCCGCCCGATCGATGAAGGTCAGCAGCTTGTAGCCGCCCACCTGCAGCTCGGGGTCGATGCGCGCCGCCGACTCCCTCCAGAGCGTCCGAGTCCTCGCGAAGATGAGGTTCAGATGCGTCTGGAGGTCGCCGAGGGCGGTGTCGACGTCGGCGGGCGCCGCCGCTTCGGAGGTGACCATGTCAGCGCCCCGACTCCCGCTCGTCGCGCTCGAGCACGGTCGTCACCGAGCCGGTCGAGGGTGAGGCGGACTCGGTGCCCGAGATGCGGATGGCTCCGGTCGACATGGTGGCGCCGACCTCGGCCTCGGAGACCTCGAGAACGGACTCCTCGGCCTGCTCGCGCAGCTGCTCGGCGGCGTTCTTCGTCGACAGCGGCTTGTTCTTGATGAACGCGATCGCGATGATGGCGATCACTGCGAGCGGAATGGCGATGATGAACGCATCCGCGATGCCGTGGCCGTAGGCTCCCTCGACGATCGTGCGGATCGTGTCGGGCAGCTGCGTGACCTTGGGCACATCGCCAGAGGCGAGGTGCTTCAGCGCGTCGATCTCATCGGGCGTCGTGGGAGTGAATCCCTCGAGCGCGTCGGAGATGTAGTTGCCGACGCTGGTCGAGAGCGAGGCGCCCATGACCGTCACGCCGATGGTGCCGGCGATCGTGCGGAAGAAGTTGACGTTCGACGAGGCGGCGCCCAGCTGCTGCGGCGCGGTGTCGTTCTGCACGATGAGCGTGAGGTTCTGCATGACCATGCCGAGACCTGCGCCGAGCACGAACATGTAGGTCGCGACCAGCGGGAACGGGGTGTCGTAGCGCAGGGTCGCCATCAGGCTGACGCCGATCGTGGTCAGCACGGAGCCCGTGAGCATCCATCCCTTCCACTTGCCGAAGCGGCTGACGAGCTGGCCGATGATGATCGACGCACCCATCTGTCCGACGATCATCGGGATCGTCATGAGGCCGGACTCGGTCGGTGTGGCACCGCGGGCGAGCTGGAAGTACTGGGCGAGGAACACCGAGGTCGCGAACATCGAGACGCCGATGGCGATCGACGCGATGACCGACAGCGTGAAGGTGCGGTTGCGGAACAGCGACATCGGCACGATCGGTTCCTTGACGAAGAACTCGACGGTGATGAACGCGGCGATCGCGACACCCGCGGTGACGGCGAGCATGATGCTGGTCGAGGAGTCCCAGTCGAACTGGCTGCCGCCCATCGAGACCCAGATGAGCAGGGTCGAGACGCCGACCGCGAGCAGCACGATGCCGAAGTAGTCGATCGACACCTTGCGGTCGCGCTGGGGCTTGGGCAGGTGCAGGGTGAACTGCAGCAGCACGAGGGCGAGGATGGCGAAGGGCACGCCGACGAAGAAGTTGGAGCGCCAGCCCCAGACGTCGGTGAGGAGTCCGCCGAGCAGCGGGCCGCCGATGGTGCCGAGGGCCATGATTCCGCCGACCACGCCCATGTACTTGCCGCGCTCGCGCGGCGAGATGATGAGGGCGACCGCGATCATCACGAGCGACATCAGTCCGCCGACGCCGATGCCCTGGATCACGCGGACCGCGATGAGCATGTTGGTGTCGGTCGAGAAGCCGGCGATCACGGTGCCGACCGTGAAGATGATCAGCGACAGCTGCACGAGGATCTTGCGATCGACGAGGTCGGCGAGCTTGCCCCAGATGGGGGTCGAGACGGCGGTCGCGAGGAGGCTGGCGGTGATGACCCAGGTGTACTGCGACTGGGTGCCGCCGAGGTCGGCGATGATGACCGGCATGGAGGTCGACACCACGGTGCCCGAGAGCACGGCGACGAACATGCCGACGACGAGGCCCGAGATCGCGGTGAAGACCTCGCGAGGCGAGCGCACCGCGTCGCCTGAGGAGGTGGGTGAGATGTGTGTCACAGTGGAGAGCTCCTGTGTAGAAAGTTGATAAGAGTCAACTATACGCCTATTGGTTGCGAAAGTGCAACTGTAGACCGGAGGCAACCATCTGTCGATGGAGTGGGACGCTAGCCGCGGCTCTCGTCCTTGGTCGGCTCGACGACGCGCTGGTCCAGGGACCACGACGCGAGCAGCGCGAGACGCTCGGCCGAGGGCGAGCCCGGCTCGGCCGAGTAGATCAGCAGCACGTTGCCCGGCTCGGCGGTGATCGCGAGCTCCTCGTACGCCAGGGTCAGCTCGCCGACGAGCGGATGCCGGAACCGCTTCGTGCCCGCGCCGTGGATGCGCACATCGTGCGCCGCCCACAGCCGGCGGAACGTCTCGCTGCGCGTCGACAGCTCGCCGACGAGATCCTGCAGACCCTTGTCGTGCGGATCCCGCCCGGCTTCGGCTCGCATGATCGCGACGCACATCTCGGCGAAGAGATCCCAGTCGGGATAGAAGTCGTGCGCTGCCGGGTCGAGGAACTGGAAGCGCGCGAGATTCGGGGTGCGGCCGCCGTCGCCGATCACCGGCGAATAGAAGGCTCGGGCGAGATCGTTCGTGGCGACCAGGTTCTGGTGGGGGTCGCGGACGAACGCGATCGCATCGGTGATCGACGACAGCGCCCACTGCAGGCTGGGTCGTGCAGCCCCGGGCTTCGCCGACCGGCGACGCGAGCGGCCGCTCGACGGGATGCCGTCGGCGGCGCGGGCGAGATCGAGCAGATGCGCGCGCTCGGCATCGTCGAGTTGAAGGGCTGACGCGAGCGCGTCGAGCACCGCGGCGGAGGCGCCGGCGATCGCGCCGCGCTCGAGCTTCGCGTAGTACTCGACGCTGACTCCGGCGAGCGCTGCGGCCTCACTGCGCCGCAGGCCGGCGACACGTCGGTTCCCGCCGGCCGGGATGCCGACCGACTCGGGCGCGACACGCGCGCGGCGGGTCATCAGGAACTCGCGGACCTCGGATCTGTTGTCCATGCTCAGGACGCTACCCCCGACCGTGCTTCGGAGGGAGGTTCTCGCAGTACACCCCTCGACAGGGACTCCCTCGGAGCACCCGACAGGCGCAGAGTGGACAGCATGACATCCGCAGCCCGCCCCTCCGTCGACCGGGTGCTCCCCGCCCTGCTGCTTCTGCTGACCGTCTTCGGGCCGATCTCGATGGACCTCTACCTGCCCGCTCTTCCGGCTCTCACGGCAGCGCTGGGCGCCGCCACGTCGGTCGCGCAGCTCACCGTGACCGCCTGCCTCATCGGTCTGGCGGCCGGTCAGCTCATCGCCGGGCCGGTGTCGGATCGATACGGCCGCCGCGGCGTCCTGCTCATCGGCATCGTGGCGTACATCGTCACGTCGATGCTGTGCGCGATCAGTCCGACGGTCGAGCTGCTGATCGCCGCCCGATTCGTGCAGGGACTCGCCGGCGGCGTCGGCATCGTGATCGCACAGGCAGCCGGGCGTGACGTCTTCTCCGGCGGGACGCTGATCCGCTTCTACGCGCGGCTCACCGTCGTCGGCGGCTTCGCGGCGATCGTCGGCCCGCTGCTCGGGGGCCTCCTCAACACGATCATCGACTGGCGGGGACTCTTCGTCTTCCTCGCCGTCATCGGCGCCGCCATCCTGATCATCGCGCTCGCGCGGTTCGGGGAGACCCTGCCGATCGAGGCACGGACGACCGGCGGTCTGACCCGCACCCTGAGCGACTATCGGACGCTCCTGCGAGACCGCGTCTTCGTCGGCGCCGTCCTGAATCAGGGGCTGATGTACGCCGCGCTCTTCGCCTACCTGTCCGGCGCGACGTTCGTGCTGCAGGACATCTACGGCCTGTCGCCCCTCGGCTACGCCCTCGCGTTCGGCGCGAACTCCGCGGGATTCATGGTCTTCGGCCACCTGGCCGGCCGATTCTCCGAACGAGGGCACGTGCACGCCGTCCTCGCCGCCGGTGTCGTGGTCGCGACCGTCGGCGCTCTCGGCCTGCTCGCCGCCGGACTCACGACGATGCCGCTGTGGGTCGTGCTCGCGTCGCTGTACGCCCTTGCCGCGGGCGTCTCCATCTCGTCTCCCCCGGCCACGACCCTCGCTCTGGTCGGATACCCGCAGATCGCCGGCACCGCCTCGTCGCTTCTCGGGATGGTGCGGTTCAGCTTCGGGGGCATCGCCGCCCCGCTCGTCGGCGTCGCCGGGGCCTTGAGCATCCTGCCGCTCGGCGTGGTCACCGTCTCCGCGACCGTGCTCGCGGCCGTCACCCTGGTGCTGATCGGCACCGCACGCGGGCGCACGCCACGGCACTCGCCGCACACGACCTCATCCGCCGCCCTCACCCACTGAAGGAGAACATCATGAGCACAGACACCGTCAGCACCCGCACCATGCGCGCCGTCGTCATGCACGCCCCCGGAGACGTCCGCGTCGAGGAGGTCCCCCGCGCTTCCGTCGTCGAGCCGACGGATGCGGTCATCCGCGTCACCGCCGCCTGCATCTGCGGCTCGGACCTCTGGCCCTACCGCGGCATCGAGCCGGTGGACCACCCCACACCGATGGGTCACGAGTACATCGGCGTCGTCGAGGAGGTCGGCGACGCGGTCCGTGACATCGCGGTCGGCGACTTCGTCGTGGGATCCTTCGTCGCGTCCGACAACACGTGCGAGATCTGCCAGGCGGGATTCCAGTCGCGCTGCATCCACCAGGTCATGATGGGCGGCGTCGGCACCCAGTCCGACTACGCCCGCATCCCTCTCGCCGACGGCACTCTCGTCGCCGTCGAGGGCGATCCGACCCCCGCGCAGACGCGCAGCCTGCTCGCGGCATCCGACGTCTTGGGCACCGGATGGTTCGCCGCCGTGGCCGCCGAGGCGGGGCCGGGCAAGACCGTCGCCGTGGTCGGCGACGGAGCCGTCGGCCTGCTCGCGATCCTCGCGGCCAGGCAGCTCGGAGCCGAGCGGGTCATCGCGATGTCCCGCCACGCCGACCGTCAGGCTCTGGCGACGAAGTTCGGGGCCACCGACATCGTCGAGGAGCGCGGTGACGCAGGCGTCGCGAAGATCAAGGAGCTCACCGGAGGGTACGGCGCCCACTCCACCGTCGAGGCGGTCGGCACCCAGGAGTCGATGATGCAGGCGATCCACGCCACGCGTCCGGGTGGACACGTGGGGTACGTCGGCGTGAGCCACGGCGTCGAGCTCGACGGCCTGGACCTGTTCTTCTCGACCGTCAGCCTTCTGGGCGGGCCGGCGCCGGTGCGCCGCTTCCTGCCCCAGCTGATCGACCTCATCATGACCGATCAGATCGATCCGGGGGCCGTCTTCGATCTGACGCTGCCGATCGAGCAGGCGGCCGAGGGCTACAAGGCCATGGACGAGCGCCGCGCCACCAAGGTGCTGCTCACCACCGACTGATCAGAACCTCCGACGGCGGCGGGCGCCTTTCTCGTGCCCTCCGCCGTCGGCGAAGGAACCTCGCGGTCAGCGTGCCGCCGCGGCCGAGCCGTCGAGGTCAAGGTCCACATCGACGTACCAGTCGCTGTGGCCGCCGTGCTCTCCCGAGTCCGGAGAATCGGGATAGAGGCGGTGCGCCTGCAGCTTCGCCGCGTGCTCGCTGAAGTCGGGCTCGTCGTCATCGAACTCGTGCGGCCCGACCAGCAGGTCGTTGCCCACGCCGATCACGAGGTCGGCGCAGTCCTCGCGCCCGCCGACGAGGATGGGGATCTCGACGGCGTCGGCCTCCCCCTCTTTGGCGACGGCTGCGGCGAGAGTCACGAGAGAGTCCGCCACGTCATCCGTGGTCACCAGCTGCTGGCCTGCGTACGAGACGATCTTCATGGATCCATCCTGGCCGACTCGGCCGATCCGCAGCGCAGGGTTGCGCGGCGGCGCACGGTTCGATATGCGGGCGGGGTCAGCTCACATCCGGGCGTAGCGGGCGCGGGCGAAGCAGAACAGGCCGTACAGAGCGAGGCCGGCACCGACCACCCACAGGATGACGGCGCCGAACGGGAGTCCGGCCAGAGCGCGCAGCGCCGAGTCCAGGCCGCCGGCGGTCTCGGGGTCATGCGTGAGCGCCGCGATGACGAACAGCACACCCGCGACCCCGACCGCGATGCCCTTGGCGACATAGCCGGCCGTTCCGAAGGCGGCGATGCCGGATCGCGCTTTTCCGGACGGCACGGACAGATGCTCCATGAACGCGCGAGTGATGCCCCGGACGACGAAGGCGACGCCGACGGCCGCCACTCCGAGTCCGACGAGCACGAGGAGCACGACGCCGGCCGGCACCGCGAGCAGCTTCGCGCTGAACGACTGGGAGGATTCGGACGACTGCGACTGGCCCCCGAGCGCATAGACCAGAGCCGTCGCGCCGATCGCGAGATAGGCGACAGCCGTGCCGAGGAACTTCGCCCGGTGCGCCCACTTCTTCTTCGCGTCGGGATCGCGCTCGACGACCGCCTCGGCGATCTGCCAGATCGCGAGAGCGAGCAGGCCGAGCACGATCAGCCACAGCAGGAACACGCCGGCGGGAGACTCCTGGATCTGCTGCATAGCACCGCCCTGATCGGCGTTCTCGCCGCCGCCGCCGGTCGCGATCGAGATCGCGATGCCCCCGATGAGGATGTGCAGGATGCCGAGCACGACGTAGCCGACGCGGGCGAGGACGCGGAAGGCGGTCGAGTCCTGGGCGGCTCTCGCGGTGGAGGCGGCCGAGTCGCGAGTGTTCATGGGTTCACGGTGCTTTCGATCGGTTCTTCGGAGATGTCGGGAGTGGGGGTCGCAGACGCGAGGCGCCGCGCACGGATCGCCTCCATGCATGCCCAGACGAATGTCGCGACGGCGACGCCCTCGAGCATTCCCGCGACGACGTCGCTCAGCCAGTGGGCATGCAGGTAGGTGCGGCTCCACATCATGAGGAGCACCCACACGATGCCCACGACCCAGACCCATCGACGACGGAGCACGAGTGCGAGGACGACCACGACGGTCGTGGCGACAGCCGTGTGCCCGGATGGAAAGGACGTCGCGACGCTCTCGGCGAGCGAGTCCGCCGGTCGCGTGCGCCCGATCACTGCCGCCATGGTCGCGCCGATCGCCACGACGGCGACCATCGCGATCGCCAGCGTCGCGGCATCCCACCGCCGGCCGCGCCAGATGAGCGCAGCGATCAGCAGCGCTCCGACGACGATCATGCCGATAGTGCCGCCGACCACCGCCGGGACCCAGGCGACGACGACCCAGATGTCGCTGGTCAGCGCGACCATGAGGTCGTGCCACCAGACGTCGATCGCGAGCGGCTCGTGACCGCCGAGGGCGACCACCGCCCGCAGCACGACGAAGGCGAGGGTCGCCGCGACACCGACGACGATCGCGCCGGTGCCGCGCTGCACCTCGGTCACGCCGACATCAGGCGAGGGGCTCGTTGTCGCGCATGCTGCGACGGGTCACGCGGTCGCCGGTCGCCGGGTCGACGGCGGTGCGGTCGACGGTCTCGGTGCGACGGCTGCGCATCGTGAGGATGAGGCTGATCAGGAAGACGACGACTCCTGCGCCCATGAGGATGTAGCCGATCAGATCGAGATCGACGTAGCCGCCGGTGTCGATGTTGAGTGCGAAGACCAGGATCGCTCCGATGACGAAGAGCGCGATGCCGCTGCCGATGCCCATATGTCCATTCCTCTCCGAGACCGCGTCCGCGGTCTCGCGACGACCAGAATATGGTCAACACCGATTGAGTCAATACCCGTGGACACGTCCATCATCCCGTGATATGGATGGGAACGATGACTGATCTCGAACGCCGGGTGGCGATCTTCGCCGCACTCGCCGATCAGACGCGCCTGCGCATCGTCGACCTGCTCACCCTCGGCGACCTCTCGTCGTCGGAGATCGGCACGACGCTCGACCTGAGATCGAACCTGATCGCCCACCATCTCGGCGTCCTCGAGTCCGCGCGCATCATCACGCGCACGCGCTCGGAGTTCGACAGGCGGCGCAGCTACATCGGGCTCCGTCCCGAGGTGTTCGACACGCTCGCACCGCCGAGCGTCGCTCCCCCGCGCCGGGTGCTGTTCGTGTGCACCGCGAACTCGGCCCGATCGCAGCTCGCCGAGGTCATCTGGCGCGACGTGAGCGCGATCGACGTGGCCTCCGCCGGCACCCAGCCCGCCTCCGCGGTGAACCCCGAGGCGCTGGCGACAGCCGAACGCCACGGGCTGATCATCGACCCGGCCCGGCCACCCCGCCACGTCGACGAGGTGCGCACCGACGACGACCTGGTGATCACGGTGTGCGACGACGCGCACGAGCGGATGCTCACGGGCGACGACCTGCACTGGTCGGTGCGGGATCCTGCCAGGGTCGGCACGGCCGCCGCCTTCGAGAGCGCCTTCGACACGCTCTGCCAGAGGATCCGCGCGCTGTCGTCGCGGCTGATCGCGGCCTGACAGCCCCGGCCCGGATGTCCCCGGCCCGTGCGACGATCTGCACGTCGACGGGAGAACACGATGCGGGGCGAAGCCACCGTGCTGCACGCCGATCTCGACGCGTTCTACGCCTCGGTCGAGCAGCGCGATGCGCCTGCTCTGCGCGGCCGGCCCGTCATCGTCGGCGGAGGCGTGGTGCTGGCGGCGAGCTATGAGGCCAAGGCCCGAGGGGTGCGCACTGCGATGGGCGGCCGCCAGGCGCTCGAGCTCTGCCCGGATGCCGTCGTCGTCCCGCCGCGCATGGAGGCGTACTCGGCGGCGAGCAAGGACGTGTTCGCGATCTTCCGCGACACGACCCCGCTCGTGGAGGGCCTCTCGATCGACGAGGCCTTTCTCGAGGTCGGTGGGCTGAGGCGCATCGTCGGCACCCCCGAAGAGGTCGCAGTGCGGCTGCGGGATCGGGTGCGCACAGAGGTCGGCCTCGCCATCTCGGTGGGCGTGGCGCGCACCAAGTTCCTCGCCAAGGTCGCCAGCGCGGTCAGCAAACCCGATGGGCTGCTCGTGGTCGAACCCGACCGGGAAGAGCAGTTCCTGCTGCCGCTGCCGGTCGAGCGCCTGTGGGGCGTCGGGGCGGTGACGGCCGAGAAGCTGCACCGCTACGGGGTGCACACGGTCGGTCAGCTGGCGGAGCTCGAAGCGGCGACGGCCGAGCGGGTGCTGGGCAAGGCTGCGGGCTCGCACCTGCACGCCCTCGCCCGCCTGCGCGACCCGCGCCCGGTCGACACGACCCGGCGCCGCGGCTCGATCGGCTCGCAGCGCGCCCTCGGCTCGCGCGCCCGCACAGCGGACGAGCTCGACCTCTTCCTCACGCAGATCATCGACCGGCTCGCCCGCCGGCTCCGCGACGGCGAGCGCGTCTGCCGCACGGTCGTGCTGCGCCTTCGCTACGGGGACTTCGCCAAGGCGACCCGATCACGCTCTCTCCGGGCGCCGACCGATCGCACCGCGATCCTGCTCGACGTCGCGCGGACCCTGCTCGCCGCGGCCTGGCCCGAGATCGAGGCGCGGGGCATCACCCTCATCGGGATCTCGCTGTCGCAGCTCGACCGCGCCGAGAACGCGCCACCCGAACTGCCGATCGACTGGGGCGACGACGAACGACTCGACACGGTGCTCGACACCCTGCGCGGTCGCTTCGGCGCGGCATCCGTCTCGCGCGCCGCTCAGCTGGGGCGCGACCCGGGGTGGTCGAGTCCGATCCTCCCCGAGCACGAGTGAGCGCTCGACGTCAGAGCTGGTCGAGCACCAGTTCGCCGCGCGAGTTCAGCTGATCCATCATGTGGGCGACCCGTTTGGGGTCGATCCCGGGCATCGTCGGGTCATCGAACTCGAGCACCAATGGGATGCTGGGGTGCACCCAGATGGTCATGCGGCCGGACGATGCCTCGGGCTTCGAGAGCCAGGTCATCATGAAGCTCTCATTGCGGCGCAGCTTCGTGCCGATCACGATCTTCACGTGCGCCAGAGTGGCGTCCTCGATCTCGATCGCGGGCCGCGAGCTGTTGTACTCCAATTTCCCCATGATGAGAACTGTACGCTCAGCGGAACCGATCGGGACCGCCCCACCCTCCGACCCATGCCTCCACGTGCGGGTTCGAGCGCAGCAGATGAACGCCTTCCGCACGGACGGTCAGGGTCTCGAATCCCTCTGCCGTGCCCCATCGCGCGGCTCGCCGCAGCGCTCGTCGTGAGTGCAGCACACCGGCGGACGAGCCGGCGGAGTCGACGAGATCGACGGTGCCGACGTCACCCGCACCGAGGCCCGCGACGAGCTCGGCGATCCCTGCCGACTCGAGGACCACGACCGGGCGGTCGAGCTCCCAGAGCACCCTGGCCTCGGGCTCGTCGCCGTCGCCGTCGCCGTCGCCGTCGATCACGATGCGCGGGTCGTCGATGTCGAGTCCGGACGTCGCATCGAGCATCACGCGCGACCGCGGGAACGCGGTGAGGATCGAGTCCACCGCGATGAACAGCGCCTCCCGGGTGTGCGTGCCGCGCAGCCGGACGACGAGATCCGGGACCGCCGACAGCAGTCCCCGCGGAGCCGAGCCGCTGACCGGGATCGACGAGACGAGTGTCATGGTCTGGGCGTTCGCGCGCTCGAGCCCGGAATCCGTGCGCTCGGCCCACTCGGGCCCGTCGTGCCAGGCCACGGCCGTCGGCACGTGCGCCAGCACGGCGCCGGCCTGCCACATCCGATGCGCCCACTCCCAGTCCTCCCCGCCGTAGGTCGAGAACGACTCGTCGAAGCCGCCGGTCTCCTCGAACAGGCGACGCGAGCAGGCGATCACCGCGCCGATGACGAACCGGTACGAGCGGTCGTCGGCGTCGAGCAGGTCACGGCTGCGCGCGTACTCCTCGGCGAGCCAGGCCGGCTCCGGGAGCTCACGGCCGATCACCGCCTCGATCACGGGCGTCTCCGCATCGCTGCCCGAGAAGTCGGCGTGGCGACGCCGTCCGACCGTGACCGCCTCGGGAAGCAGCGCCGGAAGACGGGTGAGAGCCCGCACATACCCGGGTTCCGGGGCGGTGTCGGCATCCAGGAAGCAGAGCACGTCCCCGGTGCTCGCTCGTGCGCCGAGATTGCGTGCAGCGGCGAGGCGGAAGCCCCGGTCGTCCTGCCGCACGAGGGTGACCCCCGGCGGCACGAGGACATCCCCGGCGGAGCCGTCGTCGGCGACGACGATCTCGAGGAGTTCGCGCGGATAGTCCTGCGTCGACAGCGCCGACAGCGTGCGGGCGAGCTCCCCGGGCTGCTCGTAGTAGGCGACGATCACCGACACTTTCGGCAGCGTCTGCGGCCGGACCCCGTCGAGCGAGTCCCACCTGTTGCCGACGACCCACGGGCGCCGTGTCACCACGCCAGCCCGCCCCACCAGCGCACGTAGGCCTCCGCCGCGTCCGGCCACGACATCGGCAGCCGAGTGAGTCCGTGCCAGGTCGTCTCGGGTCGTTCGAACGCCGCCCGCACCGCGGTGGCGAGCTCTGATCCGTCGACGGTCTGCACGGTTCCCGGACGCAGCGCCGCCATCTCGTCCATGTAGCGATTGCGCACGGCGACGGGACGGCGCCCCCAGCCGATCCACGATGCGAGGGACCCCGACGCCGACACATGGCGATGGGCGATCACCGGCACCGACACCGCGCGTCCCCGCCGGGCGACCTCCTCGTCGTCGAGCCAGCCCGTCACGTCGACCTCGACCCCGAGGGCGCCCGCGCGACGGACGAACTCCTCGAGCTCCGCGGCGTGGCCGTCGGACGCCCGGCCGAGAACCGTCATCCTCGTGATGCCCGCGGACGCGGCTGCGCGGGCCGCCTCGTCGTGTCCCTTGCCCGGGTAGAAGTAGCCGAGCACTCCGATCGACGCGTCAGCCGGCGTCCGCGGCACCTCGGGCCGCAGCTCGACGGGCAGCGGGATGCTCACCGCCGGGCCCGTCCACACCCGCTCCTCGCGCAGCAGCGCACGCTCGTGGTCGCTGTTCACCGCCACTCCACGCGCCGCCGCCGCCACCGCCGCGTACGCGGCCCGCCGCCGTGGCAGGTTGCGCTCGCCGTCCGACGCCTGCGGCACATCGTGCAGGGTGACGCTGATCGCGCGCCCGGCGGCGAGGTCTCCGAACGCCTGCGCCGCCTCCTCGGGAGAGCGCCCCCAGAGCCGGTCGGTGAAGTGCACGTGCAACGGGGCGCGGTCGTCGTCCGCATCCAGGCCGTGCGGTTCCACGGTGCGGATCGACGGGTCCGCGACGCGGACCGCATCGGCCATCTGCCGTCCGTACATGGCGACGCCGTGCGTCCCAGGGTGGACGAGCAGCAGCGGGGTGACGCTCATCGTACTCGCCAGACGTCGAGAAGGGGCGCGAGACGGGTCACGGCGGCGTCGACGAACTCCGGGTGCGTGGCGTACCACTCGCGGTGAGCGGCACGCACCTCGGCGTCGTCGACCGCAACGCCGTCGACGATCCAGTGCGCGCGCGGCTCGTCCGCCAGCCCCCACGCGTCGACGACCTCCGGCTCCAACGGCGCGCGCACCGAGTTCAGCAGCGGGCGCCCGGGGTCGGTCGGGCCGCCCGTATGGCCGAGCATCTCGAGCATGCGGGCACCCAACGGCATCCACACCGCATCGCCCGGATGATTGACCGTGCGCATGTGATCGGCCGTGACGGAGTCGAAGAGGTCGGAGACCGCCACGTCGGCGCTCTGCTCGCGCAGGCGCAGCGTGTCGATCGACGTCTGTCCCACGGCCCGCACCTCAGCGGGCGCGAGCGCGGCGACGACGGGGATGCCCGCGGCGGCGGCGAGAGTGCGCACGTCGTGGTACGCCACGACGGGCGGATCTCCCTCGACGCCGGGAACCCGGAAGGCGGATTGGAAGGGATGCAGTCCGGCGAAGCGCACCGGGGGCACGGTCATGACCCGGGCATCGGTCACTGCGGCGATCTGCTGCGTCCCCAGCGGCAGATCGCGATAGTCGTCGCGGATCGGCTGGCTCACCACGACGTCGGCGAGGCCGGCGATCTCGTGCAGGCGCGCGGCGTCGGCGGCGGTCATCTCGTGCACGGCGGGGACGCGCACGAATCGGTGCTCCGGCGCATCCATCACCACGCGCAGCGACTCGGCCTGGCAGTTGCCGAGGACGACGCCGAATCGTTCGGGAAGCGGGGTGAGCCCGTAGAACTCCGAGTAGTGCCTCTGACGCGCTAGCACCACGGAGCCGGTCGGCGCAACGCCCGTGCGCGGTTCGGGATCGTGGCTCATGATTCGAACGTACCCCCTTCGATCGCATCAGTCGTGCGCCCCCTTTGCTGTGCGGTCACCCCCGTCATCGCGACCCCGCACGTCGATGCTCTGCCCGCCCACGGAGAACCACATCGTCACCGAACCCGCCCTCATCCGCGTCGCCTCGATCCCGGCCACCCATCCCTACGTGCGCGCCATCGCCGACACGGAGCGAGTGAAGGTCCTCCCCGATCCGCCCGTTCCCGGCGCAGCTGCGGGCGTCTGGTGGCCTCCGGTGGCTCTCACCCCGCAGTGGCTGGTGTCGCACGCAGATGAGTTCGATGTGCTGCACGTGCACTTCGGCCTCGAATCCTTCTCGCCCGACGAGCTGCGCGAGGCGCTCGAGACCGCGCACCGGCTCGGCCGCCCGGTCGTGTACACCGTGCACGACCTCGAGAACCCGCAGCTGGTCGACCAGGCGCCGTACCGAGAGCTGCTCGATGTGATCATCCCGTCGGCCGATCACCTGGTCACGCTCACCGCGACGGCGGCGGCCGAGATCGAACGACGGTGGCACCGGAGCAGCGAGGTGCTGGCGCACCCCACCCTGCTCGACGATGCGCCTGTGATCGGGCGCTCGGACGACGCGACCGTGCGGGTCGGCATCCACCTGCGCGACCTGCGTCCCAACATCGACGCGGAGCGTGCGGTCCGCACGGCTGTCGACGCGGCCGGACCGCTCGCCGAGGCGGGTCGCGCCGTCGAGTTCGAGATCCTGCTGAACGAGCGCACGCGGGATGACGAGGCGGCAGCCCGCGTGGTCGCCGCCGCGGCCGACCACCCGTCCGTGCACGTGCGGCGCACCCCGCGGCTGAGCGACGCGGACATCGCCGCGTGGATCGGCGGCCTCGACCTCTTCGTCCTGCCGTACCTGCACGGAACCCACTCGGGATGGGTCGAGCTCTGCCACGACCTGGGGGTCCCCGTGGCCGGGACCGAGGTGGGGCACATCGGCTCGCAGCATCCCGACGACTTCTTCGTCATCGGGCTCGACGACGCGCGGACGCTGGCCGAGGCCGTGTCGCGCGCGTCGGACGCGCCGCCCCGGCCGCCGATGGACACGCGCAGGTCCGAGAGGCTGGCCGAGCGGCAGGCGGTGCGCACCGCCCATGCGCGGCTGTATGCCGAGGCATGTGCGCGCGTCACCGAGGGGGTCCGCGCATGATGGGTCGCGAGCAGTTGCGGGTGCTGGTCGTGGCGCCCGAACGTCATCCTCTTCGCCAACCGCACGCGGGCGGACTGGAGGCCGTGGTCTGGAACCGCGTGCGCTGGCTGCGCAGCCGCGGCCACCACGTGGAGCTGTGCGCGGCGGAGGGCTCGGACTTCCTCGACGCCGACATAGACCTGCACCTGCCGAGTCCGCGGTGGCACCGGGCGCGGGATGCGTCCGACACCGACTTCCCCGAGGGGCACCGCCGTCTCATGACCGACGCGTTCGCCCGGGTGCGGGATCGGCTCGACGCGCCGGAGACCCGCGTCGATGTCGTCGACAACCACAGCCTCCACGGCGATCCGATCCTGTGGAGCCGTGAGATCGGGGTTCCGGTCGTCACGACGCTGCACACCCCTCCCCTCGCCGACATGGTGATCGCGTCGAATGCTCTCGACGGCTCGTCGCCGCACAGGTTCCTCGCGGTCAGCCAGTACACGGCGCGCGCGTGGTCGGCCGAGGGCGTCGAGGCGTTCGTCTTCACCAACGGCGTCGACACCGCACAGTGGAGTCTGGGATCGGGCGGAGGGGACTGGGTGTGGTTCGGCCGGATCGTGCCCGAGAAGGCACCCCATCTCGCCATCGACGCCGCTCGACGCGCCGGCGCACGCCTGAAGCTCGCGGGGCGCGTCGGCGACGCCGCCTATTTCGACCGCGAGGTGCGCCCACGTCTCGGCCGGGGCATCGACTACGTCGGCGCGCTGCGACAGCCCGAGCTCGCCGCGCTCGTCGGGGCTTCATCGGTCGCCCTCGTGACACCGGTGTGGTCGGAGCCCTTCGGGCTGGTGATGGCCGAGGCGCTCATGACCGGCACGCCCGTCGCCGCGTTCGACTCGGGAGGCACCAGTGAGGTGCTCGCCGGAATCCCCGGCACCGCCGTGGTGCCGTCCGCCGACACCGAGGCGCTCGCGCGCGCCGCGACGAACCTGGTCGCGCAGTCGCGCAGCGGACTGCGCCGACGGGATGTGCGCGACGCCGCCTCCGCGCGGCATTCGCTCGACCATCGGCATCGCGAGATCGAACGGGTCCTCACCGTCGCCGCTCAGAGCGCGATGCCCGCCCACGAGCTCGTGGAGGCGGTCGGAGCATGATCGCCTGGTACGTGCACCATCACGGGTGGGGCCACCTGACGCGGATGCAGGCGATCCGCCCGCACCTCGCCGACGAGGTCACGGTGTTCTCGAGCCTGCCTGAGCCCGAGTCCCTGGCACCGCGGACGACATGGGTTCAGCTGCCCTCCGACTCCGACCCGGTCGTCGGGGCCGACGGAGTGCGCCGAGAGGCGCACGAGCTCGGCGATGTCACCGCGAACGGCAGCCTGCACTGGGCACCCCTCGGGCATCCCGGGCATCAGGCTCGCCTCTCGGTGATCGCCGACTGGGTGGCCGTCCACCCGACCGCGGCCTTCGTCGTCGACGTCAGCGTCGAGATCACGATGCTCGCCCGCCTGATGGGCGTGCCGACGATCGTCTTCGCTCAACCGGGCGAGCGCACCGACGCCCCGCACCGGCTCGGATACGACCTCGCCGACCTCATCCTGACGCCCTGGCCGCAGGGAACGATCGAGGCGACGGCGCTCGTCGGCCGCGAGCGCGTGCGAGCGGTCGGCGGCGTGTCTCGCTATGACGGCCGAGCCCGCGTCGACACCGGCGATGAGCACCCTCGTCGCGTGCTGTTCCTGGGCCGCGCTCTCGACCGTGACGGGCTCTCGGAGACCGTCGAGCTGCTCAGAGCGGACGGGTGGGACGTCGAGACCGCCGGCGCGAACGGAGACGACCGGGTCGACGACGTCTGGCCCCTGCTGTGCCGCGCCACGGTCGTGGTGAGCGCGGCGGGCCAGAACAGCATCGCCGACCTCGCCGCCGCCGATGCCCGCGCCGTCGTGATCGCCCAGGAGAGGCCATTCGGCGAGCAAGAGGACATGGCCCGCGTGCTCGCCGCACAGGGCTTCGCCCAGAGTCTTCCGGTCGATGCGGAGCCCTCCCAGGTCGTGGACGGCATCCGCCGAGCTGCCGAGACCGCTCCCCGCTGGCACGCGTGGCAGGTGCACGGGGCTGCGGCCCGCGCCGCGAGCGCGATCGAGGAGGTGGCGCGATGAGCGTCCGCGTCGCCGTCATCACGCCGGCTTCGATCAACCGTCTCGACCATCTGCAGCGTCAGCGGCGGTTCCTCGACGAGGTGAGCACACCCGGCGTCGAGATCATCCGCATCGAGGCGTGGCTCGATGCGGATGCGCCGCCCGTGCAGCCCCCGGCCCTGTTCGTGCATGTGCCGCCGGGCGACCACGGCATGCGCGTCGGCGCGGCGCGGAACGCGGCGGCCTCGCTCGCGCTCGCTCGGGACGTCGACCTGCTGGTGTTCCTCGATGTCGACTGCCTGCCGGGACCGGGACTCGTCGAGCGATATATCGGTGCCGCGCGAACGCACCCGCAGGACCTCCTCTGCGGCCCGGTGACCTATCTCCACAGTGTGCAGCGCCCGTCGACACCGCACGATCTCGGCATCCTGACCCGTCCGCACCCCGCTCGCCCGCTGCCCGCGGGCGACGCCGTCGTCGCGGCGACCGATGACGAGTTCGACCTGTTCTGGTCGCTCTCGTTCGCGGTGACCCCCGAGACCTGGACGCGTCTCGGCGGATTCGACGAGGTGTACGAGGGCTACGGCGCCGAAGACACCGACCTGGGTCGACGCGCACGGGCGCGTGGCATCGGTCTGCGCTGGGTCGGCGGCGCGCATGCCTACCACCAGTGGCATCCGGCCGGCTCTCCGCCCTGGCGCCACCTCGACGACATCCTGCGCAACGGCGCTCTGTTCGCCGAGCGATGGGGCGAGTGGCCGATGCGCGGCTGGATAGACAGCTTCATCGAGGGCGGTGCCGTGGAACCTCACGGCGACGGCTTCCGCCGCGTCGATCGCGCGAGCGCATCCCGTCGCTGAACCGCTCGACGGGAGGTTCGGATGCCGGGGAATCCGCACTACGCTCGGCAGCATGACGGCGTCTTCCCCCGATGAGCACCCGCTGCTTCGCGCGCACCGCACCCTGCGTCCGGGATTCGGCACCGAAGCGGCGGTCTACGGAACGATCCTCGTGAGCGGACTGATCGCCGTCTCGTCCGCACACGGAGAGACGTCTGCCGCGGTGCTCCTGTCGGTCGGAGTGACCGTCATCGTCTTCTGGGCGGCGCATGTCTACGCGGGTGCCGTCGCCCGGCTCGGCCGAGACGATCCCGAGCAGATGGGCGTGCGCACGGCCATCGGCCGCTCGGTGCGCCATTCACTCGGGATGCTGAGCTCGGCCGGGATCCCCGCGCTCATCCTCGTCGCCGGCACGACGCGGGTCATTCCCGACGATGCCGCGAACGACGTCGCCCTGTGGTCGGGAACCGTCATCCTGGCCTTCCTCGGCTACGTGGCCTTCCTCCGTCGGGGCAGCTCCATCCCCGTCCGCATCCTCGGGGCGCTGAGCACAGCGCTGTTCGGGGTGGCCTTCGTCGTGCTGAAGGCGTTCGTGCACTGACGTCCGGTCAGGCCGGCAGGATCACTCTGATCTGCGCGGCGACCTCGTCGACGATCTGCTCGACCGAGTGAGCGATGTTGATCGTGGCGGACATGGTCAGGAACATGACGGCCGAGACGATGCGGGCGAGCGCCGCGGCCTCGTCGGCCGAGACCCGCGTATCACGGGCGATGACGTCGGCGACCAGCTGCTCGGTCTGCCCGGTGAGGGCGAGCGCCTCACCGTGATGCGGTTCTTCGGGGTCGCCGAACACGATCTCACGCAGGTAGGTGCGGCCGTTGTCGATCTGGGTGCGGTTGCATTCGATGACCGGCCGGATCACCGCCAGCACACCCTCGAGAACACCGTCCGCGTCGGCGGCGGCGGCGCGTCCGCGCTCGAGCGCCTCGGCGTACATCGAGTTCTGCACGAGCAGCAGCAGCTCGCCCTTGGTCTTGGCGTAGAGGAAGAGCGTTCCCGTGCCGATGTCGGCGCGATCGGCGATCTCCTGCGTCGTGACGTCGTCCACCCCTCGCTCGGCGAAGAGCTCGCCAGCAGCGGTCGTGATGCGCTCGAGCTTGTCGAGCTTGTTGCGCTCACGTCGACCGAGAGGGCGGGAGTCGACAGTCATGGCGTCCTTCGGAATAAATAATGATCACGCTCAGTTCTGATCATAGTCACCAGGGCGTGGGCTCGGTCCGCCCATTCTCCCACGAGCGCCTCATCGATCCACGGTGAAGCCGTGACGGCATCCGTTCGATCCCTCCCACAGAAAGCCCACCCTCATGCCTTCTCTCTCTGGAGCAGTAGTCCTCGTCACCGGCGCGAACGGAGGGATCGGCACGCACTTCGTCCGCGAAGCCCTCGCGCGCGGCGCCTCGAAGGTCTACGCCTCCGCACGCACGCCCCGCGAG
Organism: Microbacterium sp. AC132; assembly: GCF_979258525.1. Classification (NCBI taxonomy): domain Bacteria; kingdom Bacillati; phylum Actinomycetota; class Actinomycetes; order Micrococcales; family Microbacteriaceae; genus Microbacterium; species Microbacterium sp. AC132. The sequence continues at coordinate 2,366,367 of NZ_OZ409862.1, read as the reverse complement.
TGGGATGACGAGCGCATCGTGCCGCTCGCCCTCGACGTCACCGATCCGGCATCGATCGCCGCAGCCGTCGCGGCCGCACCCGACGTCACGGTGCTCATCAACAACGCCGGCGCTTCGCCCTCCAGCCCCGGCATCCTCTCGCACAGCGACGAGGAGATCCGCGCGAACGTCGAGACCAACTTCCTCGGCCCGCTGTTCCTCGCTCGCGCCTTCGCGCCGATCCTCTCGGCCCAGCCGCAGTCGGCGCTCATCGACATCCACTCGGCCTTGAGCTGGTACGCCGTCGCCGGCATCTACAGCGCGACCAAGGCGGCGCTGTGGTCGGCGACGAACTCGCTGCGCCTCGAGCTCGCCCCGGCCGGAGTGCACGTCGTCGGGGTGCACGTCGGATACGTCGACACGGCAATGGCGGCGAACGTCACCGACCCGAAGCTCGACCCGGCCGTGCTCGTGACCAAGGTGCTGGATGCCACGGAGGCGGGCGAGTACGAGGTGCTCGCCGACGACACCTCGGTGCAGGTCAGGGCCGCCCTGAGCGCCCCGCTCGAGGCGCTCTACCCACAGCTGGCGCGCACCTCGGAGCAGTAGTCCACACGGCGAAGGCCCCGGGAGCGATCGGATCGCTCCCGGGGCCTTCGTGCGTCCGGATGCTCTGCAGCGATCAGGACTCAGGCTCCCCTGATCACGACCTTGCCGCGGATTCCGCCCCGGGTCAGCGACGCGATGCCGTCGGCGGCCTCCTCGAACGGGAGCACGCGACCGACGATCGGGCGGATGGCTCCCGCGTCGACGAGTTCTGCGATCTGGCGCAGCTGTTCGCCGCTCGCCCGCATGAAGAGGAACGTGTAGGCGACGCCCAGGCGCTTCGCCTGGGCCCGGACCTTGCGGCTGAGCACGGCCATGGCCAGTCGGAGCAGTGGATTGAGGCCGGCTGCGCGGGCGAACTCGGGTGTGGGCGGACCCGAGATCCCGACCGCCCTGCCTCCCGGCCGCAGGATGCGCAGCGACTTCTCGAGGTTCTCGCCGCCGAGGCTGTCGAGCACGACGTCGTATCCACTGAGGACCTCCTCGAAGTCCTCAGACCGGTAGTCGACGACATGGTCGGCGCCGAGCATCCTCACGAAGTCGGCGTTCGCGCCGCTCGCGGTCGTCGCCACCTCCGCGCCCAGGTGCTTCGCGAGCTGGATCGCGATCGATCCGACGCCACCGGCTCCCGCATGGATCAGCACCTTGTCGCCCCGCCGCACCTCGCCGATCTCGACCAGGGCCTGCCAGGCCGTCAGCGCGACGAGCGGCAGCGACCCCGCCTCGTCCATCGTGATCGACGCGGGCTTCAGCGCCACGTCGCTCTCGTCGACCGCGATCCGCTCGGCGAAGGTCCCGATGCGACGATCGCGCGGACGCGCGTAGACCTCGTCGCCGATCGCGAAACGGCTCACGCCGGCGCCGACGCGGATGACCGTGCCCGCGACGTCATGCCCGAGGACGATCGGCAGACGGTACGGCAGGATCGCTCTGAACTCGCCGGCGCGGATCTTCTCATCCAGCTGGTTGACACCCGCCGCCTGCACGCGGACGAGCACGTCGTGCTCGCCCACGGAGGGCTCAGGCACGTCGGCCGCGTGCACGGCGGTGTCGTACTTCGAGAGGACGAAAGCTCTCATGGGTGATGCTCCTTCTGTGCTGTCGGAGGGCCGATCGGGAGAGGTCAGCGACGCGGAGGGGCGTCAGCCGCCGAGGCCTGGTCGGCGGTAAGGAAGGCGACCGCGACCGGAGCGAACCTCTCCCAGTACTGGAAGATCGCTCCATGCCCCGAGTTCGGATAGATGATCAGCTCGCTGCCCGGGATGCGGCGGTGCAGATCGCTCGACAGCACCGAGGGGACCATCCGGTCGTCGTCGCCGTTGGCGATCAGCGTCGGACCGGTGATGACCGACAGATCGGACGGCGCCGAGCGGCCGAACTTCGCGATCGCCGTGAGCTGCGTCTGGAACGCCGAGAGCCTGATGTCCCGGTCACGGTCGACAGCGCGTTCGCCCAGACGGTTCACGAAGGCCTTCGCGGCCTTCTTGCCCGCCGCATCGCGGTGGAAGAAGAGGAACTCCTTCGGATCGGAACGGGTCAGCGTCGCCCGCAGCACGTCCCAGTAGGTGGTGGCGACGACCTTGTCCATGTCCTTGCCGCCGCGCGGACCGGTGCCGGTCAGCACGAGGCGGCGCACGAGAGTCGGATGCGCGACGATCAGGTCCTGCGCGATCATGCCTCCCATCGAGAACGAGAAGACGTCGATCGTCGAATAGCCCAGCCCTCTGATGAACGAGTACGCGTCGCCGGCGGCGCTCTCGAGGGTGGCCGGGACCTTCCCCGACGAGCGGCCCACACCGCGCTGGTCGAAGGTGATCACGTGCCGGTGCTGCGCGATCGCGTCGACGATCCGCGGGTCCCAGTTGTCGAGAGTGCCGGCGAGGTGCATGAAGAACACCACCGGGACCTCTTCGACGGGTCCGAGCTCGCGGTATGCGAACGTCACCCCGTCAGCAGTCAGCGTCTTGGTCGGCGCATGCGCGTACGACGCGTGAAAGGGCGAGCTGCTCATGGCGATCTCCGGAATCCGTCGCAGAATAACGACTGAACTCTATTATGAGCGCACTCAGTTTTATTGTCAACGGCGAGATGCTCTCAGTCGAGTCGAGAGGACAGCTCCTCGATGATCTGCGCGACCTCGCGTCGCGCATCCGCCAACCGTTCGATCTCCGCGTCGAGGCCGGCGAGCGCGGTGTCGGACGATCCGTGACGGCGTGCGATCTGCAGGTTCGCCCGGATGTTCAGCGACGCCCCCGACAATCCGGCGCCCAGGGCCTCTGCGGCGACGGCGAGATCAACGGCGATGTGAGGGTTGCCCGCCTCGACGAGCACCCGCACGTCGCGCAGCATCCGCACGCCGATGCCACCGACCTGCGCCGCGGACTCGGCCGCTTCGACGGCCGCCTCGCGGACGCGCTCGTCGCGGGACGGGTCGTCGCTGGGCAGTGCGAGGGCAGCCCCGAAGCGTGCCGAGACGACGCCGTCCGCCTCGACCGCCCGCAGCGCCTCGACGCGTCGCCCGGCGAGCGGATCGAGGCGCTCCGATGCTCGAGGGTCGTCATCGGAATACCCGCCCACCATGCTCATCAGCGAGGCGGCGATCGCGAGCATCACTCCCGACGCGGCGCCTCCCCCGGGAGAACCGGTCGGACGACTCAGCGCGTCGAACCAGTAGTCCATCGGGGTGGATGCGGGGATGTCGGCGGAGTCCTCCATGACCGTCACCCTACGAGCTACGACCAGAGCAGCGGGAGCAGCGACACCACGAGACCCACGAACCCGACGCCGGCGAACACGATCCCGAGGGTGAGGACGACGCGGCGTGCGTGCGGGGGCTCCCCCACCCGTGCGTGGGAGGGGTTGTTCGCGCTGACCACTCCGTCGGCCCAGCCTGCCTCCGCGGTCGCCGATTCCTGCCGGCTCAGCGGTCGCTCGTGGAAATCTCCGCCGGCGAACCAGCGGGCGAGCAACGCCCCGTCGCGCTCGATGACGGCGATCTCTGCGGGCAGCCACGGCCCCTCGATCGTCCGGATGAGGACGCCGATCAGCAGCATCGGCAGACCGAGCCCGAGGCCGACCCACGACAGCACCTCGCCGACGAGCGCGAGGGTGTCGAGCATCTTCATGATCTCATCGTAGAGAGTTCGGTTAACCCTCGTCGGCCTCTGACGCAAGGCCCTCGGCACACTCGCTTCGATCGCATAGCGTCGGCCACACGAGAGGGAGGAGCGCACAATGAGCACGAACATCGAGATCGACGGCCGGAATTTCGTGCTGCGTGACGATCGCCCTCTGAGGCAGGTGATGGACGAGATCGAGGCCGCCGCATCCGCAGCGCCGACCTTCATCACCCTGTCGGGCGACGACCGCAGCATCAGCGTGCTCATCCGCCCCACGACGCGCGTGGTGATCTCGGTCGAGAAGGCCGCGCACGTCGATACGACCGGACGCATCGAGCCGGACCACGCCTCATGGGACCTCCCGTTCGAAGACTGGGAGATGTGACGTGCAGGAGCTGTGGCTCGTCAGGCACGGAGAGAGTGTCGGCAACGTCGCCGCGACAGCCGCGGAGACCGCCCGCGCCGAGGTGATCGACCTCGCGACCCGAGACGCCGATGTGCCGTTGTCGACCACCGGCGCCGAGCAGGCGCGAGCGCTGGCGGCCGCGTTGCACGGCGGCCCTGTCACGCCCCAGGTCGCCTGGTTGTCGCCGTACGTGCGGGCCCAGCAGACGTTCGCGCTCAGCATGGAGGGCGTGGAGGGCGTTGCCGGCGTCGAGCGGGTGCTCACCGACGAACGGCTGCGCGACAGAGAGCTCGGCATCCTCGATCTGCTGACCCGGTGGGGCGTCGCCGCCCGGCATCCCGAAGAGGCCGACCGTCGGGCGCGACTGGGCAAGTACTACCACCGGCCGCCCGGAGGAGAGTCGTGGGCCGATGTGTCCCTGCGCCTGCGGTCGTTCCTGCGAGACGCACTGGCCGACGACGCCCGCGTCGGTCTCGTCGTCGCGCATGACGCGGTCGTGATGCTGCTGGTCGCACTGCTGACCGGGATGGACGAGACGCGCCTCATGCAGTTCGCCTCGACGAACCCGGTGCTCAACGCCTCGGTGACGCGGCTGCGCCTGGACGGCCGGCAGTGGCAGCTCGAGGACTTCTCCGACGTGCGCCACCTCGCGCAGCTGGGCGCCGATATCACCGTGCACCCGGGAAGCCCCGATGTCGGCCCGGGATGAGCCGACGCGGGTGACGCCGCAGCTGCTGCAGGAGTGGGGTCTGCCCGACCCCGGCGACTCGAAGAAGTCCCGCGGCACGGCGATGATCATCGGCGGCTCGTCTCTCTCGGCCGGCGCGGTCGTGCTGGGCGGGGAGGCCATGCTGCGCGTCGGAGCGGGCAAGGTCGCGGTCACGACCGACGCCTCGGTCGCGGATGTCGTGAGGATCGCGTTCCCCGAGGCCGGGGTCTACGAATCGCCCGGTCCGGGCGAACCGATGACCGACGACCTGCGCAGCGCCTGCGAAGGAGCGGATGCGGTGCTGGTCGGGCCCGGGCTGGACGACCCCGAGGATGCCCTCGGGTGGCTGCGGCGGCTGGCGGGCCACGACATCTCCTGCCTCGTGGTCGACGCCTTCGCCGTCGGTGCACTGCGCGACGTGCCGCGCTCGGATCTTCCGGCGTGCCTGATCGTCAACGCCAATCTCGACGAGGCCGAGCTCCTGCTGGGCCGCCCCGTCGACGACCTCTTCTCGGAGCTGCCGGGACTCGCTCAGGAGCTCGACGCCGTGATCCACTGCTACTCCGCCGTGGTCTCACCCTCGGGCGCCGCATGGCGACTCGACGACGGCGGCCCCGGCCTCGGCACGGCCGGATCGGGCGACGTCGTCGCGGGCGCCATCACCGGCTTCGCCGCCCGAGGACTCGCCCCGGAACGCGCCGCCGTCTGGGGAGCATGGGCACACGCCCGCGCAGGAGACCGACTCGCCGAGCGGATGGGTCTCGGCTACCTCGCCCGCGAGCTGGTGCGCGAACTCCCCGCCGCCGTGCTCGACGGCGACAGGGCTCGAGGCGACGTCGACTGAGCCTCAGGTCACGCGTCCGTCGCCCGGTCGCGAGACCCGGAGCCAGCGGTAGCCGTATGCCGGCACCTCCAGTTCGACCTCGCCGTCCGGCCCCAGCGCGATCTGGGCGGGATCGAGCAGATCGACGAGCCTCGTGCCATCAGGCTCGTCCTCCACCCGGAACGAAGTCGTGACCGGCACCTCGGCGAAGTTGTGGAGGGCGATCATCCTGCCCACGTCCGCGGCGAGCGAGTGCGCGAGAAGCGAGGCGGCCGGCTGGTCGATGATCTCGAGCGTTCCCCAGCCGAGTTCCGGCGAGATCCGGTACGCCGAGGTGAGCGCCCGAACGAAATACAGCATCGACTCGCGGTCACCCAGCTGCGCGGCGACGTTCACGTGCTCCGGCGCGTACCCGTCGGACGGTGGCCGAGCGACGAGCCGGCTGGGCGCGGCATCCGAGAATCCCCCGTTCTTGTCGACCGACCACTGCATCGGCGTCCGCACCGCTTCGCGGCCGGGGATCTCGATGTTCTCCCCCATGCCGATCTCCTCGCCGTAGAACAGCACCGGGGTGCCGGGCAGGGTGAAGAGCAGGCTGTAGGCCATGCGGATGCGACGAGGGTCGCCCTCGAGCATCGGAGGAAGGCGGCGGGTGATGCCCCGCCCGAACACGCGCTGGCGCTCATCGGGCGCGAAGGCGTCGAACACCTCCTGACGCTCGCTGTCGCTGAGCTTGTCGAGGGTCAGCTCGTCGTGGTTGCGCAGGAAGTTCGCCCACTGCACCTCGGATCCGAGCACGGGTCGAGCCCGCAGCGCCTCGATCAGCGGAGCGGGGTCCTTGCGGGCGAACGACAGGTACAGCGACTGCATCCCGACGAAGTCGAACTGCATGGTGAGCTCGTCCTCATCATCACCGCCGAAGTACTGCACCTGCTGGTCGTAGGGCAGGTTGACCTCGCCGAGCAGGATCGCCTCGCTCGACCGGCGCTGCAGGAAGCGGCGGATGTCGCGCAGCAGATCGTGGGGCTCGGGGATGCCGGAGCCCTCGGGGATCTCGAGCAGGAAGGGCACCGCATCGACGCGGAAGCCGGAGATGCCCAGCTGCAACCAGAAGCCGATGACCTTCGCGATCTCGTCACGCACCCGGGGGTTGGCGATGTTCAGGTCGGGCTGGTGCTCGTAGAAGCTGTGCTGGTACCACTGCCCCGACTTCTCGTCCTTGCCCCAGATGCCGTTCGCCTGCCCGGGGAAGACGGCGTTCTTCTGCCCCTTCGGAGGTGCGTCGTCACGCCACACGTAGTAGTCGCGATACGGCGAATCCACGCTCCGTTTCGCGGCGAGGAACCACGGATGCCGGTCGGAGGTGTGGTTGATGACCAGGTCGACGATCACCCGCATCCCGCGGTCCCGTGCAGTGCGGATGACCTCGACGAAGTCGCCGTGGGTGCCGAGTCGCGAGTCGATCCCGTAGAAGTCGCTGACGTCGTAGCCGTCGTCGCGGTCGGGCGTCGGATAGAACGGCATCAGCCACAGGCAGGTGACGCCGAGCTGCGAGAGGTAGTCGATGCGCTGGGAAAGGCCCTGTAGATCGCCGACGCCGTCGCCGTTCGAGTCGAGGAACGTCTCGACGTCGAGGCAGTAGATGACTGCGGTCTTCCACCAGAGGTCGCTCGTGTCGGTGATCTTCACAGTCGCTCCTTCAAGGCGGGGATGAGCTCGGATGCTGCGGCGTCGAGGTATCGGGACTGCTCGGAGCCGACGTGATGCAGGTAGACGCGGTCGAACCCGATCCGAACCAGATCCGCGATGCGGTCGGCCAGTGCGGTCGCGTCGTGGTCGATGAGGACGGCCTTGCGGAGCCCCTCCTCATCGATCCCGACCAGCGCCGCCTCGAAGTCCTCCGGCTGCTCGAGATCCCAGGTGACCGGAGGCGCGAGCAGTCCGTTCCGCCACTGCTCGCGCGCGATCGCGAACGCCGCATCGTCGCTCTCGGCCAGGCTGAGATGCACCTGCAGGATGCAGGGACCCGTGCCTCCTGCACCCCGGTAGGCATCGACGACGCGCTGCAGTGCGGCCGGTTCCTGCGCGACCGTAGCGAGGCCCTGCGCCCACGACGCCGCCCACTCCGCCGTCTCGGCGCTCACAGCGGTCGCGAACAGCGGCGGCGGTTCAGCCGGTCGGCTCCAGACCCGCGCGCGATGCACGCGCACCAGACCGTCGTGGTCCACCTCCTCTCCCCCGATCAGTCGGCGGATCACGTCGACGCTCTCGCGCAGTCGGTCGTTGCGGATGCTCTTGTCGGGCCATCCGTCGCCCGTCACGTGCTCGTTGACCGCTTCACCGCTGCCCATCGCCGCCCAGAAGCGGCCGGGGAACATCTCCTCCAGCGTCGCGAACGCCTGCGCGATCATCACCGGGTGATACCGCTGACCAGGAGCATTGACCATGCCGATCGAGAAGCGGGTGCGGGCGAGCGCGGCGGCGATCCAGCTCAGGGCGAAACCCGACTCGCCCTGAGCCGTGGTCCACGGTGCGAGGTGGTCGGAGCACATCGCCCCGTCGAACCCTGCGCGCTCCGCCTCGACCACGGCCTCGAGCAGGGCGCTCGGGGGGATCTGCTCGTGCGATGCATGAAAACCGATGAACACCATGCGCCGAGTCTGGCAACGAACAGCGCGCGGCGGCAGTGGTGGACACTCCGGAACGAGTCTGGCAAGATGCGACGCCCGGATCGGCCCGCGGTCTCAGCTGCCCGGGCTCACGATTCCGAGCTCGTAGGCCAGGATCACCGCCTGGACGCGACTGGGCAGATCGAGCTTCACCAGGATGCGGCCGAAATGCGCCTTGACCGTCGACTCGCTCAGATGCAGCGTCTGCGCGATCTCGCTGTTGGTGAGGCCGCGCGCGACCTGCAGGAAGACGTCACGTTCCCGCTCGGTCAGCGCCGAGAGCGCGCCCTCACGGGCCCCGGGGTTCGGCGGCGCGAGGTGCGGCAGGGCGACCTCGATGAGCTTCGCGGTGATGCGGGGTGCGACCACCGCATCCCCGGTGGCGACCGTGCGGATCGCGGCGACGAGCTCGGCCGGTCTCGTGTTCTTGAGCAGGAACCCGGCCGCCCCGGCCTGCAGGGCTCCGAAGGCGAACTCGTCGAGATCGTACGTGGTCAGCACCAGCACCCTGGTCCGCGGCAGACGCGCGGCCAGGTCCTGCGTGGCCCGGATTCCGTCGATCCCCGGCATCCGCACATCCATCAGGATGACGTCGGGGGTCAGCGCGATCGCGGCCTCGACGGCGGAGGCGCCGTCGGCCGCTTCGCCGACCACATGCACGTCGTCCTCCGCCTCGAGCACGAGACGGAGGCCGTAGCGGACGAGCTCCTGGTCGTCGGCGATCAGCACGCGGATCCGATCGGTGGGTGCGTCCGGGGTCATCCCGCTGCCTCCGTCTGAAGTCGCACGAACACGCGCCAGCCGCCGCCCGGTCGGGGCCCCGCCTCGACGTGTCCGTCATAGAACGCGGCGCGCTCGCGGATGCCGACCAGACCGCGGCCCGGATCGGCGATCGGCACCACCGGCGCGGATCGATCCTCCACGAGGATCGACAGTCCGTCGTCGGCGACGCTGATCCTCACCAGCACGTCCTGCACCTCGCGCGCGTGCCGGAGGACGTTGGTCAGCGCCTCCTGCACGACGCGGTACACCGTGAGCCCGACCATGGCATCGGGGTCGATGGCACCGACCTGCTCGAACCTGACCGGCAGTCCTGCGCTGCGCGATTCGGCGACGAGGGCGGGGATGCGCTCCATGCTGGCCTGCACCCGCTGGCGGTCGACGGCGTCGGTCTCACCGCGGACGGAGGTGAGCAGGCGACGCATCTCGACGAGGGTGCGGCGCCCGGTCTCGGCGACACGTCCGATCGCACGACGCGATTCCTCGGGCCGCGATTCCGCGGATGCCTGCGCACCGTCGGCGACGGCGATCATCACGGCGAGGCTGTGGGCGATCACGTCATGCATCTCCCGCGAGATCCTCTCGCGCTCGAGGACGGCGGCGATGTGCGCCTCCTGGTCCCGCTCTCGGCGCATCTGCTCCGCGCGCTCCACGAGTGCCTGCAGCTCGCGTCGCCGATGGCCGACGTCGAGTCCGACGAGGGTGGCGATCAATGCGACGGCGATCACGACCGCGCTGATCCCGAGCCAGTCCAGTGGCCAGGCGTCCACGTCGACCCGCGGCGCCAGCCCGAGCAGGGGCGGACCGACGCGCACCCGGATCGCGAGCACCAGTGCAGCGATCGTCCCGGCCGCCGCCGCGGCGGCGAATGCCAGCCACGCCCGCTGCGGGCGGGCGACGCCGCCGCTGCGGTACAGCGCGCCGACGACCAGCACCGCTTCGGCACCGGAGCCGCCGGCGAACGACAGGGGCAGGAGCACGAGCACGACGATGAAGGCCGCCAGCGGATGCCGTCGCGACACGAGAACCGCTGCGACGCCGGCGACGAAGAGCGCCACCAGCGCCCACGCCGGAGTCGTCAGCGAGGACTCGACAGACAGATAGCCGAGCACCAGCGACACGGCCGCGTAGACCCCGAGCATCGCGAGGTCTGATCTCCGCCCACTCATACGTCTCTCGTGCGCAGAGCGAGCGCACCCGCGGCGAGCGCGACCGCTGCCCAGATCGACGCGATGAGCCAGCCAGCGCCGACGCTGATGTGTCCGGCCCACAGGTCGAGGAACGGTCCGCCCTCCGCGCCGACACGGCTCATCGCGTCGCCCGCGTTGCCCAGCTGTCCGATCCGCAGGATGCGGGAGATCAGGCCGTAGGGAAGCAGCGACGTGAGCACGGGAAGCAGCAGAGTGGCGAGGAAGACGATGATCGCGCCTGCGGTCGTCGACCGCACCAGTGCCCCGATTCCCACGCCGAACAGCGCGCAGAGTCCGAGGTACGCGGCCGAGCTGAGCAGGGCGAGCACGACTCCCGGCGCGGCGAGCGGTGCCGCGAGGCCGAACTGCGCGTAGATCGGTGTGGTGAGCGCCCACGCGCTGAACACCGTGATCAGGGCGACAGCCGTGACAGCGGAGGATGCGACGAGCGCTTTCGCGCGCAGTATCCGCAGCCGGTCGGGCACGGCGACGAAGGTGGGCTGAATGGAGCCCGATGCGTATTCGGCCCCGATCAGCATGACTCCGAGGATACCGGCGATGATCTGCCCCAGAACGACGGTCGGCACGGTGACGTCGGCCATGGTGCGTTCGATCGACGGCACCGACGGCGCCCCCGATGACTCGAGCGTCACGCCGAGGAAGAGGCTGCCGCCGATGCCGATCAGGAAGATTCCGATCAGGGCGAGCGCGGCGGAGGGAAGACTGAACAGCTTGATCCACTCCGAGCGCAGCACGTGTCGGAACGCGGGGCGGCGAGTGCGGGCATCCGTTCGTCGGGGACTCGTCGTGATGGTCATCGTCGTGCTCCTTCTTCGGTGTGCTGCGCCCCCGCGCGGTATTCGGTGTCGGCTGCGGTGAGGGCGAGGTAGGCATCCTCGAGCGACCCCTCGATGGTGGCGATCTCATGCAGCACGATCCCCGCGTCGGCTGCCCTGCGAGCGATGTCCTCCGCGGCGAGGTTCTCGATCTCCAGCGCGCCGTCGACCTGCGACGCGACCGTCGCCTCCGGCCCCGCCAGGAGGGCCGCCAGTCGGTCCGCCTCCCGCGTCCGGACGCGCACCACAGAGCGCGTCGCACCGGCGACCACCTCGTGCAGAGGTCCGTCGGCGAGGATCGATCCTCGCCCGATCACGAGCAGATGGTCTGCCGTCTGGGTCATCTCGCTCATCAGATGCGACGACAGCAGCACCGTCTTCCCCTCCCCCGCCAGTTGCCGCAGCAGAGCCCTGATCCACAGGATGCCGTCGGGGTCGAGACCGTTCACCGGCTCGTCGAGGATGATCGTCTGCGGATCCCCCAGCAGGGCGGCGGCGATGCCCAGCCGCTGGTTCATGCCGAGCGAGAATCCCCCGACTCGCCTGTCGGCCACGGCATCCAGACCCGCGATCCCGATCACCTCCCGCACTCGGGCCGCACCGATCGCGTGCGTGGCGGCGATCGCGAGCAGATGCTTGTAGGCGGTACGGCGTCTGTGGGCCGACCGGGCGTCGAGCAGAACGCCCACCTCGCGCAGCGGCGCGGGCAGATCGGCATAGGGGCGACCGTTCACCTCCGCCGTGCCGGCCGTCGGCCTGTCCAGACCCACGATCATTCGCATGGTGGTGGACTTGCCGGCCCCGTTCGGCCCCAGGAATCCGGTGACCGTGCCCGGTTCGACCGTGAAGTCGACCCCGTTCACCGCCACCCGCTCGCCATAGTGCTTGGTCAGAGACTGAACTCGGATCATGTCGCGCCTTTCGTCATCTTCGACGCTACGAACGGCCGCACACGGGCACATCGGGCTGCGGTCCTGAACAGGGCGAGCGGCCAGTACCTGGGTCTACAGAGGGATGCCACCGGTGATCCCGCCCGAATCGGCCTCACCCGCTTCGGATGAGCCCATCGCACATTCTCTGGCCGACCGGTGCGCGCACTGCGATACTGAGCGCAGAATCTCGATGACCGTCTTCTCACGTGCCGGTTCCACCCGAGATGAGGAGCGAGATGGCGAAGACCCGTTCGTCCGACGCACCGGGAGCACCTGCAGCACCGCACCCGGTCGCACCTGATTTCGTCCTGCGGCGCAGCCGAGGAAGGGATGCCCGGATCCGCGCCCCCAGATCGGGCCAGGGGCCGTGGATCCCACCGACGGATCGCGCCGATCCGATCGGGCTGCTGGAGGGCCAGGCGGCGTCACGGGTCGAAGAGCTCGTGCCTGTGCGGCACTCGCGGATGGCGGCTTCTCCGTTCGCCTTCTTCCGCGGCAGCGCCCTGCTCATGGCCGCGGATCTCTCGACGACACCCCACAGCGGTGTGATCGCACAGATCTGCGGTGACGCGCACCTGTCGAACTTCGGGCTGTTCGGCACGCCGGAGCGGCAGCTCATCTTCGACATGAACGATTTCGACGAGACGCTGCCCGGGCCGTTCGAGTGGGACATCAAACGACTGGCGACGAGCTTCGCCGTGGCCGGACGCCAACGGCGCTTCACCGCCGCGCAGATCCACGACTGCGTCGAAGCCGCGGTGCGCGGATATCGGATCGCCATGAGCCGCGCTGCCGACGCGTCGGTCCTCGACGCCTGGTACGACCGATTCGACGCGGACCGCGCGCAGCGGCGCATCCGTTCCGCGAGGCGGAAGGGGCGGTCCGACGACGAGACGGTCGATCGGCTCGACGCCGCACTCGCCAGAGCGCGGAAGCGCGATCACGCGAAGTCGTTCTCGAAGCTCGTGGACCGCGAGGACGGCCAGCTGCGGATCCGAGGGAATCCGCCCCTGATCGTGCCCGTGGACGAGCTCGCCGCAGGCCACGACGGATTCGACGACGTGAGCGCGATGCGGGAGCTGCTCGAGGAGTACCGACGGACTCTGCCCGGCGGACGCCATCCCCTCTCCGAGTACCGCTACCGGCATATGGCGCGCAAGGTGGTCGGGGTGGGCAGCGTGGGCACCCGCGCGTGGGTGATCCTCCTCAGCGGACGCGACGACGACGATCCGCTGCTCCTGCAGGCGAAAGAGGCACAGCCGTCGGTGCTGGAGCAGTTCCTCGGTCCCAGCGAATTCGATCACGCCGGCGAACGAGTCGTTCGCGGGCAGCGACTGATGCAGGCGGCCTCGGACATCTTCCTCGGATGGCAGCGCGTCACCAGCCTCGACGGCGTCACCAGGGACTTCTACATCCGCCAGCTCCAGGATTGGAAGGGCGGGATCGATCCCGAGGCGATGACTCCCGGAGGCGCCGCGCTCTATGCACGGGTCTGCGGTGAGACCCTCGCCCGGGCCCACGCCCGCAGTGGCGACCGCCTCGAGATCGCCGGATATCTCGGGCGCGGCCGAGGATTCGAGAGCGCCATCATCGCGTTCGCCGACACCTACGCCGACCAGAACGAACGGGACTTCGCCTCGTTCCGCGCCGCTTTGGATTCCGGGAGGCTCGCCGCCGCCGATCTCGAACGACCCGCGCCATGAGCACTCCGCTTCAGACGAGGCGCCCGGTCGCTGCGCATGCCGCGGGACGCAGAGCCCTGCGCGGCAGGCACGGCGTCCCCGGCTACGTGGCCGCCCTTGTGCTGCTGGCCCTCTCCTACTGGATCTGCGCCGTCCAGCGCACCACGAACCCGAGTCCGTCCGCCTTCCTGCTCATCCTCGCCACGGTCGCCGTCGTCTTCCACATCACCGCCGTGCGAGCCGTCATCCAGCACGTCGCGTGGATCGTGCTGGCCACCGCCGGCGTGGCGACGATCGTCGCCACGCTCGTCGGCGCGGAAGGGCGGATCCTGGACGTCATGTTCTCGGCCGCATCCATCGCCGCTCTTCTGGTCGCTCCGGCCGCGATCGTGGCTCACCAGGCGCGGCGGCGTGGATTCAATCTCGAAGCGCTGATGGCGACGATCACCGCCTACCTCCTCGTCGGCATGCTTTTCACCTTCGTCTTCAACCTCGTGTCGCTCGTGTCGAGCGCTCCGATGTTCGGCGACGGGAGCGAGGACTCGCTGTCGAATCAGCTCTTCTTCTCCTTCACGACGCTGACGACGACGGGATACGGCAACCTCGCACCGGTGACATCGGGCAGCCAGGCGGTCGCCGTCGCCGAGGCGATCACGGGCCAGCTGTTCCTCATCACCGCGGTCGCGCGCATCATGCGCGGCAGCAGTCTTCGACCGGCCACCCGGCCCGACTCTCGCCAGGAGGCGTCATGAAGAGGTGGAACGTCGTCATCGTGCTCGGCAGCGCGCAGTTCGTGATGGTGCTCGACGGCACCGTCATGAACGTGTCGATCTCGACGGTCGTGGACGACCTCGACACCACCGTGGCCGCGATGCAGGGCGCGATCACGTTCTACACGTTGACGATGGCGGCCTTCATGCTGCTCGGAGCGAAGCTCGGCGATGTGTGGGGTCGGCGGCGAGCCTTCGTGATCGGATCCTGCGTGTACGCGGTCGGCTCGCTGGTCACGGCGGTGAGCCCGAACGTGCAGACCCTGTTCCTCGGCTGGTCGGTCATCGAGGGGCTCGGCGCCGTGCTGGTGATACCCGCCATCGCCGCGCTCGTCGCCGACAACTACCAGGGACGCGAACGGGTCACCGCGTTCGCCGTCATCGGCGCGGTCTCGGGGGCCGCCGTGGCCGCCGGTCCGCTCATCGGAGGCTTCGTCACGACGTACTTCGACTGGCGCTACGTGTTCGCTGCAGAGGTGGTGATCATGATCGGGGTGGTGCTGTGCGCCCGGATCATCACCGACGCCACCGAGCGGGTCCGCATCCGCATCGACCTCCTGAGCGTCGCGCTGTCGTCAGCGGGCCTCGTCGCCGTCGTCTTCGGGATGCTGCAGAGCAAGGTGTGGGGATGGATCGTGCCCCTGCGCATCCCCGTCATCGGGGGCGTGCCGGTCGCGCCGCTCGGCATCTCGCTCGCGGCGTGGCTCATCGTCGTCGGCGTGCTGCTCGTCGCGCTGTTCATCGCCAGGCAGCGGATGCTCGTGCGCGTCGGGCGTCAGCCCCTCGTCACCGTCGAGATGTTCCGGATCAGCTCTCTTCGCAGCGGTCTCTCGGTGCTCGGCGCGCAGTACGCCGTGACGGCGGGACTCTTCTTCATGGTGCCGGTGTACCTGCAGATGACACTCGGGCTGGATGCCCTTCAGACCGGCATCAGGATCTTCCCGCTCTCGGTGGCCCTGGTGCTGTTCTCCATCGTCGGCACCGCCCTCACCAAGCGGATGTCCCCTCGCACCATCGTGCGGATCGGTCAGCTCCTTCTGGTCTTCAGCGCGCTGGTGCTGCTCGGATCGGCGACGAGCGACCTGCGCAGCGGCCTCTTCGCCGTCGGCATGTTCCTCTCGGGTGCGGCTCTCGGGCTGCTCGCCTCGCAGCTGGGCAACGTCAACATGTCGAGCGTGAGCGCGAAGGAGACGAGCGAGGTGGGCGGTCTGCAGGGGGTCTTCCAGAATCTGGGATCATCGCTCGGCACCGCACTCATCGGGTCGATCCTGATCGGGGCCCTGTCGACCTCGTTCGCCTCCGGAGTCGCCGCGAGCGACCTCTCCGCGACGACCCGCGCCTCGGTGGCCGCGTCGACCGAGCACGGCGTCACGATCGTCCCCGCGTCGGCCGTTCCCGCGATCGCCGAGGAGGCGGGGCTCAGCGCCGACGACGCAGAAGCACTGGCCGAGATCTACCGCGAATCGCAGCTCTCCTCGCTGCGTGTCGCGTTCTTCGGACTCATCCTCATCAGCCTCTTGGCGCTGTTCTTCTCGCGCGGCATCCCTCAGGAGATCGAGGTCCGTCGACGACGCGAAGACAGGGTCGTCGACGGATGACCGGGCGGTCCTCAGACCGCACGGTCATCGCCGGCGCTCAGAGCCGCGACGCCGCCTCCCGCGCGCCGCGCACCGCGATCGCGACGCTGGTGAGGGTCGGATTCATGGTGTTGGCGGTGGGGATGAGAGCGTTGCCGCCGACCACGAGGTTGTCGAAGCCCCACACCCTCGAATACGGATCCGCGACGCTGGTGCCGTCGTCGTCGGTGCCCGCTCGCATGGTTCCCATGTAGTGCAGGCTCGACCCGTTCGGCAGCAGCCGCGGCTCGGCGATGAACGTGCCCAGGGCCGCACCGGCGCGACGCAGATGCGCCGTGGCATCCGAGATCTCCGCCTCCTCGACGTCGGTGAGGGCGTACTCGATCGTCATGTTCGGCAGACCGCGGTAATCGAGCTCGTCGTCGTCGAAGCGCACCCCGTCCTCGATCCGCGGATGCTTGCGCACTCCGTACCCCATGTTGACGTATCCCCAGCGGTTGCCTGCGTGCGGGTGCGACGCGTCGAGCGGGAAGGGCGGGTTCTCGGCATACATCACCTGCAGCGAGAAGGGATGGTCGGGCTCCGAGAACGGGATGCGGTTCACGGCGGCGACGGGATCCGCCGGGTTCGTCGCGCGGCGGGCGAGCTCGCGCTCGAGCTCGTCGTCCGTCACGAGGTCGGCCATCCGGTCGCCGTCGAGCGACACGGTCGAGATCACCACGTGGTGCTCGGTGAGATAGCGGCCGAGGGCCGTGGGGCGGATGCCCGATGCCCACAGCAGCTGCGGCGAACGGAAGGCGTCAGCGGCCACCACGACGAGGTCCGCGGGAAAGGACGACGTCTGCCGGGTGCGCAGGTCCTCGACCACGACTCCGGTCGCGCGGCTCCCGTCGTGCTCGATCCGCCGCACCAGCGAGAGGTCGCGCAGTGCGAAACGGGCGCTCTCGTCGGTGCCCGGCTCGATGAGCGGACCGAGCACCATGTCGGCGCCCGCCCACACCATCGTGCCGTCGGGCTGGGGGTCGCCGGCGATGGGCAGAGTGCTCACGCCGTATCCGTCGGGGAGCTCGGCGGCGAACTCACCCTCGAGCAATGCGCGGATGGCACCGCCGATCGGCGAGTCGGCGAAGGCCGCACCCTGGTGATGCAGCAGCTCCTCGGCCGTCGTGATCAGCTCTTCCCACTCCTCGTCGTCGATGAACGGGAGCTTCTCGCTGAATGCCGGACGCGGGATCGCGCAGGTCCAGTGCGATCCCTGGCCCCCGACATTCGTCGCCGCCGCGACAGCCGGGAACGTCGGGGCGTGGGCTGATCCCTCTCCGCCGAAGTCGAGCAGGTGGGTCCCCTGCCGCGCCGTGAACATGCCCTCGACGACGACTCCGGCGGGGATGCCCAGAGACTCGCGGAAGGCGCCCGCCTGCGGACCCTGCGCCATCTCACGCGCGCGAGCCTTCTCCTCGGGATCGACGATGTTGCGGACGCTGGCGCCCGGCCGCTCGGTGATCTGCGGTCCTGCTTCGAACATCACGACCCGCGCGGTCGGATGACTCTGCAGGATCACGCGCGCGTAGGCGGAGCCGATCGGTCCGCTGCCCACGATCGCGACGGTCGGATGCTCGGAGGCGGTGTTCTCAGACATGGTTGTTCTCCCGGTGCGTGCGGATTCAGGCGGTGACGGATTCGACGGAGGCGATGGGGTCGTGCTCGTCGGCCAGACGTCCTCGGGGCATGAGCAGCGCGACGACGAATCCGATGGCGTAGGCGACGGCGAGCGCGGCGAACACCGGTGCGAAGACGTCGTGGTAGATGCCGGCGACCTCGATCTGCAGGGCCGGGTCCGACACCTGCACCAGCTGCGGGGTCAGCGCTGTCGCGTCGAGCCCCGACGGCAGGAGCGCTGCGACGCCGAAGCCGACGACGCCGCCGATGACGGCGGTGGTCACAGTCGCGCCGACCTGTCGCACGATGTTGACGGTCGCCGTGAGGGTGCCGGTCGCGCTGCGCGGTGCGGCGCTCTGCACGACCGTGACGATCAGGCTCATGAACGCGCCGGTGCCGATGCCGACCACGAACATGACGGCCATCGGCGCCCACAGCGGCAGGCCGACCGGCAGCAGCGCCATGACGGTCAGGCCGGCGGCCCCCAGAGCGGTGCCGACGATCGGGTAGACCCGGTAGCGGCCGGTGCGGCTCGCGAGGAAGCCGGATGCCAGGTTGCTCAGGAGCATCCCGAACACGGTCGCGATGGGCACGAGCCCGGAGACGGTCGCCGTCGCCTGGTACGCCATCTGCACGTAGGTCGGCAGGTAGGCGGTGATCGAGAAGAGGCCGACGCCGATGATCGCCGAGAGCGCTGTGCCGACCGCGATCGTCCGATTCGCGAAGAAGCGCAGCGGCACGATCGGCTCCTCCGCCCGCAGCTCGGCGAGCAGGAACGCGGCGAAGGCGACGAGGGCCGCGGCTAAGGCGACGACCGTGGCGGTGCGCAGCGCCGGGTCGGCCACCCACGAGACGGCGAGCACGAGGGCCACGAGCGCGGTCGTGAAAGAGACGGCGCCGGCGATGTCGAACCGGCGCAGCGCGCCCGGTGCGATGCGCGGCACCGCGACGAGAGCGAGCGCGAGGGCCGCCACACCGACGGGGATGTTGACCCAGAAGACCCACTGCCAGCCCCAGAAATCGGTGATGAGCCCGCCGAGGACGGGACCCACGAGGATCGCGATGGGGAAGGCGGCCCCGATGACCGCCATGTACTTCGGACGCTCCCGCGGCGAGGTCACCTGGGCGATGATCGTCTGCGACATCAGTTGCAGACCGGCGGAGCTCATGCCCTGCAGCACTCGTGCCCCGATCAGCCAGGGCATCGTCTGCGCGAAGCCGCAGGCGAGGGAGGCGAGGAGGAACACGACGAGCGAGGTGAGGAACACCGCTCGGGGGCCGACCACGTCGCCGAGCTTGCCGAGCACCGGAAGCAGCACGGTGCTCGCGAGCGTGTACCCGACCACGACCCACCCCATGTGCTCGAGGGCGCCCAGCTCACCGGCGATGGTGGCGAGGGACGTGGAGACGATCGTGTGGTCGAGCGCACCGAGGAAGGACACGGTGAGCAGCGAGACGACGAGGAGACGCAGACGCAGCGTCGAGAGTGGAGGCATGACCGATGACCCGATCGATCGGGCAGTCGACGCGACTTCGTGTGCCCCGCTCGCAACGTCACGAGCGGGAACGGGTTCGAGGAACCCCGGCGCCGAGTTCAGCATACGGGATCTTTAGTCGGTTTTCAACTAAAGTGCACGCCGACGCGCACGGGATCGGCTCCTGGCACGCGGCACCGCGGGCGCGGTGACGGGCGCGCCCACTCTCCCGACGAGTTCACCGATCCCCTCCACCACCATGCGCACCACGTCGCCCTCGACGAGCGGAGGTGGCGTGAGCGCGCCGTTGCGCCCCCACAGCTCGCCCAGGCACCCGCCGTTGCCGACGGTGCCGCTGCCCAGGACGTCGCCCGGCACGACCCGCGAGTTCCGCGAGGCATAGGCGACGAACTCGGGAAACGGCCAGCCGGCGTTCGAGACGAGGTCCTCGCCGATCAGCTCGTCGTTCACGAAGACCTCGGCGCGGATCGCGAGGAAACCGTCGTCGTCGAGATACGGCTCGAGCTCATCGGCCGTGACGATCCACGGCCCCAGGCTCATCCCGAAGTCCTTGCCCTTCGACGGACCGAGGCGCACCTTCATCTCGCGGGCCTGCAGGTCGCGGGCCGACCAGTCGTTCATGATCGTGTATCCGAAGATCAGCGACGCCGCCGCCCCGGCGTCGAGATTCGACTCCCCGACCCCCGGGGCGCCTCCGATCACGACCGCGACCTCCAGTTCGAAGTCGAGTCGTTCGGTCACCGGCGGATGCAGCACATCCGCAGGCCCCAGGATCGTGTGCGGGTTGCCGAAATAGAAGGTCGGCGCGTCGTACCACTCCGGCGCCACGTCGCTCTTGCCCTCGACGCCGGCGCTCACTCCCTCGACGTGCTCCTCGAAGGCCACGAAATCGCGCACCGACGCGGGCGCGACCGGAGCGAGCAGGGTCACCTCGGCGAGCGCCGCTCCCGTCTCGCCCTCGACCTCGCGGTGCAGGTCGCGCGCGGCGTCCAGCCCGAGCGCGAGCACATCGGCCACACGCAGCCGGCGCGGGAAGGAGACCACCCGATCGCCCTCGACGAAGCCCTCGCCGACCTCGCCGTCGACGCTCCAGCGGGCGATCCTCATGCCCGCACCCGCCGCCCGAGCAGCTGTGCGGCGTTCTCCTCGAGGATGCGGTCGACGACCGCGGCTTCGAGCCCCGACCCCCGCACGAACTCGACCGGGTCGTCGAGCCCCATGTCGAACGGATAATCGCTGCCCAGCAGCACGCGCGACTCCCCCGCGACCTCGATGAGTCGCCGCAGCGCGTCGGGGTCGTGCACCACGGTGTCGAACCAGATCTTCGAGAGATATGTCGAGGGCGCGTGCGCGCAGCGCTGAGCCTCGGGACGCACCGTCCATGCGCGGTCCGAGCGCCCGATCGACAGCGGCAGGTAACCGCCGCCGTGGGCCGCGACGATCGTGAGCTGCGGATGCCGGTCGAGCACACCCGCGAAGATCAGGTGCGAGAGCGCGACGGCGTTCTCGGCCGGCTGCCCGACGGTGTTCGACAGGTAGAACCGATCGAGTCGTTCGTCGAGGCTGCAGCCGAACGGATGCAGGAAGACGACGGCGCCCAGTTCGGCAGCCCGCGCCCAGAAGGGCTCCAGTCGCTCATCCGAGAGCTCCACGTCGCCGGCGAACGACGAGATCTCGACACCGGCGAGACCCCGGCCGAGCACCGCGTCGTCGAGGCACTCGACGATGCGCGCCGGGTGCTGCAGCGGAACGAGTCCGAGACCGATGAGCCGCTCGGGCGCCTGCGCCACGTGCTCGGCGACCAGTCGGTTGGCCTCGTTCGCCGCCCACACGGCCAGTCCCTCGGGAGCCCAGGGGTAGAAGTGGTTGGGTGAGGCGCTGACCCACTGCACGTCGACGCCCTGCGCATCCATGTCGGCGAGACGCACCGGCACGGACGTGAGCTGGGGGATGCGCGCGCCCACCATCGGGCCCGAGACAGCCAGGCTCTCGGCACCGTTCCGAGTCAGCTCGAGTGCGGCGGCCTCGCGCACGAGGTCGGGCACGCGTCGCTCGACCTCGGCCTGCAGCGACGGCAGCAGGACGTGAGCATGGACGTCGGTGGTCATGCCGGTGCCGCCATCTTCTGCGCGATGCCGAAGATGAGTCCGCCGGCGTCGGCGTCGCGATCGTGCTCGAGCTGCCAGCGACCGAGCTGCACCGAGGCCTCGACGACGGCCTGCGCACGAGGCAGGCGACGCGCGTGGAACTCGTCGAACAGCGAGTCGTCCACGGCATCCCGCGTCGTCAGCAGCTCGGTGAGCACGAAGGCGTCCTCGAGCCCCTGCGCAGCGCCCTGGGCGATCGTCGGAGGGCAGGAGTGCGCCGCGTCGCCGATCACGATCACCCGCCCGCGGTTCCACGGCGCGGGCACGACGTGCTGGGTGAACCAGGTGTAGTTGGCGACGGCGCCCGCCTCGAGATCGGCGCGGATCGAGTTCCACGGACCGTCGTAGGCACGCGACGCCTCGAGCATGATCTGCGTGGCCTCCTCGCCGGAGACCCCGAAGCGATCCTGCGCGTCCTCCACGAGGAACGCGTACATGGTGTCCTCACCGGTCGGCGTGTACCCCGCGATGTACATGGGCCCGCCGTAGTAGAGCTCGGACCGTTCGACGTCGGCGGGGCGCGAGACGAACGCGCGCCAGATGCCCATCCCGGTCGGCTCCGGCTTGGTCTCGATCCCGACGAGGTCCCGCACGGCGGAGTGCAGCCCGTCCGCGCCGATCAGCAGGTCGTACTCGCCTGCCGACCCTCCGTTCACGACGACCTCGACGGAGTCGGGACCATGCTGCTCGACTCCGGTGACCTTCGCACCGAAGCGCACGTCGGCTCCGGCCGCGCGCGCGTGCTCGAGCAGGATGCTCGTCAGTTCGGCGCGAGGCATGCCCATAGCGGCCGGGTAGTCGGGGCCTCCGGTCTTGACGTCCGGCAGCGCCGCCACGATCGGGGCGCCGGGACCGGGTGCGCGCAGATTCAGTCCCTCGAACGGGAATCCCGCCGCGCGGATGTCGTCCCACGCGCCGAGCGCATCGAACACGCGCAGGGCGTTGCCCTGCAGCGAGATGCCGGACCCGAGGGTGGACGGCGCGTCCTTCGCCTCGAAGACGTCGACCTCGACGCCGGCCTTGGCGAGCTGGATCGCGGCGGCGAGTCCGGCGACGCCGGTGCCGGCGATCGCGACCTTGCGAACTGCGGTCATGAGCAGAACCTCTCTGTTCTGGGTGATCGTGCGGGTGTGAGTGGACTAGAGGATGGCGACGGGGTTGACCGGCGAGCCGACGGCCCCCGTGATCGGGAGCGGCGGCGCCGACAGGAGGAAGTCCCACCGGCCGCGCTCGGCACAGGCCTCGGCGAGCTCATCGAGGTTCCACATCTCGCCGATCGTCAGGCCGAGGTTCGGGATGACGACCTGGTGCAGCGGCTGGAAGGCCGGCACGTCGAACTCGTTCGGACGCACCTCGAACCCCCAGGTGTCGGTCGCGATGGCCGCGATCTCCGTGCGATGCAGCCACCCCGCGGTGGTCAGCGACAGTCCGGGCGCCGGTCCCCCGGCATAGTCGCCCCAGCCCTCGCGGCGGGTGCGTGCGTACTGTCCGGTGCGGACCACGACGATGTCGCCGCGCCCCACGACGCTGGAAGCGCCCTGCGCGGCGATCGTCGCCTCGATATCCGCGACCGTGATGGCGTGACCGTCCGGCAGCTCACCGGTCTCGGGGAACAGGTGTCGGCCGACGTCCAGCAGCACCCCGCGCGAGACGATGACGGATGCCGCGTGCTCGATGCCCGTGACGAGGTCGCCCTCGCTGGTCACGACGTCGCCCGCCCGTCGCCCGTTCCAGGCGTTGCCGTGGTCGAAGATGTGGCCGAGGCCGTCCCACTGCGTCGAGCACTGCAGGGGCATCGCGATCACGTCGTCCGCCCCGCCGATGCCGTGCGGGAAACCCTGGTTGCCGCGCTCGGCGTCGACACCGGTGTCGGTCATGGTGTGCACCGGGTTGGTACGCCTGCGCCACCCCTTCTGCGGGCCGTCGGTGTCGAAGCGCTGCGAGAGCGAGACCACCCGGCCGGAGGACACGAGCGACGCGGCCTTCACCCGAACGGCGTCGTCGATGAAGTTGAGGGTGCCGAGCACGTCGTCGCTCCCCCAGCGCCCCCAGTTGCGATACGCCGTCGCCCGGGCCGCGATCTCGGACTCGGGGTCGGCGCGGTCGAGATCGGCCGGATTCTCGGAGGGCGTCCCCATCACGAGGCCCCGTCCGTCTTCTGGGTCACGCAGCGCACGACCTGGGTGCCGAGGTTGGCGATCGTGCCGGTCATGACGTCTCCGTCGCGGAGGAACCGCCGCCAGTGCTGGCCGTTGCCGGCAGGGCTGCCCGTCAGCAGCAGGTCACCGGGGTACAGCGGGTGGGTCTGCGACGCGGCCGAGAGCAGCGCCGGGATGTCGAACAGCAGATCGCTGGTCGATGCGTCCTGCATCGTCTGCCCGTTGAGGTCGAGGCGCACCGCCGCGTCACTCGCCGAGACGAACGGTGCCGGTACGAGGAACGGACCGGTCGGCAGGAATCCGGGTGCGTTCTTGGCCCGATACCAGTCGGTGCCGATCTCCTTCATGTCCTTGCGGAAGACCAGATCGCGGGTCGTCACGTCGTTCACGATCGTGTAGCCGGCGATGTGCTCCCAGGCGTCCTCGCGCGAGACCTGGAAGGCCTCCTTGCCGATCACGAGGGCGAGCTCGAGCTCCCAGTCGTGCACCTCGCTGTACGCGGGCAGCACGAGGGGGACGTCGTCCCCGACGACCGCGGCGGGCAGCCCGATGAAGAAGTAGGGCTCGCCGTTCGCCTTGCGGTCGTCCATCATGGTGGCGGCGAACTCCCGCGCCTCGTCGGGCGTGCGATCGGAGTTCTGGGTCAGGCCGGCTGCGACGAGCTCGATGACGTGCTCGCGGTAGTTCGCGCCGGTCTGCAGCACCTGACGCGGCTCGACGGGAGCGGTGAGGGTGACCTCCGCGAGCGGGATCCACGGCCCGTCGCTCCGGGCGATCGTGTGCAGTCTGTCCCAGTCGGGGGCCGCGAGGAACTGGTTGAGCCCGTCGGCTCCGAGCTCCTCGGACGAGAGCGGGCGGATGCGCTCGCCGACCGCGAGGCCGAGACGCACGCGCCCGTCGTCGCGATAGCGCGCCAGTGCGAAGGGTGCGTCGGGTGCTGTTGTCGTCGTCGTCATCGTCGGTCGATCCTCTGTCGTTCAGTATGGCGTCACGGAGGTTCCGGGGCGGACGTCGACGTCCGCTCCGGGCGGGCGCTCAGCCCTGGCCGTGCTTGGCGTACGGGTTGAAGAGCGCTTCCTTGATCTCGTCGGGCACGCCCTCCTCGGTGGCGGAGGGGCCGTCCGCCGGCGGGAACGACTCCGTCATCGACATCGGCATCGCGCCGTTGCGGTAGAAGTTGTTCGAGCCGAGCGAGGGCTTCCAGGTGTTCGCCTCCCAGTCCGGGACGTAGTTGCGGTAGCCGCCCGTGTTCAGCTCGATGCGCAGCGTCGACGGCTCGCGATAGTAGAGGAACGTCTGCTCCCCGATGCCGTGGATGTTGGGTCCGTATTCGATCGGGATGCCGTTCTCCATCAGGGTGTCGGCGGCGATCAGCAGCTCTTCGCGGGTGTCGACCCAGAACGCGTAGTGGTTGACCCGACCGGCGCGCGTGGATCCGTCGAGCACGACGCCGAGGTCGTGCGACTTCTCGTTGGTCGTGAGCACCGAGAACACCGAGATCGGCGCCTCGTCGAGCACGGTGCGCGCCATGAAGCGGAAGCCGAGCACGTCGACGTACCAGGCGACGAAGGCGTCGACATCGCTCGTCGCCACCGTGACGTGGTCGAGCTGACGCGGTGCGCCGGCGATCTTGCTGCGCTTCTCGGGACGGTCGGGGTAGATCGAGGCGGCGTCCGTCGTCGACTGGTGGCGCTCGACGTCCCAGTGGAGGGTCATGTCGTGGCCGAAGGGACCGGTGAAGCGGTAGGCACGGCCGATCTTGAATCCGTCGATCCACTCGCCCTGGATCCCCGCGGCCTCGATGCGCTTCGCGGCTTCTTCGAGCGCCTCGGCGCTGGACGTGCGCCAGGCCATGGTCTCGAGAGACGGCTCGTCTCCGGGGACGACGACCACCGAGTAGGCGTAGTAGTCACCCCAGCAGCGCAGGTAGACGCGACCGTCTTCGCGGGCCACCTCGGTGAGACCGACCTGGGTCTTGTAGAACTCCACCGATGCCTCGACGTCCGGCGACGTGATCGCCACGTAGGACAGGTGGGAAAGCAGCTTGATCATCTTCGATCCTTTCGTGGGGGCTCTGGGACCTGCCCCGCGATCTACTTTTGTCGGATATCGGCTATTCAGGAATCCCGATGTGGCTATGCGCGGAATCAGCCTCGTTTATCCGTTCCCCACATCCCCTCAGCGAGCTGCACGTCGTGCCGGAACTCCCGGACATCCGCCGGAAGCGTGCCCTGCAGCGCTGCGTGGATCGCTCGACGGAGTGCGAGCCGCTCACCCGACTCATGCCGCCGAGGCAGGCGCAGCACGCCGTCGGCGCTGCTCGACTCCACGCTTCTCACATCGGTCGCCGCGTCGAGATCGACCTCGATGCGCGTCTCTCCGACGGCGAGTGCCCGGAGCCGCGGTCGCCCTCGGCCGACCAGCGCCGAGACCGTCAGCGCGGCCGCCGTTCCCGACGTCGGTTCCTCGAGCAGGGCGATCAGCCCGTGCGGCAGCGCCGCTGCCGTCCGCAGCTCGAGATCGCCTCCGCCGAGCACCCGCAGCCAGCCGACCGCATCCCTCGTCAGTTCGCCCATCGCTGGCGCCGCTCCGGCTGCATCGACGGTCAGCTGACGCGCCGGGACGGCGACCGCCGCGTCGGCGACGACGTCGGCCCGCAGCCACGGACGGTCCAGCACCACCGGTGCGCCCTCGGCGACAGCCTCGAGATCGCCGATCTCCGCCGCATCCGTCGAGACCGGATTCCCGACGAGCACCGCGGCCGCGCCCCGGCGCACGGCCTCGACCGCCCGCCCCGGCCACCCCGAGGCGCCGTCGACCACGACGACCGCACCGGAGGCCGTGGACGTCGCACGCGCTCGCAGTGGCAGCTCGGCGAGTGCCGCCGCATATCCGGCCGTCGCTCCGGTGACCCCGATCATCGCGTCATCCCCTCGCGCACGGCGGTGGCTGCGGCATCCGCCAGGTCGATCGCGTAGTGCGCATCGGCGAGCATCTCGTCGTACTCGACCGCGTCGGCGCCCGCGGCGAGCGACGCCATCGCCCGCCACTCGGCCAGATAGCCGTCATCGGGCAGCGGCGGGTACTCCGACACCCGGCCGTCGACATGGCGCACTCGTGCTCGCGCGCTGCCGTCGTGCACGAAAGCCGGAGGGAACTCGATGTCGATCAGATCGCGTCCGGTCGCGACCGAGAAGCGCCAGAGCGCCTCCGCCCCCTCGCGCAGCATCACCGCGGTGAGGCGGACGAGCACGTCGCCGGCGATGAATCCCACGCAGTACCCGATGGGGGCGACGGGACGCGCGAACACCACCCGATCGACACGCGGCGCGAGGTCTCGTAGCAG
This sequence comes from Microbacterium sp. AC132, assembly GCF_979258525.1. Lineage (NCBI taxonomy): Bacteria > Bacillati > Actinomycetota > Actinomycetes > Micrococcales > Microbacteriaceae > Microbacterium > Microbacterium sp. AC132. The sequence goes on along the minus strand of NZ_OZ409862.1, from coordinate 2,339,482 downwards.
GGGGAGATCGTGGATGCCGAGGCCGAGGATCAGCTGCCGGACCACGGCCGAGGAGAACCCCGGATCCTTCCAGTCCGGCGCGGGTCGGGCAGGTGCGGCACCCGGCAGTGACTCCGTGACGACGTCGTGGTATCGGCCGTTCGGCGGCAGCGCGGCGGTGATCGAGACCGCGCGCACCGGAGCCTGCTCGGCGGCGATGTGATGCCGAGCCCTGCCCCATGCCGGATCGAAGAGGTGATTCGTCCCGACGACGAGCGCCGTGCCGGCTCGACGGCATGCGTCCATCACGGCATCAGCGTCGTCTCTGGTGAGCGCGATGGGTTTCTCGCACAGGATCGCGCGCACGCCGGCGGCCACCGCATCGAGTATCTGAGCCGCATGCTGCTCAGGGGGCGAGCAGATCGCGACCACCTCGACCTCGGGATCGGCGAGAAGCGCGGCCGTGCCCGCTGAGTACCGCGCTCCTGTGCGCTCGGCGAGGGCCTCGGCTCGTCCGCTGCCGCCGTCGGCGATGTGCACGACGCGGAACAGCTCCGGCAGGCGATCGAGGGTGGGCAGATGCAGGGCCGACACCCCCGGGCCCGCTCCGATGATTCCGACGCCTCTCGTCATCAGATCGTTCCTCTCGGGAAGCATCAGGCCTCCATCGGCTTATGTTGGAACTGTACCTAAGTCTGTCCGCGCACGACAATAGATGACGCGATGAACGCGGAATCCGACAGACCCTGTGTGAAAATCGGGTATGGCTAGTGAGTCCACCCTCCGATTCGGCGCGCAGACCGATGAGATGACGAGTCTCCTGCGCATCGTCAACCTCGTTCGCACGGGCGAGGCGGTGACCAGACCCGAGATCGGTCGCCTGACCGGACTGGGGCGAGGCGTCGTCGCCCAGCGGGTCGACCACGCGATCGAAGTCGGGTTCCTGCAGGACGGGGAGTTCGCGCCGTCGTCCGGCGGCAGAGCGCCACGCACGCTGCGCTTCCGCGCCGAACGCGGGCGAGTGATCGTCTGCGCGCTCGGAGCCCTGCACATCCACGTGGGTCTCGCCGACCTCGACGGCGCGATCCTCGCCGACTCGCATCGCGCCTGGGACATCGCCCGGGGACCCGAGGAGACCCTCGACGAGGCGATGTCGATGATCGACCGCCTGGTCGCGGAGGACGCCGCGCCCGGCACGCCCGTCTGGGCCATCACCGTCGGCGTTCCGGGCCCCGTGGACTTCACCTCCGGCCGCCCGGTCGCGCCGCCCATCATGCCCGGCTGGAACGGCTTCGACATCCGCACCCGGTTCGAGGAGCGCTTCGACGCCCCGACATGGGTCGACAACGACGTGAACATCCTCGCCTTCAGTGAGCGCGAGCGTCGCGAGAACGACAGCATCGACCTCATCTACTGCAAGATCGGCTCGGGAATCGGCGCCGGGCTCCTTTCTCGTGGGCGCGTGCATCGCGGCGCGAACGGCGCGGCCGGTGACATCGGTCACGTGCGCGTCCTCGACTCCGAAGAGCTGTGCCGGTGTGGCAAGGTCGGCTGCCTCGAGGCCGTGGCCGGGGGCTGGGCGCTCGTGCGCGACGCTCAGCGGGCGCTCGACGAGGGCGGCGGTGGAGCTCTGGCGAAGCGGGTCGCCGACGGAGAGGCAATCACGCCGGAGTCGATCTCCCGCGCCGCCGAGGGCGGCGACGCCCTCGCGATCTCCCTGATCCGCAAGTCCGCGCGGGTGGCGGGCGAATCGATCGCGACCCTGGTCAACGTGTTCAACCCGAGCATCATCGTGATCGGCGGCGCCGTGGCCGCCGCGGGCGAGCTCTTCCTGGCGGAGGTGCGGCAGCGGGTCTACGAGCTCTCCCTGCCTCTCGCGACGCGCGACCTGTCGATCGTGAACTCGCTCAACGACCAGCGCGAGCCCCTGCGCGGTGGCGCCGCGCTCGCTCGGGAAGAGCTGTTCGACGAGACCTTCCCCCGGTGGTTCGCCGACGGGGCGCCGACGGTCGCGCGCATCCACTCGGTGGACTGAGTCCCTCACTCTCGCACTTCTTCCTATTTCAGACATAAGCAGGTATGTTCTGAACTGAAGTCGAACGAGAGGCGTCGAAGATGATGCATGCCATGCCGGGCGAGTGCTCGGATGCCGCCGCAGACCACAGAGGCGCACCGTGCTCGACGCGCTGACGGCGAGTTCACTCGTCGAGGATGCGACCGGCGCTGTCCTCAGGCTCGCACTGCCGTGGATCCGGGCGCTGCCCCTCGCCGCCGTGCGAGACGTCGAGGTGCACATCGACGGCGTGCCGGTTCCGCACCTCCGTGTCGTTCTCGGTCAGCGCGACATCGCACCCGCCGACCTCGCGCACGAGGACGGCTGGTGGTTCGTGCAGGACCGGCTCGCGCTGCGGCTCGGACGGCGTCTCTCCGCGGGCACGCACTCGGTGCGGGTCTCCTTCCGTCTGGCCGTCCCCTACCTGCAGAAGGGCCCGGACGGTCCTCTGATCCTTCCCTTCCACTTCGCCCGCGACCTCGACACCGTGACCCCGGGCGCCAGCGCCGATGCGGCACGCGACGTCGCCTGACCCGGAGACCGCACATGACGACCGCACTTCCCTCCGACTGGACGCTCTCTGCGAGCGCCTTCAACTGGTCCTCCGAGATCGTGCGTGCAGAGCGCACCGCTCCGGACATCGCGATCGGAATCGTGGCGGAGGGCATCGCCTCGGTCATCGAGGTCGAGCTGGGCCAGCTGTGGCGCTCCTATCCGGTGCCGACCGACGCCGAGGCCGAAGCGCTGCGCGAGTCGCTCGCCGCAGTGGGCGGTCGGGTGAGCATCGTCGGCGCGAGCATCGACGACTGGGACCTGCCTGCCCGACGGCGCAGCGACGCCGAGAGACTCGCGTTCCTGCTGCCTCAGCTGCGGGCCGCGCATCGACTGGGCGCCTCGGGACTCCGTCTGCCGATCGGACAGGCGGGTCCCGCGCTGCTGGCCGACCTGCTGCCGCACCTCCATGAGCTCGACCTCGTGCTGTTCGAAGAAGCGCAGGGCCGCCAGACCCCGTCGGCCCACACTGCGGACTACGACACCGTCGCGGCGATCGACGACTCTCGCGTTCGGCTGCTGATCGACATCAGCATGCTCATGCCGGCGCTGCCCACGACCTACCTCGAGCGCCTGAGCTCGGGCGGGATCCCGCCCGAGCTGATCTCCCGGCTCACCCACGACTGGCGCGAGGCCGAGACGCATGACGCCGTGATGGATCTGCTGCGGTCGGGCGGCGTGCCCGGTCCGGTGCACACGCTCTACATGGACATGCTCGTGCGCTTCGGGCGTTCGGATGCCGCGGAGCTGCGCGGCATCCTTCCCCTCGTCGGCGCCTTCCATCTGAAGTTCTGGGATCTGGACGACGCGGACCACCGCATCTCCACGCCGATCCAGGCTCTGGGCGCCGAGCTGGCGGGGCGCGACTTCCGCGGCACCTTCACGAGCGAGTGGGGCGGGCTCGAATGGCTCGACGACGACGCGGCCGAGATGACCCGCGCGCACCTGGCACTGGCCGGCACGGCGCTCGGGATCGGCGTCTCGTCGGCCCGCGTCTGACCGGAGCACGAACACGGCCTCGAGCCTCCTGATCGGAGGCTCGAGGCCGTCGCCTGTTCGAGGTCGCGGTCAGCCCTCGCGGTTGTAGTACGGCCAAGGCAGGAATCGACGGTCGCCGCGCCGATCCGGCCCCTCGAGGCTCACCTCGCCCGTGGCCGCCCACTCGACGCCGCGCGGGAACATCCTGATGAACTCGATGCGCCGGAACGTGTCGATGTCGTGACCGATGGTGATCGTGAAGCTGCGGCCCGAGCCGTAGTCGTTGATCCAGGCGATCGGCTGATCGGTGTTCATCCCGGGCAGCGCTGCGATGCCCTCCGCGGGAATCGCGACGGGATAGTGCGACATCGGCCAGACGGGCGCCTTCTCGTACGACTCGAGATCGTCGAAGGTCGTCAGCAGAACCTGCGCACCCTCATACAGCTCGACCCCGACGAGGATGTCGTCGCCCGTCACGGTCCACGTCTCAGTGATGCCGTCGGTGATCGCGTGACGTGGCTCCGTCGTGCGCAGCAGCGCCTCACCCCACGGACGGGGACGGATGCCGGTCGGCACGCTGAGCTTCGCACCGCGCATGACGTTGTACTCCTCGGGGTAGCCCCAGTCATCCTCCTGCACCGCCGAGCCGTGGAACCACACGATGCCCTTGCCCCGGTCGTGCACGAATCGCAGCAGCGCGGCATCCGTCTCCGGCCCGAAGCCGACGGCCCTGTCGTGGTAGCCGTCCCGCCCCTCGAAGACGACGATGATCACGTCGTATTTGTCGATGATCTCGGCGCCGAGGCCGCGCGGATCTTCGATCACGCGCACGCGGAAGCGCCCGGTGTCTTCGAGCAGCGTCGTCAGCCACTGATTGTGGGTGCGGAAGCTGCGGTGCTCGTTGTCGTGCTCGATCGTCATGTGCCCCGAGAGGATGAGCACGTTCAGAACGTCGGCCATCAGGCGGTCTCGTCGACCTTCGAGGAGAACGCCGAGTCGAAGGCGGCATCCGGAGGCGTGATCGCGGCGAGCCCGCGAACGAACGCGAGCGCCTCCGGTGCGCCGTGCAGGCGGTCCATGCCGGCGTCCTCCCACTCCACGCTCGTCGGGCCGGTGTAGCCGATCGCGTTGAGCGCACGGAACAGCGGCTCCCACTTCACGGCCCCGTGGCCGGTCGACACGAACGTCCAGCCGCGGCGCGGGTTGGCCCACGCGAGGTGCGAGCCCAGCACGCCGTTACGGCCGTCGAGGTTGGTGATCGACTCCTTCACGTGGACGTGGAAGATGTGCTCGGCGAAGTCGAGCACGAACGCGACGGAGTCCAGCTGCTGCCAGACGAAGTGCGAAGGATCGAAGTTGAACCCGAAGCTCTTGCGATGCCCGATCGCGTCGAGGGTCGCCTTCGCGGTCCAGTAGTCGTAGGCGATCTCCGAGGGGTGCACCTCGAGAGCGAAGCGCACCCCGACCTCCTCGAACACATCGAGGATCGGATTCCAGCGGTCGGCGAAGTCGCGGTATCCGGCGGCGATGAACTCGTCGGATGCCGGGGGGAACATCGCCACGGCCTTCCAGATGCTCGATCCCGTGAAGCCGTTCACCGTGGCGACGCCGAGCTTCGCCGCGAACCGGGCGGTGTCCTTCAGATCCTCCGCGGCCCGCTGACGCACGCCCTCGGGGTCTCCGTCACCCCAGACCCGGTCCGACAGGATGTCGCGGTGGCGCACGTCGATCGGATCGTCGCACACCGCCTGCCCGGTGAGATGGTTCGAGATCGCCCATACCCCGAGGCCGTTGCGCTCGAGGATGTCGCGACGACTCTGCACATAGGCGTCGTCGTCCCAGCGGGAGACATCGATGTGATCACCCCAGCAGGCGATCTCGAGTCCGTCGTACCCCCACTCCCCCGCCAGGCGCGCGACCTCCTCGAACGGGAGGTCGGCCCACTGACCGGTGAACAGCGTGATCGGACGTGCCATGAACGACTCCTTCGTAGAACGGATGGCGATGTGTGACTGCGGTGGGTGGAGGACTCAGCGGATGCCGACCGGCGCCTCGGTGCGCACGCGCACCCAGGCCGCATCGTCTGCCGCGCTGCGCTCGACCGCATCGAGCACCCGCTGGACTCCGAGGCCCTCCGCGAAGCTCGGATGCGGCGCGGTGCCGTCGTGGATCCCGCGCACCAGATCGACCACCTGATGCGTGAAGCCGTGCTCGTAGCCGAGCATGTGGCCCGCGGGCCACCACGCGGCGACGTAGGGGTGCGCCGCCTCGGTGACGATGATCTTCGTGAAGCCCTGTCGGTCGTCGGGAAGGGTGCGGTCGTAGAACTGCAGACTGTTGAGGTCCTCCAGGTCGAACGCCAGTGCGCCCCGGTCTCCCGACACCTCGATCGTCAGCGCGTTCTTGCGGCCGGTCGCGAAGCGCGTGGCCTCGAAAGAGGCCAGCGCCCCTCCCGAGAGCCGGCCGGTGAACAGCGCGAGATCGTCGACGGTGACGTCGCCGTAGCCCGCCCCGGCAGTGCCGGACAGCCCGGATCCCCCCGCGCTCAGCGGACGTCGAGACACGATCGTCTCGGTGACGCCGGTCACGGCCTCCACCGTCTGCCCCGTGACGAACTGCGTGAGGTCGATGATGTGGGCGCCGATGTCTCCCAGCGCCCCGGAACCCGCGTGCTCCTTCTGCAGACGCCAGGCGAGCGGCATCTCGGGGTCGACGAGCCAGTCCTGCCGGTAGGTGGCCCGCACCTGCTGCACGCGCCCGATCACCCCCTCCGCGATCAGATCGCGCAGGAAGGTGGCAGCGGGGACGCGCCGATAGGTGAAGCCGACCATCGAGACCACGCCGTGCTCGGCCGCGCGTGCGGCGGCATCCGCCATCGCCTCAGCCTCCTCGACCGTGTTGGCGAGGGGCTTCTCGCAGAGCACGTGCTTGCCCGCATCGAGCGCGGCGATCGCGATCTCGGCGTGCGAGTCACCGGGCGTGACGATGTCGACGATGTCGATGTCGGGCCGGGCGATGACCTCGCGCCAGTCCGTCGACGTCTCGGCCCACCCCCACTGCTCGGCGGCTCGCTGCACGGAGTCGGCCGTGCGACCGACGAGAACCGCCATCTCCACGTCATCAGGCAGGTCGAACATCCGCGGCGCCTGACGCCAGCCCACCGAGTGGGCCGCGCCCATGAAACCGTGGCCGATCATCGCGACACGCAGCGCGCGGCCGGTCGCCGGCTCTCGGGTCATGCGAGCACGACCTCGCGCTGCACCGGGACGCGGTTGGTGACGTAGCGCCCGGGGCCGCCGTCGACGCCCGGCATGATCTGCATGTAGAGCAGACGCATGGTCAGCACGACCTCGACGGTGAGGGCGTCGCCCGCCTGCGGCACCGGGTCGAGGTCGATGAGGACCTCAGGGCGCTCGGCGACGAACCACAGCGTCTCGTGCTGCTCGGGCAGCTCATCGACGCGGTAGGTGCGCCCCTCGAGCTCGAACCGCAGCGACTCGGTCGGGATGTCGACGCCGTTCACACGGGCGGCGACGCCGTCGACGGCCGACAGCCAGAGGCTGCGGTACCAGGGCAGCTGCACCGCGACGGCGATGCCGGTGTCGGTGCGGCGGACGTCCTTCTCGGAGAACAGGGAGTTGTGAGTGGCCATGAGTGTCTCCGATTCAGACCGCGACTGCGGTCTCTTCGATCGCACGACGCATGAGGTCGTGCTGCTTCTTGACGAGGTCGATGGGGTCGCTCTCGCCGAGGTCCGAGAACGCGTGACCCTCCCACTCGCTCGAGAGGTACCCCTGGTATCCGCCCTCGACGAACTGGCGCACGATGCGGGGGATGTCCATCGCGGGCTCCTCCCCGTCGGGGCCGATGTCGTAGAACTTGGCGTGCACGTGGAAGATCTGCGGCATGATGTCGAGCCATTCCTCCGGCGGCACAAGGCCGTGCATGTTGAACGCCAGGCGCGTGAAGGGTCCGAGGCGCGCGAAGTCGAAGTTCTCCGACGTCAGGAAGTCCTCGAACTTCTGATTGCGCACGTGCATGGGCGTCGGCTCATGCCAGATCTCGTCCATGACGGCGAAGTACTCCTCGGGCATGCCCATCTGCCGCATGGTGCGCAGAAGGGTGGGCGAGAGCGAGTGCATGGTCGACGAGAAGTCGGCGGTGAAGCCCAGTCGATCGGACTGCAGCTCGTCGTACATCTCGCGCATCTGCAGCACCTGCGGGTTGTTCGGACCCGACGGCGCATGGATCTCGTAGCCGAGCTTCTGGTCGTACTTCTCCGCCAACGGCAGCAGACTGCGCAGCAGCTCCTTGCCGTGCGAGCGGATGACGACCTTCTTGAAGCCGAGCGTGTGCGCGGTCTTGAGCTGTCGGGCCAGGAAGTCGTGCTCCTCGTCGGGGGTCATGTCGCGATCCTTGCGGCGGCCCATGTCGAGGTTCGTGCCGATCGCACTCGGCTCGAACCCGTAGCGGTCCATGCTGTCGCGCCAGAGCCGCACGAAGTCGTCGTCGACATCGGGGTAGGTGCGCAGCATCTGCGCGATGTTGAACTCGATCCCGGGGCCCAGGCCGTGGTCTGCGGCGGCCTTGATGAGCGTCTCGGGGGTGTAGAGCCCCGCGGCGAACTCGGAGGTGAGCGAGTAGAGCGTGATGCCCAGCTTGATGCCGGTGCCGGCGATTCCGTCGGTCATGCGCGGAGTCCCTTCGTGAGAGCGTGCGGGAGGTGGGCGGCGAGCGCGCGGTGCGCCTCGGCCGCGTCGGTGATCATGCGGCTGCCGGCGTTCTCGGCCGCGGAGCGCTGAACGGCCTGCTCGCCGGCGATGATCTCGAACGGGCTCTGCCAGTGGTTCCAGTGCCAGCCCTCGTATTCGCTCGACACGGCACCGGAGTAGCCGTTCTCGACGAGCAGCGTGATGAGGTCGCGCACCGGCACCGACGGCTCTTCGCCGTTCTCGTCGATTCCGAAGAACTTGCCGTGCACGTGCTTCACCCACGGCATGATCTCGAGCCAGTCGTCGACGCGCGCGGGTCCGAACAGGCCGGTGCCGTTGATGCCGAAGTCGATGCCGAGGTCGGGTCGACCGTTCTGGGCGGCGAGTCCGATGAAGGATCCGAAGCGCTGCCCGTGCACCGCCTGATCCGCCGGCGGGCCCTGCTCGTAGTAGGTGTTCCACAGGTCGACGACCTTGCCCAGCAGCTCCTCCGACGCACCACGCCGGCGGTAGGCCTCGATGAGCGAGGGCGCGAAGCCCGAGACCGTGGCGCCCCAGTCCATGGTGAATCCGAGGAAGGGCGATCCGACCTTCTCGTAGCGGTCGCGGAGCGCCAGGATGCGCGGATGCGAGGCGTACTGATCGGCATGCACCTCGAGGGCGAGCGTCACCCCGTGCTCCTCGGCGATCGGCGCGAGCGCCTCCATCGAGTCCGGGGTGATCGAGATCTGCACGCGGGCGATCGGGAAGCCGAGCTTCGCCGCCGCCTTGATCTGCAGGGTCATGTAGTCGATGAGCTCGTCCTGCGTCAGCAGACGATCGCGATGGATGCCGATGTCGGCGTTCACGGCGAGCGAGGTGGTGACCAGGCCGACCTCGTCGATCAGGTCGCGGAACCACCCGGCGAAGGAGTCCTCGATGTGCGGGAAGCCGCGGAAGCTCGAGAAGCCGATGATCTCGAGACCGGGCCCGTAGCCCTCGTCCGCCACCTTGCGGATCAGCTGCTCGAGGTCGTATTCGCGACCGTGGAAGGCGCGGGTGAAGCTGTAGAGCGTGACGCCCTGGATGGGTGTGCCCTGAGCGGTCATGCCGCCACCTCCTGTGCCTGACGCGCGGTCATGGTCTTGGTGTCGTGCTCTTCGATGTGCAGCGTCTCGGTGTCCGAGATGATGATGTAGGGGATGTACAGCGTCAGGTCGACCCGCACCTCGTGCTCATCGTCCGCCGTGATCGGCAGGTCGCCCGAGAGCACCGCCGAGTCGACGGGGAACCACCACTCCCCCGTCTCATCGAGGAGCTCGTCGAAGCGGAACTCCCGACCGTTCATGCGCCAGCGCAGCGAGTCGGACGGCGCCTCGACGCCGTCGATGGTGAGCGTCGCTCCGGCGATGCAGCTGCCGGGCAGAGCGCGGTACCAGGGGAGGCGCACCTCCACCGACGCGCGTGTGCCGTCGACGGCGAGCGTGCCTTGTTCGATGATGCGATCGGGGATCACGTGCTTCTCCTTGACTACTTTGTCTTGATTTGAACAGACTAATGTAGTTTTCCTGCATAAGCAAGAGTCAGCGCAGAGATCCGGCGATCTTCCTCGCCCCGCGCACGGCGAGAGCGACCGAGGTCAGCGTCGGATTGCAGGCCGTCGACGTGGGGATCACGTTGTTCCCCGCGACGAAGAGGCCGGGGATGCCCCACACCTCGCTGTCCGGCGAGCAGACGCTGCGACCATCGTCGGTCTGGCCCATGCGCGTGCTGCCCTGATAGTGCAGCGAGGCCCCGGCCGGCATCGTGAACGGACGCTCGTCGAGAGGGTCCCCCACAGCGCGACCCAGGCGCACGATCTCCTCACGGGCACGATCCATCACCGCGTGATCGTGCGGCGTGAGCGTGTAGTGGATGGTCATGGCCGGCATCCCGTAGCCGTCGACGACATCGTCCGAGAACTCGACGCGGTCGTCCCACTGCAGGTCCTTGGCACAGAACAGGCCGAGACCGACGATCGAGCCGGGGACGATCGGATCGTCCTCTGCGAGCGGCACCGGCGAGGCGTCGAGCTGCATGATCTGGCCGTGGAACGGCATCGCATCGGTGAACGGCACCCAGGTGACGCCGCTCTGCTCGCTCAGCGCGCCCGACGCTGCGACAGCATCCTCGGACCCGGCGTGCACGTCACGCAGACGCGCGGCGAACACGACCTGCGTCTGGTCGTTCAGCATGCGCCCGAGTGCTTCCGGACGGATTCCCGACGCCCACAGCACCTGCGGGGTGCGCAGTCCGTCGGCGGCGACGACCACGCACCGGGCGGCGACCGACTGCAGCGTTCCGCTGCGCAGATCACGGACCTCGACCCCCGACGCGGCGCCGCCCTCGGTCAGCACGCGTGTGACCAGCGACTCGTCGTAGAGGGTGAAGCGCGGATTCGTCCGCGTCGCGTCACCGAACACGACGTCCGACCCCGACCACACCAGGCGACCGTCGTCGCGGCGATGCACGGCCAGCGGCATCCGCTGCGCCCGATGGGCGTGGTCGCGGTCCGCGTCGACCGCGGCGGAGAGCCGTTCCCGCACGATGGTCGCGAAGGGCGACGAGTCGAACGCGTCGGTCGTCACCCCCAGCAGTCTCTCCGCCTCGGCGAGCAGCTCGTCGAGATCGGGAAGGAAGTCGATGCGCTCGCTGTCGTTGGGCCGAGGGCACGCGGCGGTCCAGTGCGCGCCCATGCCGCCGACGTTGCTCGAGAAGGCGGCGACGGGCATGCCGTCCTCGCCCTCGACGCGATAGCCGTCGGGCAGCAGGTAGGTTCCGGCACGTCCGCGGCGCTGCCCCGACTTGGCCGCACCGGGATCGGAGATCGTCGCCGCGCGCTCGCCCGGCCCCTCAGACCGCGCCTGGGCGAGAGCCCGCTGCTCGGCATCCTCGATGTTCTTCACGTGGGATCCCGGGGGATCCGACACGGTCGGCCCGACCTCGAACATCGCTATCGAGACGTCCGGTGCCAGCTCGCTCAGGATGCGCGCGTAGGCGGCGCCGTTGGGCCCGCTGCCGACGATGACGACGTCGACCGATGCGGGGTAGTCACGCGGGTTCATGCTGCCGCCGCGACCTCTCGGATGAGTCGGACCGACTCCTCGGAGGCGGTCTGCGGGTAGTACTCCAGGCCGATCGGCCCGTCGTATCCGGAGGCCCGGAGGATGCCGAAGCGTTCCGCCCAGTCGAGCGACCCGGTGCCGGGCTCCCCTCGACCGGGCGCGTCGGCGAGCTGCACGTACTTGATGACGTCGCCCGCGTTCTCCAGCTCGGCGGCCATGTCCTCCCCCTCGACCGCCGAGTGGTAGATGTCGTAGAGCACCCCGAAGTCGGGCGAGTCGACGCCTCGGGCGACGTAGACGGCCTCGGCCGTCCGATCGAGCAGCGAGCCCGGGTGGTCGACGCGCACGTTCACCGGCTCCAGCACGAGGGTGACCCCCGACCCGTCGATCTGCGCGATCGCCTTCTGATAGATCTCGATCAGCTTGTCGAGCTGCACCTGGCGCTTCCAGCCGCCGAAACCGGTGCCGCTGCCCACCACGAGGCGCGGCGTGCCCAGCTCGCTGGCGATGTCGACGCCCTCGTCGAGCTTGCGGAAGAACTCGGTGTGGTCCCACGGCGGGATCATGAACTGCGTGCGGGGCTCGGCCAGCTGAGCGGTCAGCTGCACGCCGGTCTCCTCGAGCGCTGCCTTGAGTGCGGGGATGTCCTTCGGGGTGGCGGGGGCGTCGACTCCGGTCGGCCCCCACATCTCGACGGCGGTGAATCCCGCGGCTGCGGCGGCCCTCACCCGGTCGTGGTAGTCGCCGGCCTCGGTGAAGAGGAGCTCGATATTGGGCGCAAGAAGGTACATGATGCTCGTTTCTCGACGGGACGTCGGTGCAGAGGAGGCGGTGAGAGGGGTCGGTGGAGGACGGCGAGTGCCGGAGCACCGCCGAGCGGTCAGCCTTTGAGTCCGCCCGCGAAGCCCTGGATGAAGCGCTTCTGGGCGAAGAGGTAGAACACGAGGATCGGGATCATCGACACGATGACGATCGCGAAGATCTTGTTCCACGACGAGACGAGCGAGCCGATGTAGTAGTACATCGCGACCGGGAGGGTCTGGTTCGCGGAGCCGCCGAGGAAGATCAGCGAGGTGAAGAAGTCGTTCCAGACGATCAGCCCCGCGAGGATCGCGACCGTTCCCGTGGCCGGCGACATCAGCGGCAGCACGATGCGGAAGAAGATCTGCGTGCGAGACGCTCCGTCGATCGTCGCGGCCTCCTCGTACTCGGTGCCGAGACTGCGGAAGAAGCCGGCGTAGAGGAAGATCGACAGCGGCAGCAGCATCCCGGTGTAGAGGATGACCATCCCCCAGAGCGATCCGGTGAGGCCGAGCGTGCGGGCGCCGATGTACAGGGGCACGGTGCCGAGCTGGGTCGGCAGCACGATCGCGATGAGGAACAGCATGTAGGCGGTGCGGCTCCATCGGCGGGTGCTGCGGGAGATCACGTAGCCGGTGATCGCTCCGAGCAGCACGAGGCACAGGATGCTGCCCGCGGTGATGATGATGCTGTTCACCAGCCCGAGCACGACGTTCGAGTTTCCCTGAGCGGTCAGCACCTCGACGAAGTTGCCGAGGTCGGGGCTGGTCGGAGGCGCGAGGTTCGACGAGGTGATGACCTCCTGGTCGGACTTCAGCGCCGTGGTGATCAGGAAGTAGAAGGGGGCCAGGAAGACGATCGCGATGATCCAGATGAGGACCTCGCGCAGCGCGGTGAATTTCGTGTAGCGGAACATGTCAGTCCTCCTCGGGGCGACCGTTGGTCAGACGCTGCTGGATGATGGCGAACACCAGGATGATCACGGTGAGCAGCAGCGCGAGCGCGGCACCGTATCCGAAGTTGCCGAGGGCGAACGACTCCTTGTAGACCTGCGTCGCGAGCGTCTCGGTCGCGCCCGCGGGTCCTCCCCGGTCATCGCCATGATCTGGTCGAAGATGCGGAGTCCGTTGACGAGACCGAGTGTCGTCGCGATCGCGACGGCGGGGCGGATCGACGGCAGCGTGACGTGCCAGAAGCGCTGCCACAGGTTGGCGCCGTCGATCGCGGCGGCCTCTTCGATCTCGACCGGCACCGCGGCGAGGCCCGCCATGTAGATGACCATCGCGAAGCCGATGTTCTGCCAGACGACCACCACGAGGATCGTCCAGATCGCCCACATCGGGTCGGCGACCCAGGCACGGGCGAACTCGTCGAGTCCCAGTGCCCGGAGGAACGCGTTGATCGGCCCGTTGTAGTCGAAGATGAACTTCCACACATAGGCGACCGCGAGCGGGCTGAGCACGACCGGCATGAAGAAGAGCACGCGGAGCGCGTAGCGGGTCTTCAGGCCTCGGTTCAGCCCCAGAGCCAGCGCGAGGCCGGCGATGTTGCTGAGGATCACCGACACGAACGCAAGGAAGAGCGTGTTGCCGAGGGAGCCGATCTGCGTCGGATCGCCGAAGATCTTCACGAAGTTGTCGAACCCGATCCAGGCGAACGTGCCGATTCCCGACCAGTCCGTGAAGGCGAAGAAGCCGCCGATCGTCGTGGCCACGTAGTGCACCGCGAGCACGAGGATGATCCCGGGAAGCGCCCACCACCAGTGGCCGAACTTCAGCAGACCGGGCCTGCGCGGAGCGGGCGGGCGGCGGCGTCCGTTCTGCGAGCTCTTCGGCACGATCACCAGCTCGGTCTCGGACTCTGTCCTCAGGCTCATGATTCCCTCATGTTCGTACGTCGTCGTGCGAGTTATGGGAGCGGCCGTCCGGGTGCGCGTGCGCGACCCGGACGGCCCTCGTCGTCAGTCGCCCCAGGCGTTGTCCATGTCCTGGAGCACCTGGTCGATCGTCTTCTGCCCGGTGAGCAGTCCCTGGACGCCGACCTGCAGCGCCTCGTAGACCGACGGGTTGGGCCAGATGTTGTTCGGCAGCGTGGCGTACGAGCCGTCTGCGATGAGGTCGACCACCGGCGAGTAGATGGTGTCCGAGAGGTCGAGGTTCTCGTAGCCCGAGATGGGCAGCAGGCCGGACTTCTCGTAGTACAGCTCCTGAGCCTCGTCCGTGGCGAGCCACTCGACGAACTCCTCCGCCGCGGGCTTCACCTTCGACGCCGCGTTGATCGAGATCGTGTAGTTCGAGCTGGCGAGGATGTACGGGTCTCCGCCATCCGCGGCCGGGAAGGGCTGCACCTTGAAGTCGGCCTCCGCCGGAGCGGCCGTCGCGATCTCGACCGCCGACCCCGAGGGGATGAAGCTGCCGACCGAGGTGCCCTGGGCGAGACCGTTGGTGATGGCGTCGAAGCCGCCGCCCTCGGCGCCGGGCTGGAAGCAGCCGCCGTCCTTCAGATCGATGAGGGTCTGGAGGGTGTCCTTCCACCCGTCGGACTCGGCGAACGTCGTGTCGCCGTCGGCGCGCTTGGTGTTCCAGTCGGGGTCTTCGGCGTAGACGCGCGTGGCCGCGATGCCCTGGGCGGTGAGTCCCGCGTTCGGTCCGGCGGCACCCGCGAGGGCCAGCAGCGACTTGCCGTCGGCCGAGAGGGCGTCGCAGGCCGCGTAGAGCGACTCCTCGTCGGTCGGGAACTCGTCCAGTCCGTTCATCGCGGCCGTGCCCATGCTGGCGACGACCGCCGCGATGGTGAAGTCCATCGGCTGGCCGTAGGTCTCGCCGTCGATCTCGAAGATCGGCTCGCTTCCCGCCGGCACGAGGCCCGTCGCGGTGTCGCCCAGCGGCTCGAGGAATCCTGCCTCGGCCAGCGGGATGAGACCGCGCGCATCGCCCGAGCCGGGAGTCGTCTGGATGACGTCCGAGGCGTTGCCGGCCTGCAGCTGGGTGCGTATGGTCTCGCCGTACTTGTCGTTCGGCGTCGGGTTGAGCGTGATCTTCACGTCGGGGTTCGCGTCCATGTACGCCTTGGCGAGGGACTCGTACGGGCTCTCGAGGTTGTTCGAGGTCGCGAAGGTGAAGCTGAATGCCTGGTCTCCGCCGGAGTCGCCGGTGCCGCCTTCGGGGGCGGATCCGGAGCATCCGGCGAGGATGACGATGCCCGCTGTCGCCGCGGCGAGAACGCCTGTGCGGAGGACGCGAGATCGAGAGTGCTGTGACATGTCCAGCCTTTCTGACTACGTTGTCGGGGACTCAGGGGCCTGAGTCCTGTGCTGTTCTGCCAGTATCGACCCGATTGGTCAGAAACACACATAAGTGCTTTGGATGCATCGCATAAGTCCGCCTGAACGGGGCCGGGAACCCATCCAGCGCACCGATGGTCGCCCCCGGCCGGATAGATTCGGTCGATAGGATGGGGCAACGCAACCCGATGCCGAAGGATCACACTGTGGTGACCGACCATGCCCTGCTGTCCCGACTCGACCTCAATCTGCTCGTGTCGCTCGACGCTCTGCTCACCGAGCGCAGCGTCACCAGGGCGGCGGAACGGCTGCACCTCAGCCAGCCCGCTCTGAGCGCCTCGCTGTCACGCCTGCGGACCCACTTCAACGACCAGATCCTCGCTCGACGCGGCAACACGTACGAGCTGACGCCGTTCGCCCTGCGTCTGGCCGAGCACACCACGACCGCCCTCGAAGCCGCCAGACGCGTGTTCGAGAGCCAGGCGACCTGGACCCCCGCCGAGTCGACGCGTGAGTTCTCGATCTACGGGTCCGACTACGGCTTCGCCACCATCGGCGCCGTGGTCTCGCGCTTGGCCGCCGAGCGCGGGCTCGGGGTGCGCTTCCGGTTCATGCTGCACAACCCCACCGTGGTCGAGGACGCACCGAATCGGCTGCGTTCCGTGGACGGGATGATCATCCCCCACGGGTTCCTCTCGGACCTGGCCTACGCCGACCTCTGGCGCGACGAATGGGTGGCCCTCGTCGCCGACGGCGAGCACGGTATCGACGGCGACCTGACGATGGAGCACCTCGCCGAACGCCCCTACGTGATGACCTACCAGTCGCGCACCGCGTTCACCTCGGCGAGCCGGCAGATCCAGCAGCTCGGCGTCGAGCCGCGCGTCGACGCCGTCGTCGAGAGCTTCCTCGCCCTCCCCCTCTACGTGGCGGGCACGCGTCGCATCGGCCTGATCCAGCGGGCGCTCGCGCCGCTCGCCGCACGGCTCGGCGGCGTGCGGATCGTCGAGCTCCCCTTCGAGCCCACTCCGCTGGTGCACGCGCTGTGGTGGCATCCGGTGCATGCTCGCGACCCCGAGCACGCATGGATGGTGGAGCTCTTCCAGGAGGCGGGACGCATCGTGGAGTCCGGCGCGCACGCCGACGACTGACCGCGCCCGCAGCGCGTCAGACGGCGGCCGTGACGCTGCGCATGCTCTCCCGGATCAGGTCGTGCTGGCGACGCACGAGGATGAGCGGATCCACCTCACCGAGCTCGGCGAAGGCATGACCCTCCCACTCGCTCGACCAGTAGCCCCGGTAGCCGCCCTCGACGAACACCCGCACGAGCTCGGGATAGTCGATCGCCGGCTCCTGTCCCTGCTCGTCGATGTCATAGAACTTGGCATGCACATGGGTGATCTGCGGCATGATGTCGGCCCATTCGGACGGCGCGACGTGTCCGTGCATGTTGAAGGCGAGGTGCGCGAAGGATCCCAGCCGACCCGGGTCGAAGTCGCGTCCGCGTAGGTAGCCGATGAACTCCTCCTGGCGCTCGCGCATCGTGGCGTCGGTCGCCCAGATCTCCTGCAGTCGTCCGACCGCCTCGTCATCGAGACCCGCTCGTCGCACCGCTCGGAGCAGGGTCGGAGACATCGAGTGCATGGTCGACGAGAAGTCGGCCACGAACCCGAGCAGCGGGGAGTCGAGCTCGGCATACGTCTCGCGCACGCGGAGGATCGGTTCGGAGTTCGGCCCCATCGGCGCATGGATCTCGTACGCGAGCTGGAGATCGAGCCGCTCGGCCACCGGAAGCAGCCGTCGCAGCAGCTCGGGCTTCGCGCTCTGGATGCGCACGAGCGGGAAGCCGAGCTTCTTGGCCCCCTCGAACAGGAGCTCGCTGAACTCGAACTCCTCGTCGGGCGTCATGTCGCGATCGCGTCGGCGGCCCATGTCGAGGTTGGCGCCGAACGAGCTCGCGTCGAACCCGTGGCGATCGAACGCCGCACGCCAGGTGCGCAGGAAGTCGTCGGAGACCACGGGATACGTGGGCACCATCTGCGACGCGACGATCTCGATGCCGGGGCCGATGCCCAGCTCTGCGACGCGATCGAGAAGGCCGTCGAAGTCGAACCAGCCGGCGCGGAACTCCGCGCTGGCGGAGTACAGCGTCAGCCCGAGGCGGAAGGGATCGGACTCGGTGGCCGGCGGTGGTGGCGCGGCCTCGGAGACGAGCGCGGGCGCGGCATCCGGCCCCTGCCTCACGGTCAGGTCGAGCGACTGCCGCACGACGTTGGGCACGTACATCCCCGGGCCGCCGTCCGCGCCAGGCGCGATCTGCATGTACGGCAGCCGCAGGTCGCCGGCGATGCCGATGCGATGCGCCTCGCCGAGGGCGAGCGGCCGGTCACGACACACCACGAGCAGCGGATGCTGCTGCAGGAACCAGAGCGTCTCACTCTGCTCCGGCAGCTCGTCGATCCGATAGGTGCGACCGTCGAGTTCGACGCGCAGATCCTCACCGGGCACCTCCTCTCCGTCCACCGTGACGGAGATCGTGCTGACCGACGACAGCCAGAGGCTGCGGTACCAGGGCAGGGTCAGGGCGAGGGCGACGCCGTCGGGGTGCGCGCGCAGGCTGTCCTGCTGGATGAGTCCATTGGGCATGATGCGTCCTTCGTGAGAGGTCAGTCGAGCCCTGCGACGACACGTCGCAGAAGGGAGTGCTGGCGGCGGATCTGCTCGATCGAGCGCCAGGGGTCACGGACGCCCTCGTACTCGCTGGAGAGGTAGCCCGTGTACCCGGAGTCCTTCAGCGCCCGCAGCACCGGCTCCCACGGGATCTGCTGATCGTCGAGGTTCTCGTCGATGTCGTGGAACTTCGCCTGGATGAACACGACGTACTTCGCGATGTCGGCGATGTCGGCGGGGTCGACGGCGATGCCGTCCATGAAGGCGGGACGCTGGCCCGGCAGCTCACCGGGGCGCAGCGCGATCGGTCGGTCCTGGAAGATGCCGGTGTCGAGCAGCAGGCCGAAGTGCGCCGTTCCCGTGCGCTCGATGAGGTCGATGTAGTCGTCGACGACCTCATGCTTGATGGGCGTGGGCGAGTGGATCTCGGGACAGATGATCACGTCGAGCTCGGCCGCGAGGTCGAGCGATCGTTCCACCGATTCGGTCCATGCCGGATGCGGCACCAGATCGCTCGACACGACGCCGATCTTCGGGCGCACGAATCGGAAGCCGAGCTGCTTCGCGAGTCGCAGGTCTCGCTGCAGGATCTCGGCGCCCTCCGCACCGGTCAGGTCACGGGCGTTGCGGCCGCTCGAGTGCAGTCGCGTGTCGATCCAGGATCCGTAGTTCGTCGGCTCGAGGCGATACGTGTCGAGCAGCTCGAACCAGCGATCGAGCCAGGCCGTCGACGGGGTCGGGTAGCCGGCGACGTGCCCTTCGCCGAGGATCTCTATGCCCGTGGCGCCGACGTCCGCGACGTGGCGGAAGGCGGTCTCGAGGTCGAGCACGGTGCCGAAGTCGGTCATGTAGCTGTAGAGCGAGACGCCGTACTGGAACGGGCCGCCGTCTCTGTCGGAGGTGAGGGTGATGTGCCGCGTCTCGCGGTAGGTCGACGGCTGGTGCTCGATCGGGATGTACGACATCCGCAGACGCAGTTCGATCGACACCTCGTGGATGCCGTCCGGAAGCCCGCCGGCGAGCGGCACGGTCACGACCGCGGCCTCCTCGAGCGGCCAGCGCACCCCGTCGCCGTCCCACAGCTGCTGCAGCGTGTACGTCGCACCGCCGAGCGTCCACAGCGGCACCTCGGCAGGGACATCGACGACATCGCCCACCCGCACGGCGACCCCGTCGATCAACGACGCGGACATGCCGCGATACGACGGCATGCGGAGCCTGATCTGGAATCCGGTCGTCGCTCCGCTCTCATCGCTGACGTTGCGGAAGCCGGTGGCCTGGAGGATGTCTCGTTCGAGCAGCATCGGAACTGGGTCTCCTTGTCGTGCCGCGTCGTCGCGACAGGACGAATCTATCCTCTTATGCGTGCTTTCGTCATAAGTAGTACTGATACGCGCATAAGCAACGACAGCGGCCCGTGCTCATCGCTCCAGGACGAGCGCGAGCCCCTGGCCGACGCCGATGCACAGAGCCACCACCGCAACGCCTCCGCCACGGCGCACGAGCTCGTGCGCCGCTCGCGCCACGACCCTGCCCCCGGATGCACCGAGCGGATGACCGATCGCGATGGCGCCTCCGTGCACGTTGAGTCGGTCGGGGTCGAGGTCCGGCCATCCGGCCAGACACGCGAGCGACTGCGAGGCGAACGCCTCGTTGAGTTCGACGAGGTCGACCTCGTCCCATGTGCGCCCGGCCCGCGTGAGCGCGCGATTCGCGGCTTCCACCGGCGCGATGCCGAACACATCGGGGTCGTTGCCGAATACTCCTCGCCCGGCGATGCGCGCGAGCGGCTCGCCGTCGATCACGCCCTCGGCCCCGAGCAGGACCGCAGAGGCGCCGTCGTTGATCGGCGAGGAGTTGCCAGCCGTGACGGTGCCGTCGGCGGCGAACAGCGCTCGCAGGCCCGCGAGCTTCTCGAGGGTCGTGTCGTCGCGGATGCCTTCGTCCCGCGCGAGATCGATGCCGGGCACAGCGACGATCTCGCCGTCGAAGACGCCGTCCGCCCACGCCTGGGCGGAGCGCCGATGGCTGCGCAGCGCGAAGGCATCCTGCGTGTCGCGCGTGATCCCGAACACCGTGGCGAGCTTCTCAGCCGATTCGCCGTTCGAGATCGTCCAGTCCTTCGGCAGGGCCGGGTTCGTCATCCGCCACCCGATCGCGGTGTTCCACATCGTCGGGTTGCCGACCGCCGGCCACGGCTTCGGCGACTTCTCGACGACATACGGTGCGCGACTCATCGACTCGACCCCGCCGGCCAGCACGATGTCGGCGTCGCCCGTCTCGATCGCCCGGGAGCCCTGGATGACCGCTTCGAGACTCGACCCGCACAGGCGGTTCACCGTCGCCCCGGGCACCGTCGTCGGGAAGCCGGCGAGCAGGGCGGCGAAGCGGGCGACGTCGCGGTTGTCCTCCCCCGCCTGATTCGCATCGCCCAGGAGCACGTCGTCGATGCGGGCGGGGTCGATTCCCGTGCGCTCGACGACGGCGGCGAGCACCACAGCCGCGAGATCGTCGGGCCGGACGCCCGCCAGCGCCCCTCCCGCTCGACCGAACGGCGTGCGGACCGCGTCGTAGATGAAGGAGGCGGTCATGAGAGCTCCAGTCCGGTCAGTGCGCGCAGCGTCTCCACGGTGTTGTCGCCGAAGGCCTCCTGCACGACGAAGCGACCGTCGACGACGTCGAAGACCGCATGGTCGGTGTAGACGCGGGTCACGCAGCCGACCCCGGTGAGAGGGTAGGTGCACTCGGTCACGAGCTTCGACGAGCCGTCCTTCGCCAGCAGGTCGGTCATGACGAACACCTGCTTCGCGCCGATCGCGAGATCCATGGCCCCGCCGACGGCCGGGATCGCACCCGGTGCACCTGTCGACCAGTTCGCGAGGTCCCCGTTCTGGGCGACCTGGAAGGCACCGAGCACGCAGACGTCGAGGTGCCCGCCGCGCATCATCGCGAAGGAGTCGGCGTGGTGGAAGTAGGCGGCCCCGGGGAGCGCAGTGACCGGCTGCTTGCCCGCGTTGATGAGGTCGGGGTCAATCCGGTCGGCGGCCGGCGCAGGCCCCATGCCGAGGAGGCCGTTCTCGGTGTGCAGGATGATCTCGAGGTCGGCCGGCAGGAAGTTCGCGACCAGGGTCGGGGCCCCGATGCCGAGGTTGACCACGGCACCCTCGGGGATGTCGGCGGCGATCCGTGCCGCGAGCTCGTCACGCGTGACGCGGGTGGTCATCGCACGCCTCCTTCGCCGGCGGTGCCGGTGGCGGCGGCATCCAGCGGCCGACCTTCGATGTCGACACCGCCGATGAACCCCGCGTCGCCGAGCCAGGCACGACGCCCGACGGCGACGACACGATCGACGAAGAGACCGGGGGTGACGACGGTCTCGGGATCGATGGACCCGAGGGGCACGATCTCGTCGACCTGGACGATCGTCGTAGCTGCCGCCGATGCCATGACCGGACCGAAGTTCCTGGCGGTCTCGCGATAGACGAGGTTGCCCCATCGATCGGCGGCGCGGGCGCTGACCAGCGCGACATCCGCCGCGATCGGGTATTCGAGCACGTAGCGCCGACCCTCGATCGACCGCTCCTCCTTGCCCTCGGCGAGCTGGGTGCCGACGCCGGTCGGAGAGAAGAAGGCCCCGATGCCCGCGCCGGCTGCCCGGATGCGCTCGGCGAGATTGCCCTGGGGCACGATCTCGAGTTCGATCTCACCTGCGCGGTAGAGGCCGTCGAACACCCAGGAATCGTGCTGCCGTGGGAACGAGCACATGATCTTGCGCACCCGCCGCTCGGCGAGCAGCGCTGCGAGCCCGGTGTCGCCGTTGCCCGCATTGTTGGCGACGATCGTCAGGTCGCCCGCACCCTGCGCGATGAGGGCGTCGATCAGTTCGACCGGCTGCCCCGCGCGCCCGAAGCCGCCGATCATCACCGTGGCACCGTCGGTGATTCCGGCGACCGCGGTCGCGGCATCCGGCACGGTCTTGTCGATCACGATGCCCCCTCGGCGGCGAAGACCTCGCCCGCGATGCGGAACGCGGTGTTGGCCGCGGGGACCCCCGAGTAGACCGCGGACTGCAGGATCACCTCGCGGATCTCGGCGACGGTCAGACCGTTGCGCAGAGCCGCGCGCAGATGCATCGCGAGCTCTTCGTGATGACCGTGCGCGATGAGCGACGAGAGCACGGCGATCGACCGCGAGCGACGATCCAACCCTGGACGCGACCAGACCTCGCCCCAGGCGACGCGCGTGATGAAGTCCTGGAAGTCGGCGGTCAGGTCGGTCGTGGCGGCGATCGCACGGTCGACGTGCTCATCCGAGAGCACCGCCCGCCGCACCGCGAACCCCTGGGTCCGACGTTCGTCATCGCTGAGACCGGTCATCGCCGGCTCCTCTCGTTCAGGAAGTCATCGAGCAGGGCGGAGATCTCGGCGGGGGCGTCGACCGGTGCGAGGTGCGACGCGGACGCGACACCGGCAGTCCGGCCGTCGCGCACGCCGTCGGCGATCTCTCGCGCGGAGCTCTCAGGCGTCACCTGGTCGTGCTCGCACCAGATCGCGAGCACCGGGGCGTCGATCTCGTGCAGTCGCGCGCGCACGTCGTACTCGGCCAGCGCCTCGCAGCATCGTGCGTAGCTCTCGTCGTCCGCGTCCTGCAGCGCGTGCAGCAGACGTCCGGTGAGATCAGGATGCGCGGCGACGGAGCCGGGCGCGAACCAGCGCTGCGCCGAGGCGATGATCAGGGCCGACGTGGACTCGGCACGCACTCTCGCGGCGCGCTCGCGCCAGGCCGCGGCCTCGCCGATCACCGCGCCCGAGCAGAGGATCGCACCTCTCTCGACGAGAGTCGGATGCCGCAGCAGCAGCTCCAGGCCGACTGCTCCGCCGAGCGAGACGCCGGCGTAGCGGACGCGGTCGGCTCCCCGATCCCGAACCGCGGCGGCGACCGCATCCGCGAGGTCGGACACCGAGAACGGCACGGTCGCCGGGGTCGAGGCTCCGTGCCCCGGGAGGTCCCAGGCGACGACACGGTGCGACGTCGCGAGCGTCGGGGCGACCGACTCCCAGAGGATCGTCGAAGTGCCCAGCGACGGGCCGAGGATGAGCAGCGGGGCGCCGGACGGTCCGATCGGTTCGGTGAACGCGAGCTCGATCATCGGCCATCCTCCGATCCGTCGGCGCCCGTGTAGGACGTCGGGTCGAGCAGGCCCTCGAGGTCGAGATCCGCGGCTTCGGGCAGCGCCCGCACGAGCCCTCCGAGATCGGCGCCCTCGGCGGCCGACGCGATGAGCTCGTCGAATCTCGCCCGCCCGATCAGGGGCACGAGCACGATCGCGAGCCGCTCGCTGACGATCAGGGCGCCGGTGAGCGCGAGGTTCCGCGATGCCGCACTCGGATCGACGCGCAGGCTCCGGGCGAGCGAGGACGCGTGCGCCGAGGCGCCGAGCGCGAGTCGGAGGAGTTCGCGCAGCGTCGGCCATTCGGCGTGCCATGCGCCATCGGGCCGCTCGTCGACGGCCAGCGCTGCGACGAGGTGCAGTGTCGCTCCCAGGTGCGGCGCCCGCAGGGCGGCGGAGCGGATCAGCGTCGATGCGACGGGATTCTGCTTCTGCGGCATCGCCGACGACCCGCCGCCGCGTCCCTCGCTCAGCTCGCCGATCTCGGTGCGGCTCAACGTCGCCACGTCGCTCGCGATCTTGCCGAGCGCGTCGATGGTCTGCACCAGGGCGTCGCCGAGCTCGGTGATGGGCCAGCGTGTGACCTGCCACGACTCGGCGGGAGTCTCGAGCCGAGCGTGCCGCGCGAACCATTCCACGAGCGACTCGGCTCTGTCGACGGAGCCCGTGATCTCGACGAACGACGCGCGGGTGCCCGCCGCTCCCGCGAGCTGCGCCGGGAACTCCAGCGCAGCGAGTCGGGTGATCGCCCGGTCGACGCCTCGCACCCAGGTCGCGACCCGAGCTCCCAGGGTGATCGGCAGAGCGTGCTGGGTCAGCGTGCGCGCCGCGACGACATCGCGGCCGTGCCGCTCGGCGACTCCGCGCAACCCGTCGACGACCCCGGTCAGAGACTCGCGCACGCGCTCGACCGCGGCGAGGGCGATGATCATCATCGCGGTGTCGACGATGTCCTGGCTCGTCGCGCCGCGGTGGACCCAGGGACGCAGAGGCTCCGGCACGCGGTCCTTCAGCTGCGCGACGAGGGGGATGACCGGATTCCCTCCGTCGACCGACGCCGCGACGAGGGCGGGCAGATCGACCGCATCGGTCGCGGAAGCATCCCCGCGCAACGCGCGCACGATCACCTCATGCTCGCTCTCGGGCAGCATCCCGATCTCGCGATAGGCCGTGACCAGCGCCTGCTCGGCACAGACCAGCGCCTCGAGCACGGCCGCATCGCTCACCGCCTCGTCGTGCCCGGCCGTCACCGGCGAGAGCAGCCCCTCATCGAATGCCGTCATGACTCGCCTCCTCCTGCTCGACGCGCGCGACGCCGCCGATCGCCTCAGTAGACAAGGAACACCGTCTCCCCGTCGCCCTGCAGGCGGATGTCGTGTGTCAGCCAGCCGTCGGGGGTGCGCGTCGCGATCAGGGTCGCACGCTCCTCCGTCGACAGCGAGGCGAGCAGTGGATCGGCATCGAGAGCTGCCGAGTCCTCAGGCAGGTAGATGCGCGTGTGCAGCTTGTCGGGCAGGCCTCGGGCGTAGACGATCGCCGCGAAGAACGGTGCGCGCGCGCCTGCTGGGCCCGGGTTGCGCGTCCAGAACTCGTAGCGGCCCTCGTCGTTCGTGAAGGCACGGCCGAATCCCGTGAACGTGTGGTCGTCGCGGCGGAGCGATCCGCGGGCGCGGGGCACGGTGCCGTCGGCATCCGCTCCGAAGATCTCGATGAACGCATCCGGGATCGGGTGGCCCGCTCCGTCGCGCACGGTGCCGGCGAGCAGGATGGCGCCTGGTGAGTGCGGCGAGGCGATCTCGTGCATCTTGGGGTACTCGACCCCGTACGCGAAGAACGGACCGACGGTCTGTCCGGGCGTCGGTCGGCGGGTCCTGGTCGGAACGGACATGCTCACGCCTCCTCCTGCTCGAACCACGTGGCGTCGGGGCCGTCGACGACGATGTCGAAGCGGTAGCCCGTCGACCACTCCGGCGATGTCAGATCGTGGTCGTAGACGCCGATGAGGGCGTCGCGGTCCTTCTGCCGCCAGATCGTGTTGTAGATGGGGTCCAGGGCGAAGAGGGGATCGCCCGGGAAGTACATCTGCGTCACCAGCCGCTGGGTGAACGACGAGCCGAACACCGAGAAGTGGATGTGCGCGGGCCGCCAGGCGTTCGCGTGGTTCTTCCACGGATAGGGCCCCGGTTTGATCGTGGTGAAGTGGTACTCGCCGTCGGCATCGGTGATCGCGCGACCGGCGCCGGTGAAGTTCGGATCGAGCGGGGCCGGATGCTGATCGCGCTGGTGGATGTACCGGCCCGACGAGTTCGCCTGCCACAGCTCGATGAGCTGGTCGGCGATCGGACGGCCCCAGGAGTCGAGCAGCCGCCCGCGCACGGTCATCCGCTCGCCGAGGGGCTCCCCCGCATGCTGGATGGTCAGGTCGGACTCGATCGCCGCGACATCGCGCTGTCCGAACGCGGGCGACAGCAGCTCGATGGTCTCGGGGTCGACGAGGCGCGGGTTCTTCGTCGGATGCCGCAGCAGGCTCGAGCGATACGGCGCGAAGTCGTGCATCGTCGCGGGGAGCACCTCACCCGCGGCCTCCCGGCGCTCGAGTGACGCGTGCAGGTCGACGATCTCCTGCGTGATCTCGGCCTGACTGACCTGAACGGGCGATGCGAGCAGCGACTCGGGCGCGGCGGCGATCGTTCCGGATGAGGCGGTCATGGGTGTCTCCTTCGACACGGCGGGCTGCGTTCACAGCATCCTGATCCCCGGGGCGGACGAATGGTGTCCGATTCCCATCCAATGAGACACGAGGCGCGCTGCGTGCGATCATCGACGCATGGCCAACTCCTCCTCGGGCGACTCCGTCACCGAACGACTGATCCGCGTGCTCGAGACGTTCACGCCTGCGCGCACCGTGCAGAGCGCCGCCGAGATCGGCCGCAGGGCCGGGCTGCCCGCGTCCTCGGCGCATCGAATCGTAGGCGAGCTCGTCGATGCCGGAATGCTCGAACGCGACGACGACCGGAGGATCCGCATCGGGATGCGTCTGTGGGAGCTCGCCACGCGGTCGTCCCATGCCCTGCGTCTTCGTCAGGCGGCGCTGCCCTTCATGGAGCGAGTGCAGTCGCGGGTGCGCGAGCACACCCAGCTGGCGATCCTGGAGCAGGACGAAGCACTGTTCCTGGAACGCCTCAGCAGCCCGGAATCCGGCTCGAACGTCACTCGGGTGGCGGGGCGTCTTCCCCTGCATGCGTCGTCATCGGGGCTCATCCTGCTGGCATACGCCGACCGGGCGGTGCAGGAGCGCGTCCTCGCCGGTCCGCTGCCCGCGGTCTCCGCTGAGACCATCACCGACCCGGCCGCGCTGCGTCGCAAGCTCGCCGAGGTCAGGGCCGTCGGGCATGCAGCGGCACCCGGATACATCGAGGCCGTATCCACGGGTGTCGCCGTGCCCGTGCACGATGAGACCGGGAGCGTCGCGGCGGCGCTCTCGGTCGTGCTGCGCCGCGAGGCTCCGATCGAGCCGGCACTGCGCGAACTGCTCGCGGCGGCGCGGGACATCGAGCGCGCACTGGGCGGGCGCCGCTGAGGCGGAATCCCATTCAACGGTAGAAGGCTCTGGGTGCCGCGCCCACGCGCCCACAATGGGTGGCGACACATCCGTCGAAGGAGACGCCATGACCATCACCGTCCGCACCCGCGTCGCCATCGTCGGCGCCGGCCCCGCCGGGCTCCTGCTCTCGCACCTGCTGGCCGATGCCGGCATCGAGTCGATCATCCTCGACAGACGCGGCCGCGACGAGATCGAGTCCACGATCCGCGCCGGCATCCTCGAGCAGGAGACCGTCCGGGTTCTCAGCGAGACCGGGGCGAGCGACCGGGTGCTGACGGTCGGCAACCGGCACGACGGCATCGAGCTTCACTTCGAGGGCGAAGGTCATCGCATCGACTTCCCCTCCCTCACCGGCCGCAGCGTCTGGCTGTATCCGCAGCACGAGGCTCTGAAGGATCTGATCGCCGCGCGGCTCGCCGCAGGTCAGGATCTCCGATTCGAGACCGAGGCCACTGCCGTCGGCGACGTCGAGAGCGATCACCCCTGGGTGACCGCGACCTCAGCGGACGGCACCGATCTGCGCATCGAGGCCGAGTTCGTGGTCGGAGCCGACGGCTCGCGCAGCGTCGTGCGCCCCGCTGTCACAGGCTCCTCTTCCGGCGGATACTTCCGGGAGTACCCGTTCGCGTGGTTCGGCATCCTGTGCGAAGCGCCGCCGAGCTCCGACGAGCTGATCTACAGCAACTCCCCCGACGGATTCGCGCTGATCAGTCAGCGCAGCGCGACCGTGCAGCGCATGTACTTCCAGTGCGACCCCGAAGCCGACCCGCATGCCGTCTCCGAAGCCGAGATCTGGGACACCCTGCAGGCGCGCGTTCCCGGGACGGCCCTGACCGAGGGTCCCATCTTCCAGAGGGACGTTCTGCGCTTCCGCAGCTTCGTCGCGCACGAGCTGCGCCACGGACGCGCCGTGCTCGTCGGCGACGCCGCGCACACCGTGCCGCCGACCGGCGCCAAGGGCATGAATCTCGCCGTCGCCGATGTCGTGCTGCTCGACCGGGCCCTGCGGGCCCTGCTGCTCG
Source organism: Microbacterium sp. AC132 (assembly GCF_979258525.1). Lineage (NCBI taxonomy): Bacteria > Bacillati > Actinomycetota > Actinomycetes > Micrococcales > Microbacteriaceae > Microbacterium > Microbacterium sp. AC132. The sequence goes on along the minus strand of NZ_OZ409862.1, from coordinate 2,311,575 downwards.
AGAACGACACGCGTCTGATCGATGCGTTCGCCGACACCGCACTGCGCCGCATCTGGAAGGCCCAGCACTTCTCGTGGTGGATGACGAGCATGCTGCACACCGCGTCCGATGCATCGGCGTTCGATCAGCGTCGACAGGTCGGGGAGCTGCGCTCGGTCGTCGAGTCGGAGGCAGGTCGCACCTTCCTCGCAGAGGCGTACACCGGATGGCCGCACAGGGTCTGATCATTCCGCGGCGAGCGCCACCGCTGGGTCAGGCGGTGTCCGCGTGCGGGAGTGCCAGGTCCACGAGGCTCACGACGAACTTCCCCGGCTCCTCGAGCATGCAGAGGTGGGCGGAGTTCTCGAACCAGACGACGTGCGTCGATGGAGCGGACACGCGGTCGATCCATCGTTCGACGGGTGCGGTGGGCGTCGTCCAGTCATGGCGTCCGAGGAACTGGAGCATCGGCACGTCGAACGCGGTCCTGACGACCTCACCCGGCCCGGGTGACACCGGGTGGTGGCGCGGCGAGCGTGCTCATCCGCCTCAGATGACGGCTAGCGCGACCGGGCTTCGCTCTCGACGGGCTGCCGACTGGCCGACTCACGCACTCGGAACCACAGCGTCAGCTCCATGATCGCGCGACCGATCATGTCGTGATCGCCCATGCGGAGATCGTCGAACGAGTCGCGATATCCCGAGGCCGTTCCAGGCTCGGGAGCGACGAGGGACTGATATCCCATCGTCCAGTCCCGGAAGCGCCGTTCGTGCAGCGGCTCTTCGATCAGCACGCGGACATCCGTGTGGCGCGGGTCGCGGCCGATCCTCTCCATCAACGCTTCGACGTCAGACCTGGGCCCTTCGAGGATCTGCACGAACTCTCCGCCGCGGTAGAGCAGCATGCCGGTGATGTCGCGGTCGCTGTTGCGGGCGCGACTCACTGCCAGCAGTTCACCGAGCTCGTGTTCGCCGAACGGCTGCGTGGCGCTGCTGCAGTAGACGAGCGAGACGAGCGGATTCTGTTCAGTCATTCCGCACCCCGTCCCCGCCGTGGTGAGCCGACCGATGCGCGCCGACCTCGACGGTGGCCGTCACCGCTGCCATCGCTCGATGGTGGTCCGCGAAGTCGCCGATGGAGCGCGAGGCCGCGTCGAATGCGCGCCAGACGCCGTCGGACAGACGGTCGACGTAGCCGAGGAAGGAGCCGTCCTGGCTGCCCACGTAGAAGCCGTCTGCCACGCTCGCCCAGAGCGGGCGAACAGGCGTCGGCGATTGATCACCCATGCCCTCAGCGTACCTTCGAGATTCCGGGTGGGCTCCGGATCATCCTCCAGGCGGATGCCGATACCTCGCTTGCACGATGCCGCAGCGCGGCGATCCAGCGAGGCTGGACACATGAACGCACGAATCGCACTGGCCGCACCTGCTCTGCTCCTCGCGGGGGCGCTCACTCTCTCCGGATGCGCCGCGTACGACAGCATCGTCCACAAGCAGGCCACGTCGACCTTCGACGACGTCGCAGCGTTCGACGACGGCGCAGAGGTCGACACGGACTGGCTGCCTGCGGACGCCACCGCGATCACCGTGCGGACGTCGACGATCGAGGATGCCCCGGATGCCGTCATCCTGCTCACCAGCGAATCCGCGCTCGGCGAGGACTGCGTCGAGGTGGATCGGCAGTCGGCGCCTGCCTGGGTGCTCGACGACGCCCCGGACCCGTACACGGCGAAGACGGTCTTCGCCTGCGGCGACTGGAGCGTGGTGGAGAGCGCTGACGGCTGGTTCGGCTGGACGCCGAATTCAGAACAGGAGCGGAGCGCCGCAGCCGCGGAGTGACGATCGGAACGCGCGGTCCGGCTCTGGCAGGATCAAGGACATGATCACGGTTCACCTGCGCTACGAGATCGACCCCGACAAGCTCGACGACTTCACCGAGTACGGCAGGGCATGGATCCGTCTGGTGGCGAAGCACGGCGGGACCCACCACGGCTACTTCATGCCGAGCGAAGGCGACAGCGATGAGGCGTTCGCGCTGTTCACGTTCCCCTCGTTGGCCGAGTACGAGGTCTACCGCACGGCATCGAAGACCGACCCCGAGTGCATCGAGGCCTTCGAGTTCGCGCGCAGGACCCAATGCATCCGCCGCTACGAGCGCCGCTTCCTCAGCCCCGTCTTCTCGGCCGACGCCGACTGAGGAGGATGCTCCCGCCCGGTGCGTCAAGGGGTTCGACGGTGCCGCTCTCGGTCCTAGCGTCTCCGCATGGCTATCGAACTGAATCACCCCGCCCTCGAACACGCCCGCTCGCTGGTCCGCGACGGCAAGGTCGTCCGCGATGAGCGCGACGACTGGTCGGAGGCCGCGCCCAGCGCTGACGACGAGAACCGCTTCATCGAGCAGCACGGATGGACCGAGTTCTCCCACTGGCACCTGGGCATCGACAAGAGCGAGAACCCCGAGACGAAGAAGGCGTACTCCTTCCCCTTCGGGGACCTCCGCTCGGTACGCCGCTCGGGAGTCATCTCCGGTGAGAGCCGTGCCGGGCAGTACGACCACACCGAGATCCGCGACGAGCTGCGCAAACTCCTCGAGCTGATCGACGCCGACCGCGACTAGCTCGGACTCCGGATACCTCAGTCCGAAAGCGACCGTTTGCCGGGATGTTCGGCCCCGCCCGTGGCCACGGGCCGCGACATCATGATCTCGATCCGTCCGTCGGGAAACGTCTCGCTCGCCCCATCTGGCGTGAATCCCAGGCGCGTGTACGCCGCGATCCCCCGGGGGTTGCTCTCCATCACACCGAGATGGATCGTGTCCGCTCCACGGGAGGAGACATAGTCCACGCAGGCGACCATCAGCGCGTCGACGGCTCCCTGACCCCGGTGCCCCGGTGCGACCCAGACCCCGTTGACCACCCAGCGTCCACTCATGTCGTAGACGCCGCCGATCCCGACGTCCTCGCCATCGATGCTCGCGATGAATGCTCCGGGATGAGTCGAACGGCTCCGCCAGACGTCGTCGCCGAACGCGGACTCCCGCTGCAGCGTCGACCCGAACATCTCCGGGGACTCTGCGAGCGCGGCCAGCCGAAGGTCTCGGTAGCGTTCCCACGTCGCAGACGGCGCCGGAGTGATCGTCACATGCATGCCAGAAGCCTGCCAGAGCGCGGGACGCGACGTCAGATCCGGTCGCTGACTACGGCCCCCGCGTCGTCGCTGAGCGCGTTCCGCTTGTCGCGTCGGCTCTCCCGAATGACGCTGATGACGCTGATCGCCAGCAGGATCAGAAGCAGGCTCTCAACGTACCCGAGTGCTCCGGTCCCCGAGTCGTCCGCAAGCGAATGCTGCACCGGGACCGATGCGGACGGAAGCCCGACGTCGGACCCGACGTAGAGGACCCAGTCGGTGAGAGCGTGAATGAGCATGGCGACCCAGATGCGTCCGGTGACGCGACGGATCCAGTAGTAGGTGGCGCCGGCTGACATCAGGGCGATCACATTGAAGGCGATGATGAAGAGCGGCAGACCGCTGAACAGGTAACCCGGAATATGGGCGAGCGCGAACACGAAGCACGTGAGGAGGAACACGGCGAACTCGCCGAAGCGCGCGCGGACCGCTGTGAGCAAGACGCCCCGGATCACCAGCTCCTCACCGAAGCCGACCATCAGCGTTCCCAGCGCCACGACGACCAGGAAGCCGAGCGAGCGCTCAGCCCAGGGCACGTCGAACAGCTCGACCACCGGCACGGCGAACGCGAGCACGGGTATCGAGATCAGCCACCACCGGCGAGGGGTGAGGGTCGGGGTCGGTCGCTCTCTCCACACCTCGGCACCCCAGCCTGCCCACCGCAGGAACAGCAGAACGCCGCCGATGCCCACAGCGAGGGGGATGAAGTGACCGAGGGAGAAGTCCGCCAACGAGCCGTCGTCGCCGACCAGCCCGCTGAGGAGGTTGCCGAGCCCCCACGCGCAGAGAACGTAGAAGACCACGACCCCGAGTGCGAGCCAGATGCTGCGGGGACGTTCGATTGCGGTCTTCATCCTGAGGCTCCCCCTGATCCGGCGGACGGCGCCCCGTCGACGCCGCATGAGAGCGAGCTTCCGGTCTCCTAGGCAATCCTAGGGTTCCGGAACATCCGCTCGTCGTTCGCCGACTGACGCAGAGAGGTCGCTCACCCCTTCGGAGCGAACGAGCCCAGAGCCGACCGATACTGCGCGCTGTCGCTGCGCACCTCATCGGTGACCAACAGCGCGTGAGGGCCGATCTGTCGCACGTGCAACTCGCGGCACGGGATGGTCACGACCTTCAGCAGGCCGCGACGCCAGGCATCCGCGAGCGCCTCGACGTCTCGATGCTCGGGACTCTCGGCGAGCGTCGTCGGTCGTGTCTCGACGTGAGAATCGAAGCCGCGCCGCTCCCAGTCCCGATATGCCTCATCGTCGAAGACATCGCCGCCGAAGTCGTCTCGCCATGCTGGCCCGACGAGCTCGCGCAGAAGGCGCTCCCGCTCCGTCGAGCTCAGATCTGAGCTGAACACCGCATCGAGCAGACCTCGGTCGGGTTCGACGGCGGCGTGCGCGAGCACGTCCTCCCAGATCCGCGACCAGGCTGCCGACCAGCGCTCGCGGGTGACGGCATCCACCGGGTTCGCCGCAGCCGCGGGCATCTCGATCAGCCTCGGCGGCAGCATCTCGCCGACGGGACGCAGATCGTGCGCCTCTCGAATCCAGAGCAACTCGAGCAGGAGCTGTGGCCTGTCCTCCACGGTGATGGACATGTCGTGCGGCCAGGGGTTGCCCGGCATCGGAGTCGTCGATCGCATCCCGTCAGTCCATCGGATCGCCGTTCGGCTTTCAACCGGTTGCTGTCCCCCGAACGGCGGATACCGGAGGATGCCGGCATACGAGAGGATGGCCTTTTCTGCGGAATGCGAGCGACGGGTGGACGCGATGAGGGGCTCTCGATGACAGCACCCGGGCAGCCGGTGGATGGGCTGTCCGATTTCGCGGAGCTCATGGCGCATGAGCAGGAGTTCAGCGGTGATCGGGTCGACCCCGCGGTGCGCAGAAGACGCCGGCGACGAGGACTCATCATCACCGCCGTCTGCGTGGTCCTGGTGCTGGCCGTGACCGGAGGGTACGTCGGGTGGGCGCTCACGGCTCCGGTGGATCCGCCGGCCGTGACCGCACGCGCACCGCAGGTCCCGGTCGGCGACGCGGCTGCCGTCGCCACGCATACGGCTGCGGCATCGGCGATCAGCGTGTCCGGCGCCGACGCGTACCTGGGCGAGGGGGCGAGCGGCACCTGGTCGGCGACGGGGACGGGCGAGCCGCTCCCGATCGCGAGCATCACCAAGCTCATCACCGCCCTCGTCATCCTCGACGCGTCACCGCTCGCCTCCGCAGACGACCCCGGACCGACCATCACGTTCGGCAAGGCCGATCACGACCTCTACGACCAGTACTACGTGCAGGGCGCGACCATCGCTCCGATGCCCACCGGCACCTCGATGTCGTTGCACGATGCCCTGGCCGTCATGCTCATCCCCTCCGCGAGCAACTACGCCGACGCGCTGTCCTCCCGGATCTTCGGGTCGCAGAGCGCTTTCCTCAGTGCGACGCGCGCCTGGCTCGCATCCCACGGCCTCACCGGAACGACGGTCACCGAGCCCACCGGCATCAGTCCGCGCAACACGAGCACGCCCGCCGATCTGCTGGCCATCGCGAAGCTCGCCGCCGCGCATCCGGCGATCGCTCGGATCGCCGCGACCCCCTCGGTCTCGATCCCCGGCGCCGGTCAGCTGATCAACACGAACGCCCTCCTCGGCACCGCCGGTATCACGGGACTGAAGACCGGCAACCTCGGCGAGGGCACGCACAGCCTGCTGTACACGGCGACGCTCGACGTGGGCGCGCCCGATCCGCTCGCGATCACCGGCGTCGTCCTCGGCGGATCATCGCGCGAGTCGGTGAATGCCACCGTGATCGCCGAGCTCGAGAGCATCCGCTCCGGCTTCCATCAGGTGCCCGTCGCGAGCGAGGGCCAGGAGATCGGAACGATCTCGACACCCTGGGGGTCCACCGCCACCCTGGTCATCGGCGAGGACGCATCGATCTTCACCTGGTCGGACACGCCGATCGAGCTGACGATGGACATCGACACCCCTCCCACCTACCGCGACGGCACGGCCGTGGGGACCGTCACCTGGACCGCCGGACCGAACACCGTCACTGCCCCGGTGACCATCTCGGGGACCATCGATCCTCCCACCGAGTGGTGGCGCCTCACCCACCCGTCCGAGCTCGGCTCCGCGACGGATGCCGAGGGCTGAGGCCGCTCGACCGCGCATCGGAACGCTGCGTGCCGACCTTCGGACGAAAGTCGAAAGATCGACCGATCGGCCTCCGCCTGCGTTCTCCGGCTATACGATCTGCATCGAGGCGCCAGGCTCGATGTGCTCTGCGGAAGGACAGCCGGATATGTCAGCAGACCCGATGACCTCTCGACCTGAGGCACCGAGATCCGCCGCCGTCTCCGCCTGGGCGCCGCTGGCCATCCCGGCATTCCGGGTGCTGTGGTTCGCGCAGCTGGGCAGCAACATCGGCACCTGGATGCAGACCGTCGGCGCACAGTGGTACCTCGTCGACGCCGCGGCCAGCGCGACCATCATCGCCCTCGTGCAGACGGCGAGTCTGGCCCCGGCCGTGCTGTTCTCCCTCCCCGCGGGCGTGCTCGCCGACTCCCTCGACCGCCGCAGACTGCTGATCTGGGGGTCGGTGGCGAGCGCCGTGATCGCCGCGGCGCTGACCGTCATCGCCGCCCTGAACGAGCTCACTCCGTGGACGATCCTCGGCTTCACGTTCCTGCTCGGTATCACCTCCACGCTGACGTCCCCGGCCTGGCAGGCGATCCAACCGGAACTCGTGCCCCGCCCGCTCATCGGCGCGTCCTCCGCGCTCGGCGGCGTCACGGTGAACGGTGCCCGCGCCGTCGGCCCCGCGCTCGCGGGGGTTCTGCTGTCGCTGTTCGGCGCGCCCGTCGTCTTCGGCATCAACGCGCTCAGCTTCATCGGAGCAGTCGTCGCCCTTCTGTGGTGGCGACGGCCGCAGCAGAGCGGACTCGACGACAGGGAACCGTTCACGGCCGCGCTGCGCGCAGGAGTCCGGTACGTCTCATCCGCCCACCTCGTGCGCCGCATCCTTCTGAGGTCCGCGCTCTTCGCCCTGCCCGCCAGCGCACTGTGGGCGCTGCTTCCCGTGACCGCCAAACGGCTCGACCTCACAGCGAGCGGATACGGCTTCCTGCTCGGAGCGCTCGGCGCCGGGGCCGTGCTCGGCATCTTCGTTCTGCCCATCGCCCGCAAGAGGTTCTCGGACAACGCGGTGATCGCGGTGAGCGCTGTGCTGTTCGCAGCCGGCACGCTCGCCGCGGCATGGCTGCCGTTCGTCCCCATGCTGCTGCTGCTCGTTCTCGCCGGGGTCGCCTGGATCGGCACGCTCACCGTGCTGAACGCCGCACTGCAATTGACCCTCCCGCAGTGGGTGCGATCGCGAGGAGCATCGATCTACATCCTCGTCTTCATGGGAACGATGGCCGTCGGGTCGTTCGGCTGGGGCGCCCTGGCCGGAGCAGTCGGCACGGCGACGTCGCTGGCCGTGGCCGCGGCGCTGCTCGTCGTCATCGCAGGCAGTGTGATGTGGCTGCCGCTTCTGCCGGGCACCAGCACCGTCGACCGGACCGTCTCGATGTCATGGCCCACCCCGACTCTCGTCCTCGACCCCCAGCCGACAGACGGCCCCGTTCTCGTGCAGATCACCTACACCGTGCGACCCGACAGCATCGACGCGTTCCGAGAATCCATGCGACTGGTGGAGAGTTCGCGGCGGCGAACCGGCGGGTACCGATGGACGCTCCTCCGCAGCGGCGAAGAGCAGGACCTGCTGCTCGAGTCCTTCATGGTCCCCTCCTGGGGAGAGTACCGACGGCAGCAGACCCAGAGACTGACCGGTCGCGACCGTGAGATCCAGGCGACCGCGCGGGCGCACACCGAAGGCGAGCCCACAGAGGTGCACTACTTTCCCGAGCCCACGCCGCCCCGCAGGAGACCCGGACCTCAGCGCTGAACGGCCTCAGGGGGACAGCGGAAGGCCTGCGCCGTCGGATGCCGGGGCATCTGGGAATCCCGTGAGAATCGACGGGCTGGTCACGACCGCGCCGATAGCGTCGAAGCATGGATATCGACACCAGACGACCCCAGGTTCGCCGTGCACGCATCCTCTCGCCCCTGTTCGGGATGGCGGTCACGGCTGCGCTGCTGGCCGGATGCGCCGCCCCCGCGTCCCCCACCCCGACGGTCACGCAGACGGTGACGGCATCCGCTGATCCTGCGCCGAGTCCGTCGCCCAGCGCATCCTCCACGCCGACCGCGGGCGTCAGCCCATCGGGCATCGGAGACGTGGAACTCGGCGCGCCCTACGACGAAGCCGTGGCGGCGGCGGGTGCCGCTCCAGTGGACGCCTGCCCGTGGCTCGCGTCCACGGAGGCCGACGGATACATGCTCACCGTTCAGCGCCCCGAGGTCTCGGAACAGGACCCCGCGGTGGTCGACCTCGTGCAGGTGTCCGCCTCACCCGTCGACCTCGAAGGCAAGCCGGCCGTCGGCCCGCTGACCGCTGAGGGGATCGGTCTCGGTTCCCGGCTCGACCAGGCGCTGGCCGTCTACCCTGACGCGGTCGAAGTCGAGAGCGTCGGCGATCGCCGCTATCTCGCGATCGAGTCGGAAGCCGGCACCGGTTCGGTCTTCCTGACTTACACCGCCGGAACCGACATCATCTGGGGAGTGACGGCGACGACCCTCGACGAGCCGCCGTACGAATCCTGCGCGTGAGCGCGGGACCGCAGCGTCAGAGCCCTCTCGGCCCGCGTGAAGTCTCTACGACGGTGGTCGTCACCCCTTTGGGGTGACCGTCCTCCCATCGCCCCGGGTCGCTTCGGTAGAACTTGAACTGCCGCTGACCGTGGGGGATCGAGTGTCACGGGCCAGGGGCGCTCGGCGGCATCTTGACGATCGGAGAGCACGATGAAGACGTATCACGAGGGCGAGCGATTCCCGGGCCGGATCGGACGGACGTACGAAGAGTCGGAGGCGGCCTTTCCGATGCCGCCGACTGCTCCGGATGGGGCACCGAACGTCCTGTACATCGTGATCGATGACATCGGGTTCGGGTGGATCGACGCCTTCGGTGGTCTCATTCACACGCCCAACATCTCCCGCCTCGCCGACGGCGGGCTGCGGTATACCTCCTTCACGACGACCGCGCTCTGCTCTCCGACGCGCTCGTGTCTTCTCACCGGCCGCAACCACCACTCTGTGGGCATGGCGAACATCCCTGAGTTGGCCAGCGGCTTCCCCGGATACAACGCCCGCCAGCCGCAGAACAAGGCCGGGATCGCCGCGATGCTGCATGACTACGGATACACGAGCTTCTGCATCGGCAAATGGCACAACACCCCGTCCGAGGAGACGGGAATCTCCGGTCCCTATGACCGGTGGCCGACGGGCCCGGTGTTCGGGTTCGACCGCTTCTACGGGTTCATGGGCGGCGACTCCGACCAGTGGTACCCGAAGCTCTTCATCGACCGAGAAGCCATCGACCAGCCGAAGCTGCCGGAAGAGGGCTACCACCTCTCCGAGGACCTGACCGAACGCGCGATGAGCTGGATCGCCCAGCACAAGTCGCTCTCGCCGGAGAAGCCGTGGTTGACGTATCTGGCGTTCGGGGCGATGCACGCCCCCCACCACATCTGGCCGGAGTGGGCCGACCGCTACAAGGGCAAGTTCGATTCCGGCTGGGACACCTACCGCGAGGAGACTCTCGCGCGGCAGAAGGCCATGGGCATCGTCCCGGAGTCCGCCGAGCTCTCCCCGATGCTGGAGGGCGTACCCGAGTGGGACACACTCTCCGCAGACGAGAAGAAGCTCTTCGCGCGGATGGCGGAGGTCTACGCCGGATACATGGAGCACACCGATGAGCAGATCGGGCGTCTGGTGGACTTCCTCGAGGAGACAGGGCAGCTCGAGAACACTCTGCTGTTCGTCTTCGTCGGCGACAACGGATCCTCCGGGGAAGGAACTCTGAACGGTCTCTTCAACGAGCAGTCGGTGACGATCTTCAGCGGTGAACCGCCGGAGACGGTGGAACGGAACCTCGAGCGCATCGATCAACTCGGCCAACCCGGGTCTTACAACCACTACCCCGTGGGGTGGGCGTTCGCCGGCAACACCCCATTCAAGCTGTGCAAGCAGTACACGCACTGGGGAGGCGTGCGGAACCCCATGGTCGTCCACTGGCCCGCAGGCATCAGCGCCGCCGGCGAGCTGCGGCACCAATACCATCACGTCACCGACATCGTGCCGACGATCCTCGACGCCATCGGGGTCGAAGCGCCGCGCTACGTGAACACCGTGCAACAGGCGGAGATCGAAGGCGAGTCGATGCAGTACACCTTCGACGCCGACCCGGACGCACCGTCGACGCACGTCACCCAGTATTTCGAGATGCTCGGCAACCGCGGGCTCTATCACGACGGCTGGAAGGTCGTCACCTACCACGGCCGCAAGCCTTGGGAGAACGCCGCCGCCTGGTCCTTCGATGAGGACAAGTGGGAGCTCTACCACGTCGCCGAAGACCCGGCGGAGGCGCACAACCTCATGGAGGGGAAAGACGCCAGCAACCTCGACGATCCCGATGTCCGCAAGTGCATCGACCTGGTTTCGCTGTGGTGGGCCGAGGCCGGCAAATACCAGGTGCTCCCGCTGGATGACCGGTTCCAGGCGCGCGCACTCGACCGGGAGGCACTCTACGCGGCGAGCCCGAAGACCACCTGGTACGAGGGGGCCGTGCGTGTTCAACCGTTCGAGGCGCCGCTGACCCTGAGCCGATCGTGGTCGATGAGCGCGGTCGTCGAGATCCCCGAAGGTGGCGCGACGGGCCCCATCGCCGCGATGGGCGGCGACTCCTCGGGCTGGAGCCTCTATCTGAACGACGGGGTTCCGACGTTCTGCTACAACTTTCCCGGGCCGGAGCTCACGTACATCCGCGGAACAGAAGCGCTCAGTCCTGGCCGCCACACGATCGACTACGTCTTCGACAAGACAGGGCCCGAGCCACTGGGCGCCGGCGGCTCCGGTCGGATCACGGTCGACGGCACAGTCGTCGGCGAGGGAGAGATCCCCCGAACGTGCACGGTGGGGTACTCGATGGACGAGACGTTCGACATCGGATGGGACAAAGGTTCACCGGTCTCCGAAGAGTACGGACCGATCGCGAAGTTCACCGGCAAGATCGTCCGTGTCGACTTCGACTCGCAGCCGGATCTGCATCCCGATCACGCCGACCACCACGCCCAACAGCACGTCAACCAGGCGATGCTCCGGCAGTGACCCGCTGGGGCGGCCGCCGTGCACGCCGCCCCAGCGCCAGTCCCACGTCGTCCGGGGACTCCTCACGAGCCGCGCGGAGAACCTCCGTCGACTCGCCTGGAGCCATCCGACGACTGACGGCTCGGAACGAGCCTCTGCCTCACACTCCGGTGCGAGAGTAGCGACTGACCCAGAGGCCGGGAATCGGCTCGGCATCCGACTGGTGCACGAAGCCGAGGGACTCGTACAACGCTCGAGCTGGCGCATTGTCGCGCCCGGTCGCGACGACCGTCTGGGGCGCGAGCGACATGACCTGCCCCACCAGCGCGGCGCCCAGGCCTTTCCGGTGATGGGTGGGGTCGATCATGAGACGGTCGAGGTCGACGACGTCATTCTCGATCACGTATCCCACCGCGCCGGCGATCTGGTGATTCTCGTCGACGCAGACCAGCCACTCCAAGCCAGCCGAAAGCAGGTCGGACGCCGTCTCATGGAGCGGCGGAATGCGGTCGTCACCGATCAGCCGAGCCTCGACAGCGTACGCCTCGTGCTGAAGCTCAAGGAGGCGCGGCGCGTGACTGCGCAGTTCATCTGCGGTCAATCTTCGCGTCAGCACAGTCCGCCGCCCCTTCACCCGATCGAGCCGGTAGACCCGGCCTTGGCCTTTGCGTCGCCACAGAGACCACATCAGTTTGGCGCGACTACGGAGAGTCGGGGCCGGCCCAGCTTTTCTTCAATCATGCGCCGCCTCTCGGCCCGTGGCGCTGTCCGACGGTGCGATATGGGTGCGGCGACAGCTCAGCGATCCGCTGGCTTCGTCGACACACGGCATCACCGCTGTGACCTCCCGGGCCTCTCGTCGCGGAGGACGGATGCGGGACGCCTCGCGCGAGAGAGGAACGCTGATGCGAGGCGCCCCGAGTGACGCCGATGCCCGCCGGAGTCACTCCGGCCAGATCGTCGCCCCCGGCGCCATCCGGCAGATTCAGGATCCCCGCTCGAATCCATTCCCACCAGACTCAACTAGACATCGAGTGACGAGGTACTCCGCGTTGCCGCGCATCGCGGGCTTGTACCGCTCAAGGTCATCGACAGGCACCATGATCGACCCACCAGACCAGGCGCGTCTCGCACGTCTCCAGGAGATCCGACAGGGCATGGAGGAGCTTCGGATCGAGGCTCTCGCCGAACGTCGAGGTAGAACCTTCACGACCGAAGGGACGCTCGAGTTCATTCGGCGAGATGATCTCGCCGCAGATAGCTCTTCGCGCCAGACGCGGGTTGAGTCACCCCCTACCAACACCTAGTTCCATAAGTGTTGGTATCATGGTGTGATGCCCACGTCTTCGCCCAGCACCCGCATCCCCATCGATGCCATCTCGAGCGAGACCCTGGACTGGAAGCCGCGGGCACCGGAGATGTTCTCGCGGGCCGAGGTTGTGCGTCAGACCGGGCCGTATGAGGCGACGGTCACAGCACCGATTGCCGAGTGGAGCCCGCAGGTTCCCAGCGAAGACGCCGCTGATGTCGAAGACGCCACGCGCCAGCTGGTCGCGTTCGACGAGCATGCGCGGCGCACGTTGGGCACCGACAATCCGGCCCTGGGCCCGATGACCGCGATCCTGCTGCGCACAGAGTCCGCGTCCAGCTCACAGATCGAGCAGCTGACGACGTCGGCGAAGCAGCTCGCTCTCGCCGAGATCGATGAAGGCGACAAGGCCAACGCGCTCACGGTGATCGGGAACGTCCGCGCCATGGAGGCAGCCCTCGCGCTCTCGGACGAGATCTCCGAGGAGTCGATCCTGCAGATGCACCACGCTCTGCTGCGCCACCAATCCGGCCTCGAGCACGAAGCAGGTCTCTACCGCCAAGAACCGGTCTGGATCGGCCCCGGCAACGCCGGCCCCCGCCAGGCGGAGTTCATAGCTCCCCACCACGACCGGATTCCCGGTGCGATCGGTGACCTGGTCAGATTCGTGAAGCGCCAGGACATCTCCGTGCTTGTTCAGGTCGCTGTCGCGCACGCTCAGTTCGAGACCATCCACCCGTTCGTCGACGGCAACGGCCGCACCGGCCGCGCGCTCGCGCAGTCGATCCTGCGCAACAAGGGTCTCGTCGGCTCCACCGCCGTGCCGATCTCTGCAGGACTGCTCGTGAACACCGGGCGCTACTTCCAGGCGCTGACCGCTTTCCGAGCCGGCGACGCTGCCCCGATCATCCGCGAGTTCGCCATGGCGAGTCGCATCGCCGCGTCCACGGGGACGCAGCTGGTCGACGATCTCGTCGCGCAGCTGGACGAGTCCCGCGCTCTACTCCAGGGCGTCCGCTCCGACGCTGCGGTCTGGAAGGTCCTTCCCGCGCTCGTGGGCCAGCCGGCTGTGAACACGAAGTACCTCATGAGCGCGCTCGGACTCGGCGAGATGGCGGCGCTGCGCGCGCTGGACACACTCACCGATCGCGGGGTGCTCACCGAGACGACCGGTCAGGGACGCAACCGCGTCTGGCAGCACCGCGGGATCTTCGAGGTCCTCGACGGATACGCCGAGCAGATCCGCCGGATGACCGCTCGAGGCTAGCCGCGCGCCAGCGCGGGGTCATAAGCCCCGGCGGGTCGGCACTGCTTACGACCCCCGATCCGCCTTCCGCGTAATCGTGCGGATTTCGTGCGCTCCCGTGCGTTCGGTTGCTGGGGCACTTCGACGGAGACCCCCAGCAATCGAGCGCATCCGAGCGCGCATTGCCTCTGAACGAGGTCTAATCCGGGTCCGGACCTGCGGCTGCAGTTCCCTCGAGCTCGCGAAGCCGTTTCAGCTGTGCCCACGGCCAGAACGCGATCCACCCGATCGAAACGATCGAGCCGCCCATGATCATCGAAGCGATATCCATGCGCTTCACGCTACGGACTCGGCGTGCCCGCGGTCATCCCCCGCGCGACGGATCCGGTCAGACAGCCACTGCGGCTGGCGACCGCAACCTCAGAAACCTCACTATGCGGAGTCCTCGTCGATCCGCGTGATTCCGGGGTTTACGTGTTTACAACCTCACAAACCTCAGTTGCTCAGCGAGCCTCCACCCCGCTCGTCACGACCGACCCTGACCCCGAATAAGTGGCCCCATGCCTGAACAGAAACCGATCGACAAGAAGACCGCCCGGCACATCCGAGCTCTCGTCATCACGCAGGACGACGCGCTGAAGGGTCGCCCTTGGCGGTCGATGAAAGCGATCAAGCGCGCGCTGAAGGCAGGCGAGATCGACTGACCTGCGCTCGACGCTCACCCCACACACGACCTCGAGGAGACACCGATGGCTCTCATCTACAGCACGACCCCGCACGACACCGACGAGCTGGTCGCTCTGCGTCAGGTCATCAACGACAACGAGCGCGAGGCAATCCTCCTAACCAAAGCGGCGTTCAGCAAGCGGCTGCGGAAGGTGCCCGAAGACGAGATCCTCGCGCTCGATGCCGCGGGCGCCGCCCAGCTCTACGCTGATCTGCTCACTGAGTGATCGCCAGCTAGGCACCTGACCCTTGACCGTCGGAGACCTGCTTCTGTGAAGCGGTGCGCGCCGCTCGAATGAGGATGGGAATCACGGCGCCGAACAGCAGTGCCAGGGCGACGCCGATGAGTGTTTCGAGTGCCCGCTCGGCAAAGCGGAGTCCTGGTCGTTCTCCGATGCCCTGCAAGATGAGCGTGAGCGCGAGATAGGTGGTGAACGCCGGAGCGATATACCACCGGCTGCCCTGTGTTGCGGCGAGGGCAGCGATCGCCAGTCCGACAGTGGCGATCGTGACTGCGACAGGGGGATCAAGTCCGGCCAGGTATGCCGCAGCGAAGGCTCCGGCCACGACGCTCGCTGCTCGCCCGACACCACGCAAGACGAGTTGCTCTCGGCCGGGTCGCATCACCAGCAGGACAGTTCCCGTCGCCCAGCCGACGTGCTCCAGTTCGAGCACGTATCCGAGGAGCGCGGCGATCGCGGCTGCCATACCGAGAAGGGCGCCGTATGTGAGCGCCTCCTGCCGCGTCGGGGTGGGTGGACGCGCAGGAGGGGCGACCTGCCTCTCCGGCCAGAGCATCGCCACGCCCCATGCGTAGAGAGATCCAGCGAGCATGAGGACGGCAATCAGGGCACCTTCCGCGAGATCGCGATAGGACAACGCGATGCCCGTGAGTGGAAGAACCACCGCAAGCGCCAGCGCGCCCGCTCGAGCTTGCCGCGCCCACCAGGTGCAGCCGACGGCGAGGCCGAACATGGCGCAAACCGCAAGGAACGGCACCTGCGTCAAGAGAGAGCCGGTCAGGAACCCCACAGCGCTGAGGAGCCCCACGAGGGGGATGATGCGTCGACCTCTGCGGTAGCCGGGAAGATCGAATGCGGCGACCGGGATGACCCCGACCGCGAGAGCGAGCCCCGCTGTTGGGCTGAACGGCATGACGATCATCGCGGGCACGGCGTACACCGCACCGAGCAAGAACATCGTCCAATGCCACTGGATTGGGCGGTGGGCCAGCGCCGAACGAGGATCGTTCATGGCCTACCCGAACGAGGTGGAGTGACGATGCCGCCCATCGCCGACGCCGGCGTTGAGAGGCATGGGGCCGGCTGCGGAGGTGGTGCGTCGGCTACGGGTCGTGCAGCAGCCTCCCCAGATTCGTCCCGCGCGACGAATCTGGGGCCGACCGCCTCAGCGCACACGTAGCGATCGATCAGTGCGAGCCCAGGTCGTGGATGAGTTCCTTCTCGTCTTCTTCCGACAGTGATGTCTGCACGACGGTGCCGTTGTACGGAGCGAGCGCTGCGGCGAACTTGTCCTCGGTGAGCTTCACGGCGTAGAGGACGATGGCGGACTTCCCGGCGGTGACCGTCGATTTCACGCGGTTGCGGAACTCGGCGTCCAAGCCAGTCTTGTCCAGGCCCGCGAACAGGGCACCGAAGAGTCCTCCGAAGATCAGTCCCGCGAAGGGGACGAAGAAGAGGATCCCGATCAGTCCGCCGAAGAGAGCCCCGCCGGCGGCACCGGCGCCCACCTTGCCGGTGGTCCCGGGGTATTCGACCTTGGTCTTACCCTCGCCGTCAACCTTGACGAGTGCGAGCCCGGCGAGCTCTACGACGAAGTCGCCCTGCAACTCCTGCACCCGGTTGTACGCCGCTTCCGCGTCCGCTTCGGAGTCGTATGCGATGACGATGAGATCGGCCATGGGGATCCTGCTTTCGTGGAAGTGCCGTCAAGAAGCTCCTTCTCGGCGGCAGATGGTTCTGAGCCTGGAACGGCCGGACAACGCCACCGGCGCCGCCTGCCAGATACAGGATGCGGCCTAGCGGGACGGGGCGTTCCCGCCCCTCACCTTCGAAGGGTGACCCGCCCGTTTCCGCCTCGCGCGTGGCGCATACGCTCGGCCGCACAGGGCGAGACCGGCTCGCCGTACCTCAGGGAGTGGCGATGTCCGACGTGCAGCGTTCTGTTCTTCCGATCCCGGACCTCGCCTACACGGGCACGGTCACCTACGACGCGACCGACCCCGACACCACGTTCCCGCCGATCACCCCGGTGCGCCCCCTGAAGGCTCCCCGAACGTCCTGATCGTGCTCATCGACGACACCGGATTCGGCGCTTCCAGCTCCTTCGGCGGACCCGTGCAGACCCCGAACTTCGAGCGCGTCGCGGCCGCAGGACTGAAGTACACCCGGTTCCACACCACGGCGCTCTGCTCACCCACGAGGGCGGCACTTCTCAGCGGACGCAACCACCACACGGTCGGCATGGGAGGGATCACCGAGATCGCCACCTCCGCACCCGGCTACAGTTCGCTGCGTCCCAACAGCTGCGCTCCGCTGGCTGAGACGCTGAAGCTCAACGGATACAACACGGCTCAGTTCGGCAAGTGCCACGAGGTGCCCGTGTGGCAGGCGAGCGCGATCGGCCCATTCGATGGATGGCCGAGTCCCGGCAACGGCTTCGAGTACTTCTATGGCTTCATCGGGGGCGAGACCAATCAGTGGTACCCGGCTCTGTACGAGAACACCACACCCGTGGAGCCCTGGGGCACCCCCGAAGACGGATACCACTTCATGGGCGACATGACCGACAAAGCGATCGCCTGGGCCCGCGAGCAGAAGTCTCTCGCGCCCGACGTGCCGTTCTTCACCTACTTCGCCCCCGGCGCCACCCACGCACCACACCATGTGCCTGCTGAGTGGGCCGACAAGTACAAAGGACAGTTCGACCAGGGCTGGGACGAGATCCGCAAGGAAACGTTCGCGCGCCAGCTCGAGCTCGGCGTCATCCCGCCCGACGCCGTACTCACCGAGCGCAGCCCGGGCATCCCCGCGTGGGACGAGATGAGTGATCTGATCAAGCCCGCTCTCGCCCGCCAGATGGAGGTCTACGCCGGATTCCTCGCCTATGCCGATCACCACGTCGGCCGGCTGCTCGACGCCTACGAAGAGCTCGGCATCCTCGACGACACCCTCGTCTACGTGATCATCGGCGACAACGGCGCCAGTGCCGAAGGGTCGATGCACGGCACGACCAACGAGAGCTTCACGATCAACCACATGAACGAGATCGAGACCGAACAGTACGTCGCCGATCACATCGACGACATCGGCACCCCGCGCTCCTACAACCACTACGCCGTCGGGTGGGCTCACGCGATGGACACCCCATACCAGTGGACCAAGCAGGTGGCGAGCCACTGGGGCGGCACCCGCAACGGCACGATCGTCAGCTGGCCGAACGGCGGAGTGGAGAAGGGCGGCATCCGCAACCAGTTCAGTCACGTCATCGACGTCGCACCCACCGTGCTCGCAGCCGCCGGAATCCCCGAGCCCAGCATCGTCAACGGTGTCACCCAACGCCCCTACGAGGGCACGGCGATGAACTACACCTTCACTGACGCGGATGCCGACGCGGCCGAGCAGCACGAGACCCAGTACTTCGAGATGATCGGCAACCGCGCGATCTACCACAAGGGCTGGACGGCCGTCGCGAAGCATAAGGATCCCTGGCTCGCGTCATCCCATGGCCTCGACGACGACGTCTGGGAGCTGTACAACGTCGAGGAAGACTGGACACAGTCCAACGACCTTGCCGCCGAGGAGCCCGAACGCCTCGCTCACCTGCAGCGGCTGTTCCTCATCCAGGCGGCACGCTTCAACGTGCTTCCCCTCGACATTCGCTCCGCCGAGCGGATGAACCCGGACATCGCCGGCCGGCCGCAACTCGTCGTCAGCGACACGCAGAAGTTCTATCCCGGTATGAAGCGCATGAGCGAGAACACCACGATCAACATCAAGAACAAGTCGTGGACCGTCACCGCGCAGGTATCGATCCCCGACAAGGGTGCTGACGGTGTGCTCATCGCGCAAGGAGGCGCGTACGGCGGCTGGTCGTTCTACCTGAAGGATGGTGCTCTCACGTTCGCCTACAACCTCCTTGGCATCACCGTCGACATCGTGCGCTCTGACGAGCCTGCGCCAACTGGCGACCGCGAGTTGCGCGCACACTTCGCTTACGACGGAGGAGGCGTCGCGAAAGGCGGCACGGTCACCCTCTTCGCCGGCGAAGACAAGATCGGCGAAGGGCGAATCGAGAAGACGATCCCCTACCAGTTCACCTTCGACGAGACCGTCGATGTCGGCCAAGACCTCGCGTCGCCGGTCTCGCCCGATTACGCCGCCACCGGCAACGCGTTCACCGGAACGATCGACTGGGTACGCATCGACCTCGGCGACGACGACCACTCCCACCTGATCGCCGACGAGCACAAGCTGGCCGTCGCGATGCTCAAGCAATGAACGCGTGAGACTACGGGCAGCGAGACGTCCTCGAGGTGGGATGCCCCGCCTCGAGGGAGGTAACGCTGGCGGGGCATCCCGGGTGACGCCGGTGCCCGCCGGGCGTCACACCCGATGTCAGCGCACGCCCCCCGGCGCCCGCTGACAGACTCAGGATCGCACCATCTCGGCCCGAGCGTGCGCGACCCTCATCCCGCGAGGGCGATGCACCGTCCAGTGCGATGCGCGCTGCGTTCAACGGTACTCATGCGCGTCGAGCGACGCGAGGTACTCCGCGTTGCCGCGCATCGCCGGCTTATACCGCTCGAGCGCCTCGATCTGCACGTGATCCGCGAGTAGCAAGAGCAGGCTCCCCAACGCTCTGTTCACGTCCCCTTGCGCGTGAAGGGTCAGCGCCTCGAACGCCCCCAGCGCCACGTCGTCCGGGAACTCCTCACGAGCCGTGCGGAAGACCTCTGCTGACTTGTCCAGATCGCCGAGGTTGCGCAGCGTGGATCCGTACTGCAGGAAGCACCGGCGCCGGATGTCGCCGCGGAGCCCGTTCCCGAGCGCGCGGCGGTAGTACCCCTTCGCCATAACTTCTTCGCCGGCGGTGTCGAACGCGCCGCCGACTTCGTAGAGCACGCGCGGATCGTGTGGGTGCTGCTCCAGGATCGGGCGAAGCGCCGCGATCGTCGGCGCCATGTTCTCGCGGTCTCGCTCCCCGAATATTCGATCCAGCTCAGCGTTCAGCTTGTCCGTTGCCATCGTGGCCCCCCGGTGCACGGCGCTGGAACCGTACTCAGTCACGCTATCCGAAGCACACGCCTCAGAGCGCGACGTCGACGGGCCGTCGGTCTCCTCGCGTGTTTGGGGTGCTGATCACGAGGAACCGCGTCTCCGTCTCCCCAGGGTTGAAGAACCGGTGCGCGAGCCCAGGCGGGACCTCGACTCCCTGCCTGGCCTCGAGGTCGACGGCGCCCTCGGCGGTCTGCATCTGAGCGGTTCCTTCGAGCACGTAGAAGAACTGCGTCGCAGTGTCGTGCACGTGCCACTCTTCGCCGGCTCCGGCCGGGACTCGCTCCTCGATCACCGACAGCCCGGGGCTGTCGAGCAGCCGCCACCCGTCGGAGACCTCGCCCCACACGTAGTGATCAGCATTGGTGACATCGACAGGTTCGGGCATCCTTCGATCCTTCCAGACGAAATGGTCGGCGCTTAGTGCGAACGCGCGCCCGGACACATGCTCTAGGAAGTACGCACACCTTGGGATCGACGAGAAAGAAGCCTGCCGACAGTGAACACCCCGGCGCCAACGACGGCGACACCAAGCGCGATCACCATCACTGCCGCGTCGTTAGGCAGCATGGCGCACCCGACGGATGTGTCCTCGTAGGGACAGCTTCTCCAGGGCTGGAAGAAGAACAGCACGGCTGTCGCCGCCCCCACCAGCCCCGATGACGCGCCGAGGACAGTCATCAACCTCGATCCGCGTTGAGTCATGGTCCAACGTAGACATCAGACGCGCACTCGACTCGTCCGTACTGCGATCTCCCAGCTTCGGCATCAAGTCCGCGTGTCGGGCTGGAACCCCGCGCCAGCACTGGAAACGCGCTCTCACCTGCTCAGCCCCTTCTTACTTCCCTGTCTGGCCGTTTACCGACGATAAGACCACTTATCGCAGCTATCCGGCGGCCCGATCTCACTTCAACCTCTAGGCCATTGGCCACGATTAGACCAGTTATCCGGACTGTCCGGCAACGCACAGCGCCGCGGCTCCTCGACGATCTGAAACGAGTGGTCGCCGGTGTCGATCCACGCTTCACACTCCGGAGTCGTATCGCCGTCGCCCGAAACAAGGGAGAGGACGAGAGAGCGTTGACGGCCACCCCCACTGCATCGGGGGCGGCCGTCAACGTCAGCGTGCGTCTCCGTCAGCTCCTCCGCAGACGCCCCCGCACGAGGAGTGCTCCTCCGAGGGCAAGGATGACTAGCCCTACGAACACCCACGGCCCGACAGCCCCTCCTGTGCTCGCCAGGTCTTCGCCGCCGTTCCCTGCCCCGGATCCTTCAGCGCCTCCCCCGCCGCCCGAGGGTTCGCCGGTGCCAGGATTCTCAGGCCCAGGCTCCTCCTCTGGAGCCGGGTCCACTGCCTGGACGACGGTGACCACATCGTCTACGCGAAGTTCACCGGCTCCCTCACCTCCGAGGTAGATCCCCAGCTGAGTCACCGAGGTCGGATCGAAGGCGGCGTCGGGCGCCCATGCCGGAGCTGCGAAATCGGAGAAGGGGATCTCCACGCGCTGCCACCCGTCACCCTCGATGGGGGCGACCGTCTCCCAGTAGGAGCCCTGCGCGACGAATTGGACGGTCACTGCGTCGCCGGGTGTGCCCTGGACCCAGAACTCGAGTCCGGCGTACCCCCACCAGTCCTGAGGCTGAGTGAACGTTCGCACGACGCCCGCGTAGCCGGGACCGCCGAGGTCGTAGGCGGCGACCATCGCCTGAGAACCCGTCTCGGGGTTTGCTGCAAGCGCGGGAGTGATAGCGCCGCCGCCGGTGTTGCGCACGTAGGTCGCGGCGAGGGCCTCATCATCGGCATAAGATTCGAAGTCCTCGACGACCAGCGGATCGCTCGGCAGGGACTTCATGGCGAAGTCGGCGGGTCCCGCAGACGAGGCGGTGGATCCGACTCCGTTGATGGCCGCCACTGACCACCAGTATCGCTCCCCCGGCTCCAGTTCTACATCCGGCCTGACCGTTGTCGCCTGAATACCGTCCGCGATGAACAGGGGGCTGGCGAGATCAGCCGACGTCGCGAGGGTGAAGCGGTAGTAGGCCGCGCCCGATGCAGCCTCCCACGTGAACGTGGGGGTAGCCGTCACATCAATACTGCCCGTCGCCGGGGCGATCAATCCGAATGCTGCAGGCGGCCCGTTCGGCGCATCGACAGCTGACCAGATCGTGGCTCGCGAGATGCTCGCGTCACCCGCCAACCTCACTCGGAGGTAGGGGCCGACGAGGTCACGTGCCGTCAGCACTCCATCGTCCGACTGCGTCGATGCCGTCGTCCAACTCACGGCATCCGCACTCGACTCCACGACGACCGACCCGGAGATGATGAAGTTCGCGGCGGTCAGGCGATCCTGCTTCCAGGTGATGGTCGCGTCGTCACCGATCGGGACGATGCTGGTGCCGTCCGCACGGGGATCGATGGTCACGTTCTCGTGCGCCTCGGTGAGGAGCCAGGACTCCAGCGGATCGACGAGCACTCGGGTGTCGGTCTCGGTCGCGACCGGCTCCGACACCGCCGCATCGACGCCCGAGGCATCCACGGCGACGACCCGATAGATTGCGCCGGATGGCGACACGAAGTCCGTTGACGATCCAGCATCCGCACCTAGGGCTGCGGTATTGACCTGCGCCCAGGCGACTCCGTCGGTGGACCGCTCCAGCCGGTAGGACGAGGCGCCTCCCGCGCCTCGCCACGCCACCGTATTGATTCCGTCCGCGCGGTCGATCGCGACGATCAGGGGCGTGCCGATGTCGGGTTGCGCTGATGAACCGCCGACGGCGTCGGCGTACGCCGAGATCGCCGACACTCGAGCTTGCTCTGCGTCGGTGGCGCCGGGCGCATGGAGGGTGAAGCCGTCGTCGTGCGGCACGAGGCCGCCCCTGTCGTTATTGCCGAACAGCGACCAGAACAGCATTCCCGTCACGTTCGGATCCTCGAGCAACGGATCGAGCAGCTCGGTGCTGGCAGCGGTCGAGGCGTACTCCCCGCCGATGTATACCTTCCCAGCGGCCGCCACCGTAGCGGCATCGGCAGACACGCGCGATGGCGTCGGCGGGTAGTAGTGCACATCGACGATGTCGAGCGCCGGGGCGGCGAGTGTGTCCGGATCGATGTCGAACCGACGGCCGGCGGCGACGAGCTGCTGCGGGGCGCGCTCCTTGATGAAGGCAACCTGCTGGTCGATCCAAGGCGCCGTCATCCCCTCCAACTCGTTTCCGAGTTCCCACGCCATGATGGTCGGATCGTTCACATACCGGATGCCGGTGAGCGCGTTGGTGCGCTGGAGGATGGTGTCGACGTAGTCCTGATAGGCGTCGATCGCTCGATCGTCGGTGTAGAAGTCGGCTGATGCCAGCCCGAAGGGTGCCGTGAAGTCTCGGTGTCCTCCGTGGTAGTACTCCCACTCGTCGGTGAGCGGCAGGATCAAGCGGATGCCGAGCGTGCCGGCGTACGCGATCGCGAAGTCGATCGTCGCGAATGCCTCCTCGTTGATCTCCCCGATGGTCGGCATGATCGCCAGCGGGTTCGCGCCGTCCTGGCCGGTCGAGGTCATCATGTGCGTGCGAACGACCGTCGACCCCATCCGTGCGGCGGCGTCGAGAGTGTCGGCGATACGGAACGCGGTCGGGTAGTCCACTCCGCCGACGTTCTCGTCCAGCCCCAGCCAGTAGATGTTCGGCCCACTGAAGCGGAATGTGTCACCGTCGAGCACGAGCCGGCTGCCGTCGCGTTGCACGAAGGTGCTGTTGAGCGAGGTCCAGTCTTCAGGCGCTGCCGAGGCCGGGGCGGCAGCCGCCGGCAGCAGCGCTGCGGCCACCGCGACGGCGAGAATACCCGCCGAGAGTCGGCGGCCACCGGTGCTTCGGGGGCGGGGTGTGTGTCGGTTCATCGGGCCAGGCTCCTTCGTCTGGGGTCGTGCAGAGGTTCGGGAATGGTGCTGCCGAGCGCTTCCGTCCGGTGGATCAGTGCGGCGGCGCCGAGGATCGGGCCGGCTCCGTCGAGTGCCGAGCCGATGACGATCACGTCGGCGGCGTAGTCGAAGACGATCGCGTCCTGCACCGCGCGACGGACGAGCTCGAGGTAATCGGTGCTGACCGCGGTGAATCCCCCGCCGACGGCGACGATCTCGAGGTCGAGCAGCGTCGCCGCACTGGCGATCGCCTGGCCGACGGCCGTCGCTGAGCGGATGATCGCGGCGCGCGCGACCGGTTCTCCGCGGGCTGCGTCTGCGGCCAGCTCCTCCCCCGTGCCGCCCAACCACCCGTTCGCCTGCGCCCAGGCAACGCTGCGGGGGCCGGACGCGATCCGTTCGAGCGTGACGTCGTCGGCGGAGTCCGACTCGGTACGCGTGGCGATCTGCACCTGTCCGATATGCCCTGCGTTGCCGCTGCGCCCGGAGATGAGCCGATCGTGGAGGATGATTCCGCCGCCGATTCCAGTGGAGACGATCATCGCCATCGAGTGCGCTGCGCCACGGGTGGCCCCCAGCCAGTGCTCGGCGAGGGCGATGCAGGTGCCGTCCAGACGCATGACGACGGGCAGACCGGGGACCAGCCGATCCAGGTGAGCTGCGAAGTCGAAACCGTGCAGCTCCGTTAGGTTCTTCGGACTCACCGTCCCGCGGCCCAGGTCGACGGGGCCGGCCGACCCGACCCCGGCTCCGATCAGTGCTGCCGTCTCCGGCATTCGCTCGATCGATGCGCGCACGGCGCGGTCGATCGACTCTTCGAGCTCGCGCCGGCCAGCTCCCGACCCCGTCGGTTCGCGGTGGAGACTGCCAGGCAGGATCGCGCCCTCCGAGTCGACGAGCGCCGCCTCGACTTTGGTGCCCCCCAGGTCGATCGCCAGCGCGATCGACCTCGGGGAATCTGAGACGATGCTCATCGCGCCCAGTCCGCGACCAACTGGTTCGCCGTGCGCAGTACGCGAGTCGACACCAGATCGGCGGGATCAAGCGTCGCGCTGGTGCGCACCCGGAAAGTGACAGTCTCGCCAGGCAGCATCGTCACGAGCTGGTCGTCGACGACGGCTGCAGGGTCGACCTTGTCGACGAGCAGAGCCAGATCCCGCAGGAACACCTCGGCCGTGACAGTGACCGTATAGCCGTCTTCACAGGGCTGCGCATCGGTGGTGAACGCCGGCGCTGGAAGGCTGGAGTCACGCGCTTCCGCGTAATACCAGAACCCCCGCTCGGTGCCGACCGTGGCCACGATCACCTCATCCACGTGGGACGACACGATCGCCACCCCCGGAGGGATGTCGACGGTGACCGAGGAACGACGATCGAGGTCGAGCGGGATCGTCGCCGATGCCAGCTCCGTCCCGTCGAACCGCAGTCGCCGGACGATCAGATCCTCCGTCAGGGCGTCGGGGCTGTCGTTGAGCACCGCCACGACGAGTCCTTCGCCGCGCGGCTGCACGGTGACCAGGCGATCCGCATAGACGTGTCGAAGCGCGTACAGCAGGGGCTTCGCGTGCTCATCCCCGTCGACAGCCGCCCACGATGTCACCGGCCAGCAGTCGTTGAGCTGCCAGACGACGGATCCCATGCACCGTGGGCTCAGCGAGCGGAAGTGCTCGATGGCGACGGTCACGGCGTTGGCCTGATTGAGCGACATGGCCCAGTGCCAGTCTTCGGTGTCATCCGGAAGCGGCAGGTGCGCAACGAGCCCATCGGTGAGCTTGTCATTGCCGTCTGTCGCCTTCTGGTGATGGATCATCCCCGGCGATTCGGGCGTCAGGGGCGAGTCCGAGATCGCTCGTTCGATCGTCGACCAGGTGGCAGGCCCCTGCCATCCGAACTCGGCGACGAATCGGGGTGAGACGTCACGATAGGCCGGATAGTCGACGCGGTTCCACAGCTCCCACAGGTGCACAGAGCCATGGTCGGGGTCGTTCGCGGGGATCTCGGGCGTTCCCGACCACGGGCTCCCCGCGGTGTAGTTCCCGGCCGGATCGAGTTCGGCGACGAGACGAGGCAGGAGGTCGAGGTAGTACCCCATTCCCCAGGTGCGGCCCTGCACGCGCTTCTCCCAGCCCCACTCCTCGAAACCCCAGATGTTCTCGTTGTTGCCGTTCCACAGCACCATGCTCGGATGCGGCATGATACGCGTGATGTTGTCGCGGGCCTCGGCCTCGACCTCACTCCACAGCGGCTCCTCTTCGGCATACGCCGCACAGGCGAAGAGGAAGTCCTGCCAGACCATGATGCCGCGCTCATCGCACAGCTCGTAGAAGTCATCCGACTCGTAGTAGCCGCCGCCCCAGATCCGGAGCAGATTCATGTTCGCGAACTCCGCCTGGTCGAGGCGGCGCGACAGACGAGCACGATCGACTCGGGTCACGAAGGCGTCGTCGGGAATCCAGTTCGCCCCTCGCACCCACACGGCCTCACCGTTCACGACGAAGCGGAAGGACGTGCCTTCGGCGTCCGGTTCCAACTCGACCTCGACGGTGCGGAACCCGATGCGACGCGTCCAGTCCGCGATGTGTTCGCCAACCTGCTCGAGCGTCACAGCGAGGTCGTAAAGGGGTTGCTCACCGAAACCACGCGGCCACCAGAGCTCAGCGTCGGGGACGGCGAGGTCCACGACGGCGATGGTCTCGTCGGCACCGAGTTCGACGCGGCCGGTCACCCCGGCGACCGCCGCAGCCAGGGTCACGTCGGCATCGCCTGCGCGCTCCACCTCGACGTGCACCGCCACGCGACGGTCGTCACCGTCCACCGTGACGACCGGACGCACGGACGCGAGACGTGCCCCCGACCACGCGTGCAGGCTGACCGGCTTCCAGAGCCCTGCCGATGCGGCGTCGAGACCCCAGTCCCACCCGAAGTTGCAGGCGGCCTTGCGGATGGCGTTGAAGGGGTGGAAGTAGGTATGCGGCCGATACCCGATCTCGAGGCTCGCACGATCGGCGGCTGCGACCGGCGAGCCGAAGTGCACGACGAGCTCGTTCTCCCCCTCCCGAAGGAGCGCATCGACATCGAGGCGGTAGGTGCGGTGCTGGTTGCGCGTCTCAGCCACGACGCTGCCGTTCAGTGTGACGGTCGCGACGGTGTCGAGTCCTTCGAAGACGAGGTCGTGGCGATCGTGCCCGTCAGGCGTCCAGTCGAACGCGGTGCGATACTCCCAGTCAGTGGAGCCGATCCAGGTCACCAGGTGCTCGTTGCGGTCGAGGAAAGGATCCGGGATCAGCCCGGCGTCGAGAAGATCTGTGTGGACCAGGCCCGGGACGGTCGCCGGGACGCTCAGACCGGAGAAGGACGCAGGAACCGCACCTCCCGTGGCGCGCAGACTCCACCCCTCATGCAGCGCACGGGTGGTCGATGGACGGGCGGTGGTGATGTCGGTGATGCTCACTTGGTTGCTCCAGATGTCAGGCCGTTGTAGATGTATCGCTGCAGGAAGAGGAAGGCGACGAGCGTCGGAATGATGACGAGCACGGTGCCGGCTGCGATGATCTGCCACTGCGCACCGAACGGACCCATGAAACGGAACAGCGACGTGGAGATCACCCCCAGATCCTGCGAGGGCATATAGAGGAAGGGAATGTAGAACTCGTTGTAGATGGCGATGCCCTTGATGATCACCACGGTGGCGACGGCGGGCTTCAACAACGGGAGGATGATGCGCCAGTACACCGTGAAGCGGTTCGCGCCATCGAGCATCGCCGCCTCATCGAGTGAGATCGGGATCGACTGCATGAACTGCAGGAAGATGTAGATCGCGACGATGTCGGTGCCCATGAACAGCAGGATCGCCGCGCCACGTGTGTTGAAGAGATCGAGCGCGGAGACGACCTGGAAAGTGGCCACCTGCGTCGTCACGGACGGCACGAGGGTCGCGAGCAGGAACAGCGCCATCACGAGCTTGCGACCCCGGAAGCGAAAGCGGTCCAGAGCGTAGGCCGCCATCGTGCCGATCAGAATCGTCCCCGTCACTGAGACCAGCAGGATGATCGCGGTGTTCAGGAATCCGGTGACCATACCGCCCTGGTCGAAGGCGACGACGAAGTTGTCGAGGTTGAACCAGTTCGACGGCGGGGTCAGCGGCCCGGTCGTTCGCTGTTCCCGGTCGGTCTTGAAGGCGAGCATGAAGATGGTCACCAGCGGCACGACGGCGAAGAGACTCGCGATGATGAGCGATGCGTCCTTCAGGGTCGTCGCCGTCAGCGCTGCGGCTCCGCGTCTGTGGGTGCTCGCGCGTCGGCGCGCTCGAGATTCGCGCGAGGACGAGGGCTCGGGCGGCGCGCCCTGCGTGCGGACTGCGGTCACGGTCATGACTCGCCTCCCTTCTCATCGGGGAAGACCCGACGTTGGACGAACGTGATGACAAGGACGATCACCAGGAGCACGACCGCCATCGCCGACGCGAGGCCCACCTTCGAGAATTTGAACGCCGTGTTGACCGTCTGGATCACGAAGGTCTCCGACCCGTTCGCCCCGCCGGTCATGATGTACGGCATCTCGAACGCCGACAGCGCGCCGGCGATCGCGAGGATGAAGGACAGCCCGAGGATGCGACGGATGCTCGGGAGGATGATGAAGCGGAACTTATGCCACGAGTTCGCCCCGTCGATGTCGGCGGCTTCGTACTGTTCTGCCGGCACGGACTGGATCGCACCGAGGAAGAGTACGAAGTTGAGCCCCATGTAGCGCCAGACCGACGTGGCCGCGAGGGAGGCGTTGACGAACGAGGGGTCGCCCAGCCACTGAGGCGGGTCCTGGATCCCGACGGCGACGAGAAGCGCGTCGAGGGTGCCGCCAGGGCGGAGGAAGTAGAGGAACACCAGCCCGATCGCGACCCCGTTGATCAGGTAGGGGAAGAAGATGACGCCCTTGAAGAGGTTCTTGAAGCGTGTGCGGAAGCTCAGGAGCGTGGCGAGGTACAGCGCGAGCACGAGTTGGGCGACAGCCCCGACCAGGTAATAGAGGCTGACGAAGAACACCTGGAAGATCTCGGGCTTCGTGAAGATCTGCACGAAGTTGTCGATCCCGACGAAGTCCTTCTGCGGCTCGAGCCCATCCCACGACGTGAGGCTGTACCAGAGCATGTTCGCCACCGGCACGTAGGTGAGCACGACCAGAAAGGCGAGGGGCACCACCAGAAAGAGCCATGGCGTGAACCCTGCGCTCTGTCTCCTCGCTCGCAGGGGTTGTTGTTCGCGGCCCTTGCGAGGTCGGGTCGTCACCAACGCCCTCGTGGCGGGCGACGTTCCCTGTCCGATTGCCATGATGTCTGCTCTCTTCGGTGAGGATGGCCGTCCGGCTCCGGGGGAATCGGAGCCGGACGACCTGGGGATTACTCGGCGACGGCAGCCCGCGCCGCGGCCCAGCGCTCGTTGAGATCAGCGAATACGCTCTCCTTGTCTCCGTCCGCGGCTCCGCGCGCGACATCGATGAGCTTCTGCCGGTAGGTGTTGCCGAAGAGGTCGATCTCGGCCTCGTTGGCGATGTCGTTGATCACGGCCTCCTTGCCGACGGGATCGGGCGCGAGCTCCAGGTAGGTGACTCCGAGGTCGGCGAAGTCCGCGAGAGTGTCCGGCGCGGGATCGCTGATGACCGGACTGATCGCTCCCTGACTTGCGGCGAATCCGGACTCGTTCGTGAACCAGTCGATCCACGCTTTGGCCGTCGCCTTGTTGTCCGAGTGCTTGCTGATCGCCAGGAACTTGTCGGACGCGGTCACCGACGTGAAGCCGTCATCGGTCTTCCAGGGCATCGGCCAGAAGCCGATGACATCGCGCGACTCGCCGGCTTTCTCGGCAGCATCCTGCATCTGCGACACCGCCCAGGAGCCGAGGACCATCGAGCTGATCTCACCGGATGCGAGGAGGTTCTTCGACTCCTCCCAGTTGGTGGTCGTCGGGTCGGGCTCGCTGAGTCCTGCTGCCACAGTGTCGAAGAGCAGCCCGTCGATGTTGTACTGGTCGTTGCCTTCCGACCATGGGTCGTCCGTCTCGATCATCTCGGAGCGGACCTCGGGCCCCTGGGTCGCGCCCAGGTTGCCTTCCAGAGTCGCGAGCGGCCAGCCGTCCTTGTAGTTCGTGTAGTACGGGATCGAGCCCGTCGCCTTGATCTTCTCGAGGGCGTCAAGGTATTCCTCTTGAGTCGCCGGCGGCTCGGTGATGCCCGCCTCCGTCCAGACATCCCGGTTGAACACGTAGCCCATCGCCGAACCGAACGTGGACACGCCGTACACCGTGCCATCGAACGATGCCTCATTCGCGAAGCGGTAGGTCTCAGACTGCTCTTCGACCGTGCCCAGCGGCTCGAAGAAGTTCGCGTACTGGTCTTTCGTCACGTTCGAGCTCGGGATGAGGAGCACGTCGCCGTAGTCCTGCGAGTTGAGGCGGATCTTCGTGTCGCCCTCATAGTCGGTGAGCGCTTCGAACTTCACCGTCGTACCCGGATACTCCTCTTCGAACGTCTTCGCGTACTCCTTGAAGGTCGTGTCGACGAGGTCGGTGCGGTTGGTCAGGACCGTGATCTCGCCCGACGGCTCACCGTCGTCGTTGCTCGCTCCGCCCGAGCATCCAGCGAGGACGATCGCGCCGACCGCCGTCATCGCGGCGAGACCGAGGATCGGTTTCCGGTTCATGAGAACTCCTTCGTTCGCGGACGAAGGGCCGGGTTGCCTCGTCGCTCGGCATCCAGCATCGCTGGCGGAGACATCAGAGTCAAGACTTAAGATTATTAATTTATGTAACAGATTGATGTCGGCGGAGTCGGCACCAATCGGTCACTCGATCGGGGCGGGTCCCGACGTCGCGCGCTCGATGAACACCGCGTGGGGAGCTTCGCGAGTCTGCGCCGGCCGGCCGGCGAGCAGTTCCAGCAGCTCCTCCCCGGCGATCTCGCCGATGCGCTGCACATCGTGGCTCAGGGCGGAGAGGGGTGGCTCCGAGAGCTGGCATTGCGCCGAGTCATCCCATGCCACGACGGAAATGTCCTCGGGTATGCGAAGCCCGGCCTGCTGTGCCGCGTCGAGTCCGCCCAGCGCCATGAGGTCACTGTCGAAGATCACGGCAGAGGGCCGCCCTTCGCTCGCCAACAGGATGTTCATGGCCTCGAAACCCGAGGTTCGCGAGTAGTCGCCGGTGAGGCTGACGGCGTCGAGGCCGAGCGCATCGACGAGAGCCGCGAAAGCCTCGACGCGGGATTCGGTATGCGTCAGTTCGATGGGGCCGGTGACATGTGCGAGCCGACGATGCCCACTCGCGACGAGGCGGTCGACGGCCTCGCGCATCGTGAGCGCATCGTTCGTCCACACGGCCGGGAGAGCCTTGGCCGAGGCAGGTGCCCCGATCACGATCGCGGGAATGCTGCTGCGCTCAGCGAAAGACACACGTTCGTCGTCGTCGACGACGTCGACCAGGATGAACGCGCTGACGACATGCTCTCGGTGCCATCGCTCCAGCTGCAGTATCTCCTCCTCGCGTGTGGAGAGCACGCGCAGCAGCACTGAAAGACCTGCGGGCCGGACCACACGATCGATTCCGGCGATCAGCTCGTGGTAGAACGGCTCGGCGCCGTAGATCTCGGAGGCGCGGAACAGTGTGAGGCCGATGGGCCGCACCTGCGCGATAGTCTGTTCGAAATCGGGACCCATCGGGTGGGCGACCTTTCGTGATCGGATCGTCGTGTGCGCCCCTCACAGTACGCGCTCGATGATCAGGAGACACAGATGGCCCGGCGCGAGTCGATACAGTCCGGCCCCGGCAGCCAGGCGCTCATCGTCGACCTGATCAGATCGGCAGGGCCGATCAGCAGAACCGAACTGACTCAGGCGACCGGGCTCACTCAACCGTCCGTGTCGAACATCGTGCGCCGCCTCATCGAGGCCGGACTGGTCAGAGAGTCAGGCCGCGCGGCGTCACAGGGAGGCAAGCCACGCACTCTGCTCGAGATCAACGCGAGCGCCAAGTACGGGATCGGTATTCAACTCGGCTTCGAGTCGATCACCCTCGTCGCCACCGATGTGCGGGGCGGGGTGGTGGGACGCCAGCTCGTCAACGGAGCCGGATCGGCACCGCCCGAAGAGGTCATCACCCGGATCGCCACGCTCTATCGCGATTTCGTGGACGCAGTAGGCCTTCCTCCGGCGTCGATCGCTGGCGTCGCCATCGTCGCGCCAGGACCTATCGCGCAGGTCGGCGGAGTTCTGCTCGGGCCGCCGACGTTGTCGCGATGGGACGAGTTCCCGCTCAAGCAGGAGCTTCAGTCAGCCATCGACGCTCCCGTCATCGTCGACAATGACGCGGCCGCCGCCGCCGTCGGAGAGTTCTGGAGTCGACAGGTGTCGCGGACGGAGTCGTTCGCCTGCATCTACATGGGCACGGGAATCGGCGCAGGCATGGTGCTCGACAGTGCCCTCTACCGCGGCTCCAGCTCGAACGCCGGCGAGCTGGGCCACGTCAGCATCGATGCCGATGGAGTCCCGTGCCACTGCGGCAACCGCGGATGCCTCGAACGCTATGCCGCGCCGGAGGCCGTCATGCACGCCGCTCACGACGTGCGCGGCGATCTCAGCGATCTCAGCCTCGGATTCGACCCGGAGTCGCTCAGCAGGGACTTCGATCAACTCGCCCGGGCCGCGATAGGCGGACACGACACGGCACTCGGCCTCCTGCAGCGATCCGCCGATCAGATCGCCTCGGCCACGGTGACCCTGGCCAACCTTCTCGATCTCGACCGCCTCGTCCTTGCCGGGCCGGGGATGGCGGTGGCGGGCTCGCTCTACACACGGACGATCCGCTCCCGGCTCGAGCAGAGCTTCTTCGCGCGACGTGCACATCCGATCCTGGTGGAGCTGTCGGCGAATCCTCGAGACACAGCGGCGATCGGCGCGGCCTCGCTTGTGCTGCAGGGCACGATCGCCCCCGGGCACGGACCTTCACTCGGCTGATGCGGGGGACCACCTGCCGACGTCACGAGAAGATGCCCAACGGCGACGACCGGCGAACGGGTCGTGGACCACATCGATCTGCTCATCGAGCACGAGTGTGGCGCGGCCCTCGGCGAAAGGTGGCCACTGGGCGACACTCGCCGCATGAGGGCTTCCGGAGCGCACGAAGCTGGCCCACAGTGCGCTCATGCTCTCGCTGAGCCCCCGGGGCGGTGCGTCGCCGACCTCCTCGACCGCTGCCGCGCTGTCATCGAGATGACGGAAGACGAACGGCAGCTCGAGCGAGTGCCCGGCTCGGCGCGACCAGGATGCCGTGTCGGGTCGCGGCCACGCGAACAGATAGGCGAATGTGCGGGCTCCGGTGCGCCGACGCGCCTCGAGCAGCCGATTCGTCGGACCGCGGTAGTGTCGGTCGGTCACCAGCGACTCGAGCACCTCGGCCGGGGTGAGCATTCGACGGTCATCCTCAGCGCACGCCGAGATGTACGAACCCGCTTCGCCTCCTCGCCCCATGCTCTCGAGTTCGGACTCGAGCGCGCGCAGAGCGTCATGTGCTGCGAGATGCATCAGGTCCACTGATGCGCTCGCCTCGTTGCGAGCGGTGCCGATGAGTGCGTCGATCGCGATGCCGCACCCGTCAGCGATCCGCCGCCTCGGCAGGTCGTGCACGAAGCGACCGTCGATGATCGGACGGAACGGGGTGGCGGGTCCGCGCAGCGCCCCCTGCCATCTCTCGACGACGCGCTGCTGGGCTGCGATGATCTCCGGCGCCGGTGCTCGCAGCAGATCGCGCGGATCCGCACCTCTTCCGCCGATTTCATAGAGCAGCTCCGCGGTGACCTCAGCGGCCTGTTCGGGGGTGTGTGCTCGCTCCGCCGGAGCACTCTCGATGATGACCCGCTGGAATGGCGCCTCGTCGTCGCTCTCCGCGAGCAGGAACGAGACGATCGCGCCGCCGGCCGACTGCCCCATGACCGTGATCCGCGAAGGGTCTCCTCCGAACGCCGCGATCTCATCGCGAACCCACGTGATCCCAGAGAGCGCGTCCCCGAGCGCGAGGTTGCCGGCGTCCGCGTAGTCGTCACCGAGCAGATGGTCGAGACGAAGGTGGCCGAACGCCCCCAGGCGGTAGCTGATCGCGGCGACGATCAGATCTTGGGCGGCGGCGAGACGCGCACCGTCGCAGAGCGGATCGCCGTTCGAGCCCACAAGGTGCGCTCCGCCGTGCACCCAGACGAGCACGGCGCGCGGGTCGGACTGCGTCGCGGGCAGCCAGACGTTCGCAGTCAGACAATCCTGTTCGCTCATAGGCAGGGCGCCGGCCGAACCGGCGCCCTGCCACGCGAGCGGCCCCTGTGCGCTCACGCGGAGTCCGGCCCAACGGTCGGCCGGGACGGCAGGCCGGAAACGCTCAGGCACCTTCGCCGTCGGCACGCCGAGCACTGCGATGGCGTCGCCATCCGGGGTGCGCACGCGCGCACCCCGGACTCTGCCTTGCGATGTTGCGAATTCCTGCATATCACCTCTTCCGAGATCGTCTTTCTCTCCTCCCGCCGACCCCTACGGCAGCACCACCTCGCCCTGATTCAGCACCCTGGGGTGAAAGTACGCGTTCTGGATCTCCGTGTTCGAGTTGTTGCCGCGGAGTTGCTCCGACCAAATCATGAAGTACGACCATCGCGTCTGAGACTGCAGGAAGTTCGCGTCGGGCACCTTGCCCATCTCGGCGATCGCGATCGGCTTCGTCCCTGCGATCGACTGGAGCTGCTGGTAGTCGGCCGCACTCGGGTAGTTCTTGTACCAGGCGTCGAGCGAGACGACGTCCACGTATGAGGCACCCGGGTAGTAGTTCGACCATCCGCCCGCCGGGTTGTCTTGAATGTTCCACACCCAGATCAGGTTGTCGAGGCCCTGCGCGTCGAAGTAGTCGCGCATCTGCTGGAAGATCTTCGCTCCGCCGTTCGCGCCCGGGCGCCCACCCCACCAGTTCCAGGTCTCGTTCATCTCGTGGAATGGCCGGAAGAGCACCGGCACGCCGGCATCCTTGAGCTGACGGAGGTAGGGGACGACCTCGGCCATGCGCTGACGCCACGTGTTGTTCAACGCGGTGCCTCCGGTCACGATCTGCGTGAACTGCGTGTTCGTGATCTGCGTCTTCACACCGCCCTCGAACTCGCAGGTCGATGGACCCGTGGGCGAACAGGCATGCCAGGCGAGGGTGACGAGCGAGCCGTTCGCCCACTCCGTCTTGGCCTGGTCGATCACACGCTGACGGTTTGCCGCGTCCTGCGATCGGAACATCAGGTCCCCTCCCCACAGTCCGGGGTACTGACCGGTGATGTCCTTGACCTGTTGCGTGTACTGGGCGGGCGCGCTGGCCGGTTCCTTGTTGTGCTGACCCGACACGATGTTCGAGCCAGTGATGGCGCGGAGGTATTGCAGGACCGACGCCTTGCTCTTCGGAGTGAACGCTTCAGCAGGCGCTGGCTGGCCGACCGCAGTGGCGACCAGGCCGAGCACGAGCGCGGCACCCAGGGCCATCCGAGCCATCCGAGCCATCCGAGCCATCCGAGCCATCCGAGCCATCCGAGTAGGGAATCTCATCTTCGTCTCCTTTCCGCGCTTCCTCGTCGAAGCGGCGGCGGAACCAGACTCCCCTCCCGAGCACTCCCCGTCAAGCGGTTAGATCATAAATTTATTAAAGTCGAGTGGGGGGCTTCGACTTCGGTGCAACCACGGCGAAGAACGCTCCTCCGTCGCGTTCCGGAGGAAGCCGGGGCCTTCGTGCCGACGGCAGGATTGACCCAGATCGCAAACACGAGGTCGGAGGAGCCGCGAGCTTCCAACTCCTCAAACCTGAACACGCACCGAAAATGCACCACGCCAGACCCCGGATACGGAAAAACCCCCGATTTCTCGGGGGTTTCCATGGCGGTGACGGTGGGATTTGAACCCATTCTGCAGTCCAGACCCTGGGTCCAGCTCTTGCGGAACAGCGGAAAAACAAGGAAGCGACCCACATCTGCTCACACCAGCTCACCTAGTCCCGCACGAGTTCCGTTACTGCTGCGTTACCGCTAACGCTCAGGGCAGAAGTCGGTTACGAACGTGAGCGTGAAGACGACTCAACACGCCGGGTTACGAGAGTGACGTGAGTCGCGCACGTCGCGACCCGTACCCTCAGCGACCGACTCGGCGTGGTACCGGAGCACCCGATCGCTCAGTTCGGCCTTTCGCTATTCATGTCGGTTGCCCATCGTATGCTCGCCTCAAGGAGGCCAACGTGATTGATCCGATAACTGGGGCGGCGATCTCTGCCGGCGGCAAGGTGGCTACTTCTGCTGCCGTCGGTCTCGGGAAGAAGCTGACGCTTGAATGGCGCATCGCGAGGAGCGCTGCATCCGCGGCGCAAGAGCTAGGCGTGAAAGTGCCACTAAAGCCCCTCCGCGCTGCGCTCATGAACTCTGATTTGATGACCGCCTGCAAAACAAATGGTCCTGCTGGTACGGCTGCCAGAGAACTCCTCGACACGATTAGATGCGACGGCCTCGAGGGGCCTCCAAGCGGGTTTCTGCTCCCTCTTCTGCGGACTGCGACCGCACGACAACTAAGCGCTGGTGACTCCCAAGCGCTGGTGTACGAGCAAGTTATCGTTCCGATCACAGAGATGGCGGAGCTTGGCAAGGACACGATGGAGTCCGCTCTTGCCCACTTTCCCGCGGCGCTCGCGGAGGATGCGCGAGCGCTGGAGGGTGCGATCGGCGAGCGGGCCTTGCTCCGGATGCTTCGAACGCTTGCCAAGCCGCAGGAGCGTGGCGAGACTCTCAAGGATTGGCTTCGTGCCCGGCCGTCGTGGCTCGAAGAGAGCGAAGCTGTGGACGGGTGGCTCGGTCTCCTAGCGATCACCTGCGGGAACCACACTAACGCGCGCGCCTGGATCGAGCGTGCGCTCGAAGGCGGAGCCACTCCACGCGCGTACTGGCTTGTGCAGATCGTGGGGATCAATCGTTCGGAGTCGGACGCACTTGACCTCCTCGCCCACGATCGCGGGCACCCGTTGATCGAGGCGATCTTAACGGACAACGAGCTCTCCGAGCGAGAGCAGCACCTGCTGGACTGGACTCCGCAGACAGCGATGCAACGAGCTCTCGCGGCCTCCATTCGCGCGCAGCAGCTAATCGAGGCGCGACGACTCGACGAGGCTATCGAGTTCTCGGTAGATGCGTTCGAAGCCGACGGGTTTGGAGCCGCAGGCGTAATCGGCGTTCGTGCTCTCATCGCGCGGTCCCTGGTGGGTGAGTTTCACACTCAAACCGAAGATCTGTCGGCGGCGCGGCGCCTCGCGATCGATATCAGAAACAGCCAGCGACGGACCGGAGTTCCCAACTCTGAGGCAGTCGTGCTTGCCATCGAAGCCTCCATGCTGCTTCAAGACTATGACCGCGCGAAGGCGCTTTTCACTGCTACCCCAGAAGGAGAGGCGACCGCTGCCGAAGCCGCTCACGCTAGTGTTCGCAACGCCGCGGCGCTCGCGCTTCTCCACACGGGACAGCTGTCAGGCGCGCACACACTAATGGGCGAAACCGCATCAGCCTCGATGCGACTGCAACTCGCAGCACGTGAGGCTGAACTCGAAGTGGAGGGTGACAAGGCCGTCCGACTATGGTCCGAAGCGGTAGATGCCACCGAGGACTGGAACGAGAAAGCAGCGATCTGCTCTGTTCTTGCTCATCGCGGCATCGTGCATCCCTTCGTCGAGATCATGCGCCCGCTCAACGCCCAGTTGTGCGACGAGATTGACAGTATTGCGGCCCTGTTTCGAGAGCAGCCCGGCGCTGAGTCGCGCGCGGCATCCGCGGCGCTAGATAACCCGAGGCTCGCCCGCGCCCTGGGCCAGTATTACGCCGAACACGAACGACCCGATGACGCTCTCCGCCTCGCCGAACAATCAGCGCGTCGGTGGGGCGATCCTGACGAATGGTTCCGGGCAGCGCGGTATCACCTCGATCGCGGCGACCATGAGAAGGCCGTCGATCGGGCACAACGGGCTATCGTTGCGGGCGGACAAGCCTGGGGGCACGTGCGCGTGCCCTTCGACTACAAATCCAGGCGATGTATCAGGACAGGCAGTGGGAAGAGCTCATCCTGCCAGCGCGAGCTCTGCTGCGCATCGAACCCGATGCAGCCGACGCAGCCTGGTCATTGGTCTTTGCCTACAATCACGCTGCCGACGACCTCCAGGCGTTCAAGGAATGGAAAGCACACCCGGTGTGCCGTGTCCCTCATGACGCCGGTCAGGCGTCTATGTGGCTGCATCTTTTCCAGCGCTTCGGCACAGAGATGGCGCAGGTGAGCGAAGTTCTCAGTCTGAGCCATAGATTCTCTTCT
Source organism: Microbacterium sp. AC132 (assembly GCF_979258525.1). Taxonomy (NCBI): domain Bacteria; kingdom Bacillati; phylum Actinomycetota; class Actinomycetes; order Micrococcales; family Microbacteriaceae; genus Microbacterium; species Microbacterium sp. AC132. The sequence continues at coordinate 2,273,302 of NZ_OZ409862.1, read as the reverse complement.
CACGAGCAGGTTCGACGGCTAGCAGTGGGCGCATTGTTAATCGCCCCCATCGAGTATCGAGACACCGAAGTGCAGCTACTCGCCCTAGCTGACGAATATCACACGGACTTCCCCGATCGCCCCCGTCTGGTTTGGGCCGTGACGATGGAGGGAGATGATCCGAAGGAGCTGCTTGCTGCGATCGATCGAGCTGCCGGTGGTCCCCGCCCTACCAATGACCTTGATGCCCACCTGCGCGATGGGTCGTTGCCCGTCGGGTTGATCGCCCACTTCTCGCGGCGGGGCCTTGCCGAGATACTCGTCAAGAGCCGCCATTCGCCTCGCTTCGCGGGTGGTTCGGATGAGAGACCCGTGGACTACACGGCCGTCGAAGTAGCCAGCTTGCGGGGCGCCGCCCTGGACACAACGGCAGCCCTAACCCTCGCAACTCTTGATGACGACCTCGCGGAAGTGCTCAGCCGTGTTCCCAAACGACTGTTCGGCACATATGGTCAACTTCGCGACGCGAATGATGCGGGGATCGATTTTGAGCGGGCCGGCGATGTCTTCGTCCCGAGCACCGTCGATCAGGGTCCGACCGTCATGTTCATTCCCGAGGAGGAGGTCGCGGAGCGCCGTCGCCTAACAGAAAAGCTGATCGTTCTCCTCCGGCTCGCCGAACGATCGGATCCGCCACAGCTGGCGCCTCCGACCGAACAATTCGAAGACCTCTTAGGAGCGTGGTCCGAGGCGATCCTCCGGGCTGCCGAAGCGGACGTTCCCCTCTGGTGCGATGATGCTGCGACTAGACAGATAGCTGGTGCCTTCGGAATATCATCCTTCGGGACGCCGACAGTTGTGGAGTACATGCGTGCCGCCGGGCAGCTCACCGAAGAGCAAGCTGACGTCATCGACGCGGCTCTTATTCGTGAACATCTCGTTGGGATTCGCTACAGGAAAAACCCTTGGGAACTGGCGGCTGCTATTGGCCTCGCACCCGCCGGGCTGGGGCAGGCAATCTTGCACGGCGGTCCGACGTCCGCGGCCAGCAAAATCGAGATCATCGTTCGTGGCATGGAAAGATGCGTAGCCGAACCGGATGCGATGCAGGATTGGGCAGCCGTAGGCGCCAGATATGTCACGGGGATCGCGGGCACAGAAGAAGAAGCAGTCGACAACCTCGCGCTCTTCATCCGAGCGGCCCTAACGATGTCGTGGACTGCGGCGCACGTTCTTCAGTTCATCTTCAAGGGGTTGCGGGAGGCAGCGACGGATCGTTGGTACCCTGCGTTTCGCCAAGCAGTGACCGCACACTGGGGAAGTTTGCGATCAATCCTCCCTACCGATCTTGCAGCGACCCTGCTCCTCGGGAAGGTAAAGCTTCTACCGGATCCTGATCGGCAACTCGTGCTGGAAGTCATCTTCCGCGACGACGACTAGGGAGAGCTCGCGGTCGCGGCCCGAGGGCTGAGAAGCACTCTCGTGCGAGCTTCGCTACTGCTGAAAACACAGGAGAACGTGGACGGCGACGTTGTCGGATAGGCCCATAAGCCTGCAGCCAACATGATGGGTGGGGCGACCTTGGTCGCCCCACCCATCATCAAACGTAAATGCTGCTCGGGAGCGGTGACGGGGGCCTGAGTATGCACCTCGTGAATCTGCCCGTGACGTAGAGCTGCACCCCTGTGGCCAGTCTCGTTGCAGGTCACGACGTCCATCGGCCGCTGGGGTCGCGGGGCTGACATGGACGAGCGTCGCCAAGGTCTGGAGCTGTTCGCCGGGCCGAGCACCTTACATATCGAAGCGACTACGAGAGCGCTTCGGGGTCCACCTTCACGGCCTTACACATGTTGTCGAAGTGCTCTCTGTCAACCGCCCGCAGGAACTCCATACAACGGCGGACTTGGCCATGCACAACCCTCGCATCGAGCACTTCGACTGTTTCGTTACCCTCGCCATGGGAAAAGCGATTGCAGAAGTCGTACACGTCACGATATGGCTCATCGGGGTCAGCCAGCACTAGTGCTTCCAGCTGCTGGAGGAAGTTCGGCAGATGCGGTGCCTTATAGCTAGCGAATGACTCGAGTACCCGCCTGGCGGCATTGGGGAGCAAGAACAGGCGCTCATGATCCTCGCCGTCGTGGACCCCCTTCATCACCATCGAGAAGAGATACGCATACTCGGATGTGCTGTTCCGCAGGAGATCCGGCAACGGGCCGACCTTCGTCGCCCGCTTCCCTTCCTTCGTGGCTGCGAACATTTCCAGGAACGCGACCCTCGGGAATCTCGCCTCATTGGTATCGCCGTCGCGCAGAGCCTTGGCAGATGCGCTCCACCTGCTCCTATGCGATGTGATGAAGAGGCGTAGCAAATTGAAGTCATGAGTCAGAACGACGTACTGACCGAAGTTCTGAAGAGTGCTAAAAAGCCACTGATGGGTGGCAAACAATGCTTCGCGGTCAAGCGAACTGGAAGGGTCGTCAATCACAACGATGCGTTCCCGCGGGTCGATACCGTGTGTCTGCTGATCTTCAAGGTTCCGGAGAAAGTAGAGCAGCGACAACGTGGTGCGTTCTCCCTCGCTCAAATTGGTGCCCGCCTTTTCACCCCGTCGACAGGTGTAGGACTTGCCATCATCGGTCACGGCGATGCTGAGATGTGCCTTCCCATAGACACGTGCCAGATCGCGCGTGAGCTTGTCGGCCATATCCTTCGTCGTGAACTGCTCCTGCCGCACGCGATCCAGATTGCGGCTGGCTAGTTCGACCGACTTGGCAGCAGTATCGCTGGCGCTCTTCGCATCTGCTACTTGCTTCTCCAAATCGCGAAAGGCCTGGCCGTGGGATCCGACGATGTGGTCCAGAACAACCGACTTGCGCTGTTCGGTAAGCTCTCGGTGGCCTTTCGCTTGTTCGTTGTGGTCGTGTACGGCCTCTGACAGAACGGTTGCGGAGACTGCGTCGCCGAGAACAGACCAGTCGGGTTCGTCAGGGACCGCACTTGGATCAGCGACCTTGGCTGCGAGAGCGGCCTCAACAAGCTCGAGACTCCTAACTCGTGCGTCGACGTCGCCGCGCGCTCGCTCGACCGCTTGTTCATAGACAACCTGCAAGTCCCTCACAAGTTCCGACGGAGCCGGCAACGAGTCGAGCCAAGCCTCCAGGTCTTGCTTGCGTCCGGTCACAACTCGAAGCAACTGCTGCGCCGCGCTTCGGATCTCCAGCCAGCTCTTATCGAAGTGCTGAGCGAGTTGCTGTCGCCGCGCACTCGTTATCTCTCCGTCGCAGAAAAGGCAGTTGTCCCGCTCTTCATGGAGCGCTAGGCCCCGCTCAACCCATGTCTGTGCGTGTGGCGCTGCTTCAAGAGCGCCGAGCGCAACCCGTGTCGGCGTACGATTCAATATGAACCCCAGCTCACTCAGCTCGCCCCTCAGCGCGAGGGGCGCAACCAGTACTGGACTAATGGCAACGGGCGGTTCCTCGCCAAGTTGCACGAGAGCGTCCGCGTGGGCGCCGTCGTCTGGGAAGTCAGTCCTCGGAGCTCGTAACATCTCTCCGACCCTGACCACCGAGTAGCGGTTTCGGCTGTAGTGGCTGTAGTCGAATCGCTGAAGCTCGCTGACAATGCGGTCTTGCGCGTCGCGCACAAGCTTGGCTGCGCGCTTCTCGAGCTTGGTTCGGAGATCTTCAGCTTCGACTGCGCTGTCGCGCAAGCCGGCGATCTCCTCTTCGAGACTCTTCTGCGTCTCCTTCGAGTCGATGGCTTCCTGCCCCAGGGTGACGATGGCCTCGGCATTCTCGCCAGCCAGGAACTCTGAGAGATTTGCTTGAACCCACGCCCGGGTGAAGACAGCCATCGCCGGCGAGGGACTACTGCCGCCAGCGGGGACTGCGACCTTCACCTGATCGCTCGTCTCCCATACAACTCCGGTGGCGGCCTTTCCTGCGCCCAGGCTCAAGAGCAGCTCGGCGAGCGTGGACTTGCCGCTGCCGTTATGGCCGTACACGACGGTCGCGTGACCCAGCGGGCGATCTTCGGGCCACATGCCCTTCTCGAACAATCGCCATTGTTCTTTCATCTCGAGTCTGCGGAGCATGCTCTCACCGTACTGGTCACAATCGCTCGTCCACGCGCAGTACAGCCCGAGTATTCAGATGCGCCGTGCGTGCGGCGACTTCTCACGCGGTCACTCTCACACGAGCTCCAAGTCAACGCCTCTGCTTGGCGCGCAGCCGCCGTTCGTCACTCTCGGAGCCCTGCATGACGCGGGGACATTGGGCGAGTAGCACGACCACGATATGCAGGCTGCGCGAATCAGTTAGCGTCAGACGAGTAGTGAAGCCCCCCTCCGAACGCTTCTGCCCGCGCGCTGTCGAGTGCTGATGCGACGTCGTCGAGGTCGTCGTCAAACAGATCGGCGTACGTGTCGAGGGTCATCGCTGCGCTCGCATGCCCGAGCATGCGCTGGACCGCTTTGACGTTGGCGCCGGCGCTGATCGCGAGCGACGCCGCGGTGTGCCGAAGATCGTGGGGTGTCACGCGCGGCATGACCGCACGAAGCGCCCCTCCGCGCTCGCTCGCCCTAGCAGCAGACGCGTCCTCCAGCCGAGCGCGCTTGCATGCCCCTGCGAACCACCCGGACTTCGAGTTGCCCGGCCGAAGGTAGCCACCGGTCTCCGCAGGGAAGATCAGTTCGTCCGGTCGCTTGAGCGTGACCGCTTGAGCCATCGCCGCATCCAGGAAGGCCGGATAGACAACAGTACGACGTTCGTGCGTCTTCGGCGTCCCGACGACCACATGTCCGTTGACGATGACTGCGTTCGACGAGATGTTCAATCGGCGTCGCGCCACATCGACATCTGTAACCGTGAGTCCCGTCGCTTCACCCCAACGGAGACCTGTGTAGGCGAGGAAGCGCACCACGTCGGGATAGAGCGACGCCGTTGCGAGCCGTTCGACCTGCTGATGCGTAAGGTATGCCCTCTGCTTCCGAACCTTCCGCGGGGTCTTCACCTCCCGCGCCGGATTGGACTGGAGCCGGCGGTCGCGAACCGCTCCATCAAGGATCGATGCGAGGACCCCATGGCACCGCTTCACGGTCGTGGCTGAACGGTCAACGCTCAGCTCGGCGATCCAAGCAGCAACCTCGGTGTGCCGAATCGTTCCGACACGGCGGGTTCCCCACGCTGGCTCGACGTGCACGCGCCACGCACTCTCGTCACTGTGGAACGTGGACGGCTTCACCGCGACGGCATGCGCGGTCAGCCAGGCAGCACCGAGTTCACCGACCGTGACTCGAGACTCCCCCGGGGCGATATACGCGCCTTGCAGCTTTGCGGACTCCACCGAGGTGATGTACGCCTCAGCGTCCCGCTTACGCGTGAATCCGCCTTTGCGAGCGGTCTTTCCGTCTGGCTTGCGATATCGCGCTTCCCAGCGTTTACCGTTCTTTGTGTCGTACGAGTATGCGCTGCCCATCAGGCGGCTTCCTCCGACGTACTTGCATACTCTTGCGCGAGCAACCATTCGTCGACAGCCTCGGGACGATAGCGGGGGCTGCGACCGATTCGGATGAACTTCGGTCCGCGGCCAGTGATACGCCATTCGCTCAGGCTGCGCTCGGTCGTGCCGAGTCGTTCGGCTAGTGTTGCCGGCGTGATCAACGAGTCCAGCAGGCTCGTGCTCACAGGGGTGGAAAAAGACATGGATCTCCCTTAGAAGTCAAACTTCCAAGAGGACCTCGTAGCCGAACCCGTTAGCGGTTGCTTGGCGTATCCACCGGTCGGACCTGCTTTGGCCCTGCCCTTTTACTGTCATTCAGGCTTGCTCACGACTGTACACAGCACCGCAGACACTTCGACGTGTACACCGATGCCAACCGTCGATGCGTTGCCACTCGCGTCGCCCCTCCGCTAGCGCGGCACGCGGTGTGTACCTGGTACGTACCTGCGGAATCAGAGCTTCCAGTTACACCACCAGTTACATCAAGATCGGCGTCATTCTGCACCTCAAAGCTCCTCTCCCCCGGTGTGTACCTGGTGTACCTGGTCTAACTAGAAAAGGAGAAAGACATTGTCGTTGTCCACATCTCCATCTCGCCTGAGCCAGTAGGCCTCCTATATAGAGGTTTGCGTTCGAGGGCAGGTACACCAGGTACATTTGTGAAAATCGCAGATCAGACGCAAATAGTGCAAAGCCTGCATCACCTCGTCCCGACGGCCCGAAAACCTCCCACGAACTGGGATTTCTGCCCCTCGGCCACGTACCTGGCGTTGCAGGAACATGTGCAGGTACACGCGCTCACCAGCGGTCAACCTGTCTGCCGAGGACCCGCATATCGAATCCCGCGGTTCTTGCAAAGTCACCTGCCACCAGAACCTGCAGCGATCGGCACGGAAGTCACGACGAACCACTCCCCGCAGCGAGATGACGTTGGACGCAGCTTGCGGGGCTTCTGTCTGTGAGCCTTCGACAAGTCAGAAGAAGACCGGGTCGAGAGATCTACAGCGTCAGCGGGCCGAGCGAAGCGACAGCCAAGCGCCCTGGGAGGTGTCGGCTACGCCGACCACCGGTCAAGTTTCCGCCGAGCGAAGCGAGGTGAGAAACGCAGCCCGGTGCCACCTCCTCTTATGCTCTTTTCCTCTTTTGGCCCCGAGGCCGAGCTTCAGCGAGGAATCGGAGTCAAATTTGCTGCGTGATCGGGGTAAAGAGAATGACTCAAACTCATTGTTGGCAGGTTGACTCAGGAGGAACGACGGAGGCAGCCTGTCAACAGGGTCATCCTCTGTCCCCGGAAAGCCGGGGCTTGCTTGTTAACACGGTTTAGAACGAAGTGGCACCGTGTTGACAAGCTCAAGCGAAGCGACGCCAGGGGAGCGTAGCGAGCCTGACTCAACCTCGACGCGGCCGCCCGGAGGCGGGTGCCTTAGCCACTCGCGCAGCGCAGGCTGCAGCTTGCTGCGGCCTCTCTGCTGACGGCTGTCACACCATCGATGGGGGCGTATCGGTCGGACTCTTGACTGAATCCGGCGCGGCAGCGTCGGGAACTGATGGTCACTTCCCGCCCACTAGACGCCCCCTTGTGACCGTCTAGTGACCAATCCGAGTCCACCGCGCGACCGTCGGGAGCGCAGTCGAGGCGCCGTTTGAGGACACTTGACCCCGAGACGCAAGGGTGGCCACGCAGTGACCATCTGCGGGCCTCCCCCTGGTCGCCAGGTGGCCTCCCGCTGGTCATCTGCACCGAACCATGTCTCGTGACCCCATCGAGCGCCCCTCCGTGGGCGCGAAGTGACCGCCGCGAGTCCACGTCAAGGCCACCACGAGGCCAGGAGCGGTCCCCACTGCCGGCGGCCACTCAGGCGCGCGACGAGCGCCGGACACCGGCGAAAGAAGAACCCCCGATACCGGAGGGCAACGGGCGGTTAGTAGAAGTGTGAGGTGAGTGAAGCTCAGTCCTGAGCGGGCACCGTGAGGAGGTAGTCCTCGAGCGCGCGGGTGAACTGGTCCTGCTGCTCGACGGGTGTGCGCTGCGCGGCGAAGGAGAGTCCGACTCGACCGTCGCTGGAGACGTAGGCGCTGCCGGTGGCCATCAGCCGCTCGGCGCCATCCGCGCTCGGCAGGATGACGATCGACACCTGCTCGGAGGTCAAGAACTCCGAGCAGTCCCAGACGTCGGCGTCACACCACCCCTTGGCGGTGTTGTCGCGAGGATCCTCGACGACGAGGCCTTGGGTTTGGAAATAATTCACGAGCTGCAGCGCCGGAGGGAACTCGGACGGCACGGGCTCGACCGTGGTGTCCGAGGGCGAAGGCGTGACTTCGCGTACGGTGCTCGCCGAGGCCGAGGGCGAGGAATCAGCCGCCGAGTCAGCGTCGGGGGCGGAGCAGCCGGCGACGGCGACCGCGAGAATGAGAGCGCCCGATGCGGCGAGAAGACGAGTGCGAAGCATCCTCTCTGTATAGCGGTTCGCCGGGGAGAAAATGAATCGGTCAGCGGGGCTTCGCGGACGCGACGCCTGAAAACCTTTCCATCCCGGGAACCCTTTCTTTCCCGAAAGTCTTTCCTTCCCGAAAGCCTTTCCTTCCCGAAAGTCTTTCCTTCCCGAAAGTCTTTCCTTCCCGAAAGCCTTTCCTTCCCGAAAGCCTTTCCTTCCCGAAAGCCTTTCCTTCCCGAAAGCCTTTCCTTCCCGAAAGTCTTTCCTTCCCGAAAAGTCTTTCGGGGAAGCAAAGGCATCCGCTCGCCTCTTCGGCGAACGATCGCAGTCAATAGCTCGTCCGTGTCGCGGTGTCGCACAAAAGGCTCGTTATGAGGTGCTTCCGCCGACTGGCCGTCGTGAAAGTGCGCGGCGTCCAGAACGCGCATGCAAAGAGATCACCCGTGATCCCGCTTCCCTCGCAGCGGTGTCTGGAGCGAGAATAGAGCGGTGCCTCCACTGACCCCTGATGAAGTCAAACGAGCGCTTGCTCTGATCGAAAAGGGCGCGCAGCTCGGAGGGAATTATCCCGAACCGAGCGCGATGGAACTCGCCCGACGCGTGTTGACCGGCGAGCTTAGCCCTGAGGACGCGCGAGTGGAGATGAACGAAGCACTCCAGGAGATCGTCAAGCACGAGATAGACGAATCGAGCTAGCCGATGGGTTCGCCGCCAGGCCATGGAAGCCGCTCACATCATTGCTGAGATCGACGCCGCACGTCTGGCCGCGGCGGCAGAGATGAGGCAACCGCCGAGGAGGAGACCGCACGCCACCGCGCCGCATATGAGGCGCGGTGGCGTGCCGTTACGGGATCGCTAGACCATCCCATATCTCGTCTACCGGCGGTAGATGGAGATTCCGAGGCAGTCGGATCTTCACGCGCTCACTCCGAGCTGAACGCGCAGCGCCAGGACGGCCCATGAAGCCCCGGGGAACATCTGCTCCTCGCGGGTTTCTTCTCTGTCTCGGGGCGTGTACCGCCGATTTGGTACGCGGAGAGCAACCTCTTGAGGCCACAAGAACCCCTGTTCAGCGATACTAACGATTTGCTCGCCGGGGGTGTGCAGCGCCGCCGTGTAACCACTTCTGTACCAGCGCCACTGTGGCCGATCTGAACGCTGACCTGCGAAAAATGCGCTATGCACCGTATGTACCGCAGTTTCGGCGGAACTATATGCGTACGTGTGCGCATGCGCGCATGTGTGGACTTTCTCGGATCTCGCGGTACATCGGTCACATACCTTCCTCTCTTCCTCTCAAACCCTTGAAAGATCAGGCCAAAACACGCCCCCTGCGTGTACCGCCGATGGACTCTCGCCTTCAATCGCCGGTACACACTTCTCCCACGTTCGAACTCGTATTTAATCTCTGAACTGGTAATTATCCGTAGGTGGCGTGTACCGCCGATGGATTTTCAACGACGGTACATCGCCCAGAATGTGTTCGGAGAAACAGAACGAGTACAGCCGCAAAGGGAAGGACTTTCACTCTTCCTACTGAGCAACTGCAACTCCCGCACCGCCGAGCCCAATGACCCAACGCCGCCGGAGCCGGTCGCATGAACGGCTCCGCCGTCGACCCCACCACATGGGTGTAACTAGGGTGGCTTATAGGGTAGTACGGCGGTAAACTGGCGATATGGAAACCCTGACCCCGACGACAGCACACGGCCGCACCATGCGTATGGACATCCACGACATCGTGCGCGAGCTCAACGCAGCCCTCGGCCCGACGCTTGTGGCAGGCCTCGCTGGATCCAAGGACCGCAAGCTCCCGATCCGCTGGGCAAGGGCCGACGGCCCCGAGCCGCGCTCGGACGCCTCGAACCGTCTGACGTTCGCTCACCGTCAGTGGACTCTCCTGTCTGCATCAGACGGCGATCACGTTGCCCGGCAGTGGTTCATCGGCGGGAACCCGCACCTGCGCGAGGACACCCCGATCACGGCGATCCGCGAGGGCCGTCATGGTGAGGTCGCCGACGCCGTCGAGTCATTCATCGCCGGGACCGCTGACGCGTGACGTGTGCGCGCCGCGTAGCCTCGTGTCGATGTAGTGGTTTTTTAGTGGCACGTTCATAGCTTTCCCAGTGTCACGGGAGTAGAGTGTGACTACGAGTCAAGGGACAGGAGGCACGCTGATGAGCGGCAAGACGATCGCAACGGCCACGAAGCACGGCGCGCACAAGAGAGTGATCAAGCTCGACGTTCGCGAGGTCACCCGTCGCCTGAACGCGGCGCTGGGTGGCACGCTCGTCTCGACCCTCGCCGGCTCCAAGGACACGAAGGCCTCCTACAAGTGGGCGAAAGAGACCGGCTCCCAGCCTGGTCCCGAGGTCGTGAAGCGCCTCGTGTTCGCGTACGAGCAGTGGCAGAAGGTCGCTGAGGCTGAGGGCGAGCACGTCGCTCGAGTCTGGTTCATCGGCGCGAACCCCTGGATCGAGTACGAAACCCCGATCATGGCGATCCGCGAGGGCCGCTTCAAGGACGTGGGCAACGCCGCTCAGGCCCTGATCGATGACAGCTTCAGTGGCTGAACCGGGCACACGGCGGATCTGCCAGGACACCGGACTCGCACTCGTTGCGGGTCCGGTGTCCTCGTTCCGGATCGCCCGAGAGTCGTACGGGGCCCTGGCGCCGAAGCCGCGAGAAGCCAGCGATGACCCCGGCAACTGGAGTCGCTACGACACCATCGGACGAACCATCTACAGCAGCGCCGACCGCGTCACCGCGTTCATGGAGCTGCTGGCGACCTATCGCACCGACATCAACGCCGAACGCCGCGCGCTGCAGCCGGCCGCAGATGCGATGGGGAAGAGCCTCGACGACTACTGGAACGAGATCGTCACCGAGTGGGACGAGTCTGATCACATGAAGGCCTCATGGCTCCCCCGCGCCTTCCGCGACGGACGTGCGCTGTACACGATCGAGTATCCGGATGGTTGGTGGATCGACGCCTCGGCAACGGAGACGATCGCTGCCATCCATGACCTCTTCGCCGGCCCCTGGCCCACGAAGGACGGCGAGTCAGAGAGGCCTCTCACGCTGTCCGACCTCACCGGTGATGACCGTGTGCTCACCACCGCGATCGCCGCCGCGATTCGAGAGCACGTCCAGCTCGACGATGGCACGCTGCCGCTCGGCATCCAGTTCCTCTCCAAGCACGGCCGCCCGGCCGACGGTTCTGGTCTGTGCTGGGCGTACTGGATGCGTCAGGTCGACAGCGGACTGGACGAGCCGGCGAAGGTGATCCGCACCGAGCCGATCCTCGAGGACGACGCGGCTTTCAAGGCCGCTCAGGTGCTCTGCAAGATCAAATCGCGGTGATGGTGATAGAACTCGAGGTCACCGTCACCCCGCGCGAGACCCACGTGTGGGCGCCGCGAACCCAAGCGGCTCAAGAGCTGCGCCGGGAACTCACCGACGCCGGCTACCTCGTCCGTGACGCTGACCCGTGGGGTCTGGACACCGCAGGTCTCATCCCTGACGGCGAGCACCTAGAGTTCGACCCCGCGCGCATCTTCGACGTCGGCATCGGCGCTGACGCGAACGCGACCCTGCATGCGCTGGTCGACTCCGGACACACGCTGATCTGGCATCGCTGGCAGACGCGGCTCTCTCGGAAGGTCTGGGGAGTCCCGGTGGCGATCCCCGCCGAGGCCGACCGCGCGCCGGCGGCACCGAGACCGCGACGCACTTCGGCACCACGGTGCGCAGCACCCGCGGCCTCGGTCTGCGCATCTCCCGCGATGTCTACGCGACGATCAACAAGCGCTCGTCGTCACCTCGCTGGCACCGCGACGACAACCCGGAACTCTGGGACGCCCTCGACAGCGTCTATGAAGACGCCGAGCACCGCATCCTCACTGACGAGTGGTGCGAGGAGCACCGAGAGCGCGCCCTTCAGAACTTCGACCTGAACATGGCCCACTTCGCATCCTTCGACCGCGACGAGTTTGAGCGAGCTCTGCGATCGGCCGTCGCCAGCCAGCGCGGCATGGTCGAGGTGAAGGACTTGACGAAGTGGGACGGCGTCGCCGGGCTCTACGTGATGGTGCTCGACGAGTACGCACAGGTCTATGTCGGCGCAACGAACAGCTGGACCGGCATCGCCAAGCGCGTCCGTCAGCACTGGACCACCCAGAAGCAGTTCGATCGCCTCATCTTCGGCGACGTCGACAAGTCGATCATCTCGATCGACAGCTTCCGCGCGCTCGACACCACCCGCATCTTCGCCCTCAAAACCGAGAGCTCGTTCGCTGACGAGAACGATCTGCTCGAGCAGTTCCCCGCGAAGTTCACCCTGAACAGGCTCCGAGGCGGCAACGACGCCGTCCGCCTTGCGGGCTTCCTCGGAGTCGGTGCCGTCATGCGATCTCGGGAGTTCGCGACGGATGACCCCTCGACGACAGAGCTGGATCCCGCGTGACGGTCGCGGTTGATGCTCTGCCTGACGACGCCGTCGCCCTGTACAGCGAGACTCTCGCCGGCGTCGCCGAGGCTCTGCCGTCGCTCGAATTGGCTGAGCAGCGCCTTGCCCCCATCGCCGGCGAAGTGTGGACGGGTATGCTGACCCTCCACGGCACGACCGCCGCCGGAATCACCGATCGCTCGTCGCGCCGCGTCTCCGACCGCACAAGAGCGCGGGTGTTCCTCCGAGACGGATTCCTCTGCACCTACTGCGGCGGCCAGACGATCCCCCGCTGCGTCCTCGTCGCGATCAGCGACGTCTTCCCCGAAGCGCTCCCCTACTACGCCCACTACCGCCGAGGAACTGTGCACCCGGCATACTGGGCCCTCGCCCCCGAAGCCGACCACAAGCTCGCCCACGCCAGCGGCGGCTCAAGCGACGTCGACAACCTCACCACCCTGCACGCGATGTGCAACACCCGGAAGTCCAGCTTCGCTGCCGAGTCACTCCCCCAGGTGCAGCTCGTCCCGCCGGCCATCGCGACCTCTTGGGACGGGCTCCTCTCGCGATACGCCGACCTCGTCATCGCGGGCAACCACCGCGGTCGCCGTCACTCAGCCTCCGGCTACCACCTCCAGTGGCTGCAGCGCTTCGACCGCCAGGCGGACGCCGCGAGAGTACGTGAGGCCTCGATTTCGCGCTGACGCCCTCGCGATGATCAGGCGAGCAGCGCCGCCACCTCGTGGAATGCCTCGCGTCGCCGCGCCACGCGGGCTGCCCGCTCCTCGAGATCGCGCACGAACAACGCCTGCGGCGACGGATGGAACGTGCGCACGACCGTGAGCCCACGATCCCGCTCGATAGTCGGGGCGATGTGCAAGAGTCGCCGCCAGGCGTGGTCTGCGTCACCGCCCTGAAGCAGGACGATCTTCACCTTCGGCGCGAGCTCCAGCAGATGCAGGATCGTCTCGACTCCGGCATCCAGCTCTGACGCCTTCGGAGCGCGGTTGATGTACCAGGGGTAGGCGTTCCACGGGAGCAACTCGAAGGGCGAGACCCCGGCCTCCTCGAGCAAGACCGCCTGCAGCTCGGCGCTGCCGTCGTTGTTCTCGACGCAGATGAACCCACTGCCGACCTCGTCCTGCGTGGCCGGGCCTGGGTCGCGCAGGATGCTCAGCACCCGGGCCTCGACTCCACCATGGAGGGGAGCGACGTACGGCGCCCAGCCTCGACCCACCTCGCGTAGTTCGTCGACGTACTCGTTCACAGGCGCGACGTGAGCCGCGTAGCGATCAGCCCACTGCTGCTCACGGAACGCCTCGATGGCCATCTGCTTCGGCATGGCTTGACGGTAGCAGTGCGCTGCTACCGGGCGGAGTCAGCGTCAATCGCGACGCCAGCTCGCTCACGCCAGAGCTGCAGGTGATGCTCGATGGTTGCATGATCTCCCCGAAGCGCGGCTTCGCTGCCGGGTGAGAAAAGAACCAGCACCTCCGATTCGTCGAGGGTGCTGAGCCAGCCCGCGAAGGCGGTTCGCTTGTCATCGCCGTAGGATTCGGCGAGCATTTCGAGGAGATCGCGTCTAACGCCTTCACCAGCCATACGTCGGGTGAGGCGCGTGTGGGCTACGTCCCGGCTGGCGGCGTTCCACGCGTCGGAGAACGACGCGTACCCGCGTGAAAGGTCGAGGTTCGGCGGGATCTTCGGCAGGTCTGTGCGTCCTCTCACCAGGATTGGAACGGCCTGCTCTCGGACCCATTCTTCCAACTGCCCCACCTCGTGCATGAGGGTGTACACCGTACCGGTGTGAGGTCTCCGGACAACCACCTCCGGCCAGATGGAGACGCCCATCTTCGTACCTCGAGGAACGGAAGCAAGAACGCTGCCAACCTCAGCGACCTGTTGCTCGCCGGCGAGCAAGGCGGTGTGTGACCCATCCTCGAGGTCGACCCGACCGACTCGGGTCAGCGTGACGCTCGGCTCTCGGTGCTTCGCGAAGTTCGTGTGCTCTGCGAGACGTCTCAGGGGGTGCATGTCCACGTCTCGGCGGTGAAAAGGCTGGAGCCGGTGAAGGCGTTCGTACAGCTCGCTCCCGCGGACGAAGACGCCTAACGGTCTGCGTCGCTTATCGGAGGCCCAGGCATCGAACGCTTCCGCTGAGAGCTTCGCCGGTACCTCGATCAGGGCAGCCTCTTTGCGATCCAGATCGCGCCCCAGTTGCGACTCGACCTCCGCGAACAGGCAGTGTTCCATGAGGTTGCGGGTCTGATTGAGAGCGTCCGCGAACAGCCGGGGCACTGCTTGCGGCAGCGGTGCGATCGAAGCGAGCACGACCTCCTCGGTGGTCGGCGTCAGCCTCTGAGCCAGTTTGAGGGGGTCGGCAGCCAAGTATGGATGCAGAATCTGCCCGAGCCGCAGAATCTGCGCATCTACGTGCGCAGCGGTGTACAGCGCATGCTCTTGATGCTCCGGCAGCCAGCTGTCACTCATTCGCGTCAACCGGTCGCGGGCCACCTGAGTGCTGAGCCTGTCCCATGTCGTGAGCCTAATCGCGGCGTCAGGACCTCTGATCCTCTTTGCAGACGCTCGCACCCCCGCGATCCCGCTCGAGCACTGCTCAGACGCCAGATACCTACTCAGCCCCATCTCACTTCAACGTCTGGCCCATTGGCCACGATAAGACCAGTTATCCCGACTATCGGCGCAGTCCCATCCCACTCCCCTGTCTGGCCCTTTCCCGACGATAAGACCACTTATCGCAACTATTCGGCGCATACCTACGTGGCTCAGAACCCGGTTATCTCCCTGAGTCGCACTTTCTTAGCCACACACCCCGATGCCAGCAGGAGGATCACGGTCAATCCCCAGCAACGAGTTCGCCTCCCGTGGCGCGCCAGTCGACCAGGCCACGCGCCATGTTCACCGCGTCGTACCCGAACTCCCCAAGCAGGTTCGCCGCTCCGCTCGACAGCAAACCGCCTGTGCAGAACGTGATGAGTAACCGGTCCTCTGGCAGCTCACCCGCGCGTTCCTCGAGCTGCGCCAGCGGGATCAGCACCGCCCCCGGGATGTGATGCCGCCGCCACTCCTGTATTCGCCGGACGTCGACGATGAGGGCGCCGGCCGTCACGAGCACCCGCGCCTCTGCGGCGCTCACCGCGCACGGTCGGCGGAAGAAGTGTCGGGCCGACGTCACCGGCGATTCTCCGCGCGCACGTTGATGAGCGTAAGGATGCCGCCGAGCACGGGAACGAGAGCCATTAGGCGCGTCCGCAGCATCAGATCGCGCCCGAACAGCGCCGTCACCGCCACGGCGACGTAGAGTGCGCCGTGAACCGGGCCGATCGCAGGCGCCACCCCGTCAGCATGTACGAGGAACAGATTGACGAGCAGAACAACGATGCTCAGCAGTTCGAGCCCGGAAAGCACCTCGAGGGTACGCAGCAAGGGTCTCATTCCGCACCCGGCCGAACGATCATGATCACGACGACAGCGACCCACATCAAGTTGAAGACTCCCGTCAGTGCACGCAGGTTCGCGAGTCGCCGGGGATCAGACGCGGAGCCCAGCGCATCACGCTGCGCGGGCACGATCCTCAACACGAGCAGGGCTCCGGCGACGGCGGTGAGCACCATGGCGATGGTGATCC
The DNA here is from genome assembly GCF_979258525.1 of Microbacterium sp. AC132. Classification (NCBI taxonomy): domain Bacteria; kingdom Bacillati; phylum Actinomycetota; class Actinomycetes; order Micrococcales; family Microbacteriaceae; genus Microbacterium; species Microbacterium sp. AC132. The sequence goes on along the minus strand of NZ_OZ409862.1, from coordinate 2,257,290 downwards.
AGATCTCGCCGAGCCTCCCCTGCACGGCGGCGAGAACAAGGCCGACGAGAGGAACAGTCAGCGCCATTATGCCGTAGGTACGAGTGATTCGATGCAGCAGCTTGGCCGGTTCGACTCCACCGACCGGAGCGTCAGCGGCCGATGCAGTGCTCGACGCGGAGGGAGCGAATCGCGGGAAGAGACTCGTGGTGACGGCGACGGGGCCGATGAAGAGGATGCCGGCGACGACGTGCACGGACAGGAGTACGTTTTCCACACCTTTAGATTACCTAAAGGTTCTGGTCTCCCGCAAACGTCGCGATCAGATGGGCGTGCAAGGCATCGGAGAGTTGCGGATACTTCGCGGCGAATTCCTCGTCGAGCACGGCGATCCTCGCAGCAGCATCCGACAGGAGCCGCCCACCTCGACCGGTGACCTCCAGGTGAGACGCTGCACCGGCACGTGCCGTGGCATCGTCGACCAATCCGGCATCCTTCAACGCGGCGACCGCGATATGGGCGCTCGGCGCCGTGATTCGCGACCGGCGCGCCAGCTCGCTGAACGAGATACCCGGGGTGGCACGGATGTGTCCGAGCAACGCGTATTTGCGCGATGTGAGCCCGAGTGGCTTCAGGACATCAGCGAAAGATTCCTGCCAACCCGCAGCTACGGTGAGCAGCGCGATCGTGGGACTGAAAGGCGGAGTCTCTGACACCCGCTCAGGCTACCTGCCGCGACGGTCGTCGAGTCTCGGGCGCGAGGGCGCAGTCACACCCGCGTGACGGTGGTTCAGCCCCCATCACCCCACAACGGACAGAGCAAGACCGATTGGATCCACTCTTCCAGCGGCCGCGCGATCGACACACGCTCGGGATGCATGAGCCATTGCAACTGCAGACCCTCCTGCAACGCGATGAGGTCCCGAGCGAAGCTCTCGGGATCGATGCCAGGGCGAAGCAGTCCGACGCCTCGCACCTGAGTGAGCGCGCGCGAGGTGCCGGCGATGATCCGGGAGAAGTGTTCGCGGAAGTATTCGTGTGAAGGGTGGGACATCTCGGTGGCCTCAGCACTGAGCACGACGAAGAGTCTAACCATCGCCGGCCTGCCCTCATTCAGCCGAGCCAACCTGACCATCCCCCGAAGAACACCCAGACCTCCAGGCTCTTGCGATCCGCTCTCGACGAACACGGCCCTGTCGATCCGCTCGCGTTCAGCCAGAACGGCAAGAAGCAGATCCTCCTTCGATCGAAAGTGATGCAACAGGCCCGCGCGCGAGATTCCGACGTCCCCGGCGATCTCGAGGATGGAGGTGCCGTCGAAGCCTGCGCGCGAAAAGCTGCGGGTTGCGGCCTCCACGATCTCTGCGCGCCGCGCCACACCCTTCGGATACGTGCCCGTACTCAGTGTCACCACTCTCCTTCTGCAGGGTAAACATTAATCGGGATCATAAAACCAACACTAGTGTAGGTTTTGTGCTAGCGTGGCGTTCTCGCCGATGACCCGTCCGGCGCCCGCAGTTCACTTTGACGAAGGAGTCTCCGTGTCCACCGAATCCGCTGCGCCTCCGGCCCCCTCGGCCCCCGAGGCCCACTCCACCTCAGGGCCCCGTGGCCCACGGGAACCCCGCGGCTATGCCATCACCTTCTCCCTGGCGTACACCGGCCTTTTCTTCGCGATACTCACGCCGATCCTGGGCGGCCTCTCGGTGAAGCTGCAGTCGCTGGTCGGCCTCGAGGACGCTCCTCTCCAGCTCGGCCTCGTCACGGGAATCGGCGCTCTGTTCGCGCTTGTGGCGCAGCCGATCGCCGGGCGACTCTCCGATGCGACGATCTCGCGCTGGGGCATGCGCCGACCGTGGATCGTGATCGGCGTGGTCGGTACCTTCCTGAGCCTCGTCGGCGTCGGACTCGCTCCGAATGTCGTGGTGCTCACGGTCGCCTGGTGCGCCGCTCAGACCTTCACCAACTTCGCTCAGGCCGCCGAGGCGGCGTCGCTCGCCGATCAGGTTCCCGTGCGACGACGCGGATACGTCTCGGGACTCGCTGGAGCAGCGGTTCCGATCGCGATCCTCGCCGGAGCGACCAGCCTGAACTTCCTCCCAAACGACTTCTGGCGAGCCGCGGCCCCGGGAGCGGTGGGGCTCATCTTCGGGCTGTTGTTCGCACTCACCCTCAAGGACAAGGTGCGCTCCAAGCGCCCCAACGCACCGATGACGTTCTTCAACTTCATCAGCACGTTCCTCTTCAACCCTCGACGCATGCCGGATCTGGGATGGGCGTGGTTGACCAAGGCGATGATCATGCTCGGGTACGGGGCGGTCGGCACCTACCTGACTCTCTTCCTCGCGACCAGCTACGACATGGACATCCCTGAGCAGCTGCAGTTCAACCTCTCAGCCACCTTCGTCTCGGTCGCGTTCATGATCGCGGTGAGCATCATCGGCGGGAAGCTGTCGGATGTCGCGGGACGGCGTCGCGTGTTCGTCTCGATCGGCGGCGTCCTCGCAGGCGCCGGCATCCTGCTTCTCGCCGTCTCTCCGAATTTCGGTACAGGCGGTCTCACGGTGATCCTTGTCGCCGAAGCCCTTATCGGCGCCGGCATGGGTCTGTTCTTCGCGGTGGATGCCGCCCTGTGCATCGACGTGCTTCCGGACGATGGGAACACCGCGAAGTACCTCGGCATCCTGAACATCGCCAACACGTTGCCCGCGATGGTCGCACCGCTCATCGCCGGCGTCATCTTCATCCCCCTGGGACAGACGCTGTTCGGCGCCGGCTACACACTGTGGTTCGTCGTCGCGGGGCTTGTCGCCATCGCCGGCGGCGTACTGGTCTTCCGAGTCAGAGGAGTTCGTTGATGCCCACCCTTCGCCATCCTTACCAGGATCCGACCCTCAGCCCCGAGCAACGCGCAAGGGATCTGGTCTCGCGGATGACCCTCGAGGACAAGGCCGGAGCCATGTTCCGAGCGATCGTCGCGGTCGGTCCCGTGGGCCGTCCCTCGTCGGCATTCAGTTTCCCCTCGCTGACCTCGCTCGTCATCAATCACCGCATCACCGATCTCTATGTCGTCGGCGACGCAGACGATGCCGCGGGATTCGTGAAATGGGTCAACGAGGCTCAGGAGCTCGCGTTGGGATCGACCCTGCCGATTCCGATCACATTCTCCAGCGATCCCCGACACGGGTTCATCGAGAATCCCGGCACCGCTGCGCTCTCGAGCATGTTCTCCCAGTGGCCCGAGAGCTTGGGTCTCGCGGCATTGCGTTCACCGGAACTCGTCGAACGCTTCGCCGACATCGTTCGACAGGAGTATGTGGCGGTGGGACTCCGCGGCGCACTGCACCCACAGATCGACGTCGCCACCGAGCCGCGGTGGGCTCGCGCGGGAGCCACGTTCGGTGAAGATGCCGAGCTCACGTCGGCACTCGGCGCCGCGTACATCCGCGGGCTCCGGGGAGGCGAGCTCGGGTCGCACTCCGTCGCTGCCATGGCCAAGCACTTCCCCGGTGGCGGCCCTCAGAAAGACGGCGAGGATCCACACTTCGTCTACGGCAAGGAACAGGTGTATCCGGGTGGTCGGTTCGAGTACCATCTGAAGCCGTTCCGAGCAGCGATCGATGAAGGCGTCGCGGAGATCATGCCTTACTACGGCATGCCGGTAGGCACGAAGTTCGACGAAGTGGGGTTCGCGTTCGAGAAGGCGATCGTCACGGGTCTCCTCCGACAGGAACTCGGCTTCACCGGGACTGTGTGCACAGACTTCGGGCTGCTCACCGATGTCGAGATCCTCGGCAGCGACATGCCCGCTCGGGCGTGGGGGCTCGAAAGCACCACCCGCCAGGAACGGATCGCCCGCCTGATCGATGCCGGCGTCGACCAGTTCGGTGGAGAGATGTGCACGGAAGAATTGGTCGCGGCCGTGCGCAAGGGGCTGGTCTCCGAAACTCGTGTGGACGAATCCGTTGTGCGCCTCATGACTCTCAAGCTGCGTCTGGGGCTCTTCGAATCCCCCTACGCCGACCCGAAGCAAGCGATTCAGATCGCCGGCTCCGCAGACTTCCGGCAGGAGGGCGAGAAGGCTCAACGCGAAGCCATGACAGTTCTCACCAATCGACGCGATCCCGGCGGCACACCCACCTTGCCCGTCACCGAAGGACGGCGCCGCGTCTACGCGGAGAACCTCACTGTTCCGCCGGGACTCGATTGGGACATCGTCGATGATCCTGCTGCCGCCGATCTGTGCATCCTCCGCCTGAGCTCACCGTTCGAATCGCGAGGGGTGGGATTCGAGGCTTTCTTCCACGCGGGCTCTCTCGAGTTCCCCACGGCGGAGATGGACAGGCTCGTCGCTGTGTGCGAGGCAGCACCGACCATCGTCGCGATCACCCTCGATCGCGCGACCGTGCTCGGACCGCTGGCGGATCACGCAGCTGCCATCGTCGTCAACTACGGGGCGTCGGATGCGGCCGTGATCGATGTTCTGACGGGAGTAGTCACCCCGAAGGGGCGCCTGCCGTTCGATCTCCCTTCCTCCATGGAAGCGGTCGAGCAGAGCCGGGAGGATGTGCCCTTCGATACCGAGGAGCCGCTCTTCCGGTGCGGGCATGGTCTTGACTACGCCGAATCCGCCACCCACGTCGCCGACGGTAAAGTTCACGAGGAAGCCGCGTCGACCCGGCACTGATCCCGAGGAGGCCACGGATGCGATTCGCCGATGACGGAACACATCAGCCAGGGTCCCCCAATGTCGTCGAGGTCCGCGGGGCACGCGTCCACAACCTCAAGAACATCGACGTCGATGTCCCGTTGCGCGGCCTGGTGGCGATCGCCGGGGTATCCGGTTCCGGCAAATCGTCGCTCGCGATGGGAGTGCTCTACGCGGAGGGCTCCCGGCGCTACATCGAAGCGCTCTCCACCTACACGCGGCGACGGATGTCGCAGGCGACGCGGGCGGATGTCGACTCCGTGCGCCACGTCCCGGCCGCTCTGGCACTCCGACAGCGTCCGGGAGTTCCGGGTGTGCGGTCGACCTTCGGCACGTCGACTGAACTGCTGAACGTCATCCGGGTGCTGTTCTCCCGGCTCGGCTCGCATGTGTGCCCGAAGGGGCACCGACTCGAGCCGACGATCGACGTCGCCGCCAACCTCGACCTGGTGTGCCCCGAATGCGGGGCGGTTTTCACCCCGCCCGGTGCAGAGACGCTCGCGTTCAACTCCGAAGGTGCGTGTCCGATGTGCACCGGGACGGGCATCGTCCGGGCCGTCGACGATCGCTCCCTCGTACCCGACCCGTCGTTGACCATCGCCGCGGGCGCCGTGGCCCCGTGGGGAATGTTCGGCCTCACCGTGATGCCGCAGGTCGTCGCCGAGTTCGGCGTGCGCACCGATGTTCCCTATGCAGAGCTCTCCGACGCTGAGCGGGAGATCGTTCTGCACGGTCCGGAAGAAAAGAAGCACATCGCCGTGCGCTCCAAGAACGGCAAGCTCTTCGAGCTGGACTTCACCTACCGCAACGCGCGACTCGCGGTTCAGGAGGCGCTCAACAATGCGGAGAGCGAGAAGGGGCTGGCCCGAGTCAACAGGTTCATCACGTCGCAGACGTGCACGGCCTGCCAGGGCACGCGCCTGAGCGACGCGGCGAGACTCCCCCGCGTCGCCGGCAGGAATCTGGCCGAGGTGACCGCGATGTCTCTCGACGACGTCACGCCGTGGCTGCAGAGCATCCCCGCGACTCTCCCGCAGGAGATGCAGACGATGACCATGTCGATCATCGGCCAGTTCGCGCAGATGGCGACGCGACTGATCGAACTCGGTCTGGGTTACCTGAGCCTCAATCGCTCCAGCTCGAGCCTCTCGACAGGGGAACGGCAGCGAGTGCAACTGGCCAGAGCCGTGCGCAATGAGACCACGGGGGTCCTCTACGTCCTCGACGAGCCGTCCGTGGGACTCCATCCGGCGAACGTCGACGGCCTGATCGGAGTGATGCGCGATCTGCTGTCGAACGGCAACTCGGTGGTACTCGTCGACCACGACGTGCAGGTGCTCCGCGAGGCGGATTGGATGATCGAGATCGGCCCGGGGTCAGGGGCTGCCGGCGGCACTATCCTCGCCGCCGGCACTGTGGCAGACCTCGGCACACTGCCCGAATCGCTGATCGGCGGATTCCTCGCCGATCGTGAGCCGCTGCTGGTGCGCGACCGCGCCGAAGAGGGAGATGTCTTCGCTCATGGCCGCATGGAACTGCGCACGCGGGCTTTGCACACCGTGCACCCCCTCGACAGCGCGATACCTCGCGGTCGCCTGACCGCAGTGACGGGGATGTCAGGCTCGGGGAAGACCACCCTGGTTTTGGAGAGCCTGGTCCCGGCGCTGCAATCGCTCATCGGCGATACGAGCCGCCCTGCACATGTCCTCGATCTCACCGCGCCTGGCATCGCGCACGTACACATCGTGGATGCCGCGCCGATCGGCACGAACGTGCGCTCCACCATCGCCACGTACAGCGGAGCCCTGGACGATCTCCGCAAGGCCTATGCGGCGTCACCCGATGCTCGGGCGCACGGACTCAAGGCCGCCGACTTCTCCTACAACACCGGGTCTCTGCGCTGTCCACGTTGCGAGGGCACCGGCCAAGTCGTCCTGGATGTGCAGTTCCTTCCTGATGTCGACATCTCGTGCCCCGACTGCGCCGGTAGCAGGTACGGCGCTGAGGGCCACGCGATCCGGCGAGCCGGATCCGATGCTCCGCCGATCTCGCTTCCCGCACTTCTCGGGCTCACCGTCGCACAGGCATTGCCGCACGTGACGGACCTTGCGAAGGTGCGGAAGAAGCTGCAGACGTTGATGGATCTCGGGCTCGGATATCTCACGCTCGGCGAAGACACCCCCGCGCTGTCCGGTGGAGAGGCGCAGCGGCTGAAACTCTCCACAGAACTCGGGCGCGATCAGTCCGATTCGCTCTTCGTTCTGGATGAACCCAGTGTCGGTCTTCATCCGTCGGACACGCGCGTGCTCCTGCGGGTGCTCGATCGACTGCTCGAACGCGGAGCAACGGTGATCGTGATCGAGCACGACCTCGACGTGATTGCGAACGCCGATTACGTCATCGACATGGGGCCTGGCGGCGGAGTCGCCGGGGGACGAATCGTTGCGACTGGCACTCCCGAGCAGATCGCCGCTGCGACGGAAAGCGCGACCGGTCGCTATCTCGCGGCCGCGTTCACGCGTCATCCCACCGGCAGCTCAGAAGCGTAGAGGCCATTGCTGCACCGAACGCAACGAGTACATCTCATGCACTGAAGGCCGTATCCTGAGCCCATGAGATTCGATCATTGCGCACTGCAGGAGTGCGGCGTCGCGCGGTTCCTCAGCCTGCTCGACGGCCCCTGGGCGACGCTCATCGTGCGCGAGCTTCTGAAGAAGCCGCACCGGTTCAACGAGCTCCTCTCGGCACTGCCGGGAATCAGTGCCCACACGCTCTCGAGCCGACTGCGCAAGTTCGAAGCGCACGAGCTGGTGACCCGCACCGCCTACGCCGAGATCCCTCCTCGCGTCGTCTACGAGCTGACGCCGGTGGGGATGCAGCTGCGCCCGGTGCTCGACGCGATGAATGCCTGGGCGATGACCGTCCCGCCCCACCTCTTCGGCCTCGATGAGGAACCGACGCCTACGCTCACCGCTGACTGACCGGGGCCCGGTGGCGGCGAACGGCATCGTAGTTGCCGCACTTCGCCGAACAGTAAGAGCGCCGTCCATTACGACTGGTGTCCACGTACACGACAGGGCAGCGATCCCGCAGGCAGACGCCCAGACGAGACCCCTCCGACTCGACGACGAAGAGCGCGAGCCCACCGGCGGTGACAGCACGCACACGTGCGACGACATCCTGGGCATCAGGGGCGAAGTGCAGGTGCGGACGGAGCCCGCCGTGGGTCGTGAGATACGGACTCGTTGCGCCGGCCAGGAGGAGGCGATTGATGGTGTCGCAACGCTCGTCTGCTGTTGCAGCGAGGAACACCGGGACGATCTGATCCGCCCATTCCCGTAGCTGCTCGCCGTCGCGCTTGTCCAGCTCTGCCCGCCGGATCTCATGGTCCGCAAGAACGGTGGCCGCAGCGCCGACGTCCCAGCCCCGCCGTGCGAGGGTCACGAGATCCGCGGCGAGCAGCGGGCCGGTCATGTTGTCATGGTTGAACTGCATTGACCCATTGCATCACAGTGAGGAGATGGACGTCATCACCACGGGGATCGCCCCGATCATCCTGCTCCTCGGGGGCGGTCTGATCCTTCGGTGGCGCGTGCTGACAGACGCCGGGTTCTGGACGGGACTGTCGTGGGTGAGCTACTGGGTCTTCACTCCCGCGCTCTTTCTCACCTCCATCAGCGGCGCAGATCTCGCGGCCGTGCCCGCGGGGCCGCTTGCGCTCAGCGTCGGCATTCCCACGCTGCTGGTAGCCGCACTGTCGGTCGGTGTGGCGCTCCTCACCCGAGCGAATGGCCCCCAGCTCACCTCCCTGATGCAGGGCTCCATCCGCATCAACACCTACGTCGGGCTGGTCTTCGCATCAGCGCTGCATGGGCAAGAAGGAGTGGCGACGTTCGCACTCGCCAGCGCCATCGTCGTACCGCTGGTGAACGTGATCTGCGTCACGACGCTCTCGCTCTTCGGCAAAAGGGACACAGGACGGCGGCGCCTCGCGCTGTGGAGAGATCTCGCATCGAATCCCCTCATCCTCTCCTGCCTGGCCGGAGTCGCGCTCAATCTGGGCGACATCGAGATGCCTGCGGTCCTGCAGACGACGATCGAGATGATCGCGGCCCCCGCCCTCGTCGTCGGCACCATGGTCGCCGGCGCCGCACTGCGATTCACGTTCCGCCCGCGAGACCTGGTCGATGTCGGTACCGCTGTTCTCCTCAAACTACTCGCGCTGCCGCTCGCGGCGATGTCCATCGCGCTGGCGTTCGGAATCACCGGCGCGACCCTCACGAGCATCATTCTCATCACGGCGGTCCCGACTGCGCCCAGCGCCACCGTCCTTGCATCGCGGATGGGGGGCGACACTCGGCTCGTGGCGGCCATCACCGGCATTCAGACCGTGCTCGCCGTCGCCACGATCCCCATGCTGCTCATTCTTGCTGGCACCCTGTCCGCGTGAGGAGATCACGCGGACAGGGTCGTTCGTGCGGGCGGGCGGGTCAGCGCACCCCGTACCCCAATCCGTGTCCGAAGCGCAGCAGCGGGTCAGCAGTGTCGAACGGAACATCTGAGCGCGATGCTTCGACCGCCGCCATGCTGGACGGCAGATCGAAGGGGAGGCGACCCCTCGGCGCATCGTGACCGAACAGCACGTCGAGCACCGCGCGCGGGTGGGCACCGTAGTTGGCGACGACCGCATGCGCCGATTCCAGGATCGGGGTGAGGATCGCCGGACGATCGAGGAAGACATCGACGACCGTGGTTGTCGACGCGCTCAGCTGAGCGATGTGCGACACGGTCTCGTCATCCATCGCGAGCGAGCCCGCATGGAAGTAGTTCTCGAAGGCCGTGGAGCGCTTCTCATACGGTGCATGGATGCGCACGATGGCGAGGTCCGCCTCGAGCGGATCGGTGACGACAGTGCCGTACTCCGCAGCGACATCCTCGGGGATGCCCTCGACGTACAGGCGCCGTCCCTCCGCGGCGGGCAAAGCGGAGCGCCCACCCTCGGAACGGTTCGTGAGCAGCGTCAACGACGCACGCTGAGCCGCGAGGCCCGCGGCGATGAACGCGGGCGCACCGACCACACGAGACGCCTCCACCGGATCGACGTACGGGTCGTCGAAGAGACCGAGCACGAATTTCTCGGCGAGGAGCCTGCGCGCCGAGACATCGAGCCGAGATTCCGAGATTTCACCCGCCTCAACCAACTCGACGAGCATCTCGGGACATGCTTCTCCGCCGAACTGATCCACGCCCGCATCGACGGCCTTGCGCATCCGCTGCCGCGGGGTGAGGTCTTCCACACCCCAGGCCCGCGCGGGGAATGGTTCTCCCTCGACCGTCGCGTCGTTGATCAGACCCCAATCTGTGCAGACGATTCCGTCGAAGCCCAGCTGTTCGCGAAGAAGTTCCGTGATGATCGAGCGGTTGAACCCGAAGCCCACTTCTTCGTACTCCGTGCCGACCGGCATGCCGTAGTACGGCATCATCTGCGACGCACCTGCGGCGATCGCCGCACGGAACGGCTCCAAGTGCAGATCGAACCGACCGCCGGGATACACCTGCTCGCGTCCGTAGGCGAAGTGCGGGTCCTCGCCATCCTTCTGCGGCCCGCCGCCCGGGAAGTGCTTGGCCATCGTCGCGACCGAGTCCCGTCCGAGCGCCTCGCCCTGGAAGCCCTGGATGTACGCGACACCGAGCCGACTCGTCAGTTCGACGTCTTCACCGAAAGTATCGAGCTGGCGCGCCCAGCGCGGCTCGGTGGCGAGATCGATCTGCGGGTGCAGAGCAACACGGATGCCGACGGCGAGATACTCCTGGCGAGCGATGTCAGCGAACTGCCGAACGACGCCCTCGTCTCGGATCGCGGCGAGCCCCAGGGCTTCCGGCCACACGGAGAACGCCCCGGCGAGAAGTCCGGCGAGCGGATTGTCGCTGTAGGAATTCCGAGGGTCGGTCGACACCGTCACCGGAATCCCGAGCCGCGTGGTGAGCGCTAGGTCTTGTATGTGATTGTTCCAGCGCGCCATCGCCTCCGGCGACCCTCCGGTGAGGAGGTTGAAGTGACTCATGTGCCGATGTGACACATACTCCGCGTTCGATGGGAGGTCGAACTCTTCATCACCATCGGAGAGTGCACCGTCCTCCCCCATCGAGATCATGGCGTGGAAGAACAGGCCGGCCTTCTCCTCCAGCGTCATCTGGGCGAGGAGGATCTCCACCCGCTCCTCGACCGGAAGACTGCTGTCGCGGAAGCGTACGTCGATGCTCTGATTGTCGGAATCCATGAGTGCGCCTTACTTCGTGCCCTTGACTCGGAAGATGAGAACTGCGCCCGCCAATGCGGCAGCCGCGCCGACCAGGTAGAACAACGAGTAGCCGCCGATCGCGGTCGCCGCGCCCAGCGCGATGACTCCCGGTGCGATGGCCGGAGCGATGGACTGCGGCAGCGCATTGGCGATGTTGATGACGCCGAGGTCCTTGGCCGTGTCTTCGACATCGGGGAGCACCTGCGTCGCCAGGGCGAGCGAGACCGAGAGGAAGGACCCGATGCCGAGTCCGATCAGTCCCTGACCGACGATCACCATCTCGACGGTCGGCGCGAAGGCGAGCACGACGAGCCCGGCCACCATGATGATGCCGGCGGCGAGGACGAACGGCTTCCGGCGCCCGAGCTTGTCGGAGAGGTAACCCGCGAGCGGCCCGGAGATCGCCTGCGCGCCGACTGCCGCGAGGTTGCAGATCAGGACGGCCGTGATGGCCTCTGCTTCCGTCAGGAGGAACTTGTCGGTCAGATAGAGCGGCAGATAGGTGGCGATACCGGCGTAACCGAACATCACCAGGAATGTCGTGAGCCAGGTCCAACCGAAGTCGGGGTTCTTGCGAGGGTTGAAGACGAAGGATCCGGCGAAGTCCTTCCAGCCGTAGCTCGTCGACGGCGGCGTGAGACGCACCCCATCCTTCAGCAGCATCGCGAACAGCACCGTCAACACCAGACCGATGAGCGCGGGTACCGCGAATCGCGAGAGATCCGAGTCGAGGAAGTTGACCGCGAACGTTCCGCCCAGGATGCCGAGCGACGTGGTGATCCCGATGATTCCTGACGCGAGGCCGCGCTTCCATACCGGCATGCGATCCGCGATGGTGGCGTTCAACGCTGCCAGCGTGCCATTGAGGGCGGCCTGCGCGACGCACCATCCCACGAGCACCATCCACACCTCGCTCGCCAGACCGATCGTCACGAGAGCCGCGAATCCGACCACGGCACCGAGGATCAGCCAAGGCCGTCGCATACCGAAGCGCGACATGGTGCGGTCCGACAGGCGCCCGACGAGCGGATTGAAGATGATCGCGAAGAGCGTGCCGACGCCCATGACGAGGCTGAGCGCGGCGACCGACTCGCCGCGGTTCGCGGTGATGTGCTCGAGCTTGAAGGCCAGTGAGACGAACACGGGTGTGAGCAGCGCCAGGTACACGCCGAAGTTGGCGAGACCCAGCGTCGGCAGATACGCCGGAGAGACGGGGCCGGCCGGCAGGGACCGGGTGAGAGGCGTGGTGGTGGAGGGTTCAGTCATCGTCGACTCCTTGGTCGCGCCCGAAGGGGGTGGGCTCGGACCAGAGTAACGCAAATTCGAACAAATTGTAAGTCAATGCCGATCTATTCGTAGATGAAACGCGCGTGCGATCATGAGACGGTGAGATCTTCCGAGCACGCTTCGTCCCGCACCGCATCGACCGCGCTGACGCGACAGCGGATTCTCGCTTCAGCCAGAGCGCTGATCGGCTCGCGAGGCGGCGCACAGGTCTCACTCGAGGACATCGCGGCTGCATCTGAGATCACGCGCCCCGGGCTCCTCGGCCACTTCCGCTCGATGGATGCGCTGATGACAGCGGTGGAAGCCGAGTTCTGCGCGGAAACCGGACTGCAGATGTCGACTGGTGTCCATTCCTGGGCAAACCTGTTGGAGATCCCGGACTATCGCTCGATGTCCGTACAGTTCTTGAGCCTCGCATTGACGACCGATTCACCATCACCGTCCGCGGCCTGCCACCACAGGCAGCTCCTCGAGTCAACCGAGAGCCTCCTCATCCAGCGTTCCGCCTCGACCTCGCTGACCCCTCAAGGGCTCGTCGCCGCGTGGGAGGGGCTGCTCGTACTGCAGGCATACTTCCCGTCGCTCGATCCCGCTCGAATCGTCCAGGCGCGCCTCGATCCATCGCACGCCCGGCCGTCAACACCCTCCTCCCGCACGGCCCCCGCATCCCCGGAATCGCTGATCCCCGACCAGTTCGGCTATGCGCGTGGTCGCTCCCGTCGGCGGGAAATCGTCGAAGACGCCACCATGCTCTTCGCCCGCAACGGATACCACGGAACCACCATCCGGCAGCTCGCATCCGAGGTGGGCATCTCCGCGTCCACACTTCTCCACCACTTCGGACACAAGGCGGGCCTGCTTGCGGAGGTGCTTCGCCACCGAGACGAGCAGCTCGTTCATCGGCGCGGTCAGCGGGACATGGATGCGCGCACGGAGCTCGCAGAGCTCGGCGATGAGGCGCGCCGGGATCTGGACGTGGAGCGAGGGCTCGTAGACATGTACGCCGTGCTCTCCACCGAGGCCATTCACCCCGACCATCCAGCGCACGCCTACTTCACCGATCGCTACTCCCGCACGATCGACTACTTCGAGGGCCTCATCGCGAACAGCGACTCCGGGTCTCCGGATCCACGGCTCGATGCCGTGTGGCTCGTCGCGCTGTGGGACGGACTGCAGTATCAACTGATCCTGAGTCCTGACGATATGGATCTCCCCACACAGCTGGATCATCACATCCAGACATCCCTGGGAATCGCTCCGGCCACGAAGAGCTCAACCCCTGACGAACCTCACGCGCCGGATGAGCGCACATCCTCCAAGGTGTAATACAGTAGCTACCAGGTTTGTAGAGTAATCCGATTCGGACCTCATACCCCAGTCGCACGGAGGAGCCATGGCCGGAGAGAGAACTCGAGAGCGAGGCGAGCTCGAGGGCGAGGTCATGCGGCTGCTCTGGCAGCACGTGGATCCCATGAGCGCGCGCGACCTGCAGGAGCTTTTCACCGGACAGGTGCCCGCGTACACGACCCTTCTCACGGCGCTCACCCGCTTGGAGAAGAAGGGGCAGGTCGTCCGCTCGGGAGACTCCCCCGGAAGGTGCGCTTTCAGGCCGCGCGCTCGGGAGAAGAGTTCACGAGCGATTCGATGCTCTCCGCCTTGGATCGGGCAGGAGACCGCCACGCGGCACTGCTCGCCTTCGCCGGAACGCTTGACGACGACGACGTCGCGCTGCTGAAATCCGCGTTCGGTCGGAAGTCCTCGAAGCGCTAGCAGATGCTCTTCTGGGTTGTGCTGGCCTGCGGCATCGCATCGATCACGGTCGCCCTCCTCGCACCCCTTCTGCTCACCGTGGGACGCTGGCAACTTCTACACCCGCGTACCGCGCTCTCGGTGTGGTTCGGGGCGTTCTTCACCGGCATCGCACTGGCCCTCGCCGGGCTGATCATCGGCGTCGCCGGCGCCGTCGTCGCCTCGCATACCCCGACCGGTTCAGAAACGCTGTTGATGACGATCCTCGGCTGGGCCGGCTTGGGCGCCTTCGGCGCGATCGCCGCTTTCGTCGCCGTGTCCGCCGAGCCGGTCCTCTCCTCCGAGACAGGGGCGCTGCATTCGCTGGCACCGATCGCCATCAGCCGCGAACAGCGACGCGGGTTCACCCTGGTCCGGTTCGAATCGGATCAGCCGATCGCCTTCGCCGCATCAGGCAGACCGTCCGAGATCCTGCTGTCGACGGGCATGGAGTCGCTGCTCCCCTCCGCTCAGTTGCAAGCCGTCCTCGCTCATGAGTACGCGCACCTGAGGCAACACCATGCGTGGGCCACGCGAATCGCTCGGATCAACGCTCTCTGCCTCCCGCGAACACACTCCGCGCGCGCGCTGCGAAGAGCCACCACGCTTCTCGTCGAACTGGCTGCGGACGACCAGGCAGCGCGCCTCGCCGGACCCGCGCATCTGGCGAACGCTCTCTCAACGCTCGCTGCAGCATCGAACGATGTCGGTCTGGAGCTTCGCGCCGAGAGGCTCGTGGACAAACGATGGCCGGGCGCCGTCAAGCGTCGACGGCCCCCCGCTGCCTTCGCCAGCGATTCCTCGGCGTGAGGCGGCTCTGGATCGCACCTGCTCTCGCATCGTGGCTGTTCAGGCCCGAGGCTTCCAGCCGCACGCACGGATCACCCATGACCACGCCGCGCGCGCCCGTCGACGGATCCGATGGAAGAGAAATCTCGTCGCATCCCATTCCTCAGCGAGAGTGGACGGGCGGTCATCCTCATCCCTCGGGGGCGCAGTGAGTCCGATGACCAGGATCAGCACCAGGAGCGCCACCAGCAGCATGACGGCGGAGATCATGCTCACTTTCGCGACTCCGTCATCTGACTCACCTCTTCGATTCCGCCTCTCAGGAGATCGGCGATACGGGCCTCATCGAGATCCGAAGCAGGTAGTGTTAACGCTACATCCGGTAGTTATCCCCGCCATCGCGGCGCGCTGATAAAACTACAGGATGTAGACTTGAATGCAGTAAAGAGTGGAGTGGAAATGTCGGAGTTCACATTCGAGGTCACCGGAATGACGTGCGAGCACTGCGAGCACGCGGTGGGATCAGAACTGTCCCAACTTCCCGGTGTCCAGAACGTCGTCGCGGATGCGACGACCGGACGCGTGAGTGTCACCCACGATCTCCCGGTGGACCGGAGTTCCTGGGAAGCCGCGGTCGGTGAGGCCGGGTACAAAGTGGGTTCGTGGCCTGTACGCCACGATGCGTGAAGATTCTGCCTCGAAGGCCCCCAGCGATCCCGCTCTACTGCGCCCGTCCCGTCGCCTCCTGATCGGGGGCGGCATCGTCGCTGCCATCTTCGGGATAGGTCTGCCCGTCGGCATCACTGTCGCACTCGGGGAGGCGCCCTACAAGAAGCTCTTCCAGTCGTTCCCCGGCCTTGATGTCGGGGTAGTGACCACCGCGCTCTTAGTGGCGGCGGACGCCGGGATTCTGCTGAGCATGGGCATCCTCGCCTACCTGCTGTTCTTGCGCGCCACGCCCGCGAAACGCGCGATGCGCTTCGAGTACGGCTTCGAACTCCGCGCTCTCCGAGTCACTGCATCGATCTGGGCGGCGAGCGCCGCGGGCCTGGCCGTGTTCGAGTCCTTCGATGCTAGTGGTGCGCAGCTCGAGCGCATCCTCGAGCCGGGAGCACTCGCGTTCCTGTTCGAGGCGAGCACTGCCCCCATCGCGTGGACGATCAGCCTCGGAGGGGCACTCATCGTCCTGTTCGCGTCGTTCTTCGTCGATCGCTGGACGGGAATGCTGATCCCGCTGTGGGCATCTTTCCTCGCCACGCTCGCTCCGGTCGTGTCGGGGCAGGTCCTCGTCGGCCCCGATCACGATTTCGGCGGCGATGCTGCCGTCTTCCAATCGCTCGCGGTCAATCTGCTCTTCGGCGTCGTCGCGGTCTACTGGCTTCGGGTGTGCTCCGGTCGGTTCATCGACCCCGAGTCCCTTCGGCGCCTCTTTCTCCTGGCGGCGATCCTGCTGCCGGTCATCGCCGCGTCCGACGTCGTCATCACCTTGTTCAAGCTCGCCGGGACACCCCTCCTCGGGGCTCTGACCGGCTGGCTGATCGTCGGGCGATGGGCCGCATTTCTCATCGTCGCGATCCCTCTGATCGCGCTTCGCGCTCTCTGGCGCCGCGCACGCGTCCGCGCGGAACATATCGTCGCATGCCTCTCCGTCGCGTCCTTCGGCGTCATCGCCTGGGTAGGCACCACAGCCGCAATGACCCGGCAACCCCCGCCGCAGTACTTCGTGCCGACGACCATCTCGCAGACCTTCATGGGTTTCGAGGTCGCAGATGCGCCGAGTATCGAGGTGCTGTTCGGGCATTGGCGACCGAACGTGCTGTTCCTGGCGATCGCGACGGTCGGGATCGTCGTGTACCTGCTCGCCGTACGTGCGCTGCACCGCCGTGGCGACCACTGGCCGCCCGGGCGAACCGTCGCGTGGCTGCTTGGCTGGGCGATCATCATCTTCGCGACCAGCTCAGGCTTCGGCAAGTACTCGGCGCCGGACTTCGGCATCCACATGATCGTCCATATGAGCCTCAACATGCTGGCACCCGGCATGCTCGTGCTCGGCGGGATCGTCACGCTGCTCCTGCGTGCAACGCGCTCGGTGCCCGAATCACCCGTGGGGCCGCACGACTGGATCACTTGGGTGCTGCACTGGCGAGTGCTCCAGTTCCTCTACAACCCCCTGATCGTGTTTGTGGTGTTCATCGGCTCGTACTACGGGCTGTACCTCACGGGGATCTTCGGCGACTACATGCGCTTCCACTGGGCGCATCAGTTGATGAATCTCCACTTCCTGATCGTCGGCTATCTGTACTACAGCCTCATCATCGGGGTCGATCGCCCGCCCCGCCCGCTCCCCCATGTGGGAAAGCTGGGGTACGCGCTGGCCGCGATGCCCTTCCACGCGTTCTTCGGCATCATCCTGATGACGAGCACGACCCTGATCGCCGAGAATTTCTACCTCTACCTCAGGCTCCCGTGGGCTGACCTTCCCGCGCAGCAGTATCTCGCGGGCGGTGTCGCCTGGGCGGGAGGAGAGATCCCGCTCCTGATCGTCATCATCGTGCTTCTGATCCAATGGGGTCGCCAGGACTCGAAGGAAGCACGGCGCAAGGACCGGCACCTCGACACGGGGAGGGATGTGGAGTTCGACGCCTACAACGAGATGCTGCGCCAGCTCTCCGCCCGCTCCGCAGCGAGCGATGAACTACGCCCGGGCCCGCAGCCCGAGAAGGAGCCACAGAGATGACCCCCCGACTACGCGAGAACTCGAAACCCCCTTCGAGCTCGACGTCTCCGGCATGACCTGCGCGGCGTGCGCCGGTCGTGTCGAACGCGCTCTGAACAAGCTCGACGGCGTCACCGCAACCGTCAACTACGCGACGGAGCGGGCCGTGCTGACCGGCATCTCGACCGAGGAGTCGGCACGCGCGATCGCGCAGATCGAGAGCGCGGGCTATGGCGCCCATCTGCGAGACGGATCAGATGATGCCTGGTCGCAGCGTGCCACTGAGTTCCGGATCTCCTCGCTCCGGCGACGACTGGCGGTGGCCGCACTCCTGACCGTCCCGCTGATGGACATCACCCTGGTCCTGGCCCTCGTCCCCGGATGGCGGTTCCCCGGCTGGGAGTGGGTCTGCGTGCTGCTCGCACTGCCGATCGTCACCTGGGCCGCGTGGCCGTTCCACCGCGCGACCTTCCGCAATCTGCGTCACGGCATGGTCAGCATGGACACCCTGGTGTCTCTGGGCATCGCGGCGTCGTTCGGCTGGGCGGTGGCGACACTGCTCTTCGGCGTGGGTGCCGGGTCGGAGGGCTATTGGCTCGGCTTCGGCTCGACCCCCGAGGGCGCCGACTCGATCTACCTCGATGTGGCCGCGGGCATGACCACCTTCCAGCTCGCAGGCAGATACTTCGAGACACGCTCCCGCCGGAAGGCCGGAGACGTGCTCGGCGCACTGAGCGCACTCGCTGCCACGCATGTGCGAGTGCTGCGCGACGGGGTCGAGACGGTGGAGCCGGCCGGCCAGCTGCGCTCCGGTGACGTGTTCGTGCTCCTGCCTGGCGAGACCGTCCCCGCTGATGGTGTCGTCCTGAGCGGCAGCGCAGCCGTCGACGCGAGCATGATGACGGGCGAGCCGATGCCGATCTCGGTCACCAGCGGAGACACCATCACCGGCGGCACCATCAGCACCGACGGCCGGCTCGAGGTGCAGGCGACCTCAGTCGGCGCGCACACCCAGCTCGCCCAGATGGCTGCGCTCACCGAGCAGGCGCAGGCCCGCAAGGCCGATGTGCAGAAGCTGGTCGACCGCGTGGTGACCTGGTTCGTTCCCGTAGTGATCGGACTCGCCATCGTCGTCGGGATCGCGTGGGCACTGAGCGGCGCCCCCGACGACAAGGCAATCGGCGTCGGGATCAGCGTGCTGATCATCGCCTGCCCCTGTGCGCTCGGACTCGCTACCCCCACCGCGCTGATGGTCGGCATCGGGCGCGCTGCGACGCTCGGCATCCTGATCAAGGGGCACGACGCTCTGGAGGCATCAGGCGCGGTCACGACCGTGGTTCTCGACAAGACGGGCACACTCACCACCGGCACGATGACGGTGCAGGACACGGCGGTGTTCGACGTGGAGCCGCACGAGATGTGGAGGCTCGCCGCCTCCGCCGAACGCGGCTCGGAGCACGCGATCGCACGCGCCATCGAGCGTGCGGCCGCACCGTTCTCGACCGATCTGCGCCCGCTCAGCGAATTCACGGCGAAGCCAGGACTCGGCGCTGTCGCCACGATCGACGGCACCCGTGTCGTCATCGGCAACGTCTCACTGATCGAAAGCGAGGCGGTGCGCTTCCCGGCCGAGGCCCGCGCGGCCGTCGAACGTTTCGAGAACGATGGCCACACGACCGTGCTCGTCGCCGCTGACGATGTCGTGATCGGCGTGCTCGCGCTGTCGGATTCCCTCAAGCCTCGCGCGGCTGACGCTGTCAAGGCTCTCCGCGAGCAGGGGCTGGAGATCCTGCTGCTCACCGGCGACTCTCCGGCGGCTGCGGCGCGCATCGCTGCCGAGCTCGGCGTTGATGGGGTCCACGCCGGGGTGCTTCCGGCGCAGAAGGCGGACGTGATCTCGACACTGCAGGCTCAGGGCAAGCGCGTCGCGATGGTCGGCGACGGCGTCAACGACGCGGTCGCACTGGCCACCGCCGACCTCGGCCTCGCGATCGTCACCGGCACGGACATCGCCCTCAAAGCGGCCGACATCATCCTGGTCCGGGATGACCTGCTCGTCATTCCCGACGCGATCGCGATCTCGCGCAAAACGCTGCGGACGATCAAGATGAACCTCGTCTGGGCGTTCGGTTACAACGTCGCGGCGATTCCTATCGCCGCCGCGGGCCTGCTCAACCCTCTGATCGCCGCCGCCGCGATGTCGCTGTCCTCGGTGTTCGTCGTCTACAACAGCCTCCGTATCCAGAAGGTGCGCGGCTCGCGCTGACTCCCCTGACTAACGCAGGTCGTACGCCTCTCGCGCCACGAGCACCTCTTCGATGTGACTCTCCGCCCACAATCCCAGCGCGGTCAACGGCTCGCGCAGCGTGAGCCCGAGCGGCGTCAGCGCGTACTCGACACGGGGCGGCATCTCGTCGTAGGCCGTGCGCGTCAGAAGACCATCGCGCTCCAGATCGCGAAGCGTCTCCGCGAGCACCTTCGCGCTGATGCCGCCGACGCGATCTCGGATCGTTCCGAACCGCGCCGGCCCGTCACTCAGAGCGATCACGATCATGGCTGTCCACTTGTTGGCCACCCGTGCCAACGATGTGCGCGATGGACACGTCGCCAGCATCACGTTCCAGACAGGATCAGCCATTTCGGAAACCCACTCCCTTAGTTACGTTGAGGTAACAGGTTACCATATGTAACCATGGTGACGTACCACTCATCCAAGGAGAGAATCATGACTGACACCACCCCCGCCGGCATCGCCACCACGTACTTCGACGCGCTCGCCAAGGGTGACATTCCCACCGTGATGGCGCAGTTCAGCCCCGACGTCGTCTGGTACCAGCCCGGCGGCCACCAGTTCTCCGGCCAGCACACGGGCATCGACGGCGTCGGCGCCCTCCTCGGCGGCATGATGGAGGCGAGCGAAGGAAGCTTCGCCCTCGTCGTCACCGGTCCGGCGATGGTCAACGGCGAGATGGTCGCGCTTCCCGTGCGATTCTCGGGCACCCGCACGGGCACCTCGATGGACATGGCCGGCGTCGACCTGCTCACGGTTCGCGACGGCAAGATCGTCGCAGTCCACCTGTTCTCCGAAGACGGCACCAGCGAAGACGCCTTCTGGGGCCAGAGCTGATCGACAGTCACGCGTGCGGGTGAGGCCGGACTCCCGCCTCACCCGCACGCGTGACTTCGCCGCGCAGTCAGCCGTTCATCAGCACCAGCATCCACCCCATGCCCGCCGCCATCGCGATGTGACAGACAGAGTGAATGCGATGATGCGACGACCGAAACAGGCGCCAGACCCACCACACCGTGGCGGCGACGCACAAGGCGATGAACATCCCATTGACAGCGTCCGCCCACACAGGCGTCGACTCAAGGGCGAATCCGCCACCGCCGTGGTGCTCCGCATGAGCCCCACCGGCATCGTCAGACATGTCCATCCCGGCCATGAGCAGGGGCATCGCGGCGAGCATCCAGATCATCGCAGCGTCGAGCACGATGTGGCCGACGAGGTCGACCGCCTGCGCTCCGTTCGCCCCACGGAAAGAGGGCACCAGGGCCAACGCCAGGATGGCGAAGATGGCCACCTGCGCCCAGGTTACTGCATCCCATACTGTCCACCAGGTCATGACGATCATCGCGACGCTCATGATGCCGTGCGTGATGTCGATCAGGTCCGTGTCCGTCAGTGCGGAACCCTCCGACCGCGTGCGCGAGCGTGCGGCGAGTCCCCAGAAACAGATGATGGCGGTCATCACGAAGAGCAGAGTGAGGAGGATGTTCCAGGGTGCGGCGATCACGGCTTCAGTTTAGTACTACATTATGTAGATATCTGATTCCGCCCAGTGAAAGGCCCGACGATGACCACGATCGACTTCGAGTCGACCGGTGCACCAGAGAAGACAGGGCGTGCTCGCCCCAGAAGGATCAACTGGTTCGGCGCATTCTGGCGCTGGCACTTCTACGGAGCACTCCTGGTCATCCCCGTCCTCTTCGTGCTCGCCGTGACGGGCATGACGTACCTGTTCCGCGCGCAGATCGACGCGGCGATGCACCCGGGCGTCATCACGGTCGCCGTTCCGGACGGCGCGGAACGACTGCCTCTGTCCGCCCAGCAGGAGGCGGTTGCGCAGGAGTTCCCCGACCGATCGGTCGTCTCACTGTTCGACAGTCTCGGTGACCGCTCGACGGTCTTCGTCACCGAGCTCCCCGACGGTACCACCCAGAATGTCTACGTCGACCCGTACCGGGCCGTGGTCACCGGGTCGCTGACTGACGATCAACTCATCTCGGACGTCTTCATCCGAATCCACGGGAATCTCCTTGCAGGAGACTTCGGCGATCGGCTGATGGAGCTCGGTGCCAGCTGGGCCATCGTGCTGACGATCACCGGATTCCTGATCTTCTTCCTGGGGCGCAAGCCGCGAAAGCTGGCCGCGCAGAAGAAGCTGAAGGGTGCGAGGCTGCGCAGTGCGCATGCGCTCGTCGGCCTTCCGGTCGGCCTCGGAATCCTGATGCTCGTCATCTCCGGACTCCCCTGGACCGGCCTGTGGGGCAGCGTGTCCGAAAAGGTCGCAGCAACCGGCGGGTCCTCGCTGTGGGGCGCCGACCCCGGGGCTGAGTCGACGATGAAGGACCTGATCGAACAGACCGACGGATCCAACGCCCCCGCCGGCTGGGCGGTGGGCATGGGGCCGACCGGGCAAAGCGACGGAGAGGGTGCAGGCGTCTCGATCGACGCCGCCATCGCTGCCGCCGAGGCCGAGGGCGCGCCGAGCCCCTACTACGTGATCTACCCCGTGGACGAGACTGGGGTGTTCAGCGTGATGAGCAGCCAGTGGTACCAGCAGGGCAACCCCGCGGAGTCCGATGTCACCCTCGAGCAGACGGTGCACGTCGATCAGTACTCCGGCGAGGTCGTCGCGCAATACGGCTACGACGACTACAGCCCGCTCGCCCAGGTCGTCTCGCACGGAATCGCGATCCACGAAGGGCGGCATTTCGGCCCCATCAACACGATCCTGACGACGCTCTTCTGCCTTGCCGTGATCTTCATGTGCATCTCCGCACCCATCATGTGGTGGCGTCGCCGCGGCACCGCGAGCGGCATGGCAGCGCCGCGCGCGCGTCTGCCCCTGTTCGGGAACATCGCACTGCTCGTCAGCGTGGTCGCCCTGGGGGTCTTCCTGCCCATGTTCGGGCTGTCCGTGCTGGTGATCCTGGCCGTAGATCAGCTGCTGATCCGGCGTATCCCCGCCTGGCGGAAGTTCTTCAACGCCGTGTGAACGGGGATGGTCTCGGTTGCCACAGCGACCGAGACCATCCGTGCAGTCACAGCGATCAGACGGCGAGGTCTCGCAACCAGGCCTCGACGGTCCGCGGAGTGATGCCGAGAAGCTTCTGCGCGGAGCGCTCTTCGTCGATCACCTCTCCGGGCTGGGTCCACCGGAAGTGGTACGAGTCGACCACGGGGCGCGCAGCATCCGCCCCGAACATCGGGATGATCAGTTCGCCGTAAGCCTCGGGCTCCTGTGCCTCGAACACGACGGGCTTGTCGAAGTACCGAGCAAAGCCCTCGGCGAGATCTGCTCCGAGCTGAGGAGGAAGCGCGCCGGCAGTGACAACACCCGTGACCGAGTCGTCCGTCAGCAGTGCGACGGCGATGTCGGCCATATCGAGGTGCGACACCCAAGAGACGGGGTAGTCATCGCGAATCGGGTAGTGCAGCGCTCCGTCTTCCCGAGCCGGGCCCAGCGTGACCGGCAGCAGGAGGTTCTCCAGGAAGATACGGGGAGCGATGACCGCGTACGAGACACCCGACTCCGCCAGGGCCGCCGCGAGCACGCCGTGCGCCGTCAGCGTTCCGTCGGGAAGCTCGGTGGGATAGCCGCTGGTCGAGAACACCACTCGACCAGGACGCGCCTGAGAGACAGCCTCACCGATCGCCTGGGCGTAAGCGAGTTGCTGGTCGGGGCTGGCGAGCGGCAGGTGAACGAAGACCGCGTCCGCACCGGTGTAGGCCTGCACCAGCGACTCCACAGAGGTGTTGTCAATGGAGATTGCAGGTGCGGTCGCCTTGGCACTGTCGCGCACTGCAGCCGTCGGGGTGTGTCCCGCCGCGAGCAGAGCAGCAAGAACAGGGGAACCTTGAGCGCCGGTGGCGCCGTGAACGATGATTGTCATGTTCCCATTAGTGCATACGATGCATCGGTTATGTCAACTGCATTAATGGAGTTTGGACCGACCCTGATCACTTAGATGTCGAGCGTCAGCTCGGCGGTGAGTGAACGCGAACAGCACACGTTGATCTGAGAGTGCGTGGCGTGTTCCCGCTCGCTCTGCACGTGGTCCCGGTGATCGGGCACACCCGCCAGCACCGGCACGATGCATGATCCGCAGACCCCCTGCCCACAGCTGCGGTACGTCTCATACCCGTGGCGCTCGAGCACGGAAGCGATCGACTCGGTGGCCTCCACCCTCATTGCTTGTCCGGTCGATGCGGCGACCACGGTGAACGCCCCATCCGCAGAAGAGCGAGGCGGCGCTGCCGAGGAGAAGCGCTCCGTGACGAACTGGTCGTCGCGCCACCCATACTCCAGTGCCCGCTCTCGCGCGAGCGCGATGAACCCCTCCGGCCCGCACGCGTAGATCATGCCGTCGGCCGTCGGCTCGAGGAGGCCGCGCGGCCCACTCTCACGGAAGGAGTCACCCTCATCACTGAAGTGCGGGAAAACCGATGCTGCGAACGAGCCCGACCGCAGCTGCTCGAGCAGCGGGAGGGAAGCAGCACGTGGGGCGTACGCGTGCAGCTCGAAGGCACTCGCGCTGCGATGCAGCGACTCGGCCATCGACACAAGCGGAGTGATTCCGACTCCGCCCGCGAGCAGAAGTGATCTCGACGCTCCGGACTTCAATGCGAAGGTGTTGCGCGGCGGAGAGATGTGCAGCCGATCGCCGACGCCCACATTGTCATGCACGTGACGTGATGCGCCGCGCCCTAGATCCTCCTTCTGCACGCACACCGAGATGACTCCCTCTTCAGGCGACGCGTCGACGAGAGAGTATTGACGGATCAGCGTTCCCGTCAGGTGGAGGTCGACATGAGAGCCCGGCTCGATCGTGATCATGGCATCGGTCCGCATGAACCGAAGGTGAAGCAGCACTGCACGGTCGGAGACGACCGTCCGCTGGGACACGACCACTTCGAGGCGCGAGGACCGCGATCGGCTCCCCGCCACCGCATCCTGCCGATTCCGCCTGCGCACCGCGCCCAGAAGCCCCATCTTCCGCTCCTCTCATGTGAGCGGCCACGTGCGGGGTGCCCGCGGTCCGCGCTCTGCACGAACAGACGACGACGGCGAGCCCTGGTGACGACCATGGCCCGCCGTAGTCTGTTCAGTTTTCGTGCATCTTAACTCTACAACATGTAGCTTTACATTCGCACACGCGATCGGCGCGACTCCGCGCCATGTATCGGCGGCGATAAGTGACCCCGATACAGACCGTGCGCACGGTCTGTATGTTACAGTGGCTTCCACGCGACGCCGCGACGCTGTCACCTCGGCTGTCGAGACGCCTGACAGAAGGAGACCCCAGTGCTCATCGTGATCATCGCTCTCGGAGTGGTCATCGGGGCACTCACCGGATTGCTGGGGGCTGGTGGCGGAATTCTGACCGTCCCCGCCCTGGTCTACCTCGTGGGGCTGCCCGTCTCCTCAGCGATATCGACCTCTCTCGTCGTGGGAGCGATCGGCCCTCTGGCCGCATTGGTCCCGCGCCTGCGCGGCGGCGTGGACTGGAAGATGGTGCTACCTGTCGCCGGCGCGGGCGTGGTGGCGGCATTCGGCGGCACGCTCGTCGGCCGGCTCATCTCGGAGGAGATGCTCCTGCTGATCTTCGCCCTTCTGATGGTAGCCTCCGGCGTACAGATGCTCCGCGGGCGGCCTCGCGCCACAGGCAACGACCGCCGACCGAAGCTCTGGGCCCTGCGGGGAATCGCTGTCGGGCTGCTCGTGGGGTTCCTGACCGGACTGCTCGGCATCGGCGGCGGCTTCATCACCGTCCCCGCTCTGGTCTTCCTGCTCGGAATGTCCATGAGGCTGGCGATCGGCACCTCACTGGTCGTCGCCATGATCAACTCATTGGCCGGCATCGCGGCGCACGCGGGGGTGTCGAACCTTGACTGGGGGCTGATCATCGCCTTCGTCGTACCCTCGATGGTGGCATCGTTCGGGACAGCGCTGCTCGCGAAGCGCATGAGCAACGTGTTCCTGCAGAAGGCCTTCGCGATCATGGTCCTGACAGTCGCCGCCATCACGGTGGCGCAGGTGCTTCTGCCCTAACCGGCGAATGCGCAGTTCAGCGCCGTCAAGAAGGCGAAGGACCGGTCTCCCAGCACACTCGGAGACCGGCGATGTGAGCGGATACCTGACTCACCATGTCGATGCGCCGGTCGACCAACCATTGCTGTTGGATGCCGTCGAGCACCGCGATCGTGTTTCCGACCAGCAGCTCCGTCGGGGCATCCGCGCGGATCACACCCGATTCCTTCCCCTGTTCCACGGCGTCACCCAACCACGCTCGTGCACTGGCGTAGTGATCTCGCAGCCATTCATTTGCCGGATGGTCGGGCTCGGTGGCCTCCGCCGAAACGCGGACGAACACCCCCACCCACTCCGGGCGGGTCGAGTTGCGGGCCGTCAGAGGCACGAGAGCCTCGAACGCGTCCCACCCGAGCGGAACCGTGCCGTCGCCGAACAGGAATGCATTGTCGTCCCGCTCCCGCTGCTCCAGAATCGCTGCCAGCAATGCGACCTTCGAGGGGAAGTGATGCAGCAGACCCGACTGGGAGATTCCGCTGGCGGCCGCGACATCCGCGATCGACATCTTATGAAAACCGACCTCGGCGATCTGTTCCACAGCGGTGCCGACGATCTGCTGCTGCGTCTCCGCGGCAGATCGTCTCACACGACGCTTGCGGGTGTCAGGCGCGTATCTCGGGGGGAAGGACAAGGATGCCTCTCTCGACGGGGATCGAAACCGACTGACGATGCGCTGTCAGCCGGCCTCAAGGAATCGTAACGCGGACGTCTCCCAAGCCTCGACCTATGAGCACAGATCCCACTCGAAGCGGTACCCACCGCTGCGCGTCCTGGTCCCAGCGACGCTGGAGCCGGAGGTCGCATGTGGCTCGAATCCTGACTTCCTGAGCGGGATGCACCTCAGACTGCCCCCAGCCGATCAGGCGGATCGGCTCGTCATCGCTCTCCGGGTCGAAGTAGATCTGCACGGTCTCACGACCCTCGAGTCGACCGGAGTTGCGCACCGTGACGTCGACAGCATCGATCCGCCCATCGGACGACCGCACGATCTGCGCCTCCGAGTACTCCCACGTGGTGAGCCCCAGCCCGTGCCCGAACCAGAAGGCCGGCACCTCCCCACTCCCGAACCAGCCGCGATGGCCGATCGACGTTCCCTCGGCATACTCCAGGACACCCCGTCGAGGCGTGGTGCTCCACGCCGGTCCGCGGTGATTGCCCACGGGGAATGTGGTGACCAGACGACCCTCCGGAAGCACGTCACCCAGGAGCGCAGCCGCGACCGCATCCCCCGCTTCCTGACCGGGGAGACCGGTGAACAGCACAGCATCGACATCAGCAATCCAGGGCATGAGCACAGGTGTGGCGGCGTTGATGACGACCACGGTGCGCGCCGCGACGTTCGCGACCGCCGCGACGAGAGCATCCTGATCGCCGGGCAGCGACAGCGTGTTCTTGTCCTCGCCTTCCGTCTCCTGGTCGGGAGTGAAGCCCACGACGACGACAGCCACATCGGCGGTTCGAGCCGCTGCAGAGGCGGCGGCGATCGCGGAGGCCGACGATCGCACCGCCTCGCTGACGACCAGGCCGAGGATGCGCGGCAGGGTATCCTTCTCCACGGTCGCGGTGACGAGCTGCCCCGGCTCCACCCGCACGGCTGCGGCATGGCTCTTGGGGCGGAAGAAGCCACCGCCAGGACCGGGGTGATAGTCGATCCGGTAGCTGCTCTCATGCCCCTCCGTGACCAGATGCCAGTTCCCGGGGCCCCGGGTTCCGAGCTGCACCATCCGGCCCTCCCGGATGTCCAGAGTCGCGCTCAGCTCGATGCGAGCGGCACCCTCGAGCCATCCGATCTGGCTGTCCTCGAGCTCCGCCACTTCGAGATGGCGGCTGTGCACGAGATCGCCGGCGTCGTCGAAGACCCGCACACGGATGCCGTGCTCCCCCGTTTCGGGATCACGCACGCGCGTGGGCTTCACGGTGGGCAGTGTCTTACGCGTCTCCACGCCGTCTGTGAAGATGACGTGGTCGGCGCCGAGGCGCGCCGTCATCCCTTCGACGATTGAGATGACGTGCGGAGCGCGAACCTGAGCGGATCCGCCCCCTGTCCGATCGTGTCCGTGGCATGGCGACCGATGAGGGCGTACGTGGCATCCTCACGGAGGGGAAGCGTGTCGTTGACGTTCTTGATGACGACCATGCCGCCCGCTGCGAGCCGCCGGAGTTGCGCGCGCCGCAGTTCGCCGGCTGGCGCCTCGACGGAGTCGGGCCATCCGCGAGGGTCGGTGAGGCCGCCCACACGATGGGCGAGCCGGAGCAGGCGTCGCACGTGGTCGTCGATGGCGTCTTCAGAGACGGCGCCCGCACGCACCTCCTCCTCCAGCGATTCAGTCCAGGGTGTCGCGGGACCGGGCATCACGAGGTCGAGCCCCGCGGCAGCGCTCTCGGCGGCCGTCTTGGTGGCGTACCAGTCCGACAGGACGAGTCCGTCGTAGCCCCACTCCTCTTTCAGTACCTGGGCGATGAGCTCGTGGTGCTCCGTGGAGGGAACCCCGTTGACGCTGTTGTACGCCGCCATCACGGTCCAAGGATTCGCATCGTCGATCGCGATCTCGAAGGGTGTCAGGTACACCTCCCTGAGCGTCTTCGCCGTCATCCGCACGTCCACCGTCGTCCGCTCGGTCTCGGACTCATTGCCGAGGAAGTGCTTGGCGCTGGCACCGACGCCCCTCTCCTGAAGTGCGTTGATGTACGCGCTCGCAAGGCGGCCGGTGAGCAGCGGGTCCTCGCTGAACGCCTCGAAGAGCCTGCCACCCAGGGGCGACCTATGGAGGTTGATGGTGGGTCCCAGCACGACGTGCGTCCGTTGCGCCTCTGCTTCCTCAGCCAGGATCCCCCCGGCTTCGGCGAGCGCTTCGGGATTCCACGTCTGCGCGAGCAGGCTCGCATTCGGCAGCAGACAGCTCTCACGACCGCCGACGACGATCTCACCGCGGACGCCTGTGGGCCCATCGGACAGCACGAGACCTTCGAGGCCGATCGACGCATCGGCGTGCAGCGAGAAGTTGTCGGCTCCGGAGAGCAGCCGCACCTTCGCTTCCAGCGTCAGCCGTCGAACGAGATCGTCGATGACCGGCTCCAGTGCGGCGACTCCTGCGGCGTCCTCCTCATGGATCGTCATCGGGTCACCTCACGCTTCGGACGGGAATGATCAGCACGGCACCGACAACGGCTATCACGCCGGCGATGATGAGCATGATGTCGTAGTTGGTTCCGCTGCTCAAGCCGACGATCCAGGCGGCGAGCGCAGGCGCCACCACCTGGGGGCCGGCCATCGCGATGTTGAAGACACCGAGGTCTTTCGCCGTCTCTTCGGGGTCGGGCAGCACATCCAGCACGAGCGCGAGGTCGACGGCCACGTAGGCCCCGAACCCGACCCCGATGATGGCCTCGGCCACGAAGAACATCGTGGGCTCCGTCGTCTGCGTGAGAAGGATCGTGCCGGCGGCGAAGATGAGCGCTGCGACGACGATGAAGACCTTGCGTCGTCCGAGCTTGTCCGAGAGCCATCCGGCGATCTGGCCGCTGACGATCAGGGCGATCGTGAAGACCAGGACGCCCGTCGCCATGATGCGCACTGCTTCGGCAGGCTCGAGGTTCATCTCGTGCTGGATCCAGAGCAGTCGGAAGGTGATGAACATGAAGTTCGCCAGCACGACCAGGAAGCGCGACCACCAGGCGAGTCCGAAGTCGGGGTTCTTGATCGGGTTCACCCAGAACGTCTTCAGCACGGTGCGGATGCCTCCGCCGGAACGGGCGGGGAAGGGGCGCGGCTTGTCGGGCAGCATGATCGCGTAGATGAGCACCAGGATGAACCCGACCACTCCGGGGATCAGGAAGAGCAGCAGCAGTTGCGTGGCGAAGAACTGTGCGGCGTATGCGGCGCCGAGGGTCGCGGCCTGCTGGGCGATGCCGATGGCTCCGGCGACCTTGCCGCGCTGCGAAGAGGGGAGCTGATCGGCGATGGATGCGGTGTGCGCGGCGATTGCCGCATTCGCCGTGATCTGCGCGAGGATCCACCCCGCGCCGACGACCAGAGCCGTAGGCGCGATGGCCATGATCAGCAATGCGACCAGGAGACCCGCCATGCCGACGATCATCCAGGGCCGACGTCGGCCGAACCGGCTCATCGTCCGGTCGCTGATGCGTCCGAACACCGGGTCGAAGAACAGTGCGGAGAGCGCGCCGATGGACGTGATCAGTCCGAGAGTGCCGATCACCTCTTCCTGCGGCATCAGAGATTGCAGCTTCAGCACGAGTGCGGCGGAGATGACTGTCGACAGGGGAAGCATGAGGCCCAGGCGTGCGAGCACCATGGTGGTGACC
Source organism: Microbacterium sp. AC132 (assembly GCF_979258525.1). Lineage (NCBI taxonomy): Bacteria > Bacillati > Actinomycetota > Actinomycetes > Micrococcales > Microbacteriaceae > Microbacterium > Microbacterium sp. AC132. The sequence goes on along the minus strand of NZ_OZ409862.1, from coordinate 2,227,020 downwards.
ACGGCGGGCCGGGCGCGCACCGTGGGTGCGGCGAAAGTAGGGGGCTGGGGTGAGTCACCGACAGCGGTGTCGTCGATCATGGCGCTCCTCATTGAGTTCTATGTACAGACCGAGCACTCGGTCGGTATGACTGTAGCGCACTGCCGGGCAAGGCGCAACGCCCGGGTGATCACACCAGCGAGGAAGAGAAAACCGAACAATATGTAACACATCCGTCATGCGGAGGAATCGGCCGGGAAACGCTCCGCGCGTACGGTGTGGCTCACCCGGCATGATTCCCGTGCCGGGTCCGACGAACGGAGGTGGGGCGGATGGAACTTCGCCAACTCCGCTACTTCCTCCGCGTTGCGGAGACCCTTCATTTCGGACGAGCCGCCGAGCAAGAGAACATCGCCGCCTCCGTGGTGAGCACACAGATATCTCGACTCGAGCGCGAGCTCGGCGTGGACCTGTTCCGACGAACGAGTCGGCGCGTGACCCTCACCCTCGCCGGCGACAGCTTTCGCGAGCATGCCGAGAATGCGCTCGCATCCCTCGACGCCGGAACTGCGGCCGCACGCAGAAACATCGTGGAGATGCAGCGCCTGCGGGTGGGATCCTTCGCTGATGACCCCCTGACGCATCGGTTCCTCTCCACTTTCCGCAGCCGCTATCCCCGGGTGCCGCTGAGCTATGTCGAACTCTCCATCTCGCACCAGGTCTCCAGCGTGATCGAGGGCGACGTCGACCTCGCCTTCGTCTGGCTCCCGGTCGACGACCCGCGCGTCACGGTCGATACGCTCTACTCCGAGATGCCGGTCGCGGCTCTCTCCTCCACCCATCGCCTCGCGAATGAGGCGCGGGTGCACGTCGACGACCTGCTCGGCGACTCGTTCGCCCTCGCCGCCGCAGGGACCCCGCCCGAATGGCGGGCCCATTGGTCGCTCGACGCCTACCGCGGCGGTCCACCGCTCCGCTCGATCGAAGTGAGTTCGGCACGCGAGTCCCTCGCCGCGGTGGCCTACAGCGGAACCGTGGACACCATGTCCACGAACTCGGCCGCACTGTGGAGTCATCCCGGCGTCCGTTTCCTGCCACTCCCCGACGCCCGCCCCACGAGCCTCGCCCTGATCTCCGCAGCGAACTCGCGGGAGCCACTGGTACAGGCTTTCCGCGAAGTCGTGGCCGATGTGGTCAGCAGCGAGCTCGACGCCGTCCCCGGGGCCGTCTCACTCGTCGGCTGACACAACACGCTCCGCCCCGTGTCGGCACCCGCTGGTCGCGCCATCCAGCGATTCGGAAGCCCTCGCAATCATTCGCTTCCACGGAACGATTGTTCGCATTCCGGCCATTGATCGGCGGCAAAGCGGCCCGCACCCTGGAAGGACCACGCAGCCCTCTCGGGTCGTGACACCCCGATCCCGCTGTCCCATGGCCGCCAACCTTGCCGGCCCACCCAGGAGAAGATGATGCTCACCCTCGAAACCGCCACCCGTCGATTCACCGAGAAGTTCTCGGAGTCCGCACAACTCACCGTCGCCGGACGGGGTGTGATTCCCGGCGGCTACAGCCGTACGTCGTTCAACTTCGGCCCGCATGCCGTCTTCGTCACCGGCGGCGACGGCGCCTACATCGACACTGTGGACGGACACCGCCTCCTCGACCTGAACAACAACTTCACGGTCAACATCCTCGGCCACGGTGACTCCGTGATCAGTGATGCGCTGATCGCCGCGATTCCGTCCGGCGCCTCATTCGGCAACCCCGTCACCGAGGAAGCAGAGCTCGCCCAGATCCTGATCGACCGCATCGCGTCGATCGACATGGTGCAGTTCTCCTGCTCGGCATCGGAGTCGATCCTGAGCGCGGTGCGCGTCGCCCGGGCATACACCGGCCGCACCAAGATCGCGAAGTTCGAGGGCGGGTACCACGGCTTCACCGACCCGGTGAGCATCTCCGGTCACCCGCACGACGCGGCGGAGTACGGGTCCGATGACAGCCCGCTTCCGGTGGCCGACAGCGCGGGCATCCCGGCAGCAGTCGTCGAGCAGGTCGTCATCCTCACTCAGAACGACATGGTCGGTACCGAGCGGATCCTGCGGGAGCACGGGTCCGACCTCGCATGCGTCATCCTCGAGTTGGAGAGCGGCGCCGGCGGCCACGTGGTCCTGCGCAAGGAGTTCGTGCAGATGATCCGCCGGGTGACAGCGGAACTGGGCATCCTGTTCGTGCTCGACGAGACCATGAACCTTCGCGGCGCATACAACGGCATGCAGAGCCTCTACGAAGTCGCTGGCGATCTCACCGTCATGGGCAAGATCATCGGTGGCGGACTCCCCCTCGGAGCCGTGGGCGGGAAGGCCGAGATCATGCAGGTCATGGCCGACGGCACCGTACCGATCTCCGGCACGCACCACGGCCACCGTCTGGCACTGGTCGCGGGAATCGCGTGCATGCGCGCGCTGGACGAGGATGCCTACAACCGACTGAACACGATGGCGGCGCGCATTCTGTCGGAGGTCGGCGAATGGACAGCGGCGCGCAAGAGCCCGTTCACGATCTACGGCGGTGGATACTCCTCGCTCGCGTACGCCTACCGCACCGAGCCGGGTCTGACAGTGGAGACCCAGCGCGACCTGTGGCGCAACGTCGATGCGGACAAGACCCAGACCTTCTCACTCGAGCTCGCGAACCGCGGCTTCTTCCCTGTCGCGCGCGGCGAGATCTCCCTCTCCCTGGCGATGACCGATGACGACATCACCTCGTTCATCGAGGCCGTCAAGGAGATCGTCATCGAGATGGAGAGCTGACCGCACCGGAGCCTTCCGTCTCCGGCGCGGTCACGTCGCGAGAGCGATGACCCTGCCGAGGGACGTCAGCGGTGGGCGAGGACATGAATGCCCACGCCCACCGCTGGAGAAGAAATGTCGAATGCATGCGTTTACTCTACGTGATGTAGATATACCGGTTCTTCAGTTCGTGGGCGCTCGAAGCTCCTCCTCCAACGGAGCGAGGAAGTCCCGAGACAACTCCGTCAGCGCTGCGCCCGCCAGCTCGGGGGTTCCGGTGTGGAACGGCGGCTCGGGAGCGTACTCGGCACCCAAGACTGCGAACCGCGCCATCTCCTCACCGGAGAGGTACGCGAGGAGCCGGATGCCGAGGTCCATTCCTGCGGTCACACCGGCCGCCGTCAGACGGTTGCCGTCTTCGACCAGGCGTTCGTCGACCTCGATCGCGCCATAGTCGCCGAGCAGGTGCCGTACGGCCCAGTGCGAGGTGGCCCGTCGACCGTCGAGCAACCCTGCATGAGCGAGAGCGATGGAGCCGGAGCACACACTGGTCACGTACTCGGCATCCTGACCGATCCGACGCAGGTGCTCCATGGCACGGGCATCCCGCAGGAGGATCCCGGTGTCGCCGCCGGGCACGAGGATCACGGACGGCGAAGTCGTCACCTCGTCGAGTGTCAGCGCAGGCTCGAGTGCCACACCGGCCCCGCTGACGACAGGCTCGCCCGCGGGGCCGGTGGTCACGAACTGCACCGTCGCACCCGTCCCTGCGAGGAAGTGGAACGGCCCCACCACGTCGAGGAGCTCGAATCCGGGGTGCAGGACGATCAGAATCGTCTTGTCCGTCGCGAACCGCACTCCGGGCAGTGCGGCCAAGGTGTGGTGTGCGGCGATGGACCGATCGACGGCCTGCTGCTTGGCGGGGTCGTCTCCGATCACCGAGAACAGCGTGCTGACTGACGTGTCGAACCCGGTCGGGTGCCCTGGCAGATCCATCACCTCAGGGACGACATCACGGTCTTCGTGCATGCGGGGTTACTCCTCATTTCTCAGGACCGACGAAATGTCGGCGCGGGGTTCGGTCATGTGGGCGCTCACGTCACGTTTGCGGGACCACTGTCTGCGAAGACGAGCTGCAGTCGTCCGGTGAGCGGGTTGATGAGGGTGCCGGCGCGCACGCCGAACACGCGCAGCAATAGCTCTGGGGTGAAGACCTCGTCAGGGCCACCCGATGCGACGACGCGACCTTGCTCGAGCATGACGATCTCGTCGCAGTAGGACGCCGCCAGGCTCAGATCATGCAGGGTGATCAGAGTGGTGATCTCGAGGTCCCGGATCAGCGTGAGTAACTGGAGTTGATGGCGAATGTCGAGGTGGTTGGTCGGCTCATCGAGCACGAGGATCTGCGGCTCCTGAGCGAGGGCGCGTGCGAGCTGCACCCGTTGACGTTCACCTCCTGAGAGCGTGCTGACATCGCGGTCGGCGAACTCCGCGACGCCCGCGGTCGCCATAGCCCGATCCACGGCTCGCCGATCTTCCCCGCGGTCCGCTCCAATGAGTCGGCCGTGCGGGAGACGTCCGGTTGCGACGCATTCGGCGACGGTGAGTTCGAGGTCCGCGGGACTGTCCTGCACGACAGCGGCAGTGATGCGGGCGGCATCCCGGGCCCGCATCGACCAGACATCGCGACCATCGGTGAGCACCTGTCCTGCGGCGGGACGCAGCATCCGATAAACCGTTCGCAGGAGCGTTGACTTGCCGCTGCCGTTGGGCCCGACGAGCCCGACGATGTTCCCCTGCGCGCGCAACACCACATCGTCGATGATCCGTCGACCGGCGATGTCGACATCGACGCCCTGAACTTCGAGCGGCGCCCCCTGCCCTTCACTCATCTCTCGCTCCGACCGGAGCGTCGTAGCAACCATAGGAAGAACGGGGCCCCGACGACCGCGGTGAGGAGACCGACCGGCACTTCTGTCGGCGCGAGGAGCAGCCGTGCCCCTATGTCCACGACCACCAGGAGAAACCCGCCGGCGAGTGCGGACGCGGGGAGCACCCATCGGTGATCGGAACCGATCATCATGCGAACTGCATGCGGGACCACCAGCCCGACGAATCCGATGGACCCGCTCACCGCGACTGCGACACCGACGAGCAGCGAGGTGATGATGAACAGCATCAGCCGCATCCGTCCGACGTCGACGCCGAGGCTCGCTGCCGTCTCGTCGCCGGTGAGGAAGGCGTTCAAGACGGGAGCGAGGAGCACCAAGACAATCGTCGCCGCGACCAGGACGAGCATGGGCACACCGAGGTCCTGCCACGTCGCCGCCGCCAGGCTGCCGGCGAGCCACGACAACACCTGTCCGATGCCCTGGTTGGCGCTGCTGGATCGCAGGACGAGGTAGCTCGTGATCGAACTGAGCAGGTACGACATCGCGACCCCGGCCAACACCAACCGGTTCGGTGCGACCCGCCCGCCCTGCTGGGCGAGCGCGAAGACGAGCACCGTCGCGAGGAAAGCTCCGATGAAAGCAGCGATCGGCGTCGACACCGAGGCGAACAGCCCGCTCGTGAGCGTGAGCGCGGCGACCGCGGCCACGGATGCGCCGGAGGAGACGCCGAACACGAACGGGTCCGCCAGCGGATTTCGCACGACGGCCTGCAGCACCGCGCCGGCGACCGCGAGCGCTGCCCCCACGACGAAGCCGAGCAGCGCGCGCGGCAAACGGAATTCCCACACGATCTGGTCGTCGAGCCCGTCGACGCCGCCAGCGCCCCAGGGCAGCAGGTGTGCACCGATGACCTCGATGACACGGCTCGGTGCGATGTTCACGCTCCCGACGGCCACAGAGAGCACGACTGCGACGATGCACGCGACCACGAGGACACCGATCACCGATTGCGTACGCCGCCCCGTGCGCGCAGCCGACCGAGCCCGCACGGCCGCCTTCGTCACGAGGTGGGAACCGCGAGATCGAGGTCGGCGTGAAGCGCGTTCGCGATCTTGGTCAGCCCCACCATGACGGAGATCGACGAATCGGTCTCCTGCGTCGGGACCTCACTGATCCGGCCGTTCTTCACCGCGGGGAGGTCGGGGAAGTTCTCCTCGAGGAACGCCTTCTGCGACGCGAAGTCCTGACCAACGAACGTGCCCACCAGGATCACGTCGGGGTCCGACGCGGCGAACTCTTCTTTGCTGATGTAGACGGAGTCCGAGGGGAAGACGTTCTCGCCACCCGCGGTCTCGATCAGATCGTCGTAGATGCCGCCGGCCAGGACGATCACCGGACCGGTTCCACCGTTGAAGTATGCGGTCTTCACGGTCGGTTCATCTTTCACTGCCGTGACTACCTTCTCCTTCGCGCTCTCCAGCTCCGCGATGACCTCGTCAGCTTTCTCCGAGACACCGAAGATCGTCCCGTAATCGCGCAGTACCTTCGAGACGGAGTCGACGTTCCAGATGTCCGAGCTGAGATAGTCCGTCGCCCCGCAGAGGCTGGCACCGTAGACGGTCACCCCCGCCTCCTCCAGCTGCTCGACCGATGCGTACCCCTGCGAAGTATCGAACGCGTACCCCTCCAGCACCTGGCCGGTCACGAGGTCGGGTGCTTCGCTCAGCAAGACCTCTTTCGAGGGGAACCCCATCATGCTGCCGATGGTCTTGAGCCCTTCCGCCGCCTCCGCCACGGATTCCGGGTATGGCGAGTAGTTCTCCTGGACAGCGACGATCTTGTCTCGGAGGCCGAGCGCGAGGAGCGCCTCGGTGTTCGACTGCCACAGGCTCACCACACGCTCAGGCTCGGAGTCGACAGTGATCTCCCGGCCACAGTTCTCCAGCGTCACCGGGTAGCCCGCCCCTGCTTCGCCCGGCGTGGGTGCCGTCGATGCCGGGGTGTCGCTTCCCGCACACGCGGTGGTCAGGAGCAGAAGAGCTGCCACCGCTGCGGTGCTGAATACGGATCGTCGGACGGTGGGTCGCATGGAACTCCTTCGGGGAACGGGACAGCTCTACTTCTTGTAGAAGCATACCGGTTCGGAATCACGGCACCACGAGAGCCTCTTGGCGCATTCCTGCGGAACGAGCGCCGAGGAGACCATTCGGATGGCCCGAACTCATCGTTAAAACGCATTCACGCCAATGGTCATTGGCTTCCTCCTCGAGGATGCTGGAAGCTCACACCACTTCCGTCTTCAGGAGGACACATGTCAGCCCCACGCCGCTCGGCCACCCCACTGCGAGCACCTACAGCGCGGCACTCGCGGAAGGATCTGGTTGAGACGGCCTGACGCCGCTCTTCCTTCTCTATCGACAGCGAAACCACCGTGCCGGATACGTCCACGATCCTGCTTGGGCGGGTGGACGGCGGCGATCGAGGCGCCATCGGGGCTGTAAAAGTTTCCTTGATCAGGACTTTGGTACTCACAGCTTGTCTGGAGCAGCTGTGAAATGCACGTCCGGCGGACTCTCGGAGATCGACGGAACCTTCAGTCCGGGAAGCAGGGCAAGAACAGGTCAGTAGTCCGGAGTAGCTTTGGAAGTGACATGTCGCCCATCAACGCATCGGCGCCGTGAGCAGATGCGGTCGGCCCGTGATCGGATGCTCGATGAGTCGCGAATCGACGGCGAAGACCTCTCGCGTCAGTTCTGATGTGAGCGTCTCGACAGGGATGCCGACAGCCCGAATCCTGCCTTCATTCATCACGACGATCTGATCGGCATGGGCGACCGCGTGATTGAGGTCATGCAGAACGACCACACGCGTGAGATCGACGGACTCCAGAAGATTCAAGAGGTCGTGCTGCGCCGTGATGTCGAGGTGGTTCGTCGGCTCATCGAGCATGAGAACCGGGGCATCCTGAGTGAGCGCACGCGCGAGGAGCACCCTCTGCCGCTCACCCCCGGAGAGCGTGGCGTACTTGCGGTCGGCCATGTGCGCGGCCCCGCATCTCACCAGTGCGGCGTCAGCATGATCGCGATCAGCCTTGGTCTCGCCTCGGTACCACGGCTGGTGGGCATGACGCCCGGTCGCGACGATGTCGCGAACCAGCATGCTGTCGTTGCTGGTCTGATGCTGCGTCACCACGGCGCGCAACTGCGCCGCTCGCCGTGGTGCGACGTCCCAGACATCCACGCTCCCGATGAGGATGCAGCCGGCATCCGGCTTGAGCGCTCGATACATCGCACGCAGGAGCGTGGACTTTCCTGAACCATTCGGACCGACGATCGCGACGAATTCACCCGAAGCGACCTCGAGCGAGAGTTCCTCGATGAGGCGCGCGCCGCCGACACTGAGGTCGAGGTCCGTGATCGCGATCTTCATGTGCGGCCCTCCGGTGATCTCATCAGCCAGAGGAAGAAGGGTCCTCCCACGAGCGCGGTGAAGATCGTCAGCGGATACTCGTTCGGGCTTCCCACGGTACGGGCCACCAGGTCGACGGCGATCAGGAAGATCGCCCCCGCGAGCGCGGCGACCGGGAGCAATCGCCGATAGTCCGCCCCGACGATCATGCGCACGGCATGCGGAATGATCAGACCGACGAAGCCGACGCCGCCCGCGACCGCGACGGTCACGGCCGTGAGGAGTGCGGCGACGATGAGGAGTCCGAGTCGGAAGCGGCGCAGATTCACGCCGACCGCCACCGCGTCGTCGTCGCCCAGCGCCAGCGCGTTCAACCCTCGCGCCTGGCTCAGCAGCCAGGCGCCGGCGATGACCATGACGACAGTGGGCAGCAGGAGGCCATCCCATCTTGCTCCCGCGACGCTCCCCATCATCCAGAAGAGGATCCCGCGCACCTGCCCTGGCTCGGCCTGCAGCTGAGCGAAGCTGGTTCCCGCCATGGCGACGTATCCCAGCGCGACACCCGAGAGCACGAGTCGCATATCGGTGAAAGAGCCCGATCGCTGGGCGAACGCGAAGACGAGCACGAGGATGACCAGTGCGCCGACGAACGCCGCCGCCGGAGTGGTGAGTCCGAAGAGCACACTCGAACCGAAGGTCATCACCAGCACCGCACCGAGCGACGCTCCTGACGAGACACCGACGATGTACGGATCCGCCAGCGGATTCCGAAGCAGACCCTGCAGGGCTGCGCCGGCCAATGCAAGCGCCGCCCCGACGACGCCCGCCATCAGCACCCGCGGGACGCGCAGCTCCCAGACGATCTTCTGATCGATCGAATCGACAGCGCCGGAGTCGCCGGTCACGTTCGCCCACACCACCCCGATCACGCGATCGATACTGACGTTGACGCTCCCGAAGCAGACGGCGACCACTGCACTGACCAGGATCATTGTGGCCATCACGATCACCCACAGCGACAAGGGCACCACTGCGGCGATGCGAGGTCGGCGGCCGCGAACGGGTGCCGTCTCCGAGAGCGTCACGAGTGCGAAGGCAGGACGAAATCTCCGCCGGCGTCGTCCGCGGGTCTGCGCACGAAGGGGCTGAGCGCGACGGTAGCGAGGGCGATGAGCGCGGCGATCAGGAACGCCGCGCGTGCTCCCGGCGCTCCTGCCGTGGCGGCCGTGAGACCGTCGCTCTCACCTGCGTGCAGGATCGACGAGTATGTCACCAGCATCACTGCGACTCCGGCCGCACCGCCGACCTGCTGCAGCGTGTTCAGCACCGCAGTGCCGTGCGAATACAGCGGGCGGGGGAGAGACCCCAGCGAGGCGGAGAACAGTGGGGTGAACGACATCGCGAGTCCTACCGACATCACCGCCTGCACGATGATGAGCACCCACCACACCGTGTGCTCACCGACGGTCGAGTAATAGAACAGCGCGGCCGTCACGAGGATCGTGCCGGGGATCAGCAGTATGCGGGTGCCGCGTGCATCATAGATGCGTCCAGTCAGCGGTCCGAGCAGGCCCATCAACAGGGAACCGGGCAAGAGGATCAGACCGGACTGGAGCGGATTGAGGCCGGCCACGTTCTGCAGATACTGCGGTAGCAGGGTCAGCGTGCCGAACATCGACAGCGCGAGGATCGTCATGATGATCACCGAGACGGTGAAGTTCCCCGAGCGGAACACGCGCAGGTCGAGCAGCGCGTCGTCCTTGCGCTGCAGCAGGAGCTGACGCCAGACGAACAGGCCGAGCGACACGCCACCGACGACGAGCGAGAGGATGCCGGCCGTCTCGCCGGATCCGCCCTCGCCGCCGAACTGGCTGAGACCGAACACGATGCCGCCGAAGCCAAGCGCGGCGAGCGGGATCGAGAGCACGTCGAGCGGGACCTTGCGGGTCTCGCCGAGGTTCGTCATCCACTTCGCCCCCATGATCAGGGCGATCAGCGCGATCGGCAGGATGATCGCGAACAGCGCACGCCAGTTGGCCAGCTCGAGTACCGCGCCGGCGAGCGTCGGGCCGATCGCGGGAGCGAGAGAGATCACCAGGCCGACACGGCCCATCATTCGTCCGCGCGACTGCGGCGGCACGACGTTCATGATGGTCGTCATCAGCAACGGGATCATGACGCCGGTGCCGGCCGCCTGGATCACGCGTCCGACGAGAAGCATCGTGAAGCCGGGAGCGACGAGTGCCACCAGGGTGCCCAGCGAGAAGGCGATCATCGCGGCGATGAAGACCTGGCGAGTCGTGAACCGCTGCAGGATGAATCCGGTCGTCGGGATGACAACGGCCATGGTCAGCATGAAAGCGCTGGTGAGCCACTGGCCGAGCTCGGGTGGGATGCCGAGGTCGGTGTTGAGGTCCGGGATCGCGATCCCCATCGTGGTCTCGTTGAGGATCGAGACGAACGCTGCCACCAGCAGCAGCCAAATCACACGCATGTCAGAGCGCGGGATCATCCCTGACGTGGCAGCCGGAATCTTGATCGGACCAGTATCGACGGCAGACATACGGCCTCCTGGGCCTGGAGAGAATGAGGCGGCGAACGGGAGACCGGACCGTCAGGGCAAGGACGAGCGGCCCACGCCTGCCGACCGGAGGACGGGATCGGGATGCACGGCTCGGTCTTATTCTACGGTACGTAGAGTTAACTGCGGCATTCGCGCCTGCAGGGCGGATCTTTAACACTACCTATTGTAGAGTTAAGCCACTTGACCCCTAGGAAGGTTCGTCCGATGCACATCACGAAATCCCGAGCTGCGACCGCGCTCACGTCTCTCGTCGTTCTCAGCGTCCTGGCTGGGTGCTCCGTCAGCCCGTCCGATGCAACCAAGACCGAAGCGCCGACCGTCGATGGAACCACCCTGACGGGCGGGAGCACGGAATACCCCCTCACGATCGGCAACTGCGGCTTCGAGCAGACGTTCACGGAAAAGCCCGAGCGCGTGGTGCTCATGAACGGCGCCTCCGTCGCCGAGGTCGAATCCCTCCTTCTGCTCGGGCTCGACGACACCATCCTCGCGAACATGCAGAACTACGGGATGTCCGATCAGCCGGAACTGGTCGCGCAGATCGACGCGCTGCCCACGGGCGACCTGGACATGGCCGGGAGCTTCGAGATCCCGGCCGAGCAGTTGCTCGCCCTCAAGCCCGACCTGGTGATCGCGACAACGTCAGGCGGTTTCGACTCGGCCAACGGCCAGGCATCCCGCGACGAACTCGCTGCCGAAGGCATCAACACGATCGTCAATCCTGCGAACTGCGCCATGGGCAAGGAAGACGCTACGGAAGAGGAACTCTCCGCCTTCGACAACGCGACCGTCGAGTCGTCGTTCGGGTTCCTCAACCTCGTCGGCAACGTCTTCGATCGCCAGGCCGAGGCTGAAGCGCTCGTCAGCGAACTCCGTTCTCAGATCGACGCAGTGTCGTCTGCGGTGGAAGGCAAGGAGACGCCGACCGGCCTCATCGTCTTCCCCGGCATGTCGATGATGACGACCAACGGCATGCCCGCGGTCTTCCTCGGCGGCATCTTCGACGACGTTCTCAACCGGGCCGGTGTCGTCGGATCGTTCCAGGACAGCGACCTGACCTTCACGTCGACGATCGACGCCGAGCACCTCGCTACAGCCGACGTCGACGTTCTCGTCGTCGGTGGATTCATGCCGGGCGAGGATCTCGACGCTGAAGCCGCTACCCTCTTCGCCGAGTACCCGCAGTGGGACGCCGCGAAGAACAACAACTACGTCACCGTCTCCGACGGCGTGTACGTCGGCCCGACGAACGCCGCGGCGATCGAGAAGATCGCACGCGCCGCGCACCCCGACGCATTCTGAACTCTCCCGCAGATGGTCCGGCGATCCTGTGATCGTCGGACCTTTCGCACGCGTGAAAGTGGCCCGACTCGGGCGCGAGCCCGCACGAGCGGAGAGAGCCGGCGCCCCCAGGAAGCGCTTCCTCCGCTATGCTGAGCGGCAGCATCCGGAGCCCGATGCCCCGAGCCGCAGAGGATTGAAGATGGCGAGACTGGCCCAGCGCATGCCCACCATGGACGACGTCGCCGAGCTCGCAGGCGTATCGAGAACTACGGTCTCGCGGGTGTTCAGCAACACGGTGACCGTCGACCCGCTGCTGTCGCAGAAGGTTCATGACGCTGCGGCGAAGCTGCGCTACTCACCCAGCCAGATCGCTCGTGGTCTCGCCAAGGGCCGGACGCACTCGGTGGGCATTCTCGTCCCCGAGCTCGACAATCCCATTTTCCAGCGCACGCTCACCGGCCTCTCGCAGGCGGCCGGCGAGGACAGATATCAGGTGCTGATCGCTGACTCGTCGGAGCGACTCGCGAACGAGGCAGAGCTGATCACCGAGCTGCGGCGCCGATGCGATGCGATCGTCCTCTGCTCGCCGCGAATGGACGACGCTGAGCTGTCGACGCTGGTCGCACGCCTCGGCCCGGTCGTGATGATCTATCGCTCTGTACCGGTTCCCGGAGTTCCGGTCATCGCCGTCAGCCTCGAGCATGGGGTACAATTGCTCGCTGAGCACTTGCACGAGCTCGGGCACCGTCACATCGCATTCCTCGACGGCGGCGAGAAGTCAAGATCGGGCGCCCGTCGATTCGCCGCTCTCGAGGAGTTCTGCGCAGATCACCCTGACGTACGAGTGAGCCGCGTCACCGGCGGAGGCACCATCCAGGCCGGCTACGCCGCCGCGGATGCCGTCCTGGCCACGGACGCGACAGCCGTGATGGCCTTCAACGACGTCGTCGCGATGGGCCTGCTCAGTGCGTTGCAGCGACGCGGCGTCGCCGTCCCTGAGCAGCTGTCGGTGACCGGCTTCGACGACATCACGTTCAGCGAGTTCACCAACCCGCCGCTCACGACGGCGGCGATTCCGGCCGAGGAGCTCGGGCGTCTCGCCTGGGAACGGCTTCACGCGATGCTGGTGGACGGTGAGACGGATGACGGAACGACTGTCGTCCCGTCGGTGCACCTGCGGGCCTCGACGTCAGCAGTGATCTCGGACTGACACCGGCTGCACCGTCACGGTGAATCCGCGCCGGTGCCGCCGGCGCAGGTCAGGCTCTGCTTTCTGCCACAGGCTGCCGATCGCGCTTCAGGACTGCAACGGCTGCGGGCTCGAGAGTCAAGGTGTCCCCCGCGACGACGGCAACGCGCCCTGTCAGCAGCTCCGCCGCACCAGGGGGGACCGTGATCTCTGCAGAGTGCTGCCCGTGGTTGAGGAGGAAGAGATATGACCCCTCAGGTCCGTGACGTTCGACCGCCTCGACTCCGGCAGGCGTCTCTAGGACAGCGGCGACCTGTGCGTCGGCGAGCACGGTGTCGAGCACCCGATCCATGCCCGTCTCGCTCAGCTGAGTGCCGAGATACGTCACCACACCGTCGCCGAGCTCGTGGCGCAGGATCGCCGCCTCCCCCTCGAGGTAGCCGTCCGTGTAGGTCGCGAGAACCGTGGCACCATCGGTGACGAGATCGTCCTGCCACAGGCCGGCGTCCGTCTCTGAGCCACGCATGTCCACACGCACTCGCTCGTCCGACGGCAGCGGCGAGAACTCGCGAACGCGTCCGCCGATGAGCGACAGAAGACCACCGGGATAGCCGCCAGGGATCACCCGATCGTGCTCGTCAACGATGCCCGAGAAGAAGGAGATCAGTACGTGCCCGCCTGACCGCACATAGGCACTGAGCTGCTCGGTCTGCGCCTCGCTGAGCACATAGCTGTTCGGTATCACGATGAGGCGATAACCGGACATGTCGGCGTCGAGGGTGATCACGTCGGTGGCGATGTTGCGTCGCCACAGCGGGGTGAAGTGCCGCGTCACGATGTCGACGTAGCTGAGCTTCGTGGGGTGTGCGACGCCTTCCATCGCCCACCAGTTCTCCCAGTCCCAGACGATGGCCACCGCCGCCTCCGCAGTGGTTCCTGCGATCTCCTCGAGCTGTGTGAGCTCCTGTCCGAGATCGACGACCTCCTGCCAGGTCCGGGTGTCGGTCCCGCTGTGCGGCAGCATCGCCGAATGGAACTTCTCCTGGCCGTATCGCGAGGCGCGCCACTGGAAGAACATCACCGCGTCGGCTCCGTGCGCGATGGCTTGGAAGGATCCCAGACGCATCCTGCCCGGCTTCTTGACGAGGTTGAGCGGCCACTGACTGACGGCGCTGCTTGCCTGCTCCATCATCAGCCAGGGCTGCCCGCCCTTCAGCGACCGCATCAGGTCGTAGTTGAACGCAGCGGTGATGTGCGATTCGGCGTCGGCGGGGTTCGGATAGATGTCCAGCGCGACAGCATCCTCCTCCCTTGCCCATCGTGTGTAGTCGGCACCGGGGAAGAACCGCATGAAGTTCGTCAGCACCGGAATATCGGGGGTGATCGCGCTCATGATGTCACGCTCTTCGCGGAAGCAGCCGAGCAGGAGGTCGGAGGAGAACCGCTTGAAATCGAGCTCGCGCGCGGGGTTCACGTTCCCCATCACGGGCTTCGGCAGGTCGACCTGACTCCAGTCGCTGTAACGCTGGCTCCAGAAGGTGGTACCCCAGTGCTCGTTCAGGACCTCCAACGATCCGTGTCGGTCGAGGAGCCAGTCGCGGAACCGCGCACCGCACTGATCGCAGAAGCACTGCGTGTGATATTCGTTGCCGATGTGCCACATCGCCAGAGCCGGGTGGTTGCCATAGCGTTCCGCGAGCGCTCGCGCGATCTTCTGGCTGCGCTCGCGGTAGACCGCCGATGACGGGCAGAAGTGCGCCCGGCTTCCGATCGCGATCTTCCGCCCCTCCCTGTTGGTGGGAAGCACCTCTGGATGCTCGGTCGCGAGCCACGGCGGCGGCGCGGCGTTCGGCGTGCTGAGGTTCACGGAGATCCCGTGTTCGTGCAGGATGTCCATCACCTCGTCGAGCCACCCGAACTCCAGCTGGCCGTCAGCGGGTTCCAGTGACGACCAGGAGAAGACGCCGACGCTCACCAGCCGCACGCCCGCTTGCCTCATCAGCGCGGCGTCCTCGAGCCAAGTCTCCCTCGTCCATTGGTCGGGGTTGTAGTCGCCTCCGTAGACGATGCCGGGAAGCCGGGCGGTGAAGTTGTGGATGGGGTTCGTCACGTGACGCCTTCTGGTCGATCTGATCGGAGTCGGAGTGCGCGGGGCCCCTGACACGAGGCCCCGCGCGCAGCGAGGCTACATCGCCGCTTCGAGCTCGGAGATGAACTGCTTCGCTGCTTCGTCGGGGGTGATCTGATCGAAGATCACCTGCTGGTTCAGTCTGGCGAACAGCGGCACGAGCTCGGGCCCGGCGTCGAGGTTCGGCTTCGGGAAGCCGGCGACCGACAGCTCGGAAACCTCTGTCACGTAGTCCGCCAGCTTCTGCTCCGACGGCGAGAAGTCACCTTCGATGGACGCGAGTACCTCACTGTTCCCCGGTACGCCACGGTCAGAGCGCAGGATCGCACCCGCCTCCTCGCTGTTCACGATGAAGTCGATCAGCATCGCGGACTCGACCGGATGCTCCGACTTCGCCGAGACCGAGTAGTAGACGCCGGGCTTGACGTAGGCACCAGGGCGGTCGCCGTCGGACTCGCCCGGGAAGAGGAGCAGCTCGAGTTCGCGTCCGGAGGCTGTCTGCAGCGCTTCGACCTGGTTGGCGGAGAGGATGGACATCGCGGCGGTGTGGGTCGCGATCGGAGACTGCTCCAGTCCGAGCGATGCCTGCTCCACCGCGAGCGAGGCCGACGGCGTCGCGCCACTGTCGCGCAGCTCGAGGATGTACTCCCACCATGCGGCGGCAGTCTTCTCGGTGAAGCCGACGGTGGCGTCGTCGGGGCTCCAGAGATCTTCGCCACGCTGACGGATGAACATATTGAAGCCTTGTTCGTCGAGCGGGAGCGTGGCGCCGTAGACGTCGGGCCCTGCCTTCTCACTGATCTCCGCGGCGATGTCGAGGTAGTCGTCCCACGTCCAGGTCTCGTCGTCGGGCACCTCGATCCCCGCCTCCGAGAAGATCTGCGGATCGATGACGACGCCGAACGTGCCCACTCCTCCCGGCACCCCGTATACCCCGTCATCGATCGTCGACCCTTCGAGCGCGCCCTCATCGAACTGGTCGAGCGGGAGCACATCCGCGTGGTCCGACAGGTTCACGAGCAGACCGCCGTCGACGTAATCGTAGATGAAGGGGTCGACCTGCTGCATGACGTCGGGGGCGTCTCCTGCGGCCACGGTCGTGGAGAGTTTGTCCCAATAGTCCGTATAAGGAGCGAACTCGGGCACCACGGTGATGTTCGGGTGCTCCTTCTCGAACAGGTCGATCACCTGCTGCGTCATGGTGTGTCTGGTGTCGGATCCCCACCAGTTGAAGCGGATGGTGACCGGCTCATCGGAGGCTGTCGCCGGTGCGGATTCCGATGGCGCCGCGCATCCGGCGAGCACCATCGTCACGGCGGCACCGAGAGCTGCGAGGCGTACGAGTCGAGCCGTATGGCTCGTGCGGGGGTGTGTCATGTCATTGCTCCATTGCAGTTGTGATCGATCAGGGAAGAGGTCATTTGAGTCCGGTGGTCGCGATGCCTTTGATCAGGTAGCGCTGCCCCACGAGGAAGACGAGGAAGACAGGGATGAGGGTCACGACCGACATCGCGAACAGCGAACCCCAGGAGGATCCCCCTGTCGAGTCGACGAAGTTGCGGAGCGCGACCGGGACCGTGAGAACGTCCGGACGCGTGAGGTAGATGAGCTGACTGTAGAAGTCGTTCCAGGTCCAGATGAAGGTGAAGATGGCGGTGGTGGCGAGCGCCGGCACGGAGAGCGGCAGCAGCACCTGGAAGTAGGTGCGCCAGTACCCCGCGCCGTCGATGCGAGCAGCCTCGTCGAGTTCCTTGGGGAGTCCGCGGAAGAACTGCACCATGAGGAAGATGAAGAATGCGTCGGTGGCAAGGAACTTCGGGACGATGAGCGGCAGGAACGTGTTGACCCAGCCGAGGTTCGAGAAGAGGACGTACTGCGGAACGATGAGCACGTGGATCGGCAGCATCAGAGTCATCAGCATGAGTGCGAAAAAGATCTTCTTGCCCCGGAACTCCAGCTTGGCGAACGCGTAGGCGGCCATCGAGCAGGTGATGAGGTTGCCCAGCAGACTGCCGAGGACGATCGCACCCGAGTTGAGCAGATAGAGACCGAAGGGACTCGACAGCGCGTTCCAGCCATCGGTGTAATTGCTGAAGTCGATCGTCTCGGGAAGCAGCGACGGATCGCGGAAGATCAGCTCCTCCGGCTTGAGGGAACTCGCGACCATCCACAGCAGCGGATAGATCAGCAGCACGCCCACGGCGATCAGGATGATGTGCCTCACGACCTTCGAGAGCGTGATGCGGCGGGCAGACGGCGCGATCGAGCGGCGCTTCAGGAGATCAGTCGCGGTCACTGTAGAACACCCAATGCTTGGAGGCGATGAAGTTCACCGCGGTGAAGACGGCGATGATGAGCAGCAGGAACCAGGCCATCGCGGAGGCATAGCCCATGTCGCGCTTGCCGAAGCCCTCCTGATAGAGGTAGAGCGTGTAGAAGAGAGTCGAGTCGGCCGGACCCCCTGAACCACCTGAGACGATGAACGCCTGCGTGAACGTCTGGAACGAGCCGATGATCTGCAGGATCAGATTGAAGAAGATGATCGGCGAGAGTAGCGGCAATGTGATGCTTCGGAACTGTCGCCACCGACCCGCGCCGTCGATGGACGCCGCTTCGTAGTACATCTCCGGGATCTGTCGCAGCCCTGCGAGGAAGATGACCATCGCGGACCCGAAGGTCCACACGTGCAGCGCGACAAGGGTGCCGAGCGCCGTGTCGGGGTCCGAGATCCAGCCGGGGCCATCGATGCCGAACAGCGCGAGAAACTGGTTGACGAGCCCCTCCGTACCGAAGAGCTGACGCCACAGGATGCCCACCGCTACCGAACCGCCGAGAAGTGACGGCAGGTAGTAGACCGAGCGATAGATCGCCAGGCCGCGGATGCCGCGGTTCAGCATGATCGCCAGGCCGAGCGCGGCAGCCATGAGCAGCGGCACCCCCAGGAACACGTACGTGAACGTGACGCCCAAGGACTTCGCGAGTCGGGGATCGTTCAGCATGTCCGCATAGTTCTCGAGACCGATGAACTCAGGCGGCTTGACGAGGTTGTAGTCGGTGAAGGACAGATAGAGCGAGGCGACCATCGGGAAGGCCGTGATCGCCAGCATCCCGACGAACCACGGAGCAAGGAAGCTCCACGCTGCACGTTCCTGGTGGCGGGCGGCCAGGCTGAGCTTGAGCTTCTGCTGGGGTGGGGCGGCGGCCATCAATGCCCTCTCCATCGTCGTCATTGAGCGGGGAAGCGCTTCCTTGGGAAGCGCTTCCCCGAGTATAGGGCGAGTCATGAGACATGTAAAGTCACGCAGCCTGAGACCGACGCGCAGTGGCGGGCGCGGCATGTCGGCGCCCACCCCTGCGCATACTCACAATTGGCGCGAATTCATCTGTTAGATGCATTCATGCCAATTGCACGATCGTGAAGTCTCTACGAAGCTGGAAGCACAATCCGCTCCCATCTCCAGGAGGACACATGTCGGCCCCCCGCCGCGCCCTGATCGTCATCGACCCCCAGCAGGAGTACTTCACCGGCCTCCTGCCCATTCAATACCCGCCGCGCGACGAGTCGATCCAGCGCATCGCGAATGCCATCGACGCTGCCGAGCGCGCCGGCATCCCCGTCGTCATGGTGCAGCACACCGCCGGGGACGACGCACCGGTGTTCAACCCGACCCAGCCGGGGTTCCGACTGCACCCCTCGCTGGAGGAACGCGACTCGAGCGCATGGAAGCACGTCGTGAAGAACTACAGCTCGATCTTCCCCGAGACGGGAGTTCATGATTGGCTCCGCGAGAACAAGATCGACACGATCACCCTGGTGGGCTACATGACCAACAACTGCGTCCTCGCCAGCGCCGCGGACGCCGAGTCACGCGGGATCGCTGCAGAGGTGCTCGCCGATGCCACCGGTGCGATCAACATCACCAACGACGCAGGATCCGCCGACGCCAAGACCGTGCACACCACGCTCATGGCCCTGCTGAACTCGAACTGGGCAGCTGTCGCTCCGACCGCCGCGTGGGTCGGAGCCGTCGAGGCGGGAACAGCGCTCCCCAAGGGAAACCTGGGCGAGTCGGCCGCCATGGGCGCCGCTGCACACGCCTGATCCGAATCATCCGGCCGGGCGCCACGCGCACGTGGTGTCCGGCCTTTCTCAGAAAGGTCCCGATGCTTCGTCCGTCACCATTCGGAAGCGCCCCGTTCGCCCTGTCGGTTCTCGACGGAGGCCTCACCGGCATGGGCTCCACCGCCGGTCGTGTCCTCGAAGAGGTGATCACTGCCGCGCGGATCGCGGACGCGCGGGGGTATGAGCGGTTCTGGATGTCAGAGCACCACGCCATGCCCGGAGCCTCGATCGCCTCGCCTCAGCTCATGGCCGCGCGCCTGATCAGCGAGACCCAGCGGATTCGCCTGGGTGCGGGCGGCGTCATGTTGCCTAATCATGCGCCGCTCGTGATCGCCGAACAGTTCGGCATGCTCGAAGCCCTCGCTCCTGGACGCATCGACCTCGGCGTGGGACGAGCCCCCGGCACCGACCATACGACGGCCGCTTCATTGCGGCGTCACGCGTCTGCGAACGACGAGTTCCCTCAGCAAGTGCAGGAGCTGATCGCGTTCCTGAAGGATGATTCTTCCGATGCGCTGGCCGACGTTCATGCGGTTCCGGGCCCCTGGCAGGAGCAGCAGAACGACACCGGCGCTCCAGCGTCGCCACCCAGGCTGTGGATTCTGGGGTCTTCGTTGTATTCAGCCCAACTCGCCGCCGCACTCGGCCGACCGTACGCCTTCGCACTGCAGTTCGGCAGCCCCGATGTCGCCAACGCGCTCCGCATCTACCGTCAGCACTTCCACCCCTCCCGCGTACTGAGCGCGCCGTACGCGATCGTCAGCGTCGGTGCAGTGGCAGACGAAGACCCGGCGCAGGCTCGCCGCGAGTCGACGACCAATGCCATGGGGATGATGCGGATGTTCCAGCGCGAGACGTTCGCGTTGCCCTCCCCCGATGCCGTGCGAGATCATCCGTCATCGGCCGCACAACACCAGTTCATCGATGACTGGACCGACCGCACGTTCCACGGAACGGCATCAGACGTCGCCGCGCAGCTGGAGGAACTGCACTCGATCACCGATGCCGACGAGTTGATGCTGGTCACCGGCAGCCACGGCGTGCAAGCTCGGTCGACCACTCTCGAGCTGATCGCCGACCATTTTGGTGCGGGCGATTCCCGCCGGGTCTGAACCCCCACCTTCGATGGTCGCGCCGGTTCCCACCCCGGCGCGACCATCGCGGTCATCGCCGGAACAGGCGCGAGAAGAACCCGGTGGCGGGCGCCTTCTCGTGGCCGGGGCAACGCTGATCCAACGGCACGTGACGCATGACATCTGCGACGTGCTGGCCGCATCCGGCCCAGGTCGTCTTGCCGCAGATCTTGCAGGTGACTGCTCTGCACATGAGAGGTCCTTTCGTATGAAGAATCTGATCGGGCGCGGCCTCAGGCCAGGCTGAGGAAGACCTTCTCAAGCTCTTCCACGGTCGGACCCTCTGTGTCATCTGAGCGCCCGACGCACTCCTCCAGCGCCGAGGCGACGATGACGAAGCCGGCCCTGTTGAGCGCGTGCGTCACGGCTGCGAGCTGGGTCACGACATCGCGGCACGACGCCTCGGCTTCCACCGCAGTTATCACCGCGTCCAGCTGCCCCCGTGCGCGGCGAAGCCGGCTGACGACGCGCCGCTGGGCCTCTTGCTCCGTACTATGCATCGGCATCTCTCTCTTTCTCTGACACCCGAACAGAACGATCGTCCTGGCCTGTCGATGGTTCTGCGATTGAATCCGACAGCGTGCTCGTGCGAACCCATGAGGTTGCGCACCGTCCGGTCGCCGCCATCGCGACCACGCCAGCCGCGATCAGCCCCGCCACGACCGCGACCACCGGCGACGAAGGCACCGTCAATGCCCCGAACGCGGCGACGAAGACCGCGATAACCACGAAAGAGAGCCGTTCCGCTGTCGTCGCACGGCAGACGACACGCGCGGGGCGATCAGACATGGAGCGCGAAGGCCGGCACGGCGAGCACTTGATCCACACGGTCTGCGAGCACCGCGCGCAGCGTCGTCATCCCGCCGGAGAGCGAGGCGGAGTCGAACCCCGACTGATCGAGGATCCGATGCGCGATCGCCGAACGGACACCCGATGCACACATCACCCTCACCGGCCGTCCTGCCGCAGCCAGATGCACCTCCTCCAGACGCTCCCGCAGCTGGGTGTGCGGAATGTGAAGCGCATCGGCAATCATTCCCTCCGCGACTTCGGCATCGCCTCGCACATCCAAGATGAGCGAGGTCTCACGTGCGAGGTCGAGGTCGCGCGCATCCCACAGCCGCATCGTGCCGTCGAGGACATTGGCACCCAACATGCCTGCAAGATTCACCGGGTCCTTGGCCTGACCGAACGGGGGTGAATAGGCGAGATCCAGATCGATCAGATCGGTGACGGCCATACCCGCGCGCAGCGCGGTCGCGATCACGTCGATTCTCTTGTCGACGCCTTCCCGTCCCCATGCCTGCGCGCCCAGGATCAGCCCATCCCCCTCTCGGAAGTGAACGTTCAGGTGAACCGGAACGGCACCGGGAAAGTACCCCGCGTGCTGGTTCGGATGCAGGCTGATCGTCCGGAACGCGATTCCCGATCGAGAGAGCATGGCGCGGTTCGCGCCGGTGAGGGCGACCGTCAACTGACCGACCCGCACGATCGCCGTTCCCAGAGGTTGCGGAATCGGTCGCGCCTTGTCCGGGCGGATGATGGCATCGGCCACGAGCCGTCCGGCTCGGTTCGCGGGACCTGCCAGCGCCACCGGCCGGCGAATGCCCGTCACAGGATCCTGGCTGAGTACGGCATCTCCCACAGCCCACACCTGCGGCAACGAGGTACGTCCGTGCTCGTCGACGATCATCGCCCCGCGCTCGCAAGCGACCCCGGCCGCCTCGAAGACCGCGGTGTCGGGGCGCGCCCCGACAGAGAGCACGATGAGATCGGCGACGACTTCGGTGCCGTCCGACAGAGTGATGGCGTCAGCATCATGACCCGCGACGATCGCCTCGGCAGCGACCCCCGTTCGAACGTCCACACCCAGTCGGCGCAGCTCTTCGACGACCATCCACCCGAACTCCGCATCGACCGGCGAGAGGACGTGGTCGGCGACCTGGACCAGAGTGGTCTCCACGCCTTGCAGCGCCAGGGCCTCTGCCGCTTCGACGCCGATGAACCCCGCCCCGAGGACAACGGCTCGCGTCACGCCGGTCTCGACCTGCGCGCGCAGATACGCGGCATCTTCCACACTGCGCAATGTCCGCACCCGCGGAGAGTCGAGACCGGAGATGTCCGGACGCACGGCTCGCGCACCCGGCGCCAACACCAGGGCGTCGTACTCGATGCGTTCCTCTCCCGCCGCTGTGCGAACGACGACGCTCTGCGAGTCGGCATCCATACCGACCACATCGTGCCCGGTGCGGACGTCGAGGTTCAACGACGCCCGCAGCGTCTCGGGCGTCTGCACCAACAGCGAGCCCTCTTCTTCGATCTCGCCCCCGACGAAGTAGGGAAGCCCGCAGTTCGCGAACGACACGTGCGCGCCACGTTCGAGCACCACGATCTCGGCGGACTCGTCGAGGCGCCGAGCTCGCGATGCGCAGCTCATCCCCCGGCGACCCCGCCGACGATCACGATCCTCATGAGGTCGTGGCGTCCTGAGCGGCGATCTTCGCACGCACCTCATCCATGTCGAGACCCTGGACTGCTTCGACGACTTGCTGCAGACCCGCTGCCGGCAGCGCACCGGGCTGCGAGAAGACCAGGATGCCGTCTCGGAAAGCCATCAGCGTCGGGATCGATCTGATCTGGAAACCAGCGGCGAGCGCCTGCTCCGCTTCGGTGTCGACCTTGCCGAAGACGAGGTCGGGGTACTTCTCAGACGCGGCCTCGAAAACCGGCCCGAACATCCGACACGGGCCGCACCACTCCGCCCAGAAGTCGAGCAGCACGATGCCCTCACCGTTCATGGTCTGGTCGAAGTTGGAAGCCGTGATCTCAGTGGTAGCCATGGGTAGACTTTATACCCCCAGGGGTATATCTGTCCGCGGCAAGCAGGCCGATGTGCGATGAGAAAAGGCCACACGAGGAGTTCTATGAGAATCGCGATCAATGCCTTCACGGACGTGACGATGTTCCATCTCTCCGTGCCGCAGATGGTGTTCGACGAGGTCTCCCGACTGGGTCTCGCTGATTGGTCGTGCGTGCTGTTCTCCGAGCGCGGTGGCACCATTCGTACGGCCGAAGGCTATTCGATCAGCGGGGTTCAGCCCCTGACGGTCGTCGCCGACGCCGATCTCATCGTCATCCCGTCGTGGGTCGACGATGGACGCGTGCCGAGTGCGGCCCTGCGCAGAGCAGTTGTCGACGCGCACGCCCGTGGCGCCGTGGTCGCCGGCCTCTGCCTCGGCGCGATCGCCGTGGCCGACGTGGGCCTACTCCGAGACAGGAGCGCCGTCACGCACTGGCGCGCTCTGAGCACCCTCGCCGGAAGGCACCCCGAGATCAGCACCGAAACAGACGTGCTCTACATCGATCATGGCGATGTGCTGACCTCGTCCGGCACCGCGTCGGGCATCGATGCGTGCCTTCACATGGTGCGTCAGCGGCTCGGTGCGGAGGCCGCCAATCGGGTCGCGCGCAGCCTGGTCGTGGCGCCGCACCGCGAGGGTGGACAAGCCCAGTACATCGAGCACCCCGTGGCCGTCCGCGAAGCGGATGACCCGGTCGCGATGGCATCCGCCTGGGCTCTCGCCCATCTCGATGAGGATCTCACCATCGAGGCTCTCGCCAGCGCCGCGCATGTGAGCCGTCGCTCGTTCGTGCGTGCCTTCCGCTCATCGACCGGCTCCACGCCCGCGGCATGGGTGCGATCGCGACGTCTCGACGAAGCTCGGCACCTTCTGGAGGCCTCGAGCCTCTCGATCGATCAGATCGCGGCATCCTGCGGGTTCGGGAGCCCGATCACCCTCCGCCAGAACTTCATGTCCGCCTTCGGAAGCACGCCGTCCAGCTATCGGCGGCGGTTCGACGCTCGCGCGTGAGCGTCAGCTTCGTCGGGAAGTGATCATCCCGACGACCACAGCGAGTCTTCCGGAGTGCACGCCGCGAGCGAGCACGACCGCCCCCGAGCAGAGGTGGCCCGCCCGCACTGCTGCCGCTACCGCACCGCCTTGGGGAGCGCGAAGGTGACCACGGCGACGAGCGCCGCCACCACCAGCATGTAATAAGCCGGAGCGAGCAGGTCGCCGGTGGCCTGCACAAGCCAGGTGCTCACATACGGAGCGGTTCCACCGAACAGGACATAGCCCGCGTTGTAGCCGATGCCAGCGCCGCTGAGCCGATTCTTCACAGGGAACAACTCGATGAACGCGACGCCGAAGGGGCCGAAGAACACGCTGATCGCAAGGGCCAGGAGGAGCTGCCCTGAGATGGCCCCGACAGCTGTGCCATTGCTCGCGAGCAGATAGGCCGGGACAGCGACGATTGCGGAGAGTGCCGCGCCCGTGATCAGGACGGGCTTACGACCGATCCGATCGGACAGCAGTCCCGTGAGCGGCATCGCGAAGAAGACTGCGAGCAGGGCGATCGCGTTGGACGCCAGAGAGACGCCCTGATCGAGGTTGACCGTTTCGCTGAGATACGTCGGCAGGTACCCGGTCAAGGTGTAGAAGCCGAGGCTGGAGAGCGATGCCAGCGCGAATGCGTAGAAGACAGCACGAGGAGATTCTTTGATCGCCGTCCACAGGGGGAAGCTTCGTTTGCCGCCCAGCGCCGGAGATTCGCCCCTGCGCGTGGCCTGGAACTCGGGGGACTCGTCGACCTTCTGTCGGATGTAGAGCCCGACGAGAGCGAAGACGCCACCCAGTAGGAACGGAACCCTCCACCCCCACTCACCGTACGCGTCACTCCCCAACCCGCTCGAAAGAAGGAGGATGAGCAGTGAAGCGAACACAGCGGGAACAGTCGAAAACGACAGAGTGAATGCGACCGCCAAGCCACGACGGTGAGCAGGTGCATGCTCGGCCACCAAGGTGTTCGAGCCTGTCGTCTCCGCCCCTGCGGAGAGACCCTGCGCCAATCGGCACACAACCAGAAGAACGGTGGCGATGACTCCGACCTGGCCGTACGTCGGGAGCAGACCGATTGCGACCGTCGCTCCACCCATGATCAGAATCACCGCGGCGAGTACATTGCGCCGCCCGACGGTGTCCCCGATATGACCGAAGATGATCGCGCCCAGGGGACGCATGACGAATCCGGCTGCGTACACCGCGAACACCGCGAGCAGGGAAGCCACACGGTCCTCCGCCGGGAAGAACAGAGTTGCAATGACCGTGGCAGAGTACGCATAGACGACGAAGTCGTACCATTCGACGAACTGCCCAATGGCAGCTGAAGCGAGGACTCTACGCAGTTGCGTTCGATCCGGGGTTTTCGATGCCGACAGCTCATCAATGTTCTTGGACGTCATTATCCGAGTACTCCTTCTAACTTGTGCGAGGGGGAGATATCAGCGCGAATGACCTGTCAGTCGATAGCGCTGATTCGTTTCCACGGGCTGAGCGATTCGAGCTCGCCGCAGAACGTCTGGATCGAGCGTGGCGATGGCGAGCCCCTGGTCCGTGAGCACTTCTGCCATGCGCTGGCCATGTGGGTTGATGACAGCGCTCTCGCCCGTCGAGGCTGCGCCGGCCTGATTGCTCAGCAAGAAGTACGAGGTCGTTTCGATCGCCCTGGCCGAAGCCAGAGTACGCAGTTGGAACGCCTTACTCGGCCCCTCGGCCCACGCGGAGCTCATCGAGATGACGTCGACTCCTCTCTGGAAGAGCCCGAGGCTCAACTCAGGAAAGCGGAGGTCGTAGCAATTCAACAGACCTACGCGCCAGCCGGCGATTTCGACAACCGAGAGTTCTGAGAAGTCCCCCAGTACAGGCCCAGGTGAGATGTACTCCGATTCGCGATACTCGAACGCATCGTAGAGATGAACCTTGTCGTATGACGCCGACACCTCACCGTCGGGGGTTACGGCGAGCAACCGGTTGTACGGCCGCTCGTGCGCGGCGTCCGGCGCGTACGTACCGAAGATGATGTGGATCTCGTGCCGGACAGCTATGGAGCGCATCCGATCGACGAACGACTCCGAGTGCTGAGCGGCGACGAGTCGAATCTCGGCAGGATCCGACGTCCACTCGATAATCGACGACTCCGGCAATGTGAGCAAAGACGCACCTTCCGCAGACGCTCTCATGGCGAGGAGATCGATCGCCCTGAGATTCTCTGCAACATCGGACGTCGAAGTGAACTGACCGGCGGCAACCGTGATCGATGTGGTCGGCATCTTGTTCTTCATGCCAGTCAAATCGTTGTGGCCCATGATGGAAAGCTAGATCAACTGGCCATCCGTGTCAATATGGAAACGTGAAGCCCCTGCGGGCCATGGCGATCGCTTGGCTCACCACAAGTTCGGAGCTCCTCTAAAGCGATCAGCGAAGGAGTTGCAGGAGATGGCGGGATCATCGCCCGCGCGGGACCGCCTCGGCCGCCAAGTCACCATCAAAGATGTCGCAGCGCTGGCTGGCGTCTCACCGGCCACCGTGTCGCACGCGCTATCAGGGCGTCGAAAGATCTCAGAGTCCACGACTCAGAGAATCAGGGAGGCCATCGACGCCCTGGGGTACGCGGCAGACCCCGTCGCGACGGCCCTGCGACGCGGCTCGACCCGCCTCATCGGCCTGGTGTTACGACCCCGCGATGCAGTGCAAGGCTCGCTCCAAGGCGCTGCGGGGTTCCTGGAGCTCATGGGGACAGCAGCCATCGCATCACTCGAGCAGGGATGGGGACTCGTCCACGTGCCCAACACAGCGAGCGAGTGCGACCTGTCCCTACCGGTTGACGGCTATATCGTTGCCCACCCCTTTCGGGACGATCCCGTCCTCGCTCAGTTGCATCGAGCTCGAAAGCCGGTCGTGACCATCGACGGGTTCGACGATCAGGACGACCAGTTCGACGTGCGGATCGATCACGCTCACGGAGTGCTGGAGCTTCTGGGCGGTCTGGACCATCGCGCCCGCACTCACACGGCGCTCGTCACCGGCACGGAACCGAATCGGTGGAACGAAGAGGTCAAGAAGAGCGTCATCGAAGTTTTCCACGAAGAGGGCAGCCCGCTCGATGTCATCTCCCTGTACGAGGGCGAGGGAGTTCAGGGAGCGCGAAAGTTGATAGAGGGATTGATCCGCGATGGGGCGCGCCGAATCCTGGTCGGGCCGAGCCGCTTCGCTCTCGGCGCGTTGGACGCTTCGCGCTCACTCGGCTTCGCCGTTCCCGAGGAGGTCGAGGTGGCCGCCTTCACGGACAGCCCTCTGGCAGCCCACGCGCAGCCGGGGATCACCGCGATGGATGTGCAGGCCGCGGAGGCCGGCAAGAGAGCTGTCGAAAACCTCCTCGGACAGTTGAGCGGGTCAGCGCACGAAGGCCGGAAGATCGTCCCTGCGGTTCGCTGGCGTGGATCAACAAGAGGTCAGGCCCCGGAATCAGGGTCGCAGGCGACGAAGCCGGGGATGAGCGCTCCGACCTCGTCCTAGACGCCGCTGGTTCTGCGCACTCGTGAACGCGTCGAGTTGCGTAGCAACCGTGAGAACGCAGCCTCTTGCGCCAGATGAGCGGGGAGAAGAGACTGCGTTCGTCACCGGAACCGGGCGCTCCGGCCAGTACTCGTACGAGATGGTTCCCGTGCATGCACTGGTCTGCACGTGACGGCGCGCGGGCGTGAGGCCCCGATTCCACGGCACTTCACCACTGCGCGCAGCTCACACCTGATCGGCGAGGATCTGCGCCGTCACGTCATTCGCACCATGCAGGACGAACTCCACACTCCCGTCGGCGGCGACCACCGGGAGGAATGTCGGCTGCCAGTAGCGGATGTCGAAGGAACCGTCCGGCTGCTCCATGTCATATCGCACCGGCGGCACGATGGCCTCCTGCCCTGTCTCAATCACCGTGCTGATCGCGCCGTGGAGCACCTCAGTCCCCTTCGCGTCCGGGTCATCGGGGTTGTCGGGGAACACCAGCAGAATGTCGACGCCCAGAGCGCGCTCACGGGAAGAGCCGGTCGCGGCGAAGAACGAGTCGGTCGCCGCCACGATCACCCCCTCGCGATCAACCACGACGTAGGACTCCGGAAGCGCGTTGAAGATGCGCCCGAGCTGGGCGGTGTCGACGGTGGTCGGTTCCATGTTCTTCTCCTTCTCAATGGGGATGCAGTGCTTCCAGACTCCACCCGATCGTCACAGCGCAACCAGTCGCGAATCTGTACTGCGTGATTCAGCGGGAAGAGGTACAGATCATGCACTGCCGTGAACGCATAGCGAGGAGTGGAATGACCTTGAACATCCGATCGCCGCGGGCTCCGATAGAAGGCCGCGGCACATGACGGCAACAGCAGAAGGAGTACGCAATGAAGATCCGCCAGATCCGCAACGCCACACTGGTCCTGGACATCGGTGACGCCCGTATCCTCGTGGATCCGTGGCTGTCCGTCGAGGCCACCACCGTGTTCCCCGGTCCGACCGTCTCGTTGGTCGTCCCGATGGAGGAGATCGTCAACGTCGATGCCGTCATCCTCACCCACCTACACCCCGACCACTGGGACCCGACGGCGATCGAGAATCTCGCGAGCGAGGTTCCGATCTTCACTCAGCACGCTGCCGACCGCGATCGAGTTCACGACGGGCAGGCGATGATCGTGGAAGCTACCGGAGAGGTCTGGTACACGCACGTCGAAGGCAAGAGGTTCGAGAATGCCACGGTCCTCACGGGCAACCCCGAGTTCAAGGGCGTGAAGATGAAGAAGGTTCCCGGCCAGCATGGTTCTGACTTCGCCGTGCAAGCCGCGTACCAGATCCTCGCCGAGGTGATGGGTGTCGTCCTCTCCTCCCCCGGCGAGAAGACCCTGTACATCGCAGGCGACACCACGTGGAACCAATACGTCGAGGCGAACATCGCCGAGTACAAGCCGGACATCATCGTGGTCAATGCCGGCAACGCGAAGCTCCCGGGCATCGACGACTCGATCATCATGTCGCCGGAAGACGTCGTCAAGGTCTGCGAGGCGGCCCCGGGTGCGATCATCATCGCGAGCCATCTGGATGCCGTCGCCCACGCGACGACCTCCCGCGCTGAGCTTCGCGCCCACCTCGAAGCAATGGGCCTCGCACACCGCGTCCTTATCCCCGCCGACGGCGAGACCATGACGCTCTGATTCCGAACGCAACCTGAAAGGGTGTGAGTCAGGCCGTGAGTGTTGCGGGGCGGAACCAGCCGGTGTACGACGCGGCCAGATCAGGTGCGCCTTCGAACCCGACATCGCCGCGCGCGATCGCGTCCGCGCAGGCGCGCTTGCCCCACCACAGCTCATTGAGCACGCCCGCGTCGACGATCACCGTCAGATCGGGCTGCCGCTCCGGCACTCCGACAGACGCCCGCGAGCCCTCCCGGCCCACATGAATCCAGGCGCTGGAGAGTCGCGAGTCAGGAAACCGGAACGCGAGCGTGAGCTCACTCAGAGGCAGAACCTCTGGGACGATGCCCTGGTACATCTGCCAGATCAACGTCGCGACGTTAACCTCACCGACGGACGTCGGAGGGAGGTGCCAGTCGCGCGCCCATACACCCAGAGCCTCCAGGACCGGACGCAATGCAAGTCCTGACTGCGTCAACCTGTACTCACTCCGACTCCCGGGTGATGTCGCGCCCAGGTGCGAGATCACCCCGATACGCTCGAGGTATCGGAGCCGCGATGACAGCAGCGTTCGCGACAGGGCCGGCAGTCCTCGATGGATCGCGTTGAATCCGGTCGCACCGACGAGAATCTCCCGGATGATGAGGACCGTCCATCGATCGGCGATGAGTCGCGCGCCAAGCGAGACAGGATAGTACTCAGTCGGCGGGAACCAGCCATCAGGGCCACCCTCGGAGTTCGGAACCGCACCACTCGACTCGACCATGAGGAGCCCTCTCTCGGCAATCGCCGCGACGGCGCATCCGGGCCAGAGGCGATCTTATGAGAATCTCACGATCGACCTCGGATAAGATGTGCATCGCGCACACATTGGAGTCGTTGCAAGTGTCAGTCGCACATGTCCGAGACATATCGACGACGTAGATTCTCCGATGGGCCTCGACCTCGGAGGCGCTAGATCAGAAGGTGACACCGTGCCCGAAGCAGAACGCGGAACCCTCGCCGAGCGCCGAGCCGCCGTCCTTTCGCAGCTCGTGGTGTTGCTCACGCAAGGGCGCAGTCCCGCCGAACTCGCCGACGAAGCCGTTCGCCTGGTCGCCGCAGCAACCGACACCGCAGCTGTGTTCCTCTATCTTTGGGACGAGGAGCAAGAGCGGCTCGTGCTCCGCGTCGCAGGGGCGGTTCCGCAGCAGATCGGGGTCAACGAGGTTCGACTCCGACTCGGCGAAGGCATCGCCGGTTGGGCTGCCCTGAGACAGAAGTCTGTGATCATCAACGAACGGCCAGAGGATGACCCGCGTTATGTCGGTGTCGATTGGATCGACGAAGAGGAGTTCAGTTCGGTCCTCGCTGCGCCGATCGCCGATGAGCAGAGTCAGCTCCGCGGTGTTTTCGCCCTCTACTCGCGGAACGAGAATGCCTTCGGTGATGACGAGCTCGCCATTGCCGTTGAGGTCGGGAGGCTCCTCGCCTCAGGGTTGGTGCGTGCCGAGACCGTGACGAGCCTCGCCCGGCAGTCGGCGAGCTCCCACTTCCTTCTGGACTTCCCTACGGCCTCGCGCACATCTCTCGTCCCTGCCCTGGAGTTCGCGGCCGGCCGGCTGCTCGAGCTCCTGAGCGCGGATGTATGTGTGCTCGAGTACATGAGCAGGCGGGAAAGCGGGGCCGCGCCGATCATGTTCGCCTTCCGCTCAGAAGACGGCTCGCATCGCCTGTGGTCTACCCATGC
Organism: Microbacterium sp. AC132; assembly: GCF_979258525.1. NCBI lineage: Bacteria > Bacillati > Actinomycetota > Actinomycetes > Micrococcales > Microbacteriaceae > Microbacterium > Microbacterium sp. AC132. The sequence continues at coordinate 2,195,712 of NZ_OZ409862.1, read as the reverse complement.
GCGCGCCACTGCGCAGGCGAGTATCGACGAGCATTGCGCCAGCATGGAACGCGCATCTGTCGCACTCGGGATGGGGGCGTCGAGGGGCGTCCTCTCCTTTTACAGGACTTCTCGCTTCCGCGCAGACGACTTCGACCGGCTCGGCGCCCTCGCGATGCAGCTGAGCGTGCTTCTCGAAGCAGTCGACCTCAACTCGGTCGGATCGACTCTGGCGACGCGCCTGCGGTTCACCCAGGATGACGTGGAAGCCGGGAGCATCATCGGCGAGTTGGGGATCGAGGGCTCGATCTGTCCGATTCTGGTTCGCGTCCACTCGGTGCGTGGCGATTGGGGCACTGCGAGCCGCACCCTCAAAGATTCACTCGTGGTCGCGGCGGGGAGCAGATCGGTCGTGCTGCTGGACTCGACCTGGGGTTTGGTGCTCGCCGACGCTCCCGGCGGACGCATCGCGCCCGAGCTCTCCGCCCGCATCCTTCAGACGACACGCCGTGTGGCAGCCGAGGCGGGTCTCGTCGCTTCAATCGGCGTAGGCAGCGTTGCACACTCGTCTGGTCATATCCGTCAATCCCTCACGCACGCACGCGAGGCCCTCGATTGGACCGAGGCATACGACTCCGATGAGGCAGTGACACTCGCTGTCTACGAGGAGGTCAAAGATGCCCTTCCTCTGACGCGCATCGTCGGAAAACTCGCCCCCTCGCTGCTGGACAGACTGAGGACGCTGGAGCCGTTGACGAGGTACGACATCGATCAAGGCTCGCAGCTCGTTCGCACTCTTTCTGTGCTGGCGGGGTGCGGCGGATCCGTGAACGAGACGGCATCACAGTTGGTGATACACCGCAATACGCTACGTCAGCGCTTGCAGCGCATCGAGCAGATTCTCGGGACACCCATCGATCCAGCGATCGACTGGACGGTACTTTCACTCGCGACTCTCGTCGCTGCGGATCGTGTAGACGCGATGCGTGCTCAGCGACACTAGCCGTAAAAGCGCGCATCCCCTGCTCCACCCACAATGAAGGGCAGATCAGGGGACGCGCCTGGCGTGCGGATCAGGCTTCGACGTCTGGACCGCGAGTCGGAACGTCCATCGCGTCCGGCATCTCGTTCTCGTCGTAGATCTGACCGATGCGTTCGTATCGCGAAGGGCTTCGCTTGCGCAGGTAGAGCGCGAATCCGACCCCTGCGAGAACGATCGCGGCGACATACACGGGGATCAAGTTGACGACGACCTCATCAGCACCGGCGAGGAACGGAATGTACGTCACAAGCAGGATCAGCACGATGGCCTGCGCGACCGCCCCGACGACGGGCGCGACCAGCGTCTTCCAGATATCGCCGGCCCCGCTGCGCCCGACCCGGTTGAAGTAGGCGATCACTGCCAGCGATACGAGGAACTGCACGAACACCACACCCGCGGTGCTGAAGATGGGCAGCCACGTGCCCAGTTGCAGAAGCGGGTCCGCACCAACCAGCGCGAACAGCGCGACCACGACCATCGCCACGACAGCCTGCACGCCGTTGGCGACGTAGGGCGACTTGTGCTGTGGGTGCGTGCGCCCCAGCCGTTCGGTCAGGATCCCGTCACGACCCATCGAGAAAAGGTACCTCGACGCGTTGTTGTGGAAGGCGAAAGCGCAGGCGAAGAAGCTGGTGATCACGAGGAAGTCGAGCATGATCCGGATCGGGTGCCAGGTGTACGCATCAGCCAGAACGAAGAAGTAGTCACCCAGCAGGCTTTCGGCCTGACTCATCGACTCATCTCCGAACCCCACGAGCCCGGCATACGCGACGAACGTGTAGAACACGCCCAGCGTGATCACCGCGATGTACGTCGCACGAGGGACCGCCTTCTTCGGATCGGTGGTCTCCTCGCCGTAGATCGCCGTCGTCTCGAAACCGATCCACGACCAGAACGCGAAGAAGAACCCGATGCCGATCGCCGGAGCGACGAGGAACCCGGACGGGTCGAAGACTTCGGGCATCTGCCCCTGGGCACCGCCTTGAACGATGATGGAGGTGGCCAGGATGAAGATCACGAAGATCTCCAACGAGAGCGCGATTCCGAGAACGCGGCCTGCCACGGTCACCTTGAAGTACGAGATGAGCCACATCAGCCCGATGCCGAGGATGCTGCAGATCCACCAGGGCACGTCCCAACCGAGGTAGGTCTTCATCGTCAGGGCAGTGAAGTAGCCGAAGCCTCCGCTGATCGCCGGCACGATCATGCTGTACGCGGCCATCACCGTCCAGCCGGCGCCCAGACCGAGGGGCTTACCCAGGCCCTGCGTGGTGAAGTTATAGAACGCTCCGGCGGCCGTGATCCGCTTGGCCATCTGAGCGAAGCCGACGGAGAACACGAGGAGGATCAACGTCGCGGCGACGTACGTAAGCGCTGTTGCGAATCCCGACCCGTAGGCATACGAGATCGGAATGTAGGTGGAGACGACGACCAGCGGCGCTGCCGCCGCCGTAACCATGAGCACGATAGTCAGGAATCGAATCGACCCTTTCATGAGGTCGGTCGACGACTCGGCGGAACTCCGCTTCGTGGCGTGTGTGGACATTCGGGTTACCTCTCAGTGCGTAAAGCCTGATGTGCGGTCAGCCCCGCTGATGAGTGGGGATCGGGCCCCAGGAGCTCAACTCGTTCTCGGGATTGGAGGCAACGTAGCGACCTTCCCTGAGGTCACCGATGTGATCGGTGACCATCATCGCGCCCCAAAGTGTGCATATCGCATACTTTGGGGCGGCATCCCTCGTTCAGCGTGCCTTCGCGGATGCGACACGGTCACGTACCACGCTCACGAACCGCTGCGCGAGATTCTTGGCGTCGGCACTGATCGTCTCGTCTGCCTCCGTGAACTCGTGGGCCTGCTCATCGATCAGCGACAGCATCGCCTCCGGCACCTCATCGCGCCACTCAAGGAAGCGCTCCGGAGATATCTCTGCGTGAAACTGCACGCCCCATGCGGAGCCGACGCGAAAGACCTGGTTCGGGTACCGGTCCCCGGTGCCGAGGAGAACTGCCCCCTCGGGTAGCCGAGTAACCGCGTCGAAATGTAGAGCCGGCATGTGGAATTCAGCCGGCATATCCTGCATCAGCGGATCGTTTGCGGATGCTTCGAGCATGGAGACTTTCACGACCCCGCTTTCGAGTCCGCGGGCACCGACCGCCACCTCGCCCCCGAGCGCGTCTGCGAGCATCTGTGCGCCTAGGCAGACACCCAGCACGGGGATCTGTGCGGAGACTGAAGTGCGCAGCAGCGACTTGATGTCTGCAAGGTACGGGAACTCACCTTCGTCGCGCGCTCCCATAGCCCCACCCAGAACGATCAGCCCGTCGCCCTCGACCGAGCGGGGGACAAGGTCGCCGTCGAATGGCCGCACGATGCGAAGAATGATGCCTTCGTCGCTGAGCCACCGCCCCATCCGATCGATGTCCCCCTTCACATCGGGTTGGATCACGGTAATCCGGATCGGCTGATCATCACCCATGTCGAAATCCTCCATATTCAGGCCTTCGGCGCCTGTAACCTGAACGCCGTCCACAACGTTCCCAGCATGCGGAGCCGACCGGCTCATTCCATGTCGCTCGCGCACACCGCAGCGGTCCACTACGTGCATCCTGCACGTGAGTGACTCGAGCGTTCACGCAAGTATTCCCTGAGTGAACTTGAAGGGGATGACATGCCACGCATACCGGTGAAGGCGGCGGTACTGAGGGAGCCGGGCGAGCAGCTCGCGCTCGAGACCGTGTACCTGGACGAGCCCGGGTCCGGTGAGGTGCTGGTGCGAACCACGGCGGCCGGCCTGTGCCACAGCGATCTCCACTATCTCAAGGGGACGATGGGCATCTCACTTCCCGCGGTTCTCGGTCATGAGGTTGCGGGAGTCATCGAGCGTTGCGGCCCCGGCGTGAATCGCATCACTCCCGGCGACCGGGTCGTCGTCACCATCACGCCGAGCTGCGGCCAGTGCCCGGCGTGCGTATCGGGAACGCCCACTCGCTGCTCACGCGTCAGTCAGATGCGCGAGCGTGCGGAGCCCCTCCTCGTCGATGAGGCCGGCGAAACGATTACGTCGCTCGGCTCCATCGGGGCGTTCGCCGAGGCGATCGTGGTTCCCGAATCCGCGCTCGCCGTCGTCGGCGCAGACCTCCCCCTTCGGTCGCGGCCCTGCTGGGATGCTGCGTGAGCACTGGCGTGGGAGCCGTGATTCACGGCGCCCACGTCGGTCCCAACGACACCGTCGCGGTCATCGGATGCGGTGGAGTCGGCATGGCGGCGATCCAGGGAGCCCGACTCAGCGGCGCGCGACGCATCATCGCCATCGATCTGCATGACGAGAAGCTCGCGCTGGCGACCCGACTCGGTGCCACGGATGTCGTGAACTCCTCAGACGAGGATGTGCGGAATGCGGTGCTGAACCTCATACCGGGAGGAGTCACCCACGCGTTCGAAGCGGTCGGACGACCGGCGACCGCCGAGCTGGCGTTCTCACTGCTGGCTTCGGGCGGCGTCGCGACGATCCTCGGCCTCATGCCCTCCGGCAGCCAGATCACGATCGAAGCCTCTGAACTCATCGAAGGAGATCGACGAATGCAAGGCGCATACATGGGCGGCAACCGCTTCCTCGCCGACATCGACACGCTCACCGACCACTACCGCTCGGGTCGCCTCGACCTGGACGCGATGGTGACCGGCTCCGTGTCGCTCGCGGGGATCAATGACGGATTCACCGCCATGGCGAGTCGTTCGTCCATTCGAAATGTCGTGGCGCTCGGAGAAGGGACCTGGTGATGTACGAGATCCCGATCGTCGAGACCCGCCTCTACATCGACGGCCAGTGGCGCGTGGCCGCCGACCGGCTCGGCATGCTGCACGACCCGAACTCCGGCGCCGAGCGCACATCCCAGTTGGGCGCCACCGCGCGGGACGTGGACGATGCGCTGCGCGCCGCCGATGCTCTCCACACCTCCCAGGTACTCGACCGCATTCCCGCGGCCATCCGCGCCGCAGCCCTCGAGGCGTGGGCGGATGCGCTCGATGCCCACGTCGAAGACATCGCCGTGCAGGATGCGATCTCCACAGGCAATCCGATCGCGACGACGCGCACGCTCGCGTCTTTCCTCGGTGCACGTGTGCGCTCCACGGCACGACAGACCAATGAGATCGGCGATGGTCACTCGCTCGAAGCGGGAGGGCGTGCCGTTCGGCTGCTGCACCGAGCACTCGGGCCGACGCTGGTGCTCGCACCGTGGAACGCTCCGACGTTCGTTGCGGTCTCGAAGGTCAGCGGGGCGATCGGCGCGGCTTCTCCTGTGATCCTGAAGCCGTCAGAGTGGACACCCAGCGGGGCTCAGATCGCTTTCGAACTGCTGCAGTCCGTGCTGCACGAACACGACTTCCCCCGGGCGACCGCACAGCTCGTCCATGGCGCGGGCGCCGTCGGCAGCGGTTTGGCGAGCGACCCGCGGGTTCGAGCCATCAGCTTCACCGGCGGACTCCCCGCCGGTCGGGCGGTGGCTCGCGCCGCCGCCGAGACACTGGCAGTCGTGCAGCTGGAGTTGGGATCGAACAATCCTGCGATCGTTCAGCCGGATGCCGACATCGAACGCACGGCAGCGCTGCTGATCGCGGGCACAACGCGCCTGAACGGACAGTGGTGCGAGGCGCCGGGCAAGGTGCTCGTTCCGAAGGAGCTCCGAGACGACCTCGTGGAAGCTCTCGTATTGCAGGCCGCCGCGTTGCGTATCGACCACTCGTTCGCGGGCGACAGCCAACTCGGACCGCTCGCCTATCGGGTCCACCACGATCGGCTCGAAGCCCAGCTCGCAGAATACGCCGCCGGCGGTGCGACGGTTCTGCGTGCAGGCACTCTGCCCGATCTGGGCGGATGGTTCTTCCAGCCCGCGATCGTGACCGATATTGATGCCACTGCGGCTCGGACCGAACTGTTCGGTCCGGCGCTCTCGGTGCACGCGGTGGAGTCCGTCGATGAGGCCGTCGAGATCGCGAATCTCCCCGGTGGAGGCCTCGATGGATACGTGTTCGGCGAAGACGAGGAAGCTGCTCTGCAGACGGGTTCGCGGATACGCGCCGGTGAAGTCCGGATCAACGGCACCTTCATGGCCGACCTCGCCGATGGCTCAGAGCAGACTTTCTGGGGCAGCGCGGGCGTCGGCGGTCATGACCCCGCACACGGGGTGGCATTCTCCCAGGGACGCCGCGTCGTCGGAGTGGATGCGATCGACCTTCCCGTCTGATCCGGGATGAGCATCCGCACAAGCAATCAGCGCAGGAAAGCAGGAGCAGCATGAGCATCGACGGAACGTCTCGCGCCTCGGCGCCGGCCGACGAAGGATCACCCGCGGCATCCCCTTTCACGGCCAGAGCAGACCTGGGTTTCGCGTGGAGCGTGAAGGACAGCTTCCTGCAGTACATCCGCGGAATGCGCGACGGAGACATCGGCTGGAATGCGGGAGCGGCGGTCACGAGCACCGGCGAGTTCTTCTTTCCCTTGGCGGGCGTCGCGCACGTCGGGGAAACGATGATTCTGTCGTTCCGCGGCACCGTGAGCTTCACGGCACACCACGGCCTCCTGTCCGTCTCCGTGAGCCGACCTCGGATCACCGTCGGCGATGGGCTGGCCCGCCTCACCACCGAGGTGGGGGAGTCGAGCAGCAGATCGCCGCGATCGACCTGCCTCCGCGCATCCACGACGGAGACGTCACCATGTGGCTCAACTGCGCTGTGCGCCTCAGTGGGGTGGGACCTGAACACTTCGGCGGATCGTACGCAGAGGGAGAGCAACTCGCCCCTCTCACCGTCCGCATCCCCACTCGTTCATTCGCCAACGCCGCCACGACCACCGAAAGCGAGAAGCACGACTGATGATCGAGCTGCCCTCCAGCGCACTGCTCAAGCAGAACATCCGCGAGCACTACCCCGAAGTGACTCACGGCAGTGGCGTGTACCTCTACGACACGGACGGCAAGGTGTATCTCGACGGGTCCAGTGGTGCGATGACGGCCAGCATCGGACACGGCGTCGCCGAGATCGGCGACGCGATCCGCGCCCAGGCCAGCGGCGTCGCTTTCACGTACCGCACGCAGTTCACGAACGGGCCTGCGGAACAGCTCGCAGAGCGTCTCACCGCTCATGCTCCGGGCGACCTGGACTTCGCGTTCTTCGTCAACAGCGGGTCCGAAGCCTCCGAATACGCCATCCGCACAGCCGTGGGGTACTGGCGGGAGAAGGGTCTTCCGCGGAAGACCAAGATCCTGGGCCGTGGAACCAGCTACCACGGCATGACGATGGGTGCGCTGTCCATGTCTGGTCACGCTGCCCGTCGTCCCGACTACGGTGATCTGCTGCATCCGTTCGCCGTCGCGCCCCCCGCCCACGCCTGGCGTTTCGCCGCTGACGGCGAAACGGAGGAAGCGTACGGACGCCGCGTGGTCGCAGAGTTCGAGTCCGCCGTGCGCGCCGAAGATGTTGACACGGTTGCTGCGGTGATCGTCGAGCCCATCGTGGGAGCCGCAGGCGGAGTACTCGTCCCACCTGTCGGCTATCTCGCCGCGCTGCGTGAGATGTGCGACCGCCTCGGTGTGCTGCTGATCGTCGATGAAGTGATCACGGGTATCGGGCGCGCTGGAGAGTGGTTCGCGTGTGGCGGCGAAGGAGTCGTGCCCGACCTCCTGCTCCTGGGAAAGGGCATGAGCGGTGGCTATGCAGCGGTGGCGGGAGTGCTCCTGCGCCGGCCGATCGTCGAGGCTTTCGCGATCGGCAGCGGCGTCGCCCCGTTCGGACATACCTTCTCGGGAAATCCGCTCGGCGCCGCCACGTGCCTGGCTGTGCTCGACATCCTGGAACGCGAAGACGCGTTCGACAACGCTCGACAGCGCGGACGGCAGCTCGAGTCTGGGCTGCGCGAACTCCAGGCCGTGCACCCACGCATGGCAGACATCCGCGGTCGGGGCCTCCTCTGGGGCTTCGAGTTCGTGACGGATGCCGAATCACTGCGCACCCCTGATGTTTCCCGGAATGCGGCGGGGGCGTTCGTGCGGCTCTGCAGAGAGCACGGACTGATCGTGTACCCCGCGGGGATCGCTCCGTACAACAACGCCATCATGATCTGCCCTCCGCTCACCATCACGGAGGAAGAGATCGTCGACCTCCTCGATCGCCTGTCCGCCGCGCTTCCGGCGATGGATGCGCTTCTCGATGAGTGGACGTTCAGCGACTGATCGCTTGCGGGCGACGTGGGAACAAGTCGCGCCAGGGCAGGTCACCCGCCACGGCCGGGGCTCCGTCCAAGATGCTTATCAGAGGGCCCAACGGGTCGATGGTCGCCGTTGCCAGCGTTCGCCATCTCAATCCGAATCGTGCATCCGATTCTGGGACGCAACACAGGTGCGGTTCGCCGGGGCCGGACAGCAACAGCGGAACCAGCTCGCTCGGGCTGAACGGCGACTCCGTTTCGTCAGCCCGCTCGTCGATCAACTGCAATCGCGCATAGGTGTCGTCGCCGAAGCTGCCGGGATTCTCGCCGGATACGAGCCCATCGCTCAGAAAGTGGTTCGTGTGCGCGAGATGGCGCTGTGCCCCCATCTCGATGACGGCGATACCCACCGGGCTGAGTTCCACGGTGACGGCTCGGTGCGGATCGATCAGGGTGATCGCACTCGAGCTGGCGATCGGAGCGGAGCGAAGCAGGTCGATCGCGTCTGAGACAGTCGCCGCGGTTTCCAGGATCGCTGCGAGCAGAAGGTGAACCGGCACCCCGCTCACCTCGTCACTCGCGCTCGAGAGGATGTTCAGGAACACACCCAGCCCGGCATCGTTCACACCGATCTTGGCGAGGATTCCATGCTCGGTCAGCCCCACGAAACTCCGGGCACTGCCATGAACCGTCTGGGTATGCCAGAACGAGGAGAACTCGTCCTGCCAATCCCACGTTTGAATCCCGACGGGACCCCGAGCGCCCCGCTCACGGACCAGCACGGAGCACTCGGCCGGCGACATGGCGGTGGACTGGGAGATGATCTCGGTCCGACCGTTCAACGCGATCACCTGCCATGCTGGGATGCCTGCTCCCGCCGCGATACCGTGCATCTCGTCGACGTACCGGGAGTCCCACTGCGCCGTGTTCTTTTCGATCCGCGAAGCCAGTTCACGCACACGGTCGGTGTCGAGCCCCCCGATCGCGAACAGCGACAGGTATCCCCCCACGACGTCACCCAGCCGTGTGCTCAGCGCGAGCCCGCGACTGCTACCGCGCGCGTAGGAGGGCCCGCCCGAGACCTCGAGATGCTCTCGTGTCACTTGCCGGACACCCCTTCGTGTGCCGCCTCCGCGACGAGCGAAGCCTGGCGCCGGTAACCGACGCGGTAGAGACCGATGACGCCACCTGTCGTCGCCAGCAGCAGCGCGACGTAGTAGGCCATCACAGCCCACGGGTTGTTGCCGGAGGCGTTCAGGATCCACTGGGCGACCAGCGGCGTCGATCCCCCGATCACCGACGAGCACAGTTGATAGGCGAGTGAGACTCCGGAGTACCGCAGCTCCGGCGGGAACGCGTAGGCGAGGAAGCTCGCGTACACGGCGAAGTAGATGGTGACGCCGGCGAACGAGACGTACAGCATCACAGCGATGAGTACGACGTTCGCGCTGTCGATGGCCGCGAAGAACGGCACCGCGAAGACCAGTGACAGCCCGAGCCCGATCAAGATCACCCGCAGTCGACCGAACCTCTGTGCCGCATGGCCCGCGAGCCACTGTGCGATGAACTGCACGACCGTGGCGCCGACGAGAACGTTCAGTATGACCTGACGCTCGATACCCAGGGGGCCGGTCGCCCAGGCCAGTAGGAACGTGTTGGTGAAGTAGGCCATTGCAATCGCGATGACCGATGCCGCGATTCCCAGCACGAGCACGAGAGGGGCACGACGAAGCACGGCAAGCGCCGGAGCCTTCTCGACGTTTCCTTCGGCCTTCGCCGTGACGAACTCCTCTGACTCTTGAAGCCGGAGCCGCAGAACGATGCCGACGACGACTAGGATCGTCGAGGCGAGGAAAGGGATCCGCCACCCCCACTCGAAGAACTGCTCATCGGGCAGCATCCCCACGAGCGCGAACGATCCGGTGGCCAGCAGGGACCCGACGGGACTCCCCTGCTGCACCCATGCGGCCGCGATCGTCTTGCGATCCGGAGCTGCGTTCTCGGTGGCGATGAGGACAGCGCCACCCCATTCGCCTCCGACGGCCAGCCCCTGTGCTGCGCGCAGGACGACCAGCAGAATCGGCGCAAGGATTCCGATCTGCGCGTATCCCGGGAGCACTCCGATCAACGCCGTCGCCGTGCCCATGAGCAGCAGGGTCACGAGAAGCACATTCTTGCGACCGACTCGGTCGCCGAAGTGTCCGAAGATCAACGCCCCCAGCGGCCGAGTGAGAAAACCGACCCACAGCGTGGCGAAGGAAGCCAGCAGCGCGGCGCCCGCATCTATCTCAGGGAAGAACACGCGGCCGAAAACGAGCGCACTGGCCGTGCCGAACACGAAGAAGTCGAACCACTCGAGCGAGTTGCCGATGAACGCGCCGATGACCGATGTTCGTTCGCGGCTGGTCGAGCGTCCTTGCATAACCGTTCCCCTTCGAATGCGCACGCGTGTCGGTGCGATGTTGATGAGTCTCGGGGAGAGCAGGCCATTACGTCCAATGAATAATAGGACGGTTGGCGATAACCTGCGGGAATGGATAGTCAAAGCCTCACCTACTTCGTCGCGGTCGCGCGGCTCGGCTCGGTGACTGCAGCAGCGAATTCCCTGCACATCACACAGCCCGCTGTGTCGAAGAAGATCGCTCAACTCGAGCACTCCCTCGGAGCCGCCCTCTTTCGGCGGATGCACACGGGAATGGCGCTCACCGCGTCCGGTGCGACCCTCTTCAGCATCAGCACGAGCGTCCTCGAGGCGCTCCGACGAGGCGAAGCCCTCATGCGCTCGAAGCACGGTCAATCCTCATTCGTGATCGCGTGCCCACCCACCACGGCAGACCTGGTGATCGCCCCGTACATGGCCGACCTCAACCCACCGGTGGTCGACCTGCGACTCACCGAAGCCCCCGATATCAACCATGCGATCGAACGTGACGCCGACCTCGGCGTGAGCTCGATGCGACCCCCGAACGATCGAGCCTCGCTCTGCGTCGCTGACATTCCGATCACTGTTCAGCGGCCCGGCAGTTGGGGCGATGCGAATCCAGTGGATCTCGACTCCCTCCACGATCAATGGCTCATCGTTCCCCGCACCGGCGTGCAGCCCGCAGTGCGCGAACGCCTGTCGACACCATCACGTTCGTGGCTCATGCGAGATGCCGCGACCGGCACCGTCGCCCAAGCGCTCGCGGCAGCCGGGCATGGTTGGGCTCTCGTGACGGAACCGGCTCGTTTCGGCCTCCAGTCCGCCCCCGCGCATGCGGCAGGTCAGCCGCTGCAGATCTCGCTTTACGCCTCCTGGGACAGGAATCACTACGCTGCCCCGCAACTAGAGGAGCTGGCCGTCCAACTACGCGGGCACATTCAAGACCATGTGCCGTGGCAGGCTCCGCACCCGCGGACCTGAACCCGGCAGGGTCGCCGTCGCACGAGCGCCACGTCGACCGAGTCTCGCCACGCGGCGCCCTCCACCTGTGGAGCCGATGCACAAGCAGGTGAGGAACGCAGTGCGCCGCGCACACATCCGAAACATTCGCTTCCACGAGGGTGGTGGCGAGGTGATAGCCGATGACGACTCCTTCCCGACCACGCATGGTGTTCTTCGTATCCGACAGCACTGGCATCACGGCGGAGACCCTCGGAGACGCGTTGCTGGCGAACTTCCCCGACTTCGACTTCGTGCGCCGAACGATGTCGTTCGTCCAGAGCGTGAAGGAAGCGCACCAAGTCGTCGAGACGATCCGTCGCGTCGCGGCAGAACAGGAACCACCGATCGTCTTCTTCACCGTGAAGGATGCCGAGATCAGCCGCGCCTTCGCCGACGTGCCCGCGGTGCGGATCGACCTGTTGCGAGGTCATCTCACTGATCTCGAGGCCGCCCTCGACGCAACCTCATCAGAGGGCTTCGGACGCTACCACTCACTCGCCGATGCCGAACGGTACTTCCGCCGCATGAAGGCGATCGAGTACACCATCGAGCACGACGACGGACAGAGCTACCGGGCTCTCGAGCACGCCGAGGTGATCATCATCGCGCCGAGCAGATGCGGCAAGACCCCCACGTCGATGTACCTCGCGCTGCAGTACGGCCTTCGCGTCGCCAACTACCCGCTGACAGACGACGACCTCCCTCACGAGGACCTGCCTGGCCGCATAGCTCCGTACGCCGATCGCTGTTTCGGGCTGACCACGACTCCTCTACGTCTGAGCCAGATCCGGCACGAGCGACGACCCAATTCGCACTATGCCAGCCTGCCCCAGTGCACCGCTGAGCTGCGGCGTGCGGAGAACCTCTATCGCAGCACGGGCATCCCCTTCCTCAACTCCGCCACGAAAAGCGTGGAAGAGATGTCCGCTGTCGTGATGCAAACCCTGAATCTGCGCAAGTGACCCCGTCGAAGGAGACCACCATGACCAACATCCTCTGGTTCGAGCAACTGGGTATGGCCGATCTGCCTCAGGTCGGAGGCAAGAACGCCTCATTGGGCGAGATGGTGTCCCATTTGAGCGCACTCGGCGTACGGGTGCCGCGTGGCTTCGCGACGACAGCATCGGCCTACCGGGACTTCTTGGCGCACGACTCTCTCGCCGGCACCATCGACGGCATGCTCGCCGGAGTGGACATCGAGAACATCCGCGAGCTCACCCGTATCGGTGCAGAGATCCGGCGCCTCATCATGGAGCATCCGCTGCCGCAGTCACTCGAGAGCGAGATCCGCGACTCATACCAGCGGCTCGTGGAGTCGGATCCGGAGCCGGACTCGGTCACGTGGGCTGTCCGTTCCAGCGCGACCGCGGAAGACCTTCCTGACGCCTCATTCGCCGGGCAACAGGAGACCTTCCTGAACGTCGGAGGGATCGAGAACATCCTGATCGCAGTGCGATCGGTGTTCGCCTCCCTCTACAACGATCGCGCGATTGCCTACCGGGTGCACCAGGGCTTCGACCAGGAGGAGGTTGCGCTCTCCGTGGGAGTGCAACGAATGGTTCGTTCCGATGTCGGATCCTCAGGGGTCATGTTTACCGTCGACACCGAGTCGGGTTTCGATCAGGCGGTCTTCATCACCAGCGCCTACGGACTCGGCGAGGCCGTCGTGCAGGGCGCGGTCAACCCCGATGAGTTCTACGTCTCCAAGCCGGGGCTCCGCGCCGGGAGACCCGCGATCCTGAAGCGGACTGTGGGCGACAAGGCGATCGCGATGCGATACACCGACAGTCGCGAGCCTGGCGCCAGCACGGTCTTCACAGACGTCCGCGATTCCGACAGAAGGCGGTTCTCGCTCACCGATGCTGAAGTCGAAGAACTTGGCCGCCAGGCGTTGACGATCGAACAGCACTATGACAGGCCGATGGACATCGAGTGGGCCAAGGATGGCGTGGATGGCGAGCTCTACATCCTGCAAGCGCGCCCTGAAACTGTTGTCTCCCGAGCCACGCAGAACACGATCTCTCGATTCCGGTTGATAACGGCGGGCTCTGTCGTCGCGGAAGGAAGGGCGATCGGTCAGCGGATCGGGTCAGGACCCGTGAAGGTGTTGAACGACATCGCAGACATGGACCAGTTCCGCACGGGGGACGTCCTCGTCGCAGATATGACGGACCCCGACTGGGAGCCGATCATGAAGCGTGCCTCCGCGATCGTGACGAATCGCGGAGGGCGCACCTGCCACGCCGCCATCATCGCACGAGAACTCGGTATCCCTGCTGTCGTCGGCGTGAGAGACGCGACTGACATCCTCACGGACGGCATCGATGTCACGGTCAGCTGCGCAGAGGGCGACGTCGGCCGAATCTACGCCGGTCTCCTCGATTTCGTCGAGGAGACGACTCACCTCGATGAGATGCCCGACCCGCCCGTGCGAATCATGATGAACGTCGGCACACCGGACCAGGCATTCGCCTTCTCCCGACTCCCTCACCACGGTGTCGGCCTCGCAAGGCTCGAGTTCATCATCAATCGGCAGATCGGCATCCATCCGAAGGCGCTCCTCGAGCTGTCATCACTTCCGCATACGCTTCGCGAGGAGATCGAGCAGCGCACATCCGCGTATGCCGGTCCGCGTCAATACTTCGTGCAGCGCGTCGCTGAAGGCGTGTCGACGATCGCGGCCGCCTTCGCTCCCGCGCCGGTGATCGTCCGCCTCTCGGATTTCAAGTCGAACGAGTACGCGAACCTCCTCGGCGGCGAACGGTATGAGCCCCGCGAAGAGAACCCGATGCTCGGCTACCGCGGTGCGTCTCGGTACATATCCGAAGGCTTCCGCGGGTGCTTCGAGATGGAGTGCGAAGCCATCCGGTTCGTCCGGGATGAGATGGGGCTGGAAAACGTCGCGGTGATGGTGCCGTTCGTGCGCACAGTGGAGGAAGCGTCCGCGGTGACGGAGCTTCTCGGCGAGCACGGACTTCGTCGAGGAGAGAACGGGCTCAAGATCATGATGATGTGCGAGCTCCCCGCGAATGCGTTGCTCGCGGACGAGTTCCTCGCGTACTTCGATGGGTTCTCGATCGGCTCGAATGACATGACCCAGCTCACCCTCGGGCTGGACCGCGACAGTGCGATCGTCGCGGACCTCTTCGACGAGCGAAATCCAGCCGTGTTGAAGCTCCTGTCGCTGGCGATCGACGCGTGCGCACGCAACGACAAGTACATCGGAATCTGCGGGCAGGGCCCGAGTGATCATCCGGAGTTCGCCGAGTGGCTGGTCCGTCAGGGAATCCAGTCGGTGTCGCTGAACCCGGACACCGTGGTCCAGACTTGGCTCGCACTCTCCACGTCGGAGCGTCCTGCCTGAACACCGAAGGGGTGGCGGTCTGGACAGGACCGCCACCCCTTCGCTCGCAAGCGGCACCTTCAGACGCTCAGTAGACGTCCTTGACGTACCGCTCGGCACGCTTGAGCTCGGCGACCAACGTGTCCCCCGCCACCGCGTCTCCGGCCCCCAGGATCTCCGCGAGCGCTCGATCGACATCGGCAGCCATCCGGGCCTTGTCACCACAGACGAAGATGTACGCCCCCGCGTCCACCCACTTGCGAAGCTCCCGCGCGTTCTCGCGCATCGCGTGCTGAACGTAGCGTTTGGCGGCCTGGTCGCGCGAGAAGGCGAGATCGACGCGGCTGAGGATGCCCCGCAGCTGCAGATCACCGAACTCATCCTCATACAACCAGTCGAACGCGCGGTGCTGATCTCCGAAGAACAACCAATTGTCGCCGGCAGCCCCCGCGCGTCTCGTTCACGGAGGAACGCGCGGAACGGCGCGACGCCCACACCCGGACCGATCATGATCACGGGGACGTCATCGGCGGGGAGGCGGAATTCGTGAGCCGGGACGCGCCTCACCTCGAACTCTCGCCCGTCTTCCGCCCGGGCTCGAAGATAGTCCGTCGCAGCACCCGCGTGGCGGCCGTACGGGCTCTCGTACTCCACACCGGCGACCGTGAGATGCACCTGCCCGTCATCTCGGAGCGGACTCGATGAGATCGAGTAGTCCCGATGCTGCAGGGGGCGGAGTTCCTGCATGATCTCCACAACGGACAGGTCCGCGCACCCGAGGTCGATCACCACATCCAGAACGTCTCGCCCCCAGAGCCATGCATCGAGCGCCTCCCGATCGCCCGATTGAAGGAGCGCCACGATCGCTGCCGCCTGGGAACTCTCCGGGCACCGGCGTGCCAGCCCGACCACGAGACCGGGATGCGGAAGTCGCAGTTCGACTTCGTGAGTGAGTACCTGCCTCAAGGAGCCTCCGGCGAGCTCCTGGTCCCCGAAGTGTCCGATCCACCGGTCGACAAGCGCATCGCTGTTCTGGACGAATACGGAAAGGGAGTCGCCCGGCGCGTAGTCGAAGCCGCCAGCATCGAAACTCAGCTCGTAATGGGTGACGCGCTTCGTCGATCCCGGCGCCGAGAGCACGCGCGATGCAGTGATACGTGCTGTGCACGCCTGATCGCCGATCGCACTCTGGCTCTGCTTTTCGTCAGCCTCGTGCGGCAACTCCGTCGGCAGCGACCCATCCCATGCGGTTGCGTCGATGAGCGACTGTACAGCCGGTGTCGCCCATCGCTCCGCGCTGAACTCGAAGTCGATGTCACAGTCGATGCTCTCCACGATGCGAACGGCACCGAGTTCTTCCAGACGCTGATCGATGTCATGGCCCGCCTTGCAGAAGTCCTCGTACATCGAATCACCGATCGACAGCACCGCATAGGGCAAGCCGTCCAGCGCGCCGCCCTCGAGCGTCTGCAACCAGGACCAGAACTCCGCGGCGTTGTCCGGCATGTGGCCGTTGTCGTGAGTGGAGGTCACAACGAGCAGTCTCTTGACTCCGCTCGCCCTGTCGGCAAGCCAGTCATTCAGAGATGCGTAACCTGCATCCAGGCCATTCTTCACGGACTTCGCATGGATCTGGTAGGCGAGGTACTCGGCATTGCCCGTCTGGCTTCCGAACAGGATGCTCAGCTCAGCCGTCTCGCTATCGGTCATCGTGCGTCCCCCCTCGTCGATGCCCAGATCGATCGTCATGATCCCGTCGAGATGAAGACCGACTTGGGCTCTGTGAATCCCCTGACGCCCTCCATTCCCAGTTCGCGACCGATACCGGACTGCTTGAACCCACCGAACGGCACCTGCACGCGGATCGAGGAGTTCGAGTTGACCGAGATCGTGCCACTCTCGATGCCACGAGCGACGCGGAACGCACGTCCAACATCCTGCGTCCAGACCGAGCCGCTCAGCCCGTAGATCGTGTTGTTCGCCAGACGGATCGCATCCTCCTCCGTGTCGAAGGGGATGACGACCGCGACCGGGCCGAAGATCTCTTCTGAAGCCGCTCGGGTGGTTGCATTTTCGTCGATGGCGATATGAGGTGCCATCCAGTAACCGGGTCCAGTCGGCGTCTCACCGCGGTAGACGAGATCCAGCCGATCATCGACGAAAGATGAGACGGTCTGCCGATGCTCGGCCGAGACCAGCGGCCCGAGATCCGTGGAAAGGTCGGATGGGTCTCCGATGCGGAGCGCCCGGGTTGCTTCTACGAAGCCCTCCATGAAGCGCTCGAGGGCCGGCCTCTGCACCAGGATCCTGCTTCGGGCGCAGCAATCCTGACCGGTGTTGTCGAAGACTGCCCAGGGAGCGGCGGCGGCTGCCTGGTCGATATCGGCGTCCGCGAAGACGACGTTGGCAGACTTGCCCCCCAGCTCGAGCGTCACCCGCTTCATGGTGTCGGCACTGGATCGTAGTATCGAACGTCCCACCTCTGTCGATCCCGTGAAGCTGATCTTGCCGACGCGGGGGTCATCGATCAACGTCCCTCCGACCTCGGCGCCGCTGCCGGTGACCACCTGGAGCAGGTCCGGGATCGGCGAGACCTCTGCCGCGAGCTCTCCGAGCCTTCTGGTCGACATCGGCGTCATGCTGGCGGGCTTGACGATGACGGCGTTGCCAGCGGCGAGCGCCGGCGCGATGCTCCAGCTCGCGATCGGAAGCGGGAAGTTCCAAGGGGTGATCACACCGACGACGCCGACTGCCTCACGGAAGGTCATGGCGACGCCCCCGTCGACGGGGATCGTCTCTCCCGTGAGTTTGTCGATCACGCCTGCGTAGTAGCGGAAGACCGCGGCCACGCTGTCTGCTTCGGCGAGCGCAGCTCTGAGGGGCTTGCCGACGTCGCGCGACTCCAACGAGGCGAGCTCATCGCGATGCGCGGAGATGGAGTCCGCGAGGTCGTAGAGGAACTGCTGCCGGCCGGAGATAGGCAGACGCGCCCACGCCTTCTGCGCTTCGACTGCCCGCGCGATCGCATCATCGACTTCATCGCGGCTGAATGAACGAACGGAATCGAACTGCAGTTCGGTTGCAGGATTCCATACGGGAATAGCCAGGTTCGTCATCGATCCTCTTCTCACCGGGGAGCGGTAGTCCTCCGCACCATCACAGATCAACCCTCCCCGACGCGGGCCCGCGAGCGGCGTGCAGGAAGTACCCAAAGAAACGGGGGCATGTGCGTGATGCACATGCCCCGTTTCTTCCCTCCGCTTCGATCTACACGCCCATGAGGAGCTTCGCGATCCGAGGTTGGGCGTTCACCCCGATCCAGGCTGGCTCCGCCCCCTCGTCCCCCACACGATAGAGCGCCGCGCGGCGGTCGGGGTTCTCCATCTCGAGCGACGTGACCGCACCCATGCGGAGGGTTCCGACCACCTGAAGTTTCCGCCCGGCGATCTCGGTCCAGAAGTATGGCAAGGGCGCAGCTTGAGGTTCGCTCCCGCTGATGTTCTCTGCGAGTCGTGTGCCGTGTTGTCGTGCTTCCGCCCAGCTCTCGGTGCGGCACAGCGCACCGTCGAGCCCTCGGAAACTGATCGCGTCGCCGATCCCGAAGACGTTCGGGAGGGCGGTGCCATCCGCGATGACGCGCCCTTCATCGTCGACGACCAGCGCCCCTCCGGTGAGGAGCCCACTCTCCCGCAACCATTCGACTGCCGGCCTCGCACCGACTGCGCTGATCAGAACGTCTCCGCAGAGCTCGGCGCCGTCTGCAAGCTCGACCACCCATCCACCTTCTACGGCGCTGATGCGCGAGATGTCGGCCTCCCAGTGACAGTCAATCCCCGCCTCGCTGAGCCACCTTGAGGTTTCCTCTTTCAAGTGGCCGGCGAGCAGTCGCTCGAGTGGACCGGATGCGCGATCGAGCAGCGACACGCGAGAGCCGCGCGCGGCCAGGGACGACGCGAGCTCGACGCCGATCGCACCTGCCCCGATGACCACCACCGACTCCCCTGCCGACGTCCTCGCTCGGAGGCTCCTGGCGTCAGCGGCGCTGCGCAGCACAGTCGTCTCCTCCGGCTCGATCGGCAGACGCACCGGTAGAGCCCCTGTGGCGAGGACGAGTCGACCGAAGGGTACGACCTCCTCGGTGCCGTCCGGATGCTCGACCGTGACGGTCGCTCCGACGGCATCGACGCCGGTCGCCCGCCCTCGGGTGAGCTCCACGTCAAGATCGGTCCAGTCGACGGCGATGTCCTCAACCTCGCCGTCGATCAAGTAGTGCTTCGACAGCGGTGGTCGGTCGTAAGGAGCATCCGGGTCGCTGTCGATCACCCTCACCGGATCAGTCCAGGAAAGCTCACGGAGCCGTTCGATGAAGGCGGTCGTCGCGACCGAAGCCCCGACGACCACGAGAGGCCCCGTCACGATGCTCCCGACTCCACTAGCTTGATAGCGCGCTCAGGGCAGTTGCGGATGGCTTTACGGACGTTCTCCTCTTCGTAGGAGCCTTCGCGCCCCTCAATCACGTGCCCGTATCCTTCGTCATCGATGTAGAACGTCTCCGGTGCCAACATGTAACACCGGGCATGCCCCTGACAGCGCGCTGGAT
Organism: Microbacterium sp. AC132; assembly: GCF_979258525.1. Classification (NCBI taxonomy): domain Bacteria; kingdom Bacillati; phylum Actinomycetota; class Actinomycetes; order Micrococcales; family Microbacteriaceae; genus Microbacterium; species Microbacterium sp. AC132. The sequence goes on along the minus strand of NZ_OZ409862.1, from coordinate 2,176,119 downwards.
CGACCCATACCTCAGTCATCACTCACCTCCGGTCAGTCGCAGGCGAAGGGGACCGACGCCATGCCAGGGTGCATCTTCAGCGAGTTCGAACTCCGGAATCGTCGCGAGGAAATGCTGCATCGAGATGTTCACTTCCTTGCGCCCGAGATTGGAACCCAGACAACGGTGGATGCCCCCACCGAACGCCAGATGGCGATTGTTCTCCCGCGTGATGTCGATCTCGTTCGGGTTCTCATAGGTCTCCGGGTCGCGGTTGCCCGCTCCGAAGACGAGGATCGCCCGCTCGCCCGCCTTGATCTCCTGCCCGCGAACGGTCGTGTCGCGCAAGGCAGTCCGCGCCATAGCCTGAACCGGAGACAGGGTGCGGAGGAACTCCTCTGTCGCATCGGGTATGCGCTCCGGCTCCCGACGCAACAGCGCCTGTGCTTCCTTGTTCCCCGCGAGATACCACAGCGACGAACGGATCGCCCACGCCGTGGTATCCAGCCCCGCGAGGAAGAGCAGGTAGCCGTAGGAGGTGAGCTCGTCATCGGTGAGAGGGCGACCGTCGATGGTCGCCCGAAGCAGTTCTCCGCTGATGCCCTGCAACTCGGTTCCCGAACGGCCGTCATCGATAAGTCGCTGCACGTAGGCGATCAGGTCGTTCGACGCCGCGGCCGCTGTCTCCGGAGACACCGTGCGCTCGTAGATGATGTCGTCGACCCACTGATCGAAGAGCGGCCAATCCGCTTCCGGATACCCCGCGAGCCGACTGAAGATGATCGTCGGGTACGGTCGCGCGAACGCCGAGGAGACATCGACCACACCGTCTGACTGGAACGCTGCATTCACCTGGTTCGAGAGCTCGACCGCGGTGGCATGCATCCCCGGCTCCAGCTTCGCGATCGCCATCGGGGTGAACATCGGAAGCAGCAGCTTTCGGAACCCCCCATGGGTGGGAGGATCGATATCGATCGGGATGAGCGGCATGTCGGTGCCGAACGAGGGGAGGAGCATCGACGGGCCAACCGACCACGTCTCCGGATCCTGCTCGGCGTCGAAGATGTCATCGCTCTTGGAGATGTACCAGAAGCCGCCGTACTTGGAGCTGTGTCCCACCGGCTTCGCCTCGTGCATCTTCGCGTATTCGTCGAAGATGGTGTCGAGAGCCTTCCCGTGGAAGTCGAACTCGGCGAGGGTTTCGTTGTCAGACATGAGCCGGTTTCCTTTCCCTGCACACGCTGGCGCGGCGAACCAGGTCGTCGAAGAGCGCGTGATTGTTGATCGATGTGCGGAACAGATGTTCTGGATGCCACTGCACCGCGACGAGGTCGGCCGTCGGATCCTCGACGGCTTCGACCACCTCACCGGCGCGGGCTGTCACGACGAGGCCTGCACCCAGGCGGTCGATGGCCTGGTGATGGTAGCTGTTGACGCCCATTGATGTGCCGCCCACAATCTGGGCCAATCGTGACCCCTGCTCGATCTCCACGTCGTGATCCGCCTCATCGGAGGCGCGCGACTGCCAGTGCCCGTCGAGGTGCTGAACGAGCGTGCCCCCGCGCAAGACGTTGACCAGCTGAAGGCCACGGCAGATGGCCAGGATCGGGATTCCGCGCTCCTGCGCTTCGCGCACGAGCGCGGTTTCGAAACGATCTCGGATCGGGCTGATGCCGTAAGCGGCGTCAGCCGCCTCCTGCCCGTACATCTCAGGCGACAGGTCTCCCCCTCCCGTGAGCATGAGACCGTCGAAGCCGTCGAGAAGGTCCTCAGGAATGACCTCGGTCGCGGGAAGGAGTGCAGGCCGCCCACCGGCCGAGACGATCGCCTCGGAGTAGTTGAGCACCTGCAGGGTCGAGTCCCGCGGGCCGAAGGCCGACGGCTGAGAACTCCGGTCTGCGGTGACGGCGATGAGAGGACGAGACATCAGTAGATCGTCCAACCACCGTCGACAAACAGCGTCGTTCCCGTTACCCAGCTCGCGTCATCCGAGGCGAGGAAGGCTACACCGTTTGCCACATCCTCCGGCTTGCCGATACGTCCCATCGGAGTGCGCTCGAGAAGCCAGTTGCGCACCTCTTCGTTCCCCAGAGTCTCGGCGGTGAACGGCGTCTCGATGAATCCGGGAGCGACCGCGTTCACGCGGATTCCCGATGAGGCAGCCTCGACAGCAAGAGCACGCGTCAGCTGAAGCAGGGCACCCTTGGACGCGTTGTAGTGGATCTGAGGATGTCCGCTCGAAGAGATCACGATATGCGCCTCGACGGACGTGATGTTCACGATCGCACGGGTGTGATCCCCGTCGCCCGCCTTCAGCAGCGGGTACGCCTCGCGGGAGACGATGAACGGGCCAGTCGAGTTGACGGCGAAGACCTGATCCCATTCCGCGACCGAGAGATCTTCGAACGTGCCGAACTTTACGATACCGGCGTTGTTGACGAGGACGTCCAGACGACCGAACTCCTCACCGATCTTCGCGAACCCTGCCCTCACGCTGACCTCATCGGCGACGTTCGCCTGGATGTTGATGACGTCGTCCCTGCCCCCGAACACCTTTTCGAGCGCGTCCAGGTTGAGGTCGATGGCGGCGAGCTTCGCGCCGTCCGCCAAGAGCTTCTCCGCGATCGCACGTCCATTACCGCTGGCGGCGCCGGTGACTGCGGCGAAACGTCCTTCAAGTCGGTTTCCCATGATTCTACTTTTCTGCTTTCTTTCGAGAACGGTGGTGTGGGATGGATCTAGATGTGCTCGAGGTAGCGCGCCGTCTCCCACTCGGTGACGGTCTTCTGGAACTGTCGTACTTCCCACCTGCGCGTTTCGGCGAAGTGCTGCACGAAGTCCTCCCCGAAGTACTCCTTCGCGAGCGCGCTCTCAGCGAAGACCTCCGTGGCGGCTTCCAGAGAATGCGGCAGTCGCGGCGACGCGTCGTCGTCCTGCTCGTACGCATTGCCGGTGACGGCCGGAGGCGGAGTCAACTTCCGTTCGATCCCGCTGAGCCCGGCAGCGACGTTCGCCGCGAGAACCAGATACGGATTGGCGTCGGCACCCGGGACCCTGTTCTCCACACGCGCCGCCGGTCCGGCAGACGGGATGCTGCGAATGGCGACCGTCCGGTTGTCGAGACCCCACGTGGCGCTCGAGCCGGCCCACTGACCGCCCTCAACGCGCTTGTACGAGTTGATCGTCGGAAGGTAAAGCGCCGTGAAGTCTCTGGCGCCGGCTACAAGTCCGGCGAGATACGCCTGACCGATCTCGCTCAGCTCGATGGGGTTCTCCGGATTGGCGAAGAGTGCATCACCATCCTCGACACTGACGAGGCTCTGATGCACATGTCCCGATGAGCCGGCCTGATCCGGCCGAATCTTCGCCATGAACGACGCAGTCAGTCCGTGAGCTGCCGCGATCTCTTTGACCGTATGCTTCAGGATCAGCGCACTGTCCGCGGCCCGCAACGTATCGCCGTAGTGGATGTTCACCTCGAACTGTCCTGCGCCATGTTCGCTGTTGCTCGCCTCGATGAAGACGCCCTGCTCCGCCAGGCGATCGCGAATGAGTCCGATCACATACTCAGTGCCGGAATCGCGATACATGTTGTAGGTGTGGTTCCCGCTCGAGATCGGCTCGAGATCGCGCCAGCCACGACGCGCAAGCTCCCGCGGCGTTCCCTCGAAGAGATAGAACTCGAACTCGTAGGCGCACACCGGTTCATAGCCGAGTGACTTGGCCCGGTCGAGCACCCGCCGGAGCACGCCTCGTGGAGACAATGCCAGCGGCGTTCCATCGGGCTGGTAGATGTCACAGATCACCGACGCCACTCCCGGCTCCCCGGGAACCGTACGGAGCGTCGTGAGATCCGGGCGGAGGTTCACGTCGGGATATCCGCTGTGCCAGCCGGTGAACGTCAGGTTCGGGATACTCGCGTCCTGGATATCCCATCCGAAGAGAATGTTGCAGATATTCGTGCCTGCCTGGAACGCTGACTCCACGAAGTACTGCGCCGACAAGCGCTTCCCTCGCCACAGACCGTCGATGTCGGGCGCACCGATCTTGATCACCTTGATCCCGTGCTCGGCGACGAACTCTTCGACGTAGCGTTTCGGATCCTCGATCAGAACCTCATCGTTCATGTGCCCTGCCTTTCAGCTGTGTCTTGTGACGTGAATGAATCTCTAGAGCGTGCAGCGAGACTATATTTGCTCGGGAATCGCCGTCATGTGCATGACGCACATGGTTTCACTGCCTGCGGTGCAACGCGTACCGATCACTCGGTCGCTTGCTTCGACGCGTCGACGCGAAGCAGTGCGTGGCCACATCCACCTCACCGCTTAGCGCGACGCAACACGTGTGCGTGAAGCACATCCCTCTCGACATCACCGTGCCGCGCGCACCTCTGCCCGGGGGATGCGCCGCGCATGATCTCGGGAGACGACACTGCGCTCGATGCGGTGCCGTGCGCCCACAGCTCGGTGGCAGACCTGCCGCAGAGTCGACCTCCGGGTGCAGCGCTGCGCCTGCGCATCGTCAGACCACGAACAACACCAAGAAAGCAGGACGAGATGATCGTCGGTGTCCCCACGGAAATCAAGAACAACGAGAATCGGATCGCGGTGACACCAGCGGGGGTCGCCGAATTCGTCGACCACGGCCACTTCGTCATCGTGCAATCCGGCGCAGGATTGGGAAGCGCCTTCTCCGACGACGAGTACGAGCAGGCGGGGGCGACGCTCGCCGCTGACCCCTCGGCCGTCTGGGCCGCTGCCGACATGATTCTCAAGGTCAAGGAGCCGATCGGCAGCGAGTACCCCCTGATGCGGGACGGGCAGATCCTCTTCACCTATCTGCATCTCGCAGCGGACGCACCCCTGACACAGGCTCTGCTGAACAGCAGGACGACGGCGATCGCCTACGAGACGGTGCAGCTGCCTGATCGCAGCCTGCCCCTCCTCTCTCCCATGTCAGAGGTCGCAGGGCGCTTGTCTGCCCAGGTCGGCGCGAACCAGCTGATGCGCACCCAAGGCGGTCGAGGTCTTCTTCTGGGTGGAGTGCCCGGCACCCCCAAGGGCAAGGTCGTCGTTATCGGCGGTGGCGTCGCCGGCGAGCACGCCGCGGCGATGGCGGTCGGGCTCGGGGCTGAGGTCACGATTCTCGACGTGAACCTCTCCCGGCTCCGTGCCCTCGAAGCGCGTTTTGATGGTCGAGTCACGACTCTTCGCTCCAATCCCTACACGATCGCAGAGAACCTCGCGGATGCCGATCTCGTCATCGGGTCGGTTCTCATCCCGGGCGCAGCCGCCCCCAAGCTGGTCACCGACGCCATGGTCGCGCGCATGCGGCCCGGATCGGTCCTCGTCGACATCGCCATCGATCAGGGCGGTTGCTTCGAAGGGTCACGTCCGACGACTCACGATAACCCCACCTTCCCGGTACATGACGCCATCTACTACTGCGTGGCGAACATGCCCGGAGCGGTTCCGCGCACGTCGACGATCTCGCTCACGAATGCCACCCTGCCGTATGCAGTCGCTCTGGCCGACCGAGGTTGGCACGAGGCGGTGCGGGCCGATGCGGCACTCGCCAAGGGGCTCAGCACCCACGCGGGTCACCTCACGAATGCCTTCGTGGGCGAAGCTCTCGGCATGGCAACGACCACTCTCGAGGCGGCACTCGCGGCCTGAACCGCCGGGGATGAGCCCTAGGCGTTCGCATAAGTCCGTTACCGCTGCGTTACCGAAACCGAGACTCCAGGCATGACGAAGGCCCCGCATCCCAGTGTTTCCAGGGGATGCGGGGCCTTCGTGGTGGCGGTGACGGTGGGATTTGAACCCACGGTAGGGGGTTACCCTACACAACTTTTCGAGAGTTGCACCTTCGGCCGCTCGGACACGTCACCGCGGACTAGCTTACGACAACCCGCGCCACGGCGCGAATCGAGTGGGTCAGCACCGGATCACCAGGCGGCGGCGACTTCCGCGTGCGTGCGCAGGATGCCGTCGGTCGTCCCCTCGGGGGCCCGGCCGATGCCGCACTCCGTCGCGACGCCGAACTGCGGAGCGAAGCGCTGGGCCACGGCGATCCGCCGCTCCGCTCCCTCCGCGCCATCTTCGCGATGAACGAGCCCCAGGTACAGCTCACCGTCGTACGCGAGGTCGGCGAGGGGCGCGAAGTACGCCTCGTCATCGCGTTCGATCGGCACGGGCAGATGCAGCCAGGTCAGCGGGCGGGCCGATGCGGCGATCACGGCGTTCGCGTAGCGGACGAGGTTCGCCGCATCCGTCGGCTCGAAGAAGTGCTTCTCGGCGACGTCTCCGTAGCAGAGGTGCACTCCGACCTCGACGTCGGCCGGCACGGCGTCGATCAGTCCTGCGAGGCGCGAGACGAGACCGGGCAACGGGTCGCCCTCCCACCACACGTCCATGACCCGCCCGAACGCCGGCGCGGCCTCGATGATCCCCATCTCGCTCGCCACGTCCCACTGGATCGCGAGGTCGTCATGCGGGATCGCCGCGAGGATGCTGTCGACCTCGCGCCGCAGCGCGGCGGTGTAGACCGGATCGATGGCGGCGCGGTCATCGCCGAAGAAGAATGACGAGACGACCGCGACCGTCGTCGGAAGTGAGACTTGGAAGCGGGTCGCGGCAGGTACGACGCCCTCGTCTCGCAGGCGCGAGAAGATCGCATACGACTCGATCGCGGCATCCGCATATCCCAGCGGCGGGAGCTGGATGCTCGCCGCATCCACCCCGTCGGCGATGCGCAGCGGTCGAGCGTCGATGCCGGCCCTGAACGGGATGGGCTCGTCGCCGATGCGCTCGATGCCGTCGGCCTCGCCGAGCACGTCGGGCTGGAACATGATCCAGTGGAATCGCTTGCCGACCTCACCGTCGGGGATGCGGCGGAGTCGCGGACCCAGCAGTTCGGCGGCGATGCGCATCGTGGTCTCGGCGTCGTCGAAGTTCACACTGCCCACGAGGAGGGCACCCTGCGGCTGAGTCATGCATCCAGGGTATCGGCGCGTGTTTTCTCCGGCACCCTCTCGGGCGAACGCCGCGCCTCCAAGTTAGGCTGTCCTAAAGGCATCCGTCGCAGGGTGCTCCGCGGAGTCGAGGCACGGAGGGGACGCAATGGGCTTCATCACATCGGAGGCACTGGCAGAGACCGGCTACGTCGTGCTCGACGACCACGATCAGGCATCCGATCCCGCGGAGTGGCTCGACCTCGAGTACATCGGCTGGCGCTCGTCGGGCGTCACCCGCTTCGCGCCGCTCGCCAGCTACGCCGGCGCGATCGAATGCAATGGCTTCTGGAACCAGACCCCTCCCCGCACCGACAAGGACGGCGTGTGGGTCGAGTCGCAGGTCGCGATCGCCCCGACCCTGCAGCGACGCGCCCTCGAGCCGGGCGCCGGAGTCGGCCGCTGCCGCGTCATCGAACTGCAGCCCAACGACTACGCGGATGCCGTCTACAACCTGCACCAGGACGACAACAACCGCCTCAACGAAGACGGCACCGGCTGGGTCGTGCGCGGCTACTACAACCTGTCCGATGACACGAATTCGCTGCTTCTCCTGCGCTCCGACCGCTTCGACCCGGCGACCGAGATCCGCCTCCCGTTGCGCGAGGGATCCCGCATCATCGTCGACACCCAGCGCTTCTGGCACGCGGTCTGGCATCGCGGCACGACCCCGCGGTACGCCCTCATCACCTCGTGGACGTCGGGTCCCGAGCTCGACGCCTACATCGAGGCGAACCACGGCGACCCGCACCCGGCGACCGTCGACCTCGACCCGCAGCTCGTCGACGACGCACAGGTCGAACTCCACCGTCGCATCGAAGAGCGCCGCCGCGTCTTCGAGGCGCAGGGCATCGTGATGGAACCGCGCGCCGACCTCAGCGTCTGACCTCCGCGCTTCCTCGGTCGCGCATGATGACGGAGCCCCGCCCCGATAGGTCCGGCATCTGACCTCGGCCGGGCTGGCGTCCGTCTGCAGGACCGATGCACGTATGCAGGACCAGAACGCGGTTCTGAACCGACATCGGTGCTTCCGTCCTGCACACGGTCGCCGACACGACACCGGGCGGCCTGTCATTCGCGAACCCCGGCACGACGTCGGACTCCACCCCCGACACACCGAACGGACGAACGGATGCCAGGGCACGCCGCCCTAGACGTCCGACACTGTGCCCGGGGCTAGCGGCGAGAAGTCGCCCCTGAACCCCGACAGCCGCCGGACTACTCCGCGACCGTGCGCCCGTCGTCCAACCGCACGACCCGGTCGACGGCGCCCGCGGGCGGGGCGACGTGCGAGATCAGCAACACCGACTGCTCCCCCGCCGCGTGCAGCAGGTCGCGCAGCAGCGCATCGGATGCATCGGGGTCGACACCCGCGGTCGGCTCGTCGAGCACCAGCACCGGGAAGCCCCTGAGCAGCGCGCGAGCCAGAGCGATCCGCTGCGCCTGCCCGCCGGACACGAGTCCGCCGCGGTCGCCGACCCGCGCATCCAGTCCGCCCCGCTCGCGCACCCAGGCGCCGAGGCCGACGCGGTCGAGCACCGCGAGCAGCTCATCGTCGGTCGCGGAGTCTCGGGCGAACAGCAGGTTCTGGCGGATGTCTTCGTCGAACAGCTGTGGACTCTGCTCGCACAGCCCGATCGTGCGTCGCAACGCGGGACCGGAGAGTTCCGCCGCATTCATGCCTCCGACGGAATACTCCCCCTCGATCCGCAGGAACCCCACGAGCGCGGCAGCGAGCGAGCTCTTGCCCGCCCCGCTCGGACCGGCCACCAGCACACGCTCTCCCGGACGCAGGTCCAGGTCGACTCCTCGGAGCGCCGGCGTCCCCCCGGGCCACCACGCGCGCACATCACGGAGTCGCAGCGCGGGAACTCCGACGATCTCCACATCCTCGCCGTCGTCCGACCTCAGCTCGGCCGGCATCTCCGCCGGCAGCACGTCGACGATGCGCTCGGCGCTCGAACGCACGCTGCGCCAGGATGCCGCGGCGATCGGCACGGCGCCGAAGACCTCGAACACGACCATGGGAACGAGCACGGCCACGGCGAGCCAGGGTCCGTCGATCGCCCCGGTCGTCAGCCCGGGAGCCGCGACAGCCAGCGCCCAGACCGACGCCGCGCCCGCGACCGCCGACACGACGCCGGCTGCGATCGCCTGCGCCAGGGATGCCGTGCTCACGGCGCGGCGCAGCTCGGCATCCGCCTGCCGCACCCGCTCGCGGGCCTGCGGCTCGGCTCCATAGGCGAGCAGCACATCGAGCGTGCCGAAGTAGTCGGTGAGCGCCGCCGACAGGTCGCCTCGACGACGCGAGACAGCGGCCTCGGCGCGCGACCCGAACAGCCACCCGAGTCCGATCGCCGCGGCTGCGGCGATCACCAGACAGGCGGCCAGGGTCAGGGCAGCCGGTAGCGACACGAACGCGAGGAACCCCACTGCACCGAGCGCCACGAGCCCCGCCACCGCGAGCGGCTGAACCACGCGCAGCGGCAGGTTCTGCAGATTCTCGACGTCGTCGACCAGAGCCGACAGCACCCGCCCGCGGTCGGTGCGTCCGAGTCCGGCAGGCGACAGCGGAGTCAGCCGCCGCACCATGTCGGCGCGGGTCGAGGCGAGCTGACGCAGAGCCGCATCGTGTCCGCTCAGCCGTTCGAGATAGCGGGTGACAGCACGGGACACCGCGAAGAACCGCACACCCACGACGGCGATCGACAGCGGCACGAGCGAGTCGACGATCGAGGCGCTGACGATCAGCCAGCCGCTCACCGCGAGAAGGCTCACCGCAGCGCCCGCCGAGAGGAAGCCCCAGATCGCGCCGGGCAGGAAGCGACGCAGCGGCGGCTGCGCGAGACGCAGGATGCCGCGCACACGCGCGGCGGAGCTGGCGCCGCTCACACGCCCACCCCCAGTTCGACGACCTGATCGGCCACGTCCCGTGCCGACCGGCGGTGCGAGACGAGCAGCACCGTCGCCCCGGCATCCGCCCTCGCACGCAGTGAGTTCCACAGACGCTGCTCGGTCTCCGGGTCCAAGGCACTGGACGGTTCATCGAGCGCCAGCACGGCGTCGGGGCGCTGCGCCTGGCGATACAGCGCCCGCGCGACCGCGACCCGCTGCGCCTGTCCGCCCGAGAGCCCGCTGCCCTGCACACCCAGCTCGAGCGCAGGGTCGAGGTCGTTCGCGCACGCCTCATCCAGGGCACGGCGGATGCCGTCGGCATCCGGTGCCGGATCCCCCAGCGCCACATTCGCGGCGATCGTGCCGCGACTCAGCTGAGGGCGCTGTCCGCTCCAGGCCAGCCACTCCGACGGCGCGCGACCTCGCACATCGACTCCGGCGACCGCAGCCGAGCCTTCGAACTCGACGGCACCGCGCAGAGCCGCGAGCAGACTCGACTTGCCTGCGCCGCTCGGCCCCTCGATCAGCGTGATGGTTCCCGGCTCGGCTGTGAACGAGACCGGCGGCAGATCGCGCACGCGCAGACCGGAGACGACGAGGTCTCGCGCGTCGCCCGTTCGCAATTCAGCATGAACACGGCCAAAACCAGCGCTCAGCTCTTCTCCCGACACCGTGCCACGGTTCCGTGCTGAATTGTGAACGCCGACCTCCCGAGCCCCGGCCGCATCGAGCACCTCGAACACATCCTCGGTCGCCGCGACCCCCTCGGACGCGGCGTGGAACTGCACGCCCACCTGGCGGATCGGCAGGAACGTCTCGGGCGCGAGCAGCAGCACGAACAGCCCGACCTCGAGCGACAGGTCACCCGACAGCAGCCGGAAGCCCACCGCCACGGCGATCAGCGCCACCGCGAGCGAGGCCAGCAGCTCCATCGCGAACCCCGACAGGAACGAGAACCGCAGCACCTTCATGGTCTCGCGACGGTACTGGTCGGCCGTGTGCTCGATCTGCGCAGCGGCCCGGCGCTCGCGCCCGAACAGACGCAGCGTCGAGAGCCCCTGCACGGTGTCGGCGAACCGTGCCGCGAGTCGCTGCAGCGTCTGCCACTGCGTGCGCTGCACCGTGCGGGTCGCGATGCCGATGAGGATCAGGAACAACGGGATCAGCGGCAGCGTGATGAGCGCCGTCAGTCCACTCGGCCAGTCCTGCCACCACATGACCGCGAGAAGCACCGGCGTCGCGATGACGGTGAGCACGAGCTGCGGGATGTACCGGGCGAAGTACGCGTCGAGCGCCTCCAGCCCGTGCCCTGCGGTGACGGCGAGGCCAGCCTGATTGCGCTGCGCGAGCCATCCGGGTCCGAGGCGGCCGACGGCGGCGATCAGAGCGGCACGCAGCTGCATGCCCGTCTTCGCCGCGGCGCGGGTCCCGGCGGCATCCGAGGCCGCGATCAGCACGCCCCGCAGGGCCGCGAGTCCGAGCAGCCAGAGCAGGGATGCCGTGACATCGCGCCCGGCGAGCGCGCCGGTGACGGCATCCGTCAGCATCCACGCGAACGCGATGGTCACCGCGGTCTGCACGACCCCGATCGCGCCGGAGAGCAGCAGGAATCCGCGGGCGGCGCTCGCATACCGCAGCAGGCGGATGTCGACCGGCTTCACCGCGCCATCCGCTCAGCCGTGGTCAGACAGGTCGCTCCGGTCGCAGTTCGTGCCGCTCCCCGATCAGAGAGGCGGCGCGAACTGCGACCGGAGCAGAAGTCGTGTCTCACGCGTGCGCCGGAGCCCCTCGATCGAGCTGCGGGTAACGCGCTTGCGGAAGATCCAGTACGTCCAGGTCTGGTACGCGAGCACCAGCGGCAGGGCGATCAGGGCGGTCCAGCTCATGATCGTCAGCGTATACGGCGTGCTCGAGGCGTTCTCGATCGTGAGGCTGAAGGCCGGGTCGATCGTCGACGGCATCACGTAGGGGAACAGCGCCGCGAACAGCATCACGACAGCGGATGCCACGGTGACGGCGCCCGCCGTGAATGCCCGTCCGTCACGTCCGCGCATCGAGAAGAGCACCGACGCGATCAGGGCGAGCGCGGCGACGAGACCGCATCCGATGACCATCAGCATGAGCGGAGACTCGCGATCCCAGGCGATGCCGATCGTCCAGAGCACGGTGCCCGCGGCGGCGAGCACCGTCGGCCCGGCGGCGAGCTTGACCAGACGACGAGCGTCCGCGTGCACCTGGCCGTCGGTCTTGAGCGAGACGAACAGCACGCCGTGCAGGAAGAACAGCAGCAGCGTCGTGATGCCGACGAGCAGCGAATACGGGTTCAGCAGTGCGAAGAACCCGCCCACGTAGATGTGGTTCTCGTCGATCGCCACGCCCTGCACGATGTTGCCGAACGCGACACCCCACAGCAGCGCGGGCACGGCCGAGCCGATCACGATCATCCGGTCGAAGCCGCGCTTCCACTGAGCGCCCTCACGCTGGTGCCGGTACTCGAACGACACCCCGCGCAGGATCAGCGCGAGCAGGATCAGCAGCAGCGGCAGGTAGAACCCGCTGAACAGTGTCGCGTACCACTCGGGGAACGACGCGAACAGGCAGGCGCCGGCGACGATCACCCAGGTCTCATTGAGATCCCAGATGGGGCCGATCGTGTTGATGACCTGGCGACGCGAGACGTCGTTCTTGCCGAGGAACGGCAGCGACATGCCCACGCCGAAGTCGAACCCGTCGAGCACGAAGTAGCCGACGAAGAGGAAGGCGACGATCCAGAACCACATGTATTCCATGACTGATCCCTTTCTCAGTACACGACGGACGGCAGCTGGGCCGTCTCCTCGTGGGGCTGCTCTTCGGTGTCCGGACCCTTCTGGGCCGCACGGATGATGAGGCGGATCTCGACCACGGCGAGCGCGGCGTAGATCGCCGTGAAGGCGATCAGCGAGATCAGCACCTCGACGCCGCTGACGCCCGGCGAGACGCCGTCCTGCGTGGTCATGAGTCCGAAGACGATCCAGGGCTGCCTGCCCATCTCGGTGAAGACCCAGCCCATGATGTTGGCGACGAGCGCGAGCGGGAACGACCAGATCGCGAGCTTCCACATCCACGGCGCCGGCGGGTTCTTGGCGCCCTTGCGGGTGACCCAGAGGCCGACCACGGCGACGAGGGCGGCGGCCATGCCGAGGCCGATCATCCAGCGGAACGCCCAGTACGTGACCCAGAGGATCGGAGCGAACTCGGTGAGTCCGGTGTCGGCGAAGGTGGTGGCGTACTCGGCGTTGAGGTCGTTGATGCCGTGCACGCACGCGTCGAACGTGTGGGTCGACAGCAGCGACAGCAGGTACGGCACGCGGATCGAGAACAGCTCGGAGCTGCCGTCTGGGGTGCCCAGCGTGAAGAGGCTGAAGGAGGCATCCGGCCCGCACACCGTGTTGAAGGTCGCCTCGGCGGCTGCCATCTTCATCGGCTGAGCGGCATACATCGCGAGGCCCAGCTGGTCACCCGTGAGCACGACCCCGGCGGTCGAGAAGATCATCGCCCACAGGCCGAACTTCAGCGAGATGCGCATGGTGTCGAAGTGCTGTCCGCGTGCCAGGTGCCAGGCCGAGACCGAGATCACGACGCCGGCGGCGAACATCAGCGCGCCGAAGATGGTATGCGGGAAGGCGGCGAGCGCGACCGGGTTGGTCAGCAGCGCCCAGAAGTCGGTGAGCTCGGCACGGTTGGTCTCGGGGTTGAAGACGTACCCGACCGGGTTCTGCATGAAGGCGTTCGCGGCGATGATGAAGTACGCCGACAGGATGCTGCCGATCGAGACGCACCAGATCGTGGCGAGGTGCAGCTTCTGCGGCAGCTTGTCCCATCCGAAGATCCAGAGGCCGATGAACGTGGCCTCGAAGAAGAAGGCGAGCAGCCCCTCGAACGCGAGCGGAGCGCCGAAGACGTCGCCGACGAAGCGCGAGTAGTCCGACCAGTTCATGCCGAACTGGAACTCCTGCACGATGCCCGTCACGACGCCCATGGCGAAGTTGATGAGGAAGATCTTGCCGAAGAACCGGGTGAGGTGCAGGTACTGCACCTTGCCGGTGCGCACCCACGCGGTCTGGAAGATCGCGGCGACGAGCGCCATGCCGATCGTCAGCGGCACGAACAGGTAGTGATAGACGGTCGTGAGACCGAACTGCCATCGAGACAGGACCAGCGGGTCCAACCATTCCATGAGCCACTCCTTCTTCCGTGCCCTGGGTGCCACGCTAACGACGGGCCTGCCGCCCCGATGGGCCGCCGACCGTGAATAAGGCAGATGCGCGCCTAGGCGGCGGACATCTCCGTCAGACGCAGCTGCACGGTGCAGTCCGCCGGCAGGGCGGAGGTGCGAACGGCCTCGGCGGCGAGCGGCCCACCGGCTTCGGTGAGCACCCCCTGCATGAGGCCGAGGTGCACGGAGCACAGCATCGGACGGTCTTCGGCGCGACCCGCGGCATGGGGGCACGGGCTGAGATCGACGGTGAGCTGCTCGTCATCGACGACGGGCTCGAAGCCGCTCTCCTCCAAGTGTTCGATCAGGGCGTCAAGCTGGTAGGTCGCATCGCGACCGAGAGAGGATGCCGACGCAGGCAGGACCCGACGCAGCAGATCGCCGCGGACGGCGGCCGCCTTCGCTTTGTCGCGGGCGATGGGACTCGAGGCATCCGCCGCACCGGTCACTGCGCTGTACAGCGTGCGCGGACGACCGCGAGTGGTGCGGCGCTCACTGGCCTGGATGACGTAGCCGCCTTCGATGAGGCGCTGCAGGTGCTCGCGGACCGTGTTGGGATGCAGGCCGGTGGCCTCGCACAGCTCGCCGATCGTGCGCTCCCCGCGGGTCCGGACGGGTCCGCCGTCGTGCTCGGCGTCGCCATCGATGCGGGGGCCGCCTTCGAACAGCGCGTGCAGGATCTGCACTCGCGAGAAGGTCGAGATCGGCCCGCAGACGGGCCCGCCGTTGGCCATGGATCCAGTATCCCGCGGGGGCTCGGCGCCATGGGGTGGTTCGGCCGTGAATAATGCCCCAGGCGATAGGGATGTCTGATCTCGGCGATAGCCTGGCTGCATGGCCACCCGAAAACCCGCCCCTCCTGCGTACGTCTGCACCGAATGCGGGTGGACGACCGCCAAGTGGGTGGGTCGCTGCGCCGAGTGCCAGCAGTGGGGAACGGTGCAGGAGCAGGGCACCCAGACGGGCATCCTGAGCCGGATCACGCCGCTCGCGCCGACCGCGGCGAAGGCCGCGCGACCCATCACGCAGATCACCACCGAAGACGCTCCACGTCGCACCAGCGGGGTCGGCGAGTTCGACCGCGTGCTCGGCGGGGGCATCGTTCCCGGCGCGGCGATCCTGCTCAGCGGAGAACCGGGTGTGGGCAAGTCGACGCTGCTGCTCGAGGTCGCCGCTCAAGCCGCCCGCTCCGGCCGGCGGGTGCTCTATGCGAGCGCCGAGGAGTCTCCGGCACAGGTGCGCCTGCGCGCCGAGCGCACGGGGGCGCTGCACGACGAGCTCTACCTGGCGAGCGAGACCGACCTCGCGACGATCCTCGGCCACATCGACGAGGTCGCCCCGCAGCTCGTGATCGTCGACTCGGTGCAGACCGTGTCGTCGTCGCTCATCGACGGCGCGGCCGGTCAGCCGAGCCAGGTCCGAGAAGTGGCGGCCACGCTGATCCGCGTCGCGAAGGACCGCGGGCTGCCCGTCATCCTCGTCGGGCACGTGACGAAAGACGGCACCGTCGCCGGGCCGCGCGTGCTCGAGCATCTCGTCGACGTCGTCTGCCACTTCGAGGGCGACCGTCAGACATCGCTGCGTTTCATCCGCGCGCTGAAGAACCGCTTCGGTCCGACCGACGAGGTCGGCTGCTTCGAGATGACGGGTGCGGGCATCTCCGAGGTGCCCGACCCGTCCGGTCTCTTCCTCTCACAGGGTGCCACCGAGCCGGGAACCTGCGTCGCGATCTCGCTCGAGGGCCGCAGGGCGCTGCCGGTCGAGGTGCAGGCGCTGACGATCACCACCACCGCACCGAATCCCCGTCGAGTGGTGCACGGACTCGACTCGTCGCGTGTGGCGATGGTGCTCGCGATCCTCGAACGCCGCGCCGGCATCAAGACGAGCAACCTCGACGTCTACGTCTCGACCGTCGGCGGGGTGCGTTTCACCGAGCCTGCGGCCGACCTCGCGATCGCGATCGCCGTGGCGGGGTCGATCCAGCAGATCTCGGTGCCTCGCACGGTCGCCGCCGTCGGAGAGCTCAGCCTCGCCGGCGAGATCCGCCCCGTCACCCAGTCGGCGCAGCGTCGGTCCGAGGCGTCGCGGCTCGGCTACGACCAGGTGGTCGACGACCGCTCGAAGACGCTGCGTGCGGCGCTCAACGACGTGCGTGCGCGGAACACGAGCAGGCGCAGCGACGCCGACATCCCGCCGTTCTGAGCTCGCGGCGATGAGCGCCTGTCCCGCGCTCAGCCGGGTCGAACACCGTCAGCGGGGCCACTTCCGCACCACACCGCCAAGCGGGGCCACTTCCGCACCGCACCGCACCGCACCGCGGGGCCACTTCCGCACCGCACCGTCAAGCGGGGCCACTTCCACACCCCAAACGGGCGATCGGGATGCGAAACTGACCCCGCACAGACCATCCGATGCGAAAGTGACCCCGCACGGGCCGCGGGGCCTGCGCCGGTCGCGAGAGCACGCGAGCTCGCGCCGCTACTCAGGCGTCGAGGGCCTTGAGCAGTTCCTCGGGAGAGGCCTGCATCGGGTGCGGTCCCGCGATGTCGAGGAACACCGTGGTGATCGGGTGCGCGCCGAGGAACTTCCGCAGCCACTCCGCACTGTAGATGCCGACCCCCGGCGGGAGGTTGGCCGGCTTGTTCTTGGCATCGCTGAACAGCAGCAGCGCCAGATCGCCCGAGTTGGGGTCGCGATAGGTCCAGACCTCGCCACTGTCGAGAGGATTGTCGCGGGCGCCGGGCTTCACGAGCGGCACGACCGTGGTGCCGTGGCGCAGTGCGAGAGCGACCGCCGCGATGTCCTGCTTCTCCAACGCCTGGGCGAGGGCATCCGACCGGAAATCCTCAGGTGCGGGCTTGCTCTTCGCGGATTTCGACTTCTTCGCTGCCATGCATCCAGCATATTCAGCGGATGCCGCAGCGCGGTCCGAAACCGAGCCCGGAGAAGAAAGGGGCCCTCTCGAGTCATCCATTGGGGACTGGGGTACTCGAGAGGGCCCACGGACCCTCGGGCGGCATGTCGAAGCGCTGGGGACGCTGTGCTCGACGCCACTGGGGATGGCATGCGCCGCAAGTCTGCGAGGGTCACTCCAATGGTATCCCAAAGAAACAGCAGTGTCACCCGAAACTGAGTGCAGGACTGTATTCAAGACCTTTGGCTAGTTCTTGCCTCAGTACAGGAGGATCTGCTTCGTCGTCGTGCCCTTGAAGCCGCCGATCTCGACAGCGACGTGATACGACGCTCCGCCGCCGGGAGCTCGCGGCCGATTCTCGTCCGCGCAGGTCTCGACGCTCGACCGCGTGCGGTCCCAGGTGACCGGCACCTTGCTCGTCACGGTCGCGCCGGCGGTGAGCGTGGCGACCATGCTGCTCGGGTTCTCCTGGCAGTCGGTCGACGTCCACCAGACATCGGTGCCGCTCGACACCGTCATCCGCTGAGTCGTCGACCCCACGTCGATCGCGCAGTCGGTCGACCCGCGGTTCGTCAGCGATATCGACAGCTGCGGCAGCACCCCGGGATCGTACGAATCGGCATCCGTCACGGCAGCCACCTCGACGTCCGTGGCCTCGCACGCGACGATCCCGGGCGTCTCATCGGCCGACGGCTCAGGAGACGGCGACTCGGCTGCGGGCGACTCGGAGGTCGTGGCATCCGGCGACGGGGATCCCGAGGCCGAGGCACTCGGCGAGGGCATCGCCTCGGCGGCGCTGGCCCACGGGCGTGCCAGGAGCAGCCACACCGCGGCGCCGATGACGGCGACGAGCAGGATCGCCGCGACGAGGGTCACCAATCGTCGGCGACGATAGACGGCGGCGGAGTGGCGAGGCATTGATTCAGGTTAGTTGAGGCTCTTCAGCATCCTGGTGTTGCCGAGCGTGTTCGGCTTGACATGCGCGAGATCGAGGAACTCCTCGACACCCGCATCGCCGCTGCGCAGCAGCTGAGAGTAGACGTCGGGGTCGACGACCTGTTCGCCGATGATCGAGTATCCGCGGCGGCCGAAGAAGTCGACCTCGAAGGTCAGGCAGAACAGTCGGCTGAGCCCGAGCTCGCGAGCCTGCTCTTCGAGCGCGCCGACGATCGCGCCGCCGACGCCGTGGTGCAGCCAGTCCCCGCGGACCATGAGGGTGCGCACCTCGCCGAGGTCCTCCCAGAAGACGTGCAGCGCACCGCATCCGATCAGCTCGCCGTCGGCTTCGGCCACGACGAACTCCTGCACGGCGCCGTAGAGCACAGCGAGATCCTTGCCGAGCAGGATGCGCTGCTCGACCATCGGCTGCAGGAGGTTCCGGATGCCGATGATGTCGGCGCTGCGCGCAGGCCGGACGATGTACTCGCTCACACCGTCAAGCCTAGAACCCGTCACCTCCCCAGACCCTGAGCGAGCCCGGAATGCCGGAGTGCTGGAGTCCCCCGTACACGCAGAAGGGGCGGATGCCGCAGCATCCGCCCCTTCTGTGATCAGGTCACTCCCCGCTGGCGACCGCCAGGTCGGGGGTGCCGGAGATCGCTCCACCGGTGTTGACGCCGACCGCGACCTTCTCACCACGGGGACCGTGCTCGAAGAGGAACTCGCCGTCCTTCGCGTCGACCTTCACGTGGTCGCCGGGGTTCAGCTCGCCGTGCAGGATCTTCTCCGACAGACGGTCCTCGACCTCGTGCTGCATCGCGCGACGCAGCGGACGGGCACCGAGCGCCGGGTCGAACCCGATCTCGATGAGACGCTCCTTGGCGGCCTGCGAGAGCTCGATCGTCATGTCGCGGTCGAGCAGACGCTCGCCGAGGCGCTTCGTGAACAGATCGACGATCTGCACCAGCTCTTCCTTCGACAGCTGCGGGAACACGATGATGTCGTCGACACGGTTGAGGAACTCGGGCTTGAAGTTGCGCTTGAGCTCTTCGTTGACCTTGCCCTTCATCCGCTCGTAGTTCGTCGAGTTGACGCCCTCGATCTGGAATCCGACCGGACCACCGGCGATGTCACGCGCACCGAGGTTGGTGGTCATGATGATGACGGTGTTCTTGAAGTCGATCACGCGGCCCTGACCATCGGTCAGGCGACCCTCTTCGAGGATCTGCAGCAGCGAGTTGAAGATGTCCGGGTGGGCCTTCTCGATCTCGTCGAACAGCACCACGCTGAACGGCTTGCGGCGCACCTTCTCGGTGAGCTGGCCACCCTCTTCGAATCCGACGAACCCGGGAGGGGCACCGAACAGACGCGAGACGGTGTGCTTCTCACCGAACTCGCTCATGTCGAGCGAGATGAGAGCCGCTTCGTCGTCGAACAGGAACTCGGCGAGCGCCTTGGCGAGCTCGGTCTTTCCGACACCCGTGGGGCCGGCGAAGATGAACGAGCCCGAGGGACGCTTCGGGTCCTTGAGGCCGGCGCGCTGACGGCGGATCGTCTTGGAGAGCGCCGCGATGGCCTCTTCCTGACCGATGACGCGCTGGTGCAACGCCTTCTCCATGAAGACGAGTCGCGAGGACTCCTCTTCCGTCAGCTTGAAGACCGGGATGCCGGTGGCCTGTGCGAGCACCTCGGCGATCAGACCCTCGTCGACGACCGCAGCGGTCGCGACGTCACCCGAACGCCACTGCTTCTCGAGGCGCAGGCGCTCGGCGAGGAGGCTCTTCTCCTCGTCGCGCAGCGATGCGGCCTTCTCGAAGTCCTGGTCCTCGGATGCGACTTCCTTCTGCTCGCGAACCTTGGCGATCTTCTCGTCGAATTCGCGCAGCTCGGGCGGGCTCGACAGGATGCTGAGGCGCAGGCGTGCGCCGGCCTCGTCGATCAGGTCGATGGCCTTGTCGGGCAGGAAGCGGTCCGACACGTAGCGGTCGGCGAGGTTCGATGCCGCGACGATCGCGCCGTCGGTGATCTGCACCTTGTGGTGCGCCTCGTACCGGTCGCGCAGCCCCTTGAGGATGTTGATCGTGTGAGGGAGGCTCGGCTCGTTCACCTGGATCGACTGGAAGCGGCGCTCGAGAGCGGCATCCTTCTCGAAGTGCTTGCGGTACTCGTCGAGGGTGGTGGCGCCGATGGTCTGGAGCTCGCCACGAGCGAGGAGCGGCTTGAGGATGCTGGCCGCGTCGATCGCACCCTCGGCGGCACCCGCACCCACGAGGGTGTGGATCTCGTCGATGAAGACGATGATGTCGCCGCGCGTGCGGATCTCCTTGGTGACCTTCTTGAGACGCTCTTCGAAGTCACCGCGGTAGCGGGAACCGGCGATGAGCGAGCCGAGGTCGAGCGAGTAGAGCTGCTTGTCCTTCAGCGTCTCGGGCACATCGCCCTTGACGATCGCCTGGGCGAGGCCCTCGACGACGGCGGTCTTGCCGACGCCGGGCTCACCGATCAGGACGGGGTTGTTCTTGGAGCGGCGAGACAGGATCTGCATGACCCGCTCGATCTCCTTCTCGCGCCCGATGACCGGGTCGAGCTTGTTGTCGCGCGCGGCCTGCGTGAGGTTGCGGCCGAACTGGTCGAGCACCTGCGAGCCGCCCTGGGCGCTCGGGGTGTCGTTCGACTGCGCGCCGACGGCTGCCGGCTCGCGTCCGGGGGCACCCGAGAGCAGCTGGATGACCTGCTGGCGGACCTTGTTCAGGTCGGCGCCGAGCTTGACGAGGACCTGCGCTGCGACACCCTCGCCCTCGCGGATGAGGCCGAGCAGGATGTGCTCGGTTCCGATGTAGTTGTGACCGAGCTGCAGGGCCTCGCGGAGGCTGAGCTCGAGCACCTTCTTGGCGCGCGGCGTGAACGGGATGTGACCGGTGGGCTGCTGCTGGCCCTGACCGATGATGTCCTGCACCTGCTCGCGGACGGCGTCAAGGGAGATGCCGAGGCTTTCGAGCGCCTTGGCTGCGACACCCTCACCCTCGTGGATGAGGCCGAGCAGGATGTGCTCAGTGCCGATGTAGTTGTGGTTGAGCATCTTCGCCTCTTCTTGGGCGAGGACGACCACTCGACGGGCTCGGTCCGTGAATCTCTCGAACATGCTGTGACTCCTTATTCGCACGTGTTGTTCGACACTGGCGAAGACGCGTGAAGCGCTTGTACATCGAGAGTAACCACCGTGCGCAGGCAGTATGCCCGTGTTCGCCGTCGGCATAGTGCCGTGACCGCCGGTGACGCGTCTCCTGGACCACCGGGGTTGACGGACTTATCGACAGTCGTTATGTTAACGATTATCGGTAATAACGACTCTCGATAAGGAGTGGACGATGACCTCGACGAAGGACCGCACGATCTCTCGCGGCGATTCCGGAGCCCTGATCGGCTTCTGCATCGCAGGAGCACTGATCGCCGCCTACATCACGGTGTTCTCGATCATCCGCATCATCGAACTGGCTCGCGGGGTCGACGTGCCCGTGCTGGTCGAGTTCGTCGGCTCGACGGCGCCTGTCGAGCTGCCCCTCAGCACCGGCGACTCCATCACGGTCGGTCTCGACAGTGCGATCATCACCGCCCCGCAGCTTCCGGCGATCGCCGCCGTGCCCGGCATCATCGGGCAGGTCGCGCAGATCCTCACGATCGTCCTCGTCATCGGATGCCTGATCCTGCTGGCGCGGAGCGTGCTGACCGGCCGTGTGTTCAGCCGCCGCAACACCGCTCTCGTCGCGACCGCCGGGATCGCCGGCCTCGTCGGGTTCGCCACCGTGCGCTTCTTCGACAACATGCTGGCCAACGCGACGGTCGCCAGGATCACCGACAACGGGGTGGACAACGCCGTGATCAGCGTCGAGCCGTTCACGTTCGTCCTCGGGGCGTTCGTCATCGCCCTCATCAGCACGGTCTTCGTGATCGGCGACCGGCTGCAGCGCGACACGGACGGGCTCGTCTGATGATGAGCACGACCACCGCGACACGTTCGCAGACCGCGGATGCGATCACCGTGATCCTCTTCGGCGCAGCCGCTCTGCTGGTCACGTCGATCAGCACCGTGTTCCGGGTGCTCGGGACCTTCCGAGATCAAGGTATCGCGTGGTCCATTCCGATCGACGAGCAGCCGATCGACGCGACCGTCGGCTCAGGAGCCGCGTCGGTCGAGGGGATCGCTCAGGAGGCGATGGTGTTCGCCACCGGGGTGGACGCCGCTTCGACCGCAGCGATCATCGGCTCTCTCGTCCTCTGGGCGCTCGCCCCGCTGATCGTCATCGTCGGCGTGATGCTCGTCGCCTGGAACTTCCTCCGCGGACGCTTCTTCGTGCGGAGCAACGCACGGGCCTTCGACGCGATCGGCTGGACCCTCGTGCTCGCTCCGATGTTCATCGTGCTGCTCGAGAAACTGGGGCTGAACGGGGTGTCCGCCGCGGTGGGCATCGGCTCGGGCGAGCCGGTGCATCCGATCGAGTTCTGGTCCATCGTCCCGATCTTCGCGACCGGCGTCGCGGTGGGCCTCATCGCAGCAGCGTTCCGTCAGGGCATCCGCCTGCAGCGCACGAACGCGGCCCTCGAGGATGAGACTCGGGGCCTCGTATGAGCCCGGCGGAGAACGACGACGAGCTCACCGGCATCCACTGCCGGCTCGACGAGCTGCTCGCCGAGCGAGGGCTGACGCTGACCGAGCTGAGCGCACGCGTCGGGGTGAGCATCGTCAACCTGTCGGTGCTCAAGAACGACCGCGCGCGGGCGATCCGGTACTCGACCCTGCGCGCGATCTGCGACGCGCTCGACTGCGAGGTCGGCGACCTGCTGGTGCTCGCGTAGGGGGACCGCGATGCGCGGGCTCCTGTTTCGATGACCGCCCTCGGGTGACGGCCGCGGGACAGCATCACTGACGGCATGCTCAGCGCAACCCCTTCTATGAATCTCCTGTGGGTCGATAGCGTTGACCGCATGAAGCTCAACGACCGGAACCTGCGCACACCCTCCCGCATCCTCATGGCTCTGCCCATCGCCGCACTCGCCTTCTCGCTGGCCGCCTGCGGGGGAACTTCCCGCCCCGCGGTCGACGACGTCGCCGACGGCATCCAGAAGGTCTACGAAGAGCAGGGACTCGGTGACGTCGTGACGGACGACGTCGCGACCTGCTTCGCCGACGCCCTCGTCGACTCCGACCTGAGCAATGAGACCCTCACCTACATCGCCAACGGCGAGGACAAGCAGTCCAGCGAAGAGGACAAGGCACTCACCACGCAGATCCTCACCGACAACCTGGAGAAGTGCGCGGGCTGACCCCCGGGCCGACCACGAAGGATGACGGATGCTGCGGCATCCGTCATCCTTCGTCATCTCCGCCTCCGGTCGCGGGCGCGGCTCCTAGCGTGGACGGATAGCGCGCACACGGCGCGCACCGATTCTGGAGTCCCCGATCCAATGAGCACCACCGTCCGCGCCACGAAGGCGCCAGACACCCGCGGTCCCGTCCGGAAGCTGCTGACGTCGTTCGGCTTCCAGATCCTCGCCGCACTCGTCCTCGGCATCGCCGCCGGCCTGATCGCCCGTCAGCTCGGAGCGACCGGCGACGAGCCGAACGGCCTCTCGGCCACCCTCGACACGATCGGCAGCTCGTACGTCACGCTGCTGCGCACGGCCGTCGTGCCGCTGATCTTCACCGCGATCGTGGCGAGCATCTCGAACCTGCGGCGCGTCCAGAACGCCGCACGACTGGCCGGTCAGACGCTGCTGTGGTTCGCGATCACCGCGTTCATCGCCGTGAGCATCGGCATCGTGCTCGGACTCGTGATCCAGCCCGGGTCGCGCGCCGGCGACGACCTCGCCCCGAGCGCGCCCTACACCGTGGGCACCTGGTGGAACTTCCTGCTCGGTCTGATCCCGCAGAACTTCCTCGGCCTCAGCGTCAGCACCAACCCCGGCGCGACCGAGGGCACGTTCTCCTCGAGCGTCAACTTCAACATCCTGCAGGTCATCGTGATCGCGGTCGCCGTCGGCATCGCGGCGCTCAAGGCCGGCAAGAAGGCCGAGCCCTTCCTCGCGTTCACGGAGTCGCTGCTCAAGGTCATCCAGCGCGTGCTGTGGTGGATCATCCGCATCGCCCCCATCGGCACCTTCGGCCTGATCGGCGCCGCGGTCGTCGAGTACGGCTGGGAGAAGCTCGCCTCGCTCGGCTGGTTCGCGATCGCCGTGTACATCGGTCTCGCTCTGGTGCTCTTCGTCGTCTACCCGGTGCTCGTGAAGACCAACGGCCTGTCGATCAGGCAGTACTTCTCGGGCGTCTGGCCCGCCGTGCAGCTGGCGTTCGTCAGCCGCTCGTCGATCGGCACCCTGCCCCTCACCGAGCGCGTGACCGAGCGCAACCTCGGCGTTCCCCGCTCGTACGCCTCCTTCGCCGTGCCGTTCGGCGCGACCACCAAGATGGACGGCTGCGCCGCCATCTATCCGGCCATCGCCGCGATCTTCGTCGCGCAGTTCTTCGGCATCGAACTCACCCTCGTGCAGTACCTGCTGATCGTGCTCGTCTCGGTCGTCGGCTCGGCGGCCACCGCGGGCACCACGGGAGCGACCGTGATGCTCACCCTGACGCTGTCGACGCTCGGCCTGCCGCTCGAGGGCGTCGGCCTGCTGCTCGCGATCGACCCGATCCTCGACATGGGCCGCACCGCGGTCAACGTCGCGGGCCAGGCGCTCGTGCCCACCATCGTCGCCAAGCGCGAGGGGATCCTCGACGAGGAGCTCTACAACGCGCCCCGCGAGGGCCTGCCGTTCGCCGACGACTCGGCCGACGACGACGCACCCGAGGCGGATGCCGCGGCATCCGAGACCGAGCCGGCCAGCACCCGCTGACCTCTCTCCGTCACCGCCCGAGCGCCTCGTCCCTTCCGGGGCGGGGCGCTCGTCCGTCTCCCGCTATGCGCGACCCTGCTGGCGGGTGGCACCGCGGGTGTCGAGCGCGAGCTCCTCGGCATCCATCGCCGTCATCAGCTCGCGCATGAGCTCTTCATCGAGGTTGCCCGCGTCCCTCTCCGCGAGAAGGATGTCGCGGCGCACCTGCAGCCATCCCCGGCTCAGGGCAGCCAGGTCGTCGAAGGACGGGCGAGCTGCGGCATCCTCGACCTGCTGCGCGTCTTCGGTGTCCTTCTCGACGCGGGTCATGCGCTTCGTGAACGCATCGAACACTCCCAGGTCGACCTCACCGTACTTGGCCTCCCACTCGACGCGCTTCTCGGCCAGGAACGCCTTGCCGGCCTCTCGGCTCTTCTCCCGCACCGCGGCGAGCGCACGCTGATCGTCGTCGTGATCGACGTCTCCCTCGATGCCGAGGCGGCGGATCAGCATCGGCAGCGTGAGCCCCTGCAGCAGCAGCGTGCCCACGGTCACCACGAACGCCACCACGACGATCGCGTGCGAGGCCTCCTCGTCGAGCGTCGCGAGATCGGCGGCCGCGAGAGCGATCGCGAGCGTCACGACGCCGCGCATACCGGCCCACGAGATCACCGCGCTGTCCTTCCAGGTCAGCTGCAGCCCGGCCATCTGGTCGCGCACGATGTGCGTGCGCAGCTCGTCGGCCGTGAACTGCCCCCACCGCCGGGACTTCTCGTGACGTTTCTCGAACTCCCCGTTCTCGACGCCGCGATCCCAGCGCTGAAGGCGCTTGCGGTCCTGGAAGTTCGCCCACGCGCTCGTCGGATAGATGTACAGCGGACGCACCACGAGCACGACGAGCAGCACGATGCCCGACAGCACGAGGATCTGCTCGACGGACTCGCTGCCGAGGTCGCGGAGCACCCGGGGGAACTGCAGACCGATGTACGCGAACACGAAGCTCTCGAGCAGCAGATCGGCCGACAGCCAGAGCGGCTTCTCCTGCTGGCGGGTCGTGTAGTCGGTGCGGGGCGAGTTGTATCCGACGTACAGGCCCATCGCGACGACCGCGAGCACTCCGGAACCCAGCAGGTGCTCGGCGATCGCATAGGCGCCGAACGGTGCGAGCAGGCCGAAGGTCCCGATCACGACCGCATCGTTGATCCGCATGCGGAGCTGATGCAGCAGGATGCCGAAGACGAGTCCGATCGCGACACCCACGGCGACGGCCAACAGGAACTGCCCCACGCCGCCCCACACCGACACGGTCGCGCCCGCGAGGATCGCCGCGAACACGCGGTACAGCGTCAGCGAGGTCGCATCGTTGATCAGACTCTCGCCCGAGAGCACCGTCATGATGCGGCGCGGCAGACCGAGCTTGCGGCCGATCGCGGCGGCCGACACCGCATCCGGCGGCGCCACGATCGCGCCGAGCAGCAGGGCGCCCGGCAGGGTCAGCGACGGCATGATCCACCAGGCCACGAACCCCACCGCGAGTGCCGTGAGCAGCACGAGCCAGATGCCGAGCCGGCGGATCTGCGGGAGGCTGCGCTTGAAGCCGACGAACGAGACGTCCAGGGCCGCCGAATAGAGCAGCGGCGGCAGCACGAGGTTCAGCAGCAGATGGCCGTCGATCTCGACATCCGGCACGAAGGGCAGGAAGGATGCCGCGAGCGCCACGACAGTGACGAGGAGCGGCGCCGGCCAGCCGCGCCATCGGGCGATCGCGGCCACCACGACAGCACCGACGAGCACGTAGAAGATCTCGGCATCCATGCCCCTAAAGTACTGCCCTCCCGCGTCGGTCGCGGGGCGCAGCCGCGTCGGTCACGGGGCGCAGCGGGCCGCGGATCAGGGGCGATCGTCGGCGAGCTCGTCGCGGAGGCCGGCGTTCTCGTCCTCCAGATCGAGCACGCGACGGATGCCGACGATGTTGATGCCCTCGACGCGGAGCCCGGTCACCCGGCGGATGCGCTCGAGGTCGTCATCGCTGTAGCGGCGCGTGCCTCCCTCGCTGCGCGCTGGCGTGACCAGCCCCTTCGCCTCGAAGAGTCGGAGGCTGGCCTCGGGGACCCCGCTGAGCTGCGCGGCGACGGCGATGCCGTAGACCGGCATGCTCGGATCACGATCACCCATGGGCACCTCCCTCTCGACGCACTTGCATTCTATCTCGCGTTGTTCTATAAAAAATCTATAGCAACGGTTGCAGATAATCTGCACCGGAGAACGCCCGCTCGGGCCACACGAAAGGAGACACTCATGGCCATGTCCTTCGATCCGTTCAGTCAGCTCGACCGCTTCGCTGCGAGCGTGCTGGACTCCGTCCGCGCACCGCGTCTCATGCCGGTGGACCTCTACCGCGACGGCGACAGGTACATCCTGCACGCCGACCTCCCCGGCATCGATCCGGGCTCGATCGACGTCGACCTCGACGGCGGACAGCTCACGATCCGCGCGCAGCGCACGGCCGACGGTCGCGAAGGCGTCCGCTGGCTCGCACGCGAACGCGGCGCTGGCTCGTTCCTCCGCCAGTTCTCGCTCGGCGACGGCGTCGACCTCGACGCGATCAGCGCCTCGTACGAGAGCGGCGTGCTCTCGGTGATCATCCCGGTCAGCGAGCGCGCGAAGCCCCGCAAGATCGAGGTCGAGTCGAGCGACAACCGACAGTCGATCACCGCCTGACCCTTCGGTGGGCCGGGGCGCACACCCCGGCCCACCCCGCTCTCCCTTCGGAAAGGACGATCCCATGCGCCCCTCTTCTGCTCTCGACCGGTTCCTCCGCGGCATGGAGTACCCGGCGACACGAGACGACCTGCTCCGCGAAGCAGCCCGCGACGGCCTCGGCCCCGATGACCGAACGGCCCTCGCCCAGCTTCCCGAGCAGAGCTTCAGCGCCGCCTGGCACATCCGCTATCACCTCACGCGACGCGCGCTCACCGAGGAGTTCGCGCCCTCGGCATCCGCAGGTCTCGTCGCTGTCTGAGACGCACCGGCGACGATGGGGCGGACGGGAATGCCCCGCCCGCCCCCGCCGTTGCATTCGGGGATGACTTCCACCGCGCTCTCCGTCCTCGACCTCGTCCCGGTTCGCACCGGCCAGACCAGTGCCGAGGCGATCTCCTCCTCCCTCGATCTCGCCGCGACCGCCGACCGGCTCGGCTACCGCCGCTACTGGTTCGCCGAGCACCACAACATGCCGGCCGTGGCATCCACCACTCCTCCGGTGCTGATCGCCGCCGCCGCGATGCGCACGACGCAGATCCGTCTCGGATCCGGCGGAGTGATGCTCCCCAACCATGCACCGCTCATCGTCGCCGAGCAGTTCGCCGCCCTCGAGGCCATCGCGCCCGGACGCATCGACCTCGGCCTCGGTCGCGCCCCCGGCAGCGACCCCGTCATCACCCAGCTGCTGCGTGGATCGGGCACGACCAGCGACGTCGAGCAGTTCCCGCGCAACGTGCAGGACATCGCCGCACTCATCTCGGGCGAGGGCGCCACCGTGCGCTTCACCTCGGGTGGCGAGTACACGGTGCACGCGACCCCGGCCGCCACCGGAAGCCCCGAGGTGTGGCTGCTCGGATCGAGCGACTACTCGGCGCAGCTCGCGGCATCCCACGGCCTGCCCTACGTCTTCGCCAACCACTTCTCGGGACAGGGCCTCGAACGCGCACTCGACCTCTACCGCACCGGCTACCAGCCGAGCGAAGAGCACCCCGAGCCGCGGACGTTCCTCACGGTCAACGTCGTCGCCGCGCCGACGCAGGAAGAGGCCGAGGCGCGCGCCCTTCCGCAGCTGCGCATGATGTCGCGCCTGCGCCTCAACAAGCCGCTCATCGCACTCGAGACCGTCGAAGAGGCCCTCGCCGCAGAATCGGATGCCGCGACCGACCAGGTCGTCGAAGCCGCCCGCTCGCGCTGGTTCGTCGGCACCGGCGAGTCGGTCGCCGCCGAGGTGCGCGCGTTCGCCGAGAAGTACGGCGTCGACGAGGTCATGCTGTCGCCCGTCGCCGGTGCATACGAGTCCGAGCCTCGTGACGCCGCCGCCGGCCGCGCCCAGACGCTCGAGCTCATCGCCGCCGCCCTGTAGGCGCCGCGGGCGCCGCGCTATAGGCGCCGGGCTGTAGGCGAAGGGGGCGCCGCGTGCCGTCGCGCGCTGGGCCGTCGCGCGCTCGTCGCCGGGCGCTGGTCGCCGCGCTGGTCGCCGCACGCTGGTCGCCGCGCGCGCTCGCGCACGCGAGCGGGGCCACTTCCGCATCCCGCCGCCAGGCGGGGCCACTTGTGCATCCGAAACGCCGGTTTCAGATGCAGAAGTGGCCCCGCTCGCGGCACCCGATGCAGAACTGGCCCCGCTCGCGGCACCCGATGCAGAACTGGCCCCGCTCGCGGCACCGGATACAGAAGTGGCCCCGCCCCACGCCGGAAGAACGCGGCGCTCAATCTGTCCACAGGCGCGACTTGTCCACATCTCTCGGGATCTCGCGGTCATCAGGCCAGGAAGACACATCCGACCAGCGAGCCTGATGGGATGCGCCATCGGATACTCCTGCCCGACGAACTCGGGCACCATTTCTCCGTGCGGCAGGCCGCGGCCGCCGGTGTTGGTCGGGGTCGCGCATCCGCGCGCGATATCGACCGGCCCTTCCGCGGGGTGCGTTCGGTCACGGCCGCGGACACACCACTCGATCGCGTCGTCGCCCTCACGCCCCTCCTGCACCGTGGTCAGCTCATCGGTGGGGAGACGGCGATGCGCGTGTGGGGGTATCCGCATCCCGGCATCTGGAACGTCGAGGCACCGATCCTCGTGGTCGTGACGACGGGTTCGGCGCGCGTCCGCCGCCGCGGCGTCACCGGCCGGCGCCTGGCAGAGGGACGGGCCCATCCCTGGCGAATCGGTGGAATTCCGGTCGTCGATCCGGCCGCGGCTCTGTTCATGTGCGCCGCGACGCTGACCGACGACCAGGTGGTCATCGCCCTCGACGCAGTGCTGAGCACGGCCGACAACTATCCCGGGCTGCGTCAGGGGCGCCCTCCCCTGACAGAGACCGACATCGAACAGCGCCTGCAGGCCTGGGGCCGCTTCCCCGGCTCTCGACGAGTCCGTGACGCGCTGTCCCGTGCGCGCGAAGGAGTGGAATCGCCCAAGGAGACCGAGACGCGGTTGCTCATCGTCGCGGGAGGTCTTCCTGAACCCGTCGTGCAGTACGAGATCCACGAGAACGGACTCCTCATCGCGCGCAGCGACATGGCCTATCCCGACCTCAGGATCTCGATCGAGTACGAGGGCGACGGCCACCGCACGAGTCGCGATCAGTGGCGCCGCGACATCCAGCGGCAGCGAGATCTCGAGGACCTCGGCTGGATCGTCATCCGCGTGACTCAGCTCGACCTGGACGACGGGCGACCGCTGATGGACCGCATCCGTCGCGCGATGGCATCCCGTCGCTGACGCTCGCACATCTCTGCGTCCCGCCCCGCCCCTCCCACGCCCGCAGGCGGGGCCAGTTCCGCATCCGGCGTCCCGGCGGGGCCAGTTCCGCATCCGGATCATCCGTTTGCGATGCACAACTGGCCCCGCATCACCGGCGCCATGTGGCGAATGCCGCCAAGACTCCGCGTCAGGGGCTGGTATTCCGGTGCGCCGGGGCGTAGGGTCACCCGCAACGGAAGGGGTTCGATGATGAGCACTACCAAGACCCTGGCCCTCTGGGTGGCGTACGGCACGAACGGCGTCGTCGGCAGCATCCGACATGACGACGAGGGATACACCGTCGTCATGGCCGGGTCCGATGCGGCGACAGGCACGTACCCGACCCTGGAATCGGCGAAGGGCGCGTTGCACTCGCACATGCTGCCGGGCAGCGGTTGGCCGATGTTCCGCGAGCACTGACTTCGAACGGGGAAACAAGGGGCAGAGGGGCGGCGCGGTCGCGGGGCATCCCCGCGACCGTCGTACGCTGACTGCATGCGAATCACCACTCCCCTCGCTCCTCCGGCATGCTGACGGTCGAGGAGCAGCGGGCGACGGTGATCGCCGCCACCCGACCGCTGGATGCCGAATCGGTGCCGCTCGCGCAGGCGGCGGGCCGCATCCTCGCCGCGACCGTGCACGCTCGGGTCGATGTGCCGCTGTTCGACAACTCGGCGATGGACGGATACGCGGTCCTGTTCACCGACGTCGAGTCGGCCACGGCCGTGCACCCCGTCGAGCTCGCGGTGGTCGCCGACCTCCCGGCGGGGTCGGCCGACGAACCCGAGCTGCGTGAGGGACGGGCCGCACGCATCATGACCGGCGCGCCTGTGCCGCACACGGCGACCGTCGTCGTGCCCTTCGAGCACACCCGCGACGGCCTGCAGGCGTGGGATGCGCCTGCGATCGTGGTCACTGCGCCGACTCGCGCGGGTGCCAACATCCGCCGCCGCGGCGAGGAGCTGCGCGCCGGAGCCGTCGTCGCGACAGCGGGCACCACCCTCGGCCCGCTCCAGCTCACGGCCATCGCGGCCACCGGCATCGACACTGTGCCGGTGCATCGTCGTCCTCGCGTCGCGGTCATCTCGACCGGCAGCGAGCTCGCCGACCCCGGCGCCGGCCTCGCCCGCGGGCAGATCCCCGAGTCGAACTCGGTGCTGCTCGCCGCGCTGTGCGCGGAGACGGGCGCCGACGTCGTCTCGGTCGACACGGTGACAGACGAGGATGCTGCCTTCACCGCACTCCTCGATCGCGCGCTCGTCGATGCGCGGGTCGATGTCGTGGTCACGTCCGGCGGAGTCAGCGCCGGAGCCCACGAGGTCGTGAAGAACGTGCTGCGCGATCGCATCGAGTTCGTGGCGGTCGCCATGCAGCCGGGCAGGCCTCAGGCCTTCGGGCGCCTTGGCGACGCGCTGGTGTTCGGACTGCCCGGCAATCCGGCGAGCGTCGCCGCGTCGTTCGAGGCCTTCGTGCGGCCGGCGCTGCTCGCTCTCCAGGGTCGCGCAGCACTGCAGCGCCCGATGCTCCGCCTCGCCAGCACCGCAGCGTGGCGCAGCCCGGTGGGACGACAGCAGTACGTGCCCGTCGCCCTCGACCGATCCGACCCGGCCGCCTGGTCGGTGCGCCCGGCGGCCGCCGACGGGTCGTCGGGCGCGCATCTGGCGGCAGGACTCGCCAGGGCGGATGCCTATGCCGTCGTGCCCGCCGACATATCGGCCGTCGCAGCAGGCGACCTGGTCGATGTGATGCTGCTCTCGTGACCGGGACGCGCACGACCGAGACACCGGACGCCGCGACACCGGCGTCCGGGCCGACTGCCGCGATCATCCTCGCCGGCGGGCGGGCCTCACGACTCGACGGGACTGCCAAGCCGTTGCTCGAGGTCGGCGGCCGCACCCTGCTCGACCGCGCCATCGCCGCCGTCGACGGCTGCGACCCCATCGTGGTCGTTGGTCCGCCGGCGCCGACCCGTGTTCGCGTCGTATGGACCCGGGAGACCCCGGAGTTCGGCGGACCGGTCGCCGGCATCGCCGCAGGCCTCGCTCTCGTCGACACCGCCGACGTCCTGGTGCTGGCGGCCGACCTGCCGAACGCCGAAGGCGCCGTGGCGCTGCTGCGCCGGCATCCGCCCCTCTCCGCCGACGCCGACGGCAAGGGTGGCGACGACGACGCCCGCAGCACGAATGGCGCGCACGGCATCGACGGCGTCTGCCTGATCGACGCGTCGGGACGCATGCAGTGGCTCGTCGGCCGCTACCGCACCGATGCCCTGCGATCCGCCGCCGCGGCTCTCCCCGACGGCGGCCGCGACGCGTCGTTGCGATCGCTGCTGGCGCGCCTGCGCATCAGCGCGATTCCGGCGGGAGACCTGGCAACGGATGTCGACACGTGGGACGATCTCGAACGGGCCCGCGCCGCGGCACCGATGCCCCCGCGCGACGGAGCACCAGACGAGGAGACGATATGACCGACAAGCCGCAACACCTTCCGGTCGAAGCCCTGGACGACTGGACCACGGCGGTCTGCAGCGCGCTCGGGATCGATCGCGAGTCCGTCGATGTCGCCCTGCTCCTGGATCTCGCCCGGGATGTCGCGCACGGCGTCGCCCGCCCGGCCGCACCGCTCAGCGCCTACCTCGCCGGCCTCGCCGCAGGTCGCGCGGGCGGCAGCCGCGAGGACACCGCTGCGGCGGTCGCCACCATCACCGAGCTGGCCAGGGAATGGCGCGCCGACGAACAGGATTCCTGAAGTTCTCTCATCGCCCACCTCGCCGATGTGATCGAGAAGTAATCGTCCGGTAATCGCACTCGTGCGGCCCTGCAACATCCGCCGCCTACGTTCAGAGCATTCACCTCTCGAACGCAGGAGCCGCGATGTCCCAGATCACCGGAAGAAGCAGCGTCGACACCGCCGCCGTGACCCTCACGCGCCGCCCCGGCCGGTGGATCGACGGCTGGAACCCCGAGGATTCGGCCTTCTGGGCCACCGAGGGCAAGGCGATCGCCCGCCGCAACCTCGGCTGGTCGATCTTCGCCGAGTTCCTCGGTTTCATCATCTGGCAGCTCTGGAGCATCGTCATCGTGCTGCTCCCCGCCGCCGGGTTCACTCTGAGCACCACCGAGTCGTTCTGGCTGATCTCGCTGCCGAGCCTCGTCGGCGCGACGCTGCGGTTCCCGTACACGTTCCTCGTCGCCCGCTTCGGCGGACGCAACTGGACCATCGTCTCGGCGCTGCTGCTGCTGATCCCCGCCGTCCTGCTCGGCATCGTCGTGCAGGATCCCGAGACCCCGTTCGGCGTGCTGCTCGCCGTCGCGGCTCTCGCCGGCTTCGGCGGCGGCAACTTCGCCAGCTCCATGGCGAACATCACCTACTTCTTCCCGCAGAAGGAGAAGGGCTGGGCGCTCGGGCTCAACGCCGCCGGCGGCAACCTTGGCACCTCGGTCGCCCAGCTCGCGGTGCCGATCGTCGTGTCGATCACCGCCGCGTCGACCTTCAGCCTGTCGTTCGCCGGCTGGATGTGGGTGCCGCTGATCCTCGTGGCCGTGTGGGGAGCATGGCGCCACATGGACAACCTGTCGTCGGCCAAGGCGGACTTCGCCGGGGCCGCCGCCGCACTGCGCGAACCGCACCTGTGGGTGCTGTCGCTGCTGTACATCGGCACGTTCGGATCGTTCATCGGCTTCTCGAGCGTCTTCCCGAAGCTCATCGCCGACACCTTCCCCGAGTTCTCGACGTTCCAGATCGGCAGCGCCTCGCTGTCGCTGGCCTTCCTCGGGGCCCTCGTCGGCTCGCTCGCCCGTCCCTACGGAGGAAAGCTCGCCGACCGCTTCGGCGGAGCACGGATGACGATCGCCGCGTTCTCGCTCATGATCGTCGGCGCCCTGTCGCTGCTCGTCACTCTCGAGGCGAACAGCTTCGCGCTCTTCCTCGGATGCTTCCTGCTGCTGTTCGTCGCGGCGGGCGTCGGCAACGGCGCGACCTACCGGATGATCCCCAACGTCTTCGCCGCACGCGGTGCCGCGACCGCGGGCGACGCGCTCGCTGTCAGCACCCAGCGCAAGGGTGCGGCCGCCCTGGGGCTGATCTCGGCCATCGGCGCCTACGGCGGATTCGTGATCCCGCAGGTTCTCGCGGCGGCGAAGAGCGGCACAGGTTCGTACGCTCCGGCATTCGGCGGATTCGTCGCCGCCTACATCGTGCTGCTCCTCATCACGGTCTTCGTCTATCTGATGCCTCGGCCCTCGCTCGCCGGACACCGGATCTGACCATGACCGAGCGCATCGTCGTCATCGGCGCGGGGCCTGTCGGCATCCGCTTCGCTGAAGAGCTCCTGCCGCTCGTGGCAGGGGGTCGGGCGACGGTCACCGTGCTGGGCGCCGAGACGGCGGATCCGTACAACCGGGTGCTGCTCGCGGAATACGCCGTGGGCGAGGCCTCGTCCGACGAGCTCACTCTCGCCACTGCCGCGAGCCTCACCGGTGTGGATCTGCGGCTGGGGGCGCGAGCGGTGCGGATCGATCGGGATGCGCGGGTCGTCGAGCTGGTCGACGGATCGGCCGTCGGGTATGACCGCCTGGTGCTCGCGACCGGCGCGCGATCGATCGTCCCGTCGCTCGAAGGCCTCGAGACGCTCGGTCCGGACACCACCGGCCTCGACAGCAGCCTGACCTCGGGGGTCTGCGTGCTCCGCGATCTGTCGGATGCCGAGCAGGTGCGCGCCGTGGTCGCACGCGGCGGCCGGGTCGTGGTGCTCGGAGCCGGCGTGCTGGGGATCGAGCTCGCCATGCTGCTCGCGGACGCCGGCGCCGTGCCCTCCGTGGCCCACTTCGGTCCGATGCCGATGCCCCGCCAACTCGACCGGGGGTCGGCGAGCATCCTCTCGACCGCTCTCGCCTCGGCCGGCGTCACGCTGGTGCCGCACACCCGAGCCGAGGGAGTGATCGGGGTCGAGGGCGACGACGGCATCCGCCGGTTCCGTGCACTCGCGAGCTCCGACGGCAAGCGCATCGAGGGCGATCTGCTCGTGCTGTCGTGCGGCGTCAGGGCGCGCACCGAGCTCGCCGAGGCCGCGGGACTCCGCGTCGGCAACGGCGTGCTCGTCGACGGCGCACTGCGTTCGTGGTCGGATCCGCGCATCCATGCGATCGGGGACTGCGCCCACATCGCCGACCCCGCCGAGTTCCTGCACGACCGCCAGGTGCCGGGCGGACCGCACGGCCTCGTCGGCCCCGGCTGGCGTCAGGCGAGCTGGCTCGCCGCGGCCATCGCCGCCGAGCTCGACAGTGCCGACGACCACCCGGGCGAGTTCGCCGACGAGCACCCCGGCGTCGTCGTGCTCAAGGGCGAGCTGGTCGACATCGCATCCGCGGGCGACGTCTCGGCCGACCCCTTCGCCCCTGTCCCGGCCGGTGAGGATGCCCCCGGCATCGCCGTCTGGGCCGACCCCGAGCACGGCACCTACGTGAAGATGGCGACGCGCGACGGCATCCTCACCGGATTCGTGGCGGTCGGGATGCCGCGGGCCGCGGCCGAACTGAGCGTGCTGTACCTGCGCGGCGGCGAGCTGCCCGCCGACCGCTCGCTGCTGCTGCGTCTCGATGATCCTGACGCTGATGCGATCGCACCGGCCGGTCGTGACGCGACCCTCTGCATCTGCAACGCCGTCACCGTCGGCCAGATCGAGGACGCGATCGACGACGGCTGCTCGTCGGTGGCTGCGGTCGGCGAGTGCACCCGCGCCGGCACCGGATGCGGAGGATGCCGCGCCCGCATCACCGAGATGCTGCACGCCCACGCGGGGGCCGTCGCATGACCGACACCCACTGCCCCTACTGCGCGCTGCAGTGCGCGATGACGCTGACCCCGACCGTGGGCGCACCGCTGCCGGTCGCCGTCGCCGGACGCGACTTCCCGACGAACCGCGGCGGGCTGTGCAAGAAGGGGTGGACCTCGGCCGAGCTGCTCGCCGACGCAGGTCGCCTCACCACTCCCCTGGTGCGCGGGACCGACGGCGAACTGCACCCGGCGGACTGGGACGTGACTCTCGATCTGATCGCCGCGCGGCTGCGTCTGATCGCCGAGGAGGACGGCCCCGATGCGGTCGGCGTCTTCGGCGGCGGCGGGCTCACGAACGAGAAGGCGTACCAGTTGGGCAAGTTCGCCCGCATCGCACTGCGCACCTCGCGTATCGACTACAACGGCCGCTTCTGCATGTCATCCGCTGCGGCCGCCGCCAACCGCTCCTTCGGAATCGACCGCGGCCTGCCGTTCCCGCTGACCGACCTCGACACCGCCGAGACGGTGCTGCTGCTGGGATCGAACGTCGGCGAC
This sequence comes from Microbacterium sp. AC132, assembly GCF_979258525.1. Lineage (NCBI taxonomy): Bacteria > Bacillati > Actinomycetota > Actinomycetes > Micrococcales > Microbacteriaceae > Microbacterium > Microbacterium sp. AC132. The sequence continues at coordinate 2,139,416 of NZ_OZ409862.1, read as the reverse complement.
ACCATGCCGCCGTTCGTCTCGCATCTGCAGGGCGCCAGGGCCCGCGGCGGTCTCATCGTCGTCGATCCTCGCCGCAGCTCGACGGCACGATTGAGCGCCGACGGCGCCGGGATCCACGTGCAGCCGGTGCCCGGCACCGATCTCGCGCTGCTGCTCGCAGTGATCCATGTCGTGATCGCCGAGGAGCTCTACGACGACGGCTATGTGCGCCAGCGCACATCGGGCTTCGACGCCCTCCGCCAGTCGGTGTCGGCGTGGTGGCCCGAGCGTGCCGAGACCGTCACCGGGGTGGCGGCGCGCAGCATCCGCGATCTGGCACGCAGACTGGCGGACTCCGACTCGACCTACATCCTCACCGGCCGCGGCGTCGAGCAGCACGTCGACGGCACCGACACCGCCACGGCCGCCATCAACCTCGCACTGCTCCTGGGTCTTCCGGGGACACCGGGGTGCGGCTACGGCACGCTGACCGGTCAGGGCAACGGCCAGGGCGGACGCGAGCACGGACAGAAAGCCGACCAGCTTCCGGGGTACCAGTCGATCAGCGACCCGGCCGCCCGCGCCTCGGTCGCGGCCGTGTGGGGCGTCGACCCCGACGACCTTCCCGGGCCCGGCATCCCCGCGGTCGAGCTGCTGCAGAGCGCCGGACTCCCGGGCGGCGTGCGAGCGCTGCTCGTGCACGGCTCGAACGTGTTCGTGTCGGCGCCGAACGTCTCGACCGTGCGCGAGGCCCTGAGCCGGCTCGATCTGCTCGTCGTCTCGGACTTCTTCCTCTCGGAGACCGCGAAGGCCGCCGACATCGTGCTCCCCGTGCTGCAGTGGGCCGAGGAGGAGGGCACGATGACCAACCTCGAGGGCCGCGTGCTGCGTCGCCGCCGAGCGGTCGACGCCCCCGCCGGCGCCCGCAGCGAGCTGTGGATCATGGCCGAGCTCGCCCGTCGCCTCGACGCCCCCGGCACCTGGAGCCTCGTGCCGTCGGAGGTGTTCGGCGAGCTGGCCCGCGCCTCCGCCGGCGGCCGCGCCGACTACTCCGGCCTCAGCCACGAACTGCTCGACCTCGGCATCGAGGCGCACTGGCCCTTCCCGATCGGGAGCCTCGGCACCCCTCGACTGTTCGCCGACCGCTTCGCGCACGCAGACGGGCGCGCGAAGCTCGTCGCCGTACGGGCTCGGGAGCATCCGACGGCGAGCGCCGACCGGCTCACCCTGATCACCGGGCGCCTGCTCGAGCAGTACCAGAGCGGAGCGCAGACCCGCCGCATCCCCGAGCTCACCGAGAAGCGGCCCGATCTCGTCGCGCAGCTGCACCCCGCTACCGCGCGTCGTCATGGGATCGGCGAGGGCGACGGCATCCGTCTCTCGAACTCCCGCGGCACCCTGCGGGCGCGGGCCGAGCTGACGCACGACATCAGGCCCGACACGGTGTTCCTGCCGTTCCACTACGCGGATGCCGAGAGCGCCAATCTGCTCACCGACGACCGGGTCGATCCGCACTCGGCGATGCCCGAGTTCAAGCGGGCTCTGGTCGAGCTCCGCGCGGTCTGATCGTGGAGGCGGCGCTCAGTCGTCCGGCTCGCCGCTGAGGATGCCGCGCAGCCAGTCGCGCGCCTCGACGAAGATGTCGTCGGAGTAGCGCTCGGGATACTGCACGATCTGCCGGTCGGCTCGCGGATACGACCCGAGGAACACCACCCTCGGGCTGAAGCGGCGGATGCCGAGCAGGGCGTCGGCCATGCGCTCGTGCTCGATGTGGCCGTCGGCGTCGATCACGAACCGGTAGCGGCCGAGCTCGTCGCCGATCGGACGCGACTGGATCAGCGAGAGGTTGATGCCGCGGGTCGAGAACTGCTCGAGCATCTCGAGCAGGGATCCGGGATGATCGTTCGGCAGCTCGACGATCAGCGAGGTCTTGTCGGCCCCCGTCGGCGCCGGCGCCGTGGTGGTGCGGGTCACGAGCACGAAGCGGGTGACGGCCTGGGCGTTGTCGCCGATGTCCTCGGCGAGCACGTCGACGTCGAGGTGCTTCACGACGCCCGGGGCGGCGATGGCCGCCTGGGCGGGAAGACCGCCGTCGAGCATGCCGATCGCCGACGCGACGTTGCTCGCCGCGGGCACATGCGAGTGCCTGGGGAGGTGCTCCCCGAGCCAGCCGTGGCACTGAGCGTAGGCGACAGGGTGAGCGGCGATCACGCTGATGTCTGCCAGGGTCGTGCCCCGAGGCGCCACGAGCACGAAGTTCACCGGCACGAGGTACTCGCCGATGATCCGCAGGCCCGGCAGAGTGGCCAGCGCATCCTGCGTGGTCGAGACGCCGCCCTCGATCGAGTTCTCGATCGCGATCATCGCGGCGTCGCTGCGCCCCTCGAGCACATCCGCGAGGGCTTCTCCGACGTTGTGCACGGCACGCCAGTCCTGACCCCGTGCTTCAGCGACCTGTTCGAGCGCCGCTTCGGTGAATGTTCCGGCGGGGCCGAGATAGCTGTAGGTGCGGCGTTCAGTCACGCGTTTCACCTTAGGGCACCGGCACACGCCCAGAAGATGCGCGGATGCCGAGATGGGGGCAGACTGTCTGCATGACGAGCCGCGCCGGCCTCCCTGCCGAGGAATCTGATCTGATCGATGTCGACGAGCTGATCGCCGCTTACTACGACCGCGTGCCCGACCCCGGAGTCGCCGCCGAGCGGGTCGCGTTCGGCACCAGCGGTCACCGCGGGTCGTCGCTGACCAAGAGCTTCAACGAGAACCACATCCTGGCGACCACCCAGGCGATCGTCGACTACCGCGCGAGCCAGGGGATCACCGGTCCCCTGTTCCTCGGCCGCGACACCCACGCGCTCTCGCTGCCCGCCGAGCGCAGCGCCATCGAGGTGCTCGTGGCCAACGGCGTCGACGTCCGCGTCGACTCGCGCGACGCCTGGGTGCCGACGCCCGCGCTCAGCCACGCGATCCTCACCTTCAACCGCGACCTCGCGCCGGATGCCGCCGGCCGTGCCGACGGCATCGTCGTCACCCCGTCGCACAACCCGCCCCGCGACGGCGGCTTCAAGTACAACCCGCCGCACGGCGGACCGGCCGACACCGACGCGACCGGCTGGATCGCCGACCGCGCCAACGAGCTGATCGCCGGCGGTCTCGTCGACGTCAAGCGCGAGCGGTTCGCCGACATCGACTGGGACGCGCTTCCGGGGTACGACTTCCGTGACGCCTACGTGCGCGACCTGGCAACGATCATCGACATCGACGCCATCCGCACCGCCGGAGTGCGCATCGGCGCCGATCCGCTCGGTGGCGCATCCGTCGAGTACTGGGCGCTCATCAAGGAGGTCTACGACCTCGACCTGACCGTCGTGAACCCCGAGGTCGACCCGACCTGGCGCTTCATGACACTCGACTGGGACGAGAAGATCCGCATGGATCCGTCCTCCCCGTCGGCCATGGCCTCGCTCGTCGCCAAGAAGGGCGACTACGATGTGCTGACGGGCAACGACGCGGATGCCGACCGCCACGGCATCGTCACCCCCGACGCCGGGCTCATGAACCCGAACCACTACCTCGCGGTCGCGATCGACTACCTGTTCTCGCACCGCTCCGAGTGGCCGCGCGACGCCGCGATCGGCAAGACCCTCGTGTCGTCGATGATCATCGACCGGGTGGCCGAATCGCTCGGACGCCGCCTCCTCGAGGTGCCGGTGGGCTTCAAGTGGTTCGTGCCCGGTCTGCTCGACGGCTCGGTCGCGTTCGGCGGCGAGGAGTCGGCCGGAGCATCGTTCCTCCGCAAGGACGGTACCGTCTGGTCGACCGACAAGGACGGCATCCTGCTGTGCCTGCTCGCGGCCGAGATCATCGCGGTCACCGGCAAGACGCCGTCGGAGCGGTACGCCGAGCTGGAGCAGGCCTTCGGCTCGTCGGCCTACCAGCGCGTCGACGCCCCGGCGACGCCCGCGCAGAAGGCGACGCTGGGCAAGCTCGCTCCGGATGCCGTCTCGGCGACGACCCTCGCGGGTGAGGAGATCACCGCCAAGCTGTCGCACGCCCCCGGCAACGGTGCGGCGATCGGCGGCCTCAAGGTGCAGACCGAGCACGCCTGGTTCGCCGCCCGCCCCTCGGGCACGGAAGACGTCTACAAGCTGTATGCCGAGAGCCTGCGCGGCCCGGAGCACCTCGCCGAGGTGCAGGCCGAGGCGCGAGCCGTGGTGTCCGCCGCCCTCGGGGGCTGATCCCCGCGTCCTTCGGGCTGTTCTTCTGCCCCCGCACGTCGCCCGTGTGGGGGCAGAAGTGCATCCGGGCGGAACGCTTTCGTGGCGGAACGCCCGCGTGAAGAATCCGGGGGCGGACTGCCCCACGGCATCCCCTCCTCGTGCGTGCGGGGCCAATAACGCAACCGAAACGGCAGATCCCGGTGCGAACGTGACCCCGACTGGCATCCGCGATGCGAAATTGACCCCGACTGGCGGACGGAGATGCCCTCGCGCCCTATCTCGCCGCCCCCTGCGTGTGCGGGGTCAATTACGCATCCGAAACGGCCGATCCCGGTGCGAAATTGACCCCGGCTGGCGGGCGGAGATGCCTTCCGGTCCTCGTGCTCGCCCCCTGCGTGTGCGGGGTCAATTACGCACCCGAAACGGCCGATCCCGATGCGAAAGTGGCCCCGACTGGCGAGCCGGCTGCGAAAGTGGTCCCGACTGGCTGGCGGGCGGATGCTGCGGGGGCGGGGGCAACCCGGGCGGAAGGATGCGGAAGGATGCGGACGGATGCTGCGCAACAGCGAACCCCACCGCGGGCCGACGCGCGCGGAGGCGATGCGTCAGACCGAGCGGGCGAGCAGGGCTCCGGCCTCGCGCAACCAGCGGGCGGGGTCGGCGAGCGCGGCATCCGAGGATCCGGCGATCTCGGTGAGCGACGCGGATGCCGTGAACAGCGCGGTGTCGGAGTCGGCCGTGATGCGTCCGGCGGCGAGCAGTGCGGTCGCACCGGTCGTCGACGCGAGGCCGGCGATGAACGAGGGTACCTTGCCGTCTCCGGACTGACCGTCGTACGACCCCTCCCCTGTGATGACATGGTCGGCGTCGGCGATCGCGCCGGCGAGGCCGATCAGGTCCGCCACCTCGGCAGCGCCCGGGGCGAGCGTCGCACCCCAGACGACCAGCGCACCGCCCGTGCCACCGGCCGCTCCGGTGCCCGGCAGTGCGGAGTCGAGGCCGAGCAGTTCGGCGAGGCCCGCTAGTCCGGCATCCACCGCGGCGAGCTCCGGGCCGACGAGACCCTTCTGCGGTCCGAACACGGCGGCGGCGCCCCGCGGGCCGACGAGGGGATTCGTGACGTCGGTGAGCACGCGCACCCGCGGCGCCGTGCGCAAACCGCTCAGGTCGACGGAGGCGATGTCGGCGAGACCGCGGGCTCCTCGCGCGACCGGCTCACCGGCGGCATCGAGGAATCGCGCACCGAGGGCGGTCAGCATCCCGGTGCCGCCGTCGGTCGACGCGCTCGACCCGATGCCGACGACCAGTCGCGTGACGCCGTGGTCGAGGGCTGCGGCGATCGCCTGACCGAATCCGGTGGTGTCGGCATCCCACGGACGCAGTTCGTCGAGCAGTTCGATACCCGAGGTCGAGGCGAGGTCGACGACGGCGGTCCCCCCGGGAGAATCCCCCGAGACGGGAAGCAGCAGCCAGCTCGTCTCCAGCGGCAGCCCCGCGGGTCCGTCGACGACGACCGGCATGCGTCGCGCTCCCGGCACGGCCGCCTCGAACGCGGCGACGGTGCCCTCGCCGCCGTCAGCCATGGGGCGGTGCACGAACGTCGCGGTCGGCTCGACCGATGACCAGCCTTCGGCGAGGGATGCCGCCGCATCCGCCGCGGTGATCGTGCCCTTGAAGCTGTCCGGCGCCAGCACCACGCGGGTCATCGGGTGAGTCCGGGGGTGCTCGCCCGCACGATGACCTCGAGCGGAAGCGGAGCCTGCTGCCAGTCGGCGTCGACCGTCGCACGGAAGGCCTGATATCCGACCTCGCTGAGCGGCACGCGCACGGTGGTGAGGGCCGGGGTGACATCGCTGCTCGAGGGCACGTCATCGAAGCCGCAGACCGCGATGTCGGCGCCGACCTCACGACCGGCCTCGCGGATTGCCGCCATCGCTCCGATCGCGACCACGTCGCTCATGCCGAACACGAGGGTGCCGGGTTCGACGCCGTCGGCGAGGGCCGCCGTCATCGCCTGCGCACCCGATTCGCGGCGGAAGTCGCCGCGGATCACCCGCTCGATCGCCCCGCCGTCGGTCTCGAAGCCGGCGCGGAATCCGGCGAGACGCTCGTCCGACGTCAGCACTCCCTCGGCCGCACCGATCGCGATGGCGGAGCGGTATCCGAGAGACGCCATGCGGCGACCGAGCGCTTCGGCGCCGGCGCGGTTGTCGATCTCGACATGGCGGTTGTCTGCGCTGCCGGCGCCGAACGTGACCACGCGTCCACCGAAGCGGGCGTACTCCGCGAGCTCGCGTGAGGTGTCGGAGTCCGTCGGCTCGTTCGTGCGCGATGCGGCGAGGATCAGGCCCTGGGGTCGCTGCCCACGCAGGGCCCGCACGATGCGCGCCTCGCGTGCCGGATCTCGCTCGGTGATCGCGATCGTCACGACCAGGCCCTGTTCGTCGGCTCCGCGGGCGACACCGGCCGCGATGAGTCCGAAGTAGGGGTCGGCGATGTCGGCGACCAGGAGTGCGATGACGGGCGAACTTCCTCGGGCGGTCGCCTGCGCCGATGCGTTCGCCGTGTAGCCCAGTTCGGCGGCCGCCTGCTCGACGCGCTCGCGGAAGGACTCGGCCACCTTGCGCTCGGATCCGTTGAGAACACGGGATGCCGTGGCGAGCGAGACCCCGGCCTCACGGGCGACGTCGTGCAGGGTCGGGGCCGCGCCCCGCGAATGCCGCGGCTGACGCACGCGGGAAGGGCTTTCCTGCTGACTCATGCCCTGAGCATACTGCGCGGTGAGGGCGATGCCGGGGAGGGTCCGGCGACCGGGCTGCGGGGGCGCATGGCTCAGAGGGAGAGGTAGGCGCGCAGCGTCGCCGCCTCGCCGCGCAGCAGCGTCGGATCATCGCCGGGTACGAACTCGAGCAGCGCATCGCGGGGCGGAGTCGTCGCGGACAGCGCCTCCGCGAAGAAGCGGGTCCACAGGGCATCCCTCGCCCGCAGCGGAAGCCTCTCGTGATCCGGCCACCACGAGAACACGTGCGCGGCGCTGACCCGGTCGGCGACCGCGCGGTACTCGTCGAGCACCGCATCGACCGTGGCACCGACCGTCGGCTGCCAGTACGAGCTGAGCGTCGGCCGAGCCACCTCGTCGAGCACCCGCAGCGTCGTCGGGGCGGTGTCGGCGAGCGTCCCGGAGTGGAACTCGAGCGCGAGCGAGATTCCCCGGGCGGCGGCCTCATCGACAGCATCCTGCAGTCGGGCGATCGTCGACGCCCAGTCCTGCGGCGACGCCTCGTCGGACCCGATCGGCCCAGCCCAGACGCGCACGCGATCGACACCGAGCGCCTCGGCGGTGTCGAGCACGGGGGTGATCGGCTCGTCGGCACCGGCACGGAAGTACGAGCCGTAGGAGCACGCGACGAGCCCGGCATCCGTCGTGAGCGTCGCCACCCTCGCGGCCTGCTCGACGTCGCCGGGCAGCACGTGCGAATCGGCTCCCCACTCGATGACCTCGAGTCGGGCGTCGGCAGCGAGGTCGACCACCTGTTCGGCGCTCAGCGACCGGAAGGTCACCGAGCAGAGTCCTGGGCGGATCTTCGTCATGACGTCATCCTCTCAATCGTTCGGCGGGGTGTCTCGGGGCTTGCGCCGTGCGCGACCGCCGCGTACAGGTGGGCGGTTCCCGGGTGGGGATCCGGTCTTCGGCGGCGTCCGGACCGGTCCGGCCCTGTCCGGTCCGACGAGAAGTCCGCCGCACCCCGTCCCGTCTGCAGGACCCAGGCACGGATGCAGGACAGAAACGGTGTCACGGCCCTGCATCCGTGCTCGGGTCCTGCATCCGTGCTCCGGCGAACGGTCCGGTCCGGTCCGGTTCGGTCTTGTCCGGTCCGGACCGGACCGACGAGAAGACCGCCGCACCCCGTCCCGTCTGCAGGACCCAGGCACGGATGCAGGACGGAAACGGTGTCATGGCCCTGCATCCGTGCTCGGGTCCTGCACGTGCTCCCGGCGAACGGTCCGGTCTTGTCTTGTCTGGTCCGGTCTGGTCCGGTCCGGTCCGACGAGAAGACCGCCGCACCCCCTCCCATCTGCAGGACGCAGACACGGATGCAGGACAGAAACGGTGTCACGGCCCTGCATCCGTGCTCGGGTCCTGCAGACGGTGGAAGCGTGGCCCACTCGCGGGGGTTTGCGGCCGGTGCCCGACCGGACCCCGACCCCGACCGAATCTCGGCGGCCGTCAGCGCAGATGCGGCGAGATCGCGGTGCCGAAGGTCTCGGCCGTACGACGGACGACCTGCTCGGGAGCGTCCGCCCAGATGTCGGCGTTGAAGATCTCGACCTCGATGTCACGGTCGTATCCGGTGTCGATCACGGCCCGCGTGAGCGAGCCGAAGTCGATCACGCCGTCACCCGTGTAGTGCCGCGACAGCAGCACATCGGCGGCGAGCGGGGTCTTCCAGTCGCACACCTGGTACGTCGCGATGCGCCCTTCGCGGCCGGCGCGCGTGATCTGCTCGAGCACCTGCGGATCCCACCAGATGTGGAACGTGTCGACGGCGGCTCCCACCACATCGGCGTCGAAATCGGCCGCGATGTCGAGCGCCTGCCCGAGCGTCGAGACGACCGCGCGGTCGGAGGCGTACATCGGATGCAGGGGCTCGATCGCGAGCGTCACGCCCGCCGCCTTCGCGTCGGACGCGAGCACGCCGATCGCGTCGCGCACACGCTCGCGCGCGCCGATCAGATCGCGCGATCCCACCGGGATGCCGCCGGCCACGAGCACGAGCACGGCCGTCGATCCGTCGGCGCCCGCGGCGGCGAGGGTCGCGGTCTCCTCGATCGCTCGGCGGTTGTCGTCGAGCGCAGCGATGCGATCCGGCCCCTCCGGAAGGGTGAAGAAACCACCGCGGCAGTGGGTCGTGACGCGCAGCCCCGAATCGGCGAGCATCTGCGCGGCGACGTCGAGCCCGACCTCATTAACGGGCTCGCGCCACAGGCCGATCGCCTGGATGCCGGCATCCGCCGTCACCCGCAGCGCCGTCGCGAGGTCTGCGTGCTTGATCGTGGCCTGGTTGATCGACAGGCGCGGGTCGACGGTCACAGGTCCACTCCGTTCAGGCGCAGCATCCCGTGCCAGCGCTCGCGTGCGAGTTCGGGATTCTCGAGGGCGAGCGACGCGTTCGCCAGCTCGACGATGCGGCTGAGGTGCGGAAGGCTGCGCGCCGAGTGCAGCCCGCCGACCATCTGGAAGGCGGGCTGGTGCCCGTTGAGCCAGGCGAGGAAGGCGACACCGGTCTTGTAATAGAAGGTCGGAGCGGCGAACACCTGGCGGCTGAGCTCTTCGGTCGGGCCGAGGATCTCGAGGTAGAGCTCGGGGTCCCCGGCATCGAGCGCCTGGATCGCCGCCGAGGCGACCGGGGTGATGGCCGCGAACGCGCCGAGCAGCGCGTCGGAGTGCCCGTCACCCTGCCCCACGGTGTCTCCGCCGATGAGGCCGACGTAGTTGAAGTCGTCGCCGGTGAACATGCGCACACCCTGCGGCAGCCGCTCGCGCACCGAGATCTCCGACTCGGCGTTCAGGAGGCTCATCTTCACGCCGGCGACCTTGTCGGGGTTCTCGGCGATCACGTCGAGCAGCACAGCGGATGCCGTCTGCCAGTCGTCCGCGCCGAAGTACCCGGCGAGCTCGGGGTCGAAAGCCGTGCCGAGCCAGTGCAGCACGACCGGCCCCGTGGCCGCCGAGAGCACCTCGCGATAGACACGACGGTAGTCGTCGGCGTTCTCAGCGACACGGGCGAGGTGGCGAGAGGCCATGAGCACCGGGCCCGCCCCCTGCTCCTCGGTGAAGTGCAGCTGCTCCTTGTAGGCGTCGATCACCTGGTCGAGCGAGATGTGCGACTCGGCGACGTGATCGGTGTTGACGCCGACCACGACCGAGCCGCCCTCCTCGCGGGCGACCTCGGCGCTGCGCGTGATGAGCTCGCGCGTCGCCGCGGCATCCAGCCCCATGTTCCGCTGAGCGGTGTCCATGGCGTCGGCGACGCCCAGACCCCACGAGTACACGTTGCGGCGGAACGCCAGAGTCGAGTCCCAGTCGATGTCGGCGGGCTGCCCCGGGGTGTTGTCGGCGTGCACCTTCGGCACGACATGGGCTGCGGCGTACGCGACGCGGCTCTGCAGCGGAGAGGCCGGACGCGTGTACCCGCCGCCCTCGCGCAGTTCGGCATCCGTCACCGCGCCCGCGGCGTCGAGAAGTCGGAGAGAGGTCATGCTCAGCCCAACGTCAGCGGGGTGAGCGCGACCTTGCGGCCTTCGGCGCTGGAGGTCAGCCCCGCCTCGGCGAACTGCACGCCGCGGGCGCCCGAGAGCAGGTCGAAGGGGTACTTCGTGCCCTCGACGAACGAGACCAGGTACTCCTCCCACTGCTGACGGAAGCCGTTGAGGAAGACGTCGTTGGTCGGGACGTTCTGCCAGTCGGCGTCGTAGTCGTGGCTGTCTTCGAGGTCGGGGTTCCAGACCGGCTTCGGAGTCGCGTTGCGGGGCTGGATCTTCGCGCCGAAGAGTCCGACGACCGCGGATCCGTGGGTGCCGTCGACCTGGAACTCGACGAGCTCGTCGCGGTTGACGCGCACCGTCCAGCTGGAGTTGATCTCGGCGACGATGCCGCCCTCGATCTCGAAGATGCCGTACGCGGCGTCCTCGGCGGTGGCGGTGTAGTGCTCGCCGTTCTCGTCCCAGCGGTCCGCGATGTGCACGGCGGCCTGCGCGTAGACGCTCTTGACCTCGCCGAACAGGTTCTCGAGCACGTAGTTCCAGTGCGGGAACATGTCGACGATGATGCCGCCGCCGTCTTCGGTGCGGTAGTTCCAGCTGGGGCGCTGCGCGGGCTGCCAGTCGCCCTCGAAGACCCAGTAGCCGAACTCGCCGCGCACCGAGAGGATGCGGCCGAAGAAACCGGAGTCGATGAGGCGCTTGAGCTTCTGGAGGCCCGGCAGGTAGAGCTTGTCGTGTACGACGCCGGTCTTGACGCCGGCCTCGTCCGCGAGACGCGCGAGCTCGAGGGCCTCGTCGAGCGACTCGGCGGTCGGCTTCTCGGTGTAGATCGCCTTGCCGGCCGCGATCGCCTTGCGAAGGGCCGAGGCGCGGGCCTTAGTCACGAGGAAATCGGCGTAGATCTCCCACTTCGGGTCGGCGAGCGCTGCGTCGAGGTCGGTCGTGTAGTCCTCGATGCCGTGCTTCGCGGCGAGCTCGGCGAGCTTGGCCTCGTTGCGGCCGACGAGCAGCGGCTTGACCGTGATGCGGGATCCGTCGGGCAGCTCGATGCCGCCCTGGTCGCGGATCGCGAGGATCGACCGCACGAGGTGCTGCCGGTAGCCCATGCGCCCGGAGACGCCGTTCATGATGATCCCGATCTCGCGGGGTGTCGCCTGTGACATTGCTGGTCCGTTCTGTGGGAAGCCCGTGCGCCGGTCGCCCGATGTGGGTAAGCGCTTTCCGTCAGCATGCCACGACTCCGTCGGGCGCGCAAGCGGCGGGTGGAAACCGCTATCCGGGTTCGCGGGGCGGTGGCGTGGCCCCCCTGCCGCGTGCGTGGTCACAAACGCATCTGAAGGGCGCGATTCAGGTGCGTTTCTGGCCACGCACCGTAGGGGGTGGGGGGCGGCGCGGGTCAGCGGGTGCTGGAGCGTTCGACCAGAAGCGTCGGCACGACGACAGCGGATGCCGCACCGTCCGCGGCGCCCTCGATGTCGGCGACGAGCAGGTCGACAGCGCGGTGCGCCAAGGCGGCGAAGTCCTGACGGATCGTCGTCAGCGGCGGGCGGTAGTTGGCGGCATCCGGCACGTCGTCGAAGCCGATGACGCTGACGTCCTCGGGAACCCGCCGCCCCGACTCGGCGAGCGCACGGAGGAGCCCGAGCGCCATCTGGTCGTTGGCGCAGAAGACGGCGGATGCTGCTCGCAGCGCCTCGCCCGCGGCGAACCCCGCCTCGGCGGTCCAGTCGCCGCGGACGACCTCGGTCGCCACGACCCCGGCATCCGCGAGCGCCTTCCGCCATCCGCGCTCGCGCTCGGCGGCCGCGAACGAGTCGGCAGGCCCGGCGAGGTGGTGCACCGTCTCGTGGCCGAGGCCCAGCAGGTGAGCGGTCGCCGCAGCGGCGCCTCCGACATGGTCGCTGTGCACGACGGCGAGATCCGCAGACCCGGGGGCATCGACGACCACGAGGCGCAGTCCCGGGGGCCGATCGGCTGCGGGCACCAGCGCCGACGCCTCGTTCAGCACGATCGCGCCGTCGACCTCCTGCTCGGCGAGGCGCTCGAAGGCGTCGGCCACGCTGTCGCCCGCGGTGACGAGGGTGAGGGCGTAGCCGCGTTCAGCCGCGGCCTCGGCGGTGGCCTGCAGCATCCGCGAGTTGCCGACCGTCGCGAGAGTGGTGACGACGAGTCCGATGGTCTGCGAGCGTCCGGTGCGCAGAGCGCGGGCTGCGCGGTGGGGGCGGTAGCCGAGCTCGGCCATCGCGGCTTCGACGCGCCGGCGGGTAGCGGGGTCGACGCGAGGGCTGTCGTTGACGACGCGCGACACGGTCTGACCCGAGACGCCGGCACGGGAGGCGACCATCGCCATCGAGACACGACCGGACGGGGCCTGGCGGCGGCGCGGGCGCGCGGCGCCGCGACGCAGATCATCGTCGCGCAGCAGCTCGTCGTCCACGGGCACCCTCTCTACGCGCTCACAACTCTGGAATGTTGACGTTACCACGGCGCTGTGCGTACCATGTTTACGTGAACACGCCCGAATCTCCCGAGTTGCGAACCGAGACCCTCTCCGCCGGCATCGTCAAGCGCGCGACGACGCTCGCCGACGGCCGCGAACTGATCTACTTCGATGATCCCGACACGACGCTCGGGGCCGACCGCGCCGTCGACAGCCGCACGCTCGACGCCCGCGGCGAGACCGCCACGATGCGCCTCGATGTACTCACCGGCGACTGGATCACGGTCGCCGCCAACCGGCAGAACCGCGTGATGATGCCGAGCGCCGACGCCGATCCTCTCGCTCCGCAGTCGCCGACCAACCCCTCGGAGGTGCCGTCGCTCTACGACGTCGCCGTGTTCGAGAACCGCTCGCCCGCCTTCGGCCCCGCCCTCGCCGAGGCGACCGGCACCGCTCCTGAGGCGAGCAACCCTCCCCGCGGGCTCGACGATCTCGCCGCCCTCGGACTCGGCCGCACCCGCACCTCGGTCGGACGCTGCGAGGTCGTGTGCTTCAGCCCCGAGCACACCGGCTCGTTCGGCACCCAGTCGGTGACGCGCGCCCGCACGGTGATCGAGGCCTGGGCCGACCGCACCGCCGCCCTCTCGAAGCTGCCGGGCATCCAGCAGATCTTCCCGTTCGAGAACCGCGGCGAGGCCATCGGCGTCACGCTCCCCCACCCCCACGGCCAGATCTACGCCTACCCCTACGTGACGCCGCGCACCACGCGCCTGCTCGACTCGATCGACCGCACCGCGCCCGACCTGTTCCAGCACATCCTCGAGTCCGAGCAGGCGTCCGAGAGGGTCGTCTTCCGCGGGGAGCACTGGACGGCATTCGTGCCCTTCGCCGCCCGCTGGCCGCTGGAGGTGCACCTCATGCCGCACCGCCACGTTCCGGACTTCGCCGAGACGACGGATGCCGAACGCGACGAGCTCGCGCCCCTCTACCTGCGACTGCTCCGCGGCGTCGACGCGCTCTACGACACCCCGACGCCCTACATCGCCGCCTGGCACCAGGCCCCGGTGAACGTCGGCCGAGACAGCGTGCGCCTGCACCTGCAGCTGACCAGCCCCCGCCGGGCGGCCGACAAGCTCAAGTTCCTCGCGGGATCCGAGGCCGCGATGTGGGCCTGGGCCGCCGAGGTCACCCCCGAGCAGGGTGCGGCCCGCATCCGCGAGGCCATCGCGAAGGCCGACGCCGCACACACCGCATCCGCAGACGAGAACGCAGACGAGGCATCCGCATGACCACCACCCAGGACGCCGCGCGCGCACTCTTCACCGACCTCACCGGTCGCACCCCCGAAGGCGTCTGGTCGGCGCCGGGGCGCGTGAACCTGATCGGCGAGCACACCGACTACAACGACGGATTCGTGCTGCCCTTCGCCATCCCGCATCGCACAGTCGCCGCCGTGGGAATCCGTGACGACCGCCGCATCCGCGTCGCCTCGACCTTCGCCGACGAGCCGGTCGAGGTCTCCCTCGACGACCTCGACGAGCTGTTCCCGACCCCGACCGGCACCGCGCCGCGCGTGCCCGAGTGGGCCGCCTACCCCCTCGGTGTCGCCTGGGCGCTGCGCCAGGCCGACGGTGTCGCTCCGTCCGCGGCCACCGGTTCAGGGCTAGACATCGCCATCGCGTCCGACGTGCCCGTGGGCGCGGGGCTCTCGTCGTCGGCGGCGATCGAGGGCGCCACGGCATCCGCGCTCAACGACCTCTGGGCCGCCGGGCTCGACCGCGTCGCCCTCGCCCGCGTCGGTCGGAAGGCCGAGAACGAGGCGGTCGGCGCCCCGACCGGCATCATGGACCAGATGGCGTCGATGCTCGGCGAGCCGGATGCCGCGATCTTCCTCGACTGCCGCTCGCTCGATGCGAACCTCGTGCAGGTCGGCATCGCCGAGGCCGGCCTCGCGATCCTCGTGATGGACACCCGGGTCAAGCACGCGCACTCCACGGGCGGATACGGCGAGCGCCGTGCGGCCTGCGAGCGCGGTGCCGCGATCATGGGCGTGCCGAGCCTGCGCGACGTCTCGGTCGACGACCTGCCCCGCGCCGAGGAGCTCATGGACGACGTGACGTTCCGCCGCGTGCGGCACGTGGTCACCGAGAACCAGCGCGTGCTCGACACCGTCGTGGTGCTGCGCGAAGACGGTGCCCGTGCGATCGGCGACCTGCTCGTGGCCTCGCACGCCTCGATGCGCGATGACTTCGAGATCTCGGTCCCCGAGCTCGACACGGCGGTCGAAACGGCCATCGCGGCCGGCGCACTCGGTGCTCGCATGACCGGCGGAGGCTTCGGCGGTGCGGCGATCGCGCTGATCGAGCAGGACTCGCTGCAGCAGGTGACGGATGCCGTGTCGGCGGCGTTCGCCGCATCCGGTTTCACCTCCCCCGTGATCTTCACCGTCACGCCGTCGGCCGGAGCGCATCGCGACGCGTGACCGCTGCCCGCTCGACCACGTCGTGAACGAGCGGCCTCAGAGTCCGCCGATCGCGACCTGAGATACTGAACACTTCCCCACCCTGAGGAGCACAATGTCCTGGATCGTGACCGGCGGCGCCGGCTACATCGGCTCGCACGTCGTTCGCGCACTGGCGGATGCCGGGCTCACGCCCGTCGTCCTCGACGACCTCTCGAGCGGCGTCGCATCGTTCGTGCCCGAAGGCGTGGCTTTCGTGCAGGGCAGCATCCTCGACCGTGAACTGGTCGAGAAGGCGCTGCGCGATCACGACGCCGAGGGCGTCATCCACGTCGCCGGATACAAGTACGCCGGCGTCTCGGTGCAGCGTCCGCTGCACACCTACGCGCAGAACGTCGAGGGCACTCGGGTGATCCTCGAGGCGATGGATGCCGCGGGCGTCACCAACATCGTGTTCTCGTCGTCGGCGGCCGTGTTCGGCACTCCCGATGTGCCGCTCGTCGTCGAGGAGACCGCCAAGAAGCCGGCGAGCCCCTACGGCGAGTCCAAGCTCATCGGCGAGTGGCTGCTCCGTGACCAGGCGATCGCGACCGCCGACTCCGACAAGCCGCTGCGTCACACCTCGCTGCGCTACTTCAACGTGGTCGGGTCGGCCGACCCGTCGGTCTATGACGTGAGCCCGCACAACCTCTTCCCGATCGTGTTCGAGAAGCTCATCGCCGGCGAGACCCCCCGCATCAACGGCGACGACTACGACACCGAGGACGGCACCAACGTGCGCGACTACGTGCACGTCGGCGACATCGCCGCCGCCCACGTCGCGGCAGCGAAGCGTCTCGCCGGTGGCGAGCCGATCGAGGCCGCGTACAACCTCGGCTCGGGCGACGGCCTCAGCGTGAAGCAGATCATGGACGCGGTCGCACGCGTCACGGGCATCGACTTCACCCCTGAGATCGGCCCTCGGCGTCCGGGAGACCCCGACCGCATCGTCGCGACCGGCGAGCTCGCCGCGCGTGACCTCGACTGGAAGATGCGATACACGGTCGACGAGATGGTCCGCACGGGCTGGGAGGCCCGTCAGGCCGCGTCCTGACGTCGGTCAGAGATCGCGCGTGCGGATCGGGTAGAGCCAGAAGCACAGCCACGCGAGGGCGGCGAAGACGAGCGGGACCACCGTGACCATGACGCGGATCCCGCCGTCGACCGCCTCCGGCTGCGCTTCGCCGAGTGAGGCGTCGAAGCCGGATGCCGTGAGCACCACCGCCGCCACGACGGCCTGCAGCACGACCGAGCCGCGCACGACGAAGCCGTTCACCCCGAAATACGCGCCCTCGCGTCGATGACCGGTGCGCGTGGCGTCCTCGTCGATGATCTGAGCGAGCACGACCTCGAGCAGCTGCAGCAGACCGCCGACGCCGACGCCCACCGCGACGCCGATGAGCGCCGCGGCGAGCACGGTCGACGGCAGCAGGTAGCCGAGCACGGAGATCCCGAACACGGCGACGCTCCACAGCAGCGCGGCGCGGGGTGAGGTGCGGCGCACGATCGCGCTCCACAGCACGATCGACGGGATGGCTGTGACGAAGATCGCCCCCAGCAGCAGGCTCGCCTCTCCCTCGGCGGCGCCCAGCGAGTAGCGCACGTAGAACGGCAGCGCCGCGAGGATGACGGCGATCGAGGTCTGGATGAACAGCGAGCCGAGCACGTAGGGCACGAACGCCCGGTTCGCGAACGTGTACTTCAGCTGGTCGCCCCAGCGCATCGCCTCGGATGCGGCCTCGGGCACTCGACGCTCGATCATGCCGCCGAAGAACGACCAGACGAGCAGCACGAGGCAGACCGCCGAGAGCACGAGGGCCATTCCCGGCCAGCCGATCGAGCCGTACAGCGCAGGGGCACCCGCGGTGCCGAGCACCATGCCGAGGATCGCGAAGATCTGCCGGGGCACGTTGCCGCGCGCCCGCTCATCGGTGGTGCGGAAGATCTCGGGGAACAGCGCCGAGATGTTCAGCACGACCACGACGAAGGCGATGTCGTACACCGCCACCACGATCAGGAACCAGACGATCAGCCCGGCGGTCGGCAGCTCCGGCGGCATCCACACCAGCGCGAAGGCGACCACGAGCGGCACGATGCCGAGACCGATCCATGGGATGCGGCGGCCCCACGGCGTGCGGATGCGGTCGGACAGCGCCCCGACGACCGGGTTGAGCACCGCGTTCAGCACGCCGTGCGCGATCATCGCCGCGGCCACCCATGCTGGCGCGACACCGAGGTGGGTGACGTAGAAGTAGACGACGAAAGCCGAGAACGTCTGCGCCATGAGCTGGGTCGGGAACCCCGATGCTCCGAACGCGATGGCCTGAGCCCTCGTGGGTGCGGCGTCGAGTCGTCGGTCGCGCAGCCGCGTCGTCAGCGAGGTCATGCGCGTCGGCTCCGCTGCAGATCGCGCAGATCGCGCCATCCGAGCCGCACCAGTCCCTCGTCGGCGAACACCTGCAGCACCTCGGGGTCGGAGAGCAGGCGAAGCTCGTGCCCGCGTTTGGCCGCACCGAAGTCGACGGCCGCGCGCAGCTCGTCGTCGTCGACCATCGGATGCAGGTAGATCTCGGTCACTCCGGCCGGCACCGCGCGCAGCAGCGCGATGAACCCGTCGCGCACCTGTTCGTACGACTCGTCCGGAGCCTCTTCGAACGGGTGGCTCCACAGCCGATCGATGACCTCGACGCCGAGCGCGTCGGCGGCGGCCGAGGCCTCGGCGAGCTTCGCCTGCAGGGCGGCGTCGTCGCCGGTCCCGTCCATGCTGCGCGGCAGCCGGAACGGCAGGCCGTTGCGGGCGGCGAGCTCGAACACCGGGCCGAGGAAGTCCCGCCCGGTCAGCAGACCGTAGACAGACCCCATGTGGTTGTCGAGATGCGTCACGTCGACCCCGGCGTCCAGCGCCGTCTGCAGCTGTGCGGCGATCTCGGCGGTGACGTCGTCGACCGACGCGAGCTCCTCGATCGCGAGGACGCCGGCGGGAAAGTACCCCGCGTCGTCGACGAGGGTGGTGTCGGTGCCGGTGAGGGGCCGCCAGCGGTAGTCGGTCCACTCGCTCGTGAGCACGAGGTGCACGCCGACGTCGAGGTCGGCGCGCGAGGCCGCGAAAGCGAGCGCCTCGGGTGCCCACGCGCACGGCACCATGAGCGTCGTCGAGTCGATGTGCCCCGCATCGAGCAGCTGCATGATCGCGGTGTTGGCCGCGTGGCACATGCCGAAGTCGTCGGCGTTGATGATCACGCCCCTGGCTCCGGGCGCAAGGCCGAGGCGATCCGCGAGGTCCGAGGTCATCGCCGACTCCTGTCCGATGCGGGAAGCAACCGCGAGAACACGGTCGCGCGAAGAGCGGATGCCGCCTCACCGACTGCGCCGACCAGCGGCGCCTCCGGGCCGAACGACGAGACGAGGAGGGTGAGCGGGAGCTGCGGGGCGAGCTCTTCGGCGAAGGCGACCGCCGCTCGGGCCAGCGCCGGGTGCGCGGCCGTGCCGCTGAGGAGGAACGCCTCGGGGTCGAGCACGAGCGCGATGCTGCCCGCGATCAGGGTGAGCCTGCGTCCCATCTCGGCGGCCATGGCGAGTGCGGCCGGATCGCCGGCGGAGGCGGCGTCGAGATGCTGGTCGATCGTCTCGTCCGGGTCACGCCCGTTCGCCAGTGCGAGGTCGCGCACGACGGCGTCACCGAGCACGGGAGCGCCGATCGGCAGCGGACTCTGCGGCAGATACATGACCTCGCCGGCCACGCCCGAGAAGCCCCGGTGCAGGGAGCCGTCGATCACGATGCCGGCGCCGAGTCCGTCGTCGAGGAGCAGCAGCGCGAAGCTGCTGAGCGCCGCGCCGGCGCCCTCGGAGAGCTCGGCGAGCGCTGCGAGGTTGACGTCGTTCTCGACCCTCACCGGGCAGCCGAGGCGCGTCGACAGGGCGTTCTTGAACGCGCCGCCGTCGGGACCCTGATCATCTCGGATGCCCCCGTCGGCGGTGACGATGCCCGGGATGCCGACGACCGCGAGCAGCAGCGGACCGGCCACCGCCCTCTGACAGGCATCGATGAGGCCGGCGATGTGCTGCACGCGGTCCCCGCGCGCGGGGAAGGCGGCGTGGCTCTCGGCCCGCACGGCTCCGGTGGGGTCGACCAGCGCGACGTGGGCGGCGTGGGCGTCGACGTGCACTGCGGCAGCGAGTCCGAGATGTGGATGCAGCGAGACGCGCCCTGCTGCCGGTCCCCGCGTGTCACGGTCGACGCCCGCAGCGGCGACCGCCGACGATGATTCGAGCATCCGCAGCACCTGCGTCACCGCAGTGCGAGAGAGACCGGTCTCGGCGACCAGTTCGGCGCGGGTGAGCGGGCCTCGGCGCGCGAGCGTCTCGAGGATCGCGCGGCCGTTGAGTGTTCGGAGCAGGGTCTGGGGCCCCGCAAGTGGTCGTGCCAAGTTGATCCCCCCGGATTCGACGTCCGCCCCAGCTTGACACATCGCGTCATACGTGTCGAGAGATCCGGACCCTGATCCGCGTCATGATCCACGGCCGTGCGCGTCTTGCTTCAGGGAGCCACCACGGCCCCGTACGACCACAGGGAGGAGGCATCCGATGCGACCGACCATCCCGCACCGGCTCGACCGACGTCCGTCGTCGCGCATCGACACTCCGACCCCGGCCGTGTACCCCTATGAGGTGACGGCCCTGCTGGAGCGCGGGTGGTGGGTGCTGCACGTCGCCGACCTCGACGTGCGCGGCGTCGCCGCGACGCTCGCCGAGGTCAGATCGGCCGCAGAGCTGCTGCTCGCGCGAGCGCTCGATGCCCCCGTCGGCAGTGTGCCGATGACGATCTCGGTGGTGCGGTTCACGCGAGGGTCGCTCATCCGCTCGCGCTGGTAGCCCGAGACCCGCCGTCAGTCCAGCGCGGACATCACGTGCTTGATGCGCGTGTAGTCGTCGAAGCCGTACTGCGAGAGGTCTTTGCCGTAGCCCGAGTGCTTGAAACCGCCGTGAGGCATGTCCGAGACGAACGGGATGTGGGTGTTGATCCACACGCAGCCGAAGTCGAGGTCGCGCGAGAAGCGCATCGCGCGGGCATGATCGGTGGTCCACACCGACGATGCGAGGGCGTAGGGCACGTCGTTCGCCATCTCGAGCGCCTGCTCCTCGGTCTCGAACGACTGCACGGTCAGCACCGGGCCGAAGATCTCGCCCTGCACGGCCTCGTCGTCCTGATGCAGACCCGACACGATGGTCGCCTCGAAGAAGTAGCCCTTCTCACCCTGACGCGCACCGCCGGTCTCGATCGTGGCGTGTGCAGGCAGGCGGTCGACGAAGCCCTGCACCTGAGCGAGCTGGGCAGCGCTGCTGAGGGGACCGTAGAGCACGCCCTCCTCGTGCGGGGAGCCCGTGCGGGCATCCGTCTTCGCCTTCTCGACGAGCGCGGCGACGAACTCGTCGTGCACAGACGAGTGCACGAGCACGCGGGTGGCCGCGGTGCAGTCCTGTCCGGCGTTGAAGAACGCGCCGGTGACGATGCCGGATGCCGCCTTGTCGAGGTTCGCATCGGGGAAGACGATCGCGGGCGCCTTGCCGCCGAGCTCGAGGTGCACCCGTTTGACGTCGTTCGCCGCCGATCGTGCGACGGCCATCCCGGCGCGCACGGATCCGGTGATGGCGACCATCTGCGGCGTCGGATGCTCGACCAGCGCCACGCCGGTGTCGCGGTCGCCGAGCACGACGTTGAGCGTGCCGGCGGGCGTGTGCAGCGCGACGATCTCAGCGAGCAGCAGGGTGGTCAGGGGCGTCGACTCGGCGGGCTTCAGCACCACCGTGTTGCCTGCGGCGAGCGCCGGGGCGATCTTCCACACGGCCATGTTCAGCGGATAGTTCCAGGGGGTGACCTGTCCGATCACGCCGATCGGCTCGCGGCGCACGAACGAGGTGTGGCCGGCGAGGTACTCCCCCGCCGCGCGTCCTTCGAGACTGCGGGCGGCTCCGGCGAAGAAGCGCAGCTGGTCGATCGACTGCAGGATCTCGTCGGCCACGAGGCTGGCACGCGGCTTGCCGGTGTCCTTCGACTCGAGGTCGGCGAACTCCTCGGCGCGGGTCTGCATCTCATCGGCGATGCGGAACAGCGCGAGCTGGCGATCGGCAGGAGTGGTGTCGCGCCAGATCGGGAACGCGACGGATGCGGCGGCGTAGGCGGCGTCCACGTCGGAGGCGTCCGAGACCGGCAGCTCGCCGTAGGCCTCCTCGGTCACCGGGTCGATCAGCGGCATCCGCTTCTGTCCGCTCAGGGGAACGTACTGCCCGCCGATGAAGTTCTGAAGGAGTTCTGTGGCCATGCTCGCCATGCTAGCGACCGGATCACGAATACAGAAGAGTGAAGTGACCTTAACGATGGAATCAGTTGCCAGGGAGCGCCGATCCTGTCAATATCGACACATGAGCACCACGCCGAAGCAGCCCGTGTTGGACGACATCTCGAAGCGGATCGTCGAGTTGCTGCAGGAGGACGGTCGACGGCCCTATGCCGAGATCGGCCGAGAGGTGGGGCTCAGCGAGGCGGCGGCGCGTCAGCGCGTGCAGCGGATGACCGAGGCGGGCATCATCCAGATCGTCGCGGTGACCGACCCGATGCAGCTCGGCTTCAACCGCATGTCGATGATCGGCATCCGCGTCACGGGCGACCCGCGGCTGATCGCGGAGGAGCTGACGAAGATCACCGAGCTCGCGTACGTCGTCGTGACGCTCGGCACGTTCGACATCCTCGTCGAGGCGGTGTGCGAGAGCGACAGCCACCTGCTCGATCTGATCGCGACCCGCATCCGTACGATCCCCGGCATCACGCACACCGAGAGCCTGCTCTACGCAGGGCTCTACAAAGACCTCTACAACTGGGGCACGCGCTGAGGCGCGGGTCCGGAACCAGGAGAACACCATGGGAACCACGGTCTTCGAACGTCGCCGCCCCGCGGATGCCGTGATCGATGCCTCGCTGCGCGACACCGCGTTCAGCGTGTTCTGGCTCGATGACGTCGAGCGCGTCTCGCACCCCGCGCTCACCGACAGCATCACCGCCGACCTCGCCATCGTCGGCGGGGGCTATGCCGGCCTCTGGACCGCCGTGCGCGCGAAGGAGCGCGACCCTCAGCGCAAGGTCGTGCTGCTCGAGGCGTCGCGCATCGCGTGGGCGGCGTCGGGCCGCAACGGAGGGTTCTGCGAGGCGAGCCTCACGCACGGACACGAGAACGGCCTCACGCGCTGGCCCGACGAGATCGACCGCCTGGAAGAGCTGGGGATCGAGAACCTCGACGGCATCGAAGAGACCGTGAAGCGGTACGGCATGGATGTCGACTTCGAGCGCACCGGCCAGCTGGCCGTCGCCGTCGAGCCGCACCAGGTCGAGTGGCTGCGCGAGGAGGAGGGATTCCTCGACCGCGAGGCCGTGCAGGCCGAGGTGCATTCCGACACGTTCCTCGCCGGCGCCTGGGAGCGCGATGCCTGTGCGCTCGTGCACCCCGCCAAGCTCGGTCTCGAGCTGGCGCGCGTCGCGGTCGAACTCGGGGTCGAGATCTACGAGCAGGCGCTCGTGCGCGAGGTCATCGGCGACGGATCGAGCGCGATCACGCTCGTCACACGTGACGGCGGGCAGGTGCGAGCGGATGCCGTGGCTCTCGCCACGAACGTCTTCCCCTCGCTGCTCAAGCGCAACCGCCTGATGACGGTTCCCGTCTACGACTACGTGCTCATGACCGAGCCGCTGACCGACGAGCAGCTGGCGTCGATCGGGTGGTCGAACCGCCAGGGCCTGGCCGACAGCGCCAACCAGTTCCACTACTACCGCCTCACCGCCGACAACCGCATCCTGTTCGGCGGCTACGACGCGGTCTACCATTTCGGCGGCAAGGTGCGACCCGAGTACGAGGATCGCGCCGAGAGCCACCGCAAGCTCGCCTCGCACTTCTTCACGACGTTCCCCCAGCTCGAGGGGCTGCGCTTCACGCACCGGTGGGCGGGGGCGATCGACTCGTCGAGTCGCTTCTGCGCGTTCTTCGGCACCGCCCGCAAGGGACGCGTGACCTACGCGACCGGGTTCACCGGGCTCGGCGTCGGCGCCGCGCGCTTCGCCGCCGACGTCATGCTCGACAAGCTGTCGGGCGAGCCGACCGAGCGCACCAAGCTCGCGATGGTGCGCGAGAAGCCGATCCCGTTCCCGCCCGAGCCCGTCGCCTCGATCGGCGTCAACCTCGTGCGAGCCGCGATGAACCGGGCCGATCACAACGAGGGCAAGCGCAACCTGTTCCTCAAGACGCTGGATGCCGTCGGCATGGGCTTCGACTCGTGAGCGAGCTCGCGCCGGGAACCGGAGTCGATGCGGTGGCACTGCCACTCGTGCACGAACCGCTGCCGGCCGACGACGTGCTCCTCGGACAGCCGACGACCGCCACGCATGCGTTGGCGATGCTCGGCGAGGTCGAGGTCGGTATCTGGGAGATGACGCCGGGCACGGCATCCGACACCGAGGTCGACGAGGTGTTCGTCGTGCTCTCAGGTCACGCCCGGATCGAGTTCGTCGAGCCGGCGCTGCCCGCGATCGAGGTCGACGCCGGGTCGGTCGTGCGCCTGGGCGCGGGCCAGCGAACCGTGTGGACGGTCACCGAGACGCTGCGCAAGATCTACATCGCCTGAGGAGTGACGGGGTCGCGCGAGCGCTTCCCCTCAGGCGCTCGCTGGCGCTGTCGACCTCGCTGCGGCGACCGGCTTCTCATCCGTGCCTTTGATCACCCAGTAGACGACGGCGACAGCGAGGATGCCGATCACCGGGCTCAGGAACGCGGCCCACGCCGTGCCGAGCGGGGCGAACCCGACCGCGAACACCGAGACATCCCAGAGGCCGTGCAACGCCATCGCCCAGATGAGCGACCCGGTCACTCGACGCACGATGTAGAAGCAGGTGCCCGACATCGCGGCGAGCACCACCTGTCCGAGCGTGGGCCCGACGGGGGCGCCCAGCGCGGCATTGATGATGTGCATCCCGCCGAAGAGCAGGGAGGTGAGCAGCCACACCCATACCTCAGAGAGGCGCGAGCGGAGGGCAGTCAGCAGGAGTCCTCGCGACATCAGCTCTTCGCAGAATCCGACGGCGAGCCCGAGGGCGAGCAGCGACAGCAGGAACGATGCGTCGAACTTCGACCAGTCGGTGTTGAGCAGGTTCACGACAGCGACGACGAGCATGATCGCGGGCACGAAGATCGGCCACTTGTGGTGCGAGCGCGTGCGCTCGAACAGCGCGGGCCTCCACCACCCCAGAAGCCAAGTGGTGATGGCGAGCAGCACGGCGCCGACTGCGAGGTCGAGTACCGCTCCTCGCCAGGTGAACTCGGCCGAGGTCCCGATCTCGGTGTAAGCCACCCCGCTCAGTTTCGATACGACGAAGATGACTGCGACATAGCCGACGTAGATCGCGAGGCCGATCCAGACCCGAGGAGTGACGCGCATGAGGTTGTGCCTTCCGTCGGCGAGGGGGTTCCGATCACCCAACATATCGGTGGACAGGGTGGAGATGGTGACGCCGGAACGGCCACCATTCTCGCGCTCGTCACGATCAGCTACGTGGGGTCCGCATCGAGGACTATCCCGAGTCTGCTGGCGACATCACGCGACCGCCTCTCAGCGTCGGCTGCTGTGCGTTCGAGGCCGGGCAGGTCCTCCGGGCGGAAGTACCAGGTCGACCGGTCACCAGGGGAGACGTATCGTTCTTCGTCAGTGAGCTGCGCATCGGCGCGGGCCTTCCGGAGGTCGGCCTCGGCACGGTCCCGCTCGTCGAGCACCCGCGACGCGAGCATGATGTCTCCAGCTGGCAGATCTGCCGGGGCCCCGGCCTCCACAAGAGGATGGATCAGCACGGACGGCAGGGGCTTCGGGATGGAGGTGGCCGGTCGCGCACGCGAGGCGATGACCGCGGTCACTACCGCACCCAGGACGAACAGCAACCCGACGGCGATGGCCGCGCCTCGAAACGACAGTCGGAGCGACGCGATCACCACGCCGGCCACGGCCGCGAGCAGGAGACCTCCGGCGATCGGGACGACGCACCCGATCGCATCCCTCTTGCCGCGGGCAGCTCGCACTCGCCGATGGCTCTCGATGATCGCCGACGCGTCGGTCTCGCTGTCCGGCGGCACGAGGTGCAGCTGATCCGGGTGCGTCCGGATCGCCGCGGCATCGACGGCCGGCAGGAGGAAGCAATCCGGGCGGTCGGAGGAGATCGGCACCACCCCATCCTCTCGTGCCGGGGCCCTGTATCGGCCCGTCGCGGAAGCAACGTGACCGACGGCGACCCGAGCTCGCGTCCACCGTTCCCGCCGAAAACGATCGATAGCCGCCGACTATTTCGGCGCAGGCGTGGCATCTCGCCAGATCCATCGGAGCGCGTCCGGCAGCAGGACGCCGCCGTGGTTAGCGCTGTGGCCGCCGTCTCCGAGCACCAATCGGAAGTCGTAACCCGCTTTGGCCAGAGCGGCGGCGACTTCGAGGTTCTCGGCGAGCCAGTTCATCTCGGGCTGGTTCCAGCCGTCGTCACGGTGCGCCGCCTGCATGAAGATCGTCAGTGGCCTGCGGGGTTCAGACATCAGTAGCCGGGGGTACGGGTTTCCGTCGGGCATCTGCGAGAAGCTCGACAGGTACGCGATCACGCGCCTGAAGGCGTCTGGCCGTTCCCAGGCCGCGGTGAAGGCCGCGTTTCCTCCTGAGCTTCCTCCGCAGATTCCTCGCATGTCGGGGTCCGACGAGACGCGGAACCGGGCGGTGACGACCGGTAGGACTTCGGTGAGCAGGAACGACGCATAGCGGTCGTCGAATGCGTCGTACTCCGCGTTCCGATTCTTCGGGTTGTCAGCGCCTGGGAAGACACCCGGATCGACGAACACACTGACAGTGACCGGCATCTCACCGCGGTGAATGAGGTTGTCGAGAACGATGCCACCGCGAACGTCACCGTCAGGATCCAAGTACCACCAGCCGTCGTTGAAGACCATCAACGCCGCCTCGCCCTGCGGGTCGTGACCAGCGGGCACATGGATCCAGCACCGTCGGGTGGTACCGGGATAGACGACGCTGTCATCGATCGTGAATTCCGTGATCTCTCCCGGTGTCACACCGGCTTGACGCTCGGAGTCCGGGCCGAACCGGTACGTCACATCATCGAGCTCGACGGGCAGCTCGCGGTACGGGATCTCGGTGGCCATCCACGACACCATAGCGACTCAGGCATACTCGGGGAATGCCTGAAGTCCGCGACCCCACAGAGCCGTCCTGCATCATCGTGACCGGCATGCCCGGTGCCGGGAAGTCCACCGTCACCGAACTCATTGCGAAGAGCCTGCCGCGAGCAGCGCGACTCAGCGGCGACGAGGTATCCGGCATGATTCGCTCCGGACGAGTATGGGCTCTCGGCAGCCCCCGTGATGAAGCCGAGCGACAGATCCAGCTGATGCCCCGCAATGTGGCGGCTCTGGCGAACAACATGGCGGCGGCACGTTTCACCGCGGTTGTCGACGTGGTGCTCGAGTCGCCGGCAGAGCTCGCGACTCTGACGGATGCACTCGTGTGCGCCTGGGACCTCGTCGTCCTCGCACCGGGTGCCCAGGTATGTCGAGATCGCAATGCTGCGCGCGACATCGACGACCGATGGGACTTCACCGGCTACGACCGGCTCGACCTGAAGATGCGCGAGAGCTTCAGCGACAACAGCCATTGGATCGACACGTCGAACCACACCGCGGAAGAGTCCGCAGCCGACGTTCTCCGACGGGTCCGCGTCGGGAGCTGAGGGCCGCCGCGCGCACGACGCGGAAGCTCAGAGCGCGGCGAGCAGCGTCTCGACAGCCCGGCGCACCCGGGCAGTGCGGACCTCGTCGGGGTTGAAGTCGCCCATGAAGACGTTGCCGAGCGCGGCCGAGAGCGTGCCGTCGGCGACGAGCTCGCAGGTCGCGGCATCCGCCTTCGGGTACTCAGCGGCGGCGAGCTCGGCCAGGGTCGTGCGAGTGTGGCCGTATGCCTCCGTGAGCACCTCGGCGATCGGCGGGTTGGTGCGCGAGAGCTCGACGAACCCGAGGACGACCGCATTCTCGGTGTCTGATCGGGTGAACTCCTCGCCGAACAGGTAGTCGAGCGCATCGGTGAACGTCACCAGCGTCGACGGCAGGATCGTCAGGGTGCCCGTCTCGTCGGCGAAGACGTGCCGCGCGGTGTCGGCGAGCAGCTGATCGCGGTTCCCGACGAAGTGCCGCACATGTCCGCGCGACATCCCTGCCGCCTCGGCGATGCGGTCGAGTGAGGTTCCGGCGATGCCGTGCTGGGCCACGGTCTGCAAGGTGGCTTCGATGATCTGGTCGCGTCGTTCTGCGGCCACGGTCGGACGTGCCATCGTTCCCCCTTTTCCCTGCATCAGCAGGATACATAGATGTTACAAGTTTTTAGTCTAGTCAGACTTGACTATTAACTTCGACGGACTTACGTTGTGATTCATCGAGCACCGCGGTCTTCCCGGCGCAGAGGTTTCAAAGGAGAGCAATGACCCGCTACATCCGCATCCCCGCGGCACCCGAGAGCGACCTGGCGCGTCCCGCCCGCATCCGGATGCGCGACGGCGTGCTGCTCGCGGCGGACGTCTACCTCCCCTCGGACGGCGGCGACCGCGCCGGCGACACCATCCTCATCCGCCTGCCTTACGACAAGAGCGGCACCTACACCTACATCCCGTTGATCGCCGAGTACCTGATGGCCCGCGGCTACCGCGTGGTCGCCCAGGACGTGCGGGGCAAGTTCCGCTCCGAGGGCGAGGCGCTGCTCTTCGTCAACGAGGTGCGGGACGGCGAGGACACGCTCGACTGGATCGTGCAGCAGCCGTGGTCGAACGGCCGGGTCGCGATGTGGGGCGACAGCTACTACGGCTACACCCAGTGGGCGGCAGCGGCCAGTGGCCACCCCGCGCTCAAGGCGATCGCGCCTCGCGTCACCGGCACCCGCCTCGGCGAACCCGTGCATCGCGCACCCGGCGAGCGCGTCTCGGACGTCGAGTGGGCGATCACCTACCTCTATCCCGTGAGCCATTTCCATGGCAACGACACCTACATGTGGGAGCCGGACTGGACTCGGCGCGACTTCGCCGCCCAGGTCGAAGACTTTCTCGCCGAGGCCGGAGAGCGCTCGATCTCTTACGACCAGTGGTACCCGCGGCCTGTTCACCTGCCGCGCTTCCCGCTCGGCTCGCCCTTCGCCGGCCGTTCGGTTCCAGCGCTGCACACGATCGGCTGGTGGGACAACTGCTCGCCCCTGTCGTGGGCCGATGTCGACGACATCGCGAAGAGTCCGGCGTGGGCCGCTCACCATCACCTCCGCATCGAGTCGATCGACCACGAGGGCTACGAGCTGCTCAGCGACCCGGCCGACCGCGTGGCCGAGCGCACCGACGACCAGGTGCGTGCGCTCCTCCCCCGCACTCTCGACCCCGCGCTCGAGTTCTTCGAGGTCTACCTGCGCGGCCACGGCGCCCCGTCCGACATCCCCGCAGTGCGCTGGAACCTCGCCGGTACGACAAAGGAGCGGACGGATGCGGCGTGGCCGCCCGCCGGCATCCGCACCGTCACGCTGCAGGCGACCGCAGAGGGAGGGCTGCGCACGGATGCCGCAGAGCAGCCGACCGAGCTGACGTGGACGCACGACCCCGACGACCTCGTGCCGTCGAGCGCCGAGGACGCCTTCTCCTTCCTCCTCGAGATGCCGGACGACGCACCGATCGGCGCCCGCGGCGACGTGCTCGTCTTCACGTCGTCTCCGGTCGCCGCCGATGTCGACCTCGCCGGCCCCGTGAGCGCCACCGCGACGGTCCGCTCCGACGGCCCCGTGCTCGACCTGTTCGTCCGACTGCTCGACGTCTCACCCGACGGCACAGCACTGCGCATCGCCCGCGGGCAGCGTCAGATCGCCGAGGCCACGACGCCCGCGACCATCGACATCGGCCTGGGGCAGATCGGATACCGGCTCCAGACCGGCCACCGCCTCCGCGTTCACGTGTCGAGCAGCGACTATCCCGAGTTCATCCCGCAGACCGGCACCGGCGCCGACCCGTGGGCCTGGGGGCCCACCGCGACCAATCAGCAGCACCTCACCGTCGGGGGCCCCGACGGGCTCACGATCCACCTCCCCGTCCTGGATGGAGAACTGTCATGACCACGAACACCCCTCAGCCCGAGCCGATCCTCGAGTACGCCTTCGAGATCCGGGTCGACGTCGACACCGACATCCACCTGGGCCGTGGACCGCACGAGGTGCTCGCCTTCACCCCCATCACCGGGGGCACGATCGATGGCCCCCTGCTGCAGGGCACGGTTATCGCCGGTGGAGGCGACTGGTCGGTCGAGCGCGACGGCACGTTCCAGCTCGAGGCGCGCTACCTGCTGCGCGCAGCCGACGGTGCGGCGATCGACATCCTCAACCGCGGCTACTACCGCGAAGAGGCCGACGGCTCGTCGTACTTCCGCACCGCCCCGGTCTTCCAGACCGACGCACCCGAACACAGCTGGCTGAGCCGCAACCAGTTCATCGGCCTCGCCCGCGACGAGGACGAGCAGATCTGCATCCGCGTCTACGTCGTCAGATGACCCGCACCGCCCGCACCACCACCCCCGGCGGGGTCGACGACGCTCCCGCTGCACGCACCTGAGAGGACCCGACATGACCCGCACCACCCGACGCCGGTTCACCGTCGCCGCCGCCCTGGCGACCGCGACCGTTCTCGCCGCCACCGCCTGTGCACCGCGCGCCGGCACGACAGACTCGTCCACTGACGAGATCGACGCCTCGTCACTGGTCACCGCGCTGCCCGCGGCGACCACGCCCGTCGACGAGGTGACGTGGGCGGTCGTCGAGGGCGAGCCTCAGACGCTCGACCCGTCGTCCTCTGCCAACATCATCATCCCGAACCTGTGCGACAGCCTGCTCACGGTCGAACCCGACTTCACCCTCGAAGCGGGCATCGCCGAGACGGCCGAGTGGGTCGATCCCGTGACCTTCGAGATCACGGTGCGCGATGGCGTCACCTTCTGGGACGGAACTCCGGTGACCGCCGCGGACGTCGCCTACAGCCTGGAGCGCAACCGCACCCCCGCGTCGCAGTGGTACGCGGCCTTCGCACTGATCTCGAGCATCGAGACGCCCGACGACGACACCGTCATCGTGCACTTCGCAGCGCCGGACACGACATTCCGCGATGCCCTCGGCGGCGGAGGCGGAGCCGTCATGAGCTCCGCCTTCGGCGCCAGCGCCGGTCAGGACCTCGGAACCTCCGGCGGCGGCCTGATGTGCGCAGGCCCCTACCAGCTCGACGAGTGGAAGCCGGGCTCCGAGATCTCGGTCACCGCGAATCCCGACTACTGGAACGGCGCTCCGCTGACCGAGCGCATCCGCTTCGTGTTCGTCACCGACGGCCCCACGCTCACCTCCGCCCTGACGGCTGGCGAGATCGACGGTGCCTTCACCGTGCCTCCCGGATCGCGGCAGAGCTTCGAGGCCGACGGCGGCGCCGGCCGCCTGATCGCGGGACCCTCCACGGCCTCGTACAGCTTCGGCCCCGCGTCGGCCGACAGCGCGGCCGCCGACCCGCGAGTGCGGCAGGCGCTGAGCCTCGCCATCGATCGCGACGTCTACATCGACACCGTCCTGCAGGGGCTCGGCGAGGTGCAGAAGACGATCGTGCCTCCGTTCGTGTGGAGCGGCATGGAGGCGAAGGACATCTACCAGGATGCCTACGACGCCCTCCCCGCACCCGAGGTCGACCTGGATGCGGCCAAGAAGCTGATCGCCGAGTCCGGCATCGACACCTCGGTGCCCCTCGTGCTCGCGGTGCCTGCCGGCGCGAAGGAGTTCTCGCAGACGGCATCCATCGTGCAGAGCGCGGCGAAGGACATCGGCCTCACCATCTCGATCGACGAACGCCAGCCCGCCGACTTCGGGGCACTGTTCTACACGCCCGAGCTGCGCGAGGGCATCGACTTCGTCGCGACGACCGGATACCTCGAGGTGCCCGGCGTGCTCGGCTACCCGCAGCTGTTCATGCTGCCGGCCGAGATCGGCGGCATCTTCAACTGGTCGGGCTATGCGAACGACGAGGTGACGGCCGACCTCCAGGCGGCGCGCACCGCGACGGATGCCACCACAGCGGCCGACGCGTTCGTGAGCGCACAGGAGATCTTCGCCGCCGACCAGCTGCAGGTCACCCTCGCCGGCGCCTACCAGCTCACCTACCTGTCCGACGACCTCACCGGCATCACCACCTCGGTCGCGATCTACAGCTCCCCCTGGGCGCTGCACCTCGGCGGCGAGTGAGTCGTCCAGGACGACGGAACGGATCCCCTCATGATCAGGACGGTGCTCGGAAAGCTGGGCGGACTCGCGCTCACGCTCTTCCTCGCCAGCGTCATCATCTTCTCGGCGCTGCTGCTGACGCCCGGAGACCCGGTGTCGGCGCTGGCGGGCGGTGCTCGTCCGACCCCGGAGCTCATCGCGGCCATCCGCGCCGAGTACCGACTCGACGACCCGGTCTGGTTGCAGTACCTGCACTGGCTCGGCGGCGTCGTCACCGGCGACTTCGGCCGGTCGTTCGTCTACAAGACCGACGTCTCCGTGCTCGTGGGGGCCCGCTTCGAGGTGACCTTCCAACTGGTGCTGCTCACGACGGCCCTGATCGCGGTGTTCGGCCTCGGCTCCGGCATCCTCGCCGCGGTGAGCGGCCGCCGTACCGACATGATCGTCTCGGTCTCGACGTCGCTCGGCATGGCTCTGCCTACGTTCATCGTCGCGATCCTGTTGATCTGGATCTTCGCCACCTCGCTCGGCTGGTTCCCGACCTTCGGGGCGGGTGACGAAGGACTCGATCGGCTCTGGCACCTCGTTCTGCCTGCGGCGTCGCTCGCGCTGATGTTCATCGCGCACATCAGCCGGGTGACGCGCAGCGCTCTCGTGGCGCAGCTGCACTCCGAGCATGTCGAGACGGCCCGGGTCCGCGGCATCCCGTGGCCGCGGGTGTTCCGTCGTCACGTCTTCCATAACGCGGCGCCGCAGATCCTGGCGATCTCGGGCACGACGATCGCCGGGCTCTTCGCGGCCTCGGCAATCGCCGAGCAGGCCTTCGGCCTCGGCGGCATCGGCTCCCTCCTCACCGAGGCTGCGGCCCGCAAAGACCTCCCGGTCGTGCAGGTCGTCTCGCTGCTGCTCGTCACGCTGTTCGTGGTACTGAACGCGATCGCCGACCTGCTGGCGGCGGCGATCGATCCCGACAGCGCGGGAACCAGGAGGAACGCATGAGCGTCGGTCAGCTCGCCGCGGGGCGCATCCCCGTCGCCGCACGTCGTCTCGCCCGACGGGACCCGCTCGTGGTCGTGGCCGTCGTCGTGCTCGCGGTCATCGCCGTGATCGCCGTCGCCGGCCCCTGGCTCGCCCCCTACTCACCCGACCAGCTCTACGTCGGGCCCACGAACGGCGTGGTCTCCCTCGACCATCCGTTCGGCACCGATGACCTCGGCAGGGACATCCTGTCGCGGGTTCTCGCCGGCGCCTCGGCCAGTGTCGCGGCCCCGGTCATCGTCGTCGTGCTCTCCACCACGCTCGGCATGGCGCTGGCCGTCGCCTCCGCCTGGTTCGGCGGATTCGTCCGCGGCACGATCGCGCGCATCATCGACGTGATCTTCGCCAGCCCGGGCCTGGTGCTCGCCGTCCTCGCCGTGGCCATGTTCGGCAAGGGACTCGTCGCCCCGGTCGTCGCACTGTCGATCGCGTACATCCCGGTCGTCGCGCGCCTCACCCAGACGGCGGCCTCGCGCGAACTGGGTCGCCCCTACGTCGCAGCGCTGCGGGTGCAGGGGGTGTCGAGCGCGGCGATCTGCTTCCGTCATCTGATCCCCGCACTCGTCCCGGTCGTCGCGGCCCAGGCGACGGTCGGCTTCGGCTACGCGATGCTCGACCTCGCTGCGATCTCGTTCCTGGGTCTCGGCCAGCAGCCTCCCGCCGCCGACTGGGGATCCATGATCGCCGGAGGGCAGGCCGCCATTCTCGCCGGGGCTCCCGAGCAGTCGCTCTTCCCGGCGGCGCTGATCGTCGTCACCGTGCTCGCGGTCGGCATCATCGGCGCACGCACCACCACCTGGGCAGAGGAGAAGGAACGATGACGGCACCGGTGCTCGAACTGCAGGGCCTGGCGATCGGCATGCCGACGCCCGAGGGGCCCCGCATGCTGGTTCACGACTGCACGCTCGACGTCGACCTCGGCGAGTCCGTCGGCCTCGTCGGCGAGTCCGGCTCGGGGAAGACGCTGAGCGTGCGGGCGATCGCCGGCCTCCTGCCCGAGTCCTTCACGACGGCGGGAAGCATCCGCGTCGAAGGCCAGGACCTCGCGTCCCTCGACGACCGCGGGCGACGCGAGCTGCGGGCGCTGCGCATCGGCATGGCGTTCCAGACGCCCCGCGCGCACCTCAACCCGCTGCGGACGATCGGCGACTTCCTCACCGAGGCGCTGGTCACCGTGGCAGGCTTCACCGTCGACGCCGCCGAGCGTCGTGCGATCGAGCTGCTCGACGAGGTCGGAGTCCCCTCTCCCGCCCGTCGACTGCGCCAGCGACCGGCCGAGCTGTCGGGCGGCCTGCTGCAGCGGGTCATGATCGCATCCACTCTGGCGATGGATCCCCGTTTGCTGCTCGCCGACGAGATCACCACCGCCCTCGATGTGACCACACAGGAGGAGGTCATGGCGGTGATCGGCGACCTGCGTCGCCACCGCGACCTGTCGCTGCTGTTCATCACCCACGACCTCGCTCTCGCCGGTGCCGTCTGTGATCGGGTCGTGGTGATGAAAGAGGGGCGCACGATCGAGACGCTGCGGGCGGGGAGCATGAGAGAGGATGCCGCGCAGGACTACACGCGCATCCTCATGTCGGCCTCGCTCGACGCCGTGCCGCTGACCGCGGGGCCGTCGAGTTCCGCCGAGACCGAGCCGCTCCTGCGAGTGGACGGTCTCAGCAAGCGATTCCGCGTGCGAGCGGCCCGTGGGCGCGGGCACGAGGTGCTCACCGCCGTCGACGACGTCTCGTTCACCCTCGCTGCCGGAGGATCTCTGGGCATCGTCGGGGAATCCGGGTCGGGTAAATCCACCACGGCCCGCATCATCTGCGGCCTGGAGCGCACGGATGCCGGCACCGTGCACGTCGGCGGCTCCGATTGGAGCACACCCGCCGCCTCGGGCACCGAGCGCCGCATCCGCGCGAAGACCGCGCAGATGGTCTTCCAGGATCCGTATCAGTCGCTCGACCGACGCCAGACCGTGCGACAGTGCCTCACCGAAGCGATCCGCGTGCACCGCCGCGACGACGACCGCGCCGCGCTCTCCGCGCGAGTGGGCGCACTGATGGAGTCCGTGCGCCTCGACCCCGCCCTGCTCGACGCGCGTCCGCGCTCGCTCTCCGGAGGCCAGCGGCAGCGCGTGGCGATCGCGCGGGCACTGGCCGCTGAGCCGCGCATCCTCGTGCTCGACGAGGCCGTGTCGGCGCTCGACGTCACCACCCGAGTCGAGATCCTGACGCTGCTCGAACGCATCCGCCTCGAGACCGGCGTCGCGCTGCTGATGATCACACACGACCTCACCGTCATCCGCCGACTGTGCGACGAGGTGGTGGTGATGCGCGAGGGCCGCATCGAGGAGCGCGGCGCTACCGGCACCGTGCTCGACGACCCTCAGGCTGAGTACACCCGCCTGCTTCTCGACTCGATCCCGAGCGAGGGCTGGGCACCGCAGCGGCGCATTCCGGTGCGCACCACTCCGATCCCGACGATCGGACTCGACCGACCGACCACGAGGAGACGGCGATGACCGACACCGAGCTGATGACCCCCGCATTCGAGTTCTGCTTCGAGCTGCAGGTCGATGTGACCCCGCCTCAGCGCATCGGTCGGGGTGAGGGCGGCCAGCTGCACTTCACTCCGATCATCGGCGGCCGCGTCACCGGGCCTCGCGCTGAAGGGCGTGTCGTTCCGGGCGGAGGCGACTGGTGGGTCGACCATGGCGTCACCACCCAGCTCGATGCGCGGTATCTGATCGAGATCGACGGCCATCTCGTCGATGTCGTCAACCGCGGCTATTGGCGGGCGAACGAGGCGGCGATCGCGCAGTTCGAGTCGGGCGGACAGCCGTCCGAGCACGATCTCTACTACCGCACGGCGTTCGTGTTCCAGACGGATGCGGAGCCCCTGCGTTGGCTCGCCGAGTCGCAGTTCGTCGGCTACGCGCGCCCCGGAGACGACCAGGTCGTCATCCGCGTGTTCCGAGTGGTGTGACGAGATGATCGACGAGCAGGACCCGAGCGGCGCGGCCGCAACGACGAGAGGCACGACCATGACCCGCACTTCACCCGCCGACGTGTGCATCGTCGACGGCCGCGTCTTCGACGGGCGGATCGGCACCGCCGACACGGCCATCGCCATCCGCGGCGAGCGCATCGTCGCGATCGGGACGGACGACGAGATCCGTGCCCTCGCAGGGCCTGACACCCGCGTGATCGACGCCGCAGGCGGCGGCATCCTGCCGGGGTTCGTCGACGCGCACATCCATGCGGCGTTCGCCGGCGTCGAGCGGCTCAGCTGCGATCTGACCTCGGCGACGAGCATCGACGAGACGCTGTCGCTGATCGCGGCAGCGGCCGCGACGACGGATGCCGAGTGGATCACCGGCGGCGG
Organism: Microbacterium sp. AC132; assembly: GCF_979258525.1. Lineage (NCBI taxonomy): Bacteria > Bacillati > Actinomycetota > Actinomycetes > Micrococcales > Microbacteriaceae > Microbacterium > Microbacterium sp. AC132. The sequence continues at coordinate 2,103,253 of NZ_OZ409862.1, read as the reverse complement.
CTGGAGCCACGAGCTGTTCCCCCACCCGACGAGGCAGATGCTCGACGCGATCGTGCCGGACCGCCCTGTGGCGCTCAGCGACGCCGGGCACCACACCCTCTGGGTCAACTCGCGCGCGCTGCAGCTCGCCGGAGTCGACCGCGACACCCCGGCGCCGCCGAACGGTCACATGCACCATGACGACGAGGGCGAACCGACCGGATATCTCAACGAGACGGCGGCCGAGCTCGTCGGTCGAGCGATTCCGGCGTCGACCGATGCCGATATATCGGCTGGCCTGCTCAACGCGCAGGACTTCCTCTGGACGCTCGGCATCACCGGCTGGCACGAGGCCATCCTCGGCGAGTACAACGGCAAGGCCGACTGCACTGCCGCGTATCTCGCGACCATCGCCGACGGCACTCTCCGCAGCCGCACGTCCGGCGCGCTCTGGGTTCCCCCCGGCACCACCGCCGCGCAGGTGCCCGAGCTGGTCGAGCGCTTCGTCGCTGTGCGAACAGCGAACGCGGCCGCCGGATTCGACACATCGACCGCCAAGGCGATGGTCGACGGCGTTCCCCACGGCGAGACCGCGGCGCTGCTCGAGCCGTACTGCAGCCACGCCGGCAGCGGGGAACTGCACATCGACGCCGAGGCACTGGAGGCACTCGTCGTCTCGCTCGACGCCGCGGGGTTCGCGATGCACCTGCACATCATGGGCGACCGCGGCGTGCGTGTCGCCCTGGCCGCGGTCGAGGCTGCCCGACGCGCCAACGGCACCGGTCAGCGCCATCACTTCGCGCACCTGTCGATGGTCCACCCCGACGATGCCCGCCGCTTCGGCCCTCTCGGCATCACCGCGAACATCCAGGGCCTCTGGGCATCCGTCGACCCGGCCGTCGTGCCGATGATCGGCGACGCGCGGATGCGCGCGGGCTACCCGTTCCGGGCGATCGCCGACAGCGGCGCCGCGATCGCCATGGGGTCGGACTGGCCCGTATCGCCGGCCGACCCGTGGCTCGCGATCCACGTCGCCGTCAACCGCACTCTCCCCGGCCCCGACGGGCAGCCGCGCGAACCCCTCGACGCCACCCAGCGTCTCACCCTCACCGAGGCGCTCGCCGCGTACACCAGCGGATCCGCCGAGCTCGTGCTGAGCGGAGGGGGATGCTGCGCATCGGCGGCCGTGCCGACATCGCGGTGTCGACCGTCGATCCGTTCGCCATCCCGGCCGAGGCGCTGATCAGCGTGGGCACCGCCGTCACGATCGTGGGCGGAGCCGTCGTGCACACGCGCGAGTGAATCGAGTCGGCGACGCACCGTCCCGTGCGTCGCCGCCTCGGTTCACGTGATCGGCACGGGCACCGAGTCGATCAGCAACCGGGTGTACTCGTGCTGGGGGTCGCTCAGCAGACGCTCTGTCGCGCCCGCCTCCACGATCTCCCCGCGACGCATCACGATCGTCTCGGCGCAGACTCTTCGCACGACCGCCAGATCATGGCTGATGAAGAGCAGGGTCAGCCCCTGCTCCCGCCGGATCCGGGCGACGAGATCGAGCACCTGAGCCTGCACGGACACGTCGAGTGCGCTCGTCGCCTCGTCCATCACCAGCAGCTCGGGTTCGACGGCGAGCGCCCTGGCGATCGCCACACGCTGACGCTGGCCGCCTGACAGCGTGCGCGGGCGAGCGGTGAGATGCTCTTCCCCCAGCCCCACGGCGGTGATCAGTTCGCGCACGCGCTCGGCCGCGTCGTTCCCCGTGCGGCCGCCGTGGAGTCTCAGCACATCCTCTATCGCTCGCCCCACGGGAATTCGCGGATCGAGCGAGAGGTACGGGTCTTGGAAGACCATCTGCACGCTCTTGGCACGCTCCAGCCGCTCGGCGCGCGATCGCGGGATGCCCGCCATGGATCGGCCGCCGATCGTGATCGCTCCGGCATCCGGCTCCTCGAGTCCGACGATCATCCGCGCCAGAGTCGACTTGCCCGACCCGGATTCGCCCACGACGGCGAGCGCACCGCCGCGGGGAACGACCAGATCCGCATCGATCACGGCGGAGACCGGCTCTGCATCGCGGCGCCGATAGGTCTTGCCCACCCCCGTCACGATGAGTTGCGCCTCGGCACCCGACACGGCCGTCGGCGGTGAGATCTCCCCCGAGATGCGGGGCGTCGCGGCGACCAGACGTCGGGTGTACTCGGCGGTCGGCGCCACCAGCACGTCCCGCGCCACCCCCTCCTCGACGATCGCGCCGTCCTTCATGACGACGAGCCGATCGCAGAGCGACCCCGCGAGGTTGAGGTCGTGGGTGATGAACAGCATCCCCATCCCGCTCTGCTCGCAGAGATCCCGCAGCACCTGGATGATCTCCGCCTGTGTCGTGACGTCGAGAGCGGTGGTCGGCTCATCGCAGACGAGCAGGCCGGGAGATGTGCTCAGGGCCCCGGCGATCATGACCCGCTGCAGCATGCCGCCCGACAGCTCGTGCGGATGCTGCGACAGATGTTCCGCCGGAGCGGGAAGCCTGACGGCGGAGAGGAGCTCGACGGCGCGGGTGCGAGCGGCCTCCTTCGCCCACCCCTCGCAGAGCCGCAGCCCTTCGGTGACATGATCGCCGATCGTCCGCATCGGGTTGATGCCGGCGCGCGGATCTTGGAAGACCATCGCGGCCTCGTGCCGACGGATCTCCTGTCGCTCCGCCGCGCCCGCGAGCGGGGACCGTCCGTTCACAGCGACGGCTCCGCCGACGGTCGCACGATCGGGAAGAAGACCCAGCACCGCACGGGCCGTGAGCGACTTGCCCGAGCCGGACTCGCCGACGAGGCCGACGGTCTCGCCGGAGGCGATCTGCAGCGAGATGCCGTGCAGCAGTCTGGTGCCGTTCGGAAGATCGAGCGTCAGGTCGCGGATGTCGAGCAGAGCGTTCATGAGGGGTTCCCTCCGCCGATTCGGTCGGACAGTTCTTCGCCGATGATGTTCACGCACACGACGACGAGCACGACGGCTACGGCCGGGGCGATCGCCGGCAGGAACTGCCCTGCGGCGACTCCCGACTGCGCCTCGTTGATCATGGCGCCCCAGTCGGCGGTGGGCGCCTGCACGCCGAGCCCCAGGAACGACAGGCCGGCGAGCTCGGCGAGCACGTATCCGAAGTTGAGGGTCGACTGCGCGCCCACGATCGGCGTGACGTTCGGCAGCACTCGCCGCGAGGCGATCCAGCCTCCGCCGAACCCCTGCACCCGATAGGCCGAGACATACGGCCGCGAGCGCTCGGCCATGACCAGCGACCTCGTGAGCCGTGCCACGAACGGCGCGTACGCGATGCTCATGGCGATGACCGGGGCGACCAGCCCCTTGCCGAACAGCGCGACCGCCATGATCGCGATCAGCAGAGACGGGAAGGCGAACAGCACGTCGAAGATCCGGCTGAGTGCGGCATCGATCCACCCTCCGCGCCACCCGGCCCACAGCCCCAGCAGGATGCCGAGGACGGTGGAGAACAGCACGACGAGCAGCGGGCCGATGAGCGCCGTGCGACCGCCGTAGATGAGGCGGCTCAGCAGGTCCCGGCCGAGGGAGTCGGTGCCGAGCCAGTGAGCCGCGGACGGCGGCGCGAGGAACGACGTGAAGTCCACCGCATCCGGGTCGTAGGGTGCCACGAAGGGGGCGAAGATCGCCGCCAGCACGACCGCGCCGAGAACGACGACGCTGGCCAGGTAGAGGAATCGCGGGCGGCGCCCGCGAGGTGCGCGCAGCACCCGCATCGCGAGCGTCGGAGTCGAGGAGGTCATCGGGCACCAGCTCCTGCAGCGGATCGGGGGTCGATCCAGGGTTCGAGGACGTCGACGATCGCGTTCACGACGACGAACGCGCAGACGACGAAGAGGACGATGGCCTGCACCACGGGGAAGTCGAGCCGATCGACGGACTGCACGAGAAGCGACCCGATCCCCGACAGCCCGAACGCCGCCTCGACGATCGAGCTGGCGACGATGAGCCCCGCCACGAGCACGCCGCTCACGGTCAGGATCGGACCGAGGGCGTTGCGCAGCACGTGCCGCCGCACGACGATCGATCGACGCACGCCCCGACTCGTCGACACCTCGACGTGCTCGCGGCTCAGCTGATCGACCATGGCCGACCTGGTCACCTTGCCGACCAGCACGATGAAGACGAGCGCCAGGGCGATCGACGGCAGGGTCAGGTGATAGACCATGTCGATGAAGCCCTCGCCCGACCCGAAGGAGGGGAACCAGCCGAGCTGCACGGAGAACACCGCGATGAGGACGATCGCTCCGACGAACGACGGGATCGCGCCGAGCACCGTGAGTCCGATCAGGACCAAGCGATCCAGCGCCCTCCCGCGGTTCAGCGCCGCGACAGCACCGAGCACGACGCCGGCGACCAGCACGATCGTCCCCGCCATCGTGACGAGCATGAGGGTCACGGGAAGCCGGTCGCCGATCACCTCGGTGACGTCCTGCCGGTACTGCAGCGAGCGCCCGAGATCGCCGTGGAGCAGACCGAGAACCCATCGCAGGTACTGCTCCCACGGCGGCAGGTCCAGTCCGTACTGGGCGGTCACCTGCGCCACCGCCTCTGCACTGGGCTTGCGCCCGCGCAACAGGAAGCTCACCGGGTCGCCGGGTACGAGGAAGCGCGAGAAGAAGACGAGCAGCGATGCCAGGAACAGGGTCAGCAGCAGCCCACCGAGCTTCCCGGCGACCCGGCGCGCGGCTGTCATCGGGCGCCGATCGTGGCCGCCCACGGGTAGTACATGAAGGCGATCGACGGCTGGACTCCGGTGATCCTCTCGCCCAGATAGAGCGATATCGGCGCCTGATACAGCGGGAGCCACGGCAGCTCCGCATTCGCGATCCGCTGCGCCTCGGCTGTGAGCTCGCTGCGCGCGGCCGGATCGTCGATCGTGACGGCCTCCTGCAGGATCGCGTCGAACTCCGGGTCGGACCACCCGCCGTAGTTGCTGAAGTCGCCTGTCCGAAGCACGGAGTACATCTCCAACGCATCCGGGCTCGAGAGATACCAGCTCGTGTAGAAGAGGTCGACGCCTTCGCGGGCGGTGGGGTCGGAGAACAGCGCGGTGTAGGCGTTCGGGGTGACGGTCTCGACGTTCACCGTCAGCCCGATCGACCGGGCAGCGGCGACGGTCGCCTGCGAGATGACGGCGAAGTCGTTGCTGATCGGCGCGGTGACGTAGGTCAGCTCGGCTCCTTCGGCGCCGGCTTCGGCGATGAGGCTCTTCGCCTGCTCAAGGTCCTGCTCGTAGGAGGTGACGTCGTCGAACGCAGCGGTGCGCGCGGCATCAGAGGCGTCCTGCCAGACCGACGGGGTGGTCATCACGTCGGTCGTCTCGCCGACGCCTCGGTACGCAGCCTGAAGGATGCCGTCACGGTCCATCGCGAGCAGCAGGGCCTTGCGCACGCGCACGTCGCCGAGGGGACCGTCGAGATCGCTGACCACGATGTTGCCCACCGCGGTGCTCATCCCGAAGAGCACGTCTCCCTTGCCCGCCGATCGGAGCGTGGAGACGGCCTCCATGGGAACCATCCACGATCCGTCGACGCTTCCGGACTTGAGTGCGTTGATGCGCGCGGTGGGGTCGGTCATGAAGACGAACTCGACCTCGCCGGACCGCGCTCGGAGTCCCTCATCCCAGTAGTCGTCGTAGCGGGTCATCGTGATCGACTCACCGGACTCCCACGAGGTCAGCTCGAAGGGACCGGTGCAGTTCACACCGCCCGTCGAGTTGCCGTAGTCGGCGCCCTTCTCGGCCAGAGTCGCGGCCGACTCGATCACACCGGCGGACCCGCCCATGCCGAGATTGAACTGCGAGTCGGGCCCCGTCATCGTCACCGTCACCTCGCGCTCGCCGGTCTGCTCGATCGACTTCACGTTCTGGTAGACGGAGTACCAGAACGATCCGACGGCCGGGTTGAGGTGTCTGCTCATCGACGCGACCGCATCGGCCGCTGTGAGCGCAGTGCCGTCGTGGAAGGTGACGCCCTCTCGGATCGTGTACACCCAGGTGTCGGGCGTCGGATGCGCGAACGATTCCGCGAGGCCGGGGCTGAGGGAGTAGTCCGGGTTCAGCCGCAGCAGAGACTCGCAGGTGTTGGCGAGGATCGAGTTGTCGGCGTAGTCGAAGGCGTAGGCGTAGTCGAGCGAGTAGGGCTCGGCATAGGTCGCGAACGTGAACGAGTCGATGTCGCCGCTGGGCGCGGCCGTCGTCTCGGTCAGCTCCCAGTCGATCGGCTCGTCCGACCCGGAGCCGGTCGTGTCGGCCGGGCCGCAGCCGGCGAGCGCCGCGACGGCGAGGACGCCGACGAGCGCGGTCGCGCCTCCGCGGGCGAGGGAACGGGAGCGGAGCGTGCGGTTCATCGGGACTCCTTGCGGTCGGTGCCGGGCGAGGTGGAGGCGAGAGCGTCTGCCGTGTGGACGCGGCGCCCGTCTATCCAGGTGGACGTGACGCGCGCCCGGTGCAGTTCTGCCACCGGCAGTCGGAAGGGATTCGGTTCGATCACGACGAGATTGGCGAGGTATCCCTCGCGGATGCTGCCGGTATCGTCATCGCGTCGGTTCACGTACGCGGACCCCGAGGTGTACGCGGCGAATGCCGTCTCGAGGTTGAGTCGCTGATGCGCTCCCCGAGCGGCGGCCGCTCGGACCCCGGATACGAGCGGTTCACGGCGATATGGATGGCCGCGAGCGGATCTGCCGTGGAGACCGGCCAATCGCTGCCCGCCGCCAGTCGCGCACCCTGTCGCACGAGATCGCCGAACGGATACTGGCGGTCCACCTGTCCGTCCTGCAGGAACGGCAGCGTCAGGTCGTCGAGCTGGTCTTCGTGGGTCGCCCAGAGCGCCTGGATGTTGGCGATCGCGCCAAGCGGCGCGAAGCGGGTGGTGTCGTCCTCCGAGACGACCTGGAGGTGCGCGAGGTGGTGGCGTCCGTCGGTGTCGCCGTTGGCGTCACGGGCGACCTGCAGAGCATCGAGGGCCTCGCGCACGGCGCGGTCGCCGAGCGCGTGCATGTGCACCTGCTGACCGGAGGCGTCGAGGGCCGTCACGTATTCGCGCAGCCGGTCAGGGTCGATGAAGCTCAGCCCGTGATTGCACGTGTCGTGTCCGGACTCGTCCCGATAGGGGGTGAGCATCGCCGCGGTCTGGTTCTCTGCGACGCCGTCGACCATGATCTTCGTGGTTCCGAGATCGATCCGACGATCGGGATGAGCGGCGGCGGCGCGCTCGCGGCGTTCGGTCATGCGGGCGACCTGGTCGACTCCGCCGTCTCGCAGCCACCATTGCGCCCCCACGACGTGCACGAGCAATCGCCCCTCGGCTGCGGCCCGCTCATACGCGGCGAGCGGATCCGAGATCCCGCCGGAGTCCGCACCGACCATGGCGTCCTGCCACCCGGTGATCCCGAGGGCGATGAGCTCTTCCTGTGCACGCAGCAGTCCCTGGTAGGCGAGATCGGCAGAGGTCGCGGGGCGCACCGCGGCGAAGAGGTCGCCGGCGCCCTCGTGGAACGTACCGGCGGGAGAGCCGTCGATATCGCGAACGATCCGGCCGTCCGCCGGGTCCTCCGTCTCGGCCGTGATCCCCGCCCGCTCGATGGCCGCCGTGCTCGCCCACGTGCTGTGGTGATCCCGGCTCTGCAGCAGCACGGGCCGACCGCCTGTCGCGTCGTCGAGCAGTTCACGCCGCGGGTTGCCCCCGGCGAAGTGGTCCATGCTCCAGCCTCCGCCGAGGATCCATTCCTCCTCCGGGTGCGCCTGTGAGTAGGCGCGGATGATCGCGACGGTGTCGTCCGCATCCGCCGCGTCCGAGAGATTGCACTGCAGCAGCTCGATTCCGCCGCCCACCGGGTGGATGTGCGCGTCCTGGAAGCCGGGGCTGAGCAGCGCCCCGCCGAGGTCGATGCGGCACGAGTCGGGGAAGGTGTCGAGGTCCGCCTCGGATTCCGGGACGACCGCCGCGATGCGACCGTCGCGTACGACGACGGCATGATCCGCGAGCGGAGAACCGCTGCCGGTGAACACGAGACCTCCGTGGAAGACGAACTCGCTCGCCATAGTGGACCTTCCCTCATCGTCGATGCTGCTGGAACGCGACAAACGTATCCTCGGTCATCTATGGTGTCAACAGTGTTGTCAGAGGCGATGCGATTCCGTTGCCATCGGCTCAGGATCGCCGCATCGCATGGCACGATGGAGCAGAGAAGACCGGAGAGACGAATGGCGAACAAGGCATCCGCGCGCGTGCGGCTCGACAGGGCGACGATCATCGACGCCGGCATGGAGCTCGCCGAGACCGGAGCGGCATCCATCTCGGTGCGAGAGCTCGGTGCCCATCTCGGCGCCGACCCGACCGCCATCTACCGCCACTTCGCGAGCAAGGACGCCCTGATGGGCGCACTCCTCGACGAGCTCAACGGTCAGGCCGCAGCAAGCGTCGACCTTCCGGTCGACGACTGGGCGGGCCGCCTGCGCATGCTGAGCGAAGCGACCCTCGCCTCCTTCACTCGCTACCCGGCCATCGGCGCGGAGGCGACGAGCCTGACCACGCACGGCGCGGGCGAGCTCGCGGCGATCGAGCTGATGCTCGATGCCTTCCATCGCGCCGGACTGCGAGGGCAGGAGCTGGTGCGGCACTACGCACTGCTCGCCTCGCACGTGCTCTCGGGTGCCGCGGGGATCGCTCGAGCGAGAGCGGATCGCAGCCACGACGGCGAGGACAGCCCCTGGATCGACTCGCCGCTGCTCGCCGATCCGCGCCAGTTCCCCCTGATCGCCGAGAACAGCGCGCTGCTGTCGGACCTGCAGGACCGGGAGCTCTTCCTGCTGGGCGTCGACGTGATCATCGAGGCCGCACGCACGGCCGCCGCTCGCTGAGGAGCTAGGTCGATCCGCCTCTTGCGTCAGATATGGTTTTGTGACAAAACTATATCTGACGGCGGCTCGGATGAGCCGCGAACAGGAGCGATCAATGAAGATCATCATCATCGGGGCGGGGATCGGCGGACTCGCCACAGCGGTCAGCCTGCATGAGGCCGGGTTGCGCGACGTCGCCGTGTTCGAGCGGAGCACGGCGATCCGTGGGCTCGGCGTGGGCATCAACCTGCTGCCGCACGCACTGCGCGAGCTCACCGAACTCGGCATCGCCGACACCATCGCCGAGCTGGGGGTAGAACCGCAGACGCTGGCCTACTACAACCGCTTCGGGCAGCCGATCTGGAGCGAACCGCGCGGGCGCGAGGCCGGATACCGCTGGCCGCAGCTGTCGGTGCACCGCGGTCGTCTGCAACTCGCTCTCCGTGACCTCGCTGCAGCGCGACTCGCAGAGCCCATCCGCCTCGATCACCGCCTCATCGACGTCACCACGAACGATGACGGCACCGAGACCGCGCGCTTCGCCACCGCCGACGGCACGGTCGAGGCGACCGCCGACGTGATCATCGGCGCCGACGGCATCCACTCGGCACTGCGTGCTCTGCGCTACCCGAGTGAAGGAGCCCCGCCCTGGAGCGGCCTCACCCTGTGGCGCGGGGTCACGCGGATTCCGGCGTTCCTCGACGGCCGCACCATGATCATGGCGGGCGACGGCGAGCAGAAGTTCGTCGCGTATCCGCTCGCACCCGCAGACGCCGACGCCGACGCCGACGGACGGATGCTGGTGAACTTCATCGCCGAACGCCGCGTCGGCGGCACGGGAGACGCGGACTGGAACCGCCACGTCGAGCCCGGACCGATCGCCGAGCTCTTCCGCGACTGGCGCTTCGACTGGCTCGATGTGCCGGCCGCGATAGCCGCCGCCGACGAGATCCTCGAGTACCCCATGGTCGACCGAGACGCACTGCCGCAGTGGACGTTCGGTCGCACCACGCTGCTGGGTGATGCCGCGCACGCGATGTACCCGAACGGATCGAACGGCGGATCCCAGGCGATCCTCGATGCGCGCACGCTGGCCTTCCACCTCGCGACAGCCCCGAGCATCGACGAGGGTCTCGCCGCATACGAGCAGGACCGCCGCCCCGCGATGACCGCTCTGCTCGCCGGCACTCGCGCCACGGGGCCGGAGCGCGTGATGCAGCTGGCTCGCGAGCGCGCGCCGCAGGGCTTCGCCGACATCGACGACGTGATCCCCTCTGACGAGCGCGAGCGGATCGCCGCCGACTACAAGAAGGCGGCCGGTTTCCTTCCCGAGATCCTCAACGAGCGCCCCTCGCTCACCCCGGCGTCGGCGGTGAGTCGATGAGCGGTTTCGATGCGGCTCGACTCGCCGGCGTCATCTCCCCGCTGCGGCGCGCGCTCCTCGCCGCGACGCGGGCGGAGGCTGGGCTTCCCGAGCTGTCGGATGCCCAGATCGACGTCATCCGGGCCCTGCCACGCGGCACCTCGAAGGGTCCGGCGGAGATCGCCGCGCGGCTGCGTCTCAGCCGATCGACCGTGAGCAATCTCCTCGGGGCGATGGAGGGCGAGGGCCTCATCGAACGACGCCCGGCGCCCTCCGACGGCCGTCGGGTCATGGTGCAGGCATCAGCGAAGGCGCTCGACCTGTTCGACCGGTTCGACGCCGCGAACTCCGCTCTCGTCGCACAGGCGACGAGTCGGCTCGACGACGAGGAGCGAACCGCGCTCGCGGCCGCGGTTCCCGTGCTGGAGAGACTCTGCGACCTGCTCGCCGCCGACCATGAGGAGACCCGATGACCTCGCACGATGAACTCCCCCGACCCGACCTCGAGTTCGCCTTCGACGTCACCGTCGACCTCGGCCCGCTCGAAGATCACCACGCCACCAGCGTCGGCCATCGCCGTGTCGTGCCGATCCTCGGCGGGCGCATCACGGGCGCCGTCGAGGCCGAGATCCTGCCCGGCGGAGCGGACTGGCAGATCGTGCGACCCGACGGGACGATCGAGATCGACGGCCGCTACTCGGCACGGACCGACGGAGGCGACCTGCTGCTGCTGCACGCGAAGGGACTCCGCACAGGGACTCCCGACGTGCTCGAGCAGCTGCGACGCGGTGAGGACGTCGACCCGGGCGCGTACTACTTCCGCACGACCGTGCAGATCGAGACGGCCGCGCCGGCACTGGCCCACCTGCAGCGAACCCTGTTCCTCTCGGCCGCTCAGAAGCAGGCGGATGCCGTGCGCTACCGCGCCTACCGGGTGAGCTGAGCCCGCAGCCGCGCACTGCCCCGGCTCGGGCCCGGCTCGGGCCCGTCGAGGCGTGTCAGACCAGCGCACGCACCGACGCGTACGCATCGGCGACGTCGCGGATGGGCAGGTCGTACACCCGCACCATTCCGGCATCCCCCTGGTGCTCCGGCCAGCCGGGCTCACCCGTGGTGAGGAACGCGACGGCGGCACCGTGCAGCTCGTCGGCGAGTTCCTGCGGCGGATTCGGTCCGGCGAGCGCCTCCATCGAGGGGCCGTCGAGGCAGTCGAAGAAGAACGGCACATCGAGGCAGTGCTCCGCGAAGCCGAAATGCCCTGACGGCCACGAGAACCGGTAGAGCCAGGTGGGCGCGTCGCCCCGGGCGGCTGCGATGCGGGGAACTCCGCTGCGGAACATCCGATCGGTGAGGACGCGACCGGCGAGGCGGGCCTTGCCGAGACGGGCGACGTCGGCGTTCGCGGCGAGATAGTCCGCGCGGATCGTCTTGCGCAGGCCCAGCCGGGTCAAGAGGACGCCCTGCGGCACCCAGCGCAGCGCCCTCGCGGCGCTGCCCGTGAACGCCATGGTGAACTCGTCGTCGGCTGCGCCGATCACGAGCGGCTTGTCGGCACCGACGCCGGCACGCAGAGAGTCAGGGGTCGGACGTACGAGAAGGTCGCCGTCGATCGCGGGACCGAGCGGAAGCCCCTCATCGATCATGCTGGTCATCGACGACGGACCGAGCTGGGTGGCCTTCTTCTGCAGGGCTAGCAGACGCTCCTCCGCGACCGATGAGAATCCGGCCACGGTGGGGTCGACGCTCGCCGCCGCAGCGAGCGCCCGCCCCAACGCCTCGGCTCGCGGCGCCGCGACGTCACCGAGTGCCCCCGAGATCGCATAGACGCCGTGGAACAGGTGCTGCGCCTTCTCCATGCCGAGCAGGGTCAGCACGGCGCCGCCGCCCGCGGACTGCCCGGCGATCGTCACCCGCTCGGGGTCTCCGCCGAATGCGGCGATGTTCTGCCGCACCCATTCGAGAGCGAGCAGCCAGTCGCGCACGCCACGGTTCGACGGGGCGTCCTCGATCCAGCCGAATCCGTCGAAGCCGAGCCGGTACGAGATCGACACGGTGACGACGCCGTCGCGGTTGAAGTTCCGACCGTCGTACCAGGGGCTCGCCGGAGAGCCCGCGAAGTATCCGCCGCCGTGGATCCACACCAGCACGGGAAGACCCGCCGCCGTGGGATCGGGCGTGAAGACATTGACGTTCAGAGTCGAGTCGCCCTCGACACTCGGCTCGGGGATCAGTGTCACCCCGGGATCGCCGCGCTGGGCGGTCGCAGCGAACTCGAGGGCGTCGAGCATGCCGTCCCAGGGCGCCTTCGGCACCGGCGCCTGGAACCGCAGGTCACCGACCGGCGCCTCCGCGAACGGGATGCCGAGGAAGGCCGCCGACCGCGGTGCGCCCCTGCCTCCGGTGGTCGGGCGCCAGCGCCCGCGAACCCGCCCCGCGGCGGTCTGCACCTCGACGTACTCGGTCATGACTCTCACACTCTCACGCCGAGACTCTCTCCCGCCGAACGGCAGCCCGGGATGTGTCCCGTCGGTCGATCCTCGTCCCGCATGTTCCCGCCACGGACCGCGCCCGTCGCCTAGTGTCGACGTCATGGTCTACCCCCGCGCCTACTTCTCCGCGATCACGAACGAGGCCGAGTTTCTCGCCGACTACGAGCCCTCGCTCGCACGATGGGCAGACGAGGACGGATCGACCCTGCTGATGCGAGCCCTCCGCAACGCCGATCCCGCCAGCCGGGTCGCGATCGCCACGCGACTGCTCGACGACGGCGCTGATGCCGCCGCGGCGACCGAGAGCCACGTGAACGCTCTGCACGTGTTGCTGAGCGCGACAGCACACGATTTCACCGCCGAAGCGCCTCTGCTCGCCCGCCTGATCGATGAAGGTGCGGATATCAATGCCGACAGCGGCAGTCGGTGGGGCACGCCGCTGCAGACGCTCAGTCGCACGCTCAAGTTCTCCGACGAGACTCTCGCTCCGTTCTATGACGTCCTGTTCGCCCGCCCCGGTCTCGATGTGACCACCCCGAGCAGCGTGGGACGCAGCGTCACCGAGAGCGCACAAGCCGCCATCAGACGCCGCGCCGACCTACTCGCGCGTTGCCACGCGCACACGAGAACCCACGCACCACGCTGACGCCTGTTGCGGCAGGCGAGCCTCCTTGCTGAGAGTGCTCCGCGTGCGGGGCTACTCCCCGACGCGGGTCACCACGGCATCGGGCATCCGCTCGGTCATGACGCGCACGGCCTCGGGGTTGTCGTCGACGAGCACCGCGTCGCGCCCGAGAGCCGAGGCGACGGCCCCGGCGGTGCCGCTGCCGGCGAAGAGGTCGAGCACACGGTCGCCCGGACGGCTGGACGCCCGCACGATGCGCCGCAGGATGCCCTCGGGTTTCTGCGTCGGATATCCGGTCTTCTCGCGGCCGGTCGTCGGCACGATCGTGTGCCACCACACGTCGGTGGGCAGCTTGCCTCGGGCGGCCTTCTCTGCCGTGACGAGGCCGGGAGCCATGTACGGCTCGCGATCGATGTCGTCGGAGTTGAACACGTACTCGCGGGGGTTCTTCACGTAGACGAGGATCGTGTCGTGCTTGGTGGGCCAGCGACGGCGGGACTTCGCACCGTAGTCATAGGCCCAGATGAGCTCGTTCAGGAAGCAGTCGCGGCCGAAGACCGCATCGAGCATCACCTTCGCGTAGTGCGCCTCGCGGTAGTCGAGGTGCAGATAGAGGGTGCCGTCGTCGGCCAGCAGTCGCCACGCCTCCTCGAGTCGCGGCATCAGGAAGGCGCCGTAGTCGTCGAAGCGGTCGTCGTAGGTGCGGAGCATCCCGCGCACCCGCTCATAGGCGTGGCCGTGGAACCCGTGCCGCACCTCGGCCGGCGGCGCCGCCGGTTCAGAACTCAGCACGATCGGCGTGACCGCCGCATCCGACCCGCGGGATTCCGGGAGTCCGACTCCGGACGCACCCGGTTCTTGCTGAGTCGTGAACGTGCGACGGGCGGTGACCACCTGTCGCTCCTGCGTCCGGCCCGTGTTGAACGGCGGGTCGAGGTAGACGAGCGTGAACGACGCCGACGGCAGGGTCGCCGCGACGGCGAGGTTGTCGCCCTGGATGATCGAGACGTCACCGCGGACGACAGGAGCGGGATCCACCGCCCCGGGATCAGACGAGGGGTCAGGCGCGGGGTCGGTCACGGAACCCGGTGCAGCCACGTGTCGGTGGCGAACTTCGACTCCACCAGAGCCTCGGCATCCGCGTACTCCTCGGCGCTGATCGTGCCGTCCTCCGCCGAGGTGAGCGAGCGGAAGGTGTCCTTGAAGCGCTCGATGATCTCGGCCCGCGCGAGGCCGGTCTGGCTGCGCAGCGGATCCACCCGCTTCGCGGCCGACGTCGTCCCCTTGTCGCTGAGCTTCTCGCGGCCGATGCGCAGCACCTCGGTCATGGTCTGGCCGTCGATGTCGTACGACAGGGTGGCGTGGTGCAGCACTCCCCCGTTGGCGAGGCGCTTCTGCGCGGCTCCGCCGATCTTGCCCGACGAGCTCGCGATGTCGTTGAGCGGCTGATAGATCGCATCGATCCCCAGCGAGCGCAGCGCCTGCAGCACCCAGTCGTCGAGGAACGCATAGGAGTCGGCGAAGGTCATGCCCTGCACGAGGGATGCCGGCACGTAGAGCGAATAGGTGATGATCTGCCCTGCGGCCATGAGCATCGCGCCGCCGCCGGAGATGCGGCGCACGACGTCGAAGCCGTGCCGGGCGGCGCCCTCGGGGTCGACCTCGTTGCGGTACGACTGGAATGAGCCGATGACGACGGCCGACTGGTCCCACTCCCAGATGCGCAGCGTCGGACGACGGCGCCCCTCACCGACCCGAGAGGTGAGCACCTCATCGAGCGCGAGGTTCATGCGCGGCGAGACCGCCTTCTCGTGCAGGATCTCCCAGTCGAAGTCGTTCCAGCCGGGAGCCGTGACCAGGGCGCGGCGCACGGCGGTGCCGACGGCTTCGGGCGTGAAGCCCAGCAGCTGCGCGCCCTCGGGGAGCGCACCGCGCACCGCGGCGGCGATGGCCGTGGCGTCCGTCTCGACGGGCAGCCCGGTGACCGCCCGGTCGATGTCGTCGAGCGCCGTGTCGGGTTCGAGGAAGAAGTCGCCGGCGAGCCGGAAGCGGGCGATCCTGCCGTCTTCGACCTCGAGGTCGACGACGACGAGCTTTCCTCCTGGAACCTTGTATTCACCGTGCACGGCTACAGCTTAAGGCGGGGCCGTCAGGTCGGCGCGGTACGCCGCGGATTCAGCGCCCGTGCACCACCGCGCGCTCTCCGGCGCGGATCGGCGCCGAGAAGCGGTTGCCCGGCGGCGGCTGAGGACACACGTACTGGTCCGAGAAGGCGCAGGGCGGCAGGTAGGCACGGTTGAAGTCGATGACCACCGAGCCGTCTGATGCCGGTTCCTCGACCGGCAGGAAGCGGAACCGATAGGTCTCGGTGCCGTTGGTCCCGTCGGCGAAGACGGCGCTCAGGCCGCCCTGCGGCGCACGCGTCGCGGCCAGCGCCACCGCGACACCGTCGAGCGTGAACCGCAGCCGTCCGGCGAGGTCGGTGTCGTGCGAGCGCCCGTCGATCGAGGTCACGGTGATCGTCTCGCCCGGCGTGGGCTCGAACACCGCCGGGATCCGCCATCCCTCCCGAGGCGGATACGCGTCGATCGCGCTGAACCGCTCGCGCTCGGGGCGTCGGGGGTTGAACACCCGCAGCGCGACGTCGCCGCGCCGGTCGAACACACGCAGCTCGCGGCGTCCGAGCCGCAGCGTCTCACGGCCCCTCAGCGTGACGACCGACCCGGCCGTGCCGAGATCGCTGCCGCGGATCCCTCCGTCTCCCGTGAGCGCCCAGAGACCCGGGACCCCCTCCACGGCGGCGGGTTCGGTGATGAGCCAGTTCGTCGCCTCGAGTGCGGCCGGGCCGTACTCCGCGCCGGCATAGCGCTCCCGCGCGTCGTGCCATGCACGCCACTCGTCTTCGAATCCCACCCCGCACCTCCCTCTCGCCGTGAATCTATGCGGAGGAGAGGCCGAGGTGCCGGGATGACGTCACGCGGATTCACCCGCTGTAACGTCCGTTCACGGGGCGTAACACGCCGACGCGCGAGCCGCCCGGATCATGGCACGGCTCGCCCGGATCGAGGCGACGGTCAGCGAGCGGGAATGCGGGTGTCGAGCCACGACAGGATGTCTGCGCGCACCTCGTCCTGCTGCAGCTCGTTGAAGATCTCGTGACGAGCGTCGGGATACACCAGCGTCGTGATGTCGGTGAGTCCCGATCGGGTGCGGTACTCGTCGGCGAGCTTGTGCACGCTGCGCGGACCGCCGACCGGATCGTCGCGACCGACGAGAAGCAGCAGGGGGATGTCGCGTCCGAGGTCCTTGCGCGGACGGCCGTAGAGCTTGGCCGCCTCGACGGGGCCGAACAGCTTCAGCAGCGGCTGGTTCGTGGTGAGCGGATCCTCGTCGAACGCCGTCCACACCGCCGGATCGCGGCTCAGCCACTCGAGGCCCGTGGCGTCGTCGGCGGCCCAGCGGGCGTTGAGCGGTGCAGCGTTGAGCGATCCGGGCGTACGCAGAGCCGAGCCCGAGAGGATCACCGCATCCCACGCCTCGGGGTGGTCGTTCACGAGCATCTGCGCGAGGAATGATCCCCACGAGTGCCCCAGCAGCACGAGGGGCAGGTCGGGGTGCTCGTCCTTGATGATGCCGGTGAGCTGCCAGATCGCCGCCTCCGCCGCACGCAGACCGCCCTTGCCGAGTCGACCGAGCTTCTCGGGTCCGCCGTGCTGACGGATGCCGGTGCGCCCGTGCCCCCGATGATCGTCGGCGTAGACGATGAATCCGGCCTCGGTGAGCGCGGCGATCAGCGCGCCGTACCGACCGGCGTGCTCGCCCACCCCGTGCAGCAGCTGCACGACTCCCCGCGCATCACCGACCGCCGGGTGCACGTCGTAGACGATGGCGATGCCGTCGGCATCCGTGAATTCGCGCGTATCGGTCACGCCCCCACCCTACTGAGAGTGCGCGACATGCGTCAGGCCGACCGCGTCGGACGCGTCAGCTCGACAGCGCGGCGATGACGCCCTGGGCGATCTCGAGGTCGGTGACCTCGTATCCTCCGACGCCGTCGGTGGCGGAGCCCATGCGCACGCCGCCGTCTTCTCTCACCGTGCGCTTCGCGGAGAAGTGCAGGGCGTCGACACCGGCGGCGGCGAGGGCGGCGGCGCTGGCGGCATCCACTCCGCTGCCCGCCATGATCTCGATCTCTCCGGCGGCCTCGGCGACGAGCGCCCGGAGCGTGTCGATGCCGTCGATCGCGACCGAGGCGCCGCCCGAGGTCAGCACGCGGCGCAGGCCCAGCGAGCGAGCGGCGACGAGCGTGGCGACGGGGTCGGGGGTCACGTCGATCGCGCGATGCAGGGTGACGGATGCTCCCCCGGCGGCGTCGCGCAGACGCCGCATGGCGGGGATGTCGAGCAGCCCCTCGTCGTCGAGGGCGCCGATCACGACACCGTCGGCTCCCGCCTCGATCGCACGTCGGACATCGTTCTCGGCGATCGCGATCTCGTCGGCGGAGTAGCGGAAGCCGCCCGCCCGAGGCCGGACGAGCACGTGCACCTCGACACCGACGGCATGCGCGGCGTCGATCGACAGGTCGAGGGTCGCCGGCGACGGAGTGAGGCCGCCGAGCGCGAGGGCCTGGGCCAGCTCGACGCGCGCGGCGCCGACGGCTCCGGCGATGCGCACTCCGGCGGGATCCTGGACGGCGATTTCGATCGCGGGGGTTCGGGTCACCCGTCCATTGTGACCCGTGCGGCGGGTGCGTCCTGCCATCGACTTCCGATCCGGGCGAAAATTACTTAGACTGTCTAAGTAATGTCTGCGCCCGATGATTCCCTCCACCTCACCGCGACAGACCTGCGCATGGCGACGTTCCGGCTCGCACGGCGTCTGCGATGCGCTCGCGCCGTCGACGCGATGAGCGACGCGCAGCTCGCGGTGCTCGCGACGCTGCGCATGCACGGCCGCCGCACCATCAGCTCCCTGGCAGAGCGCGAGCGGGTCACCGCGCCGTCGATGACGAACATGATCAACGGGCTCGAAGAGCAGGGATTCGTGCTCCGCACTCCGGATGCCGAAGATCGCCGCCGCGTGCAGGTCGACATCACCGAGGCAGGCACCGAGATCGTGGAGCAGACCATCCGACGAAGAGACGAGCTGCTCGCCGAGATGCTCGGCGAACTGGACTTCACGGAGGACGAATTGGCGACGCTGCGCGCAGCGAGCGCCCTGATGCGAAAGGTGGTCGACCGATGAGCGCGATGTTCCGTTCCTTCTCGAACATCAACTACCGCATCTGGTTCGCCGGCGCCCTCGTCTCGAACATCGGCGGGTGGATGCAGGCGACCGCCCAGGACTGGGTCGTGCTCACCGAGCTCACCGACAACGACGCCGCGGCCATGGGCGTCACGATGGCGCTGCAGTTCGGTCCGCCGCTCGTGCTCGTGAGCCTCACCGGATGGGTCGCCGATCGCTTCGAGCGCCGCCGCATCCTGCTCGCCACCCAGAGCGCCCTGCTGATGCTCGCGATCGCCGTCGGCGTGCTGCTGCTCAACGGAGTGATGACGCTGCCGATGATGTTCTGCTTCGCTGCGGCGTTCGGTGTCGTCAACGCCTTCGACGCCCCCGCGCGGCAGGCGTTCGTCTCCGACATGGTCTCCGCCGGCGACACGTCCAACGCGGTCGCCCTCAACTCGGCATCCTTCAACCTGGCCCGCATGATCGGCCCGGCCGTCGGCGGCCTGCTGATCGTCGCGATCGGCTCGGGATGGGTGTTCATCGCGAACGCCGTGACGTTCCTGGCGATGCTCGTCGCGCTGCTGATGCTGCGCACCGGCCAGCTCGCGCCGCGCCTGAAGAACCGCCGCCCCGGCGGACTCGCCGAGGGCTTCCGCTATGTGTGGGGGCGCAGCGATCTGCGCGTCGTGTTCGTGACGGTGTTCCTGATCGGCGCCTTCGGCATGAACTTCCCCATCTTCGCTTCGACCATGGCGATCGAGTTCGGGGCGGGCGCCGACGGGTACGGAGTGCTGAGCTCGGTGCTCGCGATCGGCTCGCTCGCCGGTGCGCTCCTGGCTGCCCGGCGTGACCGAGCCAGGGTGCGTGTCGTGATCTTGGCTGCCGGGGGATTCGGCGTCGCGGCGTTCGTCTCCGCATCCATGCCCACGTATCTGACGTACGCGATCACGCTGACGTTCACCGGGTTCATGATCGTGACGCTGCTGACGACCGCCAACGGCTACGTGCAGATGACCACCGCGCCTGCCCTGCGCGGCCGTGTGCTCGCGCTGTACATGGCCGTGATCATGGGCTCGACGCCGGTCGGCGCCCCGATCGCCGGGTGGGTGGCCGACACCTTCGGGCCGCGCACGGCGATCATGCTCGGCGGCACCGCCGGTTTCGTCGCGTGCGCGATCGGCGCGATCTGGGTCTTCACCTCCGGACGACTGCACCGCTCCGAGGGCAGCCGATTCCTCATGACGCTCGACGAGACGCGACCGCTGAACATCGTCGACGAGGCCGAGATCCTCGAGAAGAAGGCCGAACCGGTCGAGTTCAGCGACGAGGCAGCCGTCACCACGCCGATCCGCACCTCGAAGAAGGACTGACCGCGTTCTGACCGGGCATCGCGGGCGGAACGCGTGAGACCGGTTTGTCAATGCCCTCCACGCGCAGGCGGGGTGGACGTACCGTCACGTCATGGACCAGAACACAGGACGCACCCCGCACCCCGAGCAGCCCGCAGAAGGCTCCCCCGACGTGATCCCCGAGCACAACACCGCTCCTGACGGCCAGTCGACGGCAGACGCCGGGCGTCAGCCCGACGAGCTCGACGGAAACGCCCAGGGCTCCAATCAGGGCGGCGCGATCCAGGGCGACAGCTCGCACGGCGACTCGCCGCGCGGTGCCATCCAGGGCGACGCCGACGAGGAGAACGCACAGGGCGCTGCCCAGGGCGGCGCCATCCAGGGCGACAGCTCGCACGGCGAATCACCCCGCGGCGCCATCCAGGGCGACGCCAGCCCCGACCGCGACGCGGCCATCGGCGGCGACGAGAACACCGAAGACCAGCTGACGGCCGACAATGAGGTCGAGCAGGACACCCTGCGCACGCTGGACCCGAACGACACCCCGGCCTGAGCGCGCGGGAACGACGAAGGGGGCGGATGCCGCAGCATCCGCCCCCTTCGTGCGCCGTCTGACAGGGCGTTCAGCGAATCGTCCCGGCCCGCACGAGCAACCGCCGCACTCCGATCACGCCTGCCGCCACCGCCAGTTCGCCGACGATGCGCGCGCCGAACGTCGCCGTCAGCACGCCGGGCACCAAGTGCTCGGGGGAGAACACCGGCAAGGCGACGAGGAACAGCACGACGCCTGCGACCGCAGCGGCAAGGAGGATGCGGCGTGCGCTAGCTGTCGTTCCCCGCTGGAGCGGCAGGACCAGATCGAGCGCGATGGCGGCGCAGACCATCGGCACCGCCGCGATCGGACCGATCGGGGAGATTCACCCCCGCCCGAATGAGCCGAATTCACCCCTCGTTTTCACCCCTTGCTCGGAACGGTGGGGCGTCATGGTGCACGGCACGAGTGACCAAACTGTTAGGGTTGCCTAACCAACATCGATCTGGTCGGTGTCGTTCCCCTCCCCGGTCCCGAAAGGTCATTCACCATGCCCTCCAGCCTCCGTCTTCGCGCCGTCACGGCCTTGGCCGCCTCAGGATGCGCACTGCTTCTGCTCGCCGGCTGCGCCCCTGAGCCGACCGCCGTCACCGATGCGGCGGGGGAATCCGCCGGCACCCACGACGTCGAGCATGCCCGCGGCACCACCGCGGTCCCCGACGAGCCGCAGCGCGTGGTGACCCTCGAACCGCTCGAGCTCGACACCGCCGTCGCGGTCGGCATCGAGCCGGTCGGCGCTGCGGTCGCGAGCAACGTCGCAGGAGCACCGGCATACCTCGGCGCCGACGACGTCGAGCCCGTGGGCACTGTTCCCGAACCCGACCTCGAGGCCATCGCCGCGCTCGAGCCCGATCTGATCCTCGGAACCGAGGCCCGGCACTCCGAGCTCTACGAGCAGCTCTCGGCGATCGCCCCGACCGTGTTCATCGAGACCCAGGCCGACCCGTGGCGAGACAACGCCATGCTCATCGGCGAAGCGCTGGGCCGCGAGGCCGAGGTCGCCGATCTGCTCTCGGCCGTCGACGACCGGTGCGAGTCGCTGGCCGGCGAGTATGCGATCGACGGCGAGAGCGTGCAGCTGATCCGCCCCCGCGACGAGACGACCCTGAGCCTCTACGGACCGGTGTCGTTCTCGGGCAGCCTCCTCGAGTGCGCCGGGTTCACGATCCCCGCGCAGGAGTGGGCCGATGGGCTGCAGGCAGACATCTCGCCCGAGAACATCGTCTCGGCGGCAGCGGACCATGTGTTCGTCACCGTGACCGACGTCGACGAGGCCTCGGAGATCCCCACCGCGATCACGCAGAACGCCGCAGACTTCCCCTCGGTCACCCCTGTCGACACGAGCTACTGGGTCTCAGGAGTCGGGCCGAAGGGCGCACAGGCCGTGCTCGATGACATCGAGGCGTACCTCGAAGAGAGCCGGTGACGACTCTCACCCCGGTCGAGACGTCGGGGGCTCCGCACGCGCGGATCCCCCGACGCGGCGGTCGTGCGGTCGTCGGTGCGATCGTCCTTCTTGCTGCGCTCGCGGCCGCCGTCGTCCTCTCCCTCGCGATCGGCGCGAATCCCCTCTCCCCCGAAGCGGTCTGGACGACCCTGCGGGGCGCGGGCACGACCGAGATGGATTACATCGTGCTCGAGTTGCGCATACCTCGCACCGTCACGGGGATCGTCGCCGGTGCGGCGCTGGGTGTGGCCGGCGCTCTCATCCAGGCCTTCACCCGTAATCCGCTCGCCGACCCGGGCATCCTCGGCGTGAACGCCGGCGCCGCGCTCGCGGTCGCCCTCGGCGTGAGCGTGCTCGGCCTGCGCGACGTCTCGCAGTTCGTCTGGTTCGCCTTCTTCGGCGCCCTCATCGTCACGGTGGCCGTCTACCTGATCGGCTCGGCGGGACGCGGCTCCGCTGACCCGCTCCGCCTCACGCTCGCCGGGGTCGCACTCGGAGCCGTGCTCTCCGGCATCACGACGGGCATCTCCCTCAGCGATCCGGAAGCCTTCGACTCGATGCGCAGCTGGAACGCCGGAACGCTGCTCGGACGTGGTTTCGACGTCATCATTCCCGTCCTCCCGTTCGTCGCTGTCGGAGTCGCACTCGCAGTGCTGCTCGGTCCCGGCCTGAACGCCATCGGCCTCGGCGAAGACGTCGCTCGGGCACAGGGCGCGAATGTCGCAGGCATCCGCGTCGGGGTCATCATCGCCGTCACACTTCTCGCGGGCGCGGCGACCGCCCTCGCCGGCCCGATCTCGTTCATCGGGCTGATGGTGCCGCACGTGATCCGCTGGACGTTCGGCGTCGACCAGCGAGTGATCCTGCCGCTCTCCGCCGTGCTGGCACCGGTGATCCTGCTTCTCGCCGACGTCCTCGGCCGGGTCATCATCGCCCCGGCGGAAGTGCCTGTCGGAATCGTCGCGGCATTCGTCGGAGCGCCGGTGCTGATCGCGCTGGCGCGGCGACGCCAGGTGAGTGCCCTGTGAGCGCGTCGATCGCCTCGGCGCTCACGGACGCCTCCCGCTCCAGGATGATCCTGCACCTGGGGCCGCTGCGGATGCAGGTTCGCCGGCGCAGCATCCTCGTCGGCGTCGCTGCAGCGGCCACTCTGATCGTTCTGGGCATCCTGGCGCTGGGGCTGGGGAGCTATCCCCTCACTCCCCAGGAGGTCGTGCAGACGCTGCTCGGCGGGGGCGACGCCCTGCACCGCACGGTCGTGATCGACTGGCGCCTGCCACGCGCGATCGCGGCGATCACCGTCGGTGCGCTCCTCGGCATCGCCGGCGCGCTCTTCCAGACCGTCACGAGGAATCCGCTCGCGAGCCCCGACATCCTCGGCCTGTCCAACGGCGCGTTCACGGGCATGCTGATCGCGCTGGTGCTGGTCTCGGGGAGCTGGCCCGTGCTCACCGCCGGGTCTCTCATCGGCGGGTTCGCGACAGCCGTGGTGATCTGGCTGTTGTCGGCACGAGGCGGTGTGCACGGCTTCCGCCTCATCGTCGTGGGCATCGGAGTCTCGGCGATCCTGGCCTCTCTCAACACCTGGCTGCTCCTGCAGATCGAGCTCGAGACCGCGATGTTCGCGTCTGCCTGGGGCACTGGATCACTGAACGGCGTCACCGCAGGCCCGCTCGCGGGCGCGCTGCTGTGCGCCCTGCCGTTCACCGTCGCAGCGCTTCTCCTGGTGCCGCGACTGCGCCAGCTCGAGCTGGGGGACGACACGGCCGCAGCCACAGGGGCTCGGCCGGGGCGGATCCGGGTCGTGGCGCTGCTCATCGGCGTCGCACTCGTCGCCGCCGCGACGACCGTCGCCGGCCCCGTGGCGTTCGTCGCGCTCGCTGCACCGCAGATCGCGCGCCTCGTGGCCCGCACCCCGCACCTCTCGCTGATGCTGTCGGCGCTGTTCGGAGGAGTCCTCCTGCTCGGTGCCGACCTCATCGCCCAGCACATGCTGCCGTCTGCTCTGCCTGTCGGCGTCGTGACCGTGTCGGTCGGCGGCGCCTACCTCGTCCTGATGATCATCCTGGAGATCCGCCGCCGTGCTTGAGAACTCGACCTCGCCCGACCCCAGCGCCGCCTCGCGCCTCAGAGCCGAGAGCATCACGCTCACATACGACCGCACCGAGATCGTCCGCGAACTCTCCGTGGCTGTGCCCGCAGGAGGCTTCACGGTGATCATCGGGCCGAACGCGTGCGGCAAGTCCACCCTGCTGCGCGGCCTGTCGCGCCTGCTGCCTCCCTCGAGCGGGCGCGTCGTGCTCGACGGCCGGTCGATCAGCGAGTACCCGGCGAAGGAGGTGGCCCGCCGGCTGGGGCTGCTTCCTCAGAGTGCGACAGCGCCGGACGGCATCACCGTGGCCGATCTGGTCGCCCGCGGACGTTACCCGCATCAGAGTCTGATGCGCCAATGGTCGGATGCCGATGAGAGTGCTGTGCGGCACGCTCTCGACGCGACAGGAACAGCAGATCTCGCGTCACGCCCCGTCGATGCTCTGTCCGGTGGGCAGCGCCAGCGCGTCTGGGTGGCGATGGTGCTCGCGCAGGAGACGGATCTGCTGCTGCTCGACGAGCCGACCACTTTCCTCGACGTGGCCCACCAGGTGGATCTCATGGAGCTGCTCGCGCATCTCAATACGCAGGGACGCACACTCGTCGCCGTTCTGCACGACCTCAATCACGCCGCACGCTACGCGAGCCACATCATCGCGATGCGCGAGGGCCGCATCGTCGCTCAAGGCCCACCCCGCGAGGTCATCACGAGCGAACGAGTGCAGCAGGTGTTCGGCCTGGCGAACGTCGTGATCGATGATCCCGTCACCGGAGGACCGCTGGTGGTGCCGCTGCGCGGCTCGGCCCCTGCGGGAGTGCGGTCGTGACCGCCGAGCGCCCATGGGCCTACAGCGCTTTCCCGGTGGAGGTTCGCGCACGCGTGATGCTCAGCCCGCATTTCGTCAGGCTGACCCTGGGCGGTGAGAGTCTGCGGAACTTCGCTGACTGGGGCATGGATCAGCGCATCAAGGTCGTCCTGCCGCTGGCCGACGGAGGCATCGCCGACTTCGGACTGCTCGACGAGCCGACACCGCATCCCTCCGACTGGTACACACGGTGGCGCGCCCTCCCTGAAGACGAACGCAACGTGCTGCGCACCTACACCCCCGCCGCGATCAGAGCCGAGGACCGCGAGATCGACATCGACTTCTTCCTCCACGAGCCCGCCGGGCCCGCCTCTGCATGGGCGGCCGCGGCGTCCCCGGGCGACCGGCTCGTCGTCAACGGTCCCGACGCGCGAATGGGGTGGACCGGGTACGGACTGCACTGGCATCCCGGCGATGCGGGGCGGTTCTTGATCATCGCCGACGAGACGGCATTCCCGGCTGTGCGCGGCATCCTCGACTCCCTCGGGCCGGACGCGCGCGCCGAGGTCATCCTCGAATGCGGTCACCCCGCCGATGACCTCATCTCGCCGGCTGCCCCCGACACCGCGCGCGTGCATCGCGTGCTGCGCGACGCCCCGGATTCGACGGCGATCGAACGGGCGGTGCACGCCTGGGGCGCCACCCACGGTGCGTCCGCCCGCGAGGACACCGCCTTCTACGCGTGGATCGCGGGTGAGTCCGGCATGACCACCGGTATTCGCCGGTATCTGACCTCCGACCTCGGCATTCCGAAGGAACGGGTCTCCTTCCTCGGCTACTGGCGTCGAGGTGGGCCACTCGTCGGGTGATCCGCGCAGCGGAGCACGACGAAGGGGGCGGATGCCGTAGCATCCGCCCCCTTCGTATCGTTCAGCAGGTGACTCAGAAGTCCCAGTCGTCGTCTTCCGTCGCCTCGGCCTTGCCGATGACGTACGACGATCCCGAACCCGAGAAGAAGTCGTGGTTCTCGTCGGCGTTCGGCGAGAGAGCCGACAGGATCGCCGGGTTCACGTTCGTGACGGTCGAGGGGAACATCGCTTCGTAGCCGAGGTTCATCAGCGCCTTGTTGGCGTTGTAGTGCAGGAACTTCTTGACGTCCTCGGTCAGGCCGACGCCGTCGTAGAGGTCCTGCGTGTACTGCACCTCGTTGTCGTAGAGCTCGAACAGCAGGTTGAAGGTGTAGTCCTTCAGCTCCTGGCGGCGCTCCTCGGTCTCCTTCTCGAGACCCTTCTGGAACTTGTAGCCGATGTAGTACCCGTGCACGGCCTCGTCACGGATGATGAGGCGGATCAGGTCGGCCGTGTTCGTGAGCTTCGCCTTCGACGACCAGTAGATCGGCAGGTAGAAGCCCGAGTAGAACAGGAACGACTCGAGCAGCGTCGAGGCGACCTTGCGCTTGAGCGGGTCGTCGCCCTGGTAGTAGTCCATGATGATCTGAGCCTTCTTCTGAAGGTTCGGGTTCTCAGTGGACCAGCGGAACGCCTCATCGATCTCCTTCGTCGACGCGAGCGTCGAGAAGATCGAGGAGTAGCTCTTCGCGTGCACAGACTCCATGAACGCGATGTTCGTGTACACGGCCTCTTCGTGAGGCGTGATCGCGTCGGGGATCAGCGAGACGGCGCCGACGGTGCCCTGGATCGTGTCGAGCAGCGTCAGACCGGTGAAGACGCGCATGGTGAGCAGCTGCTCATCGGGCGTGAGCGTGTTCCACGACTGGACGTCGTTCGACAGCGGCACCTTCTCAGGCAGCCAGAAGTTGTTCACCAGGCGGTTCCAGACCTCGAGGTCCTTGTCGTCCTGGATGCGGTTCCAGTTGATCGCCTGAACGCTGTCGACCAGCTTGAGCGGGGGGTGAGGAGTCATGATTCTTCGTCGTTTCTCGTGTTCAGGGCCGGATCAGAGCATGCACGAGACGCACTCGGTCATGTCGGTGCCCTCGAGCGCCATCTGACGCAGACGGATGTAGTAGATCGTCTTGATGCCCTTGCGCCATGCGTAGATCTGAGCCTTGTTGATGTCACGCGTCGTGGCGGTGTCCTTGAAGAACAGCGTCAGCGACAGGCCCTGGTCGACGTGCTGGGTGGCGGCGGCGTAGGTGTCGATGACCTTCTCGTAGCCGATCTCGTACGCGTCCTGGTAGTACTCCAGGTTGTCGTTCGTCATGAACGGCGCCGGGTAGTAGACGCGGCCGAGCTTGCCTTCCTTGCGGATCTCGATCTTCGACGCGATCGGGTGGATCGACGACGTCGAGTTGTTGATGTACGAGATCGAGCCGGTCGGGGGCACCGCCTGCAGGTTCTGGTTGTAGATGCCGTGCTCCTGGATCGACGCCTTCAGCGCCACCCAGTCCTCCTGCGTCGGGATGTGCTTGCCCGCGAAGAGCTCCTTGACCTTCTCGGTCTCGGGAACCCAGGCGCGCTCGATGTACTTGTCGAAGAACTCCCCCGACGCGTAGGTCGAGTCCTCGAAGCCGTCGAAGGCCTGCTTGCGCTCGATCGCGATGTTGTTCGAGGCGCGCAGCGCGTGGAACAGCACCGTGTAGAAGTAGATGTTCGTGAAGTCGATGCCCTCTTCGGAGCCGTAGTGCACGTGCTCGCGGGCGAGGTAGCCGTGCAGGTTCATCTGGCCGAGGCCGATCGCGTGCGAACGGTCGTTGCCGTCCTCGATCGAGCGGACCGAGCGGATGTGGCTCTGGTCGCTCACCGCGCTCAGCGCACGGATCGCGGTCTCGACCGTCTGGCCCAGGTCATCGGCATCCATGGACAGCGCGATGTTCATCGAGCCGAGGTTGCAGGAGATGTCCTTGCCGATCTGGTCGTACGACAGGTCGTCGTTGTATGTGGTCGGCGTGTTCACCTGCAGGATCTCGCTGCAGAGGTTGGACATGTTGATGCGGCCCTTGATCGGGTTGGCCTTGTTCACCGTGTCCTCGAACATGATGTACGGGTAGCCCGACTCGAACTGGATCTCGGCGATCGTCTGGAAGAACTCGCGCGCGTTGATCTTCGTCTTCTTGATGCGCGGGTCGTCGACCATCTCGCGGTACTTCTCGGTGACCGAGATGTCGCCGAAGGGGACGCCGTAGACCTTCTCGACGTCGTACGGCGAGAAGAGGTACATGTCCTCGCCGTTCTTCGCCAGCTCGAACGTGATGTCGGGCACGACGACGCCGAGCGACAGCGTCTTGATGCGGATCTTCTCGTCGGCGTTCTCACGCTTGGTGTCGAGGAAGCGCATGATGTCGGGGTGGTGTGCGTTGAGGTACACCGCGCCGGCACCCTGACGCGCACCGAGCTGGTTGGCGTAGCTGAAGCTGTCTTCGAGGAGCTTCATCACGGGGATGATGCCCGAGGACTGGTTCTCGATCTGCTTGATCGGCGCACCGGCCTCACGGATGTTCGAGAGCAGCAGCGCCACTCCGCCGCCGCGC
This sequence comes from Microbacterium sp. AC132, assembly GCF_979258525.1. Classification (NCBI taxonomy): domain Bacteria; kingdom Bacillati; phylum Actinomycetota; class Actinomycetes; order Micrococcales; family Microbacteriaceae; genus Microbacterium; species Microbacterium sp. AC132. Next base: position 2,074,903 of record NZ_OZ409862.1, on the reverse strand, counting down.
TTGGAGAGCTGGAGGGCGGAGTTGATGCCGCGGGCGATCGACTCCATGTTGTCCTCGATACGCAGCAGGAAGCAGCTGACGAGTTCGCCGCGCTGGGCCTTGCCCGAGTTGAGGAAGGTCGGGGTCGCGGGCTGGAAGCGACCGGAGATGATCTCCTCGACCAGTGCGACGGCGAGCTGCTCGTCGCCGCCGGCGAGGCCGAGGGCCGTCATCACGACGCGGTCCTCGAAGCGCTCGAGGTAGCGCTTGCCATCGAACGTCTTGAGCGTGTAGCTCGTGTAGTACTTGAAGGCGCCGAGGAACGTCTCGAAGCGGAACTTCTTGCCGTAGGCGAGGTCATTGAGCTTCTGGATGAACTCGAGCGAGTACTGCTCGATCACGGCCGGCTCGTAGTACTCCTTCTCGACGAGGTAGTCGAGGCGCTCCTTGAGCGAGTGGAAGAACACCGTGTTCTGGTTGACGTGCTGCAGGAAGTACTCGCGCGCCGCCCGCTTGTCGGCGTCGAACTGGATCTTGCCGTTCGCGTCGTACAGGTTCAGCATCGCGTTGAGGGCGTGATAGTCCAGGCCCTCGTAGGTCGGGTTCATCTTGAACGCCACCGTATCCGTCACTGAGTCGGCTCCTGCCTGCTCGTCAACTGCGGTACCCACCGTCGCTCCAATCCGTCGCTCACGCGATCTACATCGTCTTGTGTGCCGAAGATCTCGAGCCGATACAAGTGAGGCACGTTGCACTTGCGGCTGATGATGTCACCGGCGAGACAGAACGAGTCGCCGAAGTTGGTGTTGCCCGCCGAGATGACTCCGCGGATGTGACGCCGGTTGCGCTCGTCGTTGAGGAACCGGATGACCTGCTTGGGCACCGCGCCTCGTTCGACGCCGCGCCCCTCACCCCCGCCATAGGTGGGGGTGACCAGCACGAAGGGCTCGTCGACGACGAGTTCTTCCTGCTGTCGGAGAAGGGGAATGCGTCGGGCCGGGAGCCCGAGCTTCTCGACGAAGCGCGCGGTGTTACCCGAGGCGCTCGAGAAGTAGACCAGGAGCGGCGCGGCGGTCGCGACGGCGCTCATGGCGGATCACGCCAGACGCGAGGCGAGCTCGTCGATCTTGTCGGGGCGGAAGCCCGACCAGTGACCCTCGTCGGTGACGACGACGGGTGCCTGCATGTAGCCGAGCGCCTTGACCTGCTCGAGCGCCGTGGCGTCCTCCGACAGGTCGAGGATCTCGTACTCGATGCCCTTGGCGTCGAGCGCGCGGTAGGTGGCGTTGCACTGAACGCAGGACGGCTTCGTGTAGACCGTGATCGACATCTTTTCGCTTCCCCTCACATCTCTGGCCTGCATCTGAATCAGGCTGTTTTCCGGTAGACCCTCACCGGGATCTCAATACTACATATAGGTACGGACATTCAGGGTGACCACTAGGGGTAGTAGTTACATACGTGTAGTTTTCCACCGCTCTCCACTGTTACAACACAGGTTCTCCACCGTTTCTTCCACAGGCACAGCCCCCTTGACAGCACCTCCGAACCGCGAGAAATCGCGGCTGGGAACGACCTGTGAGAGATCCATCCACAGGGCGGACGATACGGCCGACCTCGGACATCGGATTTTCTGTGGAAACTCGGTTTGGGCGTGTCGCGGCGTGTCGCAGAGGAGCCGCTTGGACCCGCGTCCGCGCCTCCCGGTAGCGTTGACCCGTGGCGGGATATCGGGACCTTCTTCGCACGCCCGGAGTGGCGCGCATGATCGCTGCACAGCTGACCGCTCGCTTCCCCAACGGGATGACCTCGCTCGCGATCCTGCTGCACGTCGAGCAGCAGACCGGGTCATACGGCTCGGCGGGCCTCGTGCTCGCCGCGACGAGCGTCGGGCAGGCCGTCGCCGGCCCGATCACGAGTCGGTGGATGGGTGTCTGGGGCATGCGCCGCGTGCTCACCCTGACGCTCAGCGTCTGCGTGGTCGCCGTGCTGGGGCTCGCGCTCCTCCCCCTCAGCATCCCCGGCTACATGATCCTGGGCATGATCGCCGGTCTCTCGACCCCGCCGGTGCAGGCCGCCGTGCGCACCATCTATCCGAAGCTCGTGAACTCGAAGCAGCTCACTCCGCTGTTCTCCCTCGATGCCTCGCTGCAGGAGATCATCTGGGTCATCGCGCCCGTCGTGATCACCCTCGTCTCGACCCAGGTCGGCACCGCCGAGGGTCTCCTGCTCGTCGCCGTCGTGCTGGTGGGCGGCGGGGCGTGGTTCATCCTCTCGCCCGAGGTCGGCCGCGTGCGCATCCCCCGCAGCCGCAACGCCCTCGGCAAGGTCGTCCTCAAGCCGCCCGTGCTGCTCGCCACCGTCATCGGGTTCCTCCTCATCGGCGCCTGCTCCGCCGTCGAGGTCGGCGTCGTCGCCACGTTCGAGCACGGCAGCCTCGCCGCCGGCCTCGTGCTGGCCGTCTTCTCGGTCGGCAGCCTCGCCGGCGGACTCGCGTTCGGACACATCCCCATCGGCCCCTGGGCGATGGCCCGCCGTCTCGCGATCGTCACCGTCGGCCTGGCGCTCACCATGTTCTCCCTCAACGTGTTCTGGCTCGGCGGCACGCTGGTCCTCGCCGGCATCGGCATCGCGCCGGCCCTCGCCGTGCTGTTCGCCATCACGACCGCGAGCGTGAAGTTCAGCGAGACCGCCGAGGCGTTCGGCTGGGCGGGCACGGGACAGCTCATCGGTGCCGCGGCGGGCTCGGCGGTCGCCGGCTTCCTGGTCGACGCGACGGACCCGCGCGGCGCCTACCTCGCCGCGACGCTGTTCGCCGCAGCCGGCCTCGTCGTCTCGATCGTCTTCGTCCGCTCCTTCCCCGACCTGCGCCATCGCGACGCGAGTCCCCACCCCGACACCGAACCTCTGGCGGTCACCCCTTCATGAGCTCTGCCCCCTCCCCCGCATCCGCCGCCCCCGAGGTGGTCTGCATCGGCGAGTCCATGGGACTCGTCACCGCTCTCGGCGCCCCGCTCGCCGAGACCGAGACGGCTGCGCTCGGTCTGGCGGGAGCCGAGGGAAACGTCGCGGTCGGGCTCGTGTCGGCAGGGCACCGCGCCGCGTGGGCCTCACGCCTCGGTGACGACCCGATCGGCGTGCGCATCTCGACCGAGCTCGAGCGGCGCGGCGTCGACCTCTGGGTGACGACGGATGCGGATGCTCCCACCGGCGTCATGTTCAAGGACCCCGGCGTGGAGTCGTCGTCGGTCTACTACTACCGGCGCGGTTCGGCCGCCTCGCTGATGGCACCGGGGTTCCTCGACGCCGCCCAGCTCGCCGGCGTCCGCATCGTGCACACCACGGGCATCACCCCGGCGCTCTCGCCGTCCTGCCGCGCGATGGTCGATCAGCTGTTCGTCGACGCTCGCGCCGTCGGCGCCCTCGTGTCCTTCGACGTCAACGATCGCCGCGCACTGTGGACGATGCAGGATGCCGCCGACACCCTCGCCCGCCTCGCTGACGGCGCCGACATCGCCTTCGTCGGACGCGACGAGGCCGAGCGCATCTGGGGCACCGCGACCGCCGCCGAGATCCGCACCCGTCTGCCGCACTGCGGGCTGCTCATCGTCAAGGACGGCGACGTCGGGGCGACCGCGTTCCTCGGCGACGACGAGCCGGTGTTCGTGCCCGCTCCCCGTGTCGAGGTCGTCGAGCCGGTCGGCGCCGGAGACGCGTTCGCGGCCGGGTTCCTCGCCGCGACCCTCGACGGCGCAGATCTGTCGGCACGGCTGTCCGCGGGCCACACCGCCGCGGCCCGCGTGCTGACGACGCACGGCGACCTGCCGCCCCTCGACTGAGCTCCGCAGGCCTCACCGCCGCGAGCCGGTCGTAGGCTTGCTGCATGCCCGCACCGCTCACGCTGCCCCGCATCTCCTGGGGCGACCCGGCATCCGATCGTCGCGTTCTCCTCGTGCACGGGCTCGGCTCGTCCGCGGCTCTCATGTGGCGCGTCGGCACCGACCTCGCCGACGCCGGATGGCATGCGACCGCCGTGGATCTGCGTGGCCACGGCGACGCCCCGCGCGCCCTCGACTACTCGGTCGCCGCCTACGCGGCAGACCTCGCCACGACGACGCCCGACGGAGGGGGACCCTGGGATGCCGTCGTCGGCCACTCTCTCGGCGGGGCCTCCAGCACGGCGGCGGCGGCATCCGCTCCCGAGTGGACGCGCCGACTCGCGCTGCTCGATCCGGCGCTCCTCGTCGGCGGCCGGGATGCCGCGATCGTCCGCAGGAGCCAGGAGCGCGCCTTCGCCGACAACAGGGTGGAGCTGGTGCAGCAGGAGCATCCGCACTGGCACCCGCAGGACTGGGAGCTGAAGGTCGACGCGGTGCACCGCGCGAGCGCCTGGGCGGTCGAGCAGACGAGTGCGCAGAACACTCCGTGGGACGTCACTGCGGATGCCGCCCGGCTGACCGTTCCCACCCATGTGATCGCCTCGGATCCCGCGGTCTACAGCATCTTCACCGGCGAGGTCGCGGCCCGCGTCCTCGCCTCCAACCCCCTCGTCACGATGTCGGTCGTCGAGGGCGCCGGGCACTCGCTGCACCGCGACAAGCCCGAAGAGACCGTCCGACAGCTGAGAGAGGCACTCGCGTGAGCACCTTCGATCCGACCGCCTACCTTCCCGACGACCTTCTCGAGCGCATCCGCGAGCGGGCCCCGATCCACGACCGCGAGAACACGTTCCCCGAGCAGGACCTCGATGAGCTCCGCGACGCGGGATATCTGTCGATCCTCGTGCCCGCCGAACGCGGGGGCGCGGGGCTCGGCCTCGCCGAGGCGGCGATCCTGCAGCAGCGTCTCGCGACCGCCGCTCCCGCCACGGCGCTCGCGATCAACATGCACCTGGTGTGGACCGGCGTCGCGAAGGTCTTCTCCGACCGCGGCGTGCCGGGTCTCGAGTTCGTGCAGGACGGCGCGGTCGCGGGCGAGGTCTTCGCCTTCGGAATCAGCGAGGGCGGCAACGACCTGGTGCTGTTCGGGAGCGACACCGAGGCCGCGCCCACCGCCGACGGAGGCTACGCGTTCACCGGCACGAAGATCTTCACCTCGCTCGCGCCCGTATGGACGAGGCTCGGGCTGCACGGCCTCGACACGACGAGCGCCGACGCTCCGAAGCTGGTCTTCGCCTTCGTCGACCGCACCGACGCGGTCGTCACGGGCGACGACTGGGACACCCTCGGCATGCGGGGCACCCAGAGCCGCACGACGCGTCTCGACGGAGCCGTGGCGGATGCCGCGCACGTGGTGCGTCGCATCGATCCGGGCCCGAACCCCGACCCCATCGTCTTCGGGATCTTCTCCGTCTTCGAGATCCTGCTCGCCTCCGTCTACACGGGCATCGCACGTCGTGCCCTCGACCTGGCGGTGCTCACCGCGCAGATGCGCCGTTCGAAGAAGACGGGTGCGACGTACAGCCAGGATACCGACATCCGCTGGCGCATCGCCGACATGGGCCTCGCGTACGACGCGCTCCCGCCGCAGATCGCGGTGCTCGCCCGCGATGTCGATGAGAGGGTCGACAACGGCGCTCGGTGGTTCACGCTGCTGTCGGGCGTCAAGCATCGGGCGATCACGATGTCGAAGCACGTCGTCGATCAGGCGATGCTCGTCGCCGGCGGCGGCTCGTACTTCTCGTCGAACGAGCTGTCGCGTCTCTACCGGGACGTCCTCGCGGGCGCATTCCATCCCTCCGATCCCGAATCGGCGCATTCCACTGCGGCGAGCGCCTGGCTCGGACCCCTCGAGGCATAAGCGCGATATTCTGCGGTTTCACCCCTGAGGCTCTGTCGATTCTGCGGAATCAGTTGAAGACCGGCCGCTGCGGTGCGAGGATCGCATCATGGCGTCCTCGAAGAAGCACCCCCACTGGACGATGTCGCGAAGACGATCATCGAACTGCTGCAGGAGGACGGGCGACGCTCGTACTCCGACATCGGGCGAGAGGTGGGACTCAGCGAAGCCGCCGTCCGCCAGCGCGTGCAGCGGCTCACCGAGTCCGGCGTGATGCAGATCGTCGCAGTGACCGATCCGATGCAGCTCGGCTTCCCCCGGCAGGCCATGATCGGCGTCCGCGTCTCGGGCGACACGAGGGTCGTGGCCGAGGCCATCGCCGAGATCGCCGCCATCGACTACGTCGTCATCACCGTCGGCTCGTTCGACATCCTCGCCGAGGTCGTCTGCGAGGACGACGAGGACCTCCTCGCCCTCATCAACGATCACATCCGCCCGATCGACGGGGTCCTGTCGACCGAGACCTTCATCTACGCCAAGCTGCAGAAGCAGCTCTACAACTGGGGGACCAGATGAGCACGCAACGCCCGACACCGTCCGAGGCCGAACTCCAGACCATGGCCAAGGACCACCTGTGGATGCACTTCACACGGCAGTCCACGATGGAGAAGAGCGGCGTCCCGATCATCGTCAAGGGCGACGGTCACCGCATCTGGGACTCGAAGGGCAAGGAGTACTTCGACGGCCTCGCCGGACTCTTCGTCGTCAACGCCGGCCACGGCCGTCGTCGGCTCGCCGAGGCCGCGGCGAAGCAGGCATCCGAGCTGTCGTTCTTCCCGCTGTGGTCGTATGCGCACCCGGCGGCCATCGAGCTCGCCGACCGACTCGCGGCCGAGGCGCCCGGCGACCTGAACCGCGTGTTCTTCTCGACGGGCGGCGGCGAGGCGGTCGAGACCGCGTTCAAGCTCGCGAAGCACTACTGGAAGCTGATGGGCAAGCCGACCAAGCACAAGGTCATCTCGCGATCGGTCGCCTATCACGGCACCCCTCAGGGCGCACTGGCCATCACCGGCATCCCGGCGATGAAGTCCATGTTCGAGCCCGTCACCCCGGGTGGGTTCCGCGTGCCGAACACCAACTTCTACCGCGCGGCCGAGATGGGCGGCCCGAGCGACGACCTCGAGGCCTTCGGTCGCTGGGCCGCCGACCGCATCGAGGAGATGATCCTGTTCGAGGGCGCCGACACGGTCGCCGCGGTCTTCCTCGAGCCGGTGCAGAACTCGGGCGGATGCTTCCCGCCTCCTCCCGGTTACTTCGCCAGGGTGCGCGAGATCTGCGACCGCCACGACGTGCTGCTCGTGTCGGACGAGGTCATCTGCGCGTTCGGTCGCCTGGGCCACACCTTCGCGTGCACGGGCCTCGGCTACGTGCCCGACATGATCACGTGCGCCAAGGGAATGACGAGCGGCTATTCGCCCATCGGCGCGACCGTCATCAGCGACCGGATCTACGAGCCGTTCTCGAAGGGCGACGTGTCGTTCCCGCACGGCTACACGTTCGGCGGGCATCCGGTCTCGGCGGCCGTGGCCCTCGAGAACCTCGCGATCTTCGACGAGGAGGGGCTCAACGAGCACGTGCGCGAGAACTCGCCCCTGTTCCGCGCCGAGCTCGAGAAGCTCCTCGACATCCCGATCGTGGGCGATGTGCGCGGAGACGGCTACTTCTTCGGCATCGAGCTCGTGAAGGACAAAGCGACGCGGGAGACCTTCGACGACGACGAGTCCGAGCGGCTGCTGCGCGGCTTCCTCTCCCCCGCCCTGTTCGAGGCCGGGCTCTACTGCCGTGCCGACGACCGCGGCGACCCCGTGATCCAGCTCGCACCGCCGCTGACGGTGGGACCCGCGGAGTTCCGTCAGATCGAGCAGATCCTGCGGAGCGTGCTCACCGACGCCCAGTCGGTGCTCTGACTCAGTCGGTCACCGCGGTGCGCCGCCTCGCGAGGAGCGCGAGGTGAAGCGCCGCGATCGTCTCGCCGTCGTCGAGGTCGGCACCGAGCAGATCGCCGATCAGCGTGAGGCGCTGATAGAACACCGACCGCGACAGGTGACTCGCGGCGGCCGCCGCCGAGCGGTTGCCCGGGTGTGCGACGAGAGCCGCGAGCACGGCGAGCAGGTCGCCGCGACGCTCTCGGTCGTGACGGATCAGCGGCGCCAGCATCCGCTCGCTGTGCTCGTGCAGTCGGTGATCGTCGCGCAGCGTGGCGACGAGCCTCTCGAGCGGGCGATCGTCGACCCGCCGCACTCTGGCCCCCGCCTCGGCGCGGTCGCTGTCGGCGAGGTCGCGCGCGGCGCGCAGCGAGCCGAGCAGTCCGACGACGTCATCGGCGACCGGGCCGACGAACACCGCGCGGTCGGGACCGGCGATGCGCAGCACGACCTCGTCGGACAGCACTGCGGATGCCGGAAGCGAGAGCAGAGCGACGTCGTCGCCCTCGACCCTGGCCGCCATGACGGCGAACCCCGCCTGCCGTGCGCGATACGCGAGCTCGCTGATCGACGCCGACCCTCGGGCGACGATCCCGTGGCACTGCCGGTCGGCGAGGGCGAAACCGCCGGCACGCAGCCGCGCGTCGATGTCGTCGGCCTTCGCGAAGCGCGCCCCCAGCAGATCATCGATCACCGTGCGCTGCGCGAGCAGCGACCATTCGGTGTCGCCGCCGTCGGCGATGCAGCCGAACGCGAGGGCCGTCGCCCCCTGTTCGAGCACCGTGACCCGCCCGGCGGGGTGAGCCGGTCCCGGCTGGGCGAGCAGCGTGCCCCAGCGCACTCCCCGCGCCTGCACCGGCACCCGCTCGGCGTCGCCACGCGAGCTCAGGACGTCGGCGATCGGAGAGTCGAGCCCCTCGGCCGCGATCACCTCACCCGCGAGGTTCTCCAGGATCACCGGTGCGCGCAGCGCCCGCGCGGTCTCGGACACCACGACATCGGCCGGCGCGCCCTGCAGGCTCAGCGCGGTGAAGAGCTCGTGCAGGTGCTGCCGCTCGTGCAGCGCGTGCGTCTGCGCGGCGATGAGTGCGTGATGCACCGCCTCGGTCACCGCGACGAACTTGACTTCTCGGGTCAACGCGATGAGCGCCAGTCCGGCCGTCGCACACAGGTCGACCAGCGGCTGGGGAACCGCCTCCCGGGCTGTGCCGAGCTCGAACACGATGCCGGCGATGCCCGCGCGGTGCAGGCTGGTCGCGAAGTCCCGCAGCTGCTCGACGTCGCTCGGCCACCCGGCGCCCGTGGTCAGCAGCAGTTCGCCGCCGTCGAGAAGCCGCGCGACGTCCGGGCTGTCGGAGACATGCACCCACCGCACGGCGACATCGAGAGCGGCGCCGCCCACGAGCACCGACGGGCCGCCCTGCTGCACGGCGGGCTCGGAGAGCACGTCGGAGACGCTGAGAAACGTGCTGCCGTCCGGACGTTCTGTCCGACCCAACTCGAAGTCGCTACGTTCTGACACCTGTTCGCCCTCTCGTGCTCTGTGATCATGGGAGAGAACCCAGCGTATCGCTGCTCGGTCAGAGTGTTCGATACGGATCACGCAGCACGAAGGAGCCCCGTGGACATCGTCCGTCACCTCATCAATGGAGCAGAGACCGCCGACGCGGCGCGCACGGGACAGGTCTTCGACCCGGCCACCGGTCAGGTGTCGAAGCAGGTCGCCTTCGCGTCGACCGCCGAGGTCGACCATGCCATCGCCGCCGCGGCATCCGCTCTGCCCGCCTGGCGCGAGACGAGCCTCATCAAGCGCGCCGACGTGTTCTTCCGCCTGCGTCAGCTGCTCAAGGAGCGCACGCCCGAGCTCGCGGCGATCGTCACCTCGGAGCACGGCAAGGTGCTCTCGGATGCCGCCGGCGAGGTCTCGCGCGGCATCGAGAACGTCGAGTTCGCCGCCGGCCTCGTGCACCTGCTCAAGGGAGAGCGCAGCGAGCAGGTCTCGCGCGGCGTCGACGTGCACTCGGTCAAGCAGCCCGTCGGGGTCGTCGCGGCGATCACGCCGTTCAACTTCCCCGTCATGGTGCCGCTGTGGATGGTCGCCTCGGCGATCGCCTGCGGCAACACGGTCGTGCTCAAGCCGAGCGAGAAGGACCCGTCGGCGGCCATCTGGATCGCGAAGCTCTTCCAGGAGGCAGGACTGCCCGACGGCGTGCTCAATGTCGTGAACGGCGACAAGGAGGCCGTCGACGCGCTGCTCGAGTCGCCGCGGGTGAACGCGATCAGCTTCGTCGGATCGACCCCGATCGCCCGCTCCATCTACCAGCGGGCGGCGAACGCGGGCAAGCGCGTGCAGGCTCTGGGCGGCGCGAAGAACCACATGGTCGTGATGCCGGATGCCGACATCGACGCCGCGGCCGACGCCGCGGTCTCGGCCGCATACGGCTCGGCCGGCGAGCGCTGCATGGCCGTCTCGGTGCTGGTCGCGGTGGGAGACATCGCCGACGACCTCGTCGCAGCGATCGCCTCGCGCATCGACGGACTCACCATCGGCGCGGGCACGGATGCCGCGAGCGAGATGGGCCCGCTCATCACCCGCGAGCACCGCGACCGCGTCGCCTCCTACGTGACCGGCGCCACCGCGGAGGGTGCGACCGTCGTGGTCGACGGCACGACGAAGGAGTTCGACTCCGACGGCTTCTTCATCGGGGTCAGCCTCATCGATCGGGTCGCTCCCGGCATGAAGGTGTACGACGACGAGATCTTCGGCCCGGTGCTCTCGGTCGTGCGCGTCGAGACCTATGCCGAGGCCGTCGAGCTCGTCAACGCGAACGCGTACGGCAACGGCACCGCGATCTTCACCCGCGACGGCGGCACCGCCCGTCAGTACGAGTTCGACATCGAGGTCGGCATGGTCGGCGTCAACGTGCCGATCCCCGTGCCGATCGGCGCCTACTCGTTCGGCGGCTGGAAGGACTCGCTCTTTGGCGACTCGCACATCTACGGACCCGAGTCGGTGCACTTCTACACTCGGTCGAAGGTGGTCACGACGCGCTGGCCCGACCACACGCCCTCGCAGATCGACCTGGGCTTCCCGAGCAACCACTGAGCCCCCGAGCAGACACTGAGAACCGAGACACGAGACATGACGAACTTCATCGATCGCCACGGCGCATCGCATCCGCTCCCCGCCCCCGAGGCCGAGGCGCAGGTGCGGGCGGACGACCGCGGCCACGTCTTCCACTCCTGGAGCGCCCAGGGACTCATCGATCCGCTGCCCGTCGCCGCGGGTGAGGGCTCGACGTTCTGGGACTACGCCGGCAACGCCTACCTCGACTTCTCGAGCCAGCTGGTGAACCTCAACCTGGGGCACCAGCATCCCGACCTCGTGGCCGCGATCCAGCAGCAGGCGGGTCGCCTCTCGACCATCCAGCCGGCGATGGCCAACGACGTGCGAGGCGAGCTCGCCCGACTCATCGTCGAGGTCGCGCCCGAGGGCTTCGAGAAGGTCTTCTTCACCAACGGCGGCGCCGAGGCCAACGAGTACGCCGTGCGCATGGCGCGTCAGTCGACGGGCCGCCACAAGGTGCTCTCGATGTACCGCAGCTATCACGGGTCGACCTCGACGGCGATCTCGCTGACGGGTGATCCTCGCCGGTGGGCGAACGGCACACCGGATTCCGGAGCCGTGCGCTTCTTCGGGCCCTACCTCTACCGCTCGCCGTTCCACGCCGAGACGCCGGAGCAGGAGTCCGAGCGCGCCCTCGCCCACCTCGAGCAGACCATCCAGCTCGAAGGACCCTCGACGATCGCGGCGATCATCATCGAGACCGTCGTCGGCACGAACGGCGTGCTCGTGCCGCCGCCCGGCTACCTGCAGGGCGTGCGCGAGCTGTGCGACCGCTACGGCATCGTCTACATCGCGGACGAGGTCATGGTCGGCTTCGGCCGCCTCGGCGAGTGGTTCGGCATCGACGCGTACGACGGGCGTCCCGACCTGATCACCTTCGCCAAGGGCGTGAACTCCGGATACGTGCCGCTCGGCGGCGTCGTCATCTCCGAGCGCATCGCGAAGGCCTTCGACACCACGCCGTTCGCCGGAGGGCTCACGTACTCCGGGCATCCGCTCGCGTGCGCCGCGGGCGTCGCGACCTTCGAGGTGTTCCGCCGCGACGGCATCCTCGAGCGGGTGCGCGACCTCGGCGAGCGCATCGTCGAGCCGACCCTGCGCGGCTGGGTCGACACCCACCCGAGCGTCGGAGAGGTACGCGGCCGCGGGCTCTTCTGGGCCGTCGAGCTGGTGCGCGACAAGGAGACGCGCGAGCCGCTCGTGCCGTTCAACGCCAGCGGAGCGGATGCCGCGCCCGTCGCCGCCTTCGCCGCCGCCGCCAAGAAGGCGGGTGTCTGGCCGTTCACGCACTTCAACCGCATGCACGTGGCACCGCCGCTCGTGATCGGCGAGGACGATCTCGTGCGCGGTCTGGCCGTGCTCGACGAGGCTCTCGCCGTGGCCGACGAGGCAGCCACGAGCTGACAGTGCCGTGAGGCGCAGCCGCTGCTGCGCGGGTTCAGATCAGGAATCCGCGCAGCAGCGCTTCGGAACCGGCGAGGTGATCGCGCATCGCCGCCTCGGCGACGTCGGGCCGCCCGGCGAGGATCGCCGTCACGATCTGCTCATGCTGCTCACCCGAGTGCTGGATGTTGCGCGGCATCAGCGGGAACGTGTCGAGCCACGCATTGACGTCGGCCCGGTTCTCGGCGACCAGCGCGACGAGCGAGGGGATGCCGGCCGCCTCCGCGATCGCGAGGTGCAGCAGCGTGTCGAGACGCCGATACTCCTCGGGCCCGGCGGGCAGCGCGGCCTCATGTCGCGCCCACAGGTCGGCGCGGGTCGCGGCATCCAGCGCCCGGCTCGCCGCAGCCCGCACCGCTCCCGTCTCGAGCACCCGCCGCAGCCCCAGCACATCGTCGATCTCGTCCGCCGTGACCTCCCCGGCATCCGAGGGCTGGGGCAGCGGATCGGCGATGAACGTGCCGCCGTACCGCCCCCGCTTGGGCACCAGGTATCCGGTGTCGGCGAGTTCGCGGATCGCCTCGCGCACGGTGTCGCGACTGACGCCGAACGAGGCGGCGAGCTCTCGTTCCGGCGGCAGCGACTCCCCCGGGGCGACGACGCCGAGGCGGATGGTCTGCACGAGGCGAGCCACCGCATCCTCGAGGGCGTTGCCTCGGCGAAGCGGCCGGTAGACCGCCCGACGCACCTCGACGAGATCGCCGTCGGAAGGGTGCTCGCTCATGCTTTCACCTTGTCACAGTGACATGGTCCCGCTTCACAGCGGGGTGACGTAGGCGTTCGTGATGCCGCCGTCGACGACGAAGGCGCTGGCGGTGATGAACGATGAGTCGTCCGAGGCGAGGAAGGCCACAGCGGCGGCCAGCTCGGACGGCTCGGCGAAGCGCCCCATCGGCACGTGCACGAGTCGTCGCTGCGCGCGCTCGGGATCCTTGGCGAACAGCTCCTGCAGCAGCGGCGTGTTCACCGGCCCGGGGCACAGCGCGTTCACCCGCACGCCCTGTCGCGCGAACTGCACGCCGAGCTCGCGCGACATCGCCAGCACGCCGCCCTTCGACGCGGTGTAGCTGATCTGCGAGGTCGCCGACCCCAGCAGGGCGACGAACGACGCGGTGTTGATGATCGATCCGCGACCCGCCGCCACCATGTGGCGCAGTGCCGCACGGCTGCACAGGTACACGCTCTTCAGGTTCACGTCCTGAACGCGATCCCAGGCCGGCAGCTCGGTCGTCTCGATCGAGTCGTCGTCGGCGGGCGAGATGCCGGCGTTGTTGAAGGCGATGTCGATACGGCCGAACTCCGCGGCGACGCCGTCGAAGAGCGTGTTCACCATGGTCTCGTCGGCCACGTCGACGGGACGGAACGCACCGCCCACCTCGGCCGCCGCCTTCTCGCCCGTGGCGGGGTCGACGTCGGCGATGACGACGAACGCGCCTTCGGCCGCGAAGCGCTGAGCGGTGGCGAAGCCGATCCCGCTCGCCCCTCCGGTGATGATCGCGACGCGGTTCTTGAGGCGCTGGGTCAGATCGATGGTCATGTGTGCTCTCCGTTGCAGGTGGGGATGGTCGGGCCGGGTGTCGCTGGTCAGGATTCGTCTGTCGCGAAGAAGACGTTCTTGGTCTCGGTGAAGTGCTCTGCGGCGTCGGGACCGAGCTCGCGCCCGAGTCCGGATGCCTTCATGCCGCCGAACGGCGTCGCGTAGCGCACCGACGAGTGCGAGTTCACCGAGAGCACGCCGCTCTGCACGCCGCGCGAGACTCGCACCGCCCGTCCGAGGCTCTCGGTCCAGATCGACCCGGCGAGACCGTAGGCGGTGTCGTTCGCCAGGCGGATCGCATCGGCCTCGTCCTCGAACGGCATCACCGCGACGACCGGGCCGAACACCTCCTGCTGGGCGATCCGGTCGGACGGGTCGGCGAGCACCACGGCGGGCGCGAACCAGAATCCGTCGCCGCTCGGAGCGCTGCCGCGGAACGCGATGTTCGCGTCGTCGAGGAACCCCGACACGGTGTCGCGATGCGCGGCAGAGATGAGCGGCCCCATGTCGGTGTCGGCACTCGACGGGTCGCCCACACGCCACGCCCTGACCGCGGGTTCGAGCATCTCGAGGAACCGGTCGTACACCGATCGCTGCACGAGCAGCCGGCTGCGGGCGCAGCAGTCCTGGCCCGCGTTGTCGAACACCGAGCCGGGCACCGCGGCGACGGCCTTCTCAAGGTCGGCGTCGGCGAAGACGATGTTGGCGCTCTTGCCGCCGAGCTCGAGCGTCACGGGCTTGAGCGCGCGAGCGCATCCGGCGGCGACCTCGATGCCGACCTCGGTCGACCCGGTGAACACGACCTTGCGGACGTCAGGGTGCTCGACGAGACGCTGCCCCACCACGGATCCCGACCCGGTGACCACCTCGAACAGCCCTTCGGGAAGGCCCGCCTCGAGGGCGAGCTCGCCGAGTCGGATGGCTGTCAACGGCGTGAGTTCGGCGGGCTTCAGGACGACGGCGTTGCCTGCGGCGAGCGCCGGCGCGAACGCCCACGCCGCGATCGTCATCGGGAAGTTCCACGGCACGATGACTCCGACCACGCCGTAGGGGTCGTGGAAGGTGACGTCGAGTCCGCCGGCCACCGGGATCTGCCGACCCGACAGTCGCTCGGGATCGGCCGAGTAGTAGTTGAGCACCTGCGCGACGTGTCCGGCCTCCCAGCGGGCCGAGCCGATCGGATGCCCGGAGTTCCGCACCTCGAGCTGTGCGAGCTCCTCTGCGGCGGCCTCGACCGCACGAGCGAAGGACCGCAGCGCGTCAGCCCGCGCGACCGGGGCGAGAGCCGCCCACCGTCGCTGCGCTGCGACCGCGCGGGCGATCGCGGCATCCGTCTCTCCGATGTCGGCGCGCGCGATCTCACGGATCGCGGCACCGGTCGACGGGTTGATGACTGTGAACGCGCTCATCGGGCGTCCTCCTTCCGCCGCGCGGCGAACGCGCGGGCCTGTGAGACGAGATCGGTGAAGAGCCGCCGATCCTCGGCGTTCTCTTCGGGGTGCCATTGGACGCCGACGATGTGGCCGGCTGACGTGTCGACGAAGGCCTGCACGAGGCCGTCGTCCGAATGCGCGGCGGCGACGAGCCCCTCGCCGAGACGGTCGACCCCCTGGTGGTGGTAGCTGTGCACCCGCATCTCGGTCTCGCCGATGATGTCGGCGAGGGGTGTGTCGGTCGACACCGCGACGTCGTTCTCGGCGAAGACACCGCCGCCGATGCGGTACTTCTCGGTGCCGAGCGACTCGGGCAGGTGCTGCTGCAGGGTTCCGCCGCGGGCGACGTTCACGAGCTGCAGACCGCGGCAGATGGCGAGCACCGGGATGCCACGACGCTCGGCCGCCTGGAAGAGCGCGAGCTCCCACGCGTCGCGGTCCACCCTCGCGGGGTCGGTGAGCGGATGCCGGTCCTCGCCGTACAGCTCGGGGGCGACGTCCGCGCCACCCGAGAGCACGAGTCCGTCCATCCCTGAGATCGCCGCGTCCGCGGCATCCGGATCCTGGGGCGGGAGAAGAAGGGCGATGCCGCCCGAGGAGGTCACGCTCGTGAGGTACTGCTCCGGCAGGAACGCGGCCCTGACATCCCACACCCCCTGCTGCGCGCGCTCGAGATAGGTCGTGACGCCGATCAGCGGCGCGGGGTCAGAGGCGCTCGAAGCCACGGATGCGCTCCCAGTCGGTGACGGCCGCGTCGTAGGCTTCCACCTCGATGCGGGCCTGGTTCAGATAGTGCTCGACCACGTCGTCGCCGAACGCCGCCCTCGCGACGGTCGATTCGCTGAACAGCTTCGCCGCCTCGCGCAGTGTGGTCGGCAGGTGGTCGACCGCATCCTCGTAGGCGTTGCCGGTGAAGCGCTCGGGCAGCGGCAGTTCGTTCTCGATGCCGTGCAGACCGCCCGCGATGATCGCCGAGATCGCGAGGTACGGGTTCACATCTCCGCCGGGCACCCGGTTCTCGACCCGCAGCCCCGATCCATGGCCGACTACCCGCAGAGCGCAGGTGCGGTTGTCGATGCCCCATGCCACACCGGTCGGCGCGAAGCTGCCCTTCGCGAAACGCTTGTACGAGTTGATGTTGGGCGCGAGCAGCAGGGTGAATTCGCGCAGAGTGGCGAGGATGCCGGCGATCCAGTGCTCCATCACGGGACTGAAGCCGTGCTCGCCGTCGCCTGCCATGACCGGGGCACCCGACTCGTCGCGCAGCGACAGGTGGATGTGGCAGCTGTTGCCCTCACGCTCGTTGAACTTGGCCATGAAGGTGAGCGCCTTGCCGTGCTGCTCGGCGATCTCCTTCGCGCCGTTCTTGTAGATCGCGTGCTGGTCGGCGGTCTCCCGCACCTCCGCATACCGGAACGCGATCTCCTGCTGACCGAAGTTGCACTCGCCCTTCACGCCCTCGCAGTACAGGCCCGCGCCGTCCATGCTGTTGCGGATGTCACGCAGCAGCGGCTCCATGCGGGTCGAGGCGAGCAGGTTGTAGTCGACGTTGTAGTCGGTCGCGGGTGTCAGCCCGTCGTACTTGCGCGCCCAGGCGTCGCGGTAGGTGTTGTCGAAGACGATGAACTCGAGCTCGGTGCCCGAGTACGCGGTCCAGCCCCGCTCGGCGAGGCGGTCGCGCTGGCGATCGAGGATCGCCCGGGGCGAGGGCCCGACGGGTTCGCCGTTCTGCCACACGAGATCGGACATGACCAGCGCGGTGCCCTCGAGCCACGGGATGTTGCGCAGGGTCTCGACGTCGGGCTTCAGCACCATGTCTCCGTAGCCGCGGTCCCACCCCGACATCGCATAGCCGTCGACGGTGTTCATGTCGACGTCGACCGACAGCAGGTAGTCGCAGGCCTCGGCCCCGTGAGCCAGGATGTCCTCCTGGAACAGCCGCGCCGACACGCGTTTGCCGACCAGTCGCCCCTGCGCATCCGCGAAGGCCACGATCACCGTGTCGATCTCACCGGCGGCGATGCCGGCATCCAGCTGTTCGATGCTCAGGTTGCCCGACATCTGACGCTCCGTTCTCGTGCGGTGAAGCGATCGGCCGACCGGCTTCGCCCTCAGAGTAGATCAACTCGTCGTCTAAAGGTAGACGAAACCACCATTGACTGTCACAATCATCCGCAAGGTGCACCCGGCGCCTGCACGCATGCGAACGGAGAGCGGATGTCCCAGCAGAGCAATGAATCCCGCAAGGTCGCCGGAGCGACCTATACACGTGCCGGGAGTGACTACTTCGAGAAACGGACGCTGAAGAGGTCGGCCGGCGTCTGGGGCCTGTGGGGCCTGGCGGTCGCCGCGGTGATCTCGGGTGACTTCTCCGGCTGGAACTTCGGCATCGACTTCGCGGGTTTCGGCGGGATGCTCATCGCGTTCGCCATCCTCGTGGCGATGTACTACGGCATGATCTTCGCGATCGGCGAGATGGCGGCCGCGATGCCGCATACCGGCGGCGCGTACTCCTTCGCCCGCTCGGCCATGGGTCCGTGGGGCGGTCTCGTCACCGGAGCCGCCGAGACCATCGAGTACGTCGCGACCACGGCGGTGATCGTCTACTTCTCGGCGTCGTATGCCAACGGCATCACGAGCGAGCTGCTCGGCCTCGAACTGCCGGGCTGGGTCTGGTATCTCATCCTCTACGTCGTCTTCATCGCCCTGAACTCCGCGGGCGCCGCCATCTCGTTCCGCTTCGCGATCGTCGTCTCCGTGATCTCCATCGGCATCATCCTGGTGTTCTCCGCCATGGCGATCTTCTCCGGCGCGTTCTCGTGGGATGCCCTGTGGGACATCGTCCCCGACGAGGGCCAGACCGCGTTCCTTCCGCACGGCGTCCTGCCGATCCTGTTCGCGCTGCCGTTCGCGATGTGGTTCTTCCTCGGCATCGAGGAGCTCCCGCTCGCGGCCGAGGAGTCGCACAACCCGACCCGCGACATCCCGAAGGCAGGATTCTGGGCCCGCGGCACCCTGATCGTCACCGGACTCCTGGTGCTGTTCCTGAACACCGGCGTGATCGGCGCCGAGGCCACCGGCACCGCCGGTGAGCCGCTGCTCGACGGCTTCCGCGCGATCGTCGGCGACCAGCTCGCCGCCGTGCTCGCGCTGTTCGCCCTCATCGGCCTGCTCGCGTCGCTGCAGGGAATCATGTTCGCCTACGGACGCAACATGTACTCACTGTCCCGCGCCGGCTACTACCCCCGCTTCCTCTCGCTCACCGGAAAGCGGCAGACCCCGTGGGTCGCGCTCACTGTCGGCGCGGCGGTCGGCTTCGTGGCGCTGATCGTGCTCGACGTGCTCACCGCCGTCGACTCGGAGGGTGCCGGAACGGTCGCCGGCGCGATCGTGCTGAACATCGCCGTGTGGGGAGCCGTCGTCGCCTATGGACTGCAGCTCGTGTCGTTCATCATCCTGCGCAAGAAGTTCCCCAACGTCGACCGTCCGTACGTCAGCCCGTGGGGCATCCCCGGCGCGGTGATCGCCCTGGTGATCGCGGCACTGATCTTCGTGGGCTTCCTGCTCAACCCGACGTTCGGCCCGGCGATCATCGCGATCGCGATCGTCTACGCGATCATCCTGCTCGGATTCGGCCTGTTCTTCCGACACCGCCTCGTGCTCTCGCCCGAAGAGGAGTACGCGCTGTCAGGCGGTTCGCACGGCGACCCGCAGGCCGAGGGCTACGACGCCATGGAGGGCGAGGTGTTCGGCGGCGGACGCTGACCGGGGCGGAGGAGCGCGGCGCTACTTGCGGTCGAAGTCGAACGCCTTGAGCAGCTCGTCGACGGCCTTGTCGCGCTCCTCCCCGCCCTCGTCGAACATGTGCGTCACGTGCGTGCGCAGATGGTTCTCGAGCAGCAGGCGGTTGAGGGACTCGAGCGAGCGCTGGATCGCGCGGGACTGCGTGATGATGTCCATGCAGTACTCCTCGCTCTCGATCATCCGCGCGACTCCGCGCATCTGACCCTCGAGGATGCTGGTGCGGTGCAGCGCACGCTTCTTGATGTCTTCGATCACGATTCGAGGGTACTCGGATCCTGCCTCGGTCAGACCGAGAACGGGTTGAGGACAGCGAGTCCCGGGATGTCGAAGTCTCTCTCGTTGCGGGTGACCAGCGTCAGTCCGTGGTGCAGCGCGGTGGCCGCGATGAGCGAGTCGCCGAGCGGACGCCGGTTCGGCACTTGGATGGCTGCGGTGATCTGAGCGATCGCCTGCGTCACCTCGAGAGCGGGGTGCACCAGTCCGCTTCTGACCGAGTCCAGCCACCGTTCCAGAGACGCGGCGGCGACGGCATCCCGTCTCCGCGCCAGGAGGACGCCGCGCTCGAGTTCGAGCCCGGTGATCACGCTGATGTGCATGGACTCCCGAGCCGTCGCGCCGAACCACCGCGCCACGCCGAGGTCGGGCCTGGGCCGACGGATCTCCGAGATCACGTTCGTGTCGACCAGGAACGGTGTCACAGGTCGATCTCTCGTCCGAAGTCACGCGATCTGTCGGCGGCGATCTCGTCCATGATCTGACCGAAGACGTCATCGGGATCCGCCCCCTCAGGGAGGGGCCGGACGACGTCCAGGAAGGATCGCGTGTCCTCCGTCAGAGCGGCGGGCCGGAGGCGTTCGTACTCTCCGATGCTCAGCAGTACATAGGCGGGCTCGCCACGTCTCGTGATCATCACGGGCTGCCCGTCGGCGACGCGCTGAGCGCGCGCGACGGACTGGTTGAACTCTCGAGCGGTCATGGTGAACACGATGGACCCCGTTTCGAACTGTAGTGAGAGTACTACACAGCGTGGACTCGGTGAAGGGCGAACGGACCGGACGCTGCAAGCCGACCTCAGCGAGGACTCCCCGTGAAAGGATGACGTCATGCCGCGAACCCCGATGGCGCTCCTGTCGCCCGCAGACCAGGTACGACTTCGCGCTCTTCGCCGCATGAAGGCGGTGGCTCTCGGAGCGCTGATCTTCATGGCGGTCGTGTTCGTGATCGCGTTCGCCTTCCAGGAGCGACAGCCGTGGTTGGCCTACGTCCGCGCCGCCGCTGAAGGCGGCATGGTGGGTGCTCTCGCCGACTGGTTCGCCGTGACCGCGCTCTTCCGTCGGCCGCTGGGGCTGCCCATTCCGCACACCGCGATCATCCCGAACCGGAAGGATGAGATCGGCCGCACGCTGGGCGAGTTCGTCGAGACGAACTTCCTCGAGGCGAGCGTCGTGCGCACCAAGCTCGCGAGCACGGCGATCGCGAAGCGCGCCGGTGAATGGCTGCGTGAGCCCGCCCACGCCGAACGCGTGGCGGCCGAGGGGGCGACGATCGCGACCGCCGTCCTGAACGCTCTCAGCGACGACGACGTGCGCGACCTCATCACCGACCTCGCCCGCGAGCACCTCGTCTCTCCCGAGTGGGGACCGCCCGCCGGCGCCTGGCTCGAGAAGATCGTCGAGGCCGATGCGCACCACGGGGCGGTCGACCTCGCCGCCGACAGCATCGGCCGCTGGCTGGATGCGAACGCCGAGTCGTTCTCGGGACTCATCTCGCGCAGGCTCCCCGGGTGGGTGCCGAAGCTCGCCCACCGATTCGTCGACGACACCGCCTACAACGAGGCGGTCAAGTTCGTCCGCGCCGTGCAGGCCGACCCGAAGCATCCGGCGCGCATCGCCGTCGACGGCTATCTCGCCCGCCTCGCCGACAGCCTGCAGAACGACCCCGCGACGAGGGCCAAGCTCGAGAACGCCAAGGCATCGCTGTTCGACAGCCCCCGCGTGGGCGCCCTCGCCGCCGAGGCCTGGGACACGGCGAAGAACGGACTGCTCACCGCCCTCGCCGACCCCGAGAGCGGTCTGCGTGTGCGCGCGGCGCAGGCTCTGCAGGAGATCGGCGACAGGCTCACGACGGATGCCGCGCTGCAGCACCGCGTCGACACGTGGGTGTCGGATGCCGCGGTGTTCCTCGTCGACCGCTACCGCCACGACATCGCGTCGATCATCACCGACACCGTCGAGCGCTGGGACCCGGTCGAGACGACCGAGAAGATCGAGCTCATGGTCGGCCGCGACCTGCAGTACATCCGTCTGAACGGCACGTTCGTCGGCGCGCTCGCGGGCCTGGCGATCTTCACGATCGCGCACCTGCTGATCCCCGGGGTCTGAGCAGCGCGGACGGCATCGCACCCTCCGGGTGAGGGCCTGTGGAGGGGCGGCCGCGCCACTGCTAGCGTGCACCTCACTCGCGCAGGTCGCACGGGGAACCCCTCTGGCATGCCGGCATCCCTCGAAGGAGGAGTCATGGACTCGCTGCTCTCCGCGAACCTGGTCTGGTCGGTGCTCGCGATCGCGGCGTTCTGCATCAACGTGCTCGCACTGATCTACATCCCGCGCGATCGCAAGCCCACCGCGGCGATGGCCTGGCTGCTGCTCGTGTTCCTGCTTCCTTTCATCGGCATCGCGCTCTACCTGCTGATCGGAGACTTCCGGCTGCCGAAGAAGCGCCGTGACGAGCAGCAGCGCATCACGGCGATGATCGCCGAGCGCGCCCTCGACCTTCCGGATGCCGAGGCTCCGCGGTGGCTGCAGCGTGTCGCGCAGCAGAATCACGCCCTCACCGGCCTGCCGATGGTCGGTGCCTCGTCGGCGCAGCTGATCGACGACTACCAGGCATCGATCGACGCGATGGCCGCAGCCATCGACTCCGCCGAGCGATACGTGCACGTGGAGTTCTACATCGCGGCGCGCGACGAGACGACCCGGGGCTTCTTCGACGCGATGGAGAGGGCCGTCGCCCGCGGGGTGACGGTGCGCCTGCTGGCCGACTACATCGCCTCGCGCAAGATCCCGAAGTCGGAGGAGACCTTCGCCGAGCTCGACCGGGTCGGCGTGACGTGGGCATGGATGCTGCCGGTTCGCCCGCTCAAGGGCGAGTACCAGCGCCCCGATCTGCGCAACCACCGCAAACTCGTCGTCGTCGACGGCCGCGTCGGTTTCGTCGGCTCGCAGAATCTCATCTCTCGCGACTACAACTCCGAGAAGAACATCAGACGCGGCCTCATGTGGCAGGAGCTGGTGTCCCGCGTCGACGGACCGGTCGTCGCCCAGGTCGATGCGGTGTTCCTGTCGGACTGGCTCATCGAGACCGGCGAGGACCTGTCCGCGGTCGAACGCGTACCGGCCACCGCCGTTCCCGCACCTCCACCCGCCGATCTGCACTGCCAGATGGTGCCGAGCGGGCCGGCATACGGCACCGAGAACAACCTGCGGATGTTCCTCTCGCTCATCCACGGCGCGACCGAGAAGGTCATCCTGACGAGCCCGTACTTCGTGCCCGACGAGGCGATGATCTATGCCATCACCACGGCATGCCAGCGCGGACTCGACGTGCAGCTGTTCGTATCGGAGCTCGGCGACCAGGCGATGGTCTATCACGCACAGCGGTCGTACTACGAGACGCTGCTGCGAGCCGGAGTGCGCATCTTCCTCTACCCCGCGCCGTACATCCTGCACGCCAAGCACTTCTCGATCGACGACGACATCGCCGTGATCGGCTCGAGCAACATGGACATCCGCTCCTTCAGCCTCAACTCCGAGATGTCGCTGCTGGTGCGGGGCGGGTCCTTCGTCGCGCAGATGCGCCAGGTCGAGCAGAAGTACCGCGCCGCCGGGCGGGAGCTGACACTCGACGAGTGGCTGCGCGAGCCTGCGAAGTCGACCTTCCTCGACGGCCTGTTCCGGCTGACGTCGGCGCTGAACTGAGTGGCGCTCTCCCGACGCCGTGTCAGCGGGACGCGAGCGCCGCGAGCATCTCGAGCACGCACAGCGCGGCGAGCCTCACCGTGCGGAGGTCGTCGGTGTCAGCGGTCGCATCGACCTCGGCGATGTCGGCGCTGACCACACGCGGGTCGCCGACGATCGCGCGCACGAGGTGGCGCAGCTCCCACGCGGCGAAGCCGCCGGGAACGGATGCCGGGCAGCCCGGCGCCGCGGAACGGTCGGCCGCGTCGACGTCGACGTCGAGGTGGATGCGGGCGGCGGCACCCGCTCCGGCGATGCGCGTCGCCTCCGCGACGACGTCCTCGATGCCCCGGCGGCGAACCTCGTCGAGGGTGATCACGCGGATTCCCCACCCGGCAGCACGCGCCGCGTAGGCGGCGGAGTTCGCGAAGTCCGCGATGCCGATCTGGACGATCCTCGTCGGGTCGATCCTCTCGCCGTCGGGCGCGTCTTCGATCAGCCGACGGACGGGCGATCCGTTCGAGATGCCGTCACGCAGATCGAAGTGCGCGTCGATGGTGATGAGTCCGGTGGCCCCGGCACCGCGCGCGACCGGATAGGTCAGGGCGTTGTCGCCCCCGAGTGCGACGACGAGACGGGTGGCGTCAGCGAGCTCGCGCACGCGCCGGACGGTGATCGCGATGCCGTCCTCGCCGTCCGGCTCGTCGACGTCCCCGGCATCGAGCACGCGGAGTGCCGCCCCGAGATCGACCACGGGCGGCCCCATGAGCGTCGCGCTGTACCGGGTGAGCGCCTCGCGGATCGCGGCGGGCGTCGCGTGCGCTCCGGTCGGTGACAGCGAGGTGCGCCAGGTCGGCACGCCGAGCAGCACGGCATCCGCATCATCCCCTGTCTCGAACCCGGGCCAGGAGCCCGCGCGCGGCCAGAGCTCATCGTGCGACAGTGCCATGATTCGTCCCCTCTGCCGTTCCGGATGCTGCGAAGACCCCGACGCCGTCCTTCCACACCCGCTCGACGAGCGGGACTCCGGGTCGGTAGGCGAGATGGATGCGGGTCGGCGCCGACAGCAGCACGAGGTCCGCCCGCGCGCCCGGCGTGATCACGCCGACATCGTCGCGGCGCAGCGCCAGAGCGCCCCCGGCGGTCGCCGCCCACACCGCCTCGGCGGGGGTCAGGCGCATGTCGCGCACCGCGAGCGCGATGCAGAACGGCATCGACGACGTGAAGCTCGATCCCGGATTCGTGTCGCAGGCGATCGCCACGGTCACGCCCGCGTCGATGAGTCGTCGCGCGTCGGGATACGGCTGGCGCGTCGAGAACTCCACCCCGGGGAGCAGCGTGAGCACCGTGTCGGATGCTGCCAGCGCCTCGATGTCGGAGTCGGTCAGGTAGGTGCCGTGGTCGACGGATGCCGCGCCGAGGTCGACGGCGAGGCGTACTCCCTCACCCGGGCCGAGCTGACTCGCGTGCACTCGGGGAACGAGCCCCTGTGCGATGCCCGCCTCGAGCACCCTTCGCGACTGCTTGACTGAGAACGCACCCGTCTCACAGAACACGTCGATCCACTTCGCATGCGGAGCGCACGCGTCGAGCATCGGCCCTGCCACCAGGTCGACGTACTCGTCCGCGCGGTCGGCGTACTCCACCGGCACCACGTGCGCTCCGAGGAAGGTGACCTCGGGCGTGACTTCCGCCGCGAGGCGCACCAGGCGCTCCTCGTCTCGCACGCTCAGGCCATAGCCGCTCTTGATCTCGACCGTCGTGGTGCCCTGGGCGAGCATCTCGTCGACGAATCCCCGCAGACGCGCGCGCAGCTCGTCGTCGCTCGCCGCTCGTGTCGCGACCACGGTCGAGCGGATGCCGCCGGCGGCGTATCGCTGCCCCGCCATCCGGGCCTCGAACTCCGCGGCGCGGTCGCCTCCGAAGACCAGGTGGCTGTGGCTGTCGACGAAACCGGGGATGACGGCGCGACCCGCCGCGTCGAGGATGATGTCGGCCTCCGGCGCATCCGCGGCGGACCCGACCCATGCGATCCGCTCGCCGTCGATGAGCACGGCCGCGTCGACGAGCGTGCCGAAGCGGTCGCCGTCGGGCGAGGCGACGTTGGTCGTCAGCTCGGCGATGTTCGTGATCAGCGAGGTGCTCACAGCATCGGCACCTTGAGTCCACGCTCACGGGCGATGTCCCGAGCGTGCTCGTATCCGGCGTCGACATGGCGCATGACGCCGGTGCCCGGATCGTTGGTGAGCACGCGTTCGAGCTTCTCGGCGGCGAGCGCCGATCCGTCGGCGACGCTCACCTGCCCTGCATGGATCGAGCGCCCGATGCCGACTCCGCCGCCATGGTGCAGCGACACCCACGATGCACCGGATGCCGTGTTGAGCAGCGCGTTCAGCAGGGGCCAGTCGGCGATGGCGTCCGAACCGTCCTTCATGGCCTCGGTCTCGCGATACGGCGACGCCACGGAGCCGGAGTCGAGGTGGTCGCGGCCGATCACGATCGGCGCGGCCAGCTCCCCCGAGGCCACCATCTCGTTGAACCTGAGGCCGGCGAGGTGGCGCTCCTTGTATCCGAGCCAGCAGATGCGCGCGGGCAGTCCCTCGAAGTGCACCTTCTCGCCGGCCTTCTCGAGCCAGCGGTGGAGAGCCTTGTCTTCGGGGAACAGCTCGGCGATCGCACGGTCGGTCTTGTAGATGTCCTCGGGGTCGCCCGAGAGCGCCGCCCAGCGGAAGGGTCCGCGACCCTCTTCGAACTGCGGGCGGATGTACGCCGGCACGAAGCCCGGGAACTCGAAGGCGCGATCGAATCCGCCGAGCTGCGCCTCGGCCCGGATCGAGTTGCCGTAGTCGAAGACCGCGGCCCCGGCATCCTGGAACGCGACCATGGCCGCGACATGCTGAGCCATGGACTCGCGCGAGCGGCGGGTGAACTCCTCCGCATCCCGCTCGGCCTCGGACTTCCAGTCGGCGACGGCCATGCCGACCGGCAGGTAGGCGAGCGGGTCGTGCGCGCTGGTCTGATCGGTGACGATGTCGATCGGCACCCCGCGGCGCAGCAGCTCGGGGAAGACCTCGGCCGCGTTGCCGACCACGCCAACCGAGAGCGCTTCGCCCGCATCCTTCGCCGCGACCACCCGCGCGATCGCCGCATCGAGATCGGTGGTGTACTCGTCGAGGTAGCCGTGCTGCACACGACGGGCGAGACGCGACTCGTCGACGTCGACGATCAGCACGGCGCCGTCGTTGAGCGTCACCGCGAGCGGCTGAGCGCCGCCCATGCCACCCGCACCGCCGGTCAGCGTCAGCGTTCCCTTGAGCGAGTCCTTGCCGAGCGAGCGGGCGACCGCGGAGAACGTCTCGTACGTGCCCTGCAGAATGCCCTGGGTGCCGATGTAGATCCACGACCCCGCGGTCATCTGGCCGTACATGATCAGACCGAGCTCTTCAAGCTTGCGGAACTCGGGCCAGTTGGCCCAGTCGCCCACGAGGTTCGAGTTGGCGATCAGCACGCGCGGCGCCCACTCGTGCGTGCGGAAGACGCCGACCGGCTTGCCCGACTGCACGAGCAGCGTCTCGTCCGGCTCGAGCTCATCGAGCGTGCGGACGATCGCGTCGTACGCCTCCCAGCTGCGCGCCGCCTTGCCCGTACCGCCGTAGACGACGAGGTCTTCGGGGTGCTCGGCGACCTCGGCGTCGAGGTTGTTCATCAGCATCCGCTTCGCCGCCTCCGCACCCCAGCTCTTGGCGGTGCGCTGGTTGCCACGGGCGGCGCGAACCGTGCGCGGCCCGGTGGTCGGAGTCGTATCCGTCGTGATGTCAGTCATTCGCGTGCTCCTTTGCGATGCGGGCGATGGCGCCGGACTGCACGAGTGCGGTCACGGCCTCCATGTCGGGTGAGAGGAATCGGTCGGGTCCGGGGCCCGCGGCGACCGTGCGCACCAGGTCGCGCACCGCTCCGGTCGCGGGGCCGGCCTGCAGCGGAGCGCGCAGATCCAGCGCACGGGCACCGGTGAGCACCTCGATCGCGATGACACGGCCGAGGCCGTCGATCGCACGGCGCAGCTTGCGAGCAGCAGCCCACCCCATCGAGACGTGGTCCTCCTGCATCGCCGAGGACGGGATGGAATCGACGGATGCCGGAACGGCGAGCCGCTTGAGCTCCGAGACGATTCCAGCCGCCGCGTACTGCGCGATCATCAGCCCCGAGTCGACACCGACCTCGTCGGCGAGGAAGGGCGGCAGCCCGTGGTTGCGTGCCGGATCGAGCGCCCGGTCCGTGCGCCGCTCGGAGATGGAAGCCACGTCGGCGACCGAGATGGCCAGGAAGTCCAGCACCGCTGCGACCGGTGCACCGTGGAAGTTGCCGTTCGACTCGATGCGCCCATCGACCGTGATCACCGGGTTGTCGATGACGCTGGCGAGCTCGCGCTCGGCGATGGTGGATGCGTAGCCCATCGTGTCGCGCGCGGTGCCGTGGACCTGCGGCGAACAGCGCAGGGAGTATGCGTCCTGCACGCGCCCGTCCTCCGGTCCCTTGTGGCTGTGCACGATCGGCGAATCGTGCAGGAAGGCCCGCAGGTTCGCCGCCGACTCGGCCTGGCCTGACTGCGGTCGCAGCGCCATGAGGTCGGCCGCGAAGACGGCATCCGTGCCCAGCTGCGACTCGACCGACATCGCCGCCGCCATGTCGGCCGTCACGAGCAGCGTCTCGAGGTCGTGCAGCGCCAGCACGAGCATGCCCAGCATGCCGTCGGTGCCGTTGATGAGAGCGAGGCCCTCTTTCTCGACGAGAGTGAGAGGCTCGACGCCGGCGGCGGCCAGAGCATCGGATGCCGGGATGAGCGTCCCCTCGGCGTCACGGACATCGCCCTCTCCCATCGCCGCGAGCGCGATGTGCGCGAGCGGGGCGAGGTCGCCGGAACACCCCAGCGATCCGTATTCGCGCACGATCGGGGTGATGCCCGCGTTCAGCAGAGCAGCGTAGGTCTCGACCACGACGGGGCGAACACCCGTGCGGCCGGAGGAGAGCGTCTGAAGGCGCAGTAGCTGCAGGCCGCGGACGACCTCGCGTTCGACCTCCGCGCCGGTGCCGGCCGCGTGCGAGCGGATGAGGCTCGCCTGCAGCTGAAGGCGGCGGTCGGGGGCGATGAACGTCGTCGCGAGCGCGCCGAAACCCGTCGAGACGCCGTAGTGCGGGTGCGGATCTGCCGCGAGTCCGTCGATCACGCGCCGCGTCTCGGCGACCCGGTCGAGAGCGGCGGAGCTGATCGTGACGCTCGCGCCATAGCGCGCCACCGCGACGACGTCGGCGGGGCTCAGGGGTGCATCGCCGATGAGGACGGCGGGAAGATCGGTCATGTCTCGATTCCACACCCGACGGGTCGCGCGTGGCAGGTGATCGTGACATCCTGTGTCTGTGATCCCAGACAATGAAGTGGCCGCCGCGCAGGTGCCCGCCGCCCACAACACGCTGCGGATCCTGAGTTATCTGGCCGGGCGCCCCGCGCCCGTCGCCGCCTCGGCGATCGCCCGCGAACTCGAGCTGCCCCGGTCGACCGTTTATCACCTGCTCACGACCCTCGCTGCGCACGGGTTCGTGCTGCATATGAAGGAAGACCGGCGCTGGGGCCTCGGCACCTCGGCATTCGAACTCGCCGGCGGATACGCGCGGCAGCAGCCGCTCGCACGGATCGGGCGGCCTCTTGTGGCCGCCCTCTCAGATCGTCTCGGCGAGAGCACCCACCTGGCGGTGATGAGCGGCGGCGACGTGCTCTATATCGTCGAGGAGCGCGCTCCCCGACGGCAGGCTCTCGTGACGGATGTCGGCGTCCGCTTGCCTGCGCACCTCACCGCCTCGGGGCGGGCCATGCTGGCTGCGCTCCCCCGCGAGCAGGTGCGTGCACTGTACCCGAGCGC
Organism: Microbacterium sp. AC132; assembly: GCF_979258525.1. Classification (NCBI taxonomy): domain Bacteria; kingdom Bacillati; phylum Actinomycetota; class Actinomycetes; order Micrococcales; family Microbacteriaceae; genus Microbacterium; species Microbacterium sp. AC132. The sequence goes on along the minus strand of NZ_OZ409862.1, from coordinate 2,045,946 downwards.
GTCTGCGTTCCCCGACCGTACGGGACGCGGCCCCCGGAAGCCGGGCGAACTGCGCGAGCTGCTGCGCACCGTTCGTGAACGCGGCTATGCGACCGAAGACAGCGAGGTGGCAGACGGACTGCGCAGCGTCGGCGCCGTCGTCCGCGATCATGCGGGCTGGCCTGTGGCCGCGGTCGCGGTGACCTGGGCCGGCGGCGAGCTCGATGAGCGTATCCTTGCGGACGCCGTGATCGAGACGGCGTCCGTACTCGAGTCACGGCTCAAGCGCTGACGCTGCGCATTCTCTGCTGCGCCCGGTCAGTCGACGACTGCGCTTGCACTTGCGCTTGCGCACACGTTAACGCAGAAAAGCCACCCAACATTGGGTGGCTTTTCTGTTTAAAAGAAGTCCGGCGGTGTCCTACTCTCCCACAGGGTCCCCCCTGCAGTACCATCGGCGCTGTGAGGCTTAGCTTCCGGGTTCGGAATGTAAACCGGGCGTTTCCCTCACGCTATGGCCGCCGAAACACTATTGATGTTTCAATCAAACCTATAGACAAATCATTGTTGTCTGTAGGGTTCTCGACCGTACATCGAGAACCACTCAGTGGACGCGTAGCACCAACAAACGGTGTGTTATCAAGTCATCGGCTTATTAGTACCAGTCAGCTGCATGCATTACTGCACTTCCACATCTGGCCTATCAACCCAGTAGTCTGGCTGGGAGCCTCTCACCCGAAGGTATGGAAATCTCATCTTGAGGCCGGCTTCCCGCTTAGATGCTTTCAGCGGTTATCCATCCCGAACGTAGCTAATCAGCGGTGCTCCTGGCGGAACAACTGACACACCAGAGGTTCGTCCAACCCGGTCCTCTCGTACTAGGGTCAGATCCTCTCAAATTTCCTACGCGCGCAGCGGATAGGGACCGAACTGTCTCACGACGTTCTAAACCCAGCTCGCGTACCGCTTTAATGGGCGAACAGCCCAACCCTTGGGACCTACTCCAGCCCCAGGATGCGACGAGCCGACATCGAGGTGCCAAACCATGCCGTCGATATGGACTCTTGGGCAAGATCAGCCTGTTATCCCCGAGGTACCTTTTATCCGTTGAGCGACAGCGCTTCCACAAGCCACTGCCGGATCACTAGTCCCGACTTTCGTCCCTGCTCGACCTGTCAGTCTCACAGTCAAGCTCCCTTGTGCACTTACACTCGACACCTGATTGCCAACCAGGTTGAGGGAACCTTTGGGCGCCTCCGTTACTTTTTGGGAGGCAACCGCCCCAGTTAAACTACCCACCAGGCACTGTCCCTGAACCGGATTACGGTTCGAAGTTAGATATCCAGAGTGACCAGAGTGGTATTTCAACAATGACTCCACACGAACTGGCGTCCATGCTTCACAGTCTCCCACCTATCCTACACAAGCCACACCGAACACCAATACCAAGCTGTAGTAAAGGTCACGGGGTCTTTCCGTCCTGCTGCGCGTAACGAGCATCTTTACTCGTAATGCAATTTCGCCGAGTTCGCGGTTGAGACAGTTGGGAAGTCGTTACGCCATTCGTGCAGGTCGGAACTTACCCGACAAGGAATTTCGCTACCTTAGGATGGTTATAGTTACCACCGCCGTTTACTGGGGCTTAAATTCTCAGCTTCGCCTTGCGGCTAACCGGTCCTCTTAACCTTCCAGCACCGGGCAGGCGTCAGTCCGTATACATCGTCTTGCGACTTGGCACGGACCTGTGTTTTTAGTAAACAGTCGCTACCCACTAGTCTCTGCGGCCTCCAAACGCTTTCGGAGCAAGTCCTAATACGTCGAAGGCCCCCCTTCTCCCGAAGTTACGGGGGCATTTTGCCGAGTTCCTTAACCACGATTCTCTCGATCTCCTTGGTATTCTCTACCTGACCACCTGAGTCGGTTTGGGGTACGGGCGGCTAGAACCTCGCGTCGATGCTTTTCTTGGCAGCATAGGATCATCCACTTTTTATCCGCATCGTGTCTCAGCCTATGTGAGAGACGGATTTGCCTATCTCTCGGCCTACGCACTTGCACCAGGACAACCATCGCCTGGCTTGGACTACCTTCCTGCGTCACACCTGTTAATACGCTAACCGCACCAGAATGGGGTCGTGCGCTAGGCCCAACGCGTCACCCCGAAGGGATCAGTCACTGGGATTCAGACACTTAGCACTACTGGATTAGCTTGGGCGGTTCTTCGCCGGTACGGGAATATCAACCCGTTGTCCATCGACTACGCCTGTCGGCCTCGCCTTAGGTCCCGACTTACCCAGGGAAGATTAGCTTGACCCTGGAACCCTTGGTCTTTCGGAGGACGTGTTTCTCACACGTCTTTCGCTACTCATGCCTGCATTCTCACTCGTGTAGCCTCCACGGCTGGTTTACACCGCCGCTTCGCTGGCCACACGACGCTCTCCTACCCATCAACACGGCTGGACCACGAAGGCCTACCAATAATGTCAATGCCACAACTTCGGTGGCGTGCTTGAGCCCCGTTACATTGTCGGCGCGGAATCACTTGACCAGTGAGCTATTACGCACTCTTTCAAGGGTGGCTGCTTCTAAGCCAACCTCCTGGTTGTCAAGGCAACTCCACATCCTTTCCCACTTAGCACGCGCTTTGGGACCTTAGTTGGTGGTCTGGGTTGTTTCCCTCTCGACTATGAAGCTTATCCCCCACAGTCTCACTGCTGCGCTCTCACTTACCGGCATTCGGAGTTTGGCTGACGTCAGTAACCTTGTAGGGCCCATCGGCCATCCAGTAGCTCTACCTCCGGCAAGAAACACGCAACGCTGCACCTAAATGCATTTCGGAGAGAACCAGCTATCACGAAGTTTGATTGGCCTTTCACCCCTATCCACAGCTCATCCCCTCAGTTTTCAACCTAAGTGGGTTCGGTCCTCCACGACGTCTTACCGTCGCTTCAACCTGGCCATGGATAGATCACTTCGCTTCGGGTCTAGGACATGCGACTGAATCGCCCTATTCAGACTCGCTTTCGCTACGGCTACCCCTCAACGGGTTAACCTCGCCACATATCGCTAACTCGCAGGCTCATTCTTCAAAAGGCACGCTGTCACAGCTACTAAGGCTGCTCCAACGGTTTGTAAGCAAACGGTTTCAGGTACTATTTCACTCCCCTCCCGGGGTACTTTTCACCTTTCCCTCACGGTACTTGTCCGCTATCGGTCATCTGGGAGTATTTAGGCTTATCAGGTGGTCCTGACAGATTCACACGGGATTTCACGGGCCCCGTGCTACTTGGGATACTCTTCGCGCCACGGTTGGCATTTCGACTACGGGGTTGGCACCCTCTATGACCGGCCTTTCAAGACCGTTCGTCTATACCATCGTGTAACGCCGCCATCTCGGCAGAGATGACTGAAAAGTCCCACAACCCCCAACGTGCAACGCCTGCCGGCTATCACACACGCTAGGTTTAGCCTGTTCCGGTTTCGCTCGCCACTACTAACGGAATCGCGGTTGCTTTCTCTTCCTGTGGGTACTGAGATGTTTCACTTCCCCACGTTCCCTCTACCCGCCCTATATATTCAGGCGGGAGTCACTAGGTCGGCACGCCGCCCAGCGGGGTTTCCCCATTCGGACACCCTCGGATCAAAACTTGCTTATCAGTTCCCCGAGGCTTATCGCAGATTGCTACGTCCTTCTTCGGCTCCAGATGCCAAGGCATCCACCGTTTGCTCTTAAAGACTTGAAATCACATGAGTTTGAATCAGAATCGACACCAGACCCAAAGGCCTGGCATGAAATTGACTAATGATCTTTAAGATCATCTTGTGCAACCGACCGAAGCCGGCTGCAAGATGCTCGCGTCCACTGTGTAGTTCTCAAAGTACGGGCGGTACCCCTTCTCGCCACCCCCACAGGGGAAACAACAAGAGGCCCAGAGGTACAGAAACGATCCGAAGATCGCATCCGGTCCCTCAGGACCCAACAGCGTGCAGACACCTCGCTCACGAAGTCCCACTTTCCAACCGACCCGAAGGTCAGCGTACTCACGAGACTCAGCTGCGCTGATGTCATGTCAAATGTTCCACCCATGAGCTCCCAGCGAAGAACGAACGTCTTCGATCTGGGTTCTGGACTCCGAAGAGTCAGATGCTCCTTAGAAAGGAGGTGATCCAGCCGCACCTTCCGGTACGGCTACCTTGTTACGACTTAGTCCTAATTACCGATCCCACCTTCGACGGCTCCCTCCACAAGGGTTAGGCCACCGGCTTCAGGTGTTACCGACTTTCATGACTTGACGGGCGGTGTGTACAAGACCCGGGAACGTATTCACCGCAGCGTTGCTGATCTGCGATTACTAGCGACTCCGACTTCATGAGGTCGAGTTGCAGACCTCAATCCGAACTGGGACCGGCTTTTTGGGATTCGCTCCACCTCGCGGTATTGCAGCCCTTTGTACCGGCCATTGTAGCATGCGTGAAGCCCAAGACATAAGGGGCATGATGATTTGACGTCATCCCCACCTTCCTCCGAGTTGACCCCGGCAGTATCCCATGAGTTCCCACCATTACGTGCTGGCAACATAGAACGAGGGTTGCGCTCGTTGCGGGACTTAACCCAACATCTCACGACACGAGCTGACGACAACCATGCACCACCTGTTTACGAGTGTCCAAAGAGTTGACCATTTCTGGCCCGTTCTCGTATATGTCAAGCCTTGGTAAGGTTCTTCGCGTTGCATCGAATTAATCCGCATGCTCCGCCGCTTGTGCGGGTCCCCGTCAATTCCTTTGAGTTTTAGCCTTGCGGCCGTACTCCCCAGGCGGGGAACTTAATGCGTTAGCTGCGTCACGGAATCCGTGGAATGGACCCCACAACTAGTTCCCAACGTTTACGGGGTGGACTACCAGGGTATCTAAGCCTGTTTGCTCCCCACCCTTTCGCTCCTCAGCGTCAGTTACGGCCCAGAGATCTGCCTTCGCCATCGGTGTTCCTCCTGATATCTGCGCATTCCACCGCTACACCAGGAATTCCAATCTCCCCTACCGCACTCTAGTCTGCCCGTACCCACTGCAGGCCGGAGGTTGAGCCTCCGGATTTCACAGCAGACGCGACAAACCGCCTACGAGCTCTTTACGCCCAATAATTCCGGATAACGCTTGCGCCCTACGTATTACCGCGGCTGCTGGCACGTAGTTAGCCGGCGCTTTTTCTGCAGGTACCGTCACTTTCGCTTCTTCCCTGCTAAAAGAGGTTTACAACCCGAAGGCCGTCATCCCTCACGCGGCGTTGCTGCATCAGGCTTGCGCCCATTGTGCAATATTCCCCACTGCTGCCTCCCGTAGGAGTCTGGGCCGTGTCTCAGTCCCAGTGTGGCCGGTCACCCTCTCAGGCCGGCTACCCGTCGACGCCTTGGTGAGCCATTACCTCACCAACAAGCTGATAGGCCGCGAGCCCATCCCCAACCAATAAATCTTTCCAGTAACTGACCATGCGGTCGCTACTCGTATCCAGTATTAGACGCCGTTTCCAGCGCTTATCCCAGAGTCAGGGGCAGGTTGCTCACGTGTTACTCACCCGTTCGCCACTGATCCCACAGAGCAAGCTCCGTGTTCACCGTTCGACTTGCATGTGTTAAGCACGCCGCCAGCGTTCATCCTGAGCCAGGATCAAACTCTCCGTAAAAAAGAAATGCATACAACACCGGGAAAACGGTGACGCAGCGAGTTTGATGCTGACCAAAGAGACAAATCATTGCTGACTTTATCCGTTGCCAACCCCACAAGGAGGTTGGTCTTTGATCCAAAGGAATCTCATCCAGCCGAAGCTGAATCGAGGTTATTTGGCATTTGACAAGTGCACGCTGTTGAGTTCTCAAGGATCGGATGCTCCCACGACCCAGTCATCACAACCAGGCCCGAAGGGCAACTTCTCTATCTTATCTGTGCCATTCGGCCTGTCAAATCGACACGCCGTGAGGCTCAGAACCAGATCTGCAGCTCGGGGCTCAAGGCCGCCGAGGCAACTTCACTAGCTTATCCGTTCCGGAGTCGCTGTCAAATCGACCGTTTCTCCGAAGTGGAAGCTCCAGGTCAGACAGAAGTGTGTCTGCGATCTGCTCCGAGGAGCTGATCGAGTGGAGGTGGTTCTCCGCTTGAGGGGGGTAAGGCTCTCGGCCTCTCCGCTTCCCTGTGGGGCGAACAAGTAATAAGTTACGTGGGTTCCGGGGTTCCGGCAAATCCGGGCTGTCCGCCGGGCGTGTCGCCCGGCGGACAGGGCGTCACGCCCCGAGAACCAGCTTCAGCTGCTCGACCGCCCAGTCGAGTTCGGTCGCGCGGATCACCAGCGGAGGGGCGATGCGGATCGTCTGACCGTGGGTGTCCTTGACGAGCACACCCCGGTCGAGGAGCTTCTCCGCGATCTCGCGGCCGGTGCCCTTGGCGGGGTCGATGTCGACGCCGGCCCACAGCCCGGCGATGCGCACCTCGGTCACCCCGTGCCCGATCAGCGGCTCGAGGCCGGCGGCGAGGTGGGCGCCGAGTGCGCGAGCGCGCTCCTGGAACTCCCCGGACTCGAGCATCTCGACGACCCGCAGGCCGACGGCCGCGGCGAGCGGGTTGCCCCCGAACGTCGAACCGTGTTCACCCGGGCGGATGACTCCGAGCACATCCGCGTCGCCGACGACCGCCGACACCGGAAGGATCCCGCCGCCCAGCGCCTTGCCCAGGAGATACAGGTCGGGCACGACGCCCTCCCGATCGCAGGCGAAGGTCTCGCCGACCCGGCCGAGACCCGACTGGATCTCATCGGCGATGAACAGCACGTTCTTCTCGTCGCAGATCTCGCGGATGCGGCGCAGGTATCCCTCCGGGGGGATCACCACTCCGCCCTCGCCCTGGATCGGCTCGATCAGCACGGCGGCGGTGTTCTCGGTGATGGCCGCTGCGACGGCATCCGCGTCCCCATAGGGAACCACGTCGAATCCCGGCGTGTACGGGCCGAAGTCCGTCCGCGCCTCGGGGTCGTCGCTGAAGCTGACGATGGTCGTGGTGCGTCCGTGGAAGTTGCCGGCCGCGACGATGATGCGCGCCTGGTCGTCCGCGATGCCCTTGACGCGATACCCCCATGCGCGAGCGACCTTGATGCCGGTCTCGACCGCTTCGGCGCCGGTGTTCATCGGCAGCACCATGTCTTTGCCGGCGAGAGTCGACAGCGCGGCGGCGAACGGCTCGAGCCGATCGCTCATGAAGGCGCGGCTCGTGAGGGTGACGCGACCGAGCTGCTCGGTCAGGGCCGCCACGAGAGCCGGATGCCGGTGCCCGAAGTTCACCGCCGAATAGGCGGCGAGCAGATCGAGGTACCGCTTGCCCTCGACATCCGTCACCCACGCACCCTCACCCCGGGCGATGTTGACCGGCAGCGGGTGGTAGTTGTGGGCGACGTGCGGCTCCGCCGTCACCTCGGCGCTCACGCCCGAGTCGACGGCGGTCACACCGCACCGCGCAGTTCGAGGGTGCAGCACTTGATGCCGCCGCCGCCGAGCAGCAGCTCGGACAGGTCGATCATGATCGGGTTGTAGCCGCGCTCGCGCAGCTGCTTCTCGAAGCCCTTCGCGCGCGGCGAGATGATCACGTTGTAGCCGTCGCTCGCGGAGTTGAGACCGAAGACGGATCCGTCCTCGTCGGACACGAGGATCGCCTCGGGGAAGCGCTCCTCGAGGATCGCCCGGCTCTCGTCATCGAACGCGCCGGGCAGATACGCGATGTTCGCGCGCTCGGGGCCGCCGTTCTCTACGCCCTGCACGGGGTCGAGCACCGCGATCGCGGTGTCCAGGTGGTAGAAGCGCGGGTCGACCAGGTTGAGCGACACGACCTCACGGCCGAAGACGTCGCCGACCTCGCGGTGGCTGTCGCCGGTCGAGCGGAACCCGGTGCCGGCGAGGATCACGTCGCCGACGAGCAGGAAGTCACCCTCGCCCTCGTTGACCTCTTCGGGGATCACGGTGTCGTAGCCCGCGGCGCGGAACCAGTCGGCGAACGCGGGCGCCTCGCCCTGGCGCTCGACGAAGCGGAACTTCGGCACGTAGGCGCGGCCATCGATCAGGAATCCGCCGTTCGCTGTGTAGACCATGTCGGGGAACCCGGCGAGAGGCTCGATCAGCTCGACCTCATGGCCGAGCTCGAGGTACAGGTCGTGCAGCTTCTGCCACTGCTCGACCGCCCTGGCCGTGTCGGTCGGCTTCGAGGGCTCCATCCACGGGTTGATCGAGTAGTTCACCGTGAAGTGCGACGGCGTGCACATCAGGTAGTGACGGTGGTGTGCGGTGCGGACCGGGGCTGCGGTCTCGGATGCCGGCGCAGTGGTTTCGACAGACATGGGGCTCCTCGAACGGATGCGGCGGACGCTGTCCAGGGGCCCGGCGGTCCTTCGACCCGCGCCGCTCGATGAGAGCCGGCGCCCGGGGAAGATGCGACTCGGGCACGCCAGCATCCATTCTGTCACCCGCCCCCTGGACGCCGCCAGAGCGCAGGCGCTTCTCGCTCAGGCTCCGCGGACGACGACCTTGCCGACCGTATGACCGGCTTCGAGGTGCGCGAGGGCCGCGCGGGCCTCGTCGAATCCGAATTCGCGCTCGATCACGGGTGTGATCCGCCCCTCGGCGGTGAGCTCGAGCAGCTTCGCGAGGATCTCCGGACGAGGGCTCGCCGCGAGCGGGCGGATGCGGCGGCTCGAACCGATCGACAGGAACGCCGCCTTCACCATCCGCGGGATCGGGCCGAGCACGTGGCCGCCGTCGCCCGTCACGAGCACCACCCGGCCGCCGGAGATCACGAGGCGCTGCAGGTCGCACAGCGGCATCCCTCCGGCGATGTCGATCACCGCGTCGAAGTGTGCTGCGGGCAGCTCCGTCAGCGGCGAGCGACGGTGGTCGAGGGTGCGCACGGCGCCGAGGTGCTCGACGAGGCGCGCGTTGCGTTCACCGCACGTCGCCCAGACCTCGGCACCGCGCAGCGCCGCGAGCTGCACCACGAAGGTGCCCACTCCCCGGAGGCGCCGAGCACCAGGACTCGAGGAACGTGGCCCGCCGCAGTGTGCTTGACGGAGCGGAAGCCGATGCCGGCGTGGTCGAGGGCCTGCCATGCGGTGCCTGCGGCGATCGGCAGGCAGGCCGCAGTCACGGAGGTCACATCCGGCGGGATCGGGACGAGGCGCGTCGCGGGCACAGCGACATGCGATGCGAGTCCCCCTCCTCCGACGAGCTCGCCCACCACGCGCTCGCCGACCTCGGCGCCGATCTCCTGGGATCCGACGGCGACGACGGTGCCGGCCACCTCCATTCCCCGCACCGGATGCTTCGGGCGCGTCAGGCCGAAGACCGGACGCACGAGCAGGGGGTCTCCGAGCATGAGGCGGATGTCACCGGCGTTGAGGGCGGTCGCCTCGACGCGCAGCACCACCTCGCCCGGACGCGGAATCGGAACGGGGATCTGCTCGAGGTGCACTCCGTCGGACGGGCCGTATGTCTCACGCACCCAGGCAGGCATCGTCTCGGTCATCTCACACCTCCGCGCTCGTGGGCTCGGGGTACTGGAACAGGTCGTCGATGCCGACGCCGAACGCCCGGGCGATCTGAAAGGCCAGTTCGAGGGTCGGCGAGTACTTCTCCTGCTCGATCGCGATCAGCGTCTGGCGAGTCACGCCGACGCGGCGGGCGAGCTCGGCCTGGGTCAGACCGGCGGCCTCCCGATGCGCACGGATGCGGTTGGAGACGAGCGTCGGCTTGACCATCAGACGAGACCCCTTCGATAGGCCACGACCCGCGCGATCCCGCCCACGATCGTCGCGATCGCGAAGCCCGCGAACATGGCGTGGGCGATCCAGAAGACGTCCGCGTTCATCGCGCAGAGCAGGATCACGCCGGTGCCCGCGATGGCCACGAACGCCTGCTCGACACGACTCCCCATGCGACCGATGTCCCGATCGCGGATGTCGGACCTGCCCACGCCGTCGGGGTCGCGGGCGCCGGCGATCATGCCCCAGATGATGCTGATCGCGATGGTCACGACGATTCCGCCGCCGATCATCCACAGCATCAGCGGCGGCCAGTCGACCTCGGTCACGGGACCGCCGGCCGCCTGCTGCAGCACCGCGACGACGTACGCCGTGATGGCGATCAGGCTGACGACGAGACCGACCCAGACGTTGCGCTCCTCGTAGACCATGACATCCTCCCGTGTAAAAGATTCTTGACACGAGGTTACGCCTGCGGCATCGTCTGTGTCAAGAATTCTTTACACAGCGCGCGCGCGGCGTCAGATGACGGAGGCGCTCCAGGCGTCGGGGTTGCCGTAGCGGTGCGCGGTGATCGCGATGGCCTGCTCGTGCACGAAGGGCAGCAGCTCGATGCGCCCGGCGGAGGTGACCTCGCCGTCGTACACCGCGAGGTCGGGATCGCCGCCGACGGCTGTCGCCAATGCGCGGTGCCGCGCTGCCACGGAGTCGCGGGGCCCGACCAGCCGCACCCGGCTCGGTCGCAATTCGTCGTCGAGGGATTCAAGCGTCGCGGACGACTGCTCGCCGCGCCGCCGCATCCGCTCGATCCACTCGTCGTCGCTCTCCATGTGGACGACGGCGCCGAGCTCGCCGAGAGCGCGGCGAACCAGCGCCGGAAGACCGACGGGCGTCGACAGCACGAACCGGGCGCCGGCGCGCACCGCGGCGACGACGACGCGCAGCAGCTCCTGCCAGCCGGCATCCGCGGTGGCTCTGATCGCGACCGGAACCGGGCGGTAGCGGAACAGGTTGCGCTCGATCCCGAGGTGCGACACGTCGCGCACCTGCCCGAACTCGCGGTCCCAGGCGAGCGCATCCGAGAGCGCAGAACGACGCAGCCACTCGAAGGCCTCGAAGTCGAGCGACGGCTGCGCCGACTCGATGAGGTCGGTGATGCGCGAGTCCAGCCCGCGCAGATGGAGAGTGCTCGAGACGGTGCCGGACCCGCTCGATCGCCAGGATCCGAGTCCGATGAGGTAGTTCGGGCCGCCGGCCTTGGCGCCGGGGCCCACCGCGGAGCGCTTCCACCCGCCGAACGGCTGGCGCTGCACGATCGCACCGGTGATGCCCCGGTTCACGTAGAGGTTGCCGGCCTGCACGCGGTCGAGCCAGAGCGCGAGCTCAGCCGGGTCCTGCGTGTGCAGTCCGGCGGTCAGACCGTACTCGACCGCATTCTGCAGATCGATCGCCCGCTCCAGCGTCGGCGCGTGCATGACGCCGAGCACCGGGCCGAAGAACTCCTCGGTGTGGAACCGCGAACCCGGCTGCACTCCCACACGGATGCCGGGTCGCCAGAGGCGCCCCGTGGGGTCGTCGGTCGAGACGGCGGGCTCGATCAGCCACTGCTCGTCGCCTTCGAGCTCGGTGAGCGCCCACGCGAGCTTGCCCTCGGGTCGCTCGATGACGGGTCCGACCTCGGCGAGCGGATCGGTGGGCCAGCCGACATGCAGCGACCGAGTGGCATCGGCCAATTGACGGGCGAAGCGCTGGGAGCGTCCGACGGGTCCGACGAGGATCGCGAGGGAGGCCGCCGAGCACTTCTGCCCCGCGTGCCCGAAGGCGCTGCGCACCAGATCGGCGACCGCGAGATCGAGATCAGCCGAGGGGGTGATGATCATCGCGTTCTTGCCGCTGGTCTCGGCGAGCAGCGGAAGTTCGGGGCGCCACGAGCGGAACAGCGCCGCCGTCTCCCACGAACCGGTGAGGATGACCCGATCGACGGACTCGTGCGAGATCAGCTCGCGGCCGAGATCGCCCTCTTCGATGTCGACGAGGGCGAGCACGTCGCGGGGAACGCCGACCTCCCAGAGCGTCTCGGCGATGACCGCCGCGCAGCGGCGAGCCTGCGGAGCCGGCTTGAAGACGACTCCGGAGCCCGCGGCGAGCGCGGCGAGCACGCCGCCCGCGGGGATCGCGAGAGGGAAGTTCCACGGTGGGGTGACGACCGTCACGCGCGCCGGGTCGAACGTGGCGCCGGCGACGGCATCCAACTCCCGCGCCTTGGCGGCGTAGTAGCGCGCGAAGTCCACGGCCTCGCTGACCTCGACGTCGGCCTCGGCGAAGACCTTGCCGGTCTCGGAGGCCGCGACCTCGATCAGGTCTCCGCGGCGGCCTTCCAGAGCGGCGGCCGCGCGCAGCAGCACTTCGGCCCGCTCGGCGGCGGGGCGAGCACCCCAGAGCGCCGCGGCGTCGTGCACGCCCGCGATCGTGGCCTCGAGCGTGTCCGCATCGTCGATCCGGGCGGCCTCGATCGTCGAGACGCCGAGGGTGGAGTCGTCGATCCGGGCGGTGATCTCGCGGGCCCAGTCCCGGTTGGCCGGAAGCGACGGGTCGCTGTCGGGGGTGTTCGCGAAGCCCGGCGCGCCGCCGGTCGCCTCATCGATCTCGCGTGGGGCGTAGACCGCGGTCTCCAGGAACGGCCCGGTCGGGTCATCCGATCCGCGCGAGATTCCGAGCACCGCCTGGGTCAGCCCCTCCTCGGGCGCAGGCGCCACGGGCACGGGCCGCATGGACTCGTGCACGGGTGCGAGTCGGTCCTGGCTGCGCAGCGCCCCCACCTGCAGCGTCGGGGACGCCGAGCGGTCGACCGCATCGAGGAACCTGTCGCGCTCACGCACGAACAGCGCCTCGTCGTCACCGAGGCGGAATGCTGCGGACAGGAAGTTGTCGCTCGACGCGTTCTCTTCGAGCCGGCGCACCAGGTAGCTGATGGCGACGTCGAACTCGCTCGGCTTCACGACCGGGACATAGAGAAGCACCTCGCCGACCTCGCGGGAGACGGCCTGCACCTGCCCCTGCGCCATGCCGAGGAGCATCTCGAATTCGATCGGCGGCTGCGAGTTCGCGGCGGTCGCCGATCCCGGATCGAGAGCGCGGACACCCCGCTCCCCCGCGAGCAGCCACGCATAGGCGATGCCGAACAGGTTGTGACCCGCGATCCCCAGACGCACGGCGGCGACGTTCTCGGGGCGCAGCGCCCAGTCGAGGCAGCGCAGATAGTTGGCGTCGGTGTCGAGCTTCGTGTCATACGTCGCCTGCGTCCATCCGTGCATCCGCGCCTCGACCCGCTCCATCGCGAGGTTGGCTCCCTTGACGAGCCGCACCTTGATGGGGGCGCCGCCGTGGTCGACGCGCTCGCGAGCCCAGGCGGTGAGCTGCTGCAGCGCCGACAGGGCGTCGGGCAGATAGGCCTGCAGCACGATGCCGGCCTCGAGACCTTCGAGCCGCGGATCCTCGAGGATGCGTGTGAACACCGCGATCGTCAGATCGAGGTCGCGATACTCCTCCATGTCGAGGTTGATGAAGGTGCGATCCGACGCGGCGGTCAGATACAGCGGAAGGAGTCGCTCGACGACCGACTGCACGACCTCGTCGAACGCCCACATCGAAATGTGGCTGACGATCGCCGACACCTTCACCGAGACGTAGTCGACATCGGGACGACGGATCAGCTCATGGATGCCGTCGAGCCGCCGCTGCGCCTCGGCCTCGCCGAGCACGGCCTCTCCCAGCAGATTGAGGTTGAGTCGTGCGCCCGATTCGCGGATCTTCGCGATCGCAGGACCGAGCTTCGCCGGTCGGGCGTCGACGACCAGGTGACCGACCATCTCGCGCAGCACCCGGCGGGCGATGGGCACCACGGGGCTCGGCAGCATCTGCGCGACTCCGCCGCCGATGCGCACGGCCGACCGCAGGTACCACGGCAGGAAGTCGGGCACGATCGGGGCGATGCGGTGCAGCTGGGATGCCGCGGCGCTGAGGCTCTCGGGGCGCATGACCCCGTCGACGAATCCGAGCGTGAACGGCAGCCCGTTGGCATCCTGCAGCACACCGGCCAGGCGCTCGGCCGCCGGATCGACATCGGCGGCCGCGGCCTCGATCACCCAGCGGCGGGCGAGCTCGACCGCACGGTCCGCGAGCGAGACGGATTCGGGATCCGTGGAGGGCATCGGGTCGGCCATGAGCTCAGCCTAGGACCGCGGCGAGCGCCTGGCCCTGAGCGACGATCGCGTCGTGCGGTTCCGGCCGCAGTTCGTGCCGTCGAACGCGCGGGCGGGCGGCACGAACTGCGACCGGAAGAGGTGAAACCGCTCAGAGCGCGGCGATCATCTCGTCGTATCCCTCGCGGAAGGTCGGGTAGTCGAGATCGCCGAGGAACTCCTGCAGCAGATGCCCGTCGAGCACCGTCCCGCCGCCGACCTCGGGGTCGAGGTGCGGCGGCGGCTCGACGCCGAGCCGGGTGGCGATATGCGCGACCACGTCTCCGAGCAGCACCGGCTCCCGATCGACGGCGTGGATCAGCGGTGGCGCGGAGTCGGCACGCAGCATCGCCTCGAGCAGCCGCACGAGGTCCGTCTCGTGGATCCGGTTCGTGCGACGCGTGTGGTCGACCGGTGCCGCCTCTCGCACCCGTCGGATGAGGAAGTCGCGTCCCGGGCCGTAGATGCCGGCGGGCCGCACGATGCGGGCACCGAACAGCTCCATGGCCAGCTGCTCGCCCTCGACCAGATCGCCGCCTCGCTCGCTCGAGACCCGCGTCGCGTCGCGCTCGGTCAGCGGTGTCTCGCCAGGACGCCCCTCGAACACCCGCGTCGATGACACGAACACGACCCGCTCCGGCATCGACGGCAGGGCCTTCGCGAGTCCGCGCAGCGCCGGTGGATAGATCGAGTCGCCCTCGGTGCTGGGCGGCAGCGTGACCACGACCGAGTCGAAGGCCGGAAGGTCGCGGTCGAGCGGATGCCGCAGATCCGCCTCGATCGTCGGGAAGGGCAGCTCCCCCGCACTCCGGCGCATGGCCGTGACCTGCGCGCCCTGCTCGACGAGCCGCTCGCCGAGTCGCACGCCGAGTTTGCCGCATCCCACCAGCAGCACCGAGCCCGGTGCGCGCGTCTCGAGACCCCACGGATCGGTCACGGGGTCAGTTCCACACGCTCGGCGCGGAGGTGCGCACGGGAGGCAGAGCGGATGCCGCGGCCCAGTCGTGCACCCACGGATCGATCTCGGGCACGCCCTCGGGCTTGCCCACTGCGGCGAACAGCTCTTCGTTGCTGACCGTGCCGCCGGTGCGGCGCAGCATCCGCGAGCGCACGATCACCCGCGCGTAGATCTCGCCGCCGACGACGGCTCGGTGCTCGAGGAACACGGCCTTGTCGTCGTGTCCGATGAACCGGGACTGCACCTCGAACCGCTGCCAGAGCTGCAGGGACTTGCGGAAGGTGACGGTCTCGCTCGACACGACGGCGTACCAGCCGCGCTCGTTCATCGCGTCGAACAGCCCCGTGCGGATCAGCAGGTCCCAGCGACCGAGGTCGAACAGCGACAGGTAGCGACCGTTGTTCATGTGGCGCAGGATGTCGATGTCGGTGGGGAGCGTCGTCAGTGTGATGCTGCTGACGGAGCCCGCGTCGAGGGTCTTGCCTCGCCGCACGCGGCGACGGGCGGAGAGGATCACGAGGAGAGTGCGCCAGATCACGTTCACGAGCACTGATCGTAGCCAGCGACGAACGATTCGCGAACATCGTTGTGCGATGTCTCCAGCGGCATATCGGTGCTGCGGGAACGCTTCCGTTCGATTTCCTCTTCGCGGACCCCGCGCGTAGAGTCGCGATATGAGCGCCGAAGCCCAGCCTGAAGTCATCGTCCGTCCGGTCCGTGATGTGGATGCGGAAGCCCTGGGTCGCGTGCACGCGCAGTGCTGGCACGAGACCTATGACCACCTGATCAGCAAGGCAGCCCTCGAGAAGGTCTCGCCCCGCCGCATGGCCGAGCTGTGGACGCACTGGGCCTCGCAGGGCCCCGAGTTCACCATGCGCGCCGCGCTCGTCGACGGAGAGATCGTCGGGTTCGTCGGCTCCGGCCCCGCCCGCGACAAGGACGCCCCGGCGTTCCGCGAGCTGTACTTCATCTACCTGCTCGACGCGTACCACTCCACGGGCATCGGCCAGAAGCTGTTCGACGCCGCCGTCGAGAAGGACGAACCTCTCTACCTGTGGGTCGCGGAGGACAACCCCCGCGCCCACCGCTTCTACACGCGCAACGGATTCACGCTCGACGGCGCGAGCCACACCGAGCCGTTCCTCGGCGAGACGCTGACCGAGGTGCGCTTCGTGCGCTGAGCCCGCGCCTCGTGGCCCTCGCGCTCACGTTTTCGCATGAACGGCCCCCTGCCTCAGGCAGGGGGCCGTTTCGCTGCGTCGGAAGCGGTCTGGGCTGAATCGTGGACGGGTCAACGTCCGGAGACGGTGCCGAACAGCTTCGCGATCGGGGCGATCACGAGCGGCCGGGCGGCGACCCAGCCGAGGGCGATCACCACGAGGGATGCCACGAAGACCCAGAACCCGGTCCAGCCGACGGCATCCGAGGAGGCGTACATGTGGTTGAGGTTGCGCAGGAACCCGGTGAGGAACACCAGCGCGACGTGTCCGATGATGAACACCACGAAGTAGATCATGATCGGGAAGTGCAGCGCGCGGGCCCACTCGATCGGGTAGGCCTTCGAGAGACGTTCGGCCTTCTTCGGCCACATCCCCGACATGCGGAACCCGGTCGCCGCCGCCAAGGGAGCCGCGATGAACACCGTGACGAAGTAGGCCAGCTGCTGCAGGCTGTTGTAGTTCACCCAGCCGTGCTCGGTCGGCCAGTCGAACGACACGTACTGCAGCGCGGCCGACAGCGCGTTCGGGATGACCTCCCAGCTCGTCGGCACGATGCGCGCCCAGTGTCCGGTGACGAAAAGCAACACCACGAAGATCACGCCGTTCACGAGCCAGAGGATGTC
This sequence comes from Microbacterium sp. AC132, assembly GCF_979258525.1. NCBI lineage: Bacteria > Bacillati > Actinomycetota > Actinomycetes > Micrococcales > Microbacteriaceae > Microbacterium > Microbacterium sp. AC132. The sequence goes on along the minus strand of NZ_OZ409862.1, from coordinate 2,029,141 downwards.
GAGCGCCTGGTGGAACCAGATCGTCAGGCTGACCTTGCCCTTGGGATCGTTGCGCGGGGTCCAGAACGCGGTCGGGCGCTTCTCGTTGCGGATGCGGAGGCCCGACCGGATGATCAGCACCATCAGGAACACGTTGAAGAAGTGCGCCCAGTTGGTCCACGGGGCGAATCCCGGTTCGACGGCGACGGCCGGCTCGTATTCGCCGGGGAACGCGGCGAGGAAGTCCTGCATGAACGGGAAGCTCAGCAGCGCCCGCACGAACGCCACGGCAGCGGCCGCCAGGATGCCGAGAGCCGCGGCGCCCAGAAGGACGGCGATCGCCTGGGTCCAGGTCGGCCGAGGTCGGTCGGATGCCGGAGCGGTCGCCGTGACGTGCCGAGGCGCACTGCCGTTCCAGACGGTGCGGGGAGCGGGCAGCGGGATCGAAGGATCCCCGAGCGCGAACGCGGCGGCGGTGGCGACGGCCGTGGTGGGTGCGGATGCCGGAGCGGCGGCCGGTGCGGATGCCGGTGCAGATGCCGCGACCTCGGGGGCTGCATCCGCGGAGGCCGGGGCATCCGCGGCAGCCGGGGCATCGACGGCGATGGAGGAGGCCGCGTCCGAGGCGACTGCGATCAGCGGAACGGTATCCGCCGGGGGCCACGGGTCTCCGCCGGCGACTCGCGGCAGACCGCGACGCACGGATCCCGTCTGCGCGACGACCGGGGCCGACTCAGGCGTCGGCTCGTCGAGCGTGGACGGCGAGGCGGACCGGGTCGGCACGTCTGCCGCGGCGTCGGTGGCAGCATCCGCCGGCTCCGGCGTCGAAGACGATGTCCGCGCCGCGGCAGCGCCTGCGCCTGCGACAGCCGCCACGCTCGCGGGAGGCCACGGTTCGCCACCCGGCGTGCGCGGAAGGCCCCGGCGAAGAGACGCGCCACTCGCCGCAGACGGCACCGCGTGCTCGACGACCGAGGACTCGGGCTCCGGCACGGCAGTCTTGGGAACGGTAGCCACCGGAGCGGCAGCCGCCGGGGCGGCCTCCTCCGACTCATCGAGCGAGGTCGACGGCGCCGAGAGCGGCGATGCGTGCTCGGCATCCGCAGGCGCCTCCACGGCGATGTCGCCGGGAGGCCACGGCTCGCCGCCGGGAACGCGCGGGAGCCCGCGCCTGAGCATCCGCGTCGCCATGGCTACTTCTTCCGCGCCTCGAGGGCCGCGATCACCTGCGGGACGATCGTGAACAGATCGCCGACGATGCCGAAGTCGGCGACGTCGAAGATCGGCGCCTCGCCGTCCTTGTTGATCGCGACGATGTTCTTCGCCGTCTGCATGCCCGCGCGATGCTGGATCGCACCCGAGATGCCGAGGGCGACATACAGCTGCGGCGAGACCGAGACGCCCGTCTGACCGACCTGATGCGACTGGGGGATGTAGCCGGCGTCGACCGCCGCGCGCGAGGCGCCGACCGCTGCGCCGAGAGCGTCGGCGAGCTCTTCGACGAGCACGAACTTCTCCTTCGAGGCGAGGCCGCGACCACCCGAGACGACCCGCGTGGCGCCGCGCAGCTCAGGCCGCGTCGACGTGGACTCGACGGCCTCGACCGCGCCGACGGTCGCCCCGACGGTGCCGGATGCCGACACGGAGAGCGCGTCGATCGTCGGCGACTCCACCGCCTCGGCTCGCGCGTCGACCGCGCCCTGACGCACCGTGATGACCGGTGCGCCGAACGTGGGAGCCGAGTCGGTGAGGTACGCGCCTCCGTAGACGGAGTGGTGGGCGACGATGCCCTCGTCATCCCTCGAGACGCCGACGGCGTCGACCGACAGCGCCAGCTTCGCGCGCACGGCGAACCGCCCGGCGACATCGCGTCCGCTGATCGAGTTCGAGATCAGCACCGCGTCCGGCCGCACCTGCTCGAAGGCCGCGTGCAGTGCATCGACGATCGGCACGGTGAGCACCGTCGGGTCGCCGTCGGCCGTGAGCACGACCGATGCTCCGGCCGCGGCCACCTGAGCCGCCGCGTCTGCGGACCCTCCGACGACGAGCGCGACCGGAGCGCCGACGGTCGAGGCCGCGCCGATCAGCGCCGCCGTGCTGCTGGCGGGGTTGCCCGCGGGGTCGAGGTCGACGAGGACGAGGATGGGGTTCTCGGGGTAGGTCATGTCACACCAGCCTGTTCTGCACGAGGTACTCGACCAGCTTCTCGGCGGCATCGCCCTCATCGACGATCTTCACGCCGGCCGCGCGCGGCGGCTTCTCGGCGACCGACGTCATGATGGTGCGGGGTGCGGCCGCCGGGTCCGCGGAGACACCGAGGTCGTCGAGGGTGAGCACCTCGAGCGGCTTCTTCTTCGCCGCCATGATGCCCTTGAAGTTGGGGAAGCGCGCGTCGGGCAGTGCCTCGGTGATCGAGATCACCGCCGGGAGGGATGCCGAGATCGGCTGCGCTCCGGCATCCGCCCCTCGGGTTCCGGTGATGCCGTCCGAGGAGATCTCGACCGAGGTCAGCGCCGTCGCCTGCGCCCACCCCAGGTGCTCGGCGAGCATCGCCGCCATGACGCCGCCCGAGCCGTCGGTCGACAGGTTGCCGGTGATCACCAGGTCGGGTTCGCCGCGACGGATCGCCGCGGCCAGCGTCTCGGCAGTGAGGCCGAGGTCGGCCCCCGCGAGCTGCTCGTCGGCGATGTGCACTGCGGAGCCTGCGCCGATCGCGAGCGCTCGGCGCACCGATGCGGTCGAGCCGCCAGGAGCCATCGCGACCGCGACCACCTCGGTGCCCTCATTCTTGTCGGCATGACTCAGCGCGACCTCGAGCGCGCGCTCCGTGATCTCATCGAGCACCACGTCGCCGGCGCCTCTGTCGGCGAGGCCGGTCTCGAGGTTCAGCTTGCGGTCGCCATAGGTGTCCGGCACCTCTTTGACCAGGACGAAGATCTTCATCGATTGCTCCTCACGACTGCGTCGATTCTAGTCCCTTGATACTGAGTTCCACCCGACGAGCGACTGAGGGCCACCAGTCGGCTCCCGGGTGCCGGGTCCCGGCTGCAGCGACGCGATGGCCTACCGTAGAACCGTGAACCGACCGCGTCCGCTGCCCGTCGATCCGCTCGCCGAGGCGAAGCGGCAGTGGCTCGCGCACGGATGGACCGATGCCGCCGACGGCATGACCGTGGTCACCTCCGTCATGCGCGCGCAGCAGCTGCTGCTCGCGCGGGTCGACGCGACGCTCAAGCCCTTCGCGCTCAGCTTCGCCCGATACGAGATGCTGCGTCTGCTGGCGTTCAGCCGGTCGGGCCGACTGCCGCTGTCGAGCGTCGTCGCCCGACTGCAGGTGCACGCGACGACCGTCACGAGCACCGCGGAGCGCCTCGTGCGCGACGGACTCATCGTGCGCGAACCGCACCCGCACGACGGCCGTGCGGCACTGCTCGCCCTGACCGAGTCGGGCCGAGAACTGGTCGCTCGCGCCACGGACGCCCTGAACGCCGATGTCTTCGCCGACCCGGGGATGAGCCGCGAGGATGCCGCCGAGCTCGTCGCGATCGTCGCCCGCATGCGCAAGGCCGCCGGCGACTTCACCGACCCCAGGCCGCAGCCCGAGCCGCTCTGACATGGCCGCGTTCGTGCTCGAGACGGTCATCGCCGCACCGCGTGAGACGGTGTTCGCAGTCGCTCTCGACCCCGGGATGCACCTGCGGTCGATGGCGCGATACCGGGAGACCATGATCGAGGCTCCCGCCGGCGGCGTGTTCACGGAGGGGTCGACCGTCACGTGGCGAGCACGGCACTTCGGCATCCCGTTCCGGCTGCGGACGATCGTGTACGACGTCGACCCGCCGCGTGGGTTCCGCGATCGGCAGCTCTCCGGGCCGTTCGGAGCGTTCGAGCACGAGCACGTGTTCGAGGAGCATCCGCAGGGAACCCTGGCCCGCGACACGATCGTCTTCCACTCGCCGTTCGGTCCGATCGGACGCCTCGTCGACCGTCTGATCCTTCGCGAGTACATGCGACGCCTGATCGAGGAGCGCAACGCCCACCTGGCATCCGAGGCCGAGGGACGCGGGCGTACACTGCCCGCATGAGCGAACTGCGCCTGCACACCATCCTCGAAGGCCGTGGCCCCGCCGCCGCGATCATCCTCACCGACGAGCAGGTCGCCTCGTTCGGAGCGGGGAAGGCGTTCCCCGTCGCGGTCACGATCGGAGGACGCACCGCCCGTCTGCGCCTGGCCCGGATGGGAGGTGCGAACATGATCGGCTTCAGCAAGGCTGTGCGCACCGACCTCGGCGTCGAGATCGGCGAGGAGGTCGATGCGGTGATCCGGCTGGATGCGGCCGAGCGCACTGTCGAGGTGCCCGCCGCCCTCGCGGAGGCGCTCGACGCCGACACCGCGCTGCGCGCCGGCTTCGACGCGCTCCCCTATTCCGTGCGCAAAGAGCACGCCCGCTCGGTGGCGGAGGCCAAACAGGATGCGACCCGCGAGCGGCGCGTGGCGAAGATCGTCGACGCGCTGCGCGGCTGAGGTCTCCCGCCGCCTGCGTGCAGGCTCTGCTCCATGACTCCGGAGATCCGAGGGGGCTCGGGCTTGCCGGCGGGTGCTCGGCACGGAACGGGCGCAGTCCTCCGGAGTTGTGGAGCGGCGCTCAGCGGTTCTGGAAGTCGGGCGCACGCTTCTCCCGGAAGGCGGACATGCCTTCCTTCTGGTCTGCGGTGTCGAACAGCTCGGCGAACGCCCGCTTCTCGTGGGCGAGGCCATCGGCGAGCGTCGTCTCCATCGCCGCGTCGAGCGCGGCCTTCGCGGCGAACACCGACGGCAGCGATTTCGACGCGATGGTCTCGGCGAGCCTCGTAGCCTCGGCGAGGAGGTCGGATGCCGGCACGACGCGCGACACGAGGCCGGAGCGCTCCGCCTCCTCGGCGCCCATGAACCGACCGGACAGCACGAGTTCGGCCGCCTTGTAGTAGCCCACGGCGCGGATGAGCCGCTGCGTGCCGCCCATGCCGGGAATGACGCCGAGGTTGATCTCGGGCTGCCCGAACTTCGCGGTGTCGGCGGCGAGGATGATGTCGCACATCATCGCGAGCTCGCATCCTCCCCCGAGTGCGAACCCTGAGACGGCGGCGATCACGGGCGTGCGCACCGCGGCGAACTCATGCCAGACGCCGAAATGATCGGTCTCGAGCATCTCGGAGGCTGACATGCCCTCCATCTCCTTGATGTCCGCGCCGGCGGCGAACGCCTTCTCAGACCCGGTCACGACGATGGCGCCGACCCCGTCGTCGAGGTCGAAGGCCACAGCGGCCGCGGTGACCTCGTCGGCGAGGCGACTGTTCAACGCGTTGAGCGCCTCGGGGCGGTTCAGGGTGATCCACCCCACACGTCCGCGCTGCTCGACCAGGATCGTCTCGTATTCCGTCATCGTGAAGGCCTCTCCGTCGTGGTCATCTCAGTATCTCGCGCGGCTCACACGCTGCCGTCGCGGATGTCGGTGATGATGCCGGAGAAGTCGCGGGTCGCGCCGTCGCCCGCAGCGAAGGCGGCGTAGAGCTGCTGGGCGAGCCGCCCCATCCGCGCGTCGGTCGACGTCTGCTCGATCGCCTGCAGCGCGAGCCCGAGATCCTTCGCCATCAGAGCACCGGCGAAGCCCGGCTGGTAGTCGCGGTTCGCCGGGCTCGTCGGAACGGGGCCGGGGACGGGGCAGTTGGTCGTGATGGACCAGCACTGACCGGACGCCTGCGACACCACGTCGAACAGCGCCTGGTGCTCGAGCCCGAGCCGCTCGCCGAGCACGAAAGCCTCAGCCACCGCGATCTGCGAGACGGCGAGCACCATGTTGTTGCACACCTTCGCGGCCTGGCCGAGCCCCGACCCCCCGCAGTGCACGATGCGCGTGCCCATGATCTCGAGCACCGGCAGTGCGGCGGCGAAGTCCTCGTCCGAGCCGCCCACCATGAACGCGAGCGTGCCGTTCTCGGCACCGACGACGCCGCCGGACACCGGGGCGTCGACATTGCGATGCCCCGCGGCGAGCGCGAGCGCGTGGGCGGCACGGGCCTCGTCGACCGCGATCGTCGACGACTCGATGAACAGGGTGCCGGGGCGGGCTGCGGCGAGCAGCTCGGTGCGGTACGCGTCGATCACGTGCCTTCCCGCCGGGAACATCGTGATGACGACGTCGGCGTCGGCGACGGCGTCCGCTCCGCTGGCCGCGACGGGGATGCCGGCGGCCTGCGCCGCCTCGATCGCCGCGGGCACCAGGTCGAACCCGTGCACCTCGTGCCCTGCGGCGACGAGGTTCTTCGCCATCGGCAGCCCCATGTGGCCGAGTCCGAGGAAGGCGATCCGGACGCTCGACGACTCGCTCATGATGCGCTCCGCATCGAGGCGGATCCCGCCGGTCGCAGCATCTCGCGCCCGACGATCAGGCGCATGATCTCGTTCGTGCCCTCGAGGATCTGGTGCACCCGCAGGTCGCGCACGACCTTCTCGATGCCGTAGTCCTGCAGGTAGCCGTAGCCGCCGTGCAGCTGCAGCGCGCGGTTGGCGACGTCGAATCCGGCATCCGTCGCGAAGCGCTTGGCCATCGCGCATCGCATCGTGGCATCCGGGGCGTGCTCGTCGACCGCCAGCGCGCCGTCGGTCACCATGAGGCGAGCGGCCTGCAGGTCGGTGCGCATGTCGGCGATCGCGAACAGGATCGACTGCTTCTCGGCCAGCGGCTCGCCGAACGCCACGCGCTCGTGCACGTACTGCACCGCCCGATCCAGGGCCCACTGGGCACCTCCGATGGAGCAGGCCGCGATGTTGAGGCGACCGCCGTTGAGGGCCGACATCGCGATCGCGAAGCCACGGCCCTCGTCGCCGAGCATTCCGGATGCGGGGATGCGCACGCCGTCGAGGATCACCTGACGGGTGGGCTGGGCGTGCCAGCCCATCTTCTTCTCGGGCGCCCCGAAGCTGAGTCCCTCGGCATCGCCGGGAACGAGGAAGGCGCTGATGCCCCGGGCTCCCGGCTCGCCGGTACGGGCCATCACCACGTAGACGGCGGCCTCGCCGGCACCCGAGATGAACTGCTTCACGCCGGTGAGGAGGTAGTCGTCCCCGTCGCGCACCGCGCTCGTCGCGACGTTCGCGGCATCGGATCCGACGCCCGGCTCGGTCAGGCAGTAGCCGCCGAACTCCTGCATGGCGGTGAGGTCGGGCAGCCAGCGGCCGCGCTGTGCATCGTCGCCGTAGGTGTCGATCATCCACACCACCATGTTGTGGATCGAGATGTAGGCGGCGACCGCGGGATCGCCCTTCGCGAGCTCTTCGAAGATCGCCACGGTGTCGGAGCGGCTGAGGCCCGTGCCGCCGAACTCCTCGCTCACGTAGATGCCGCCGAGGCCCAGTTCTCCGGCCTTGCCGAGCGACTCGCGGGGGAAGATGTGCTTCTCGTCGCGTTCGGCGGAGAAGGGTGCGAGCTCGGTCTCGGCGAACTCGCGGACGGCGTCGAGAATGGCCTCGCGCTCTTCGGCGGTGGTGGTGACGGTGGTCATTGTCATGTCGATTCCTTGTGGGCGTCGCGAGGTCAGTGCATGGTGGGGATCACGAAGCTGGCGCCGTCGCGGATGCCGGCCGACGGCCAGCGGCTCGTGACCGTCTTGGTCTTCGTGTAGAAGCGGAAGGCATCGGCGCCGTGCTGGTTGAGGTCGCCGAACCCGCTGCGCTTCCAGCCGCCGAACGTGTAATACGCGATCGGCACCGGGATCGGCACGTTGACGCCGACCATCCCGACCTCGACCCGTGCGGCGAAGTCGCGTGCCGCGTCTCCGTCGCGCGTGAAGATCGCGACGCCGTTGCCGTATTCGTGCTCGGATGCCATGCGCAGCGCCTCCTCGTAATCGGCGGCGCGGGCGATCACGAGCACCGGTCCGAAGATCTCCTCGCGGTAGATCGCCATGTCGGTGGTCACGTCGTCGAACAGCGTCGGTCCGAGGTAGAAGCCCTGCTCATGACCGGGCACCGTGAAGCCGCGACCGTCGGCCAGGAGGGTCGCGCCCTCGTCGACCCCCTGCTGGATGTACCCCTCGACCCGCTCGACGGCAGCCCGGGTGACGAGTGGCCCGTAGTCGACGTCGGAGGCGAGGGACGGGCCGATCCGCAGCTGCGCCACGCGCTGGGTGAGCTTGGCGGCGAGAGCATCCGCCGTCTCCTGACCGACCGGCACCGCGACCGAGATCGCCATGCAACGCTCGCCCGCCGATCCGTATCCCGAGCCGACCAGCGCGTCGACGGCCTGGTCGAGGTCGGCGTCGGGCATGACGATCATGTGGTTCTTGGCGCCGCCGAAGCACTGCGCGCGCTTGCCGTGCGCGGCCGCCGTCGAATAGATGTACTCGGCGATCGGCGTCGAGCCCACGAAGCCGACGGCGCGGATGCGGTCGTCGGTGAGCAGCGCGTCGACGGCCTCTTTGTCACCGTGCACGACGTTGAGGACCCCGGCGGGCAGCCCCGCGTCGAGGAACAGCTCGGCGATGCGCACCGGCACCGAGGGGTCGCGCTCGCTGGGCTTGAGCACCACGGCGTTGCCGGCGGCGAGGGCGGGGCCCGCCTTCCACAGGGGGATCATCGCCGGGAAGTTGAACGGGGTGATCGCCGCCACCACTCCGAGCGGCTGCCGCATCGAGTAGACGTCGATGCCGGCGCCGGCACCCGTCGAGTACTCGCCTTTGAGCAGGTGCGGCGCGCCCGCGGAGAACTCGATGACCTCGAGACCCCGCTGGATGTCGCCCTTCGCATCGTCGACCGTCTTGCCGTGCTCGCTCGCAAGCAACTCGGCGAGCTCGGTCATCTCGCGCTGCACGAGATCGAGGAAGCGCAGCAGCACACGTGCGCGCTTCTGGGGGTTGGTCGCCGCCCACTCGACCTGCGCGGCCTCGGCGTTCGCGATCACATCGGCGACCTCCTGCGCGGAGGCCAGCGGCACGCGCGCCTGAACGGATCCCGTGCTCGGATCGAACACGTCGGCGAAGCGCCCTCCCTCGGGGGTGAGGTGCTTTCCGCCTACGAAGTGGGGAATGGTACGAGTCATTGTGCGATGTCCCTTCGCGCCGTCGTTGGCACTATGACGATGGTACTTCGGCATCCGCATATTTACTAGGGTGTCCTTGCAGTTGCGGAAGCACGCCGGACGACTGTGCTGGAAAGCGCTTCCCCGCTAGGGTCGAGAGAGCAGGCCGAACACCCGACCCAGGAGACTCATGCACTACGGCGCCGACTACAACCCCGAGCAGTGGCCGCGAGAGGTGTGGCCGGACGACGTCCGGCTGATGCGCGAGGCCGGCGTGACGCTCGTGAGCCTGGGGATCTTCTCGTGGTCGCGCATCCAGCCGGCCGAGGGCGAGTTCGACTGGGAGTGGCTCGACGAGATCATCGGGCTGCTGCACGAGGGCGGCATCCAGGTCGACCTCGCCACCGCCACCGCATCCCCGCCGCCGTGGGCCTCGACCGCCTACCCCGAGATGCTGCCGCAGGATGCCGACGGCTCGACGTTCTGGCCCGGCAGCCGCCAGGCCTTCGCGCCCTCCTCTCCCGTCTACCGTCGCCTCGCGGCCGAACTCGTCACCGCTCTCGCGGAGCGCTACGCGCAGCATCCTGCCGTCGTGCTGTGGCACGTCAACAACGAGTACGGATGCCATCTGCACTACGACTACTCCGACGCCGCGCGCGACGCGTTCCGCGCATGGTTGCAGCGCAGGTACGCGACGATCGACGCCCTCAACCACGCCTGGGGCACGGACTTCTGGTCGCAGCGCTACACCGCCTTCGATCAGATCGTGCCGCCGCGCAAGGCGCCGTACAGCATCAACCCGACCAGCGTGCTGGACTTCAAGCGGTTCACCTCCGACACCCTGCTCGAGCTGTATGTGATGGAGCGCGACATCATCCGAGCCGCGGGAGCGACCCAGCCGATCACGACCAACTTCATGGGCGCGTTCCCGCCGGCCGACTACTGGAAGTGGGCGGCCGAGGTCGACGTGATCAGCGACGACAACTACCCCGATCCCAACGACCCCCAGTCGTTCCGCGGGGCCGCGTTCGCGCGCGAGCTGATGCGCGGCCTCAAGCCCGGGGTGCCCTGGATCCTCACGGAGCAGTCCACCAATGCCCTGAACTGGCGTCCCACCAACGCCCCGAAAGCACCCGGTCAGATGGCGGCGATCAGCGCGCAGGCGGTGGGCCGAGGCGCCGACGGGATCATGTTCTTCCAGTGGCGGCAGTCGCGCCGCGGCAGCGAGAAGTTCCACTCGGCGATGGTGCCGCAGGCCGGGCTCGACACCCGCACCTGGCGGGAGGTCGTCGAGCTGGGCGGACAGCTCGCGCAGCTCCCCGAGATGCCGGACGTCTCGTCGGGGGCGAAGATCGCTCTCGTCTTCGACTGGGAGAACTGGTGGGCGATCGACGGGCGCGACCACCCGATCGTGCTCGACTACCTGACGCTCTCGCACCGCTGGCATGCGGCGCTGCATCGGCAGAACCTCGCGGTCGACATCGTGAACACGACGAGCGATCTCCGCGGCTATTCACTCGTGGTCGCGCCTCAGCAGTATCTGCTGAGCGATGAGGGCGCCGCGAATCTCACGGCGTATGTCGCGCAGGGCGGCAACCTGTTCGTCTCGGCGTTCAGCGATGTCGTCGACCAGGACGACGCGTTCCGCGAGGGCGGCTTCATCGTGTCGCTGCGGGACGCGCTCGGCGTCGCGCTCGAGGACTTCGGGGCGCTGGTGCCGCCCGAGTCGGTGCGATCGGCCGACTCGGCCGGAGAGGTCGCGAGCCACGCCGTGCCCGACGGGCCGGGCCAGTCGGAGGCGCCAGTGGACGGCCCCGCGGGGACGATCGTCGGCCAGTACTTCGCGGAAGAGCTCCTCGTGCAGGATGCCGAGGTGCTGGGTCGCTTCACCGAGGGTCGCACCGCCGGGCGAGCGGCGTTCACCCGCAAGGCCTTCGGGGACGGCAACGGCTACTACCTCGCGACGATCCCGGACGACGCCGGCATGGCAGCCGTGCTGCGCTGGCTCGCCGCCGAGGCGGGAGTGACCGCCGAGATCGAGGGCCTTCCCGAGCACGTCGAGATCGCACGCCGAGGCGGCATCCTCACCGTCATCAACCACAGTGCAGAGCCGTTCGCGGTCGATGTGCCCGGCCGCGACGTGCTCACGGGGTCGATCGCGGCGCGCCGCGAGCTCGGTGCGTACGGCTGGGCGTTCATCGACACGAGCGGGGTCGACGCGCGGGACTGATCACGCGAGGACGGCCGCGGTCGCGCGGGTCGAGGGGTGCGGCGCGCGGCCGCACCCCTCGCCTCGACCTCAGTAGACGATCACCGGGAGGCTGCGCGTGCTGCGGGAGTCCTGCCACGGCTCCGTACCGTCGAAGCGGACCGTGAGCAGGTGCACCCCACGGCTCAGCTTCGGCACCGACACGGTGACCCTGCCCTTGTCGGAGGGAGCCAGCTCGACCGTGGCGACGACCTTGCCGCGGTCGTGCACCGTCACCGTGCCCACCGGCGCGCTGCCGTCGTCGGCCGCCACGGTGACCTTCACGGTGGCGCTCTTGCCCGACTTCACCAGCAGGTCCGAGGAGGCGCGCACCCGCGTATCGATCGGCTGCACCTGGTCGTCGACCAGCACGGCGACCGACCGGGCGGGGATCGTCACGGTGCCGGTCGCGGCGTCCCAGGTCGTGGTCTTGACCACGGCATCCGCTCCGTTCGCCTGAGCCGGGGTCAGCGCGAACGAACGCCCGGCCAGGCCGGCGACGGTCTGCGTGACCGGCGCAGGAGAGGAGTTGAACGCGACGAGCGCACCGTCGAGATCGGCGTCGGCGTCGGGACCCGTCAGGTCGTCGATCTGCATCAGGATCACGCCCGGAGCCGCCCCCGCCCCGCCGTTCGGGAACGTGACCTTCTGCTGGATCAGCTCGGCCGAGCCGAGCCGCAGCAGATCGACCTCGTCGCGGATGCGCAGCAGATCGAGAGCGGATGCCTCTGCGGCCGCCATGTCGGCCGCGGCCGGCTTGAGCGCAGGATCGGCGAGCAGCGGCGCCATGATCGGCCACTTCTCCTCGTTGTCCGCCGCGGTCGGCAGCCCCGAGCCGAACGTCGACTCCTGACCGGTCCAGTCGATGCGGTTGAACCAGTCACCGGAGTTGTAGCTGTTGCGATCGAGGGACTTCGACCGCAGCAGCTCGGTGCCTGCATGCCAGAACGACGGCGACTGCGAGAGCGTCACAGTCGCGAGCTCCAGCGTGTTCATCCGCACGCGGTCGGCCATCGTCGTGTCGACCGGGAGCTTGAGCACCGAGAGGTCGTAGAGCGTCTCGTTGTCGTGCGCATCGACGTAGTTGATCGTCTCGTCCGGCTGATCGGCATAGCCCGCCGCGGAGCCGCGATAGTCGATCGCCTCTCCTGCCGTGACCGAGCCGTCGCTCGTGGTGAACTCGAAGTCGCGCAGATTGCCCGCCAGCCCGAGCTTGACGAGATCGGTCTCGTGGCCGAGGTCGGCGAGCGCCTGCTCGACCGTGCCGTTGATCGGATCGCCGTTCGGGTCGGTGCCGAGACCGGTGCCGAAGCCCTGACGGAACGTCGACGACGAGTCGACCGGGCTGCCGCCGTGCACGGCGTCGCGCAGGCGGTCGTTGAACGTGCCGATGCCGGTGCCTCCCAGCTGCCCCTGGGTGGCCTGCTCGAACAGCGCATCGTCCGCCACCTCGCCGAAGTTCCAGCCCTCGCCGTACAGATGGATCGCCGAACCGTCGACGCCGTCCTTCGCGAGGGTCAGGGCGTCGAGCGCGTCGCGGATCGCCTGCATGTTCGTCGTCGAGTGGTGGCCCATGAGGTCGAAGCGGAAGCCGTCGACCTTGTAGTCGCGCGCCCAGGTCACGATCGAGTCGACCATGAGCTTCTGCGCGGCGAGGTGCTCGGTCGCGACGTTCTGGCAGCACGTCGAGGTCTCGACGCCGCCGGCCGCGTTCAGCCGGTGGTAGTAGCCGGGCACGACCTGGTCGAGCACCGACTTCTCGGCCTGACCGGATGCCGCCGTGTGGTTGAACACCTCATCGAGCACGACCTGCAGGTCCATGTCATGGAGAGCGCCGACCATCGACCGGAACTCGCTGACCCTGGCGCCGCCGTCGGCGTCGACCGCGTACGAGCCCTCGGGCGTCGAGTAGTGGTACGGGTCGTAGCCCCAGTTGAAGCCGTCGGCATCCGCGACCGCCTGGATGCACGCCTGCTGTGCCGCGTCGGCCGGGCCGAACGAGGCGAGGTCGCAGTCGGGCACCGCCTGCGCTGCGCGGTCCTCCTCGATCGAGGCGATGTCGAAGGAGGGCAGCAGATGCACGGTGTTGATTCCGGCATCCGCGAGCTGCTTCAGCTGATCGGTGCCCGCGCTGTCGCGGGTGAACGCCAGGTACGTGCCGCGCTCGTCGGCCGGAACCGTCTCGTCGCTGATCGAGAAGTCGCGGATGTGCAGCTCGTAGATCGCCCGGTCGACCGCGCGCTCGACGACCGGCGCTTCGGCCTTCTGCCACTGCTTCGGCTGCCAGGCCTTGTCGTCGAGGTCGATGGCGACCGAACGCCGCGAGTTCAGAGTGAGCGCCGTCGAGTAGGGATCGGTGACCCGGTTCGTCTCGATCGCACCGGTCGTCGGCGCATAGACCACGACCTCCCACAGGAACTCGTCGCCCTTGAGATCCTTGGCGCCCGCGACCGACCAGACGCCGGACGCCGCATCCCACGCGGCCTCGTGCCGAGCGGGGTCGCCCTCGGCGCCCTCGTCCCAGGTGAGAAGGGTCGCGCTCTGCGCCGTCGGCGCCCACAGCCGGAACGTCGGCTTCTTGCCCGAGAACGTCACGCCCAGGTCGACGTCGTCGAGGGCTGCGGCATAGAGATCGTCGAGAACCCCGGCGATCTGCACGCCGGTGAATGCGGAGGGCGCACCCGTCTCGTCACGTTGGACGACCGCGAGCTGCGTGCGCAGCAGTGCCGCCGCATCGGCATCCGTCACCCGCAGGGCGAGGTATCCGTCGAGCGCGGGGAACCGGGCGAGCTGCTCGTCCGTCAGGCCGCCCTCGATCACCTCGAGCGCGATCGACTCGCCACCCGCGATGTCGCCGTCTGCCACCGCGAGCGAAGCGTCCGCCGAGGAGTACAGCTGATAGGCGGCCTTGTCGACAGACCCGAGAGTCGCCGGCCAGGCGATCGTCTCGGCGTCGACCCACTGTGCGCGCTGCTCTCCGGTGCCGGGGAGCTGCGGGTCCGCGCTCACGACCTCGAGGACGTGCGTCGCCAGCGTGTAGCGGAACGACGTCACGCTGCCCTCGGCCGCGCTGAACGAGATGTTCGCGCCGCCCGGCACTCCGTCGGCGCCGTAGTTCTCAGCCCAACTCAGGCCGTGCGCCACCTTGAGCTCGTAGGCTCCGGTGGGGAGGTCGGCGGTCGAGAACTCGTAGACGCCGTCGCGGTCGCCGTCGGCCATGAGGGTGCCGAGGCAGTCGGGAGACCAGTCCGCCGCGCAGCCGAGCTCGTCCTGCAGAGAGCCCGGCAGCGTGACGATGGGTCCGTCGGCCGAGGACTGCACGATGTTCGTGCGCGGGTCGAAGTAGAAGGTGATCGGCCCGCCCGCGTGGGTGAGCGTGACGTTCGAGCCGCCCGGCACACCGTTCGCTCCGTAGTTGACGGCCCAGCTGCCGTTGATCGCCGCCTTGTACTCGTAGTCGCCGGCCGGCAGATCAAAAGCCCCCTCCCATACGCCGTCGGCGCGCAGGGTCAGCTTCGCCTTCTCGCAGGCAGGGTCCCAGTCGCCCGCACAGCCCATCTCGGAGTTGAGACTGCCGGGCACGGTCACCATGTCGATCGGAGACTCGGGCTCCTCGCCGGCCGCCAGCGTCACGGCGTTGCCGACCGACGCGTACGTCGAGGCTGCGGCGTGGTTGCCCGCGGCATCCGTCGTCACGGCCCGATATTCGACGAGCGTGCCGTTCGCGAGATCGCGGATGTCGTGGAAGACGCGGGGGTCGGTGTCCTCCGCGGTGCCGAGCGCCTGCCACTCCTCGGAGCCGACGACGCGCCAGGCGAAGCTCGTCTGCGCCCACTGATCGGCGATGTCGGCCTGCACGGCGGACTGTCCGGTGACACCGGCTCCGGCGGCGGGCACGACGACCTCGACGGATGCCGCCTCGGACGGCGCCGTGACGGTCGAGTCGGCTTTCCAGACCACCGCCGACAGAGCCGGCACCGTGATCGAGGCGGCCGCACCGGCATCCGTGGCGAGGGACGCGGCGTCACCGTAGAGCACCTCGTACGAGGCGTCGGCGGTCAGCGTGGTGAGGTCGACCGTCTGCGCGGTGGCGGCGTTGTTCACGGCCACCAGGTATTCGACCTTGTCGTCGGCATCCACGCGGGAGAACGCGTACACACCAGCACCGGATGCCGCGTACCGCTCGATCTGCGCGCCCTCACTGAGCGCCGGGTTCGACTCCCGGAGCTCTGACAGCGCGGCGATGTGCTCGTAGAGCGCGGCATCCGTCGCATAGCGGTCGACCGAGCCGGCCTGCTCGCCGGTGATGAGGTTCTGATTCGCGTAGTCGGCGACCTGGGTGGCGAAGAGCGACTGCCGGGCGTCCTTGTCGCCGCCGGGGCCGGCGAAGCCCTGCTCGTCGCCGTAGTAGACGACCGGCTGACCCCGGGTGAGGAACATGAGCTCGTGCGCCAGCTCGTCGCGCTCGAGCGGAGCATCCGTCGTCTGCAGGAAGGATCCCACCCTGCCCATGTCGTGGTTGCCGAGGAACGTGGGCAGTGCCGTCGCCGACGAGTCGGGTGTCGTGTAGCGATCGTCGCCCGCGAACAGGGACTGCAGGCCCTTGGCCGAATTGCCCGACGCGTAGCTGACGGCGGAGGACTGGAACGTGAAGTCGAGGATCGAGTTCATGTCGGTGTCTCGCACGTACGGCGCGAGCTTCACCGGGTCGGCGTCGTAGACCTCGCCGAACATGAAGAAGTCGTCGTTGCCCTTCTCGTGCGCGTAGTCGAGGACGTCGGCGGTCCATTTCTCCCAGAACTCGAAGTTCACATGCTTGACGGTGTCGATGCGGAAGCCGTCGATGCCGAGGTCGATCCACTTGTCGTAGACCTCGACGAAGCCGTTGACCACCGTCGGGTGCTCGGTCATCAGGTCGTCGAGTCCGCTGAAGTCGCCGTATGTGACCGACTCCCCCGACCAGGTCGAGTCTCCGCGGTTGTGATAGAGCGACGGGTCGTTCAGCCAGGCCGGCACCTTGACGTCGGCCTCGCTGTCGTCGATCACCGGCGTGTAGGGGAAGCTCGTCGCCGGGTCGAGTTCGGGGAACCCGTCGGTGCCCGCGTGGTCGGCCGGGTCGAACGCCGTACCCGCGGCATCCGTGTAGGGACTCGTCGCCTGGTCGATGTAGGAGTACTGCCCCTCGGCGTAGTCGATGACGTCGGCAGTGTGGTTGGTGATGATGTCGAAGTACACCTTGATGTCGCGGGCGTGCGCGTCGGCGATCAGCGCCTGCAGCTCCTCATTGGTGCCGAGGTGCGGGTCGATGCGGGTGAAGTCGGTGATCCAGTAGCCGTGATAACCGGCAGAGGCGTTGGCGCCCTCACCCTGCACCGGCTTGTTGGCGAAGCTCGGCGTCAGCCAGATCGCCGATGTGCCGAGCCCCTCGATGTAGTCGAGGTTCTCGCGGATTCCGGCGATGTCGCCGCCCTGATAGAAGCCCTTGTCCGTGGGGTCGAAACCGGTGGTGAGCCGGTCGCCCTCGAGACCGCCGGTGTCGTTGGCCGTGTCGCCGTTCGCGAAGCGGTCGGTCATCACGAAGTAGAACTGCTCGCCGGCACCCGCCTGTCGGGTCGGGCTCGCGATGAGCGCCTCATCGTCGGAGGTGTAGCCGCCACGCAGGTCGGTGGACTCGAGCCCGACGCGCTTGAGCGTGTCGTCGAACGTGAAGCGGAGGGTTGTCGGGCCGGCCACCGTCAGAGGGATGTCGTCGGCCCCGCCGTCGAGCCCGTACGCCTCGTCCCAGCCGTCGTTCACCGCGACCTTGTACTGCCACGTGCCCGCAGGGACCTCGAACTCGGCGGAGTAGATGCCCTCGGCGCCCGTGGGCTCGAGCTCGGTCTCGGTGCAGTCGGGCGCCCAGTCGGCCGCGCAGCCGAGCTCGGACTGCAGCGAGCCCACGAGAGCCACGGTGCGATCGGCCGCCGCGGCGGATGAGCCGCCGAGCGTGCCGGCCGCGCCGAAGCCCGAGACGACGAGCGCGGTGGCGGCGAGTAGGGCGAGCGGACGTGAAGCGGTCGTCTTCGACCGAGCCGACTTGAACAAATGATGCTCCCTGATGGCGGCGGACACGACGACGTGTCCGGAGGCTTGCGAGTGAAGCTAGCAGGGCGGGCTCCAGGACTGCAAGCGCTTGCAGCTGCGGTCTGGCGAAAAGTCAGGGGTGTGAGTACTGCTGATGGCCTTAAGTCGCAAACGCTTCCAGGATCGCGAATCCCGGGTGAGGAGGATTTCTCGCCGCGTTCACCGCCCGGACACCTTCGCCGACTACAACTGCAGATGCGCGGACACAGACTCAGACCGGATCGGGTAGTCACGTCATCCGCGCATACGGTGAGCGTCTGCTCCCGAAGAGACCCCCGCCGAATCGGGTCGGCGGGGGTCTTCTCTGTCTTGTCCGGCGAACATCGACCCGGCAGGGGCACAGCGGGTGCCGGACGCCGGATGCCGGATGCCGGATGCCGGATGCCGGATTACAGCCGCTCGATGATCGTGGCGTTCGCCATGCCACCGCCCTCGCACATGGTCTGCAGTCCGAAGCGGCCGCCGACCGCGTCGAGGTGGTCGATCAGGGTGCCGAGCAGGCGGGTGCCCGACGAGCCCAGTGCGTGCCCGAGGGCGATCGCACCTCCTCGCGGGTTGAGCTTGGCGGCATCCGCCCCGAGTTCCGCGGCCCAGGCCAGTGGCACCGACGCGAAGGCCTCATTGACCTCGTAGGCGTCGAGGTCATCGATCGTCAGTCCGGTGCGTTCGAGAATGCGCCGCGTCGCGGGGATCGGGCCGGTCAGCATCATGAGCGGATCGTCGCCGACCACCGTGAACGCGTGGAACCTCGCCCGCGGCGTGAGTCCCAGCTGTTCGGCACGCTCGGCGCTCATCACGAGCGCAGCGGATGCTCCGTCGGTCAGCGGCGAGGAGTTGCCGGGAGTGATCCGCCAGTCGACGTCCGGGAATCGGGCGGCAAGAGCGTCGGTGCGGAACGCGGGGCTGAGTCCCCCGAGCCCCTCGGCCGTCGTGCCGGCGCGCACGGTCTCGTCGCCCGCGGCATCCGGAGCCTCGGCGACCGGAATGACGGTGCGGTCGAAGAAGCCCTCGTGCCACGCGGCGGCCGCGCGGCGGTGCGACTCGGCGGCGTACGCATCCAGCGCTGCGCGATCGATGCCCCAGCGCTGGGCGATCAGCTCGGCCGAGACGCCCTGGTTCACGAGTCCCTCGGGGTAGCGCTCACGCAGGCGAGGCGACATCGGCGACCCGCCGGCCGCAGACGATCCGAGCGGCACCCGACTCATCGACTCGACGCCGCCGACGATGACCGCGTCATACGCGCCGGCCATGATCCCCTGCGCGGCGACATGCATGGCCTGTTGGCTGGACCCGCATTGGCGGTCGATCGTCGTCGCGGGGATCGACTCGTCGAAACCCGCGGCGAGCACAGCCTGCCGCGCGATGTTCGACGACTGGTCCCCCACCTGACTCACGCAACCGAGCAGCACGTCGTCGATCTGCCTCGACTCGAGCCCGCTGCGCTCGAGTATCGCGGCGAGAGCACCCGCCGCGAGGTCGACAGGATGCACACCCGAGAGCGCGCCGCCCGGCTTGCCGCGTCCGACGGGAGTGCGGACGACATCGATCAGGACGGCTTCGCTGCGCGTGCTCATGCCTCCTATTCTCACCCTGTCGCGGAGTGCGGGGACGGATGCCGCGTCGCTGCCCTGCACCAGCCTCGGCCATGCGCGCCCGCGACGGCCGAATTCCCGGTATCCGGCCGTCGCAGGCGCATTCGGCCTTCTGAAGCGTCCGGCACCCGGCATCGGTATCCGGCACCGGCACCCGGCACCCGGCATCGGCATCCGGCATCGGCATCGGCATCGGCATCGGCATGCACCCCGAGATGCCGTCTTCGCGCGCGGCGAAAAACGACCGGCGCCACCCGGCATCCGAAATACAATCGAACACGCGCCCGCACCCCGGCGCATCCCCCACCGTCGAGGCGCCCGTGACCCGGGCGATCCGCTCTCTCCGAGGACCCCACCATGTCCAGCGAACCCATCACCGTCTCCATCCGCCGCGAGGTCGACCCCGAGCATGTCGCCGCCGCCACCGCCTGGGTGCAGACCGGCGTGAATCTGGCGCACCGGTACCCGGGGTTCCTCGGATCCGGCTGGGTGCGCGACGGCGAGGACTCGCACGTCTGGCACATGCTGTACCGCTTCTCCGACGAGAAGTCGCTCGTGGCGTGGGAGCAGTCGGGCGAGCGCGAGTGGTGGAAGTCGACCGGCGAGCAGTTCGTGCGCAGCGAGCGCGTGCGCCGCCGCACGGGCATCGAGGGCTGGTTCGACGAGCCGACCACCGACACCATCACCCTCCCCCGCGCTGACGGCTCGACGACCACCGTCGCGATGGTCAGCACTCCGCCGCGGTGGAAGCAGGCCGTGTCGATCTGGCTCGGGTTCTTCCCGCTGAACCTCGCCTTCACCTATGCGCTGAGCCCCGTGCCCGGCTGGAACGAACTGCCGATCTGGCTGCGCGTGCTCGCCACGACCGTCGTGCTCACGCCGATCATGACCTACTGGGTGCTGCCCTGGGTCACGCGCACGCTGCGCCACTGGCTCAACCGCTGAGGCTCGGTCGCCACTGCCGCATCGGGTCTGCCGCACCTGCCGTGTGCGGTCCGTCCGTGAGATGCGTGCGTCCGTGAGGTGCGTGCGTGAGGTGCGTGCGTCCGTGAGGTGCGTGCGTCCGTGAGGTGTACGCGTCCGTGAGGTGCGCGCGTCCGTGAGGTGCGGCATCCGTCCGTCGTGTGCGTTCGCCGCGCGAGCGGCTGCACATCTGTGAGGCCGGGCAGTGCATCTGTGCGGGGCCACTACCGCATCCGAATCGGGCGTTTCCGATGCGAAACTGACTCCGCACCGGATGTCCGATGCGAAACTGACCCCGTACCGAATGGTGGATGCGAAACTGACCCTGCACCGGACTCCAGATGCGCACCTGACCCCGCACCGCCGCCGCGACGAGCGTCAGAGGTCGGCGACGGCGGCGCGCAGCGTCTTCTCCACGGCCGCGACCCCGTCGGACAACGGACCCGGTCGCCGCACGAGATACAGCGTGTTGATCGGCGGATCCTCGGTGGGTCGCAGGTCGACGAGTCTGCCATCGGCGAGTTCGTCGGCGATCAGGTAGGTCGGCAGGGCGGTGACGCCCGCCCCCGCAACCGCAGCGGCGGCGAGCGCGCGCAGGTCGGGGAAGACGAGAGCCGGTTCCCGGTCGAGACGGATGCCGAACACGTGGCGCCAGTACCGTCGGACGATCGGGACGTCTCGGTCGTATGCCAGCAGAGGTACGTGCGCGAGCGCGTCCGGTGAGAGGGCCGGAGACGGGTCGATGCGCAGCGACGGCGAGGCCACGAGCACGAAATCCTCGTCGAACAGCGGCATGCTCGGCAGCGCCCGTCCGCGAGGTCGCACGGCGGAGATCACCAGGTCGAGGCTGCCGACCCTCAGCTGATCGAGCAGGTCGTCGGCCAGGCCCGTGGTCACCGCAAGCCGCAGTCCGCCGGCCACAGCACTCGCGAGAGCCGGGGCGGCGACGGCGGCCAGGAACTCCCCCGCCCCGCCGAGGCGGATGACCGGCGGTTCGAGGGCCGGGTGGGTGCCGAGAGCATCCGCCAACGCGTCGAGCGGGCCCGAGAGCCGCGCGGCGAACTCGTCGGCTCGGGGCGTCGGACGGATGCCGCGGGCATGACGGACGAACAGCGGCTCGCCGACGCTCGCCTCCAGCGCCTGCAACTGCGTCGTGACCGACGACTGCGCGAGTCCGAGCCTGCGCGCCGCCGCCGACACCGACCCGGATCGGTGCGCGATGAGGAAGGTGCGCCACAGCCCCAGGTCGGGCAATCCATCGGAATTCCGATTGCTCATATCGGCAATCTATCGGAATCGTTCGTCGCGGCGGGCCGTTGTCCTGGATATCGCATCCGCACGGCATCCGTCGTCCGAACCTTGGGAGCATCCATGTCATCCGTCCTCTTCGTCGTCTCCGGCGCCCGCGCCTGGACTCTGTCCGACGGCACCGAGCACCCCACCGGCTACTGGGCCGAAGAGCTGCTCGCCCCCTATCGCCTGCTCACCGCCGCGGGGCACGACGTGGTGTTCGCGACACCCGGCGGTGTCGAGCCGGTCGCCGATGCGTCGAGCCTCGGCGACGGGGATGCCGCGGCGCTCGCGGAGATCCCGGGGCTCAGCACTCCCCTGGTGCTCGCCGATGTCGACGGCGCCGACTACGCGGCCGTCTACTACCCCGGCGGGCACGGACCGATGCAGGACCTCGCTGTGGATGCCGATTCGGCGGCGCTCATCTCGGCGACCGTCGCGGCGGGACGTCCGCTGGCCGCGGTGTGCCACGGGCTCGCGGCTCTGCTGCCCGCACGCGATGCTGCGGGCGAGCCGCTCGTCGCCGGACGCCGCATCACCGGATTCTCCGACGAGGAGGAGCGCATCGGAGGGCTCGCGGACCGCGCGCCGTTCCTGCTCGAGACCTCTCTGCGCGAGCTCGGCGCCGACATCGACGTGACCGACCCGTGGAGCGATCACACGATCGTCGACGGACTGCTCATCACCGGCCAGAACCCGCAGTCGTCGGCATCCGCAGCCCGGGCGCTGGTCGCGGCACTCGCCTGATCGGAGAGGCGCGGTCCGCAGCCGCGACATCCGGCACCCTCACCCGCACCCGCACCCGCACCCGCACCACGCGTGCGGGGCCAGTTGCGCACCGGAAACGCCCCATTCGGATGCCGAACTGGCCCCGCACCGAGCCCCGGATGCCGAACTGGCCCCGCACCCAGTCCCGGATGCCGAACTGGCCCCGCACCGGGTCCAGGGTGCCGAAATGGCCCCGCACCGAGTCCCGGATGCCGAACTGGCCCCGCACCGAGCCCGGATGCCGAAGAACTGGCCCCGCATCGGCGCCACGACCGTGCCGCGAGCGACTCGGCCGGCCGCCGCGCGTCAGACGGCGGCGATCCGCCAGGATGCTGCGTGCGTCGCGCCGGGTTCGAGCACGACCAGGTCGGTCCCCGAGTTGAACGCGTCCGGCGGACAGGTCATCGGCTCGACCGCGAGGCCGATGCGATGGATCGCGTCGATGCCGGGGTTGTCGGCCGTGTGCACCTGCACCCACGGGCAGCGCTCGTCGAAGGTCATGACGACGCCGCTTCCGGCACCCGTCACCACCCGCACCTCGGCGACTCCGCCCTCGCGGGCGAGGCCGGAGAACGCGTGGTCGATGAAGACGTCGGCGATCGGGCGCGCAACGCGGAAGTCCCACTGCGGATGCGCGGACACTCCCTCGAGCGCCACCGGGCTCAGCCGGTCGTCGGTGACGGTCAGCACCTCGGATGCCGGCAGGGTCAGCGTCCAGTCATCGACGCGGCCATCGGGTCCGGCGACGAGATACGGGTGCGGCCCTGTGCCCCAGGGCGCGGCATCCGTCCCGAGGTTGCGCGCGGTGACGGTCTGCTGAAGGCCGTCGCCGTCGATGCGGTACTCGGTCTCCACCTCGACGCGGAACGGATAGCCGGTCTGCGGCTCGATCACGGCCGCGAGCACGACGCGGTCGTCGAGCACCAGTCGGTCTTCGAACTCGCCCCAGGCGAGCAGCCCGTGCAGCGCCTGTCCGCGGGCGGGCTCGGTGAGGGCCAGCTGATGCTCGACGCCGCTGAACGTGTAGCGACCGTCGACGATGCGATTGGGCCACGGTGCGAGGGTGGTGCCGCGGTATCCGGGCCGCACCTCGTCGGCGTCGAAGGGCACGACCAGGTCGCGTCCTTCGAATGCGAGCAGGCGCAGCGAGGCGCCGACGCTCGCGATCACGGCGTCGTATCCGTGCCCGGTGATGCGCAGCTGACGCCCCGAGCGCGGCCGGCCGGCTCCCGTCATCACAGCCCCTGCGCGAGTCGGTAGTAGGCCTGGTTCCAGCGGACCTGCTTCTGGAACTCGGGCAGGGTGGTCGCATCGTCGATCACGAGCAGCTCGACCTCGGCCATCTCGGCGAAATCGCGGAAGGCCTCGAGCCCGATGGCGGTCGACATCACCGTGTGGTGCGCAGCACCCGCGGTCAGCCAGGCGGCGGCCGAGGTGTTGAAGTCGGGCTGCGGCTTCCACACGGCGCGGCCGACCGGCAGCTTCGGCAGCGACTGGCGCGGGGGCACGTTCTCGACGACGTTCGCGGTGAGGCGGAAGCGGTCGCGCATGTCGCTGAGGGCGACGACGATCGCGGGGCCGGGGTCGGCGGTGAAGACCAGACGCACCGGGTCTTCCTTGCCGCCGATGCCGAGCGGGTGGATCTCGAGGGTCGGCTTCGCCGTCGTGAGCGAGGGCGAGACCTCGAGCATGTGCGCCCCGAGGATCAGCTCGTCGCCGGGCGTCATGTCGTAGGTGTAATCCTCCATGAGGCTCGCCCCGCCGGGCAGGCCCGCGCCCATGACGTTGGCGACGCGCACGAGGATCGCGGTCTTCCAGTCACCCTCGGCGCCGAAGCCGTATCCCTCGGCCATCAGACGCTGCACCGCGAGGCCCGGCAGCTGCTTCAGGGCGCCGAGGTCTTCGAACGAGGTCGTGAAGGCGCCGAAGCCGCCCTCTTCGAGGAACGTCCGCAGACCGATCTCGATCGCGGCCCCGTCGCGCAGCGACTGGTGGCGGTCGCCACCGCGACGAAGCTCCGGCACGACCTCGTACAGCTCTTCGTACTCGGCCACGAGGGCGTCGATCTCGGAGTCGGATGCCGCGGCGACGGCATCCGCCAGGTCGTTCACGCCCCACGTGTTGACCTGCACGCCGAAGCGCAGCTCGGCCTCGGTCTTGTCGCCCTCGGTGACCGCGACGAAGCGCATGTTGTCGCCGAAGCGGGCGAGCTTGAGCGAACGGGATGCCGCGAGGCCGGCGGCCGCACGCTGCCACGTCGCGATCTCCTGGCGCACCCGCGGGTCGCTCGCATGACCGACGACGGTCTTGCGCGGCACGCCGAGGCGCGTCTGGATGTAGCCGAACTCGCGGTCGCCGTGCGCCGCCTGGTTCAGGTTCATGAAGTCGAAGTCGATGTCGGCCCACGGCAGCTCGACGTTCGCCTGCGTGTGCAGGTGCGCGAGCGGCTTCTGCAGCGCGTCGAGACCGGCGATCCACATCTTCGCGGGGCTGAAGGTGTGCATCCACGCGATCAGGCCGATGACCCGGTCGTCGGCGTTCGCCTCGAGGGCCGTGCGCTTGATGGCTGCGGCATCCGTCAGCACCGGCTTCCAGACGATGGTCACGGGCACCTCGCCGGCCTCGTCGAGGATGCGGGCGATCTCCTGCGACTGCTCGGCGACCTGCGCGAGCGTCTCGGGGCCGTAGAGGTGCTGACTGCCGGTGAGGAACCAGACCTCGTAGCCGTCGAGCGAAGTGGTGAGCGGGGTGCGGGGCATGAGAGTCCTTGGGTGTTCCGGTGTCGGCGTGAAGAGTGCGCGTGGGGGTCAGAGAGCGGTGGTCGCGGCGGCTTCGATCGCGAGGCCCGCGCGGTAGCGGTCGAGGTAGGCGGTGAAGCCGGCGACGTCGGCGGGGTCGGGGTCGGCGACCGCGAGGGATGCCGAGGCGAAGACGTCGCGCTCGAGGTACTCCCCCAGCGACGCCGTCTCGGAGTGCGCGAGATACGACGCGAGCACCGCGATACCCCACGCGCCGCCCTCGGAGGCGAGCTCGCCCACCGCGACGGGAGCGCCGAGTGCTCCGGCCAGGAAACGCTGCGCGACCCCCGCGGTGCGGAACATGCCACCGTGCGCGAACATGCGGTCGAGTTCGACTCCTTCGGCGGCGAGCACCTGCATCCCCAGCGCGAGCGTGCCGAACACGCCGTACAGCTGCGAGCGCATGAAGTTCGCCAGCGTGAAGGCACTGTCGGGGGTGCGCACGAACAGCGGGCGCCCCTCGGTGAGGCCGGCGATCGGCTCGCCCGCGAGGTGGTTGTACGCCAGCAGGCCGCCGGCATCCGCCTCTCCGTCGAGAGCCTCGCGGAAGAGTGCGTCGAAGACGGCGTCATCGCTCAGCGGCTGCCCCGCGGCGGCGGCGAAACGGGTGAAGAGCCCTGCCCAGGCGGCCAGTTCGCTCGCGCCGTTGTTGCAGTGCACCATCGCGACGGCGTCGCCCGCGGGTGTCGTCACGAGGTCGAGCTCGTGGTGTACCTCGGCGAGCGGGCGCTCGAGCACGACCATCGCGAAGATGCTGGTTCCGGCCGAGACGTTGCCGGTGCGCGGCGACACCGAGTTCGTCGCGACCATGCCGGTGCCCGCGTCGCCCTCGGGCGGGCAGAGCGGGATGCCGGGGGGCAGCGCGCCCGACGGATCGAGCAGGGCCGCGCCCTCGGCGGTGAGCGTCCCGGCGGCGGCGCCGGCGGGAAGGACGGTCGGGAGCAGGTCCTTGGCTGCGGCGGGAAGACGGTCGGCGGCGAGGGCGTCGTAGGCCTGCAGCATCCGCTCGTCGTAGTCTCCGGTGGCCGAGTCGATCGGGAACATGCCGGAGGCGTCTCCGACGCCGAGAACGCGCTCGCCCGTCAGCCTCGTGTGCACATAGCCCGCGAGGGTGGTGACGAAGTCGAGCTGCGGCACGTGCGCCTCGCCGTCGAGCACCGCCTGGTGCAGGTGGGCGATCGACCACCGCAGCGGGATGTTCACGCCGAGCAGGTCGGTCAGCTCGGCCGCCGCGGCGCCCGTGTTGGTGTTGCGCCAGGTGCGGAACGGCGTGAGCAGCTCGCCCTGCGCATCGAACGCGAGGTATCCGTGCATCATGGCCGAGATCCCGATCGCGCCGAACGTCTCGGGGCGCACGCCGTGGCGCTCGTCCGCGTCGGCGACGAGACCGGCGTATGCCGCCTGCAGGCCTGTCCACACCTCGTCGATCGCGTAGGTCCAGAGGCCGTCCTGGAGGCGGTTCTCCCACGAGAACGACCCGGTCGCGAGCACCTCGGTGGCGTCGGATCCGATCAGACAGGCCTTGATGCGCGTGGAGCCGAGCTCGATGCCGAGGCTCGTGCGGCCGGCGAGGATGTCGTCGCGGGCGGTCGTGCGGGTCGTGTCGCTCATCGTCGGGCGTCCGAGTTCTGTCCGTAGACGTTCTGGTAGCGGTTGAAGAGGCTGTCGATGGCCTCCTGCGGAATCGGGATCAGCGGGCCGGCCTCACGGGCGTAGTGCACGGTGCGGGCCACGTCTTCGACCATGACGGCGGCCTTCACGGCATCCTTCGCGTCGACTCCGATGGTGAAGGGACCGTGGTTCTGCATGAGCACCGCGCGGCTGCGGTGACCCGAGAGCGTCTGCACGATGCCGCGGCCGATCGAGTCGTCGCCGATGATCGCGAAGGGACCGACCGGGATAGGACCGCCGAACTCATCGGCCATGGCCGTGATGACGCAGGGGATCTCTTCGCCACGGGCTGCCCACGCGACGGCGAACGTCGAGTGCGTGTGCACGACTCCGCCGACGTCGGGCATGTGGCGGTAGACGTAGGCGTGGGCGGCAGTGTCGCTCGAGGGAGAGCGGTCGCTTCCCGGAGTGCCGGGGATCACGGCGCCGTCGAGGTCGCACAGGATCATGTTCTCGGGCGTGAGGTCGTCGTAGCTGACGCCCGACGGCTTGATCACGAACAGGTCGGCTCCGGGCACGCGGCCCGAGACGTTGCCGCCGGTCCAGACGATGAGGTCGTAACGGACCAGTTCGCCGTGCAGACGGGCGACATCCTCGCGGACGGCCTGGATGGAGGCGTCGATCTCAGGGGAGAAGACGGGGGCTTCGTTGCTCACGGATACCTCAGGGTCGGCGGTGGTCACTGTGACCGGTCACAGAAGTGTGTCACGGAGGTCGGCGGACCGTCAAGACACCGGCGACCGCTCGGCGCCGCGGTTCGGGGCCACTTTCGCATCTCCCGTCTCGTGCGGGGCCACTTTCGCATCGGATACGGCGTATTCACGTGCAGAACTGACCCCGCACCGCGCCGCACAGGCAGAACTGACCCCGCACCGCGCCAGCACACACCCTGGCGCCGTTCAGCGCGGCGGCGCCACCGAATCGCGGGTCACGAGCACCGGTGCCACCGGCGCGAGGTCGGATGCCGCGGCTCCGGCACTGCCCGCCAGCACCGCCGCCACCGCACGACGCGCCAATTCCGAGAAGTCCTGCCGCACGGTCGTGAGCTTCGGCCAGTAGTAGGCGGCATCCGGAGTGTCGTCGAAACCGACCACGCTGATGTCCCCCGGCACCGAGAGCCCGACTTCCTGCAGACCGCCGAGCAGACCGAGGGCCATCTGGTCGTTCGCCGCGAATACCGCCGTCACACCCGAGTCGCGCACGGCGCGAGCCGCTGCATAGCCCGAGCCGGCGGTCCAGTCGCCCTCGATGACCGGCCCGGCGGCGAGTCCTCGTGCGGCGAGCTCGACCCGGAACCCCTCAGCGCGGGACTCGGCCTCGAGCCAGTCGGCGGGGCCGGCGAGGTGCGCGATGCGTGTGTGCCCGGCGTCGGCGAGTGCCGCGACGGCGAGTCGAGCCCCGGCCTCCTGATCGACCGAGAGGCCGCGCGCGCCGCGATCGGCTGCGTGCAGGGTGACGACGGGCACGCCGATGGGCACCGAGTCGAGCGCGTCGAGGGTGTGGGCGTGAGGCGCGACGACGACGATGCCCTCGACTCCCTGCATGACGAGGTGGTCGACCGCGGCGACCACGGCATCCGTGTCCCCCGCATCCGCGAAGGCCGCACTCAGCCAGTAGCCGACCTCGCGGGCCGACGCCTCGAGCGCTGCGATGCTGCGCGACGGGCCATAGTGCAGTGCGTCGGTGGCGAGCACCCCGAGCGTGCGGGAGCGGCGGGTGCCCAGCGCTCTGGCCGCGTTGTTCATGCGGTAGCCGAGTTCCGCCATGGCGGCGATGACGCGTTCTCGAGTCTCGGCGGCGACCTCGGGGTGGTCGTTGAGCACGCGCGACACCGTCTGCCGAGACACCCCTGCGCGCACGGCGACGTCGCGCACGCCGACGGTGCGGCGGGGCTCGCTGCTCGTGTCACTCACGCCGACGAGTGTATGCCGAGCGGCCCCGGCGCCTCGTCTTCGTGCCACTCTGGTGACATGCGCATCGCACTCACCGGATCATCGGGCAAGCTCGGCAGCGTCGTCGCGCGGGAGCTCCGCGCTCACGGACACGAGGTCATCGGCATGGACGTCTCGGGCACCCGCGGCCCTGACTTCGTGCAGGTCGACCTCACGGACTACGGCCAGGTCGTGGATGCTTTCACGGCCGTCGGCGACCGGCACGACGGCATCGACGCCGTGGTGCATCTCGGCGCGATCCCGGCGCCCGGCATCCGCAGCGATGTCGCCACCTTCCACAACAACATGCCCGCCACGTTCAACGTCTTCTGGGCGGCGGTGCGCCTCGGCATCCGCCGCGTCGTCTACGCCTCGAGCGAGACCGTCCTCGGTCTGCCGTTCGACGTGCCGCCGCCCTACGTGCCGGTCGACGAGGACTACCCCGCCCGCCCCGAGTCGGTCTACTCGCTCGTGAAGACCCTCGAGGAGCAGCTCGCGAGGGAGCTCGTGCGCTGGCATCCCGACCTGTCGATCACCGCACTGCGGTTCTCGAACGTGATGAACCCCGAGGACTACGCCGAGTTCCCCGACTTCGACGCCGATGCGCTGCGCCGTAAGTGGAACCTCTGGGGATACATCGACGCCCGCGACGGCGCTCAGGCGGTGGAGCGTGCGCTCGAGGTGGCGGCACCCGGGTTCGACAACTTCATCATCGCGGCGGCCGACACGGTGATGACGCGTCCGAACGCCGAGCTGCTCGCCGAGGTCTTCCCCGATGTGCCGGTCGCCCGCGAGTTCGGCCCGAACGAGACGCTGCTGTCGATCGACAAGGCCCGCCGCGTGCTCGGGTTCGATCCGCAGCACTCCTGGCGCGACCACGCCTGACCTGACTCCGGCACGCGCGAGCGCCCCTCAGCGCCGGGCGATGGTCGATCCGCGGATCACGAGCCGCACCGGCAGGTGGTGCGCGCCTTCGCCGATGTCGATGCCGTCGATCGCATCGAACACCCGCAGCGCCGCCTGACGACCGAGCTGCTGCAGGTTCGCGTCGATGCTGGTGAGCTCGGGCCGGGCGTTGGTCGCGAGCACTTCCCAGTTGTCGTAGCCGATCACCGCGAGGTCGTCCGGCACGGTGCGGCCGAGATCGCGGGCCGAGTCGAGCACACCGCGAGCGATCTGGTCGGATCCGCAGAACACGGCGTCGATGTCCGGATGCCGCTGCAGCAGCATCGCCGCGGCATCCCGACCCCAGTGCTCGGTCCACTCCGAGAACATGGGCTCGCCCACGAGTTCGAGCCCCGCCTCGCCGAGTGCTGCTCTGGCGCCGGCGAGGCGGTCTTGGGCTGCGGCATAGGTCGGGTCGCCCGAGATGTGCGCGATGCGCCGACGTCCGCAGGCCAACAGGTGCTCGATCGCGAGACGCCCGCCCGCGTAGTTGTCGGGGGTCAATGAGAGGTCGCGCGGGTCATCCGAGGGGGCGTACGCGTAGACCACGGGCACGGGGATCTCCTGCCCGAGCGAGGGGCGCGGATCCGTCTGACGGCCGACGACGATGATGCCGTCGACCCTGCGGCTCAGCAGCTCCTTCAGGTGGTGCTGCTCACGGATCGCGTCACCTCGCGCATCGCACAGGAAGACGTTGATGCGACCTGCGCCGAACGCATCCTCCGCGCCCATGAGGATCGGCAGCATGAAGCGGCCCTCGAGGTCGCTGGTGAGAAGGCCGACCGTGCCGGTGCGCCCGGCGAGGAGTCCTCGCGCCATGGCATTGGGGGTGAAGGACAGCTCCTCGGCGATCGCACGCACCTTGGCGCGGGTGGCGACCGATACGTCGCCCCGATCGTTCAGCGCCTTGGATGCGGTCGAGATCGAGACTCCGGCGCGCGCGGCGACGTCACTGAGGGTCGCAGCTCGTGCTCCAGTCGTATCCGTCATCCCACTCCTTCGTGCTGAAAGGTTATCGGAACGAGGGTTGACGCGCCCTCCGAAACCACGCTATACCTTTTCGAAAGGGTTTTCGTAACTTTCGAAGAACCTGATCTTCACCCTCATCTCCACTCCCGGCGCTGCACTGCCGAAGCGCCACACCGCACCCGCTCGAGGACGAGCCCAGAGGAGCCCCCGCCCATGAACACCATTCGCACCCACGCCGCACGTCGGGCAGCAGCCGCCGTCATCGCGGCCGGCCTGCTCGTCGGCGGACTCGCCGCCTGCGCCCCCGCCGGCGATGACGCCGCCTCCGACGAGCCCATCCCCGCCGAAGGCACCGACGACGGCACGACCCTGACGCTGTGGACCCGCGCGCCGATCGAGCGCCAGGCCAAGCTGCTCGTCGACGCCTACAACGACAGCCACGAGAACCAGGTCGAGCTGACAGTCGTGCCCAACGACGACTACGTCGCGAAAGTCGGCGCCGCCGCAGGGTCGAGCGGCCTGCCCGACCTCTTCGCCGCCGACATCGTCTACGTGCCGAACTGGGCGCAGCAGGGCCTGTTCCAGGACATGTCCGAGCAGATCGACGCCCTCGACTTCAAGGACGAGATCAACCCCGGGCACCTGTCGGCCGGCACCGTCGACGGCGCCGAGTACGTGCTGCCGTTCGCCCTCGACCTCTCGATGCTGTTCTGGAACAAGGAGCTCTTCGCCGAGGCCGGCCTCGACCCCGAGAAGGCGCCCGCCACGCTCGAGGAGTTCGCCGAAGCGGCCATGGCCGTGCAGGCGCTGAACAAGCCGGACACCTACGGCACCGCGACCGGCCTCAACTGCGGTGGATGCCTGGTCTTCACCTGGTTCCCCTCCATCTGGGCATCGGGCGACGAGGTCATGAGCGACGACGGCACCGAGTCCCTGCTCGACGGCGACTCGGCTCAGGCCGTCTACGACACGTGGGCAGGCCTCGAAGAGGCGGGTGCGGTTCTCCCGAGCTCGACCGATGAGGCCGGCCCCACCTGGACCGCCGCGTTCAGCGAGGGCAAGGTCGGCGTGATGCCGTTCCCCGCGACGCTGCTCCCCTCACTCGAGTTCGACGCGGGAGTCGCCGGCATCCCCGGTGTCGACGGCGGTGCCTCGACGTTCGTCGGCGGCGACGGCATCGGCATCTCGAAGGACTCGAAGAAGGCCGCGCAGGCCTGGAACTTCCTCAACTGGATGATGTCCGAGGACGCCCAGGTCGAGGTGCTCGCGAAAGACGGCAACGCCGTCTCCCGCGGAGACCTGGCCGACAACGAGTATGCGGCCGCCGATCCCCGACTGGTGACGATCAACGAGGTCGCAGCCCAGGGCGACACCCCGGTGGCCCTGAACTTCCAGCAGGCGTTCAACGCCCCGGGCAGCCCGTGGCTCACCCTGGTGCGCAACGCCGTGCTCAACGGCGACGACTCGGTGCCCGCCGACAACGAGGAGATCACGGCGATCCTGTCGCAGTGACCACGCGGGGGCGGCGCACCGCGTCGCCCCCGCATCCCCCCTCGTCAGTCCCCCATCGAAAGAGAACGTGATGACCCAGGCCACACTCCCGCTGCATCGCCGCAGACGGCGCACCGCCTTCGGCGGCCCGGTGCAGGGCTGGCTGTACGCGGCCCCCACGGCGATCTTCGTCGCCCTGCTGTTCATCGTGCCGCTGGTGCTGGTGCTGCAGATGTCGGCCTCGGACTGGCCCCTGCTGAGCGGCAACCAGGGCATCAACTTCCCGGAGAACTATGCGGATGCCGTCACGCACCGCCTCTTCTGGGATTCGATCCGCTTCACCCTGCTCTACACCGTCATCACGACCGTGATCCTGATCGGACTCGGGCTCGGCCTGGCCCTGCTCGTGCAGGAGTCCACCCGCTGGAAGGGGTTCCTGCGCACGGCCTTCCTGATCCCCAGCGCGCTCGGCCTGGCATCCGCGTCACTGCTCTTCTACGTGCTGTACTCCCCCATCGCCGGCCCGTTCGCGAACCTCATGAAGTCGTGGGGCATCACGTTCCTCGGCACGCCGGAGGGCGCACTGTGGTCGACCATCTTCCTGATCGTCTGGCGATACGCGGGCTTCTACATGCTGCTGATGCTGGTGGGCCTGCAGGGAATCCCGGATGACGTCTACGAAGCCGCCCGCATCGACGGTGCGAACCGCTGGCAGACCTTCCGCGACATCACCGTGCCGTTGCTCAAGCCGACCTTCGCGCTCACGACAGTGATGTGCGTGACCGGGTCGCTGCTCGCGTTCGAGCAGTTCTACATCCTCACCAAGGGCGGCCCCGACAACAGCACCATGACCGTCGTGCAGCTCATCTACAACGTCGCCTTCCAGGGGCAGAACAGCCTCGGCATCGCCGGCGCCCTCTCGGTGATCGTGCTGCTCGCACTCATCGTCATCAACGTCTTCCAACTGCGCGCGTTCCGCCGCACGGATGAGAGCTGAGAATCATGTCCCAGACGCTGACGCGCACGATCGTCGCTCCGAACCATCAGCCGACCCCGCCGCGCTATCGCTCGAAGGCCGCTCGCGTCGTCCTCGGCATCCCGTACTGGGTGTTCACGACCGCGCTCGCCGTGATCTTCCTCTATCCGCTCATCTGGACCGGCGTCTCGTCGGTCAGCCCGATGGCCGGCACCAGCCAGACAGACGGCTGGGGCTTCGGCAACTATGCGGCCCTGGGCGAATACCAGGCCGGCATCTGGGTGTATCTGGGCAACTCGCTCTTCGTCTCGGTGCTCACCGTCGCGCTCACCCTGTTCATCTCGCTGCTGGGCGGATACGCGTTCGCGCGCTTCTCGTTCCCCGGCAAGAACGCACTGTTCCTCCTCACCCTCGCCATCCTGATGGTGCCGTATGCGACCCTGCTCATTCCGCTCTACGTGATCCTCAATGCGGTCGGCCTGCAGAACTCGCTGGTCGGCGTCGCGCTGGTGATCACGATGTTCCAGCTGCCGTTCTCGATGTTCATGATGCGCATCTCGTTCGAGTCGATCCCGCGGGAGATGGACGAGGCGGCGATGGTCGACGGATGCTCCAGCTGGGGCGCCCTGTGGCGGGTGCTGCTCCCTGCCGTCAAGCCCGGGCTCGTGACCGTCGGGCTGTTCGCGTTCCTCACCGCCTGGAACGACTTCATGGCACCGCTGATCCTCATCAACGACACCAACCGCATGACGCTGCCGCTCGCGGTGGCGAACCTCCGCGGACAGGTGCAGGGCGTCGTCGACTACGGCGCGACCGAGGCGGGAGTCGTCGTGCTGGCGCTCCCCTGCATCCTTCTCTTCCTGATCCTGCAACGACACTACGTGCGCGGCTTCATGTCCGGCGCCTTCAAGGGATGACCATGTTCGACACCACTGCACCGGCCGCCCCGGTGGTTCCCACCCACGGGCGTCTGCGCCCGCTCGGCCTCGACGAGGTGCGCATCACCGGGGGGTTCTGGGCCGACCGCCAGGCCGTCAACGGCACTGCCACTCTCAGCCACATCGAGTCGCGACTCGAGTCCGAGGGATGGCTGCCCAACTTCGACCTCGCCGCCGCCGGCACGCTGCCGGACGGGCGTCGGGGACGCGAGTTCGCCGACTCCGAGATCTACAAGTACCTCGAGGCGCTGGCGTGGGAGATCGGGCGGACGGATGCCGCAGCCGACAGCGACCTCGAGCAGCGATTCCGCCGGGTCGTCGACCGGGTCGCCGCCGCGCAGGAGCCCGACGGGTACCTCAATACGATGTTCGGCCGCGAGGGCCAGGACGAACGCTGGTCTGCGCTGCAGTGGGGGCACGAGCTGTACTGCCTCGGGCACCTGTTCCAGGCGGCCGTCGCCCGGGTGCGCACGAGACCGGATGCCGACGACGGTCTGATCGACATCGCTCGGCGCGCCGCGGATCTCGTCTGCCGCGAGTTCGGCGTCGACGGCCGGGACGCGATCTGCGGGCATGCCGAGGTCGAGGCGGGGCTTGCCGAGCTCGGCCGAGCGCTCGGCGAGCAGCGTTACATCGATCAGGCCGCGCTGTTCGTCGAGCGGCACGGGCGTGGGTCGCTCGGCGAGATCGAATGGGGGCGCAGCTACTTCCAGGACGACGTGTCGGTGCGCGACGCCGAGGCTCTTCGCGGGCACTCCGTGCGGGCGAACTACCTGTCCTCCGCCGCAGCCGACGTCGCCGCCGAGCTCTCCGACGACTCGCTGCTCGACGCCCTGCGGTCGCAGTGGGATCGCACGGTCGAACGCCGCACCTATGTGACGGGGGGCCAGGGGTCGCACCATCAGGACGAGGCCTTCGGCGACGACTGGGAGCTGCCGCCGGATCGCGCCTACTCCGAGACCTGCGCCGGCATCGGGTCGATCATGTTCTCGTGGCGGCTGCTGCTCGCGACCGGTGAGGCGCAGTACGCCGACCTGATCGAGCGGACCCTGTTCAACGTCGTCGCGACCTCGCCCGGTGACGACGGGCGCTCGTTCTTCTACGCCAACACCCTGCATCAGCGCACGCCGGGGATCCCGGCGGATCCGGATGCCACGTCGCCGCGCGCCTCGTCATCGCTGCGCGCGCCGTGGTTCGAGGTGTCGTGCTGCCCGCCGAATGTGGCGCGCACGTTCGCGAGCCTCTCCGCGTATGTCGCGACGGCCGATGATGACGGCGTGCAGCTGCATCAGTACGCACCGTCGACCGTGCGCACGACACTGCCGGACGGCCGGATCGTCGCGTTCGATGTCTCGACGGACTACCCGGCGAAGGGCGATGTTCGCGTCACGATCACGGAGGATGCCGAGTTCACACTGACGCTGCGAGTGCCGTCGTGGGCGTCGGGAGCAACGGTGCGTGTGCACAGCGGGAATGAGGTCACGGAGCTGCCTGCACCTCCGGGTGCGGTCGAAGTCGCTCGTGCGTTCCGCGCCGGCGACATCGTCGTACTGAACCTGCCGATCGTGGCGAGGACCACGTCACCGCATCCGATGGTGGATGCCGTGCGCGGCAGCGTCGCGATCGAACGCGGCCCCGAGGTCCTGGCACTCGAGTCGATCGACCTCGGCGGCGACATCGGCGACGCGGTCGCGGCCGGGGAGCCCGTCGAGCGCGACGGTCACGTGGTGCTGCGGGTGCGCCACCGCTCGACCGGCGAGACGGTCGACGCCCCCTTGATCGCCTATCACGACTGGGCGCGGCGCGGTCCGTCGACCATGCGGGTCTGGATTCCGACGGTGTGAGTCAGCTCCAGAGGTCGGCGACGTGAGCCTCGGCCTCGCGAGTGCGTGCTTGCGCGCGGGCGGCCGCGGTGGCGGCGCTGGTGAGAGCGGTCTGCATGTCGCCGGCGCACTCGTTCCATTCGCGGTGAGCGCGGGAGTAGGCATCTTGGGCGGCCCCGGTCCACAGGTGCCTCAGCCCGGTTGCTTCGGCGTCCAGGTCGTCAAGGAGCGCTCGGATCTGCTGCGCGGTGTCGGCCAGCGTCGCGATCGACTGGGCGAGCGGTTCGTGCTCGACGCGGATGCGCATCAGCCGGCGCCCTCTTCGGATTCAGGTTTCGGCCAGCTCAGGTGCAGATCGCGGAGCTCGTAGGGCTGAGACACGTCGTCGGTGAGGAAGTACGTGTAGAAGACGACCGCCGCCTCGTCGGCGGTGAAGACCTCGTGCGGGTAGACCGTGGTGCTGTGGCGACCGTCGTCGTAGTGGATCACCTCGGTGGGCTCGCCTGTGCGGTCGCCGCCGGGCTTGCCGATCGCGTACTGGCGGGGAGTGCCGTCGGCCTCGATGCGGCGCACCTCCAGCGCCAGCGCCTCAGCGGTTCCCGCGCACTGCATGTACTCCTCACTGAACGGCAGATCTCGGAGAAGGTCGGCTCCTTCCGGCGCCCGCCACAGGCCCCACGCCCAGAACGATGACCCATTCATCCGGCTCAACGAGAATCGGATCTGATCCGGATACGGGCGGACACTATCGATCAACGCCATGCGACTGTAGCCGTTTCGCTGTGTGACGTGTGTGCGTGTGATGGCCATACGGTGACTCTCTTCTCGGCGTTGGCGGCCGGCAGGTTCACGGAACATGTTTGAGGATCACATCCACGATCCGGATGGGCTGGCCGTTCAGCGTCGCGATCGCGGGCCGCTCGCGACTGACCATTGCGTCGAATCCCTCCTGCGCCGCATCACGGGACCCGGTACCGCCCTTCACTTCGATCGCTGTCCAAGTCCCGTCGCCGTTACTGTAAAGGCCATCAAAGTATCGGTGTTGATCCGAAGCCATTCCAGGCCGGTGATGGTACCCCTCGATCGTCGCACGCACCTTGTCGCGGATGACATCCGTTCCGACATCATCCGCGACTTCGTCGAGCCCGATCTTCTCGGTGTCGACCCAGGGTCTTTGCCCGTCTCCGTTCCAATGGCCCTTGATGTCCCGGCCCCCATACTCGGGATGCGGCGGCGGTCGTCGGGCGACGGAGGCCGCGTCGTCACCGGCCGCCTCATTCATCCAGCGAATGCCGGCGTGCCCGGCAGCCGCGACCCCGGCCCCGACGACCCCCGCGCCGGCCCACGCCAGGCCGCCGCCCGGGGCTGCGCCGACCCCGGTGATCGCGAGCGCACCTCCGCCGCCGATCATCGTGCCGCCACCGACCACGAGCGCGACTCCGCCGAGGAGTTCGAGGAGGATGTCGGGGTGGTTGATGAGCGCGTTGCCCATCGAGGCGATGAAGTTCAGTTGCTCGATCGCCGGGTTGAGTACGGCGGTCTCGAACATGATCGAGCCGACCGCCCCGACGACTGCCCAGTTCGTCGCGGCTTCGGCCTGCTTCGGCGTCTGCAGGGGCGCGGCATCCGCCGCTGCGTGGATGGCGTTGGCAGCGTCGACGGCGTAGCGATCCAGCACACCCCGTGCGTTCGTCAAGACGTCGACCGCCTGCGCGCGCAGGTCCGCGCCGCCGTCGACGAACGGGACGTCGAGTTCGACGTGTCGCAGGTGAAGGTCGCGTTCCAGCTCACGCACCTTCACCTGGTGCTCCTGGCGTGAAGCGATCGTCGCTGCTTCGGCCTGCTCCCACAGGTCGATGGCGCGTGCGGCTTCGTCCTGCGCCCATCGCAGAGCATCGCCATAGGCCGACAGAGCGGCGGCGCCACTCATCAAGTACTCGCCGCACCTCTGCCACGACGACCGCACGTATTCCGCCCGCTCGAGGTACTTCTCATACGGGTACCCCGTCCACGCGGAATCGACCTCGAGGCCCCGCAACCCGTCCCGAAGGGCAGTGGCGGCCTCGGACCGAGACCGCCACGCGGACGCGACCGTATGCGCTGCGGCATACGAGCCCGGTATCAGCGCGACCGGGTCGTTCGTCATCCCCAGCTCGGACATCAGTAGTCGCTCTCGGCCCAGATCATCTGGCCGAGTTCGCTGCTCGACGCCTCATCGCCCCGGTCGAACACCTCGGCCGTCTGCCGCAGGTTCTCCGCCACCATGTCGACGTCCGCGAGACGGCGCCCCAGTGCCGTCGTCCATGCGTCGCCGAATCGCGCCACCGCCGCGGTGATCGAGCGTGCGCCCAACCCCGACGACTGCGCGACCACCGCCGAGCCGAAGTCGCCCCGCAGACTGGCGGCCTTCGTCGCGAAGGCGCGCAGCTCGTCGGTCTCCACATCCGTCATCGCACGCCATCGGTCACGAACGACAACGTTACGTCTTCATATGAGGACGTCACCGACATCCGCAGCTCGAATACCGGTGTTCCGAGATGGGACCTTCAGGGTGCTCAGACATGCGAATGGCCCCACCTCGGTGCGAGATGGGGCCATTCGGGCGATGGAGCGGAAGCTACTCCCGTTTGCGTGTCACTGCGCGCTGGAGCAGCACGAACACGAGCAGGATGCCGCCCGTGATGATCGTCGTCATCTCGGGCGGGATGCCTCCGTCACGCGTGATGAGCACGTTCATCAGACCGAGCACCAGCGCACCGACGACCGAGCCGAGCACGTATCCGTAAGCCCCTGTCAATACGGTGCCGCCGATCACTGCCGCGGCGATCGCGTCGAGCTCCCACCCGATGCCGGTGATGTTCTGAGCGGTGCCGAGTCGTGCGGTGTAGAGCACCGCCGCGAGACCGGCGAGACCGCCGCTGATCACGTAGACGAGCACCTTCGTGCGCTGCACGGGCAGACCCATGAGCAGCGCCGAGCTCTCCGATCCTCCGATCGCGTACACGGTGCGGCCGGTGCGCGTGCGGTGCAGAACGAAGAACGCGGCGGCCACGACGATCACCGCGATGAGCACTGCGGGGGTGATCACGAGGTCGTTGACCTTCGGGCCGTCGATGATCTTCAGCTGGGTGCCGATCCAGCGGATCGGCGACTCCTCACCCAGCCGCTCGGGCTTGGTGCTGAGCAGCGAGGCGAGGCCCCGACCGAGGAACATCATCGCCAGTGTCGCGATGAAGGGCTGCACGTCGAAGTACCGGATCAGCACTCCCGAGACGATGCCGAAGAGCACTCCGATGCCGATCATCGCGACGATCACGGCGAAGGCGTTCCAGCCGGCGTTCGAGAGCATCACACCGGCGACCGACGAGACCGCGATGATCGATCCCACCGAGAGGTCGATGCCGCCCGTGAGGATCACGAAGGTCAGCGCGACCGCGAGCACGATGAGGTGCGCATTGTTGATGAGCAGGTTCGACAGCGTGTTGAACTGCAGGATGCGGCCGTAGGCCACCTCGCCGAAGATCACCATGCCGACGAAGATGACCACCGAGGCGATCGTCGGCAGCACCGAGGGGTTCGCCGTGATCATGCGTCGCAGACGGTCGGCGACGCTCTCCGTCGCCTGAGGGGCCGGAGGGGCGGTCATGACGCTCATGCGGACACCTCTTCTTTCGCGATGATCTGTTCGACCGGGCGGGCTCTGCGTCGCGTCCGGAACCAGCTGCGCACGCGCTGCGACTGCAGCAGACACAGCACGACGATCACGATGGCCTTGAACGCCGGGGTCGCCGACGACGAGACGCCGAGATACAGCACGGTCTTGTCGAGGGTCGCGATGAGCAACGCGCCGACGAAGGCGCCGCTGAGTGAGAACTTGCCACCCGCCAGCGATGCGCCGCCGATGACGACCGCGAGGATCGCGTCGAGCTCGAGCTGGTAGCCGGTGCGGGAGATGTCGACGGTCATGACGCTGCCGACCGACATGATGCCCGCGATCCCGGCGAGGATGCCGCTCATGATGTAGGCCGTGAGCAGCAGTCCCTTCGGCTTGATGCCCGCCATGCGGCTGGCCCGGGGGTTGATGCCGATCGCCTCGATCATGAGGCCCAGCGCGCTGCGCCTGACCACCCAGCCGACGGCGATCACGATCAGCACCGCGAGGATGAACACCACGGGGATGCCGATCACGAAGCCGTTCGCGATCCACCGGAACGCATCGTTGGATGCCGTCGTGTTCTGCCCGCCGGTGATCACCTTGGCGATGCCTCGGCCGGCGAGCATGAGCACGAGCGTGGCGATGAAGGGCTGCAGGCCGACATAGGCGACGAGGACGCCGTTGACCGCCCCCAGGATGCCGGTGATGACCAGCGCGAGTCCTACCGCGGCGAGCGCTGCGCCGAAGGAGTCGCCTGCGGCGCTGAGGAACTCCATCGAGACGGCTCCGGCGACGGCCATCAGAGATCCGACCGAGAGGTCGATGCCACCGGTGGCGATCACGAGCGACATCCCGATCGCGATCATCATGATCGGCGCCGCCTGGCGCAGGATGTCGATGAGGTTGCCGACGAGGTTGCCGTTGTTGGGGTTGATCGAGAGCGCGAGGTACGTCGGGTCCTTGATCACGTTCAGGGCGAGCAGCGCGAAGATCGCCACGATGCCCCAGAAGAACGGCTTGTGGATCAGGTCCCGCCAGATGGTGGTGCCGGCTGACGCGGTCATCGCGCTGCCTCCTTGTCGGTCGTGGGGGCGATGCTATCGGGCACGGCGCCGTCGGTGTCGTCGAGCGTCTCGGCAGCGGCCTCGACTCCGTGAGCGGCGATCACATCGACGATCACCTGCGCGGTGACGTCCGGTCCGTTCTGGATCTCGCCGATCTTCCGGTGGTCCTTCAGCACGACGATCCGCTCGGAGAGGCGCACGACCTCTTCGAGCTCGGAAGAGATGAACACCACGGCGACGCCGTCTTCGGCGAGCTCGGCCACCGCCTCCTGGATCTCGGCCTTCGCACCCACGTCGATTCCGCGGGTCGGCTCATCGAGGATCAGCAGCTCGGGCTGCGTGGCGAGCCAGCGGCCGAGCAGCACCTTCTGCTGGTTGCCGCCGGAGAGGTTCTTGATCATCCGGTCGGGGTCGGCCGGACGGACGTTGAACTGCGCGATGTAGCGGTCGACGATCGCATCCTGCTCCTTGCGGCTCATGGGACGCGCCCATCCGCGCTCCGCCTGCACGGCGAGGATGATGTTCTCGCGCACGGTCAGGTCTCCGATGATCCCCTCGTCGCGGCGGTTCTCGGTCGAGAAGGCGATCCGACGAGGCAGCGCATCGGCGGGCGACTTGAGGTCGACCCGGCGTCCATGCAGCTCGATCGTGCCTTCGTCGGTGCGGTCGGCGCCGTAGAGCAGTCGGGCGAGCTCGGTGCGCCCGGAGCCGAGCAGCCCGGCGAACCCGATGACCTCGCCGGGGCGGATGTCGAGGTCGGTCGCCTCGACCGCTCCGCGGCGTGCGATTCCGGATGCCGCGAGCAGCGGCTTCTCATCGGCCTCGCGCGGCGCGCGGCGGCGGTTGCCTCCGAGCGACTTGAGCGCATCGAGGTCCTTGCCGATCATCTTCGAGATGAGAGCGTGGCGGTCGAGGTCCCGGGTGAGGTACTCCCCCTCATACAGTCCGTTGCGCAGCACCGTCAGGCGGTCGCTGATCGCGTAGACCTGATCGAGGAAGTGCGAGACGAAGAGGATCGCGACCCCCTGGTCTCGCAGTGCCCGGATCACGGTGAAGAGGCCTTCGACCTCGGCGGCGTCGAGGCTGGAGGTCGGCTCGTCGAGGATGAGCACCTTGGCCTTGATCGCCATCGCGCGGCTGATGGCGACGAGCTGCTGCAGCGCGATCGAGAGGGTCGAGAGCGGCCGGCGGGTGTCGAGGTGCCCCAGGCCGAGTCGGGAGAGGGCGTCGGTCGCAGCGCGGTGGGTGGCCGTCCAGTTGATGCCGAACACACCTCGCGTCTCATGACCGAGCATCACGTTCTCGCCGATCGAGAGGTTGGGGGCGAGGTTGACCTCCTGGTACACCGTCGAGATCCCGGCATCCTGCGCGTCGCCGGCGCCGCCGAAGCTGCGCTCCTGCCCGGCGACGACGATCGACCCGGAGTCGATCCGGTAGACGCCGGTCAGGGCTTTGATCAGGGTCGACTTGCCCGCGCCGTTCTCGCCCATGAGCGCGTGGACCTCGCCCTGGAACAGCCGGAAATCGACCTTGTCGAGGGCTTTCACCCCAGGGAACTCGATCGAGATCCCACGCATCTCGACGATGGGCAGTGCTTCGTTCATCGGTGTCTCCTCCTCCGGAAGAGCCCGGGCGGTGCGGCTGTTGCGGCACCGCCCGGGCTCACTGGCTGATCGCTCCGGCGGCGGGGTCAGTACTTGCGGTCGGCGAGCACGGCCTGTGCCGCCTCTGCGGAATCGAACGCCTCGCTGGGGACGACGATGTACGAGTCG
Source organism: Microbacterium sp. AC132 (assembly GCF_979258525.1). Classification (NCBI taxonomy): domain Bacteria; kingdom Bacillati; phylum Actinomycetota; class Actinomycetes; order Micrococcales; family Microbacteriaceae; genus Microbacterium; species Microbacterium sp. AC132. The sequence goes on along the minus strand of NZ_OZ409862.1, from coordinate 1,987,089 downwards.
ACGTCCTCACCCGCGAGAGCCTTCTCGACGACCTCGAGGGCCGTCTCGCCGAAGAGCGGGTTGTACTCGTGCACGTAGCTGAGCTGGCCGTCGGCGAGCGCCTGCATGGCGTTCTTCGTGCCGTCGATCGTGGCGATCTTGACGTCTTCGCCCACCACCAGGCCGGCTTCCTCAGCGGCCTGCGCAGCGCCGAGACCCATCTCGTCGTTCTGTGCGAACACGAGCTGGATGTCGTTGTTCGAGGACTTGAGCATCGTCTCGAAGACGCTCTTGCCCTCTTCCGCCGACCAGTTCGCCGTCTGCGCGTCGAGCTTGGTGAGCGACGAGTCGCCGAGGCCCTCGTCGAAGCCGGTGTTGCGCTCGTTCACGACGCCGACGCCGGCCGGGCCCTCGAGCACGACGTAGTTGCCTCCGTCGGGGAACGTCGCCGCAGCCCAGGTGCCGACCTCCTTCGCGACCTCGACGTTGTCGGGAGCGATGCGGGTGACGTACAGGCTGTCGTCGTCGGGCTCGATGCCGCGGTCGAGCAGGATGACGGGGATCTCCGCCTCCTGTGCGCGCTTGAGCGAGTCCTCCCAGCCCGAGGCCTCGGTGGCCGAGAGCAGGATCACATCGACGCCCTCGTCGACGAACGACGTGAACGCGTCGATCTGCGACTTCTGGTCGAGGTTGGTGGCGGGTGCGTACTTGAGGTCGTATCCGGCTTCCTCCGTGAAGGTGTCCTGGATGTTCTGCTCGTTGGCCTCGCGCCATGCGCCCTCGGGACCGACGGCCACGAAGCCGACCGTGGTGACGTCGTCGCCGTCGCCACCCCCGTCGCCCGAGTCGCCGGTCGAGCAGGCCGCAAGGCCGATGGTGAGTGCGCCGACTGCTGCCAGGCCGAACGCGATGCGAATGCGCTTCTTCGCGGACATTTCTTCTCCTCGTTGAGATGCCGGTGGTCACTCCGGCGGTGGTGGACCAGTCATGGTCCGATCGTGATTGCAGGACACCTGCATCGCATGTCCTGCGGTGATGTTACCGGGAACAATTTCTGGAACACAAGAGGTGAACGAAAATCAACGATGTAAGGAGCGAAAGATCTTGTTACCGATCACAGCTCGACGCTGTGGCTGAGCTCAGCGGCGATCATCTCGACCACGGTGTCGACCGTGACACTGGGACCGTTGCTGAGCTCGCCGATCTTCTCGCGGTCCTTCAGCACGATGATGCGATCGCTCAGCCGCACCACCTCTTCGAGTTCGGACGAAATGAAGACCACGGCCACTCCGTCACCGGCGAGCTGGCTGATGCGTCTCTGGACATCGATCTTCGCCGCGATGTCGATCCCCCGAGTGGGCTCGTCGAGGATCAGCACGTGCGGACGCACCGCCAGCGCACGGGCCAGCAGCACCTTCTGCTGGGTTCCCCCCGAGAGCAGGCCGACCGGGCGGTCGAGGTCGGCGGGATCCAGATGCAGGGCCTCGACGTACGTCTCGACGAGTCCCCGCGACTCCGCGTGCGAGAGCGGACGAGTCCACCCGCGCAGCGCCTGCAGCGACAGGATGATGTTCTCGCGCGCCGTGAGCTCGCCGATGATGCCCTGCGTCCCCCGGTTCTCGGCCGACAGCGCGATCCGGTGTCGCAGCGCCGCCGACGGGCTCCGCAGCTGCACCCGTTCGCCGTCGACCCAGAGCTCGCCGCTGTCGGCCCGCGCCGAACCGCTGAGCAGCGACGCGAGCTCGGTGCGCCCGGAACCCCGCAGCCCCGCGAGGCCCACGATCTCTCCGCGTTGGATCTCGACATCCATCTGCTCGAGCTCACCGCGTCGCCCCACACCGGACGCCTGCATCGCGGGCTCTCCGTCGTACGCGTAGTGGTGGGCCTTGCGCTCAGAGCCGAGCGCTCGGAGGCTGTCGATGTCCTTGCCGAGCATCTTCGAGATCAGGTCGGCCCGGTCGAGGTCTCGCGTCGCATACTCCCCCACGCGCCGCCCATTGCGCAGTACGGTCATGCGGTCGCTGATCGCGAACGCCTGCTCGAGGAAGTGCGAGATGAACAGGATCGCGACCCCCCGCTGCCGCAGACCGCGGATGACGCGCATCAGGGTCGCGACCTCGGCGACGTCGAGGCTGGAGGTGGGCTCATCGAGGACGAGCACCCTCGGCTCGTCGACGACCGCGCGCGCGAGTGCGACGAGCTGCTTCTGCGCAGGCGTGAGCAGCGAGAGCGGCGTCTTCGGATCGAGGCCGTCGAGCCCGAGTCTGGCCAGCGCCTCCGCGGCATCCGCTCTCGTCCTCCGCCAGTCGATGCCGAACCGTCCTCGGCGCTCCCGCCCGAGCATCACGTTCTCCGCGACGCTGAGATTCGGGCTCAGCTGGGTCTCCTGGAACACCGTCGCGATCCCCGCCGCTCGACTGTCGGCGACCCCCGAGAACCGACGGGGCTCGCCGTCGACGAGGACCGTGCCCTCCTCCAGCGCGAGGGTGCCGGTGATCACCGCGACCAGGGTGGACTTGCCGGCGGCGTTCTCGCCCATGACGGCATGCACCTCGCCGGGGAACAGCCGGAAGTCGACGTCGTCGAGCGCGCGCACGCCGGGGAACTCGACCGTGATGCCCGCAAGCCGCACGACCGGCGCGGGACCACGGTCGGAGGTCATCGCACCTCCCGAGGTGCGGCCGATGAGCCGCGGGCGACGAGCTCGGTCGGGATCCGGGTGAGCGTGGGGATGTCCCGCCCTTCGATCGCCGCGCGCAGCATCTCGACCACCGCGACGCCCAGCGCCCCGAAGTCCTGGCGCACCGTCGTGAGCGGCGGGATGAAGTGCCGCGCCAGCGGGATGTCGTCGAAGCCGACCACGCTCAGATCCCGCGGCACCTCGAAGCCCCGGTCGTGCAGACCGTGGATCAGCCCCATCGCCATGTCGTCGTTCGCGGCGAAGAGCGCCGTGTAGTCGGGCAGCCGCGTGAGCCCTTTCGCGAAGTCGTAGGCGAAGTCGGCCGACCAGTCGCCGACGACGATGGGCCGTTCGCGGATGCCCCACGACTTGGCCCGCGAATGGAAGGCCCGCTCCCGCGCCCTCGCGTCGAGCCAGTCGAGCGGACCCGAGAGGTGCAGGATATCGCGGTGGCCGAGCGCGACGAGGTGGTCGACCACGGATGTCGTGCCCGCATGCTGGTCGATCGACACGGTGAGGAACGTCGGGTCGGCGTCTGCCTTGACGACCAGCATCGGCACGGTGATGGCGATGCGGCGCAGCGCCGCCACGGACGACGAGCGGGGCGCGATGACGCAGAGCGCATCGACTCCCTGGGTCACGAGATTGTCGACCGCCTCCTGCGGAGACAGCGGGTCGCCCTCGTGCAGAGCGATCGGCGTGACGGAGTATCCGGTGGCACGTGCGGAGAGCTCCACGGCTCGCAGGATGCTGGTCGGACCGTGCGCCACCGCGCTCTCGACGATCACGCCGATCCGGCGGGTGCGCTGCGTGGCGAGAGCCCGCGCGACGAGGTTCGGGCGGTAGTCGAGCTCCTCGATCGCCTCGAGCACGCGGCGTTTCGTGTCGGGCTTGATGTTCGGGTGATCGTTGAGAACACGCGAGACCGTCATGTGCGAGACGCCCGCGATGGTCGCCACCTGACGGATGTTGGGCTTGTCTGAACCGACGTTCGCCATGCACACCTCCGTCGGCCGAGCCTCGGAGAATGTTACCGAGAACAACCCCGGTGGTGCAATGGATCCCGCGGCAGCGACCGGCGCTAGAGGCCCAGGCGCTCCAGGTACGGGTTCACCAGTCGGCGCTCGGGGTCGAACCGCGCCGCGAGGTCGGCGAAGTCATCCCAGCGCGAGTAGCGAGAGCGCACCTCGGCGGCATCGAGCGTGAACACCTTTCCCCAGTGCGGGCGGGCGGTCTCGGGCAGTGCCGCTTCGAGCGTGGGCAGGAACTCGCGAACGGCCGCCTCGTCGGGCTTCCAGGTGAAGTGGATGCCGACGGCATCCGTACCCTGCGATGAGCTCAGCCAGAGGTAGTCGGGGGCGACCGTGCGGATCTCGTTCACGAGCAGCAGCGGCGCGATCTGGCCGGCGAGGGTGCGGACCGCCTGGATCGCGGCGACCGCATCGGCGCGGGGCACCAGGTACTCGCTCTGGATCTCGGCGCCCGCCGACGGCGTGAACTCGAGCTTGAAGTGCGCGAGACGCTCGAACCACGGCCCCGGCACTCCGAGCTGCTCGGTGCAGGCCACCGGGTCGACGCCGATGATCGGATGCCGCTTCGCTGTCGCAGGCTCCGCTCCGAGTCGGTCGAAGAGATCGGCGCGGGTGTTCTCGCGCGCCTCGGGCTGTCGCTGCTTGACCCAGATCTGGTCGGCGACGTCGGTGTGCTCCCACCGCGAGAAGATGCTGACGCTCGTTCCGATGCTCGTCACCTCGTCGAAGTCGGCGAGGATCGCATCCCACGACGGATGCTCGAACACGTGCTGGGCGACCTCGTAGGCGGGCTCGACATCGAGCGTCACGTCGACGACCGCTCCGAGTGCGCCGAGGCTGACGACTGCGCCGTCGAAGTCTTCGTCTCCGCGAGCGAGCGAGCGGATCTCCCCTGCCGGTGTGATGATCGTCAGCGCGCGCACGGCGGAGGCCAGCGATCCCGTCGCGTCGCCCGAGCCGTGCGTTCCGGTCGCGACGGCTCCCGCGATCGAGATGTGCGGCAGCGAGGCGAGGTTCGCGAGCGCGAGCCCCTCGGCATCGAGCAGCGGGGCGAGGTCCCCGTAGCGCAGCCCGCCCGACACGCGCACGGCGTCACGGGCGTCGGCGACCTCGAACACGACGGGCAGCCGGTCGAGCGCGATGAGCACCCCGTCGGTGTCGGCGATGTCGTTGAAGCAGTGCCGCGACCCGAGGATGCGCACGGCCCCGCCCCGGGCGAGCAGTCCCTGCAGCTCATCGATCGAGCTCGGGTGCTCGATCGCGGATGCGCGATAGGTGAGGTTGCCGGCCCAGTTGCGTTCGATGGTCATCGGGCCATAGTAGCCACGGCAGCCTCGCCCGCCATCGGAGAGGCACCGCGCTCGGCACGCGCATGGATAGGCTGACCGGATGACTGCGATGCCGCCGCCGCGCGCGACGATGAAGGACGTCGCCGCACTTGCCGGCGTCTCACCCAAGACGGTCTCGAACGTCGTCACCGGCACGGTCGCCGTTCGCGAGGAGACGAGGCTCAGGGTCGAGTCGGCGATGGCGGAGCTCGACTTCGTGCCCAACCTCAACGCCCGCGGGCTCCGCAAGGGCCGCTCGGGCATCATCGCCGTGGCCCTGCCCGACCTCGCCACCGCGTTCTCGGCCGAGCTGATGCATCGCATCGTCGACGCTGCGCACGATCGGGGCCTGGCGGTGCAGATCGAGGAGACCGCGACCGATCCCGAACGCGAGCGGGAGCTCGTCTCGCGCGCTCGCGCGCACCTGGTCGACGGGCTGATCCTGAACCCGATCCGCCTCGAGGACAGCGTGCTGAAGTACGCCGACCGGCTGCCCCCGCTCGTCGTGCTCGGGGAGGTCGAGCAGAACAGGGCCGACCACGTGCGCATCGACAGTCGCCGCGCCGCCGCTGACGTGACCCGGCATGTGCTGTCTCGCGGGGCGACCCGCATCGCGGTGATCGGCGCCGATGACGACGCGGCGGTCGCGACCGCCACAGGTCGCCTGCGACTCGAGGGCGTGCACGACGCGCTGCGAGAGGTCGGCATCCCGCGCGACACCGCTCTCGAGATCAACCCGATGCCGTGGTCGATGACGGGTGGGGCGGATGGCGTCGCCACGCTGTTCCGGCGGGGTGTGGCATTCGACGCGATCATCGCCTTCACCGACTCGCTCGCGCTCGGAGCGCTGCACGCGCTGCACGATCACGGCGTGAGCGTGCCGGACGATGTGATCGTGACGGGCTTCGACGATGTCGAGTTCTCGCGGTACACGTCGCCCTCGCTCACGACGATCGCCTTCGATCGTCGCGCGTTCGCCGACGCGGCCCTCACGCTGCTCGAGTCGCGCATGGACGACCGCTCCGCTCCCCCGCGCGCGCTCACCCTCTCGCATCATCTGCTCGAGCGCGACAGCACGCGGGGCACCCCGCGCGGCTACCGCCCCTGACGCGGCTCGGAAGCATCGGCTCACTCTTGCGCGGCTGATTACATCGATGTAATGATGTACCCCGACCCCGCCCGCTGTCACGAAGGAGTGACGATGACGCCCCCGCTCGATATGTCCAGACGGCAGTTCCTGACTGCCGCCTCCGTCACGGCCGCCGCAGCGCTGCTCGCCGGCTGCGCACCCGGCACAGTCCCGGGCTCGAACACCACGACCCTCCAGTTCTGGCATCTGCTCTCGGGTGGCGACGGCGTCACCATGTCGCAGCTGCTCGACACCGCGAACGCGGCGCAGAACGCGTACCGCATCCGCCCCACCGTGCTCGCCTGGGGCACCCCGTACTACACGAAGCTCGCGATGGCGGGCGCCGGTGGCCGCGCCCCCGACGTCGCGATCATGCACGCCACCCGCACGGTCGGCTGGGCCCCCGGCGGTCTGCTCGACCCGTGGGATCTCGACCGACTGGCAGACCTCGGCGTCGACGCCTCGACGTTCCCGAAGCCCATCTGGGAGAAGGGCTTCGTCGGCGAGAACATGTACAGCGTCGCGCTCGACGCGCATCCGTTCGTCGCGATGTTCAACACCGACATCTGCGATGCCGCCGGAGTGCTCGACAGCGACGGTCGCCTCGCAGAGACGTCGTCTCCCGAGGAGTTCGTCGAGCAGCTGCGCACGATCGGCGGCAAAGCCGACGGCCACGCGCTGTCGTACGGATATCTCGGCGACGGCGCGCAGATGTGGCGCCTCTTCTACACCTTCTACTCGCAGCACGGCGGTGCGATGGAGCTGCCCGCCGGCGGCAAGGCCGTGATCGACAAGGATGCCGCGGTCGAGTCCCTCTCGCTCATGCGCACTCTGCTCGACGGCGAGATCGCCCTCGCCCAGGCCGACTACGGCAGCGCCGTCGCCGAGTTCGCGACCGGCAAGAGCGGCATGCTGTTCACCGGCGTCTGGGAGCTCCGCACCATGCAGAACGCGGAGATCCCGTTCGACGCGACCATGATCCCCACGCTCTACGGCACCCCGGCGGTCTACGCCGACTCGCACTCGTTCGTGCTGCCGCATCAGACCAACGCCGACGAGAAGAAGCGCGACCTGACGTACCAGTTCGTCGCCGACATGCTCAAGGGCTCGTTCGGCTGGGCCGAGGCCGGGCACATCCCCGCCTTCCTGCCGGTCACCGAGTCCCCCGAGTACGCCGATCTCGTCCCCCAGGCCCACTACGCCGAGGCCGCGCAGCACGTCGTGTACGACCCCACCGCGTGGTTCACCGGATCGGGCTCCAACTTCCAGGGCGAGTTCGGCGCCGCGGTGCAGGGCGTCCTGCTGTCGGGCGATGACCCCGCGGCGGCGATCGACCGGTTCGAGGCACGGGTGAACACCCTGCTCCGTCAGCCCAACCCGGCAGACCCCGAGGGGACGTTCGCATCATGACCACGGCAACCGACTCCACGCGCACCATCGTCACCGGCTCCAAGGCCGCCATCCCGATCCGTCGCGCCGGCTCCCGCAACCGCGAGCAGCTCATCAGCTGGGCGTTCCTCGCTCCGTTCCTGCTCGCGTTCGTGCTGTTCCTCGCCTGGCCGATCGTGCACGGCATCATCCTCAGCTTCACCGACCAATCGCTCACGGGCGCCGGCGGCTCCTTCATCGGCTTCGCGAACTACGCCGAGGCGCTGACGGATCCGAAGATGTGGCAGTCGATGGGCAACACGGTGTGGTTCACCCTGCTGTCCACTGTGCCGCTCGTCGTGATCGCTCTGCTGATGGCGGCGCTCGTCGACCGCGGCATCCCGGGTCAGTGGCTGTGGCGACTGTCGTTCTTCATGCCGTACCTGCTCGCCTCGACCGTGATCTCGCAGATCTGGGTGTGGATCTTCAACCCGCAGATCGGTGCCGCGAACAACATCCTCGAGTTCTTCGGTCTCGAGCCGCTCGCCTGGCTCCAGAATCCCGACACCAACATGCTCTCGATCGTGATCGCCACCGTCTGGTGGACGGTCGGATTCAACTTCCTGCTGTACCTCGCGGCGATGCAGAACATCCCGCCGCAGCAGTACGAGGCGGCATCGCTCGACGGCGCGGGGCCGTGGCGCCAGTTCTGGTCGATCACTCTTCCGCAGCTGGGACCGGCGACCGTGCTGATCCTGATCCTGCAGATCCTGGCGTCGCTCAAGCTCTTCGATCAGGCGTACCAGATGCTCGGCGGTGTCGCGAGTGACACGACCCGCTCGATCGTCCAGTACATCTACGAAGCCGGCTTCGTCAGCTACCGATTCGGCTACTCGGCCGCGATCTCCTATGTGTTCTTCGCCCTCATCGTCATCATCGGCGTCGCGCAGGCTCTGATCACGCGCCGCCGGAAGGAGTCGCAGCTGTGATGTCCACCGCCACTCTCACCGAGACCATCACCACGACCAAGCCCGCGCGGGCCCGTCGCCCGCACCTGCCGGGCGAGAAGCCGTTCGGCGTGCTGCGCATCAGCGCACTCGTCGTCCTCATCGTCCTGGCGGTCGGCTGGCTGCTGCCCTTCCTCTGGGCGATCGCGACGGCCTTCAAGACCGAGACGGATGCCGCCAGCGGCGACCCGTCCTGGATCGGCGCCTCGGGCCCGACGATCGAGGCGTTCACCGCGATCCTGTCGCAGGGCAACGTCTACACCTGGGCGTTCAACAGCCTATGGACGTCGATCGCCGTGACCCTGATCACGCTCACGATCTCGGCATTGGCCGCCTACGCCTTCTCCCGGCTCGACTTCACCGGTCGCAAGTGGCTGTTCGTCGCCATCATCGCCTCGATCGTCGTGCCGCCGCAGGTGCTCATCATCCCGCTGTTCTACGAGATGCTCGCGTTCAACATGATCGACACCTACTGGGGTCTGATCCTGCCGCAGGTCGTTGCGCCGGCCATGGTGTTCATCCTGAAGCGCTTCTTCGACGCGATCCCGATCGAGCTCGAAGACGCCGCCCGGGTCGACGGCGCCAGCCGACTGCGCATCTTCTGGTCGATCGTGCTGCCGCTGTCGCGCCCGATCCTGGCATCCGTCGCGATCTTCGTGTTCATCGGCGCCTGGAACAACTTCCTCTGGCCGTTCCTCGTCATCAACGACACCACGCTGATGACGCTGCCGGTCGGCCTCCAGACGGTGATCAGCGCCTACGGCGTGCAGTACGCCCAGGTCATGGCGCAGGCCGTGCTGGCGGCGCTGCCGCTGATCATCGTGTTCATCATCTTCCAGAAGCAGATCGTCAAGGGCGTCGCGACCAGCGGCTTCGGCGGTCAGTAGTCCCCCACCCGGCTCGAGAGCCAGAAACAAGGAGAGCAATGTCTCAGGCCCGCATCACCATCGATCGCGACTTCACCATCGCCGACGTCCCCCGGAGGCTCTTCGGGTCGTTCGTCGAGCACATGGGGCGCTGCGTGTACACCGGCATCTACGAACCGGGGCACCCGCAGGCCGACGAGCGCGGCTTCCGTCAGGACGTCCTCGCCCTGGTGAAGGAGATGGGTCCGACCGTGGTCCGATACCCGGGAGGCAACTTCGTCTCGGGCTACCGCTGGGAAGACGGGGTGGGCCCGGTCGAAGACCGCCCGGTGCGCATCGACGGCGCCTGGCACACGATCGAGACCAACGCCTTCGGCCTGCACGAGTTCATGGACTGGGCGAAGGATGCCGACGTCGAGGTCATGGAGGCCATCAACCTCGGAACCCGGGGTGTCGAGGAAGCCAGGTCGCTCGTCGAGTACGCCAACCACCCGGGCGGCACGTACTGGTCGGACCTTCGCCGCAAGAACGGTGCCGAGCAGCCCTTCGACATCAAGCTGTGGTGCCTGGGCAACGAGCTCGACGGCCCCTGGCAGATCGGCGGCAAGACCGCGACGGAGTACGGGCGGCTGGCGCAGGAGTCGGCCAAGGCCATGAAGCTCGTCGACCCGACGATCGAGCTCGTCGCCGTCGGCTCGTCCGGCCGGTCGATGCCGACGTTCGGCACCTGGGAGCACACGGTGCTGACTCACGCGTACGACGAGGTCGACTTCATCTCGATGCACGCGTATTACCAGGAGCATGACGGCGACGCCGAGTCGTTCCTCGCGGAGTCGGTCGACATGGATGCGTTCATCGACGGCGTCATCGCGACGATCGATGCGGTGAAGGCGGCGGGCAAGCACACGAAGCAGGTCGACATCTCGTTCGACGAGTGGAACGTGTGGGACCAGGTGAAGTTCAACGACGTCGAGTCGGTCGAAATCGCGAAGGCCGGGTGGAAGAAGCACCCGCGTCTGATCGAGGACACCTACAACGTGACGGATGCCGTCGTCGTGGGCACGCTGCTCAACAGCCTGCTGCGTCACGGCGATCGCGTGAAGATCGCGAACCAGGCGCAGCTCGTGAACGTGATCGCGCCGATCCGCTCGGAGGAGAACGGTCCGGCCTGGCGTCAGACGAGCTTCTGGCCCTTCGAGCGCATGGCCCGTCTCGCCAAGGGCCGCATCCTGCGCCTCGCGGTGTCGGCTCCGCAGATCGAGACGAAGCGCTACGGCGGGGTCGACTCGGTCGATGCCGCGGCCACGTGGGACGAGGAGACCGGACGAGTCGTGGTCTTCGTCGCGAACCGCTCGCTGACCGAAGAGAGCGACCTGACCGTCGAGCTGCGCGGCCTCACCGGCCTCCGCGTCGTGAACGCCGAGACGCTGACGATCCCCGAGGGCGGCGACCGTCGCACCGCGAACCTCGAGACCACGCAGGATGCCGTGCACATGGTGCCGCTCGGCGCCGCCGAGGTCGTCGACGGGTCGGTGCGTGCGACGCTTCCGCCGCTGTCATGGTCGGTGATCGAACTCGCCTGAGGTTCGGCTCGACAGGAGAGGGCCCGGCATCGGATTCCGATGTCGGGCCTTCTGCGTGTCCGGCATCCCGCGCGCCTGCACCACGAAGCACCCCGCAGACGCGAAGAAGCCCGGTATCGATCGATACCGGGCTTCTCAGCGATGGGGTTCGCGGCCGAGGCCTGTCACTCCGTCAGATCGTGATCAGGCGATCAGCTCTGGATCTGCTGGCGACGACGCACGACCAGCAGCAGTCCGCCCGAGAGCAGGGCGAGCGCGATGGCTCCGGCCGTCAGCGGGACGAGCATGTCGGAACCGGTCGCGGCGAGACCGCCGTCACCCGGGGCGGCTGCGCCACCCTCACCGGGAGCGGGAGCGGCTCCGCCACCGCCGGCGACCGGTGCGGCGAGAACAGCGAACGCCAGGTCGGTCGGAGCCGACGAGACGCCGTCGATGGCCTGCGTGGCCGAGACCGTGTAGGTGCCCGACTCGAGAGCCGCACCGAAGTCGACGCTCCAGGCGCCGTCCTCGACAGTGGCCGTGAACGTGCCGCTCGCCGCGGCGAAGGCGCCCGCGAGGGCCGCCGTGTTCGCCGTGGTCGGCTCGGCGCCGGTGAGCTTCACCGTCACGGTCGCTCCGTCGATGCCCGAGCCGGCGAGTCCGGAAGGACCGTCATTGTGGGCGAACTCCGCGCCGTTCGCGACCGAGGTCACGGCCGGCGAGACGGGGATGACCGAGAATGCCGAGGTGGCCTCGGGAGAGACTTCCTCGTCACCGTCGATCGTGCGGGTCTGCGTCACGACGACGCTGTGCGAGCCGTACTCGAGGGTGAGTCCGTCGACGGTCCAGGAACCGTCTGCGGCGACCTCGGTGGTGCCGAGCACGTCATCGGTCTGGGCGTCGGTCACCGTGATGGCGGTGGTCGGCAGGCCGGTGCCGCTGATCGCGGTGACCGTCTCGTTGACGGTCGATCCGTCGGCGGGCGAGGTGATGACCGGCGCGACGAGCGGAGCCGGCACGACCTTCACGTCGAGCGTGACGGTCTCGGAGGAGCTGAAGCCGGTGCGGGCACGGACCGAGATGGTCTGCTCGCCGAGCTCGACCGGGCCGACCACCGAGAACGCGCCGTCGACGACGCGAACGGTCTGGTCTGCGCCGAAGCCGCTGACCGTGACCTTCTCCGCGCCGGGAGCGGTTCCGGTGATGGCCGTTCCGGGCTGCACCTCGGCGCCATCGGTCGGGCTGGTGACGACCGGTGCGTCGAGGTCGAGAGCGACCTGGTAGCCACCCGTCTTGGGCAGGGCGGTCACGAGCGATGCCGCCCAGGTGAACTGCTCCTGGGTCTCGGTCGCTTCCGTGCCACCGCTGATGAGGCCGACGGCCGCGTTGCCCTGGATGACCGATCCACCGGAGTCTCCGGGGCCTGCGAGCGTGTTGCTCGAGAAGCCCTGCACCCAGTGACCGTCGATGTTGGCCCATCCGTCGAGGATGTCGTCGCTGGCGACGACGCCGGTGGTGAAGCCGGTCGTGCGACCGCTCTTCGAGACCTCGCCGAGCGTCGGTGCCGCGACGGACTTGATCTCGATGACGCTGTCTGCGAGCGAGCTCAGCGAGTCGCCGGCAGTGGTCCAGTCGGTGACCGCCGGTACCGGGTTCCAGCCTGCGGCCTCGTTGATGTCGATGGTCGAGATGTCCGTCGCGGTGGTGTCGCCGTTCGAACCGAGGCCGCCGTCGCCGCCGCCGAACTGAGCGAAGCCGAACGTACCGAGCAGGTCGATCGTGGCCGGCAGCGCGGTCTGGGTGCCACCGGCTGCGTCTTCGCTGCTGGGAACGGTCAGCGTGGTGTCGCGGAGCGGCTCGCCGTCTTCATCGAACGCGCAGTGTCCGGCACTCAGGAGCGCCGGGTCGCCGGTGGGCGTGAAGGCCGCGAAGCCGATGGAGCACGACCAGGCGTTGCTCCCGGGCACGCCGGCGACGAAGCTCTCGAGATCGGGGCTCACCGAGAGGTAGCCCTGACCGCCGACGATGTCGCCCTCGGCGAAGGACGAGAGTGCGGTGTCGACCTTGACGACGGATGCGTCGGTGACGCCGTTGTCGCTCGCGATCTGCGTGATCTCGGCGTCGCTCTTGCCGGTGTCGGCGGTGACGACGACGACGTTCTCGCCACCTGCGGTCTGACCGAGCGCGACCATGTCGGTGTCGGCCTCGGCCAGGTCCGCCTTCGTGTTCAGCACCTGGGCAGGAGCGTCCTGTCCGGGTGCTTCTGCGGAGTCGTCCGCGAACGCCACAGGCGCTCCGAGGAAGAGCCCCGAGAGGGCGAGCGTGGTGGCGGCCGTCAGCGCCAGTGGGCGGCGGCCTGTCACTCTGTGCTTCATGTGATGTATGTCCTTGCTGGTCACGGATCGTCAGTCAGTTTCATCGTCGGCAGTGTGCTGTGCACACAGAACCGTTCGCCTCCCGGTGGAGGCGTGAACTGCGACGCTGGCCCCCCGACAAGCAGGATCCTGTTCGTCGAGACGAGCAGGGATCTCCAGAAGCGTACCCAGTAAATCCACAGAATGGGGAAATTGTTTACCAGAATTTCGCCTCTTGACCTGGCCCTCTCGTTTGCGATACGGCAGGACGACCGCCCGCCGCACAACGGATTGCGTTCGCAGACGACACGGTTACCATGGCCACCATGAGCACCCACCGCAGAGCACGCACCCTCGTCGGCCTCGCGATCCTGGGAGCCTTCGCCGTGATGGGCGCAGCCTGCGCGACCGGCGGCCCCAGCAGTGCGCCGACGTCGAGCGCCGACCCGAACGGCGAAGACAGCGCCGTCGTCGAGAAGCTCGTCGGACTGTGGGGAGAGGATGCCTCCGGTCAGCCGCACCTCGAGTTCACCGCCGACGGCGAGGTGCACGGCAGTGACGGCTGCAACGGCATCACGACGACCTACTCGGTGAACGGCGACCATGTCGATCTCGCCCGATTCGCGTCGACGCTGAAGGCGTGCCCCGGAGTGGACGGCTGGATGCGGGGCGTGCGTGCGGTCGAGATCGACGGCGACGTCCTCGTGATCAAGGACGCGTCCGGCACGGAGCTGGGCACCCTCCCGCGCGCGAGCTGACGTCACGCCGCGGAGTGCGGCATCCGGTCCGGCGCCCGGCCCGGGTCGTCGACCCGGGCCGGTGCGCCGATCAGTTCTCGATGTGGCGTTCGTCGACGCCGTCGTAGAACGACAGCGGGCGGATCAGAGCGTTCGCACCGGCCTGTTCGATGATGTGCGCCGTCCACCCTGTGACCCGCGCCGCGACGAACAGCGGCGTGAAGGTGAGGGTGTCGAAGCCGATGAGGTTGTAGGCAGGACCCGACGGGTAGTCGAGGTTCGGGTAGATGCCCTTGCGCGCCACGAACTCCGACTCGAGAGCGTCGTACAGCTCTGCCACCTCGGCCTTGTCGTAGTGCTCGACCAGGGTGTCGAGCGCCGCCTTCATCGTCGGCACCCGCGAGTCGCCGCTCTTGTAGACGCGGTGCCCGAAGCCCATGATTTTGCGCTTCTCGGCCAGCGCCGTGTCGAGCCAGGGCACGACGTTCGAGGCCTCGCCGATCTCGTCGAAGATGTGCAGCACAGCCTCGTTGGCGCCGCCGTGCAGCGGCCCCTTGAGCGCGCCGATCGCCCCGACCACCGCCGAGTAGAGGTCGCTGAGGGTGGAGGTGATCACGCGGGCCGTGAACGTCGAGGCGTTGAACGAGTGCTCCGCATACAGGATCATCGAGCGGTTGAACGCGTCGACGACCACAGGATCGGGCTCCTCGCCGAACGTCATCCAGAGGAAGTTCGCGGAGTAGTCGAGGTCGTCGCGCGGTGCGATCGGCTCCTGCCCGCGGCGGCGGCGCTGACCGTACGCGACGATCGCGGGGAGAGCGGCGAACAGACGGATGCTGCGCTCGAGGTTCTCCTCCGGGCTGCCGCCGGCATCGAGCACCGATCCGCCCGCGTTCGTGTCGGAGGCACCGATCAGGCTGACCGCCGTGCGCACCTCGTCCATCGGATGCGCGTCGAGCGGAACCAGGTCGATCGCGGTCTTCACGCTGTCGGTCAGAGCGCGTCGGAGGCGCTCCTCCGCGCGGAAAGCGGCCAGCTCGTCGGCCGTCGGCAACTCGCCGTGCCACAGCAGGTAGGCCACCGCCTCGAAAGGCTGGGTCGCCGCCAGCTCCTGCACGGGATATCCGCGGTAGAGCAGGCTGTTCGTCTCGGGGTTGACCTTCGAGATCGCGGTCGTGTCGACGACGACCCCGGCAAGGCCCTTCTTGATGTCCGGCTCGGTCATGCTCACTCCTTCGTGACGGTGAAGCCTGCGACGCCGGAGTCAAACTGCTTGTAGGACTCGTAGTCGATCAGGTCGTAGAGATCGGCACGGTGCTGCATCTCACCGAGCTTCGAGGTGAGGTGCCCCTCCTCGTTCAGCGTATCGAGCGCACCGCCCGCCGCGCCCATCGCGATGCGCAGCAGCGACACCGGCCAGATGACCATGTTCACACCGGCATCCCGCAACTGGTCGACCGAGAACAGATCGCTCTTGCCGAATTCGGTCATGTTGGCGAGGATCGGCACGTCGAGCGCATTCGCCATCGCCTCGAACTCGCCGAGGGTGCGCATGGCCTCGGGGAAGACGGCATCCGCCCCGGCATCCACCAGCGCCTTCGCACGATCGATCGCGGACTCGAGTCCCTCGACCGCGCGGATGTCGGTGCGCGCCATGATGAGGAAGTTCGGGTCGCGTCGAGCGTCGGCGGCGGCGCGGATGCGACGGATCGCCGTGCTCTCGTCGACGACGCTCTTGCCGTCGAGGTGGCCGCAACGCTTCGGGTTGATCTGGTCTTCGATGTGCGTGCCGGCGAGGCCGGCATCCTCGAGCTCCTGGATCGTGCGGGCGACGTTCATCGGCTCGCCGAAGCCGGTGTCGGCGTCGACGATCGCGGGGATGTCGGTCATCCGCGCGATCTGCTTGGCCCGACCGGCGACCTCGGTCAGCGTGGTGAGGCCGATGTCGGGCACCCCGAGGTCGGCAGAGAGCACCGCACCCGAGATGTAGACCCCGTCGAAGCCCTTCTGCTCGATCAGTCGGGCGCTCAGCGGATTGAACGCGCCGGGGAAGCGCAGCAGCTCGCCACTCGCGAGCCGTTCGCGGAACAGACGGCGCTTCTCAGCCGGGGTGACGTGCGAATACAGCATCAGAACAGGCCCTTCGGGGCATCGGCGCCCTCGAGCAGGCCGGGCTTCGCGATGATCGACAGCTCGCCGACCTCCGCGGCCGTGAGCTCGGGCAGACGCTGCACGAGCTCGAGGAACCGCTCGATCTCCGCGGGCTCGAGCACGGGCTCGGCCAGCAGACGGAACTTCGCGATGTAGTTCTCGCGGGCGAACGGACGAGCGCCCAGCGGGTGCGCGTCCGCGACGGCGATCTCATCGACCACGGTCGTGCCGTCGGTGAGGCGGAACTCGACGCGACCGCCGAACGCCTTCACGTCGGGGTCTTCGGAGTGGTAGCGGCGGGTCCACTCGGCATCCTCGGCCGTGGTGATCTTGTGCCACAGGGCGACCGTGTCTGCGCGACCGGCCCGCTCGGGGGTGTACGAATCGACGTGGTGCCAGCCGCCGTCCTGCAGCGCGACCGCGAAAATGTACGGGATCGAGTGGTCGAGCGTCTCACGGGATGCAGTGGGGTCGTACTTCTGCGGGTCGTTCGCACCCGAGCCGATCACATAGTGCGTGTGGTGGCTGGTGTGCAGCACGATGGCCTCGATGTTGGCGGGGTCGCGCAGCGCCGGATTCTCGGTGCCGAGCTTGCGGGCGAGGTCGATCCACGCCTGCGCCTGGTACTCGGCCGAGTGCTCCTTGGTGTACGAGTCGAGGATCGCGCGCTTCGCCTCGCCCGCGGCAGGAAGCGGCACCTCGTAGGCGGCGTCCTTGCCGTCGAGCATCCAGGCGATCACGCCGTCTTCGCCCTCGTAGATCGGCGCGGGACTCGTCTGACCGCGCATCGCCCGGTCGACCGCTTCGACGGCGAGCTTGCCGGCGAAGGCCGGGGCGTGCGCCTTCCAGGTCGAGATCTCGCCCTTGCGGCTCTGACGCGTGGCGGTGGTGGTGTGCAGGCCCTGACCGACGGCCTGGTAGATCGTCTCGACGTCGAGCCCGAGCAGAGTGCCGATGCCGGCGGCGGCCGACGGGCCGAGGTGCGCGACGTGGTCGATCTTGTGCTTGTGCAGGCAGATCGCGCGCACGAGGTCCATCTGGATCTCGTAGCCGGTGGCGATGCCGCGCAGCAGCGCGCGGCCGTCGGCCTGCACGTGCTGGGCGACGGCGAGGATCGGCGGGATGTTGTCGCCCGGGTGCGAGTACTCCGCCGCGAGGAACGTGTCGTGATAGTCGAGCTCGCGCACGGCCACGCCGTTGGCCCACGCCGCCCACTCGGGGCTGGTGCGGTGGTCGAGAGCCGCGCCGAAGACCGTCGCGCCGATGCCGCCGGTCGAGACGGGGTGGCTGAACGCCTGGGTGCGAGCCGCGTTGATGGGCCCGCGGGTGAGCGATGCCGCGGCCACCGACGCGTTGTCGATGATGCGGTTGATGATCATGTCGGTGACGTCCTGGTCGACCTCGACCGGGTCGGCGGCGACCTCGGCGATCTTCCAGGCGAGCTGGTCTTCGCGGGCGAGGTTCTCATCGCTGCGGTGGACGCGGACGTGGTGGGTGACGGTCATTTCACACCTTCTGGGTTGGCGGTCAGTGAGTCGAGGATGCCGGTCAGCGCATTGTGCAGATGCACGTGCGTGGCGTGGGCGGCGAGGTCGCCGTCCCGGGCGGCGAGGGCCTGCGCGATCGTTCGGTGCTCGGCGGCTGAGGCTGCGAGGCGGGCCGGCTTGTCGCGGGCCATGCGGCGGACTCGCACGAGGTGGGTGCGCACGGTGCGCAGAGCCGAGGCGATGTAGTCGTTGTCGACCGCACCGTCGAGAGCGGCATCGAAGCGGGCGATCAGGGCGTAGTACGCGTCGCGGCCCTCGACGGCGGTGAGGTCGACGTGCGCGAACTCGTCGGCGAGGGCGGCGAAGAGGGCGGCGTCACCCCGCCGGGCCGCGAGTCGGGCGGAGGTCTCTTCGAGCGCGCGGCGGATCTCGAACAGCGCGCGGATGTCGTCGGCATCCAGGTCGGCGACCACCGTCACTCGCGGCGACTGCTGCACGACGAGGCCGTCGGCGGCGAGGCGGCGCAGCGCTTCGCGCATCGGGGTGCGGCTGATGCCGAGGCGGGCGGCCTGCTCGACCTCGCCGAGCACGAACCCCGCGGGGAGGGCGCCGGACTGGATCTCCTCGAGCAGCGCGGCGTGGGCTCGATCGCCGGCGGTGATGCGATCGGCGACAGAGCTCATGCCCTCAGTGTATACACAAATACGTTTCGATGGTCAGTCGCGCGGTCATCGGGTTCTTCGCGTATACATTGCGCTACCGCTGCGGCCGCTCCACGGCATCCGGCACCGGCTCGACGAACTCGGCGGGACGCGGCTCGCCGAGCTTCACCACGACGACGCCGACCAGCACCAGCGCCCCGCCGAGGGCCTGCAGCAGATCGGGCAGCTGTCCGAGCAGCAGCCAGCCGAAGAGCAGCGCGGCGACCACCTCGGAGAGCGCGACGAAGGATGCGAGGCGGGAGCCCAGCATCCGTGTCGACGCGATGCCGAGCACGTAGGCGAGTGCCGTCGCGATCAGGCCGATCGCGAGCACCGGCACGAACCACGGCACGGTGCCGAAGCGATAGGTGATGTCGTCGGTCGTCCACGCGATGGGCAGGATGCCGGCGAGTCCGGCGACCGTCAGTGCGATCGCGCCGAGCAGCAGCCCGCCCCCGGCGAGCGCGATCGGAGGCAGTCCGGTGTCGGCCTTGGCCGAGAGCAGGAAGTACGTCGCGGCGCCCACCATCGCGGCGAGTGCCCAGAGGATGCCCGCGACATCGACCTCGGCGCCGGTGATGATGTCGAGCATCAGCACGAGTCCGATGAAGGCGATGGCCGCGCCGATCACGCTGCGCCGACTCGGCCGCTCGCCCCGGCGGAGCCACAGCCAAAGGATGACGGCGATCGGCGCGGTGTATTCGATGAGCAGTGCGAGGCCCACGTCCATCACTGCGACGGCCTGGAAGTAGCAGAGCTGCGTGGCGGTGACGGCGAGCAGTCCGTAGGCGGCGACCATCCCGGCGTTCTTGCGGAGCACTGCCCACCGCCCGCGCAGCGACAGGACCGTCGGCACGAGCAGCACGAGTGCGGCGACCCAGACACGCGCGGTCACGGCAGCACCGGGCGTCCACCCCGCATCGATGAGCCCGCGAGCCCAGGCGCCGGACATCCCGAACGCGAAGGCCGCGCCGATCGCCAGAGGCAGACCGAGACGCACGCCGCGCATCGAGATGTCATTCGCAACTTTGCTCATGACAGGTGACGCTACTCGTGCACGTTGTAAGGTGTCAACATGAACTTCACCGATGACACGGAAGAGGCGCTCCGCGCAGCCATCCGGCTCGTGAACTCGGCGGAAGAGCCCGAGACCCTCGAGACGCTCGCCGACTACGACGCCTTTCTCGCGGACTTCCCCTACTCCGGCCGCCTCGACCGCGACGACGCCGAGCTCTCCTCGCTGCGTGCGATCCGCCCGCGCCTGCGCTCCATGCTCATCGCGCCACGAGACGAGATGGCCGAGCACGTCAACGCCGCGCTGGCCGAAGCGTCTCTCGCGCCGCGACTCGTGCGCCATGACGGCGTGGACTGGCACCTGCACGCCGTCGCCGACGAGCGCCCCCTCGCCGAGCGCGTGCTGATCGAGACCGCGATGGCGCTGATCGACGTCATCCGCACCGACGAGGGATCCCGCATCTCGATCTGCGCCGACGACACGTGCGAGGCGCTCGCTCTCGACCTGTCCCGCAACCGGTCGAAGCGCTACTGCTCGACGACCTGCACGAATCGCAACGCGGTGGCGGCGTATCGTGCGCGGCGCGCGAGCGCCTGAGCCGCGGCATCCGGAGGACGTTCGGTAGCGTCGTCTCGTCATGGCCTTCCCCCTCCCTACGACACCTGGTTCCCCGACGCCGAGTTCGACGCCGCTTACGGACACACGCTCACCACGCTCCGCGAGATCGCACCGGTTCCAGCGCCGGACGGCTTCACCGCGCGATGGCAGGCGTGGCGCGCACAGGCGAAGACGGTGGATGCCGCACCCGCCGTGCTGTCCACCGAGAGCATCCACGGCCGGCGGGTGTCGATCATCGAGCACGCCGGAGTCGACGGCATCCGACTGCGTGCCTGGCTCGTCGAGCCCGTCTCGCCGCCCGCGCGGGTGGGCGTCGTGCACAGCCACGGATACGGCGGGCGGGATGCGATCGACCTCGCTCGTATTCCCGAGGATGCAGCGGCGATCTTCCCTGTCGCCCGCGGGCTGCCCACGCTGAACACGGGCATCGGCGCCCCCGAGATCCAGGCCGAGCATGTGCTGGCCGGGATCGAGAACCCCGACGACTACGTGCTGGGACTCTGCGCCCGCGACCTCTGGCTCGCGGCGGATGCCCTGACCGCGCTCGTCGGACGCGTGCCGCTCTACTACGTCGGCGAGAGCTTCGGCGGCGGCATCGGAGCGCTCGCCCTGCCGTGGGACGACCGGTATATCGGGGCGACCCTCATCGTCCCGAGCTTCGGGCAGTACGACGAGCGCCTCGCCGTTCACTGCCTCGGCAGCGGGGAGACCGTGCGCGATCACGTCGCCGCGCATCCCGACGCGCGCGAGGCGCTGCGCTGGTTCGACGCCTCGTCAGCCCTCGGCTTCGCCCGCGTTCCGGTACGCGTGGAGGCGGCACTGTGGGACCCGTACGTGCCGCCGCCCGGACAGTTCGGCGTCGCGAACGCGGCGCGGATGCTCGAACTCGCCGTCCTTCCCGCCGGCCATGCCGACTATCCAGGGGCCGACGAGGTGACAGCCGAGTCCGTCAGAGGCGGCCGCGCCCACCTCGCGCGCGCACTGCGCGCCGCCTCCGCTCCATGACTCCGGAGAAACTCGCATGGCGAGCCCGACGGGTTCGGGCGATCCAGGAGCAGCGCACACCCGCGCTCCCCGGCCTGCGCATCCGAGCACTGGACGCCACTTGTCATCACAGGTACACTCAACTTGTCATTACAGGTTGCGCAGCGCCGCAGCATCCGCACGAGGAGCACCGATGCCCCAGTTCCACACTCCCCCGATCTCGCCGATGGCGATCGCCTTCGACGCCGAGAAGCTCACGCTCTCCCCGGAGGGACCCACTCTGACGCGGCGCATGTCCGACCTCGAGGGACTCTTCCTCGACGCCGACGCCTGGGCTGCCGCGGCCGCCGGCGACAACCCCGTCGTCTACACCGTGGTCAGCTCTCCCGTGCCCGAGGTCGACCGCGAGCTGCCGCAGTCGATCACCACGATCATGCCCGGCGACACCTCGGGAGAGCTCTGGATGACCAAGGGCCACCAGCATCCGAACCACCAGGGCGAGATCTACCTCGCGCTGAAGGGCCGCGGCGGGCTGCTCATGTTCGACGGCGAGCGCACCGAATGGCTCGACATGCTGCCCGGCACGATCGGCTACATCCCGCCGGGCTGGGCGCACCGCTCGGTCAACACGGGCGACGAGCCCTACTCGTTCCTCGCGGTGTACCCGGGCGGCGCCGGCCACGACTACGGCTGGGTCCTCGAGCACGGGATGGGCTCTCGGGCCTATCGCGCCACCGAGGGCGTGGACCTGCGCCCCTATTCCGCGTCCCCCTCCGCGGAATAGGCTCCGGCCATGCTGATCGCGCACGATCTGGGGACCACCGGCGACAAGGCCTCCCTGCACCATGACGACGGACGCCTCGTCACCTCGGTCACGGTGCCGTACCCCGCGCACTTCGCCGCGGGCGGCATCGCCGAGCAGGATCCGGCGGACTGGTGGGATGCCGTCGTCTCGGCGACCCGACAGCTGATCGACCGTGCGGGCGTCGACCCGTCGACCGTCGGCGGACTCGTCGTCAGCGGCCAGATGATGGGCACGGTGCTGCTCGACGCACACGGCGAGCCGGTGCGCCCCGCGATCATCTGGGCCGACACCCGCTCGGGCGCGCAGACCCGTGAGCTCGAAGAGCGTCTCGGCGCACAGGACGCCTATCGCGTGCTCGGCCATCGACTGAACCCCACCTACTCGGTCGAGAAGATCATGTGGGTGCGCGACAACGAGCCGGATGTCTGGGCGCGGGTGCGGCACTTCTGCGTCGCGAAGGACTACATCGTCTACCGTCTCACCGGACGCCTCGCCACCGAGCGCTCCGACGCCTCGGGCACCAACGCCTACGACCAGGTGCGCGGCGAGTGGTCGGCCGATGTGCTCGCCGCCGCGGGACTCGACCCCGCCCTCTTCCCCGAGATCCTCGAATCGACGACGATCGCCGGGTCCCTCACCGCCGAATCGGCCACCGACCTCGGGCTTCCGGCATCCGTCCGCGTCGTCATGGGCGGCGGAGACGGCCCCCTGGCCGCCGTCGGTTCGGGCATCGTCGCGCCCGAAGACGGCGCGTACGTGTGCCTGGGCACCTCGTCGTGGATCTCGTTCGCGAGCCTCACACCGCTGCACGACCCGCAGATGCGCACCATGACGTTCGACAACGTCGTGCCCGGATCCTTCGTGCCGACCGCGACCATGCAGGCCGGCGGCGCCTCGGTGCAGTGGATCGCCGAAGCCCTCTCCCCCGACCCCGCCCGCCCCGACACCGCCCGGCTCACCACGGAGGCCGGGGGCGACCTCGACACCGAGGACCTCTACTTCCTCCCCTATCTGCTCGGCGAACGATCCCCGCTGTGGGACCCGCACGCCCGCGGAGCCTTCGTCGGCCTCGCCCGTCACCACACCCGCGCGCACCTCACCCGAGCCGTGCTCGAGGGTGTCGCGTACAACCTGCTCACCTGCATCCAGGCGTTCCGCGAATCCGGTGCGTCGATCGACCGCATCGACGCGGTGGGCGGCGGAGCGCAGAGCGACGCCTGGCTCGGCATCCTCGCCGACGTCTGGGGTGTGCCGATCCGACGGCGCACGATCGTCGAAGAGGCCAACAGCCTCGGCGCCGCTGTCACCGGTGCCGTCGGCCTCGGCCTCGCCGACTTCCTCGGCGGCGCGGGCGCTCAGCGAGGTCACGGCGGAGTTCACTCCGGACGCCGGCCGGCACGCCGTGCACGCGCAGCGGCATTCGCGCTTCGTCGGCGCCTACGCCGCGCTCGAGCCGTGGTTCGCCCAGGCCCCCGCCACCCGAGGCGCCTGATGGGAGTCATCCTCGCGACCAGCCGGTCGTTCTCGGACGGAGACCTCGACCTCGTCGGGCGAGCCAGGGCCGCCGGCCACGAGATCGTCCGGGGCCCCGCCCACCACGCGCTCACCGAGCTCGCACCCCTGCTCGCTGCCGCCGAGGGGTGGATCGCGGGCACGGGTCCGGTGACCGACGACCACCTGGCCGCCGCGCCGAACCTCAGGGTCGTGGCCCGCTACGGCGTCGGCACCGAGGCAGTCGATCTCGACGCGGCGCTGCGGCGCGGCATCCCGGTGACGAACACCCCGGGGGCGAACGCGGATGCCGTCGCCGACCACGCCGTCGGCCTCATGCTCGCGGCGCTCCGGTTCATCCCCGACGGCGATCGCCGCGTGCGGGCCGGCGACTGGGCCGTGCGGCGCGGTCGCGAGCTCGGAGCCGCCACGGTCGGCATCGTCGGGTTCGGTCGCATAGGCCAGGGCGTCGCGCGACGTCTGAGCGGTTTCGGCGCACGCGTGCTCGCGGCAGATCCGTTCCTGCCGGCCGACGTGATCGCCGAGCGCGGCGCCGAACCGGTCGACCTCGACGAGCTGTTCCGCACCGCCGACGTCATCACCCTGCACGCCCCGGGCGGGCAGACGCTCGTCGATGCGGCGCGACTCGACCGCATCCGCCCCGGCACGATCCTGGTGAACACCGCCCGCCCCGACCTCGTCGACGAGGCGGCACTCGCCGCCGCCCTGCGTGACGGACGCCTCGGCGGATACGCCGCCGACACCCTGACCGGCGACACCGCGGCGAGCGCGAGTCCGCTGCTCGCCGACGACCTCGCCGACCGTGTCACCGTGACCCCGCATCTCGGCGCGCAGACGACCCAGGCCGTCGACAACATGGGCTCGATGTCCCTCGACGATGTGCTCGCGGTTCTCGCGGGCACCGCTCCCGCCCACCCCGTCTCCCCCGACCCTGAAGGACCCAGCGATGACCATCACCGAGAACACCGCGACCCCCGCGACCACGACCGGCGGCTACATGGGCTTCGTCGGCGTGAGCACCGGCTCGTCGTCGATCATGAAGGTGTTCCCGAAGTGGGCCGAGGTGCTGGGCCTCCCCACCGAGAACCTCATCGGACACGACCTTCCGATGGATGCGACGCCCGAGCAGTACGTCGCCATGGTCGAGCAGATCCGCGACGACCCGCAGCACCGGGGCGCACTGGTCACGACCCACAAGATGAACGTGTTCGCCGCGGCATCCGACCTGTTCGACGAGCTCGACCCGTTCGCCGTCTCGTGCTCCGAGATCTCGAGCATCTCGAAGCGGGGCGACCGCCTGATCGGCCGCGCCAAAGACCCCCTCACCGTCGATCTCGCACTCGAGGACTTCCTGCCGGCCGACCACTTCGCCCGCACCGGGGCGGAGGTCGTGATCCTCGGCGCCGGCGGCTCGGGCACCGCGCTCAGCTGGGCGCTGGCGGAGAGGGCGGATGCTCCGGCGAAGATCACCGTGACCGCTCGCGACGACGACAAGCTCGACCACCTGCGCGAGGTGCACCGCCAGCACGGCACCCCCGACGGGCTGATCACGTACGTGCGCACCGACACGGTGCAGGATGCCGCGGCCATCGTCGCAGGCGCTCCCGCGGGCTCGCTGATCGTGAACGCCACCGGCCTCGGCAAGGACCGCCCGGGCTCGCCGCTGCCCGACGACGTCGCGTTCCCCGAGGACGCGTGGGTGTGGGAGTTCAACTACCGCGGCTCGCTCGAGTTCCTGCATCAGGCGCGTGCGCAGGAGGGCGCGCGCGGTCTGCACGTGGTCGACGGCTGGCGCTACTTCATCCACGGGTGGTCGCAGGTCGTCGCCGACGTGTTCGAGATCGACCTCACGCCGGAGATCGTCGAGCGGCTCGCCCAGGCCGCCGAATCGGTGCGCTGATGCCCGTCGTGCGGACGGTGCTCGGCGACATCGACCCGACGCGTCTCGGGGCGACGGACTATCACGAGCACCTGTTCCAGATCTCGCCGCTGCTGGTCGGCGATGAGCTCGACGATGAGGAGCTCTCCGGCCAGGAGGCCGCCCTGCTGCGGGCCAGCGGCTTCGCGGCGATGGTCGATGCGACGCCGTTCGGGCTCGGGCGCGATCCCGAGGGGGTCGCACGCATCAGCGCCGGCACCGGACTGCACATCGTCGCCACGACAGGGCGCCACCGCGAGGCGCACTACGGCGAGGACCATCCGATGCAGGTGTGGGATGTCGAGCGCCTGGCCGAGCTGTTCATCGCCGAGGTGATGCGCGGGATGCTCGTCGACGATGCGCTGGTGTTCGAGACCCCCGACGTGCCCCGGGCGGCTGCGCCCGAGGGATCACCGGTACGCGCCGGGATGCTGAAAGCCGGCGTCGGCTACTGGAGCATCACCGCCTTCGAGCACACGACCCTGCTCGCGGTCGCAGCGGCGCACCGAGCGACCGGCGCGCCGGTCATGGTGCACCTGGAGTTCTGCACCGCCGCGCACGAGGTCCTCGATCTGCTCGAGGGCGAAGGCGTGGCATCCGATCGCGTCGTGCTCGCGCATGCCGACCGCGATCCGGATGCCGGGCTGCACGCGTCGCTCGCCGAGCGCGGTGCCTACCTGGGCTACGACGGCTTCGCGCGTCCGCGCACGAGGTCGGATGCCGAGCTGCTCGCCCTGACCGAGAAGGCCGTCGCCCTCGGATGCGGAGACGGCATCCTGCTCGGCGGCGATGTCGCCCGCCGCACCCGCTACCTCGCGTACGGCGGCATGCCGGGTCTCGCCTATCTCGGCGAGCGCTACCTGCCGCGGCTGCGCTCCGCGCTGGGCGACGACGCGGTCGAGCGGATGCTGGTCGCCAACCCCGCGCGCCTGCTCACCCTGTCGACCTGACCCTGTCAGCCTGACCACACCGCTGCCTGACCGCACCGTCCCACCCCGCCAGCCCACACCCGAGGAGTCCGCATGACCGAGCCGACCATCCTGCATGCCGTGTTCACCGCACGCCCCGAGAAGGGCGACGACGTTGCGGCGCTGCTGCGCGACTTCGCCGAGGTGGTGCGCGCCGAAGAGGGCAACGTCGTGTTCGATGCGACGCGGCTCGTCGACGACCCCGACCGCTTCTTCGTCTACGAGGTCTACCGCGACGAGGCGGCCTTCCAGGCGCACATCTCGGCCCCGGCCGGCGTCCCGTTCAATGAGGCGCTGCAGCAGCTGATCGTCGAGCCGGCATCCGTGCTGACCTTCCTCCGACGTATCTGACGCACCCTGCCACGCGCCCCCCGCACCCCCGGCACGCAAGAAGCCCCCCACCCGAAGGTGAGGGGCTTCTTTCTCAGCGGGTCACTCGTAGAGGACCGCTGCGATGTCCTCGTCCTCGAGGTTCGTGCTGTCGTACCAGTACGAACCCGTGTCGTAGAACTCCTCGACGTCCTCGCCGTTGGCCGCGTCGTACGCCGCCTGGACGACCTGCGCGCCGATGCCGATCGGGTCCTGCGTGATGGCGCCGGCCATCGTTCCGTCCTTGATCGCGTTGATCTGGGCAGCTCCCGAGTCGAAGCCGACGATCGTGATCTTGCCCTTCTCGAGGCCGAGCTCGTTCACGGCGTTCACGACGCCGATGGCCGAGCCCTCGTTCGTGCCGTAGATGCCCTTGAGATCGGGGTGAGCGGCGATCAGCGTCTTCGCGATGTCAGCCGACTTCAGGTGGTCGCCGTCACCGTACTGGATGTCGACGATCTTGATGTCGGGGAAGTCCGCCTCGATCTTCTCGACGAATCCGTCACGACGCTCGACACCGGTCGAGTTGATGTTCGAGTGGCCGACGATGGCGACTTCGCCCTCGCCGCCGATCAGCTCGGCCATGTGCTCTGCGGCGAGCGCACCGGCGACCTTGCTGTCGGTCGCCGACAGGCTGAGTCCGACGTCGCCGTCGCAGGGAGCGTCGAAGTACACGACGGGGATGTCCTTGGCCTTCGCCTGCTCGAGCGGGGCGACGCACGCCTCGGGGTCGAGGGCGGCGTAGGCGATGGCATCCGGGTTCTTGTCGATCGCGGTGGTGAGCATCTCGAGCTGCTGGGCGATCTCGGTCTCGGCGGCCGGGCCCTCGAACGTGATCTTCACGCCGAGCTCGTCCGCCTTCTCCTGAGCACCGGTCTTGACGGCCTGCCAGAACTGGTGCTGGAAGCCCTTCGAGACGAGCGCGATGTACATCTCGCCGTCGCCGCTGCCTCCGTCGCCGCTGCCTTCTTCGATGACGTCACCGCCGCCTGCGCAACCCGCGAAGACGAGGGCGGATGCGGCCACGAGTGCCGCGAATGCGGTCTTCTTGCCGAATTTCATGGAAACTCCATTGTTCTCTGTGTGGTGGTGGGGGGTGTAGATCTGTGGGTCAGGTGCGCTGGCGGTTGCGCAGCGAGTCGAGGAAGACGGCCAGCAGCACGACGATGCCGACGACGATGTTCTGCCACTCCGACTGGATCGACATGATGCGCAGGCCGTTGACGAGCACGCTCATGATGAGCGCACCGATCACGGTGCCGAGGATCGAGCCTCGTCCGCCGAGCAGCGACGTTCCGCCGATGATGACGGCGGCGATCGCCTGCAGCTCGTAGCCGGTGCCGATCTGCGGCTGCGCCGAGTCGAGACGGGCCGCGATCACGATGCCCGCGATGCCGGTGAAGGCGCCCGCGAACATGTAGATGAGGATCGTCCAGCGGCGGGTGTTCACACCCGACAGCCGGGTGGCCTCCTCGTTCGAGCCGATCGCGAAGGTGTAGCGGCCGAGGAGCGTCTTCGACAGCACGAGCCACGCGATGATCGCGGCCACGGCGGTGATCAGCACGGCGTTCGGGATGCCGGGGATGATCACGCCGAGCGCGATCTTCTTGAAGTCGGGGGCCGAGGTCGAGAAGTAGATCGGCGAGACGTTCGAGATGACGAGGGCGAGTCCGCCGGCGATCATCATCATCGCGAGGGTCGCGATGAAGGGCGGCAGCCGGAGGAACGTGATGTTGATGCCGTTCACGAGTCCCATGAGGACACCCGTGAGCACACCGCCGATCACCCCGACCCAGACGGGGAGTCCCATGTTGGTCACGAAGACACCCGTCATCACGGCGCACAGCGCCATACCGGTGCCGATCGAGAGATCGATGCCGCCGGTGATGATGACGAAGGTCGTGCCGAGGGCGAGGATGCCGATGACCGCCGTCGACAGCAGCACCGTGGCGATGTTGCTGAAGGTGAAGAAGTTCGGGCTGGCGATCGAGAAGAAGATCACCAGGACGATCAGCGTGCCGAAGGCGAGCGACTGCTGCAGCTGGCGACGGAGGAACCCGCCGAAGTCGCGCTTGTCGGTGTTCTCATCGACCGCCGTCTGGATGATCGTCGTCGTCGACGATCCGGACTGCTGTGGGGTGCTCATCAGTCTTCCTCCCCGTGGGCTGCGAGTTGCATGATCTTCTCCTGGCTGGCTTCCTCGTTGCGGAGCGTCCCGGTGATCCGACCGTTCGCGAAGACCGCGATGCGGTTCGCGACGCGGAGGATCTCGGGGAGCTCCGATGAGATGACGATGATGGATTTGCCCTGGTCAGCGAGCTGCTGCATGAGGCGGTAGATCTCCTCCTTCGCGCCGACGTCGATCCCTCGGGTCGGCTCGTCGAAGATGAGGATGTCGCAGTCGCGCATCAGCCACCGGGCGATGACGACCTTCTGCTGGTTCCCTCCCGAGAGCAGCTTCACGACCTGGTTCACCGAGGGCGTCTTGACCCGCAGCTGCTGCACGTACTCCTTGGTGCGGTTCTTCGCTTTCGCGTCGCCCATCCAGCCGATGCCGTTGGCGTACGACCCGAGCGAGGCGAGCACGGTGTTGAAGGTCACGTCCTGCTCGAGCATCAGGCCCAGCAGCTTGCGGTCCTCGGAGAGGTAGCCGAGGCCGTGCTTGACCGCATCCGCCGGCTGTCCGATGCGCACCGGGTCGCCGCCGATCGCGATCGTGCCGCCGTCGCGGTGGTCGGCACCGATGATGGCCCGCGCGGTCTCGGTGCGCCCGGCGCCCATGAGCCCGGCGAAGCCGAGGATCTCGCCCTTGTGCAGCTGGAACGAGACGTCCTTGAGGAGGTTCTTGGTCGAGAGTCCCTGCACGTCGAGCACGATCGGGTCGTTGATGTGATCGCGGGCCTGCGGACGGGTTCCCTCGTCGATCACGCGGCCGACCATCATCTCGATGATCTTCGGGACGCTGACCTCTGACTTCTCCAGTGATCCGATGTATGTGCCGTCACGGAGCACCGTGACCCGGTCGGCGAGACGCCGCAGCTCGTCCATGCGGTGCGAGATGTAGACGATGCCGGTCCCCGAGGCGCGCAGCTGCTCGATCAGCAGGAACAGGGTCTCGGTCTCGGAGTCGGTGAGCGCCGAGGTGGGCTCGTCCATGATGAGCACCTTGGCGTTGAACGAGAGCGCCTTGGCGATCTCGACCATCTGCTGCTCGGCCACGGTCAGCTCGCCGACGAGCTGTCGCGGGTTGACCCTGATGCCGAGGCGCTGCAGCAGTTCGGCCGTCTGCGCGTTGAGCTTGCGCTCCGACAGGAAGGGGCCGGTGGTGGGCTCGCGACCCACGAAGATGTTCTGCGCCACGGTGAGATCGGGCATCAGGTTGAGTTCCTGGTGGATGATCGTGATGCCGAGCTGCTGCGCCTGCAGCGGGCTGGTGAGTTCGACCTCCTGGCCCTCGAACGTGATGGTGCCCTCGTCCTTGGTGTAGATCCCCGAGAGGATCTTCATCAGGGTCGACTTGCCGGCGCCGTTCTCGCCCACGAGCACCAGCACCTCGCCGGCTCGCACCTCGAGGTGCACATCCTTGAGAGCCTGCACACCGGGGAATCCCTTGCTGATCCCGTCGACTCTGAGAATGGGGTCACTCATGTGCTCACCTGCTTCCTTGAAGGTCGTGATGCGATATTCCGGTCGGGTCCGGAAACATCGGATCAATTCTGCGTCTTACGCCCCACCCTGCGCAAGTTGTATCTAAATGTAACTAAGACTTCTTCGGATGGGAAGACCTGTAATAACAAGTTGGCAACAGGTCGGCGGATCGAGGCGACGGCCCGGCTCAGTGCAGCCGGATCGAGTCGACCGCGACGAGCTTGTCGCGGATGTAGGCGTTGGCGTGCGCTCCGAGCTCGACGTTGTCGGTCCACAGGTTGCGCCAGATGCCGAGCATGCGGCTGAGATCGGGGGCGACGACGGCTGACGAGAACGACTCGAACACGATCGGACCGTCGTAGCCGATGCGGCCCAGCGCCTTGAAGAAGGTGTCGAAGTCGACGGTGCCGGTGCCGAGATAGCCGCGGTGGCTCTCGCCGATGTGCACGTAGCGCAGGGCCGGAGCCGCGTCGAGGACCGGCGCGAACATATCCGACTCCTCGATGTTCATGTGGTACGTGTCGAGGTGGATGCCGAGGTTCGGCCGATCGACCTCGGCGAGGTAGGCGAGCGCCTGCCGTGCGGTGTTCAGCACGTTCGTCTCGTAGCGGTTCACGACCTCGAGCGAGACCGAGATGCCGCGCTCTGCGGCATGGTCGGCGACGCGGGCGATCGTTTGCCGACTGCTCTCCAGCCCCTCGGCCGTCACCGGGTCCATGTACTTCTGCATCGCACTGTAGATCACGCCGCAGAAGTGCTGGCCGCCGAGGTCCGCGAGCACGTCGACCGCCCTGAGCAGCAGGGCCTCCCCCGCGGCCACGACAGCCGGGTCGGAGCTCGTCACGTCGGTCGCTCCCGAGAGTCCGAGCGAGGCGCTGACGGCGAGATCGTGCTCTTCGAGCGCGTCCTTCGCCGCGGTGACGTCGAACGAGAACGGGTCCATCAGCGGGAACTCGATCAGGTCGAATCCGGCCGCCTTCGTCTTCTCGACGGAGAGACGGATGCCGTCGGCATCGAAGTGTCCGGTCCAGACGAGCCCGTGGCATCCGATGTTCATGAGACCTCTCGGAGACGGGTGTGCGGCACCTTCGCCTCGGCAGGATTGGCACGTTGCAACTCTGCGTTCAGGTCACCGTACGCGGGTCGGGGATGCGGTGTCAAGAACTTTCTTGGCACGTTGCAATCGCTGGGCTACTCTGGACTCGCCGCCGACCGTCCTGCGTCGACGCGCAGTCGACAGGAGCTCCATGCCCGCCAGCGTCAAAGACGTCGCCGCTCTCGCCGGGGTGTCCTCCTCGACCGTCTCGAACTACCTCAACCACCCGCATGTGCTCGGCGAATCGAGCGCGGCGAAGGTGAGGGAGGCGATCGCGCAGCTCGGCTACGTGCCCAACGAATCCGCCCGTCAACTGCGAGCCGGCTCCAGCAAGGCGCTGGCGCTGATTCTTCTCGACGCCTGGCTGCCGTACTTCCACGAGCTCTCGCGCGGGGTCGAAGACGTGGCCCGCGAGGGCGGCTGGTCGCTGTTCTTCAGCAACAGCAACCGCGACGCCGACACCGAACGCGGCAACATCGACATGTTCGAGGCGCACCGGGTGCAGGGCATCGTCATCTACCCGCTCGAAGACGTGGTGCCCCGGCTCGAACAGCTCGCCGATCGCGGCATCCGCTCGGTCGTCGTCGGCCCGATCCCCGATTCGCCGACCGTCGGTTCGGTGCTGTTCGACGACCGCGGCGGCGGACGGCTGGCGGGCGAGCACCTGCTGTCGCTCGGCCGCCGCCGCATCCTCTTCCTGGGGGCGCCGAGCGTCAGCCAGTCGAACGACCGCCTCCTCGGGCTGCGCGATGCCGTCACCGCGGCCGGGGCGACGGCCGATGTGATCGACGTGCCGCACCTGACGACCGAGGACGGCCTCGACGTCGGCGCGCGGATCGCCGAGATGCCTGCCACCGAACGCCCCGACGCGATCTTCGCCGCCAACGACATGGTGGCGATCGGCGTGCTCACCCAGCTGCTGCGCCGGGGCATCCGCGTGCCCGAGGAGATCGCGCTGGTCGGCTTCGACGACGTCGCGCAGGCCCACCAGAGCGTCGTGCCGCTGACGAGCGTGCGACAGCCCGGGTACGAGATCGGCCGCGCGGCGGGCGCGGCACTCATCCGTCAGCTCACAGACCCCACGGCCGACCTCCCCGCTCCCACACCGTTCGCCGCCGAGCTCGTGGTCCGCGAGTCGACCGTCGGCCGCTGAGCCTCGTCTCCGCCGTCGCGTCGCCGGTGCGACTCCATAACTCCGGAGAAGCGCCCACCCAGTCCGAGCCCTGGCGTCTGGCGCTGCCGTTCCGCCCCGGCTATCCAGAGTTATGGCGCAGGCCCGGTTCACAATTCAGCACGAACCCGCACTGATGCCGCCGCCGAAGCCCCAGACCGCCCACTAGCGCAGACCTATGCTGAATTGTGAACGCGCGCCGTCCGGCTTCCACAACTCCGGAGAAGCGCACGTCGAACTCACGCCAGGGCGTCTCAGCCCGCCATTCCGTCCCGGCTATCCAGAGTTATGGCGCGGGCTCGGTTCACAATTCAGCACGAATCCGCACTGATGCCGCCGCCGAAGCCCCAGACCGCCACTAGCGCAGACCTGTGCTGAATTGTGAACGCGCCGCCGTCCGGCTCAGCCCGGTATCAGCCCCTCTGCAGCGAGCTCATTCCACAGCGCGCCAGGAATCTCGAGCGCCGCATACTCGGCATTCTGCGTCAGCTGCCCTGGCCGGCTTCCTCCGACCACCACCGAGCGCACCACGTCTGACTGCAGCGGGAACTGGATCGCGGCGGCGGGCAGCGGCACGTCGTGCTCGGCGCACACCCGTGCGATGCGCAGCAGCCGCTCCCACAGCTCGTCGGGAAGCTGCCCGTACTCGTATCGCCCGTCGCGGCGAGGTTCGTTCGATGCCAGCAGCCCGGAGTTGAAGACGGATGCCGCGACGATCCCTGTCCCGGTCTCTCGGCACGCCGGCAGCACCTCGGCCGCCGCCGGCTGTTCGAGCAGCGTGTATCTGCCCGCGACCATGACCAGGTCGAGGTCGGCCGACCGCACGGAGGCGGCGAGCGCATCCGACACCATCGAGCCGATGCCGACGGCAGTCACCTCGCCGTCGCGACGCAGCTGCTCGAGCGCCGGCAGCGCCTCGGCGAGCGCGAGATCCAGGTCATGCCGCTCGGGGTCGTGCAGGTAGAGCAGGTCGATGCGCTCGATCCCGAGACGTTCGCGGGACTCATCGAGACTGGTGCGTATCCCCTCAGCCGAGAAGTCCCACACGCGCTGCAGATCGTCGGGAACATGGAAGTCGTTCGCGGTGTCGAGGCCGCCGTCGTGGTCGGGGTTCGGTCGCAGCAGGCGGCCGACCTTGGTCGACAGCACGTACTCGTCGCGCGGTTTGGTCTGCAGGAACGCCCCGAGACGACGCTCCGAGAGCCCGAGCCCGTAATGCGGAGCGGTGTCGAAGTAGCGGATGCCGCTGTCCCACGCCGCATCGAGCACCGCCCACGCCTCGTCATCGCTCAGCGCGCGGAAGAGGTTGCCGACATTCGCGGCCCCGTATCCGAGGGGCGGAACCGCCAGAGCATCAGACCCCGACATGCTGCCCCGTCCACGTGTACGCGGCGATGCTCTCGGCCTTCATCTCCATGCCGGATCCGGGCGCCGTGGGCGCCATGTACGACCCGCCCTGGATGTCGGTGGGGATCACGAAGTGCTCGTGCAGGTGGTCGACGAATTCGATCATCCGCCCTTCGCGGGTGCCGGTGACGGCGACGAAGTCGAACATCGAGAGGTGCTGCACGGCCTCGCACAGCCCGACGCCGCCGGCATGCGGGCAGACCGGCACACCGAACTTCGCGGCCAGCAGCAGGTTGGCGATGTTCTCGTTGACGCCCGCGACGCGCACGGCGTCGATCTGCATGACCGAGATCGCCTCGGCCTGCAGCAGCTGCTTGAAGATGACGCGGTTCTGGGCGTGCTCGCCGGTGGCGACGCGGATGGGTGCCACCCCCTGGCGATCTCGGCGTGACCGAGCACGTCGTCGGGGCTCGTGGGCTCTTCGATCCAGGCGGGGTGGAACTCGGCGAGCGCGCCTATCCATTCGATCGCCTCCGACACCTCCCACCGCTGGTTGGCGTCGATCGCGATGGGGAAGTCCGGTCCGCACACCTCGCGGGCCTTGCGGAAACGGCGGATGTCGTCGTCGAGGTCGGCGCCGACCTTGAGCTTGATCTGGGTGAAGCCGTCGGCCATCGCCTCGCGGGCGAGCCGTTCGAGCTTCTCGTCGGAGTATCCGAGCCATCCGGGGCTGGTCGTGTAGCCGGGGTATCCGGTGGCGAGCAGTTCTCGTTCGCGCTCGAGGCGTCCCGGCTCGGCGGCGCGCAGGATCTCGAGGGCGTCCTCGGGCGTCAGCGCATTGGTGAGGTAGCGGAAGTCGACGAGTCCCACGAGCTCCTCGGGCGTCATCCGCGCGAGCAGCTGCCACAGCGGCAGCCCGGCCCGCTTGGCCTTGATGTCCCACAGCGCGTTGATGACCGCGCCGATGGCCATGTGCATGACGCCCTTCTCGGGGCCGAGCCAGCGCAGCTGCGAGTCGCCGATGATGTCGCGGAACGTCGTGCCCATGTCGTCGAGCAGCGGCTCGATCTCGCGACCGACGAGGTGCCCGGCGAGCGCGTCGATCGCGGCGACCTGCACATCGTTGCCGCGCCCGATCGTGAAGACGAACGCGTGGCCGTCGATGCCGTCCTCGGCATCCGTGCGCACGATCACGTATGCGGCCGAGTAGTCGGGGTCGGGATTCATGGCATCCGATCCGTCCAGACTCAGCGATGTCGGGAAGCGGATGTCGGTCGTGTCGAGGGCGACGATGCGGCTCACGGGTTCCTCTCGTGCACGGGACGGATATCCGTGCAGATCTCTTGGAGTGTAAACATCGGATGTCTATACTGTCAACGAGACGGGCCGCACTGACGCGCCTCGTCACCCACGGACACCTCACTGAGCAGGAGAGACATGAAGTTCGCACGGCTAGGCACCCCCGGCGCCGAGATCCCCGTCCTCGTCGAAGGCGACCGCTACCTCGATCTGCGCTCTGTGACATCCGATGTGAACGGTGATTTCCTCGCCGGTGATTTCCGGGCTCGCGTCGCCGCGGCCCGCGCCGCCGACGAACTGCCGGTTCTCGGGGATGCCGCGGCGATGCGCATCGGCGCGCCGATCGCGCGCCCGAGCGCCGTCATCTGCATCGGCCAGAATTACGCGGCGCACGCCCGCGAGTCCGGCTCCGAGCCGCCGACCGTCCCGATCATGTTCCTGAAGACGCCGAACACGGTGGTCGGCC
Source organism: Microbacterium sp. AC132 (assembly GCF_979258525.1). Taxonomy (NCBI): domain Bacteria; kingdom Bacillati; phylum Actinomycetota; class Actinomycetes; order Micrococcales; family Microbacteriaceae; genus Microbacterium; species Microbacterium sp. AC132. The sequence continues at coordinate 1,951,493 of NZ_OZ409862.1, read as the reverse complement.
CGAACGATGCGGTCACGATCCCCCGCGGCAGCGAGAAGACCGACTGGGAGGTCGAGCTCGGCATCGTGATCGGCGCCCGCGCCGCCTACCTCGATTCGCCCGACGACGCCGACGCCCACATCGCCGGCTACGTGGTGGCGAACGACGTCTCGGAGCGCGCCTTCCAGATGGAGGTCTCGGGCGGGCAGTGGTCGAAGGGCAAGATCGCCCCCGGTTTCAACCCGACCGGCCCCTGGCTGGTGACACCCGACGAGGTCGACGTCGACGACCTGCGGCTGCGCAGCTGGGTGAACGGCGAAGCGCGTCAGGATTCGAACACCGACGACATGATCTTCGACGTGCGCGTGATCGTGCACCACCTGTCGCAGTACGTCACGCTCGAGCCGGGCGACCTGATCCTCACGGGCACTCCCCAGGGCGTGGCCTTCGGGGGCAAGTTCCCCTATCTGACGGCGGGCGACGTGGTCGACATCGAGATCGAAGGACTCGGGCATCAGCGCCAGGAGTTCGTGGCATGGGAGGCACAGAAGTGAGCAGCGCACTCGACGGACTCGTCGCGATCGTGACCGGCGGAGCATCCGGGATCGGAGCGGCCATCGCCGCCCGCCTGCACGCCGACGGCGCGCAGATCGCGGTGCTCGACCGCGACACCTCAGGAGCGGATGCCGCCTTCGCCGCTTTCACGGCCGACGTGTCGGACCGTGCATCGGTCGATGCCGCCGTGGCCGCCGTCGCCGAGAGGTTCGGGCGCATCGACATCGTCGTGAACAACGCCGGGGTCGGCGCCCAGGGCGACATCAGCGCCAACGACGACGACGAGTGGGCGCGTGTGCTCTCGATCAACGTCACGGGCATCGCCCGCGTCACGTCGGCGGCGCTGCCGTGGCTCAAGAAGTCGCCGAGCGCGGCGGTCTGCAACACGGCATCCATCGCCTCGACCACCGGCCTTCCCCAGCGCGCGCTCTACAGCGCGTCGAAGGGCGCCGTCTCGGCCCTGACCCGTGCCATGGCCGCCGATCACCTGCGCGAGGGCATCCGCGTCAACGCCGTCAACCCCGGCACCGCCGACACCCCGTGGGTCGGCCGGCTGCTCGACTCGGCCGACGACCCGGCCGCCGAGCGCGCCGCCCTCGAGGCCCGCCAGCCGCATGGCCGCCTGGTCTCACCCGACGAGGTCGCCGCGGCGGTCGCCTACCTGGTGAGCCCCGCCGCGGGCTCGACCACGGGCACGTTCATCGAGGTCGACGGCGGCATGGCTCAGCTGCGGCTCCGTCCCGTCGGGGGCTGACCGCCGCGTCGCCCACTGTCCCGGTCCCTGCCCCGGACAGCGGGCGCTACGAGCGACCGCCGCGCAGCCAACCCAGGATGCCGCGGCGCGGCCGCTCCTCCCGAGCGTCCTCATGCGTCGGCCGCTCGCCGATCCGGTAGAACTCCTCGGCGTTCGTCCACATGATCGCGTCGACGTCGTGCCCGCGGCGCTCGGCCCAGGCGATCACCGCATCCGCCCATCTGATCCGAGCCGTCGGCTGGTACATGGGCGATCCGTCGACGTTCGCGTACGGGTCGCCCTCCTCCGGGGGTCCGATGACCGAGACCGGCCAGTCACTGCCCCACATCAGCCGCTCGACGCCGAACGCGTCGGCCGCGGCGTCGAGGAACGGATGCAGCTGCTCGGCCGACCAGTCGCCTCCGGCCTCTCCGGGCAGCCCCGAGAGCTTGCACCACACATTCGGATGCCGTGCCAGGTCGTCGAGATCGCGCACCCATTCCATGGTCGGCGCCACCGGGGCCTTCGCCGTGCCGACCTCGGGCTTGCCGAGGTGATCGAGCACCATCCGCAGCTCGGGCACCGCCCCCGCGAGCCGGGCCACCTCGGGCAGCTGCGCGGCGCGCACGCAGGCGTCGAAGGCCCAGCCGCGCGCCGCGACCTCGCGCGCGCCGGTGACGAAGTCGGCCGAGACCGCCAGTCCGTCGGGTTCGCCCTGCAGGTTGTGCCGCACGCCGACCACGAGCGGCTCGGCGGCGAGTCCTTCGAGGTGCGCGGTGGTGTCGGTGCCGCGATCCAGACGCGCCCCCGCGACGATGCCGACCACCCCGACGCGGGGCGCGAGCCCGGCCACCCACCGCACCTCTTCAAGGAAGTCGTCTTCGACGGTCTCGGCCTGCACGAACACCGCGCGCTCGGTCGTCGCGCGGGCGATGCGGGCGTGCTCGATCTCGGTCGCACCGAACAGCCAGGCGAGCGGACCCTCGAGCCACGTGTAGTGCAGAAGCTCGGGGTCCCAGAGGTGCAGGTGCGAATCGAGTACGCGCATGCCCCCATCCTGCCGCAGACATCCGATGAATGGCTAGGATGACGCCATGGCAGTGACTGACGACGCGATCGAGAAGATCAAGGCGATGATCGTGTCGGGCGAACTCGCACCCGGCGATCGCCTCCCTCCCGAGAAGGAGCTGTCCGAACGGCTCGGCCTGTCACGCAACTCGATGCGCGAGGCCGTGAAGGCGCTCGAGGTGATCCGGGTGCTCGACGTGCGCCGCGGTGACGGCACCTATGTCACCAGCCTGGAGCCCCACCTGCTGCTCGAGGCGATCTCGTTCGTGGTCGACATGCACGACGACGACTCGATGCTCGAGATCTTCGCAGTGCGGCGGATGCTGGAGTCGCAGGCGACCGGCCTCGCGGCCACCCTCGGCAGCGACGCCGCGATCGCCGGCCTCGAGAGCGAGGTCGCCTCCATCGATCCGACGGTCAGCATCGAAGAGCTCGTCGAGCACGACATCCGCTTCCACCGTGAGATCGTCGGCATGGCCGGCAACGCCTATCTCGCCAGCCTCATCGAGCACCTGAGCAGTCAGACCGTGCGCGCCCGCGTGTGGCGTGGTCTCACCGAGGGCGGAGCGGTCGAGCGCACCCTCTCGGAGCACCGGGCGATCGCCGACGCCATCGCCCGGCGCGATTCGGGTCTCGCCACCTCGCTCGCCACGGCGCACATCGCCGGCGTCGAGCGGTGGCTGCGCCAGGCGGCATCCGCCTGACGCAGCGACGCCTTTTCTCGGCCACGCGTCCCTCGGGCCTTCCCTGCACGCTTTCGTCGCCCGGGCCCTCACCGGCACGTTCGGCCAGATGCGCTTCGCTCGGCCGTATCCGTGACGTCGGGCCGAATCTGGCGCGTCTGGCCGACGCTGACCCACCCGCCGAAGTGCGACTCAGGCCCCGAGCCGCCCCATCGCCGCGTCGAACTCGGCGGCGGAGCTGTCGCTGACCTCGTGGAACAGCACCTGCTCGATCACGTCGGGTGCCGCCGTGAAGTACGGCACCCCCGCGAGACGCAGACCGGTGATGTCGTCAGGTGATCGCAGGCTGGCCGCGAGCACGTTCGAGTCGCTGCCCGCGCACACCTCCTGCATGCGGGCGATCACCGTATCCCCGTCGATGCCGGCATCCCGCATCCGTCCGAGGTAGGGGGCGATGTACTGCGCCCCGATCGAGGCGCATGCCAGCGCCTGTGCGACCGAGTAGACGGCGGTGACGAGCACGGTCGCGCCGTCGCGCACCAGAGCGGATGCCGCGGCGAAGCCGTCGCGGGTCGCCGGCACCTTCACGGCCACGCGATCGCCCAGCGCACGGATGCCCTCGGCGTTGCGGAGGAAGGATGCGGTGTCGCCGCCCCACGTCTGGAAGAAGATCTCGCGGGCGCCCTCGTCCGACCAGCGGGCGTAGAGGTCGGGGATCTCCGCGGCGGTGCGGCCACCACGCTCGAGGATCGTGGGGTTGGTCGTCACGCCGTGCACGACGCCCGCGGTGAGGAGGGAGGCGACGCGGTCGACGTCCGCGCTATCGACATAGAGACGGGGGGCCAGCGCGGTCATCGGGTCTCCTTGTGCACAACCTGTCGTTACAGGTTCGGATTCGGCTAATGTAATGACAGCCGCGGAGGATGTCAAAGCACCCCGCATCGACGACGATCAGGAGTGCCATGACAGCCGCCACCTCGCCCGATCGCACCGGCGTCGTCATCGTCGGCAGCGTGACCGCAGACGTGACGACCTTCTCGACCAGGCTCCCCGCCCGCGGAGAGACCATCCTCGGCAACGAGTTCACCCTGATGCTCGGCGGCAAGGGCGCGAATCAGGCGGTCGCCGCCGGACGATCGGGGGCCCGCACGAGCTTCGTCGGATGCGTGGGAGACGACCTCTTCCACGACCTCGTCGTCGACGGGCTGAGCGAGGCCGGAGTCGACCTCACGCACCTCCGCACGGTGCCGGGCCCGACGGGCATCGCGCACATCCGCGTCGACGCCTCGGCGCAGAACGACATCGTCATGGTGCCTCTGGCCAACGCCGCGCTCAGCACCGAGCAGATCGACGCGGCGCTCGAAGCCCTCGCGCCGACCACGTCGGTGCTGCTCACCCAGCTCGAGACGCCCTCGGCGCTCACCGCGCACATCACGTCACGAGGACGCGAGCACGGCATGACCGTCATCCTCGACCCCGCCCCCGCCGCTCCGCTGGATGACGCCGTGTGGGCGAGCATCGACATCGTCACCCCGAACGAGACCGAGGCCTCGGTGCTCAGCGGCGTCGAGGTGACGGATGCCGCGTCGGCGGAGATCGCCGGACGCTGGTTCCTCGACCGGGGCGTCGGCGCCGCCGTGATCACGCTCGCGGGTCAGGGCTCGTGCGTCGTGACCGCAGCGGGAGCATTCGTCATCCCGCCCTTCCCTGTCGAGGCCGTCGACACCACCGCGGCCGGCGACGCCTACGCCGGGTATCTCGGCGCCGCCCTCGCCAACGGCTGGGAGCTGACGGATGCCGTTCGCCTGGCGACCGCCGCCGGAGCCCTCGCCGTCACGAAGCAGGGCGCGTCGCCCAGCCTGCCGCTGCGGGCCGAGGTCGACGCCTTCCTGGCCGCCCGAGAAGCCCACTGACACCCCCGAGGAGACATCATGCGCAAGACAGCGACGACCATCAACCCCGCACTCTCGCGCGTGATCAGCGAGACCGGCCACACCGATCTGCTGGTGGTCACCGACGCCGGCCTGCCCATCCCGCCCGGATCCGAGCGCATCGACCTCGCCTATCGTCCCGGCGCTCCGGGATTCTTCGACGTGCTCGACACCGTGCTCGCCGAGCTCGTCGTGGAGGGAGCGACGGTGTCGGCCGAGGTCGCCGAGAAGAGCCCCGAGGTGCTGGCCGCGCTGCGCGAGCGCTTCGCCGATCAGGACTTCGAGATCGAGCTCATCCCTCACGTCGACTTCAAGAAGCTGACCCACTCGGCGCGCGCGTTCGTGCGCTCGGGAGAGTTCACCCCCTACGCGAACGTGATCCTGCACGCGGGAGTGGCGTACTGATATGAACGACACGATCGACCGCCACTCCGCCGCGCCCATGTACGACCAGCTGCGTCAGCTGATCGTCGACGGCATCTCGCGAGACGGCCTGCAGCCCGGCGACCCGCTGCCCGGCGAGCACCGCCTCTGCGAGCGGTACGGCATCTCGCGCACCGTGGTGCGCCAGGCGTTGGCCCAGCTCGAGCACGAGGGGCTCGTCGAACGCGTCAAGGGCAAGGGCACGTTCGTGTCGCGCCCCCGCACGAGCGAGAGCCTGGTGCACACGCTGATCGGCCTCTACGACGACGTCGAGCGCCGCGGCGGGCACGTGCACAGCGACGTCCTGCGCCACGAGCAGACTCTCGCCGACGACGAGATCGCGGCGGCACTCGAGGTCGACCCTGGCGCACCGGTCGTGGTGCTCGACCGTCTGCGTCACGTCGACGGCGAACCCTGGTCGCTCTCGACCACCTGGATGCCGGATGCCGTCGGCGGAGTCACGCTCGGCGTCGACCTCTCGGAGCGGTCCCTGTACCGCCTGCTCGCCGATCACGACATCGTGGCGACCAGCGGCGTCCGCTCGGCCGAGGCCACCGTCGCGACCCACGAGCAGGCGCAGCATCTGGGGGTGAGCGCCGGCTCCGCCCTGCTGCGACTGCGCAGCGTGAGCCGTTCCTCCGACGGCACGCCGATCGAGTACTTCGTGGCGCACCACCGCGGCGACCGCTCGCGCTTCGAGTTCCAGCTGCAGCAGGAGCTGTCGCAGGCGTCGCTGCTGCACGTCGACGGCGACGGCAGCACCTCGCGCGCCGGCACCGTCCGCTAGCCGCATCCGCACGCGGCATCCACTCACAGGTGGGTCGGCCGAGCACGGGTCGCGGACTAGCCTGGAACGAGAGCACGCATCGCACGGGGCGATGCGATCGGGGGAAGACACGATGGTCGACGACGCGCATCCACCGGCATCCGACTCCGACCCGGTCATCCCTCCGCCGCCTGCCGCGGCGCCGGGACAGCTCGGATCCTCCGTCCCGCTGGCCCCGCCGCTGGGCGGGATCCCCGGGCCGCCCGCGCCGCTGCCGCCGTACGCCTCTGCCTCCCAGCCGGGGCAGCATCCGCAGATGGCCGCGTACCCGCCGCCGCACCCGGGGCAGCCGTCGCCTCCCTACGGCGCCGCATATGCTTCCCCGTCCGCGCCTCCTCCTCCGCGTTCAGGACGGACCGTCGGCATCGTCATCGCAGCGGTCGCGGCGTTCGTGCTGATCGTCGTCGTGGGCATCGCGGTGGCCGTGAGCCTGCTGCTGAGCTCGCGCACCGAACCGGCGACCGCGCCTCCGGCCACGAGCGTCACGGAAGAGCCCGCAGCGCCTTCCGAGGCACCGCAGGGCGACCCGGACTCCGACGGCTCGGGCGACGCCGATGCCTCCGCCATCGCCGACGCGCTCCAGGCGAAGATCGACGAGTACAAGCGCCTGCGCGACAGCGGCGCGCTCTGGCAGAGCATCCCCGACACCGAGTTCAACCGCACGGCCGTCTCCGCCTTCCTCTACTTCCTCACCGACATGAAGGTCGCCACCATCTGGGGTGTCGACGATGCGCAGGCGCAGGAGTACGAGGAGCGCATGACGATGCTCGAGGAGCGTCTGCTCGCCCAGCAGCCCCTCGGCGACGACATCCAGATCACCCTCGAGGACGAGGTCTTCACGTACGACGGCGAGACGGGCGAGGGCGGCTACACGCCCCGCTAGAGGAGCGTTACGCTCGAAGCATGAGCGACTGGACCAGCACCGCGATCGCCCTGCTGGAAGCCGACGCCAACCGCAGCGCCGACACCCATCTGCACCTCTTCCCGCTGCCACCCGAGTGGGGCATCGACCTGTACCTGAAAGACGAGTCGGTGCATCCGACCGGGTCGCTCAAGCACCGTCTCGCGCGCTCGCTGATCCTGTACGGACTCGTCAACGGACGCATCACCGAGGACTCCACTCTCGTCGAGTCCTCCAGCGGATCGACGGCCGTCTCCGAGGCGTACTTCGCGCGGATGCTGGGGCTGCCCTTCGTCACCGTCGTACCGCGCTCGACCAGCCAGGAGAAGATCGACCTCATCGAGTTCTACGGCGGACGCTGTCACTTCGTCGACCGTGCCGAGGACATGTCTCCTGAGGCTCAGCGCCTGGCCTCCGAATGCCATGGCCACTACCTCGACCAGTTCACGTTCGCCGAGCGGGCGACCGACTGGCGCGGCAACAACAACATCGCCGAGAGCGTGTTCAGCCAGCTGTCGCAGGAACGGCATCCGATCCCCCGCTGGATCGTCGTGGGCGCAGGCACCGGCGGCACGAGCGCCACCTTCGGCCGGTACGTGAAGTACCGCCGCCACGAGACGCAGATCGCGGTCGTCGACCCCGAGGGTTCGGCGTTCTACGACGGATGGGCGGGCACCGTCGACGCGCCGGCCGGACGCCCCAGTCGCATCGAGGGCATCGGCCGCCCGCGCGTCGAGGCCTCGTTCGTGCCCAGTGTGATCGACGAGATGATCCGCGTGCCCGACGCGGGGTCGATCGCCGCGATCCGGATGCTGCGCGAGCGCACCCTGCACTGGGCCGGAGGTTCGACCGGCACCAACCTGTACGGCGCATTCCAGCTGATCGCGCGCATGCGCGCGGCGGGCGAGACCGGCAGCATCGTCACGCTCATCTGCGACAGCGGCATCCGCTACGCCGGCACGTACTTCAACGATGAGTGGGTCGCCGAGCAGGGCTGGGACCTCGACCCGCATCGCACCCGCCTCGATCACTTCCTCGAGACCGGGGTCTGGGTCGACTGACCCTCGTTCCGCTTCCATGACTCCGGAGATCCGGGCAGGTCATCCGGGAGAACACGCTTCCTCGGGGTCGAGCGGCCACATTCTCCGGAGTCATGGCACGTCGCGGGCCGAGGCGCTCCGGCTACGCTGGCCGCATGACTACTCTCATCCTCACTGTCGCGGGTGCCGATCGCCCCGGACTCGTCGCAGCCGTCGCCGATGTCGTCGATGCCCACGGCGGAAACTGGGAGAACAGCTCGCTGGCCGAGCTCGCGGGCACCTTCGCCGGAGTGATCGAGGTCTCGGTCGCCGCCGACCGTTCCGACGAGCTGCAGACGGCGCTCCGCGGACTTCAGGGACAGGGGCTCCTGACGCTCGCCGTCCTCACCGGAACGCCTGATGACGACGCGGAGGACGAGCAGCGACTCGAGATCCGGGTGCTGGGCAACGACCGATCCGGCATCGTCCGCGAGGTCTCGAACGTGCTGAACGCGCACGAACTCAGCATCGAGGAGCTCGCGACCGAGACCCGGGATGCCGCGATGGCCGGCGGCCGTCTGTTCGAGGCATCCGTGATCGCGCGGGTTCCGTCGTCGGTCGACATCGATGCCCTGCGTCGCGACCTCGAGCGCATCGCCACGGAGATCCAGGTCGACATCACCCTCGCCTGACCGCGGCGTCCCCTCCGCCCGATACGCACACAGCGTCCCGCACGGCCCACGGGGCGACCGCACGCCTGTGCAGACCGAGGCGAACTGTGCAGAACGGGAGAAATGAGAGGGCGATCGTCGTCACTCAGGGCGACTCGACGGACGATCCTTCGGCTCGCAGATCCGTATCGGTGTACCGGCGCACCCAGTACTCGGTCTGAGCCACGTGGGCGGATGCCGCAGCCGACGCCGCGACCGGGTCCGCCGCCGCGAGTCCGCGGAGGATCGCCCGGTGCCCGGCATCCGAGTGGAGCTTGAGTTCGGCGGCGTCGCCGGCATCCGGGATCCGATAGGCCCGCGAGCGAGAGCGCAGCACGTCGATCAGGCTCGTGAGCGCGTCGTTGCCGGCGACCTCCGAGATCGTCATGTGGAAGGCGTGGTCGAGGCGGGAGTGGTCCTCGAAGTCGTCGCTCGCCTCGATCTCATCGAGCACGCCGCTGAGCGTCTCGATCGTGGCGGCGTCGATGCGGGCCGCGGCGAGCGCAGCCGCGTGGGGCTCGAGCACCCGGCGAAGCTCCGTCAGTTCGAGCACCCCGGCCATGGGCAGGAGTCCGACCGTGAGAGAGAGGCTGCCGATCAGGTCGGCGGCGCGCAGCTCGCTGACGTAGCTGCCCGAGCCGTGCCGGGTCTCGAGCACACCGAGGGCGGCCAGCATGCGGATGGCTTCGCGCAGCGATCCGCGTGAGACGCCGAGCGTCTCGCACAGCTCACCCTCGCTCGGCAGACGGTCGCCGGGACGCAGCTCGCCGTCCGCGATCAGCGCACGCAGCCCGTGCAGCGCTGTGTCCAGTGCGCTCATCGTCATCCTCCTGACACCGCCCGATCCCCTTGCTGAGTCTGTCGGACGCAGACCCTTCGTCAAATTCGTATGACAACTATGTTTCATCCTCGCCTTTTCGTAGCCATTTCGAAAGCCGTGTGGCAAAGTTGTGCAACAACTCCCCCACTGCACCGACGAGGACCGATGCCCGCACCACTCTTCCCCGCACCGCTCACGCTGAACTCCGGCATCCGAGCCCGTGATGCGTGGCCGCTCGATCCCGACGTGATCCACCTGAACCACGGCTCGTTCGGCGCGGTCCCCACGGCCGTCGTCGAGCAGCAGGATGCCCTGCGACGTCGCGCCGACCTCAGCCCGGTCGAGTGGTTCCCCCGCATCGCCGAGCGGGTGCGCGACGCTCGCGAGCGCACGGCTCCGTTCCTCGGCGCCCATGCCGAAGACAGCGTCTTCGTCCCGAACGCCTCCGCCGCCGCGACCGTCGTCTACAACGCCCTGCACCTCGAGCGCGGCGACGAGATCCTCGTCACCGACCAGGGCTACGGAGCGATCACCATGGGCGCGCAGCGCCTGGCCCGCCGCTTCGGAGCATCCGTCCGCGCCGTCGAGCTGCCGCTGCTCGCCTCCGACGACGAGGTCGTGCAGCGCTTCGCCGACGCACTCACTCCGGCCACCCGCCTGATCGTGGTCGACCAGATCACCTCGCCGACCGCGCGGATGCTGCCGACCCGGCGCATCGCCGAGCTCGCGGCGGAACGGGGCATCCGCACCCTCGTCGACGGCGCTCATGCTCCCGGTCTCGTCGCCGATGCCGCCGCGGTCGCCGGCGGCGACTGGTGGTTCGGCAACCTGCACAAGTGGCCCTGCGCCCCGCGCGGTTCCGCCCTGCTCGTCACGAACGCCCCCGACCGCGACGACCTGTGGCCGCTCATCGACTCGTGGGCGGCGAACGAGCCATACCCCGAGCGCTTCGACACCCAGGGCACGATCGACGCGACGACCTATCTCGCCACCCCGGCGTCGATCGAGTTCATCGAGTCCGAGTTCGGGTGGCACAACGCCCGCCAGGCGATGGCGCAGATGGCGGATGCCGGGGCCGAGATCATCGCCGAGGGCCTGCGCCCCTACGGCGACGAAGACCCCCTCACTCCGTTGCCCTCGCCCGTGCCGTCGATGCGACTCGTGCGTCTGCCGCTCGGACTCGGCTCGACCCGCGAAGAGGCCGATGCCCTGCGCATGGACCTGCTCGACGAGACCGGCGTCGAGACCGCGTTCACCAGCTTCCGCGGCGTCGGCTACTTCCGCCTGTCGGCGCACCTCTACACAGAGGCGTCCGACTTCGAGGCCTTCGTCGAGCGCTGCATCCCGCAGATCCTCCGCCGCGCCGGCATCCGCACCGCCGACTCCATCATCGTCTCCTGACCCGACCCACCCCTCCACCCACCACCCGACCCACCACCATCACCAACTGAGAGGCACCTCGTGAAGAAGAACAGAATCTTGACGACCGCCGCGGGAATCGGCACCGTCGCCGCACTCGCGCTCACCGGCTGTTCCGCAGGCGGCGGCGAGTCCGCCGACGGCACCGTCACCCTGCAGATGGTCGAGAGCCTGACCAATCCTGCCCGCACCGACCTGCTGCGCGGACTCCTCGACGACTTCGAGAAGGAGAACCCCGACATCAAGGTCAAGCTCGTCTCGCCGCCCACCGAGCAGGCCGACGCGAAGATCCAGCAGATGCTGCAGTCGGGCAAGGGCGTCGACGTCCTCGAGGTCCGCGACATCACCGTCGGACCGTTCGCGAACAACGGCTGGCTGCACGACATCTCGGCCGACCTCGAGAAGTGGGACGGCTGGGACGCCCTCACCGACAACGCGCAGTCGGCGTCCGTGGCCGCAGACGGCAAGAGCTACTTCGTGCCGTACGGCTTCTACGGCCTCTCGCTGTTCTATCGCACCGACCTCGTCGAGGAGGCGGGCTTCGACGGCCCGCCGCACAGCTGGAAGGATCTGCTCGAGCAGGCCAGCGCCATCCAGGACCCCGCGAACAACATCTACGGCTACGCGTTCCGCGGTGGCCAGAACGCGAACAGCAATGTGGTCGCGGCTATCGAGGCCTACACGATCGACGGCCTCGACGTCGATGACGCCTTCCTGATGGAGAACGGGTCGACGATCTTCGCCGCTCCCGAGGCACAGGAAGCCGTCGACGACTACTTCGACCTCTTCAAGGAGGCGTCGCCGCCGTCCGCCGTGTCGTGGGGCTACCCCGAGATGGTCGCCGGTTTCACCAACGGCACCACGGCGTTCCTGCTGCAGGACCCCGAGGTCATCGCGACCGTGCAGGACTCCTCTCTGACCGAGGATCAGTGGGACACCGCCCCGCTGCTCGTCGGGCCGTCGGGCAAGGCCGCGCAGCCGCTGGCCGTCGCCGGCTGGGGCGTCGCGGAGAACAGCGAGCACCAGGATGCCGCGGTCAAGCTCGTCGAGTTCCTCTCGTCGGCCGAGCCGGCCACCGAGTTCGCGCAGGCCAACAGCCTCGTGCCGATCATCTCCGAGGCAGCCGATGACGAGTTCTACTCCTCGGGCCCGTGGACGAGCTACGTCACGATGACCGAGGACCCCGAGACCTACGTCAACGTCAAGCAGCCTCGCGGCGTCAGCTGGTGGACCGAGTGGATCCAGAAGTCCGACCAGGACGTGCAGAACGTGCTGCTCGGCAACATGTCGACCACCGAGCTGCTCGAGTCGTGGGACACCTTCTGGACCGAGAAGTACGCTGCGGAAAAGGGCTGATCCGTGACCCGGACCACTCTCGAAGGGGGCTCCGTCGGCACCGCCGGCGGGGCCTCCCCGGCATCCCGCCGGCGCCGCCCCTTCCGTGGCCGCCACGCGCTGACGCTGCTGGCCTTCATGGCCCCGGCGATCGTGTTCGTGTGCTGGTTCACCTACTGGCCGATGCTGCAGGGCGCACGCATGGCCTTCCACGACTGGAACCTGTGGGATCTCACCTCCACCCCGTGGGTGGGTTTCGACAACTTCGTCACCGTCTTCCAAGACCCTGCCTTCCCGATCGTCGCCTGGAACTCCGTCCTGTGGGTCGTCGGCTCGCTCGTGCCTCAGCTCGTGATCGGCTTCCTGATCGCGCTCGCCCTGCGCAAGCGCTTCCGCTTCCGCGGGCTCTACCAGGCGCTCGTGTTCTTCCCGTGGGCCGTCTCGGGCTTCCTGATCGGGATGCTGTTCCGCTGGATGTTCAACGCCGAGTTCGGCGTCGTGAACGACCTGCTCATGAAGGCCGGCCTGATCGACGCCCCGCTGCCCTGGCTGGCGGATCCGAAGCTCGCGATGTTCGCGGTCATCGTCGCCAACATCTGGTACGGCGTGACCTTCTTCGCGATCATGATCCTCGCGGCTCTGCAGTCCGTGCCCGATGAGATGCTCGAGGCCGCGAGCCTCGACGGCGCAGGCAAGGTGCGTCAGCTGTTCTCGATCATCATCCCGTACATCTCGATGACGCTGCTGCTGACGATCCTGCTGCGCATCATCTGGATCTTCAACTTCCCCGACATCATCTACGCGATGACCAACGGCGGGCCGGCGAACCAGACCCACATCATCACGACGTGGATGATCAACTACACGCAGCAGGGCAACTACGGCATCGCGAGCGCCATCGGACTCATCGTCGTCGCGTTCCTGTTCGTGTTCTGCGCGTTCTACCTCATGGCGATGCGGAGGGTCCAGCGATGACCATCACCGGAACCACGGTCACCGAGACCCGGCGTCTCACCGTCCCCGACATCGCGAAGGCACCGCGTCCGAAGCGCAAGGCCTCGGTCGGCGGCGTCGTGCGCGTCGTCGGTCTCGCCCTCTGGCTCGTCATCACGCTCTTCCCGCTGTACTGGATCGCGCTGACGTCGTTCAAGTCGCCGGGAACGATCAACTCCTTCCCGATCGAGTACTGGCCCAGCGAGCCGTCGCTCGACAACTACGTGAGCCTGTTCGAGCAGAGCTCGTTCGGGGTCTTCCTCGGCAACTCGGCTCTCGTGGCGACGATCGCGGGTGCGGTCGCGACGCTCATCGCTCTGCTCAGCGCCTATGTGATCGCGCGCTTCGAGTTCCGCGGCAAGGGGACGGTGCTGGTGGCGTTCCTGCTCACGCAGATGATCCCCGCGTTCATCGCGCTGGGGCCGCTGTACTCGATGATGACCGACCTGGGCCTCGTCGACACCAAGCCCGGCCTGATCCTCGTGTACATCGCGGTCTGCATCCCGTTCTCCACGGTCATGCTGCGCGGTTTCTTCGAGAACGTGCCGGACGCGCTCGAAGAGGCGGCGATGATCGACGGATGCTCGCGCTTCGGCGCGCTGTTCCGGGTGCTCGTGCCGGTGATGACCCCGGGCATCATCGCGGCCTTCATCTTCAACTTCGTCAACTGCTGGAACGAGCTGTTCCTGTCGGTCGTGCTGATGAACACCGACGAGAACCGCACCGTGCCGTCGGCGCTGAACGGGTTCATCTCGACGTTCAACATCGACTGGGGCTCGATGAGCGCCGCAGCCGTGCTGACGATCCTGCCGACCATGGTGATGTTCGCACTCGCGAGCCGCTGGATCGTGCAGGGCCTGACCGCCGGCGCCGTCAAGGAGTAAGCGCATCCGGATATGACGAAGGCCGCCGCCCCTCAGGGACGGCGGCCTTCGTCATGCATCCGTCAGACCAGGCGGGCCTTCGGCGACACCGAGTACGTGGCCTCTGCATCGCGGTTGACCGTGTCGCCCAGTGCGGTGTCGATCGCCGCGAGCGTGTCGGCGTCGAGCGTCACGCCCGAGGCCTTGACCGTCTCGGCGAGCTGCTCGGGGCGCGAGGCTCCGACGAGAGCTGCGGCGACGTTCGGGTTCTGCAGCACCCAGGCGATCGCGAGCTGCGGCATCGACAGGCCGGCCTGCTCGGCGATCGGCTTGAGCTTCTGCACGGCGGTGAGGATGTCGTCCTGCAGGAACCCCTTGATGAAGTCGGAGCCGCTGTGCGGATCCGTCGCGCGGGAGCCCTCCGGAACCGGCTGACCCGGCAGGTACTTGCCCGACAGCACGCCCTGCGCCATCGGCGACCAGACGATCTGCGAGATGCCGAGCTCCTCTGATGCGGGCACGACCTTGCCCTCGATCACACGGTGCAGCATCGAGTACTGCGGCTGGTTCGAGATCAGCTGCACGCCGAGCTGCTTCGCGAGGGCGTGCCCCTCGCGCAGCTGCTCGGCCGTCCACTCCGAGACGCCGATGTAGAGGGCCTTGCCCTGGCGGACGACGTCGGCGAACGCCTGGAACGTCTCCTCGAGCGGAGTCTCGTAGTCGAAACGGTGCGCCTGGTAGAGGTCGACGTAGTCGGTGCCGAGTCGCGTCAGCGAGCCGTTGATCGATTCGAGGATGTGTTTGCGGCTCAGCCCGGTGTCGTTCGGACCCTTGGGGCCGGTCGGGAAGTAGACCTTCGTGAAGATCTCGAGACCCTCGCGGCGCTGACCCTCGAGCGCCTTGCCGAGCACGACCTCTGCCGCGGTGTTCGCGTAGGTGTCTGCGGTGTCGAATGTGGTGATGCCGGCGTCGAGCGCCGCGTGCACCGTCTTGACGGCGGCGTCGTCGCCGACCTGCGAAGCGTGCGTGACCCAGTTGCCGTAGGTGATCTCAGAGACCTTGAGACCGCTGTTGCCGAGATAGCGATAGTTGACCATGCCATAACGCTACCGGCCGTGGCAGGCGCCGGGCCCGGATCTCCGTGACCGGTCTCAGACCGACGGACGCGAGGCCGGCTCCGGACGCGCACGCCCTCTCGCGAGTGTCGCCGCCAGGATCACCCCCACCGTCAGGGCTACCCCCGCGATCACGCTGACGACGAAGAACGGCATCACCCCCGGGAGGAAGATCCCGCCCGCCACCATGAAGGTGTCCGCCATCCCCATGCCGGGTCCGAAGGACGCGACGAAGAGCCCTGGCCCGCCCAACATCAGAACGCTGAGAAGCGTGATGGCCGGAATCGCGGGGTGTGCGCGAGCTCTCACCGCGATCGCGGCGACGACCACGGCGATCAGCGGGCCGATCGCGAGGATGGAGATCGTACTGGCCTCGTTCAGCGACTCTCCTGCACTGTGCATCTCGGCCTTGACCTCTGCGAGAGAGAGTCCTGGCGCCGCGGCAAGCGGTGTGAACACGAGGATCTGCAGTGCGGCCAGGCCGGCGTAGATGACCACGACGGCCACTCCGACCGTGGACACGATGATCGTCTGACGCCGTCTTCTCATGCCGTCACGCTAAAGGCGCTCGCTGAGAGCAGCCCGATACTCCCGCCACGCGACACCGGTGCCACCCAGCGGGCATCCACCCGGCATGACCAGACGGCACCGACTGCAATCGGAACCAACGCTGCAGGCGATCAGACGCGCGGTTCGACCAGCTGCTCCTGCTCGGCGAGCGTCTGCGCCTGGGCGCGCTTCTCGGCGAGCTCGCGCTCCTGCGCCGCGTCACGCGCTTCGGCGGCCTGGGCGGCCTCCTTGCGCTCGGCGCGGGTCTGCGGTTCGCCTGATCCGGCATCCGCCTGGATCCCCTGCGACTGCACGGTGACGATCGCCGCGCGGTCGCGGAACCCCTCGGCGGTCACCTTGTCGAGCGCGACCTGCTTGCGGATCGCGACGGCCTTCTCGTAGAGCGACGGGTCGCCGTAGGAGGTGAGCACCTTCACGAGCACGGGCAGCAGCTCGATCATGAAGAACAGTGCGGCGATGAGGATGTGCGCCCACAGGATCGTCGGCTCCTTCTCGCTGAGCCTGTTCAGACCGCTGATCTGGCTGAGCAGACCGATCGCGCCCGCGTTGCCGGACGCCACCGATTCGGCGCGCGCGTTGTACGCGGCGAGCGCGGTGTCATAGCTGTCGCGCGCGGCGGGCAGCTGAGACTGCGCCTCTTCACGGTTCTGCGACTCCGACGTGCTGGTGTTCTCCTTGGCGGCGGTGCCCGCGGCTGCCAGCTCTTCGTTGGCGGTGCGCAGCTGCGCGGCGAGCGCGTCGTAGGTCTGCTGCGCCTCGGCGAGCTGGGCCTGGGCGGCATCCGAGCTCGCGCCCTCGCCGTTCACGCCGGTGCAGCCGGGAACCGTGCCTGCACCTTCGCCGGTGAGCTCGCACTGGTAGAGGACGCGGGCCTGGTCGATCACGGCCTGCTGCTCGGTCATCTTGGCCGTGAGGTCGTCGACCGTGGCCTGCGCGGCCGATTCGGTCGCCGACGACGAGTCGGTGCCGGCGACGATTCCGGTCGCCGCCTGGTTCTCGAGCTCGGCGACGCGGTCGGATGCGGCGTCGAGCGCCTTCTTCTCGGGGCCGGTCTCGAGTGCATCCTGGTCGGCCTGCGCCTGGGTGATGTTCGTCGAGGCGACCTCGCGCGCGATGTCGTTGTGAAAGATCTGCAGCACGAGCGGCTCGGCGACGACGAAGCCGATGATCGCGGCCATGATCACACGTGGGATCGCGAGGCCGATGAGCTTCCAGACGTTGCGGGTCGACGTCATGGTCGAGGTGAGGAAGCGATCGAGGTTGAAGATGATGAGCGCCCAGACGACCGCCAGCGGCACGGCCAGCCAGATCGCGGCCTGCACGCCCGTGGTCAGTGCGAACAGCATGGAGATCGCCGAGACCAGTGCGGTTCCGGCCAGCACGAAGAACATCTGCACGAAGCGCGGGGTCTCACCGGGGACGCGGTCGAGGATCTCGCCCTCGGCTCCGCCGAGGATGGCGAGCTTGCGCAGACGCGACCCCGGCACGCGCGGTGCGCGCTCGCGCGGCTGACGCCGGGGCTTGGGCTCACGCACGGGACGGGCGGATGCCGCGGCATCCTGCTCCTGCTCCGGCGCATCGGGCACCTCGGGTGCCTGCTGCGGTTCCGGCAGATCGGCGCCCGTGGGCTCGTACGCGCGCAGGAAGTCGAGGTCGTCCGTGTCAGCGTTCGGGTCGCTGTCGAGGATGATCCGACCCTGTGAATCGAACCGTCCTGGGCGGTGAGCGGAATAGGGCATTCCGACAATCTACGAAATGTCGCCTGTGGAAAACGTGCACGAACCCTGTGTTTCCGCCTCCGCGGGCCTCGTCAGGGTCAGCGCGGCAGCATGCGGACGAGCGCATCGGCGCTCGCGGCGAGCGCGTCCTTGAGCGAGAAATGTCCGGCGGCGCACAGCGTTCCGAGTCCGTGCACGAGGCCCCACACTCCGGCGACGCTCTGCGCGTCGAGGCCCGCCGCCACGGACGCCTCCGACAGCAGCTGCTCGAGTTCATCGATCAGGGGGGCCATGGTCTCGCTCGGCTCACCGGGGATGCACACCGTCGGGTCGTAGATCACGTCGAAGCCGTGCGGATGCTCGACCGCGTAGCGGATGTACGCGGCACCGCCTTCGATCACGGCGGATGCGGAGTCCGGCGCCTCCTCGATCCCGCCGCGCACCGCGTCCACCAGGTCGGCCATGCTGCGCTCGGCGAGGACCTTGAGCAGACCGCGCCGGTCGGAGAAGTGGTGGTACGGGGCGTTATGGCTCACGTCGGCGGCGCGGGCGACCTCGCGCAGGCTGATCTCCCCCGCGGGCTTCTCGGCGAGCAGCTGCATCGCCGCCGCCTCGAGGGCGTGGGCGAGGTCACCGTGGTGATAGCCGGATCGGGAACTTGACACAAGCAACATTGTTGCTTATCTTGACAGTGTCCACCACTGCTTGACACTGTCAACATAGGAGCGCACATGCCATCCGCACTGATCATCGACGGCCACCCCGATTCCGGATCCCTCACCGCAGAACTGGCCCGACGCTATGCCGAAGCGCATGGCGACGCCCGTGTCCTCGCTCTGCGCGATCTCGACTTCGATCCGTCGCTGCGCTTCGGCTACCGCCGGCGCATGCAGCTCGAGCCCGACCTGATCGACGCGAAGCGCGCACTGGCCGAAGCGCGGACGGTCGTGGTGTTCACCCCGCTCTGGTGGGGGTCGGTGCCCGCGCTGCTGAAGGGGTTCTTCGATCGGTCGCTGCTGCCGCAGCAGGAGTACCGGTACTCGAAGCTCGGGATGCCCGAAGGCCTGTTGACGGCCGCGAACGGACGCCTGTTCCTACTGGCGGACACCCCGTGGTTCCTCACGCCCTTCACCGGGCTCCCGGCGCAGACGCACGTCGCCCGCGGGACGATGAGGTTCTGCGGCATCCGCTCGGTGCGCACCACGCGGATGCTGGGCGTCAAGGACGCGAGCCCCGCGCGCATCGAGTCGTGGCTGTCGCGCTCCGAGACTCTCGGTCGCCGCGACGGCCTTCGCGATCGCGGCACCGGCCCTCAGGCCATGGCGGCGGAGGCAGCCTCGTCTTCGGTCGTCGCGACGAGCTGACCGCAGGCACCGTCGATCTCCTTGCCGCGAGTGTCGCGGAGGGTCGTCGGGATGCCTGCGTCGTTGAGGCGGCGCACGAACTCGTTCTGCACCGAGGGCTCGGACGACGTCCAGATCGAGCCGGGCGTCGGGTTCAGCGGGATCGGGTTGACGTGCACCCAGCCGCGGCCGCGCTCGTTGAGCTTGTCGGCGAGCAGGTCGGCGCGCCAGGCGTGGTCGTTCATGTCCTTGATCAGCGCGTACTCGATCGAGACACGGCGGCCGGTCTTGGCGTAGTAGTCGTAGGCGGCGTCGAGCGCCTCGTCGACCTTCCAGCGCGAGTTCACCGGGATGAGCTCGTCACGCAGGTGGTCATCCGGTGCGTGCAGCGACAGCGCGAAGGTGACGGGGATGCCCTCGTCGGCGAGCTTCTTGATGGCCGGCACGAGTCCGACCGTCGACACCGTGATGCCGCGCGCGCTCATGCCCAGGCCGTCGGGCTGGGGCGCGACCATCGAGCGCACCGCGTCCATCACGCGCTTGTAGTTGGCGAGCGGCTCACCCATGCCCATGAAGACGATGTTCGACACGCGCTCCATCGAGTGGTCGTCGGCCTTCTTGCCGCCGAGACCGCCCTCGGCGATCAGGCGGTTGGCGCGGACGATCTGCTCGATGATCTCGGCGGTCGACATGTTGCGGGTGAGGCCCGCCTGGCCGGTGGCGCAGAACGGGCAGTTCATGCCGCACCCGGCCTGCGACGAGACGCACAGGGTGATGCGGCCCGGGTAGCGCATGAGCACCGACTCGACCAGCGCGCCGTCGTGCAGACGCCAGAGGAACTTGATCGTGTCGCCGCGGTCGGTCTCCAGGCGGCGCACCTCGGTGAGCAGCGGCGGCAGCATGCCGGCGACGAGCTGCTCCCGGGTGTCGGCCGGAAGATCCGTCATCTCCGCAGCATCCGACGTGTAGTGCCGGAAATAGTGGGTCGAGAGCTGCTTCGCGCGGAAGCCGGGCAGGCCGAGCTCCTTGACCTTCTCGACGCGCTCGGCGGGCGTGAGGTCGGCGAGATGCACCGGCGGCTTGCCGCGCTTCGGGCTCGCGAACTGCAGCAGCGGCCGCCCCTCGGCATCCTTCTGCTGCGTCCATCCCTCGGTCGCAGGACGCACCTGCGGGGTGCCGGTCGAGCGGACTGCCCCCGAACGGGACGACGCGGGTGCCGTGGCGGGGCGCGTCTCGCGCGTGCGGGGAGTCTCGGTCATACCTCCAGGGTACGCGGTGCCGGGTGGGAAGCGCCTGGGGCGCCGGCCCCGGCGTCCCTAGACTGACCCCATGGACATCATCATCGCTGTCGGCGCGGTCATCGCAGCTGTCGTCGTGGGCGTGGTGATCATCGGCGCCGCCCTGCGCTCGATGCGCCCGAAGGCACCGGAGCCGCACGTGTTCACCCCGTCGCCGACGATGGCCCGATCCGTGGCATCCGCTTCGACGTCGACCGCCTCGGCATCGCAGCTGACGCCCGCGGCGATCGCCGAGATCGATCGTCTCGTCGCCGCCGGGCAGAAGATCCACGCGATCAAGCTCTACCGGCAGCACACGGGCGTGCGCCTGCAGGAGGCCAAGGACCGGATCGACCACTGGTCCGTCAGCACCACGGCACCGCACCTCGCGGCCGTCTCGAACGCCTCGGCCGCCCACTCGTCGATCACGGCGACGCCGTCGTCGGTGCGGGGTGCGCTGCCGGCATCCGTCGCCTCCGAGGTCGACCGGCTCATCGCCGCCGAGCAGAAGATCCAGGCGATCAAGCTGGTCAGGGAGCACACGGGGCTCGGCCTCAAGCAGGCGAAGGACGTCGTCGAGGCCTGGCCACACCCGCGCCACTTGTAGTTACAGGCTGCGGTCGGGGAGAATGGAGCCGATCCCCCATCGAAGGAGTCTTCGCCATGCCCGACCGCCTCTCCCGCGCCCGTTCCACCGGCGTCCTCGCCGTCTTGCGCGCACCCTCGCCCGAGCTCGCACTCGAGGCGTCCGAGGCGATCATCCGCGGTGGCGTGACCGGCATCGAGGTCACTTTCTCGACCCCCGATGCCCCCGCGGTGATCCGCGAACTCATCGCGCGCCACGGCGACGCGGCCTACATCGGCGCGGGCACAGTGACGACTGCCGAGCAGGCCGCCCTCGCCGCCGATGCCGGTGCGGAGTTCCTCGTCAGCCCCGGAACCCTGCCCGCTCTGACCCGAGCGATGCTCGAGACCGGCCGCGTCGTCATGACAGGTGCCATGACCCCGACCGAGGTCATGGGCGCGCTCGAGCTCGGCGTCGACGTGGTCAAGATCTTCCCCGCGTCCCTCGGCGGGCCCTCGTACCTCGGCGCGCTGCGCGGACCGTTCCCGGATGCTCCGCTGATGCCGACCGGAGGCGTCAGCCCCGACAACCTCGCCGACTGGTTCCGCGCCGGAGCCGTGGCGGTCGGAGCGGGCGGCGACCTCGCGAACGGCGCCTCGCTCGCTGCATCCGACTGGGCCGACATCGAACAGCGCTCGGCCCGCTTCGCCGCGGCGCTCGCTGCGACCCGCAGCTGAGTCGGCCGATGACCCGGTGATCGAACTCGCACCCCTCGCCTGGGCGGCGCTCGGCCTCGCCGCCGTCACGATCGGCATCTCGAAGACCGCGCTCCCCGGCGGCAGCATCCTGGCCATCGCACTGTTCGCGACCGTGCTCCCCGCGCGCACGTCGACCGCCGCGATGCTCCTGCTGCTCATCGTCGGCGACGTGTTCGCGTTGATCACCTATCGCCGCCACGCGCACTGGCCGACGCTGCTGCGCCTCGCGCCCGCCGTGCTCGCGGGACTGCTGGCCGGCTTCGCGTTCCTCGCGCTCGCGGGCGACGGCATCGTGCGTCGGGCGATCGGCGTGATCCTGCTGGCGATGATCGCAGTCACCCTGTGGCGGCGATGGCGGCAGGACCGGGCGGATGCCGCGTCGCCCGCACCGGGAGGCATCGTGCTCTCGGGCGTCTACGGCACTCTCGGTGGCTTCACGACCATGGTCGCCAATGCGGGCGGACCCGTGATGTCGATGTACTTCCTCGCCACCCGCACGCCCGTGCAGGTGTTCCTCGGCACCTCGGCCTGGTTCTTCACGATCATCAACCTCGTGAAGATCCCGTTCCTCGCGGGCCTCGGCCTCTTCGAGGGCCACGTGCTGCTCATGGATGCCGTGCTCGCGCCGCTCGTGGTGCTCGGCGCTCTGGGCGGCATCCGCCTCGCGAAGCGCATGAACCAGGTGCTGTTCGACCGCATCGTGATCGTGCTGACGATCGCCGGCGCCGTCTACCTGCTGTTCTGACCGTCTGCTCCCCGCGGCAGGACCGCCTCAGTCGAGGAAGATGTCGGGGAACAGCCGGTCGTCGGGAGTGCCGGGGACGGCGGCGTAATGCGAGAAGTCGGTCACGCCGTCGGCCTCGAGCACGTCCTCGACGATCAGCGTCTGACCGGTGTACTCGGCCGCGGGCTTGAGCAGCACCGCATAGGCGGCGTCGGCGTAGATGTCGGGCGTGCGGCTCGCCGCCATGACCTTATCGCCGCCGAGCAGGTTCTGCACCGCGGCGGTGGCGATGGTGGTGCGCGGCCACAGGGTGTTGGCGGCGATGCCGTCGCGGGCGAACTCCGCGGCAAGGCCGAGCGTGACCATCGTCATGCCGAACTTCGCGAGCGTGTATCCGGTGTGCGCACCGAGCCACTTCGGCGTGGGGTTCAGGGGCGGCGACAGCGACAGGATGTGGGGGTTCTCGGCGTCCTTGAGGATCGGCACCGCCGCGCGCGAGAGCATGAACGTGCCCCGGACGTTCACGTCCTGCATCAGGTCATACTTCTTCGCGCCGAGGTCGAGCGAGCGCGAGAGGTCGATGACGCTGGCGTTGTTGATGACGATGTCGATGCCGCCGAACTCGCCCTGCGTCTTGAGCACGGCCTCGGTGATGTCGTCGTCGTCGCGCACGTCCCCGACGATCGGCAGCGCCTGACCGCCCGCCGCCCTGATCTGGTCGGCGGCCGTGTGCACCGTTCCCTCGAGCTTCGGATGCGGGGTGTCGGTCTTCGCCAGCATCGCGATGTTCGCGCCGTCAGCCGCGGCACGCAGCGCGATCGCGAGTCCGATGCCGCGGCTGCCGCCGGACATCAGGATGGTCTTGCCTGCCAGTGACATGGATTCTCCTTGGAGCGTCGGGGCTTCGGGACTTCGGGGTTCGGGCTTACTTCGGTGCCATGCGGATCGCGCCGTCGAGGCGGATCGTCTCGCCGTTGAGGTAGCCGTTCTCGACGATCTGCTGCACGAGAGAGGCGTACTCGTCGGGGCGTCCGAGACGCGAGGGGAACGGCACCTGCTGGCCCAGCGAGTCCTGCGCCGCCTGCGGCA
The DNA here is from genome assembly GCF_979258525.1 of Microbacterium sp. AC132. Classification (NCBI taxonomy): domain Bacteria; kingdom Bacillati; phylum Actinomycetota; class Actinomycetes; order Micrococcales; family Microbacteriaceae; genus Microbacterium; species Microbacterium sp. AC132. The sequence continues at coordinate 1,928,076 of NZ_OZ409862.1, read as the reverse complement.
GGCCCATCAGCATCGGGGTCTCCATGATGCCGGGAGCGATCGTGCAGACGCGGATGCCGTAGCGAGCGAGCTCGCGAGCGACGGGAAGCGTCATGGCGTGCACGCCGCCCTTCGAGGCCGAGTATGCCGGCTGGCCGATCTGCCCGTCGAAAGCGGCCACGCTCGCGGTGTTCACGATGACGCCACGGTCGCCGGTGTCGGTCGCGTCGTTCTTCGCGATCACGGCGGAGGCCTGCGACAGGACATTGAAGGTGCCGACGAGGTTGATGCGGACGATGCGCTCGAAGTCGGCGAGCACGGCCGGGTTGCCCTCGCGGTCGAGCACCTTCGCCGGCGGGGCGATGCCCGCGCAGTTGACGACGATCCGCAGCGGAGCGGCGGCCTGCGCTGCGGCCACGGCGGCAGCGGCATCCTCAGCGCTCGTGACGTCTCCGCCCGAGAACACCCCGCCGAGGTCGGACGCGATCTCGGCACCGGCCGACGAGGGCAGGTCGAGGATGGTGACGACGGCGCCGGCGGCGGCGAGCGTCCGCGCGGTGGCGAGGCCCAGACCGGACGCACCGCCGGTGATGAGAGCACTCGAGCCCTGGATCTGCATGCGGTTCTCCTTCGAAACGTGTGCGACTCAGTGTCAGTTTAGCTGATTCCGAGTTTCAGGTGACACATCGCGAAAGCCCGCGACGGTGTCGACCCCGAGCCTACGCCGCGCACGTCGAAGGGGCGGGCCCATGACGGCGCCGCCCCTTCGGAGTGACTCGCGAGATCAGACCTGGATCTGCGCGGCGATGCCCTTCAGCTTGTGGCGTGCGAGCGCGAGGTTCGCCGACGCACTGTTGAGCACGAGGTAGATGAAGAGCCCGCTCGCACCGGTCGTGTTGAGCACGTTGATCAGGTGATACTGCGAGCTCAGGGTGATGAGGATGTCGTCGATCTCATCCGTGATGCCGAGGTCGCGCATCGTCGCCAGCTTGGCGCGCACGACGTTCGAGTTGCCCGCGGCGGCGATCCCCAGGTCGAATGAGGGGTTGCCGCCCTGGGCGAGTGCCATTCCGCTGCCGTAGTCGACGATCGCGGCGCCGGTGGCGCCCTCGATGGCCAGCAGCTGCTGCAGGGCGTCGTCAAGTGAACTCATGTTGTACTGCTCCTCTGTGGTGGTGCGTGTGCTCTCGACGCCGGCGTCAGGCGCCTGTGCGGATGCCGGGGCGTCGCCGCTCCAGATCCACTCGACGAACTGGTCGAGATCCCGTTCGCCGGATTCCTGCGACGAGATCGCCGGAGCCTTCGGCAGCCCGACCGCGGTAGCGTGAGCGGCATCGGAATCGGCACCGGGTGCGACCTCGGAAGCCGCGGATGCGGACGAGGAGGCACCGGCATCGCTGCCCTGCCGCCGCCACCACTGTGACCGGGACGAAACGCGCACGAAGACCTCTGATGTGTCGAGTGGGATGGATGATGCGGCCGCCGACGGCGACCGCGACTGAGACTAACCGCGTCCTGCCGCCTGGAGCCGGAAAAATACACGCATACCGATATACGTTCGAACATGAGATGAGCGCCCCATGAGCATCCCCTCCACGACGACGGAGATCCCGCCGATCGTGCGGTCACTGGCCGCGGGCGCCACGCTCACGCCGGTATGGCTGAACGGCATCGGCGGGCTCACCTTTCGCACCGACGACGGGCGCTACATCAAGTGGGGCCCGCATGACGCCGAGGCGAACATGCGGGACGAAGCGGAGCGGATGCGGTGGGCGCGGCGTTGGATCGCGGTTCCCGAGGTGATCGATCAGGGTGAGGACGCCACGCACGAGTGGCTCGTCACGGCTGCGCTCCCGGGCCGCAGCGCTGTGGACCCCCGATGGATCGACGACCCCGAGACCGCCGTACGCGCGGTCGGAACCGCGCGGCGCGCGATGCACGACTCGCTGCCCGTCGAGCAGTGCCCCTGGACCTGGAGCCCCGCCTGGAGGATCGCGAACGCGGTCGAGCGCGGCGTCACGGTGCCGGCCGACCTGCACGAGCCGCCATCGGTCGAGAAGCTGGTGGTCTGCCACGGCGACGCGTGCATGCCGAACACGCTGCTCGACGACGACGGCCGCCCGATCGCGCACGTCGACCTCGCCGCGCTCGGCGCAGCCGACCGCTGGTCGGACATCGCCGTCGCCTCGATGAGCACGACGTGGAACTTCGGTGCGGGGTGGGAGGACACGCTCATCGAGGCGTATGGCGTCGCGCCCGACCGGGATCGGCTCGAGTACTACCGCCGACTCTGGAACGAGACCTGAGACTCGACTCAGTCGGTCGGCGAGGCGTCCTCGTGCACGGCCACTCGGATCTCCGAGATCCGGCGACGATCGACGGCCGTCACGCGGATCGTCGCACCGGGCACCTCGACCGAATCACCGACCACCGCGAGGCGGCCGAGCATCTCGGTGACGAAGCCCGCGACCGTGTCCGATGCGCCACGGGGCAGCGCGATCCCGGTGATCTCGGCGAAGTCCTGCAGATTGAGGCGGCCGTCGAGTGCGCCGCCGGCGTCCGGCATCCGGTCCTCCGTGTCGTACTCGTCGAAGATCTCGCCCACGACCTCTTCGACGAGGTCCTCGAGCGTCACGATGCCGTCAGTGCCGCCGTACTCGTCGACCACGACGGCGATCTGGTGACCGGCCGCCCGCATGCGGGTCAGGGTGGGCAGCACGCCCGCGGTCGAGGGCACGTACTCGACGGGACGCATGAGTCCGAGCACCGCGCGCGTCGCGTCGTCGGCGGCGGCCTCGAAGAGGTCGCGCACATGCACGAAGCCCACGATGTCGTCGAGCGAGGCGTCGATCACCGGGTACCGCGAGAACGGCAGCTCGCGCACGTCCGCGATGGCCTCGGCGAGCGTCGCGGCGCCGTCGAGCGCGACGACCTCGGGACGGGGCCGCATGACCTCGCTCACCTGACGTCCGCGAAGCGACAGCACGTCGTCGAGGATGCGTCGCTCGTCGTCGGGGAGGCTCTGATGCGTCGCGACGATGTCGCGCAGCTCCTCCTCGCTGAGCTCGTCCGCCGCCTTGTGCGGGTCGCCGCCCAGCAGACGCACGACCGCATTCGTCGACACCGACAGCAGCCAGATGACCGGCCTCATGACCACGGCGAAGCCGTCGAGCACCGGCGCGACGGCATACGCGAACTGGGCGTTGCGCTGGATGGCGAGCCGCTTGGGCACGAGCTCGCCGAGCACGAGCGACAGGTAGGCGATCACGAGCGTCAGCAGCACGGTCGAGAGGGTGAGAGCCAGCGGAGCGGCGACCCCGAGGTTCTCGAGCAGAGGCGCGACCGACGGGGCGATCGAGGTCGCACCGTAGGCGGCCGAGGCGAAGCCGGCGACCGTCACGCCGATCTGCACCGCCGAGAGGAAGGTGTTCGGGTTGCGAGCCAGGCTCGCGACCTTCTCGCCTCGTCTGCCACGAGCAGCGATCGCATTGATCTGACTCTCACGCAACGTGACGAGGGCCATCTCCGTCGCGGCGAACACGCCGCCGACGAGGACGAACACGAACACCAGAGCGATGTTCACCGCGAGGTCGCCCATCAGCGGGCCACCTCACGAGGTGCGGGGGTGCCCGAGGTCATTCGGGCGCCGGGTCTGTCGGGGTCTGCGGACGCGTCGGAGCGGCGCGACTGGTTCACGAGTGTTCCTTCTGGGTGTCGGTGGTGAGCGGTGCAGAGCTGGACGGATCAGGAGTGTCGAGCGCGTCGCGCTTGTCGTCGCGTCGCGTCTTCATGAGGCTCGCGACGGTGGCGACGGCGATCGTCGCGCCGATGAAGACGAGCGAGAACCAGATCGGGATCTCAGGCGCCCACAGCATCGGCTCTCCTCCGTTGATGAACGGAAGCTCGTTGACGTGCATCGCGTGCAGCACGAGCTTGACGCCGATGAACGCGAGGATGACCGCGAGGCCCTGCGCGAGGTACACGAGGCGCTGCAGCAGGCCGCCGATGAGGAAGTACAGCTGGCGCAGGCCCATGAGGGCGAAGGCGTTGGCCGTGAAGACGATGTAGGCCTCTTCGGTCAGACCGTAGATGGCGGGGATCGAGTCGACCGCGAAGATCAGGTCGACGAAGCCGATCGCGATGATCACGAGGAACATCGGCGTGAAGAATCGCTTGCCGTCGCGCTGCACGGTCAGGCGGTCGCCGTTGTACTCGTCGCTCACCGGCAGGATACGGCGCACGAAGCGCATGAATCGGCCGTTGGCCGGGTTGTGGTCGCCCTGTGCGAACGCCTGGCGGTAGGCCAGGAACAGCAGCAGCGCACCGAAGAGGTAGAAGATCCAGGAGAAGTTCTCGATCAGCGTGGCGCCGAGCGCGATGAATCCACCGCGCATGATGAGCGCGATGACGATGCCAATCATCAGCACCTTCTGCTGATAGATGCGCGGCACGGCGAAGCCGGTCATCACGATGAGGAACACGAAGAGGTTGTCGATCGACAGCGCCTTCTCGGTCAGGTACCCGGCGAAGTACTCACCGCCGTACGTCCAGCCCGACACGGTGCCTATGCCGACGCCGAACAGCAGGGCCAGACCGATGTAGAACGCCGACCAGCGGGCGGACTCGCCGATGGTGGGCTCATGGGGCTTTCGCACGTGCGCGAAGAACTCGTACACGAAGAAGGCGATCGTGACGGCGATCGTGATGATCCACACGAGGGGGGTGATGTTCAAGGAGGTCTCCAGAAGACGAGGCGTGACGAGGTCGACGCCAAGGTCTTCTCCATCCTCGAGAACGAGGACCGGGGACCCGGGATGCAGGGACATCCGTAATGACGAGCCGCCCGTGGTGGAGTACTCCCCTTGGGTTCACTCGATGCTAGCGAATACATCGGCATTCCAGCTATGAGAAAGCTGAGTGGATGCTGCCAGGTCCGGTGGTTCGGGCGGGCGTCCGGTCGTGGGCTCGTCAGCCGGTCGGGCCGAGGATGAAGTTCCACGCACCCGTGAGCACCGCCGCCGCGATCGCCACCGCCGGGATCACCGCCGCGACGACGACCAGCGCCGTGTCGCGTCGGTCCCACCTCGACTCCCGCGCCCACGAACGCGGTGCCGAGCCGCCGAAGCCGCGAGCCTCCATCGCCGTCGCCAGCGACGATCCACGACGGATCGCCAGCACGAACAGCGCGAACGCCATGCCGAGCGCACGACGGACCCGCCCCTCGTCGGCCACCCCGCGCGCACGCCGCGCGAGAGAGAGCGCCCGCCAGTCGTCGACGAGCAGGCCCAGCATCCGCATCCCCGCGAGCGCGCCGACGACGAATCGCGCAGGCAGCCTCACCCGCTGCGCCAGGTCGTCGGCGAGGTCGGTGGGGTCGACCGTGATGAAGAGCACCACCGCGGGGAGTCCGATCGCGAGCACGCGCACGGCGGTCGCCGCAGCGAGCGCGAGCGACCCGTCGCTGATGCGCACGACGAGCCACTCGACATGCACGGTGCCGCTGGTCGCGCCGTAGAGAGCGATCGTGACCGCACTGAGCGGCGCCGCGATCCACAGCACCGCGGTGCGGGTCCAGAACTCCTTCGCGCGCAGGCCTGCGAGCACGAGCAGAGGGATCTCGAGCAGCAGGGCGACGGATGCCGACACCACGTCGATCGTCAGCACGAGGGGGAGGGCGATGAGAAGCGCCGCGATGAGTTTCGCGAGGGCCGAGCGCGGGGCGATCGGACCGGATCGTTCGACGCGGGCGGTCAGCGGATCGATCATCGTCCCACCTCGATGCGCCGAGCGTGCAGAGCCTCGAGCACGGCCTCGTCATGACTGATCGCCACGATCGCCGTGCCCTCGTCGCGCAGACGTGCGATCAGGCCGACGAGTTCGGCCCAGGTCGTCGCATCCTGCCCGAAGGTGGGCTCGTCGAGCACCAGCATCCGGGGCCGCGTGGCGAGGGCGGCGGCGACCGTGAGCCGCCGCTTCTCTCCGCCCGACAGGGTGTAGGGATTGGCTGCGGCGAGCGAGGTGAGCCGCAGTCTTTCGAGCAGGTCGTCGACTCGGGAGGCGATCTCGGCGTCCGGCAGCTTCAGCGCCCGCGGCCCGACCGACAGCTCGTCGCGCACGGTCTTGGCGAGCAGCTGGTGCTCGGGCGTCTGCATGACCGACGCGATGCGCGTGAGCAGGGCGCGCGACGACCAGTGGATGGGATCCGGCTTCTCTCCGGCGGCGAGGGGCGGCAGAGCGGCGACCCGACCTTCTTCGGCCGGGATCAATCCCGCGAGCGTGAGCCCGAGCGTCGATTTGCCTGCGCCGTTCGCGCCGGTGACCCCGAGCACCTCTCCGGCGCGCACATCGACGTCGAACGGACCGGCGACGGCGAGCCCGCGCCTGCGAGACACGGCGAGACCACGGGCCTCCAGCAGCGTCGCTCCCGGCCGCTGCGCCGGTGCGGGCGGGACGGCGGGCGGGTGCCCGGGAACCCAGACACCGGATGCCGCGAGCTCCGCGCCCCGAGCGCCGAGGACCGCGTCCGGGCTGCCGTCGGCGAGCACGACCGTTCCATCCGGCTCGGCGCCGAGCACGATCACCCGGGTCACGAGCGGCAGCCAGATGTCGATGCGATGCTCGATGACCACGAGGGTCGCACTCGTTGCATCGAGGGCGGCGGCCACGGCATCCCGTACGTCCCGCACCCCCTCGGGGTCGAGGTTCGCCGTCGGTTCGTCGAGCAGGATGGCACCCGGTCGCATCGCGAGCACGCCGGCGAGGGCGAGGCGCTGCTTCTGACCGCCCGACAGCGCGGCCGTGGATCGATCGAGGGCGACGTCGAGCTCTACGGCGTCCAGCGCCGCGCGCACCCGCTGCCAGATCTCGTCTCGGGGGACGCCGAGGTTCTCGCAGCCGAAGGCGACGTCGTCGCCGACCCTCGCGAGGATCGTCTGCGTATCGGGATCCTGCAGGACCATCCCGACCCGACCCCGGGCGTCGGTGGGCGGCACGCCGTCGACGAGCAGCGCACCGTGCGTCTCGCCCTCATCCGCACCGCCGAGCACCCCGCCGAACCCCTGGAGCATCGTCGACTTGCCCGAGCCGGAGGCGCCGAGCAGCAGCACCCGCTCCCCCGGCTCGATGCGCAGGTCGACGTCGCGCACCGCCCAGCGCCGTCGCGTCGCGTACCGCCACCCCCAGCCACGGGCTTCGAGGGTGGCGGGCGTCGTGAGCGAGCTCACACCCGTGCGGTGACCTCGCGGCCGGCGGCGAACCGGCTGAGGGCGCCCGTGGCGGCGAGTCCTCGGGCGATCAGCCACGCCCCGAGCCCGGCGATGACCGCGCCCGAGATGGTCGTCGAGACGATGTAGACGCTCGTGAAGAGCGTGTCGGCGCCGGCGTACCAGAGGATGCGGTCGTTGATGCCGCAGGCGAGACCCGCACCGGCACCAGCCAGCATCGCGACAGGCAGCCGCCAGACGCCGTACAGGAAGATCAGGAACACCAGCTCTGCGCCGAGACCCTGTACGAGGCCCGAGACGATCGTGAGCGGGCCCCACGCGTTGCCGACGAGTGCTGAGATGATCGCGGCGACCAGCTCGGTGTACAGAGCGGCACCGGGCTTGCGTATGATCAGACCGCCGAGCACTCCGGCGATCAGCCAGGGGCCGGCGAGCAGGCCCTGCACACCGGGGAGCAGCGGCGTCAGGATGCTGCTCGGCACCTCGTAGCCGACGTTCCAGAGCAGGAAGATCATCGCGCATGCGACGGCGATGACACTCGCCACGACGATGTCGACGACCCGCCAGCGCCAGAGCTGCGGGCGACCGAGGCCCGTCGATGACTGCGTGGCCGATGCCGATCCCGTGGTGGATCCGGACGTGGATGTACTCATCTGTGACTCCTCCCTGCGCTGGCATGACCCAGATCAGGTTCGACGGTCGAAGCGCGATTCGCTCCCTCTCAGCCCGGCTCGCCGGACTCCCGTGGTTGTACCCACGATCTTACCCAGAGGCGACACCCCGCGTCCTCTCCCGCTGCAGCGACACGGATCCCCGCACGAGTTCGGTACCGTGAGGAGGTGACCGCTCCCGATTCCGCCGAGGCCACCGCCTCCGCCGTTCCTGCGGATGACGACGTCTCTGCGATCTTCACTCCTGAGGCGACTCCCCCGCGCAGTGGGCGGAGGAAGACAGCGGCGGCACTCCCCTGACGTGGGTCGACCCGGTCGACGTGGCCCAGCACCCGGCGACCGACGCGCTCGATGACGCGCCGGCCGTGGAGAGCGGCGGTGCGCTGCTGACCGGAGCGCACCTGCGCCCGGCGATCGCCCGGCCCGGCGTGCTGGTGCCGCTCGGCGTCCTCGTCGGCTTGCTCGGCACCTACGCCGGATCGGCCATGCTGTGGCCGTTGCACGAGGTCGCGCCGACGGTTCAGGCCGTCGAGCTCGCCCCCGTCGCGGCGCCCGCTGCCGCGATCACCTTCCCTGCCCAGGGAAGCGCTGCCGTGGGGATCGGCGGCATCGGTACGACGTCGTCGTCGCTCGACGCTGCGGCGATCGCAAGCGTCACCAAGGTCGTCTCGAGCTTGATGGTGCTCGAGCGGATGCCCCTCGCCGTGGGCGAGCAGGGCCCCGAGTTCTCGTTCACGCGGGCCGACAACCTGGCCTACTGGGACTACCGCCGCTCCGACCAGTCCGCGCTCGACGTGCCCGTGGGCGGCACTCTCACCGAGTTCCAGCTCCTCCAGGGAACGCTGCTCGGATCGGCCAACAACTACATCGACCGGCTCTCCGCGGAGATCTGGGGTTCCCCGTCGTCGTTCACCGCCGCAGCAGCTGTGTGGCTGCGCGACCGTGGTCTCGACGACATCACGATCATCACTCCGTCGGGCTTCGACGACCGCAACCGGGCCACACCCGAGTCGCTCGTCGCGTTGGCCGAGATCGCGATGCAGAACCCCGTCTTCGCCGGCATCGTCGGAACTCCGTCGGTCGATCTTCCGGGTGCGGGCACGGTGGTGAACACGAACGGGATGCTGGCGGACCCCGGCGTCGTCGGCGTCAAGACCGGCACGCTCGGCGACAGCTGGAACCTGTTGACCGCGAAGGTCGTCACCGTCGACGACACGACTGTGCATCTGTACGCGTCGGTTCTCGGTCAGGCCGACGACGCGCAGCGCCTCACGGAGACCCGTTCGCTGTTCACGCAGGTCGAGACGGCGCTGGAGCAGCAGACTCCCGCCGTCGCCGAGGGCACGGTCGTCGGCACCGTCACCACGGCGTGGGGCGCGAGCACCGATGTCGTCACGGATGCGGATGCCGATGTGGTTCTGTGGAACGGCGCCGTCGCCGAGGCCTCGACGGACTTCTCACTCGGCGACAGCCGCGAAGCGGGCGACGAGGTCGGCACGATGACGAGCGTCGGGCCGTTGAACACGGTGACCACGTCGCTGTCGCTCGCCGACGATGTCGATGCCCCGAGCCCGTGGTGGCGGCTGACCCACCCCCTCGAACTCCTCGGCATCACGGCCGACCAGCGCTGACGCGTCGTCCCTCCAGCGAAAGCTCGACGGACGCAAAACGCCTCGCCGCCCGGGATTCGGGAGGCGAGGCGTTCTGTCACTTCAGGGGCTCTGGCGCTTCAGGCGCTCTGGCGCTTCAGGCGCTCTGGCGCTTCAGGCGCGTGAGGAGCCTCCGGCATCCGGCCGTTCGACCACTGCCTGCGCGGCCGCTGCCTCGGCGGCGGGAGTCTGCGCCCCCACCGAGACGCCGACCTGTGCCGACGCAGCCGCGTCTTCGGCGTCGCCGCTCATGACGACCGGAGTAGACCCGGTGAGCGCGTCCTCTGCGTCGATGTCGGTCGCCGCCTGTTCGAACTGCGACTGGTAGAGGCGCCAGTAGGCGCCCTGCGCGGCGATGAGCTCGTCGTGCGTGCCCTTCTCGACGATGTCTCCGTGCTCCATCACGAGGATGAGGTCGGCATCGCGGATGGTCGACAGGCGGTGCGCGATCACGAACGAGGTGCGTCCCTGTCGAAGCGCCGCCATCGCGTGCTGCAGCAGCAGCTCGGTGCGGGTGTCGACCGCCGACGTGGCCTCATCGAGGATCAGGATCGACGGCTGGGCCACGAACGCTCGCGCGATCGTGATCAGCTGACGCTCGCCCGCCGAGACGTTCGACGCGTCTTCGTCGAGCACGGTGTCGTAGCCCTCAGGGAGGGCATGCACGAAGCGATCCACATAGGTCGCCTTCGCCGCTTCGAGAACCTCGTCGTCGGTCGCGGTCGAGCGTCCGTACCGGATGTTCTCGCGGATGCTCCCGGCGAACAGCCACGGGTCCTGCAGGACCATGCCGGTGCGAGAGCGCAGCTGGTCACGCGTGACCTCGGAGATGTCCTGACCGTCGAGCAGGATGCGCCCGCCGTTCAGTTCGTAGAACCGCATGATGAGGTTGACGAGAGTGGTCTTGCCCGCTCCCGTCGGACCGACGATCGCGACCGTCTGACCGGGCTCGACCCGGAACGAGAGGTCGGTGATCAGCGGACGGTCGGGAGTGTACGAGAACGCGACGTTCTCGAACTCCACGACGCCCTTGCCGTCGGCGAGCTTCGGAGCATCCGCGTCGTCCGCTTCCTGCTCTTCGGTGTCGAGGAGCTCGAACACCCGCTCGGCCGATGCCGTACCGGACTGCACGACGGCCGCCATTCCACCGAGCTCGGACAGCGGCTGCGTGAACTGCTGCGAGTACTGGATGAAGGCCTGCACGTCTCCGAGACGCAACTGCCCGTTGGCGACCATGAGACCGCCGAGCACCGCGATGCCCACGTAGGTGAGGCTGCCGACGAAGGTCATCGCCGGCATGATGATGCCGGAGAGGAACTGCGCCTTGAAGCTGGCCTGGAACAGCTCCTCGTTCTCGCCCTGGAACTTCTCCAGCGCGTCCTGCTCGCGACCGAAGACCTTGACCAGCGCGTGACCGGAGAAGGCCTCTTCGACGCGAGCGTTCAGACGCCCGACCTTGCGCCACTGGGTGCCGAACGCCTTCTGCGAGCGAGGACCGATGACGCCGAAGATCACACCCATGAGCGGGAGCGCCACGAGCGCGACGAGAGCGAGCTGCCAGGAGATCGAGAACATCAGGACCAGCACGCCCACGACCGTGAGTACGGCCGTGATCGCGCCGGACAGCGACTGCTGCATGGTCTGGGTGATGTTGTCGATGTCGTTCGTCACGCGCGAGATCAGATCACCGCGCTGCACCTTGTCGAAGTACGACAGGGGCAGACGGTTGATCTTCGCCTCGACCTGCTCGCGCAGACGCCACATGGTGCGGACCATGATGACGTTGATGACGTAACCCTGGATCCAGCTGAGGAAGGCGGCGGTGACATAGATCGCCAGCACGGCGATGATGATCCACCGCAGCGCGTCGAAGTCGACACCGTCACCGACACGGAAGGCGCCGAGGGCCTCGACCTGGTTGGCGAAGTCGTCCTGCCCTCCCTGGCGGAGTGCCGCGACGACATCGTCCTGCGGAGTGCCGGCGGGGAACCCGGGGAAGTCCCCGTTCGCCTGCGCGAGCTGCACGGAGATGAAGCCCTTGTAGATGAGGTTCGTGGCCTCACCGAGCACCTTCGGCGCCGCGACCGTGAGCACGACGCCGACGGCGCCGGCGATCGACACCAGGATGAACCAGACGGCCGACGGCTTGAGCAGCCCGATCATCCGGCTGAAGCTCTTGCCGAAGTTGTCGGCCTTTCCGGGAGCGACGCTGTCCCAGCCGCCGCCGTCCTGGCGTGCCTTCTCGGCGAGCTCGGCCTCGTACTTCTCTTCGTCTGTCAGCTCCGGCTCGACCGCAGTGGTCGTGTCCGCCGCCTTGGCCGCGCGACCGCGGCGGGTCCGGGGAGCGTCCTGCTCGCTCATGCGTCCACCCCCAGCTGCGACTCGACGATCTCTCGGTAGGTCGTGCTGGTCTCGAGAAGCTCCTCGTGCGTGCCGACGCCGACCATGGTGCCCCCTTCGAGGACGACGATGCGGTCCGCATCGGTGATGGAAGAGACGCGCTGCGCGACCACGATCTTGGTCACGTGCGGCAGCTCACGCCACAGCGCCTGCCTCAGTCGGGCGTCGGTGGTGAGGTCGAGCGCGGAGAACGAGTCGTCGAAGACCAGGATCTGCGGCTGACGGACGATCGCGCGGGCGATCGCCAGGCGCTGACGCTGACCGCCCGAGACGTTGGTGCCGCCCTGGGTGATCCTCGAGTCGAGCCCCTGGGGCATCTCCTCGACGAAGTCGCGTCCCTGAGCGATCTCCAGCGCATGCCAGAGCTCTTCGTCGGTCGCGTCCTCGCGGCCGTACCGGAGGTTCGAGGCCACCGTTCCGGTGAAGAGGAACGGACGCTGCGGAACGAGGCCGATGGTCGCCCACAGCGACTCGACGTCGGCATCGCGCACATCGGCGCCGCCGACGAAGACGGCTCCGCCGGAGACGTCGAAGAGTCGTGGGATCAACGACACGAGGGTCGTCTTGCCGGCACCGGTCGATCCGACGATCGCCACCGTCTCGCCGGGCTCGGCCGCGAAGCTGATGCCCTTGAGCACGGGAGAGTCGGCGCCCGGGTAGGTGAACTCGACGCCGTCGAAGGCGACCGAACCGGGTGTCGGGAAGTCGGTCACGCCGTCGGCCGGCCGCACCATGCTCGACTGCGTCTCGAGCACCTCGCCGATGCGCTCGGCCGACACTGCCGCGCGCGGGATCATGATCGCCATGAAGCTGGCCATGATGACGCCGCCCATGATCTGGCCGATGTACTGCATGAAGGCGAAGATCGTGCCGACCTGCACCGTGCCACTGTTGACCTCGATGCCGCCGAACCACACGACCGCCACGATCGTGACGTTGAGGATGAGCATGAACAGCGGGAACAGCAAGACGAACAGCGAGCCGACCTTGCGGCCGACCACCATGATGTCGGTGTTGGCACCGCGGAAGCGCTCTTCTTCGATGCCCTCTCGGACGAAGGCACGGACCACGCGCACGCCGGTGAGCTGCTCGCGCAGCACGCGGTTCACGGTGTCGAGCTTGCCCTGATAGCTGCGGAACAGCGGAACCATGCGGCTGACGACGAGACCGGCGACGATCAGCAGCAGCGGGACGGACACGGCGATGAGCCAGCTCAGGCCGATGTTCGTCTGCACGGCGAAGATGATGCCGCCGATCGCGAGCAGCGGCGCGGTGACGAGCATCGTCGCGCCCATCATCGCGAGCATCTGCACCTGCTGCACGTCGTTCGTGTTGCGCGTGATGAGCGAGCCGGCGCCGAACTGCGACACCTCTCGCTCGGAGAATCCGCTGACCTTGGCGAAGACGTCGGCACGGATGTCGCGCCCCGCACCCATCGACGCGCGAGCCGCGAAGTAGGTCGCGATGACCGACGCGATGATCTGGCCGAGCGAGACGGCGAGCATGAAGAGCCCGGTGCGCCAGATGTAGGCGGTGTCGGACTGGGCCACGCCCTTGTTGATGATGTCTTCGTTCAGGCGCGGGAGGTAGAGGGTGGCCAGAGCGCTGGCGAATTGGAACACCAGCACGGCGACGAGCAGCCACTTATAGCGGGCGAGATAACGGAGGAGGATTTTTCCCAGCACAGGCGGACTTTCTAGGAAGGATGAATCGGCGGATCTCCCGACGGGCGGACGCAGGCCGACGATCGCGCACATGCAAGGGTGGCACGAACTCCGGACATTCGTATCCCCCTGTGGGCGGACCTTCGCTCACAGCGAACCATTTCGGGCGCGGCCAGCGGTTTATGCACCGCGGCGAACAACCGCGGATATATCGAAATGCTCTAGAAGAGGGGGTCTTCGGGCGTGAAGTGTCGAGCGTCGGCGCCGGGGTCTGCAGGCAGTTCGGAGATCGTCGCCGGGTTCCACTTCGGATTGCGGTCCTTGTCGATCAGCTGCGCCCGGATCCCCTCCACGAGGTCGGGATGCCGCAGGACGAACCACATGACGCGGCGGTACTCACCCTCCAGGGCGGCACGCAGGTTCGGCAGCGCACGCGCTTCCCGCACGGCGTCGAGCGTGACGGCCAGCCCGGTGGGCGCCAGGCTCTCGAGCAGATCCGCGGTCGCCGCGGCATCCGGGGCCTCGTCCGCGCGCAACCGCGACACGATCTCCGCGACCGTGTCGGCGGAGAACGCGTGGTCGATCCATCCCCGAGAGGCCGGAAGCGTCGACGGATCGGGAGTCTCGTCGAACAGCAGCACGATCTCGGCCGGTCCTGTCGGATCGGCACGATACGCGAGCGCCTCGCGCAGCGCGTCGAGGCGATCGGAGGGCACGAAATGGTCGGCGAAGCCGAGCAGTACGGCATCCGCTCCGTTCATCGACGCCCCCGTGAGCCCGAAGTACTCGCCGAACCGCCCCGGAGCGCGTGACAGCAGCCACGTGCCGCCCACGTCGGGCGTGAAGCCGATCCGCGTTTCCGGCATCGCGAGCTTCGACCGCTCGGTCACGATGCGGATGGCCGCGTGGCCCGACAGTCCGACGCCTCCGCCCATCGTGATGCCGTCGGCGACGGTGACCACGGGCTTCGAGTACTCGGCGATCATCGCGTTCAGCGCGTACTCCGCGCGGAAGAACTCCGCCGTCTCATCGGATCGGCCCTCCACGATCTGCGCGTGAAGTCCCCGCACATCGCCGCCGGCGCACATGCCTCGGTCGCCTTCGCCGTCGATCAGCACGATCTGCACATCGGTGTCGTGCCGCCACCGCTCCAGCGTGCGCGTGATCTCCTGGACCATGCCGAAGTCGAGCGCGTTGATCGCTTCCGGTCGGTTCAGGGTCAGCCTGCCGAGGGCTCCCTCGGTACGGACGAGGACCCGGGAAGCGGCGCTGGATTCGGTCACGATTGCCAGGCTACCCGGTGGATTGAGCCTTGCATCCGGCCGTGTCTGTACGGTAAATGCACGATCCGGCGGCTTTTCCGGCAGGATAGACAGAACTGCCCACTGCAACGAGAGGTCGCAGATGCCCGACGGACAGGTGCTCGAGTTCACGCACGTCACGAAGCGGTTCAACGACGTGACGGCGGTGTCCGACTTCTCCGCGCGGGTCGAGCCCGGCGTCGTGACCGCTTTCCTCGGCCCGAACGGCGCCGGAAAGACCACCACGCTGCGCATCCTCCTCGGTCAGGTGCGCGCCACGAGCGGCACCGCCACGATCGGCGGAGTCGCACATCCTGAACTGCGTCACCCGCTGCGCACCATCGGCTCCGTCCTCGAGGAGACCGCCTACCGCCCGCGGCGTTCGGCAGCCCGCCAGCTGACCATCGCGGCCAAGGCCAACGGCATCCCGCTCTCGCGTGTCGACGAGGTCCTCTCTCTGGTCGGGCTCGAGCACGAAGCGGAAGGACGCATCGGCAGCTTCTCGCTCGGGATGCGGCAGCGGCTGAGCGTCGCGCACGCGCTGCTGGGCGACCCTGGCGCGCTCGTCTTCGACGAGCCGGCGAACGGGCTCGACCCCGAGGGCATCCGGTGGATCCGACTCCTCCTGCGCCAGCTCGCCGATGAGGGCCGCACGGTTCTCGTCTCCTCACATGTGCTGAGCGAGATCGAGCAGGTCGCAGACCACGTGCTCGTGCTCTCGAAGGGCCAGCTGGTCCTCTCGAGCGGCATCGAGAAGCTGGCCGACCCGTCCGCCGGATCCGTGGTCGTCGACGCCGAGGACCGCGCCGCCTTGAAGGCGGCGCTCTCGGCCGCCGGCCTCGAGGTCGAGGTGCTCCGCTCGGGTCTCACGGTCCGCGGCAGCAATGCCGGCGCCGTCGGCGCCATCGCCGCATCGGCCGGCATCGCTCTGGCGACCCTGGTGCAGCGCGGCCCGACGCTCGAAGACGTCTTCATCGAGCTCGTGCGCGGCGGGAGACTCGCCCCGCAGGCCATCACGGCTGCACCGGTCATCGAGTCGGAGACGCCGGTCGCGGATGCGACAGCGCCGCTCGCGGCGGTCCCTGCTGCGTCCGACGCTCAGGACGTGTCCGGTCCGAGTGCCCCCGATTCTGCTGCGTCCGACGCCGTTGCGTCCGATGCCGACGCGTCCGAAGCCGACTCGTCCGATTCCGACTCGTCCGATTCCGACGCCGAACGCGCGGAGGCCGATGCGGCCGACGTCGAGGCTGACGCCGCCGCGGATGCAGCGGATGCGGCTCGCGACATCGAGTACGCCGCGGCGGAGCTCGGCTACGCAGCGGACGCCTCGGATGCGAACGACGCCGAGGATGCGGCTGATGTGGCCTCCGATGCCGCGCATGCGGGCGGTGACGAGGTCTCCGGCGACGACGACTCGACGGGGGAATCGACCGAGCACGAGACTCCGGCCGAGGAGCACCCTCAGCCCTCCTTCGACGACATCCTCTTCGGCACGACCCCTGTCGATGCTCCCACCGATCCCGATGTCCCCTCGGCGGCCGAGAGCGGCGCGGAGGAGCACTCCGGCGTCGAGTTCTTCGGCGAGGCGCACGACTCCGAAGACGCGTCGGAGTCGTCTGATGACGTCGCCGCGCCGTCTGACGATGACCCCCGATCCGCGGCCGTCACCTCGATGCTCGCTGCAGCAGCGCGCGCGTACTACGAGGACGAGCCGAAGGACTATCCGCTCGGAGACGCCGACGCATCAGCCGACGCGCAGGCAGCGTCGGATGCCGAAGGCGAGCACCACGAAGGTGAGCACCACGAAGGTGAGCACCACGAAGGCGAGCACCACGAAGGCGAGCACCACGAAGGTGAGCACGACCGCTCCTGAGGTCGCTCCCCCATTGCGAACGCCCTCCGCGCCATAAGGCTGCGGAGGGCGTTTCCCGTTCCGTGACGGTCAGGCGGGACGCGGGCGGATCACTGGGCGGCGGCTGCCCTTCGAGACCGGCGTGGGCGAGGTCGCCACGATCTCCTCGACGTCCGCCGGCTCATCCGACACATCGAGTCGGAGCGCTTGGGTCAGGGCGAGGCCGTGCCTCGTCGTGAGGATCAGACGCCGGTACTGCGCATCCCCGGAGAGATCGATGACCACGCTGGGACGACGTTTGCGGATGAGGACGAAGTCGACGCTGCCTGCGGCCTTCCACGTGCCTGCGGCGAGCACTCCGGGGATGTGCGTCCCCGGGTTCGGCACGCCACGCAACCAGGTCCACGCATCATCGATGAGCTGGACCTTGGTGATGGTGTCGCGCACGAGCCGCACGTTGTCCCGGTGGAAGCTCGCCGCACGCTCGATCGGCGAGAGCACGATCTCGAGTTGCGTCTGGTCCAGCAGCAACGTCACCATGCGTCCAGTCTGCCAGCGGCACCCTTCCAGATGTCTGTGTCTTGTTCACAGGAAGGCAACGATCCGTTGTCGGTTCCCACGATTCCACCCCTTTTCCATTCCGGTGTTCCGCTCGACTTTCGAACAAATCTACTAGATTCGGAACATGACATTCGCCACCGACCCCGGCCTCGAGCAGCGTGCAGAGCTTCTCGACTCCTGGGTCGAGAAGCGACGGCAGTCCGGCTGGAGGACGAACAGCCGGTCGCATCGCTCAGGGCAGCATCGAGTATGCCTTCACGGATGCGGCATTCCTCGAGCGAGGCCACCCGCGCGTCCAAGAGGCCTTCCGCGAGGGAGCCGTCACGGCGGCTGGGGGTGGGTCAGCTCCGCTCAGGCAGTCGCGGCGGCATCAGCTGCGGCGCGCGCAGCCACGGGCAGAGCTGCCTCGATGCGCTGCAGCTCTTCCTCACCGTGAGCGGCGGTGAGGAACCACGCCTCGAACACGCTCGGAGGGAGCGCCACGCCCTGCTCGCGCATCGCATGGAAGAACGGGGCGTACCGGAACGACTCCTGCGCCTGAGCCTCGGTGTAGTCCCGAGGTGCAGATCCGCGGAAGGAGGCGCTGAAGAGGTTGCCGGCATGGGCGACGGCGTGGGTCGCACCGGCCTCCGTGAGCGCCTCATCCAGGGCGCGGGAGACTCGCGCTGCGGCCGCGTCGACGGTCGCGTACACCTCCGGCGTGGCGAGGCGCAGCGTCGCGAGACCCGCGGCGACCGACAGCGGGTTACCGGACAGCGTGCCCGCCTGGTAGACGGGTCCCAGAGGAGCGAGAAGGTCCATGATCTCCGCACGGCCTCCGAGCGCAGCCAGCGGCATCCCTCCGCCGACGACCTTGCCGAAGGTGATGATGTCGGGCAGATAGTCCTCGCCGGCGGCCGCCTGGAGCCCCCAGAAGCCCGCCGGGTGCACGCGGAAGCCCGTCAGCACCTCGTCGAGGATCAGCAGGGCGCCATGCGCGTGAGCGGTCTCGGCGAGCAGGCGGTTGAACCCCGGCAGCGGCGGAACGACACCCATGTTCGCCGCTGCGGCCTCGACGATCACCGCCGCGATGCGCGGGCCGTGCTCGGCGAACACAGCTGCGAGAGCGTCGGGATCGTTGTAGTCGATCACCAGCGTCTGAGCCGCGATGGGCGCAGGCACACCCGCGGAACCCGGAAGCGCGAGCGTCGCGACACCGGAGCCCGCCGCAGCGAGCAGACCGTCGGAGTGCCCGTGATAGTGCCCGGCGAACTTCACCAGCAGGTCGCGTCCGGTGGCGCCGCGGGCGAGCCGGATCGCCGTCATCGTCGCTTCGGTTCCGGTCGACACGAGCCGCACCCGCTCCACCGGCCGAACCTCCCCGAACCGCACGCGGTCGGCGATCAACTGAGCGAGCTCGACTTCGCCCTCCGTGGGAGCGCCGAACGAAAGGCCTCGGGTGGCCGCTTCCTGCACGGCGGCGACGACCTCCGGCTGCGCGTGGCCGAGCAGCGCCGGCCCCCAGGATGCCACGAGGTCGACGTAGCGGTTGCCTGCGGCATCCGTGACCGTCGCGCCGCTCGCCGAGGCGAGGAAGCGCGGCGTGCCGCCGACCGAGCCGTACGCGCGCACCGGCGAGTTCACCCCTCCGGGGATCACCGTGCGGGCAGCGGAGAACAGGTCGTCATTGCGGTCGGTCACAGCACACTCCTCAACGATGCGCGGACCTCTCCCGGCATCCCATCCAGGCTAATGCGCCGACCTGAGGGCGGGACTCAGATCGACGGGGCTCTCAGCGAAGGCGTGCGCGACTCAGCCGCGCAGCCAGCGGGCGGCCTCGGTCGCCCAGTAGGTCAGGACGACGTCAGCACCCGCACGGCGGATCGAGAGCAGCGACTCGAGGACCGATGCACGACGATCGATCCAGCCGTTCGCAGCGGCCGCCTCGATCATCGCGTACTCGCCGGAGACCTGATATGCCCACACAGGAATGTGGACGGTGTCGCGCACCTCTCGCAGCACATCGAGGAACGCCATCGCCGGCTTCACCATGACGATGTCGGCGCCTTCCTCCTCGTCGACGACGGCCTCGCGCACACCCTCGCGACGATTGCCCGGGTCGAGCTGATAGGTACGACGGTCGCCCGTGAGCTGCGAGTCGACGGCTTCACGGAACGGGCCGTAGAACGCGCTCGCGTACTTGGCGGCATACGCGAGCAGCAGCACGTCGGTATAGCCGTCCGAGTCGAGCGCCTCGCGGATGACCGCGACCTGGCCGTCCATCATCCCCGACAGACCGAGCAGCTGCGAGCCGGCGCGGGCCTGCGAAAGCGCCATGGAGGCGTACCGCTCGAGGGTCGCATCGTTGTCGACCGACCCGTCAGCTGCGAGAACGCCGCAGTGACCGTGATCGGTGAACTCGTCGAGGCAGAGATCCGTCTGCACCACGAGTGCATCGCCCACCTCGGCGGCCAGCGCCTCGGTCGCGACGTTGAGGATGCCCTGCGGGTCGTCGGCACCCGAGCCCTGAGCGTCGCGCACGGCGGGCACGCCGAACAGCATCACACCGCCCACACCCGCCTCGGCCGCCTCGGTCGCGGCGGCTCGCAGAGAGTCGAGCGAATGCTGCGCGACTCCCGGCATCGATCCGATGGGCGCGGCCTCGGTGAGTCCCTCGCGGACGAACAGTGGAAGCACCAGCTGACGAGGCTCGATCGAGGTCTCGCGCACCAGTCCACGGACTGCAGCAGACTGGCGGAGGCGGCGCAGTCGTACGTCGGGGAAGCTCACGGTGCCAACTCGTCCGCCGCGTGCGGGAGGGTGTAGCTCGACACCGCGTCGATCAGCGCGTCCACAGTCTGACGGTCGGCGACGACGGTGATCGGCAGACCTGCCCGATCGGCATCCTTCGCGGTGCGCGGACCGATCGCTGCCAGCAGCGTGTCGTCCGGGATCAGCGGGAACTGCTCGCGCACCTGCTCGGCGACTGAACCGCTCGTGATCAGGATCGCGTTGATCCGTCCGTTCTCGACATCACGCTTGATGCGCTCCGTGACAGGGACGCCGACCGTGCGATATGCCACAACGCTGTCGACATCGTGACCGGCCTCCTGTAGGAGGACGCTGAGCACGGGCTTCGCGATCTCGCTGCGCAGCGCCAGGATGCGACGAGGCTCGGTCTCGAGGGCGATGAGCTGCTCGGCCATGCCCGCTGCCGAATTGTCTTCGTCCGGCACCATCGCGACTTCGTAGCCGACCGCCTGCAGGGCGGCGGCGGTCGTCTCGCCGACGGCCGCGATCTTCGTGCGGCGCGGGACGATCGCGCGGTGCGCGAACATCACGTCGACGGTCGTCGCACTCGTCACCGTCAGCCAGTCGTACTCTCCATCCGCGAGCCGGGTGAGAGCGACGTCGAGGGCTGCCTGGTCGGTGGTGGCGGCGAAATTGATCAGCGGTGCCACGACGGGCACCGCGCCACGGGAGCGCAGACTGGCGGCGACACCGTCGCCCCACGGCCCTCCGCGGGGTACGAGGATGCGCCAGCCGTCCAGCGGTCGGTCCTGCTTCGAATTGGTCATGATGAGGAATGCTCTCGGGAGACGAGGTCGGCCGCCCCTTGCTCGAGCAGCCGATGGGCGACAGACAACCCGATCTCGCGTGCTGCGTGCATCGGGTCTGCACCACCGGCAGCATCCGCTCCATTGCCGCTGCCGTTCCGACGAATATACTCCCCGTTCACGGCTTCGGTGACGTCGAGGCCGATACGGCGCCCACCGTCGGTGGCGTAGACGACTGTCCTGATGCGGATCTCGTCGCCCTCGACGACCGCATGTGCGGCCATCGGCGCCTGGCATCCGGCATCCAGCCCCTCGAGAACGGCACGCTCCACGGTCACCGCCAGACGCGTGTCGAAGTCGTCGAGCTCGGCGAGCGCGGCGAGCAGCTCTGCGGGGGCATCCGTGCGCGTCTCCACGGCGAGCGATCCCTGCCCCGGCGCTGTCGGCCATTCGGAGAGGCCCAGCTCTTCGCGGCGCAGCGGGGAGTCCGTGCCGAGGCGCGACAGACCGGCCGCAGCCAGGATCACCGCATCCAACTCGCCGGAGGCGACCCGCTGCAGACGAGAATCGACGTTGCCCCGGATGTCCACGACCTCCGCGTGCGGAGCCCTCCGGTGCACCTGCGCGATGCGCCGGGGGATCCCGTGCCGACCTTGCTGCCGGAACGGAGCTGGTGCAGCGGTGTGCCGCCGCGAGTGATCGCGACGTCGCGCGCGTCCTCACGCACCGGGGTCGCTGCGATGACGAGACCGTCGGGGATCGCGGTGGGAAGGTCTTTGAGCGAATGCACGAGGAAGTCGCACTCGCCGGCGAGCAGTGCCTCTCGCAGACGCGTGGCGAAGATGCCCTGACCGCCGATCTCCGACAGCGACGCACGATTCGTGTCGCCCTCGCTGGTGATCGGTACGAGCTCGACGGGGCGCCCCGAGATCTTCTCGAGCGCGGCGGCGACGTGCCCCGACTGCGCCTGAGCGAGCGCGCTGCGGCGGGTGCCCAATCGGATCGGGGAGGGGGTCTGACTCTGAGTGTTCATCGTCGACCTACTGCAGCACGTCCGCGATCTCGTCGAACCGGAGGCGTCGACCCGTGTAGAACGGGACCTCCTCCTTCACGTACAGGCGCGCGTCGGTGTAGCGCAGGTCGCGCATGAGATCGACCAGCTCGGTGACCTCGTCGGCTTCGAGCGGAAGGATCCACTCGTAGTCGCCCAGGGCGAATGCGGCGACCGTGTTCGCGATGACCCCGGTGAACGCCGCTCCCTTGCGTCCGTGATCGGCGAGCATCTTCCGGCGCTCCTCTTCGGGCGCAAGATACCACTCCGGCGTGCGGACGAACGGGTACAGGCACAGCCAGTCCTTCGGCTCCACGCCACGAAGGAATCCCGGGACGTGAGCTCGGTTGAACTCGGCATCGCGGTGCACGCCCATGACGTTCCAGACCGGCAGCAGGGTGCGCAGCAACTCGGTGCGGCGGAGCCGGCGGAGAGCCTTCTGCAGGTCTTCGGCAGTGTCGCCGTGCAGCCACACGAGCAGATCGGCGTCCGCCTTCAGGCCCGAGACGTCGTAGAAGCCACGGACCGTGACGCCGGAGTCCTCGATGTACGAGACGATCGTCTCGAGCTCCGTGGAGTCGGACTCGGTGACCGCCACATCGGGGTTTCGTCGCCAGACTGCCCAGAGGGTGAAGCCGGACGGGTTCTCTTCGCGCGCATCGGACATGGATCCAGTCTGCCCCCTTTGTGAAGCACTCGCGAACGCGAGTCAGGATGCGAGGATTTCGGCCTGCGGTCAGCGTGAGAGCGCGCGGGCGATCGCCCAGACGGCACCGCCGACGATCACCGCGACGCCCACGGCTCCCGCGATCGCGGCAGCCGGGTTGCGGTCGGCGAAGACCCGCGCCTTCGCCGCGGCGCGCTTGGAGGCCGTGTCGATGCGCCGGGGGAAGTTGCCCTTGACCTCGATCGCCGCGAGAGCGGCCTTCAGCTCCGCCCGAGCCGACTGGACCGGGTCGACGATGCCCGCCGGAACCGCCGTCTTGGGCAGCGGCCTCGTGATCTCAGAGTTCGTCATTACCGGCTTCCTTCACGAGTCTGATGTCTTCGCCCACCGCTTGCGCGGGGTTCTTACGAGCGAGCACCTTGCGGAACTTCAGGATGCCGAGCAGCGCGAACAGCAGCACGGCGAGGATCAGGATGCCGAGCACCGCCAGGGCGGACAGCCAGACCGGCCACCACGACGACAGCCCGGCGATCGCGAACACCAGGATCACCGGCACGGCCCAGAACAGGAAGAAGAGAGCGACGAGGAACCAGACGGAGCCGATCCCCGCGTCCTTCGCCGTCTTCGAGATCCAGGTCTTGGCCGCGTTGATCTCGGCTTTGACGAGGCTGCTGATGAGCTCGGGAAGATCGCCGATCAGGGACAGCAGGCTGTCCTCGGCGCGATCGCGGTATCCGCGGGGCATGTCAGCTGCCAGACTTCGCGGCGGTGGAGCCGGGCGTTGCCGGCTTCTTGGCCGCGGGCTTCTTCGCGTCGTCCTTCTTCGCGGCGTCCTTGACCTCTTCGACGGCGTCCTCGGTGGCGTCGACGATGTCGTCAGCGGCCTTGCGCCCCGCAGCCACGGCGGAGTCGAGTCGCTGCCCAGCGGTCTTGTCGCCACCGCCGGCCGACTTGACGACCTTCTGCACGCCGGTCCAGATCGCACCGGGCACTGCCGCCGCCTTGTCGCCGACGTAGCCCTTGACCTTGTCGACCTGCTCCTGCACCGGGTCGAGGTTCCAGACCTTCAGCCACTGAGTCTTGATCTGCTCATACCTCTCGCGGCCCGCGCGGGTTCCGAGCACGTATCCCACGCCGATTCCTACGACGAGTCCGATCTTCCCCTTCATGGGGTCTCCTCACGTTGTTCCGGTGTGAACGCCTGGGGCGAACCGACGACTCGGAGCCGCCTGCAGGTGTCCAGCGTAGCCCCGTATGCCGATTTCGGCATCTGTCACGCAGAGGGTTGACAGCGGAGCGACTTTCGGGTTCGTGCGACGGCGTCAGTCCCAGAGCAGCGCCCGACGAAGCCGGTCCGCCTCTTCGCGCGCGTCGGGGATCACCTGGGCGAGACCCGTGCCGGCCAGCCACGCGCCGACGGCGGCGAGCCCGTGCACGCCCTGCACAGCCGACCTCGCGGCCTCTCGGCGCGCACCGGAGCCGATGATCGATGCAGGCTGCGACTGCACGTACCTCGCGCGGTGAGACGCCACGAGGTCGCCCGCCGCGAGCGGCACGCCGAGGAGAGCCGATGCTTCGCTCAGCGCCAGTCGAGCCGCGGCGTCGTCGTCGAGCGCGGTGGTGGCGGCGGGTTCGCCCTGGGCTCCGAACGAGACCCGCACGACGTGCCTGGGGCCGGCCGCGGCGCGCACCCAGTCCCACTTCGCACTGGAGTGGGTGAGCGCCTTCGCTGTGTGGCTGCCGGGGACGGTCAGCACGCCGGTGCCCCGTGGAGCACCCGCCAGCGCCGACGGCTCCAGCAGCAGTGTGACGATCTCGATCTCCGGAGCATCCGCCGGCGCGGTCTCCGCCAGTGCGGGCACGCTCTTCTCGAGAAGTCGCCTCGCGGCGGCCTCGGAGGTCGCGACCACCACGCCATCTGCGGCGAACTCGATCTCCTCCGTGTGAGCGTCGCCGAGAACGGCGTCTGCCACGGGAGCGACGTCGGCGTGAGCCTTCACCATCCACGCCTCGGCGGTGCGCGTCAGCTGCGTCACCCGCGCGCCGGTGTGCACGACGCCACCGAGCTTCTCGATATCCGCGACCAGCGCCTCGATCAGCACCGTCATACCGCCGTCGAGCCCTTCCACGGCCGCGCCGGGCGCGAGCGCGGCACCTTCGCGACTCGCGGCTCCGCGCGCCTTCGCAGCTCTGTCCGCGCTCTCCTGCCGCATCGTCTGCACCGCCCCCGAGAGCGATCCGACGCGGGTGAGGGCGGCGTTGAGTCCGGGGGCCGCGATGTCGACGTCGACGTCGTCAGGCGAGGCTGAGTACACACCGGTCGTGACCGGGGCGACGAGACGATCGCGCACCCTGGCTCCCATGCGCGACGACACCAGTCTGCCGAGGCTCTGACTGTGGCCGATCGTCAGCGGCGGGCGAACGCGATCCAGGTACGCACGCCATGCGCCCGACCACCCGATGATGCGGCGGACGTCCTCCTGGAACGGATTGCCGGGGATTCCGAGAATCCCGCCGACGGGCAGCGGTGCCGCGCCGATGCCGGGGATGCCGGCGAGCCAGGCGCTCCCTGCCGCGGGCGCGACGATGCGGTCGGCGAGGCCGAGCTCCTCGATCAGAGCGCGCACACGGCCGCCCCTCGTCGCGTAGCTCTCCGCGCCGGCATCCACCACCACTCCGTCGAGCTCAGCGCGACGGATGGCGCCGCCGATGGCATCCGTCGCCTCGAGCAGGGTGACGCGCATGCCGACCTTGACGCACTCCCGGGCAGCGATCAGGCCGCCGATGCCCCCGCCGATGACGACGATGTGCCTCTCCGCCGCCCTCGCGGCGACGTCGGCCGGTTCGGCGCGGGGCGTCTCACTGTTCGCTGGCTTCGACGTCATGCGTCAATCCTTCCATCCGCCGGGGGAACGGCGTCCAGCATTCGGCCGGACAAACCCGTCACGCCTCGGTCTGCACCGCGGATTCCCGCCCGGTGCCGCGCTTGCGCACCTCACGGAGCACGATCTGCTCGGGGCACACGGTCGACAGGAAGTCACCAACGGAGAGGGCCAGCCGCTCGCCGACGAGGGAGTACAGGATGCGGTTGGCATCACGACGCTCGCTCACGAGACCGGCCTGACGGAGAACGCCGAGGTGCCGCGAGATCGTCGGCCCGCTCGACGAGAACCGCGAGGCTATCTCACCCGCTGCGAGCTCGCCCTCTTTCAGATCCTGCAGGATCTGGCGCCTCGTCGGGTGCGCCAGAGCCGCGAAGACGTCCGACGCGCTATCTGTCATGGGTGCAATCTAGCACTGACGCTATATTGCATCCTCATGAAGCTCGGCCGCGAAGCGCTCTGAGACTCAGATCGAATGGACCAGCTCGACGATACGGGTGAGCTGATCGGGGTCCGCCTCGGGCGGCACGCCGTGCCCGAGGTTGACGATGTGTCCCCTGGCGGCACTCCCGCGCTCGACGACGTCGCGCACATGCGCCTCGAGCACCGGCCACGGAGCGGACAGCAGTGCCGGATCGATGTTGCCCTGCACCGAGACGTCGGGGCCGAGGATCGCGGCGGCCTCGTCGAGCGGCATCCGCCAGTCGACACCGACGCCGTCGGCGATGCCGTCCAGGCGCATGTCGGCGAGGAAGGGCCCGGTGCCCACGCCGAAGTGGATGCTCGGCACGCCGATGGCATCGAGGGCGACACGCGAATGCGGTGCCACGTACGCGCGATAGTCGGCGGTGCTCAGCGACCCGGCCCAGGAGTCGAACAACTGCACGACGGATGCTCCGGCATCCCGCTGGATCTCGAGGAACCGGCGTGAGACCTGCGCGAGCCAGCCCGCGAGGCGGTTCCACGACTCCGGATCGGCGTGCATCATGGCCCGCGCCCGCAGGTGCTCCTTCGACGGGCCGCCTTCGACGAGGTACGCGGCGAGAGTGAAGGGAGCACCCGCGAATCCGATCAGGGGGGTGTCGCCGAGCTCGGCCGTGACGATGCCGACGGCCTCGGCGATCGCGGTGCCGTCGAGCGACAGCGGGTCGATCGCTGTGATGCGATCGACATCGGCGGCAGACCGCACGGGGTCGGCGAACACGGGGCCGCGTCCGGGCTCGATCTCGACGTCCACCCCGGCGAGACGCAGCGGGATGACGATGTCACTGAAGAACACGGCGGCGTCCACGCCGTGACGACGCACGGGCTGCAGCGTGATCTCGGCCGCGAGATCGGGAGTCAGGCAGGCGTCCAGCATGCGCGTGCCGACGCGCAGCTCGCGGTACTCGGGCAGCGACCTGCCGGCCTGGCGCATGAACCACACGGGAGCATGTTCGGGGCGGGGGCCGGTGAGGGCGCGCAGCAGCGGAGCGTCGGAGAGGACCATGCGACCATCCTCCCATCCGCCGCCGGGCCGACCTGCATGAAGCCTCAGGTAGAATCGTCATGTGCTGCTGGTTGTCACGGCGAGTCACAAGACCGCCTCCTTCGAATTGCTCGAACGCCTGAGCCGCACCCCCGATGACGTCGCCTCCACGGTCGTGGACATGGCGTCCTGCGTGCAGGGTGCGGTCGTTCTTGCTACCTGCAACCGCTTCGAGGCCTACGTCGAGATGGACGAGCCCGTCACGGCGGCGGGTGCGATCGGTGTCGAGGCGGTGCTCGAGGCTGTCGAAGCATCGACCGGCATCCGCGCGTCCGAACTCGACGGCGCCTACGAGGTGCACTCCGGTCGTCGAGTGGCGGAGCACCTCTTCTCCGTCGCATCGGGACTCGAATCCGTCGTCTCCGGCGAAGGCGAGATCGCCGGTCAGGTGCGTCGCGCCCTCAAGTCCGCGCGCAAGGAGGGCACCACCTCGCCCGAGCTCGAGCGGCTTTTCCAGCGCGCGAGCCAGGCGCAGCGCAAGGTCAAGAACGTCACAGCCCTCGGCCGGGCCGGCCGCTCGCTCGTGCGCCTCGCCCTCGAACTCGCTGACAGCCGCATCGCCGACTGGTCGACGGAGCGCGTGCTGCTCGTCGGCACCGGTGCCTACGCAGCCGTCACCCTCGCGACACTGCGCGAACGGGGAGCCGTCAACATCTCGGTGTACTCACCCTCGGGCCGAGCCGAGAAGTTCGCCGCAAAGCACGGCATCCGCCCGGTCGCCGCAGAGGACTACGCGCGCGTTGCCTCGCGCTCGAGCCTGCTGATCACCTGCACGACGGCGACCGCTCCCGTGCTGACACCTGAGCACCTGCAGGCGCCGACCGGCATCGCACCCGAGGGATGCCCCGTCGCGTCGCACAGCCAGATGGTCGTCGACCTGGGCATGCCGCGCAACGTCGACCCCGCCGTCGCAGCGCTCGAAGGCGTCGCGCTGCTCGACCTCGAGACCATCAGCCTGCACGCACCGCTCGAAGAGCTGCAGGCGACGGATGCCGCACGCACCGTGGTGCGCGAAGCAGCTGACACGTTCCACGTCGTCGGCAGCCGACAGAGCGTCACGCCGTCGGTCGTCGCCCTGCGGTCGCATATGTTCGCGCTGCTCGAGGCCGAGATCGGCCGCGCTCGCGCACGCGGCGATGACGACGGCAGGGTCGAGCAGGCGCTTCGCCACCTGACCGGCGTGCTGCTGCACGTGCCGACCACCCGCGCCCACGAACTGGCCGCCGCCGGCCGCGCGGACGATTTCGCAACTGCGCTCTCGACGCTGTACGGCATCGAGCCGGTCGAGTCCGCGCTGTCATCCGATACCGACGGCGCCGCGACCGCCTGAGCCGCGCTCCTTCTGCACAGGAGCCCTCTGTGGTGGTCTTTCCACAGCACTCGGGAGAAGCACGGCGGTCGCCCTGGCGGCCACTTCGATGCTTCATATCGTCGAACCCCTGACAGCGTCGATCACGCGGCGCAGACTGGGGGAATGCTCGTGGATCCGAACCTGATCGGCATCATCATCGCCCTCTTCGGCGTCACTGCCACCGTGCTCGGCGGCGTCTCTCGGATGCTTGCAAAGCAGGCCAAAGGGCTCGAAGTCCGGTTCGACAGGATCGACGAGCGATTCGACAGGGTCGATGAACGGTTCGCGAGGGTCGAAGGCGACATCGCGGAGCTCCGCACCGAACTCAAGACCGACATCGCCGAACTCCGCACCGAACTCAAGACCGACATCGCCGAACTCCGCACCGAACTCAAAGGCGACATCGCCGAACTCCGCACCGAACTCAAGGGCGACATCGCCGAACTCCGCACCGAACTCAAGGCCGACATCGCCGAGCTCCGGTCGGAACTCAAGCAGGACATCTACGACGTCAAGACAGAGCTCAAGGCCGATATCGCCGATGTCCGAATTTCGGTCGCGCGTCTCGAGGGCCCCCTTCCCAAGCTCCAGCGCATATGACTCCGGCATCGGAGCGAGTCGGTGCCAGACTGGATGCATGGCCCTTCACATCACCGGAGACACCGCCGCAGACGCGCTGCTCACCGACAATCCGCTGGCCCTGCTGGTCGGGATGCTGCTCGATCAGCAGGTTCCGATGGAGACGGCCTTCGCCGGTCCCCTGAAGATCGAGCAGCGCACAGGCGCGTCCGACGCCACCACGATCGCGGCCATGGACCCGGACGAGTTCCTCGAGGCGTTCAAGACGACGCCCGCCGTGCACCGGTTCCCGGGTTCGATGGCGGCACGCGTGCAGACCCTGTGCCAAGAGATCGTCGATCAGTGGGACGGAGACGCCTCGGCGATCTGGACCGACGGTGATCCGTCGGGCACCGAGGTCCTGAAGCGGCTCAAGGCCCTTCCCGGCTTCGGCGAACAGAAGGCGAAGATCTTCCTTGCTCTGCTCGGCAAGCAGTACGGCTTCACCGGCGCGGGATGGCGGGAAGCCGCCGGCGACTACGGCACCGAGGGTTCGTACCGCAGCGTCGCCGACATCGTCTCGCCCGAATCGCTCACCAGAGTACGAGAGCACAAGAAGGCCATGAAAGCTGCGGCGAAGGCGAACGCATGAAACCCACGGGCGATGACGTCGCAGGTCTCATCGCCCGCTCCACTCCGGCGGTCCGCCGCCGGGATGCCGAGACGCTGACCGCGCTCATGCAGGAGATCACGGGCCGCGACCCTCAGACCTGGGGCACGATCATCGGATTCGGAAGCTGCCACTACCGGTACCCGACCGGCACCGAGGGCGACAGCGGCCTGCTCGGCTTCGCCCCGCGTAAAGCTGCGACCACCATCTATCTGTTCGACGGCGTCGATGCGCACTCGGGCGCGCTCGAGAACCTCGGCCCGCACAGCACCGGCGTCGGATGCCTCTACATCAAGGACCTGGAACAGATCGACCTCGACGTGCTCCGCGGCATCCTCGAGCGCTCGCTCGCCTGGGTAGAGGCGGGCGGCACCGATCAGGTGCAGCTGACCGTCACCGGCTGACGCGAGAGGCCCGCCGTCCTCTCGGACAGCGGGCCTCTCGTTCTGGTGGTCCGCGCGTCAGGCGCCCTTGAGACGCTCGGCCAGGTACTCGTGCAGATCGTCGATCGAGACGCGCTCCTGAGCCATCGTGTCGCGGTCGCGCACGGTGACCGCACGGTCGTCGAGCGAGTCGAAGTCGATCGTGACGCAGAACGGTGTGCCGATCTCGTCCTGACGGCGGTAGCGACGGCCGATCGCGCCCGCGTCGTCGAAGTCGACGGCCCACGAGCTGCGCAGCGTGTCAGCGACCTCGCGCGCCAGCGGCGACAGGCGCTCGTTGCGGCTCAGCGGCAGTACGGCGGCTTTGACAGGGGCGAGACGCGGGTCGAGCTTGAGCACGGTGCGCACATCGGTGCCGCCCTTGGCGTTCGGCACCTCTTCTTCGCGATACGCGTCCACGAGGAACGCCATCATGGCGCGAGTGAGGCCGAACGAGGGCTCGATCACGTAGGGCGTGTAACGGTCGCCGGTGGCCTGGTCGAAGTAGGTCAGGCTCTGGCCCGAGGCTTCGCTGTGGCTCGACAGGTCGTAATCGGTGCGGTTCGCGACGCCCATGAGCTCACCCCACTCCTTGCCCGTGAAACCGAAGCGGTACTCGACGTCGATGGTGCCGGCCGAATAGTGCGCGCGGTCATCTTCGGGAACGTCGAACTGGCGCATGTTCTCGGGGTCGATGCCCAGATCGATGAACCAGTTCCAGCACGCCTCGACCCAGTGGTCGAACCACTCCTGAGCTTCTGCGGGCGGCGTGAAGAACTCGATCTCCATCTGCTCGAACTCACGGGTGCGGAAGATGAAGTTTCCGGGCGTGATCTCGTTGCGGAACGCCTTGCCGACCTGGCCGATGCCGAACGGCGGCTTCTTGCGGCTGGCGGTGAGCACGTTCGAGAAGTTCACGAAGATGCCCTGAGCCGTCTCGGGGCGCAGGAAGTGCAGCCCGGACTCGTCGTCGACGACTCCCAGGTAGGTCTTGACGAGACCCGAGAACGACTTGGGCTCGGTGTACTGTCCCTTCGTGCCGCAGTTCGGGCACGGCACATCGGCGAGGCCGTTCTCCGCCTTGCGGCCCTTGCGCGCCTCGAAGTCCTCGATCAGGTTGTCGGCACGGAAGCGCTTGTGGCAGCTGAGGCACTCGACCAGCGGATCGGTGAAGGTCGCGACGTGACCGGACGCCTCCCACACGCGCTTGGGCAGGATGATGCTCGAGTCGAGGCCGACCATATCGCCGCGGCCGCGCACGAACGTCTGCCACCACTGGCGGCGGATGTTCTCCTTGAGCTCGGTGCCGAGGGGCCCGTAATCCCACGCGGACCGCGAACCGCCGTAGATCTCACCCGCCTGGAAGACGAACCCGCGGTGGCGGGCAAGGGCGATGACCTTGTCTAGACGGGACTGTTCGGCCACGGTGGCTCCAATGGTCGGCGGTGGGAAAGCCCGTGATCACGGGCACCTCAATCTTATCCGCGACCGCTTCGCGTCAGGACCCCGGCGAGGCCAGGTGTGCGGCGCTCAGGCCGTGAAGAGGTAGCCCTTCTCGACATCGAACCCCGAGAGAGCGAGGCCGCTGCCCAGCAGCCCCTCCATCTGCGCGCGCAGCCGCGTGCGCCACTCGTGCGCCGCCTCCGGATCCTCGATGCGCATGGTCTCGATGTCCGAGGGGATCTCGAGCGTCTCGACGATCGCGTCGGATGCCGGTGGCTTGGCGATGTCGGCGAGAGCCCACTCGACGTCGAGTCGGTCGCTCTCGTCTCCGGCATCCCCGCCGCCGAAGATGCCGTAGCGGTTGACGGAGTATCCGGTGACACGTGCGCCGAGAACGGTGAGGAAGAAGTGCGCGTTGCGGGCGACGAGCGGATCGAACGTCCAGGTGATGCGGCCGACATCGCGCGAGAACGCCCACTGGCGCTGGTGCTCCTTGAGCTCGCGCCCCCACCCGCGTCCGCGGTAGTCGGGCAGCAGTGCCGTGATGTGCGAGTGCATCGCCCGGCGTCCGGGTGCGCCGAAGAACGCGATCGACGCGCCCACCATCCGCTCTTCGCCGCTCTCGGCGTCGAAGAGGCCGACGACGTAGTTGCCGGATTGCTGCAGGGCGCGCAGCGTGCCGGCGTCGATCACGCGCTCGGGGCCCCGGATGGAGTCGAGCAGGCCCTGCGCGTCGATGATGAGTTCAACGGTGTCCAGATCACGGATGGTTCGCACGCCCCCAGTCTGCCCCTCCGGTCGCCGTTTTCGGAATCGAGCGACGCGAACGGTCTGGGAACCATGCCGCGAGCGGGCGTACCGTGGAGGGATGTCAACCAGCGATACGACCGCCGAGAGGTCCGACACCAGGTTCTTCGGGCAGCCCTGGGCGCTCGTCCACATCTTCGGAGTCGAGATGTGGGAGCGCTTCAGCTTCTACGGCATGCAGGGAATCCTGCTGATCTACCTGTACTTCTCGGTCACCGAGGGCGGCCTCGGACTCTCGCAGGCCGTCGCCGGCGGCATCGTCGGCGCCTATGGCGGGTCGGTCTACCTCTCGACCATCCTCGGCGCGTGGATCGCCGACCGGATGCTGGGGTCGGAGCGAGTGCTGTTCATCAGTGCGATCGTGATCGTCGGCGGGCACGTCGCCCTGGCCCTGCTTCCCGGGTTCATCGGAGTCGGCGTCGGGCTCGTGCTCGTCGCCCTCGGATCCGGTGGCCTCAAGGCGAACGCCACGTCGGTCGTCGGAACCCTCTACAGCGCCGATGACACCCGCCGGGATGCCGGATTCTCGCTGTTCTACCTCGGCATCAACCTCGGGGCCTTCCTGGGTCCGATCCTCACCGGCATCCTGCAGTCGTCGCTCGGATTCCACTATGGCTTCGGCCTCGCCGCGATCGGGATGACGCTGGGGTTGGTGCAGTACTCCTTCGGCCGCAAGGCGCTGCCGGACGAGGCGCGCCGCGTGCCGAACCCGCTCCCCCGGTCGCGCTATCCGCTGGTCGCGATCGTCGCGGTCGCAGCCGTCGCGCTCATCGCGGTGCTGGTGCTCATCGGCGTGATCCAGGCCGACAACCTGGCGGACATCGTCATCATCGGAACCATCATCGCGACGGTCGCGTACTTCGCCGTCATCCTCAGCAGTCGGCGGATCGACGGCACCGAGCGCTCCCGCGTGTGGGGATTCCTGCCGCTCTTCATCACGAGCGTCGCGTTCTGGTCGCTGTACCAGCAGCAGTTCACCGTGCTCACGGTCTATTCCGATGAGCGCCTCGACCGCAACATCTTCGGATTCGAGATGCCCGTCTCGTGGGTCCAGTCGATCAACCCCGTGTTCATCATCATCCTCTCCGGCGTCTTCGCGGCGATCTGGACGCGCCTCGGCCCGCGCCAGCCCTCCACCCCGGTGAAGTTCGCACTGGGAGCGATCATCATGGGTGCGGCGTTCCTGCTGTTCCTGCCGTTCGCAGGCGGCGGCGCCAACTCCACGCCCCTGCTCGCGATCGTCGGCATCCTTTTCGTGTTCACCGTGGCCGAGCTGCTCATCTCTCCCGTCGGGCTGTCGGTCACGACGAAGCTCGCGCCGAAGGTGTTCCACACCCAGATGGTGGCGCTGTTCTTCCTGTCGATCGCACTCGGCACCGCGATCTCGGGCTGGCTCGTGCAGTTCTACGACCCGAAGAACGAGGTGCCGTACTTCTCGATCCTCGGCGCGATAGCGATCGTGGTCGGCCTCGGTCTGCTGTTCGCCGTCAAGCCGGTGCTGCGACTGATGAAGGGCGTGAGCTGACGATCGCATCGGTCTCGCGCCTCCGGTGTCGCAGACGCCGATAGCCTGAAGCGATGGGAGAGAACGAAGATCGCGCGCGCAGAAGACTCTCCCGAACACCACCCAAGTGGGCCATCGTCGCCGTCCTGGCCTTCGCGGGCCTCTGCTCGTCGTTCATGTTCACGCTCGTCGTGCCCCTGCAGGCCGAGCTGCCGCGCCTGCTGAACGCGTCTCGCGAGGACACCACCTGGGTCGTCACGATCACGCTGCTCGTCGCCGCCGTCGCCACTCCGATCTCGGGCCGGCTCGGCGACATGTACGGCAAGCGCCGAGTGGTGATCGTGCTGCTCGGGCTGCTCATCCTCGGCTCCCTGATCGCCGCACTGTCGGGCTCGATCATCGGAGTCATCATCGGTCGAGCGCTCCAAGGCGCGGTGACGGGTGTGGTGCCGCTCGGCATCGCGATCATGCGCGACGTGCTGCCTCCCGAACGCCTGGGCACGGCCGTCGCCCTGATGAGCGCGACCATGGGCGTCGGAGGCGCGATCGGGATGCCGGTCGCCGCGCTGCTGGCCGTGAACGCGGACTGGCACTGGCTGTTCTGGCTCGCCGCGGCTCTCGGCGTCGTGGGTCTCGCACTGGTGCTGCTCGTGATCCCCGAGGATGTGCTGCGGTTCCCCGGACGCCTCGATGTGCTCGGCGCCATCGGACTCGCGATCGGACTCACCGGCATCCTGCTGTTCGTGTCTCGCGGTGCCGAGTGGGGCTGGACGGCACCGCTGACCCTCACCTGCATCATCGGCGGCGTGGGCGTTCTGCTCGTCTGGGGCTGGTATCAGCTGCGGACGAACGATCCGCTCCTCGATCTGCGGGTCGCCGCGCGCCCCGCCGTGCTCTTCACCAACATCGCCGCGATCGGGATGGGCTTCGCGCTGTTCGCGTCGAACGTGACGTTCCCGCAGCTGCTCGAGGGCCCCGCGGCCTCGGGTGCGGGCTTCGGGCTCGACATGGTCTCGGCGTCGCTGATCATCATGCCCGCCGGCCTCGTGATGATGGTGATCTCACCCCTGTCGGGATGGCTCGAGCGCACCGTCGGACCTCGTCCGCTGTTCACCGTGGGCGCGGGAGCCATCGTGCTCGCGTACGTGTTCGTGCTCCTGTGGTCGAGCGAGGTGTGGCACATCCTGGTGGGCAACCTGCTGATCGGCGTCGGCATCGGCTTCACGTTCGCCGCCATGCCGATGATCATCATGCGGTCGGTGCCCGCGAACGAGACCGGCGCCTCGAACGGACTCAACGCCCTCTTCCGCTCGGTCGGCACGTCGAGCGCCTCTGCCGTGATGGGCGGCGTGCTGGCCGCGATGAGCATCGACGTCGGCGGGGTATCCGTGCCGACGAGGGCGGCGTTCGACGTGTGCTTCTGGCTCGCGATCGCCGCCGGAATCGTCGCTCTCGTCCTGTCGCTGTTCATCCCCCGCCAGCGCTCGTCCGAGCAGCACCCCTCGCTGCCGGGCTGACCGCGCACGCACACCGCGCACGCCGGCGCCCGCAGTCCACGAACGGTCGGGTCAGAACGCCCGCGGATCGGGATCCGTCGGCGATGGCGTCCGCAGCCGATCAGGGGCGGGCCAGGAGAGCACGTACTGCTGCGTGGCGGGACGAGTGATGTCGCCGAAGTCGTCGACCTTCACCACGATGCGCCCCGATCTCCCCTCACCATCGGGCGTGACCTCGACGATGCGCACGCGCAGGGGGCGCTCGGCCTCGCCCTCGAGCATCCACGGGTCGGCGAGCCACGCGATCCCGTGGTCCTCCAGGGCCGCCTCGGCGTCGAGCCACTCCGTCGGCCCGGACACCGCGCGCCCGAGCACATCGATCGCGACCCAGGCCTCGCCTTCCGGATGGATCCAACCGAGCAGTTCTCCGTCATCACGATGATGCGGGGTCCAGTCTGTACGGGGCATTGCTCGATGCTAACCGCGGCCGACGTCGCGTCGGGCGTGGAATGCGATCAGTGGGTGTACTCCATGAGCTCGACCCCGAGGACGCGGAAGACGTCGTGCGCGCGGAGTCGGTGCGTGATCGACAGATCGTCGAAGCAGACGATCAGGGAGTAGGTCACACCCGCGCGCGGCCCGGCGAGCACTCCCGCTTCGGCACGCACGCCGCGGTCGCGGCCGGTCTTGTTGATGAACAGCAGGCCGTGCGCGTCGTGGTCGTGTGCGAACGGGTCGAGGCCGGTCGCGGATGCCACCAGGCTCAGATCCTGATTGAGGCTCAGCCACTCGGACACCTGAGCGCTCACCGACGCCCCCACCACCTGGGAATTCACGAGCGCCGAGAAGAGACCCGCGAACTCGCGTGCAGAGCCCACGGCGACGTGCGGAGCATCATCGGGGCCGCGCTCGTCACGGAATCGATCGAGAACGGCGGTGCGGCGCAGTCCGAGAGCCTCGATGCGCTCGCGCACCCGGTCGTGGCCGACCCGCTGCAGCAGAGCGTTGACCGCGATGGGGTCGCCGGCCGTGGCCGCGAGCACGGCGAGGTCTTCGAGTGGGAGGGCGGGCGCGTGCAGGTGGCGCCAGAGCCCCGACGTCGACACCGGATCGACGGCGGTGCGCTCGACGATCTCGAGCGGATCGAGTGTCCCCGCCTCGAACGCGGCCGCCACCTCGATCAGCAGGGGCACGACACCGAGTCCGGCGACCGGCATGGTCACATGGTCGTCGCCCGCGAGGACGTGCGTGTGGTTGTCGAGATCGACGACATGCACCGATACCTGGGCCCCGGCATCCGCCAGCTGTTCGAGCGCCCGCAAGGTCGAGGTGAACGACCTGCGCCCTGCGGCAGCACGGCGCGGCAAGCGTCGGCTGGTCCGCTGAGAGCGGCGCAGCGAGGCCAGCGGCGGGCCGTCGGCAGGCTCGGAAGCACCCACGCGTGATCCTTAACAGGGGGTTGGATTGGCGGGATGCTGCGGTGTCCATCCGCCGCAGCACGGATATCGTAACCCCGCCAGGTGAGGATGCCCTACATACTCCGGTATACGGTCATCAGAA
Source organism: Microbacterium sp. AC132 (assembly GCF_979258525.1). Classification (NCBI taxonomy): domain Bacteria; kingdom Bacillati; phylum Actinomycetota; class Actinomycetes; order Micrococcales; family Microbacteriaceae; genus Microbacterium; species Microbacterium sp. AC132. Next base: position 1,891,301 of record NZ_OZ409862.1, on the reverse strand, counting down.
CGTCATCCGGCAGACAGCAGGGCACCCCGACCCGGCGCGATCGCCGAGGCCGGAGCGCTCACCAGATGGTCACGCGCGAGTCCTGCGGCAGCCACAGCGCGTCGGTCTCGGTCACGTCGAACGCCTCGTAGAACGCATCGATGTTGCGGACGATCTGGTTGCACCGGAACTCGTTCGGAGAGTGCGGATCGATCGTGAGCAGGCGCAGCGTCTCGGCGTCGCGGCTCTTCTGCTGCCAGACCTGCGCCCACGACAGCAGGAGGCGCTGCACGCCGGTGTAGCCGTCGATGACCGGCGCCTCGGCGCCGTCGAGTGCGATCTCGTACGCCTTGAGCGCGATGCCGAGACCGCCCAGGTCGCCGATGTTCTCACCGATCGTCAGCGCTCCGTTGACGTGGTGCTCGGCGGCGAGGCCCTCAGGCACGAGTTCGTCGTACTGCGCGATGAGGGCCTTGGTGCGCTGCTCGAACGCGGAGCGATCGGCATCCGTCCACCAGTCCTCGAGCTTGCCGTCACCGTCGTAACGGCTGCCCTGGTCGTCGAATCCGTGACCGATCTCGTGACCGATGACCGCGCCGATGCCGCCGTAGTTGGCGGCCGCGTCGCGCGACGCGTCGAAGAACGGGTATTGCAGGATCGCCGCCGGGAACACGATCTCGTTCATCGAGGGGTTGTAGTAGGCGTTGACCATCTGCGGCGGCATGTGCCATTCGTCACGGTCGATCGGCTTGCCGACCTTCGCGACGTTGCGGTCGTGCTCGAAGATCGCCGCACGGCGCACGTTGCCGAACAGGTCGGCGCGGTCGATCTCGAGGCTCGAGTAGTCGCGCCACACGGCAGGGTGCCCGATCTTCGGCGTGAAGGAGTCGAGCTTGGCGAGTGCGCGTTCGCGGGTCTCGGCCGTCATCCATTCGAGGTCGGTGATGCTCTGCCGGTAGGCCTCGATGAGGTTGTCGACGAGCTCATCCATTGCGGCCTTCGCCGTCGGCGGGTAGTGCCGCTCGACGTAGACCTTGCCGATCGCCTCGCTCAGCGCGCTCTCGGTCACCGAGACACCGCGCTTCCAGCGCTCGCGGATCGAGGGGACGCCGGTGAGCTCGGTGCCGTAGAACGAGAAGTTCTCCTGCACGAAGTCGTCGGTCAGATACGGAGCCGCGGCGTGCACGACCTGGGCGCGCAGCCAGGCCTTCCACTCGTCGAGACGCTCGGCGGTCAGCAGCGACCCGAGGCCTTCGAGGAAGCTCGGCTGCGAGACCACGACCTCGGCGAACGCCTCGGGGTGACCGGGAGCGACGGCATCGCGCCACGGCTCGAGGTCGACACCGGCGAGCTCCTGGATCTCGGCCCAGGTCTTCAGGTTGTACGTGGCGACGGCATCGCGGCTGCGCACGTTGTCCCAGTGGTGCCCGGCGAGCTCGGCCTCGAGGGCGATCGAGCGGTCGGCGGCGCCCGCGGCATCCGCGACTCCGGCGAGCGCGAGCAGTCGCTCGAGGTGCGCGCGGTACGCCGCCCGGGTCTCGGCGAAGGTGTCGAGCCGGAAGTAGCTCTCGTCCGGCAGCGACAGGCCCGACTGCACGACCACCGGGAGGTAGCGCTCCGGATTGCCCGGGTCGCCGTCGACGTAGAACCCGATCAGGTGCGCCCGGCCGTCGCGATCGTAGGCGCCGACCGTGCGCAGGAACGCGGGGATGCCGTCGATCGCGTCGATCTCGGCGAGCGTCTCGGCGAGGGGCGTCACCCCGGCGGCGGCGATCCGCTCGGTGTCCATGAAGCTGGCGAACAGGTCGCCGATCTTGCGGGCGAGAGTGCCGGGCTCGGCATCCTGCGACTCCTCGATGATCGCCCTGACGTCCTTCTCCGCCTGCTCGGCCAGCAGATGGAAGGACCCCCACCGCGCCTTGTCGCCGGGGATCTCGGTGCGGGAGAGCCAGGCGCCGTTGACATGGCGGTAGAGGTCGTCCTGCGGGCGGATGTCGGAGCTGAACTCGGAGGTCTCAAGGCCAGAGGGAAGCACGTCGGTCATGCCGACCAGCCTATGCGTCGCTCCGACATTCGGGGGGATGGGTCACGCCCTGCGCCGGAGGCCGAACCGACGTCGCCGGGGCCGCTCCGGCGTCTCCGCAGCACGCGCCGCGAAACGCGCCGCGCGTCGCTCGGCCCACGCCGCCACCTCGGCGTCGATGTCGCGTGGACTCGTCACGACAGGCGGACCGCCCTGCAGCTGGCGTCGGGCCTCGAGCACCCGACCGTTGAAGTCCTCGAGCACCGACCGCACGTCGGCCTCGCGACCGAGCAGGTCGAGCTGGTCGTCGAGCTCGCGATCCTCGGTGCGCAACAGGATCGCCGGCGGACCGAGACCCGTCAGGTTCTCCTGCTCGATCTTGCGTCGGATCCACCAGTCGGGGTCGTGGTGCGTTCCGAGTCCCTCGAGGGGCTTGCCCGCACCGGGGAGATCGTCGAAATCGCCCCGGCGGATCGCGACCTGGATCGCCGTCTCGATGAAGGCGGCTCGATCCGTCGCTGCGGCGATGCCCGGCTCTGCACCGGACTCGCTGTCGTCCTCGCCGTCCCCCCGGCTTCGCTGCCGCGCACGGTACCGCGCCGCGGCCTCCCGTGGATCCGTCATGATGCACCTCCGTCGCATCCTGGTCCTTCCAGGGTACGACCGCACCGGATCCGGAGGGCGGAGCGGGCGTGCTGCACCGCCTGCTGTCCGCGCCAGCCCATAGGCTCGGAGGATGACCGAGCGCACTCTCAACCGCGAGATCCTGCGCCTCGCCGTCCCCGCGCTCGGCGCCCTGATCGCAGAACCGGCGTTCCTCATCGTCGACGCGGCGCTGGTCGGACACCTCGGCACGACGCCGCTCGCGGGCCTGGGCATCGCGGGTGCGGTGCTGCAGACGATCGTCGGACTCATGGTCTTCCTCGCCTACTCGACGACCCCGGCGGTGGCCCGACTGTTCGGCGCCGGCAGACCGGGCGAGGCCGTCTCGGTCGGCATCAACGGCATGTGGCTCGCCCTCGCGATCGGGGCCGTGCTCGCCGCCGCAGGCGCGGCATCCTCCCCCTGGCTGGTCTCGCTGTTCGGCGCGAGCGACGCCGTGGCCGCCGATGCCAACGCCTATCTCGTCGTCTCGATGTGGGGACTCCCGGCGATGCTCATCGTGTTCGCCGCGACCGGGCTGCTGCGCGGGATGCAGGACACCATGACTCCCCTGTGGATCGCCGGCCTCGGGTTCGGGGCCAACGCGCTGCTCAACGTGGTGTTCATCTACGGGCTGGGCTGGGGCATCGCCGGCTCGGCGGCCGGCACGGTCGTCGCCCAGTGGGGCATGGTCGGCGCATACGTCCTCGTGATCCGGCGGCTCGCGGCGAGGCATGACGCATCGTTGAAAGCCCGACGGGACGGCATGGGCAGCACAGCGCGCTCGGGCGGCTGGCTGTTCCTGCGCACCGTGAGCCTGCGCGTCGCTCTGCTCGCGACGGTCGCCGTCGCCACCGGCATCGGCACCGAGGAGCTCGCCGGATGGCAGATCGTGTTCACGATCTTCTCGGCTGCGGCATTCGCGCTCGACGCGCTGGCGATCGCCGCACAGGCGCTGATCGGCAAAGAGCTCGGTGCCGGCGACGAGCGACAGGTGCATCGGGTGCTGAAACGCACCGTGGCCTGGGGCGCGTGGTTCGGCGTCGTGGTCGGGGCTGTCATCGCTGCACTCTCCGGAGTCCTCGGGGTCGTGTTCACCGGCGACGCCGAGATCGCGGCGCTCGTGCAGCCGGCGCTGCTGATCCTCGCGCTCGCGCAGCCGATCGCCGGGGTGGTGTTCGTGCTCGACGGAGTGCTGATGGGGGCGAACGACGCGCGCTACCTCGCGATCGCCGGCGGGATCAATCTCGTGCCGTTCCTGCCGGCACTCTGGATCATCGCCGCGAGCGGAGTCGATGCGTCAGCGGGCCTCATCTGGCTCGCCATCGCCTTCTTCGGCATCTACCTGCTCGCTCGGCTGGGCACTCTCGGCTGGCGCGTGCGCTCGGGTCGCTGGGTCACCGCCGGCGTCTAGCACTGCACGATCGCTGCGACTCCGGACGTCTGCACGTATCCCGGAATCTCGGGAACTGAGGATGCCGCGAGGGATCAGGCGTTCTCGAGCTCGGCGATCACGATCTTCTTCATGTGCATGAGCGCCTGAATCTGCTCTGGCCTCTGCTGGAGCAGATCCAGACCGGCCGGCACGACCTGCCAGCTCACTCCGAACCTGTCCTTGCACCAGCCGCAGGCCTCCGAGTCCGGCACGGCCGAGAGGGCTTGCCAGTAGTGGTCGATCTCGGCCTGATCCTCGCACCCGATCACGAAGGAGATCGACTCGTTGAACGCGAACTCGGGGCCTCCGTCGAGGCAGCCGAACGGCGAGCCGTTCAGGGTGAAGTCGCCGTTGAGGACCTTGCCGCTCATGCCCTCGAAATGTCGATCGAGCGATTCGTCGGGGTACAGGACCACCTGGTCGATCGACGAGTTCGGGAACACCGAGACGTAGTACTCCATCGCCTCCTGCGCCCGCCCGTCGAACCAGAGAAACGGGCGGATGGAACTGATCGCTGCCATGTCGACCTCCTCAGATCGGCACTCACGCTACGCCCGAGCGGGCATCGTGTCGAGAGGGTCCGACGCCGCCGTCAGCCCGCATGCCTCCGGCACCACTCGTACATGATCACCGCGGCGGCCGCGCTCGCGTTGATCGACCGGGTCGAGCCGTACTGCGTGATCTCGATGTGGGCGGATGCCGCGGCGAGCGCGGCATCCGAGAGACCCGGTCCCTCCTGACCGAACAGCAGCACGCAGCTCTGCGGCAGATCCGCGCGGTCGACGGGCACTGCGCCCTCGACGTTGTCGACGGCGATGATCGGCAGGCCTTCGGCGGTCGCCCAGGCGGTGAAGGCCTCGACGTCCTCATGGTGCACGACGTGCTGATAGCGGTCGGTGACCATGGCGCCCCGCTTGTTCCACCGGCGCCGGCCGATGATGTGCACGGTGTCGGCGAGGAACGCGTTGGCGCTGCGCACGATCGAGCCGATGTTCATGTCGTGCTGCCAGTTCTCGATGGCCACGTGGAACGGATGCCGCTTGGTGTCGAGGTCGGCGACGATCGCGTCCATCCGCCAGTAGCGGTAGCGATCGATCACGTTGCGCGTGTCTCCGACGGCCAGCAGCTCGGGGTCGTACTGTTCCCCCGCAGGCCACTCGACCTCGCCGCCGGGCCAGGGTCCGACCCCGTATCCGGGCTGGGCCGACGATCCGCCTGTCTCCGCTGCATCCGCGGGCGCCTGCTCATCCATCCAGCCAGGCTATCCGGCGCATCCGCAACAGAGATTTAGGTACGCCGAAATATCCGCTACGATTTCGGCATGCCGAAAAATGCTGTCGTCGAGAAGGGGCCGACGCCCACCCGCGCCACCGCGCCCCGCAGCCTCTGGCTCCTCGGCCCCGCGCTGGTCGCCGGTGTCGCGTATCTCGATCCGGGCAACGTCGCGAGCAACATGACCGCCGGCGCGCAGTACGGGTACCTGCTGGTCTGGGTCGTGGTGGCGGGCAACGTGATGGCCTGGCTGATCCAGTACCTGTCGGCGAAGCTCGGCGTCGTCACGGGGCAGAGCCTCCCCGAGGTTCTGGGTGCGCGCCTCACGAAGCCGTGGGCCCGTCGGGCCTACTGGCTGCAGGCCGAGCTCGTCGCGATGGCGACAGATCTGGCCGAGGTCATCGGCGGCGCGGTCGCCCTCTACCTTCTGTTCGACATCCCGCTGCTGCTCGGAGGGATCATCACCGGCGCCGTGTCGATGGTCCTGCTGACGGTGCAGAGCCGCCGCGGCGCTCGGCCCTTCGAGTTCGTGATCATCGGGCTCATGGTGATCATCGCGGTCGGCTTCGTCGCCGGGCTCTTCATCGCACCGCCGGATGCCGCGAGCATCGTCGGTGGCCTGGTGCCCCGTTTCGAGGGCACCGGATCGGTGCTCCTCGCCGCCTCCATCCTCGGCGCGACGATCATGCCGCACGCGATCTACGCGCACTCCTCGCTCACTCGCGATCGGTTCGGTGCCGCCGCGGCGCACGGGCCGACGGAGACTGCGCGAACCGAGACCTCGCGCATCCGTCGCCTGCTCACGGCGACCCGCTGGGACGTCTCGATCGCGATGGTGATCGCGGGCACCGTCAACCTCGGCATCCTGCTGCTCGCGGCCGCCAACCTGGCCGGTGTCGAGGGGACGGATTCGCTCGAAGGCGCCCATGCCGCGCTCGCCGCGGGACTCGGGCCTGTCGTCGCGACCTTCTTCGCGGTCGGGCTGCTGGCCTCCGGTCTCGCCTCGACATCCGTCGGCGCCTACGCGGGAGCGGAGATCATGCACGGCCTGTTGCACGTGCGCATCCCGCTTCTCGCGCGTCGACTCGTGACCCTGATCCCCGCGCTGGTGATCCTCGGCATCGGCGTCGATCCCACGCTGGCGCTGGTGCTCAGCCAGGTCGTCCTCTCATTCGGCATCCCGTTCGCGCTGATCCCCCTCGTCGCGCTCACCGCGCAGCGTCGCACGCTCGGCGTCTGGGCGAATCGCACCTGGACGACGGCGGCGGGCATCGTGGCATCCGTTCTGCTCATCGCGCTCAATGGCGCCCTGCTCTGGTTGGTGCTGACGGGCGCCTGAGCGACCGGCCTCGCGCGCGCAGCACGACCCTTGCGCGCAGAACCGCCCCGAGCCGGCACGGGAAGAGTCGACTCGGGGCGGCGTCCTGTCACCGCGCCGTCAGCGAGAGCGGAGAGTCTCGGTCCACTGCGAGGTCGCGCCGTCGGCGATACGCCATCCGGGCTCGGGGACGGCGACGACGGTCACTTCTCCCGTCACCTTCACCTTGCCGCCCCGCGCCTCGACCTTCTCGCCGTTGACGTAGTAGCTGATGCCTGTCACGTTCTTCGGCACCTTCACCTCGTCGCGGGAGGTGCCCGGCTTGTCGGTGAAGGTCGGAGCCTTCGGAGTCGTCGGCGCGGTCAGCACCGGCACCTGCGACCAGTCGATGTCGCTCGCCAGGTAGTACGAGGTGTACGCGGGCTGGTTGTAGGTGGTCTGCTGACGCGCGGTCTCGGCCCGGTACTGCACGTCGTGCATCAGCGTCGTGAGCTTGTGCGCCGTCGGCTCGGTCGTCGTGAAGAACCGCAGCGCGCTCGAGTCGACGGTGCGCACGAGCAGCTCCTCACGCCAGTCCCCCAGCACATCGGCGACGAGCGACGGGTGGCCTTTCGTGCCGTTGTTCGTGAGCGTTCCGGTCGCGGTGACGAGCGTCCCGCGGGTCCAGTCGTCGATGGTCGGCGTCTGGGCGCCGCTGCCGTTCACGAGCTGCGTCGTCAGGTCGCCCGCCCAGCGGATCGACATGTTGGTGCCTGGCGTCTCCGGCTGCAGCACCTCGCCGGTCGCGCTCAGGAGTCCGCTGCCCTCGGTGCCGCCTGGCATGCTCGACCACACCTCGATACCCGGCACGTCGGGACGCACGTCGCCGATCATGGCGCGACCGGTGTCGCGACCCGAGTACGCCCCGAACAGGGACTCTCCCGTCGCGGCATCACGCATCACCGACCCGTACGGTGCGCTCGTCGCACCCTCGTGGGCCGTCCAGATCTCGAGGCCGGGGCGGCTGGGGTCGATATCGGTCACGTGCATGGCGTCGCCATGGCCCAGGCGCACGGTCGCCCCGGGATCGGCGCTGCCCTCGGGGAGCACGTCGAACGAGCTGTACAGCAGGCTGCCGTCGTCGTCGATCGTCGCCGATCCGTAGACGAGCTCCTGCTTACCGTCGGCATCCACGTCGGCGAAGCTCAGCGAGTGATCGCCCTGCGTCGTGATCGTGCCGAACTCGGGGTCGGTGCCGTCCCGGCCGTGCGGGGAGTCGTTGAACGGGTTCGTCATCGGCACGTGGCCGCTGTCGACGCCCCACCGCTCCGTGAGGCGCTTGCCGTCCCAGTCGAAGGCCGTGACGGTCGTGCGCGTGTAGTACCCGCGAGCGAAGACGGCCGACGGATGCTGCCCGTCGAGGTACCCGACGCCGGCGAGGAAGCGGTCGACGCGGTTCGCCGGCTCGATGCGCGACATCGCGTAGTCACCCCACAGCAGTCCGTCGTCTCCTCGCTCGGTCGGATACGGGATGGTCTGCAGCTCCTTGCCGGTCGCGCTGTCGAAGACCGTGAGGTACTCGGGTCCGTCGACGATGAAGCCCTCGAACTCCCGCAGCAGGTTGCGCGCGCTGCGGCTCGGCGCGTACACGTCGATGAAGGTGGTCGCCAGTTCCTGCGCGGCCTCCGGCGAGAGCGGGTAGTCGTGCGTCACCGGCATGCCCCACGCCTCTTCGAGAGTGGCCGGCCACTGGCCCGACACGACCTCCTCGCGGTCACTCCACCCGAGGAACATCTCGACCAGACGCTGCTCGTAGTCCGCGGCACTCAGGCGGTAGTCGTCGTCGTTCGAGTACCCGGCCTTGCGGTCGTCCTTGGGGAGAGTGATGTACGACTCGCTCGCGACCGAGCCGTCGTCGGCATACTGCACCGACTTCGTGCCGGGCGCCGTCTTCAGCATGGTCTCGGACCGGCCGTCGCCGTCGAAGTCGTAGACGAGGAACTGCGTGTAGTGCGCTCCGGCGCGGATGTTCACGCCGAGGTCCAGGCGATTCAGCAGCGTTCCGTCGAGCTCGTAGGTGTCGAGATAGACCGGCCCGGTGTAGCCGCGCTGCGAGACGTCCTTCGAGTTCGAGGGGTCCCACTTCACGACGTACTCGTACTGCCCGTCGCCGTCGACGTCGCCGACGGAGACATCGTTCGCCGAGTAGGTGTAGGCCTCGCCCTTCGGCGTCACCCCGTCGGCCGGCTTCTGCAGGGGCAGATCGTGGTGACCGTCGGCCCAGGCGGTGACGGATGCCGACGCGGATGCCGTCAGCTCGATGCCGCTCACGATCGGGACGACGGAGTACTCCGAGGTGGCGGAGCCGCCGGCATCCGCGTAGTTCGTGCTGTCGGTGACCGTGGCGACCTTCGCGCCGTCGCGATAGACGGCGAAGTCGGGGCCGGCGAGGCCGGTCTCGGTCGCGCCCGTCGTCTCGGTCGCAAGGAGTCGCCAGCTGAGGAAGACGCCCTCGGCGGTCGAGACGGCGACGAGTCCGCGGTCGAGCGACTCGAGTTGCGGTGCCGGGGTGCCGTGATCGTGGCGACCCGCGGCCGGGGCTGCGGGTGACGCCGTTGCCGCGCTGTGCGCACCACCCGCGACGAGGCAGCCGGCGGCGGCCACCGCCACGACGGCGCGGAATGATCGGTGTCGGATGTTCATCATCGAAATCCATCTCTGGGCCTGCGGCCCGCTCGGATAGCGTTTTCCCGTGCCCGGTCGAAGCTACCCGCCGCGCTCCTGTCGCGTCAAGGAATCGGGCCGGATTGACACGATTCACAGCGTCCACGGCGCCCTCGCCAGGCGATTAGGCTCGAAGGATGTCTGCCGAACCCGCGCGCCGCACCGTCCGCATCCTCACGTGGACCGGCATCGCGACCGGCGTGATCGGAGGCCTCCTCGTCGCCTTCCCGACCGTGCTTCCGTTCGGCGGCCCGTGGGTGCAGCTGGTGCTGGGCATCGCGACGCTGGTACTGGCCTTCCGCGCCCGCAAGATCGGCATCGCCGAGATCGAGGGGTTCGACGGCCGCCTCTCGCTCTTCGCCGCTCTGCTCGGCTTCCTCATCGTGTTCTTCGCCGGCCAGGTCGCCATCGGCATCCTCGTCGACGTCGCGAACCCCTGATCTAGGCTGGACGAGTGGCATCCCCCGCAGCAGACGACTACCTGAAGACGGTCTACGCGCACACCGAGTGGCAGGACGCGCCGATCACCCCGTCGGTGCTCGCGGCGAAGCTCGGCATCGCTCCGTCTTCGGTGACCGAGATGGTCAAGAAGCTCGCCGCTGCGGGCCTCGTCTCGCACGTGCCCTACGGCGCCGTTCGGCTGACCGTTGCCGGCACGCAGCGCGCCCTGGCCATGGTGCGACGCCACCGCCTGATCGAGACCTGGCTGGTGCAGGAGTTCGGCTACGGCTGGGACGAGGTGCACGACGAGGCCGAAGTGCTCGAGCACACGATCAGCGACCGCCTTCTCGAGGGCATCGACGCACGCCTCGGCCGGCCACGATTCGACCCGCACGGCGACGCGATCCCGGATGCCGCGGGCGTCGTCGAACGCGAGCCCTTCATCCTTCTCGCCGACGCGCCGGTGGGTCACGTCGGCCGCGTGCTGCGCGTCGACGACCGCGACCCCGAGCTGCTGCGCGCCCTCGAGGCGGCTGGCGTCGCCGTCGCGGCGAGCATCACGACCACGGACCGGGGCATCGAGCTAGACGGCGTCGAGACCACGCTTCCTGACGGCGCCGCAGAGGTGGTCTGGCTCAGCGCCTGACAGCCTCGCCACAACCTGACACCTGCCCGTAATCGCCGCCCCATAAGCTGTGCTCATGGCACACCGCGACAACATCGAATGCTGGCTGACCGACATGGACGGCGTGCTCGTGCATGAGAACGACGCCATTCCCGGCGCGTCCGAGCTGCTCGCCGGGTGGGAGCAGAACGACATCCCGTACCTCGTGCTGACGAACAACTCGATCTTCACGGCACGAGACCTGTCGGCCCGCCTCCGCGCCAGCGGACTCGTCGTGCCCGAGGAGCGGATCTGGACCTCGGCGCTGGCCACCGCGGACTTCCTCGCGCAGCAGCTGCCGGGCGGTTCAGCCTTCGTGATCGGCGAGGCGGGCATCCTCACGGCCCTGCACGAGGCCGGGTTCATCATGACCGAGACGAATCCCGACTTCGTGGTCGTCGGCGAGACTCGCAACTACTCGTTCGAGGCGATCACCAAGGCGATCCGACTCATCATCAAGGGCGCGCGCTTCATCGTGACGAACCCCGATGCGACGGGCCCCTCGGCCGACGGAGTCATGCCGGCGACCGGCGCGATCGCGGCGCTCATCACCAAGGCGACGGGCAAGGAGCCGTATGTCGTCGGCAAGCCGAATCCGATGATGTTCCGCTCGGCGCTCAACAAGATCGGCGCGCACTCGAAGAAGACCGGCATGATCGGCGACCGGATGGACACCGACATCATCGCCGGCATCGAGGCGGGGCTGCACACCGTGCTCGTGATGACCGGCATCAGCGACGAGGCCGAGGTCGAGAAGTATCCGTTCCGGCCCGACGAGATCGTCGACTCGGTCGCCGACCTGCTGCCCACCGTCACCGAGTCGATTCCGACACTCGACGAGGACTGACGTGGGCGCGCTCGACGAAGGAGAGCGGGTCGTCGCAGCGGATGCGGCCGCCTGGCGCGCCTGGCTCGAGGAGCATCATGAGCGCATCGCGGGAGTCTGGCTGCTGAGCGTTCGCGGCAACCGGGCCGGAGGTGTCGGATACGACGATGCCGTGCGTCAGGCTCTGTGCTTCGGATGGATCGACGGTCCGGTGCGCACCTTCGACGACCAGACGGTGGGCCAGTGGTTCTCACCCCGACGACGCGGCAGCGGATGGGCAGCGACGAACAAGGCGAGACTGATCGACCTCGAGGCCGCCGGACAGCTCGCACCGGCCGGCATCCGCGTGCTCGAGTCCGCGAAGGCGGACGGGTCGTGGACCTTGCTCGACGGCCCGGAAGCCGGGATCGAGCCGCCCGATCTGACGGAGGCGCTGGATGCCCTGCCCGCCGCGCGGGCCCACTGGGACGCCTTTCCGAAGTCGGTCAAGAAGTTCGGCCTGACGCACATCGCGATGGCGAAGCGTGCCGAGACGCGGTCCGCTCGGATCGCCAAGATCGTGGCGGATGCCGCGGAGGGGAAACGCCCATGAACCAGTCCGACCTGCTGTTCCTGGTGATCTTCCTGATCCTCCTCAGCACGCTGACCGTGTGGGTGGTGCAGTTCTTCCGCTCACGACGTCGTGGAGGCGGCGGGGGCGATGGGCGCGCCGGCTGGTGGGAAGGCCCCTGGGACGACGACGACCGCAAGCGCTGAGCGCCCCGATCCCTCGATCAGCGCAGCGTCAGGCTGCGCACTCTATCCACGGGCTCCGGCATCCGCAGCGGACCCGCACCGGGTGTGATGGTGCCGAGGATTCGGGCTTCCCGCGCTCCGGTGCCGCCGGGCGTCACGGCCGGGACGCCATGCAACGTGCACCATCCGATCAGCGCGAACAGGATCGCCTCCTTGCTGTCGACCGGGGCGCCGAGCTCGTCGGCGAGCACCACCTCGATGTCGGGGAGCGCATCACGCAGGCCTTGCATGATGAGCGGGTTGTGGCACCCGCCACCCGAGACAGCCAGGAAGCGGATGCCGGCGGTGCGGATGTCGTGTGCGACGGTGCGGACCGTGAGCTCGGTGAGCGTGCGGATCAGGTCTGCCGGCGCGATGCCGGGTCGCATGCGGTCGACGTGCGCACGCACATAGTCGAGGTGGAAATGCTCCTTGCCCGTGCTCTTGGGCGCGGGCAGGGCGTAGTACGGGTCGGCGAGCAGCTCGGCGAGCAGCACGTCGTCGACGGTGCCGGTGCGAGCGATCGCGGCATCCGCGTCGTAGCCTCGGTCGTTCAGCCCCTCGGCGACGACCACCGCGTCGACCAGTGCATTCGCCGGGCCGATGTCGTAGGCCGACAGACCGTCGGGACCGACCACGGTCACGTTCGCGATGCCGCCGAGGTTCACCGCCGCCGAGACTCCCGCCCGACCGCGCAGCAGCAGCTCATCGAGGAACGACACGAGCGGTGCACCGTGGCCCCCCGCAGTGATGTCACGGATGCGCACGTCCGACACCACGGGTGCGCCGACCCGCTCGGCGATCCACGCCGGCTGCCCGATCTGCAGGGTGCCGAGCGCGTGGCCGTCGGCGACCCAGTGGAAGACGGTCTGGCCGTGCGTGCACACGGCATCCACTCCCCCGACGACATCGGATGCCGTGGCGGCGACCTCGGCGAAGGCCTGGCCGATCAGGGTGTCGAGCTCGCAGACCTCGGCGAACGTCGTGGGCGCCGGAGGCAGCGCCGCGACGAGTCGGGCCCGCAGATCGGGGGCGTACGGCACGCTGTCTTCGTGCAGCACCGTGCCGCGCAGCGCTCCGTCGCTCTCTGCGAAGTCCACGACCGTGACGTCGATGCCGTCGTGTGAGGTGCCCGAGAGCAGTCCGAGTACGCGCATGCGTGTTCCTTCCGTCGCCTGCTACGAGCGTAGGCCGGTTTTGTTAGGGGGGCGAACGGAAAGCATCGATCTTTTCTGCACGATCATCTTCTGGACCGCGTTCTCCCCCGTGCCCGAAGGATGACCCGCACCGCCGACGGCCCCGGTCGTCGCCCGCGTAGCATTCTGCGAGACCCCACCCTCCACCCCCAGAATGGGAGCATGTTCGTGTCCGCCGAGATCATCACGATCGTCATCAGCGCCGTCGGCCTCCTGCTGGCTCTGGGCGGCACCATGTTCGCGGGCTTCGCCTGGTGCATCCGCCGATCCGACTCCCTCCGCACCGACCTCGTCGGCGTCGAGACGTCGCTCGGTGCGCGTATCGACGGAGTGGAACAGAGGCTCACGGCACGCATCGACGGAGTCGAAGAGAAACTCACCGCACGCATCGACGGCGTCGAAGAGAAACTCACCGCACGCATCGACGGAGTCGAACAGAGGCTCACGGTACGCATCGACGGAGTCGAAGAGAAACTCACCGCACGCATCGACGGAGTCGCCGCCGATGTCACCGAACTCAAGGTCGCGGTGGCCCGACTCGAAGGGCCGCAGCGTCACCTGATCGTCGCGGGGCGCTGATTCCCCGGTGACCGACAGGTCAGCGTAGGACGAGCGCCGCGGCGCCGATGAGCGGCCCCTCGTCGCCGAGTCCCGAGCGCACGACCCGGGTACGCCGCGAGTACTCGTGCGCGGCACTGGCCGTGAGCGCCTGCTGCACGAGGTCGATGTAGTCGGCGGACACGCGAGAGAACCCGCCGCCGATCGCGACCATGTCGAGGTCGACGAGGGTCGCGGCATCCGCGAGCGCTTCTCCGACCGCCTTCGCCGACCGCTCGATGGCCGCGCGGGCGACGGCGTCGCCCGCGGCGGCATCCCGAGCCAGGTCCTCGCCGGTGGCTCCGGTCCAGCCCTGTTGCTGAGCCCAGGCGGCGCTCGCGGGCCCCGAGGCGATCTCCTCGAGGGTGAGTCCGCCTTCGCGACGCACCTGTCCGAGATGCCCGGCATTGCCGGTGGCTCCGGGAATGTACGCGCCGTTGACGACGAACCCTCCGCCGACGCCGGTCGAGACGACGATCGACAGCGAGGCACCGGCATCCTGCGTGGCACCGAGCCAGGATTCCGCGAGGGCGAGCGCGCCACCGTCATGGCCGAGGACGGTCGGAACCTCGCGGCCGAGCGCAGCGGATGCCGCCGAGCGCACCGACTCCGCAAGACCGAAGCCCCGCGCGAGCGGCATGTTCACCGGCATGATCGCTCCGGCGGCACGGTTGATGGGTCCGGCGCTTCCGGCACCGGCGCCCACGAGGTCGGCATCTGCCGGCAACGCGGCCAGAGCGTGGGTCACGATCGAGATCACCGCGTCGTTCAGCGACTCGAGCGTCGCCTGGCGCCCGGTCGCCTGTCGCGAGCGGCTGCCGCCGACGAGCACACCGTGCTCGTCCACGAGCGCGGCCTCCATCTTCGTGCCGCCGACGTCGACGGCCAGCGCGTAGCGGGTCACTGGGGGTCGAGTCCGAGGTCGTCGAGGTCGAAGGCGGCACGCCATTCGAGGCCCTCGGCTTCGATCGCGGCCTGGGCGCCCGTCTTGCGGTCGACGATCACGGCGACGGCGACGATCTCGGCCCCTTCCTTGCGCAGCGCCTCGACGGCCTTGAGCGCGGACTGCCCGGTGGTCGAGGTGTCTTCGAGCACGACGACGCGCTTGCCGGCGACGTCTGCACCCTCGATCTGGCGACCGCGGCCGTGGTCCTTCGGCTCCTTGCGCACGACGAACGCGTCGAGCGGCTTGTCGGCGGCGACCGAGGCGTGCAGCACCGCGTTCGCGATGGGGTCGGCGCCGAGGGTCAGGCCGCCGACCGCCACGACGTCGAGGTCGCCGATGAGGTCGAGCATGATGCGACCGATCGCCGGTGCCGCGCGGTGGTCGAGGGTGAGCTTGCGCATGTCGACGTAGTACGTCGCCTTCTTGCCGCTCGAGAGCGTGAAGTCTCCGTGGAACACCGCCTCGTCCCTGATCAGGTCGAGAAGGGTCTGGCGGTCTGCGTCGAGTGCGGTCACGGCATCCAGTGTAGGAGGCAAGGCCTAGGCTTGACGCATGCGCTTGGCCACCTGGAACGTCAACTCCATCCGCACCCGTGTCACCCGCACCGTCGAGTTCGCCGTCCGAGAGGACATCGACGTGCTGGCGATGCAGGAGATCAAGTGCAAACCCGAGCAGTTCCCCTACGGGCCGTTCGAAGAGGCCGGCTACCACGTCGAGGTCCACGGCCTGAATCAATGGAACGGCGTCGCGATCGCCAGCCGCCTGCCGATCACCGACGTCCGCACGTCTTTCGACGGCATGCCGGGCTTCGCCAAGGGACACGAGGGACCGGATGCACCGCTCGAAGCACGTGCGCTCGGCGTGCTCGTCGACGGTGTGCGCGTGTGGAGCCTGTACGTGCCGAACGGCCGCTCGCTCGACGACCCGCACTACGCCTACAAGCTGCACTGGCTCGAGGAGCTGAAGAAGTCCACGGCGGCAGAGCTCTCGGCGAACCCCGAACTGCCGCTCGCTCTGGTCGGCGACTTCAACATCATCCCGTTCGACGCCGACAACGGCGACCCCGACATCGTCGAGGGCGTCTCGACGCACGTCTCGCCTCAGGAGCGTCAGGCCTTCTTCGCTCTCGCCGACGCGGGCCTGACCGATGTCGTCCGCCCACTGCTCCCCGAGGGCTACACCTACTGGGACTACCAGCGTCTGAAGTTCGCTCGCAACGAGGGCATCCGCATCGACTTCATCCTCGGCTCGAAGACACTCGCCGAGGCGGTCACCGGAGCGTCGATCCACCGCGAAGAGCGCAAGGGCGAGCAGCCCAGTGACCACGTCCCCGTGGTCGTCGAGTTCGACCTCGGCGGGGCCGAGGAAGACGACGACCTGCCGATGATCTTCTCCTGAGACTGTGACCGTCCGCCTGATCGCGACCGATCTCGACGGGACACTGCTCGACTCCTCGTCATCGGTCACGCGGCGCACCCGCGCGGTCCTCGACGCGGCGCGCGCCCGTGGCATCCACGTCGTCCCGGTGACCGCTCGTCAGCCGATCGGTCTACGCGCGCTCGCGGACGGCGCGGGCTTCGACGGCTGGGCGCTGTGCAGCAACGGCGCCTACGCGACACATCTCGTCGACGGACGGATGCTGTTCGCGGAAGAGCTTCCGGCAGAGACGATCCGCACCCTGGCCGAGGCGCTGCGCGCCAGCATCCCCGGACTGCTGTTCGCGAGCGTGCGTGAGGGCGGCGAGACGTTCGTCGCGCAGCACGGCTATGCCGAGATCGCCGATCTCGCCGACCACAAGCGCGATCCACGCACGATGGGCGGCGTCGAGCTCGATCATGTGCTGGCCGCACCCAGCCTCAAGCTCGTGATCCGGCACCCAGAACTCGCCCCGACGGCGTTGTTCGACGCGCTGCGCGACCTCGGGCTGACCGGTTTCGAGGCGACGCTCTCAGGCGCCCCGTTCGTCGAGGTCATGGCCGAGGGCGTGACCAAAGCCACCGGGCTCGCGCGCCTCTGCGAGCACCTCGAGATCGACCGCCGCGATGTGATCGCTTTCGGCGACGCCCTCAACGATGTCGAGATGCTGCGCTGGGCCGGACACGGCGTCGCGATGGCCGACGCCGACGACGTCGTGCAGGATGCCGCGGATGAGACGACCACCTCGAACGACGACGACGGGGTGGCGAGGGTGATCGAGCGGGTGCTCGGCGCCCGCTGAGCAGGACAGTGAGAACCCGGCCCCTTCCGCAGAAGTCACCGGGTCCTCGTCGCCAACGCCGTCAGCTGCGCACGCGCCGACGACGCACGAGCAACAGGCCGGCGAACAGCAGGCCGGCCGCCATCATCGACGCGAACGCGGGCACATCACCACCGGTGTTGGCCAGCGTGTCGCCACGAGCCTCGACCGCGCCCGCACCCGCTGCCGTCGTGGTCGGAACCGCCGCGATCGGTGCTGCGGGGGCCGGTGCCTGGGTCACCTGCAGAGCGACGCTCGCCACCACCTCCGACTGCGCGTTCAGCGCCACGAGCGTGTGCGCTCCCGGAGGCGTGCTCGCGGGAATACGGAAAGTACCGGTGAGCGCGCCGTTCGCGTCGGCGGTCAGGGTTCCCAGAGCCACCGGAGTCGAGCGCAACTCGAACGCGATCGTCGCGCCAGGGGTGAACCCGGTACCCGAGACGTCGATGTCACCGCCGGCGCGGGTGGACGCGATCGAGACCGTCAGCTCGGGCTCCGGTTCGGGCTCGGGTTCCGGTTCAGTGATCGGCACGAGAGTGAAGTCGATGCCGTCCACTGTCGTGGAGGCGACTGCCGTGACGGGGGTCGCGAGCTCCGCCGTCTCGACGCCGTCGTAGAACTGGGGCTTCGCCGTCGTCGGGCTGTCGTTGTAGAAGATCGCAGATGCCTTGAGGATGTACGTCCCGGCAGGGATGTTGAGGGTGTACGCCCCGGTCTGCCGATCGGCGATCACATACCCGACACGTTCGCTGCCGTCCCACGCTTCGACGAGCATCTCCCGGTCTTCCGAGCTCGCCATCGTGACCGTGCCGGCGATGGTCGCCGCTGCATCGAGCTGTGCGTCGACACCCGTGACGTCGTCGCCGGCCGCGACCACCACAGAGGTGGCGTCCTCGGGGACGGCGGCGTCGTCCCAATACTCGTCGAGCAGGCCGGAATCGAAGGCGTCGAAACTCACCAGGTAGGTCCCCGGCGCGACGGCGACGCGAAAACTGCCGTCACTGCCGACGAATGCGAACCGCATGTCTCGGTCGATGCCGCTGACCGTGACAGAAGCGTTGACGGGAGAACCGTCGGCGGTCTTCGTCACGGTGCCGCTGATGTAACCGACGCGTTCGAGTGCGGCATCCACATTCGTCACCGTCTGCTTCTCGACGATCGTGATGAGCGTCGCGGCGTCCCAGCCGTATGCGTCGTCCCAGAACTCCCACACCAGGTCGGGGTCAGGCGACCCGAAATACAGGCGGTAGGAGCCGCCAGGAAGACCGCCGAGGTGGTACTCGCCGGACGCGTCGGCCTGGGTCGATGCGACGATCTCGTTGTTGTCCGAGAGTGCCGAGACAGTGGCGCCCGCGACCGCTGAGCCGTCCTGCGCCCGGGTGACGATGCCCTCGATGGCGCCGCCGGTGCTCAGCGACGCGTCGATGTCGGCGACCGACGCACCGCCGGCAATGACGACAGGAGTGGCGGCCGAGGAATCTGTGACTCCATCCCAGTGCTCGCGCATGAGGTCCGTCCCGCCTCCGGCCCAGAACGACACGACGTAGGAGTCGTCCGCGAGTCCACGAAGGGTGTAGTCGCCGTTCTCGTCCGTGAGGGCCGTCGGTGTCACCCACGCGCGCCCGCTCACCGACACGCTCACGCCGGAGATCGGAGCCCCGTTGTCTTCGCGTGTCACGGTGCCGCTGATCGTCCCGGTGCCCTGAGGCGCCGGTGGCGGTGGCGGGATCAGTGCCGGAGGCGGCATCAGTGCAGGGGCGGCGTCGAGATCGAGCGGGTCGGCTGCGATGTCGTCGGTCGTCGCGATCACCTCGCCTGTGGTCGCCCCGGGATCGATCGTCGGATCGTCCTCCACAGCTCCCGCTGCGGTCGCTCCCCCGAGTGCGAGTGCGATCGCCGCCACCCCACCCAGAACTGCATGAATCAGAGCGCGTCGTTGCGCCATAGCTCCACCCTCCGACGGAAGTCGAGCACGCCGTGAACGGACCCTGCGCCGGACCTCGGAACCGCGGCCGTTCCGGCCGCGTTGAGTTGAAGCTATCGGATCGCCACGCAGGAGGGAAGAAGCGGGCGATATACCGTTTCAGTCATCGAAGGTGCCGACCTCGGGCACCCGATCCGTCCGTCCGTAGCGCAGCAGCAGCACTCCACTGTCGTCGGCGACCGGCGCCTCGAGCAGCCGCAGCACCGCCGGCTCGGCGCCGTCGTCGAAGACCTTCTTGCCCGTGCCGAGGAGGATCGGATAGACCCACAGGTTGAGCTCGTCGAACAGACCCTCGGCCAGCAGCGAGTGCGCGAGGTCGATGCTGCCGATCACGTGCACCTCGTCGTGCCGCTCGCGCATCGCGGCGATCTCCGCGGCGAGATCGTCTCCGACGCGCTCGCTGCCCTTCCACGACAGATCGAGGTCGGCATCCCGTGTCGCCACATACTTCGGGACCCGATCGAAGAGCCTGCCGATCTCCCCCGACGGACCGTCGGTGTGATGCGGCCAATACGCGGCGAAGATGTCGTACGTGCGGCGCCCGAGCAGCAGCGCATCGAGTCCCTGCATCCCCCGCTGCACCTGGGGCCCCATCCCGGACGACGGATACCCCGCCTGCCAACCGCTGAACTCGAAGCCTCCGGACGGATCCTCGTCGATACCGCCCGGCCCCTGTGCGACGCCGTCGAGGGTCATGAAGAGGTCGATCAGAATGCGTCCGGTCATCAGAGTGCTCCTTCGCACGAGAGGGCGGCGATGTTCACAGTATGCGCTCGTTCTGCTCGGCGGGTGCCGGCACCTCCGCGCCCCAGCGGCCGAGAGCCTCGATCGCCTCCCGCAATGCGACGCCTCGCTCGGTGAGGGCATAGGCGCGCGTGTTGTGCCGCAGGGGCAGTCGCCGCAGCACTCCGGCCGCTTCGAGCTCGCGCAGACGTGTCGCGAGGATGTTCGTCGGAGCTCCGAGCTCACGCTGCAGATCGCCGTATCTCTGCGGCCCGTCGAGCAGCTTCTCGACGATGAGCAGGGCCCAACGGGCACCGACGACATCGAGGGCTGCGGCGAGGTCGCTCACGCGCCCGGATCGGCGTCCGGCTTCATCCAGAACGGCGAGTAGTGATAGCCGTCCGGATCGTCGAACTGGCGCTGATACATGAAGGGGTAGTCGTCGGTGTCGCCGATCCGACCGCCGGCGGCAGCCGCGCGGTCGACCAGCTCGTCGACCGCCTCACGACTGTCGAGGTCGAACGAGACAGTGACCTTCGAGGGGGTGTCAGGGCCGCCGATCACGTCTTCCGTGCCGCCGACGCTCGCATACATCTCGCGGCTGCCGAGCATCACGTACTGCTCGGGCGCGATCATGAAGCACGACACATTGTGATCGGACATCTCGGCGTTGAGGGTCCAGCCGAGAGCGGTGTAGAACGCGGTGGCCCGGTCGACGCTCTCGACGGGGCAGGTGATGAAGAGGCTCATGCGCCAACACTTGCAAAATACAAGTGACGCGTCAAGAGCTTCTGCGGTCCCGCCGCAATCCCACCAGCGCGAGCACTCCGGCTCCGGCCGTGAGCGCGGCCACCGCCGCGAGACCGACGCCGGGGACGGATGCCGTCGCCACGGCGCCCGCCACGAGAGGACCACCCGCATCTCCCAGCTCGCGTCCGAGTTCGGCGCTGCCCATCGTGCGGCCCATCCGCTCCGGCGGGGTCGATGCGGCCAGGTGCGAGAACGCGATCGGCGTCGCGACCCCGACGCCGATGCCGACCAGCAGCGCGGTGACGACGAGCGCGGCCGGAGTCTGCGTGACCGCGGCGAGCGCGATGCCGGCCGCGATCAGCGCCAGGCCGCCGACGGCGCCTGTGCGCACCGAGATGCGCCCGCGGTCATGCGCGGCGCCCACGAACGGCTGAGCCACGCTCGACGCGATCGCGAGCACGGTCACGATGGCCATGCTCCAGACGATGTCGAGCCCGGCCTGCCGCCCGAGCAGCGGGAGGAATCCGACGGCGACCGCCAGGGCGCCGGTCGTCGCCGCCAGCACCAGGGTCGGGACGAGGAATCCGGGCGCGATCAGCTCTCGACCGAGATCGACGAGCGTGACTCGCTTGCGGGGCAGCACGGCGACCCGTGGCACCGCTGCAGCGACCCACAGTGCAGCGCCGAGACCGAGCACGGCGAGTGCCCAGAACAGCGCGGGCAGGCCGCCCCAGACCACGAGCACGGCGCCGATCAGCGGACCGAGCGCGTAGCCGAGACTCTTCCACGAGCCGTAGCGACCGAAGTACTTCCCGCGGGTGGCATCGTCGGTGAGCCGGGCGACGGCAGCCGACGACGACGGCGAGAAGGCTGATGCCGCCGCCCCCTGCCCGAATCGACCGATGACGAGTCCGAGCATGCCGGGAACCACGGCGCCGAGGACCGAGAACGCCGAGAACGCGAGGAGGCCGCCGATGATGACAGGGCGCACGCCCACCCGGTCGCTCAGCGCGCCGAACAGCGGCTTGAGCAGCACCTCGGCGAGGTCGTAGAGCGCGAGGGTGAGCCCGAACGCGAGCAGCGTCCACCCGATGTCCTCGGTCTCCGCGCCCAGCGCCGCGGCGATGCCGTGGGCCCCGAAAGCGGTGGTGAATCCGGCGAGGTAGAGCGGGGCGAGGCGGGGCTTCGCGGTGTGCGGAGTCGAGGTCACGCTCGATTCTCGCAGGATCGCGTGTCTGCACGTCACCACGGCCCCGCCACGATCCCCCGTGCGGGGGATGCCGCCGCATCCGCCCCGGCTCTACGGTAAGAGGATGCCTGCAGCGCCGTTCACCCGCATCCCCAGCGTCCGCGAGCAGCGCAGCGACCTCGTGCTCGCGGCGGTCATGTTCGTCGGCGCCGTCCTCAGCGCCGCTCTCTCGACCGTCGCCGACATCTACGGCGACACCCGGGCAGAACCGTGGACGGCTCTCGTCTACGCGGTCGCGGTCACCGCACCGCTGGCCGTGCGTCGGCGCTGGCCGGCCCCGGTCGCGATCGCCGTGTCGCTGGCATACTTCCTCGCCATCTCTTTCCAGGTGCCCGAGATCTATGTCGGCAACATCGCCATGTTCGTGTCGCTCTATACGGTCGGCGCCTGGATGAACAACCGCCGGGCCGCGATGATCGTGCGCGTCGGCATCATCCTCGGCATGTTCGTCTGGCTGATCATCACGATGTACCGCGAAGCCATCGAAGAGGCGGCGAAGGCCGAGGTCGCGGCGGGACTCCTGTCTCCGTACCTCGCGTTCATGCTCATCCAGCTGCTGCTGAACGTGCTGTACTTCGGCGGCGCCTACTACTTCGGCGAGCGCTCCTGGCACGCCGCACGCGAACGCGCGGTGCTCGAGCAGCGCACGGCCGAACTCGAGCAGGAGCGCGAGGTGACCGCGGCGCAGGCCGTCGCCCTCGACCGCGTGCGCATCGCCCGAGAGCTGCATGACGTGGTCGCCCATCACGTGTCGGTCATGGGCGTGCAGGCGGGCGCCGCTCGTCTCGTGATCGATCAGGACCCTGCGAAGACCACGAGCATCCTCAGCGGCATCGAGGACTCCGCGCGCGATGCGATCCACGAGCTGCGGCAGTTGCTCGAGACGCTTCGCACACCCGGCGGCGAGACGGCGGATGCCGCGTCGACCGTGACGCTCGACGACATCCGCTCGTTGGTCGACGCGTCGTCGGAGGCGGGGCTGCCCACCGACTATGCGGTGATCGGCACCCCGAGGCCCGTGCCCTCGGTCGTGTCCGTGAACCTGTATCGCATCACCCAGGAGTCGCTCACGAATGCTCGGCGTCATGCCGGCGTCGGCGCGACCGCCGATGTGCGCGTGCGCTACGACGATGACGGGGTCGAGGTCGAGATCGTCAACACCGGTCGCGCCGTGGCCGTGCTTCGCCCCGGACTCGGTCAGCTGGGCATGCGCGAGCGCGCCGCGGCATCCGGTGGCACGCTCGACGTCGCTCCTCGCGCGGCGGGAGGTCTGCGGGTGCGGGCTCGAGTTCCGCTGACCGGCGCCGGCGGCGCGCAGGCCGCGTCGCCGATCGAGACGGGTGTCTCCACATGAGCGGGTCCGACGCACCCATCCGCGTCCTGCTCGTCGACGATCACGCGATGCTGCGAGCCGGATTCCGGACGATCCTCGACACGCAAGCCGACATCACGGTGGTCGGCGAGGCGGCGACCGGCGCCGACGCCGTGGCGCAGGCATCCGCTCTGCGCCCCGACGTCATCACGATGGACGTGCAGATGCCCGACATGGACGGCATCGAGGCCACTCGGCGGATCGTCGCCGACCCGGAGGTCGGCGCGGCCATCGCGATCGTCACGACGTTCGATCGCGACGACTACCTCTATCAGGCGCTGGACGCCGGTGCGAGTGGCTTCCTGCTCAAGAACGCCGGCGCCGAGGATCTCATCGCCGCGGTGCGGGCCCTCGCCGCGGGCGACGGGATGCTGGCACCCGAGGTCACACGACGCGTACTGGCTCGGTTCACGACGGCCCCCGGACCGGCATCCGGACCGGCATCCGCCTCCGCGCCATCGCAGGTCGCAGCGACCGTGCTCGCCGACCCGCTCACCGACCGTGAGGCGGAGGTGCTCGTGCTGCTGGCCGATGCGCGCAGCAACGCCGAGATCGCGAGCGCCCTGTTCATCGGAGAGGCGACGGTGAAGACGCACGTGTCGCGCATCCTGCAGAAGCTCGGCGCGCGCGACCGCGTGCAGGCCGTCGTCCTCGCGCACCGGATGGGATTGGCGTGACCTCGACACGCGATAGCCTCTGACGCATGCCGACCGCCGCGCCCCTCTCCCGACCGATCCTGGCCGGGGTGGTCACCGCGCTGGTCGGGTTCACGAGCTCGTTCGCCGTGGTGCTCACGGGCCTCAGCGCCGTCGGAGCGACCCCCGAGCAGGCCGCCAGCGGGCTGCTCGCGGTCAGCCTCACGATGGGGCTCGCCTGCGTCGTCCTCGCCTGGCGATATCGGATGCCGATCACCGTCGCCTGGTCGACTCCCGGCGCCGCCCTCCTCGCCGCCACCGGAGCAGTCGACGGCGGATGGTCGGCAGCCGTCGGCGCGTTCCTCGTCACGGCCGCGCTCATCCTGCTCACGGCGCTGTGGCCCGCTCTCGGCACCCTGATCGCCCGCATCCCTCCGTCCATCGCGCAGGCCATGCTCGCCGGGGTGCTCCTGCCCCTCTGTCTCGCACCGATCACCGGACTCATCGCGAATCCGTGGGGCGTGGTTCCCGTGGTGATCACGTGGTTGGTCTTCGCGCGTCTCGCGCCGCGGTGGGCCGTGCCGCTCGCCTTCGTCGCGGCAGCAGTCGTGGTGGCCGTCTCGTTGGTGCAGGAGAGCACGGCAGTGGATGCCGGACTCCTCGTCCCCCGGATCGAGCTGACCGCCCCCACGTTCACGGTCGGCGCTCTGGTCGGGGTGGCGCTGCCGCTGTTCATCGTGACGATGGCCTCGCAGAACGTGCCGGGCATCGCCATCATGCGCAGCTTCGGCTACGAGGTCCCCTGGCGTCCGGCGATGCTCGTCACGGGTGTCGGCACCGCGATCGGCGCGACGGCAGGCGGCCATGCGATCAACCTCGCGGCGATCAGCGCGGCCCTCGCCGCTTCACCCGACGCCGATCCCGACCCACGGCGTCGGTGGGTCGCCGGTGTCTCGACCGGCTTCTCCTACCTCGTGCTCGGCGGCTTCTCTGCAGCGTTCGCCGCGCTGGTGCTGCTCGCTCCCGACGCAGTCATCCCGGCTGTCGCGGGGCTCGCGCTGTTCGCCGCCTTCGGGTCGTCGGTGCAGCAGGCGATCGACGACCCCGGCGAGCGCATCCCCGCCGTGGTGACCTTCCTGGTGGCGGCATCCGGCATCGCGGTGCTGGGCGTCAGCGCCGCATTCTGGGCTCTCGTGGCCGGACTCCTCGTGCGCACCGCTCTGCACGCCGGCCGTCGCTGACGCTGCGGAGAAGGCGCTCGGCTACCGTGGACGCGTGACAGTTCCCACGCCTGCTCCTGTGCCGTCGGCCGGTGCTCCCGCCGGGTCCTTCGACGCCCGCGCCCTGCTCGATCCGGTGAATCCCGCCGAGGTCGACGCGTTCGCACGCGCCCAGCGCACCGCTCACCCCACGTCGGCCGCACGGATCATCGCCTGGGTGGGCGTCGGATTCGCGCTGCTCTGCGTCGTCCCCATCCTCGGGATCATGATCCTCGGCCTCGGCTATGCGGTCGGTCAGGAGGCGGGGGTCGCCGTCGCCGCGCTCATCGGGCTCGTGCTTCTCGCCGGCATCGTCGTCGGCGTCGTGATGCTCGTGCGCCGCAGCATCCGCCTGCGCAACATCACTCGCTTCCGCCTCGCGCGATTCGCCCGGGCCAACGCCATGAGCTATCTCGACCGCATCGACGAGCCGCCCCTGCCCGGCATGATCTTCTCGTCGGGCTCGAGTCGGATGTCGACCGACGTGCTGCGCGGCGTGGAGCCGCGTTTCGTCGAGTTCGGCAACTACCAGTACACGACCAGCAACGGCAAGCAGTCGACGACGCATCGCTGGGGATACGTCGCGGTCAAACTCGACGTGCCCCTGCCGAACATCGTGCTCGACGCGCTCGGGAACAACACGCTCGGCAGCACGCTCGCTGGCGCCTTCAGAAGCGACCAGCGCCTCTCGCTCGAGGGCGACTTCGACCGCTACTTCTCGCTCTACTGCCCGACGGGCTATGAGGTCGATGCGCTGTACCTGTTCACCCCCGATGTGATGGCGCGCTTCATCGACCACGCCGCGCAGCTCGACGTCGAGATCGTCGACGACTGGCTGTTCCTCTATGCACGACGCGATGTCTCGACCCTCGACCCGGCCACCTGGGCGTGGCTGTTCGGAGCCGTCGGGGCGCTTCTCACGAAGCTCGACCAGTGGGCGCGCTGGCGCGATGACCGGCTGCGGCTCACGCAGCATCCGGGATCCCCGGCAGCACTGCAGGGTCCAGGGCAGATTCCAGGGCAGCATCCTGGCCCTTATCCGGGAGCTCCCGCCCTGCCGTTCGCTGCGCCCGCAGGGCTGCTCACTCCCCCGCCGCCGGGCGTCGCCCTGCCCGGCCAGCGCCTCCGGCGACGCAGCCCCTGGCTGATCGTCGGGATCATCGTCGGCGTCATGTTCGTCGTGACCATGGCCCCGTTCGCGCTCGGGATCCTCTCGGTGCTCTTCCTGCGTTGACGCGGGCTCTCCCCCGCACGGCGGACCACCGTCGCCTCCCGCGCTGCGCAACTCCACCCGCAGATCCGCCACGCGGGGGATGCCGCGGTCCCGCACCGCGCCATAGCGTGAAGGCATGACCACAGGAAAGCTCGTACTCACCGGCATCACCAAGAGCTATGGCTCTCGGCGCGTGCTCGACGACGTCTCATTCGAGGTGGCGCCGGGGCGCCTCACCGGGTTCGTCGGCGGCAACGGTGCCGGCAAGACCACGACCATGCGCATCGTCCTCGGGCTGCTCGGCTCCGACGGGGGCACCGTCGCACTCGACGGTCGGCCGCTGTCGAGCACCGACCGGCGCCACTTCGGCTACATGCCCGAAGAGCGCGGCCTCTACCCGAAGATGAAGGTGCTCGAGCAGATCGTCTACCTCGCCCGTCTGCACGGCTTCAGCAAGGCGGATGCCGAGTCGCGCGCGACCGCGCTGCTCACCGAGCTGGGACTCGGCGAGCGCCTGGGAGACACGATCGAGTCGCTGTCGCTCGGCAACCAGCAGCGCGCGCAGATCGCCGCCGCCCTCGTGCACGACCCCGAGGTGCTCATCCTCGACGAGCCGTTCTCAGGCCTCGACCCGCTCGCGGTCGACGTCGTCGCATCGGTGCTCCAGGCGAGCGCCGCCAAGGGCGCGTCGATCCTGTTCTCCTCGCACCAGCTCGATGTGGTCGAGCGGCTCTGCGACGACCTGGTGATCCTCGCCGGCGGCACGATCCGCGCGGCCGGCTCGCGCGACGGGCTGCGCGCTCAGCACGCCGGCGACCGCTACGAGCTGGTCTCCGCCGGGGATGCCGGCTGGCTGCGCGCCGAGCCCGGCGTGACCGTGATCGATTTCGAGGGCGGCTACGCCCTGTTCGACGCCGAGGACGCCGACACCGCGCAGCGCGTGCTGCGCACCGCCGTCGAACGCGGAGACGTCGCGAGCTTCGCCCCCAAGCATCCGTCCCTCGCCCAGATCTTCAAGGAGGTCATCCAGTGAGCACCTCGAACACCACCGGGTCTGCAGGCTCGCCCTCGCAGGCATCGATGATCTGGCTCGTCGCCGAGCGGGAGATCGGGTCGAAGCTGCGCAGCAAGGCGTTCCTGATCTCCACCGGAATCCTGCTGCTGCTCGCCCTCGCCGGGATCGTGATCGGGGGCTTCGCGAGCAAGAACACCGATGCGATGCCCGTCGCAGTGACCTCCGAGACGGCATCCGAGGTGTCGGCTCTCCCCGCGGTCGAGATCACCGAGGTCGCCGACCAGGCCGCGGCCGAAGAGCTCGTGCGATCGGAGAAGGTCGACGCCGCGGTGCTCCCCGGCGACGGACCGACCGGGGTGACGATCATCGCTCTCAAGGACGCACCGACCAGCCTCGTGTCGGCGCTGTCGCAGGCACCCGACATCGAGATCCTCGAACCGGCCACGACGAACCCGCTGCTGCGGTACTTCATCGCGATCGCGTTCGGAGTCGTCTTCATGGGTGCGGCGGCGACCTTCGGCGGCACCATCGCGCAGAGCGTCGTGGAGGAGAAGCAGACCCGCGTGGTCGAGATCCTGCTGTCGACCATCTCCGCCCGCACGCTGCTGGCGGGCAAGGTGATCGGCAACACGATCCTCGCGATGGGGCAGATCCTCGCCCTCGCCGCGGTCGCCACCATCGGTCTCATAGCGACGGGTCAACGCGAGGTGCTGTCGACCCTCGGCGCCCCGATCATCTGGTTCGCCGTGTTCTTCCTCTTCGGCTTCATCCTGCTGGCGGCCCTGTTCGCCGCTGCCGCATCGATGGTCTCGCGTCAGGAGGACATCGGCTCGACCACCACCCCGATCACGATGCTGATCATGGCGCCGTACATCCTGGTCATCTTCTTCAACGACAACCCGCTGGTGCTGACGATCATGTCGTACGTGCCGTTCTCGGCTCCGGTCGGCATGCCGATGCGGCTGTTCGTCGGCGAGGCGCAGTGGTGGGAGCCGCTGCTCAGCCTCGTGATCCTGCTCGCCAGCTGCGTCGCGGCGATCATGATCGGCGCGAAGATCTACGAGAACTCGCTGCTGCGCATGGGGTCGCGGGTCAAGCTCGGCGAGGCGCTGCGCGGCTGAGGTCGCTCGGACATCCCTCCATCGACGAGGCCCCACCCCGCAGACGTCTGCAGGGTGGGGCCTCGTCGTTCAGACGGTCACAGTCCGGGATCAGATCAGGCCCTCCGACAGGGTCGTCGGGTTGCCGAACCGGTGGTTCGTGATCGAGACGGCCTGCTCGTGCAGGAACGGCAGCATCTCGACGCGACCCGCACCCGTCACGGCGTGCGACCAGACGGCGACATCAGGCGTGCCACCGAGGGCCTCGAACAGGGCCGACGCATCGCCGCCCACCAGGCGCACGCGCTGCCAGGTGTGCTCGGCCTTCGCCGCGGCCTTCGCGTAGCGCTTGACCCAGGCGGCGTCGTTCTCGATCTTCGGAGTCACGCCCTGCGCGCGCAGCGCCTTCTCGACGCGAGACGGCAGAGCGGATGCCGACACCGTGAACGGGCTGCCGCTGCGCAGCGCAGAGGCGATCACGCGGATGCCGTCGGCGAGCGACGCCGCCTCGGCGATGCGCACGTCGACGGCGACCGGGCGGTACCGGAACACGTTGCGCTCGACACCGAGACCGGACTTGTCGCTCACGGCGCCGAACTCGTCGACCCAGGCACGCTCGTCGGACGCGGCGGCGCGATGCAGCCACTCGATCTCGACGGCGCCGAGGTCTGCACCCGCAGCGGCGAGCACGGCCTCGACGGCCGAGTTCACGGCGGCGCCGGGCGCTGCGGCGGGAAGTTCGGCCGGGGCCCACTCTCCGAGGCCGAACAGGTAGTTCGGGCCACCGGCCTTCGCGCCGGCACCGACCGCGGAGCGCTTCCAGCCGCCGAACGGCTGACGCTGCACGATCGCGCCGGTGATGCCGCGGTTGACGTAGAGGTTGCCGGCCTCGACCTGGTCGAGCCAGGTGGCGACCTCATCGGAGTCGAGCGAGTGGATGCCGGCGGTGAGGCCGTAGTCGACGGCGTTCTGCAGACGGATCGCCTCGTCGAGGTCCTTCGCGCGCATGATGCCGAGCACGGGTCCGAAGAACTCCGTCAGGTGCGTGGTCGAGCCCGGAGCGACGCCGATCTTGACGCCGGGAGTCCACTGACGCCCCTCGTCGTCGAGCTTCTTCGGCTCGACGAGCCAGCGCTCGCCCTTTTCGAGAGTCGTCAGCGCGGTGAGCAGCTTGCCGTTCGCCGGCTCGATGATCGGTCCCATCTGGGTCGCCGGGTCGTCGGGCAGGCCGACGCGCATCGAGGTGACGGCGTCGACCAGCTGACGCTCGAAGCGCTGCGAGTCGGCGACCGAGCCCACGAGGATCGCGAGCGATGCCGCCGAGCACTTCTGCCCCGCGTGGCCGAACGCGCTGCGGGCGACGTCGGCGGCCGCGAGGTCGAGGTCGGCCGACGGCGTCACGATGATCGCGTTCTTGCCGCTGGTCTCGGCGAGCAGCGGCAGGTCAGAGCGGAACGAGCGGAACAGCTGCGCCGTCTCGTAGGCACCGGTGAGGATGACCCGGTCGACCTCGGGGCTGGCGACGAGGCGCGTGCCGAGATCGCGGTTCGCGAGATCGACGAGGGCGAGCAGGTCACGCGGCACACCGGCGGCCCACAGCGCCTCGACCATGACCGCGCCGCAGCGCTGCGTGAGCTTGGCGGGCTTGATGATCACACCGGAGCCCGAGGCGAGGCCGGCGAGCACTCCACCGGCGGGGATCGCGACCGGGAAGTTCCACGGCGGCGTCACGACGGTGACCTTGGACGGGACGAACTCCGCACCCGAGACGTTCTCGAGGTCGAGGGCACGCTCGGCGTAGTAGTGCGCGAAGTCGATCGCCTCCGAGACCTCCGGGTCGGCCTCGGCGATGGTCTTGCCCGCCTCGTGGGCCATGATCTCGATCAGCTGGCCGCGACGGGCTGCGAGCTCGTCGCCCGCGCGGTGCAGCACGGCCGCCCGCTCGGCGGCCGGCAGGGCGGCCCACCGCACGGCGGCGGCGGATGCGGCGGCGAAGATGCCGTCGAGCTCGTCGGTCGTCTCGACCTTGGCGAGAGCGATCGAGTCGAGACCCAGTGTCGACTCCAGCGACCGCGCCAGGATCTCGCGACCCCAGGTGCGGTTCGCGGCGATCGCCGGGTCGCTGTCGGGCTGGTTCTCGAAACCGGTGGTCACCTCACCGCCGGCACCCGCGGCGGCCTCGGCCGCACGGTCCTGCACGCGGTTCGACGAGGGCACGGAGCGGTCGGCCTCGAGACCGGCCAGGGAGCGCTCGAAGCGCTCACGCTCGCGAGTGAGCAGTGCGGGGTCCGATGCGAGCTCGAACACGGCCGACATGAAGTTCTCCGGGCTCGCGTTCTCCTCGAGGCGGCGCACGAGGTACGCGATGGCCACGTCGAACTCGGCCGGGTTCACCACGGGCGTGTAGAGCAGCAGCTGACCGACGTCCTTGCGGACGGCCTCGGCCTGACCCGTCGCCATGCCGAGGAGCATCTCGTACTCGACGGCATCCGTCACCCCGCGGGCCTGCGCCAGCAGCCAGGTGTAGGCGATGTCGAAGAGGTTGTGTCCCGCGACACCGATGCGCACGGCATCCAGTCGATCGGGCGTCATCGACCAGTCGAGCACGCGCTTGTAGTTCGTGTCGGAATCCTGCTTGGTGCCGTAGGTGGCGAGCGGCCAGCCGTGCACCGCCGAGTCGACGTGCTCCATGGCGAGGTTCGCGCCCTTGACGACGCGCACCTTGATCGGCGCACCGCCCTTCGCGCGGCGAGCCGAGGCCCACTCCTGGAGATGCTGCATCGCGCCGAGCGCATCGGGCAGGTAGGCCTGCAGCACGATCCCGGCCTCGAGCTTCTCGAGCCCGGGCTGGTCGAGGATGCTGGTGAACGCCGCGATCGTCAGGTCGAGGTCGCGGAACTCCTCCATGTCGAGGTTGATGAACTTGGTCTTGCCGGCGGCCTCCGAGGTCGCGGCGAGCTCGTACAGGGGGGTGAGCTTCTCGACGACGTCGGCCACGGCCTCGTCGAACGACCACATCGACAGCTGGCTGACGACGCTCGACACCTTGATCGACACGTAGTCCACGTCCTTGCGGGCGAGGAAGTCGTAGGTGCCCTGCAGGCGGCGGCCGGCCTCACGCTCGCCGAGCACCGCCTCGCCGAGGAGGTTGAGGTTCAGGCGGTTGCCGCTCTTGCGCAGCTTCGCGATCGCCGGGCCGAGCTTCGACGGCGTCGCGTCGAGCACGAGGTGCCCGACCATCGCGCGCAGCACGCGGCGCGAGATCGGCACGACGACGCCGGGCAGCTTGGGCGCCCAGAAGCCGCCGGTCTTGATCGCGGCGCGGAGGTAGCCGGGCAGCAGCGAGGGCGTGATGTCCGAGAGGTCGGCGAGAGCGCGGCCGGCGACACTGAGGTCTTCCGGGCGCATCACGCCGTCGACGAAGCCGACCGTGAAGGCGAGTCCGTTCGGGTCCTTGAGAACCTCGGAGAGACGCTGCGCTGCGGGCTCGACGGGGTGCGTCTCGCTCTCGGTGAGCCAACGCTGCACGAGGGCGGCGACCTCGTCGGTGCTCGGCGTGGTGTCGGGGGTGGTGGTGTCGGCGACGACAGTCATCGGGGTGAGCCTTCCAGGGGGATCGCACACCCGGGAACGTGTGCGGCTCGATCATTGTCAGCCTCGCCGGTAGGCTACGTCTATCAACCGATTCGGGACCATTCTGTTCAGCCGGAGTGAACGATGGGGACGACTCCGAAAGGCTCAGGATGCTCGACGTCAACCGACTGCGGATGCTGGTCGAACTGTCTCGTCGCGGCACGCTCTCGGCCGTCGCCGATGCGCTCTCGTACAGCAAGGCTTCGGTGTCGCAGCAGCTCAGCGCCCTCGAACGAGACGTCGGCGTCCCGCTGCTCCGCCGGGTGGGGCGCGGCGTGCAGTTCACCCCGCAGGGCACCGTGCTCGTGGCCGAGGCGATCGGCATCCTCGATCAGCTCGAACACGCCGAGGTGGCGGTCGCCGAGTCGCTCACCGAGGTGACCGGCACCGTGCACATCGCGGTCTTCCAATCGACGGCGCACTCCCTGCTCCCCGGGGCGCTCAACGCGCTGCGCGAGCAGCATCCGGCCCTGCGCGTCGAGGTCACCGAGAGCGATCCCGAGACCGGGCTCGTCGGCGTCTCGAGCCGCGACTTCGACCTGATCCTCGCCGAGCAGTACCCCGGTCGCACCCGCCCGATCCACGCCGATCTCGATCGCGTGGTGCTCGTGCACGACTCCATCACGCTGGCCAGGAAGCCGGGAACCCGGGATGCCGAGGACGCCGTCGCCGCGCTCTGGTCGACCAGGGATGCGCCGTGGGTGCTCGAACCCGCAGGCACGGCGTCGCGAGCCTGGGCCGAGCAGCTGTGCCGCACCGCCGGCTTCGAGCCCGACGTGCGCTTCGAGGTCGCCGATCTCACGGCGCACGTGCGTCTGATCCGCGCCGGTCTCGCCGTCGGACTCCTTCCCGAGCTCGTGTGGGCCGGCGAGGCACCGACCGTCGCGCTCACGCCGCTGCCCGATGAGCCACGTCGGGAGATCTTCTCCTCCGCTCGTCGGGTATCGGCCGCAGCGCCGTCGATCCGTGCGGTGCGGCGAGCTCTCGCTTCCGCCGCATCCCGCAACCTGCTGGACTGAGCGCGGATCGTCCCCCGACGTCATCTCGCGTCATCGGGAATATGCGTTCACATACATCTGTTGAGACCCTCGTACCCGGACGAAGGAGTCCGATCGACTCCTTTTCGAAAGGCACTTCCGTGAGCACTCCCGTGATCGACCGCACCGCCCCCACCGAGCACCCCGTCCTCGACGTCCTCGCCGGCCGCTGGAGCCCCCGCGCCTACGACGCCGAGACCACGATCGACGACGCCAAGCTGAACGCCGCCCTCGAGGCCGCACGCTGGTCGCCGTCGGCCTACAACCTGCAGCCGTGGCGGTTCATCGTCGCTCGCCGCGGCACCGCACTGTTCGACCAGGTCGTCGACTCGCTGGTCGAGTTCAACCAGCTCTGGGCCTCGAAGGCCTCGGCGCTCGTCGTCGCGATCGCCGAGACCGAGTCCGAAGAGGGCAAGGCGATCAGCCACGCGGTCTACGACCTCGGCCAGGCCGTCGCGCACTTCTCGGTGCAGGCCCACCACGAGGGTCTTCTCGTGCACCAGATGAGCGGCTTCGACCCCGAGGTCATCCGCGAGTTCGCCGACCTGTCGCCGCGATTCTCCGCCCTCACCGTCATCGCTGTCGGTGAGCTCGGTGACGCCGCCGGTCTTCCTGAAGGACTCCAGCAGGGCGAGACCGCTCCGCGCGTGCGTCGCCCGATCGACGAGACCGTCATCCTCAGCGCCTGACGCATCGCCCACGGGCATGACAAGAGGGGCGGATGCCATGGCATCCGCCCCTCTTGTCATGCCCGGGCGTGACCGAGCCACATGGCCGGGTCCTACTCGTCGAGCAGCTCGGCGTCGATCACATCGTCGTCGTCGGATCCGAGATCGGGCTCGGGCTCGGGTGACGTCGACGTGAGCATGAGCCCGCTGCCGTCGACCGCGACGTCGACCCTGACCAGGTCGCCGTCGTGCACTCCGCCCGAGAGCAGCGCCGTGGCCAGCTTGTTCTGCACCTCGGTCTGGATGAGACGCCGCAGCGGCCGGGCGCCGAACATCGGGTCGTAGCCGCGCTCGGCGAGCCACGACCGTGCGTCGGGGGTGACCGCCAGAGTGAGTCGCCGATCGCGCAGGCGGTCGTGCAGCTGGTCGATCGACAGCTCGACGATCTGCGCCAGGTCGTCCTGACTGAGCGCGGAGAACATCACGATGTCGTCGAGACGGTTGAGGAACTCGGGCCGGAACGCCTGGTGCACGAGCGCCATCACCTGCTCGCGCTTCTCATCGGGCGACAGCGTCGGATCGATGAGGATCGGCGAACCGAGGTTCGAGGTGAGGATCAGGATGACGTTCGAGAAGTCGACCGTGCGGCCCTGTCCGTCGGTCAGTCGGCCGTCGTCGAGAACCTGCAGCAGCACGTCGAAGACCTCGGGGTGCGCCTTCTCGACCTCGTCGAGCAGCACGACGCTGTAGGGACGCCGTCGCACGGCCTCGGTCAGCTGACCGCCCTGCTCATAGCCCACGTACCCGGGAGGGGCTCCGACGAGCCGGGAGACGGAGTGCTTCTCGCCGTACTCCGACATGTCGATGCGCACCATGGCGCGCTCGTCGTCGAACAGGAAGTCCGCCAGGGCCTTCGCCAGCTCGGTCTTTCCGACACCGGTCGGGCCGAGGAACAGGAACGATCCGGTCGGGCGACCGGGGTCGCTGATGCCCGCACGCGAGCGCCGTACGGCATCGGAGACGGCCTTCACGGCATCCTTCTGTCCGATCAGGCGCTTGCCGAGCTCGGATTCGAGGTGCAGCAGTCGCTCGCTCTCACCCTGCAGCAGTCGCCCGACGGGGATGCCGGTCCATGCGGCGATCACGGCGGCGATGTCCTCGTCGGTGACCTGCTCGTTGACCATGCGACCCTCGGTCGACACCGTCGCCTCGGCCTGCTCGGCCTCGGCGATGTCGCGTTCGAGGCGCTTGATCGTCTCGTACTCGAGCTTCGAGGCGCGCGTGTAGTCGGCCTCCCGCATCGCGAGGTCGCGCTGGGTGATCGCATCGTCGAGCTGCTTCTTCAGGTCGCCGACACGGTTGAGTCCCTGGCGCTCGCGCGCCCAGCGGGCTTCGAGCTCGGCGAGCTGCGCCTCCATGCCCACGAGCTGCTCGCGGAGGGCCGCGAGCCGCTCTTTCGACGCGGCGTCCTTCTCGCGCTTGAGCGCCAGCTCTTCGAGCTTCATGCGGTCGACCTGACGCTTCAGCTGGTCGATCTCGACCGGCGACGAATCGATCTCCATCTTGAGCCGCGACATCGACTCGTCGATCAGGTCGATCGCCTTGTCGGGAAGCTGCCTGGCCGGCAGGTACCGGTTCGACAGTGCCGCGGCGGCGACCAGCGCGCTGTCGGCGATCGTCACCCCGTGGTGCGCTTCGTAGCGGCCCTTGAGCCCCCGGAGGATCGCGATGGTGTCCTCGACCGTGGGCTCACCGACGTAGACCTGCTGGAAGCGACGCTCGAGAGCGGCGTCCTTCTCGATGAACTCGCGGTACTCGTTGAGAGTCGTCGCGCCGATCAGCCGCAGCTCGCCCCTGGCCAGCATCGGCTTGAGCATGTTCGACGCCGCGACCGAGCCTTCGCCGCCGCCCGCGCCCATGAGCACGTGCAGCTCGTCGATGAAGGTGATGATCTGCCCGTCGGATTCGGTGATCTCCTTGAGGACGCTCTTCAGCCGCTCCTCGAACTGGCCGCGGTACATCGCCCCGGCGACGAGGGCCGAGATGTCGAGCGACACGAGCTCCTTGTCCTTGAGCGACTCGGCGACGTCACCCGCCACGATGCGCTGGGCGAGCCCCTCGACGACGGCCGTCTTGCCGACGCCGGGCTCGCCGATCAGCACGGGGTTGTTCTTCGTGCGACGGGTGAGCACCTGGCTGACTCGACGGATCTCGCTGTCTCGCCCGATCACGGGGTCGAGCTTGCCCTGTCGGGCACGGTCGGTCAGATTGATACCGAACTGCTGGAGGGCGGCCTGCTGGTCATCGTTCTGGGGACTGCTCTGCGGGCTTGGCATGTGTTCCTCCTGGGGAGACTCCTTCGGGTCGGCATCCACAAAGTTGAGTGGATGTGACTCAAGTTTAGCGCATTCTGCGCGCGGCATCCAGGATCACGCGGGCGACCTCGCGCTTCGATCCCGCGGCGGATGCCACGACCTCACCTCCCGCCCCGACGATCTCGACCGCGTTGTCGCGCTTCTCGAAGCCGTGACCGGCGTTCGCGAGGTTCACCGCGAGCAGGTCGACGCCCTTGCGCTCGCGCTTGCGGCGAGCGCGCTCGCGACGTTCGTCCGCGTCCTCCGAGGTCTCGGCCGCGAAGGCGACGATGGTCTGCCCCTGCGGCGCACGGCCGTCGGCGCGGGATGCCGCGAGCGCGGCGACCACGTCCTCGTTCTCGACCAGGTCGAGGTGCGTGAGCAC
The DNA here is from genome assembly GCF_979258525.1 of Microbacterium sp. AC132. Lineage (NCBI taxonomy): Bacteria > Bacillati > Actinomycetota > Actinomycetes > Micrococcales > Microbacteriaceae > Microbacterium > Microbacterium sp. AC132. The sequence continues at coordinate 1,854,872 of NZ_OZ409862.1, read as the reverse complement.
GCCCTGCTCCTTCGTGAGCTTGTGCTCCGACACCGTCGCGGGGCGGTAGTCGGCGACGGCGGCGGCCATGATGACGATGTCGGCAGCCCCGGCGGCATCCTTCATCGCGTCGGCGAGCTCGGCCGCGGTCCCGACCGGGACGACCCTGACGGACGGATGCCGGGCATCGGCCAGCACATCGGCTGAGATGTTGGCGGCGACCAGCGTGACGTTCGCGCCGCGGGCTGCGGCGTCCACCGCGAGCGCGATGCCCTGTCGGCCGCTCGACCGGTTGCCGAGGAAGCGCACGGGATCGATCGGCTCCCTGGTGCCGCCCGCGGACACGACCACACCCAGCCCGCCGAGGTCACGCGGCGCGAGGAGCGCGAGGGCCACCTCGAAGATCTGCTCCGGCTCCGACATGCGGCCGGGCCCGCTGTCGCCGCCGGCGAGCTCGCCGTCGGACGGGCCGACCAGGTGCACTCCGCGCGACCTCAGGGTCGCGATGTTCGCCTGCGTGGCGGCGTTGCGCCACATCTCGGCGTGCATGGCCGGCGCGAGCAGCACCGGAGCCTCGGTCGCGAGCAGCGTGGTGCCGAGCAGATCATCCGCGATGCCCGCGGTGATCTTCGCGATCGAGTTCGCCGTCGCGGGGGCGACGATCACCAGGTCGGCGTTCTGGCCCAGTGCGACATGACGCACCCGCGCGACGTCGTCATGCACGCTCGTCGTGACCGGATGCCGGCTCAGAGCCTCCCACGTCGGGGTGCCGACGAATCGCAGGGCGTCCTCGGTCGGAACGACGGTCACCTCGTGTCCGGCCTTCGTCAGCAGACGCACCAGGTGCACTGTCTTGTATGCGGCGATGCCACCCGTAACCCCGACGACGATGTTCACGGTTCGATTCTGCCCCAGCATCCGACGTCGCGGGCCCGGGACTGCGACGCGCTTCTAGACTGGATCCCGTGTGCACCGTGGTGATCGATGTGGCCGGATCCGAGACCGCGCGACTGCTCGCAGTGCGCGATGAAGACCCGCAACGGGAGTGGGATGCCCTCGGCGAATGGTGGCCGGACGCCTACCCCGGGGTCTCGGGCATCCGCGACCGGCGTGCCGGTGGCGCGTGGCTCGCAGTGAATGCGGCGGACAGACGACTTGCGGTGCTGCTGAACCGCGCCGACGTCGTGGATCTCGCGGCAGACGTCGCCGTCTCTCGCGGTTCGCTCGCCCTCGAATCGGTCATGGGGAGGTCCCCGGTGGCTCCGCTTCCCATGCACGGCTTCAACCTGCTCGAGGTTCGGCCGGAGGGAGCGCGCGTGCTGAGCTGGGACGGCGCGGAGCTGCGCGAGACACCGCTCGGCGACGGCATCCACATGATCGCGCACGACGACCTCGACGACCTCGGCACTCCCCGGATCGCGGCGTGGCTGCCGGAGTTCCGGGCGCTCGGGCCCGCGGCCGACAGCGGCGACTGGACCGGCGAGTGGACGACCCTGCTCGCCTCGTCGGCGCGGTTGGACCCGGAGGACGATCGGGCGATCATCCGCGACAACCGTCCGCACGGCTACCCGACCCAGTCGCTGCTGTACTGCACCGCCGCGGTCACCCCCGACGGGGTCGACGTCGACTATCGCGCGCTTCCCAGCCCCGGCCACTGGGATCACTGAGCAGCGAGCGTCACTGAGCGCAGCGTGCGGCGCGCCGTGCAGCGTGCGTCGCTGAGCGCAGCGTGCGGCGCAGCTGCGTCGCGCGGTGCCGCGCTCAGGCCGCAGACGACTCGCCGTCGTCGGCGCACGAGAAGCGCGCACGGTAGGCCGTCGGGGTGGTGCCGAGCACCCGCGAGAAGTTCTGCCGAAGCACGGCCGCCGACCCGAAGCCGCACTCGTCGGCGATCTGCTCGAGCGACAGATCGCTGCGCTCGAGCATCCGCTGGGCGTGCAGCACACGCTGCCGCGCCAGCCAGGCCGCCGGAGTCGCGCCGTACTCCGCCTTGAACCGTCGGGCGAACGTGCGGGGAGACATGAGCGCGCGGGCCGCGAGCTGGTCGACGCCGAGATCGTCGCGGAGGTGCGCGACGGCCCAGTCCGCGACGGCGGCGAGCGAATCGTTCTGCGCGACGGGGATCGGACGGTCGATGAACTGCGCCTGGCCTCCGTCGCGCTGCGGCGGCACGACCATGCGACGGGCGATGCGGTTGGTGAGCTCGGCCCCGAGCTCGATCCGCAGCAGGTGCAGGCAGGCGTCGATGCCCGCCGCTGTGCCTGCGCTCGTGATGATGCGGTCGTCCTGCACGAAGAGCACGTCGGGGTCGATGTCGATCTCGGGATACATCTCGGCCATCACGTCGGAGTACATCCAGTGCGTGGTCGCCCGACGCCCGTCGAGCACTCCGGCGGCGCCGAGGATGAAGGATCCGCTGCAGATCGTCAGTACCCAAGCGCCGCGCGCGACCGCGTCGCGGGCGACCTCGAGGAGCAGCGGGTCGATCTGCGTCCAGTACTCCCGGGGAACCGGACACAGGATGACGAGGTCCGCTTCGTAGGCGAACGACAGGTCGTGCTCGACGTTGATCGAGAAGCCGAGCTTCGACTGCACGACACCGGGGTGCGGAGCGACGACCCGGAAGTCGAAGTTCGGGACCCCGTCGTTCGACCGGTCCAGTCCGAACGCCTCGCAGGCGAGGCCGAACTCGAACGGCGCGAATCCGTCTTGGACGACGCAGGCGACGGTCTTCATCATGGCGCTCTCCCGGTTTGGCAGTTTTCCTACGTGCAGAGTCTATTCTGCCACTCGTGGCAGATCAACAGTGATCGTAGCGTTTCTGCCATGTTCCTCATCATCGCACTCATAGCCCTCGCCGTGTGGGCTCTCGTGTCCACGGTCATCGAACTCCGCCGCGACGGATACCGACGCGTTCCCACTGACTGGTCCCGCGTCGCCGATCGAGACGCGCTCGACCGAGCGGAGACCGGGCGCGTCTATCGCTGAACCGGAGCGGAATCTCCCTGCGCGCCGGCATGCGCGGCTACGCTCGTGTGCATGAGCGAGCCCCAGCAGCCTCCCGCGCAGCCACACGGAACTCCCCCGGACTACGCGGGCTCGCACTATCCGGCGCAGCCGGTACCGCAGCCGGCACCGCAGCCGCCACCGCAACCGCAGCACGCGCCGCACGACGGCCAGCCGCACGCCGGACAGCCCTACCCCGGACAGCAGCATGCCGGACAAACATATGCCGGACAAACATATGCCGGACAGCCGTACCCGGGCGAGCAGCGTCCGGCCCAGCCCGGAGCCGGCCTCGGGCGCACCGCCTTCCTCCTCGCTCTGGTCTCGCTCGCGATCGGGCTTGTCGTCACGCTGTCGTACCCTCTGATGTTCCGGATGACGGGCGACCCCTTCGCGATCGGCGCGTTCTCGGCGATCGGCAACGGACTCGTGCTGGTCGTCGCCGTCGTCGGACTCATCCTCGGCCTGATGTCGGTGCGACGACCGGGGCCGAAGATCCTCGCCGGCATCGCGATCGGCGTCACCGCATCGCAGCTCGTCGGAATCGTCATCTCGTGGGTGTCGAATCTCTTCTACGCGCTTCCCTTCTGACCGTCCGGAGAATCGATGAGCGACCAGCAGCAGAACCCAGACGCCCCCCAGGATTCGGGCAGGCCGCACACGCAGCCCGGCCAGCCGCACGCGCAACCCGGCCAGCCCTATGCGCAACCCGGCCAGCCGTACGCGCAACCCGGCCAGCCCTACGGACAGCCCGCCCAGCCCTACGGAGTCGCGACGCCGCCGTACGCATCAGGGCAGACAGCACCGCGGCCCGGGAGCCTCGGTCGCACCGCGTTGATCGTGGCGGTGAGCGCCGCGGCCGTGGGGCTCTTCTTCCAGATCGTCACCCCGTTCATGTACATGAGCGTCGGCTACCAGTTCGTCGATCTGCTGTCGAACCTCGTGAATCTCATCGTGCTGGCCGGCGCGGGTGCCGGTCTGGTGCTGGGACTCATCGCGCTTCGGCGCCCGGCACCTCACCTGCTCGCGGCGATCGCGATCGGCGTGGGCGGCAGCGCCGTCGTCGGCACCCTCGTCTCGTGGGTGTCGAACCTGTTCTACTACTTCGGGTTCTGAGTGCGAGACTCGGCCGCGAGCACGCGGTCGTAGACCTCGATCATCGCGGCGGTGCGCGACGACTGACGGAACGACTCCGAGACTTCGCGCATGGGCAGAGGTGCGGTGCCGGCAGCGATGTCGGATGCCGCGCGGCGCAGCGTCTCGACGAGACCCGCCCGTCGCTGGTCCTCGGTGCCTGACGCACCCGGGACAGCCCAGAGACCGCCACCCAGTTCTGCGGCGATGTCGGGGTCGCTGATCACAGACGGCGTGCCGAGCGTCGCCGCCTCGAACGGCGTCATCCCCTGCGTCTCGAAGCCGATCGAGGTCTGCACGAGCGCGTCAGCGGCGGCGATTCGCGCCAGCGTGTCGGGATAGCTGAGCTTGCCGGCGAATCGGACCGTCGGCAGGTCCTCGACGATCTTCTCCGCCGCGGCTCGCTGGGCGCCTCCGCCGATGATCTCGAGATCGGCATCGACTCCCGATTCGACGAAGGCCTCGAGGAAGGGGAGCAGTCGCTTCTCGGGGCTCATGCGCCCGAGCCAGACGAAACGGGGGCGCCCCGGTTCACGCTCGCCGGGCGCGGCGGCGAGGGTCGCGTCGCGGATGTCGTCGTCGATGCCGTTCCACACCACATCGACCGGACTGAATACCCCATGCTCTTCGAGGCGTCGGGCGAAGTGGGTCGACGGTGCTGTCACCGCTGACGCACCGCCGGCGATTCCACGCAGGAACGCCCAGCCGTCACTGCCGCCGATCGTCGGCACCACCCCCGCGAGCGCCCGGCGCCGCCAGATGTTCAACGCAGAGAGCACCGGCCCATGCAGCGGGGTGACCGCGGCGATCCCCACGTCCACGCGGTTGTGCATGGTGTGCACGACGGGAATGCCGTGTCGAGCCGCATATCGGTGCCCGATGAACGCACCCCAGAAGTCCGCCTGGACATGCACGAGATCCACGGGCGGTCGATGCGTCAGCGCCCGATCGAGGAAGCGATCCGTGCGGCGTCCGGGCCAGCTCATCGAATACTCGCGGTCGACGGTGATCGGCACCGACGGCAGGTCGAGGTTCGAGGGATCGGTGCCGCCTGCAGCCCGCGATCCGTGCATCTTCGGTGCCACGACGGTCACGGTGTGGCCTGCGCGCTCGAGGAACTCGCGCTGCAGCCGCATCGACACCTGCGCCCCGCCGAGCGAGTCGAGGTGCTGATCGCCGAAGAAGACGATGTGCATGGCGGGTGCCGTCACTCGGGCAGGGGCTCGTCGCGGTACAGCGCCTCGAAGGTGTCGAGCGTGCGGTTGATGTCGTGGATCGCGACGCCGTCGAGAGATGCCTGCTGCATGCGGGCGTACTCCCCGGGTGACGCGGTCAGCACATCGGTGAGCCGCGCCGCCAGGGCATCGGCATTGCCCGGTTCGAACAGGTAGCCGTTCTCGCCGTCGTGCACGAGGTGCGGCAGTGCGACGGCATCCGCTGCGACGATCGGGAGCGCGGAGGCCATGGCTTCCATCGTCGCGATCGACTGCAGCTCGGCGATCGAGGCGATCGTGAAGACGGAGGCACGCGAGAGCAGCGCCCGCAGTTCCTCATCGCTGGTGCGTCCGTGGAACGTCACGCGGTCGGCGAGGCCGAGCTGGTGCGAGAGATTCTCGAGCTGCTTGCGCTGATCCCCGCCGCCGACGATGTCGAACGTGGCGTGCAGGGCGGGGTCGAGCTTCGTCATCGCCTGCAGGATGACCTCGACCTGCTTCTCGGCGGTCAGTCGGCCGACGAAGATGATGCGATTCGCGTCACGGGGTGCGACGACCGGCGTGTACTGGGTGCGGTCGATGCCGCAGCTGACGGGAATGACGTTCTCGACGGCGACGGTGCGCTCGAGGAAGTCGGCTGCTCGACGCGTCGGCGTCGTGATCGCGCGGGTCAGTGCGAAGGTGCGCTTCGCGTCTCCCCACGCCCACCGCAGCACGAGATCGTCGATGAACTTCGGCATCGTGGTGTGGTCGAGGATGTTCTCGGCCATCACATGGTTCGTCGCGATCACCGGGATGCCCCGCTCGTGAGCAATCCGCGAGAGGCCGCGACCGATCACGATGTGCGACTGGATGTGCACGACGTCGGGCTGCACGTCGTCGATGATCTTGCGGGCGTAGTGCTTCACGCGCCACGGCCAGACGAAGCGCAGCCAGTCGTGCGGAGCCCAGCGCACCGAGGGCAGCCGGTGAAGAGTCATCGGCTCGCCCTCGATGACCTCCGTCCGCGCGGGCGTGCGGCGGTAGACCAGGTTCGGGGCGACGACATGCACGTCGTGGCCGCGCTGCACGAGACCGGCGGCGAGGCGCTCGGCGAAGCGCGCGGCACCGTTGATGTCGGGCGCGAAGGTGTCGCATCCGATCAGGATGCGCAGTGGACGGGGTCCCGTGTGGGGAGCGACGTCGGAAGCACTCGTCGGATCGGAGGTAGAGGAGGACATTCTGCCTTACGGTACGGCGGCCAGGGGAGCCCGATCGGGCGATCGCCACTCTACCCGAGGGGCTTGTTCGAGCTGCTGAGGCATACCGGCATCCCTCAGCCTCACCCCCTACCGTGGAGGCATGCGACTGACTGCCGACGCCGACCCGCAACTGTGGATCCCCGTGACGGATTCGCTCGGATGGAGGGGTCGCCGGCACCGCAAGGCGGCGATCCGGATGCTGTTGGGGCAGGTGAACTCGGCGATCGGCGCCACGCAGCGTCCGGGTTCGCGGCTCGGCGCCTGGGCGATGAGCCAGGCGGCGCCGATGCTGATGCGCCGGGCGGACGGGCGCGTGCTCGTCTGGACCTGGAAGGCGGACCCTGAGCTGGTCGTGGCGATGGCGACCGCGCAGGCGCTGACTCCCGAAGTCCGGATCGCCCGCGCCTCGATGCCGATGGACTACGACGACACCCAGTCCTTCTCGAGCCGCTGGCTGGGCACGGGAGAGAAGCTCGTCGTGGCGATGCCGCCGTCCCCTGCATCTCCGCCGTTCGTCACCTACACCTGGGACACCGGCACGCACCTGGTGACGTTGACCGCGATGTGCAGCGACCGCGAACGCTTCGGCACGCTCGACGGTGCGCTCGATGACCTCGCGCGCAGCATCCGGGTCGCCGATGAGGTCACGGGCGGCGAATCTCCCGAGGTGCTCCGCCTCGGACCCGCCTGAGCTCGATTCTCCCGCCCGAGCGGCGGTTGCCAGAGTTCGATCGCGGGACCTTCCCGGGTCGTGGATGCGGGCGAAGGTGCCCTATTCGGCTGTTCTTCTCCGGTCAACGCCGTCAGGTCAGACCCGCATAGGGGCAGCTCGAACGTGCACGTTCCGCAGGACGCTGAGCCTCGGTGTGCGCCATCGTTCGTCGGGATCCCACCATCTCGGTCCTCGTACCTGCGGGACCCCGTCGTCCATGCGGATCTCCCACCCCGAGGTCCCGAGGGATCGGTGGTGCCACCAGCACAACGGCACCCCGTTATCGGTATGCGTCGGACCACCCCGCACATGCTCGACGACATGGTGGATCTCGCACCACGACGCCGGAACATGGCACCCGGGAATGAGGCATTCTTTGTCGCGGGCGATGATCGCCCGGCGTTGGTGCACGGTGAACACCCGGTCGGTGGTCGTGATCCCGATGATCCTGCCCTCATCCACCAGCACCCGTTGAATCGTCCCCGCGCATCCGACGTGCGCGGCGACGGAGACCGGGACGTGGGCACCGGATCCCGGGATCGTCGCCCACCCACCGTTTCCGCCCGCTCCGCCCATTCCGCCCGCTCCGCCCATTCCGCCCACGAGATCCTTCGCGTCGACGTTCACGACCAGGACCGGCGCCGCTCCACCGAGGGTGGGCATGTCGTTGTGTCGCGCGGCGATGGCGAACACCATCGCGAGGGCGTCGTGACGCTTCTGCGACGCGGAGCGGTCATCAAGCACACACCGCGGATCCGAGTTGAACGGGTCACCGTCCTCTACGTCCGGGCCGGCGTCAGTATCCGCACCAGCATCCGCATCCGCATCCGCATCCGCACCCTCGCTCGGGGCGAAGTGCACTCCGGGCATGGGCGGGCCGTCGCTTTTGGGGTTGAGGATCGCGTCCAGGATCAGCTGCAGCTGCGCCGCGACGTCCGGGGTCAGATACCCGCGGATCGCGTGCACGCCGTGCGTGAGACGGCCGATCGTGATGCCCCGCCGGCGCCGGGAGTCCTCATCCTTGGGTTCTTCCCCATCGGGGTCGAACATCGACGCGAGATCCTCGGCAAGGGCCTTCAAGTCCTGAGCGGTCGGCGCCGGACCCGGCTCATCAGCCTCCAGGCCCTCATCATCAGCGTCGACCACGACGCCGTGGCCGCGAGCACACCCCGCCAACGCGACATCCGCCGCCAACCGCTGATCGACCGTCAGCCGATCCCACACCTTCTCGATCGGCCCCGTCGCCGCAAGAAACCCGGCCACCCCGACCACCCCATCCAGCAACGCGAGACGCAACTCCGACCACCGCGCCGGCATCCTCTCCCCCGCCAGACTCACCGGACGCCGCACCAGATCGACGACCCTGTCGACCCGGGACGCGCCCCGCACATCCACCGACACCGTCCGCTGCAACAGCTCATTCAGGCCCCGACACCCCGCCGAATGCGGAAAGTCTGCCGCGTCGCCCGTCGCGATCGTCTCGACAATCACGGCCTCCGCGCGGCGGAAGACAGCACCCGCACCCTGCAGAACAGTCACCCGATCCGCATCCGACAACCCCGCCAGCGCGTCATCGGACAGCACCGTGTCGAGGTCGGCGATGACCCGATCCAGAAGCTCCGCAGTGCTGTTCATACCCCCAGTCAACCCCGGGCCACCGACATTCGAGACCCGAAACCACCAAGAATTACCCCAGATCAGATCCGTATTCTGATCTCCCGGAATGGCACAGCGCAGGGTGCACGCCATCAGGCGACGCCTATTGTGAACAGAGGTAACAATGTAATAGGGTAACCACCATGGAACCCCTCTTCGTCGACCGCCTCCTTCAGATCGCCGACCTGTTCCAGAAGGACATGGCCCGCGCGTTCGCCGGCACGGATCTCACACCGACCCGTGTGCACCTCCTGTGGGTCCTGCAGCACACCGGTCCGTCGACGCAGCAGACCCTCGCCACCCTCTGCGGGGTGACACCCCGCAACATCACCGCTCTCGTGGACGCACTCGAGGGCTCAGGTCACGTCCGTCGCACCCCCCATCCCTCCGACCGCCGCGCCGTGCTGGTCGAGCTCACCTCGACCGCCCTCGAGACCATGTCGCAGATGCAGGAGGAGCACGCGCAGCTCAATGAGACGCTGCTGAACGCGATCGCCCCCGACGACCGCGCCGCGGTCGAGCGTGGCCTGACAGCCGTCGCCGCGCATCTCGAGAACCTCGTCACCTCCGCGGCGAGCGCGCACGCCCCCGCACCCGCACCCGCACCCGCACCCACACCGGTGCCGACACCGACCCCGGCACCGGCACCGACACCGGAGGGCACGCCATGACCGAGCATCTGCAGACGACCGCTCCGAGCCCGACCCCGATCGCGCGCATCCTCACCTTCCTCCATCGCGCATGGGTCGCCGAGCTTCGCGTCTACTCGAGCATCGCGCGTGCCATCGCCCGTCGTCCCGCAGTCCCGGAGGGCGGCACGGGGATCAGCTATCACCGTCCCGTGCTCACCGTGCTGTTCATCTTCATCGGCCTCTCCGCTGTCGAGATCCCGATCCTCGACCTGATCGTGCATCAGTGGCCCGTCGTGCGGATCACTCTGCTGGTGCTCGGGATCTGGGGCGTCACCTGGATGGTCGGTCTGCTGTGCGCGATGCTCATGCGCCCGCATGCCGTGGGGCCAGACGGCGTCCGGGTGCGCAGCGGACTCGAGCTGGACGTGCCGATCGGCTGGGCCGACATCGCGTCGATCGCGATCAGTCGTCGCGTCGATGAGCCCAAGCAGCCGCGGGTCATCGGTTCGGAGTACGCCGAGCGGATGCAGGACGAGACCAACATCGAGATCGAACTCGAACGCCCCGTCGCGATCCGGCTCCCCGGCCTCGCGCCGAAGGGCGGGACTCATCAGGTCGACCGCATCCGCCTGTGGGCCGACGACCCGCGCGCGTTCCTCGACGCCGCCCGACCGTTCCTCGTCGCGGCCTGAACGAGGCCTGATCGCGGCGCGGTCAGTCCAACCCGCGGTCCGCGAGCCACTGCTTCGCGACGAGTACCGGAGCCCGCACCAGCCAGGCGTCCGCGATGATCTCCGCCAGCCGGTCGCGCTCGACCGCATCGAGCTGCACCAGCACACCGGGGTACCCGTCGAAGTGCGGAATGGAGAACAGCCCTTCGGGCTCTGCGGCGAGCAATGCCGCCTTCTCATCGAGGCTGCCGACTCGCACGCCCAGCACGGGCCCCTCCGGCCAGTCGAGCCCGAGGTCGGCGAGCTGCCGCAGATCGACCTTGCTCGGCCCGCGCACCCAGGCGATCTGACCGCTCGCCAGGCGCCAGGAGGGCTCGCCGGTGTGTCCGCCCACACGCTCGGTCACACCGGGGAGCGCGAGAGCGATCTCACGGACATCATCGACGGTCGCCATCCGCCCATCGTCCTCCCGTGAGGCGGCCGCCACAATGGCCGCATCCGCTCGCCGCCCCTCGGGTGGCGTTCAGCGCGAGTCGCGCTTCGCCTGTCGACGCGCACCCTGGGCGCGACTCGAGGCGTCTCGTTTCACACCACCGGTGGTCTGCTCGGGGATCCCCGCCCGCCATGGGTTCTTGCGCGGAGGATGCCGGTCGGAGGACATCCTCACGGCTGCCTCACCGCACGATGCGCAGCGTCCGCACCTCGAACGGCCGCAGGCGCAGCTCTCCGCCGACGCGCGGGTCGTCGATCGCATCCTCGATCAGCGAGACCTCACGGATCTCCCTGTGCTCGAAGTCGGCGACCAGCGAACCGACGGCGCGGCGACCGAGCGCCTCGTAGAGACGGACGATGACGTCACCGGAGCCATCGTCCGCGAGCTTCACGCCCGACACCACGATGCCGTCGCCGTCGACGGACACGAGAGGCGCGACTTCGCGCTCGCCGTGCACGACCGTCGGCGCGGTGTTGAGTCGGATCCCCTCGGTCGTCGCGATCGCCGCATCGGCTCCGATCACGAAGCCGATCGTGATCTCGTGGTGCCCGTGATCGGTGTCGGGATCGGGGAACCGCGGTGCGCGCAGCAGCGAGAGCCGCACGGTGGTCGCGACCGCGTCGTCCGAGACCTCGCGCGAGGTGTCGTACCCGTAGATCGAGTCGTTCACGAGCGCTACGCCGAAGTCCTGCTCGCGCACCAGCACGAAGCGGTGCATCGAGGTCTCGAACTTCGCAGCCTCCCAGCTGGTGTTCGTGTGCGTCACCCGCGACTGGTAGCCGAACTGCGTCTCGGCCTCGGTGTGCGTGGCCTGGATGTCGAGAGGGAAGGCGAGCTTGAGCAGCTTCTCGGTCTCGTGCCAGTCCACGTCGTTGCGCAACAGCACGGTGCGCTCGCCCGGGGCGAGCGTGATGGTCTGCTCGATCGTCGACTCCGAGAACGCCCGGGTCACGATGACGGTCGCGACCCCGTCGACGACGGATGCCGAGATCGATGCGACCGCGGTGAGGTCGTCGACGCTGTTGCGGTAGTAGCGATCGATGTCCCAGGCGTCCCACATGTTCGGGAAGTCCTGGTGCAGCTGGAACAGGTTCGCCGCCCGCCCCTCGGCCACCGCCTCTCGGCCCGACGCCTTGTCCACCGCCGAGACGATGAGTCCCTCGGCGGAGATCAGCACGGAGACCAGCTCGTTCTCGAGCCGCCAGCCGCCGTCTTCTCCTGCGAGCAGGACGGATGCCGGGGCCGGCGCCTCGACGAAGCCGGCGCCGAGGGCACGACCGCCGCCGACCGAGGTCGGCACGAACCGCAGCTCGCGCTCGCCTTCTCCGGCGAGGGAGCGGCGCGCGGCGTCGGCGAGCGCCTGCGCATCGGCGAGCACGCGCGAGAGGACCTCGACGGCCTCACGATGCACCCAGGCGATCGAGGTGCCGGGCAGGATGTCGTGGAACTCGTGCAGCAGCACCGTCTCCCACAGGCGGTCGAATTCGGCCTGGGGATATGCGGCGCCGGTGCGCACGGCATCCGTCGCCGCCCACAGCTCCGCCTCCACGAGTGCGTGCTCGCACCACCGGTGCAGCGCCTTGGTGGCGTGCTGGCTGGTGAGCGTTCCGCGGTGGAGTTCGAGATAGAGCTCGCCGACCCATACGGCCGGGTTCGGCAGCTCGGCCCTGGCCGCCTCGAAGAAGGTGTCCGGGTGCTCCCAGACGACCCGCGCGCTGCCTTCGAGGTTCTCGAGGCGCTTCGCCTTGCCGGTCATCTCGCGCGTGGTGCCACCGCCCCCGTCGCCCCAGCCCACCGGTGCGATCGACCGCGACGTCACGCGGTTCTCCTTGAACTGACGAGATGCCTTGGCGACTTCCATGCCGCTCAGCTGCGAGTTGTACGTGTCCATCGACGGGAAGTGCGTGAACACCTGCGAGCCGTCGATGCCCTCCCAGAGGAAGCTGTGGTGCGGGAACGCGTTCTGCTGATTCCACGAGATCTTCTGCGTGAAGAACCACTCGAACCCGGCCCGGCGCATGAGCTGCGGCAGCGCAGGCGAGTATCCGAAGCTGTCCGGCAGCCAGACGCCCTTCGAGCGGATGCCGAACTCGCGTTCGAAGAACCGCTGACCGAACGAGAACTGGCGCACGAGCGACTCGCCGGACGGCATCACGGTGTCGGATTCGACCCACATGCCGCCGAGCGGCAGGAATCGCCCGTCCGCGACCGCGGCCTTGACCCGGGAGTAGACCTCGGGCCGGTGCTCCTTGAGCCATGCGTACTGCTGCGCGCTCGACATCCCGTAGAGGAAGTCGGGCTGCTCGTCGATCAGCGTCGCCATCGACGACGTGGTGCGGGCGACCTTGCGGATCGTCTCGCGCACCGGCCACAGCCAGGCCGAGTCGATGTGCGCATGTCCGATCGCCGAGATGCGGTGGGCGCTGGCCTCGGCGGGCGCCGCGAGCGCCGGCGCCAGTCGAGCTCGGGCATCGGCAGCGGTCTCGACGATGTGCTGCAGGTCGAGCACGTCGAGGGCATCGTCCATCGCCTGCAGGATCTGCATCCGTCGCGGCGAGGTCGCCGGCAGCTCGGCCTGGAGCTCGAACAGGACCTCGAGGTCGAGGGACAGCTCGAACACCTCCTGCTCGAAGACGGCGAGGTCGATGCGGCGGGTGCGATAGAGCGGTTCGCGGGAGGACGTGCGGATGTCGCCCTCCTGCGTCGGCAGGAAGGGGTGGTAGTCGAGCAGAACCGGGTTGGCGGCCGCCTCGAGGTAGAGCTCGACCGGCTCGTCGCCGTGCGCGGTCTCGGTGATCGGCAGCCACTGATTGCGTGGGTTGATGCTCTTCACCGGTGTTCCGTCCGGCCGGTAGACGAGCGCCTCGCACTGGAAGCCGGGCATGTTGATGTCGAACCCGAGGTCGATGACGGCCTCGACCCGACGGCCCGCCCAGTCGGCGGGCACTGCGCCGGTGATCTTGAACCAGGTCGTCGACCAGGCAGGACCCCACATGCTCGGCACGGATGCCGGGGCGAAGTCCAGTGCGAGCCCGTCGGCGGGACTGATCGGCTCGCCGGGGATCTGGTTGACCTCGACGGTGAGGGGGACGGCGGCCGAGTGGACGGCCGGGCGGATGCGCTCGTCGAGCACCCTCTTGACGCGGCCGACGGTGAGCGAGGTGTCGTCATGCATGTATCTGGTTCTCCGGGCTCGACGGTGAGTGGTGCATAGGCGGTGTGCGCGACTGGAGCCCGATTCTCGGGCAGGTGCCGACAATGCTATCGGATTTACTAAAGCGATCTAGTAAATCTCGCATCGAGCGTGTCAGACCCCTGTCGTGCGGCTACCGAGCGGCTAAACCGATCAAGTAGTGTGAGGCCCATGACCTCGGCCAAACGCGTCACCATCGCGGACATCGCGCGCATGGCCGGAGTCTCGCCCGGAGCAGTCTCGTTCGCGCTCAACGGACGCCCGGGGGTGAGCGACGAGACGCGCCAGCGGATCCTCGCGATCGTCGAGGAGAACCACTGGCAGCCGAGCTCGGCGGCACGCGCCCTCGTGGGAGCCCGTGCCAACACGGTCGGCTTCGCGCTCGCACGCCCCGCCCGTTCGCTGGGCTCGGAGGCCTTCTTCACCGACCTCATCGCGGGCATCGAATCCCGGCTGTCGGAGAGCAAGGTCAGCCTGCAGCTGCGGCTGGTCACCGACATCGCCGAGGAGATGGAGGTGCATCGGCAGTGGCGCTCGTCGAACCAGGTCGACGGCATCATCCTCATCGACCCCCGCGACGACGACCCGCGCAGCGACCGGATCGCAGCCCTCGACGCCCGCGCCGTGTTGATCGGCTCCAAGCCCTCACCCGACGGAGCGGTGCCGAGCGTCTGGATCGCCGACGACGAGGTGGCCGAGACCCTCTTCTCGTACCTCGCCGCGCTCGGACACACCCGCATCGCCTACGTGGCGGGTCCCGCCGAACTCGAGCACACCCGGCTGCGTGCCGAGGTGCTCGATCGCATGGCTGCGGACGGCGTCTCGAGCGAAGTGATCACGACGGACTTCTCCCCCGCACGCGCATCCGCGGTCACGCGATCGCTGCTCTCCGCGAGGCCCCGCCCGACGGCGATCGTGTACGACAACGATGTGATGGCCGTCGCCGGCCTCCGCGTCGCTCAGGAGATGGGCCGCGCGGTGCCCCGCGACGTGTCGATCGCCTCCTTCGACGACTCCGTCATCGCCGGCCTGATCAATCCGTCGATCACCGCGATGACCCGCGACACGTTCGAGCTCGGCGAGCAGGCCGCGACACTGCTGCTGCAGCAGATCGTCGCCGGGACCAACCTCCCGAGCGCGCAGGGCCCGACGCCGACGCTCACCGCCCGCGAGAGCACCGCCCCGCCGACGGCCGCGTCCTGACGGAGCCCTTCGGCCGCTACGGCGTCGCGCTCAGCCGCTGACGACGGTGTTGACGGAGCCGTAGGGGTCGACACCGCTCGTCGACAGATCAGGACGGATGAGGTGACGGATGCCGCGCGCGGCGAGCGCCGCGTCGTCGCGCACCGTCTGAGACGTCACGAAGGCGGGGTCGAGCCCGCGCTCGCAGGCATCCACCCACGCCTGGAACACGGCACCGCCCGGGCTCAGCGCCGCCCGGCTCACCGGCACCTCGCGCTCGTCGACGTCGACGACGATGGCCGTCTCCCGCTCCGGCGTGGCCGCCCGTTCGCGCAGTTCGGGGATCAGCTCGGCGAACCGGCGGCCGATCGGCTTGGCCGCACCGCTCTGATCGACCAGGCCCAGCGAGTACTCCAGTTCGGGGAAGTCGCCGAGCTCGCGGCTCACATCGTGCGAGCACCACCAGGTCACGCCCCAGAGGTTCTCGGTGCGCACCGCGGATCGCAGGGTCGCCTCGAGGAATCCGGGCATCTCGCTCTCGTCGAGGCAGTTCGACGGAGCGCCGACCTCCTGCAGCCAGACCGGTCGATCCCGATCCGTCGCGAAGGCGCGCGAGAGCTCGATGAGGTACTCGGCGTGGCGGTCGGAGGCGACCGAACGGCCGCCGTAGCGCTGAGCCGTGCCGTTGAAGATCCAGGAGTGGATGGTGGTCATCTCGCCCAGCCGAGACGCGTGCGCGGGCGTGAAGCCGTGCCCGTCCATGTACCAGACCGCGTCGTACTCGCTGTGCACGTGCGAGAGACCGGGGGCCGCACCCTCGGCCGCGGAGAGCAGCGACTCGATCCAGTGCCCTGCCTCGTCGATCGTCACGGGCCACGGGGACGGGTGCGTGTGCGCCGAGAACTGATTCGTCTCGTTGCCGAGCGTCAGGCCGAGGAAGTTCGGCGCATCGCGCAGCGCACCGGCCAGCGTCTGAACGAGGTCGACCTGCCCGCTGAGCGCCTTCGGATCGGTGAACATGTTGCGGTCGTGCCAGGTGTACAACCATGACGGGACGAAGTCGAAGCTCGACAGGTGCCCCTGGATCACGTCGACGCTGACGTCGAGCCCGAACTCGGCGCCGATGTCGACCATCGAGCGGACGTCGTCGATCGCCTTCGGGCGGATCAGAGTACGGTTCGGCTGCAGCACCGTCCACAACGGGAAGACCCGGACGTGATCGAGACCGAGCTCGGCGAGCGCCGCGAAGTCCCTGCGCACATCGTCGGGGGTGAAGTCGAGCCAGGAGTGCATCCAGTCCTTCGACGGCGTGTAGTTCGCCCCGAATCTCAGGCGAGCATCGAGAGCGCGGCGCTGCGTCATGTGTCCGGACCTTTCCGACAGAGCCCTCCGACGAGGACGTGGTCGCACCACTATAACGCTTGAGCAACGGACCGCTACCCGGAATACCGCGGCCCGCCGATGCACGCAGCCTCGAGACCTTGACAGCGACGGGATCGGATGGTTTCATCTGCTAAAGCGTTGTAGTCCGTTGGACGGACACCGCCAATCGCCCGCCTCGAGGAAGAAGCACGATGAAAGTTCCCGCACGCATTGTCGCTCTGGCAACATTCACGATCGGCGCCATGGCGCTCGCCGGCTGCACCGGAGGCGGTGCCACATCCGATGCCGACGGACCGATCGACACCTCCGGCGAGCTGAGCGGGACGATCCAGTTCCAGACCTGGTCGCTGAAGAACGAGAAGTTCACGCCCTACTTCGAAGACCTGATCGACGCGTTCGAGAAGGAGCACCCGGAGGTCACGGTCGAGTGGCTCGACCAGCCGGGCGACGGCTACCAGGAGAAGATCCTGAGCCAGGCGAACGCCGACACGCTGCCCGACGTGCTGAACCTGCCACCGGACATCGCCTACCCGCTCGTCGCCGCCGGCAAGCTCGTCGACCTCGAGACGGCCGACCCCGACCTGAAGTCGGCATACAACACCGGCGCATGGGACGCCTACAGCCAGTACCCGGGTGTCGAGGGCACGTACGGTCTGCCCTGGTACCTGTCCAGCGACGCATCATGGTGGAACCTCGCTCAGCTCGCCCCCTACGGCGTCACCGAGGAGAACCTCCCGACGACGGTCGACGAGCTGCTCACCCTCGCGAAGGACGTCGCGACCGAGTCCGGCGGCAAGGTCCAGCTGCTGTCATCGATCCCGGCACTCGACACGTTCACGTCGGCCGGCATGGAGGTCATCAACGACGACGGCGAGTTCGACTTCAACACCGACGAGGCCGCGGCCATCATCGAGAAGTACGCCGACGCGTACGCGGCCGGAGCCATGCCGGCCGAGGCGCTGACCGGCGACTACGGCGGAAACGCCGAGGCGTACATCCAGGAGAAGGTGGCCTTCACGACCGGTGGCACTGGTTTCACGACCGACCTCGCGAAGGACGCGCCCGCGCTGCTCGAGAACACGGTCGCCACGCAGCGACTGGGCATCCCGCCGCTCTACGTGCAGGGACTGAACGTCTCGGCCGACTCCGACAACAAGGAGGCCGCCCTCGCGTTCGCCGAGTTCGCGACGAACGAGGAGAACCAGGTCGCGTTCTCATCGCTCGCGGTCGGCACCGCACCCGGCACCTCCGCCGGCGGCGACGCCGTCGTCGAGAACATCTCCTCGTCGATCACCGACGAGAAGCAGCTCTCCGCGATCGACACCGTGTTCACGGCCATGGAAGACGCCAAGGCGATCCCGTTCCAGTGGACCTCCGACATGGCGACGTACATGACCCAGCAGATCGCGCTCGCCGTCAACGGCGAGGCCGACGCGCAGGAGCAGCTCGACAAGATCGTCGAGTACGCCAACGCGAACCGCGTGGACCAGTAAGCCATGAGCGCGCACACCAGCATCCGGAGCCGGAGGACGACCATGCGATCGCACCGGTGGTTCACACCCTGGCTGCTCCTCGGCCCCGCCGTCGTCTGGGTGCTGGTGTTCGCGCTCTGGCCGTTCCTCAACACCGTCTTCCTGAGCTTCACGGACGCACGTCCTCTGCGGACTCCCGAGTTCGTCGGCGCCGCGAACTACGAGCGGATGTTCGGCGACGAGATGTTCTGGAACGCCCTCACCACGTGCATCATCTACGTGGTCGTCTGCGTGCCGTTGCTCACGATCCTTCCCCTGCTGCTCGCCCTGCTCGTGCAGAAGAAGCTGCCGGGCATCGCGTTCTTCCGCACCACCTTCTACTTCCCCGTCATCGCCTCGGTCGTCGTCGTCGCCCTGATCTGGACCTGGCTGTTCGACAGCCGCGGCATCATCAACCAGACGCTCGAGTTCCTCGGCCTCGTCGACAAGCCCATGGCGTTCCTCGTCGACCGGTGGCTGCTGCTCGGCTGCGCGATCCTGCTCACGGTGTGGAAGGGTCTGGGCTACTACATGGTCGTGTACCTCGCCGCGCTCGGCAATGTCGGCAAGGAGCTGCACGAGGCGGCCATGCTCGACGGCGCCGGCTCGTTCCGTCGCTTCCTGTCGGTGACGATCCCGTCGGTGCGCGGAGCGATGCTCCTCATCGCGGTGCTCATCGCCGTCTCGGCGATGAGAGTGTTCGCCGAGCTCGACGTGCTCTCCAAGAGCACGGGAGGTCCCGGTGGATACGACATGTCGCTGGTCATGCTGATCCGCCAGGTCGGCTCCGGCCTGAACGGCAACATCGGCTACGCCTCGGCGATCAGCGTCGCGCTGTTCCTCCTCACCCTCATCCCGCTGGCCGCGATCGCCTTCATGAATCGCGAGAAGAAGGCGAAGGTCTCCGCATGAGCACCCTCACTCCGCCCCGCATCGACGACGACCGTCGCCCTGACGATCAGTCGGCTGCGACCACGCGCGAACCCATCTTCCGCCGCCGCGGTTCCGGCGACTTCAGCAAGCCGACGCTCGGCGGGCTCATCGGCCGCTATGCGCTGCTGCTGCTCGTGCTGGTGCTCGTCATAGGCCCGTTCCTCTGGCAGCTCTCGACGTCGTTCAAGGGTCCGCAGGAGAACATCTACTCGTTCCCGCCCAACCTGATCCCCCGCGAGCCGACTCTGCAGAACTACGCCACGGTCGCCGAGATCGTGCCGGTGTACCTCTACGCCTGGCACTCGCTGCTCGTCTCGGTGGGCACCGTCGTCAGCAACGTGGTGCTCGCGACCTTCGCGGGCTACGCCCTCGGATGCATGCGGTTCCGCGGCAAGTGGATCGTCATGGCCATCCTGCTCTCGACCCTGCTCTTCCCCGGCGAGGTCACGGTGACGAGCAACTTCCTCACCATCCGCTCGCTCGGCCTCGCCGACACCCTGTGGGGCGTGTTCCTGCCCGGCGCCATCAGCGCGATGAACGTGCTGCTCGTCGCCACCGCCTGCCGCATGATCCCGAAGGACGTGCTGGACGCCGCGACGGTCGACGGAGCGACGACCTGGCAGCGCATCCGTCACATCGTGTGGCCCAACATCCGCGGCATGGTCTCGGTGGTCGCGATCTTCGCCTTCATCGGCGCCTGGGACGACTACCTCTGGCCCCTCATCGTGCTCTCCGATCCGTCGAAGTACACGCTCACCGTCGGCATGGCCTACCTCAACAGCAGCTTCTCGGTCGACCCGCGCCTGATCGCGGCGGGCACCATGATCGCCCTCGTGCCGATCGTCATCATGTTCTCGTTCACGCAGCGGTTCTTCTTCAAGGGCGTGCAGGAGGGCGCGGTCAAGGGGTGAGCGACGCCCAGCTCACGCCCGCCGACGGACCCGCCGATCCTCCGTCGTCCCGCCCTCACTCCGGCGTGCTCCGCGGTGACGTGTTCGCCTACTCGTTCGATCCGTCAGCGGGCGAACAGCGGATCGATGTTCCCGGACTCGCGGACGTCGCGATCAGCCCCGACACTCTGCTGCACTGGGCGTTCTACGCAGACGGCGATGCGGCGACCCTGGCTCCGCATGCCGCCCTCGCGGTGACCGTCGATGTCCGCGGGGACGGCGGCGCGCGGCTCGGCGAGACAGCCGCCGTGCGTGACCGGTACGACTTCGCCATGACCGCCGATGCCCAGTTCGCGGCGCGCTGGAGCATGCCCGAGCAGTGGAACGCCGACACCGTGTCGCTGGCGCCGATGCTCCCCGGCTCGGCCCCGCGCACCTCCGCCACCGTCGAGCTGGTGCTCGGCAGCGGATCCCTGGCGGGGATGAGCGGACTGCCGCCGCTCGTCACGGGATTCGTGCAGGTCCTGGTCGAGGAGCAGGTCGAGCAGCAGGATGCCGTCGCCGACCCGCCACCGGTCGAGCGAGTGGACACTCGTCGCGGCAGCCACTCGGGCCCGCGCTTCTCGCGTGGCAACACCACCCCCGCCGTCGCCGTGCCGCACGGCTTCACCTTCGTCACCGCGGCGACCGATGCCTCGGACACGCGCTGGCCGTATCGGCCGAGCATCCACGATGATCCACCCGGGCGACGCCTCGAGGCCCTGCAGTTCTCGCACCAGCCGAGTCCGTGGATCGGCGACCGCTCGGTGCTCCAGCTCATGCCGTTCGACGGGCATCCGGCCTCCGAGCGCGCCGCGCGCCGCCGGTGGATCGCCCCGGGCACCGAGCGAGCACGCCCCCACGAGTACGCCGCCGATCTCGGTGATGGTCTGCGCGTGGAGATGACCGCGACGTCGCACACCGCCGCCTTCCGCGTGCATGGCGCAGACACTGACGCGGTCGTCGGCTTCGTGATCGATCAGCCCACCGATGACGGCGAACTGCACTGGACCGACGGCGGTGGCTTCGAGGGGTGGACGCCCGAGGGCTCCGAGGACTGGGGCAACTCCCCCGCTGCTACTTCGCGGGCGCCGTGCTGCATGGCGAGGGCGACCCTGCGACGAGTCTGCACGGCGCCCTCGACGACGACGGACGGGCGCGGGTCGCGGGCTACGTCGCCGGCGACGGGTCGCTCGAGGTGCGCGTGGCCGTGTCGTTCCTGTCGGTGGAGCAGGCCAGGCGCAGTCTCGAGATCGAGTGTCCTCCGGGCATCGCATATGACGAGTTGCGAGCGGAAGCCGCAGCCTCCTGGAACCGGGTGCTGGGCCGCGTGACGATCCCGCCGCTCGACGCATCCGAGACCCCGTATCGCCGATTGGCCGACGAGGAGAATCGAAACCGGATAGCCGCCGCATTGCATCGGATGCATCTGTATCCGAACTCCGCCGCCGAGAATGCCGGCACTGCAGAGGCGCCGCGGCATCGCTTCGCCGACGTGTTCGCCCCACGCGCGCCGTTCGGGGAGAGTGAGACGAGCGCGCCGATCGTCGACGGCGAGCTCATCGTGAACAACGGCTATTGGGACACCTATCGCACCGAGTGGCCGGCGCTCGCGCTGCTCGATCCCTCGCTGACCGGCAGACTGCTCGACGGCCAGCTCGAGCAGTACCGTCGCGGAGGGTGGATGGCGCGGTGGAGCGCGCCCGGATATGTCGACAGCATGGTCGGCACCTCCAGCGACCAGATCTTCGCCGATGCCGCCCGGTGGGGCGTGGCGTTCGACCGGGCGGAGGCGTTCGAGAGCGGATGGCGCAACGCCTGCGAACCCGGGCCCGATGCGCGACGCGGCCGCAAGGGCATCGCACGCGGACGCTTCACCGGCTACATCTCGTCCGAGGTGCCGGAGGGCATGAGCTGGACCGTCGAGAACGCGGTGAGCGACGCGGCGCTGGGCCGGTTCGCCGAGCAGCTGGCCCTCGAAGCCGAACGCGCAGCCGCTCCCGGCTCCGACCGCGATGCCGCTCGCTACCGTTCGTTCGCCCGCTATTTCGCCAACCGAGCGCGGTCGTATCGCACACTCTTCGACTCGGAATCCGGGTTCCTCCGCGGCAGGGATGCCGACGGCGACCTCGCCCCCGAGTTCGACCCGCGCACCTGGGGAGGCGACAACGTCGAGACGAACGCCTGGGGCATGTCGGTGGGCGCCGTGCACGACGGCGCCGGCCTCGCCGCGCTGCACGGCGGACGTGGGGCCTTCGCACAGCACCTCGACGCGCTCTTCGCCGAGCCGGAGACCGCCGACGAGCGATTCGGCGGGGCGTACGGCACCGTCATCCACGAGCAGCGGGAGGCGAGGGCCCTGCGTTCGGGCATGTGCGCGATCTCGAATCAGCCCGCCCATCACATCCCCTTCATGTACGCGTTCAGCGACCGGCCGTGGCGAGCCGGCGCGATCGTGCACGAGCTGGCCGGGCGTCTCTTCGCAGGCGCCCACATCGGACAGGGCTTCCCCGGCGACGAGGACAACGGCGAGATGAGCGCCTGGTGGCTGTGGGCCGCGCTCGGTCTCTATCCGCTCGAGCTCGCGTCCGGCGTGCTGAGGATCGGCTCGCCCCTCTTCGACGACATCCGCGTCGATCGCGCGGACGGCCGCTCGCTGCGCATCCGCTCTCATCGCCGAGAGCCGGGAGCGCACGTGCTGCAGCGTGCCCGGCTCGACGGGGTCGACCTGCCCAGGGCCGAACTTCCCGTCGACGCCCTCGCCGGGGACGCCCTCGTCGGGGACGTCGAGCTCGAACTGGTCTTCGGAACCGAGCCCGCGGATGCTCTCGAGACGGGTGAGCGGATGACGGATGAGATCGCGCCCTGGTGCCGCGATCTCACGGCAGACACAGGAGGCGTCATCGCGTCGGCATCCGTCATCGATGCGGACCGCCTGTTCGACGACGGCGACCCGAGCGGTTCGAGCGGCGTCGTCCTGGCGGCCGGCGAATGGGCAGGATGGCGTTTCGCCGAGCCGCGCGCGGTCTCCGATCTCACAGTGACGATGGCCACCGGCGCCCCGTCGTCTCGGCTGCGATGGGAGATCCTCGACGCGGACGGATGCTGGGCGGCGGCTCCGACCACCTACGACGCGGAACTCCCGGCCGATCGCACGACCCCGTTCGAGCTGGTGTCGCGCGTCGTGACCCCGGCGATCCGCCTGCGAGCGGATGCCGAGGTCACGATCCGTCAGATCGAGGTCTTCGACCTCGGGTGATGGCCTCGAGCGCGCGTCGTCACTTCGACAGGACGAACGAGAGCTCGGTGACGTTGCCGGCGACGTCGACCACCTGCAGCGTGTTCTCCCCCACGACCGCACCGAAGACACCGGGCTTCACGAAGTTCAGGTCGCTCCACGCGTTGTCCGCGAGGTCCTTGACGACCCCGTTCACGGAGAGCCGGTCGATCTTGCCTTCGTCGAAGAGCTTGTAGCTCACGCGCTGGTAGCTGCCGTCGGTCTCGACCTTGGTGAATCGCGCGCCGTCCTTGATCGTGACGGTCGGCGAGGTGGTGTCGCGAGGCGCCGCCCGGTACTCCGTCGCCTCGCCCTTCAGCGCCTCGGTGATGCCCGAGAGATAGGCCGACTGATCGGTCGCGGTGAGGTTGTAGGCGACATAGACGCCGTAGCCGTCGGCGACCGTGCGGGTCGCGAAGTCCTCCGCCGTCGCGGCGCTCGTGTTCGAGAGGTCGATCGCCGCTGCCCCGAGGCGGGTGCGGTCCTCCAGCCCCGGAACGGTGGGCGCGTCATAGGTCGGGTAGTACGGGTTCCAGGCGTAGTCGAGCACGCCGGCCGCGTCGAACAGCGTGAAGTCGGTCGTCGTGTAACTCGGACCGATCGCATACAGGCTGATGATCTTGTCGGGTCCGAGACGGTCGCGCAGCGCCGTGGCCAGCCATCCGAACGACTGCGGGTTGGGCTGCGGGGTGCCGTTCGCCCCGTATTCGGTCCACTCGTCGTCGAAGTCGATGCCGTCGAGACCATAGGTCGTCACGGCGTCGGCGAGCTGCGCGGCGAACGCATCCGCCTGCGCATAGGAGGTGAAGTTCGCGAATCCCGCACCCTGATGGTTGCCGAGCACCGAGAGCAGCACCTTGGTGCCGTTCTCCTGCACCGGACGGATCTGCGTCTCGGCGTCGTCGAGCGTCTCGGTGACCCGCTCGTTGAAGTGCAGGTACGCCTTCTCGCCGTCGTAGTTGATGTTGGCGGCGAAGATCATGGCCATGTCGATGGCGGCGTCTCCGGACTCGGCAAGGGTGTAGTCGGCGGCGTTGGCTAAATCGTTCGAGTTCACCTCGACGTACACGGCGAGCTGCGGGTCGACCGGCTCGGTCGTGTCGGCGGCGGCACCCGCGGTTCCGACGAGCATGCCGGCAGCAGCGGTGGCGAGCACTCCGAAACCGGCGATGCCCTTTCGGAACCGGTGATTCCTGACGTTCTGGTTCATGACTGATCGTCTCCTTCGGCGTCGTTGTCGAATCCGGTCGCACCGTCGCGACCTGTCGCCGACTATAGCGCTTAAGTGATGTGACGGGAAGGCAGAGAAGAAGGGGCGGATGCCGCAGCATCCGCCCCTTCTCGACCGCCTGGACCCTTCGCTCAGATGGTCACATCTCCGACGAGATTGACCTGGATGCCCATGCCCGCGAACATCGCGGCCTTCGCGATCAGCGCCTTGTCGGCCGTCTCGGCGTCGGGCGCGTAGACGAGCTGCGCGTGGTTGGCCTTGTGGCGGGCCATGAACTGGTCGCGCGAGATGCCGTGCAGCACGACGTGCGCGATCGGCCACTCCGGGTTCGTGGCATCCTTGCGTCGCTGCGTCTCCTCCGCAGGCAGCTCCACCACGGAGGCTCGGAAGATGTCGGCCTGCAGGATGCCGTCGGCGATGAACACGCGCGACAGCACGATCTCGCCCGGCTTCGAGACGCCGTTGATCGTGGCGCCGCCCGCAGGGAAGAAGACGTGGCCCTGTCGCCAGCCCTCGGCGTTCTGCCATCCGCCGAGATGCGAGGCGGGCACCGAGCCCGAGATCTCGTAGACCCAGACGAACTCTCCGTCGAAGTCCTCGCCCCAGCGCACGTCGTGCAGGGTGTTGTCGGGCACCAGACCCATGGCGCGCCAGACCCGGTCGGTGACGAGGGCGTCGACTGCCACCCCCTCGTCAGCCTCGTTGAAGTGCGGGAAGGCCCGGCCGTCGTGCAGCACGCGCGAACCGTCGCGAGAGGTGACGGGAGGGCGCTCGGTCGAATTCAGGATGCCCTCGGCGAGGTCCGATGCAGGGACGAGGTCCTTCAGGCCCTGCTGGTACTGGATGCCGACAGCGTCGAGCCCGAAATCGTCGGCGATGCGGAGTGCGGCGATATACATCTTCAGCTGCCACTGCACCTGCTCACGGGTCAGCTCGGTGGCGGCATCCTCGCCGTAGCGGAAGGTCATGCCGGCGTCGATCAGCCAGTCGTAGGCGGCATCCGCCTCATCCTCGCCGACCTCGAGCATCTCGGCGTACAGCGCGGACTGCGAGAGGCGCTCCTTGTAGATGCCCGTCTGGTTGAGCAGCTCGTCGTCGAAGATCGCGTTGTACATGCCCATGCAGCCCTCGTCGAAGACGCCGATGATGGCCTTCTCGGCGCGCAGCTCGGCGGCGAGCGCCTCACCCAGCTGCTTCTCGGGGCTGTCCGGCAGCTCGGGCAGAGGACGCACATGCGAGGCGTCATGGGTGATCGACCCGGTCTCCGTCCACTCCCTGATGCCATCCGTGAACCAGTCGTCGGTGAAGTCGACCGACCAGATCGTCGAATAGGGCTTGCCCATCTTGGTGAGGCCGGCATTGAGGCCGAGGAGTCCGACCAGGCCGGGCCAGTCCCCCGCGAAGTTCGCGACGGTGAGGATCGGCCCCTCGTGCGTGCGCAGTCCTGCGAGCACGTGGTGCGAGTACTGCCACACGGCCTCGGCGACGATCAGCGGAGCATCCGTCGGGATGTTCTTGAAGACCTCGAGGCCCATGCGCTGGCTCGAGATGAAGCCGTGGCCGGTCTCGGGATCGACATCGTTGGCTCGGACGACGCTCCAGCCGAGCTGTTCGAAGACGCCGGTGACGCCCGCTTCGAGTTCGACCTGCACGGGCCAACCGCCCGTGTTCGCGGCTTCGCGCAGGTCGCCGGAGGCGATCAGGTACGCGGTCTTCGGCGCGGACACCGGTCGGGATGCCGTCGTCGGCAGGGTATAGGTCATGACTCGCGTCCTCCTTGATCGCACGTGTCCTGCAACTGTACGTGAAATCGGTTTCAGCACGCAAGCACCCGGACCGAGCGTCGTGTGCGTCAGCGCGTGGCGGTCGCCCCGGCGCGGGCGGGCTGGACCTCGGCTGGCAGCACCACGATGCGCGACGGACCGCCGGCCCCACCGATGCGCTCGAGCAGCATCCGCGCCGCCCGGACTCCCATCTCGCGCGCCGGGAGGCGCACGACGGTCACCGCTGCGGGCGAGAGGGTGGTGAACGGCAGCGAGCCGATCACCGCCACGCCGACCCGCGGCGGGGTCAGGCCGTGCTCCGTCAGCACCTGGATCGCACCGACGCCGATCAGGTTGTTCCCCGCCACCACCGCGTCCGGCGGCTCCGGGAGCGCGAGCAGCTCTTCCATGGCGCCCCTGCCTCCGTCGACGCGGAAGGTCGCGAAGCGCAGCAGCTCATCGGCATCGACCTCGGGGGCGCGCGCCGCGAGCGCAGACCGCCAGCCGGCAGCGCGCTCTGCGGCCGTGTCGATCCCCTCCGGACCGCCGATGTACGCGACCCTCCGGAATCCGGCGGCGAGCAGCGCTTCGGTGGCCGATGCCCCGGCCTCGCGATTGGCCATGACCACACCGTCGACGTCGTAGACCGTATGCCGATCGACGGCGACGACGGGGCGCCCCGTGTCGAGGATGCCGTCGAGCCTCGTGCGTTCGGACGCGGGGGCGATGATCACACCCGACATGTGCTCGGAGACCGCGATCTGGAGGTAGGTCGTCTCCTTCTCGGGCTGCGAGTCGGAGTTGCAGAGCACGACCGAGTATCCGGCCTCGGACGCGACGTCCTCGACGCCTCTGGCCATCTCGGTGAAGTAGGGGTTCTCGATGTCGGGGATCACCAGCCCGATGACCTCGGACCTTTGCCGCCGCAGATTGCGAGCCGTGCGGTTGGGCGTGAAACGCAGCTGCTCGGCGGCCCGGCGCACCGCCTCGACCTTCGCGGCGGAGACGCTGGTGCCGTTGAACACCCGCGAGACGGTGGCGGGCGAGACCTGCGCGAGTCGAGCGACATCGTAGATCGTGGCCATCGGCACACTGTAACCGGTTTCAGGTCGGCACGGAGAGTTCGTCTGCGCCGGCGCGTCAGTCGGCCAGCATCCGATCCCGCACCTGCCTGCGCAGGACCTTTCCGATGAGCGAGCGGGGCAGCTCGTCGACGACCGTGATGCGCTTGGGCACCTTGTAGGGCGTCAGCCGCGTGCGGCAGAAGTCGCGCAGCGCACCGGTGTCGAGCACAGCTCCCTCGCGGAGCACGACCGCAGCGGCGATCTCCTCTCCCCGCTCGACCGCGGAAGGCCGACGACCGCGGCCGCGACCACGTCCGGGTGCGCTTCGAGCGCGTCCTCGACCTCACTGGGCGACACGTTGAAGCCGCCCGTGATGATGAGCTCCTTGAGGCGGTCGACGATCGTGACGAAGCCGTCGACCGAGACCTCGGCGATGTCGCCTGTGCGCAGCCATCCGTCAGACAGCAGGACGTCGGCGGTGTCACCGGGACGGCGCCAGTACCCCTGGAAGACCTGCGGACCGCGGATGAGCAGCTCGCCTCGTTCGCCGACGGGCAGGTCGACGTCGGTGTCGGCGGGGTCGACGACGCGGATCTCGGTGCTCGGGAAGGGCACTCCGACCGTGCCAGGGCGCCTGCTCCTGCCCATCGGGTTGCCGAGCGCGACGGGCGAGCTCTCGGTCATGCCATAGCCCTCGACGAGCAGACCGCCGGTGGCCTCCTCCCACCGCTGCACTGTCGCGACGGGAAGGCTCATCGCCCCGGAGATGGCGAATCGGACGGTCGAGAGGTCGATGGTCCCCCGCGATGCGGCTCGGGCGAGCTGGTCATAGATCGGCGGGACCGCGGGCAGGAACGTGGGCGGACTGGTGCGGGCCGCCTTCGTGACCAGGCCGAGGTCGAACGTCGGGAAGAGCACCAGCTTCGCGCCGATGCTCATCGCGAAGGTCAGGCACAGCGTCATGCCGTAGGCGTGGAACAGCGGCAGCACGCCGTAGAACGTCTCCTCGCCGTCGACCAGACCGGGCACCCATGCCTGGCCCTGCATCGCGTTGGCGCGCAGGTTCGCGTGAGTGAGGATCGCGCCTTTGGGCGTGCCCGTGGTTCCGCTCGTGTACTGCAGCAGGGCGGTGTCGTCGAGCGTCGGGCCGGCGACCTTGCGCGAGAGCGGCCGATGGTCGACCAGCTTCCTCCAGGCCACTGCTCGCCGTGTCCGCGGGGTGGCCGTCAGCTTCGCGCGCGCCGCGCGCGCCTTCGGGATGGGCAGGCGCAGCAGCATCCGCTGAGCGGCGGGCATCGCCTCGGTGAGGTCGACGCTCACGATGTGCTCGACTCGCAGATCGGAGGGGAACTCGGCGATCGTGTCGACCGTCTTGTCCCAGACGATCGCGACCTTCGCTCCGTGATCCTCGAACTGGTGCCGCAGCTCCCTCGCCGTGTAGAGCGGGTTGTGCTCGACGACGATCGCTCCCAGGCGCAGCGCCGCGTAGAACGCCACGACGTGCTGCGGGCAGTTCGGCAGGACGAGGGCGACCCGGTCGCCCTTGTGCACGCCCAGGCGCCTCAGCCCCTCGGCAGCGCGTGCGATCTGGTCGCCGAGCTCGCGGTAGGTCGTGACCGCACCGAAGAACTCGAGCGCCGGTCGACGAGCGAAAGCGGCGATGCTCGCCGACATCATCTCCGGCAGCGTCTGCGTCGGAGCGTCGATCTCGGCGGGCACACCGTCCGCGTAGGAGTCGAGCCATGGCCGGGATTCATACGGGGAGTCGGACATGGGTCCATCCTGCCCCGACCGGCTGTGAGCCGGCCCGCCCCACGCGGCGCGAGATGCGAGCGGCTAGCTGTGCGCCGCCACCACCTGCGCGACGGCGCGACGCTCCTCGTCCGTCGGCTCGGCGATCGCCATGCGGCAGTGCGTGTCGACCACATCGAGCACGCGGTAGGCCTCTTTCATCCGCGCCATGTCGCCGCCGATGAGCGACACGACATCGTCGACCGCGGCCTGCGCGACCGCGATGGCGTCGGCATCGCCGGAACGGCCGGCGTCGGCCAGGGCACGGAAGGGCTTCGGGGTGACCGAGGAGACGCCCGAGACGACACCCTGGGCACCCACCTGCACGGCCGCGATCAGGTCGCGGTCGGCGCCGGTGTAGAGGTCGAAGTCGGCGGGCACCGCGGCCCTGTAGGCGGCGATGTCGTCGAGCGACAGCTCGCTGATCTTCGCGCCCACGATGTTCGGCAGCGCGGCAAGCCGCGTCAGCAGCTCGACCGACACCGGATTCCCGCTGCGCGCGGGATAGATGTAGACGTAGAGACGACCGTCGCCGATCGCGCTCGACAGCGCCTCGTAGTACTCGAAGATCGACTCGTCCGTGGCCTTGAGGTAGTAAGGGGTGAGGGCGGCGAATTCGGTCGCACCCAGTCCCCTCGCGATCTCTACGAGACGCAGCGCCTCGAAGGTGCTCGGCTGGCCGACGTGCACGACGACGCGCATGCGGTCCTTCAGCTCGGCCAGCGCGGCCTCGACGATCGCCGCGAACTCGGTCGCGTCGACGGCAGGGAACTCGCCCGTGGTGCCGAGGACGAAGGCGCCCTCGTTGCCCGATTCGGCGACGAAGCGGAAGATCGCTCGCGATCCCTCGAGGTCGAGTGCGCCGTCGCTGTGGAAGGCTGTGGGCACGGCGGTGAGGATGTCGTAGCGGGTCACTTCTCGTTCTCCTTGGAGTTCTTACGGGTCTTGCGCGGGCGCCTCGTGGCGGCCGGGACGCTGCGGACGGTCGACGTGAGCAGGTCGGGGTCGGCGGCGAGCTCGCCGTGCGCCTTCTCGATCTGCTCCCGGCTCTCGGCATCGAGGATCGAGTCCTCGAGTGAGCCGCGCTCGGCACGGGGTGTGCGGGCCGCGCGGATCGCCGGCATGACGATCGAGAGCACGGCGAGCGCGAGCAGCACGATCGCGATGGGACTGACGACCTCGAAGAACGGCCGCGTGGGCAGGATCGCCAGCGTGCGAGCCAGGTTCTCCTCGGCCAGGGGGCCGAGCAGCAGGCCGAGCACGATCGGCCCGGCCGGCACCTGCATCCGCTTGAGCAGCACTCCGATGACACCGAACACGAGCATCGTGACGACGGTCGACAGGCTGTTCGAGGTGGCGTACGTGCCGATGATGCAGAAGATCAGGATGCCGCTCCACAGGTAGGGCTGCGGCACGTCGAGCAGCTTCACCATGCCCTTCATGCGCACGAGGCTCAGTCCGAGGGAGAGCAGGGTCGCGACGAGCATGATGCCCACGATCGAGACGACGAGGTCGGGGCGGTTGGTGAACAGCGTGGGTCCGGGGGTGATGCCCCAGATGATCATCGACCCGATCATCACCGCCATCACCGAGTCGCCGGGGATGCCGAGGGCCATCGTGGTCGTGAGGGAGCCGCCGAGCGTGGCGCTGGACGCGGTGTCGGATGCCGCGACGCCCTCGATCGAGCCCTTGCCGAACATCTCGGGGTGCTTCGATGCCTTGCGGGCTCGTTCCCATCCGATCAGACCGGCGATGTCGCCACCGGCTGCCGGTATCAGCCCGACCCCGAGACCGACGGCGCCGCCGACCGCGGTGGCTCGACCGCTCTGCTTCAGCTCGGCGCGATTCGGCCACCAGCGGCCGAGGCTCGAGATCGGGCGCACGTGCGACTTGCGATACGTGAGCAGCTGGTCGAAGAGCTCGGCGATGCCGAAGAGTCCGATGATCACGGCGATGAAGTTGACGCCCTCGACCAGCTCGAGCACTCCGAAGGTGAATCGCTGGTCCGCCGTGGCGGCATACGTTCCGACGGTGCCGAGCATGAGGCCGAAGAGACCCGCGAGGATGCCCTTGAGCATCGACTTCGACGAGATCCCGATCATGATCGCGATGCCGAAGACGACGAGCGCGAACAGCTCGGGCGACTTGAAGTAGTCGCGGGCGAAGCTGGCGATCGGCACGGCGGCGACGGCGAAGAGCACGAGGGAGGCGAGGATGCCGACGGCCGAGACGATCGCCGAGATCGTCAGCGCGAGACCGGCTCGCCCCTGCTTCGCCATCGGATAGCCGTCGAGAGTCGTCGCGATCGACGCGGGAGTGCCGGGGGTGTTGATGAGGATCGACGGCACGCGGTCGCCGAAGTTCGCGGCGACGTAGATCGTCAGCAGCACCGCGAGGCCCTGCACGGGCTCCAGCGTGAGCGTGAATCCTGCGGCGAGAGCGACCGCCATGGTCGCGGTGATGCCGGGGAAGGCGCCGACCATGAAGCCGAGCAGCAGCCCGACGAGCATGTACAGCAGGATCGAGATGTCGAGGAGCGAGTTCAGCCCCTCCATGAGCGCGTTCACAGCGGGATCCTCAGGAGCATGCCGAACACCACGTAGACGAACGCGGTGACGGAGACGGAGTAGATGATCAGGCTCAGCCACCGGCGGTGCCCGTAGAGGAGCATGAGAGCGGCCATCAGCACGGCGGCGGCGATCGGGAAGACCTCGATGCGGTAGCCGAAGAGGATGACGGATCCGAGCGACCACACCGCGATGAAGGCCCCGGCGATCAGCAGGGTGGCGATGACGCGGACCACGCCGCCCGGCTGGATGCGGTCGAGGTCTTCGCGGCCGGGAGCGGGGCGGGTGATCGCCAGAGCCAGGATCACGAGCGAGACGACGACCGCCGCGACCGCGAGGACCATGGGCCAGAAGCGCGCGTCGATCTGTCCGGGCAGTGCCTCTCGGCGCAGCGGGATCTGCGTGGCCAGGAAGAGATAGCCGGCGCTGAACGCCAGGGCGACGGCGCCGAAGACGATCTCGAGCGGTCGCGAGGGCGGTGCTCCCTGGTGCGCGTCCTGCTCGATCGCAGGAGTGACATCGGCGTGGGACATGGTGCTCCTTCCCTGGTCTGACGTGCGGCGGCGGACTGCGGGGCCGGCGTGCGGCCGACCCCGCAGTCGGAGCCGGTCAGCCCAGGAGGTCCTTGAACAGGTCGAACTGCTCGTTCACGAACGTCGTCCACTCGGCCGAGTCGCGGTAGACCACGAGGTTGCCGGCATCCTTCTGGAACTGCTGGTAGGTGTCGGACTCGACGGCCTCCTTGACGGCGGCCTCGAGCTCGCTCTTCACGTCATCCGGCAGACCCTTGGGGGCGTAGATGCCGCCCCAGCCGCCGAAGACCACGTCTTCGCCGATCGCCTCGTCGGCTGTCGGCACGTCCTCGGCGTCGGGGTGACGCTCGTCGTTGAGGACCGCGAGGATGCGCACGGCCTCGCCCTGCGCGAGAGCCTCGCCCAGGCCGGACACGGCGGCGACGGTCTCACCGGATGCGGCGGCGGCGACGGCCGTCGCTCCGCCGTCGTAGGGAACCGGCGTGAACGCGGCACCGGTCGCGTCGCCGAGGCCGATCGTCGCGGCCTCCCAGATGGAACCCGCGCCGGAGTTGGCGACGGTGACGGCGCCGGCCTCGGCCTGGGCGACCAGGTCTTCCAGAGTCTCGATGCCGCTGTTCGCGCCGACCGTGACGACACCGGGAGCGAGCATGATCTGGCCCAGCAGGTCGAAGTCCTCGGGCAGCACGTTCGCGCTCTGCGTGGTGTTGAGCATCGCGATCTCGAC
This sequence comes from Microbacterium sp. AC132, assembly GCF_979258525.1. NCBI lineage: Bacteria > Bacillati > Actinomycetota > Actinomycetes > Micrococcales > Microbacteriaceae > Microbacterium > Microbacterium sp. AC132. The sequence goes on along the minus strand of NZ_OZ409862.1, from coordinate 1,822,050 downwards.
CGGGGCGAACCCGATGACGTAGCCGTCCGGATCCTGCGATCCGACGTACTCCATCGCGAGAGCCCCTGCCGCACCCGGCATGTTCTCGGGGATCACGCTGACGCCGAGGATGCCCTCGAGCTCGGTCGCGAGGGCACGCGACGACAGGTCGGATCCACCGCCCGGGTTCGCCTGGATGATCAGACGGATGTCATTCTCGGGAAAGGCGGATTCCGCGTCTTCACCCTCTTCGACCTTCGTGCAGGCCGACAGGACGAGAGCGGTGGCGGCGACGGCCGCGAGAGCGGCGGCGGCCCGGGTGATGCGCTTGCGGGGCATCTTTGCTCCTCTACGTGGGTCGACCTTGTTGTCGACCCCCTGACCGTATCAGTGTTGACTGTTAACAGTCAACACTGATACCGGTATACAACTCTCCGCCACCGCCTGTCATCCGCGCCCCGGCAGGTGCGAGTATGAGAGCAGCTACGAGGGGAGCGGAGCAATGTTCGATGAACGCAGACGCCAGCAGGCACTGGAGGAACTCGGGATCCTGGACACACCACGGGATGAACGAGTGGATCGGGTCGCCAGGCTGGCTCAGCAGATGTTCGGTATGCCGATGGTGAGCGTCTCGCTCCTGGACGGCGACCGCCAGTGGCGCAAGTCGGAGATCGGACTCGGCGGGCGAGAGGCGCCCCGACAGGATTCGTTCTGCGACTACACGGTCGGCCAGGACCGCACGGTGGTGATCGAGGATGCCAGCGCGACCGAGAACTTCGCGGCGAATCCGTTCGTGGTCGGTGATCCGCACCTCCGGTTCTACGCCGGGCACCCGCTGCACGCACCCGGCGGCGAACCGGTGGGAACGCTGTGCGTCCTCGACACCGAGCCGCACACCTTCTCGGAGGCGCAGCGCGACCTGCTGCGCGACCTCGCCTTCTGGGTGCAGACCGAGCTCGCGGCCGACGCCGAGCTCGATCAGGCCACTCTGATCCAGAGCGCGCTGCGACCGCACTCGCTCCCCACCATCGCCGGCTACACGATCGCGGGCGGGGGCGCCTCGCGTGGCCGCCTGGCGGGCGACTTCTACGACCTCCGCCTCCACGGCGGCGCGCTGCGCATCACCCTCGCCGACGCGATGGGCAAGGGCACGGGTCCCGCCATCGTCGCCGCGGGCGTGCGCGCCTCACTGCGCACCGCTCCCGAGCGCAGCATCGCCGAGGCCGTCGCCGACGCCGACCGGCTGCTCGAGGAGGACCTCTCCGAGACGACGATGTTCGTGACGGCGGTCCACGCCGAGCTGCAGCCCGAGACCGGCGATCTCGAGGTGATCGACGCCGGGCACAGCCTCGCGTTCATCCTCCGAGCCGACGGCTCGTGGGAGCACCTTCGCTCGACCGGCCTCCCCCTGGGGATGGGCGCCGCCCTTCCGGACCAGGATGCTCGGGAGTCCCGGAGCACGCGCCTCGAACCCGGAGACGCCTTCGTGTGCTGCAGCGACGGCCTGCTCGACGTGCTCGACGCCGATGACCCGTTCGCCCACGTGGCCCGCGTGCTCGACGCGCTCGGTCCCGATGGGGCGATCAACGAGGCGCTGCAGCTCATCTCGGACGATCGAGCGACCGACGACATCACCGTGGTCGTGGTGCGGCGCGACGCATGACCGCCCGCTTCGCCGCGATCCGCATCATCGCGGTGCTGTCGGTGCTGCTCGGTGTGAACTACGTCGCGTGGCGCTGGCTCGAATCGGTGAACTGGTCGGCGTGGTGGATCGCCGTGCCCCTGGTGATCGCAGAGACCTACAGCCTGATCGACACCTTCCTCTTCTGTCTCACGATGTGGCGGGCCAAAGAGCGGCCGGCTCCCGTGTCGCCGCCTCAGGGCACGGTCGACGTGTTCATCGCGACGTACAACGAGCCGATCGAGCTCGTGATGACGACCGCGCGAGCAGCGCGCGGGATCGCCTATCCGCACACCACCTGGATCCTCGACGACGGTGCCCGACCCGAGCTCGAGCGGGCCGCCCGCGACGCCGACATCGGCTACCTCACCCGCTCCGACGACTGGATGGGCAAGCCCCGTCACGCGAAGGCGGGCAACCTCAACAGCGCGCTCTTCGAGACCGACGGGGAGTTCCTCCTCATCCTCGACGCGGATCAGATCCCCGATCCGCTGATCCTGCACCGCACGCTCGGGTACTTCGCCGACGACCCGGAGGTCGCCGTGGTGCAGACCCCGCAGTGGTTCGTCAACGTCGACGAGGCCGATCCGCTCGGCAGCCAGGCGCCGCTGTTCTACGGCCCGATCCAGCAGGGCAAGGACGGCTGGAACGCGGCGTTCTTCTGCGGATCGAACGCCGTGCTCCGTCGCGACGCCCTGATGCAGCTCGGCATCATCGGCTACGTGCGCGAGGTGACGGACACCGCGGCTCGCGCGCTGCGCACCTCCGAGACCCTGGTCGAGAAGGAGATGCGCTCGGCATCCGATCCGGAACTCCGTCGCGAGCTTTTCGCACTGCACGTGACGATCGGCCAGAGCCGTCGTGATCTCGCCGGCGGGGCGCCCGTGCGCGAGGTCGCCGACGCGGTGCTGGCTGCGGTGCACAACGCCTCGGTGATCCTGGTCGCCAAGGATCTCGCCGGCATCAGATCCGACCTCGCGGAGCTGGGCTCCCTGCCGATCGCCCACGATGCGCAGCTCGACGCGATCGTCGTCGACGAGGCGGGCCTGACGGCGCTCGCCCAGTCCGATCTGTCGCCGATCACTGCGCTCGACGCCGTACGAGCGCTGCTCGACGCTCTCCGCCTCGACCGCGGCGACGAGGCGCAGCCGATCCTTCCGCTCGCCACGATCTCGGTCACGGAGGACATGGCCACCGCGATGCAGCTGCACTCGCTCGGCTGGCGCAGCGTCTACCACCACGAGATCCTGGCGAAGGGCCTCGCGCCCGAGGATCTGCGGACGATGCTGACGCAGCGCCTGCGCTGGGCGCAGGGCACGCTGCAGGTGATGCTGCGCGACAACCCGCTCGCGAAGCGCGGACTGTCGATCGGGCAGCGGCTGATGTACTTCGCCACGATGTGGAGCTATCTCTCGGGGTTCGCCGCCGTGATCTATCTCACGGCGCCGGTCGTCTACCTGGTGTTCGGCGTGCTTCCGGTGACCGCCTGGTCGGTCGACTTCTTCGTGCGGTTCCTGCCCTACTTCCTCGTCAACCAGCTGCTGTTCCTCGTGGTCGCCAAGGGGCTGAGAACCTGGCGCGGGCAGCAGTATTCGCTCGCGCTGTTCCCGGTCTGGATCCGCGCATGCTGGACGGCGTTCGCGAACGTGGTCTTCGGCCGCCCCCTGTCGTTCGCCGTCACGCGCAAGGACGGACGGGATCCGCGAGGAGTGCCGTGGCGCGAGATCTGGCCGCAGCTGACCGCGATGGTCGTGCTCAGCGTGGCGCTCGTGATCGGCATCACCCGCGTCGTCATCGGAACGGGCGACGGCACCGGCACCCTGGTCAACACGGTGTGGGTGCTGTACGACCTCGTCGTGCTCAGCGTCATCATCCAAGCCGCCCGCTACCGCGGACCGGCCCGAACCCTCGAGGAGGAGAACCATGGATCTCAGCACTGACATCAGGGACGGCTTCGCCGTGATCTCCCTGTCCGGACGCCTCACGGCGACGGGAGCACCGCTGCTCCGCAAGGCGGTGAACGACCTCGTGGCCGGAGGCGAGTCGAGGATCGTGATCGACATGGCCGACCTGCAGTTCGTCGATTCGTCGGGCCTGGGCGCCCTCGTCGGCGGTCTGAAGAGCGCCAGGGTCGCCGGCGGCGATCTGCGCATCGCAGCAGTGCCCGAGGCGGTGCGGACGGTGCTGCACCTGACGAACCTCGACCGCGTGCTGCTCGACCACCCGACACCCGAGACGGCGTTCGATGGGCGTTGAGGAGCGCCGGGCGCACGTCGCGGGCCTCGCCGGCCCCGCCTTCGTCGAGCACGTCCTCGACGCCCTGGACGCCCTCTGGGAGTCCGCCCCGCATGTGGCGCCCGAGGACCGCACGCTGTTCGCACTGGCGGTCAGCGAGGTGTCGACGAACATCGCCACGCACGCTGACGCGCAGGGCGAGCCGGATGTCGGCATCACCGTCGAGGTCGACATCGAGGTCGGCTCCGACGACCTCGTCGCGACCTTCGTCGACACGGCCGATCCGGCCAGGATCGACTGGGATGCGGTCACGATGCCCGGCGTCGACAGCGAGAGCGGACGCGGCCTCGCCCTGTCGAGCGCTGTGCTCGACGATTTCGAGCACAGCGGCGATGCGACCGGCAACACCTGGGTGCTGCGTCGTCGCCTGACGCCTCCCGCCTGATCCGGACGGAGATCTGTCGGAGACCGTCAGAGATCCGACGCGCAGGCGCCGTCAGGCGGGTCGGTCGGCGAGCTCGCTGAGCATCCGGTCGCGTGCGCCGTCGAGGTGGGCCGTGAGCACCGCCGCAGCCTCGTCGGGGCTGCCGGAGCGCATCACCTCCATGAGCTTCATGTGGTCGTCGGACGACTCGTGGAGGTCGTCGTCGTGATTGATGGTCACCTCGAGGAGCGACGCGAAGGTCGGCAGGTACTGACTCCACGCGCCCTGCAGACGCGGGTGGTCGGCGAGGACGTAGATCTCGGAGTGGAACTCGAGGTCGGCGGCGACGAAGGCGGCGTGATCGCCCCTGTCTGCGGCCTGACTCATGCGATCGACCGCAGCCGCCATCGATGCCCAGCGCTCGTCGTCCTCCACCCTCATGGCGCGCGACAGCGCGAGCTGCTCGAGGGCGCCGCGCAGACTGTAGAGCTGATCCACGTCGTCCTGCGAGAGCCCGGTGATGTACACGCCTCGAGGGCGCTGCACTTCGACGAGCTTCTCGAAGCTGAGCTGGGTGAGGGCGTCGCGGATCGGCCCCCTGCTCACCGAGAACTCCTCGGCGAGGGCCTCCTCGGTGATGCGCGCGCCGGGCGAGAGCTCGCCGCGCACGATGCGCTGACGCAGGACCTGCGCCACCTGCGCGCCGAGGGACTCTCCGCGCTTGACGGTCTGTGTCACGGTGACCTCCTGTTAACTGTTGACAGGATACACACCGACGGGGGAACGCCCCGTGGGGCGCTCCCCCGCATGCTCAGCTGAGCCAGGCGGGAACACGACCGCGCAGGAAGGCGCCGTCGAGCGAGAAGCGGCCCGCGCCGGTGAACGCGAGCGCGAGGGCCGCGACGCCGAGAACCGCGACGAACTCGTAGCCGCCCTCTCCGACCCAGAGGCCCGCCGGAAGGTGCACCGCGAACAGGGCCACGATCATGTCGATCGCGAGCAGGATGCCGACGGGGCGCGTGAAGAGTCCCAGCGCCAGCAGGATGCCGCCGATCAGCTCGATGAAGGCGACGACCGGAGCCGCGATCTCGGGCAGAGGGATGCCCATGCCCGCGAAGCTGCCGATGGTTCCGGGGAGGGTGTACTCGAAGATCTTCTGCGCTCCGTGAGCGGCGAAGACGGCGCCGACCACGACGCGGAGGACGAGCAGTCCCAGCGAGGCGGCGGCAGAGGGGCGGGTGGTGTTCGTCATGAGGAGGTGTTCCTTCGTGGCAGGACACCGCGCGCCAGGCGCGGAGCAGGGGCGATCCCTGCATCCACGCTATGAAGACGACTTTTCCGTCTCCTGTACGAGTCGCGGGGCAGACTGCCGCCGCGTTCTCTTCCGTAGACTCGCCGGATGGCATGATGCGCGATATACGGGAACATCGGGCACAGCCGGAAAGGGGCAGAGGCGAAGGTGAGGGCACGATCGGTGTTCGGCGTGCTGCGCCTGACGACAGCAGCCGTCTGCACCGTCGCCCTCGTGCACCGCCTCTTCTGGGGTCTGAGCTCGCGGACGATCGCCGGCGAGAACTTCTTCGCCTATCTCACCGTGCAGTCCAACTGCGCCCTCGTGGTCGTGCTGCTGATCGGCACGGTGCTCGCCTTCATCCGGGCGACGGACCCCCGCTGGTTCACCGTGGCTCTGGCCCTCGTGCTCACCTGGACCATCACGGCAGGGCTCGCCTTCGCGCTCATCGTCTGGCAGGCGGGTCTGCGCGGCATCCGCGTCGACGTGCCCTGGTCGGACCAGGTGCTGCACTTCTACCTGCCGGCCTGCACCGCCCTCGCCTGGGTGCTCACCCCCGGGCACCGCGGGGTGCCGTGGTGGGTGGTGCCGACGGCGCTCACCTTCCCGCTCGCCTGGGGCGGCGTCACCATGTGGCGCGGACCGTCGGTGGGCTGGTACCCGTATTACTTCCTCGACCCGCGGCAGGTGTCCGGCCCGCCCGAGTTCCTGATCACCAGCGCAGTGGCCCTGGCGATCTTCGCTCTCGTCGCGACGGTGATCGTGCTCGTCAGCAGGATGCGACGGCGCGGCCACGAGCGGCCGGAGGTCTGAGCGCGCTCGATCCGGCGGGATCAGGCTCGCGTGATCAGGCAGGGGGCGAGCAGGCTCGTGCGATCAGGCAGGGGCGCTGAGGAAGGGCGCGAGCGAGGCGATCGCGGCCTCGACCGCCTTCTGGTCGTTCAGCTCGGCGAATGTGCCCGCCGCTTCTCCGCCGACGATGCCCACCACGACGTTCTCGCCGGTGGCCGGTGCGAGGTTGATCCACGTGCGGATCAGCGCATCGCCGCCGACCACATGCCAGAGCGTGGCGGCGGAGGCATCCGCTGCATCGGCGCCTTCCTCGGGCTCGGGCTCGGGCTCGGGCTCGGCCACGATCAACGGATCCTCGAAGCGCAGCCACACCGTCTCGATGCGCCCCATGCCGAGTTCGGCGATCGCTCCGCGGTGACCGAAGGGCAATGCGGGAGAGAACTGCAGGCCCTCGCTCTTCAGCACACCGAGCGGCACCGTGATCAGCACGCGGTCGAACGACAGCGATTCGCCCGAGGCGATGCCGAGGCTGACTCCCGCTTCGTCGTAGGCGACGCGACTGACCGGCGACGAGAGGCTCAGCTTCGCACCCTCGAGCAGCCCCTCGATCGCCGGGGTGAGGTCGCCGAGTGGCGCCAGCATCTCGTCGACCGGCAGTCGCGGGGGGAACCACGTCGAGACATCGGACGCATCGGCGCCGGCACTGGCGGCCACCGAGGCGAGCAGTGCTGCCAGCCCCGGCTCCTCGAGGTCGGCACCCGCCGCCGCGAGCGCCTCGTCGAGAGACGCGTCGGTCAGGCCCTGCTGGGCAGTCGCTATGGCGGCCTGCACCGGCTCGATCGGCACCGGCTCGACGTCGCCGTCGGTCGACCGCCACAGCGAGCCGGTGACCGGAACCGTGCGGATGTCGAGGGCGTTGAGAGCGTCGAGCAGGACGTCGTCGGAGGACCCGAGCAGCCAGCCGCCCAGCTGAGCGGGGAACGGCCAGGCCTTGTCGTCGACCACGGACTGGACGCGTCCGCCGACGCGGTCGCGGGCCTCGAACACCGTGACCTGCAGCCCCTCGGCGACGAGGCGAGCTGCGGCGGCCGCACCCGCGAGTCCTGCACCGACGATCGCCACACGCTCACCGCTGTCGGCCGCGCGGAGGAGCTGCTCGGCGGCCCGGTCTCCAGATCGGAGCGCAGCCGCGATCGTGCCCGGCGCGTCGACATCCGTCGCCTCGCCGGAGATGAACAGGCGGTCGTCGATCGGCTCGGCCAGCGCCTCGCGGGCACTCGCCTGCGTGCCGACGGGAGTGAAGCTCGCGGCGCCCAGCGCGAACGGGTCGGTCGTCCAGGAGCTGCGGGCGAACGCGGCGGGCGTGATCGACCCGGCGGTCGGCTTCGGAGTCGGCGAGCGATCGGGCGTGGGAGACGGCGCCGGCTCGGGCGTGCAGGAGGCCAGCAGGACTCCCAGGACACCGGCTCCGGCGCCGATCAGCAGTGTGCGACGCGTCATCCTCATCGTGTCGCAACGATACCGCGCGCGGGTGGACGACGCGTGCCGGCTGCACCCTGCGAGCCGCGAGCTGTCAGCCCCGGCCGCTGCCCGGATGCCAGAGCACGACCTCGGCCGATCGACGCATGCGGCGACCACTGGGCATCGGGATGACACCGGCGGATCCTGCTGCGAAGACGCGCATGCCCGGGCGGTTCTCACGCTCGGCGCGCAGAGCGGCGTCGAGTTCGGCGACGCGGCGGCGCAGCATCCGGTTCTCGTCTTCGAGGTCGAGAAGGCGTGCGATCGCAGGAAGGCTGACGCCTTCCGACGACAGCTGAGCGACTTCGCGGAGCTGCTCGATGTTGCGGGTCGAATATCGGCGTGAGCCGCCGGACGTCCGGCCGGGCACGACGAGCCCGATGCGGTCGTACTGTCGCAGGGTCTGCGGGTGCAGCCCCGAGAGCTGGGCGGCGACGGCGATCGCGAACACCGGGGTGTCGGCATCCATGTGCTGGTCAGCCATGTTCCCTCACCTCTTCCTCGGTGTTCGCGTTCGTCATCATCAGGTGTTGCGGTTCTCTAGCGGCGGGCCTTGGCCATCAGGTCGGCCCGCGGATTCTCCGAGGGCTCGAGCGCCTGGAACTTCTCCAGCGCCTCCCGAGCCGCTTCGTCGAGGTGCGACGGCACCGCGATCTGCAGCTCGGCGAGCAGGTCGCCGGTGCCCTTCGAGGTCGTGACCCCACGCCCCTTGACGCGCAGAACGCGTCCGGACGGCGTACCGGGCGCGACACGGAGCTTGACCGTGTCGCCGCTCAGAGTGGGAACCTCGATGGTCGCGCCGAGGGCGGCCTCCGTGAAGGTCACCGGCACGATGACGCGCAGGTTCAGCCCCTCACGGGTGAAGACGGGATGCGGTCGCACAGCGATCTGGACCACCACGTCGCCGCTCTCGCCGCCGTCGGGCGAGGGACGCCCGCGGCCGCGCAGCCGGATCTTCTGACCGTCGGCGACGCCCGCGGGGATCTTGACCTTGAACGGCTTGCCGTCTTCGCCCTGCAGGGTGATCGTCTCGCCCTGCACGGCCGTCACGAAGTCGAGCGTGGTGCGCGCCGTGACGTCGGCCCCCTTCTGGGGTCCGCCGAAACCGCGGTATCCGCCGGAGGTCTGCCCGAACCGACCGGAGCCGAACGAGCCGCCCTGACCCTGGTTGAACATCGCGAAGATGTCCTCGAAGTCGGCGGACTGCTGCTGCCCGCGCCCCTGCTGCCCGAACCGGCTGAAGACGTCTTCGAAGCCGCCCGCGCCCGCGCCGCTCGCCGTGAAGCGTGCGCCCGAGCCCATCGCGCGGATCTCGTCGTACTCCTTGCGCTGTTCGGCGTCAGAGAGCACGGAGTACGCCTCGCTGACCTCTTTGAACTTCGCCTCCGCCTTCTCATCACCCTGATTGGAATCGGGGTGATACTTGCGAGCGAGCTTGCGGTACGTCTTCTTGAGATCAGCGTCGCTGACGTCCTTCGTGACCCCGAGGGTCTTGTAGAAGTCCTTGTCGAACCAGTCCTGGCTAGCCATCGATCACCTACTCTGCGGGTACGGCGACGACGACCTTCGCGGGACGCAGCTCGACGTCACCGAGGCGGTAGCCCACCTCGACGACCTCGAGCACCGTGGTCTTGTCGGCGCCCGGGGTGGGCTGCTGGAAGATCGCCTCGTGACGCTGCGGGTCGAATTCCTCGCCCTTCTCGCCGTACGAGACGACACCGAGACGCTCGACGACCGCGCGCACCTTGCCGGCGATGACGGCGAAGGGAGTCCCCTCGACCAGGTCACCGTGCTGCGCGGCGCGGTCGAGATCGTCGAGCACGGGGATGAGGCCCTTGGCGGCCTCGCCCTTCGCTCGCTCGATCTCGACCTGGCGCTGCTCTTCGGTGCGGCGGCGGTAGTTGGCGTATTCGGCCTGGAGGCGCTTGAGGTCGTTCAGCAGCGTCGACTCCAGGTCGGCGAGCACAGCATCCTCTGCTGCGGCCTCGCCGGTCTGGGTGGCGCCGAGGATGTCATCGACCGTCAGATCGTCGGGGGCGCCGTCGACCGGCGTCTCGTCGGATCCTTCCGCGGCCGCGGCCTCGCGCGAGTCGGGATTCTGCGGCGCGGGGCCGGATGCCTGAGCATCCGACCCCTCGCTGCGAACCTCGTCGTCACCTTCGAAGTTCTTGTCCGTCATGATTACTTCTTCTCGTCCTCGTCGTCGACGACCTCGGCGTCGATGACGTCCTCGTCGGAGGAGGTGTCATCGGCCGGAGCCTCGCCCGCGGCGTCGGCGCTCGGAGCGCCCTCTGCCTGGGACTGTGCGTAGATGGCCTCGCCGATCTTGCCCTGCGACTGGTTCAGCTTGTCGAACGCCGTCTTCACGGCCTCGTCGTCCTCGCCGGCCAGAGCCGTCTTCAGAGCGTCGACGTCGGCCTTGACCTCGGTCTTGACGTCTTCGGGCAGCTTCTCGTCGTTCTCGGTGATCAGCTTGTCGATCGAGTACGCGAGCGTCTCGGCCTGGTTGCGGACCTCGGCGGCCTCGCGGCGCGCCTTGTCCTCAGCCGCGTGCTCCTCGGCCTCGCGCACCATGCGCTCGATGTCCTCCTTCGACAGCGACGAGCCGCCGGAGATGACGATCGACTTCTCCGTGCCCGTGCCCTTGTCCTTGGCGGACACGTGCACGATGCCGTTGGCGTCGATGTCGAACGTGACCTCGATCTGTGGGATGCCGCGGGGAGCCGGGGCGATTCCGGTGAGCTCGAACGTTCCCAGCGGCTTGTTGTCGCGGGTGAAGTCGCGCTCGCCCTGGAAGACCTGGATCGCGACGGACGGCTGGTTGTCGTCTGCCGTGGTGAAGGTCTCGCTGCGCTTGGTCGGGATGGCCGTGTTGCGCTCGATGAGCTTGGTCATCATGCCGCCCTTGGTCTCGATTCCGAGGCTGAGGGGCGTGACGTCGATGAGCAGCACGTCCTTGCGCTCACCCTTGAGGACACCGGCCTGGAGGGCTGCGCCCACGGCGACGACCTCATCGGGGTTGACACCCTTGTTGGCCTCCTTGCCGGTCTCGCGCTTGACGAGCTCGGCGACGGCGGGCATACGGGTCGATCCACCCACGAGCACGATGTGATCGATGTCGGCGACCTTGATGCCGGCTTCGCGGATGACATCCTCGAAGGGCTTCTTGGTGCGGTCGAGGAGGTCCTTGGTGAGGTCCTCGAACTTCGCGCGGGTGATGGTCTCGGAGAGCGAGACGGGGCCCGACTCGGTCAACGACAGGTAGGGCAGGTTGATGCTGGTGCTGGTCGAGGAGGAGAGCTCCTTCTTGGCCTGCTCAGCCGCCTCCTTGAGACGCTGCAGAGCGATCTTGTCGCCCGAGACGTCGACGCCCGTGGTCTCCTTGAACTGCTTGATCAGGTGGTCGACGAGACGCTGGTCCCAGTCGTCACCGCCGAGGCGGTTGTCACCCGCGGTGGAGCGCACCTGGATCGTCGAGAAGTCGTCGTCCTTGCCCACCTCGAGGAGCGAGACGTCGAAGGTTCCGCCACCCAGGTCGAAGACCAGGATGAGCTCGTCTTCCTTGCCCTTGTCGAGGCCGTAGGCGAGGGCTGCGGCGGTCGGCTCGTTGATGATCCGCAGGACGTTGAGGCCCGCGATCTCACCGGCCTCCTTGGTGGCCTGACGCTCGGCGTCGTTGAAGTACGCGGGGACGGTGATGACGGCATCCGTCACCGTGTCGCCCAGGTAGGACTCGGCGTCGCGCTTGAGCTTCTGGAGGATGCGCGCGGAGATCTCCTGCGGCGTCCACTTCTTGCCGTCGACGTCGAACGTCCAGTCGGTGCCGACGTGACGCTTGACGGATGCGATGGTGCGGTCGACGTTCGTGACGGCCTGGCGCTTCGCGGTCTCGCCGACGAGCACCTCGCCGTCCTTCGTGAATGCGACGACCGAGGGGGTGGTGCGGAAGCCCTCGGCGTTGGCGATGACCTTGGGCTCGCCACCTTCGAGGACACTGACGACGGAGTTCGTCGTACCGAGGTCGATTCCAACAGCACGTGCCATGTGATTCTCCTTTGTTGCTGAGGTTGATGTGGGTCTGGAAATCCGGGGCGATCAGGGAAACCTGAGTCGCGATGACTCAACTGTACTCCGACCTCCCGAGGCTGTCAAATGAAGTTGATACAACCCGGCTCAACTTTGCGACCAGACGCGCACATTCGCACCCCAGGCGCCGCGAGATCCTCGAAACACCGTCGTCACACGGCTCGCCTACAGTCGCACCATGAGCCGCCCCATCCTGCTCGCCGTCTCGCACGGCACCTCGGATGCCGAGGGCGCCCGGGCGATCGCCGACCTGGTCGATGCGGTCGCCGCCGCGCTTCCCGACGTCGAGGTGCGCAGCGCCTTCGTCGACGTGCAGCAGCCCGATGCCGCCGACCTCCTTCCGACGATCGAGGGGCCGGTCGTGATCGTGCCGCTGCTGCTGTCGCGCGGCTTCCACGTGCACCACGACCTGCACGGGATGGCGGCGAAGAAGCCGGACGCCGTCGTCAGCGACGCGATGGGACCCGACCCCCGGCTCGCCGAGGTGCTCGCGGATCGACTCGCGGCAGCAGGTGCGGCATCCGCCACGTCCGCCGACGCGGCACGGCTCGAGCCGGTGATCCTCGCGGTGGCGGGCTCTCGCGACCCCGCGTCGGTGACGGATGCCGAGGCCATGGCCTCCCTGCTCTCGCTGCGGCTCGGCGCGAAGGTCGAGCTCGCCTATCTCGCGGCCCGGCAGCCCGACCTGCCCTCATCGATCGCCGCGCACCCCGACGCGGTCGTCTCGACCTATCTGCTCGCGCAGGGCTTCTTCTTCGACCTCACGATCAGGCAGACCGCAGGACGCTCGGTCACCGCGCCCCTGCTCGACGGCGTGACGGTGCCGCAGCCGCTGATCGACCTCGTCATCGCCCGATACGACGAGGCGGCGGCTCGACTGCCCGCCACTGCCGCACGGTCATGACCCCGGACACGCCCTCAGGGGTCGCCACGGTCACGCTGGTCGGTGCCGGACCCGGCGACGCGGGCCTGCTGACTCTGCGCGGTCTGCGCGCGCTGCAGCAGGCCGACGTTATCGTGGCCGACCGTCTCGGAGCCCGGGCCGTGCTCGCGCAGCTCGCCGAGGACGGAGTCCTGCTGGATGCCGAGGTGGTCGACGTCGGCAAGCTCCCCGGTCACCACCCGGTGCCGCAGGACGGCATCAACGCACTGCTCGTCTCGCTGGCCAGGGACGGGCGCCGCGTGGTGCGGCTCAAGGGCGGCGATCCATTCGTCTTCGGCCGCGGTCGCGAGGAGCAGCTGTTCTGCGAGGCGGCCGGCATTCCCGTCGAGGTGGTCGCCGGGGTGACGAGCGCGGTCGCGGTGCCCGGCCTCGCCGGCATCCCGCTGACGCAGCGCGGAATCGCCGAGACGTTCACCGTCGCCAGCGCACATGATCAGATCGTCGCGCTCGGTGGCGGACGCGACCACACCGTCGTGCTGCTCATGGGCGTGAACACGCTCGGCCATTCGGCGCACGTGCTCGCGGCCGGCGAGCGCGGCGGGGACTGCCCCGTGGCGATCATCGAGGACGGGTTCGGCGCACGTCAGCGGGTCACCGTCGGCACGCTCGCGACGATCGCGCATCTCGCCGCCGAGCGGCAGGTGCGCTCCCCCGCGGTCGTGGTCGTCGGCGACGTCGTCATGCTCAGCCCGCACGCCGAGGCCCCCGCGAGTTAGGCGACCCTCAGCTCCGAGGTGGCAGACTGAAGACGTGCGAATTGCTGAGGCGGACACCTACGACGTGCTCGTGATCGGCGGTGGCCCCGCCGGCCTCTCCGCCGCCCTGAATCTCGGCCGTTCGCTCATGCGGGTGCTCGTGGTCGACGCCGATCGCCCGCGCAACGCCGCCACGCTGAACTCCCACGGCTTCCTCACCCGTGACGGAGTCGCCCCGCACGAGCTGCGTCGCATGGCCCGCGAAGAGCTCGCCGCCTACCCGAACATCGAGGTGCGCACACGCGTCAGGGTGCTCGAACTCCGCAGGACGGATGCAGGTGCGGATGCCGATGCAGCCGGAGGGTTCACGGCATCCGTGGGGCGCAAGGATCCCACCGACGTGGTGACCGCCCGGACCGTGCTGCTCGCGACGGGCCTGCGCGAGACCCTCCCCGACGTCCCCAACCTCCGCGGCTTCTACGGCATCAGCCTGTTCAGCTGCGCCGCCTGCGACGCGTGGGAGCTGCGCGGCCGACGACTCGCGCTCATCGGCGAGACCCCCGACATCGCCGAGCGAGCCCGCCTCATCGCGCGCTGGACCGAGGATCTCACGATCTTCACCCTCGGAGCCGACACCGTCAGCCCCGCCGAAGAGGCCGAGCTCGCCGCCTCCGGAGTGGCCGTGCAGCGGCATCCCATCGCCGAGCTCGTCGGCGACCGCGGCCGCATCGAGGCGATCAGACTGACCGACGGCACCGTCGTCGCCGTCGAGGGCGGCTTCGTGCGCCCCGAATGGGAGACCGATCTGTCGTTCCTCCGCGGCTTCGCGCCTGCCATCGACCACGACGGGCACCTCGTCACCGACCGCTCGGGGCGCACCGACGTCCCAGGACTCTACGCCGCCGGCGATGCGGCGATCCCCGGCCCTCAGCAGCTGATCGTCGCCGCGGGGGCGGGCGCGAGGGTCGCGTCCGTGATCGTGCATGACGCGGTCGGGATCGCGACAGCGCACTGACTCGGTGCCCGCACCGAGGGCTAGGCTGACCGGCATGACGCGCATCTCGCAGGTCTCGCCGCTCGTCCGCCTCGCCGCCGCCTCGGTGGTCGCGCTGGCCGTGCTGCCGCTCAGCGGATGCTTGTATGCGCAGATCCCGGTGAACGTCCCCGACGGCGACGGACCCGATCCCTCCCCGACCGCGATCCCGTCCGAGCAGCCCTCCGGCGATCTGCCGTCGTCGATGACCTTCGCCGACGGCGCAGACATCCCGGCGAGCGCCTACATCCAGTGGGGAGACGGCTTCGTCGTCGACGACGGCTGGAAGATCGTCGAGCCTGACGACGGCAACGGAGGCTGGACCTACGGCACGGTCGACGACACGTGCACCGCGCAGTTCTGGCAGGGACTCATCCCCGATGTGCCGACCGTGGCCGGCGATGACAGCGTGAGCTCCGATGCGATGCTCGCCGTCATCCTGGGCGAGGCGGATGCCGCCGCGATCACCCCGCTGTCGACCACCGGAGGCTTCAGCTACCAGGTCGGCGGCAATGCCGAGGTCGAGAACCGGCAGGTCCTCGGGCAGGAGGCCGACCGCCAGTGGGCGATGGCGGCGCGCGCCTTCACCGCGACCGGGGTCGGACTCTACGTGATCGTCGACTGCACCGGTGGCGACATCGACGCGACGATGGCCGAGGTGATCGATAAGAACGCCGTCGTCATCTCGTGAGCCGGGCCTCGGCTCACTTGCCGCCGGGCGGGCCGACCAGCAGCAGGATCACGTACAGCGCGACGATGCCGACGGCGAGCAGGATCGCGAGCACCCACGGGCGACGCAGGAACCAGCGCATGAGGCGGTCGTACCAGCGCGCGTCGCGCGGGTCGTCGGTCTGCTCCAGGCGCCAGTCGCCGGCCAGCCGACCGGTGCGGTGCAGCCAGATCTCCATCGGGATGGTCGCGTAGGGCACGATCGCACTCGCCACGGCGAGGATCGCGACGCCGAGGTGCCAGCGCTGGTTGAGCGCGACGAGCACGGCCGTCGCCGCATAGGCGAGGAACACGAACCCGTGGATGCCACCGCCCACCGTCACGACGACGCCGGGCGCACCGGCGGCACGGGCGATGATCGCCGAGATCAGAAGGGTCCAGGTGATCGCCTCCGCGATCGCGAGAACTCGGAACAGGCGGTCGGGTGTGCGGAACACGGGACTCCTCGGGTGGGGGTTCCTTCAGCGTATCCGGAATAGCTATGAGGGCCCGGGCGTTGCCGAAGGCATGGTGACCGTCGACTCCGCAGCCCTCGGGCAGGTGCTCGACGCCGTCGACCTCCGCGTCGGTGTCGCCCGTCGCGTCGCACTCGCCACCGGCGGCATCCTGCCGATCCCCTCAGGTGCCGCCACCCTCGTGTACATCGCATCGGGTTCGGTGCACGGGCACCCCCGCTGACCACCGGATGCCGCCTCGACGTCGACGACGCGGCCCAGCTCGTCGCGGTGGACGATCGCCCGCTGAGCGCGAACCTGGTCGCCGGAGACGCGTTCCTGACGCTCGGCCGCGCCGCGATCGCCCTCGTAGCCGACGGGACGGCCGACCTGGTGGTCGTCGACCTGGAGTTCTCGGACAGCGCCTCGATGATCGCCGCGCTTCTTCCCGATCCGATCACCGTGATGTCGTTCGCCGAGCTCGAGCCGGCGGCGGCCGCGCTCGCCGGCAGCATGGGCCCCTCCGACCCCGCCACCTGCCCCTCGCGTCAGGGCGATCCCGTGATCTGCCGGATGATGGCGCAGACCGTTCTGCTCTCGGTCATCCGTGCCTGGGCGGCGAACGGCTGCGCACCGGCCGGCTGGCCCTCGGTGTCGAACGATCCGTTCCTCGACCGGGTGGTCGAGGCGATCCACGAGCAGCCCGGACGCGACTGGACGGTCGAGCGCCTCGCGAACGTCGGCGCGATGTCTCGGTCGGTGTTCGCCGAGCGGTTCCGCAGCGCGATCGGACGCTCACCCGCCGACTACGTCACCGAGGTGCGCGTCGACGCGGCGAAGCGGATGCTGAGCGAGGGCCGGTCGATCAGCGAGATCTCTCGCGAGTTGGGCTACGCCTCGGATGAGGGTTTCAGCCGTGCGTTCCGCCGCCGCACGGGGATGACGCCCTCCGCCTGGCGGGCATCGCAGCTCACCGCCGTTCCGGCCTGAGCCCGGCGACCGCCCTGCCGGGCACGGCGAGACGGCTCAGAGCCGCGCCGCCGCGGTGCTCATCCGGTTCGACGCACCGAACAGCACGGCGCCGAGCAGCAGAGCCGCCGCGCCCACGACGTAGACGACTTCGACGCTCAGCGTGTCGACGAGCAGGCCGCCGACACCGGCGGCGATCGTGATGGCCCCCTGGAACCCGACGACCACGAGGCTGCCCCCGGCCTCGAGGCGATCGGGGGTGCGGTGGCCGACCCAGGTGTTGATCACGAGCAGCCAGGACGAGAAGAAGAACCCCCAGACGAGCACGACGATCGCGATGCCGAGGACCGATCCCGACAGGAAGATCATCGACAGCACCGAGGCCGCGATCACGAGCGGCGCGAAGACGGCGAAGAAGGCGAACGTGCGGTCGATGAAGAACCCGAGGCCGAGGTTGCCGGCGAGACCGCCGACGCCGAAGAGCGCGAGCAGCAGGATGATCGTCGAGCCGTCGACCTCGGGGATGCGCTCGAGAGCCAGTCGCACGTACGTGTAGGCGAGGAAGTGCCCGAGCACCACGAGCACGTGTCCGACCATGCCGAGTGCGATGCCGGGGCGGCGAACCGTGTCGACCAGGAGTCGGATGCTGGACGCCTGCTCCGCCGGCACCGAGGGCAGCACGAATCTCAGCGCGACGGCCAGCAGCACCATGAGCACACCGGCGATCGCGAACACCGTCTGCCAGTCGACGATCTCGCTGAGCATCACGCCCAGCGGCACTCCGGCGACGGTGGCGAGCGAGACGCCCGCGGACGTGAACATGACCCCTCTGCCGAGATGCTCGGGTCCGGCGAGGCGCACGGCGACCGTGATCGACATCGCCCAGAACGCGCTGATCGCGGCCCCGAGCAGGAATCGGGCGAGGAGGACGATGATCAGGTTGGGCGCGACGGCGACGATGAGGTTCGACACCGCTGCGGCGAGCGCCATCCAGACGAGCAGCGATCGACGGTCGAGGCGGGGGAAGATGAGTCCCACCGTCGGTGCGACGATCAGGCCGACGAGAGCGGTGACCGTGACGGTCTGTCCCGCCTGACCGGGGGTCACGCCGAGCGCATCGGCCATCTCGGTGAGCACGCCGTTCGGCAGGAACTCCGCCGTGACGAGCAGGAAGCCCATCAGCATGAGCACGATGAGCCCGCCGTAGCGGATGCTCTCGGTGCGGGCGGTCGTCACGGGCACGGGCGCGGTCGTCGTCATGGTTCCACACTCGCAGCGCTGCGGCCCCTCCGCCCGACGCGGCGTCCACGGCATCCGACCATTCGTCCGGATCGGGTCTGGACACCGGTCGGCTCCGCGCCCTAGGCTCGACGACGCACCGGGGTTCTCCCGGAAGGCCAGAGCGAGAGGAGTGGATGACATGACCACCGTCTCTGTCGTGCCCTTCGCCGACATCCTTCCTCTCGAGGCCTCCCGCTCCTGATCCGCGCGCGGCCTCCCTCTTCAGGAGCCACACCGTGTCTGATCTGTTCGCTTCTTCCGAAGCATCCTCTTCCCGTCTCTCCGGTGCCTCGACCTTCGACGCCTCCCCCTTCGAATCGGTCCCGACGTTCGCCGATGTCGAGCCCGCCGACGGCCAGCGCTGGACCACCTGGCCGGCGATCACCCCCTCTGAACGTGGGCCGCTGCCCTGGCCGGCCTGGGTGGTGACGAGCGCCGGCGCGCTCGACACCGAACTCGGCATCCTGAAGACCGGCAAGGAGGCCGACGTGTTCCTGCTCGAACGGGCGGTGCCGGATGACCCCGCCCAGCGCACATTGCTCGCCGCCAAGCGCTACCGCGACACCGATCACAGCAGCTTCCACCGCTCGGGCGTCTACACCGAGGGCCGCAGCACCAGGAACACCCGCGACACCAGGGCGCTCGCGAAGAAGAGCGAGCACGGCCGGGCGGTCGCCGCCCTGCAGTGGTCATTCGCGGAGTTCGATGCGCTGTGCCGCATGTGGGAGCTCGGCGCGCCGGTCCCCTACCCCGTGCAGGTCAACGGCACCGAGCTGCTGATGGAGTTCATCGGCGACGCGAGCGGGGTCGCGGCACCTCGCCTGGCGGCGGTGCGCAGCGACCGGGGCGAGCTGGCCGGTCTGTACGACCAGATCGTCGACCTGATGCGGATCTTCGCTGCGGCGGGCTTCGCCCACGGCGACCTCTCGGCGTACAACCTGCTCATGCACGACGGCCGGGTGCGGGTGATCGACCTGCCGCAGATCGTGGACATCATCGCGAACCCGCGAGGCCTGGATCTCCTGCACCGCGACTGCGTCAACATCTGCGACTGGTTCACCCGCCGCCGTGTCGAACGCGACCCCGAAGAGCTGTTCGCCGAGCTGCTCGCCGCGTCGTACGCGTGAGGGCGGCGCGCCTCGCACCGGCACCCGGCGCGCCGTCACCGTCCGTTCACCCCGCGCCGCCAGACTTCGAGCATGAGCGATTCCCCGCAGAGCGGCGCGGTGCCCGAGCCCGCTGCGACGGCCAACAGCGGCGCGGTCGGCGTGATCGGCCTCGACCTGCGCGGCGAGACACCGGCCCCGAAGAAGCAGGTCTACTCGTGGGCGCTGTGGGATTGGGCGACGCAGCCTTTCAACACCGTCATCCTGACCTTCATCTTCACGGCCCTGTACCTCACGACCGAGGCTTTCCTGCCGGCGTCGATCGCGGGCCTCGACGCCAAGGATCCGATCCGCGAAGCCGCTGAGGCCGATCTCGCCTCGGGGCTCGGCCTCGGGTCGACGATCGCCGGCATCGCGATCCTCCTGATCGCGCCGGTGCTCGGTCAGCGAGCGGATGCCGCGGGGCGCCAGAAGCTCTGGCTCGGGATCGGCACCGGCGCGCTCGTCGCCTGCATGTTCGGCCTCTGGTTCGTCGAGCCGACGCCCGCGCTGTTCTGGCTGGGCGTCGCATTGATCTCGGCCGGCTCCGTGTTCGGCGAGATCGCTGCCGTGAACTCGAACGCGATGCTCGTCGGCATCGCGAACCCCAAGACCGTGGGCCGCATCTCGGGGCTCGGATGGGGGTTCGGCTACATCGGCGGGATCATCGCTCTCGTCCTGGTCGTCATCTTCTATATGCTCGACTGGTTCGGCCTGCCGGAGGACGGGGGGCTGCCCTTCCGCATCATCGCCGTCGGCTGCGCGATCTGGGCGATCGTCTTCTCGATCCCGATCTTCCTCAACGTGCCGGAGCCGTCGCTCGGGCGCCCCGAGCGCAAGGTCGGCTTCTTCGCCTCCTACGGACTTCTCGTGAAGGACGTCGTCGGCCTCTACCGCAACCCCGAGACCCGTCAGACGTTCTGGTTCCTGCTGTCGAGCGCGGTGTTCCGCGACGGACTCGGCGGCGTCTTCGCCTTCGGGGCCGTCATCGCCAGCCAGGTGTTCGACTTCGCCTTCCTCGATCTCGTGATCTTCGGCATCGCCGCGAACCTCATCGCGGGCGTCTCGACGATCATCGCCGGCCGCTACGACGACCGCTTCGGGCCGAAGCGCATCATCCTCATCTCGCTCGCCTCGATGGTGATCGCGGGGCTCGCCGTCTTCTTCCTCGTGGATGCGGGCACGGTCGTGTTCTGGATCGGCGGCCTGCTGCTCTGCGCATTCGTCGGTCCCGCGCAGGCGGCATCCCGGTCGTTCCTCGCCCGCATCACCCCGGCCGGGCGCGAGGGCGAGATCTTCGGCCTCTACGCCACGACCGGGCGGGCGGCGAGCTGGATGGCATCCGGTGCGTGGACGCTGCTGATCGTGCTCTCGGGGTCGACGTCGTACGGCATCCTGGGCATCGTGCTGGTGCTGATCGCCGGGTTCCTCCTGCTGCTGCCGGTGAAGGCGACACAGCGGGCCTGATCGTGATGGCCCGCGGACGTCGCAGCCCCGGGAGTAGCCTGACCGCGTGACGGTCATCATCGCTTTCCTCGCCAACATCCTCGTCGCGATCGCCAAGACGGTCGCGGCCGTGATCACCTCTTCCGCGTCGATGGTCGCCGAAGCCGCGCACTCGTGGGCGGATGCCGGCAACGAGGTCTTCCTCCTGATCGCCGACCGTCGCGGTGCGCGGGCGAAGGATGCCCGGCATCCGCTGGGCTACGGGCGCGCGGCGTTCGTCTGGTCGTTGATCGCGGCGTTCGGCATCTTCACCGCCGGCTCGATCGTGTCGATCATGCATGGTGTCCAAGAGCTGTCCGAGACCGGCCCGGTCGAGAGCCCGACCGTCGCGTACACCGTGCTCGGCATCGCATTCGTGCTCGAGGGCGCGTCGTTCACGCAGGCGATGGTGAAGTCTCGACGGTTGGCACGCGAGCGCGGATCGTCGACGTGGGACTACGTGCTCGACACCAGCGACACGACGCTGCGGGCGGTGTTCTTCGAGGACCTGGCGGCTCTGATCGGCCTCGTGATCGCGGCCGGCGCGATCGCGATGCACCAGGTCACCGGCGTCGCCGCATGGGATGCGATCGGGTCGATCCTCGTCGGCATCCTGCTGGGTGTCGTGGCGGTCATCCTCATCGGACGCAACATCGCGTTTCTGGTGGGCTCCAACGCGTCGCCCGCGCTGCGTGATCGAGTCGGGCGGGCGCTGCTCTCGTCTCCGCAGATCCAGCGGCTCACGTATCTGCACATCGAGTACGTGGGCCCGAACCGCCTGTTCATCGTCGCCGAGGTCGACCTGACCGGTGACGCGCGCGAGCACGATGTGGCTCGAAGCCTGCGCGCGATCGAGCAGCAGATCGAGGCGCACGACGTCGTCGAGACGGTGGTGCTGTCGCTGTCGGTCGACGACGAGGAGTCCCTCGAGTTCGGGGCAGCTGTCTGAGTTCATCCGGCGCACGCGAAGAGTTCATCCGGCACGCGCGAAGACGGGCGGCCGCCGCGTTCTGCCCTGCGCCGAGGCGCTGAGTCTTGGGGTGCGCCATTGCTGTGCGGGGTCCCACCACCTCGGCCCTCGCACCTGCGGAATGCCGTCATTCATCCGGATCTCCCACCCGGACGTTCCCAGACTCCGGTGGTGCCACCAGCACAACGGCACCCCGTTGTCGGTGTGCGTCGGCCCGCCCCTGGCGTGTTCGGTGACGTGATGGATCTCGCACCAGGATGCCGGGACATGGCACCCGGGGATGAGGCATTCTCTGTCGCGGGCGATGATCGCGCGACGTTGATGCACGGTGAACACCCGATCGGTCGTCGTGATCCCGATGATCCGACCCTCGTCGAGGAGAACTCGCTGGATGGTGCCGGAGCATCCGACGTGGGAGGCGACACTCAGAGGCAGTTGGCCCCACGCACCGCTGACGCTCGCACGCCCGGTGCCGTTCACGAGGTCGTTCGCATCCACCGTCACGACCAGCACCGGTGCGGCGCCTCCGAGTGCGGGCATGTCTCGATGACGGGCGGCGATCGCCAATGCCGCGGCGAGAGCATCATGACGCTTCTGCGCCGGCGTGCGGTCATCGATGACGGCACGCGGATCGGAGTTGTACGGATCCTCGTCGCCGTCTGCCGCATCGCCGTCTTCCGCGTCACCGCGATCGGCCGCGGGCGTGAACGCGACGCCGGGCATCGGCGGCCCGTCCCCCTTGGGGTTGTTCAGCGCATCGAGGATCAGCTCCAACTGCGCGGCGACCTCGGGCGTCAGGTATCCCTTGATCGACCGCAGCCCGTCTCGCACCCGCCCGAGGGTTATCCCCCGACGCCGGGCAGGCTCATCACCCGGCCCGTCTCCATCAGGGTCGAGCAGCGCGACCAGCGTCTCAGCAAGCAGCTTCAGCTCATCGAGTGTGGGCGCCGGGCCACGGACCTCCCCGTCGGGGCCCGCCTCGGCGTCAGGTCTGATGCCGCGAGCCGCGCGAGCGAGACACGTGTCGGCGTCGAGCCGATCAGCGGCACCGATGCGATGCGACACCTTCTCGATCGGCTCTGTCGCGGCGAGCATCCCCGCGACTCCGATCACCCCATCGAGCAGCGCCTCCCGCAGCGCCGGCCAGCGAGCAGGCAGCCGATCGCCGGACACCAGATTCACGTCCCGGCGGACCAGAGCGACCACCTTGCCGACGCGCGTCGCCTCTCGCACGTCTGTCAGCAGGGTGCGCTGCAGCAGTTCGTTCTGAGTGCGGCACCCCGTGGCATGCGGGAAGTCCACCGCATCCCCTGCGGCGATCGTCTCGACCACCACGGCTTCGACCCGCCGGAACGCCGCGCTCGCAGCCTGCAGCACCTCGACCCGTTCTGCATCCGTAAGCCCCGCGAGCGCGTCGTCGGACAGCACCTGATCGAGGTCGGAGACGACCTGATCGAGAAGGGCACGAGTGCGGGATGACATGACTCCATCACACACGGGGCCACCGACATTTGAGCCCTGAAGTCAGCCTCTTTTCGGCCAGTTCAGAAGCATATTCCGGAACACTGGACATGCATTCCGGAACACCGGCGAGCGCCTACCCACACCGACCGCCAGTACCGCCGCGCGCCAGTCAGTTCTCCCAGTTGTCGGCGAGCTTGTTCAGCAGCGTCGCGAGCTGATCGCGCTCCTCATCCGTGAATGCGGCGAGCGCCTTGCTGAGCGCCTCCCGCCGCTCGCCGCGCATGCCCCGAGCGACCTTGCGCCCTTCGTCCGTCAACGCGATGCGCGTGCGCCGCGCGTCGTCGGGGTCGGCCTCGCGGCGCACGAAACCGTGAGCGACCCCCTGTTGCACGAGCCGCGAGGCCCGGGGCTGATCGACTCCGATCGCCGCGCCGAGATCACTGACGCTGAGAGGAGCGGATGCCGCGGCGAGCGCCTCGAGCATCCGCATCCGCGCCGGGCCGCCGAAGCGTCCGGACGGGTCGTTCGCCCACGGCGGCATGCCGGGGTGCACAGGGTGCCCGCGTCCGTGACTCCCCTGCTCGAAGTGGTCAGGGTGGGGTCCGCCGTGCCAGCCGTGCGGCCCGCCCATCCCTCGCGATCCGCGACCACGGTCGCCGGGGCGCCTTCCGCGAAGGCGCGACAGGGCGCGGGCGATGGCCTCGGCGGGGTCGTTCTCTGCGGCGCTCACAGATCGATTTTACATGCGACTTGACATGGATCTGCACTACATGTCACACTACATATACATGCATAGTGACAAGCACATGCTCCATGACATCTAAGGACTCCACCCATGAACACCTCTGACACTCAGAACACAGACAGCACCTCCCGCCCCTTCGGCTATTGGCTGAAGGCCGTCGACCGCCTGATGGCGGCCGAGTTCGACTCCGCTTTCGACGGCGAGCATGCAAGCCGCCGCGACTGGCGGATGCTGAACATCATCGACGGCACCGCGCCGGCCCGCCGCCCCCTCAACGCACACAAGCTGCACAGCCTGGTCGAGCGCGGCTGGGTCGTCGCCGACACCGACAGCGACCTCGGCTGGACGCTCACCGACGACGGCCGCACGGCGAAAGACCGGCTCAGTGACGTCGTCGACGGCATCCGCGCCAAGGTCACCGACGCGGTCGGGCCCGAAGACCTCGAGACCACACTGGCCACGCTCCAGCAGATCGCTCGCGCGTTCGGCTGGGACGAGCAGACGCCGCTTCCTCGTGGACGCGGCCGTCGCCGCGGCTTCGGCCGCCACGGTTTCGGACCCGGATTCGCCCCGGGGCGCGGTTTCGGCCGCCACCACCGACACCCGTTCGGACGCGATCACGGTGTCGCACCCGACTTCGCGTCCGAGCACGAGCACGACCACGAATCGGATGCCGAGTTCCGCCGCCGCGAGTGCGGTCACCGCGGACACCCGGGCCACGACCGCTTCGCGGACGCACGCCGCTCACACCACGGCCACCACGGCCACCCGCGTGACATCGCGGAAGACCGTGACCACCGCCATGGTGGTCACGGTCACGGTGGCTTCGGAGACGTACGCCACGGCGAGCACCGCGTCGCCCGCGCGGCGCAGCACGCCTACGAGCGCGGCTTCGACGCCGGCTTCTCCCGCGGCCGCGACGCCTGAGGCGTCACACCCGCATCCGCTGCACCCAGAACGCCCCGTTCGCTTCGGCGCACGGGGCGATCCCGCGCGTCGGAACCGCACCCCGAGCCAGCTCACGCCAGGAGAACAGCGCCGACCCCGTCGCGAGCCGCGGAGAGGCGCCTAGCGCAGAGCGGGCAGAACGACCTCGTCGACGAGCTGCACCACCGCATCCGATTCGAGTGCGCGCCGCCGCAGGCTGACGCTGCCGAACGCCGCGGTCGGCACGAGGCCGGCGATGAGCGCGACCGGAGCGTCCGCACGCACCTCGCCCCGCTCGATCCATCGCTCGATCACTGCCGTGAGCGCCGCGACGGGCGGTCCGCCGACCACTCGATAGGCGATGTCGCGCAGCTCGTCGTCGCGTCCGATCTCGCTCAGGATGCTGGCGAGCACGCCGGCCGTGCGGTCATCCGCCCTCGCGAAGTGCATCGCCGCAGCGAGGAGATCCTCGCGGAGGGTGCCCGTGTCCGGCACCTCGGCAGCGACCTGCAGCGCACCGACCGCTGCCACGACGAGCTCGGCCTTCGTCTCCCATCGGCGGTAGATCGCGGAACGCCCGCAGCGGGCGCGCTCTGCCACGGCGCCGATCGTCGTGCCGGCGTAGCCGCTCTCGATCAGCAGATCCTGCACCGCCTCGAGAATCGACGCCTCCACGCCGGGGTCACGAGGACGCCCCGCCGGTCTGGTCATCGCATCTGCGCTCATCGGACCCATTGTACATTCCGGTATCGAGCAGTACCGTTTATATCCGGTACTACTCGGTACCGGATATCCGAACCACACTCCAAGGAGCCGTCATGGTCACCACCGCCGTCCGCGCAGACCGGCGCACCACCGAATCCCGGTTGCGCACCGCACTCATCCTCACCGCCGCCATCGCCGTGGCCATCGCGACGAACTCCGTCGTGGCCCTCCTCGCAGTGGCTGCCGGCGCTCCGGCGACATACGGGCCGCTGACACTGCCCGCCTATGCCCTGTTCACGACTCTGGGCATCGTCGTCGGCTGGATCGGCTGGTCGCTCGTGCGCCGCCGCGCCCGCAACCCCCGCCGCACGCTCTCGATCCTCGTGCCGATCGTGACCATGGCGTCGTTCATCCCCGACGTCCTGCTGCTCGTTCTCCGCTTCATCCCGGGAACGACGGGGAGCGCCGTCATCGGGCTCATGGTCATGCATGTCGTCGTCGTCGGAGTCGCAGTGCCCGCATACATCTGGGCCTCGAGGAGACGCTGAGGGAAGCACTGGCGCCACTCTCGGCCGAGAGGTCGCACGGCGCGAAGGTCAGGCGCGCGGTTCTTCCGGGTGGAGCAACCGGGAGGCACCGAGAATCTCGATGCCGAGCAAGTGGCCGTCGCGATCGAAGTCGAGAAACAGCCCACCGGAGATGTCGTCGGGCAGGTTCACCGCGACGGTTCTCGCAACCTCGCCATCCGCGATCGCTGCGCCCACCGTCACGTACGCGGCGTCGACCTCAGGGTCGCGTCGCAGCTCACCCACGCCACGGAGTCGCGGCGGCGGCGGCGACATCCGGGGCACCCGCCGACTGCGCGAACGACACCGTCGTGCCGAGGTAGACCGCACCGGCGATCGCCGCCGCGAGCAGCACGATGAGGAATCCGAAGATCACCGCCGACAGCGCGCGGTATCCCCCGGATGTCGGCACCTCAGGTGCCACCGACGGCTGCGCCCAGTCGTCGGCCACCGGCGCCGGCTGATCGCCCGTGAGGATCGCCGGCTTGGGCCGCGACCGGCGAGTGCTGGGAAGCATCGCCTCGGGCGGAGGCGGCGGAATGACGGCATCCGGAATCTCGGACTCCGCGGGAGGCGGCGGGATCACCGCATCCGGAACCTCGGACTCGGGCGGAGGCGGCGGAATGACAGCATCCTCCGGTCGGATGTACGGATCTCTGCTGTCACTGCTCATCTCAGCCCCCTACGGCTCCGACGTCGGTCGTGCCGACGTCCGTCTTGTGGAAGTTCTGGAACGAGCGGGATGCGGTCGGCCCGCGCTGCCCCTGGTAGCGGTTGCCGTACGGGCCCGAACCGTACGGGTTCTCGGCCGGCGACGTCAGCCGGAAGAAGCACAGCTGACCGATCTTCATTCCGGGCCACAGCTTGATCGGCAGCGTCGCGACATTCGCGAGCTCGAGCGTCACGTGCCCCGTGAACCCGGGGTCGATGAAGCCGGCGGTCGAGTGCGTGATCAGCCCCAGGCGACCGAGCGACGACTTGCCCTCGAGGCGAGCCGCGATGTCATCGGCCAGGGAGACCTGCTCGAACGTGGCACCGAGCGCGAACTCACCGGGGTGCAGGATGAACGGCTCGTCGGGGTCGACCTCGATCAGCCGAGTGAGTTCCGGCTGATCGACCGACGGGTCGATGAACGGGTACTTGTGATTGTCGAAGAGACGGAAGTAGCGGTCCAGCCGCACGTCGATGCTCGACGGCTGGATCATCTCCGGCTCGTGCGGATCCAGACCGATGTGGCCGGAGGCGAGTTCTGCTCTGATGTCGCGGTCGCTGAGAAGCACGGCCCCAGCCTAGTTGGCACACGCGGCCGACACTTTGGCCATGACGGATCGTGCGGGTAGGCTTGCGTTCACCCGCTCCTCGGATGCGGGTACGGGGCTGTAGTTCAATGGCAGAACTTCTGCTTCCCAAGCAGATAGCGCGGGTTCGATTCCCGTCAGCCCCTCCGTATATGTGACGCCCCGCTCGCTGTTCCCGCGACGCACTCCGGCTCCTCCTCATGGATCCATCACGGATTCGTCGGTGGGTGGTCGAGGGTGATGACGAGTTTCCGTGCCGATACGCCACGGCGAAGGGTGTCGATGGCTTCTTGGATGGCCGAAAGCCCGTGTCCTGCGATGTGGGCCTCCGGGTAGAGGTGGTGGCTGCCCGAAGCGAGAGCGGCAGGGAGATACCCGCCCCAGACGGCCGGACCCACGGGAGACGTGGCGATGGCGCTCCCCCAGATGAATGATGCCCTGATGCCGCGAGCGCGACTGCGCACCTGCAGGAGGGCGGTCTTCGTTCCGAGCGTCAGGAAGAGACGGATGCGGGCGAGAGAGAGACCGCCACGGCGGGGTTGTTCGTAGAACGAGACGGGAGGGCTCGCCATCGCGATCCGCGTGGCACCGGTGGCGCGGGCGATCCTCAGACAGGGCTCGGCCGATCCCACCGCGACGGCGAGGATCCCCGCCACCGCGGAGCCGCCGACCGCTTCGACGATCCGATTCGCCGCTTCCGGGTCGCGATAGTCGAAGGCGGCTTCTGCGCCCAGCCGCCTCATCCGGTCGTGGTTCTTCGCAGAGGCCGTCGTGATGACGCGATAACCGGCCGCTCGGGCGAGTTGGATCGCATTGCCTCCGACGGCTGTCGCGCCGCCCCAGATCACGACGACCTCATCGCGATGCGCCGAGTCTCCGAGTCGGGAGCAGTCCAGTCCCAGCTGCTCCTTCTCGAACAGACCGGCCGCCGCAGTGGACACCGCCAGCGGCAGGACGGCGGCATCCTCGAAAGCTGTGGTGGCCGGCAGAGCGGCGGCCAGGCTCGCATCGACCGCGACGTAGGTCTGGAAGCCGCTCTCGGAGACGGCATCCCGACCCTTCTCCAAGCCCATCGCATACGCCACGACGCGGTCTCCGACGACGAAGTCGTCCACGCCCGCTCCGGTCTCGACGACCACGCCCGCGACGTCCTCCCCGAGGATCACCGGGTAGCGCAACCATCCGTACATGACAGTGCCGTTGGACTGGATGATCGCATCGAGCGGATTCACCGCCACCGCATGCACCTCGAGCACGAGCTGCCCTGCCCCTGGCTTCGGCATCGGGGCATCTCGAATCGTCAGGTCCGCATAGGCGGAATCGATCCACGCCGCAGTGTTGTCGCTCATTTTCTTCCGCTCTCCGAATCCGATGACATCTCGTGTCATCATAACTGAGCTTACGACAGTTCGTGTCATCATTGCTGTATGCCTCGATGGTCACCGGATGCTGCACTGCGGTTGGAAGCTGCAGCGATGAACCTGTTCACCGACCAGGGGTACTCGGGAACCACGGTTCCCCAGATCGCCGAGGCGGCGGGACTGACCACGCGGACGTTCTTCCGCCACTTCTCGGACAAACGCGATGTGCTGTTCCTCCGAGATCGCGAGTTCCCCCAAGCGGTGAGCGACTTCATGGAG
The DNA here is from genome assembly GCF_979258525.1 of Microbacterium sp. AC132. Taxonomy (NCBI): domain Bacteria; kingdom Bacillati; phylum Actinomycetota; class Actinomycetes; order Micrococcales; family Microbacteriaceae; genus Microbacterium; species Microbacterium sp. AC132. The sequence goes on along the minus strand of NZ_OZ409862.1, from coordinate 1,793,012 downwards.
TCCATCCCGCAAGAACGCGGCGGGACGGCCACCGTTCGAGCCGGCCTCGCGGCCGCATGCCGAGGCCTCCAGGAGTGGCGGGAGCAGATCGCACGTCGACGCAGCATCATCCGCAGCGAACCCGCGCTGCACGAACGCGATCTTCTGCGCAGTCACTACCTCGCGCGCGCCATCGAACGGTCACTGAACCAGCGCGGCATCGCCCCTGAGCACGCACATACCCTGGCCGCCCTCGCCGTGACGTGTTTCGACCTCGCGATGGACCGATGGCTGGAGGGCCCCTCCGATCTCTCACTCGAGGATGCCCTGACTGCGGTGTGGACCGACATGCAGGGATGGATCAACGGGTGACATCGCCCCCACCGCATTCGGCTGGACACCGACGGGAGAGTGCCGAGACGTCGACTGGCCGAGACATCAGCAGTGCCTTTCCCCATCCGATTCCTCCCGGGCTCCGAACAGGAGCAGATGGGCCCGTTCTCGCGCGCCCGAGAGGAGTTCCGATGATCGAATCGTCGACCCCGCCGCTCGCCGACCTCGACGGGTATCGCAACGTCACCGACCTGCTGGTCGCACGCGCAGCCGCAGCTCCCGATCACGTCGCCTTCGAGGTCAAAGGCGCGGATGCTCGAGGCCCGTGGCGCCCGATCACGACTCGGGAGTTCCTCACCCAGGTGCGCGCTCTGGCCAAGGGCTTCATCGCCCAGGGCGTGCGGGCCGGTGATGCCATCGCGATCATGGCTCCGACTCGTTACGAGTGGGCCGTCGCCGACCTCGCCGCCTGGTACGCCGGCGCTGTCGTCGTGCCGATCTACGAGACGTCCTCGCCCACGCAGGTGAACGCGATCATCGCGGACGCGGATGTGCGTCTGGCCATCGGCGGCACCTCGATGCACGCGGTGCTGCTGCAGTCCGCACTCACCCACACGGAACGGATCACGCTCGGCGCCTGGACGATGGATGCCGCAGTGTCCGGCACGCTCTCCGATCTGGTGGCGCGGGGCGCCGCCGTCACCGACGAGGAGCTCGAGGCCCGCAGGGCGTCCGCCACGCAGGACGACCCCGCCACCATCGTCTACACCTCGGGCACCACGGGCGAGCCGAAGGGGGTCGTGCTCACGCACCGGAACTTCCTCGGGCAGGTGCTCAACATCGCCGCCGCCTACCGCGAGATCGTGAACGAGCAGGGCAACACCGTCATCTTCCTGCCCCTCGCCCACGTGCTGGCGCGCGGCCTGCAGCTGATCTGCCTCGCCAGCGGGATGCGCATCGCGCACCTGTCCGACCCGTCGACCGTCGTCGCGACCCTCGACACACTGCGCCCGACGTTCCTCGTCGTCGTGCCGCGCGTGCTGCAGAAGATCCAGGCCGCCGCGGCCGACAAAGCCGCCAAGAAGAAGCTCTCGGCGGTGTGGGCCAAGGCCCGGTCGACGGCTGTCTCCTGGGGCCACCGCGCCGAACGGATCGACGCCGGCCGCCGTCTCCCGAAAGACCTCGGGCTCAGCCTGCGGCACCGCGTCTTCGACGCTCTCTTCTACCGCCGCCTCCGCACCGTGATGGGCGGGCGCGTCGGATACATCCTGTCGGGTGGAGCCGCGCTCGACGCCGAACTCTCGCTCTTCTTCCGCGGCATCGGCGTCCCTGTCATCGAGGGCTACGGCCTGACCGAGACGACCGCTCCCCTCACCGGCAACCTGCCCGGTCGCATCGCGTCGGGCAGCGTCGGCTCGCCGCTTCCGGGACTCACGGTGCGCATCAGCGACGAAGGAGAGGTGCTGGCCCGCGGGCTCGGCGTCTTCAGCGGCTACCGCAACCCCGCGCACGACGACGGCGCCTTCATCGACGGATTCTTCCGGACGGGCGACCTCGGGCGCCTCGACGACCAGGGCAGGTTGATCCTCGACGGCCGCCTCAAGGACGTGATCGTGACGTCGAACGGCAAGACGATCGTGCCGACCCGCTGGGAGAGCGTCGTCGAGGCGGATCCGCTGGTCTCGCACGCGGTGATGGTCGGCGAGGGGAAGCCGTATCTCTCGGCGCTTCTCGTGCTCGACCCCGAGCAGACCGTGGCCTGGGCGGCATCCGAAGGCGTCAGCATCCCTCTCCTCGCCGAGACCGACATCCGCGCCGTGACCGAGCCGACGCTGCGCGCCCGCCTGCAGCGCACCGTCGACGCCGCCAACGCGCTCGTCGCTCGCAGCGAGCAGGTGCGCCGTTTCAGCGTCGTGTTCGCCGACCTCGACGACCGCGGACTCGTCACCCCGACCATGAAGCTCAAGCGGAGCGTCGTGCTGCATCGCGCAGCCCTCACCGTCGAAGACCTCTACCTCTGACAACCGGAAAGAACACCATGTCCTCCCCCACTTCCTCCGCACCGAAGTCATCCCGGTCCTCGCTGATCGCGATCATCGTCGCCCTCGTCATCGGCGCCCTCGTCGCACTCGCCGGCAGCCAGGGCGGCGCGACCGTCGGCGGCATCCCGCTGTTCGCCATCGCCGTCGCCGCGGCCTTCGCGATCCAGATCCTCGCGTTCATCCCGGCGATGATCCTGCGCACCGAGCGGTTCTTCGACCTCACCGGCAGCCTCACCTTCCTGGCCATCTCAATCGCTCTCGTGCTGCTGACGCCTATGCCCGATGCGCGCAGCTGGATCCTCGCGGCGATGGTGACCCTGTGGGCCGTGCGCCTCGGTTCGTTCCTCGCCCTGCGCGTGCACAAGGCCGGATCCGACGGCCGCTTCGACGAGATCAAGGGCTCGCCCGTGCGCTTCCTGCAGGTGTGGGTGATCCAGGGCGCGTGGGTGTCGATCACGGCGGCGGCGGCATGGATCGCGATCAGCACGGATGCTGCGGCACGAGCGCCCATCGGATGGCTGACCGTCGTGGGCATCGTCGTGTGGCTGCTCGGCATGACCATCGAGATCGTCGCCGACGCGCAGAAGTCGGCGTTCCGCGCCGACCCGAAGAACAAGGACGAGTTCATCCGCACCGGACTGTGGTCGCGTTCGCGCCACCCCAACTACTTCGGCGAGATCGTGATCTGGGTCGGCGTCTTCCTCACCGCCGCGCCCGTGCTCGCCGGATGGCAGTGGGTCGCGATCCTCTCGCCGCTCTTCGTCATCCTGCTGCTCACGCGCGTGAGCGGCATCCCGCTGCTCGAGGCTCGCGCCGAGAAGAAGTGGGGCGACCGCGCCGACTACATCGAGTACCGCGAGAGCACGCCCTCGCTGATCCCGCGGCTCACGCGGCCCGTGGTCCGCGAGCACGCGGCGTAAGAGCGCCGTCGCGTGAGGGGCGCTCGCGAGCGCCTCTCACGCGAAGTCGAGCTCGCCGCGCACGATCGAATCGCCCGAGTGCGCAGGATCGCCGTCGACCGGCTCGAAGGAGATGTCGACCAGGCGGTACTCGTCGAGGTCCACACTGTCGGGGACGCGGAACGTGCCCGACGAGTCGTCGAGCACCCCGAGGCTGATCAGCGCCTGTCCGTCCTCGCGGATCAGCCACACCTCGCGGTAGTCGCCGGCGACGAGCTCGTCGCCGTCGAGGGTCACTGTCAACGTGCGCCGGCCGTCGCCGTCGTCGTCGATCCGGGCCTGTCCCTCCGCATCGGGGTGGTCGGGGAACGCGGCGAGCTCGGCCGAGGCGATCACGGCAGAGGAGGGCGTGAGGGTGCGGGCGATCCATACTCCGGCGCCGATCGCGACGACGAGCGCCATCGAGGCGGCGAGGATCCACATGGTGGCCGACGAGCGGCGGCGTGGACGGACACGAGCCCGGTGTCGCGGCGCAGCCGCTTCCGCAGCATCCGCCTCAATCGCGGTCGCCGGACCGGCCGCCGAGACCGGTGCCGATGCAGCCGGTGCCGATGCAGACTCCGATTCCGATTCGGGCGGGTGGACGTCGGATGCCGGGTCGGCAGCAACCGCCGAGGTCAGCCCGAGTTCGCCGTGGATCCTCGACCAGACGTCGGCGGGCGGGGATTCCAGGTCGCCCTCGACGACGCTGGAGCGCGCCACGAGCGCCACCCGCGACATCGCAGCGACCTCGGCGGCACAGTTCTCGCACTCGACGAGGTGTTCCATGTCGGCGTCGGATCCGGCCGGTTCGCCCATCGCGATCAGGGCGATCTTCTCGTCATCGAGATGTGACACGGTTCACCTCCAATCGGTCGCGCATGCGGGCAAGGCTTCGGCGGATATGGCTCTTCACGGTGCCGAGCGGCATCCCCATTCTGCGTGAGATCTCTTCGTGGGTCAGGTCATCGTAGAAGGCCAGTCGCATGACGGCCTGTGCATCCGGCGCGAGCTGCTGGAGCTCGCTCGAGAGCAGCAGAGTCTCGGACAGATCGATCGATTCGGAGACGAGGGCGTCGGGCGGAGTGAGTCGTTCCATCTCGGCCTGCAGCTGCTGCACCTTGGCGCGCGCCTCGAACGTGTCGGCGATCCGGCGCCGCGCGATCGTGATCAGCCAGGTCGACAGTCGCGCCTTCGACGAGTCGTATCCGGCACGCGAGTTCCACGCCGACACGAAGGTGCGCTGGGTGACGTCCTCGGCATCCCCCCGATCGCCGAGCGAGCGCAGCGCCAGGGTGAAGACGACCGGCGACCACCGCCGGTAGAGCTCCGCGAGCGCCTGCTCGTCGCCCGCGACGAAGCGCCTGTCGAGCGCCGCTTCGGCTTCGGTGGTCTCATCCACCCGGAGTCTCCTCTCCATGGTGATCACCCCGCCTCATCGCGGGACCGCCACCGCGACCACGTTATCGCGGTAGTGCCCGGTCTGGCTGTCGAAAGGTCCGCCGCACGTGACCAGCACAAGGGCCGAGGGGCCACCACGCTGGAAGAGCTCGTCGGTCGGCAGTGCCGCCTTCTCGTAGTAGGTCAGCGACTGCACCACGAACTCGCGGCTGGTGCCGTCGGCCGCCGTGATGAGGATGGTCTCGCCGGCGGGCACGTCCCGCAGGCGAGCGAGCGGTCCGATCGGATAATCGATCGCGTCGACGTGCGCTGCGATCAGAATCCGGCCGCTCGTGCTCGTGGCATCCGCTCCGTATCGATACCAGCCGGCGATGGCCGGGTCGACGGGCAGTTCCATCTGTCCGGAGTCGGCCACCCCGACGTCCGTCACCGGCATGTCGATGGCGAGCGACGGGATGGCCAGACCCACGGGAGCGACGGATGCGGTCGGGGTGGGGAGAGCACCCGGCCGCACGGCGACGTCTCTCGCGGGAGTGGGAGGGACGGGCGATGGAGTCGTGGGGGGCGACTCCGTGGAAGGAGGGAGATCCGCGCCCGCCCCTCCCGGTGTGCATGCCACGAGGCACGCCGCGGTGACCAGGGCGCCGAACGTCATGATGACGCGGCGCAGACGGGCCGTCCGCAGCGTGCCTCGGAGCATCAGCGCACCGTCTGGCGGCGACGGACGATCAGGCCCGCACCCACGGCGGTCGCGATCGCGAGGGCGACGAGACCCGCCGAGAGGAGGGCGTTCGCCGAGGCATCCTGCTCAGCGAGGTAGCCCGCGGTGCCGGAGGGCACTCCGTCGGGGTTCGAGTGGAGTCCCGAGATCGTCTGAGCGGCGATCGCGAGGTTGCCGTCTTCGGCACTGCCCCACGCGTAGACGATCGTGTTGACGCCCTCTTCGATCGCGACGTCTGCCGGACCGATGACCGGGTCGGTCGTGCCGGTCAGAGCGACGGCGGCCGACACGGTGCCCGCGGGGAGGTCGAGCTTGGCCTCGTTCGGGTTCGTGAGGTTCTCGATCACGGGCGATCCGCCCGCGAGGATGTCGACCGCGGGCGCCGCGGCGGTGTGACGCACGGTGAGTCGCCCCTGGCCGGGAGCCGTCTGCGAGATGTCGTTGGTGAAGAGGTTGAGGCCGGGTTCGCCCGCTTCGGTCAGGTGGGCCACGGCGGTGTAGTTCCCGCCCGCTTCGAGAGCAAGGGTCGCCGGGCCGAGGATGGGCGCGCTGGCGTCGGCGGCATCGGGAGCGGTGAGCGCCACCTCGTACGAACCGGCGGGCAGCTCGAGCGGTCCGGCGAGGTCTCCCGGCGCGAAGTCGTCGAGGGTGAGCTCGCCGTTCACGTACACGTCGACGGGGGTGTCGGGGATCGCATGCAGCACCGAGAGCTGTGCGGCCTGGGTGGTGGCGGCGCCGGCCGGCATGGCCAGGCCGAGAGCGGTGATCATTCCGACGGCGAGGCCGGCGGCGACTGTCTTGCGCATCTGTTCCTCCTGTACCCGGACCGCCCTGTGCGGCCCTTCATAGGAGTTGTTCTCCGGGAGCGCCGGGTTTGGATGCACCTGGATGAAGATTTCTCAGATCGCCGTGTCGATGTCCGTTCCGGCTATCCGAGCAGCCACTGCTGCAACGGGTACACGAAGTAGAGCAGCGAGAAGGCCTCGTAGAGCGCCCCGATGATGAGCAGCGCGAGGGCGGGCAGGCTCAGCCAGCCGATGTGCTGGAGTCCGCGCAGGTAGGCCGCGCGTCGATTCCGCGCACCGATCGCCTGTGGGCGAACCCAGTACCGGCCCAGCAGGAACGCGCCCAGCAGCAGAAGGATGTAGGCCTGCAGCTCGATCACGAGAGTCAGCGAATGCGGGATCAGCGCGACCCACCCCTCCGGCGTCGTCGGCACGAGGGTCACTCCGGTCGTCACCGACCAGACCGCGAACGTCGCGAGTCCGAGGAACGGCACGACGAGCGAGGGCAGCAGGATCGTGAGGGCGCCGAGCCGCAGGGTGTTGACCGCCAGGATCGTCAGCGCGAAGAGCCAGGGACTGCTGAGCAGAGAGGTGACGAGGCTCGCTGTGCCGTCGTCCTCCAGCGCCTGGGCGCGGCCGGCGACCAGGTCGGGGAAGAGCAGCCCGAGGATGAAGCCGATCGCGAAGGTGCCGTAGGCGAGCGCATTGAGAAGCGCGTAGACGCGGAGGTTCGAGCGGATGATCTGGAAAGGCCTGCGGATGAGTGTCATGGGTGCTCCCGTCGATGGACTAACACGGTGTGTTAGTAAGGGACGCACGCCACGCTAACACACTGTGTCACCGGGGGTCGTGGAGAATGGGATGATGACCGCCGACCCGAGCATGCTGCCGACGAAGGACCGCATCCTGCACGCGGCACTCACGATGTTCGGCGAATCACGCGGCGCGAAGCTCAGCGTCCGCGCGGTCGCAGCGCGGGCTGGCGTGAGCACCGGGTCGTTGCGCTTCCATTTCCCGACGCAGCGGGCGCTGCTCGACGAGGTCCTCCGCGTGGTCTACGAGGTGATCGCACCGGACGACCCGATCCACGATGAGTCGCTGACCGCGAAGGAGCGGCTCCTCGCATGTCTGAGGCAGGTGCTCGCTCCGTCAGGCGTCGGGGCGCAGGCACGCGAGGCAGCCACGATCCTGCACCGGACCTTCATCGAACCCGAGCTCACGGACGAACTCCGTGATGCCTACCTGGCCATCGAGCGCGAAGGGCAGCGCAGGGTCGAGCACTGGCTGTCCGTCCTCGAAGACGAAGGCTCACTCCCGGCCGGAGACAACGCCACGCGCGCGCGTTTCCTCAACTCCGTCCTCGCCGGCCTGGCCCTCGAACGGGCGCTCCCCTCGGACGAGTCGATCCTCGGATCCGAGACGAACACGCTCGCGATGGCGGTCGATGCCGTGTTCCGCGACGACTAGCGAGGGCTCAGTCCGCCGCCGCCTTCGCCGCGCGCTTGGCCTCTTGGAAGACCCGGATCGCCTCGTACCGCTCGGCTGAGCGAGCCTGTCGCTTCTCGCGCTGCTCGTCGCGGTCCTTCGGGGGTGCGGTCGTGACGAGGTCATCGAGCAGATGTCGCACCGACTTCTCGATCTCAGCGACAGCACGGTCGAACACCTCCCTGTTGGCGCGGGAGGGGGCGTTCGCACCCGAGATCTTGCGCACGAACTGCACTGCGGCCTCATGGCATTCGTCATCGGTGGCCGGCGGGGCGAGGTTGTTCAGAGGAACGATGTTGCGGCACATGCCTGCCAGGGTAGAGCGCTGAGCGCCGGAGTCAAGAGGCATCGGACCGACGACTTCCCCACCTATCCTTCCGAGCAGGCACAGCCCCACCCGAAGGGGTGGTCAGCCGCGCACGATGGCCGCGAGCTCGGCGCGTGACGCCGCCCCGGATTTGCGCAGCAGGTTCGACACGTGGAACTTCACCGTGTTCTCGCTCACGTTCAGCGTCTCGGCTATCTCGCGGTTGCGGCGCCCCGCCGACACCAGTCGCAGCACATCGCGCTCTCGCGGGCTGGCGTCGATCGCATCCGGCAGATCGCCCGGCTCGGCCGGTGGATCGAGAGGAAGGCGGATGCCGACCTCCGACCCCCATCCGGGTGTCGAGGCCACCGACAGGTCGCCTGACAGCGCAGAGACCTGCTCGGCGATCGGGCGAAGTGCGTCGTCGTGCGTCGTCAGGTCTCCTCGGCCGTCGTCGCGGATCGCGATCAGCAGGTTCAATCCGTCGCAGTCCCATTGGATGCGCACGCGTCGCGTCTCTCCGCGGTCGACGATCGCCAGCACGGTGCTTCTCACGATCGAGCGCGCCGAGTGGGCGATCACCCCGGGGAGCGCGCGACCGTTGGCCGGGGGCTCGACGAACTGCACGTCGAGTTCGCTGTATCGCACGAGCGGGCGCAGATCGCCGCGCAGACGCTCGAAGGCGCCCGTCACCGGCTCGAGTCCTGCTCCCTGCTCATCGTTGTGCGTCCGCAGTCCGACCAGTGCACCGGCCGCGACATCGACCGCGATCGTGCGTGCCGCCCGGTCGTCGAGCCGCTGCGAGCGCAGCGTCGCGAGCAGGGATTCGAGGGTGAGGGCGTAGCGGTCCCGCTGCTCGGCGAGGGCGAGCGCGTGGTCTGCGGCCAGTCGGCGTGATCCCGCCGGCCCAGCATGCTCTTCGATGCTCATGATCACCTACTCTATTCGCCCCTCTCCCTTCGGGTAGGTGGAACGGTCCCGAGGCGGGAGCGCCCGAAGGTCGCGCGATCGCAAGAGTGGAGACATGCCTCTCACCGCCACGATGTCGCCCGGCGCCGCCATCTCCCTCATCGCCAACGAGCTGCTCCGCGTCGCGGAGCGCACGAGCGTCGCGAACGCGCATCAGCTCATCGATCTGGCAGACCTCGTCGTCGAGGCCCGGCGCGTCTTCGTGCTCGGAGCCGGCCGCTCAGGGCTCGCCCTGCGAATGACCGCGATGCGCCTCATGCACCTGGGACTCGACGTGCATGTGGTGGGCGACACCACCACTCCGGCAATCGAGGCCGATGACCTGCTGCTGACGGCGAGCGGGTCGGGAACGACGGAATCGATCGTGCGAGCCGCGCAGCGCGCCTCGTCGGTCGGGGCGCGCATCGGCGCGCTCACGACCGCAGCGACGTCGCCCCTGTCAGAGCTCGCCGACGTCGTCGTGCGGGTGCCTGCCGCCCAGAAGCTGGACCGCACGGCCGACGCCTCGCACCAGTACGCGGCGAGCCTGTTCGAGCAGGCGGTCGTCGTCATCGGCGACGGGCTCTTCCACGCCCTCTGGCAGCGCCAGGGCACCAGCGCCGACGACCTCTGGCCGCGCCACGCGAACCTCGAATGAGCGGCTGCCGCCCCACCATCCACCCCGCAGAACGAACGGAACACCCATGAAACTGCAGTTCGCCATCGACACGCTCAGCACCGAGAAGGCCCTCGAGCTCGCCGCCGCCGCGGCCGCGCACGTCGACATCCTCGAGCTCGGCACCCCGCTGATCAAGAGCGAAGGCCTCTCGGCGATCACCGCCCTGAAGAGCGCCCACCCCGACAAGGTGATCTTCGCCGACCTCAAGACCATGGATGCCGGTGAACTCGAGGCCGACATCGCCTTCGGCGCGGGTGCGGATCTCGTGACGGTGCTCGGCGTGGCCGACGACAGCACGATCACCGGCGCGGTGAAGGCCGCGAAGAAGCACGGCAAGGGCATCGTCGTGGATCTGATCGGCGTCGCCGACAAGCCCGCCCGCGCGCAGCAGGTCATCGGCCTCGGTGCCGAGTTCGTCGAGATGCACGCGGGTCTCGACGAGCAGGCGCAGGACGGCTACTCGCTCGACAGCCTGCTCACCGACGGCACCGCATCCGGCGTCGCCTTCTCCGTCGCGGGCGGCGTCAACGCCTCGAGCATCGCCGCCGTCCAGGCATCCGGGGCGCAGGTCGCCGTCGCGGGCAGCGCGATCTACAGCGCCGAGAACGTCGGAGACGCCGCCGCCGAGTTGCGCGCCGCGATCAGCTGACGACCGCACAGAGAGGGGCCGACCGGCGATGCCCGGTCGGCCCCTTCGTGCGTCGAACGCCCCGACGGCGCCGCTCTAGACGACGCGGGCCGTCACGAGCAGGTACTCCCAGTCCATTCGACCGTCTTCGAGGTAGCGGTCGCCGAGGTCGGCGAGCGCATCATCCAGCTCTGCTCGCCGCTGTTGGTCGTCGCCGATACCTCGGTACGCCGCCGCGGTCGGGCCGTAGAAGTCCCGGAAGAAGTCCCGGAAATCCGCACCCGACGCGAACCTGTCGACCGACAGCTGCCGACGCTGCGTCGACAGCTCGGCCACGCGGTCTCCGAGGAGGGCGCGCACGTGCTCCTCGTCACCCCAGAGCGGCGGCGGCTGCACACCGGCAGGCGGCGCGGGGACGAACTTCTTCAGCGTGGCGAACAACTGTCCGACGAACCCCTCCGGCGTCCAGTTGATCAACGCCAGCCGTCCATCGGCGCGCACCACCCGCGTCAGCTCGCCGGCCGCCACCTCGTGATGCGGCGCGAACATGACGCCGACGCACGAGAGCACGGCATCGAACGAGTCGTCCGCATAGGGCAGCGCCTCGGCATCCGCCTCCTCGAAGGCGAGTTCGACGCCCTGCCGTGCAGCATCCTGCCTGCCGATCTCGAGCAGCTCGGGCGTGAGGTCGCTCGCGACCACGGATGCGCCGGTGCGCGCAGCTTCGATCGACGCGTTGCCGGTGCCGGCGGCGACGTCGAGCACGCGATCGCCCGGCCCGATGCGGCTCTCGGCGACGAGCACCCGACCGAGTTCGGGGATCACTTCGCGCGCGACGGCCGAATAGTCGCCGAGCGCCCAGACGACTCTGTGCTTCGCCTTCAGCGCGCGGTCGGCGTCGGCCTGGAGGTCGGTGGTGGTGTTCATGGTGGGCTCCTCTGCCTTGTGATCCTCACGCTACGAACCCCGCGCAGACCGCTCTAGTATCCGATCTGTACCGGGTCTATCGTGAGGTCCGTGGGCGCCCCCTACTATCAGTTCTGCCCCGTCGCCAAGGCGATGGAGCTGCTGGACGAGCGGTGGACGATGCTCCTGCTGCGTGAGCTTCTGCTCGGCACCGAGCACTTCAACGAGCTGCGCCGCGGCCTCCCCCGCATGTCGCCGACGCTGCTGTCCCATCGACTCGACCAGCTGCAGCGTGCCGGCCTCATCGAGCGGATCACCCAGGGTGCCGACGTCCGCTACGTGCTCACCGTCGCGGGTGCCGAATTGCGTCCGGTCGTCGAACAGCTCTCGGCGTGGGGTGTGCGCTGGATCGGCGAGCTCGGAGACGCCGACCTCGACCCCAAGCTGCTGCTGTGGGACATGCACCGCAACGTCGATCACGGCACCGTCCCCGATGCGCGCACGGTGATCGCACTGCATTTCACGGACGCGAGTCCGGCGCAGCGCCGGTGGTGGCTGGTGATCCACGACGGCGAGGCCGACGTGTGCGACGCCGACCCCGGGTACGACGTGTCGGTCGAGGTGCGCTGCACGCTCCGAGCGCTGACCCGGTTCTGGCGCGGGGACATCGAATGGACGACGCTGCTGCTCGCCGAAGACGCCACCGCGACCGGCCCGAGCGACCTGCGGCGAGCGCTGCCGTCGTGGTTCATCCGCCCGGGATATGCCGCGGTGCCGCGGGTGGGCGCGCCGGTGGTGGCGGGCGCGAGCGCCTGAGGGCGTTGGTCTCGCCGTGTCAGTAGAACGTGCCGTTCTCGTCGAGCACCGAACCGCCGTGGGCCTGGATCAGCGCACCCGTCGTGTCGAGCCAGACCTCACCGGGACGGATGCTGTCATTCACGGCCATGGAGAGAAGCCTTCGGTGGCGACGGTCCACGTCCGTGGGAACCCGTGCGTGGCGAGCATCGAGACGGCGGCGAGAAGCGAGCCGTTGCCTGGCAGGTAGATCGGGAGGATCGAACCCATCTGACTGTTGTGCCCGACCGCGGTGAATCGGTTCTTCACCTCGTCGCGCATCAGCGCATCGATGGCGACGTCGGCCAATCCGAGCCGGGAGGCGGTCATGGCGAGCACCGGGAAGTCCCACCCCCACGCCGACGGCCACTCCCATGTGCGCAGGACGTCGTCGAGCGTCGCGCGCATGATGCTCGGGTCGATCACAGGCGTCGATGGCAGCACTCCGAACGCGGCCAGCAACGACGGATGATCGTCGCGACGAAGGTACGGCGCGGTGGCGATGGCCGTGTAGCGCCCGTTCTCGACATGAGGCGTTGTCAGTCCGTTCTGCACGGCGGACCAGTCCTCTCGTCGAGGTTCACCCGCACGCTCGCGCCACCGCTGGGCGATCTCCAGCCCCCACCACCAGTACGCGAGCTCGTACGTGGGATCTTCGGTGGTGGTCACGTCATAGAACTCCTGCGCCGGCATGAGCGGCGCGAGCAGGTGGAAACGGCCGCCACGCTCTTCTGCGAAAGCGGCCATGAACTCCGCAGTGCCCACGACGAGATCGCCGAACTCGTCGATCAGCGCGGCGCGCTTCACCGCGTCCGACGCTCTCCACACGAGCTCCAGCAGGTAGAGCACGTGCGGCTGCTGCCAGACGAGGAAAGAGCCGATCGGGTCGGGGCTCTCCCTCCCCTCCGGGCCGACCTGCTTGGGCCAACGGATCCCCGGATAGCCCTGCCCGTCGGCAGTCGCCCGCGCCCGGTCGGCGATAGCGCGATACCACCCGAGGCTGCGTTCGAGCAGCTCGGGGCGACCCCAGGTCGCGAAGTGCGCGGCGTGCCAGAAGTGCATTTCCAGATGTGACTTGCCCGACCAGGAGTTGGTGATGAGTCCGGTCTCCGACGGCGGCATCACTCCAGCGGAGTTCACGGCTGTGAGGTACTGCGAGAGCACGATCCGGCGTTCGAGTTCTGCAGCGCGAGCATCGTCCGTTCCGGCGAAGTCGACCGCGGCGCCCGAGTTCCAGAAGCGCTCCCACGAGAGCGCCGAGGCCGAGGCCACCTCGTCGAAGGTGGGCAGTTCTCGGGCGCTCTCCTCGGTGAAGCGGACGATGAGGTCGAGATCGTCGCCGTCGGATCGCAGCTCGAACGCATGAGCTGCGATCCGACTGATGCTGCCACCGGTGAAACCGAGTTCGACCCCATAGGCCGTGTCATCGAGGGTGCGGATGATCCGGGCACCGAGATCAGTCGACTCGAGGGCGGACTCGTGGCGCTCCGGCGAGGACCAGTCGGAGGTCTGGAAGAACCCCGGATGTGCGTAGGGGAAACGCAGCGCGACCCTCAGCCGTCCGTCGCCCATCAGCGGAGAGTGGATGCGGAAGGCCACGAGCGACTCGTCGGGGGCCGACACCGTCTGAACGGATACGGGTTGCCCGTCGAAGACGAATGCCGAGCGGATAACCCCCGACCACAGGTCGAGCGTCTGCCGCGTGTCCCGCAGCGCCTCAGGGCCCGTTGCCGGGTCGTCGAACGCGAAGCCGATGCGACCGAGATCCAGCCGCTGCGGGTTCGCGTTCAACCAAGCGCCGGCCCGGTTCTCGTCAGCGACCTGGCCGCGCATCGCACCTTCCATGTCGTGGCGGTCGGGGTAACGCACAGCTCCTCGGCGGGTGAGGTGCTCGGACATCGCGTCGTCGAGGACAAAACCCTCGGGGTTGGGCATCTCGTGCCATCCCCAGGAGCTCATCGTCGCCGTGTTGACCGCGACTCGGCCCTCCCTGACCGCCAGGGACTGATCGTGGAACGCCGTGAACGTCTGCATGCCCGTGATGTCGGCGGTGTAGGCGAAGTCGCCGTTGCCGACCGTGAGAACGTGCTCGGGGTCGGGCGTGCTGACGGTGACGTCGTGACGGCTCACGACCTCGCGCCGGTTGATCGCGACGCCCATCAGCGCGCTCCCTCCGCCAGGCGCGCCCGAGGGAAACCGATGCCGATCGCGCCCCCATCGCTCGCGGCGACTTCGCCCAACCACGCCAGACTCGGTTTCGGTGTGCGCGTGAAAGTCTCTCGATCGACGGAGATGAGACCGAACGTCGGCTCCCAGTGGCCCCATTCGAAGTTGTCGAGCAGAGACCAGTGCAGATAACCGCGCACATCGATACCGTCATCGATCGCGGTGGCCAGTCCGCGGAGCGCCCCTGTCGTGTATGCGATTCGACGATCGTCGTCGGCCGTAGCCAGCCCGTTCTCGGTCACAAGAATCGGCACGCCGCCGGTCACTTCCCAGGCGTGCCGCACGGCCGATTCGAGAGCATCCGGACGGTAGTAGGTTCCGACCAGCGTGTTCTCCGGTCCCGGCTCCGCCGCCACGAATCCCTGCGCATCGATCTCCTGCGTCGAGTAGGCCTGCACACCGATGAAGTCATCGTCGCGCGCCGCTCGGAGATAGAGATCCTCCCGTGCGTGACGCTCGGCCTCGAGGTACACCTCGTTCTCGGGCTTCGCCCACAGATTGAGATTCGCCAGCGTCCATCCGACCCGGGCGCTGGTGCGCTCCTTCAGCACGGCGCGCGCAGCGAGGTGAGCCTCGACGAGCCGTTCACCGACGTGGAGAGACGGACGGGGAAGCACGAACCCTTCGCCCGGCTGCACCGTGGGGGTGATGAACGACGGTACGGCGTCCGGGTTGATCGATCGCGACATCAGCACCATCAGGGCGAGCATGTTGGGCTCGTTGATCGTGCACACCCAGTCGACGCCGTCGAGGATCTCCACGACCCGGGTCACATAGGCCGCGAACCGGTCGATGGCGGTGTCCCCCAGCCACCCGCCCTCTTCGACGAACCAGCGCGGACTCGTGAAGTGGTGAAGGGTGACGACGGGCGTGAGACCGAGCCCTTGTGCGGTGTCGATCATGCGGCGGTAATGTGCCAGCGCCGCTCGTGAGTACTCTCCCGCGATCGGTTCGACCCTCGACCATTCGATGCCGAAGCGGTAGGCGGTGAGACCGGCATCCGCCAACAGCCGCATGTCTTCTTCATACCGGTGATAGCTGTCGACCGCGTCGCCGCTCAGGCCGAAGTGCGGCATCAGCTGCTCATAGAGCCACCAGTCGCTGTTGACGTTGTTGCCCTCGACCTGGTGCGGCGCAGTCGCCGCACCCCAGAGGAACGCGGAGGAGGTGTCGGTCATCTCGGAGATCCTTTGTGCGTATAGCGATTCAGCGGACGGACTTGACGCGGAGGATGACGAATCCACCGATCACGACGAGCACGGCTGCAGCCACATAGAGCACCGAATAGTTCGGTCCTCCCTCCGTGGCGATCAGCGTCAGGACACCGGACGCGACGAGTGGCGCCAGCGCCTGGGGGATGGTGGTGGCGAACTGCGTGATGTTGACGAAGCGACCCGCTTCGGTGTCCCTTTCGGGAAGCACGTCGAGGAACAGCGCCTGATCCACCGCCGAGAAGACCCCGATGCTCAGGTTCGTCAGCAGCGAGCCGATGATGAGCAGCGTGAAGTCGGGCGCGAGGACCATGACAATGGCTCCGATCCCGAACAGGATCGCGGAGCCCAGGACGAACGGCTTACGACGACGAAGCCTGTCAGACAGGAACCCACCGGCGAAGACTCCCACGATGGTGCCCAGGATGCCGATCAGGCCGACGGTCGCGACGGTGTCGCCGATCTCGATGACGGGAATGTCCAGGCGCTGTGCGAAGAAGTAAGCCGTGTAGGTCGTGTTGAGCGTGAGCCCGAAGAAGAACAGGAAGCGGCCCAACCAGTTCCAGGCGAAGTCGGGGTAGCGCTTCGGGTTGAAGACGTACCCCGAGAGCACGCCCTTCACCGAGAGGGGTCCGTCGAAGGTCAGCGAACGACTGTCGGCGTCCTTGTAGAACAGCACGAAGACGAAGACGAAGACGAGCGCGACGGCACCGGGGACGAGGAAGAGGAGGAACGGCTGAGTGGCGAATCGACCGCCGACCACCGCACCGACCACAGGCGCGACCATCGTCACGAACCCGGTGATCGCGGCGACGCGTCCTCGCTGCGACTCGGGCAGCTTGTCGGCTTGAATCGTCGTGAAGAGGTTGGCGGCCTGGCTCAGACCGATCTGGGCGATGATCCACCCGAGACCCAGCACGAGGACGTTCGGGCCGAGAGCCATCACGGTGAGACCGACGAGTCCGAGCAGTACACCGCCGATGAGCCAGGGACGGCGGCGCCCGAAGCGTGATCTTGTGCGGTCGCTCAGCTGCCCACCCAGCGGCCCGACCAGCAGCGCGGCGAGCGAGCCGATGCCGAGCAGCAGACCGAGGTACTCCGGGTTTTCGGGCGCGAGGACGTTGACCCGCAGAGCGAGCGAGATGGCGATCGGGGTGACGAATGCGAGGTAGGTGCCGAACAGGCCGAGTGCGAGGAGGGCGATGAAGGCTCTGCTCACCCTCTCGCGCACGATGAGGGTGCCTGTCTCGGTGAAGACCGGCTCCTCGGGGACGGTCGCTGCGTTCAGCAGCGGGTCGCTGACTCCTGCGGTCACAGGGGTGGTCCCCGGTGCGGTGTGGTCGTCGGTGCTCATGGTGACTCCTTTGTCTGGCGTGCGTGGCGTGTGTGCGGGTGTCTGGTGAAGGTGCGGGGTCGGTCAGGATGCCGTCAGGGCGACGCTCACTGGATTCGCGAACTCGGACGAGACAGTGACTGTGATGTCTCCGGTGCCGATCGGACGGATGATGGCGAGTGCGCGCCCGTCGAAGGTGTCATGCGTGTCGGCCGAGAAGGTCTCCCGGGTTGCCGGTGCGCCGCTGCCGAGAGCCTGCAGCATGGCCGCGCCCTCGACGGTGACTGTCACGGCCTGATCGCGGGCGGCGTGCACCGCTCCGGTCGCATCCGTGAGTGCCACCTCGATGAAGCCGAGATCGGTGCCGTCGTGGCGGAGCACAGCACGCTCGACATCGACCGAGAGCCGCAGATCGCTCGACGCGCTGCGAAGCATGCTTCTTCCCGTCTCGACTCCGTCGGTATACGCGACCGCTTCGAGCGTTCCCGGGTTGTACGTCGTCGTGAAGGCGGCACGAAACGGCGCGGGGTCTCCCACCCGACTGCGGCCGATCACGGCCCCGTCGAGCAGGAGCTCGACCTCGTCTGCGTCGCTGTACACCTCGACCTGCACCGGGCGCCCCTCGAATCCGGCCCAGGACCAGCTGTTCAGCGAATCGGTCCACGACCAGGGCGTTGCCACGGCGACCGGGACACCGTGGACGGCGGGTCGTTCGACGGCGATATACGGTTCAGACCGCAGGCCGAAGACCGTCTCGCGGAAGTAGGAAACCGGACGCCGCGTGCCGATGATGTCGATGTCGCCACACCAGGCCGTGAGTTCGGGGAATCCCCCGAGAAGCCCGATGTCGGGGCGGTGTCGCCCGCCTCGGCGGAAGGCAGGTACCGAACGGTGCCGAGACCCGTCTCGCCCAGGTAGTCCCAGCCGGTCCAGGTGAAGTCCCCGATGACTCGCGGGTCGGCCTGTACGAGATCCCAATTGCCGGCGATCGAACTGGGCCACGTCTCGGTGCCCACGATGATCCGGTCAGGGAAGCGCTCGCGGTCTTGGACGTATCTGGCGTCGGAGTAGTTCATGCCCGCAGCGTCGAGCACCGCGAACGACTCCTCCGTGCGCTCGGTCGCCGCATCGGAAGACTGGATATGACCCATCATCTGGCCGAACCCCGCCATCATCGTGTTGACCCCGCCCGCCGTCTCAGGCGCACTCGCCTCGCGACGCGCCTTCATCTGCGGCACGATCGTGTCGAGCATCGCCACGAACGGATTGATGCCGTTGGTCACGAATCTCGTCGAGTCCAGCGACCGCACCTTCTCCGCGAGTCGGCGGCCCCAGGTCGAGCCAATCGGCGTTCCGGTCTCAGGGATCTCGTTGCCGATCGAATAGAAGATCACGCTCGGGTGGTTGAAGTCCTTCGCGACCAACGCCTCGATGTCGCGCTCCCACCACTCGGGGAAGTCGAACGAGTAGTCGTAGTCGCTCTTGGCCGATGTCCAGACGTCGAACGTCTCATCCATCACCAGCATCCCGAGTCGGTCGCAGGCTTCGAGCAGCGCGGTGCTCATCGGGCAGTGCGAGCTGCGGATCGCGTTGAACCCCGCCTCTTTCAGGCGGGCGATCTTCCGTTCCTCCGCGGCGCGCATCGACACCGCGCCGAGCGGGCCGTTGTCGAGATGGATGCAGGCGCCGCGCAGCTTCACGACCTCGCCGTTGATGCGGAGGCCATGGCGGGGATCCAGCTGCAGTGATCGGATGCCGACGACCGCGTTCTCCTCGTCGACCACGCGCTCGTCCACGGGGTCGCGCAACGTGATCAGCACGTCGTGGAGGTTCGGCGCGTCGACGCTCCACAGCGCCGGATCCTCGAGGAACAGCCGCCGCCGAACGGTCGCGCGACTGCCGGGCAGCAGAGTCACGGGCGAGCTTCCCGCTGCGGCGATCTCGCCCGATGTCCCGACGACGTCGACCTCAAGGCGGTACGTCCGCGTCAACGCACCGCTGTTCTCCACGACGGCGGCGATCTCGACCACAGCGCTGTCGGTGTCGACACTCGGCGTGCTCACTCTCAACTCGTCACGCACGATGTGCACCGCGTCCTTCACGACGAGATGCACATCACGGTAGATGCCCGCTCCTGCATACCAGCGACTGTCGAGGTGGGTACGACACTCCACTCGGATCTCGTTCTCGGCCCCGAAGACCAGGAACGGGTCGATCCGCACCGAGAAACGGGAGTAGCCGAACGCCCGCTGTCCGGCGAGGTGACCGTTCACGTAGACGGCTGCATCGCGGTACACGCCGTCGAACTCGAGCCGCATCAGACGGCCAGCGAGCTCGGCAGCAACCTCGAGCGTCCTCCGATACTCGAACGCTCCACCGGGAAAGTACCCGCTGGTCTCTCCTCGCGGCGCGTCCGCGCGGCGCTCCTGCGCGATGAGCGCGTCATGCGGGAGGTGCACCGAAGTCCATTCGGATGCCGAGCTGCCGCCGAGCTCCTGGAAGGCGGTCACTTTGCTGCGATATGCCCAGCCGTCGGTGAAGAGGAAGCGACCCGTCGACGCTCGCCGGTCCTCACGACTCTCGACAACGTCTCTTGCGATCGACTCTGACAGCACAGCATCCTCCTTGACGTCCGCCAAAATACCCAGGCATGGCGGTTTTCATGAAGATAGCACGAAATACGCCACAGGTGGGTAATTTCATTCGAAGTACTCTCGAAGGTGCCCGGGACGTCGTCGAGAGGACCGGAGCGGTCAGGAGAAGACATGACGAACGACGCCACACACGGGGGCCGCGGCCCCTACGCGAAGAGCGCAGCCGTGCGTCAGCGGATCCTCGAGGCGGGGATGCAGGGCTTCGCACAGGTCGGCTACTTCGCCACCTCTCTCAATGACATCGCGGACCGTGCCGGCATCAGCCGCCGCGGTCTCGGACACCACTTCCGAAGCAAGGAGGAGCTTCTCACCGAAGTGCTGGACCAGCGCCAGGACGAGGACGCCGAGCGCATCCGCGACACCCGAGGGATCGACTCACTGGCCGCCGTGCTCGAAGTCTCGACCCAGAACGCCGACCGCCCAGGCCTCATCCAGCTGTACAGCCTGCTGCGCGCGGATGCCACGGCGACCGAGCATCCGGCGCACGAGCATCATCGCCTGCAGTACGACCGCCTCCGGCAGTATCTCGCCCGCGCGTTCGACGAGGTGCGCGGCGACGGGGAACTCAGGTCGGACGAGGACTCCGACACCCTTGCGTCGACCTATCTCGCACTGATGGACGGGCTGCAGATCCAATGGCTCTATAACCGCGACAACACGGACATCGACCGAGTGCTGCGGGCGTATCTCCGGAGCGTGATCCCCGCTTTCCCGACCGCCCGGGACGCCCGTCGAGAGCCTGACACCGCCGCACACTGACGGCGCGTCGGGATCTACTCCTCGCCGCTGTCGAGGAAGACTCCGACATGGTC
Organism: Microbacterium sp. AC132; assembly: GCF_979258525.1. Lineage (NCBI taxonomy): Bacteria > Bacillati > Actinomycetota > Actinomycetes > Micrococcales > Microbacteriaceae > Microbacterium > Microbacterium sp. AC132. The sequence continues at coordinate 1,772,790 of NZ_OZ409862.1, read as the reverse complement.
GCCGTCGAGCACGAACTGCAGCGCTACGCCTGACGGGAAGCGCTCGGCGAGCTCGTCGGGGGTCTCGGAGTCGAACGGCACCGCGACGGTCGGCGGGAATGCACCCACGCCGCACGCCACGTACCGTTGGCCCTCGAAACTCCAGGACGTCTCGGTGAAGTCACGCACATCGGGCAGCTGGTCGTTCCTGACGACATTGAGACAGACGTTCTCCGACGAACGCTCTCCCGAGTCGGCGTACCACCCGGGCGTCAGGAAGACCGTCAGGCCGGAGAACTCGGCCGATGCCGCATCCTTCTCCGCGCCGAACCACCCCGGCGCGATCATTCCGGATCTCGTGAGCTCGAGCGTCTCGATCTGCGGCGCACCCGCAGACGACGACACGGGCGGGACCACGGCGAAGGCGTAGGCGATCGACGCCGCGAGCGCGGCCGACGCCGCCACGGAGGCCACCCACAGCGGTGCTCGCCACCTCGCCAGGCGCCCCGGCCACCCGGTCACCCCGTGCGGGGCCGCGGGTGCGACCGATTCGTCCCACGTGGAGTCGTCGTCCAGTCGGTCGAGCAGGTCACCGCTCTCGCGCGATGCATCGGCCGAGGGATGCACGACCCGCAGCTCGGCGCGCTCCGAGTCGGCGACGGAGGCCACAACGGATGCGGCGCCAGCGGCCTGGGATCCCGCCGCGCCCCCGGTCGACGCCGCGCTGCGCGAGGATTCGAGCTCCTCGAGTCGGCGGACCGCGGACGGGTCGCTCGCGATGTCAGCACGCGGACCGTAGGCACGAGCCCATAGCTCGCGAAGCTCGTCATCAGCGGCAGCATCCATCCCCGGCATCGTCTCACGGCATCCTCGCCGCGCACAGCAACGGGCGGATGGAGCGTGACACCGCTCCATCCGCCCGCGCCGGGGGTCTTACTTCTTGAATGCGTCCTTGACGTTCTCGCCGGCCTTCTTCGCGTCGGCCTTGACCTGGTCGGCCTTGCCTTCGGCGGCGAGCTTGTCGTTGTCGGTCGCGTTGCCGATCGCTTCCTTCGCCTTGCCGGCGATGTCCTGAGCGGCGTTCTTGATCTTGTCATCGAGTCCCATGAGGAGCTCCTTTCGTGAGGGTGATCGTGACGGCGGGAGGATTCCCGACGTCTTATCGCCGTTGCGTGTCGCGACCGACGATAAGTCTGTGGAGGGGTGTCAGCGGCGGACCTTGTCGAGTGCCTTCTCGGCCGCCTTCGCCGCCTTCTTGGCCGCCTTGGCGCGTTCCTTCTTCGCCTTCGGGTCGTTCCACATGCGCACCAGCTGGTGCCGCACGGACTCGCCCTTGTTCACCTGCACGGTCGCTGCCCGACTGCCCACGACGTAGGCGACGAAGGCGATGGCGCCGATGAGGAGGATCTTGTTTCGCATGGTGCTGTCCTGCTTCCTGGGGTGGTGGGGGCGAGGTCCGAGGTTCACGACAGACGTCGCTGGTCGTGCGCGAGCCGCGCCCGGAGGCCGGTGTGGATCGAGACGAAGGTCGCGCTCTCGCGGCCGGTCAGGGTGGCGAGGTTGGTGAGCAGCTTGTCGATGTGGTCGACCAGCTCACGCGGATCGGTGTTCTGCCGGGGCGTGACGGCCACATGCAGCACCGGCTCTCGACGGATGTCGTTCGCGGTGACCTGCGACGACAGGATCTCCGCTCTCCCGGCGAGGGAGTTCTTGACGGCATCCGACACGAACGACTCGGTGACCGTGACACGTCCGAGCGGGTTCTGTGCTCCGCTCGAGCGGAAGGCGGTCTTCGACCGGCGGCCCGAGATGCTGGTGAGGGCGACGATCAGCAGCACGATCACGATGACGATCGCGGCCACTGCGCCGATGCCGATCCACGAGAGGCTGCCGCCGGCGATGGCCGTGGCGGCGATCGCCTGGTCGAGCCATGAGCGGGCGTCCGTGCCGGCCGACGTCCAGATGTCGGTGGCGGTCGGCCAGCTCATGATGGCGATGCCGAGAGCGCCCAGTCCGAGGAAGAGCAGGCCGATGATGAGCAGCAGGGTGCGGTTCAGCGCACGATTGGTGTTGTTCACAGCTCGTCTTCCTTCTCGTGGGGGCGCTCGATGCGCACGCGGGTGCGGACGCTGCGGGTCAGCCGGTAGGTCTGCAGCTCTGCCTCCGTGGCCGACTGCACGGCGCCCTTGTCGAGGGGGATGCCCGCGCCGGGGCGCACGGTGACGTCGACACTGCGGTGGCCGACTCCGACGGTGATGCTCTCGCGAGCCAGGCCCGTCTCCTCCGAGAGGTGCTGGGCGAGCGCGCTGGCGATCACGCCGTTGTCGACGACGACCGCCCTGTCGCCCGCCTCGAGGGTGTGCCGTGACAGGCGACCCGGAGTGACGGCCAGCACGACGAGCACGACGCCGATCAGGGCGAGCACGACGCTGCCCGCGATCACGAGTCCGGCCGGCTGTGCGGTGGGCAGGCCGACCAGCCATCCGCCCGCCGCGGCGGGACCCAGCAGGAGAGCGGGCTGCGCCGCGAGGCTCAGCACGATCTCGAGCCCGATGTAGGCGAGGGCGAGGATGAGGAGGATGACCGCGACGAACATCGCGACGGTCCGCGGCGAATGCGTCTCGCGTCGGACGACGCGACGAAGAACCGGGGTGCTCATCGCACTCGTCTCCTCTCTGGGATGGTGGCACCGGTGATGGTGAGGGTGATGCGGGTCACGTCACGTCCGAGAAGACCACTGAGACTCTCCTGCAGCTGCTCCTGCAGCTGACGAGCTCGGTCGAGGACGGGGACGCTCTGGGAGATCGCGACGGTGTCGTCGAGATCGGGGACGGGAAGCGGGGTCGCTATGCGCACGGCGATCCCGCCCGGGTGCTCGGCGACGTCGACCTTCACGTCACCGCGCGGCACACCGATCAGGGTTGCGGACGCCTTCTCGGTGACCGTGCGGTAGACGCGTTCCTTCACGTCGATGCGCCCAGGGACGGTGGCCTCTGCGGTGGCGGCCCGCGCGGGGCCGCCACCGGCGGCGAGGTGCTGGTCGACGCGCATCAGGAGGTGCGCCGCCCTGTGAAGGCGTCGGCGAGACCGCGGACGTCGAGCTTGCCGGAGGCGATCCGGCCGATGACTGCTCCGACGCCGGCGAACAGGGCCATGAGGAGGAATCCCCAGAACCCGAACAGCAGAGCGGCCAGGGCCAGGAGTGCGCCGATCAGGGCGCCTGTGGTGGTGGGGGTCATGAGACTCGCGACTCCTCGTTCTCCTGGTTGTCGTCACCGGGGACGTGCACGTCGTTGACCTCGACGTTGACCTCGACGACCTCGAGACCGACCAGGCGGCTGATCGCACCGGCGACGGCGGCGCGCACGTTGCTCGCGACCTCCTGGATCGGGGCGGGGTACTCGACGACGATGGTCAGGTCTGCGGCGGCCTGCGTCTCGCCGACCTCGACCTTGACGCCCTGCGTCAGGTCGGTGGCGTTGACGGCGTCGCGGATGGCGCCGAAGGCACGTGCTCCGCCACCGCCGAGCGCGTAGACACCGGCGACCTCACGGGCGGCGATGCCGGCGACCTTGGCGACGACGCCGTCGGCGATGACCGTCTTGCCCGCGGCATCCGAGTCGGCGGGGACGCGCGACGTCGAGAAGGCCGACGTGCGGTCGACGCGCGAACCCGAGGCAGCCGGCTTCGGCGCGGTCGACGTCTGAGCGAGCTCCTTGTCGGCGGGGCTGGTGGGGGTGTTCTGATCCTGAGTTGCCATGACCATTCCTTCGTCTTACGATGTGCCGGCCGGGCCGTGGTGGCTTCGCCGGGAGCGTGTGTGGGTCGCTCACAGATAGGACGAGCGCCGAGCGGGATTCGTCACAGATTCGTCGGGAGAATCTGCGAGACGGCGCCCGAGCGGCGATCGACGGCAGAGAACACGCGGTCGCTGGCCGTGCAGGCACTGGCCGTCGCGGGCCGGGACCGCGAGGATGATCGGATGAGCCACGACTCCCCCGCCACCGCCCTGCTCGTGATCGACGCGCAGGAATCCTTCCGCCAGCGACCCGACGAGTGGGCGGCCACCGCCAACCCGGGCGTCATCGACAACATCTCCCAGCTCGTCGCGTACGCGCGTCGGTCGGGAGACGCCGTCGTGTGGGTCACGCACTCCGAGCCGGGCAGCGGAGGAGTCTTCGATCCGGCCAACGGCTTCGTCCGGGTGGTCTCCGACCTCGACCCGCAGAGCGACGAGATCGCCGTGACGAAGACCACCGTCAACGCGTTCACATCGACCGATCTCGAAGATCAGCTCCGGCGCCGCGGCGTCGGCCGGGTGGTCGTCTGCGGCATCCGCACCGAGCAGTGCTGCGAGACGACGGCTCGGATGGCGGCCGACCTCGGCTTCACGGTGGAGTTCGTGACGGATGCGACGACGACCTCGGCGATCGAGGCGACGGACGGGCTCGCGGCCGTCTCGGGCGACGAGATCATGCAGCGGACCGAGAGCATCCTGGCGGCGCGCGGATTCGCGACGATCGTCCGCACGGCCGACCGGGTGGGTGTCTCCGCCTAGGTTGGAGGACATGCCCTCGCCGCTCGCGCTCCCCGACCTCACCGGCCGCACGATCCTCGTCACCGGGGCGAACGCGGGCATCGGATACTGGTGCGCGGAGATCCTGGCCACGCAGGGTGCCAGGGTGCTGCTCGGATGCCGGTCGGCAGAGCGCGCACAGGTGGCCGTGTCGTCGATCCGCGCGCAGGTTCCGGGTGCCGACCTCGACATCGTGCCGGTCGATCTCGGGTCGTTGGTGAGCGTCGCCTCGGCGACGGCATCGCTCGACGAGCGGCTCGATGCGGTGATCTGCAATGCCGGGGTCAAGGCGGCGGATCGCAGCGCCCGCACCGCGGACGGACTGGACCTCATGGTCGGCACCAACGCGATCGGACACTTCGCCCTGGTCGCCCAGCTCGACCGTCTGCTCGCCGACGACGCTCGGGTCGTGGCCGTCGGATCGCTGGCGCATCGCTTCGCCGAGATCGACCCCGGCACGCTCTCTCAGCCGTGGACGGGTGCGTCGCTGCGTCAGTACGGCCGCTCGAAGGCCGCCCTGATGGCCCTCGCCTTCGAGCTGAACCGCCGGTGGCGGGGCACGGCGCGGTCTGCGCTGTGTGCTCACCCCGGTTACGCCGTCGATCCGCTGACTCCGCACCGCGACGGACTCGCCGCGGTCTCACCTCTGACGCGCGCCCTCGCGTCGGTCAGCCGCCCGCTCGTGCAGGGCAAGGATGCCGGGGCCGCGCCGATCGTGCATGCTGCCGTCGCGGCCGATGCCACCGGCGGCGATTATTGGGGTCCGGGCGGGCTGCTCGAGTTCCGCGGGGCGCCGAAGCGGGTCGCCGCGAGCGCCCAGGTGCGGTCGGTCGACGTCGGCGCGGAACTGTGGTCGGTCGCCGAGCACCTCTCGGGCGTGCGCTTCACGATCTGATGGCGGATCAGGCGAGCTCCTGGAGTGTCGCGGTCATGTCGCCTCCGGCGTCCCCGGTGTTGACCGTTCCCTTCGGCTCGAACAGGATCGCGTGCACCTCGTCCGTCGCCTTCGGGCAGTGCTCGACCCCGCGCGGCACGACGAAGACGTCGTTCGGGTGCAGAATCACGTCACGGTCGCGGAGCTGGATGGTGAGCTGGCCGCTCACCACCATGAACAGCTCATCGGTGTCGGGGTGGGTGTGCCAGACGAATTCGCCCTGGAGCTTGACGACCTTGACGTCGTAGTCGTTGACGCTGGTGAGCCGGTGCGGCTGCCAGTGCTCGGTGATCGTCGAGAGGGCGTCGTGGACGTTGCGCACATCGTCTGTCATGCTCACGAGCCTAGCCACCGGCTGGCCACGGCCCCCTCCCGATGAGCCGCGCTCAGGCGGCTTCGGCATCCCTCGACGGGATCTCGTCGATCGATCGATACACGGGCAGCCCGCGCTCGAGCGCGATCTCGACGTCCTTGTCGGCGCCCGCGGAGTCTCCCGGCAGGCGCAGCACCGCGTCGCAGTGCTGCAGCAGTCGGTGGGCCGTCTCGTACATGACGTCGCCCTCGGCGGCATCCGTCTCGTCCATGCCTCGGAGGATCGGCAGGGCGACCCATTCGCCGATCATCGGCACGTGGCCGAGACGGTGGATGGGGGCCGCGACCTCTTCGAGGACCTCGAGGTTGCGGGCGATCAGGGCGGGGTCGCCGCCCGTGCCGGAGCGGTAGGGGCCGGCGATGAGAATCAGCAGTGGTGTGTTCATGGAGAAGACTGTAACGTTAACCGTGCAGGAACGTGCAACTTCGTGAATGATCGGGATGGAGCTTCGGATGCTGAGTGCGCAACGAAAGGATCATCTGCGCGAGATCCTGCGCAGAGACGGTCGCGTTGTGGCGAAGGACGTCGCCACCGATCTCGGCGTCTCCGAGGACTCGATCCGTCGCGATCTGCGCGAGCTCGCCGACACGGGCGAACTCGTCCGCGTCTATGGCGGCGCTCTGCCGGTTCCGCCGGCCGATCGGCCCGTCGACGAGCGCTCGTCGCTGGCCACCGAGAGCAAGGAGCGGGTCGCCCGCCGCGCCGTCGAGCTGATCCTGCCGGGCTCGACGATCGTGCTGGATGCCGGAACCACGACGCTCGCGATGGCCCGCATGCTGCCGTACGGCGCCGACCTGACCGTCATCACCCCCAGCCCGGCGATCGCCCTCGCCGTCGCCGAGCACTCCGACGCCCGCGTCGTGATCATCGGCGGCGAACTCGCCCGCTTCTCGATGGTCGCGAGCGGCCCCCTCGCCATGGAGGCCGTGCAGCATCTCGCCGCAGACCTGTTCTTCCTGGGCGTGACGGGCGTCGATCCCGTCCACGGCCTGACCACCGGCAACCTCGACGACGCCGCCACCAAACGCGCGATCGCCGCGCGCTGTGCGCAGACCTACGTCCTGGGCAGCGAGGAGAAGATCGGCGCCATCTCGCGCTTCCCGGTTCTGAACGTCGACGCCATCACCGGTCTCGTGGTCGACCCTCAAGACGCGAACCCGGTCATCGGCGATCTCGCAGAGGGCATGCCGGTGCTGCGCTGACCGGTGTCAGGTGATGGTCGCCGCCACGATCGTCGGCGTCATGATCGCCACCATCGCGGCCGTGATCGCATCGTTGACCGCCTTGGCGACGGCATCCCCTGCCTGCGATCCTGCCGTGAGCTGCTCGATCCGCTTCTTGAGGTCGCCCGAGGACCGCCCGCCGCACTCCTCGCGCAGGATCGCGTGCGCCGCGTTGAGGTTCTGCAGGATCGCAAGCAGCGCCAGGTCGGCCTGCGTCGGAGCACCCGTTCCGGCGAGCACCGCGGCGAGCCGCGCCCTCAGCGCCTGCTCGGGCGTCGAATCGGATTCGGGAGTGCGTGCCGACCCCCAGCCGAAGAATCCGCGCTCCCCTCTGACGAGCACGCCCTGCACGATGAGCGACTCGACCACGATCTCGAGCGGATCGAGCTTGGGGCGCACCACGAGCGACTGCAGCCGCTTGCCGCGCAACGGCACGAGGCGCTGCAGTGTCGTATCGAGGATCGGGTTGCCCGTCGGGTCGGTCGACACGATCTCGACGACCGGGTTCTTCTCGTCCGACACCGCGATGCGTCCGTGCAGGGCGAGGTCGACGATCACGGCCGCGACCTCGCCGTACAGGCGGTTCACGCTCACCGCGCTCTCGACGCGGCCATCAGGCCGGAGAAGCAGCATGTGGAGTTCCTCGACGATCAGCATGCATCCACGCTATGACGGGCCACCTCACGACGGCATCCCCCGGACGGATGATTCCGGAACACCCCCACACGCACGAACGCCGCGCCCTCCGGAGAGGACGCGGCGTTCGATGAAGAGTGGTTACGCGCCGATCTTCTTGGCATCGTCCGCGTTGAGCACGCGGAAGAGCAGAGCCGCGATGACCGCGCCGACCACGGGGGCGACGATGTAGAGCCACAGCGAGACCCAGTCGAAGTACCCGCCGACCGAGAGGCCGAGGGCCACCGCCGGGTTGAAGCCGCCGCCCGAGATCGAACCGACGGTCGCTGCGCCGACGAACACCGTCGCCCCGATCGCGAGGCCGTAGAACGAGTTGCCCTCGGTGTCCTTCGAGGTCGCGGTGTTGAGCACGACCCAGACGAGGATCAGCGTGAACAGCGCCTCGACGAAGAAGGCGGGTCCTACCTCGACGACCAGAGCCTCGCCACCGGCGGGCCACACGGCGAAGCTGACCAGCGCGGCGAGCGCGCCACCGACGAACTGCGCCACGAGGTAGGCGATGAAGTCGACGACGCTGAGGCCGCCACGGATGAAGACGCCGACGGAGACCGCCGGGTTGAGGTGAGCGCCCGAGATGTGGCCGGTCGAGAAGACGAGCACGGCGAGCGTGAAGCCGATCGCGAGCGGAGTCAGCGGGCTCTCGCTGTTGATCGCCGCGATGATCGTGAGGACGAAGAGGAACGTGGCGATCGCTTCGGCGAGCGCCTTTCGGGGAGTACCGGACATGAGAAGTGCTCTTTTCTGAGAGGTGAGGGAAGGCGACCCCCGTCCGCCTGCGCACTCCAGCCGACGCACCCTCCGATAACGCCCCCGAATCTAGCGACGGCAGTCGGAGTCCGGGCGTACGCCGCGCTGGCGCCTGTGAAATACCTGAATGCGATGCGACGGCATGTCAACCCCGTCGCCACATCGGCACGCTTGTCCGTACTGTTCCGGGATGACTTCCGACACCGCCACGACGCCGGAGGAGCCCACTCGCCTGCGTCGCGCCATCACCGGCCCCCTGCTGTTCGCCTTCATCCTGGGCGACGTGCTCGGCGCCGGCATCTACGCCCTGATGGGTGTGCTGTCCGAGAAGGTCGGCGGGATGCTGTGGGCACCGCTGCTTCTCGCTCTCCTGCTCGCGCTGCTGACCGCGGGGTCGTACGCCGAGCTGGTCACCAAGTATCCGCGCGCCGGCGGGGCATCCGTCTTCGCGGAGCGCGCCTTCCACAGCCCCGTCGTGTCGTTCCTGGTCGGGTTCAGCATGCTCGCGGCCGGCGTGACGAGCGCCGCGGGCCTGGCGATCGCGTTCGCCGGCGACTACCTCGGCACGTTCTTCGACCTGCCGACCATTCCCGTCGCGATCGTCTTCCTCGCGATCGTCGGAGCACTCAACGCCCGCGGCATCCGTGAGTCGCTCGGCGCGAATCTGGTGATGACGGCGATCGAGCTGAGCGGTCTCGTGATCGTGATCGTCGTGGTCGGGATGTTCGTGGTCGGCGGCGGCGGCGACGCCTCGCGGCTGACTCAGACGCCCGAGGGGACGCCCGTCGCCCTAGCGGTCCTGTCGGGAGCGGTGATCGCCTACTACTCCTTCGTCGGCTTCGAGACCTCGGCGAACATGATCGAAGAGGTCAAGAATCCGCGGCGCACCTATCCGCGAGCCCTCTTCGGCGCGCTCTTCACCGCCGGTGCGGTGTACGTGCTCGTGGGGGTCGCGAGTTCCATCGCACTGCCGGCGTCCGAGTTGCAGGAGTCGAGCGGACCGCTGCTGTCGGTCGTCGAGGCCGCGGGTGCCAGCATCCCCTCCTGGCTGTTCAGCCTGATCGCCCTGATCGCGGTGGCGAACGGTGCACTGCTCACGATGATCATGGTGAGCCGCCTGACCTACGGGATGGCCGAGCAGAACCTGCTGCCCGCCGTGCTCGGCCGCGTGCTGCCGAATCGAAAGACCCCGTGGGTGGCGATCCTCACCACGACCCTCGTCGCGATGGGACTCACGCTCGTCGGCGATCTGGCGACGCTCGCCGAGACCGTCGTGCTGCTGCTGCTCTTCGTCTTCCTCAGCGTCAACGTCTCGGTGCTGGTGCTGCGACGTGACCGCGTCGAGCACGATCACTTCCGCATCTGGACGGTCATCCCGGTGCTGGGCATCGCCTCGTGCATCCTGCTGCTCACCCAGCAGCGAGGGGTCGTCTGGCTGTTCGGCGCGATCCTGCTGGCGGTCGGCGCCGTGCTGTACCTGCTCGCCCGCTGGGGCCGCAACCGCTCCGACCGTCGCGACCACGACGGAGCCCCGTCATCCACCACCACGAAGGAGAACGATGAGCACGCCTGATCTCACCCCCGACGCCGACGACGCCATGACGAGCGAGGAGAAGCGCCACGACCAGCTGACCGCGGCCCCTGATGCCACCGAGGCCGATGCCGCCCCGCGCATCGAGGTCTCGGAGCACGACGGGAACACCCGCATCGACATCCTCCCCGATGCCGCCGTGCGGCCGGGACCCGGACCCGGGGTCGAGGTCGACGACGAGCCCGAGCAGTAGGCGGAGCGGCGGCGAGAACGCGCGCGGGATCGCCCCCGCGATACTTCAGCGTTCCGATATATCACAACTCGCCCCTCGAAAGCAAGCTCTGAGCGTATGCTGACTCCGAGACCGCCTCCGCGGTCTCGGAGTCGGTGACCCGGACCCCGTCACCACGATCGGGGGGACGCCATGAGCATCACCACAGATCCGAGCACCGACACGCGGTCGGATGCCGAGCTCGCCGACGCGACGCGCAGCGGAGACGCCCGAGCGTTCGCCGTGCTGTGGCAGCGCCATTCCGAGGCGGGGCTCCGCGCGGCCCGCGCAGTGACGCGTTCCATCGACCCTGACGACCTCGTCAGCGAGGCCTTCACGAAGACGTTCAGCGCGATGCAGAACGGCGGCGGACCGACCGATGGCTTCCGGGCGTATCTCTACGCCGCCATCCGCAACGCCGCCGCGACGTGGGGCGGCAAGCAGAAGGACATCCCGATCGAGTTCATCGAGGAGATCCCCGATGAGGCCCCCGACGCGATCGAGCAGCTGTCGGACAAGACGATGCTCGCGGCGGCGTTCAAGAATCTGCCCGAGAACCACCGCACCCTGCTCTGGTACCTCGAGGTCGAGGGCATGAAGCCGCGCGAGATCGCTCCGCTGATGGGGCTGACTCCGAATGCCGTGTCTGCGCTCGCTCTCCGCGCTCGCGACGGATTCCGCCATGCTTGGCTGGATGCGCTCATCGCCGACCCTTCCCGTCCCGAGGAGTGTCGCTGGGCGTGCGGGCGGCTCGTGCGCCGCTCTCGCCGCCCGGTGAGTCGGCACGAGCGCCCCCGCCTCGAGTCCCATCTCGAAGGGTGCGCCGGCTGCACGATCATCGCGCGAGACATCGACACGGCCTCGTCGAAGCTGCGAGCCGTGCTGCTGCCCCTCGCACTCGGCAGCGCCGGCGCCGCCGCCTACGCCGCTCTCGAGCCCGGCGCGGCAGCGAGCGCCTCCGTCATCGGACCGTCCGCCGCACTGCGGACCCGCCGCGTGCTCACCATCGGGATCGCCGCGGGAAGCGCGGTCGCCCTCGCGGCGACGGTCGCCGTGGCGATGGTCGCCCCCTGGTCGCAACCGGCGGCAGACGGCGACCGTGGTGAGGCGTCCGGGCCCGCCGCCCGACCCATCGCCCCGACTCCCGGTGCCACACCCGCGACGGACGACGACACGTCACCGACGCCCCCACCTGTCGCACCGCTCATTCCTGCTCCGGTGGAGCCGCCAGTGCAGCCGGTCGTCGAGACGACTCGGCAGGACACACCTGTGCGCGCCGTTCCGGAGCCGCCGAGCGCCCCGGTGGCCGCACCGCCGGCGGCGGGCCCTCCGGCGACCAGACCCCCCGTGGCGACCCCGCCGGTCGAGGTCCCGCCGGTCGAGACCCCGCCCGTGTTCGCGATCGGTCCGGACGGGTGGGACACCAGCAGTCCCCTCGCTGTCTCGGTGAGCGGCACCGGCATCCCCGGCAGCATGGTCGCCGTCATCGACGAGCTCGGCTCCGTCCTCGCCCAGGCGACGGTCGACGACGACGGTGAGTTCACGCTCTCCGTCGCGGGAGGCGAACTGAGGCAGGGCATGACGCTCACGGCCCAGCACACCTCACCCTCCGGCGACGTGGACCTCAGCGAGCCGGTCGGACCCCTCGCATTCCCCGTGCCGGTCATCTCCGGTGATCAGCCCCGCCCCCACCTCGAGCGGGGGGATGCTGACGCCGACGGCGAGCAGGACGACGCGCTCGTCACTCTCGAGGGCATCCCGGGCGGCTGGGTGCAGGTCGCCGTCGACGGCGTCGTGGTGCCCCACCTCATCGCCATCGACGAGGTGTCCTCCGACGACTACATCCCCGACATCCATCTCGGATTCCACCTGCTCACTCTGCAATACGTCGATGCGGAGTCGGGCGTCACCGGTCCTGGAGCCGAGTACGCGGTCGTCGTCACCCCGGGCGGCAAGTGACGTCCGGGCACGGATCCGACCGGAATATTGGTTGCGGCGTCAGGAACGGGCGTCGTCAGCGTCTTGATAGTGGGACGAGAAGCCGGCCCTGGGGACCTGAGTCGACTTCGTGTCCGAGAGCTCGCGTTCCCCTACGGACGCGGCACTCGCGGGTGGGGCTGCTCCCCAGTCCCACCCGCATTCCCTTCCGCACCCGTGGGGGGGCCTACAGCCAGCCCTTGCGCTTGAACGCCCAATAGAGCCCGACGCCCATCGCCAGCATCAGAGCGACCGCCATGGGGTATCCGAGCGTCCAATGCAGCTCGGGCATGTGGTCGAAGTTCATGCCGTACACTGTGCCGACGAGCGTCGGGGCGAACAGGATCGCCGCCCAGCCCGAGATCTTCTTGACCTCGTCGTTCTGGCGGATGCTCAACTCGGTCATCCGCCGCATCTCCTCGTTCTGCCGCCGCGCCACGATCGTGGACTCGACGGTCAGCGCGTTGTCGAGCACCGTGCGGAAGGTGTTCGCGCGCTCCGACACGCGCAGGGTGTGGTCGAGCACGTCGCGCAGGTACCGCTGCAGCTCCTCGTCGACCTCGTACTTCGTCGAACCTCGCAGCAGCGAGTCCAGCATGCCCGCGAGAGGCTGCACCGCGCGCTGGAAGTCGATCACCTCACGACCGAGTTCGTAGATGCGCTGCGTCGCGTCGACCTCGTCCTCGAAGAGCTGGCTCTCGATCTCGTCGATGTCGTTCTCGAGTCCCGACAGCACGGGTGCGTACTCGTCGACGACCTCGTCGAGGATCGCATAGAGCACCGCCTCCGGACCGAGCTTCAGCAGACCGGGGTCGTCTTCGAGTCGGCGTCGCACCCGCCCCAGGTCGGGAGACTCCGCGTGGCGGATCGTCACCACGAAGTCGGGCCCCACGAGCACATGGATCTCGCCGAACTCGACCTCCTCCGCGGCATCCAGATACCGGGCGGATCGCAGCACCATGAACAGCACGTCTCCGTACCGCTCGAGCTTCGACCGCTGGTGACCCGAGAGCGCATCCTCGACGACGAGAGCGTGGATGCCGAACTCGTCGGCGACCTCGCGGATCTCGGCCTCGCTCGGCCGGTACAGACCTATCCAGCTCATGCCGCCGCGTTCGCGCAGCACCTCGAACGTCTCACTGAGGCTCCGCGGATTCTCGGTGCGGACACCGTCGACGTAGATCGCGTTGTCGATGATCGCCATCGGCGTTCCCTTCGTCGGTATGCCGCGGCGGTCGTGCGCCGGGCCCTAGGCGGCCGGCGGTGCGACGCAGGCGACCGCCGAGTCCGTGATGGCCTGGTGATACTGCTCGGCCGTGAACGGAAGCCCGAACTCGGGAGCGGTCTCACCCGCGGCTGCAGGCACCTTTGAGGCGATCGCCGCGAGCTCCCACGCCAGGTACATCGCGGTCGTCGCGCCGGTCGTCGAGTTGTTCAGCGACACTGCGACCGTGAAGCCCGTCTCGGGGTCGGAGAACGCCGACGTCTGATACCCGGGAGTCCAGCCCGCCTGTCCGACCATCGAGCCGACGAGCAGAGCCCCGCCCGTGGCCTGGAGCCAGGAGGGAGCCTGGGGGCCCTGCGGCAGGGGAGCTCCGAAGCGGTTCGGCTCGTCCTTCGTGCGCAGCTTCTGCGCGGCTTCGGCCTGGGCGTACCGACCGAGATCCTCGATCGTCGACACGACGCCGGAGTCGGTGTAGCCGGTGCTCGACGAGAGCGTGGTGATGTCGACCGGGGCCGCACAGTCGTACCCGCCTTCGACGGGTGTCAGGTAGTGCCCGTTCATGACCGGTCCGTCAGAGGGCGGGGCCGGGGCCGGCGAAGGCAGCGACGTCGCCGAGAGACCGAGCGGCTGGGTCACGTACTCGGCGATCAGCTCGGAGGCCGTGCGGCCGGACGCCCGCTCGAGTGCGAGTCCGAGCAGCAGGTAGCCGGCATCCGAGTTCGTGTAGGTCGTCTTCGGAGTGGTGCGCGGGGCGCCGAGGCCGTACGCCGCGAGCTCGAGGGGTGCCCACACGCGCTCGGGGGTGGTGAGCCATGCGGCCTGCGCGGTCGCCTCGGACGAGCCGACGCCGCTCGTGCTGTTGCACAGGTCGAGCAGCGTGATGTCCTTCATGTCAGCGACGCCCGAGACGTGGTCGGGCACGGGGTCGTCGAGATCGACCACGCCGTCATCGGCCAGACCGTAGAGCACGTCGCACGTCATGAGACGCGTCATGTCCGCGATCCGGAGGGACATGTCGGTGCTGATCTCTTCGTCGCCGCCGGGGGTCTGGGTGCCGAGACCGGCGACCCAGCTGCCGCTCCACGGAGCCCACACGCCCACGACGGCGCCCGAGGCACCCGATGCGGCGAGCGCGTTGGTGATGGCCGCCTCCATGGCGGCGACCGTGTCGTCAGGCAGAGGGCCGTCGACCTGGGACGGAGGCTGGTAGCTGAACTCCGGTTCGGCCGTGCAGCCGGTGAGGAAGAGCCCGAGCGCGGCTGCGCCGGCCACTGCTGCGCGGAACGTGCGCGACGAGAGAAGCTGCATGAAAGGGGACCCCCGGAAGACGTGTCTCCCGAGTCTAGAACGCCCATCCTGAAAGAAAGGCATCACCGAACGCCGTTTAGGGTGATCACCATGCCCCACACGTTCGATGCCGACGTCGTCTCCGCGATCCTCCGCCACATGAACGGCGACCACACCGATGACAATCTGCTCATCACGCGCGCCTTCGCGCCGGCCGAAGGGTCTCAGTCGGACGAGATCACCGACGCCGTGATGACGGACCTCGACGGCGACGGCGGAGTCTGGAAGGTCACCCGCTCCGGCGAGGCCTCCGAGATTCGCATCCCCTGGCCCTCCGGTCCGATCACGGAGCGCCCCGCCGTGCGCCGCGAGGTCGTCGCGCTCTACGATCTCGCCTGCGAGAAGCTCGGGGTCGAGCCGCGTCCGCACGCATGACGCTCGGCTCACCGAGGGGTTTCCTTTCAGGTTAGGCGACCCTTACACTGGGCACATGTCCGAGATCCTCTCCTTCTCCGCAGCCCTCCGTGAGCGCTCCTCCGGTTCGCACTCGCGCAGCGAGGGTGCCGGCTTCATGTCCGACCTGCTCAAGGGCGAAGGATCGCGCGAGGACTACATCGCGCTCGTCGCGCAGCACTACTTCATCTACGAAGCCCTCGAGGGCGCGGGCGAGCGCATGCGCCAGGACCCCGTGGCATCCGTCTTCCTCAGCGACAAGCTGACCCGCCTGCCCGCGCTCGAGGCCGACCTCGAGTTCCTCCTCGGGGCGCACTGGCGCGATGTGATCGTCGCGCTGCCGACCACGCAGCGCTACGTCGAGCGCATCCGCCAGGTCGGGGCGACCTGGGCCGGTGGCTTCGTCGCGCATCACTACACGCGCTACCTCGGCGATCTGTCGGGCGGCATCTTCATCGGACGCGTCATGGCACGCCGCTTCGGCTTCGAGACCAACGGCATCGGCTTCTATCTTTTCGACGACATCGCCGACCCGTCGGCGTTCAAGGACGTCTACCGCGAGCAGCTCGACTCCGCCCCCTGGGACGACGCCGAGCGCGAGCGCGTGATCGACGAGGTCCTGCTCGCCTACCGGTTCAACACCGAGCTCTTCGAAGACCTCGACCGCGCACGCGTCGCCGCCTGACGACGAACGGGCTCAGCCCTTCCCGACCTCGGGAGTGGATGCCGCGAGCCACGCGTCGCGCATGAAGCGGCGCACATCCTCGTCGACGCGGATGTCGCTCGGGCGCAGCGCCCTCGACAGGTAGAGCCCGTCGAGGGACGTGAGCCGAGACAGCGCCACATAGGTCTGCCCTGGAGCGAAGGCGCCTGAGCCGAGGTCGATGATCGCGCGGTCGTACGTCTTGCCCTGCGACTTGTGGATCGTGACCGCCCACGCGAGGCGCAGCGGGAACTGGGTGAACTCGGCCACGACGTCACGGCTCAGCTTCTTGGTGCTCGGCTCGTAGGAGTATCGGAACCGCTCCCAGACCGCGGGCTCGACGTCGACCTCTTCGCCGTCGATCTCGACGCGCACGGTCTCTCCGAGGATCCGCACGACCGTGCCGATCGTGCCGTTCACCCACCGCGGCGGCTCGCCCGACATCGAGGTGTCGTTGCGGAGGAACATCACCTGCGCGCCGATCTTGAGCTTGAGCTCCGACTCGGCCGGCAGCGACGCCTCGCCCTTCCCGAACTCGCCGCTGACCTCGGCACGCGCCGTCTGCTCCTTGCCGGGCAGCGCTGCGAGGTGGCGGCTGTTGATGGTGTTCACGATGTCGTTGCGGGTGGCGAGGGTGATCATCGGCACCTCTCCCGGCTCCGGGTCCGGTGGTGTGCGCGCGCCCTGCGTGTTCAGCACTCCCGCGATCTCCGCGGTGACTCGCCCGTACCGCACCGCGTTCAGCATCGCCTTGAAACCGTCATCCGACTGCCGGTGGATCTGCACGAGCTCGCGCACGTGCAGCTGGGCCCGGGTGTCGACGGCGAACAGTCCCCCGTCGTCCTCGTCACCCTCACCGCCGGCCGGACCCGCCCAGACCTTGGCGTCGAAGAACCAGAACGAGCGGTAGTGGTCCTTGACGTAGCGCAGCTCGTCGCCGCGCGGCGGCACGGGAGCCAGCTGATACGGATCGCCGAACATCACGATCTGCACTCCGCCGAACGGGATGCCCCGCTTGCCCCGCGCCTGACGGAGCGAACGGTCGATCGCATCCATCAGGTCGGCGTTGACCATCGAGATCTCGTCGATCACGAGCGTCTCGATCGCATTGAGAATCCGTCGCGTGTTGTCGTTCTGATCGATGTCCGAGTCGCCGATCAGTCCGATCGGCAGCCGGAACAGGGAGTGGATCGTCTGACCCTCGACGTTGAGCGCGGCGACGCCGGTCGGCGCGCAGATGGCGATCTGCTTCTTGGTGTTCCACGAGAAGTACTGCAACAGCGTCGACTTGCCGGTGCCCGCTCGACCGGTGATGAAGACGTGCTCGCTGGTGTCCTCGATCAACCGGAACAGCTCTTGCTGCTCTTCGGACAGGGCGGGAAGCGACACGGTTCTCTCACACGGACGGAGGCGGGAATGCACGGCGAGACCGTGCCTCCCCATGCTACGTGGCGGCGCCGCCCGGCATCCGAGGAACACAGCGATCGCGGCCGACGCACACCGACTCACGCACGGCGTCGTCCCAGGCCACGCTTCTAGACTGACGCCATGCAGCAGGTCGAGACGAAGGCGCCCCGGCGCTCGCGCCTCGCTGCCGATCTCGCGCTCCTCGCGGTCATCGGCCTCGTGCTCGTCGCCGCTCTCGGTGCAGGTGGAGCCACCCTGTACCAGCAGTTCTACGGGCCGTCGGCGTTCGTCGTGCGCTACCTCGACCTGCTCTCGGAAGGACGAGCGGCTGACGCTCTGCGCGTGCCCGGCGTCGCGATCGATCGGGAGACCCTCGAGATCGCCGGCATCGGAGCCACGGCGTCGGAGGCGCTGCTGCGTCACTCGGCACTCGCGCCGCTCACCGACGTGGAGGTGCAGTCGGAACAGGCCGACGAGTCCGGCAAGACCGAGGTGACCGTGTCGTACGAGGCGAGCGGGCACGCCGGCACCACCACCTTCACCGTCGAGCAGGACGGCTGGGCGGGGGTCACCCCCAACTGGCGCTTCACGACGAGCCCGCTGGCCGTGGTCGAGCTCACGGTGCGCGGTGCCGATCAGTTCGCCGTCAACGGCTTCGAGATGGATCGCCGCCAGGTCTCACCCGCCGGGGCGGAGGCCGCACCCCTCGATCCCCTTCCCCTGCTGGTCTTCACGCCGGGGCTGTACTCGGTCACCGTCGACACTGCGATCGCGGAGTCCGAGGGCATCGGCGTCCTCGCCGACACCCCGCTCGCCACCACGCCCGTCGACGTGCAGACCGAGCCCACCTCGGACTTCGTCGCGGTGGTGCAGCAGCGGGTCGAGGAGTTCCTCACCGCCTGCACGACGCAGGAGGTGCTGCAGCCGACCGCCTGCCCGTTCGGCCTCGAGGTCTCCAACCGCCTCGCCTCGCTGCCGAAGTGGTCGATCGCCGCACAACCGCAGGTGAGCGTCGTGCCCGACGGCGGACACTGGAAGATCCCTCCGACGGATGCCGTCGCGCACGTCGACGTCGAGATCCGCTCGCTCTTCGACGGCTCGGTTCAGGAGCGGTCGGAGGACGTCCCGTTCCAGGTGAACGGATCGATCACGATCCTCCCCGACGGCAAGGTATCCATCCGGGTCGGATCCCCCGACGAGGAGTCCACGGGCTGACGCCCGCCGGGAGCACGGTCACCGCGCGTCGCGCTCCGCCTGACGCAGGTCGCGCTCGGCGAGAGCCGCGAGCTTCTGGTTGTACTCCTCGAGCTCGGCCTCGCCCGTGCGGTCTGCATGCCGGTCGCGGCGCTTCTGCAGCTTGGTGTCGCTGCGGCTCCACTGGATCGCCACGGTGATCGCGAGGATCAGAGTCGGGATCTCTCCGATCGACCACGCGATGCCGCCGCCGATGTACTGATCCTCGATGGGCGTCGGGCCCCAGGTGCGACCCATCGACCCGAACCAGTCGGCGACCATCAGCCCCTCCTGCATCATGATCGCGACGCCGAAGAAGGCGTGCATGGCCATGATGGCGATCAGGGTGATGAGGCGCCCCGGGTAGGGCAGACGGTAGGGCACCGGGTCGGCGCCGACCAGGCTCAGCACGAACAGGTAGCCGGAGATGAGGAAATGCGCGACCATCCACTCGTGGCCGAGGTGCTCGAACATCGACCAGCGCACCAGGTCGGTGAAGTAGAACGCCCACAGCGACAGGATGAAGATGCCCGCCGCCACGAACGGGTGGGTGACGACCTTCGAGAACGGCGAGTGCACGGCCCACATGATCCATTCGCGACCACCGCGGGTGCCGTCGTCGCGCTTGTGGATCGCTCGAAGGGCCAGCGTGACCGGCGCCCCCGAGACCAGCAGCAGCGGGATCGCCATCGACAGCATCATGTGCCCCAGCATGTGCACGCTGAAGAGATACTCCTGATACGCGTTGATCGGGCCGCCCGTGACCCAGAGCAGCATCAGCATTCCCAGCACCCAGAACACGGTGCGGTGGATCGGCCAGCGGTCGCCACGGAGCCGCAGTCGGCGCACGCCGGCGAGGTAGAGGAAGAGGCCGAACCCGGCGGCCACCAGCCAGAGCACGTCGATGTCCCACGCCGTGAACCAGCGGTCGATCGTGAACTCCGGCGGCAGCGGGGAGCGGGTGAGGTTCTCGGCGGGGGTCTGCACGAACGCCGCCTCCTCGCCGGTGGGCGGGGGCGTGCGCGCGAGCGCGGCGGCAGCTCCCGAGGCCAGACCCATCAGAGCGACCTCGCACAGCACCAGCATCCAGAACCAGCGCGCGGATCCGTCGTCCTCGAGCCGAGGGATCAGGCGGGTGCGATACCAGGCGCCCAGCATTCCCATACCGACGAGGAGCACGACCTTCGCGAGCAGGATGGTGCCGTACGGCGTCCAGAGCTGCGAGATGTCGCCGAACGAGACGACGGAGCGGGCGAGACCCGAGATCGCGACGACGGCGAACGCGGCGATCGCGAGACTCGAATAGCGGCTCACCAGCTGCGCCGTGCCCACGCCCGAGCGGTCGCGCAGGATCACGACGAGCAGCAGGCCGCCGAGCCACACCGCCGCGCCGATCGTGTGCAGCAGGATCGAGTTCACCGCGATGTTGTGACCGGCGAGCTCCCCGGAGTGACCCTGCGTCGCCAGCGGAAGGAAGGATGCCGCGGCGAGGATCGCCGTGATGAGCGTCGGCGTCCACGTGCGCCACGCGAACGCGAGCACGGTGATCACCGAACCCATGATGGTGGTGATCAGCCATGACTGACCGAGCGGCAGCTGCAGCAGGAATCGTCCGAGCTGCTCACCGAACTCGCGCTCGGCGCTCAGCTGCGGGTTGAAGGCCGCCATGAAGGTGAAGAATCCGCTGATGCCGGCGGTGACCGTGAAGACGGCAGCGCCCGCCGAGGCCGTGTTGAGCGCCGTGTCGAATGACTTCTCCTCGCTGCGCAGGGCGAACAGCGCCAGCACGAGCGAACCCAGCATCGCCGCGGCCGCGATGTTCATCACGAGCTTGACGATGGGGGTGGCCCAGCGCACGAAGGGACCCGGATCCTGCAGCAGCAGCGGAGCCGCGCCTCCGCCGATCACGAGGGCGAAGATCACGCCGATCAGTCCGGTCGCGAGCAGGATGCCGATTCCGGCCGCGCGATACGCGGAGCGGGTCGGGGTCTGCACGGCGCGGGCACTCACCCCTCCAGCCTAAGCCGCGGATCCGGGGAGGACGCACGAAGGCCGCCCCCGACGGATCGGGAGCGGCCTTCGAAGAGGTGCGGTCTTACTTGACGGCAGCCTTGAGCTTGGAACCAGCGGTCACCTTGACGCGGTGGCCGGCCGGGATCTTGATCTCGGCGCCGGTCTGCGGGTTGCGGCCCGTGCGAGCTGCGGTCGCGACCTGCTCGAACGAGATCCAGCCCGGGATCGAGACCTTGCTGCCCTTGGCAACAGCGTCGGAGACCGAGGAGAACAGCGCGTCGAGGACACCCGAGACGGTGGCCTGGCTCTGGCCGGTGGCAGAAGCGATGCTCGCGACGAGCTCGGTCTTGGTGATGGACTTGTCAGCCATGTCATCCTCCAGCGACGAGGTTCCCGTCGCATCGTTGTGGTTCAGAGGGCTGCTGCCCTCCGTTGGTCGAGTGACCGCCTTGAATGTACCAACCACCACCCACATTTCCGCGTCATTTCGCGGGTTTTGGGCTTTTCGGCGGCGTGTCGTGGGGCAGAAGTGACGAATGTGACTCGTGGGGCATCGATTTCAGCGCGCCTGTCGGCCTCATCGTGGGAAGGAGATCTCTTGCCGCGAAGGCTCGGAATCACCGTTCGATCCTTGCGTGAGAGAGATCTCCTTCGCTCGGCGCGCGCAGGTCAGCCCGGGCGACGACGCGTCTCAGGTCGGTTCGGCCGTCGTCGTGGCGGTCGGGGATGCGTCGTCGGCCGTGGCGGAGGCCATCGCGGCGCGGCGCTTCGCACGACGGGTGCGGGTCTCCTTCGACAACGGGTACCGGGCGTCCAGCCGGGGCTCGAGGACGATCCGACGCAGCGCAGTGAGGATCACGTACCCGCCCACCCAGTAGGACAGGAACAGCACGAGTCCATACGAGAACGTGAAGCTCAGCAGCGTGCACACGATGCCGATGCCGACATAGAGCCAGGTCCAGGCGTGGGCGATGCGATCACGCGCGGCCTGCTGGTCATCCGTGCGCTGCTGCAGCGAATCGACCCGGCTGCTGAGTGCCTCATCGTCGATCGTGGCGAAGAGGTCCCGCACCGGCACCTGCAGCGCATCCGCGACCAGAGACAGCGTCTCCAGGCTCGCATCCTGTCCGGCTTCCAGGCGCTGCACGGTTCTGAGTCCCACGCCGCTCTCGGTCGCCAGTCGTTCCTGAGTCCACCCCTGCGCCTGGCGCAGTTCCGTGATCCGTGTCGTGTTCATGTCCTCCATGCTCTCCAGCGGCCCCGATCCGCCGCCACGCCACCGAGCCGCCAGTCAGCCGCCAGCTGGCCGCCATCGACCCGCCGCCATCCGCCGCCCCGTCGCCGCGTCAGAGCGGGCGGTGGGCGGCGACCACCGAGCGCGCGGTGCGCTCGAACGCCGGCGTGACCCGCTCGTCTCCGTCGAGGTACCCGCCGACGAGCGCGGCGTCGCGCAGCAGCACGAGGGACGCCGCGACATCGACGGGGCTCTCGAGGCCGGCCTGCTCGGCGACGGCCTGGAGCGTCGAGCGGAACCACTCCCGGTGCTCGTCGATCAGCAGACGGACGGCACCGTCGGCATCCGGATACTCCGCTGCCGCGTTGATGAACGGGCAGCCACGCGTGTGTCGGAGGCGGATGTCGGCGGCGATGCCGTCGATCACGGCGTCGACCAGCTGCGCAGGATCCGTCACCGCCTCGCCCGCGTCGGCGAACATCGCGCGGAGCATCTCGTCTTCGTTGCGCAGGTACGCGAGGACGAGGTTCTCCTTGCCGCCGAACTGGTTGTAGAGCGTCGCCCTGGTGACCGCGGCCTCATCGATGATGCGGTCGACGCCGACCGCATGGATCCCCTCTTCGTAGAAGAGCCTGGTGGCGGTGTCGATCAGCCGGGTGCGGGCTGCGCTGGGCCGCTTCGGAGCCGTCGTCGGAGCGGAGGTGGAAGTCGTGGTCTTCATGATGATCCCTCTCATCGTGTCATCCGATTCGGGTTTTCGGGAATAGGTTGTGCTATATAGAACGTTCGGTCTACTATCAGCGTAACGCACTCGCACCGGGCGGGGCAGACATAGGAGAAGAAACGATGAACAGCACCGACAAGACCCCGATCGTCCTGATCCACGGACTCTGGATGACGCCGAAGAGCTGGGACACGTGGGCCGAGCGGTTCCGCGCGCAGGGCCACGAGGTGATCATCCCGGGATGGCCCGGGATCGACGACCGCTCCGTCGAGGACATCCGCCGCAACCCGTCGGCCCTCAAGGGGATCGGCCTGAAGCAGATCGCCGACAACTACGAGCGCGTCATCCGGGCGCTTCCGGTCAAGCCGATCATCATGGGCCACTCGTTCGGCGGCGTGCTCACCCAGATGCTCGCCGACCGCGGCCTCGGCGCCGCCTACGTGGGCGTGGCCCCGGGACAGACCGCCGGCGTCACCGCACTGCCCCTCTCGACCCTGTGGACCGGAACGCCGATCCTCTCCAACCCCTTCGGCATCAACGGAGCCAAGCCGCTGTCGAAGCGCCACTTCCACTTCACGTTCGGCAACGACCTCCCCCGCGCAGCATCCGACGCCCTCTGGGAGGAGTACGCCGTGAACTCCTACAACAAGGTCTTCTTCGAGGGCGTGACCTCGGTGCTCAACGAGAAGGGCGGAGTCACCCACGTCGACTACGCACGCGCCGACCGCGCCCCGCTGCTCGTCATCACCGGCGAGATCGACCACGTCGTGCCCCCGGCCATCGGACGCGCGATCGTGAAGAAGTACCACTCGTCCGGCAGCACCGCCATCGTCGAGTACAAGGAGTATGCGGGCCGCACCCACCGTCTCGTCAGCCAGGACGGCTGGGAGGAGATCGCCGACTACGCGCTCACCTGGGCGGTGGAGCACGCGACAGCATCCGTCGCCTGATGCGGGGCGCTGCGGCGCCTCGGAGCGCATCCGCGATACGGAGAACGCCTCGATGTGCGAAGGAGATCTCGCGCAGCGAAGGACTGGATGACGCATTCGGTCCTTCGCTGGGTGAGATCTCCTTCTCTGCAAGCGAGGACATCAGCCGAGATGCCTGCCCTGAGCGACAGCATCCATGATGATCGCCTGCACTTCTGGCCAGCGAGCCATGATCTGCTCGTATCCGAACCGCAGCACGTGATAGCCACGGAGCACGAGCTGTGCGTCATGCTCGATGTCAGCCGTCCGCTGTGCTCCGACGTGTGTCGCTCCGTCGATCTGAATCACCAGGCGCTCGCCGATCAGGAGGTCGACACGGTGTCCGTGCAGCCACGCCTGCTGCACCATCGCAAGACCCAACCACCGCAGCCTCGACACGAAGATCGTCTCGAGACCCGAGTCCGAGAACGGCCTGGCGGATTCGAGCAGCTCCCGGGCGGCGGGCGGCAGCTCGAATCGCGACAGCACACGCTCGTCGACGAGCCCCTTGTTCAGAGCCGACTCCCAGATCACCAGGGCGGTCTCTCTCGGCTGGCAGCGCGCCACCACGGCGAGGGTGTTGACGAGCCCGTCGACGGTGGAGTCGGGGTCGCGCTGAACCACCGGGCGCGACCAGTGGACGACGACCTGCGACGGCACCCGCACGCGGGCGGCATTCGGGCGGGCAGCCACGTGGACAGACGATGCGTTCGGCACCCACAACCCCATGCGCTCGGCTGCGGTGACGCAGGTGATGACGACCCCGCGAGTCGCGGCGCCCACGACGATCGGGTCGGCGTCGGGCAGCGCAATCCATCCTCGACGGATCGATCTCACCGCACCGAGCTCCTTCGCACGGCGCAGTGTGTGAGCGCTCACCCCGAGTGACCGAAGTCGCTCGACGCGCGCGATCCCACCCTGACGTTCGAGCTCGGTGACCGCATCCATCAGGCGATACTCCCCCGTGGTCGACTTCCGAGGCGGCCGCGCACCCGGCCCCTGTAGAGAACCGTGAACTCGGCCCCTCGGTGCAGAGCGACTGCTGCGAAGGAGATCTCATGCAATGAAGGAGCGAATGGCGCAGCATCCCCTTCTCAGCGAGAGATCCCCTTCGCAGCGAGGGCCGCAACCCGGGACGCGGATGCGGGACGCGGATGCGGGACGCGGATGCGGATGCGGGACACGAGTCGCGAATGCCGGGATGCGGATGCCGGGACACAGGCTCGGGGACAGCGAAAGGGGCGAGGATCCGAAGATCCTCGCCCCTTTCGGCTTGTCTGCTGAGACTTACCAGCTGGACTTGGTGACACCGGGCAGCTCGCCACGGTGTGCCATGTCACGGAAGCGGACGCGCGAGACGCCGAACTTCGTGAGGACACCGCGGGGGCGGCCGTCGATGACGTCGCGCGAACGCACGCGAGCCGGCGACGCGTTGCGCGGCAGCTTCTGCAGGCCGACGCGTGCGGCCTCGCGGGCCTCGTCGGTGGCGTTCGGGTCGACCAGGGTCTTCTTCAGCTCGGCGCGACGCTCTGCGTAACGCTCGACGATGACCTTGCGCTGCTCGTTGCGAGCGATCTTGCTCTTCTTAGCCATTGATCAACGCTCCTCTCGGAATTCGACGTGCTGACGGATGACCGGGTCGTACTTCTTGAGCACGAGGCGGTCGGGGGTGTTGCGGCGGTTCTTCTTGGTCACGTACGTGTAGCCCGTACCTGCCGTGGAGCGCAGCTTGATGATCGGACGTACGTCCTGAGCCTTCTTGGCCATTAGAGCTTCACACCCTTCGCCTGGAGGTCCTTGACCACGTTCTCGATGCCGCGGACGTCGATCACCTTGATGCCCTTGGCGGACACGTTGAGCGTGATCTTACGACCGAGCGAAGCGACGAAATAGGTCTTCTTCTGCACGTTCGGGTCGAAGCGACGCTTCGTCCGGCGGTGCGAGTGCGAGACGTTGTGACCGAAGCCGGGAACAGCTCCTGTCACCTGGCACACTGCTGCCATGATGTGACTCCTTCTATACCGTGAGACCGGACGGTCTCACCCAAGATCCCTTGTCTGCGCGCCACCCCGCATCGCCGATCTCTCGGCCGAAGAAGGGGAAGCACGCGAACTACGCACAGGAGTGTGCGCAGACAAAGAGTCAGTCTAGCACGACCCCGAGTCAGACCCGAACGACCTCGAGCAGCAGCGCCGCCCCCGGCGCGAGCAGGGGCAGGGGCACCCCGACCGCCTCGAAGAACGCGCCGGTCGCCTCGATCCCGGCATCCAGCCAGGCGGGATCCGAGACCTGATGCCGCGTCGCGGTTCCCAGCTCGTCCCGCACCCGCAGCCGGTAGCGCCCGCCGGGCTGCAGTCCGGGGATGCGGGTGCGCGGCGTGAACGCGTCGACCGACGCACCCTGCCGCACCCACGCGAACACACCGCGCGAGCCGTCGACCGCGACGACGCCGTGCAGCAGCGTCTCGTCGTCGACCTCGTCGCTGCGCACGGTGACCCCGGAGTGCAGCAGCGGCCGCAGCTCGCGATAGAGCGCCGTCCAGCGGGTCAGCGCCTCCCGCTCGTCATCCGTGCACCGCGTGATGTCCCACTCGATGCCAGCGTGCCCGAACAGCGCGGTGGCCATGCGGAACGGCAAGGATGCCGCGCGATGCGTCGTCTCGGCGACCGGCGGACCGACGTGAGACCCCACGACCTCCGGGGGCACGAGAGTGCCTGTCCAGCGCTGGATCTGCTGCCGTTCGATCGGATCGTTCGAGTCCGAGCCCCAGACGCGCTGGGTGCGCTGGAGCACCCCGAGGTCGACGCGGGCTCCGCCGCTCGCGCACGACTCGATCTCGAGAGAGGGATGCCGCTCGCGCAGCGCGTCGAGCAGGGCGTAGAAGGCGGCCGTCTGAGCATGCACGGACGCGCGGCCGGTGTGCGGCGACACCGCGGCGTGCAGGTCGCGGTTGTGGTCCCACTTGATGAAGTCGATGCCGATCTCGGAGACCAGGGCGTCGATGCGCTCCAGCAGGTGGGCCGCAGCATCCGGGTTCGCCAGGTCGAGCACCTTCTGATGCCGCCAGGTGGGCGCGTCGGGCGCGGCCTGCAGCACCCAGTCCGGATGCTGCGCGGCGAGGTCGGAGACCGGGTTCACCATCTCAGGCTCGAACCAGAGACCGAACTGCATCCCGAGACCGTGCACCTGATCGGCGAGCGGCCGCAGCCCCTCCGGCCACTTGGCGTCGTCGATGAACCAGTCGCCGAGTCCTGATCGGTCGTCGGGGCGTCCGCGGAACCATCCATCGTCGAGCACGAACCGCTCGACGCCGACGGATGCCGCAGCCTCGGCGAGCTCGATGATCTTCGCGGGGTCGTGGTCGAAGTACACGGCCTCCCAGGTGTTGAGCACGAGAGGGCGCGGCGTAGTGGGGTGTGCGGAGAACGCGCGGACGGTCTGATGCAGGCGGGCCGACACGGAGTCGAGCCCGCTCTCGCCGTAGGCGAGGAACACCTGCGGCGAGACGTAGGTCTCCCCCGCGCCGAGCCGGATCTCGCCGGGCAGCAGCAGTTCTCCCCCGCCGAGCACCGCCCCGTGAACGCCGGCGCCCTCGGGGAGCCTCTCGACGCCGACTTCGAGGTCCCCGCTCCACGCGACGTGCGCGGTCCACAGTTCCCCTCGGCGGAAGCCGAACCCGTCGGTGCCGATCGCGGTCAGGTACGGGGCGTCGTGGCCACCACGACCGCGGCGCACCTGACGCAGGTGCGCTCCGTGGCGCAGGGCACCTCGCTGTGGTCGCCGCTCGCCCGTCCAGCGTCCGGTGTGATCGAGCACCTCGGTCGCATGTGCGGGGATCGGCAGCAGGATGCGCGCGGCGAGCAGGTCGAGCGGCTCGGCAGCATCCGCCGTGCTCGTCACCGACACCTGGGCGGTGAGCACGCCGACGGCATCCAGCTCGAGATCGAGGACGACGGATGCGCCGGCCGCGGGATCCGCGAACTCCCCGCGCAGCGATGACTCCGTCGCCTTCCACCCGGTCGAGCGCAGCAGCGGCGCGCTGTGCAGCCCGCCGCGGTGCCAGGCGAGCGCCGGGGCGCCGGACCATCCGTCGGCTTCGACGGCCAGCAGCGGGACGGTGCGCGAGGCGTCGAACGAGCTGAACGTCACAGCCCCGGTCGACGACACCGCGAGTGCGTCGAGGTCGGCGGTGTCGAGCGCCGCGCCCCAGTGCAGCAGTCGCGCACTCGTCGTGTCGATGACGACGCTGACGCCGGCCGAGGTCAGGTGGACGAGTTCGCTCATTGCCGCTCCAGACGAAAAGGGGAGGCCCGCCCGTGAGCATACGGGCGGGCCTCCGAGAGGTGTTACTCCGTGACGGGGATCGATGCGGCCTTGAGCGCGTCGATGGTCGCCGTCTGGCCCTTCTCGATCGCGTCGAGCAGAGTGCCGTTGCCCGAGACCGCGGCCTTGAAACCGTCGGACACGTCCGAGTAGGTCTGGGTCATGGTCGGGCCCCACGCGAAGTCGGGCGAGACCTGGGTGGCGGCGTCGGCGAAGACGTCGTAGATCTTCTGTCCGCCGTAGAACTCGACGCCCTCGGCGTAGACCGGCAGCTCGAGACCGGCTGTCGTGGCCGGGTAGAGGTTGGCGGCCTCGGCGAGCGCGGTCAGCGCCTCATCCGACGTGTTGAGCCACAGCGCGAACTTCGTCGCCTCGTAGACGTGCTCGCTGCCCTTGAGGACAGCGGTCGACGACCCGCCCCAGTTGCCGGCCGCGGTGCCGCCGGCCTCCCACTGCGGCAGCGGTGCGACAGCCCAGGAGCCGGCGGTGTCGGGGGCTCCGCTGGAGATCGAGTTGGCGCCCCAGACGGCGGAGTTCCAGGTCCAGACCTGACCGGAGTTGTAGGCGTTGTTCCACTCGTCGGTCCAGGCGGGAACCGTGGCGACGAGGTCGTCGTCGAGCATGCTCTGCCAGAAGTCGGCGACCGTGGTGGTCGCGTCGTCGGCCAGCGACACCGTCCAGCCCTCGTCGTCGCTCGAGAACCACTGAGCGCCGTCCTGCCAGGCGAAGCCGGCGAACTGGTTGATGTCCGACTGCGAGAAGTTGGTGATGTATCCGCCGAGGTCACGGATCTTCACGGCCGCCTCGCGGTACTCGTCCCACGTGGTGGGGATCGCGATGCCGTTCTGCTCGAACAGGTCGGCGCGGTAGAACAGCGCCATGGGGCCGGTGTCCTGCGGAACGCCGTAGACGCCCTCGGTGCCGAGGGTGACCTGTCCCCAGGCCCAGTCGACGAACTGGTCCTCCGCGGCGACGACGTCCTCACAGCCGCTGAGGTCTTCGAGGCCGTCCTGCACGAGGAAGTTCGGCAGCGCGTCGTACTCGATCTGACCGAGGTCGGGCGCATCGCCGGCCTTGATCTGGTTGAAGAAGTTCTGGTACGTGCCGCCGTTGCCGTTCGGGCCGGTCTGCACGTCGACCTGGATCTCGGGGTTGGCCTCGTTCCAGATCTCGACGACGTCTTCGATGCCGGGGATCCAGGAGGTGAACTCGAGCGTGACGTCGCCGTCCGCCGGGGTGCACGCGGCGGCTTCGCCGCCGGTGCCGGAGCTGTCTCCGCCGGACGCCGAGCAACCGGCGAGCGCGAGTGCCGAGATGGCGATGACAGCGGCTGCCTTCATCTTCGAATGCTGCATTTCGATCCTTTCGTGGATGCGATGGGGGTGGTGCGGTAGGGATGGTGCGGTGGTGCGGGCCGTCCGGTCGGTCCGGGCGGCCGCCTGCTCACTTCAGGGCGCCGGCGCCCAGTCCGTTGCGCCAGAAGCGCTGGAGCAGGAGGAAGGTGACGATCAGCGGGATGACCGACAGCAGAGCGCCGATCAGCACGAGACCACGGAGTTCCGGCAGCTGGTTCAGCTGGTTGTTCCAGTTGTAGAGACCGAAGACGACCGGGAAGAGGTCTTCGGATCGCAGCATGATCATCGGCAGGAAGAAGTTGTTCCAGATGGCGACGAACTGGAAGAGGAACATCGTCACCAGCGCGGGCGTCATCAGTCGGATGCTGACCGTGAAGAACGTGCGGATCTCCCCCGCGCCGTCGAGCCGACTCGCCTCGAGCAGTTCGTCGGGAACGGAGGAGGCCGCGAAGATCCGCGCCAGGTAGACGCCGAACGGACTCACGATCGACGGCAGGAACACCGACCAGAACGTGTTGGTCAGCTGCGCCTGGCTGAAGATGAGGAACAGCGGCAGCGCGAGGGCCGTGGCCGGAACCAGCACTCCGCCGAGCACGATGTCGAACATCAGGTCGCGGCCCGGGAACCGGTACTTCGCGAGGGCGTAGCCGGCCATGGCGGCGAGCAGGGTCGCGATGGCACCGCCGAGCGCGGCGTAGAGCACCGAGTTCAGCAGCCAGCGCAGGTAGACGCCGTCGCGGTAGGCGAACAGCTCGGCGATGTTGTCGAGCAGGTGGAAGTCGGCGAACCACAGCGGGGCGGTGGTCAGGATGTCGCCGGTCTCCTTGCTCGACGCGACGAGCAGCCACCACAGCGGCAGCAGGAAGTAGACCGTGAACACGGCCATGATCAGCATGGCGCCGGTGCGGGAGATGCCCGATTCGCGAGCACCCTTTCCGCGCGGGGCCTGTGCGCGCGAGCCCCGACCGGGGGCGACGATCGTCATGGTGCTCATGCGTTCTGCTCCTTGCGCTGCATGTACTTCATGAATCCGAACGACAGCACGAACGTCGTCACGGCCAGCACGACCGAGAAGGCGGCCGCGAGGTTGGTGTTCGGGATGGATGCCGTGGCGTAGACGGTCATGTTCGGGGTGAACGTGCTCGTGACCGCCGAACTGAACGAACGGAAGACCTGCGGTTCGGCGAGCAGCTGCAGCGTGCCGATGATCGAGAAGATCGCGGTCATCACGATCGCCGGGCGCACCAGCGGGATCTTGATCGACCAGGCGATGCGCCACTGTCCGGCGCCGTCGAGGATGGCCGCCTCGTAGAGCTCCTGCGGGATCGAGAGCAGCGCCGAGTAGATGATCAGCATGTTGTAGCCGACGTAGACCCACGTCACGACGTTCGCGATCGACCACAGCACGAGGTCTGCCCCGAGGAAGTCGATGTTCTTGGTGATCGCGGTGAACGGCGAGAGGTTGGGCGAGAACAGCGAGCCCCACATGATCGCGGCGATGACACCGGGAACCGCATACGGCACGAAGAACGCGAGGCGGAAGAAGCGCTTGCCGCGGACGAGCGGCGAGTCCAGCAGCAGCGCGAACAGCAGGGCCAGGCCGAGCATGACCGGCACCTGCACGACGCCGAAGGTCAGCATCCGCCCCATCGATGCCCAGAAGGCCTCGTTCTGGAAGACGAGCACGTACTGCGTGAAGCCGCCGAACACCTGCTCGGCCTTGCCGAAGGTGCCGTCGCGCTCGACCACGAGCAGGGACTGCCAGAACGCGTAGGCGATGGGGACGACGTAGAACAGCGCGAACAGCACGCCGAAGGGCACGATGAGGAAGGCGATGGCGCCCTTGTGCGGGATCCGTCGACGGCGGCCCGGCGCCTTCGGCGCTGAGGCGACCGCCGGAGCGGCGAGCGTGGTGGTCATACATCCTCCTTGATGATGCGGACCGCACCGGCCGGCACCAGGCCGGTGGCGCGGGCGTCGGTGACGAGGTCGTGACCTGCGGCCGCGACCTCGGCATCCGTGGATCCGTGGTTGATGACGAACAGGAACGAGCCGGCATCGCCGGTGCGGCGCACGATCTCGACGTCGGGTCCGGCGCCGGGGACGGGCGCGACACCCGCGGATGCGGCGAGCCGTGCGATCAGTGCGCGGTAGTCCTCGCGAGCGGGCTGGGTGCCGAGGAACCAGGCCTCGCCCGCTCCCGTCGCGCGCCGCGTGATCGCGGGGCGTCCGGCGGCGGGGCCGTCGACGAACGACGCGATGACCTCGGCATCCGTGGCCTTCAGGCGCTCACTCCACACTGTCGCGGTCGTGCCGTCGGTCAGGGTGACGGTCTCGTCGGGACGCAGGGGCGTGAACTCCTCCGAGCGGATGCCGAGCAGGTCGCGGAACGCGCCGGGATAGCCGCCGGTGCGCACTCTGTCTTCTTCGTCGACGATGCCGCTGAAGAAGGTGATCAGTGCTGTCGCGCCGTTCTCGACCGCGCGGGCGATCGCCGCGGCATCCGCATCGCCGATGAGGTGCAGCGCGGGAACGATCAGCAGGCGGTGGCCGTCGAGGTCGCCGCCGGGGCGTACGACGTCTGTGGTGATGCCGGCATCCGCCAGCGCGGCATGCGCGGCATGCACCTGGCCGAGGTAGGTCAGCGCCTCGCTCGGACGGCCCTCGTTCTCGGCGGCCCACCAGCTCTCCCAGGAGAAGAACAGTGCGGCGTCGGCGACGACGCGCGTCCCGGCGACCTCGCCCAGGCGATCGAGGAGTCCGCCGAGCGCGACGACCTCGCGCCACTGGTCGGAGTCCTCGCCCGCGTGCGGCACGAGTGCCGTGTGGTACTTCTCGGCGCCCTGGGTCGACGCACGCCACTGGAAGAAGCAGATGCCGTCGGCGCCGCGCGCGATGTGCGCGGCGATGTTGCGCTGCAGCTCACCGGGAGCCTTGGCGAGGTTGTAGGGCTGCCAGTTCACTGCGCCGGTCGAGGTCTCCATGAGCAGCCACGGCGCACCCTGGGCGAGGCCGCGGGTGAGGTCGGCGGCGAACGAGAGCTCGCCTCGCGCGTCGTCGAGGCGACGGTCGAGGTAGTGGTCGTTGGCGATCAGATCCATCTCGCCCGCCCACGACCAGTAGTCGAGGTTGCGGATGTGCGCGGTGACCATGAAGTTGGTCGTCACCGGCACGTCGCTCCGCTCGCGCAGGATCGCGGCTTCGGCGCGGTAGAGCGCGAGCTGCTCGTCGGAACTGAAGCGCTGGAAGTCGAGGATCTGCCCCGGGTTGCGCAGCGAGAGGGCCTGAGCGGGCACCCGCACGTCGTCGAAGTCGCTGTAGCGCTGGCTCCAGAATGTCGTGCCCCACGCGCGGTTCAGCGCGTCGATGTCGGCGTACCGCTCGCGCAGCCAGCCACGGAAGGCCTCGGCGCTCGTGTCGCAGTAGCAGAGCGCGTTGTGGCAGCCCAGCTCGTTCGACACGTGCCAGAGCGCGACGGCCGGGTGGTCGCCGTAGCGTTCGACGACACGGGTGACGACCTCGGCGGCGTACGCGCGGAAGAGGGGCGAGCTCGGGCAGTACCCCTGACGACCGCCCTGCTGGAAGACGGTCCCGTCTTCGCCGACCGGCAGGATCTCGGGATGCTGCGCGGTGAGCCACGGTGCGGGCGAGGCCGTGCCGGTGCCGAGGTTGATGCGGATGTCCGCGGCGTGCAGCAGCGCGATGATCTCGTCGAGCGCCGCGAAGTCCCACACTCCCCTGGCGGGGTTGATCGACGACCAGCCGAAGATGTTGATCGCCACGAGACCCACGCCGGCCTGCTGCATGAGCCGCACGTCGTCGGGCCAGACGCTGCGGTCCCACTGCTCCGGGTTGTAGTCGCATCCGAAGACGAGGCCGCGCCCTGCGGAGAGGGTGGCGATGCGGTCGGACACAGCGGCGGCCATCGGTGACGCTCCTTTGCGGATCATGTGTGCACGTGCACAGTCCGCTGCGTCGAGACAGCGATCGGGATTTCTGTGAACGTGCACACATCGTCGCATGTCGTGGCGAATCCCGTCAAGTCCGGGTCGCTAGGCTGTCGATCATGAGCACTTCGGCCCGTCGTCGCAGCACCGTGCACGATGTCGCGCGCGTCGCCGGAGTCTCCAGGGGAACCGTCAGCCGCGTGATCAACGGCGGCTACGTGTCGGACGCCGCGCGCACCGCGATCGAAGAGGCGATCCGCGAGGTCGGCTACGTGCCGAACACCGCCGCCCAGAACCTCGTGCGACAGCGCACCCAGGCCATCGCGTTCATCGTGCACGAGCCGCACGCGCTGTTCCTCGAAGACCCCAACATCGGCGCGATCATGCTCGGCACGAACGAGACTCTCTCCGAGGCGGACTACCAGATGGTCTGCCTCGTGGTCGACTCGGTGCGAGACACCGAACGCGTCGCCCGCTACCTCAACGGCGGGTTCGTCGACGGCGCTGTGATCGTCTCGGCCCGAGCGCAGGATCCGATCACCAAGGCCGTGATGCGACTCGACCTGCCTGTCGCCTACGTCGGCCACCCACCCGACGTCGATGCCGCCTGGGTCGGCGTCGACAACCGCGGCGCCGCGCAGGCCGTCACCTCACGTCTGCTGGCGACCGGTCGCACGAGGGTCGGCATGATCGCCGCCGCCCTCGACCGCGACTCGGGCACCGATCGACTCGCCGGATTCACCGACGCTCTCGGCGACGACTTCGATCCGGACCTCGTCGAAGAGGTGCCGCTGTACTCCTACGCCGACGGAGCCGCCGCCATGAAGCGACTGCTCGACCGAGCACCCGACATCGACGGAGTCTTCGCCGCGTCCGACGCGGTGGCCGCCGGAGCGATGTGGGCGCTGCGCGAAGCGGGACGGCGTGTGCCGGATGACGTCGGCGTGGTCGGCTTCGACAACAGCACGTGGGCGACGCGCACCACCCCGCTGCTCTCGACCGTCGACCAGCCGGCCGAAGGTCTCGGGGCCGCGGCCGCGGCATCCGTCCTCGCGCAGCTGCGCGACGATCAGCGTCCGCGTGAGGGGATCATGCTGCCGACGCCCGTGGTGTGGAGAGACTCGGCCTGAGCGCCCCTCCCCCAGCGGAACGGCGAGACCGTCGGGTCGCCGGAGATCCAGAAGCGCCAGGGGAATGCCGCGGTCCCGGCGATGCCGGCCACACCGACCCTCGGCCCGGTCGCCACATCGGTCACCGGTTCGTCACGCAGCCACAGCTCGGCGCGGGCGCCCGCGAACTCCGCTCCGGTGATCGCGTCGATGCCGTCGTGGATCGGATGCCGCAGGCCCGCCGACTGGCCGAATCGACCGGGCCCGCGCGCGAGGTCGCGCAGCGCAGTCGACGTCAGAGGGGGCGTCGCACGGCGGCGCACCGCGACGGCATCCGCCCCGTGCACCACCTCGCCCGCACGCAACAGGATCCCGCCCGCCTGACCCTCGGGGCCCGAGACGACGTTCACGCACGAGTGGATGCCGTGACTCAGATAGACGTACAGGTGCCCCGGCTCGCCCCACATCGTCGCGTTGCGTGCGGTGCGCCCCATGCGCGCGTGCGACCCGGGGTCGGCCGCGGGTCCCGTGCCCTGCCCGTGATAGGCCTCGACCTCGGTGAGTCGGAGTCGCACCTCGGAGCCGGCCACGACGGTGCGCAGCTCGCCGCCGAGCAGCAGCGGAGCGACCTCGACCGGCAGCCCGCTCAGCTCGGCGCGGGTCGCTCGGTGCAGGGCATCCGTCGGCATGGGCTCAGAACTGGGGGGCCGTCTGGCACCACGAGGCGTCGAAGCCGGTGAGCGCCACGATCTCGTCACCCGTGCGCAGGTCGAGCAGGTGCGTCTCGAGGTTCTCGGGCAGCGGCAGCAGCATCTGGTCGTAGGGGTTGTCGGCGAGCTCCGGCGCTATGACGACCGCGGCGTACTGACCGCTGGGCGACGCGCAGGCCTGCAGGATCGAGTCGGTCGAATCGACCTCGACGAGCGGTGTCGCCGCGCCCTCGTCGTTGACCCGGATGACCGCCTGACCGACGGGCAGACCGTTCTCGTCGCGCGACACCACGTGGCGGAGGGTGCCGCCGGGGTACGGCGTGATCGTGATCGCGGTGCCGTAGTCGGGAGTCGATGCTTCGAGCGGCACCTCCGACCCGTCAGCGAGGTTCAGCTCGACCACCGTGCCGTCGAGTCGCTCGACGATCGCCGTGTACGTGCCCCGCGAGATGCCCTGGATGGTCGTCGCGAGTCCGAGGGACTGCACTCCCGCATCGGTCGAGCGGTCGACCAGCGAGAGCGCACCGTCGAAGTCGATGAAGAGCACGGCGGAGCTGTCCGGCACGAACTGCCAGACGAAGATGTTCGCCTCCTTGCCCCCGACCTCTGTCACCACCGGTTCGTCGTCGCCGCTCAGCGATTGGGTGACGAGCACGCTGGCGCGCCCCTCCGTATCGCTGAGCTCCTTGTCGGAGTAGCTGTAGCCGACCAGACCCCCGCGATCGGAGACCTGGATCGCCCCGACGTATCCGACACCGGGCAGCTCGAGCTCGCGCTGGTCCGTCCCGTCGCGGTCCATCACGAGCAGCTTCGAGCCCTCGTCCTCCTCGACCGAGACCACGAGCTGCGACGACGTCGCGCGGAAGTCGTTGATCTTGTCGGCCGCGAACACGGGCTGCGCCTTCTCACCCGACAGGTCGGTGCGGAAGATCTGGTCGTTCCCGTCGGGGTCTCGGCGCAGCAGGAAGATGTGGGATGCCGGAGTCGAGAAGCTCGTCGACAGCGTAGCGCTCGGGCCGCCTCCGGCGCCGACCGCATCGGCGACCTTCACCGTGTACTCGGTGTCATCATCGAGCGGCACGGTGAAGCGGATGCCGATGCCGCGGCCCGCGGCGTCGAGGGTGAAGGGCACGGCGGGGTCGACCGTCACCTGCGATTCGTCGATCGCGGCGAGGGACTGGTTCGCGGTGAGGATGACCCGGCTGCCGGAGGTCTCGATGGCCTCGGTCGGGTCGACCTGCACCTCGGTGATGCGGGGTCCCTGGGTGAGGCTGACGACGCCGAGTCCCGCCCCCACCAGCACGAGGATGCCGAGCACAGCGCCGAGCGCCAGCAGGAACCGGCGGTCGCTCGGGGTGTCGGACTTCTCGGGCTTCGCGGGCTTCGCGGGCTTCTCCGGCTTGGCGGGCTTCTCGGGCCTGGCGGCCTTCGCCGGCTTGGCGGCCTTCGCCGGCTTGGGCTTCTTCTCGGCCTTCGGCTTCTTCTCGGCCTTCGGCTGCACCGGCGCCGGGGGCGCGTAGTCGGTCGTGGAGTGAGCCGCGAACGACGTCGTGGACTCCGCATCAGGCGGGACGAAGGTCGAACGCGTTGGCCGTTCGCCGCCGGCCCCGCGAGCCGCGCGAGCCGCAGGCGAGACGACAGGCGTGTCGGTCGCAGGAGAGGTTCCGTCTCGCTCTGCCCCGCCGCCCTCGTCCGGCGATTCGGCGGTGGGTTCGGCTGCGCCGCCGTCGCTCACCGACGGCGACGGGGAATCCGCGGCAGCAGCGGCCGCTTCCGCCTCGCGGGCGGCGCGCAGCTCGGCGCGCGTGCGCGGCACCGCCGGGAGGTCGGGGCGCTCGTCGTCAGTACTCATACGGGTCCTGAGGCTCGTCGATCGCGGTGACGGTGGTGGGCTCGACGTGCAGCGAGCCGTCGGCATCCGCCTTGACCGTGCCCTCGACCTCGACCCACTGGCCGGTGTCGAACTCTCCCGCGTCGATCGTCACCGGCAGCGTCGCCGGCTGCGCGTCGATCACGCAGTGCGTGATGACGAGGCGCGTGAGGTTGACGCCGTCGGCATCCGTGGGGGTGACGAAGCCGGTCAGCGTGACCGTCTTGCCGTCGTAGGCGGCGGTGTTGGTCGCCGTCGCGAACACGCTCGCCCAGTCGCCCACCCCGAAGGTCGCGGTGTCGGCGACCCCGAGGGTCACATCGTCGGCCCCGGCGAACAGCGCGGTCTGCTCTCCGACCCGCGACATCGCCAGCTCGACCGACAGCGATGCGGGCGGCAGCACGAGCGCTGCGATGACGACACCCGAGGCGACGACACCTCCGGTGACCGTGCCCACGAGGGCGAGGCTGCGGCGAGGCGACGGCTCGGCATCCGCATCCGTGCCGTGTCCGTGATCGTGTCCGTGGTCGCCTTCCTCGCCGAGCGGCAGGGTGCACGACCAGATCGCTCCGGCAAGAGTCACGACGGCCGCGGCGCAGGCGAACCACACCGACTCGGGGCTGATGTAGAGATTCAGGCGACCGGTCAGGCCGAGTCCGAGCGTGACGACCGAGATCACCGTGGCGAGACCGATGCCGAGCCAGCGGGTGCCCAGGGCACGGGCGCGCGAGCGGGCCTGCGTGGGGTGCGCGTGATCAGACAAGGACGTTCACCCCGATCCCGATCGCGAAGGCGGCGAACAGCACCACGCCGATGATCCCGACGAGGGTGCGGGTGGTGAAGGTCGTGCGCATGAGAGCGAGCATCTTCACGTCGACGAGCGGGCCGACGAGCAGGAACGCCACGAGCGCGCCCGACGAGAAGGTGGAGGCGAACGACAGGGCGAAGAAGGCGTCGACGTTCGAGCAGATCGCGACGGTCATCGCGAGGGCCATCATCGCCAGGATGGACAGCACCGGGTTCGAGCCGATCGCCAGCAGCACCTCGCGCGGGATCAGCACCTGCACCGCTCCGGCGAGCGCCGATCCGATCACGAGCGCGGGCATCACGGCGCGCAGCTCGACGAGGAACTGCGTGAGGCTGCGGCGCACCGGGGTGCCGTGCTCGTGCGTGACGCGGTCGCAGGTGTCGATGAACCGCTGGGTGAGCAGCGAGTCGGGCGAGGGGTGGCGGCTGTAGATCCAGCCGATGAGGTTGGCGATCAGGTATCCGCCGATGAGACGGGCCACCAGGATGCCGTCATCGAAGCCGAATGCCGCGTGCGTGGTCAGGATCACGATCGGGTTCACGATCGGGGCGGCGATCAGGAACGTCAGCGCCTCGGCCGGTGCGAGCCCGCGCATCATGAGACCGCGGGCGAAGGGCACGTTGCCGCACTCGCACACCGGGATGAGCATGCCGAGCAGCGACAGCACCGCACGCCGGGCCCATGCGCGCTTCGGCAGCCAGCGGTGGATGACGTCGGCGGGCAGCCACACCTGGACGACGATCGACAGCAGCACGCCGAGGATCACGAACGGCAGCGCCTCGATGAGCACGCTCAGGGCGAGGGTCAGTCCGTCCTGAGCCCTGCTGGGCAGGCTCGCGGTGAAGAGCGACGGAAGGAACCGGTCGATCAGGAAGAGCGCGAGCACGATCGCGGCGCCGAGGCCGACCCCGATCCACGGCGAGCGCGGCGATCGGGAGGGCCGGTGCGAGTGCACCGTCCGTGGAGCGGCCTGGGTGGTCACGCGTTCGCTGCCTCTTCGGCGTCCCGCTTGTTGGTGCAGGAGGCGCACAGCCCGAAGATGTCGACCACGTGCGCGGCATCCGTGAAGCCGTGGAGGGCCGCGGTGCGGTGCGCCCACTGCTCGACGTCGGTCGCCTCGATCTCGACCGTGAGTCCGCAGTTGCGACAGATCAGGTGGTGGTGGTGGCCCTGCGTCGTGCAGGCGCGGTAGAGCGCCTCGCCTTCGGGGCTCTGCAGCGAGTCGGCGTCGCCGGCTGCGGCGAGTCCGGCCAGGGCCCGATAGACCGTGGCGAGGCCGATGCCGGTGTTGTCGTCGCGGAGCGAGGCATGCAGATTCTGCGCGCTGACGAATCCTCGCGCGTCGGCGAGGGCTTCGCGCACGCGATCGCGCTGCCAGGTGTTCCGCTGAGCCATACCCACGATTCTAGGCGCGCCGCCCTTGCCGGGCCCTGGGAACGTCAGGCCCGCACGCGGCGCACGCCGCCTCGGGCGCGCTGGATGATCCAGCACACGACGTAGATCGTGAACGACAGGGTCGTGATGTACGGACTCACCGGCAGCGTGCCCGCGAGGGCGAGCAGGATGCCGCCGACGGCCGACACGAACCCGAAGAGCGCCGCGAGCAGAGGCACCGCGACCGGCCCGGCCGAGACGCGCATGGCGGCCGCCGCGGGAGTCACGAGCAGCGCCATCACGAGCAGGGCGCCGATGATGTGCACGCTGACCGCGACGATCAGACCGAGCAGCACCATGAAGAGCAGGCTCACCGCGCGGGTCGGCA
Source organism: Microbacterium sp. AC132 (assembly GCF_979258525.1). NCBI lineage: Bacteria > Bacillati > Actinomycetota > Actinomycetes > Micrococcales > Microbacteriaceae > Microbacterium > Microbacterium sp. AC132. Next base: position 1,733,352 of record NZ_OZ409862.1, on the reverse strand, counting down.
CACCGCGGGCCGCGGCCGACTCGGGGTCGAGCGAGTCGAAGCGCAGCGGGTTCCACATGAGCAGCAGCCCGAGCAGCACGACGATGCTGATGCCGAGCAGCCAGCCGAGGTCGGGGCTCGAGACCGAGACGATCTGTCCGGTCAGCAGACTGAAGCGGTTGGCGCTGCGCCCGTCGTAGAGCGACAGGAAGAGGATGCCCAGGCCGAGGCCGAACGGCATGAGCACCCCGACGATCGAATTGCGATCTCGGGCCTTGGCCCCCAGGACGCCGATCAGGATCGCCGCCACGAGCGCACCGCCGAGGGATCCGACGACCACGCTGCCCCCGAAGAGCAGCGCTGCGGCGGCACCCGCGAACGAGAGCTCGCTGACGCCGTGCACCGCGAACGCGAGGTCGCGCTGCATCACGAAGACGCCGATCAGTCCGCCGACGATGCCGAGCACCGCACCCGCGATGATCGAGTTCGCGAGCAGGGCGACGAGCTCGCCGTAGTCCTGGAACGAGAACACGTCACTCCAGTCGACCGCAGGCACGATGCCGGTGATGACGGTCATGCGGCACCTCCGTGGTCGTGGTCGTGCAGGTGGTGGGGCTCGGCATCCGGCACCCCGACGACGACGAGTCGGTCGCCGGCGCGCAGCACGAACACCGGGGTGCCGTAGAGCTCGGTGAGCACGCGGGTCTGCAGCACCTCTTCGGGGGTGCCGAGCACGAAGCGACCGCCGGCGATGTAGAGGATGCGATCGACGCGGCCGAGGATCGGGTTGATGTCGTGGGTGACGAACAGCACGGCGGCGCGGCGATCGCGACGCTGGCGGTCGATGATGTCGGTGATCGCGACCTGGTTCGCGAGATCGAGGTTCGACAGCGGCTCGTCGCACAGCAGCAGGGCGGGTTCGTCGGCGAGCGCCTGACCGACGCGCAGTCGCTGCTGCTCACCGCCCGACAGGAGGCCGACCCGGCGGTCGGCGTAGTGCGCGGCTCCGACCGAGGCGAGCAGCTGATCGACCTTGGCCTTGTCGCCGCGGTGCGGGATCGGGAAGCCGAAGCGGCTGCCCTGCACGCCGAGCGCCACGAGATCGCGGGCTCGCATGCTCGTGTCGGGAGCCAGCGAGCGCTGCTGCGGGATGTATCCGATGCGCGGGTTGCCCTTGCGCACCGGCCCGCCGGCGACCGAGATCTCGCCGGCCGACAGCGGCTGCAGGCCCAGGATGCTGCGCAGCAGCGTGGTCTTGCCCGAACCCGACGGTCCGAGCACGGCGATGAACTCCCCGGGCTCGACGGTCAGGTCGAGGCCCGACCACAGTTCCCGGTCACCGCGCTGGAGGGCGGCTCCCCGCACCTCGAGCACGGGGTTCGACTTCTCGGCTCCTGCCCGCGCGTCGGCGGCGGCGCTCACGACTGGAGCGCGTCGGCGAGGCTCTGGATCGCGTCACTCATCCACTCAGAGTACGACGATCCTTCGGGCAGCAGCTCCGTGAACGCGACGAGAGGGATGCCGGCGGCGATCGCGGCATCCTCGACGCGCTGCGTCTCGGCCCCGCCGGTCTGCGCATTGGTGAGCACGGCTGCCACGTCGCCGCTGGCGACGACGTTCAGGGTCTCGAGCAGGGTCGCGGGGGCGACATCGCTGCCCTCCTCGACCGACTCCGCGAATCCCTCGGGGGTCACATCGGTGAGTCCGGCGGCGGTGGCGATGTAGCCGGGCAGCGGCTCGGTGATGATCACATCGGCGCCGGCGGCATCCGTCTTGAGGGTCTCGAGGTCGACTTCGAAGCCCTCGAGGTCGGCGACGATGTCCTCGGCGTTGGCGGTGAACTCCGCCTCGCCGTCGGGGTCGATCGCGGCAAGCTCATCGGCGATCGCCTCGACCACGTGGATCATCGTGTGCGGGTCGAACCAGACGTGCTCGTTGAAGCCTTCGATGTGATTGTGGCCCTCATGCCCCTCTTCACCCTCAGCGTGGTCGTGATCGTGCTCTTCCTCGGTCGCGCCCTCCTCATCGGAGTGACCCTCGTTGCCCGGGAAATCGTGCGAGAACTCGACGGCGGTGACGAAGTGCGGGTCCTGGGCATCCTGCAGCAGGGTGTCGATGAAGCCGTCGTAGCCGCCGCCGTTCTCGATCACGAGGTCGGCCTTCTGCACCGTCAGGCGGTCACGGGCCGAGGCCTCGTACGAGTGCGGGTCCTGCGTGGCCGAGGTGATGATCGAGGTCACGTCGACGCGGTCGCCGCCGATCTGCTCGGCGAGCGAACCGTAGACATTGGTGCTCGCGACGACCGTCACCGCTCCGCCGTCGCCGCCCTCTCCCGCAGCGGGGGTGGTCGAGCATCCGGCCAGCGAGAGTGCGGCGACGGATGCGAGGGCGAGGGCGACGAACGGCTTCTTCATGTCCCCCACTCTAAACGCTAATGAGAACCATTATCAAATCGGTGGGGTGCGGTGGCACGCTTCACGATCGATTGCAGGGCCGACGCACGGATGCAGGACGAGAAACCGTGTTCTCGCCCTGCATCCGTGCTTTCGTCCTGCAATCAGACCGGCTCAGCCGAGGAGACCCGGCGCGATCCACACGGTCGAGTCCGCCGGGACCGCCTCGTCGACCACCGTGCCGAGGACGACATCGGCGGCATCCGCTCCGAGGTCGAACGGCTCGGTGCCGAAGTTCGTCACGATCTGCCAGCCGTTCGGGCGAGCGAAGCGCAGCACATCGGGCCGGCCGGTCTCGATCCACTCCAGGCTCTCCTCGGTCTGCAGCTCGTGCCGCAGCCGCAGCGCCTCCCGGTAGAGCGAGAGCGTCGACGACGGATCGGCGGCCTCGACATCGACCGCGGACTCGGCAAACCACGCGGGCTGCGGCAGGTGCGCCTCGGCGGATCCGAAGCCGAACGACGGTCCGGATGCGGTCCAGGGCAGCGGCACGCGGCATCCGTCCCGTCCCAGTCCGTCGAAGACGGCACCACGGAAGAACGCCGGGTCCTGACGCTGCTCGGGCGCGACGTCGGCGACCTCGTGGAGGCCGAGCTCCTCGCCCTGATACAGGTAGGTGCTGCCGGGGAGCCCGAGCAGCAGCAGCGTCGCAGCGTGCGCTCGGCGAAGACCCGCCTCGCGATCGAGCTGATCCTCCGGCCCGCCGGCCGCGACCCACTCGACCCCTTGCTTCACTCCGGCGCGCCCCTCGAGCGGCGCGAGACCGTAGCGCGTCGCGTGACGGGTGACGTCATGGTTCGACAGCACCCACGTCGTCGACGACCCCGTGGCCTCGGACTGCGCGAGGTTGTCGGTGATGATCGTGCGGAACTGCGTCGCGTCGAAGTCGGCGACCAGCAGGTCGAAGTTGAACGCCTGCCCGAGCCCCTCGGCCGAGGCATACCGCGCGCGGCGCTCGGGAGTGCTGACCCAGGCTTCGGCCACGGCGGTGCGGGGCGGGTCGTAGTCGTTGAAGACCCGACGCCACTCGGCGTAGATCTCGTGCACGTCGTCGCGGTCGTGCAGCGGATGGTTGCCGTCGTGCGGGAGCAGCTCGAGATCGGCGGTGCTGGGCAGGGGCTCGGTCAGATCCTTCGTCAGCATGTGGGCGACATCGATGCGGAAGCCGTCGACCCCGCGGTCCGACCAGAAGCGCAGCGTCGTCAGGAAGTCCTCGCGCACCTCCGGGTGGTCCCAGTTGAAGTCGGGCTGTTCGGGGGCGAAGCTGTGCAGGTACCACTGGCCGTCATCGACCCGCTCCCACGCCGATCCGCCGAACGCGGCGGTCCAGTCGGTCGGCGGCTCCGCACCGTCGGGACCGGATCCCTCGCGGAAGATGTACCGCTCGCGGGCCGCCGAGCCGCGGCCTGCGGCGAGCGCCTCCTGGAACCACTCGTGCAGGTCGGACGAATGGTTCGGCACGATGTCGACCACGACGCGGATGCCGCGCTCGTGCAGCGCCGCGACCATGTCGTCGAAGTCGTCGAGCGTGCCCAGGCGCGGATCGACGTCGCGGTAGTCGGCCACGTCGTAGCCCCCGTCTGCCAGGGCCGACGGATAGAACGGGCTGAGCCACACGGCGTCGATGCCGAGGTCGCGCAGGTAGTCGGCCCGCGAGACGATGCCAGGGATGTCACCGAGGCCGTCGCCGTTCGCATCGGCGAAGCTGCGGGGGTAGATCTGGTAGACGGCGGCCTGGCGCCACCATGCGGCCGTCGTGTCGTCGCGGGTCTCGGTGAGAAGCGCATCGGTCATGAGGGGTGTTGCTCCTTCGTGTTGCGGTCTGGGGTGTGCGACGTGTCAGCCCTTGACGGCGCCCTGTGTGACGCCCTCCATGACGAAGCGCTGCGTGAACAGGTAGGCCAGGATCGCCGGGGCCATCGCCATGAGGTACGAGGCGAACGACACGTTGTAGTTGTTGCTGAACTGGGTCTGGAAGAGGTTCTGCCGCACCGGCAGCGTCTGCAGCGCGGGATCGGAGATGATCAGCGACGGCATCATGAAGTCGTTCCAGGCGTAGAGGAAGGCGAAGATGCCGACCGTCGCGCTCATCGGCGCCAGCAGCGGGAAGATCAGCTGCCAGAACGTCTGCCAGGTGGTGGCGCCGTCGATGCGGGCGCTCTCTTCGAGCTCGATCGGGATCGACCGCAGGAACGCGGTGAACAGCAGCACGCTGAAGCTCAGCTGGAACATCGTCGCGAGGATGATCACGCCGAACGGGTTGTCGAGTCCCACCCAGCCGGTCAACTGGATCTGCGGCAGCGCCACCACGGGGAACGGGATGAACATCGCGGCGAGCAGATAGAAGAACGACCAGCGGAACAGGCGGTGGTCCCAGTTGCGGACGATCGCGTACGACGCGAAGGCCGCGAGCACGATCGTCGCGATCACGGTGCCGGCCGTGACCAGCAGCGAGATCCCCGCGCCGACCGGGAACTTCGTGAGATTCCAGGCCTCGACGAACCCGTCGATGCTGAAGGGCGCCGGCAGCGAGAACGCGTTGCCGTCGACCGCCTGACCCGTGGTCTTGAACGCCATCGAGATCGTGACGTACAGCGGCAGCAGCACGGTGACGGCACACAGGATCAGGATGATCGTGCCCGACCAGTTGACACGCTCCATGCGGACGCGCGGCTTCTTGCCCGAGGTGGGGATGGTGGTGAGTGTCTGCGTCGACATCAGAGTGCGTTCCTTCCGCGGGTCAGCGAGAGCTGCAGCAGGGAGATGAGCACGGCGACGATGAAGAAGATCGTCGCGTTGGCCATCTGGTAGGCGTAGTCGCCGCCGTTGAAGCCCGCGATGATCGTCATCGCGACGCTGCGGGTGGCGGTGCCGGGACCGCCGTTGGTGAGGCCGACGATGATGTCGTAGGCGTTGAGGAAGCCCTTGAAGCCCAGGATGACGTTGATCACCACGTACCCCGCGACGAGCGGAAGCGTGATGCGGAAGAGCTGCTGCCTCTTGTTCGCTCCGTCGATGCTGGCCGCCTCGTAGACCTCGCCCGGCACCGAGAGCAGGCCGGCGATGTAGATGAGCAGTGTGCCCGGAACCGCCTGCCACGCGGTGACGATGACGATAGCCACCCACGCGAGATCGGGATTCGCGAGCAGACTGGTCGAGAGCCACGGGATGCCGGTGGCGGCGCCCGCGGCAGGGATCGAGTTCGAGAACAGGAAGTTGAAGACGTAGGCGATGATGATGCCCGAGATCACCATGGGGATCACGAAGATCGTGCGCAGCCCCGTCTTGAACCGGATGCGGGAGGTCAGCCCGACCGCCAGCAGGAACGCGATCACGTTGACGACGATCACCGTGGCGATCGAGAAACCGAACGTGAACAGGTAGCTCTGCAGGATGGCCGGGTCGCTGAACATCGCGATGTAGTTGGTCAGCCCGTTGAAGCTCCACTCGCCGATGCCGATCGAGTCGGTGAAGCTGAAGAAGATGCCCATGATGCCGGGCACGGTGATCGCGAGCGTGAAGATGACCAGCGTCGGCAGCAGGAACAGGTAGTAGATCGGCTCGACCTTGCGGGTGCGGCGACCGAGCTTGCGGGTGCCTCCCGTGATGATCGCCGTGGTGTCGGTCGTGGGGGTGTTGGGCTTCGTGATCGTGCCCGCCGTCGGCCTCGACGACGAGGGGTTGGGGGCTGCCGGGTTGGGCAGAGCGGTGTTCGTCATGGCGTGGACTCCTCTGTCTCGCCGGATGCTGAGTCCTCACCGGAGGCGTTGTCCTGGGTCGACGGGATGGGAGCGCGGAACGCGATCCTCGCCCAGTCGGCATCCATGGTGCGCAACGTGGAGGTCGGGGACGCGCCCAGCACCATCGCCTGCGCGTAGTTGAAGACCGGCAGGGTTCGGGGCACGAGCACCGAGGGTCCCTGATAGATCTGGCCGTTGTCGTAGTACTCGATCATTCCCTCGATCCGAGGGTCGTCCGGGGCCGGTGCGTCCTTCGTCGGGGTGAACCCGAGCTGCGACGCGTTGTAGGCCTCGATGTTCTCGGGCTGGAACAGGTACTCGAGGAAGTCACCTGCTGCCTCCTGGTGCTGCGACCCCTCGGGGATCATCGCGGCGAGGTCCATGTTGACGCGCACGCCGAGGTCGGCGGGATCGTCGGTCATCGGCAGCGGGAAGGTGCCGAGGTCGAGGTCGGGAGCCGTCTTCTCGATCTCGCTGAACGCCCACGGCCCCTGCAGGTACATCGCCGCCTCACCCTTGCCGAATGCGAGATTGCCGTCGCCGTATCCGCGGCTCGCGGCATCCGCGTTGGTGTACTCGGTCGCGAGGGTCATCATGCGGTCCATGGGCTCGGCGAAGTCCTTCTCGAACGACACCTCGGAGTCGGGACCGACCTCGGTACCCTCCTCCGCGAGGGTGTCGAAGAAGTCGATCACGTCGACCGAGCCGCCGGCGGTGTAGTCGTACCAGCCCTGCGCGACGGTCCAGTCGTCCTTGAAGGTGGCGTAGAAGGGGTCGATCCCCGCCTGCTTCAGCTGATCGCACACGGCGAGCAGCTCGTCCCACGTCTGCGGGACCTCGAGGCCCTGCTCGTCGAAGATCTGCTTGTTGTAGATGACCGACGCGCCCATCACCGAGTACGGCAGCGCGCTCGTGCGCCCCTCGCACGAGCCGTACTGCTCCATGAGCGGCTGCAGGTCGTCGCGGATGGTCGAGGCGGCCTCGGTGTCGGAGAGATCCGTGAGCGCGCAGCGCTGCACGAACCGGGCGATCTCGTAGTTGTAGTTGGCCAGCATGATGTCCGGCGGGTTGCCGCGCACGAAGCTCGCCGACACGACGTCGACACCCGAGGTGTCGATCTCGACGCGCACCTTGTCCTGCGAGGAGTTGTACTCGGCGACGAGCTCTGTCATGAACTCGATCGCCTCGCGTTTGCTGAACGTGAAGCGGATGGTCTCGGTTCCGCCGGCCGTCGAGCAGCCGGTCAGAGCCGCTCCGACCAGGGCGAGCGCGGCCGCACCGGCCACCAGCTGCGCCGGGCATGGGGGTTTCACAGACACCGTCGTCCTTTCGTCCTATAGATCCGCAGACTAAATCTAGTGAGCGAATTTACTTCGATGAACGGTACTCTCTCATCTGGACGAGAGTGAGGTCAAGGCCCGTGACAGAAGTCTCCGCAGGTCTCGGCACCGGACGAGCCAGCGTCGGCGCCATCCTCGACTTCGCCTGGGCGGCCGGGGAGTTCACCGCGACCGAGGCGATGGCGAGCACCTCGCTGACCCGTTCCACAGCGATCGACGGGATCGACACCCTCGTCGACGCCGGGGTGCTGCGCGAGCTGCCCAACGCCCGCGCCGCCGGAAGCTACCGCGCAGGACGCCCGGCGCGACGTTTCGTGCTGGCATCCGACCTGGGCGTCGTCATCGGGGTGGATGCCGGAGACACCCACCTCGCGGTGACCGTCGCCGACCCCACCGAACACACTCTCGTGCACCACCGCACCGACCTCGAACCGACGCAGACCGCGGCGGCACGCCGCGCCACGATCCTCGACCAGATGCAGCACGCGCTCGCCGAGGCCGAGGTCTCGCGCGAGGCGGTGCTCGCGATCTGCGTCGGCGTCGCCGCGCCCGTCAACCGGGCGGGCATCTCTCCGCCGCATCCCGAGGGCTTCTGGGAGCGCACGAACCCCGGTCTCGCCGAGGCGCTCGCCGACTGGGCCCCCGTCGTGGAGATCAAGAACGACGCACAGCTCGCCGCGATCGCCGAGGGCTCGGCCGGCGCAGCCATCGGATGCCGTGACTACGTCGCCCTGCTCGCGAGCGAACGCTTCGGCGGCGGCGTCGTGGTCGACGGCCACGTGCTGCACGGCGCTCACGGTGGAGTCGGCGAGGGTGTCGTGTTCGACCACATCATCGGCGTCGGCTCGGCCTTCGGTCTGCGCTACGCCCTGCAGGATCAGGTGCGGGCGGCGGTCGAGAGCGGCGAGATCTCCTTCGAATCCCCGATCGGGCGGCTCGCACGCGAGGAGCGCATCGACCCCCGCGCCGTGCTGACGGCGGCGGCAGCTGGCGATGCCGATGCGCTCCTGGCCACCTCCCGCGTCGGCGCGACGCTCGCCCGTGTGGTCGGCGTGCTCGGCAGCATGTACGACCCCTCCCGCGTGATCGTGTGCGGGGCGGTGGCCGAGAGCATCGCCCCCGTTCTCACGGCTGCGCGCGAGGTGCTGCCGGCCCAGCTGCACCTGCCGGCACCCGAGATCCTCGCCTCGACGCTGGGCGCCGAGGTCGTCTCGGTCGGCGCCGTCGCGACCGCGCGCAGGGCGGCGCGCGAGGTGGCCGTGCCGCTGCTCGCGGAGCGGCGGCTCAGCGCGGTGAGCTGACGTCGTGCGAGAACCAGAGCCGCAGCGCTCCCCGTCATCGATCGAACTGCTCCTCGACGCAGGGGCCGAGGCCGCGGTCCGGGCCGAATGGAATGCTCTCGCGGCGCGCGGCCTGTCGAGCCTCGCGGGGCACACGTCGGCGAGCAACCGCCCTCACATCACGCTGGTCGCACGCGTCGACCTGTCACCGCCCGGACCAGATGTCTTCGCCGGCATCCCGTCGTTCCCGATCACGCTGGGCGCTCCCCTGCTCTTCGGCTCCGGAGATCGCCGTGTGCTGGCGCGGAGCATCGTTCCCCGTGCGGAGTTGATCCACCTCCGCGAGACGATCCTCTCCGCCGTCGGGCCGGGTGACGATGCCCCGCATACCGCGCCGGGCGAGTGGATGCCGCACGTCGCCCTCGCCCGACGGTTGCGGGTCACCGATCTGGCGGACGCGCTGGATCTCATCGGCGGCGACATCCACGCTCACGCGCGCAGTGTGCGGCACTGGGACCCCGGCACCGCGCAGATCACTGCGCTCGCGGAGCTGCGTCAGGCGTAGTCGCTGTCGTCCACCGGGGAAGGCGCCGACCCCAGGCTCTCGATGGCGCCCCACAGCGCCTCCGGGACCTCCGCCTGCTCCAGCTCGTCGAGCTGCTCACGACGATGCGGTCTCGACACCCCGACGACTGTGGAGTCGACCAGCGGGGACCGCAACGAGTAGTGCAGCGCTGCGGCAGCCATCGACGTCCCCTGCTCCGCGCACACGTGCTGCAGACGCTCGGTCCACCTCAGCAGCTCCTCGCCGGCAGGTCGATAGGCGTACTGCGCACCGGAATGCGGCCCCTTGACGAGCAGTCCCGAACCGAAGGGCGCAGCGTTGAACACGGCCATGCCGCGTGCCTTGGCGTCGGCGAACACACTCTCAGCCGAGTGATCCACGAGCGTGAATCGGTTGTGGATCAGCACGGCGTCGAACACCCCCGTCTCGACGTACTTCGCCATCAGCGGGACCGGAGCCGCCGCCACACCGATCGCGTCCACCACGCCGGCGCTCCGCAGTTCGATGAGCCCCTGCACCGCGCCCCCGATCGAGATCGTGTCCTCGAACGACACCGAGTACGGGTCGTGCAGGTGCAACAGCGGAAGCCGGTCGACCCCGAGCCGCGCGGTCGTCTCCTCGAACGAGCGGAGGACGCGGTCTCGGTCGAACACGCCCGTCTCAGGGTCCTGATCCACCTTCGAGATGACTCGCGAACCGTCCATCCCCAGCTCGCGCAGCGCGATGCCGATGACGGCTTCGGATCGACCGGCCGAGTAGTTGTTCGACGTGTCCACGAACCCATGACGGCTCGTGAGCAGGTCGATGGCGACATCGACGGCCGCTCTCTCCTCGGCGGATCCCGGCTCCGAATGCCGGCCGAGGCCGGAGGTTCCGAGAGTGATGGCAGTCGGTTCGATCCTCATCCGCGTTGAGTCCGTTCTGTCGGGGCGGTCATCACGGTTCTCCGCCACTGTATCCCCGCTGTCCGCCTCACTCCACGAGCAGTGCGGGCTCCTCGAGCACGGATGCCACGTCGGCGATGAAGCGGCTCATACCGTCGCCGTCGATCACGCGGTGGTCGAACGAGCCTGCGACCGTGGTCACCCAGCGGGGGCGCACCTCGCCGTCGACGACCCACGGCTTCTGGCTGATCGTGCCCATGGCCACGATGCCCGCCTCGCCGGGGTTGATGATCGGGGTACCGGCATCCATCCCGAACACACCGATGTTGGTGATCGTGATCGTGCCGCCCTGCTGGTCGGCGGGGCTGGTCTTGCCCTCGCGCGCCGTCAGGGTGAGCCTGTTCAGAGCGCGGGCGAGGTCCTTCATGCTGAGGTCCTGCGCGTCCTTGATGTTCGGCACGAGCAGACCGCGAGGCGTCGCCGCGGCGATGCCGAGGTTCACGTAGTGACGCACCGCGATCTCCGCGCCGCCCTCGGTCTCGATCCACGCGGCGTTCACCATCGGGGTGCGACGGGCGGCCCAGATGACGGCGCGGGCCATGATCAGCAACGGCGAGACGCGGATGTCGGCATAGTCGGGCGATGCCTTGAGCCTCTTGACGAGCTCCATCGTGCGGCTCGCGTCGATCTCCTTCCACACGGTGACGTGCGGAGCGGAGTACGCGCTCTGCACCATCGCCGACGAGGTCGCCTTGCGCACGCCCTTCACGGGGATCGACTCGGTGCGGTCGTCGGACACCGGGGCGGATGCCGGCGCTGCCGACACTCCACGGGCGAGGCCCGCCGGCGTGCTCTGCGGTGCGGGCACGGTCTCTTCGCGCACGGCGCCCCACTCGGGCGTCTCGATGTTGCGGAAGACGCTGGCCTGCGAGGCGTGGGTCATCACGTCGTCGCGGGTCACCTCGCCGTCGGCTCCGGTGGGCGTGACCGTGGTGAGGTCGACGCCCAGATCGCGGGCGAGCTTGCGGATCGGCGGCTTCGCGATCACGCCGACCGACGAGCGCACCGGGCGCTCCGCCGGACGCTTGCGCCGCGACGTCGCACCGCCGCCCGTGCCGTAGCCGACGAGAACCGACCCGCCGCCCTCTTCCGGCGCGGGGGCCTCCGCGGTGGCGATCTTGCCGGGTCCGGCGTCGTCGCGCGCATCGGTCACGAAGGTGATGATCGGCGAGCCGACCTCGACGGTCGCGCCCTCGGCGGCGAGCAGCTCGCCGACGACTCCGGCGTGCGGCGACGGCAGCTCGACGAGCGACTTGGCGGTCTCGATCTCGCAGATGACGTCGTTGATGGCGACGGAGTCACCCGGCGCGACCTTCCATGCCACGATCTCGGCCTCGGTCAGGCCCTCGCCCACATCGGGGAGGTTGAAGTTCTGCGTGCTCATGTGCGGTCCTTTCGGAACGGTGAGATCAGGGTGAGATCAGTAGGCGAGCGAACGGTCGACGGCCTCGAGGATGCGGTCGGCGTCAGGGAGGTAGGTGCCCTCGAGCTTCGCGGGCGGGAACGGAGTGTCGTATCCCGAGACGCGGAGCACGGGAGCTTCGAGCGCGTAGAAGGCGCGCTCCATGACGGTCGCGGCGATCTCGCTGCCGATGCTGACGAAGCCCTGGGCCTCCTGGGCGTAGACCATGCGTCCGGTCTTGCGCACCGAGCTCAGGATGGGCTCGTAGTCGACCGGAGACAGCGACCGCACGTCGACGACCTCGCAGCTGGTGCCCTCGGCCTCGGCGAGCGCGGCCGCCTGCAGCAGGGTCGTGACCATGGCTCCGTGTCCGACGAGCGTGACGTCGGATCCCGTGCGCACGACGCGAGACGAGTGCAGCGGGGCGGCGGACGCGTCGAGCTCGACCTCGCCCTTCTGCCAGTAGCGGCTCTTCGGCTCCATGAAGATCACCGGGTCGTTGGACGCGATGGCCTCCTGGATCATCCAGTACGCATCGTTCGGCGTCGACGGCGACACCACCCGCAGGCCGGGGGTGTGCGCGAAGTAGGCCTCGGGGCTCTCCTGGTGGTGCTCGACCGCTCCGATGTGCCCGCCGTAGGGGATGCGGATCACGATGGGCAGGCTGATCCTGCCCTCGTGGCGGTTCGTGAGCTTGGCGAGCTGGGTCGTGATCTGGTCGAACGCGGGGAACACGAAACCGTCGAACTGGATCTCGATCACCGGACGGAACCCGGCCATCGCGAGCCCGATCGCGGTGCCGACGATGCCCGACTCGGCGAGGGGGGTGTCGAGCACGCGCCGGTCGCCGAAGTCGCGCTGCAGATGCTCGGTGACGCGGAAGACACCGCCGAGCTTGCCGATGTCCTCGCCCATGAGCAGGACCTTGGAGTCGTCTTCGAGCGCCCGGCGCAGGCCCGAGTTCAGCGCCTTGCTGAGGGGCATCGTCTCGAGGGTCATGCGTGCACCGTCCTCGACGTCGTGAACTTCTGCGGCCATACGCACGTTCGGCGGCCACTGCGCGCAGCGCGGGCCGCGAAAGTCGCTCCTGGCCGAGAATCCTGAAGGCAGTCCATCACTTGCCGTCTCCTTCGAACGATGCCTCGTAGCGCGTGTGCCAGGCCTTCTGCTCCGCCACGAGCGGATGCGGGTCGCTGTACACGTGATCGAAGATCTTGTCTGCGGTCGGCGATCCGAGCTCGACGCTGCGTGAACGCAGGTCCTCGGCGGCGTCGGCCGCCTCGGCATCCACGTCGGCGAAGAACTGCCCCGCCGCTCCCCTGTTCTCGAGGAAGGCGCGCATGCGGTCGATCGGGTCTCGCAGCGCCCACGACTGCTCTTCGTCGGAGCCGCGGTACTTCGTGGGATCGTCGCTGGTGGTGTGCGCGCCGAGACGGTACGTGACCGCCTCGATCGCCCGGGGACCCTGGCCGCTGCGGGCTTCGTCGAGAGCGACGCGCGACACGGCGTAGCTGGCGAGGACGTCGTTGCCGTCGACGCGGACGCTGGGGATGCCGTAGCCGGCGCTGCGCTCGACCAGCGGCACCCGCGACTGCGTCGCGACCGGCACCGAGATCGCCCAGTGGTTGTTCTGCAGGAAGAAGACGGTGGGAGCCTGATAGCTCGCGGCGAAGACCATCGCCTCGTGCACGTCGCCCTGGCTCGACGCCCCGTCGCCGTAGTAGACGATGACGGCTTCGTCCTTGTCGACGTCGCCGGTGCCGGATCGACCGTCGAAGTTCAACGCCATCGCGTAGCCGGCTGCATGCAGCACCTGCGAGCCGAGAACCAGGGTGTAGAGGCGGGTGTTGCCGTTCTTGGGGTCTGTCGGATCCCAGCCGCCGTGCGAGACACCGCGCATCAGCTTGATGATGTCGACGGGGTCGACGCCGCGGATGCGCGTCACGGCGTGCTCGCGGTACGACGGGAAGAGCGTGTCCTGGGCGCGGGCGGCGCGGGCCGAACCGACCTGGGCGGCCTCCTGCCCACGACTCGGCGGCCACAGCGCCAGCTGTCCCTGTCGCTGCAGGTTGGTGGCCTGGGTGTCGATCGCGCGGATGACCACCATGTCCCGGTAGAACTGCTCGAGCTCGGCGTCGCTGATCGCCTCGATCAACGACAGATACTGCTCAGCAGCCGGACTCGGCGTGAAGCGGCCATCCTGATCCAGGACGCGGACGAGTTCAGTCTCTGACGAGGTCACGACCCCCACGCTACCCGCGCACGCATGCCCGGTCACGCATACCTAGGACGTCCTCGCATCTGCCGGGAACCCGGAGAAACGGCGGAACGGCGCGGATCAGCGCAGTGACGATGCGACCTCGAGCACGCGCGCCACGGATGCCTCCTCGCCCACGGAGATGCGGATGCCGTCACCCGGGAACGGGCGCACGATGAGGTCGGCGGCGACGAATGCGGCGGCGACCTCGTCGGTGCGCTCGCCGGTGGGCAGCCAGATGAAGTTGGCCTGCGAGTCGGGCACGTCCCAGCCCTGCCGACGCAACCCCTCGAGCAGGCGCGTGCGGCGCTCGACGATCACCGCGACGCGCTCGAGCAGCTCGGACTCGGCGTCGAGGCTCGCGATCGCGGCGTTCTCGGCTGCCGACGTGACGGAGAGCGGGATGCCGGTGGTGCGCGCGGCATCGAGGACCTTCTCGTTGCCGATCGCGTATCCGATGCGCAGGCCCGCGAGTCCGTAGGCCTTCGAGAAGGTGCGCAGCACGACGACGTTCGGATGCCGCTCGAACACCCGCTCGGCGAGACCGTCGACCGTCCCGGGCACCGTCACGAACTCGGCGTAGGCCTCGTCGAGGACGATCAGCACATCGGCGGGGACGCGCTCGACGAACGTCGCGAACTCGTCGCTCGTGATGATCGGACCGGTCGGGTTGTTCGGGGTGCAGAGGATGACGGCACGCGTGCGCTCGGTGACCGCCTCAGCCATCGCGTCGAGATCGTGACGGGAGTCGGGCGTGAGAGGCACCTGCACCCCGGTCGCCCCCGCGACGAGCGGCAGGCTCGGATAGGCCTCGAACGAGCGCCAGGCGTAGACGACCTCGTCACCCACGGAGGCGGTCGCGAGGATCAGCTGGTGGAGGATCGAGACGCTGCCCGCAGCCACGTGCACCTGGTCGGGCTCGACGGCGTACCGTGCACCGAGTCGTACGCGAAGGCGGCCGGCGGTGGCATCCGGGTATCGGTTGATGGGCGTCGTGTGCTGCAGCGCCGCGGCGACCGACGGAAGCGGCTCGAACGGGTTCTCGTTGCTCGAGAGCTTGAATGCGTCGGGGCCCGCCTGCTTGCCCTGTCGGTACGGCGCCAGGGCGGCGATGGCGGGACGGATGCGCGGAAGGATCGGGTCGGTCACAGTCATGAGTCTAGATTCCGCGGCGCTCCCGCGCCCCACATGGAAGACTGGGCGGACTATGCGCTTCATCATCCGAGTCGTCGTCAACGCGTTCGCCCTCTGGGTCGTGACGCTGATCCCCGCCCTGCAGGTGCAGATCAGGGCGTTCGCGCCGGGCGAGACCCTGCAGCTCGTGCTGACCCTGCTCGCGGTGGCCGCGATCTTCGCGCTCGTGAACACCGTCATCGGCACGGTGGTGAAGATCGTCGCGTTCCCGCTGTACATCATCACCCTCGGACTGATCGGCTTCGTGATCAACGGCTTCCTGCTGTGGCTCACGGCGTGGATCACGAGCGGGTTCGGCTGGGGTCTCACGGTCGGCAGCTTCTGGTGGGGCGTGCTCGCCGCGCTCATCATCTCGCTGATCAACGGTGTCTTCGGCTTCATCCTGCGTCCGCAGAGCAAGAAGCAGCGTCGGGACTGACGCCTGCCTGCGCACCTCGCGCGGCCGTCATCCGACACGCTCGGCCTGATACTCGGTGCGCTCGACCACCTCGGCGGTGTCGAGCTCGCGCCAGAACTCGTGCATCGCATCGATTCGCTGGTCGCTGAGCTCATCGGCCATCTCCGCGGTGTCGATGTACGTGTCGAGGTGGTGCGCATCGACCGTCAGGTCCCCGAGGGTGTCCTGCGGGGTTCCTTCAGTGAGCAGGGTGATGCTGTCATCCGACCCGGTCCCCTCGGGCGATCCTCCGCCGGCCAGCCCGGAGACCACGTCGTCGGAATGACGCAGCTGGATGATGGTCTGGTCGTCATCCAGGGTCGGCTCGACCGGGCTTCCCGCCGTGATCTGCATCTGCACGTCGAACGGGCTCTCCATCGCGAGGTGAGCGGCGACCATGGCCGATTGCGAATGGGCGACGACATCGACCTCATCGCCCGGCTGCGCCCCCGCCGCCTCGAGCGCCTCGATCGTCGCCTGATACGACGCGGATCTCTTCCCGGTGTAGAGCTCGGCGTTGGACTTGGAGTCCCACGGCTGCGCACCTCCCCACGCGACGCTCTGCGTTCCTTCCAGGTAGGCGACGAACTTCGTGGTGCCGTCGGCGAAGGAGTACTTCTCGACGGCGACCTGCGCTCCGACGGCGACCGGCATGCGCCTCAAGGCTCCGGCCAGGCCCGAGGGCGCCCCCTGGGGCGAGGACGTCTTCACCGGCGAGACCGTGACGGGGTCGGCCGTGCCCTGCAGCCTCTCGCCGGGGAGCACCTTGCCGAACCCCGAGAACGCCCCGACGAGCGCCGCGGTCCCGAAGACGTGGTCGTACAGGGCGGGCGTCACGAGGTTGCCCGTGAGGCCTTCGAATCGTCTGGCGCGCCACTCAGCGACGAGGTCGTCGGCCATCTTCGAGATGCGTTCGTCCGACGCAGCAAGACGATCGGCTCGTCGTGTCAGCCGCTGCGCCGTGCTCGGATCGGTCTGCGCGAGCATCTCGGCCTCCGCTCGCAGTTCGACGTATTCGTAGGCATCGGCCATGAGAAGGGTGGACTCGGCGGTCTCCTGGCACTCGGAGCGGAGTCGAGCTACGTGCTCGCCCGACGCCCACAGCCCCACCGTGTCGACGTGCTCGCTGAAGCCAGGAGTGTCGACGATGATCCGATGCGCTCGCATGATGGCCGAACGCACATCCTCATAACGGGAGGCGACGGCATCGATGCGGTGAGCGACATCGCGCAGCACGTCGGGGTCGACGGCGATCGCTCCCCCGTGGTCGATCGTCAGCCCTGTCATGAGACGTCGATCCGTTCGGCCTCAGACTCACGGCTGCGCATCTCGGATGCCTCGACGCGTGTCCTCCGTCGGAGATCGTCGAGCGAGTGCTGCATCGCGCGCACCCCGTCGGAGTGCCAGTCGGTGTCGGCGGTGAGGACGGCGAGCGATGCGCGCACGTCGTCGAGCGCCTCGACGGCGCTGCGAAGCGCTGCCACGGCGCAGGACTGGGCCCAGGCGGTGTCGGCGGCGCCGGTCTGTGCGAGTGCGAAGGAGTACATGCGCCCAGCATCCGCGATCCGCTGCCGCTGCGATGTGCGGACGCCCCTCGGATCTCGGGCCTCGTGAGCAGATGGCTCGGTCGCGGCACCGGTGCAGAACGGGTGCGCCCGCCCGGCCCGGGATCTCCGGCATCGCGCGATCGGGCTGCGACCGGCAGAATAGGACGGTGACATCCCCGGATCCCTTCCGCGTGATCTTCGTGTGCACGGGGAACATCTGCCGTTCTCCGATGGCGGAGGTGGTGTTCCGCGATCTCGCGGAACGTCAGGGTCTCGGCTCGCGGATCGTCTCCCGCAGCGCGGGAACAGGAGATTGGCACCTCGGCGAACGGGCCGACCACCGCACTCTCGATTCCCTCAGCCGCCGCGGCTACGACGGCTCACTCCACCGCGCGAAGCAGTTCACCTTCTCCTCCTTCTCGGAGAACGACCTCGTCGTCGCCCTCGACCGCACTCATGAGCGCATCCTGCGCGAGTGGGCCGCCAACGAGGACGAGGAGGGCAAGGTCACCCTGCTGCTCGCCTTCGACCCCGACGCGCACAGCCAGGATGTCCCCGACCCCTACTACGCCGGCGCCGAGATGTTCGATTCGGTGCTCGGTATGATTGAGACCGCGACTCGCGGGCTGTTCCGCCAGCTCGAGCCGGCTCTCCGCCAGCCCCGCACGCCCCGCACTCCCGGGGCCCGATCAGGAGGACTCCCCTGACTTTCCAGCCTTCGCTCCCGCCCCAGCCGCTGAGCCCCCTCGACGGTCGCTACCGCGGCGCCGTCACCGGCCTCGCCGACTTCCTCTCGGAGGCCGGCCTCAACCGCGCCCGTGTCGAGGTAGAGGTGGAGTGGCTGATCGCGCTCACCGACCGCTCGCTCTTCGAGACGAGCCCCCTGTCGGATGCCGACAAGGAGCGCCTGCGCGCCCTCTACCGCGACTTCGGCCAGGCCGAGATCGACTGGCTCGCCGAGAAGGAAGCCGTCACGCAGCACGACGTGAAGGCGATCGAGTACCTCGTGCGCGACCGCCTGTCGGCCCTCGGCCTCGACGCGATCGCCGAGCTCACCCACTTCGCCTGCACGAGCGAGGACATCAACTCCGCGTCCTACGCCCTGACCGTCAAGCGCGCGGTCGAGGAGGTCTGGCTGCCGGGTCTCGACGTCGTGATCGCGAAGCTCCGCGAGCTGGCCGCCGAGCACGCCGACGCCGCGATGCTCTCCCGCACCCACGGTCAGCCGGCCACTCCGTCGACCATGGGCAAGGAGCTCGCCGTCTTCGCGTGGCGTCTCGAGCGCGTGCGCGCGCAGATCGCAGCATCCGACTACCTCGCCAAGTTCTCGGGCGCGACCGGCACCTGGTCGGCGCACATCGCCGCCGACCCCGACGCCGACTGGCCCACCATCTCGCGCGAGTACATCGAGGGCCTGGGTCTGGGCTTCAACCTGCTGACCACGCAGATCGAGTCGCACGACTGGCAGGTCGAGCTCTACGATCGCGTGCGTCACGCCGGCGGGATCCTGCACAATCTCGCCACCGACATCTGGACGTACATCTCGCTCGGATACTTCGCGCAGATCCCCGTCGCGGGCGCGACCGGATCGTCGACGATGCCGCACAAGATCAACCCGATCCGGTTCGAGAACGCCGAGGCCAACCTCGAGATCTCCGGCGCCCTGCTGGCATCCCTCGGACAGACCCTCGTCACCAGCCGACTGCAGCGCGACCTCACCGACTCGACGACGCAGCGCAACATCGGCGTCGCGTTCGGCCACTCGCTGCTCGCGATCGACAACCTGCGTCGCGGTCTGAACGCCATCTCGCTCTCGCGCGACGTGCTGCTCGCCGACCTCGACGTGAACTGGGAAGTCCTCGCCGAAGCAATCCAGACCGTCATCCGCGCGGAGGTCGTCGCCGGCCGCTCGTCGATCAGCGACCCCTACGCGCTGCTGAAGGAGCTCACCCGCGGTCACCGCGTGGGCGCCGCGGACCTGGCGGAGTTCGTCGAGGGACTCGAGATCGGGGATGCCGCGAAGCAGCGCCTGCTCGCCCTGACCCCCGCCTCGTACACCGGCATCGCCGAGCAGCTCGCGAAGTAGCGCGAACGAGCGGGTGCCGCTGAGGCATCCGCTCGTTCGGTGCGGGGCCAGAAACGCACCGCGCGCGCGATGCCGGGCCAGAAACGCACCGCAATCGGCCGAATCGGATGCGAAAGTGACCCCGCAGCCAAGTGACCCCGCAGCGAAGCGACCCCGCACGAATCTGACCCGGCGCCGGGTCACCAACGCCGTGCGGGCTAGGGGCGGGGCTCTCCGGAGTGCGCGCCCGCCGGATCCCGCGGCATGAACGCCGCGGCGATCAAGGTGAGCACGGCCACGACGGCGGCAGCGATGAACACCCAGACGGATGCCGAGATGATGGTCGCCGGGTCCTCGGGTCCCGCGCCCTGCGCGATCACCGAGTTCGAGATCGCGCCGAACACGGCCACCCCGAGCGCGCTGCCCGCCGAGCGGGCGAAGGCGTTCATGCCGGTCACGGCACCCCGCTCGCCCCAGCCGACCGAGGCCTGAGCCGCGATCAGCGTCGGGGCCGCGCTCCAGCCGAGGCCGAAGCCCAGGACGAATGCCACGGCGGCGATCGAGAACGGATTGGGCCAGGGAGAGACCACCGCCAGAGCGATCGCCGCGACCGCGGTGATCGACATGCCGGTGAGCGCTGTGCGTCGGAAACCGATCCGCATGTACAGCCGGCCCGCGTTCGCGGCGGCGAGCGGCCAGCCGAGGGTGAGCGCCGCGACGGCCAACCCTGACAGCAGCGGTGCGATGCCGATGGACCCTTCCAGATATGCGGGTGCGAAGCTCGTCACGCCGGTCATCAGGGCGCCGATGCCCAGGGAGACGATCGTGGTCGTGAGGATCAGCGGCCGCGCCGCCAGGCGCAGGTCCACGATCGGCTCGGCTGCGCGACGCTCGACGAGGCCGAAGGTCACGAGCGCCGCGGCGCCGAGTCCGAAGCAGACGGCACTGGGGATCGACAGCCACGCCCAGGCGTTGCCGCCCTCCAGCATCCCGAGGATCAGACCCGTGAGTCCGACCGTGAGCAGCACGGCACCGGCGTAGTCGATGCGATGACGCTGCGTCTGCTTCTCTTCGTGATACCGCCGCAGCAGCATCCATCCCGCGATCAGACACAGCGGGATGTTGACCCAGAAGATCCACCGCCAGGCGTCGAGCTGGGCGAAGATGCCGCCGAGCGCCGGCCCGACGACAGAGGAGATCGCCCACACCGAGGCGATGTACCCCTGCACCTTGGCGCGCTCGGCGACCGTATAGATGTCGCCGACGATCGTCATCGACATCGGCGCGACGGCACCGGCGCCGAGGCCCTGGATGATGCGGAACACGATCAGGGCGGTCATGCTCCAGGCGAAGCCGGAGAGCACCGACCCGAGCAGGAACAGCGCGATGCCGAGCAGGATGATCGGCTTGCGGCCGACCGTATCGGCGAACCGCGAGTAGATCGGCACGCTGACCGCCTGTGCGAGCAGATAGACCGAGAAGAGCCAGGGGAACTGCTGGTAGCTGCCCAGATCGCGCACGATGCTGGGCACCGCGGTCGCGAGGATCGTCGCGTCGATCGCGATCAGCCCCGTGGCGAGCATGAGGGCCCCGAGCACCGGGCCTCGTTCCGACCTGAGTCCGATGGAGGCGCGGTCGATCGAGGCAGTCACTACAGGGACAAGCCGTCGCAGCCCGGGACTATTCCGGTCGCGATGGAGAACCTTGCGATCCGGTCAGGAGGAGCTTGCGATCCGGTCAGGAGGAGGAGGTGCGGCCCGGCTTGTCGGCGCCGGGCTCGTCGGGAGTCTCTGGGTCGAACAGCACGGGGCGGTCGACCTTCTTGGTGACCTCGGCCGGGTCGACCACGAGGATCAGCATGGCGAGGAACAGCAGCGTGACGATGAATGCGCCGCCGCCGACCACCAGGCCGAGCGCGATCGGCGTGAGGCCGTCGTAGGTGCCGTTCGCGATGGCGTTGTTCACCCGGGCGGTGAAGGCGCCGGTCGACACGAGCGTCACCACCGCGGCGAAGACACCGCAGCCGAGAGCGATGCCCAGCAGGTGCAGCGGGCGCAGAATGTCGCGTCGGGTGGGCTTCTCGTCGCTCATCGCTCTCCTCCGTGCCCGGCGGGGGCGGGGTCGTTCTCGATCGTGGTCCCGGCGGCGACAGCATCCGCTCGCTTCGGGGTCAGACCGGCGATGCCGAGGAAGACCGCGACGATGGCCGCGTATCCGCCGAACATCCCGACGCCGAGGATGATGCCGGTGAGCTCGAACGCACCGGCTCCCTCGATGGCGTACGGCTGCACGAAGCCCGCCGGGATCGCGATCAGGAGCACGGCCAGCAGCAGGCCGAAGGCGCCGAGGGTGATCGAGTCCCGTGCGGTCGCGTCGCCGGCCTTGCGCGCGCGGAGTCCGACGACGAGCTCGAGGATGCCGGTCGAGACCGCCCAGGCGATCACGACGACGAAGAAGAGGTCTTCGGTACGCCATGCGGGCACACCGGCGGTCATCCCGGCGACGAAGCTCAGCAGGGCGAACACGACGGACGGCCAGCGCTGACCGGCCGGGTAGACGAGCCACGCGGCGACGATCATCACGAGGCCGGTGGTGAGCACGAAGCCGCTGAAGACGGAGAGACCGACGGCCGCCGAGTGATCGGGCGAGAAGGTGATCATCACTGCAGCGGCGGCGGCGAAGAGCGCGCGCAGCAGCTGAAGATGACGCACGGTGAACGCGCGGGCGGTGGCAGACATGAAGATCGAGGGTCCTCCGGGGGTGTTCCCCCCAGTCTACGCGGGGGCGCTGAGTGAGCGCCGACACCGGAGAGGTGTTCGCGGGGCCCGATGGATCTCCCCAGATCGATCATCAGGCCCCGCGACAGAACGCAGCGACGGGGGCGACACTGCGTCAGGCCGAGTGGTCGCGAGGTCGGGCACCCTGCTCACGACTGCTCAGCCGATAGACCCCAGAAATAGCACCTCGTCCCCTACGCGATGCTGGTGTGGTCGTATGCTCACTCTAGGGCTCGATTCTTCACATACCGGAGGGGGTGCTGTGATGAGCATGGAAAGTGGTCTGCGCCGATATGCCGATGTATTCGCAGCGTCCTTCCGCGACGCGATCAATGCGCGTGGATTGACTCTGGCGCGGCTGCACGAGCAGCTGCGCGCCCGCGGCAACAGCGTGTCCATGGCGACGCTCAGCTACTGGCGGTCCGGAGCTCGGCGCCCCGAGGGTGCCCAGTCGATGGCCGCGCTCGGCGACATCGAGCAGCTGCTGCACCTCGAGCCCGGCTCTCTCACCGCCCTGCTCGGCACCACGAACCGCACCGGTCCGCTCGGACCCAACCTCTTCCCGCTCGACGAGCAGGAGCTCGAGGACGCCGTCAAAGAGGCGTTCGCCGCTCTCGGCGCGGAGTACCCCGACACGTCGCGCGAACTCACGACCCACTCGGTGACGGACGTGGATGCCGCGGGCAACGTCTCGTACTCGATCACGCGCAGCATCGTGCAGTCGACCGTCGGCACCGTCGCGTCGATCCCGTTCCTCGAGATGACACCGGGCATCAGCACTCCCGCCCCGTTCATCGAGGCGGTGGCGGGAGGACGCATCGCGGCCCGGTACTCGCATCCGAACGGCGAGGTGCACGGCGTCCTGTTCGAACTCGACGTTCCTCTGACTGCTCCGAGCACCGCGATGGTCGAGTGGTCGGTCGCCTACCCGCCGGACTATCCCCCGCAGCGCGAGACGGGCCACGCCGTCGCCCGGCAGACCAGGGAGCTGCTGGTGTGGACGCGATTCCACCCCGACGCGCTGCCCGACCGGATCGAAGAGCGCGTCGAGACGCCGGACGGCTCGAAGCTCACCGAGCTGTCGCTCGAGGGCCGCAATTCGGTGCACCAGGTGCGACGCGCATTCGGACCCGGACTGCTCGGCGTCGCCTGGAGCTACGCCGACGGGCGCTGACCGCGCCCGTTCGCGGGCTCAGAGTCGACCGACTCACCCGGGCTGATCGCCGACCGCGACCGGACGCCCCGGAGTGTTCGACCACTGGCTCCACGAGCCGGGGAAGACCTTCGCCTCGATGCCGATCTCATCCAGCACCAGCGCGGTGTGCGCCGCAGTGATGCCCGAGCCGCAGTAGGCCGCGACGGGCGTCCCCTCGGTCACCCCGAGGGCGGCGAAGGTCGCCTGAAGGGTGTGCGTGTCGAGGATCCGACCCTCGGCATCCAGATGGGCGGCCATCGGGACGTTGAGCGCGCCCGGAATGTGCCCGGCGATCGGATCGAAAGGCTCGTGCTCTCCCCGATAGCGATCCGGCGCGCGCGCGTCGAGCAGCACACCGGTGTCGACGAACGAGGCGGCCTCGTCGATCGAGATCGCATCGCCGCCGATCTCGTCGAGGACGACGTCGCCGGGCTCGGCCTGCACGTCATCGTCGGCGACCGGAAGGCCGGCGGCCGTCCACGCGCGGATGCCGCCGTCGAGGACGCGCACGTCGACACCGCCCTGACGCAGCAGCCACCATGCTCGTGACGCACTGACTCCCTTGGCGTCGTCATAGGCGACGACGACGTCACCCCGGTTCACACCCCACCGCCGGGCGGCATCCTGGAGCGTCGCTGTGGAGGGCAGGGGGTGCCGGCCGTCCGAGGGTTCGCCGTGGGTGGCGAGCTCGGTCGCGAGCGGCACGAAGACCGCCCCCGGGATGTGGCCTGCGAGGTAGTCCTCCCGGCCGTCGGGCCGGTCGAGTCGCCAGCGCACGTCGATCACACGCACGGGGGTCTCGGACGTCAGCAGATCGCGCAGTTCGGTGGCGCTCACGAAGTTGCTCATGATCCGAGGCTAGCGAGACGCCGTCCGGATCGCGCACCCGGCCGTATTCCGTCGACATATCGGGCCGACCGGCGATTCGAGACGGCGGTCGGCGCGGCGCTAGGCTCGTCCCGGCCGCGTCGAGAAAGGACAGCATGTCCACTCGATTCCGCTTCATGAGCCTGCGCCGACAGGAGGTCGCCCTCATCGCCGTGACGGCGGTCTGGGGCAGCACATTCCTCCTGGCGCACTGGGCGATGCAGCACTCGGGGCCGTGGTTCTTCGTCGGCATCCGGTTCCTGGTCGCCGGCGCGATCAGCATCGTCATCTTCCGACGGGCGCTGCGCGGCATCCGCTGGCGCGACATCGGCGCCGGGGTCGCGATCGGCGTGATGATCTATCTCGGATACGGATTGCAGACCGTCGGGCTGCAGACCATCGATTCGAGCACCTCGGCGTTCATCACCGCGATGTACATCCCTCTCGTGCCGCTCGCGCAGTGGGCCGTCTTCCGCAAGCGCCCACCGGCCATGGCGTTCGTGGGCGCCGCGCTCGCGTTCCTCGGACTGCTGCTCATCGCGGGACCCGATGCGTTCGCCCTGACCCTCGGGGCGGGCGAGATCCTGACGCTCATCAGCACCCTGCCCATCGCGGCCGAGATCATCCTGATCAGCGTGTTCGCCGGCCGGATCGACCTCGGCAGGATCACGATCATCCAGCTCCTCACCGCCGGAGTGCTCGGCATCCTCACCATGCCGATCGTCGGCGAGGGCCTGCCCGAGTTCTCGTGGATCTGGGTCGGCTGCGCAGTCGGACTCGGAGTGGCGAGCTGCGTCATCCAGCTCACGATGAACTGGGCCCAGAAGTCCGTGTCCCCGACCCGCGCGACGATCATCTATGCGGGCGAACCGGTCTGGGCGGCCGTGATCGGGCGCATCGCCGGTGAACGCCTGCCCGTCGCCGCACTGATCGGCGGAGCGCTCGTGGTGCTCGGCATCCTCGCCAGCGAGCTCAAGCCCGTGCGTCGTCGTTCCGCGGAGTAGTGCGCCAGCGGGAATATCCCGGGCGTCGGCGCGTTGCACCCGACATGATTGAAACTTCAACCGTCGTTCCGGTCGCCACAGAGCGGACGCGGGTGCGCGTGCCGATGCGCTTCGCCGACGGGTTCTCGACCACGGCGGATGTCGTCACGTTCGACGGACTGATCGACGGCCGCGAGCATCTGCTGCTCGGGCTCGGCGACTGGAGGGCCGCCATGGAGCGCGCGGCCGACGGCGGCGACGCACCCCTCGTGCGTCCGCACAGCGAATGCCTGACCGGTGACGTGTTCGGTTCTGAGCGCTGCGACTGCGGCCCGCAGCTGCGTGAAGCCGTCGAGCGCATCGCCGAAGACGGCGGGTTCCTGCTCTACCTGCGCCAGGAGGGTCGGGGCATCGGCCTCTACGCCAAGCTCGACGCGTACGCGCTGCAGGATGCCGGCCTCGACACGTACGAGGCGAACGTCGCACTCGGCCGCGGAGAAGACGAACGCGACTACACGATCGCCGCGCAGATGCTGCAGGCGGTGGGCGTCGACAGCATCCGTCTGCTGAGCAACAATCCCGACAAGGCGGCACAGCTCGACGCCCTCGGCATCCGCGTCACCGAGCAGGTGGCCACCGGCGTGCACCTGTCGGACGCGAACCACCGCTACCTCGAGGCCAAGCGCGACCACACCTCGCACACGCTCGACCTGTCAGCCGCCTGATGAACGCGCAGGTGGCGAGCGAGCGGAGGCTCGACGATGCGGAGATGCAGACGTGGTTGCCGACCATCCGGTTCGTGCAGCTGCTGCCGCAGGTCCTCGATCGCACGCTCAAGGCCGAGACCGGACTCAAGCACTCGCACTACGCGATCCTGGTGACCCTCGCAGGTCAGGGTGATCGCGCGATCCCGATGACCGAGCTCGCGCAGATCGCCGGGCTCAGCCGCTCACGACTCAGCCACGCGATCGACTCGCTCGAAGACCGCGGCTGGGTGACGCGCACCTCGTGCAGCAGCGACAAGCGCACGCTGACCGCTGCGCTGACGGATGCCGGTCGTGACCTGCTGCGGGCGGCGGCGCCCGTTCATGTGGCGCAGATCCGCGAACTGATCCTCGACCCTCTGACCGCAGAGGAGAGGGAGCAGCTCGGCACGATCTCGGCCAAGCTGCTCCCCGGCGTCGCCGCCGCTCTCTAGGTCACGCCTCGGGGATCTCGCGGCCGAAGGTCTCGAGCGTGACGTCCTCGGGCTCGGGGCCACGGCGCACACCGGTGTCGAGCGCATCGATCGCGTCGAGCTGGTCGGCGGTGAGCTCGAAGTCGAAGACGTCGAAGTTCTCGGCGATGCGGGCGGGACGCACCGACTTCGGCAGCGCGGAGCGGCCCTGCTGCAGGTGCCAGCGCAGCATCACCTGTGCCGGCGACTTGCCGTGCTCTGCGGCGATGGCCGTGAGCGTCTCGTCGTCGAAGACGGATGCGCCGTTGGGGCGGTAGGCCGTGATGCCGCCGATGGGCGACCACGCCTGGGTGACGATGCCGGCCGCGGCATCCGCCTGCTGCACCTCGCGCTGCTGGAAGTAGGGGTGCACCTCGATCTGGTTGAGCGCGGGGACGATGCTCGTCTCCGCCGCCAGCTTGTCGAGGTGCTCCACCATGAAGTTGCTGACGCCGATGGCGCGCACCCGACCGTCGGCGAGCAGGGTCTCGAGCGCCTTATAGGCACCCAGGGTGAGGTCGAAGCGGGTCGGCAGGGCCTGGTGCAGGATCAGCAGGTCGAGCTGATCGACCCCGAGCTTGCCCGTCGACTTCTCGAACGCGTGCAGGGTCTCGTCGTAGCCGAAATCGCTGATCCAGACCTTGGTCTCGATGAAGACCTCGTCGCGCGCGATGCCGGTGCGGCGGATCGCCTCGCCGACCTCGCGCTCATTGCCGTAGGCGGCGGCGGTGTCGATCAGGCGGTAGCCGGTCTCGAGAGCGGTGCTGACGGCATCGACCGTCTCGTCCGGAGCGGCCTGGAACACTCCGAAGCCGAGGGCAGGCATCTCGATGCCGGTGTTGAGCGTGATGTTCATCGTCATACCTCCAGTGTGCGCGTCCGCTCACACGCGAGGGAGAGTCCACCAGTACCTCCCTTCGTCGCGACAGGGGGCGTACCGTCGCATACATGGACACCCGCAGCGAGGTGCGCGAATTCCTCTCGTCGAGGCGCGACCGCATCACCCCCGACCAGGCCGGCCTCCCCGCATTCGGCGGCAACCGGCGTGTGCCGGGGCTGCGCCGTGAAGAGGTGTCGCTGCTCGCCGGCGTCAGCGTCGACTATTACACCCGGCTCGAACGGGGCGATCTGTCCGGCGTCTCCGACAGCGTGCTCGATGCGCTCGCCCGTGCTCTTCAGCTCGACGAGGCCGAGACCGCGCATCTGTTCGATCTCGCCCGCACCGCGAACGCCTCACCCGTCGCCCGCAAGCCGCGCAAGAAGGTCGAGACGCTGCGCCCCAGCATCCTGCGCCTGCTCGACGCGATGACCGAGGCGCCGGCGATCGTGCGCAACAACTACTTCGACTACCTCGCGGCGAACGCGCTCGGCCGCGCGCTCTATGCGCCGCTCTTCACGACCCCGGTGCCGAACAGCGCCCGCTTCGCCTTCCTCGACCCGGCCGCACAGACGTTCTACCCCGAATGGGAGCGAAACACCCAGGAGCTCGTGGCCGCGATGCGCGGCGAAGCGGGGCGCAACCCGTTCGACCGCAAGCTCACCGATCTCGTCGGCGAGCTGTCGACGCGCAGTGAGCGGTTCCGCACCCTGTGGGCGGCGCACAACGTGCGCTTCCACCGCAGCGGCGTCAAGAGGATCAACCACCCCGTCGTCGGCGAGATGGAACTCACCTACGAGGCGTTCGAGCTGCCTGCCGACCCGGGCCTGCAGATGTCGACGTACACGGCCGAGCCGGGAACGGCATCGGCCGACAAGTTGCGGATGCTGGCCAGCTGGGCGGCGACCGACGCTGCCGATGGGACCATCGATGCGCCTTCAGAGCGCACCGAGGCCTGATTTCTGCTGTGAGCAGAACGGCTCGAATCGTGCGCTGACGGCGGATTATCGTGAGGCATGGCCGACCTCGTCCCGTTCCCTCGCGCACCTCGCTCTGCCCGCCCTCGTCCCAGTGAGCCCGAGCCCCTCTGGCGCCAGATGGTCGGCGATCAGCTGCGCCGTCGACGACACGACCGGGACGAGACCCTGACCGAGACGGCAGGGAACGCCGGAGTCTCGCCGCAATACCTCTCCGAGGTCGAACGGGGACTCAAGGAGCCGTCGAGCGAGATGATCGCGGCGATCGCCGGGGCCCTCGACACCTCGCTGATCGAACTGACGAGCGCCGTGGCCGACGAGCTGCGCCAGGCGACGACGGCTCCGGCATCCGCTGCGGTGTCCGCCACCCGCGGGGCCTTCGCCCTCGCCGCCTGACGGCTCGTCTCGTCTGCCCGCCCGTCTGAAGGTCCGCCCGTCTGAAGGTCCGCCCATCCGAAGGTCCGTCCGTCTGCAGGTCCGTCCGTCTGCAGGTCCGTCCGTCTGCGGGTCCGTCCGTCTGCGGGTCCGTCCGTCTGCGGGTCCGTCCGTCTGCAGGACTTCGGCACGGATGCAGGACCAGAACGGCAGAATAATCCTGCATCCGTGCCCCGATCCTGCAGACGAACGCCGTGGCCCCTCAGTCCGCCCGCTCCCCCAGCACGGTGTCGACCAGACCGTAGTCCCGGGCGGCGGATGCCGTGAAGACGCGATCCCGGTCGGTGTCGGCGCGCAGCTCGCTCAGCGAGCGTCCGCTGTGCCTGGCGAGGATCGACTCCATGTCGGAACGCACCCGCACGACCTCGTCCGCCGCGAGGATGAGGTCGGGGATCGCTCCCCGCGACTGGCCCGCCGGCTGATGCAGCACGATGCGGGCGTGCGCGAGAGCTGCCCGCTGCCCCGGAGCCCCTGCCGCGACCAGCAGCGCCGCCGGCCCGATCGCCTGACCCACACACGTCGTCGCGATCGCCGGACGCACGTGCTGCATGGTGTCGTAGATCGCGAGCGCCGCCCCCGGGTCGCCACCTTCGCTGTTGATGTAGAACTGGATGCCGGAATCCTGGCTGTCCGCATCGAGGTGCAGCAGCTGCGCGATCAAAGCATTGGCGACTCCGGCGTCGATGCCGGTGCCGAGATAGATGACCCGCTCGGCGAGCAGGTGCGAGTAGACGTCCATGACGCGTTCACCGCGCGGATGCTGCGCGATGACGTTGGGGATCGTGTAGCCGCTCATGCGCCCGCCCCCAGTCCGACCCGGGCCCGACGACGCGGCATGAGATCCGCGAGCGAGGCGACGATCTCGTCGATGAACCCATAGTCCTTCGCCTGCTCCGCCGTGTACCAGCGGTCGTGCAGCGAGTCCTCGAAGATGCGCTCCACGGGCTGTCCGGTGTCGGCCGCGATCAGCCCGAGCACGGTGTCGCGCATGTGCCTCAGGTCGTCGGCCTGCGTCTCGAGCTCGCCCGCCGAGCCGCCGATCCCCGCCGAGCCCTGATGCATGAGGATGCGCGCGTGCGGGAGCGCCCTGCGCTTGCCCCTCGCCCCGGCTGAGAGGAGGAACTGCCCGGCGCTGCACGCGAGCCCGAGTGCGAGGGTCGACACGTCGTTCGGCACGAGGGTCATGAGGTCGCGGATCGCGAGCATCGCCGGCACGGAACCACCGGGCGAATGGATCCACAGGGCGATGTCGGTCGTCGGATCCTCCGCCGAGAGGGTGAGCAGCTGCGTCATGAGCAGCGTGCCGTTGTCGTCGTCGAGGGCGCCGTCGAGCACGAGCACTCGTTCGTGGAACAGTGCCCGGCGGGCCTCGGGGCCGAACTGCGGGATGGGGTTGTCTTCGCTCATGGCCCCAGCATCCGCCGCCGTGTCGGAGTGCGGGCGAGTATCCGCTCGCGGCAGATCGGCCCAGAGCAGATAGGCCCAGAGGAGATCGGCCCCAGCAGATCCACCCGTGCAGATCGGTTCGGCATCCTCGCGTAACACCCCCGACTCACGCGACTCCTACCCTCGAAGCATGGCGAAGCAGAAGACACCCGAGTGGCAGTGGTCCGAAGACGGCATCAACTTCCGCACCCGCAAATGGGTGAAGCCGGAAGACCTCAACGCGAACGGATCGCTGTTCGGCGGCAGCCTGCTGAAGTGGATCGACGAAGAGGCCGCGATCTACGCGATCGTGCAGCTGGGCAATTATCGGGCCGTGACGAAGCACATCTCCGAGATCAACTTCGAGGCCTCAGCCGTGCAGGGCGACCTGATCGAGATCGGCCTGCAGGCCACGCACTTCGGCACCACGTCTCTGACCATGCGCGCCGTCGCCCGCAACATGATCACGCGCAAGCGCATCCTCACGATCGAGAAGATCGTGTTCGTGAGCCTGGACGACGACGGGATGCCGACGCCGCACGGATACGACGAGATCACGTACAACCGCGATCGGATGCCGACCGAGCGCATCGCCACGGGGACGATCCGTCTGCCCTAGCCGCGGCTCCCGCCCGCTCGTCCGCCCGTGTTCGAGCCTCCGTTCAGGAGGAGATCCCTCGCACCGAAGGACCACGCAGTGGATTCGGTCCTTCTGAGCGAGGGATCTCCTTCCGCAGGTGCGGGGGTCAGAGGCCGGCGTCTGCGCTCGGTGCGAGGATGGAACACGTCTGCCGAGCAAAGGAGCCCAGAATGAGCCGCAGCGCCACCGCAGCCACGACCGCGATCAGAGAGATGCGCGACTTCCTGTTCGCGAACGCGACGGACTACGCCGCGGCACGCGAGGGGTTCGCCTGGCCTGCGCCCGCTGAGTTCAACTTCGCGCTCGAATGGTTCGATGTGATCGCCGGCGAGTCGCCCGACCGCCCGGCGGTGCAGATCGTGTCAGCCGACCTCAGCCTCGAGTCGTGGACCTACGGAGAGCTGTCGAGCCGCTCCGACCAGGTCGCCGCCTGGCTCACAGGACTCGGCATCGGGCGGGGCGACCACGTCATCGTGATGCTCGGCAACACCATCGAGCTCTGGGAGGTGATGCTCGCCATCACCAAGGTCGGCGCGGTGTCGATCCCCACCTCGACGCTGCTCTCGGCATCCGACCTGGCCTACCGCGTCGACCACGGACACGCCCGCGCCATCGTGACGCTCGGCGGCCTGGCCGAGCGCATCGCCGACATCGACGGCGACGTCCTGCGCATCGGGGTGGGCGAGGGCATTCCGGCCGGGTGGACGCGCTTCGACGATTCCGCCGACGCTCCGACGACGTTCGAGCCCGACGCCGCGACCCCCGCCGATGACACGGCTCTGCTCTACTTCACGAGCGGCACGACCAACCGTCCGAAGCTCGTGCAGCACACCCACGTGTCGTACCCGATCGGGCATCTGTCGACCATGTGGTGGCTCGGTGTGCGCCCTGACGACGTGCACCTGAACATCTCGTCGCCGGGTTGGGCGAAGCATGCGTGGTCGAGCTTCTACTCGCCCTTCCTCGCCGAGGCGACCGTGTTCGTCTACAACTACGACCGCTTCGACGCGAACACCCTCATGCAGGTCATGGACGCGCATCATGTCTCGACGTTCTGCGCGCCGCCCACCGTGTGGCGGATGCTGATCCAGGCCGACCTCGGGCGCTTGACCCACCCGCCGCGCGAGCTCGTCGGAGCCGGCGAACCGCTGAACCCCGAGGTCATCGACCGGGTGCAGGAGGCGTGGGGAGGCACGATCCGCGACGGCTTCGGCCAGACCGAGATGACGGCCTGCGTGGGCAACTCCCCCGGTCAGGTCGTCAAGATCGGATCGATGGGACGACCCCTGCCCGGGTACCCCGTCGTGCTGCTCGACCCCGCGACCGGTGAGCTCGCCGAGCACGAGGGCGAGATCGCGCTCGACCTGGTGCATCCTCCGGTGGGGCTCATGGCCGGGTACTACGACGACCCCGAGAAGACGGCCGAGTCGCGCGTCGGCGGATACCACCACACGGGCGACATCGCCCAGCGGGATGCCGACGGCTATCTGACCTACATCGGCCGGGCGGACGACGTGTTCAAGGCGTCCGACTACAAGATCTCGCCGTTCGAGCTCGAGTCGGTGCTGCTGGAGCACGACCTCGTGATCGAGGCGGCGGTGATCCCGAGCCCCGATCCGACGCGGCTCGCAGTCCCGAAGGCGTACGTGTGCCTGCGCCCCGACGCGGTCGGATCCGACGCCGAGGCCGCGCGATCGATCTTCGCGTACGCCCACGACCGGCTGTCCTCGCACCTCTGGGTGCGGATCATCGAGTTCGTGCCCGAGCTGCCCAAGACGATCTCCGGCAAGATCCGCCGGGTCGAACTGCGCGCCCGAGAGGCCGAGCGCGTGGCCTCAGGAGACGAGGCCGCGCAGCACCGGGATCGCGACTACCGCTGAGTGCGGCTCAGCCTGCGAGCGCAGGCTGACTGCCGGTGCTCGGCGCTTTCGTGGAGCGCGCCGGGACCGTCGGCTCGGGCGCGTCGACGACAGCCTGGATCCGCGCGGCGCGGACGACCTCACGGGCAGGCTCGCCCGCGTTGACGATCCCGCGTGCGACGGCTCCGATCACCAGCATCGCGACGAGCACGATGCCGGACACGAGCAGCGGCGTCCACTGATTCGCGAACGATGCCGTGGTGCTGAGCATCGCGCTCGGGATCCACAGTCCTACTGCTCCGCCGGCGAGACCCGCCGCTCCGCGCATGATCGCGACTCCCGCCACGATCGCGCACAGCGCCGCGAGCACGGCCCCCACCACTCCGATCGGCACCAGTATCGATGCCAGTTCGCTTGCCACCCTTGACGATGTCATCACGACCCCCCGGTCCGCGGAACCTCCGCATCACCAACATTACGAAGTGTCGGCATTCTGGGCATCCATCTGAAGGATGATGTTCCTCAACCGTGACGCGTTGTTCAGCGGCGCTTCAACCGTGCGAACCGTGTCCTCTTGACCACTCGCACCGGCTGGGTGACGACCGCGTCGACGACCATCGAGCCGTCGGTCGGGCCGATGATCGCCATCGCCGACGTCTCGGTGGACTCGATCGGGTCGACCGGCATGCGGGCGAGCGACCGGTGAGCGCGCACGTACGCGGGCACCAGCAGCACGATCGCGCCGAGCCAGGCGAGAGGGTTGCTGAGCGCGACGCCCTCGAATCCGATGAGCGCGCCGAGCACGACGGCCGCTCCCACGCGCATCACCAGCTCGATCACGCCCGTGACGGTGGGGATGAGGGTGTGGCCGAGGCCCTGCAGCGCCCCGCGGAGCACGAACAGCACACCGAGGGCCCAGTACCCGCATCCGTTGATGATCAGCATGAGGTGCGCGAGCCGCACGACCTCGTCGGACCCCTCACCGACGAACAGGCGCACCATCGGCGTGCCGAACGCGATGATGATGACGCCGAGTGCGATGCCGGCGGCGATCGCCATCCAGGTGCCCTCGACGACCCCTCGACGGATGCGGTCGGGGCGGCGCCCGCCCAGGTTCTGCGCCGTGTACATCGACGACGCGAGGCCCAGCGACGAGAGGAAGGCGACCGCGAGGCCGTCGACGCGGGATGCCGTCGTGTAGGCCGCGACGGCATCCGAGCCGAGCGTGTTCAGCGCCACCTGCACGGTGAGCGTGCCGATCGCGATGATCGATGCCTGAAATCCCATCGGCAGACCGAGGCGCAGGTGCTCCCTGAAGTCGTCGCGGGTGACTCGCCAGTCGGCGCGACGCAGGTGCAGCATCGGCAGGCGACGGCGCACGAACTCGAGGCACAGTGCGACGGAGACGGCCTGGGCCACGACGGTCGCGAGGGCTGCGCCGCCGACTCCCCACTCGAGCGGACCGACCATCAGGATCACGAGGCCGACGTTGAGCGCGCACGAGACGGTCAGGAAGATGAGCGGTGTGCGCGAGTCGCCGATCGCCCGGATGACGGCCGAGAGGTAGTTGAAGAACATCGTCGCGCTTGCGCCGATGAAGCTGATCTGGGTGAAGACCGTCGCCTCGGGCATGAGCTCGGCCGGCGTCTGCAGCAGCTCGAGCACGGGCCGGGCGATCAGGGGCGCGACGATCGTGAGCACCACGCTCGTGATTCCGGTCAGGATCACGCCGGTCGCGACCGAGCGGCGCACGGCGGCACCGTCACCCGCTCCGAACGCCTGCGCGATGGGGATCGCGAAACCGCTGGTCAGACCCCAGGCGAAGCCGATGAGCAGGAACAGCAGGCTGCCGGTGGCGCCGACGGCGGCGAGGGACTCGACGCCGAGGTGCCGGCCGACGACGACGGCGTCGGCGAACTGGTACATCTGCTGCACGACGTTTCCGAGCAGCAGGGGAATGGAGAACGACAGGATGACACGCCACGGACGGCCCGTGGTCAGAGAGGTGGCCATGAGAGAAGAGGCTCGCAGAACTGGGGGATGATCGGGGGTCGTACCAGGATATCGAATCGATTCGGTTGGATGCCATCCCCGATCGCCAAGTACGGTCGGAAGGATGCCGCAGCGGGACGCGGCACGGAACACCGGAGGTTCGAGCGATGACGACAGAGAAGACAGGCGGATCCGTCGGGGTGGACGGATCGGCCGACGGCGACGAGCAGCACCTGAAGCGGGCACTGAGCAACCGGCACATCCAGCTGCTCGCGATCGGCGGCGCGATCGGCACCGGCCTGTTCATGGGCAGCGGCAAGACCATCTCGGTCGCGGGCCCCTCGGTCATCTTCGTCTACATGATCATCGGCTTCATGCTGTTCTTCGTCATGCGGGCGATGGGCGAGCTGCTGCTCTCGAACCTCAAGTACAAGTCGTTCAGCGACTTCGCCAGCGACCTGCTCGGGCCGTGGGCGGGGTTCTCCACCGGATGGACGTACTGGTTCTGCTGGGTCGTCACCGGAGTCGCCGACGTGATCGCGATCGCCGGCTACACGGATGCGCTGTTCCCCGGCATCCCGTTGTGGATCCCCGGCGTGCTGGTGATCGTCATCCTGCTCGCGCTGAACCTGCCCACCGTCGCCGCCTTCGGCGAGATGGAGTTCTGGTTCGCGCTCATCAAGATCGTGGCGATCGTGGCGCTCATCATCACGGGTCTCGTGCTGATCTTCACCGGCTTCCAGCACGATGCGGGCACGGCGAGCTTCGCGAACCTGTGGGATCACGGCGGCATGTTCCCGCACGGGTTCATGGGCTTCGTCGCCGGGTTCCAGATCGCTGTCTTCGCGTTCGTCGGCGTCGAGCTCGTCGGCACCGCCGCGGCCGAGACGAAGGACCCCGAGAAGAATCTGCCGAAGGCGATCAACGCGATCCCGATCCGCATCCTGCTCTTCTACGTCGGCGCCCTCGTCATCCTGATGGCCGTCACGCCCTGGACCGAGTACGTCGCGGGCGAGAGCCCCTTCATCGCGATGTTCGCTCTCGCGGGCCTCGGCATCGCCGCGACCGTCGTGAACCTCGTCGTGCTGACCTCTGCCATGTCGAGCGCCAACTCGGGCATCTACTCGACCTCGCGCATGGTGTTCGGGCTCGCACAGGACGGCGATGCGCCCCGGCTGTTCGGACGCCTGTCGAAGCGCCGCGTGCCGCAGAACGCGCTGTTCCTGTCGTGCATCCTGCTGCTGTCGGGTGTCGTGCTGCTCTACGCCGGCAAGGACATCGGCACCGCGTTCGACATGGTCACCACGGTCTCGGCGGTGTGCTTCATGTTCGTCTGGACGATCTTCCTGTGCAGCTACCTCGTCTACCGCCGCCGGCGGCCCGAGAAGGTCGCCGCATCGAGGTTCCGGATGCCGGGCGGCATCTTCATGGTCTACGTCGTGCTCGCGTTCTTCGTGTTCATCCTGTGGGCGTTGACGACCCAGCCCGACACGCTGACCGCGCTGCTCGTGACCCCGATCTGGTTCGTGCTGCTGCTCGTCGCGTGGCTGTTCGTGCGGAAGTCGCAGAACCACCTGACCCGGCACGCCGCGCACATCGCCTACCTGCGCGACGACTCGGCGGAGTAGTCGCGACGGCTCGGCGTTCACAATTCAGCATCAGCCGGCCGATTCCTGACGAATCGGCCGGTTCTGCGGTGTCCGGGACTGCTCGTGCTGAATCGTGAACGGCGGCTGCCTGTGGGAGGTTCCGACAGGCCCTCCCTCGGGGCCGTCAGCGCGCGTAGCGTCGGCCCTGACGAAAGGACTCGACATGCACACTCGCACACTCGGACAGGGCCTCGAGGTCTCGGCAGTCGGACTCGGCTGCATGGGGATGTCGCAGAGCTACGGACCCAACCCCGGCAGCCGCGACGAGATGATCGGCGTGCTGCGGTCGGCTCTCGACCTCGGCGTCACGTTCTTCGACACCGCGGAGGTGTACGGGCCCTATGTCAACGAAGAGCTCGTCGGCGAGGCGCTCGAGCCGATCCGCGACCAGGTCGTCATCGCGACGAAGTTCGGGTGGCGCATCGAAGACGGCAAGAGCGTCGGGCTCGACAGCCGCCCCGAGCAGATCCGCCGCGTCGCGGAGGCATCGCTGCGGCGCCTGCGCACCGACGTGATCGACCTGTTCTACCAGCACCGCGTCGACCCGGACGTGCCGATCGAAGACGTCGCGGGCACGGTGTCGGAGCTGATCGCCGAAGGCAAGGTGCGCCATTTCGGGCTCTCCGAGGCCTCGGCATCCACCATCCGACGCGCGCATGCCGTGCAGCCGGTCACCGCGCTGCAGAGCGAGTACTCGCTGTGGACGCGCGATCCCGAGCGTGAGGTTCTGCCGACCCTCGGTGAGCTCGGCATCGGCTTCGTACCCTTCAGCCCTCTGGGCAAGGGGTTCCTCACCGGCACCGTCGACCAGACCACCTCATTCGCAGACGGAGACATCCGCGGCACGATCCCCCGCTTCAGCGAGGAGAACCGGGCGGCGAACCAGGCCCTCGTGAGTCACGTCACGGCACTCGCCGAGGCGAAGGACGCATCGTCCGGCCAGATCGCGCTGGCCTGGCTGCTCGCCCGCGAACCGTGGATCGTGCCGATCCCCGGCACCCGCCGCACCTCGCGCATCGCCGAGAACGCGGGAGCGGCGGCCGTGGCGCTCTCGGCAGACGAGATGGCGGATCTCGACCAGCTCGCCGCTCGCGTCGGGGTGCAGGGCGACCGCTACAACCCGCAGCAGATGTCGTTCGTCGACCGTTGAGCCGGCGTCGGCGCTGGGTAGTCTGAGGCGGATGACTCCGCCCCGCAGGTACCCGGCGACGATCGCCGCGCCTGTGGAGCACGAGCTCGTCATCAAGAAGTCGCGATTCATCGCGACCGTCGAGCCGGTCGCCTCAGTCGACGAGGCGGATGCGGTGATCGCACGGCTGCGGAAGCGGTGGTGGGATGCCCGGCACAACTGCAGTGCGATGGTCACCGGACTCCTCGGAGACCAGGCACGTTCGTCGGACGACGGCGAGCCGTCGGGCACCGCGGGCGTGCCGATGCTCGAGGTGCTTCGCAGGCGAGAGCTGACCGATGTGGTGGCCGTGGTGACGCGGTACTTCGGCGGGGTCAAGCTCGGCGCCGGCGGCCTCGTGCGGGCATACTCCTCGGCGGTCTCGGAGGTCCTCGACCTCGCGTCGCCGGTGCACCGGCAGTCGCTCACGCAGGTGATGTTCGACGTCTCGCACGCGGATGCCGGGCGCTACGACAACCTCCTGCGCGACTGGGTGCTGCACCACGGAGCGACGCTCGGCGACGCCCGCTATGCAGCGCTGGCGACGTTCGAGGTGTGGGCGCCGGCGGACGAGGTCGACCGTCTCGTCGAGGACATCGCGGCGGCGTCCGCCGGTTCCGTCGTGCCGGTGACCGGCGTGGAGCGCATCGTCGACGTCCCCGGCTGATCCACAACAGCGCCCGGATATTCTGGATGACGCGATCTCGGAAGGAGAGCGATGTTCGACAGCCCGCTCTCGGCTTCCGCCTACGAGATCCTCGGGGTGGACCCCACCGTCGACGACG
Source organism: Microbacterium sp. AC132 (assembly GCF_979258525.1). Taxonomy (NCBI): domain Bacteria; kingdom Bacillati; phylum Actinomycetota; class Actinomycetes; order Micrococcales; family Microbacteriaceae; genus Microbacterium; species Microbacterium sp. AC132. Next base: position 1,695,305 of record NZ_OZ409862.1, on the reverse strand, counting down.
GCGAGCTGCGGCGCGCCTATCGTCTGCGACTGCGCCAGACCCACCCCGACACCGGAGGGGACGCGGCCGTCTTCATCCAGGTGCAGCGCGCCTGGGAACTCGTCGGCACGCCCGAGGGCCGCGCCGCCTATGACCGTCGCTCCGGCGCCCACCCCGGCATCCCCGCCGAACCGGAGTGGAACGGCTGGCGGCCGCAGTCGGCGACCCGCACCGACACGCGTCCCCGGGCGCGGTCGTACGGCCACCCCGGCGGATGGCGTCGAGAGCGCTACCTCTCACTCATCCGCGAGTGGGCCGGCCGTGGCGTCGAGGTTCCCGATCCCTATGACCCGGCGCTCGTGCGATCAGCGCCGCGAGACCTGCGACGGCTGCTCGCCGATGCGCTGGCAGAAGAGGCGACCGCCCGCACGGTCAGCGCCCTCGGAATGGGATTCACGGTCTGGCACGACGTCGCGACCGGCGCCGACCCCGACGACAAGCTCGACCACGTCGTGCTCAGTCCGTCGGGTCTCTACGGCGTGATGTCGGAGGACTTCGGCGGCGTCGTCGGGTTCCGCCGCGGCGAGATCACCGGCCCGAGCCTCGGCACACGCGCGCCCGTCACCGCGGCGCTCGGCCGCATGCGCACCGTCGCGAAGGCCGCCAAGGTGAAGTTCGGCGGTCTGATCATGGTGCTCCCCGACGACGACCTGGCACAGGCCGTCACACCTCTGGGCAGTAGTCGCGGGGTGCCCGTCGTGGTCGTGCGGCGCAGCGCCCTGGCGATGGTGCTGCGCCAGGGAGTGCCCGGCGCACGAGCGATCGGCGGCAACGAACTGTTCGACGTCCGCACCCGACTGCAGCAGACCGTCACCTTCGTCTGACCCTGGTCGCGCCCTGTCGGCATCCGTCCGGCCCTCTTGACGGGCGTCGTCAAACCGGTTTACACTCGCTGCACCCGCCACTGTCAAACCGGTTAAACCGACGCCTGGCGAAGATGCGGACGATCAGCCCGATGTTCCACGAGGAGGTGGCATGAGCCGCACGACGATCGCCGACGTCGCCCGCGAGGCGGGAGTCACCAAGGCCACCGTCTCTCACGCGATGAGCGGCAAGCGCCCCATCTCCGACGACACCAGGGCGAAAGTGCTCGCCGCCGCGGAGAAGCTGAACTGGGTGCCGAGCCAGAGCGCCCGCGCGCTGGCCACCCAGAAGGCCAACGCCCTTGCCGTCGTGCTGGCCCGCGACCCCGAGGTCATCGCGAACGACTCGTTCTTCCCCGCGTTCATCGCCGGCGTCGAGTCCGTGCTGGCCGAGACCGAGACCGCCCTGATCCTGCAGGTGGTTCCCGATCGGGCGGCAGAGGAACGCGCCTATCGCTCGCTCAGCCACGGGCGGGCCGACGGCGCCCTGCTCCTCGATCTGAGGAACGACGACTGGCGCGTGCCGCTGCTCGAAGAACTCGGCCTGCCGGCCGTGCTGGTCGGCGCCTACGAGCAGCCGACCCGCTTCTCGTGCGTACGCACCGATGACGACGCCCCGGTGCGCGAGATCATCGCCCACCTGCGCGCCGAGGGGCATGAGCGCATCGCGCACGTGGCCGGCCCTCTCGACTACGTGCACTCGCGGGTGCGGGCGGATGCCTACATCGACGCCGTGGGCGGAGACGCACTGCTGCGCGAGGGCGACTTCACGGCATCCAGCGGTCGTGAGCGCACCACCGAGCTGCTCGCGCTTCCCGAGCGACCGACCGCGATCCTCTACTCCAACGACACGATGGCGATCGCCGGGTTGTCGTACGCCCGCTCGAGCGGACTCAGCATCCCCCGCGATCTCGCGATCGCCGGCTTCGATGACGACCACCTCTCGGCCCACCTCTCCCCTGCGCTCACGAGCGTCTCGTCGGGTCCTGCCGCACGTGGCCGCGCGGCAGCCCGCCTGCTGCAGGCCGACATCCTCGGCGCCGAACCGCGCACCGAGGTCGTCGACTGCAACGTCGTGCACTTCCGGGAGAGCACCACCCGCTAGACGATCACCCGAACCATCGCGTCAAGGAGGACAACATGAAGAAGAAGATCCGCGCAGCAGCGCTCTTGGGAGCCGTCGCACTGGTCGCCACCGGATGCTCGTCAGGAGGCGGGGGCGGCGACGCCTCGGCCGACGGCACCGGCTCCATCGACATCTGGCTGTCGAACAACGAGCAGGAGGTCGCCTGGGGCACCGCCGTCGTCGACGCCTGGAACGCCGAGCACCCCGACGAGAAGGTCAACGCCCAGGAGATCCCCGCGGGCTCGTCGTCGGAAGAGGCCATCACCGCCGCGATCACCGCCGGCACCGCACCCTGCCTCGTCTACAACGTGGCCCCGGCCGCCGTCTCGGGCTGGGTCAAGCAGGGCGGACTCGTCGACCTCAGCACCATGGAGGGCGGCAGCGACTACATCACCGAGCGCGGAGGAGAGGTCGACTCGTATGCGACCGACGGCAGCTTCTACCAGCTGCCCTGGAAGTCGAACCCCGTCATGGTCATGTACAACAAGGCGCTGTTCCAGGCCGCGGGCATCGATCCCGAGGACCCGCAGATGAACACGTACGACGCGTTCCTCGAGGGGTCCAAGGCGATCGTCGCCTCCGGTGTGCAGAGCGCCATCTGGCCGGCTCCGACGAGCGAGTTCTACCAGCCCTGGTTCGACTTCTACCCGCTCTACCTCGCCGAGACCGACGGCACCATGCTCGTCGAAGACGGCAAGGCGACGGTCGACTCGGATGCCGGCCGCGAGGTCGCCGAGTTCTGGAAGACGTTCTATGACGAGAAGCTCTCGCCGAACGAGGCGTCGACCGACGATGCGATGTCCGCCGGCACCACCGCCATGCAGCTCGCCGGTCCGTGGGCGATCCCCTCGTACGCCGAGACCGTCGACGTCGGGTTCATGCCGGTCCCGACCAGCGACGGCCGCGAGAACCCGACGACCTTCGCCGACTCGAAGAGCGTCTCGATGTTCACCGCGTGCGAGAACCAGGGCACCGCGTGGGAGTTCCTGAAGTTCTCGACGAGCGTCGACAGCGACGGACAGCTGCTCGAGGCCACCGGTCAGATGCCGATGCGCACCGACCTCACGGAGACCTACGCCGACTACTTCGATGCGAACCCGAACTACGTCGCGTTCGCCGAGCAGGCCGAGGCGACGGCCGACGTGCCCAGCATCCCGAACTCCGTGGAGGCCTGGCAGGCGTTCCGCGACGAGTACTCCGCCGCGGTGATCTTCGGCAAGGAGTCGATCGACGACTTCCTGAAGAACGCCACGACGAAGATCGACGACCTCGTCGCCGAGTGATGAGTCTGCGATGACGCTCCGAGACGACGCCGTCGCGGACGTGGCCGGGGGCACTTCAGCCCCGGCCCCGTCCGCGGGCCGGCCACCGAGGGCGCGGTTGCGCACCCGACTGCTGGGTGCGCAGCCGATCGGCGGCCTGTTCGCCCTGCCGTACCTGGTCTTCGTGCTGGCGATCTTCGCCTTCCCGCTGGGATTCGCGGTCTACATCGCCTTCCACGACTACTTCTTCACCGCGCCCAACGTCGAGGTCGAGCGACCGTTCGTGGGCTTCGACAACTTCGTGACCGTGCTCACCGACCCGAGAGTGCTCGGTTCGTTCCGCAACACCCTGATCTTCCTCGTCATCAACGTGCCGCTCACCGCCGTGCTCTCGCTCGTGCTGGCCGCGGCGCTGAACACCGGCATCCGCTGGGTCGCCGCCTACCGCGTGGCGTTCTACGTGCCGTATCTGACGGCCAGTGTCTCGCTCGTCGGCGTGTGGATGCTGCTCTTCTCGGGAAACGGTCTGATCAACACGATCCTCGGCCCGCTCGCCCCCGATCCGTCGTGGCTCGTGAACAGCGGGCTGGCGATGCCGATGATCGCGCTCTACGTCACGTGGAAGCAGCTGGGCTTCTACATCCTGCTGTATCTCGCGGCGCTGCAGAACGTGCCGAAGGAGCTCTACGAATCGGCCGAGACCGACGGCGCGGGAGCATTCTCCCGATTCTGGAACGTCACGGTTCCCGGCGTCCGTAGCGCCACCACGCTCGTGCTGATCCTGTCGATCATCACCGGAGCCAACCTCTTCACCGAGCCCTACCTGTTGACCAACGGCGGTGGCCCCGACGGCGCCTCGTCGACCCCCGTGCTGCTGATCTACCAGCTGGGCATCCAGCAGCAGAACCCCGACACCGCGGCAGCGATCGGCATGATCCTCGTGATCCTGGTCGGGATGCTGTCACTCGCCGCCAACCGCGCGACCAGGGAGCGATGACCATGAGACGCACGCGTTCACTGCCCCGCATCCTGAGCCTGATCCTGCTCACGGTCGCGGCCATCGGCTTCGCCTTCCCGTTCTACTTCATGCTGGTCGGGGCCTTCCAGGAGAATCCGACGAACTCGCCCAGCGAGCTCTTCCCGACAAGCGGGTGGACGGTCGACAACTTCCTCGCGATCGACTCCCGCATCGACCTCGCGGGCTCCCTGCTCAACTCGCTGATCTTCACGGCGGGTGTGCTGCTGGGCACCGTGGTGTTCGGGCTGCTCGCCGGATATGCGATCGCGAGGCTCGACTTCCGCGGCCGTGGCGTCATCTGGGTGCTCATGCTGCTCGTGCAGATGGTGCCGTTCCAGCTGCTGATGATCCCGCTCTACGTGCAGATCACCCGCAACTACGGGCTCGGCGATTCATACATGGGCATGATCCTGCCGTTCCTCATCAACACGACCGCGGTGTTCATCTTCGTGCAGTTCTTCAAGGCGCTGCCCGTCGAGATCTTCGAGGCGGCGCGCATCGACGGAGCCGGCGAGATCCGGCTGCTGACGTCCGTCGCGATCCCGCTGATCAAGCCGGTACTCGTCACGGTGGTGCTCGTCACGTTCATCGGCCCCTGGAACGAGTTCCTCTGGCCGTTCCTCATCACGAAGGACGCGTCGCTGCAGCCGCTCGCCGTATCGCTCGCCAACTACATCTCCAACGTCGCGCAGTCGACGGCGAATCCCAACGGGGCCATCCTCGCCGGCGCCACGGCGCTCGCGTTCCCCGTCGTCATCCTGTTCATCGTCTTCCAGCGGTTCTTCCGAGCCACCGACCTCGGCGCCGCCGTCAAAGGCTAGCCAGAAAGGCACCCCATGTTCACCGGAGCAACCTTCCCCCTGGGCCCCTTCGTCCCCTACGAGGCCAATCCCATCCTTCGACCGAAAGGCGACAGCTGGGAGTCGGCCAATCTCTACAACCCGGCCGCGATCGTCGACGGCGACGAGGTCGTGCTGCTCTATCGGGCGCACGCCGACGACATCGTCTCGCACATCGGCATCGCGCGATCGAGCGACGGCGTGAACTTCACCCGCGAGGACGCGCCGATCCTCTCCCCCTCAGAGGACTACGAGCGCTTCGGATGCGAGGACCCGCGCATCGCGCTGATCGACGGCACCTACTATCTGACCTACACAGGATGGGACCGACGCAGCGCCCAGCTCTGCCTCGCCACCTCGACCGACCTGCGCACCTGGACCAAGCACGGCCCGCTGTTCGACGACTTCGACACGTTCAAGACCATGGATCCGCGTGGGTTCAACTGGTCGAAGGCCGGCGTGATCGTGCCGCAGAAGATGCACGGCAAATGGTGGATGTACTTCGGCGAGGGGGCGATCTACTGGGCGACCAGCGACGACCTCATCCACTGGACGCCGGGCACGGCCGACACCGATCCGATGTACTCGCCGACCCCGGGCACCTGGGACGAAGCGCTCGTCGAGATCGGCACCTCGCCCGTGCTCGCCGACAACGGACTGCTGGTGTTCCTCACGAACGGCGCGACGAGGGTCGTGCATGACGACGGATCGGTCGACGTCGACTACCGGTGCGGGCAGATCGCGATCGACCCCGACGAGCCGACGAAGGTGATCGCCCGCCTGCAGGAGCCATGGCTGAGGCCGCAGACATTCGAGGACATGAACGGCCTGGTGTCGAACGTCACGTTCGTCGAAGGACTCGTGAAGTTCCGAGGCAAGTGGTTCGCCTACTACGGGCAGTCCGACACGACGCTGGCCGTCGCCATCCACGATCCCGCGCAGCCCTGGGGCCGGGCACTGAGAGACGCGAACGAGGAATGAGAGCATGTCCATCTCCCGACGCACGTTCCTGACCGCCGCAGCCGCGACCTCCGCACTCGCGCTGCTTCCGCTCGACCCTGCCGGGGCGCACGCCTCGGCGCCCGCCGCACTGCCGCTCGGATCTCGACCGATCGGCGCGGGTGGAGGCGCGCGGCTCACGAACCTCGCACACCTGCGCTTCCTGCTCGCCGAGGTTCCCGTGGTGGCGAGTACCACGCACACCACGTTCGGCATCGACGCCTCACCCCGCGTGCTCGCTCCGTGGACCTATGCCGACACCGACGGTGCGGGCGGATTCCGTCCGGTGGGTGGCGGCACTCGCGACGCCGTGACCGGGTACTGGACGCAGGGCGCCTACAACGCGGATGACATCGCGCGAGCGGCGATCGTGTTCCTGCGCGCGTGGAAGGCGACCGGCGACGCGCAGGCCCGCGACGAGGCACGCGATGTGCTGAGGTCGCTGGCGTTCCTGCAGACGACGAGTGGGCCGAATGCCGGCCGGGTGGTGCTGTGGCAGCAGGAGGACGGCACCCTGAACCCCAGTGCGATCCCCGTCGAACTGCCCGACCCGTCGGACTCCGCCGAGTCCTACTGGCTCGCTCGTTCGGTCTGGGCATTCGGCGAGGGCTATGCGGCGTTCCGGCGGGAGGATTCCGAGTTCGCGGCATTCCTGCTCGCACGGCTGCATCTCGCCCTCGACGCGCTCGGTCGCGAGTCTCTGTCGCGTGCCGGTCACTGGGTGCGCAGCGACGGACGGGATCTGCCCGCCTGGCTGATCGCCGGCGGCGCGGATGCGACGGCCGAGGCCATGCTCGGGCTCGCTGCGGCGACCGAGGCCGGAGATGCGCGCAGCCGTCAGGCTCTGCAGACCTACGGAGAAGGGGTGGCCGCGATGGCCACCGACCCGGCGAAGGGATGGCCGTTCGGCGCCGTTCTGCCGTGGACCGGGTCTCTCGGTTTCTGGCATGCCTGGGGCGCTGCCGCACCGGAGGCACTGGCTCGCGCGGGTGCGCTGCTGCGCCGCCGAGAGTGGACCGCCACGGCTGTGGCGGACGCGGGGACGTTCACCCCGCAGGTGCTCGCCTCGGGCGGACCGCACAACGCCTGGGCGCCACTGCCCGCGGAGGCGCAGATCGCGTACGGCGCACACGGCCGCGTCGCGGGCGCCGTGCAGGCGGCGTCCGTCGGCGGAGAAGGTCTGCGCGTGCTCGCCGGGCTGACTGCCAGCTGGTTCTTCGGGGCGAACACCGCAGGCGTCCCGGTGTACGACCCGGCCACCGGCGTGACGTTCGACGGCGTGGAGACCGACGGGCGCGTCAATCGCAACTCGGGCGCCGAGTCGACGATCCACGGGCTGCTCACGATGCTGCTGCTCGACGCGAACCGCGACATCGCACGCATCGCGACATCGATCACCGGCCTGTCCTCGTTCTCGGGACTTCGGGTGATCGATGCCGAAGGCGCTCGGCTCTCGGCGGGCTGCGAGGTCGTGCGGCCAGAGGGCGGCGCGTGGATCGGCGAGGGCAACCTCTCGGGAGCCGCGTATGTGCGGGTTCCCGCGGGCGAGTCGGTCGAGTTCGATGTGACAGAGGCCGGCGGCATCCTGCACGGTCTCGTCTGGAGACAGAAGGCGGATGCCGGAGAGGCGGTGTGGGAGGTGTTCCGCGGTGGCAGGCGGCTCTGGAGCACGCGAACCCCTGCCGGAGGAACGGGCGATCGCGGCCTCACGGAGGCCGACGGCATGCTCGTTCCTCAGCTGCTCGGTGGCGATCTTCCCGCCGATGCGGTGACCGTCCGGTGCACGAGCACCGGCGATCTGCGTCTCGACGCTCTCGTCATCCAGCCGGCGGTGTCCACGGCCGTGTATGCCATGGCATCCGGTTCCGCGGTGCTGTACGCGAACGGCGCTCGGCGCGATCAGCGAGTCTCGCCCCTCGCTGCGGGATCGGGCCGAGCCTACGACGCCGACGGATCGCAGCGTGGCCAGGCTGTGCAGGGCGGCAGGGTTCGCGTGCGCGGCGGAGGTTTCACCATCACGCGGTGAGGGCGCGGGGCTGTGCCGTCGGCACGCGTGCGGACTACGGTTGCGGTGTGCCTGCGCTTCCCGAGTACGACCCGCTGCCCGATCGCCCCGCCCCCGACAATCCCTCGGGAAAGCTCGTCCTCCTGCGCCACGGCGAGACGGAGTGGTCGAGGGCCGGCCGCCACACCGGCCTCACCGACATCCCGCTCACAGCGCGGGGTGAAGACCTCGCTCGCGCTGCCGGGAGGCTGGTCGCCGACTACGACTTCTCGCTCGTCCTGTCGTCACCCCTCGAGCGCTCTCGGCGCACGGCCGAGCTCGCGGGGCTTCACGCCGAGGTCGATCCGCTGCTCGTCGAGTGGGACTACGGCGGATACGAGGGTCGCACGACGAAGGACATCCGCGAGGAGCTCGGCTACGACTGGAGCGCCTTCACCCACGGTGTGATCCGGGGCGCGACGCCGGGCGAGACCGTGGAGGAGGTCGCCGCCCGCGCGTCCCGCGTGCTCACACGGGTGCTGCCGGCGCTGACCGAGGGCGATGTGGCACTCGTCGCGCACGGCCACTTCCTCCGCATCCTCACCGCCGTCTACCTGCGCCTCGCTCCGCGCTTCGGCGCGCAGATCACGCTGGATGCCGGATCGGTGTCGGTGCTGAGCTTCTATCGCGAACAGCCGGCGATCCTGACGTGGAACTACGGCCTCGAGCTGCCCCTCGCGCCGTCGGAGTCCTGACCCCCGCAGCGGAACGAGAGCACTGGAAACTCACGGCACGGTGACGAGCGAGATCGCATTGATCGTGGGAGCGCCGTCGAGAGCGAGCTCGAACCTCACCCCGGTCCGGGCATTCGTGACGTCGAACGCGATCGTCTCGTTCGTGCACGCGATCGGCTCCGACGGCGATCCCTCATCGAGTTCACTGACGGTGAGCACGATCGTCCCCTCGCCTCGGCATGCGAACTGCGCCTGATAGGTCCCCGGTTCGAGCGATGTAAAGCTGGTGACGTCGTTGGCCGAGCTGTTCTCGCTCATCCATCCGGAGAAGCCGAAGACGTATCCGGGCGAGTCCGACCCCGGTACCGCCGTCTGCGCCCACTCGGCGATCTCGTCCACGGGCAGCGGAAGCTGCGCCTCGTCGGAGTCGGCATCCGGAGTCGCCGTCGACGCGGAGCCGCTCGGAGATGGCGAGGGAGACGTCGATCCGGTCGCCGACCCCGACGGCTCTCCCGTGCATCCGGCGAGCGCGATGCCCGCCATCAGGACCAGTCCGATCGTCGCCGCTCGTTTCCTGAACATGCCTCCACGCTACGGATGAGCCAGGATGATGCAACCGCCGCGCCCGACACGCCATTCTTTTGAGTTACTCAAAATAAACGGTAGAGTCGGGGCCATGGAGACAGAACTCGACTCGGCACTTCGCGGTGCCGGGCTGCGTGCGACCGCGGGCCGCGTCGCCGTGCTCGAGGCACTGGAATCCATGGCCCACACGGATGCGGAGCGGATCTTCCGCACCGTGTCCGACGTGCTTCCGACGACGTCGATCCAGTCGGTGCACAACATCCTCGCGGACCTGACGACGGCGGGCCTCATCCGCCGGATCGAACCGGCAGGCTCCGCGGCGCTCTACGAGCGGCGCATCGACGACAACCATCACCACATCGTGTGCACCCAGTGCGGTGCGATCGGCGATGTGGACTGCGTCGTCGGCGAAGCGCCGTGCCTCACCCCGTCTTCGGCGGGGGGATTCACCGTCCAGACAGCCGAAGTGACCTTCTGGGGCCTGTGCCCCAGTTGCCAGAACGCCGCGCAGTAGCATCCGACGCCGATCCCGGGCACCCGGGATGATCGTCGTGTCTGCGTGCAGAAGGAGAAGAACATGACCGACCCATCGACCACCACCCAGACGGGCACCCCCGTCGCGAGCGACGCGCACTCGCTCACCGTCGGAGCTGACGGCCCCACCGTTCTGCACGATCGCTACCTCGTCGAGAAGCTCGCGTCGTTCAACCGCGAGCGCGTGCCGGAGCGCAACCCCCACGCCAAGGGCGGCGGAGCCTTCGGAACGTTCACCGTCACCGAGGACGTGTCGGCCTACACCCGTGCCGCGGCCTTCCAGCCGGGCGCTCAGAGCGAGACGCTGCTGCGTTTCTCGTCGGTCGCCGGCGAGCAGGGTTCGCCCGACACCTGGCGCGACGTGCGCGGTTTCGCGCTGCGTTTCTACACGCCCGAGGGCAACCTCGACATCGTGGGCAACAACACCCCGACCTTCTTCCTGCGCGACGCCATGAAGTTCCCCGACTTCATCCACTCGCAGAAGCGTCTCGGCGACTCGGGTCTGCGCGACGCCGACATGCAGTGGGACTTCTGGACCCTCTCCCCCGAGTCCGCCCACCAGGTCACCTACCTCATGGGCGACCGCGGCCTGCCGCGCAGCTGGCGCCACATGAACGGCTACGGATCGCACACCTACCAGTGGGTCAACGCCGCCGGCGAGCGCTTCTGGGTGCAGTACCACTTCCTGTCGAAGCAGGGCGTCGAGGCGATGAGCGCCGAAGAGGCCGAGAAGCTCGCCGGATCGGATGCCGACTACTACCGTCGCGACCTGTTCGACGCGATCGCTCGCGGCGACGCCCCCTCGTGGGACGTCTACGTGCAGGTCATGCCCTACGAAGAGGGCAAGACCTACCGCTTCAACCCGTTCGACCTGACGAAGACCTGGTCGAAGAAGGACTACCCGCGCATCAAGGTCGGCACGTTCACGCTCGACCGCAACCCGCAGAACTTCTTCGCCGAGATCGAGCAGGCCGCCTTCTCGCCCGGCAACCAGGTTCCCGGCACGGGCATCTCGCCCGACAAGATGCTCATGGCTCGCGTGTTCGCATACTCGGATGCTCAGCGCTACCGCATCGGTGCGAACTACAACCAGCTGCCGGTCAACCAGCCGCACGCGGCCGAGGTGCGCAACTACATGCACGAAGGCCAGATGCAGTACAAGTTCAACCCGGCCGAGCACCGCGTCTACACGCCGAACTCCTACGGCCCCGCCGGCGGACCCACGGCTGACCCCGCTGCCGGTGTCGAGGCGAGCTGGGAGTCGGACGGCGAGCTGATCCGCGCCGCCGCGACCCTGCACCTCGACGACGACGACTTCGGTCAGGCGGGCACGCTCTACCGCACGGTCTTCGACGACGAGCAGCGCGCGCGCTTCCTCGACACGCTGACCGGCCAGGGACAGGGCATCACGATCGACGCGATCCGCGAGCGGTTCTTCCAGTACTGGACGAACGTCGACGCCTCGCTGGGCGACGCTCTGCGCGCTCGCTTCTGAGCCGCCTCCGCTGAGGACCGAGACCCACCGTCCCTTCGGGGCCGGTGGGTCTCGGCGTCTTCGGGCATCGCAGGGGGAGCACAATGGATGCCGTGGCTGTTCCTCTCTCCGACCTGACCCAGATGCCCGAACCCCAGCAGGTGCACGCCGCCGATGGCACTCGCCTCGCGACCTACACCTGGGGTGATGTGGATGCTCCCGTGGCGGTGATCGTGCACGGCTTCGCGTCGAGCGCCCGCGACACCTGGGTGCTCACGGGGTGGGTGCGCGAGCTCACGAAGGCGGGGTATCGGGTGCTCGCGCTCGATCAGCGGGGCCATGGGCTCAGCGAGAAGCCGCACCAGGCCGACGCCTACGGCATCCGCACTCTCGCGACCGACGTCGAGACGGTCATGGACATGTATCTCGTCGACGAGGCCGTCTACGTCGGATACTCGCTCGGGGCCCGGGTCGGCTGGGAGGTCGTGCGCGATCTGCCCCACCGGATCGGCCGCGCCGTGCTCGGAGGGGTGCCGGACGGCATCCCTCTCGCGCGGCTCGATCTCGACCAGGTGCGCGCGTATCTCGCCGACGGGACGCCCGTCGCGGATCCGACGACGCAGAACTACATCGCGCTGACCGAGCGCGTGCCCGGCAACGACCTCGGCGCACTCGTGGCGCTGGCCGAGGGGATGCGGTCGTCTCGGACGATCGATCCCGACCCGTCGAACGCGCCGGCGAGCCCGATCCTGTTCGCGACGGGGTCGAAGGATGCCATCATCGAGGGCTCTCGCGCCCTGGCGTCAGCTGCCCCGCAGGGACAGTTCTTCGAGATCCCCGATCGCAACCACTTCAACGCACCGGGATCGCGCGCTTTCAAGGAAGCCGCGCTCGCTTTCCTGTCGGAGAGCTGACCGCGGGGCGCCACGCCTGCCCACTCGTCGCGGAGGAGATCTCAGGCAACGAAGGATGCTTCTCCGCATCCGCTCCTTCGATCCGCGAGATCTCCTTCATTGCCGGAGCGGCAGCCGTCAGCCCGAGCACTGACCGCGGGCACGAGAAGAGCCCTCCGTCTCGGGGAGACGAAGGGCTCTCGGGGTGACCGTCAGACCGTCGCGTTCTCTTCGCGCTTCGGCAGCACCCATCCCGCACGCGGGAAGTGGCAGGTGTAGCCGTTGGGGTACTTGATCAGATAGTCCTGGTGCTCCTCTTCGGCCTGCCAGAACGGGCCGACGGGCTCGATCGTGGTCACGGCCTTGCCCGGCCACAGACCCGAGGCGTCGACGTCGGCGATGGTGTCGCGCGCGACGGCCTCCTGCTCGGGGCTGAGCGGGAAGATCGCCGAGCGGTAGCTCGAGCCGATGTCGTTGCCCTGGCGATCCTTGGTCGACGGGTCGTGGATCTGGAAGAAGAAGGCGAGGATGTCGCGGTACGTCGTCTTCGTGGGATCGAAGACGATCTCCACAGCCTCGGCATGACCCGGGTGGTTGCGGTAGGTCGCGTGGTCGTTGCTGCCGCCGGTGTAGCCGACACGGGTGTCGAGCACGCCGGGCTGGCGGCGGATGAGGTCTTCCATGCCCCAGAAGCAGCCGCCGGCGAGCACGGCGGTCTCGGTCCCGGGGGTGCGGGTGATTGTTCCGGTGTCGGTCATGAGTTCTCCTCGGAGTTCGGGGTGGGGAAGAGGTGACGGTAGCGACCGTACCCCTCATCTTCCAGGCTGTCAGCCGGGATGAAGCGCAGGGCGGCGGAGTTCATGCAGTACCGGAGTCCTCCTGCGTCTCGGGGTCCATCGTCGAAGACGTGCCCGAGGTGGCTGTCCGCGCCGCTGGAACGCGCCTCGGTGCGCTTCATCCACAGCGTGCGGTCGGTGCGCGTGGTCACGGCGTCGGCCTCGATGGGCTTGGTGAAGCTCGGCCATCCGGTGCCGCTGTCGAACTTGTCGGTCGACGCGAAGAGCGGCTGACCCGAGACGACGTCGACGTAGATGCCGTCGTCGTGGGTGTTCCAGTACGCGTTGCGGAAGGGCGGCTCGGTCGCATCCTCCTGCGTGACCTCGTACTGCAGGTGCGTGAGGTCGCTGACGGCCTCGGGGGTCTTGCTGTACTCGTTCGACATGGTCTGTCTCCTTGTCCGACGCGGCTGGCTGCAGCGTCATAGAAGAGAACCAGGAGGATGCCGGTTTTGGTCCCGCGGGACTGTGAGCGCGCTGTGAGTTTGTGCGCAGTCGATAGAGTTGCTCCGCTACATACACACCAGGGAGACACACATGTCGGTTGGACTGCTCGCCGTCGTCGATGACATTCTCAGCGCGGCGATGAAGGCTTCGGCCAAGGCCGCCGGCGTCGTGATCGATGACGCCGCCGTGACCCCGCAGTACGTGCAGGGCATCACGCCCGCGCGCGAGCTGCCGGTCGTGGCGAAGATCGCCCTCGGATCTCTCGCGAACAAGTTCGTCATCATCATCCCCATCGCGCTGCTGCTCACCGCCTTCGCGCCGTGGGTGCTGCCGTATCTCCTGATCCTCGGTGGCGCCTACCTCTGTTTCGAGGGGGCCGAGAAGGTGCTCGAATGGTTCGGCGTGGAGCACGGCCATGCCGATGAGAGCGCCCGCAACGAGAACAAGCTCGTGTGGGGCGCGGTGCGCACCGACCTGATCCTGTCGACGGAGATCATGCTGATCTCGCTCGCCAACCTCGAGGCCGGCCTCGACATTTGGACGACCCTCGCGATCCTCGCCGTGATCGCGCTGCTCATGACCGGCGTCGTCTACGGTGCAGTCGCCCTGCTCGTGAAGATCGACGACATCGGTCTGAAGATGGCGAAGAACCCGTCCCAGCGAGTTCGCCACACGGGCACGCGCATCGTGCGCTCGATGCCGGCGGTCTTCCGCTTCATCAGCATCCTCGGCACCGTCGCGATGCTGTGGGTCGGCGGGCACCTGCTGCTCGTGAACCTCGGCGAGGTCGGCGTGCACTTCGGCGCCGACATCCTGCACGGCATCGAGCACTTCCTCGAGCCGGCCGGCGGTGTCATCGTCTGGATCGGCGACACGCTGTTCTCGGCCATCGCGGGTCTGATCGCGGGTCTGATCATCGTGGGGATCATCCTCGGGATCGGTCGCCTGATCGGCAAGAAGCCGAGCTTCCACGAGGGTGAGGAATCGCCCGCCGACGTGCACGTCTGACACCGACGCCGCTGTTCGAATCTCGGTCGGTATGCCGACATGCGATCCGGGGCGCGACTCACTCGCCGCGCACGTGATCCTCGGTGCGCAGCCATTCGTCGAACGTGATCGCTCCCTGCAGAGCATCGGCGTCGCCGCGCAGCGACCCCGATGCCAGCCCTTTCCCGTACGCGCCGGGCAGCCGCACCTCGAGCACCAGCCGCCGCGCCCCGTCGTACGCCAGCTGTCGTCGGGCCAGATCGAGCAGGATCTCGTCCCGTGGCCCGACGAGATCGCGCGCACGCCCCGCTGCCGCACCGGAGGCGACCCGAACCAGGTGTGCCCCCACCTCGCGCGCCGCCACCGGCCGCATGAGCAGCTTGGGCATCACTGCGACCGGCCCCGACATCCCCGACAGCAGCTGTCCCAGGAACTCGTGGAACTGCGCCGCCCGCGCGATCGTGAACGGCACAGTGCCCGCGGCCACCGCCCGCTCCTGGGCGAGCTTGCCCGCGTAGTAGGACGAGTCGATCCCGTCGATCCCCACGATCGACAGTGCGACATGATGCCCCACACCTGCCGCCTCCTCTGCGGCGAGCAGATTGCGCGTCGCCGTCTCGAAGAAAGCGACAGCCTTCGCCGCCGAGAGGGTGGTCGTGTTCGTGACGTCGATGACGGCATCCACACCCTGCAGCGCGTCGGAGAGTCCGACGCCCGTGATCACGTCAGCGCCGGTCGAACGCGCGAGCACGACGACCTCGTGCCCCGCGGCCCGCCCCGCCTCGACGACGTGGCCACCGACCACTCCCGTTCCTCCTGCGACTGCGATCCTCATCCGCGCTCCTGTTCGTTCCCGCGGCATGTCCGCGCCCAGCGTGCGCCCACCGCGCACCGTCTGCAGGAGATGACGAGACGGCATCCGAAAGTGTGAGGTCTCACACTCCGCAGCCCTGCGTCGTCATATCCTGCGAGAGCACCCGCGCCAGCGCACCATCGAAAGGCACCCCATGGACGACGACCTCGACGACGTCTTCCGCGAGCGTCGCCGCCTGCTGGCCCTCGGCTATCGGATGACGGGGACGCTGGCGGATGCCGAGGATGTCGTGCAGGAGACATACCTGCGGTGGTACCGGCTCGCCGAGGCCGAGCGCGAGGCGATCGCGAACCCTGCGGGCTGGCTCACGACCGTCGCCGGCCGTGTCGCTCTCGACCTTCTGGGCTCCGCGCGGCGCCGGCGAGAGCAGTACGTCGGGCCGTGGCTGCCGGAGCCCGTCCCGGCCGAGCTCTTCGCGGGGGCACTCGGCTCGCACACGACATCGATGTCCGAGGATCCCCTCGATCGCATCACCCTCGACGACGACGTATCGACTGCGCTGCTCGTCGTGCTGGAGGCGATGACTCCGGCTGAGCGCGTCGCCTTCGTGCTGCACGACGTCTTCGCCGTGCCGTTCGATGAGATCGCCGAGGCCGTCGGCCGGTCCTCCGCCGCGGTGCGGCAGCTCGCGGCATCCGCTCGTCGTCACGTGCGCGAGAGTCGGGCGATCGCCGTCCCTCGCGCCGAGCACGACAGGGTCGTCCGCGCCTTTCAGGACGCCACACGAACCGGTGACGTCGTCGCGCTCGCGCGGTTCCTCGCCCCCGACGTCGAGCTGCGCAGCGACGGTGGCGGAGTGGTCAGCGCAGCCCGCAACGTCGTGAGCGGCGCCGACAATGTCGCGCGCTTCCTGCTCGGAATCGCAGCCAAGAACCCGCACTTCACCGTCGAGGAGAGGCAGTTCGGCGAGGGTCTCGGCCTCGTGTTCCGCGACGGAGAAAGGGTGCACTCGGTCATGAACCTGCACGTCGAAGACGGCGTGATCGATCAGCTGTGGATCGTCCTCAATCCCGCCAAGCTCACGCACTGGCGACTTCACACCTGAACCGACGTGGCGAGCCCTCCGAGACTCCGTGGACCCGGACCGTCTGCAGGGCTGCCGCATGGATGCAGGAGGATCCGAGGGATCTCGCCCTGCA
Source organism: Microbacterium sp. AC132 (assembly GCF_979258525.1). Classification (NCBI taxonomy): domain Bacteria; kingdom Bacillati; phylum Actinomycetota; class Actinomycetes; order Micrococcales; family Microbacteriaceae; genus Microbacterium; species Microbacterium sp. AC132. Next base: position 1,678,672 of record NZ_OZ409862.1, on the reverse strand, counting down.
GACGTGCCCCGGTCCTGCACGCGGCACAGGAGGGAAGCCGCGGCGAGCCCTCGGAGACCGACCCCACCCCGGCATCCTGCTACCGTCGTCCCGTGCGCACCCGAGCGCAGATGCAGGAGACCCGATGAGCGACCACCAGATCCGGGATGCCGAGACCGCCGACGTCGAGGCGATCACCGCCATCTACAACGACGCGGTGCTGACCACGACCGCCATCTGGAACGAAGAGGCCGTCACGGTCGACGACCGCACCGCCTGGCTCGCCGAGCGCACCGAGCGCGGCTACCCCGTGATCGTCGCCGTCGACGACACCGGCGTCCTCGGCTATGCGACGTTCGGCGACTGGCGCCCGCACAGCGGCTACCGCCACACGGTCGAGCACTCCGTCTATGTGCGCGAGGGGCAGCGCGGGCGCGGCATCGGCAAGGCGCTCATGATCGAGCTCATCGACCGCGCGCGACGCCTCGGCAAGCACGTCATGGTCGCGGCGATCGAGAGCAGCAACACGGGGTCGATCATCATGCACAAGCGCCTCGACTTCATGCAGGTCGGACGGATGCCGCAGGTCGGCGCCAAGTTCGATCGCTGGCTCGATCTCACCTTCCTGCAGCTGGTGCTCGATGAGCGGCCGTTCCCGGACGAGCGCCCGTGAACCCGCTGCTCTGGCTCGCTGACGCCTTCAACTCGCAGTGGGTGCTCCCCGGCGGTCAGGTGCTGCTGATCCGCGAAGTGGTCGGCAACGCGTTCGGCCTGGCGAGCGCCCTCGGCGGCATGCAGCGCAAGATCTGGGCGTGGCCGGTCGGCATCGTCGGCAATCTGCTGCTGCTCACGGTCTTCCTCGGGTCGATCCTGAATCCCGACCACGAGCTGCCGCATCTGCTCGGCCAGGCCGGGCGTCAGATCATGTTCATCATCGTCGCGATCTACGGCTGGGTGCGCTGGCGCCAGGCCGCCTCGAACGGTGGGCGCGTGACCCCGCGATGGGCGCCCAACAGCGCCCGCATCGGCCTGGTGCTCGTGATGGTGATCGGCACGATCGCCCTCACTCCCCTGTTCCGCGCGCTCGGCTCGTGGGAGCCCGTGTGGGCGGATGCCTGGACCTTCGTCGGCTCGCTGCTCGCCACCTACGGCATGGCCAAGGGCTGGACCGAGTTCTGGCTCATCTGGATAGCCGTCGACATCGTGGGCGTGCCGCTGCTGTTCAGCTCCGGCTTCTACGCCACGGGCCTGATGTACGTGTTCTACGGCGTCTTCACCGCGGTCGGATTCGTCGTGTGGTGCCGCGCACAGGCGAATGCCAAACCGCAGGTCGACACGATCATGCCGGATCCCCGACCCATCACCTCCACCATGAAGACCGTCGACCGCGACCGCGACTGACCCGCCCCGACCACTCGGCGAATGTGTCGGCGCATGTCACCGGGGTGGCCGGGAGGTCGATCGACGGGTTTGCTGGTCCCCATGACCCGTCAGATCCGTTTCAACGCCTTCGACATGAACTGCGTCGCCCACCAGTCGTCCGGCCTGTGGCGGCATCCTGACGATCGATCGCGCCAGTACAACACGATCTCGTACTGGACCGACCTCGCGAAGCTGCTCGAGAGCGCGACCTTCGACGGCATCTTCATCGCCGACGTCCTCGGCACCTACGACGTCTACGGCGGGACGAACGAAGCGGCGATCCGCAACGGCGCGCAGGTTCCGGTCAATGATCCGATCCTGCTCGTCAGCGCGATGGCCGCCGTCACCGAGCACCTCGGATTCGGCATCACCGCCGGCACCGCCTTCGAGCACCCGTACCCGTTCGCACGCCGTCTGAGCACCCTCGACCACCTGACCAACGGACGCGTCGGCTGGAACGTCGTCACCGGCTACCTGCCCAGCGCCGCGCGCAACATGGGCCAGGAGGACCAGCTCGCGCACGACGACCGCTACGACCATGCCGATGAATACGTCGAGGTGCTCTACAAGCTCTGGGAGGGGTCGTGGGAAGACGACGCGGTCGTCGAGGACCGTGGGCGCGGCATCTTCACCGACCCGTCGAAGGTGCACCCCATCGGCCACGAGGGCAAGCACTTCAGCGTTCCCGGCATCCATATCTCCGAGCCGTCACCGCAGCGCACGCCGGTCATCTACCAGGCCGGAGCGAGCCCCCGCGGCGTGCGCTTCGCGTCGGAGAACGCCGAGGCGATCTTCGTCGCCGCCCCGTCGAAGGAGGTGCTCGCCGGCACCGTGAAGCGCATCCGCGACGCACTCGAAGAGGCGGGCCGCGACCGATACGACGCGAAGATCTACACGCTGCTCACGGTCATCACCGGGGCGACGAGCGAGGATGCCGCGGCGAAGCACGCCGAGTACCTCTCGTATGCGAGCCCCGAGGGCGCGCTGACGTTCATGTCGGGCTGGATGGGCGTCGACCTCTCGCAGTACGCGGAGGACGAGCCCGTCGGCAACGTCGAGTCGAACGCCATCCAGTCTGTGCTGCAGCACCTCAAGGAGGAGGCCGACCTCGGACGCGAGTGGACCGTCGGCGACTTCGGACGCCACAACGCGATCGGCGGCCTCGGCCCGACCATCGTCGGCTCGGGCGTCGAGATCGCCGACGAGCTGCAGTCGTGGGTGGAGGAGACCGACATCGATGGCTTCAACCTCGCCTACGCGGTCACTCCCGGCACCTGGCAGGACGTCATCGAGCACGTCATCCCGGTGCTGCGCGAACGCGGCGTCTACCCCGAGGAGTACACGCCGGGCACCCTCCGCAACAAGCTGCAGGGCAAGGGCGACCGCGTGCAGGACACGCACCGCGCCGCGAGGTATCGGATCGGGGCGAACGTCCCGGTCGCCTGACCCTCAGCGACCTTCGGTCGGGCGCGGTCAGTCGGCCTTCGAGGTGAAGAGCCCGCGCAGCACGAGGAACACCACGACCGCGACGACGAGCACGATCGCCAGCTTGGCGATGAACCACAGGATCGAGAACAGCGCGCTGACGATCCACCAGGCGATCACCACGGCGAGGACGACGCCGACGATGGTCCAGAGCGAGTTCTTGTTCATGGTTCCAGCCTAGGCGGCGCGGCGACGTCACAGATCCGGACGCTGCGGCATCCGCCCTTCCGCATCCGATGCGTCGCCGTCAATCCCCTTCCCGTGCGCTGATCACCGGGGTGAGACTGCAAGCATCCGACTCTTGGGAGCATCTCCATGTCTGCGCCAGCACTCACTTCGTCCGCCGTTCACGGCATCACCGCGAGAGGTCCCCTCAGCGACGCCGTCATCCGCCGACTGACCGGCGAAGACGCCGACGATCTCGGTGCCAGGGCCGAGGCTGCGCTCGCTTCGACCAATGACGTCGTGCGCGACGACGACGTCCAGCTCGCGCTCTTCGTGCTCTACGCCTCGTCGTACGGGTCTCTTCCCGAGCTCGACCCCGCCCTCGAGTGGGATCCGGCGTTGATCGCGACACGGGGAATCCTCGAGCACGCGTTCGAGCGGGCACTGCGGGCGACTGTCCCGATGCCCGAACTCCCCGAGCCGACCGTCGATGCCGTCGGGCGGGCCCTCTTCGCCCTCGCCGAGGCCGACACGGGTCCCAGCCTGTCGCGCTACGTCGCGAAGAAGGCGACGGAAGAGCAGATGCACGAGTTCTTCATGCAGCGCTCGATCTACACGCTGCGCGAGGCCGACCCGCACTCGTGGGCGATCCCGCGCCTGCACGGGCGTGCGAAGGCGGCGCTCGTCGAGATCCAGTCCGACGAGTACGGCGGCGGGCGGCCCGACCGCGTGCACGCGACGATCTTCGCTCGCGCGATGCGCGGCGCCGGACTCGACGACACCTACGGCGGATACGTCGACGACGTGCCGGCCATCACGCTCGCCTCGCTGAACTCGATGTCGATGTTCGGCGTCAACCGGCGCCTCCTCGGCGCCATCGTCGGACACCTCGCCGCGTTCGAGATGACCTCGTCGATCCCCAACCGCCTGTACGCCGACGGCCTGCGGCGCCTCGGGTTCGGTGAGGACGTGACCGACTACTTCGATGAGCACGTCGAAGCGGATGCCGTGCATGAGCAGATCGCGGCGCGTGACCTCGCCGGCGGGTTGGCGGAGGATCACCCCGAGCTGCTGCCCGACATCATGTTCGGCGCGGCCGCCTGCCTGACCGTGGACGGCTGGGCAGCGGGCCACATGCTCGACTCGTGGACGCGCGGAGAATCCTCGCTGCGGCCGAGGGACGCACGATGAGCGCGCGCGAGGATGCCGTCACCATCACCGCCTACCCCGACGGACCGCTGCTCGTGCGGGGCGCGGCGGTGCTGGAGTCATCCGACGGCGAGCCGATCGAGGTCACGCGCCGCACGGTGGCGCTGTGCCGTTGCGGCCTCTCGACGATCAAGCCGTTCTGCGACGGCACCCATAAGGCCGCGGGGTTCCGCACCGACGCCTGATCTCAACCCGTCGGTCAGTGCCCGACTGCCGGCAGGCATCCGCCGTCCATGATGACGCCGCCGATCTCGACCGTGAGCACGTCGGCCGAGACCTCGCCGAAGATGCATCCGCCTTCGGGAGCAGCTGCACCGAAGGCCACGGCCCGCTCGTCGCCCAGCGTCTGGACGTAGGCGATGCCGGCGTCGGCGAAGACCTCCTCCACAGCGGCGACCGACAGGCCGCCGGAAGTGCGGAGCGACTCGAGGCCGGCGCGGATGTCATTCGCCGGTTTCTCGGCGGCGGCTCGGCTCTCCTCCGAGAGGTCGACGCGATCGCGGTAGCGCTCGTTCTGCGCCATCGCGTCGTCGGGGTCGTAGGGCGCGCAGTCCGGCGGCAGATCGACGCCTTCGATCTGCGGGCACGCTGCCGTGGGAGTGGGACTCGGAGATGCAGACTGCGATGCGCCCGGCGGGCCGGCGGTGGCCGTCGCGCACCCTGCGAGCATCATGGTCGTCGCAACGACGAGAAGCAGCCGTGCACCTCTCGACCTGTCCCCCCGGAGTCCGGTCATTCCCTCATGCAACCACACGGGAGCTCAATGGCCAATGGTCATTCCGTGTGCGCCTGCGCTCACCGCGACAACGCCCCGGGGTGCAGGCCGGATGCGGCGATGAGGCGCGACGACCCCGCTTCAGCCCGGATTCAGCGTGCGCCCGCCACACTGGAGGAATGCGGATCCTGGTGGTGGACGACGAGGTGCGGTTGGCCGACGCCGTACGCCGGGGACTCGAGGCCGAGGGCTTCGCGGTCGACGTGGCGAACAACGGCGACGACGGGCTCTGGCGTGCGCGCGAGACCCGATACGACGCGATCGTGCTCGACCTCATGATGCCCGGCATGAGCGGCTGGAAGGTGTGCGAGGCCCTGCGCGCCGAGGAGAACTGGACGCCCGTGCTGATGCTCACCGCCAAGGACGGCGAGTGGGATCAGGTGGAGGCCCTCGAGACCGGCGCCGACGACTATGTGACGAAGCCGTTCTCCTTCGCGATCCTCGTCGCCCGCATCCGCGCCCTCGTGCGCCGGGGAGCCGTGGCCCGCCCGGCCGTCCTCGAAGCCGGAGACCTGAAGCTCGACCCCTCGTCGCACCATGTCTGGCGGGGCGAGACTCCGGTCACGCTGACCGCCCGCGAATTCGCCGTGCTCGAGCACCTGATGCGTCATCGAGGTCAGGTGCTCTCGAAGCGCGAGCTGATCGACGGCGTATGGGACGACGACTTCGACGGCGACCCCAACATCGTCGAGGTCTACGTCGGACACCTGCGCCGCAAGCTCGACAAGCCCTTCGGACGCGAGGCGATCGAGACGATCCGCGGTGCCGGCTACCGATTGGCGGCCGACGGTGGCTAGGCGCTCATTCCGATCGGTGCGCGCCCGGACGACCCTCGGCGCGACGCTCGTCGTGGCCGTCGCCCTGCTCATCGGGGCGTTCTCGTTCTACGGCATCCTGAGCTCCAGCATCCACGCGAGCGCGGAGCGTGCCGCCGAGCAGCGCCTCGACGAACTCGCCGATCGCTTCGACGGCCCCGGCGGCGGACCGGGCGGCGAACGCGGCATCGACACCCTCGACGACGAGATCGTGCAGATCATCGGCGGCGACGGATCGGTGCGCGCCGCCAGTGAGGATGCGCGCGACGAACTGGGGTCGACCGCTCTGCCCGTCTCCGACGGAGCGCAGACCCTGACGATCGGCGGCGAGCCCATGCTCGTGGTCTCCGACGGCATCGAGGACGACGACACCCTCGTGCTGGCGGTGTCGATCGAAGACGGGGTCGAGACGCTGTCGACGGTCGCGCTGCTGCTCGCGGTGGCCGTGCCGCTGCTGCTGCTGCTCGTCGCCGTGACCACGTGGCTGGTCGTCGGACGGGCCCTCCGACCGGTCACGCGCATCCGCGAAGAGGTCGACGGGATCACCGCCGAGCACCTGCATCGGCGCGTCGAGGTGCCGCCGTCATCGGACGAGATCGCGGCGCTCGCGACCACCATGAACCGGATGCTGGATCGCCTCGACGCCTCGGCGACGGCGCAGCGCCGTTTCGTCTCCGATGCGTCGCACGAGCTGCGCTCCCCGCTCGCGACGATCCGACAGCACGCCGAGCTCGCGCAGGCCCACCCGGCCACCACGAGCATCGGCGAGCTCGCGGAGGTCGTGTCCGATGAAGGACTCCGCCTCCAGGGCATCGTCGAATCGCTGCTGCTGCTCGCCCGGCTCGACGAGGGCGGCGGCACGCACGACGAGGCGATCGATCTCGACGACCTCGCGCTCGCTGAGGTGAGGCGGCTGAGGTCTCGGGGCGTCGAGGTCGACGGCTCCGGCATCCGTGCGGCCCGTGTCACCGGAGACCCCCGCCTGCTCGGTCAGCTGCTGCGCAACCTCGCCGACAACGCCGTCCGGCACAGCGCGGCTCGCGTGGCCATCAGCGTGATCCCGCAGGATTCGTGGGTGTTCGTGACCGTCGAGGACGACGGCTCCGGCGTGCCGCCCGACGAGCGCGAGCGCATCTTCGAACGGTTCGTGCGGCTCGACGAGGCGCGCAGCCGGGATGCGGGAGGCAGCGGTCTCGGCCTCGCGATCGTGCAGGGCATCGCCGTGGCCGGCGGCGGCACCGTCTCGGTCGACGCCTCCCGTTGGGGCGGCGCGCGCTTCGTCGTGGCCCTGCCCCTCTCGGACTGACACTCTCTCGGCATCCGGGCCGTCTGCAGGACCTGGCACCTCAGCATCCGGGCCGTCCGCAGGACCTGGCACCTCAGTATCCGGGCCGTCTGCAGGCCCGAAGCACGGATGCGGGAACAGGATCCATGTCTCGTCCTGTATCCGTGCGTGGGTCCTGCAGGCGGTGCGTGTCACCGCGGCCGAGACGCCCCTGCTTCCTGAAGACGCCTTCAGGACGCTTCAGGGTGGCTTCAGCACTGCCGCGAGAGCATCGAGACATGAACGACAAGAACCCGACCCCCGACCAGACGCCCGAGAACCTCCCGACGAACGCGACTCCCCCGGCGCCGCCCGCACCCCCCGCGCCCACCGCGACGCCGTCCCACGATGGTGAGACCGTTCCCGTCGCGCCGCTCGCGGCTGAGAACGCCGCCCCGGCATCCGCGTCCGCAGCTCCCGCGAAGCGCGGTCGCAAGCGCGCTCTGCTGATCGGCGGCGGAGTCGCCGCTGCCCTGATCCTCGCCGGTGGAGGCGTGGCCGTCGGAGCAGCCATCGGGGACGACATCGGCGACGACGACGACCGCCCCTCGGTCTCGGACGGACCCCGCGACGACGACGGAGATCGCGGTGGACAGCCCGGCGATAACCGTGACGACAGCGACAGCGACGATCAGGGCGCACCGCAGGGCGGCGGCCCCGTGACCGGGATCGGCACGGACTCGGCCGACGAGCTCGTGGACATCGCGGATGCCGCCCGCGGAGCCGCCGAGGGCGACGTCACCTCGATCGACGCGAAGCGCGACGGCACCTGGGAGGTCCAGCTGACCGCCGCGAACGGCAGCGAGACCGAGGTGCGAGTGGATGCCGACCTCGCCGCCACCGTGATCTCGACCGAGCAGGAGGACGACGACACGGCTCCGACCCACACCCTCGACGAGGCCGCGATCCGTGCCCTCGTGGATGCCGCATTGGCCGAGGCCGACGGGATGATCACCGACCTCGACGCCGACAACGACGAGGTCAGCCCCTACGACGCGTCGGTGCTCACCAGCGACCGCCGCTCGATCGACATCGACTTCAGCGCCGACTACGCGGTCGTCGGCACCGACATCGACGACTGATCGCCCTCGTCGTTCTTCGAGCCGCCGGCCCTATGGGGTCGGCGGCTCGACGCGGTTTCAGCCAGACCTCCCGGCAGCGGAACCCGGCTCCCGCAGGCGATTCCCCCGCGTAGCGTCATGATCCGTCACTCGTCGGGTCTCTCTCAGTGAGTTCGGTCGCCATCGCGCGCCGACGATGCGGACACCGGGGGGATCCATGCCAGTCACGGCGCACACCTACTTCTACACACCCGCTCGAGCGGACTCCGTCGTGCAGGCACTGCAGCACCTCGTGACCGACCTGAAGCACGTCGAGCGGCGATACTTCGACAGCCGTTCGGTCGCGTTCAGCACCCGCGGGTCGCTGTTCGAGGCACCGGCCGACGTGACGATCGTGACGACTCCCCTGACGACCGGCGGATCGGATGTGAGGATCGCGCTGCAGACGACGACCCGGCGGACGGCGAGCCGCCGGTCGCTGACCACCAGGGCCGCCGACCGCCTCAGCGTGCGGATTCAGAAGGCGCTGGGCTGACCGCGAGCCAGACGTATCCGAAGGGTGGGATGCGAAGCCCCTCGTGACGCGTGCCGGTGAGCAGATCCGTGCCGCTCACCGACGGCAGATCGACCGTCGCGTCGCTGACGTTCACGACCGCCGCCACCTCATCCGGGGTGCCGGCCGCCCGACGGATCACGAGCACGCGGTCGTCGAGCGACTCGATGTGCTGCGACGCGAACGGAGAGAACGCGGCGATCTCGCGTCGTACCGCCAGCATCGCCCGCACGCCGTCGAGCATGCCCGCTCGACGGTCCGAGACCTGCAGCTCCTCGCGCAGACGGTCGGCGTCGAGCACCTCGCGGTTGATGCGACGGGCGATGTCGCTCTCCTGCACTCCCGCGTGGTCCTGCTCGGACCCGAAGAGCGAGTGATGGTAGATCGCGGGCACTCCGACCAGCGACAGCAGGATCGCGTGCGCCGCGAGGCCGCGGGTCACAGCCGATGCGTCGGGGTCGGGGTCCTGCGGATCGACGAGTGCCTCGAGGTAGTTCGTGTTCAGCTCGTAGACCCCCTCGCTCCCGTCGGGGCGACGTGCCATCGAGACCCGGCCACCGCGGGCCAGGGTGCGCTCCACGAGCAGGGCGCGATCGTCGTCGGTCAGCAGTCCTTCTGTGGGGCGCAGTCCGATGCCGTCGTGACTGGCCAGGAAGTTGAACCAGGTCGCGGTGTCGCTCACCGGTCCCACCCTGCTCGCCCAGGCGGCGAGCGCCGTCGCCCGTCCGGTCACGAACGCGTGCAGCACCAGAGGCGGCAGAGCGAACTGGTAGACCATGTTCGCCTCGTCACCACCGTCGCCGAAGTAGGTGATGTTGTCGGCGTGGGGGACGTTGGTCTCGGTGAGCAGCATCGTGCCCGGTGCGAGCTCGTCGACCAGTGCGCGCCAGATGCGGATGATCGCGTGAGTCTGCGGCAGGTGGATGCAGGTGGTGCCCGACTCCTTCCAGAGGTAGCCGATCGCGTCGAGGCGCACGGTCGTCGCCCCATGAGCGAGGTAGCCGAGCAGGATGTCGGTGAGGTCGAGCAGCACCGCGGGCGTGCTCGGGTCGACGTCGATCTGGTCGTCCCCGAAGGTCGTCCAGGCACGGGCCGTCGAGCCGTCGGGCCGCGTGTACTCGTGGACGAGCGGGGTGGTGCGCGGACGCACGACGTGCGAGACGTCGAAGTCGGGAGAGGGATCGAGGAAGTACCCGGCGAACCGCTCGTCCCGCTCGAGCCAGCGGCGGAACCAGTGCGACGAGCTCGAGATGTGGTTGGCGACGAAGTCGAGGGCGAGGGCGTACTCCTCACGCAGGTCGGCGACGTCATCCCACGTGCCCAGCGCCGGGTTCACCTCACGGTGATCCAGCACGCCGAAGCCGTCGTCCGAGGTCCAGGGGTAGATGGGCAGCAGGTGGACATCGCTGATGACGTCACCGATGTGCTCCCGCAGCACTCCCGCGAGGGTGTGCAGCGGCGCCTCACCGGCCCGCCGGAACGAGTCGCCGTAGGTGATCAGGTAGGCGGTGCTCTGATCCGGACGCGCCTTCGCGGCCGGCGACAGGCGGTCACGCCAGGTCTCAGCGAGCTCGAGCAGCGCCGCGAGCACCTCGGGCGCTGCATCCGGATAGAGCTGCGCGATCAGGGGGGCCAGGCGCTGCTCGAGCTGAATCTTGGTCTTCATGCCACCGACTCCTTCAGAAGCTCGCGGACGAGGTGCATGCCGCGTGCATCGAGACCGTCGATGCGATCGGAGAACCCTCGGATCCCGGGCGCCGCGAGAACCACCTCAGCCCACTCGTCTCGGAGGGCGAACTCCGGTCGCGCGACGAGGCAGTCGGGGTCGTTGACCCAGAACCGGCCGTGCTGCCACGACCTGGCCTCGAGCGACATCCGCCCGCGGAGTCCCTGCGAGCCGTCCTCGCCACCCTCGTGGAAGGTGTCTCCCGAGACCCGCATCGCGTCGACGAGTCCGACGCTCGGGAGGATCGGAGCACCGCACCCGAGCATGAAGGCGTCGTCGCCGAGCACCTCGCGGATGAGCTCGAGCCCTGAGCGGTAGGCCGAGATCGGCGTGGCGTCGGCATCCCACCGTGCCCCCGGGATCGCCCCGGAGTAGAGGAAGTCGAGCTTGACGTAGTCGATCCCGAGATCGCGGATGTCGCCGAACACGGTGGCCAGGTATTCGCGCACTCCCGGATGCGTCAGGTCGAGCCCACGGAGGTCGTCGCCCCAGTTGCGCCCCGCGTCGCCGACGAGCCACTCGGGGTGCTCCCGGGCGACGGTCGAGCCGGCGCCGACCGAGAAAGGCGCGGCCCAGATCCCCGCGCGGCGCCCGGTCTCGCGGATCGCATCGACCGCGGAGGCGAGTGACCCGAATCGGGGGTGCGGCGCGGTCCACTCGCCGGTGCCGAGGCTCCAGCCGTCATCGATCTGCACCACGTCGACGTCGAGCCCTCTATCGTCGATCGCCCGAAGGTTCTCGATCACGTCAGCAGCCCGCACGTCTTCGAAGTACTGGTACCAGGTGCACCACACGCGAGGTGACCGAGCGGCGGTCCGGGCACCGGCGGCTGCGCCGAAGCGGTCACCGAACGCGGCGAGCGCAGAGGGGCCCGTGTCGTCGCCACCGGCATCCGGAGTCCACGACGAGACGTCGGCGACATCGCCGATCGTGTCCACGATCACCCGGTCGCCGTGCCAGCGGGCGCGCAGTGTGGGCACCTCGCGGCGGGCGTCGAGCGTGCCGAAGACCCGAGCGGGAGCACCGTCGCCCGGATCGACGACGAGCAGCCCTTCGCCCTGAACCGCATCCGTCGCCACCTCGGTTCCCGGCCGGAAGCGCATGGCGTGCTGCCACGGCTCGGCCGGCCGGAGGATCGGGTCGCCCTGGCCGTGCCACGTGGTCGGGCTCCAGCTCTGCCAGCCCTCCGCGTACACCCGGGCGTCGGGCCCGACGGGGATCTCATCGAGGACGCTCACGCTTCTCCACTCCGCCCGGCGAGGGCTGTCGTCAGTTCGAGGTCGTGGGGGCGCACGGGTGCGCCGTCGAGTTCAGCGGATTCGACGGCGGCGAAGGTCGCGCGCACCGTGGCGAGGACGTGCTCGGCCGAGTTCTCGGGTTCGCGCTCCTCGTCGATCGCGCACTGCAGCTCGCCCATCGCGCCGGCGAATCCGTCGGTGAACCACTGGCCGTCGAGGTCGAACTCGGTGCTCTCTCCGTCGCGCTCGAGCACCAGCCGGTCGGAGCCGAGCAGGATGCTGCCGCGGAGGGTCCCTTCGGTCCCGTGGATCCAGAACGGGCACCCGCCAGCGTCTGTCCGCGCGTTGCCCACGATGCGGATCGATGCGCTCGCCCCCGTCGACGTCTGCATCCGCAGGTCTGCCCCCCACGGGTTCCGGGCGGCGGCGGGCTGGCCGGGAACGCGGTGGTCGCGGGCCGCGATCTCGACCACCCGGGATCCTTCGAGCCAGCAGCGGGTGATGTCGACCCAGTGCACGAGGTAGTCGTTCAGGAGCATGTGCGGCACGTCGTCGAACGGCGTGCCCACGAGTGGCGGCAGCGGCTTGTCGTGCAGATGCGTGACCCCCACCACTTCTCCGATCCGGGCGTCACGGATCAGCAGAGACGCGAGGCGCCAGGCCGGAGCCCACCGCGCATTCTGATTCACCGCCACGCGGATCCCCCGTTCACGCGCATCAGCGAGCACCTCGCGCAGACGCGGCAGATCAGCGGGGTCGCTGATGAGCGGCTTCTGGGCGAGGACGTGCTTGCCCGCTGCCACTGCTGCGGCGATCAGCTCGACGCGACCGGTCGGCCCGGTCGCCAGATCGACGATGTCGACACGGGGATCCGCGAGCAGCGCCTCGACGGAGTCGTGGACGGTCTCGATGCCGAAGTCCGCGGCGAGCGCTTCGGCGTCACCGCGAGTCCTCGACGTCACGGCCACGACCGGGAGGCCCCACGCGCCGTATGCCGGAAGGTGGGCGCTGCGAGCGATCGCCCCCGCGCCGACGATGCCGATCGCGCGACGCCGGTCCGGGACGAGCGGGCGATGGTCGGGGATGCCGCTCACCGGAGACGCTCGGGAGTGGCGTCGAAGCGGAGCACGGCCTGCATGATGTCGGGGTCGCCTGCGTCGAGCCTGTCGAAGACCGCGGCGACATCGGCCGCCGGCACGATGTCGGACACGAGCGCCCCGGCATCCACCGATCCGTCGAAGATGAGCGCCATGACGGTGCGCACGAGGCGAGCCTGGTCCCACCGGCCGCCGAGCGCGACAGGCACTCCGGAGATCTGGCTGGCGACGATCCGCACGCGGTTGTGGTGGAACTCCTCCCCCAGGCGCAGGTTGGCAGCTCCACCCTGATAGAAGCCGGAGGCGGCGACGAGCCCCTCGGGCCTCACCGCTCGGATCGCCTCGTGCAGGGCGCGATCCGTGCCGGACAGCTCGATCGCACTGTCGGCCCCGCCGCCCGTGATCTCGCGGATCGACTCTCCGGCGCCACCCTCTCGCAGCGCGTCGACCGTGTGGCGTGCGCCGAAGACCTCGGCCATCGCCAGCCGGGTCGCGAGGGTGTCGACCGCCGTGACCCGACCGCCGGCGAGGGTGGCGAGGCGAGTCGCGAGCAGGCCGATCACGCCCTGTCCGAACACCGCGACCCGCTCGCCGAGCCGCACGTCGGCGGCGAGCACGGCATTCAGAGCGATCGCTCCCACCCGCGCGAAAGTCCCCAGCAGGGGATCGGCGCCGTCGGGCACGAGCCGCCCCACGACCGCGGATGCCGGCACGACGGCGTCACTGCGGTGTCCCCAGATGCCGTGCACCACGTCTCCGACCCGCACTCCGCTCACGTCGTCCGCGACCTCGGTCACCTCGCCGACCTCGGAGTAGCCCCAGCCCGAGACCGGGTAGCCGAAGCTGGGCTCACCCGGCACGAAGAGCCGTCGGTCGGCGTCCCACGTGGAGGTGAGATACGGGTTGGTGCCGCGGTAGGCGGTGAGCTCGGTGCCGGCTGAGATGCCCGAGTACCAGGTGGAGATCCGCACGCTTCCGGATGTCAGCGGCTGCGGCGCGATCTCGACCAGCTCGACCTCTCGGACGGCGGAGAACTGCACGACGTGGGGCACGGGAGGCCTTCTTTCCAGCGGGGACTCAGCCCTTCTCCGCACCGGCGGTAAGGCCTCCGACGAGGAGCCGCTCGGAGGCGAAGAAGAGGATGATGATGGGCAGGGTCAGGATCACGGAACCGGCCATGAGGACCGTGGTGGGAACCTCGATGCTGCCGGAGAGCTGGGAGAGGCCCAGCGAGACGGTCCATGAATCGCGCTTCTCGACGAGGAACAGCAGAGCGAAGAGGAACTCGTTCCAGGCGATCATGAAGATGAACAGTCCGTTCGACACGATCGCGGGCATGGCGAGCGGGATGCTGACTCGGCGCATGATCTGGAACCGGGTGCACCCGTCGAGTGCCGCAGCCTCCTCGAGCGAGACCGGGATCGTGGCGAAGTAGTTGCGCAGCGTGTAGATCGACACCGCCGCGACCTGTGACACGTAGACGATGAGCAGTCCGACGAGCGAGCCGCGCAGCCCGATCTGCGTGAAGAACACGAACAGCGGCACCGCCAGCAGGATCGCCGGGAAGAAGTACACCGCGAGGAACAGGCCGGACACCTGACGGCGACCGAAGAAGGCCAGTCGGCTGACGGCATACGAACCGGGAATCGACACCAGGAGCGTGAGCACGACCGTCGCGAGAGCGACCAGCAGTGAGTTGCGCATGAAGACGATGAAGCCCTGCCCGCCGGCGTCCACGGGCGCCAGCACGTCGAGGTAGGTCGAGAAGTCGAGCTCCTCGATCGTGATCCACAGCGCGCCCGGATTCTGCAGCAGCGAGTCGAGCGAACGGAAGCTGAGCAGCACCATGTAGTAGAACGGCACGACGGCGGCGAGCACCAGCAGCACGATGACGATCGGGCGGAGGATGCGGAAGAGGGCGTTCTCGAAGCCGTCGCGGTCGAATCCGCGTCTGGCGGGCCGGGCCTCGGTGACGGCGTCGGTCGTCGCACTCATGCCTGCTCCTCCTGTCGGCCGAAGATCTTCAGATAGACGCCGACGAGCACGGCGAGAATGGCCGCGAGCACCAGCGCCTGAGCGGCGGCGGCGCCGATGTCACCGCGAGCGGTGAGCAGGTCGAACACCCGCACCGAGACGACCTCGGTGCCGGCTCCGCCACCCGTCAGCAGGTAGATGTCGTCGAAGTTGTTGAACGTCCAGATGAAGCGCAGCACGCAGAGCACCGCGATCGTCGGCAGCAGCT
Organism: Microbacterium sp. AC132; assembly: GCF_979258525.1. Taxonomy (NCBI): domain Bacteria; kingdom Bacillati; phylum Actinomycetota; class Actinomycetes; order Micrococcales; family Microbacteriaceae; genus Microbacterium; species Microbacterium sp. AC132. The sequence goes on along the minus strand of NZ_OZ409862.1, from coordinate 1,663,581 downwards.
GCGGAAGAAGAATGTGCCGGAAGCGCTGCGTGGGGGTCGCGCCGTCGACCCTGGCCGCCTCGTCGAGCACGGCCGGGACCGCCTCGAGTCGGGCCGTGAGGAAGAGGAAGGCGAACGGGAAGGAACGCCAGGCTTCGAACAGGATGACGGTGATCAGCGCCATCGGCAGCTCGACCTCCCACCCGAAGATGCTCACGGGCAGGGCGCGGTCCGAGAGGAACGCGATCGGCTCCTCCCATCCGAGCACGGTGGTGCCGAACCAGTTCACGATGCCGAACTGCGGGTTGAGCATCGTCGACCACACGAACGTCGCGGCCACGACCGGGGCGACGTACGGCAGCAGCAGCGAGGCGCGCACGAGGCCACGCCCGCGGAACGGCTTGCGCAGGGCGAGGGCGGCGGCGAGGCCGATGCCGATCGCGAGCGCCGTGCCGCACACGGCGTAGACGATCGTGGTCCACAGCGCGCTGAAGAAGCCGGGCGACGTCAGCACGTCGATGAAGTTGTCGAGGGTGTAGTCGCCGATGATCCCGGTGCCGCGGATGTTGATCAGGCGGACGTCCTGGAACGCGAGGGAGATCGCCCAGATGATCGGCAGGACGACGGCGACCAGGATGATGATGAAAGTCGGCGAGATGAGCAGCAGCCCCGCCCGGTTCTCCTCCCGACTGTGCCTCGACCCGCGCCGCGGCTTCATCGCGCCGGTCGGTCTCGGCGGCGTGGTGCCGGGCTCGGGGCGCTGTGCCCCGAGCCCGGACCCCTCGACGACTCTGCTCACTTCAGCGACTCTGCGATCGAGCGCACGGTCTCGGCGGCGGTCGACGCGGCGTCAGCCGGGTCACCGCCCTGGGCGACATCGCTCACCGCCGTCGCGACCGGAAGCTCGCCCTGCAGCGCGCCGAGCAGCGAGCCCTGACCCTGGGTGATGCCCCAGCGGGCGAGATCCTCCGGCCCTGCGGCCACAGCATCGAGGACCTCGGGTGCGTAGAAGTCTGACAGAGGAGCCTTGGTGTCGACTCCGGCGGGCAGCGTCGCCCACATGTCGGAGAACATCGTCGGATCCTCGGGGGTGCCGGTGCGGACGGGAACCTTGCCCTCGGGCGCGATCGCGATCCAGGGCTCGTAGCCGTCGCTCATCATGTACTCGACGAACGACTGCGACGCGTCGGTGTTCGCTCCCTCGGTGATGGTCCACGAGGTGATCTCGCCGAACTGCGCCGCGGCGTCGGAGTCGGGTCCGGCGATCGACGTGACCACGCCGGTGTTCGCCGCGAGGAAGGCCGGGTCGGCGAGGCACTCGGGGCACGAGGGCTTCGCATCCTCGCGCAGGCCTGCCAGCTCGTCGAGAACGAAGCTCGACCAGATGAACATGGCCGCGTCGCCCGCGAAGTACGTGGCGCGGGTCGTGTCGACGTCCTGCGCACCCGGCACCGAGTAGTCGCCGGTCAGCTCGCCATAGAACTCGAACGCGCTGACACAGGCATCCGAGTCGAGCTCGACGTCACCGTCTTCGTTGACGAGCTCGCATCCGTTGCCGAGCGCGATCTGCTCGAAGGTCTGCTCGGTGAAGGCGTCGCCCGGGGCGGTGGCGCCGACGAAACCGGCGACCTCGGGCGAGTCGAGGGTCTTCGCGGCCTCGAGGATCGATTCGTACGAATCGGGGACGTCCAGGCCCGCGGCCTCGAAGAGGTCAGTGCGGTAGAAGAGCATCTGGGTCCACGACTCACTCGGGATCGCCAGGCTGGTGTCGCCGTCGGAGGTCAGGGCGAGCGCGTTCTCGGAGAACGTCGACGCGTCGAGCGCGTCGATCGTCGCCGCAACGGCATCCGTGTCGACGAACTCGTTGGCCGAGAGCGTGCGCACCTGAGGCAGCGAGATCCCGCCGATCACGTCGGGCAGGTCGCCGGCCGCGGCAGACGAGGTGATGAGCTGGGCGAACTGGTCTTCCGCGACCGAGACGACCTCGACCTCGATGCCGGTCTCGTCGGTGAACGCGTCGACGATCTCCTGTGTGGCGGCCACCCGATCGGGAAGGTCCTCCTGCAGCCAGAAGGTGATGCCGGCATCGCCGCCGTCGTCGTCGCCGGAGCTCGTGCATCCGGTGAGGGCGAGCGCCGTCACGCACACCGCGGCCATTGCTGCTGCTGTCGCACGGGTATTCACTATGCGCCTCCTTGCGCTGGAAATGCAGGACTGAGCCGTCGGGTCGACTCCCATTAAGACTAGAAGCTAGACATAAGTCGCCTAGCTGTCAAGCATTAAGCTGATCTCGTCGTCAGGAGGTTCGATGTCCGGTCCCGGGGAAGTCCTCGATCTCATCAGAGAGCGCCGCGCCTTCACGCGCGGCGATGTGCTCGACGTCACCGGGATGTCGCGGATGACCGTCGCCACGCGCATCGACGCGCTTCTCGAGGCGGGACTCATCATCGAGTCGGGAACCGAGAAGGTCACCTCAGGTCGACCGTCACGGCGCCTCGAGTTCAACACCGCTCACGCGCACGTCATCGCCGCCAACGTCGACACCACGCACACCACCGTCGCCCTGACCGATCTCGCCGGACGCGTGACCGCCGAGGAGCGCATCGAGGTCGCCGTCGCCGACGGACCCGACGCGACCCTCAACGCGATCGCCGAGCACGCCGAGCGTCTGCTGTCGCAGGCCGGCATCCGCCGCGAGGATGTGGCTGCGATCGCGCTCAGCATCCCCGGTCCTGTCGACCCCGACACCGAGCGCCCCTCGCAGCCGCCGATCATGCCCGGCTGGGACGCCTACCCGATCCCCGATCACCTGCACGACGCCCTCGGCGTCCCCGTGCTGGTCTCGAACGACGCCGACGCCGCCGCACTGGGTGAGCAGCGCGCAGCGCATCCCGATTCACGCTCCCTGTGCTTCATCAAGGTCTCGTCGGGCATCGGCACCGGCATCGTGCTGGGTGGCCGGGCATACCGCGGCACCGACGGAGGGGCGGGTGACATCGGCCATGTGAAGATCGCCGGGCACGACGACCTGCTGTGCCAGTGCGGAGCGCACGGATGTCTGGCGGCCGCGGCATCAGGCCGAGCAGTGGCCAGGGCGCTCACCCAGCTCGGTAAGCGCGCCTCGTCAGCCTCGGATGTCGGCACCTACCTCGCTGACGGCGACCCCGATGCCGCGCGACTCACTCAAGAGGCGGGTCGGGTGATCGGCGAGGTCGTCGCGACGGTCGTCTCGCTCCTCAACCCCTCGGAGGTGGTGCTCGGCGGGATGCTGGCATCGCCGCCGCTGCTGGCCGGAGTCCGCGAGACCCTCTATCCCCGATCCCTGCCCCGCGCGACCCGGCACCTGAGTATCAGCCAGTCGACACTGGGCGAGAAGGCGACAGCCGTGGGGCTCGCGGCGATGGTGGTGGAGCGCGAGTACTCGGCATCCGCGGTGAACGCGGCGCTCGCTCGCAGCTGAGCACCGCCGGATACCATCGGAGTCATGACGAATTCCGGTCCGATCGACGATGTCTCCATCGGCGGCGAGATGATCCGCCTCGGCCAGTTCCTGAAGTACTCGGGACTGCTCGACTCGGGTGGTGACGCCAAGGAGGTCGTGATCGACGGATTCGTGAAGGTCAACGGCGAGGTCGATCGACGGCGCGGACGCCAGCTGCATGACGGCGACCTGGTCACCTTCGAGGGCCGCACCGTTCGCGTGCGCCCCTGATCACGCGGGCCGCTTCCGGTCACTCCCGCGTCGTGTAGCGGAGGAACATCACGCCGCTGTCGAAGCGCCGATCCTCGGCGAGCTCCAGGTCGACGTGCACCCCGTCGGGGAAGAACGGCTTGCCACCACCGACGATCGCCGGTCCGATGAAGAGACCGAACTCGTCGACCAGTCCCGCGCGGATCGCCTCGGCGGCGAGAGTGGGGCCGTCGACGGAGAAGTCGCTGTCGGACTCAGCCTTCCACCGCGCGATCACCTCCGGATCGAACGTGCGCTCGAGCCGGGTGCGCTCGCTCGACACCTCGGCGAGGGTCTTCGAGAAGACGACCTTCTGCGCGGCCTGCCACACCCGCGCGTAGTCGATGCCGACCTGCGGCTGATCGGGTTCGAGATGAGCGGTCTCCCAATAGACCATGGTCTCGTACATGCGCCGCCCGTAGAGGTAGGTGCCGACGTCTGCGAACTGCTTGTTGATGAAGTCGTGTAGGTCGTCGTCGAGCGCCCAGTCGAACCCGCCGTCCGGCCCGCTGACGTATCCGTCGAGCGACGTGATCATGGAGTAGATGAGTCGGGCCATGCGGCGAGGCTACTCCCGGCGTCCGCACGGGTCGACCCCTTCTCGGCGGCCTCTCTAGCGACCCTCGGCGTGAGACGCAAGGTGCTGGCCGACATTCCGACGTCGGCGCACGCTGGAGCCATACCCCCAGACCAGCGACCGAGAGGAACCCCCATGTCTCGCGACCAGTACACCTTCACCAACCCGGCCGAGCTCTACTCCGACATCGAACCCGAGAAGCAGCACATGCCGGAGCCCGGCCTCGATGCCGACCTCGGTCCGAAGGCCGACCTCGGTGAGGAGAGCTACCGCGGCACCGGCCGACTGACCGGACGCAAGGCGCTCATCACCGGCGGCGACTCCGGCATCGGCGCGGCGACTGCGATCGCCTTCGCGCGCGAGGGCGCGGACGTCGCGCTCTCGTACCTGCCCGAAGAGGAAGAGGATGCGGCGCGCATCGCCGGCATCCTCCGCGACGCCGGCGCGACCGTGGCGCAGATCCCCGGTGACCTCCGTGACCCCGAGTACTGCCGCACGCTCGTCTCGGAGGCGGTCGGTGCGCTCGGCGGCCTCGACATCCTCGTCAACAACGGCGGCAAGCAGATCTACAAGGAGTCGCTGACCGACATCACCGACGAGCAGTTCGACGACACCTTCAAGACCAACGTCTACGCGATGTTCTGGATCACGAAGGCCGCGCTGCCGCACCTCCCGGCAGGCTCGACCATCATCAACACCACGTCGATCCAGGCCTACTCGCCGTCGGGGATCCTCGTCGACTATGCGTCGACCAAGGCCACGATCAACGCGTTCACGAAGGGCCTCGCCGAGCAGCTCGCACCGAAGGGCATCCGTGTGAACGCCGTGGCACCGGGACCGATCTGGACGCCGCTGCAGCCGAGCGACGGGCAGCCGCAGGAGAAGCTGCCGGAGTTCGGAGAGGACACCCCGCTCGGCCGCATGGGCCAGCCCGCAGAACTCGCCCCCGCCTACGTCTTCCTCGCCTCCGCGGAGTCGAGCTACGTCGCCGGCGAGACGCTCAACGTCAACGGCGGCATGCCCACGCCGTGAGTCGCTGACCGCGGACGCCCCCTCCCGAGCTCGCTTCGGAGGGGGCGTTCGCGTGTGCGGCGGGGCCGGGGCGATGTCGGTGGAACCAGGCAGTATGTCGGTATGGCAGACGGATACGACCTCGACTTCCTTCCGACGCGAGTGCCCCTGCCCGGGCCGGCCCGCGATGCGACGGAGCTGACCTACCCCCACTTCAGCGTGCTGCTCGACCGCGAGCGCCGCCTGGCTGCCGTGACGGGCGTGAACATCGACGGGGCGCTGCTGCGCGAGCTGCCCCGCACCGGGGACTGGCAGCTCGACCCCCGAGTCGATGCAGCACTGCAGACCGGCCCCGAGGTGTATGCGCGCAACGACCTCGATCGCGGCCACCTCGTGCGCCGACGCGACCCCGGCTGGGGTGATGTCGACGACGCTCGGGCGGCGACCGAGGCGACGTTCTTCTATCCGAACGCCGCCCCGCAGGCCGCCGGTTTCAATCAGTCCGCAGAGCTCTGGCTCGGTCTGGAAGACCACGTGCTCGAGTATGCCGAGACGACGGATCAGCGGATCTCGGTGTTCACGGCCCCTGTGCTGGGAGACGACGATCCGCCGTACCGCGGCATCCGCATCCCTCTTCTGTTCTGGAAGATCGCGGCGTGGCAGGGCCCCGACGGTCTGTCAGCGGCCGGGTTCGTGCTCGATCAGTCAGAGCTCGTCGAGTCACCGGACGGTCTCTTCGCGGTTCCGCCGCTCGGCGCATTCCGCACCTTCCAGGTTCCGATCACCGAGATCATACGGGTGACGGGGCTGGATGTCGGCCCGCTGCTCGATGCCGATGTGCTCGACCGGCGCAGCGCCCGATCGACCGAGTGGCGGGCGCTCGCCTCGGCATCCGACATCACGCTCTAGCCGTCGCGGCGTCGGTTCCAGTGAGTGAGCTTGTCGGGGTTGCAGACGACCCAGATGCGCGAGAGCAGCCCTGATCTGCTCTCGACCGACACCGCCGCGACGACTGCGCCGTCTCGTTCCAGCACGAGTCCAGCGGAGCCGTTGATCGACGCGATCGAGACCGTGGGGCCGGTCGCCACCAGTGCCGCCAGCTCCGCGGATGCCGTGTGGGTCCCGTCGACGGCGGTCGACGACTGCGGCATGCGACCTCCGCTGTCGATGATCATCACCACGTCAGGGTGCAGCATCGAGCGGATGCCGGCGCGGTCGCCCGCGGCGAGCGCCAGCCGGAGTTCTTCCACAGCGATCGGTTCGGAGGCATCCCGAGGTCGCCGGCCCAGACGAGCCGGATGCCGCCCGCGAGTCATGTCGCGACCGCGGTGATGTGTCCGAGCTTCTGGGGACTCATCACCCAGAGCAACTGCTCGATCCCTTCGTCGGAGGCCGTGACGGTGACCATCGTGGTGACTTCACCGTTCTCGACGAGCGTCGCGGCGGGCTGACCGTTGACCTCCACCCACCCGATCGACTTGCCCGTCCAGAAGTGGTGCGCGAAGGCAGCCACGAACTGCGCCACGCGGCCACGACCGATCACCGGGATCCGCGCCGCCAGCTTCACCCCGTTGCCGTCGGTGTAGCTGACCACGTCGGCGGCGAAGAGCTTCTCGAGCTCCCGGGCATCGCCCTTCCGCGCGGCGGCGAGGAAGGCCTCGAGCAGGTGACGTTGATGCGAGGGCTCGACGGTGATCTGCTTCGCCGAGGCCAGGTGCGCGCGAGCCCTGCTCACCAGCTGTCGAGCGCTCACCGCACTCGACGAGATGATCTCGGCGATGCGGGGATACGGATAGTCGAACGCCTCGCGGAGGATGTACGCCGCACGCTCGGTCGGGGTGAGCTTCTCGAGCGTCAGCAGGATCGCGAACTGCAGCGCCTCGGCGCGCTCGGCGCCGAGCGAGGGATCGTCGTCGGTGTTGACCGGTTCAGGCAGCCACGGCCCGATGTAGGTCTCCCGCTTCACGCGAGCCGACTGGAGAACGTTGATCGACAGACGCGTCGTGATGGTCGTGAGGAAAGCGGCGGGTTCCTGCACCTGGGTCCGGTCGGTGTTCTGCCAGCGGATCCAGGTCTCCTGCACGATGTCCTCGGCGTCGGCCACGGTGCCCAGCATCCGGTAGGCGATGCCGAACAGTCGGCGACGCTGGGCGGCGAACACCGAGACCGCGGTGCCGAGGTCTCGGATCGACCCGCTGTGCTCGTCACGTGTCGCGGCCACGTCTTCACTCTGCACCAGAGGTCGCCGCATGCGCACTCCCCTTTCCGCGCCGTCGGCGCTCCCACTCACAGCTCTGACCGGAGGGCGACGCGATCTGTGACGAATCCTGGCGATTCCGTCACAGCCGGGTCCGCCGGCCGGTCAACCAGGTACATGCGGGCTCGTCCGCATCACTCGATCGGAGGAGCGGCATGAGGATCACAGTCATCGGCGGCACGGGGTTGATCGGCACCCGCGTCACGCGCATCCTGAAGGGCGCGGGACACGACGTCGTCGTCGCGTCCCGCGCCACGGGGGTGAACTCATTCACCGGCGAGGGGCTCGACGACGCTCTCGCCGGCGCATCCGCGGTGGTCGATGTGTCGAACTCGTCGTACACCGACGAGGCCGGTGCGCAGGAGTTCTTCTCCACCTCGACGATGAACCTGCTCGCCTACGGCGAAGCCGCGGGCGTCTCCCATCACGTCGCCCTGTCGGTCGTGGGCACCGACCGCCTCGCACGCGCGCAGGGCGGATACTTCATCGCCAAGCATCAGCAGGAACGCCTCATCGCGGCATCCGGTCGCCCGTACACCCTCGTGCATGCGACGCAGTTCTTCGAGTTCATCCGCAGCATCACCGACCACGCCCTGCGCGAGGGAGCCGCGCACATCGCCGATGTGCTCGTGCAGCCGATGGCGGCCGACGACGTCGCGAACGCGGTCGCAACGGCAGCGCTCGGAGAACCCCGTGTCGGGATGATCGAGTTCGGCGGCCCCGAGGTGTTCAGCCTGACGGAACTCGCGGCATTCGACCTGCGGGCGAGACAGGACGATCGGGAGGTCGTCCCGGATCCGCTCGGAACGTACTTCGGCGCGCATCTCGCCGCCCGCGACCTGCTGCCGGAGATGACCGCGACGATCGCTCCGACGAGGTATCACGACTGGAGGGTGAAGACGCCCGCCAGCATCTGAGAACCCGAGGCGTCACATCTTCGGGCACTCAGCGGTCATACCTGGCAGACGCCACCCGGGCGTCGTCACCGAAGAAAGGTTTGGACATGGCAGAGATCGTCGTCATCGGAGGCACCGGCCTCATCGGCTCGAAGGTCGTCGCGAAGCTGACGGAGCACGGCCACGACGCCGTCGCCGCATCGCCGAACACCGGCGTGAACTCGCTCACCGGCGAGGGCCTTGCGGAGGTTCTCGTCGGAGCCCACACCGTGGTCGACGTGTCGAACTCCCCCTCGTTCGCCCCCGACGATGTGCTGGAGTTCTTCACCACGTCGACTCGCAACCTGCTCGCCGCTGAGGCCGCGGCCGGTGTCACCCACCACGTCGCTCTCACGATCGTCGGCACGAACCGCCCGCAGAACATCCCCTACTTCGCGGCGAAGGTCGCCCAGGAGACGCTGATCCGTGACTCCGGGATCCGATACTCCCTCGTGCACGCCACGCAGTTCTTCGAGTTCGTGGGAAGCATCGCCGACATCTCGACCGACGGCAACACAGTGACGCTGCCCGGGGCGCTGATCCAGCCGATCGCCGCCGAGGATGTCGCCACGGCAGTGGCCCGTGCTGCGGCCGGTGAGCCGACCGGCGACATCGAGATCGCAGGCCCGGAGGCCTTCGGCATGGACGAGTTCGCGCGCCGCGCCCTGGCCTTCCGTGGCGATCCTCGCACGGTCGTGCGTGATGACGCTGCGCCGTACTACGGTGCGCAGATCGAGGAGCGCACCCTCATCCCGGTCGACGGGGCGCACATCTTCGAGACGACTCTCGAAGAGTGGCTGCCGCTGAACCCGCCTCGCGAGTAGCGGCGGCATACCGGTCGACAATAGGTCTTGCGCGGCGCGTCGGCCGGTGTCACGCTTGCGTCACAGCTCTGTCGCGCTGTAACGCGACAGCTGGGGTGCCGCTCATCGGCGGCATCGGATGGGGCGCCCTTTCTGCTACCTCCCCCGTGGTGGGGGCGTCCCGTCCTCCCCCGACCTGGCGAGCGAGCGCGACTCAGTTGAAGTCGCCGCCCGGTGCCATGTCGTGGAAGCGCGAGTAGTGGCCCTGGAAGGCCACGGTGATCGTCGCGGTCGGGCCGTTACGGTGCTTGGCGACGATCAGGTCGGCCTCGCCCGGACGCACGTCCTTGTCGTAGACCGAGTCGCGATGCAGCAGGATCACCATGTCGGCGTCCTGCTCGATCGAGCCGGACTCACGCAGGTCGCTGATCGCGGGCTTCTTGTCGGTGCGCTGCTCGGGACCACGGTTCAGTTGCGACAGAGCGATGACCGGAACCTGCAGCTCCTTGGCGATGAGCTTGAGGCTTCGCGAGAACTCCGAGACCTCCTGCTGACGCGACTCGACGCGCTTGCCTGACGTCATCAGCTGCAGGTAGTCGATGATGACCATCCGCAGACCCTCACGCTGCTTGAGTCGACGGCACTTCGCCCGGATCTCGACCAGCGTCATGTTCGGGCTGTCGTCGATGTAGAGCGGAGCGTCGTTGATACGTCCGCGGGTCGCGGCGACCGTGGTCCAGTCCCGCGGGTCGAGGTTTCCCTTTCGCATGTTCTGCAGAGGGATCTGCCCCTCGGCACTGAGCAGACGCATCGCGATCTCGCTCTTGCCCATCTCGAGCGAGAAGAAGACCGAGGGGAGGTTGTGGCCGATGGAGGCAGCGCGGGCGAAGTCGAGCGCGAGCGTCGACTTACCCATGGCGGGACGAGCGGCGACGACGATCATCTGCCCGCCGTGCAGGCCGTTGGTGAGCTCGTCGAGCTCCTTGAAGCCGGTCGGGACACCCGTCATCGACCCGTCGCGTCCGCTGGCGGCCTCGATCTCCTCGAGCGCGGCGTCGACCGCGATCTGCAGCGGCACGTAGTCCTCTGCTGTCTCGGAGCCGGTGATCGAGTAGATCTCAGCCTGGGCGTTGTTGACGAGGTCGGTCGCGTCGCCCTGTCCGTCGTAGCCGAGCTGCACGATACGCGTTCCCGCATCGACCAGACGACGCAGGATCGCCCGCTCCGACACGATGCCCGCGTAGTAGCCGGCGTTGGCGGCGGTGGGGACGATCGAGGTGAGCGTGTGCAGATAGTCGGCACCGCCGGCCCGGCTCAGCTCTCCCGTCTTGATGAGCTCGTCCGTGACGGCGACGACGTCGGTCGGCTCGCCGTGCGAGTAGAGCGACAGGATCGCCTCGAAAATCAGCTCGTGCTTGGGGATGTAGAAGTCGGCACCCTTGAGCGTCTCGATGACGTCGGCGACAGCATCCTTCGAGAGGAGCATTCCACCCAGGGCGCTCTGTTCGGCGAGAGTGTCGTGGGGAGGCGTTCGCTCCTGTGGACGCTTGCCTCCGAGGCGCTCCTCTGAGATGTCGGCGATCGACACGCTGCTCCCTTCGATGCGACGGTTCTTCCGGTGTGCTCGGTGCCGACTGCGTCGGTCACGCGATGCGAATCAGCTCGAGAAGGGCCGTCCGCACAGCAAACCAGGCACTTCCGACATCGGGTCGCTGGACCACGCTACGAGCGGGGGTTTTCGGTCGCAACACGGCCTGTGGATAACTATGTGGAAAGCGTGCGAACAAGTCCGGAGAGTCTGTGCAGAACGCATGTGGATAAGTCGGTGGAGTACCTCGAAACACAAGTTTCTTTTTGCACCTGATCTGGTATTTAGAGTTTCCCCACCCTGTGGATGAGATCGTGGTTCAACCGGGCATTGAAGGTTCATCGAATCCGGGATGGGATGTGTAGAACCTGGGGAAAGTCAAGCCGAGATTCCACCGGGCGCGTCACAGTGCGCAACCCTCCGAAATGTGCGCGATATGTCATCGTTTCCGAGCGGAACCCTCTAGACACGGCGATATACCGGGAGTATCGTCTCCCGCTATCGACGTACTGTGCGTCGAGGACGAACGATCGCTCTCGGGGGAGGGAAGTCGACGTGAACGCTCAGGCAACCCGCCGCGGCCTACCTGCCGTCGCTCTCTGGGGTGGCGTGGGCGCGATCGCGTGGGCCGCTCTCACGATCCTCACGGGCGGTTCGTCCGCGAGCGCGGATGACGGATCGAACGACTCGCTGCTCGACGGCGTCTCCTCGATCGTGAGCGAGACCGTCTCATCGGTCGAAGACACCGTGACGTCGGTGACCTCGCCGATCGTCGCGCCGGTCGAGCCCGTCGTGACCGAGGTCGTCCAGCCTGTGGTCACCCAGGTCGTCCAGCCGGTCGTGACCGAGGTGGTCGAGCCCGTCGTCACTCACGTCGTCGAGCCCGTGCAGCAGGTGGCACCTCCGGTCGTCGAACACGTCGCCGAGACGATCGCTCAGGTGCCCGTCGTGGGCCCTGCGGCGTCGCCGATCGTCGACGCCGCCACCGACACCGCCGGGGCCGTCATCACTCCCGTGACCGATCTGCTCGACGGTTCCCCGGTCGCCGAGATCGTGGCCCCTGTACAGGATCTGATCACCGAGCTGCCGATCGTCGGAGAACTGGTCGACGATCTCGGAGTGCCGCCGGTGATCGACGATGTCGTCGGCGTCATCGACGCGACCACCCCGACTGTCGGCACGGTGGTCGAGAACACTCTCCCGCCGGTGCTCGAGGCCATCACCCCCGCACGCCCCGGATCCTCCGGATCGGACCCCGACCCCGGTCCGATCGGAACAGCGCCGCTCGGAACGGTTTCCCCCCTGGCCGATGAGCCGACACGCGGTCACTTCTCCACGTCCGCGGTGCGCCAGCCGGTGATTCCGTCGGCCGGGTCCGACCTCCCGCCTACGGTGTCCGTCGCGGCATCCGAGGTGAACGAGCCGGCAGCCGACGTCGAGGAGTCCCCCTCTGCACCGCCCGCCGGAGCCCCCTCCGCGCCTACTTCCTCCGCCGGTTCGAGCGGAGCATCCTCATTCACCCCCGCGCGCCTCAGCGATGCGGGAGTTTCTGCGTTCCGCACTGTGGAGCGCACTTCCGGTGCATCCGACGACGTCCTTCCGACGTCTCTGGTCGCCGACACCGACGTCTCTCCTGACTGACGGGTTGTCCGGTCGTTCCTCGTGAACGACAGATGCCGTGCTGCGCGCGCACATGCTCTTCGCGTGCACCCATCCAGACCACCCACTTCCAGTCAGGAGAAGGTCATCATGCGTACATACATCAAGCGGGCCCTGTGGGGCACGCTTCTCGCCGGCGGGATCACCCTGCTCGGCGCAACAGCCGCCAACGCGGCAGACACCTCAGGAGAAGACGGGCTGCTCTCGGGCACCCAAGCGGATGCGCCGATCTCGGTGCCCGTGACGGTCGTCGGCAACGCGGTCTCACTGCTCGGAGACACCTCCGCCCAGCAGACCTCGGCGCCCGCTTCGTCTCCCGCTCCCGCTCCCGCTCCCGCACCGGCCGCCACCACGAGTGGAGATTCCGGCACCGCATCGGGCACTCAGGCCGTCGTGGACGTCGTCGTGCCTGTCACGGTGACCGACAACGCGATCACCGTGCTCGGAGACTCGTCGAGCGACACGGCGGCTGCTCCGGCTGAGGCTCCCCAGGCCCCAGCTCCGGCTCCCGCTCCCGCTCCCGCTCCCGCGATCACGACGAACGGCGCCGACGGCGTCCTCTCGGGTACCCAGGCCCTGCTGGACGTCGACGTTCCGGTCACCGTCTCAGGCAACGCGATCACCGTGCTCGGCGACAGCGAGGCAACGGGCCAGGATGCTGCAGCACCGGCATCCTCGGACGGCGGCGGCGCGGGATCGACTGAGCCGACCACTTCGGGCGACGACGGGGTCGCAAGCGGCACCCAGGTCGTCGCGCCCGTCACCGCACCGATCGACGTCACCGGCAACGCCATCTCCATCCTCGGAGACAGCGGATCCACCGGCGGTACCAGCACCGGCACCGCAGGAACCCCGACCACCGGCAGCACCACCACCGGAGACGACGGAATCCTCAGCGGAACGCAGGTCACCGCACCCATCACCGCACCGATCACGATCGGCGGCAACGCCATCTCCGTCCTCGGAGACAGCGAATCCACCGGCGGCACCAGCACCACCGGCACCCCGTCCGGAGGCAGCAGCACCGGAGCGGAGACGTCCGGAGACGACGGAATCGCGAGCGGCAGCCAGGTCGTCGCACCCATCACCGCACCGATCGACGTCACCGGCAACGCCATCTCCGTCCTCGGAGACAGCGAATCCACCGGCGACACCAGCACCGGCACCGGCACCGCAGGAACCCCGACCACCGGCAGCACCACCACCGGAGACGACGGAATCCTCGGGGGAACCCAGGTCACCGCACCCGTCACCGCCCCGATCGACGTCACCGGCAACGCCATCTCCATCCTCGGAGACAGCGAATCCACCGGCGGCACCAGCACCGGCACCGCAGGAAGCCCAACCACCGGCAGCACCACCACCGGAGACGACGGAATCCTCGGCGGCACGCAGGTCACCGCACCCATCACCGCACCGATCACGATCGGCGGCAACGCCATCTCCGTGGTCGGCGAGAGCACGGTGACGCCGCCGACGACGGACCCGGGCACTGATCCCGGAACGGACCCGGGCACCGACCCCGGCACGGACCCGGGCACCGACCCCGGCACCGACCCGGGAACCGACCCCGGAACGAACCCCGGCACCGACCCCGGAACGAACCCCGGCACGAACCCCGGCACCGACCCCGGAACGAACCCCGGAGTCGACCCCGGAACCACCCCCGGAATCGGCATGAATCCTGGAACGGTGACCGCCGTCGGCACGGGCGCCACCGCAGCCGCTGCCGCGAGCGGCACAGCTGCGATGGCATCCGAGCCCATCGAGGGACTGGCCGCCACAGGTGGTTCGTCCTCGATCGGCTTCGTGTCGCTCGCCGCTCTCCTGCTCCTCCTCGGAGCGGGGATGCTGCGCCGCCGCCGTGTGACGGCGTAGCCGCAGGCCCCGGCGGTGTCGACGTCCTCGGGGGAGGAGATGCGACACCGTCGGTGTGCGGGTCCCGCGACGCCCCGCGCAGGTTCCCCAGACCTGCCTGCGTCGGCGATGCCGCACAGTTCACGGATGCCCCGCGTCCCCAGCGCGGGGCATCCGTCGTGCCCCGCCACTCCCCCGAGCGAGTGCGCCCCGACAACCCCGCACACGCAGAACGCCCCCTGTCCCGAAGGACAGGGGGCGTTCGAGAGCGTCGCGCCTTACTTGGCGGCGACGACCTGCAGCGTGATGACTGCGGTCACGTCGTCGTGCAGACGAACCGTGGCCTCGTGCTCACCGGTCGTCTTGATCGCCGACGGGATGTGCACCTTGCGCTTGTCGATCGAGCCGAGACCCGCGGCTGCGACAGCATCCGCGATGTGATCGGTCTTGACCGAACCGAAGAGACGACCCTCGTTGCCGGCCTTGACGGCCAGGCGCACCTTGGTGTTCTCGAGGGAGTTCTTCAGTGCCACGGCCTCGTCGCGGTCGTGGATCGCCCGAGCCTGACGAGCAGCCTGGATCGAAGCGACCTGCTTTTCGCCACCGCGGGTCCACGCCGTAGCGAAGCCCTGGGGGATGAGGTAGTTGCGGGCGAACCCGTTCTTGACCTCGACCACGTCACCGGCGCTACCAAGCCCGGCGACCTCGTTCGTGAGAATCAGCTTTGCCATCTCGTTACCCCTTACCGGCCGGCGCCAGCGTAGGGCAGGAGTGCCATTTCGCGCGCGTTCTTGATCGCGGTGGCGATCAGACGCTGCTCCTGCACCGAAACACCGGTGATACGACGGGCACGGATCTTGCCGCGCTCCGAGACGAACTTACGGAGGGTGGAGACATCCTTGTAATCGATGACTCCGACCCGGATCGACTTCGCGGGAGCGGTGGGCTTGCCACCCTTCCGCGGCTTGCGGCGGTCGCCGCTCGACTTTCCAGCCATTGTTTTTCCTTAATTATGAGTCGGATGCCGAAGCATCCGGAGATCCTGTTTCAGAAGGGGGTGTCGTCACCGAAGCTGCCCGGAGTGCTCCAGGCATCTGCGCTGGTCGACGAGCCGGGCGTTGACCACGGCTCTTCCGACACCTGCTGCTGCTGTGCGGGACGGGACTGTCCGCCACCGCCGCCGCCACCGGTCGACGCCGCACGGGTGACCTGCGCGGTCGCGTACCGAAGCGAGGGGCCGATCTCGTCGACCTCCAGCTCGATCGCGGTGCGCTGGTTGCCCTCGCGGTCCTGGTAGGAGCGCTGACGCAGACGGCCCTGCGCCATGACGCGCATGCCCTTGGTCAGCGAACCCGCCACGTGCTCGGCGAACTCGCGCCAGACCGACGCGCGGAGGAACAGCGCTTCGCCGTCCTTCCACTCGTTGGCGGCGCGGTCGAAGTTCCGAGGCGTCGAAGCGATGGTGAAGTTCGCCACCGGCAGTCCGTTCTGCGTGTAGCGCAGCTCGGGGTCGGCCGTGAGGTTGCCCACCACGGTGATGACTGTTTCGCCGGCCATCGGACTCAGGCCTTCGCAGCCTTGGCGGCCTTGCGGGCAGCCTTCTCTTCAGAGCGCTTGGCCTCCGAAGCGACCATCGCCTGAGCTTCCTCAGAGCGAAGGACCTTCGTGCGCATGATCTGCTCGTTCAGCTTCAGCTGACGGTCGAGCTCCTGCGTGGCCTCGCTGGTGGCGGTGAAGTTGACGACGGCGTAGATGCCCTCGTTCTTCTTCTGGATCTCGTAAGCCAGACGGCGCTTGCCCCAGATGTCGACCTTGTCAATCGAGCCACCATCGTTGGTGATGACCTTCAGGAACTTGTCGAGCGTAGGGGCGACCTGGCGCTCGTCGATCTCGGGGGTCAGAATGACCATGAGTTCGTACTGGTGCGTCACTTACCCACCTCCTTCGGACTAGAACGGCTTCCGGGACTTTCCCGGAAGCAGGAGGGTGTGTGCACGTCATCCGCCGAGCCACCCGAGTGGGTGCCTGATGGCAGACAACCTTGACAGTGTAGCGGAGAAACCTTCGGAGTGCCCCCACGCGCATCACCTCGCACTTGGCATGCTGGAATGCGTGCGTGCTGACTCTCGGTGCGCACACGACCGAAGGGGGAACGCCATGCGCGTCAACAAGTGGGGGGTCGGCATCGTCCTGGCCGCCACCGTACTGCTCACCGGGTGCACCGCGGGTGCCGAAGAGACCGCCGATTCGGAGCCGACGTCGGCCGCCGAGGAGACGCCTGCGACCGACGGTGCCGCATCCGATTCCGACTGCCCCGAGCTGTCGGAGGGTGCGACGGTCGACGGCGCCGAGCTCGGCGCCTGCATCACCGAGGCGATGACCGACACCGCCGGCTATGCCGCCAAGACGTCGATCCTGGGCATGGACACCACCGCCCGGTTCAACCCCGAGACGGATGCCGTCGAGACGATCACGCCCATGGGCTCGCTCATCCTGATCGGCGACGACGCATGGGTGAAGACGCCGACGACCGAGTGGCAGGTCGCCGACCCGAACTCGAGCGACCCGATCGTCGC
This sequence comes from Microbacterium sp. AC132, assembly GCF_979258525.1. Taxonomy (NCBI): domain Bacteria; kingdom Bacillati; phylum Actinomycetota; class Actinomycetes; order Micrococcales; family Microbacteriaceae; genus Microbacterium; species Microbacterium sp. AC132. The sequence continues at coordinate 1,646,609 of NZ_OZ409862.1, read as the reverse complement.
CGCTCTCAGCAGCGGTGCCGCCACGGCCGCGGGCACCGACCCGGCCACCGCCGCCGGCGCCCTCACCGGCGAGTTCACCGTCACCGGGACCGGCACGCGCCTGGGTCAGGACGTGTATCTCGTGAGCGGCACGTCCGAGGCGCAGGGCGTCGCCGTCGACGTCGTCTTCGAGGTCACCGAGGACTACGTCGTGCTGGCCACGAGCGGCAGCACCGAGGCCGCGGGCCAGATGATCGAGACCTCTCTCGAGATCACCGAGTGGGACGTCGAGCAGGACATCGTCGCCCCGCTCTGAACCACGAGCGGATGCTGCGGGCCGGGGCTGACGCCTCGGCCCGCAGTGCGTTCCGGGTCGACTCCGGGCCGGCGATGGGGTCGGCGATGGGTCGGCGATTCGGAGGAGATTCGGAGGAGATCTGCGATCGGGAGGAGCATCCGGCTCGGAGCATCCTCCCGTCCGCGGATCTCCTCCCGCACGACCGAGCCGACAGCGCGGCTCAGTCGAGGACGGGGGCGATCTCCGACCAGACGGTCCGCTCGTTCGTCGAGGGGGCGACCGGGATGCGGCCCGCACCGTCGGGCTCGGGGATCGCAGCGAGCAGGGCCTGCGTGTACGGATGCTGCGGTGCAGACCACACACGGTCGGTGGCCCCTGCTTCGAGCACCCGCCCGGCGAACATCACGAAGGTGCGGTCCGCGATGCGGCGGACCACGGCCAGGTCGTGCGAGATGAACAGCATCCCCGCGCCGGATTCCGCGACGAGGTCTCGCATGAGCCCCGCGACGCTGGTCTGGGTCGATGCGTCCAGGGCCGAGATCGGCTCGTCGGCGACGAGCAGCGACGGCCGCGCGGCGAGCGCTCGCGCGATCGCGAGTCGCTGCTTCTGCCCGCCCGAGAACTGGTGCGGGAATCGCGTCGCCACTTCGGTCGGCAGGCCGACGCGGTCGAGCCACTCGGCGACCGTCGACCCTTCGGCACCCCGAGCCCGAGCCGTAGCGATGCCGTCGGCGATCTGATCGCCCACGCGGCGACGGGGGTTCAGCGAGGTCGACGGATCCTGGAACACCATCTGGATGCCGGTGAGCGCGAGGTCGCGTCGACGGATGCCGAGCGGCTTCACAGGAGCGTCACGGAAGCGCACCTCTCCCCCGGCGAGCTTCTCGATGCCGACGACCGCGCGGGCGAGGCTCGACTTGCCGCTGCCGGATTCGCCCACGAGCGCGACGGTCTCTCCGGGGGCGACGGTCAGCGAGACGCCGTCGACGGCGACCACCGGAGGACTCCCGGGGTAGCGCACGACGACGCTCTGCGCGTCGAGGACGGCGACTTCACTCATCTCGGGCCTCCTCTTCGGCATCCTGCACGGCCGACTCCGGCAGCACCGGATCGAGCAGCGCGGGATCCGCGTCGGCGGTCGCGATCTTCGACCCAGGCAGCGCCGCGAGCAGCGTGCGAGTGTATTCGTGCTGCGGGTCGCGGAACAGCGTCTCGCGGTCGGCCCGCTCGACGATCTGCCCGTTCTTCATCACGGCGACCTCATCGGCGATCGCGCTCATGACGCCCAGGTCGTGGGTGACGAGCAGCACAGCGAGGTTGCGCTCGGTCGCGAGGTCGCGCAGCAGCCGCAGGATGCCGGCCTGCACCGTGACGTCGAGTGCGGTGGTCGGCTCATCGGCCAGCAGCACCTCGGGGTCGCACGCGAGGGCGCACGCGATCGCGATGCGCTGGCGCTGTCCGCCGGAGAACTGGTGCGGATAGCGCTTCAGCGCAGCATCCGGGTTCGGCACCTGCACGGTCTCGAGCAGTTCGATGGCCCGAGCCTTCGCCGCCTCGCCTCGCAGTCCGAGGTGCACGCGCATGTGATCCGTGAGCTGGCGGCCGATCGGCAGCTGCGGGTGCAGCGACGCCGAGGGGTCCTGGAAGATCATCGCGATGCGCCTGCCGCGGATGCGGTTGAGCGCCCGCCGGCGCATGCCCACCAGCTCCTTCCCCGCGAGCGTGATCGATCCGCCCGTGCGTGCCTGCCGGGGCAGGAGTCCGAGGACGGCCAACGAGGTGAGCGTCTTGCCGGATCCTGACTCGCCGGCGAGACCGTGGATGCGTCCGGCCTCGAGGTCGAGAGAGATGCCGTGCACGAGAGGACGACCGATGTCGATCGTCAGGTCGCGGATGCTCAGAGCACTCGTGGGGGCCGAAGCGCTCATGCTGCCGCTCCCTTCGCGGAGGCCACATGCTCGGCCTGCTTCTCGTGGGTGACCTCGGCCGTCGGGTCGAGGATGTCGCGCATCGCATCACCCAGGAAGTTGAATGCCAGCACCACCGTGAGGATCGCGAGTCCCGGGAAGACCCCGAGCCACCACGCGTCGAAGTTCTGCATGGCCGCCGAGATCATGGAGCCCCATTCGGCGGTCGGCGGCTGCGCGCCGAGACCGAGGAACGAGAGTCCGGACAGCAGCAGGATCGCGGCGCCGATGTCGAGCGTCGCGAGCACCAGCACGGGGCCGGCGATGTTCGGGAGGATGTCGATGAACAGCGTCCGCAGCGGCGAGTGGCCGAGCAGGCGGCCCGCGATCACGTAGTTCTGGCCGCGGAGGCCCAGCACGATGCTGCGGGTGACTCGCGAGTACTGCGGCCACGAGACGACGATCGCCGCGATCACCGCGTTGAACAGCGACGGGCCGAGGGATGCCGCCACCACCATCGCGAGGATGACGGTCGGGAACGCCATGAACAGGTCGGTGATGCGCATCAGCGTCTCGTCGACCCAGCCGCCGAAGTACCCGGCGACGGCGCCGACCACGGTGCCGATGATCATCGCGGCGATCACGAGCATGAGCGCGAGCGGCAGGCTCACCGTCGCACCCGTCATCAGACGCGAGAAGATGTCGCGGCCGTTGCCGTCGGTGCCGAGCAGAGTGTCGATGCCCGGCGCCTGCAGTCGTGGCAGCACCTGAGCGTTGGGGCCGTACGGCACCCACCACTGCGCGGTGAAGGCGACGATGATCCAGGCGCCCGCGATCACGGTGCCGATCACGCCGAGGGCGTGCGCCAGGCGCGCGGCCAGCGGAAGCGGAACCGCCAGGGGCCGGATGCCGAGTCGATGCGGCTCATGCGATCCTCACTCTCGGGTCGAGGACGCCGTAGAGCAGGTCGACGACGAAGTTGATGAGGAGGTAGATGAACCCGACGACCAGGCCGACTCCCATGATGCCGGGCAGGTCGAGGTTGGCCGCCGAGTTGTAGGCGTAGGTGCCCAGGCCGGGCCAGGCGAACACCGACTCGACGAGCACGGTGCCCGAGAGCAGGGATCCGAAGGCGACGCCGACGACCGTGAGGATCGGGAGGGATGCCCCGCGCAGGACGTAGTCGAGGATCACGCGCATCGCCGGAAGACCCTTGGCCCGGGCAGCACGCACGTAGTCGCTGCCCAGCACCTCGAGCACGGAGGTGCGGATGAAGCGGGTGAGCAGGCCGATCGTCACGAGCGACAGCACCATCACCGGCAGCGCCAGGTGGGCGAGCGCGTCGGCGAATCCGACGCCGTCTCCGTTGAGGAGGTAGTCGACCGTGTAGAGCCCGGTGATGCGGGGCGGCGGCGTGATCGACGGCGAGATGCGACCCGAGCCGGGGGCGATGCGCAGCTCGAGGAAGAACACGTAGAAGCTGACCAGCGCGAGCCAGAACGTCGGCACGCTCAGACCGATCAGCGTCACGATGCGGATCACCTGATCGGTGACGAGTCCGCGCCGGTAGGCGGCGAGGGTGCCGAGCACGACGCTGACCGCGAGGCTGAGGATGATGGCGCCGATCGCGATCTCGATCGTCGCCGGCACCGCGGTGGCCAGGTCGCTGGTGACCGGTCGCCCGGTCACCAGCGATGTGCCGAGGTCTCCGCGAAGGAGATTCCCCATGTAGATGAAGTACTGCACGAACAGCGGCTGATCGAGGCCCTGAGCCTTGATGAACGCCTCGCGCGTCTCGGGATTCTGCGATGCTCCCTCACCCAGTGCCGCCGACACGGGGTCGCCGGGCACGAGGTTCGTCAGTGCGAAGGTCACGATCGTGACCCCCACGAGAAGGAGCAGCGAAGTGCCGATTCGGCGAAGCAGGTATCCGACGAGCGGCGACCTGCGACGCTGTGCTTGCCGTCGCACGGCCACCGTCGTCATGAGTCAGCTCCGATCAGCCGGCAGGCGTGATCTCGGCGATGTCCATCTCCCACACCGAGTTGTATACGGCGCCGGTGACGGCATCCGCCGTGGCGATGTTGCGACCGGGGACGATCAGCGGAACGAAGGGACCCTCGGTCTGCATCGCCTCGGCGAAGGAGGTGAAGGCCTCGCTGCGCTGGGCCTCATCGGTAGCGGCGGCAGCACCGGCTGCGATGCCTGCGATCTCGGGGTTCGCCTCAGCCGCCCAGCCGGCACGCAGGCCGACCTTCAGACCGGGAGCGAACGGAAGGAAGTTCGCCGAGTCGGCGTAGTCGGGGCCCCAGAACCACAGGCCGAAGCCCTCGGTGCCGTTGACGTACGCGTCGAGCTCGGTGGCGAACGGGGCAGGCGCGAGTTCGACGGCGATGCCGGCATCCTCGAGCTGAGCCTGGACACGCTCGGCGAGCGGGGTGAACTCCACACCGCCGACCGGATAGTCGTTCGGGAACTGCAGCTTCAGGGTCTGACCCGTGTAGCCGGCCTCGGCCAGAGCAGCCTTCGACTTGTCGAGGTCCTGCTCCACACCGCTGTCGAGGGCGCCCTCGAATCCGGGCGGGATCACTCCGGTCGCCTGCACGGCGCCGGCACCCGCGAGCTCGAGCAGCGCGTCGTAGTCGAGCGCGTAGCGGATCGCCTCGGCGATCTTGACGTTCGCGAGCTCGCCCGCGACGGCCTCGGACTGGTTGAGCAGCAGGAAGATCGTCTGGCCCGACGGCACCGACTCGACGTTCAGTCCGTCGCCGAGGCCCGAGACCTGGTCGCCGTTGAGGTCCATCGCGACCATCGAGTCGCCGCCCTTGAGGTTCGCGAGCTGCGTCGCACTCTCCGAGACGTTGCGCACGACGACACGGCCGTATTCGGACTCTTCGTCGCCGTTGTACTCGTCGCTCTTGGTCAGCACGACCTGCGACGAGAGATCGAGGGTGTCGAGCACGAACGGTCCCGAGCCGGCGGAAGTTCCGTCGAGGAACTCCTGTGCGCTGTCGGTGCCGTCGGTGGTTCCGCCGTTCTCGATCACGACGTCGGAGTTGACGATGCCGAGCGCCGGGTTCGCGAGGATCGCGGGCAGCTGCAGCAGCGGCGTCTCGGAGGTGATCGAGATCGTCTTCTCGTCGACCTCGGTGATGGTCAGACCGCCCAGGAGGAAGTTCGGCTTGGCATCGGTCATGCCCTGGATGCGCTGCAGGGTGAAGACGACGTCCTTCGCCTCGATCGGCGAGCCGTCGGAGAAGACGCGGTCCCCCTCGAGCGTGAACGTGAACTCGGTCGCCTCGTCGTTCTGCTCCCACGATGCGAGGCCGGGAACGGGAGTCGACACGTCCGAGCCCTCGAAGTCGACGAGCGTCTCGTAGAGCGCCTTGGCGATCATGTTGCCGGTCGGGTCGTAGGTGTGACCCGGGTCGGCGGTCTCGATCGAGAACGCGGTGTCGATGACGAGCGAGTCGGAACCGGAGGATTCTCCGCCGTTGTTCGCCGAGTTGCCACCGGAGCAACCAGCGAGGGCGAAGAGAGCGACGGCTCCGATCGCGATGACGGACGTGCTGCGACGTGACGACATATGGGCCTCCAGGGGCGAGGAGTTTCATCGGGTTCGGTCGACGCCGGGTGGACGACCGGTGATCAGATTCGCATTGTATGGGACTATGTGTCCAGCAAGAATGCAGACGTCATCACAGTCTGTCCAAGACCCCGCCCGTGAGGAGCATTGTGTCCACCAAGAGCGACGAAGCCACGAGGCAATCTGGACGAAGTGCCGCCCCACTGGACGACATCGGATACAGAATCCTCGAGACGCTGCGTGATAACGGTCGTATCTCGATCGCCGCACTGGCCGAGACCGTCGGGATCTCGCGGGCCAACGCCTATACCCGCGTCGAGACGCTCATGCAGGACGGAGTGATCACGGGATTCAGCGCTCGCGTCGACCAGTCGAAGGCCGGGCTGTCGATCGGTGCGCTGGTCTTCGTCACCGTGCACCCGCAGGCCTGGGCGTCGTTCCGCGAGAGCGTGCTCGAGATGCCCGATGTCGAGTGGTGCGCCATCACCACCGGCGAGCACGACGCCATGCTGCTGATCCGTGCGGTCGACGTGAGCGGCGTGCACGAGTTCACGACGGGTGTCATCGCGCAGCTGCCCGAGGTGCGCACGGTCGTCAGCGTGGTCGTGCTCGACGAGGTCATCCGCCGGTCGTTCCTGCTGCCGAGCGACCTGCCCGAGCGCGACCTGGCCACGCCGCTGGGCATGACGCGGTGGACGCCGGCGACGCCGGGCCGAGACATGCTCCCGCCACGCTGACCCGCGGCGGAACGAGCCGTCAGGCGGCTGCGGGCTCTTCGCAGACGCTGAGCTGCGGCAGTCCGTGCATCTCGTAGTGCTCGACGAGGCGGATGCGACCGTCATCCGTGAGCTCGAGCCGGCTCTCCCCGTCTCCGGTCACGACGGTGCCGTCGGAGACGAGCACGTGCACGAACGAGACCCAGATGGTGTCGCCGGTGCGGGTGCCGACGAAGCGCCCGAAGGTGACGGTGTCACCGGAGTAGTCGCCCCAGATCGCCCCGTCCTTCTCCCAGTACACGAACTCGCTGGGCGATTCGGGATCCACGGCCGAGGTGGTCGACGAGACCATCAGGAACCGGCGGCCGTCGAGGGAGGGGATGGTTGCAGTCGTGCTCACCCTCCGATTATGGAGGGGGTGGCGGCGACTCTCATCTCGCCTCGTGAACCGTCTGTGTCGGCCGCCGGACGGGCGCGCGGAGCGAGACGAATTCCGCAGAGAGGCTCCCCGGCGCGCCCTTTCGTCTGACCACACGATCGGGGTCGAGGTGTCGCATCGCCGCCGAGACCTCGGGAGACGGGAAGGGCCCCGGGTACCGTGGGTCGCATGCACTGGATGCCTGACACCTCTGCCGGAGACTGGCTGCGGGAGCGTCTCGACGACCCCTGGAACTCGACGATGCACGCCGTGGTGCCGCACGGCTTCCCCGCGTATGCGCGCATCCTGCACCCCGCGATCGTGCGATCGCTCCCCGACCGACCGGTGCCGACCTACGACGACTACGACCGGATGCCGGAGGCCGAGCGACAGTCGCTCCTCGATCGGTTCATCGATGAACCGGCGACATGGGCGCAGACGGCCGCCGCCTTCGGCACGACGCTGCATCCTCTCGCTCAATGGCAGCGGATCGTGCGCACTCCGCCGGAGACCGACTGGAACGCGCGGATCTCCCCCGACGGGCGCGAGTTCACCGCGCCGATGGACGGCGCCGTCTCGTCCGAGATGCTCGCGACCGTCGTGGGTCATCTCGTCGCGCACACCGCGACGCCGGATGCCGGATTCGCCGCGCTCTGGGAGGGCACGGGCGGGTTGCTGGGTCACCTCGGACACGGCCCCTCGCGCACCTTCCTCACGTTCGACGACGACCCGAACCACCGGGCGATGCTCGACCGCAGCATCCGCGATCCGCTCAACAACGCGTTCCGCAAGCCGACGTGGCAGGAGGGCATCCTGTCGCGCGAGGTCTCGGAGGGTCCGCGGCTGCAGCTGCGGGACCGCGACCACGTGCTGTTCCGTGGTGCGCCGCGCATGTTCGCGCGTCGGGACTGGGTGCTCGACGTGCCGTGGCGGGATCGCGAGTCCGAGGAGCACGGGTTCGCGCCGGCCGCGCAGAGCCCCAGCATCCTGTGGCCCGACGACCACGCCTGGGTGCTCGTCACCGAGGTCGACTACGACTCGACGATCATCGCGGGGTCCGCCGAGCTGATCGCCGAGCTCATCGCCGACGACCTCCTCGAGGTCTTCGCCATCCCCGAGAACGCCGAACTCACGTGGGACTCCGACGAGGTGAACCGATGACGGCACCGCAGCCGGCCGCATCGTTCGACGCCCGCCCGCTCACCGATCCCGTCGACGCCCGGGCCGTCAGCACCTTCAACGCCGAGCTGCGCTCGCGGGGCAAGATGGGCGGCTCGGCCACGACGATCGTGGCCTTCGTGATCTTCGGCATCGCGTTCCTCGCGGCCATGACGGTCGTCGGAGCGACGATGGTCTCGCTGCTCACCGATGCAGGGTCGTCGTCGTTCGCCAGCATCGGGATCCTCGTCGCCGCAGTCGTCGGGATCACGATCGCCACCGTCGGCTGGCGCCGATCCCGCATCGCGCGGTACCGCCTCGACGCATTCGCCCGGGCGAACGGCATGACGTACGAGGCCAGGGTCGCCGATCCTGCCCTTCCGGGCATGCTGTTCGGCCTCGGACGCTCCCGAGAAGCCACCGATCTCGTGCGAGGCGCGAAGCCTCGCTTCGTCGAGTTCGGCAACTACCGATACACGACCGGGTCGGGGAAGAACTCGACCACCCACCGCTGGGGCTACGTCGCCGTCAAGCTCGATGTGCCCCTGCCGAACATCGTGCTCGATGCCAAGGGCAACAACGGCTTCGGGTCGAATCTGCCCGCGTCGTTCCAGCGCGAGCAGCGCCTCTCGCTGGAGGGCGACTTCGATCGGTACTTCACGCTGTACTGCCCCGAGGGGTACGAGCGTGACGCGCTGTATCTGTTCACGCCCGACATCATGGCCAGGTTCATCGACAATGCCGCCGAGCTCGATGTCGAGATCGTCGACGACTGGATGTTCCTCTATACACAGCGCAAGGCGTCGACCCTCGACCCTGCGACCTGGGCGTGGCTGTTCGGAGCCGTCGGCGCCTTGATGACGAAGCTCGATCAGTGGGAGCGCTGGCGCGATGAGCGTCTGCGGCTCGAGAGTGCGGCTCCGGCGTCTCCGGCGCCCGCCCTCGCACCGGTGGGCGCGTCCGCGAGTCTGCCCTTCGCTCCGCCGGCCGGTCTTCTCGCTCCCCCGCCAGGAGTCGCGCGTGAGGGACGCCGGCTGAAGCGCAGCTTCCAGTGGGTGCCGATCGTGTTCCTCGTCGGCTTCGCACTGATCTGGTTCTGGTTCAGGTCGTTCTGAGGGAACCCCCGAGGGTGGGTTGTGGGGGTGGGTGCTGACTGGGGATCAGCGCTCCCACCCCATCCCCCCTCGGGATCAGAAGAAGATCTGACTCTCCCTCCGCAGGACGGTCGAACCGTCCACGCGCGGGTCAGCTGGGGACTGACGACTCTGCGCGTATATGAGTAATGGTATACCGGTATACGTTGCATTCCATTGCGTCCGAGAGACTCGACCGAACACGTTGCATTCGCTCCAGAAACGTGCGAAATGAGGGTCTGGGGCGCCTTTCCGACACCGCATTCGTGCATGCCCTCCTGGCACCGTGATCTCCGTTACCCAGAGTGACGCGTCCGGCCCCACCCCCGTCTGCATGCAAGAGAATGGAAGGTGATGTCTGAACTCGAAGATCACACCCAGTGGCAGGCCGATCGCCGCGCCTCCGTCACCTCTGCGACCGGCAACCTCGCGCTGATCGAGACCCGCTGGACGGGCGAGGCTCCCGATCTGGATGCCGAGCGGCAGGCCGCATCCGACACGGTGACCGTGACGCCGATCCAGCGCACGAACATCGAGACCGGGGAGGCCGAGCACGGGCTGCGCGTGTGGGATGCCGAGTCCCCCGCCATCCGCGCCTTCGACCGCATCGACACCTACGAGTACGACCCGGCATGGGTTCTCGAGGGACACTTCACGCCGGTCTCCGGCGATCGTCGGGTGTCGTTCGAGCACATCCGCGACAACGGCGGCACGCGTGAGCTCGTCGTCCCCGGCGACATCCACTTCGTGCTCGACGGCCGCGCGTACGACCTTGCGGCCTTCGACGACGGCGGCACGCTGCTGCTCGTCTTCGGCGACGAGACGAACGGTTCCGAGACCTACGGATCCGGCCGCTTCCTCTTCGTAGAGCTCCGTGACGACGAGGGCACCGTGGTGCTCGACTTCAACCGCGCCTTCGTGCCGCCGTGCGGATTCAGCGCCCAGTACAACTGCCCGCTGCCGCCGGCATCCAACCGCTTCCCCCTGCCTATCCGAGCAGGCGAGAAGAACGTCGTCTTCCGCGACGGCTTCGACATCTACGCGGCGTGACGCCGCGCACCCTCACCCTGGAGCACTCATGAGAAGAACCCGCATCCTCGGCGCGCTCGGCGCCGTCGCCACGCTCGCCCTCGTGGCCGGCTGCGCGTCGGGCGCCACCGACGACGCCGCGAGCGAAGACGCCACCATCTTCGTCGGGTCGCTGTACGAGCCCACCAACCTGAGCAACACGCAGGGCGGCGGACAGGGTGTGACCGAGGCACTGACCGGCAACGTCTACGAGGGCCTCTACCGCCTGACCGACGACGGAGAGGTCGAGCCGCTTCTCGCCGAAGACGCCCAGGTGTCGGATGACGGCCTGACCTACACGATCACTCTGCGCGACGATGTGACGTTCCACTCGGGTGACCCGCTCACCTCCGCCGACGTGAAGTCGAGCATCGAGGCCGTCACCGCCGAGGACTCCGTGTCGGCGCGCAAGTCGAGCTTCGCGACCATCGCCGACATCGCGACGCCCGATGACCAGACCGTCGTCTTCACGCTGTCGCAGCGGTCGATCTCGTTCCTCTACAACCTCAGCTACGTCTGGATCGTCAACGACGAGGCCGGTGACATCACCGGCACGGAAGACGGCACCGGCCCCTACACGCTCGACGAGTGGAAGAAGGGCTCGACCCTGACCCTCGAGCGCTGGGACGACTACTGGGGCGAGCCCGCCAAGAACGGCGAGGTCGTCTACACGTACTTCACCGACGCGACCGCTGAGAACAACGCTCTGGCCACCGGCGAGATCGACGTGATCACCAGCGTGCAGAGCCCGGACTCGCTCGCGCAGTTCGACAGCGACGACTACGTCATCAGCGAGGGCACCTCGACGACCAAGGAGCTGCTCGCCTTCAACGACCGGGTCGCCCCGTTCGACAACGCCCTCGTGCGCAAGGCGATCTACTCGGCCATCGACACCCAGAAGCTGCTCGAGTCGATCTGGGGCGACTACGGCACGCTCATCGGATCGATGGTGCCGCCCACCGACCCCTGGTACGAAGACCTCACCCAGGTGAACCCGTACGACGTCGACCTCTCGAAGGATCTGCTCGCGCAGGCCGGCTACGCCGACGGCTTCACCTTCACGATCGACACTCCGAGCTACGACCCGCACCCCGCCGTCGCGGAGTTCCTGCAGTCGCAGCTCGCCGAGGTCGGCATCACGGTCGAGATCAACACGATCAGCGCCGACGAGTGGTACACGAAGGTCTTCAAGGAGCAGGACTTCGAGGCCACCCTGCAGGAGCACGTGAACGACCGCGACGTGGTCTGGTACGGCAACCCCGACTTCTACTGGGGCTACGACGACGCCCAGGTGCAGCAGTGGGTCGCCGAGGCCGAGCAGGCCGCCACGACCGACGAGCAGACAGCTCTGCTGAAGCAGGTCAACGAGAAGATCGCCGAGGATGCCGCGAGCGTATGGTTGTACCTGTACCCGCAGATCGTGGTCGCCTCGAGCGACCTCAGCGGTTACCCGGTCAACGGCCTGAACTCGCAGTTCTTCGCCTACGACATCGTCAAGTCCTGACGCGCGAGGGGGATGCCGCGTGTCGGCATCCCCCTCTTTCATCCTGAGAAGCCATGCTCGCCTACCTGCTGCGCCGCCTCGCGTTCCTCGTGGTCTCGCTCGTCGTCGCGATGATCGCGATCTTCGTGCTGCTGCGCCTGCTCCCCGGCGACCCGGCTAACGCCCTGCTCTCGGTGAATGCGACACCCGAGCAGATCGCCGCCGCCCGCGCACAGGTCGGCTCGGATCAGCCCCTCCTGCAGCAGTTCACGACCTGGGCCGGTCAGCTCCTGCGCTTCGACCTCGGTGAGTCGTTCCTGAGCTCGCGTCCGGTCGGCCCCGACATCGCCGATCGCCTCGCCGTGACCCTCCCACTCACACTCATCGCGTTCACCGCCGCCCTTCTCGTCTCCCTGGTGATCGGCATCACCGCCGCCGTGAAGTCCGACCGCTGGTACGGCATCGCGCTCTCGGGATTCGCGCAGCTGGGTGTTGCCGTGCCGGTGTTCTGGGTGGGCGTCGTGCTCGTCTGGGTCTTCGCACTCGGCCTCGGCCTGCTGCCGTCCGGCGGATTCCCGCGCGACGGCTGGGAGGATCCGGCCGACGCGCTACGCTCTCTCGCGCTGCCGGTGACGACGATCGTGATCGTGATGAGTGCATCCCTCAGCCGTTACGTGCGCTCCGCCACCCTCGACGTGATCGGCAGCGATTACCTCCGCACCGCGCGCGCCGGCGGGTCGGGCATGTCCGAGGCGCTGCTGCGTCACGGAGTGCGCAACGGCTCGGTGCCGGTCGTCGCGGTCCTCGGCATCGAGCTGTCCACCACGCTGCTCGGCGCGGTCGTCGTCGAGAGCGTCTTCACTCTTCCCGGTCTCGGCAGTCTGCTGCTGTCGGCCATCGAACAGCATGATTTCCAGGTCATCCAGGGCGTCCTCGTCGTCAGCACCCTCTTCGTGCTGCTCGTCGGGTTCGCCGCCGACATCGTGCAGCGCCTGATCGATCCGCGACTGCGCACGAGCGTCTCGGGCAACCGATGAGCCGCGTCGCCGAGCAGCTGATCACCGGATCCGTCCCCGTGCGGAGGCGGCCGAAGGCGACCCTGCTGATCGGGCTCGTGCTCACCGGCATCATCGTGCTCATCGCGCTGGTGTCGCTGTTCTGGCTCCCCTATCCGCTCGCCGACACGAGTGGTAGTCGTCTCGAGGGGCCGAGCGCCATGCACCTGCTCGGCACCGATCGGCTCGGCCGCGACCTGCTCTCGCAGCTCATGTGGGGTGCGAGGATCGCCTTGATCGTGGGCATCTGCTCGGTCGCTATCGCCGCCGTTCTCGGCGTGATCGTCGGACTGATCGCCGCCTTCTCGCGGCCATGGGTCGACGACACGCTCTCCGCCGGACTGGACGTCGTGATCGCCTTCCCGGTGCTGCTGCTCGCGATGCTCGTCGTCGCGGTGCAGGGAGCGTCGCTGTGGTCGGCGGTGCTCGCGATCGGACTGGCGATGTCGGCGGTCGTCGCGCGCCTCACCCGCATCCTCTCGCGCCGCGTGCTGCAGGAGCAGTACATCACCGCCGCACGCACCAGCGGCACGGGTGTGCTCGGCATCGTGTTCCAGCACGTGCTGCCCAACATCGCACCGACCCTCGCGGTCAGCCTGGCGCTGCAGTTCGGTGCCGCGGTGCTCGCGGAGGCGAGCCTGTCGTACCTCGGGCTCGGTGCCCCGCCGCCCAACGCCTCATGGGGTCGGATGCTGCAGGAGGCGCAGGGCACCGTGCTCACCGCGCCCGTCGGCGCGATCGCCCCCGGCATCGCGATCATCGCCCTCGTGCTCGGGGTCAACTTCCTCGCCGACGGCCTGCGCGATCTCGCCGACCCGACCCGCAGGAGGAGCCGATGAGCATTCTCGAGGTCGCAGGGCTCACCGTCCGCTCCGGATCCGGGGCTCTCGTGCGCGATGTCTCGTTCTCGCTGCAGCCCGGCGAACGCCTGGGGTTGATCGGCGAGTCCGGGTCGGGCAAGTCGCTCACCTCGCTCGCGGTCACCGGCCTGCTGCCGGATTCTCTCGTCTCGTCCGGGTCGGTGCTGCTCGACGGGCACCAGGTCGTCGGTGCGCGGGATGCCGACCTGAGGCCGTTGCGCGGACCGGTCGCCCAGATCGTGTTCCAGGAGCCGCTCACGGCGCTCGACCCTCTGATGAGGGTCGGTCGCCAGATCGCCGAGCCGCTGCGTCGTCATCTCGGCCTGCGCGGCGCGGAACTGCGGTCGGCCGTCACGGCGGCGCTCGATGAGGTGTCGCTGTCGGAGCCGCGATTCGCGCGCGCCTACCCGCACGAGCTGTCGGGCGGTCAGCGCCAGCGTGTGGCGATCGCCATCGCCTTGGCCGCCCGGCCACAGCTGCTCATCGCAGACGAACCCACCACCGCGCTCGACGTGACCGTGCAGGATGCCGTGCTCACGCTGCTCGAGCGACTCGTCGCCGAACGCGGCATGGCGTTGCTGTTCATCAGCCACGACCTCGCCGTCGTGTCGCGCATGGTCGACCGCATCGTCGTGCTGCGCGACGGTCTGGTGGTCGAGGAGGGGGCGGTCGCCGACGTGCTGCGGCGCCCCGCGGAGCCGTACACGCGGATGCTGGTCGACAGCGCTCGCGCGCTCGATGCGTTCCTCGATGCGAAGGAGGCTGACGCATGAGCCTCCTCGAGCTGCGCGGTGCCGGCTTCGCCTACGGATCGCGCCGGGTGCTCGACGACATCTCGCTGAGCCTCGACGAGGGAGACTCGCTCGGCCTCGTGGGCGAGTCGGGTGCGGGCAAGTCGACGATCCTGCGGCTGATGCTCGGGCTCTCGGCACCACGCGATGGACAGGTGCTCTTCGACGGTGCTCCCCTGTCGCTGCGCGACCGTGCGCAGATGCGCCGCTTCCGCGCGAGCGTGCAGCCGGTGTTCCAGGATCCGTACTCGTCGCTCGACCCCCGTCAGCGCATCGACCGCATCATCGGCGAGCCCCTGCGTTCACTCGGCCTCGCCTCCGGCGCCGACGCGCAGCGCCGCATCGCCGAGGCCCTCGAGTCGGTCGGGCTTCCCGCCGACACCGCCCGCCGATACCCGCACGAGTTCTCGGGCGGCCAGCGTCAGCGCATCGCGATCGCCCGAGCCGTGGTCTCGCGCCCGCGCGTGCTGCTCGCCGATGAGCCGGTGAGCGCCCTCGACGTGACGACGCGCGTGCAGGTGCTCGAGCTGCTCGACCGCCTGCGTCGAGAGAACGGCCTGTCGCTCGTGATGGTGTCGCACGATCTCACCGCGATCGCGTCAGCCTGCGACCGCACCGTGGTGCTGCAGAACGGCCGCGTCGTCGAACAGGGCGCCACCGCATCCGTGCTGCACGCACCGCAGGACCCATACACCCGGGCGCTGGTCGACGCGGTTCCGCGACTCCCCGCTGAGTCGCGGCCAGCCGACATCGTCTAGCAGGGTGGCCGCAGACGACTCCGTGGTGTCAGGCTGACGCGTGCCAGGCCTCTCGGAGTGCGATCACAGAATGGGTCATGTCCGAGTCAGGGAGATGCACAGGGCCATCGGAGATGTCCACGTTCTGAAGCGGGTCATCCGCCAGATGCTGCGGGAACACATGGCAGTGGAGATGCGGGGCCCGATGTCCCATCACCAGGTAGTTGATCTTCCGCGGGTCGAATGCCTTATCGACGGCCCGGCCTGCGCGCTGGACATCGCGCCAGAACGCGCTGAGCTGACCGGCATCCAGCTGACCGAGGTCAGTGAGATGCTCGCGGAGGATCACGACGGTGTAGCCGGGATGCGCCTGGTTGCGCACCAGTCGGACGTGAGTCATCTCGGTCGAGGCCACCAGGATGCTGTGCTCGTTCTCCGGCAGATGTGCGTCGGCACACATACCGCAGACCTCCGGGTCCACGAGTTCGGCCCACTCCTCATCCGTCCACCACATCGGCCCATGGTAACCAGGCGCGAGGGCGGCCACGGTAGAACTCACGGCATCCCGGCCATGCTTTGGCTGGTTGCTCCGGCAGCCTGTCGCGGTTTCGCCCGGATGGATCCGCGAAATCGACTCCACTCACCGGGGCTGAAATCCGTATCGCTTCATCGTCTCCTCAGTCGTGCGCAACTCACCGGCCGCTGACTGCCTTCGTGCGTCTTCAATATCCTGACCGATGCCTGGCTGCGACAACCAAAAGTCGACGAGAGGCGATACGCAGTCCTTCAACTCACTCCTGTATACGCGCTGCATCTCGCCTTTCTAGTCCGATGCGCTGCCAACAGAGGCATACTTCTGGCCACATTTCCCTCAGCTCCCCGAAGGGGCGAGGCCGAAGTACTGCAGCTCCGCGTCGTTCAGCATCCGCGAGCGGATCAGGAACCGCATTCCAGTGGGACCCTCGACCGAGAAGCCGGCACCGCGGCCCGGCACGACGTCGATCGTGAGGTGGGTGTACTTCCAGTACTCGAACTGCGATTCCGACATGAAGACCTCGACCGGGGAGTCGAGCCCCACATCGAGGGCGCCGAGCAGCACATCGCTCGGCCCGGTGATGAACATGCCGACCGGGTAGCACATGGGTGACGAGCCGTCGCAGCATCCGCCCGACTGATGGAACATCAGGGGTCCGTGCTGCACGGTGAGATCGCGGATGAGGGATGCCGCGGCATCCGTCTCGTCGACTCGCTGATAGGTGCCGATGCTGACCATGGTCCGAGCCTTCCTGCAGGTGGTTCCGGGCGGGCGCTGCCGGTGCAGCGCCCGCCCGGAGGTCGAGCTCAGAAGAAGCCCATCGGGCCTTCTGCGTACGAGACCAGGAGGTTCTTGGTCTGCTGGTAGTGGTCGAGCATCATCTTGTGGTTCTCGCGACCGACGCCCGACTGCTTGTACCCGCCGAACGCCGCATGCGCCGGGTACTGGTGGTAGGTGTTCGTCCAGACACGACCGGCCTCGATCGCCCGTCCCGCGCGATAGGCCGTGTCGCCGCTGCGGCTCCACACTCCCGCACCCAGTCCGTAGAGGGTGTCGTTCGCGATCGAGATCGCATCGTCGAAGTCATCGAACGAGGTGACCGAGAGCACCGGGCCGAAGATCTCCTCCTGGAAGATGCGCATGTCGTTCGTGCCCTCGAACACGGTCGGCGCAACGTAGAAGCCTTCGCTGAGGTCGCCGCCGAGATCGACGCGGTCGCCACCCGTGAGCAGTCGCGCGCCTCCCTGCTTGCCGATGTCGATGTAGCTGAGGATCTTCTCCAACTGATCGTTCGATGCCTGCGCTCCGATCATCGTGGCCGGATCCAGCGGGTTGCCCTGCACGACCCTGCCGACGCGTTCGAGGCCGTCAGCGAGGAAGCCGTCGTAGATCGAGCGCTGGATGAGCGCCCGCGACGGGCAGGTGCAGACCTCTCCCTGGTTGAGAGCGAACATCGTGAAGCCCTCGAGCGCCTTGTCGTAGAAAGGGTCGGCGGTGTCGCGTGCGACGTCCTCGAAGAACACGTTCGGGCTCTTGCCTCCCAGCTCCAGGGTGACCGGAATGAGGTTCTGCGACGCGTACTGCATGATCAGACGCCCCGTCGTGGTCTCACCTGTGAACGCGACCTTGCGGATGCGCTTGTGCTGCGCGAGCGGTGCACCCGCCTCGATGCCGAAGCCGTTCACGATGTTCACGACCCCCGCGGGCAGCAGATCGCCGATGATGTCGAAGAGGAACAGCAGGGATGCCGGCGTCTGCTCGGCCGGCTTGATGACGACGCAGTTGCCTGCGGCGAGCGCCGGCGCGAGTTTCCACACGGCCATGAGGATCGGGAAGTTCCACGGGATGATCTGTCCAACCACGCCGAGCGGCTCGTGGAAGTGATACGCGACGGTGTTCTCGTCGAGCTGGCTGATGCCGCCCTCCTGCGCCCGGAGCACTCCGGCGAAATAACGGAAGTGATCGACAGCGAGTGGGATGTCGGCCGCGAGCGTCTCGCGCACGGGCTTCCCGTTTTCCCAGGTCTCGGCGACGGCGATCTCCTCGAGATGCTGTTCGATGCGGTCGGCGATCCTGTTGAGGATCACCGAGCGCTCCGCGGGGCTGGTCTTGCCCCAGCTGGCAAAGGCCTTCCAGGCGACGTCGACCGCGCGGTCGATGTCCTCGACGGTGCCGCGGCCCACCTCGGTGAAGGGCTTGCCGTTGACGGGGCTCACGTTGTCGAAGAACTGGCCCTTGACGGGATCCACGAACTCTCCGCCGATGTAATGGCCGTACCGCGGACGGTAGGTAGCGAGGGCGCCCGGCTGACCGGGAGCGGCGTAGGCGGTGGACACGTCTTCTTCGACGATGGTCATCGGGACTCCTTCGACGGGCCGCGGCGTCGGTGCTGCGGGCTGTGTCTCGAAGGTAGGTCGGCAGAGGTTGCGCCCCGATGCGCAACGTTGCGGATGGTTGCACGCCGTCGCGAGATGTCCGAGACAGACCGGACCTTTCAGCTCTCCTCGATGCGTTCGATGCGGGCGACGAGCCCGGCGCGCTTCGGCGAGCGCGCCGGAAGCATCTCCAGTGCGAGGCGCAGGGCCGCGGCATCGCCCTGTCCCTCCGGGATCTCGGCGTACTCCAGGAGGACGTCGAGGCTCGCCTCCGACAGCATCGTCTCGCGCAGCGCCGCTCTGACGGACTCGCGGAACTCCTCGACTCCCGGCGATGTGGATTCGGGAAGGACCGGACCGCGGTATGCGGTGAGGGCGACCCGATGGGCACCTCGGTCGAGCAGCGAGAGGACGTCGTGCGCGTCCGTCTCGAGCACCACCGGCAGTCGATACGGCCGCGACTCGGGGACGAGGCTGGGGGCGTGCTTCTCGAGCACCTTGCGCAGACGCACCATCTCCGGCCGCAGCGTGTCGGCCGACGCGTCTGGTCCGTAGACGAGTTCGCTGAGTCTCTCGGCCGACAGCCCCTGGCGATGCACGGCGAGCATCAGGAGGATCGCGGCATGACGAGCGCTGAGCTCGATCACGGATTCCTCGAGTTCTGTCTCGGTCTCGAGGCGGGCGCGATCGCGTCCCAGGACGTGCAGCGTCGCCCGGGTCGTGGGCTTGGCTCGCGAGGAGATGGTGATCGGACGATGCGACTCGCTGCGGGCCCGCAGTCTCGACACGAGCAACTCCGACTCGACCGCGCGCGCTGTCGCATCGACCAGCAGCCTGGCCTGCATCGAGACGACCTCGTCTCCTCCGGTGATGTCGATGACCCCGAGGACACGCCGCGTCTCGGGGTCTCGCACCGGAGCCGCCGTGCACGACCACGGATGCACCAGCCTGTTGTAGTGCTCAGCACCGCGGATCTGCACCGACTGTCCGAGCGCCAGCGCTGTGCCAGGAGCTGTCGTGCCGACGGCGTCCTCGGCCCAGTTCGCGCCGGCCACGAAGCCCATGCCCTCGGTGAGCGATTGCAGCTTGCGATCGCCTTCGATCCACAGCAGCCGTCCGGCCTGATCTCCGACGGCGACGACGACACCGGAGTCCCCCTCGGTTCCCGGCAGCAGCAGGGCTCGGATCATGTCCATCGCGGACGCGAGCGGATGCGCGAGTCGATAGGCCTCGAGCTCTTCGCTCACGAGTTCGATCTGCGGGGCCCCTTCGGGGCCGACGCGCCCTCGCCAGGATCGCACCCACGATTCGCGGACGAGAGGTCGCACCTCCTGCAGGCGTTTGTCATCGAGATTGCCGGCGATGAGCTCTTCGTGTGCACGCTCGATCAGAAGACGAGAGGCCTCAGGCGGCCCTTCACGTGACACCTGCCACGACGCGACCACGGGCGTCTCCGATCGTCGATGGTGGAGCGTTACCTCAGTGTAGGAGCCGGATGCCGTCGGCGGTACCCGCGATATTCCGGTCACGCGTTCCGGGTGCAGGCTTTCGCACAGGCCGCCGAGGTCGACGAACTGGAGGAGTGACGAGTCGTCTGGGGGACCCCTCATGGGGACGCCCGCGCCCGACCGCCGCATCGCTGTCGATGCGGCTCGATCGGCTCAGACCCGGGCTGCCCACCATTCACGGAGCCGCTGCTCGGCGGCATCCGCTCCGATGACGCCTTCGTCGAGGCGCAGCTCGAGCAGGAACCGGTAGGCCTCGCCGACCTCACGACCGGGCGAGATGCCGAGGATCTTCTGGATCTGGTTGCCGTCGAGCTCGGGCCGGATGGAGTCGAGCTCCTCCTGCTCGCGCAACGCCGCGATGCGCGATTCGATGTCGTCGTAGGCGGATGCCAGTCGTCCGGCCTTGCGCTTGTTGCGCGTCGTGACGTCGGCGCGGGTGAGGATGTGCAGCCGCTCGAGCAGGTCGCCGGCGTCGCGCACGTAGCGCCGCACCGCGGCATCCGTCCACGCGCCCTCGGCGTATCCGAAGAACCGCAGGTGCAGCTCGATCAGCGTCGATACCGACTCGGTCGTGTCGGTGTCGAAGCGCAACGACTGCAGGCGCTTGCGTGCCATGCGCGCCCCGACGACGTCGTGATGGTGGAAGGTGACGACTCCGCCGTCCTCCAGCTTGCGGGTGCGGGGCTTGCCGATGTCGTGCAGCAGCGCCGCGATCCGCAGGGCCACATCGGGCTCGGCACCGGGGTGACGCGAATGCTCGAGCGAGATCGCCTGGCGGAGGACCGTGAGGGAGTGCTCGTAGACATCCTTGTGATGATGATGCTCGTCGACCTCTAGTCGCAGCGCACTCACCTCTGGCAGGAACTCCTCCATCAGACCGGTGTCGACCAGCACGCGGATGCCGCGCACCGGGTCATCCGTCTGCATCAGCCGCACGAGCTCCGATTGGATGCGCTCGGGACTCACGATCTCGAGGGTGGCGCGCAGCTGCGTGATCGCGTCGGCGGTGTCATCGTCGATCCGGAAGCCGAGCTGGGCGCTGAAGCGCGCGGCGCGGAGCATGCGCAGCGGGTCATCGCCGAACGAGACCTGAGGGTCGGCCGGAGTGCGCAGTACCCCGGCGACGAGGTCTTCGACTCCCCCGGTCGGGTCGACGAGCGTGATGGCCGGCACCAGCAGAGCCATGGCGTTGACGGTGAAGTCGCGTCGGTGCAGATCCGCGTCGATCGTGTCGCCGAACTCGACGGTGGGCTTGCGCGTCACACCGTCGTAGCTGTCTGCGCGATAGGTCGTGACCTCGACCTGCTCACCCTGCACACGCGCGCCGATCGTGCCGAACGCCCGACCGATGTCCCACTGGGCCGTCGAGATCGGCTTCACGATGCGCAGGATGTCGTCCGGCATCGCATTCGTCGTGAAGTCGAGGTCGTGGGTCGGCCTGCCGAGCAGCGCATCGCGCACGGGCCCCCCGACGACAGCGAGGTCGAAGCCCGCCTTCTCGAAAGCCTCCGCGAGGGTGCGGACGACCGTATTCTCGGCGAGCGCGCCGAGACGGGCGAGGCCGTCAGCCATGTTGAGCATGGGTTCCAGCGTACCGGGGTACGGGTGTCACCCGCGGGTCGCAGTCCCCGTCGAGCGGACGTCAGAACAGCGGGTTCTCACCCTTGGCCTGCGCGACCGCGCGAACTCGCGCCTGCACGAGCCGCACGAGGAGCGTGCTCAACAGGAACCCGCCGACGACGGCGACAGCGACGATGAACCAGATCCCGATCTCGGGATCGATCAGCTCGAAGCCGTAGATCGCGACAACGAGCAGAAGCAGCACCGGCCCCTCGATCAGCGCGAATGTCACGAACAGCCGCGTCTGACGACGGCCGAAATCGGCGTTCACGGCACGGACGCGCGACTCGATCGACGACTCACCTGCGTAGCTCATGCCCCCACGCTACCGGCGTCGCATTTCGCCTCACAGTCCCGCTCTCGTGCTCGGCATCGCCCGAGTCCTAGGATCGGCACGTGGCCGCAGAAGCGAACGAGTCCCCCTCAGCGCCTGACACGTCCCGGCGCGGGTTCCTCAAGATGGGCGGCGCCGCACTGGCTGGCGTCGTGGTCGGCGGCGCGGCTGGCGCTGCGATCGGCGCGAACGTCGCGAACCAGCGCAAGGGTTTCGCCACTGAACCTGATCCGTTCGCCGCACTGACTCCCCGCAGCGAACCCGGATTCGATCATCTCGTCGTGGTGATGGGTGAGAACCGCTCGTTCGACAACCTGCTCGGGTACCTCTACTCGAAGGAGTCGCTTCCGACAGGCGAGAAGTTCGAGGGTCTCGCGTTCGGGACGCACAGCAACACGGCATCCGACGGCACGGTCGTCGACGCGCACATCTACACCGGCGACACCGACCGGATCATGAGCCTGCCCGATCCCGATCCGGGCGAGGAATACCCCCACGTCAACACGCAGATCTTCGGCACCGTCGACCCGAAGGACAACGCCGACCTGTTCGTCGACCAGATGACGGCCCCCTTCAACGCACCCACCCACGGCGAGAAGGCGACGATGTCGGGGTTCCTCGAGGACTACATCATCAACTTCCGCCGTCTGCGCAAGGGCGTCGAGCCCACCCCCGACGAGGCCGCGCACA
This sequence comes from Microbacterium sp. AC132, assembly GCF_979258525.1. NCBI lineage: Bacteria > Bacillati > Actinomycetota > Actinomycetes > Micrococcales > Microbacteriaceae > Microbacterium > Microbacterium sp. AC132. The sequence continues at coordinate 1,624,358 of NZ_OZ409862.1, read as the reverse complement.
TCATGGGGTCCTTCTCGCCCGAGATGCTCCCCGTGCTCTCGACCCTCGCATCGGAGTTCGCGGTGTTCGACCACTGGTACGCCGGGGTGCCGTCGCAGACGTTCTGCAACCGGTCGTTCTTCCACGCGTCGACGTCGCACGGCTTCGTCACGAACCAGGCCGGCGGCGGGTACCGCAAATGGCTCGATGCGCCCGCGGCCCCGACGGTGTTCAACCGTCTGGAAGACGAGAAGGTCAGCTGGAAGATCTACATCGACAAGCTCCAGCTGGTGTCGTTCACCGGGATGCTGCACGCTGCCGTGCTGGAGAAGCACTGGCGCACCGAGCACTTCGGCACGATGGAGGACTTCTACGCCGACGCGAAGAACGGCACCCTTCCGGCGTATGCGTTCATCGAGCCGCGCATGGTCTACGACCACAACGACTTCCACCCGCCGTTCGGGTCGCCCCGTGAGAGCGAGGTCGACGGCGAAGCGGTCTACGACAGCGCCATCTCGGACGTCCGGGCCGGCGATCGGCTGATCCACGACATCTACGAGGCGGTGCGCACGAGTGCGTCGCCGAAGGGGTCGAACGCCGTCAACACCCTGCTGCTCATCACGTTCGACGAGCACGGCGGATGCTACGACCACGTGCCTCCGCCCGCGGCGACGAAGCCCACGAAAGACACCGGGGCGGGTGAGATGGGCTTCACGTTCGATCGACTCGGATGCCGAGTGCCCGCGATCGCCGTGTCGGCCTATACGAAGCGCGGCACGATCGTCCACGACGAGATGCACCACGGATCCGTCACGGCCACCCTCTCGCGGCTGCACGGATTGAAGCCGCTCAACGACCGCGACCAGTCGGCGAACACGCTGTTCACCGCTGTGAACCTCGACGTACCCCGGCATCCGGCCGACTGGCCCGTGACCACGCCCGCCTACACGCCGCCGAATCCCGAGCAGCGCGAGCCGAAGCCCGGTGAGGCCGACCAGATGAAGCCGCTCACCCCACCCGCCCGCGGCCTGCTCGGGCTGCTCCTCGCCAAGTACGGCAAGCCGGGTGAGCCGGAGCCCGAGACGTTCGCCGACGCCTATCGCCTGCTGCACGAGCACGGCGACGAGCTGTTCGGATCCGCGAAGGGCTCCTGAGCCCCGGGGGTGGATGCCAGCATCCAGCCCCGGTGTCTCAGTCGCGGTTCGAGCGGCGACGAGAGATCAGGAAGAGCACAGCTCCGACCACGAGCACCGCGGCGCCTGCGGCGGCCCAGACGAAGGTCTCGGAGCCGAGCCCTGTCGCAGGCAGCTGGCCCGCCCCGGTGTCGGGCGGCGTCGTCGGCTGCGTCGGTGGCTGCGTGGGCGGGTCCGTCGGCGTGACGACCGCGGCGGAGACCGTGAAGGTCGGGCCGACGAGCGCCTCTCCCGCAGCCGTCACGACGAAGGTGGCCGTCGCCGGACCGATGATCGTGCGTCCCTCCGGAGCGGTGATCGTCAGGTCATACGTGTCCGGCGGCAGGTCGACGATCTCGTAGGCGCCGCTGGCGTCGGTGGTCACCTCCTGCGAGATGTCGTCCGATTCCACCGTGAGGACCACGCCGGCCAGAGGGTCGCCCTCGTCCGTGAGCACCGCGCCCGAGATCGATCCCGGGCGGGCGAGCTCGAAGTCGATGCCCGCGAGGTCGTCCGTGGTGAGCTCTTCGGTGCGAGTCGTCGGTCCGGTTGCGATGTACCCGTCGGGGGGCGTGATCGTGATCTCGTACTCTCCCGCCGGCAGTCGCGGGAATGTGAAGGTGCCCTCGTCGTCGGTGACCGTCGTGACCGTGTCGACGCCGTCTGAGGCGGCGATCGTGACATCGGCGATGCCCGTTCCGTCGACCCGCACCGTGCCGCTGAGGTCGGGGTTCTCGACCACGACCAGCTCCTCGAGGACGATCGGCTCCTCGCTGTCGTCCGGGACGATGATCTCAGCGGTCTCGGTCGTGGTGAATCCGGGCGGAGGAGTGATCTCGACGGTGTGCGGACCGGCCGGAACGCCCTCGATCAGGAATCCGCCGTCGGCATCGGTCGCCACCGGCTCGACGCCGTCGATCGTGATGACGGCACCGGGAACCCCGGCGTCCTCTTCGTCGACGACGCGACCGGAGACCGCGACAGGCACGATGTCACGCACCTCGAAGTCGGCACTGCCGTCGTCGGTCGTGAGGTCGACGGCCTGCGCCGACGGCGACACGGCGATCTTGCCCTCCGGGACAGTGACCGTCACCGTGTATCCGTCGGTCGCGACGAAGCCGGGGAAGGAGTACGCACCGTCGGCATCCGTCGTGGTCGTGGCGACCACATCGCCGTTCGCATCCGTGAGCGCGAGAGCAGCCCCCGGCAGCGGGCCGTCGGCCTGATCGGTGACGGTCCCTGTGATGTCCCGTGCGATCGATGCGAACCACGTCTGGTAGATCGGGAATCCGGAGCGCTGCGTGAAGAAGAACGTGAGAGAGGTGATCGGCACCGACGGCTCGAACCAGGCCGCCGAGCCGCTCGTGTCAGATGCGGCCGCATTGCCCGTCAGGGTCTGGGTCGCGGCGTCCCACCCGGGAACATCCGCGGCGTCTCCCGAGCACGAGGGCTTGCCCGCGATGCCGGGCGCGCAGTAGTTGAAGCCTCCGTTGAAGCCGAGATCCTCGGCGGTGAGTGTCTGACCGTCGACGCCGATCGCCTGGATGCGCACGGAGTCAGCATCGATGTCGCCCAGCACGAACGTCCAGCCGGATGTCGGCGTCGGCCGTGCGAACGAGTAGGTCGTCGTCGAGGGGCTCGTGGGGCTGTCGACCTTCGGCCGCAGGTTCAGATACTGCTGATCGATGCTGCTGCCGTACTTCTCGCCGACGGGGGTGCCCTGAGACAGCCAGGTCGATGCACCCGAGATGACTCCGACCTGCCCTGCGCGCGAATCGCTGGTCATCGTCGCGGTGAGGGTGGGTTGCGCTGCCACCTGCACGGTGGTCGTGTACGCGCCGCCCACACCGGTGAGCGGCTGCCAGGTCGACCATGTGGTGATGGTGGCTGCGGCCGCCGGCATCGCGCCGACGAGCACTGCGACGAGGACGATGGCTCCGGCCAGGAATCCGCTCTTGGGCGCTCGCATGCGGCCAGGCTATCGATATATCGGCTCGCCGGTCGAGGAAAAAGAAGGGCGGATGCAGTTCGCATCCGCCCCTTCATCCGCCGTTGCGGTCGATCGTCAGACCGGATCTCCCTGCACGGGACCCTCGGTGTTCGGCTTCCATCCGAGCGCCGGGGCGACATGGGTCGCGAACGCCTCGAGCACGTGGAGGTTGTATGCCGGCCCCAGCTGGTTCGGGATCGTCAGCAACAGAGTGTCTGCCGACATGACGGCCTCGTCAGCCAAGAGCTGCTGGATCAGCACGTCGGGCTCGGCCGCATACGTCTTGCCGAACGTCGAGCGGAAGCCGTCGATGATGCCGATCTGGTCGGCGTTCTCCTCGCTGCGCAGACCGAAGTACGCCCTGTCCATGTCCGAGACGAGCGGGAACACGCTGCGGCTCACCGAGACGCGAGGTGCTCCGCTGTGTCCTGCCTCCTTGTAGGCGGAACGGAACAGGTCGATCTGCTCGCGCTGCAGCTGATGGAACGGCACACCGGTCGCCTCGGTGAGCAGGGTCGAACTCATCATGTTGAGACCCTTGCGGCCGGTCTCCTCCGCGGTGGCGCGGGAACCCGAGCCCCACCAGATGTGGTCGCGCAGGGTGGGCGACTGGGGCTCGATCGCGAGGTATCGGCCGGCTCCCACCATGCGGGGGTCGCCGGGGGCGAGACCCTCGCCGTCGATCGCACGGAGGAAGAGGTCGAACTTCTCGCGAGCGATGACACTGCCGCGCTCGGGGTCCTCCTCGTCGTGGAAGCCGAAGGTCTCGTATCCGCGCAGAGCCGTCTCGGGTGACCCGCGGCTCACGCCGAGCGCGATGCGACCGTCGGCGATCAGGTCGAGTGCCGCCGCCTCCTCAGCGAACTGGAACGGGTTCTCGTACCTCATGTCGATCACGCCGGTGCCGACCTCGATGCGCTTCGTACGCGCAGCCATGGCTGACAGCAGCGGCATGGGCGACGCCGCCTGGCGAGCCCAGTGGTGCACGCGCACAGAGGCGCCGTTCACGCCGATCTCGTCGGCACCCTCCGCGATCTCGATGGTCTGCTTCAGCATGTCCCCCGCGGTGCGGGTCGCCGAACCGGGCACGTCTGCATAGTGCCCGAAGGAGAGGAATCCGAAAGCCTTCATGGTGTATTCGAACGCATATATGCGAGCGGGTATTCCTGCATCACTCCCCCGGGATCAGCAGACCGTCGAGCACGAGCTGGCGGATGCGGGGCTCGAGGTCGGCCCACAGGTCGACGAGCGGCACCTCGAACAGGTCGGCCAGAGCTGCGACGATCTGCATCACCGTGAGCTCGCCGTCGCAGGCCCCGACGAGAGCGGCGAGCGCCGGGTCGACCGCGATGGTCCGTGCGAAGCCACCGCCCTGACGCAGTTCGATGATGCTCGGATCGTCGTTGCCCGGAAGCAGATGTCGTGCCTCGGTGACATCCGGAGCGACGATCAGCGTCGTAGGCAGTCCTTCTGCGAGCACGTCGTGCGCCGCGAGACCCGAACGCAGCGCCCCGCCCACGTTCGAGACGGGCTGTGCGACGCGCTCGAGACGACGCAGGGGCGCTCCGCCGCCTGCCGGCCGCCGCACCAGGATGTAGCCGAATCCGACGGCGGTGACGCCACGCGCGGCGAAGTCATCGAGCCATGCGGTGAGCAGCGGGGTGAACGCGGCATCGCGGGGCGTCGTGCCTCCGTCGCGGATCCACAGCTCTGCGTAGCCCAGCGGCGACAGCTCTTCGCGCTGGATGACCCACAGATCGAGGTCGCCAGGAACCCACGACGAGAGGCGATCGAGACCCGCGCGTCCACTCAGCGATGCCTGGCCACCGCGCGACTCCCAGTTGCCGAGCAGCTGTGCCACGCCTCCCGGGGTCAGGAAAGACGGAACCGCACGGAGGAACTGCTCGACGAGCCCGTCACCGACGAGTCCCCCGTCGCGATACTCGTACTCGGGGACCCCTTCCGCGCGCGGGGTGATCACGAAGGGCGGGTTCGACACGATCAGGTCGAACGCCTCTCCCCCGACCGGCTCGAACATGCTGCCCGATCGGAACTCGATGTTCGAGACGCCGTTCAGCTGGGCGTTCAACTCGGCATAGGCGAGCGCTCGCGCCGAGATGTCCGTGGCGACGACGGATCCTGCGTGACGAGCGACGAGCAGTGCCTGGATGCCGCATCCGGTGCCGAGATCGAGGGCACGGTCGACCTCGATCGGCATGATGACCTCGGCCAGCGTGCGGGAGGCGCCGCCGACTCCGAGCACGTGATCCGCGGGCAGCGCGCCGTCGAGCGCCACCTCGTCGAGATCGCTGGCGATCCACCATTCGCCGATCCCGTCGGCGTCGACGAACGACTGGGGACGCAGCAGCGCAGTGGGGATCACCTCGTCGCCCTCGATCCTCGCGAGGCCGAGGGCCACGAGGCCGTCCGCTCCGAGTCTAGGGAGAGCCGTCGTCACCGCGGCGATCGGCTGCGGCATCCCGAGCACCAGCAGCCTGCCGAGAGTCGCGAGCACACCGTCGTCACCGGCGATCGCGCGCAGGATCGGCTCGCGCATGCCTCTGGCCAGCGCGTCGTCCTCCTCCTCGCCCCACAGGCGACGGAGCGGCTCCGAGCGGAGATCCGCGGCGTCGAGATCTGCGGCGAGCGCGGTGCTGCGGAGCGGATCGGGCGTGGGGGCGAGGGTGTCGGACACGGCCGTCACTCTACGCGTCTTCAGGGTTCTCATTCAGCCAGCGGCCTAGAATCACAAGGTCACCACTCACGAGCAGCCTGGGATCCCGGCGTTCGAGGAAGACCTTCATGACCGCGACCATCTTCGAGAACGGCCTCCGCACGCGCCTGCAGCGCCTGGCGCGCGGGTCCGTCATCTCGGCGATCGTACTCGGCCTGGTCAGCACGGGCGCAGGCAGCGCGGTCGCAGCCGCCGATGACGAGTCAGAGGCGTCCTCCGTCGAGCTCCTGTTGTCGGCGGGGGTGCGCGGAACGGTCGCCCCTGGCACAGCGACGACGGCCTCGATCACCGTGCAGAACGACGCGAAGTCCGAACTCTCCGCCGGACGAGTCACTCTGGAGATCAACCGCACTCCGCTCGCGGACGAAGCCTCGGTCACGACGTGGCTGAATGACTCCGACGCCACAGGGGGTTTCGACCAGCTCGGAACCGACACCGTCGCACCGGTCGACGCCGAGACCTCCGCGACCACGAGCCTCTTCCTGCCTCCCGAAGTTCTCGGCGACCTCGCACCGGGTGTGTACCCGCTGCGCGCGACGCTCAGCGGAGCGCAGAACGAGGGTCAGGATGCCGCGCGAACGGTGACGTCGACATCCGTGCTCGTGGTGACCGCTGCTGCGAATCCGCCCGTCGCCGTGATGGTGCCGATCACGGCGACGCCCTCCGACGGCGCCCTTCTCACCGCGGACGAGCTCAGCGCTCTCACCGCGCCCGACGGCGCACTCACCGCGACGATCGAGGGTGTCCGAGGGACGTCCGCGATCCTGGCGATCGACCCGGCGATCCCCGCCGCCATCCGCGTGCTCGGCTCTTCGGCGCCGCAGAGCGCGCGCGAGTGGCTGCGACTTCTCGACGCTCTGCCCAACGAGCGGTTCTCTCTGCAGTTCGGCGATGCCGACGCCACCACACAGGCGCAGGCGGGTCTTCCGGGACTGCTGCAGCCCACGACGCTCGCGCCGTTCCTCACCCTCAGCAGCTTCACCGAGCCTCCGGACGAGACCCCCACCGCGACTCCTGCGCCGACTCCCGCCTCGCTGCCGACGGATGGCAGCGCACCGACTCCCGTGCCGACACCGAGTGATGAGCCGAGCCCTCAGCCCACCGACGGTCCGGTGCTGCCCGACGACGCACAGCTCATGGCCGTCGAGGGGTCGACCCCCGGCATTGTGTGGCCCCGCAGCGATGTCTCCGCCGCCGATCTCGACACGTTCTCGACGTACCTGAGCGGCGGCGCGGTCACTGTCCTCTCCTCTGCAGCGGTCGGCGGTGCGGTCGGCGCGCACGCCGCGATCGATTCGCACAGCGTGCTGGTCGCCGTGGATGCCGCATCGGATGCTCTGTCGCAGGCGGCGAGCGAAGACGACGACGCCGCCCGTCAGCAGTCGCTGGCCGAGGCGAGCGCTTATCTCGCCCTGTCGGCTCAGGCGAGTCCGACGACGCCGCTTCTGATCGGACTCGACCGCGACGAGACCCGCACCGCTGATGCGCTCAGAGAGGCCGTCTCATCGGTCGACTCCCTCGGGTTCGGTCTCTCGGAGGTCCTCGCGATCCCGGCGACACCGTCGACCCTCTCGACCGAGCCCGACCCGGCACGAGCCACGGCCCTGCAGGGGATGCTCGACAGCGAGGTCGTGCTCGGCGAGTTCTCCACGATCCTCGACGACAGCCAGCTTCTGCTGAGCCCCAAGCGCATCCAGATCATGCGGGCGACCGCGGTCGGCCTGACGGACAAGGGCTTCTCAGAGGCCGTCGCCGACGTGAACGAGCAGACGACCGAGACGCTGAACGCGGTCGACATCCCTCCGGCGAGCACCATCCAGCTGCTCTCCGCCAACGCCGACCTCCCGTTCTCGGTGCGCAACGACCTGCCGTGGCCGGTGAACATCGAGCTCACGGTGAAGCCGAGCGACCCGCGCCTCGAGGTGCAGTCCGTCACGCCGTGGACGATCCAGCCCGGCACGACGACGAGGGTGAAGGTCCCCGTGTCGGCCCGAGTGGGCAGTGGCGAGGTCACCCTGACGCTGTCGCTCTCGAGCCCCACCGGTGTGCCGATCAGTCAGCCCGAGCGCGTGCGCGTCTCGGTGCGGGCCGAATGGGAGACCATCGGGCTCGCCGCATTCGGCGGTCTGATCGTGCTGCTGCTCGGTCTCGGCATCATCCGCACCGTCCGACGCCGGCGGCGTGAAGCCCTCGCCGGCGACGAAGAACAGGCGACCTCCTCACCGGATGCCGTCGAGGAGCTGAATGAGTAGTCTCGGCCGCGCCAGTGCACTGATCGGGGCCGGAACGCTCATCTCGCGCGTCACCGGGCTCCTGCGAACCATCGTCCTCGTCGGCGTGATCGGCTCGGTCGGTGCGGGCGCCGCAGACGCCTTCGCGATCGCGAATCAGCTGCCGAACAACGTCTTCTCTCTCATCTCGGTGGGCGTGCTGACCGCGGTGATCATCCCGCAGATCGTCAAGGCGACAGCGGACGCCGACGGCGGCAACGCCTTCATCTCGAAGCTCTTCACGCTCGGCACCGTCGTGCTGGTCGTCATCACGGGTATCGCCACGATCGCCGCGCCCTGGCTCGTGTGGCTCTACGCCGGCAAGGAGGGTTCCGCGGAGTTCCTCGCGCTCGCGACGGCGTTCGCGTACTGGTGCATGCCGCAGATCCTCTTCTACGGGCTCTACGCGCTGCTGGGCGAGGCGCTCAACGCACGGCGGATCTTCGGGCCTTTCACCTGGGCGCCGGTCGTCAACAACATCGTGTCGATCGCAGGCTTCCTCGTCGTGGGCGCGCTGTTCGGCGGCCCGCTCACCCGCGTCTCCGACTGGACTCCCGAGATGATCGCCGCTCTCGGTGGAACGGCCACGCTCGGCATCGTGATCCAGGCCGCGATTCTGCTGATCTTCTGGCGCCGCACGGGTCTCGCGCTCCGCCCCGACTTCCGTTGGCGCGGCGTCGGACTCGGCAACGTCGGACGGCTCGCCGGATGGACGTTCCTCATGGCGCTGACGAGCCTCGGCGCCGGACTCGTGCAGACCCAGATCCTCACCGAAGCCTCCGGACGAGGCGCGTCGGTCGCCACCTTCCAGTACGCCTGGCTGATCTTCATGCTCCCGTACTCGATCATCGTGCTGTCGATCGGCACGCCCTACTTCACGCAGATCAGCGAGCACGCGGCGGCCGGCAGGCATGCCGAGGTCCGCGCAGACATCGCCCAGAGCATCCGCACCCTGCTCTTCTTCATCGCGGTCGCCGTCGCCGCGGTCGCCGCGGCAGCGATTCCGGCGTCGCGAGTCTTCACCAATCAGGCGTCGCACGCCGAAGAAGCGGCGCTGGTGCTGCTCGCCTTCCTCGTGTGCCTGGTTCCGCTGACGATCCTCTTCATCGTGCAACGCACCTTCTACGCCTACGGCGACACCCGCACGCCCTTCTGGTTCACGCTGTTCCAGTGCGGTCTCGTGGTCGTCACCGCTCTGGTCGCGCAGTGGCTGCTCGCCGCCGAGATCATCGAGGTGACCATGCTGGCCGCAGCCATCGCGCTGGGCCAGTCGATCGCGAGCACCCTGCAGATGATCGTCGCCAGCTGGCTGCTGCACCGCAAGATCGGCGGACTCCAGATCCGCACCTGGATGACCGCTGTCGTCCGCTACGCCGTCGCTGCCGTTCCTGCCGGGTTCGCCGGGTGGGGCGTCTTCCTCCTGCTCGGCGGCCCGACCGGGTGGACCACGTCCGACAAGATCCAGGGAGCCATCGGCACCTGCATCATCGGCCTCGCCGTCGTGGTCGTCTACATCGGCATCCTGGCTGTCCTGCGCGCTCCGGAGCTCAAGGTCGCGAGCGGCATGCTGCGGCGTTTCCTGCCGGGCCGCTGAGCCCCCTCGCGCGGGAATGTCGCGCGGTTACCATTGGTTGAAGCAGTCGAACGTCTTTCGGCGTCTCAGCATCTACGACGGAGAGCACATGCGTCAGGTCATCATCATCGGTTCCGGTCCCGCCGGATTCACCGCCGCCATCTATGCGGCGCGCGCGAACCTCAAGCCGCTGCTCATCGCGAGCACGGTCGAGGTCGGCGGAGAGCTGATGAACACCACCGAGGTCGAGAACTACCCCGGCTTCCCCGAGGGGATCCAGGGCCCCGAGCTCATGGCGAAGTTCCAGGAGCAGGCTGAGAAGTTCGGCACCGAGGTCGTCTACGACGACGTCACCGAGCTCGACCTCGCCGGCCCCGTCAAGAAGGTCACCCTCGGCAGCGGAACGGTGCACGAGGCCCAGTCGCTGATCTACGCGACCGGCTCCGCATATCGCAAGCTCGGCATCGAGGGCGAAGAGCGCCTGTCGGGCTACGGCGTCTCGTGGTGCGCCACCTGCGACGGCTTCTTCTTCCGCGAGAAGACGATCGCCGTCGTCGGCGGCGGCGACTCGGCGATGGAAGAGGCCACGTTCCTCACCCGCTTCGCCGAGAAGGTCTACGTCATCCACCGCAAGGACACCCTGCGCGCCTCGAAGATCATGCAGGAGCGGGCCTTCGCGAACGAGAAGATCGAGTTCGTGTGGAACAGCGAGGTCGCCGAGATCCTCGGTGGCGAATCCGTCACGGGCGTGCAGCTGCGCAACACGGTCGACGGCACGCTGAGCGACCTCGCGCTCGACGGCCTGTTCATCGCGATCGGCAACGACCCGCGCACGCACCTCGTGCACGACAAGCTCGAGCTGACCGCCGAGGGCACCATCTGGGTCGACGGCCGTTCGTCCGTCACCTCGGTCCCCGGTGTGTTCGCCGCCGGCGACGTGATCGACCCCACCTACCGTCAGGCCATCACGGCCGCTGGCTCGGGCACGGTCGCCGCTCTCGACGCCGAGCACTTCCTGGCGGACCTCGAAGACGCATCGGTCGAGTTCCCGGCCGCCGAAGCCGCTGAGATCATCACCGCCTGAGCGGACGGGAACACTTTCACCTCGCCCGCTGTTGTAGCAGGCGAACCTCGAATCAAGGAGAACTCTGATGAGTGCAAAGGCTACGAGCCAGGCGACCTGGGAGCAGGACGTTCTGCAGGCCGAAGGTCCCGTCCTCGTGGACTTCTGGGCCGAGTGGTGCGGACCGTGTCGTATGGTCGCCCCCGTTCTGGACCAGATCCAGGCGGACAACCCCGACAAGATCACCATCCTCAAGCTGAACGTGGACGAGAACCCGCAGCTGGCGATGAAGTACCAGATCACCTCGATCCCCGCGATGAAGGTGTTCCAGGGCGGTGAGGTCAAGACGACCATCATCGGCGCCAAGCCGAAGCCGGCCCTCGAGCAGGACCTCGCGGCTTTCATCGGCTGATCCTGCAGTCTTCAGGGCCGTCACCCCTCCGGGTGGCGGCCCTTTCTCGTACCCAGCCGCTTCCGTCCCCATTCCTGAGACGAGAGCCGACTACTTGTCGGAGATCCGCACCGGAGGAAGTCCTCGAGACGCTCGAGCGCGGTCGACGAGCTCCTGGATGATGGGGGACTTCGCGGTGTTGTAGGTCGTCCTCCCCCTCGCCTGAGCGGCGACGGCGTCGCACTTCGCATGCGAGTAGCGATCGGCATCCTCTGGATGCTCCAGAAGCCAGTCCCGCAGGATGCGCTGGTGCACCGCATCCCACTCCTCCTCGACGAAGAAGTGCGCGATCGCGATCCGCACGCCGTCAGATTCGCGGATCATGACCGGGTGCGTGCGCACAGCGCTTCCCAGGCGCCATCCTGCGGCTTCCAGAGCGGCCCTGCGCGCGTCGAAGTCGCTGCGATCGACGATGCGGACGGCCAGGTCGATGATCGGCTTGGCGCGCATGCCGGGGATCGCCGTCGATCCGATGTGTTCGATCAGCCAATCCGCGTCCGCGACCGCGTGAATCTCAGCGGCGAACGCCTCGAACTGCTTCGGCCACTCCGGGTCGTAGGAGACGAGCATTCGCGGCACGATAGGTGCCTAGGAGGCGTCGGCGACGGACGGGTCCCAGCGTCGGTGCCGCTGCTTCTCGTCGAGAAGGCCCCAGACCGCCGGCGTGAGCTCGGGGTACTCCAGCGCGATCTGGCGCAGCACCCGGTAGTGCCGAGCCGCGTTCGGTCGCACACCGTCGTTCGCGGTGATGTTGTCGGCTCGCAGCAGGTAGACGACGAGCTCATCGACGCTCGGCAGCTCCTCCATGAACTCCCACGGATCTTCCCCGCCGAGGAGCCTCTCCTGGATCAGCACGGCGAGTTCGTCCGACGCTTCTGCTCTCAGCACTTCGAGGCTGGCGCGGCGCGGAACTGACTCGGTCATGCTTCCAGCCTACGTCGCCCTGCGGGTGCCCCGGCGCTCCACCTTCAGCTCGTCCGTCATCTCCTCGAGCTCGCGACCCTTGGTCTCGGGCACCTTGAAGTACACGAAGAAGAACGACAGCAGCGCGAAGAACGCGTAGAAGCCGTAGGCGAAGGTGAGGCCGATCTCGGCGAACACAGGGAAGGTGGTCGAGATGAAGAAGTTCGCTGCCCACTGGGCTGCTGCCGCGACCGCGAGTGCGCCGGCGCGGATCGAGTTCGGGAAGATCTCTCCCAGAAGGACCCAGACGAGCGGACCCCAGGTGGCACCGAAGAAGACCACGAAGCCGTTCGCGCAGATGAGGGCGACGGTCGCCCACGGGTCAGGCAGGGTCGCTGTGCCCTCGGCGTTCAGCTCACCGAACGAGAAGGCGAGCGCCATGAGGCCCAGCGTCACCGTCATACCCACAGAGCCGACGAGAAGCATGATGCGTCGGCCGACCTTGTCGACCAGCAGGATCGCGATGATGGTGACCACGATGTTCGTCACCGACGTGATGACGGAGGTCAGCAGGGCGCTCGACTCATCGAAGCCGACGGACTGCCACAGTGTCGTCGAGTAGTAGAAGATGACGTTGATGCCGACGAACTGCTGGAACACGGAGAGCAGGATGCCGACCCACACGATCGGCTTGAGCCCCAGACGACTGCCCCGCAGGTCGCTCAGCGACTCCTTGCGCTCGGTGTCGATGGTGCTGGTGATCTCCTGGATCTTCGCGTCGACGTCAACGGCCCCCGTGACCGTCTCGAGCACCTGGGACGCGCCTTTCAGATCGCCCTTGCGCACGAGATATCGCGGCGATTCGGGCAGACGGAACGACATTATCCCGTAAACGAGTGCGGGCACCGCCTCGATGATGAACATCCATCTCCAGGCGGTGAGTCCCCACAGAGGCTGGTCTGCGGCACCCGCGAGGCCCGCCAGCCACGCGTCGGAGAGCAGAGCGGCGAAGATTCCCGTGACGATGGCGAGCTGCTGCAGAGAGCCCAGTCGCCCTCGCACCCGGGCGGGCGATACCTCGGCGATGTATGCGGGAGCGATGACGGATGCCGCACCGACACCGAGACCACCCACCACTCGCCAGATGATGAGGTCGACGACACTGAACGCGAGTCCCGAGCCGATGGCGGAGACGAAGAACATCGCCGCCGCGAAGACCATCACGGGGATTCGCCCGCGTTTGTTCGCAATCGGTCCTGCGAACCACGCACCGACGGCACACCCGATCAGGGCCGACGACACCGCGAAGCCCTTGAGCCCGACCCCGAGGTCGAAGCCCGAGACGTTCCCCGCCAGAGCATCGACGGCGCCGTTGATCACGGCGGTATCGAATCCGAAGAGGAAGCCACCGAGTGCTGCGGCGATACTCACCGCGATGACGCGGCGTTGGAACTTCACTGGACTCGCTGCTCCGGACATGACTCCCCCTCATCGACGAGATGTCGAGAGTCTACGACCGCTCAGGGGTCGAGCGGCGGAATCACGCCGGGCCGTACCCCGATTCGCCCAATTCACCGAGGATGCGGTTCAGATCCTGAATCGATGCGAAATCAATGATGACCTGGCCTTTTCGAGCGCCCAGCGACACCTTGACGCGAGTGTTGAGGCGATCCCCGAGGTTGCCGGCCACCTCGTCGAGGTATGCCCGTCGAGCGCCCGGAGTCGGCTTCGCCGTCCGGCCGGGCGCTGCCGGCTCCGTCTTCGCAGCGACCTCGGTCGCGCGCACCGACAGGTCCTCGTTCACGACCTTGTCGGCGAGACGCTGCATGGCCTCGGGTGACTCCAGGCTGAGGATCGCGCGAGCGTGTCCAGCCGTCAGCACCCCCGCCGCCACACGCTGCTGCACGGGAACGGGGAGCTTGAGCAGACGGATCGTATTGCTGATCTGAGGGCGCGACCGACCGATCCGCGTGGCGAGCTCTTCCTGGGTGATCCCGAAGTCCTCGAGCAGCTGCTGGTATGCCGAGGCCTCTTCGAGCGGATTCAGCTCGGAGCGGTGCAGGTTCTCGAGCAGAGCATCGCGCAGGAGATCTTCGTCGGCAGTCTCGCGGACGATCGCCGGGATCTTCTCGAGGCCCGCCTCCCGCGCGGCGCGGGTGCGCCGCTCCCCCATGATCAGCTCGTACTCGCCGTCGCTGTTCTTGCGAACGACCACCGGCTGCAGAACGCCGAACTCACGCACGCTGTGCACGAGCTCTGCGAGGTCTTCGGGGTTGAAGTGCGTGCGCGGCTGACGCGGGTTCGGCACGATCTTCTGCGGATCGACCTCGACGAGGTGGATGCCGGGAACGACCTCGAGGTCGGCTTCTGCTGCGGGCTGGTCACTGGTCTGCTCCGTCGCCGGACGCAGATTGGCTCCGGGGAAGAACACATCCACGGGACGCTCGGACTGATCAGCCGTCGGGATGAGGGCTCCGATGCCCCGACCCAGTCCAGTGCGCTTCGCCATCATTTCTCCTTGCTCTGCGTCGCCGTCCGCGACGCGATCTCGACAGCGGCCTCGCGATACGCGACGGCGCCGGCGGATTGCCCATCGTAGGCGATCACGGTCTGACCGAAACTCGGTGCCTCCGACACCCGCACGGAACGCGGGATGACGGTGTCGAGCACCTGTTCGGGGAAGTGCGTGCGGACCTCGTCCGCCACCTGCTGCGCGAGTCGCGTGCGTCCGTCGAACATCGTCAGCAGGATCGTGGAGAGGTGCAGTCCGGGATTCAGGTGCTTTTGGATCATCTGGATGCTGCCGAGCAGTTGACTCAGACCCTCGAGCGCGTAGTACTCGCACTGGATGGGGATGAAGACCTCGTTCGCCGCGGTGAAGGCATTGATCGTGAGCAGCCCGAGCGACGGAGGGCAGTCGATGATGACGAAGTCCATACGGTTGTCGACGAGATACTCCTCGAGCGCACGTCGCAGTCGATGCTCCCGTGCGACCTGCGCGACGAGTTCGATCTCTGCGCCGGCGAGATGGATGGTGCTCGGTGCACAGAAGAGGTTCTCGTCCTCGGGACTCTGCTGCACGATGTCGGCGAGCGGGGTGTCTTCGATCAGGACGTCATAGACGCTCGGAGTCTCGGCGTTGTGCGGCACTCCGAGCGCGGTCGAGGCGTTGCCCTGGGGGTCGAGATCGATCACAAGGACCCGTGCTCCGAGACCCGCGAGTGCAGAGGCGACATTGACGGCGCTCGTGGTCTTACCGACGCCGCCCTTCTGGTTGGAGACCGTCAGGATGCGGGTGTCGCCGGCGAAATCGATGGACACGGTCTCGAGTGCTCTGCGTCGTGCGGAGAGGTCGGCGAGTTCCCGCGCGAGGGGCGTATCCATCCCGAAAGAGTCCTTCGGTGATGCCTTTTCGGGCTGTTTCACGTGAAACATCCACTCCTTTCGGGGCCGTGTTCCACTCTAATCGCTGCGGCAGACGTTGCCTTCTCGAATCCCTCCTGAGTCGTGCAGGCCGGTGATACCTCGTCCGGGCGTGCCGTTGCGGAGAGAGTGGCACTTTCGCCTTCTGGCCTGGGTGTTCATTGTGCCGTTGGACGTCCTGACGCACCGGAGATGGGTACACGCATGGAGGGACGACGTCCACGCACTGCACCATCTGTCGCGCCTGCGACAAGTTCGTGTCGGTCATTTCGTGGGCGTGAGGAGAGGGGAGGTCTCTGTGCTCGGCCCACACGGATGTCCTGCCCTCTGTGAAAGAGGCTGTCCACGAGCGGCTTACGGGACTCGACGAGTCTCCGTCGCTGAGGCCCCTCGTTTCGGGGAGACCGAACGGTCGCACAGAACTCGTCAGCGTCCTTCACACCACTATCGCGTGGAACCGGATCCTCCCCCGGTGCGCCGAGGTCCGTGGTGACGGTCGACAGCCGCATAGTTTCACGTGAAACATCTGACGCACCTCGGCCTCGGTCAAGATCGTAGAAGCTGCTCGATCCGGTCGACAACGGCGGTCAGCGGTTGAGTTGCGTCGATCTCGCAGGTGGATGTCGCCCGCAGTAGCGGCTCCACGGTCTCGAGGTTCGTGCGAATCTCGTCTTGCTGCCCCCTCGTCGAGCCGTAGGGATTCGAAGATCGCCGACGGACACGATCGAGCATCACCGAAATCGGCGCTGACAGGAGCACCACATGGTCGAAGCGGTCGTAGAAGGCACCCTGATTCGACACCGTGCCAGACACGATGACTTCGGTGCTCTCCCCGAGTAGCGCACCCATCAAGACCTCGTCCCACAGTCCCGACTCGGTTGTCCATGGTCCATAATCGGTATCGACGACGGAGTATCCCCGCTCCCCCAGTACCTCCAGCGCGCTGGACTTGCCGACGCCAGACATCCCAGTGATGAGCATGCGCACCATGCATTCACCATATCGATGTTTCACGTGGAACATCGCCGACGTGAGTGACAGGAGCGTTCTACCCGGACCGCGTGCAGGCGGACTAGATTGCCTCCGCGTCCAGAGCTGCTCCGGCTAGCCGAGCGGTAGCAGGCCCCCACTCTTGCTTCGGGTTCTACGCTGGCTCCAGCCGGTGCATCACCGTGAGCGGCGAGAGGCTTCACTCCGCTGCGTGATCGCCTGCACTCATTGGCTCAGGGTCGTCTCACCAGTGAACCTCACCCCCGAGGTCACCCACGCGTGGAATCACCTAGTCGTCACAGACGCATCGCGCACGCCACGCACGGCTTCAGACAGCCCGGCCAAGTCGAATGACAAAGGGAAGCGCCGTGATCGCGTGAGACCGACCATTCGGGGCGGAGCCGCACCCATCTCATCGCGAGTTCAGCGGTGTTTCACGTGAAACATCTGCTCAGACGGACCCGACAGAATTACGTCGTGCGCGTGCTGCACACTCGTCAAGGACTGGGACGACGCGCGTCGACGCCCCCGCTCTTCGCTGCAAGCATCGCTCTAGAGTCAGCCCGCCCACCTTGGGTCCGGTGAGGATCTAGTGCGTGGCGTCGATCCGCAAAGGAACCGCAAGCGTGAAACACCACTCACAGTGTTTCACGTGAAACGTTCGTCTACTGAGTCCCGCCTGCTCTTCCCTTGCGTCATACTGACGGGAACTCAGCACGAGCCATGCCCACCGCCTGGCCACAGTTGCCGAGCTCGGGTGGTGCACGGATACGCCCCTGAACTGGGATTTATCCGAAAACCCCGCGCGCGACCGCCGCAACAGACCTCGGGGTGCACCTCGCTGGCATCCGCAGCAGGGGCATCAGCAACGACCGGGTGCGTCCCATTGCGAATAGCCCTCCAGAGCGCTGCTGCTCGGGCTCTCGGTGCGATACCGAGCCTCGCGCCAGCTCACGATTTCTATCGTTCAGACCGGGGACCGCCGCTTCTCGAGCCAAGAATCCCCGCACCTTCGAGACGCCCGATGACTTGTCACATCAATGAGCTAGCGACTGTCTCGCGAGCGGGGCTTCGCAAACTACTCACTGGGACCGTGACGCGATCACTAGTCTTTGAGACCGTCCACCCGACGGTGCATGGGCACCCAGCAACGACGCCGCCACTAGCGCGCCCTCAATCGCCCACGTCGCGGCTGGCCCCCGAGACCCTCCCCCTGTTCCTTCTTTCGCGCGGTCGCGATCATCCGAAGCCATCACCACCCGCCGCTCAATGTTTCACGTGAAACACTTGTGCCTGCCGCATAACGCGACGCGGTCAGTCCGAGGATAGGTGTCCATTCGTGCCGTCGAAGGGTGGTCGTTCACTCCCGCACGCCGCAAGAATCCCGGTGAGACTGAGCAGGGTGTTGCCAGGTCACCCTGTCGCCCGAATGTTGTCAGCGGCAGCGGGTCAGAACAGCCGCCTGACCGGTTCCGCCGCGATACCCGATTGAAAGTTCCAGTTATGTTCGGCCGCCCACCATGCCTAGAGCAGACGGTCCCGCTCCTCGGCGCCATGATCTGGTTGTCAGCTCACAACGCTCCCCCGGCGGATGGTGTACCGGGATGCCATCCGTAGCCACGCCAGGGAAACCGTGACCCGTTCCGTGGCAGCGACGAAACGACTGTTTCACGTGAAACATACGACTCCCGGGAGGACCGGCTCCCCTGTCCACAAGCTCTGAGTGCCGCACGCGGGTTCCACCACGCGCGGACCCCACTCAGTAGTCAGAACGCCCAAAAGACGGCACACGGCACACGGCCGAGTAGCGCAGGTCAGATCACGAGAACGCAGATCAGAACAGGAGAAATCACTGCAAACCGCACGGTGTAGTGCGGTCTAGGGCAGTTCAGCGAGGTGAAGTCCGCTGCTGTGAAGTGACGTGGGTTGAAAAGCAGAGATCAGGACCACAGCGCTACGAAGAAGGGTGGCTCGCAGCACCGCTCCCCGCGCAGCGACGAGCATCGCAGCGCACAGCAGCCGTCCGCAGTGCCTCGAAGTGCGGCTGAGTGGCACAGATCAGACCAGCGAGCGCAACGCCCTCGTGACCCGGACCACCGCAAGTCGTCGGCGGAATCCCTTCAACCCACCTCGGCCCGCCTCGACTTGCCCCCCCATGGCAGTCGACCATCCATGTTTCACGTGAAACATCGTCAGGACCCCCGGCCGTTCCCAGAGGGGCGAACACTCTCGCTTACGAGCACACGGGGACAGACCCATTCCGGATTCCGACACCGGACACGGCTGCTGTGAAGCCTGATCTGTCGTGCCACACACCCGCGTTCCGATACCACCGACCGTGATTCCGGGACAGTCTTTGACGGCGAGGGCAGAGTGCCGGCGGCTATCCGGCACTGCCGACCGTATCCGGCAGCGCTTGAGTGCCTCGTCACGTCGCAACGGACCTCCCACACAGGTGCACGACCAGGGTCGGAAGAAAACCCTTCTCATCAGCCATAAACTCGAATCGTGGCATGATCGTCGAGGGACTCTACCGGCCTCGCGCGGTGACCAGGTCTGGCTCAACCGGACGAGCCCCGACAATAGATCTCATATGCTGCAGAGGCAGATCACAACAGTGCCTGGCCCATGACCACCGTGCGTGGCAAAGTCACCCACCACCTGCGACCTTGCACGCGAGTACACATCTCGAACGTGGAATGTGCGCCCATCCCCGACGAGGCTCAGGTTCCTGAACCGCGGCATCGACCCGTCAGCGGACGACTGCCCTCACCACGCGCGTCGTCTCGGGCAGTACGTTCTCGCCGAGAGTCTCGACGCGGACGTCCGACAGGCGGAACTTCTTGATCTGCTTCTGCGCTGCTTCGATCTCGTTGGCGGCATTCATTCCCTTGAGAAGGGTGAGTTCGCCTCCATCACGCACGAGCGGAGCGGTGAGCGGGATCAGCGTCTTCAGAGCACTGACCGCACGAGCTGTCACGACGTCGAAGCTCGCAGGAGTCACCTCCTCGGCACGCGCGCGCAGAACTTCGACATTGGTGAGCTTCAGCTCGGCGACCTGCTCGTTCAGCCAGATCACCCGGCGCTCCATCGGCTCGACGAGCGTCCAGTGCACATCAGGTCGCGCGATCGCGAGGACGATACCGGGCAGCCCCGCACCCGAACCGATGTCCGCGACCGAACCGTGGAACAACGGGGCGGCGATGACACTGTTCAAGATGTGCCGGGACCACAAACGCGGGAGCTCGAGAGGACCGATGAGTCCTCGCTCCTCGCCATGCTGAGCGAGAGCCGCCGTGAACTGCCGGGCCAGCTCGATCCGATCGCCGAAAAGATCGACCGCCACCGACGGTTCGATCTCCAGGTCACTCACGACAGCATCCTGCTGGCCTGACGTCGCATGTGAGACGTCAACGACGACGCAGAACAGTGTGGCGGTCGGCACCCTCGCCGTAGGACTCGGACACGAGACCCTGATCGGCCGCGATGTCGTGCACCAGCTTGCGCTCATAGCTGGACATGGCGGGCAGCGACGCCTGGGTCGCTCCATCGTCGAGCTTGGCTGCGGCGGCGTTCACGAGCGTCTCGAGCTGACGGCGGCGCGCATCGCGCGATCCGCCCACATCGAGGATCAATCGCGAGAACGAACCCGTCTTGCTCTGGACCGCAAGACGCGTGAGCTCCTGAAGCGCCTGCACCGTGTCGGGTGCAGACAGGAGCGCCAGTCCGTCTCCCTCAGCCTCGACCGAGACATATGCGCGACCCTGGCGCACGTCGAGGTTGAGGTCCCCATCGATGTCGGCGATGTCGAGCAGCTCTTCGAGGTAGTCAGCGGCGACGTCGCCCTCGTTCTCGAGTTCTGCGACCGTGGGCTCCACGGTCTCGGTCACGTTGTCGGTCGTCACGAACCGCTCCCCTTCTTCTTCGAACGCTTCTTGCCCACCGGCTGCTGACGCTTGGGGGCCTGCGCCTTCGCGCGCTCCGCCTCTTCGAGCAGACGCTGCTGCTCTGCTTCGTATGCCGCCATCGGGACGACCTTGCCCGAGGCGTCGATCGCCTTGCCCTTGCGAGCAAGACGCTCTTCACGAGCCTTCGCAGCCTCAGATCCGGGAGTCGGCATCTCACGGATGACGAGGAACTGCTGTCCCATGGTCCAGAGGTTCGAGATGAACCAGTAGACGACCACGCCGAGCGGGAAGAAGATGCCCGAGAAGATGAAGCCGAGAGGCAGCACGTAGAGCATGATCTTCTGCATCTGGTACGCCTGGCCGGTCTTGGCTTCGGGCGACAGGTTCTTCGAGATGATCTGCAGCTGCGTGAAGAACTGCGACGCGATCATGAGCACGACGAGCGTGACCAGGATGATGATCGCTGTGGTGTTCCCTGCGTCGACCGCGTTCCCCAGCGTCTCGTGCAGCGATGCGACACCGAAGAGCTCGGCGTTGTAGAACTGCTCGGTGAGCTCTGCGTTCAGCAGACCGACGCCGCCGACACCCAGGTTGTGGTGCTTCGAGACGTCGCTCAGAACGCTGAACAGCGAGAAGAAGATGGGCATCTGCACAAGAAGCGGAAGACAGCTCGACATCGGCGTCGTGCCGTGCTTCTTGTAGAGCGCCATGGTCTCGCGGCTCATGGCCTCGCGAGAGAGCTGATCCTTCTTACCCCGGTACTTCTCCTGAACTTTTCGCAGCTCAGGAGCAATTTCCATCATCTTTCGCTGGCTCTTGATCTGCTTCACGAAGAGCGGGATCAGGGCAGCACGGACCACGACCACGAGACCGACGATCGACAGCACCCAGGTCAGACCGGATGCGGCAGGAAGACCGACGGCCGTGAACAGCCAGTGCCAGGCGACGAGTACGAGCTCGACGACCCACTTGAGGGGCCAGAGGATGGTTCCGATCAGATCGAAGCCGCCGGAGGCAGGCTCCGGCGAGGGTGTTGCGCTGGCGAGCAGAAGGTCAAGACCCACCGATCAATCCTTTCGGGCAGGGACGACGAAACCGTGAGCGGTCAGGTCATAACGGAAGTGTTCGTGCGGACGGACGTCATCGACGCCGCCGTGGCTCCAGGGATTGCAACGAACGATGCGCCACGCCGAGAGCGCCGCTCCCCGCACTGCGCCGTGCTGTTGCACCGCACCTACAGCGTAAGCGGAACAAGATGGGTAATAGGCGCAGACATCTCCATACATCGGGGAGATCACCTTGCGGTACCCGGCGAGGAGCCCCAGGACGAGATTCCGGGGGATCAGCGGGATGCTGCGGATCGCGTCACCGGCATGAAGCTGAGCGGAGCCGATCGAGGATGCCGGAAGAGCGGTCATGGCCGCTGCCCGAGACGATCCAGACACCGGTTCACGTCCGCACTCAGCTCGGCGTAGGTCGCGGTCGCGGATGCAGGAAGGGCACGGATGACGACATCCGTGCCCTCGGGGACCCGCGTCAGCGCGTCCGCACACACGGCTTTGAGTCGCCGGCGTACGGTGTTGCGCACCACAGCGGTGCCCACCTGCTTGCTGATGATGAATCCGAACCTCGCGGCTCTGCTCTCGCCCGTCGTCAGCATCGAGGTGACGACCTTGGCTCCGCCACAACGGGATCCGCGTCGAACGACCAGTCGATAGTCGCTCCCGCGGGTCACACGATACGGGCGGGCGAGCACAGCGATCTACGCGGAGAGCTCGGTGCGGCCCTTCGCGCGACGAGCCGAAAGGATCGCGCGGCCGGCGCGGGTACGCATACGAAGACGGAAGCCGTGCTTCTTGGCGCGACGACGGTTGTTGGGCTGGAAGGTGCGCTTGCTCATGGAATCACTCCGGGAATGCTGCCACCGGGATCATTTTGACCGGAGACATAGGGATCTGCCGTTCAGGCATAAGTCAACCGATTAAGGGTACGTCTTGACGGCGCGCAGAGCAAATCTGCGCGCGTCGACCACCAGCTCAGGCACGATCCGCACAGCTATTATCCACAACCCTGCGGCGTGCACGTATGAGCAACACGCGCGCGGATTCCCGTAGGCAGGTTGCCGTTCCCAGCCGTGGTGACTACCGTGGCATCCGAAGTTATCCACAGGCGGGCCGCGTCATCCAGACGGCCCGTCGTCCCCTCAGCACGGAGCGTCATGTCATCACCTGCCCAGCCCGACGTTCCGATCTGGACCACGGTGCAGGAGCTCCTCGAGGCGGACGACCGAGTCACTCCTCAGCTCCAGGGATTCCTCAGCCTCGCGGTTCCGGCCGGCGTGATGGCCGCCACCCTCTATCTCGAGGTCCCGAACGATCTCACCGCCGCGCAGATCAACAAGAGGCTGCGGCTTCCGATCATGGAGGCCCTCTCCCACATCGGCGATGAGGTGACGTCGTACCGCGTGGTCGTGAATCATGAGCTCGCCGAGCAGCCGACGGCGCCCATCGCGGTCGCCGACTACGGCCGCCAGGAGCAGATCCGCGTCGAATCCCCGATGGAGCAGCCGACGCAGCTGCGGCACGAGTCCCGCCTGAACCCGAAGTACACCTTCGACAACTTCGTCATCGGGCAGTCCAACCGGTTCGCCCATGCCGCAGCCGTCGCCGTCGCCGAAGCGCCGGCTAAGGCGTACAACCCGCTCTTCATCTACGGCGACTCGGGCCTCGGCAAGACGCACCTGCTGCACGCGATCGGCGACTACGCCCAATCCCTCTATGCAGGGGTCAAGGTCCGGTACGTCTCCAGCGAGGAGTTCACGAACGACTTCATCAACTCGATCGCGAACAACCGAGGTGCAGCCTTCCAGGCCCGCTACCGCGATGTGGACATCCTCCTGATCGACGACATCCAGTTCCTGCAGGGTCGCGCGGAGACCCAGGAGGCGTTCTTCCACACCTTCAACACGCTGCACGACCACAACAAGCAGGTCGTCATCACCAGCGACGTCGCGCCGAAGCATCTCACCGGCTTCGAGGATCGCATGCGCAGTCGGTTCGAGTGGGGCCTGATCACCGACGTGCAGGCGCCCGACCTCGAGACGCGCATCGCGATCCTCCGCAAGAAGGCGCAGAGCGAGGCGCTTCATATTCCCGACGAGGTACTCGAGTACATCGCCACCGTGGTGTCGTCGAACATCCGCGAACTCGAGGGTGCACTGATCCGCGTCTCCGCATTCGCCAGCCTGAACCGTTCGGCCCTCGACATCTCGCTCGCCCAGACGGTGCTCCGCGACATCATCGACACGGCAGAGGACAACATCATCTCGCCGACCGACATCATCACTGCGACCGCGCAGTACTTCAAGCTGACGGTCGACGACCTGTACGGCTCCAGCAGGTCTCAGCAGATCGCCACATCGCGCCAGATCGCGATGTACCTGTGCCGCGAGCGGACGAGTCTGTCCCTGCCGAAGATCGGCCAGCTGTTCGGCAACCGCGATCACACCACCGTCATGTACGCCTACAAGAAGATCAGCGAGCTCATGAAGGAGCGCCGTTCGATCTACAACCAGGTGACCGAGATCACCACGCAGCTCGGTCGACGCTGAGTCCACGCCGCCTCGAAAAAGGGGGTCGTAGCTTCCGATAGGAGGCTGCGACCCCCTTTGCGTGCGTGTGAGCGGCATACGACGGAGCAGATCGATGCCAGTTTGCACATGTGGATAACTTGTGGATGACTCGCCTGCAGGTCGGGACGAATGTGTGTGAAACCGTCGAACCTGTGGATAACTGTGGGAGACGGTTCGACCCGACGGATGCCGTCCACCCGCGGATTCCTCAGGGATTCCACAACTGACAACCGTGTAGTTCCCTACTCGCGTCTGCTTTCCACCGAGTTATCCACAGTATCCACAGGTGTTAACACCGTTAAGGAGTTAATTCAATTCAGGGGCGATCCGATCACCAGAGGGTGGGGAAAGTCCGACAGGCCCGAGCTTTGATCCGGTCGTAGGGATACTCCCGAGTTGGGGGCTAGCATGGGAAGCCCTGCACTGGCAGGACCGATGACGACACGTCTCAGAACGACGACAAGGGAGCACCCGTGAGGTTTCAGGTCAACCGCGATGTCTTCAGCGAGGCCGTGTCGTTC
This sequence comes from Microbacterium sp. AC132, assembly GCF_979258525.1. Lineage (NCBI taxonomy): Bacteria > Bacillati > Actinomycetota > Actinomycetes > Micrococcales > Microbacteriaceae > Microbacterium > Microbacterium sp. AC132. The sequence continues at coordinate 1,599,750 of NZ_OZ409862.1, read as the reverse complement.
GTGGTCAAGCTGCTTCCGCAGCGCAACCCGCAGCCCATCCTCGCCGGAGTCCTGATCGAGGCAGACGGCTCCGGTCTCACGCTCTCGGCGTTCGACTACGAGGCATCCGCGCGCACGACCATCGAAGCCACCGTCGACACACCGGGCACGATCCTGGTGCACGGTCGACTGCTCTCCGACATCGCCAGCCGCCTTCCCAACGCGCCGATCGAGATCGCCGTCGAGGACGACGGCAGCATCACGGTCACCTGCGGCTCGGCGCGGTTCACCCTCGCAGCCATGCCGGTCGAGGAATATCCGTCGATCCCCGAGGTGTCCGGTTCCTCCGGCGTCGTGCCCGCCGACGATTTCGGCACCGCGATCAGCCAGGTGGGTTTCGCCGCCTCGCGCGACGACGTCACCCCGGTCCTGACCGGAGTGCAGCTCGAGGTCTCCGGCCAGACGCTCAGCCTCGTGGCCACCGACCGCTACCGAGTCTCCCTCCGTGACGTGCCGTGGGACGGCGAAGCGGTCGAGGCCAGCGCACTGGTTCCCGCACGCACTCTTCTCGAGGTCGGAAAGACCTTCGGTCACGCCGGCACCATCCAGATCGCGTTCTCGGGAGCGGGCGACCGCGAGATCATCGCGTTCACGGCCGGCAACAAGACGGTCACCTCGCTGCTGATCAAGGGAAACTTCCCTCCGGTCCGCCGTCTCTTCCCGGAGCAGACCGAGCACTACGCGGTCGTGAACACCGCAGACCTCGTCGAGGCCGTGCGCCGTGTGTCCCTCGTGCTCGATCGAGCAGCTCCGCTGCGCTTCACGTTCACGTCCGACAGCGTGACGATGGATGCGTCGGGCAGTGAGCATGCGCGTGCATCCGAGTCCGTCGACGCGATCCTCTCGGGTGGCGACGACGTCACGCTCGGCCTCAACCCGCAGTACCTCATCGAGGCGCTCGGCGCGGTCAAGAGCGAGTTCGTCCGCGTCACCTTCACGTCGAGCGACAACGCGAACAAGCTCAGCCCCGTGCTGATCACGAGCCAGACCTCGGTCGACCAGGCCGGTCTGGATTCGTTCAAGTACCTGCTGCAGCCGAACCTGCTGCTTCGCTGATCCTGCGACGGGCGCGCTCCGCGCGGCGACGGCAGTGTCAGAGCCCGAAGGTAGGCTGACAGCGTGATTGTGGAACACCTGAGCCTGGTCGACTTCCGCAATTACGCGACCGCGGATCTCGCTCTGCACAAGGGTCCCAACGTCCTCGTCGGGCGCAACGGCCAGGGCAAGACCAACCTTGCAGAGGCTGTCGTCTTCCTCGCCACTCTCGGTTCCCACCGCGTCTCGTCGGATGCGCCGATGGTGCGCGAAGGTCAGGACTTCGCGATCATCCGCGCTCGACTCTCCCACGGCGAACGCAAGGTGCTCATCGAGGTCCAGCTCAACAAGCAGGGCTCGAACAAGGCGCGGATCAACGGCTCTCCCTCGAAGACCAATGAGCTGCCTCGCTACGCCCATGTGGTGCTCTTCGCTCCCGAGGATCTGCAGATCGTCCGCGGCGACCCCTCGTCTCGGCGTCGTTTCGTCGACCAGCTGCTGATCCAGCGCACGCCCCGCATGTCTTCGGTCCTCGCCGACTACGACCGGGTGCTCAAGCAGCGCAATGCGCTTCTGAAGTCGGCCAGGGCGCGCGGCATCAAGGGCGAGGCCCTGAGCACCCTCGATGTGTGGGACGACAAGCTGGTCTCCCTCGGTGCCGAGATCATCACCGCGCGACAGCGTCTCGCCGCAGATCTCCAGCAGCCGGTGGCCGAGGCGTACGCGGCGATCGCGGGCGAGGATCATCGCCCGCAGCTCGAGTGGGCTCTGTCAGTGCGCGGGGCGGATCCCGAAGAGGGTGTCGACGCGCCGGCCGAGACCTCCGGAGACATCGCCGAGATGTTCCACGCCGCACTTCTCGCGAAACGGTCGAACGAGCTCGACCGCGGTCTCACTCTCACCGGCCCTCATCGCGACGACCTCGTGCTGCGCGTTCGTGGCCTTCCGGTGAAGGGGTATGCGTCCCACGGGGAATCCTGGTCGGTGGCCCTCGCGCTGCGCCTCGCTTCCGCCGAGCTGCTGCGCAGCGAGTCTCCTGCCGGCGATCCCGTCCTCATCCTCGACGATGTGTTCGCCGAACTCGACGCCGATCGCCGTCAGCGGCTGGCCGCTCTCACTGCTGGCTATGAGCAGGTGGTCGTGACGGCAGCCGTGGAGGAGGATATCCCCGAGGTGCTCCACGCCCATGTGGTGCGGATCTCGGCGGGAACGATCAGTGATGAGAGGGAGGTGGCAGATGAGTGAGATCGCACCCGATCCGGCATCCGAGACTCCCGAGACCGTCGCGACCTATCTGCGCCTGCGCGGACTCGCCCCGAGTTCGAAGACGTGGAAGCGCAAGCGACGCATCGTCACCGACGACGACAACGCGCCATTCACGCCCGGCCGCGACCCCGGACCGCTCGGAGCCGTGCTCGACAAGCTGACCCGGGACTCCGGCTGGCAGAAGACTCTCGCCCGTGAGGACCTGGTCAGGCAGTGGTCCGACCTCGCCGGCACGGACACCGCCAAGCACTCCGAACCCGTCTCCCTCGAGCGCGGTGTGCTCACGGTGAAGTGCGACTCGACCGCCTGGGCGAAGAACCTGCAGTACATGCGGGGAACGATCCTGACGGAGATCGGCCGACGGTATCCGGACGCCGGTGTCGAGAACCTCCGCTTCATCGGACCGGACGTACCCTCCTGGAAATGGGGTCCCAGAGTCGTTCCAGGACGGGGCCCGCGCGATACCTACGGGTAGGACACCACGGATGGGGTCTGAAACGCTCAGAGGGCCACACGCGGCCGCTGAGCCGCATCTCGCCACGAAAAGCCGCTAGACTGGGGATTCGTGATATCGATGTGGAGAATGCCCTCTGATGACGCCTGAATCCCCCGCTGACGAGACGGAATCGACCAACGGGGGAACCCCCGCGACCGAGGGCAAGATCTCACCCAAGGTGAAGCAGCCCGGTGAGTACGGTGCCGACTCGATCCAGATCCTCGAAGGTCTCGAAGCCGTCCGCAAGCGCCCCGGTATGTACATCGGTTCCACGGGACCGCGTGGTCTGCACCACCTCGTCTACGAGATCGTCGACAATTCGGTCGACGAGGCTCTCGCCGGCTACGCCGACACCATCTTCGTGACGCTGCTCGAAGACGGCGGCGTCCGCGTGGTCGACAACGGCCGCGGCATCCCGGTCGATCCCCACTCCTCCGACCCGACGAAGTCCACGGTCGAGGTCGTTCTGACCATCCTGCACGCTGGCGGAAAGTTCGGCGGCGGCGCGTACGCCGTCTCGGGTGGTCTCCACGGCGTCGGCTCGTCGGTGGTCAACGCCCTGTCGACGCGGTTCGACGTCGAGGTCAAGCAGAAGGGCTTCGTCTGGCGGCACAGCTTCGCGAACGGCGGCGTCCCGCAGCAGCAGCTCGAGAAGGGCGAGGCGTCCGACGACACCGGAACCAGCATCACGTTCTGGCCGGACGCCGAGATCTTCACCGAGACCACGAACTTCGAGTACGACACCCTGCGCACGCGCTTCCAGCAGATGGCGTTCCTCAACAAGGGCCTCCGCATCGAGCTGTCCGACGAGCGTCCCGATTCCGCTTACCAGGTCGAGGTCGACGGGCAGCCGACCCTCACTCAGCCGAACGACGTGTTCTTCTACGAGCGCGGTCTCGTCGACTACGTCGAATACCTCAACAAGGTGCGTCACGCCGAGGTCGTCAACGACGAGATCATCGCCTTCGAGTCCGAGGACACCGAGCGCAAGATCTCTCTCGAGGTCGCGATGCAGTGGACCACCTCGTACACCGAGAACGTCTTCACCTACGCGAACACGATCAACACCCACGAGGGTGGCACGCACGAAGAGGGCTTCCGTGCAGCGCTCACCACGCTCGTCAACAAGTACGCCAGGGCGAACAACCTTCTCAAGGAGAAGGACGACAACCTGTCGGGCGACGACGTGCGTGAAGGTCTGACCGCGGTCATCTCGATCAAGCTCGGCGAGCCGCAATTCGAAGGGCAGACCAAGACGAAGCTCGGCAACACCGAGGCCAAGGCGTTCGTGCAGAAGGTCGTCGGCGACCAGCTCGGCGATTGGTTCGACCGCAACCCGATCCAGGCGAAGAACGTCATCCGCAAGGCGATCGATGCGGCCACCGCTCGTCTCGCCGCGCGCAAGGCCCGCGAGACCGCTCGTCGAAAGAGCGTCTTCGAGTCCGCCGCGATGCCCGACAAGCTCAAGGACTGCACGAGCAAGGATCCCTCGATCAGCGAGATCTTCCTCGTCGAGGGTGACTCGGCAGGTGGCTCCGCTGTGCAGGGTCGCGATCCGCACACGCAGGCGATCCTCGCTCTGCGAGGCAAGATCCTCAACGTCGAGCGCGCGCGTCTCGACAAGGCCCTGGGCAACAAAGAGGTCCAGGCGATGATCCAGGCCTTCGGCACCGGAATCGGCGAAGAGTTCGACATCGAGAAGGCGCGTTATCACAAGATCGTGCTGATGGCGGATGCCGACGTCGACGGCCAGCACATCACGACGCTGCTGCTCACGCTGCTGTTCCGCTACATGCGCGGACTGATCGAGGCCGGCTTCGTGTACCTCGCGATGCCGCCGCTCTACCGTCTCAAGTGGACGAACCAGCCCCACGAGTACGTGTTCAGCGACGCCGAGCGCGACGCGCTGCTCAAGTTCGGACTCGACAACGGCAAGAGGATCCCGAAGGATGCCGGCATCCAGCGCTACAAGGGTCTCGGCGAGATGAACGCCAAGGAGCTGTGGGAGACCACGATGGACCACAGCACCCGGACGCTCCGCCAGGTGACCATCGAGGATGCCGCAGCGGCCGACGAGATCTTCAGCGTGCTGATGGGTGAGGACGTCGAATCGCGACGCAGTTTCATCCAGCGCAACGCCAAGGATGTCCGCTTCCTCGACATCTGACGCGTCCCGCGCCTGCATTCGTTCCCATAACGACCGGAATCGACAACACACATGACTGACGAAGTACGCCCCGAGCCGGCACACGACCACGGCAAGATCGACCAGGTCGACCTGCAGTCCGAGATGCAGCGCAGCTATCTCGACTACGCGATGGCCGTGATCGTCGGCCGTGCGCTGCCCGACGTGCGCGATGGACTCAAGCCCGTCCACCGACGCGTGATCTACGGCATGTACGACGGCGGATTCCGCCCCGACAAGTCCTTCTCGAAGTGCGCTCGCGTGGTCGGCGAGGTCATGGGTCAGTACCACCCGCACGGTGACTCGGCGATCTACGACGCCCTCGTGCGTCTCGTGCAGCCCTGGTCGCTGCGCTACCCGCTGGCCCTCGGCCAGGGCAACTTCGGGTCTCCCGGCAACATGGGTGCCGCGGCGCCCCGGTACACCGAGACCAAGATGGCCCCCCTCGCGCTCGAGATGGTTCGGGACATCGAAGAGGACACGGTCGACTTCACCGACAACTACGACGGCCAGACTCAGGAGCCGACGGTTCTTCCGGCCCGCTTCCCGAACCTCCTCGTCAACGGGTCGGTGGGTATCGCGGTCGGCATGGCCACCAACATCCCTCCGCACAACCTGCGCGAGGTGTCTTCTGCCGCCCTCTGGGCGCTCGACAACCCCGGCCTCCCCCGCGAAGAGCTGCTCGAGGGTCTCATCCAGCGGATCCCCGGCCCCGACTTCCCCACCGGCGCGCAGATCCTCGGCACCAAGGGCGTGCACGAGGCGTACCGCACGGGTCGCGGCTCGATCACCATGCGCGCGGTCGTCAACGTCGAGGAGATCCAGGGCCGCACGTGCCTCGTGATCACCGAGCTGCCGTACCAGGTGAACCCCGACAACGTCGCGGTGAAGATCGGCGACCTCGCCCGTGACGGCAAGATCACCGGCATCGCCGACATCCGCGACGAGTCGTCCGACCGCACGGGTCAGCGTCTCGTGGTCGTGCTCAAGCGCGATGCGGTCGCGAAGGTCGTGCTCAACAACCTGTACAAGCACACGCAGCTGCAGGAGAACTTCGGCGCGAACATGCTCGCGATCGTCGACGGCGTGCCGCGCACGCTCGCGATCGACGGGTTCGTGACCCACTGGATCACGCACCAGCTCGAAGTGATCGTCCGACGCACGCGCTTCCGTCTCGCCAAGGCAGAGGCTCGCATGCACATCCTGCGCGCCTACCTCAAGGCGCTCGACGCTCTCGACGAGGTCATCGCTCTCATCCGTCGATCGCAGACCACGCAGGATGCGAACGAGGGACTGCAGAAGCTCCTCGACATCGACGACATCCAAGCCCAGGCCATCCTCGACATGCAGCTGCGCCGACTGGCCGCCCTCGAGCGTCAGAAGATCCTCGACGAGGCCTCGGAGCTCGAGCGGCTGATCGGCGAGTACCAGGCGATCCTCGTCGACGAGTCGCTGCAGCGCGACATCATCCGCGAAGAGCTCACCGGCATCGTCGAGCGCTTCGGAGACGACCGTCGCACGCACATCCTGCACGGCTTCGACGGCGACGTCTCGATGGAAGACCTCATCGCCGAAGAGGAGATGGTCGTCACCATCACCCGCGCCGGCTACATCAAGCGCACGCGCAGCGACAACTACCGGTCGCAGCACCGCGGCGGCAAGGGCATCAAGGGCGCCCAGCTGCGGGCCGACGACATCGTCGAGCACTTCTTCGTGACGACGACGCACCACTGGCTGCTGTTCTTCACCGACAAGGGTCGCGTCTATCGTTCGAAGACCTACGAGGTTCCCGAGGCCGGCCGCGATGCGAAGGGAACGCACGTCGCGAACCTCCTCGCCCTGCAGCCCGACGAGAACATCGCGCAGGTGCTCGACATCCGCGACTACGGGGTCGCCGACTATCTCGTTCTCGCGACGCGCGACGGTCTGGTCAAGAAGACGCGTCTCGACGCGTACGACACCAACCGCCAGGGCGGCGTCATCGCGATCCGCCTGAACGACGAGGACGAGCTGGTCTCGGCTCTCATGGTGAACGCTGAGGATGACATCCTGCTCATCAGCCGCCGCGGTATGTCCGTCCGGTTCAGTGCGACCGATGATGCGCTGCGACCGATGGGACGCGCGACCGCCGGCGTGAAGGGCATGAAGTTCCGTGAGGGCGACAGCCTGCTGTCGGCATCCGTCGCCGCCCTCGGCCAGTTCGTGTTCGTGGTGACCGACGGCGGCTATGCGAAGCGCACCGCCATCGAGGAATACCGCGTCCAGGGACGCGGTGGATTCGGCATCAAGGTCGCCAAGCTCAACGACGATCGGGGCACTCTCGCGGGTGGTCTGATGGTCTCCTCCGACGATGAGGTCCTTGTGGTTCTGTCCAGCGGCAAGGTGGTACGCTCTGCCGTGGCCGAGGTGCCCGCGAAGGGCCGAGACACCATGGGAGTGGTGTTCGCACGGACGACGGAAGCCGACCGGATCCTCGCCATCGCCCGCAACGGTGAGCGGGGCCTCACCGAAGAAGACGAATCGGATGAGGCTGCGGTGGACTCCGAGTCCACGGCCCCCGAGACGAACGAGAACCCTGAGGAAGCAGACGCATGAGCACAGTAGCCGACAAGCTGGCGAAGAAGTCCACGCGCAAGACCGGTGGCAAGCAGGTGCGCCTGCGCCTCGTCTACGTGGATTTCTGGTCGGCCGTGAAGCTGTCGTTCCTGGGCGCTGTGGCGCTCGCGATTGTGACGATGGTGTCGTTCTTCCTGATCTTCCTCGTGCTGCAGGCGACCGGCATCCTCACGCAGGCGGATGAGTTCATCGGAACCATCACCGACAACTCCGTGCGGATCTCCGAGGTCGCCGGCCTGCCGCAGGTGATGGCATTCGCCGCGGTGGTCTCGATCCTCAACCTCATCGTGTTCACGGTGCTGGGTGCGGTCATCGCCGGGATCTACAACGTCGCCGTGAAGGTGACCGGCGGACTGCTGGTCGGGTTCATGTCGAACTGATCGTCAGGATTCGAGGAGGGGCGGATGCGAACAGCATCCGCCCCTCTTCTGTTCTCCGACGGAGTAGGGAAAACCCGAACCCGGGTCTCCGGTTGCCTCGGTGTCGGCCGGATCGGGGCCGCCGTACCTTTGAACCATGACGACACACACTGCCACGCCACCACCGGCGACGGCCACGAAGCCGCCGTTGCGCATCGTGCTCTCTATCCTGCATCTCGCGGGAATCGGAGTCATCGGCGGCTTCATCTTCGCGACTCTTTCCGGACTCCTCGGCACCGGCCTCGGCCTGCTCTTCGCGGCGGGCGTCGGCATCGTGCTGCTCGTCGGGCTCGTGTACGCCCTGTTCGGCGTCGGCTGGTTCGAGGTCGCGCGAGTCAGCGCTCTCTACAGGTCGCCCATCACGCCGCTCAGATGGCGCCCTCGGGATCGCCCCGGGTTCGCGGGCTGGCTCCGCTCGCTCGGCCGCCAGGCCATCGACGGCCGCATGTGGAGGGCCCTCGCGAACTTCGCGATCACCGCCGTTCTCGGCTGGATCGTGCTGCGGCTCGCCTTCGGCCTCGTCTGGTCGATCGCCATCTCGTTCGCTCCTCTCACGGGAACGGATGCCGTGATGGGTCCGTTCGGCGGGGGCGGCATCGACCCCGCGTGGGCACCGCTCATCGGGATCCTCGGAGTCGCCGCGTGCCTCGCCGGAATGATCGGACTGGCGCTCCTCAACCGCGTGCTCTCACTCGCCATCGTCGTTCGCAGCCGCGAGGCCGAGCTCACCGAGCGAGTGCGCACCAGCACTGCTCAGCGTGAGGGCGCTGTACGTGCCGCGGATGTCGAACGCACACGTATCGAGCGTGACCTGCACGACGGCGTCCAACCGCGACTCGTATCGGTGGGCATGACCCTGGGGCTCGCCCAGCAGAAGATCGACAACGACCCGGATGCCGCGAAGGAGCTGATCGCCGAGGCGCACACCTCGACCAAGGCCGCGATCACCGAGCTGCGTCAGCTGGCCCGTGGCATCCATGCATCGGTCCTCGACGACCGGGGCCTGGACGCGGCGCTGTCCGCCCTCGCCGGCCGCTCGCACATCCCCGTGCATCTCGATGTGCGCATGGACGGCCGCTGCAGCCGTGAGGCCGAAGCCGCTGTCTACTTCTCGATCGCCGAGTCGCTCACCAACGCCGCGAAGCACTCGCGGGCCAGCGAGGCGCGTGTCACTGTCCGCCTCCGCGACGGAGGGATGCTCTGGGCCCGCGTCGAGGACAACGGCATGGGCGGCGCCCAGGTGCAGCCCGGCGGAGGCCTCGACGGCATCGCGAATCGCATCCTCGCAGCGGGCGGAACCTTCCGCCTCGAGAGCCCCGTCGGCGGACCGACCAGCCTGGAGGTGAACGTGCCATGCGCATCCTGATCTGCGAGGACTCCGTCCTGCTGCGCGAGGGACTCGTGCGACTGCTCGAGGACGCCGGACACAGTGTGGTCGCGGCTCTTCCCGACACCAGCGGTCTCAGCGAGGCCGTCATCGAGACGGATCCCGAGCTGTGCATCCTCGACGTACGGCTCCCCCCGACCTTCACCGACGAGGGCATCCGCGCGGCGCTCGGACTCCGGGACACCAATCCCGCGCTTCCGCTGCTCGTGCTCTCTCAGTACGTCGAGGAGCGGTATGCGTCGGACCTCATCGCCGCACAGGGAGGGCCCCTGGGATATCTGCTCAAGGACAGGGTCGCCGACGTCTCTGAGTTCCTCGCCTCCGTGCAGCGGATCTCCGAGGGTGCCACCGTGCTCGACCCCGAGGTGGTGGCTCAGCTGCTCACCCGCCGCAACCGCGACGACCGGATGCAGCGTCTCACCGAGCGCGAACGGACCGTGCTCGCACTGATCGCCGAGGGCAAGTCGAACCAGGCCATCGCCGGTCTGCTCTTCCTCTCGGAGGCGAGCGTCGAGAAGCACATCACCGCGATCTTCCAGAAGCTCGGCTTCGAACAGGGCGAGTCGGGCAACCGACGCGTGCTGGCGGCCCTGGCACACATCGAGAACACGGGCGGCACGACGCCGACCGGACAGACAGGACTGGGACGATGACCACGAACAACGACGACTACCAGGGCGGGCACACGCCCCTCACTCCCCCGCCGGCGTCCGCGCCGCAGGGACAGGAGCCCACACCGGCACCGGCGCCCGAGCAGGCGCAGGCGGCACCGGCCGATGCCGGCCGCTCTTCGGGGACGACGGCGATCATGATCGTCACGGCGATCGTCGGCGGCATCGCGCTCCTCGGAGCGGGCGGGTCGGCGGCTGTCGCCGCCACCGGCAGCATGATGGCCTCCACTCAGGGCAGCGACGCCGTGCTGACCGAGGACGCGTCCGGCATCGACACGCTCGACCTCGACGTGGATGCCGGCAACATGCGCATCGAGTTCGGTGACGTCGATGAGGCCGAGCTGGCAGTGACGAACGCTCGCGGCCCCGCCTGGAGACTCGAGCGCGAGGGTGACGAGCTGATCGTCCGCAGCCCGGAGTTCCGATTCGGATGGTGGTTCGGCGAGTGGTTCGGTGACGACCAGTCGGCGGTGCTGACCCTGCCCGAAGAGTTGAGCGACGCGCAGCTCGATGCCGACCTCACTCTCGATGCGGGCAGCCTCGATGTGGTCGGAGACTTCGGCGCCCTCGACGTCACCGTCAACGCCGGTGCGCTCGATGTCGAGGGTGCGGCGAGCAGCCTCAGCATCGACATGAGCGCGGGTCGTGCCGATGCGATGCTCGACGGCGTCGACGCGGCCGATCTCAGTGTGTCGGCGGGCGACCTCACCGTCGAGCTGACGGGCCGGGCACCGTCTGAGACGACGATCGACGTGAGCGCGGGCTCGGTCGATCTCACGGTTCCGGATGAGTCGTACTCGATCATCCAGGACGTCAGTGCCGGATCGCTCGACGCGAAGGTCGATCAGTCATCCGGCACCCGGAACACGATCGACGTCACACTTGCGGCAGGCAGTGTGACGATCCGTCCGGGCCGCTGATTCCGATCGAGGGCGAGGGCGCGCCGGTGCCCTCGCCCTCGATTGGGTATTTCGGGAAATCTCCGGTAAAGTTTCGGAGGTTGACGGGCCCATAGCTCAGGCGGTTAGAGCGCTTCACTGATAATGAAGAGGTCCCAGGTTCAAGTCCTGGTGGGCCCACTCCTCAACTAAATGAATACCCTCACGGGGCCTTAGCTCAGTTGGTAGAGCGCCTGCTTTGCAAGCAGGATGTCAGGAGTTCGAATCTCCTAGGCTCCACACTGTGTTGAGACAGTTCGAGAAGGCCCCGCCATGTGCGGGGCCTTCTCGTTTTCGCATGTCTCCACAGGTGTTAACAACCCTGTTAACAACTGCTCGCGCGGTGCCATCTGAGTGCACAGCTGTGGATGGACCTGTTAACAACGAGGGCGATGCGGCACCCGCCTCTCACTAGACCTCCTAGATATCAACCCCCCTCCGAATTCTCAGGTCGAGGGCGTAGCGTGCTGGCATGACCGACGGGGAGACGATGATCCAGACCGAGATCGTGTTCGATGGATCGAGCTACCTGCTCGCCCAGGATCAGAACATCGATGATCTGCGAGAACGTATCGAGTCAGCCACGAAGACCGCCGGCACCTTCGTCGACATGGTCGTCGTCGGCAACCGGGCAGTCAGCGTGCTCATCACCCCGACGACGCAAGTGACGATCAGTGTGGCGACTGTGGCATATGACCCCCGCGACACCGGTGACGTCGACTTCCCGTACACCGGTCTCTACGACGAGCTCTGACTCCACGCGTCTGAGCGGGTGATCAGAGGTTCGGGCCGCGGACCATCCGCACCGGGCCTCTGGCGTCGTCGATGGACACCTTCTCGCCCTTCTGCGTCACGACGATCTCATCGCGCTCGGCCAGTGCAGCCGCGATTCGGCGGACGTCCGACATGGTCGAGCGCCACGAGTCCCCGCCCACAGTCCGGGCGACGTCACTCGGACAGATCGAAGACTCGCCCCGCTTGCGGATGAGCGCGCGCATCGCGGCCGCGATCCTCTCGTCGAAGTCGTCTCCGGTGCGGTCCTCCCACCAGGGCGCCCCTCGTTCCCCGAGCGCGGTCTTCGCGTCCTGCACCCGACGTCGTGCGTCCGGCTCGTGCGCCTTCACCGCGCGCCGCGCAGCCATCAGCTCGTTGACCAGCTCCTGGCGGAAAGTCTCGGGGATCGAGGGGTCGGTCGCGCGCCACCGCCGGCCATTGATGACGACGTGATGACCGTCGGGCGTGCGCTCCGGGCCGCTCGCACCGCTGCCATTCGCGCTGTCGTCCGAGGTCATGCCGCCAGTCAAACCGACCATGATCAGGTCGACCAGGGGCTTGACCGGACCTGGGTACCCCCGATCGGGAGGAGATCTGCGATGCGGAGGACGAGTCGACGGACAAGCGCCCTCCCGTGTGCGGATCTCCTCCCGAACTGCTCTCGGTCGGGTCAGACGGCGCGCAGGTCGTGCGGGGCGACGTTGAGACGCTCGCACCCGTCGGCTGTCACGACGACGATGTCCTCGATGCGTGCACCCCATCGGCCCGCGAAGTAGATCCCGGGCTCGATGCTGAACGCCATGCCCTCGCGCAGCACGAGATCGTTGCCGGGCGCGATGTAGGGCTCTTCGTGTACCGAGACGCCGATGCCGTGACCCGTGCGGTGCAGAAAGGCCTCGCCGAGCCCCGCCTCGGCGAGTACGGACCGCGCCGCGGCATCGACAGCCTCGGCCGTCGCGCCGGGGCGCACGGCGTCGACAGCGGCCTGCTGAGCGCGGACGAGCACGGCGATGCGATCGGCGGCTTCACTGTCGGGTGTGCCGACCACGTAGGTGCGGGTGCTGTCGGAGTTGTAGCCGCTTGGCACGGCGCCGCCGATGTCGACGACGACGACGTCTCCGTCCTCGATCACGCGGTCGGACACCTCGTGGTGGGGATCCGCGCCGTTGGGTCCCGAGCCGACGATGACGAACTCGACGGTGCGGTGGCCCTCGGCCACGATGGCCTCAGCGATGTCGGCCGCCACCTCGCGCTCGGTGCGCCCCGCCCGCAGCCACTCGGGCACTCGACGATGCACGGCGTCGATCGCGGAGCCGGCACGCCGGAGCTCGGCGACCTCTTCAGCATCCTTGATCATGCGGCCCTCACGCAGCACCGGGGTGGCGAGCTCGACGCGCACGTCGATCCGATCGGAGAGCGGGATCACGTGCAACGCCGGCAGAGCGTCTGAAACTCCCACTCGCGTGACCGCGCCCAGGGCGGCGGCCACGAGGTCGTAGGGATTCTGTCCATCGACCCAGTCGGAGACGGCGAGGCCGAGCTCACCCACCGCCGTGGTCCTGACCTTCGCCAACTCCATGCGCGGCACGATGACGGTGGGAGCGATGCCGGGTCCGAGCACGAGTGCGGTGAGGCGCTCGATCGTGTCTCCCTCGACGCCGACCAGATACTCCAGATCAGGGCCAGGACCCACCACTATCCCGTCGAGACCGGCGTCAGCGGCAAGCGCTGCTGCGCGGTCGAGTCGAGCGGCGTACACGGAGGCGGGGAACGGCGGTGTGCTCACGGCATCCACGCTACTGCGCCGGCCGTTCCCCGGGAACGGCGACTCAGCTGACGGCGAGGCGGATGCGCTCGGTGAGAACCTTGCGGTTCGCGGCAGAGAGATCGAGCAGCGCGTATGCGGTCGGCCACATCGTGCCGTCGTCGAGGTTCGAGATCGGCTCGAAACCGAATGTGCCGTACCTGACCTTGAACTTGCTGGCCGGCTGGAAGAAGCAGAGCACCTTGCCGTCCTTGCCCCAAGCGGGCATGCCGTAATACGTCCGCGGCATGAGCTCGGGAGCGACCTCGGTCACGAGGTCGTGGAGCGCCTTCGACAGCTCTCGATCATTGTCATCGGGAAGCTTCGCGATCGCCGCCTCGAGGTCTGCGACACCCTCGGCCCGCACCTCTTCCGGGGTCTTCTTGGCACGAGACCGAGACTTGCGCTTGTCGGCCGCGGCCTCCTTCATCGCCTCGCGCTCTTCGGCACTGAAGTTCTTCTCGTTGTCAGCCATGGCCGACTCCTTTCACTGTGTGATCTGCGATGAATCTCACACTACGGATGCGGCGCACTGCTGTGCTTCTTGATTCGTGATCGATGTCTCGGGGTCGAGCGTGACGAGCCGGACGCCTCTCGAGGCGAGGTTTCGTCCAGGATCGTCACGCGCGTACCCTGGCGGAACCCCGGCCACTATGGTGGACGCATGGATATGCGGGTCGCGGCATACGCGGTCGTCACCGATGACGACGGTCGCATACTTCTCGCGCGCTGGACCGAGGGTCGTCGAGTGGCATGGACGATGCCCGGCGGAGGGCTGGAACCGGGTGAGGCTCCCGAGGACGCCGTGCGGCGTGAGCTGCGCGAGGAGACCGGCTACACGGTCAAGGTCGGCGAGCTGCTGGGCATTCATTCGAGGGTGATCCCGGCGAGCCAGCGGGTGAACCAGTCGGATCAGCCTCTGCACACCCTGCGCATCGTCTACCGGGCGTCGGTGACGGGCGGGAAGCTGACGTTCGAGGCCGATGGCTCGACCGACATGGCTGAGTGGTTCCCACTGAAAGCCGTGAAGGAACTGCAGAGGGTCAAGCTGGTCGACATCTCGCTACGGATGGCCGGCATCCTCTGACTCAGTCGCGGGCCTCTTCGGGCACCGAGATGTCGGCGACTGTGGCACCGTACGCGGCGATGAGGTCATCGGCGTCGACGAAGAGGCTGTAGCCGTGAGCGCCGGCACCCATGGCGATCCGCTGCCCGACGATCGACTCGTCGGCGAAGACCGGCCAGTCCGTGGTGCTGCCGATGGGCACGATTGTTCCGCGCTCGTAGCCGGTCGCCGCGAGGGCGAGATCCGGCTCGGGCAGGCGGAGCTTGTTCACTCCGACGACCGCACGCAGCTTCGGCCACGAGATCGACCTGCCGCCGGGAACCAGCGCGAAGAGGTACGTGTCGTCCGACCGCTTGACGACGAGCGTCTTGACGATGCCGGAGGGCGGGATGCCGAGCAGCTCAGCCGCCTCGAAGAGACTGCGGGCGGCAGGACGCTCGCGGATCTCGATATCGAGTCCGCGAGCCGCTGCGGCGTCCCTCACCCGGGCATGGAGATCCCCCGGCTCAGTGGCCGGGGGCTCCGATGTCGAGGTCACGCGTCAGGTGCGGAGAGCGGGTCGTCGGCGACCCAGAGCTCGTCGTCTGCGCGCAGTGCCTGCCACGCGGCGTAGAGAACGCCGGCCGCTGCGGCGACTCCGAGGATCAGGGCGATGACCGAACCGACGCTCGGGCCCTTCGGCTCGGGCTGAGTGGCCTTCCTGACCTTCTTCACGACGCCTTCGCGCTTGGCGTTCGCGACATCCCACGCGGTGAGCGCGGTGCCGACGACTCCGCCGACGATGGGGACGACCTTGTCGTCCACCACGTGGTGACCGAAGCGGACGCCGCGGTCGACGACCGGTGCGACGCGACGGTTGTAGGTGTCCTGGACGACAGGACCGACCTGCTCGCGACCGAAGTGGCCGAGCTGACGTCCGGCTTCACGCGCGACGTCGGCGGCGTGGCCGACGAGGACCTGCTGGTTCTCCCAGAGCTGGTTGGCGTCGTTCTGAAGACGACGCAGCTCCTTCTTCCGCTTGCGGCTGATGCTCACGATGCTCTCCTGTCGATTGGAGTACGGATTCCCCATCTTGCCACGCGACCGTGTATGGGGCGAGGGAATCGCCGAACCCTTGCGTCGGAGGCCGATGAGCGCTAGACGCGGGCCAACTCATGGGAAGCTCTGCGAGAATGGACCCATGGCTCACGCTTCTCATGTCGCAACCCTGCACACCAACCACGGTGACATCGTCATCAACCTCTTCGGCGACCACGCCCCGAAGACGGTCAAGAACTTCGTCGGCCTCGCCGACGGCACCCAGGAGTGGACGCACCCCGCCACCGGCAAGCCGGGCGAGGGTGCCCTCTACAAGGACGTCATCTTCCACCGCATCATCCCGAACTTCATGATCCAGGGCGGCGACCCGCTCGGACAGGGCGTCGGAGGCCCCGGATACAACTTCGACGACGAGATCAACATGGAGCTCAACTTCAACGAGCCCTACATCCTCGCCATGGCCAACGCCGGTCTGCGTCGCAACGCCATCACGGGCAAGGCCGAGGGCACCAACGGCTCGCAGTTCTTCATCACGACCGACCCCACCCCCTGGCTCCAGGGCAAGCACACGATCTTCGGCGAGGTCGCCGATGACGCCTCCAAGGCTGTCGTCGACGCGATCGCCGCTGTGCCGACGGCTGCGGGCGACCGTCCCATCGAGCCGGTCGTGCTGCAGTCGATCGACATCGTCGCGGCCTGACGCCGACGCTGGCCGATCCGGATGACGACGCCTGAGTTCGCGGACAACCGCGACAACTTCTGCTACCGGCATCCGGATCGGCAGAGCTTCGTGCTCTGTCAGCGGTGCCTGCGCACGATCTGCCCCGAATGCCAGACGCAGGCGGCTGTCGGGGTCATCTGCCCCGAGTGCATGGCCGCAGAGCGAAAGAACCGCAGTCCCGCCCAGAAGCGCGCCGAGCGTCGCTGGGGCGGGCGCGGCGCCGCACTCGCCTCGCGTGGCAGCGGCAAGCCCGTCGTCACCTACTCGCTGCTGGCGATCACGTCGTTCATCGGGCTCCTTCAGCTCATCCCGGGAGTGGGCCAGGCGATCACGGGCCAGCTGCTCTTCGCGGCGGGCTATCTGTATCCGGATCTGTCGCTCATGCCGTTCGAACCGTGGCGGCTTCTCACCGCGGTGTTCGTGCATGGCGGTTTCCTGCATCTCGCGCTCAACATGCTCGCGCTGTGGATGCTGGGTCAGAGTCTCGAACCGATGCTCGGCCGAATCCGCTTCCTGTCGCTGTACCTGATCAGCGGACTCGGCGGTTCCGTCGCCGTCGCACTGCTCGCGCCCGGAACCGCGACGGTGGGCGCCTCCGGTGCGATCTTCGGCCTGATGGCCGCCCTGCTGATCATCGGACGGCACATCGGCGCGAACGTGACCGGCATCCTCGTGATCCTCGGCATCAACTTCGTCGTCGGCTTCGTGTTCTCTCAGAACATCGCCTGGCAGGCGCACCTCGGCGGGGCGATCGTCGGTGCGCTCGTGGCGTTCATCCTCACGAGGACCCGACGGCGTGAGCAGCGGACGCTACAGATCGTGCTGCTCGTTGCCGTCGTCGTCGCGCTCGTCCTGATCGTCGCCCTGTTGGTACCGTTCCTGATCACGACGGTTTACTCCTGATCAGAAGTTGTTAACAGGGTTGTTGACCGATGTGAATAACATCTGTGTAATTCTCCCCATGTTGGGGATAACCTGTGGATAACTCAGAAGAAGGCCCCTCTCGCCAGCGCGAGAGGGGCCTTCTTCGATATCGGTGGGGCGGGCGTCAGCGCCAGCGTGTGGTCATCAGGAAGCCGATCAGGGCGATGCCCAGGCCGATCGCAAGGTTCCAGTTGTCGAGCCCCGGGATCGGGAACTGCATGCCCGAGATGTAGAACACGAGGATCCACACGAGACCGAGGAGCATGAAGCCGACCATCACCGGCTTGAACCACACGGCGTTGGGTGCGGCTTCGCCTTCGCTGCGCGGAGCTTCGGGTTCTTCGGTCTTGCGGTCGCGTGCCATTCCCACAGTGTACCCAAGAGTGTCATATCGCGCGGAAAACCAGGGCCGCAGGGCGTGAGTACAGGTCTGGCGGATAGCATGTCGCCATGACTGCATCCGTCGTCTCGGGGGAGCGACGTGCACACCGCCGCCGCCCCCGGTCGCGCGCGACCTTCACCAGCGTGCTCGGCGAGCTGCTGCTCACGGGTGGAGTGATCGTGCTTCTCTTCGTCGCGTGGCAGATGTGGATCGGCGACATCATCATCGCGGCCCAGAAGAACGAAGAGGGTGCGGCGGTCTCGCAGGAATGGGCGAACGCACCCACTCCCGAGCTCCCACCGGTCGTCGAGACCGACGACGGAGCGACAGTCTTCGAGCCCGTGATCCCCGCCGCTCCGGCCGACACCGAGCTTCTCGGCCAGATGCACGTGCCGCGCTTCGGTGCCGAGTACAACGTCGGCATCTACGGCGGTACGACGCGCGCGCGCACGCTCGACAAGCTCGGGATCGGCGTCTACACCGACTCGAAGATGCCCGGTGAGGTCGGCAACTTCGCGATGGCCGGCCACCGCACCACCTGGGGCAAGCCCTTCAACCAGCTCGACAAGCTCCAGGTCGGCGACGCGATCGTCGTCGAGACGCCTGACGGATGGTTCACGTACCGCTTCCGGACGCTGGAGTACGTCAAGCCCACGCAGACGGACGTGCTGCTCGATGTGCCGCAGATGCCCGGCGTCGCGACGGGGGAGAAGTACATCACGCTGACCGCCTGTTCGCCGCTGTACTCCCTCGCCGAGCGCATCGTCGCCTACGGCGTGTACGAGAGCTTCCAGCCCCGCGCCGAGGGTCCGCCCGCCGCGCTCACCGATCCACCGCCTCCGCCGGCCGCGCCGTCGATCTAGCCGAACGGAAAGAGACGACCCATGTACGCCGCACTCTGGCGCATCCTCCCCGGCCCGTGGTGGCTGAAGCTCTTCATCCTCCTCGTGCTCGTCGCAGCGGTGCTCTACGGGCTCTTCTGGTACGTATTCCCCTGGGTGAGCCCGCTGATCACCCCGGGTGAGGTCGACCTCGAATGACCCGCGTGCTCGTCGTGGACAACCACGACAGCTTCGTGCACACGCTCGTGGGGTACCTGCGCGAGCTCGGTGCCGACGTCGCGCTGATCGAGGCGGATACCATCGATGCCGCTGAACTCGCGGTGATGCTGCCGGACTTCGACGCGCTGCTGCTCTCTCCCGGCCCGGGCACCCCTGACGATGCCGGCGTCTCCGTCGACGCCGTGCGGCTCGCCGCGAGGATCCGGATGCCACTTCTCGGCGTCTGCCTGGGGCATCAGGTGATCGGCGCCGCGTTCGGCACCACCGTTTCAGAGGCGCCTGAGCTGATGCACGGCATGGTGTCGCCGGTCACGCACGACGGATCAGCGCTCTTCGCCGGCATCCCGTCGCCGTTCGACGCGGGCAGATATCACTCCCTCGCTCTCGCGGAGACCGACCTGCCGGCTGACGTGGCCGTCACAGCGCGCACCGCGAGCGGCACCGTCATGGCACTGGAGCACACCCGTCTGCCCATACTCGGGGTGCAGTTCCACCCCGAGAGCGTGCTGACCGAAGGCGGATACCGTCTGCTCGCCAACTGGCTCGAACTGTGCGGCGACGCACATGCCGTGGCACGCTCAGCGGCACTGCACCCGCTGTCGGGACCCGACGCTCGTGTGGATCAGCCGGCGGCGACGCAGTAGCGCAGTTCGACCGTCGAGCCGATCGCCACGTCTCCCGGCGCGGCCGACATCGACGACACGGTGGGCGGTTCGGTCGGCGTGCAGTCGATCAGCTCGACCGGACTGGGCGTGAGGCCGATGCGTTCGAGCTCAGCCTGAGCCGCTTCCATCGTCCACCCGGTGACGTCGGTGAGGGTGACCCGGCCGCTCGCGACGACGAGATTCACGATGGTCTGCGGTGCGACCTCGGTGTCGGCCGCCTCGCTGGCCTCCATCACCGTCTCGGCCGCCAGACCCTTGTCGTTGCGCTGGATGACCGTGCCCAGTTCGAGCCCTGCCGCCGCGAGTGCGTCCTTGGCGGCCGTCAAAGACAGGCCCTCGAGCATCGGGACGACCACCGTCTCCTTGCCGGAGGACACGTAGACCGTCACGGAATCGCCCTCGCTCACGGCGGTGCCGGACGCAGGGTCTGTGCGGGTCACGTTGCCCTCGACGATGTCGTTGCTGGACTCGAGCACCAGCTTCGAGGTGAGATCGAGCTTGCCGAGATCATCCTGGGCGCGCTCGGACGAGACATTGACGAGATCAGGCACCACGCGCGAGCTCGACGGCACGTCGTCCGGGCGCATGCTGAGCGTCCAGACCCAGAACAGCACCGAGGCGAGAAGCACGGCGAGCAGTGCCACACCCGCCCAGATCCACGCGACGGGCGGACCCGACTGCGTGCGAGCCATGGTGGTGTCGGTGCTCAGCTGGCGGAGCGACCGGGCGGTCTCCTGCGCGGCACGCGGATTCGGTCCGTACAGCTCGCTCGTGAGCGCGCCGAGCTCCTTGCGGCTCGGCGCGTGGCCGGAGACCGCCGAGTCGAGCGCAGCGCGGAAGTGCGCGGCATCCGGGTATCGCTGGTAGGGATCCTTGGCCAGCGCGCGCAGGACGATCGGGTCGAGCGCGCCGGGGGAGTCCTCGTTCACCTCGGTCGGAGGGACCGGAGTCTCGCTGACGTGCTGGTAGGCGACGGCCACAGGGGATTCGCCGCGGAACGGCTGACGGCCGGTGAGCAGTTCATAGAGCACGACGCCGGTCGAGTAGAGGTCGGCGCGTGCGTCGACCGGTTCGCCCTTGGCCTGCTCGGGTGAGAAGTATGCCGCGGTGCCGATGATCTGGGTGGTCTCGGCGACCGTCGATGATGAGTCGGACACGGCTCGGGCGATCCCGAAGTCCATGACCTTGACCTGGCCCTTGTCGGTCACCATCACGTTGCCCGGCTTGATGTCGCGGTGCACGACACCCGCACGATGCGAGTAGTCCAGCGCCTCGAGGATGCCGTCGACATAGCGCACGGCATCGTCGACGGGCACCGGGCCCTTGGCGATGATGTCCTTCAGCAGCGTGCCGCTGATCAGCTCCATGATGATGTACGGAGGCTCATCCGTGCTGCTGTCGGTCGTCGAGGGGTCGCCGGCGTCGTAGACGCGGACGATCGACGGGTGCGACATGCGAGAGGCGGACTGGGCCTCGAGACGGAATCGCGTGCGGAACGCGTTGTCGCGAGCCAGCTCGGGGTCGAGGATCTTGATCGCCACCGCACGACCGAGCGTCAGATCGTACCCGCGGTACACCTTCGCCATGCCGCCGTGCCCGATGAGCTCGTCGACGCGATAGCGACCCGCGAGAACGCGTGGCTCTGTCGACACGTAGTGACCCCCTGATACGACCTTGTGGATGCTCCAGCCTACGGCGGGAGCGGGTTATTCGCCTGAGTCTCCGCCGTCTGCGTCGCCTTCATCGGCGCCCGGCGCGGCGGGCAGGATGACGACGCCCGGCATGGCATCCGACTGCTCGGACGGCATGTCGCTGCCGCAGAAGACGCGGAACGTGGCGGTGATCGACTGTCCGGCCGTGCCGGGGACGATCTGCGTCGAGAGCACGCTGGGTCCGAAGCTGCGGATGGACTCGCCGGCGTTGCCGCCGGAGAACGTCGCGTTGGTGAGCGTCACCTCGAAGGCCGATCGCGCCGGGGTGCCCGAGGGGCACTCGAAGCTCGGCCAGTTGAGGGTCACGGGCTCGCCCTCGGTGGCGGTGCCGGCGATGGTCGGGGTGCCCGAGGGCTTGCCCACCTTCACCTGCTCCTTGAAGGTCGTCAGCGTGATGGCCGTGCCCTCGGGAACGTTGCCGCCGGGCTGAACGGACTCGACCGTGCCGACCTGGTTCGCGTTGGGAGCGATGGTGTTGCCCACCACGCACTCGGCCTGGAGTCCGGCGTTGGCGGCAGCGGTCTGCGCGGCATCGCACTGCATCCCCACGAGACCGAGAGCATCGACGTCCACGAGCTCGGGCTCGGGCGTCTCGGTCTCGGTCGGTGTCGGCTTCGGGGTCTGCGACACGGTCTCCGACTGGGTCGGCTCGGGATCCGGGTCGCCCTGATTCATCAGGGCGAACACGGTTCCACCGAGCACGATCACGAGCAGTGCGATGAGAGCGATCAGCGGCCACGTCCAGGGGCTGCGCTTCTTCTTCTTCTCGGCTTCCTCCTCGGCCTGCTCGCCGGTGGGCAGCTGGGCCGTCGTGGGGAGGATGCGCGTCGTGCCGTCGTCGCCCGATGCGGTGAGCAGCCGGGTGGCGTCGTCGGAGGCGACACCACCGGTCGCGATGGCCGGCACCGCGATGGCAGCGGAGTTCAGGTCGCCTCGGCGCAGAGCCTGGGCGGCGCGTGCCACGGTCGCCGACGACGACGGGCGGTCGGCGGGCTTCTTGGCGATCATCGCCATGACGAGGTTCTGCACCGGGATAGGCACGGTCGGCGGCAGCGGCGGAGGCTGCTCGTTGATCTGCGCCATCGCGATCGCGACCTGCGATTCACCCGTGAAGGGCCGCTTGCCTGCGAGGCACTCGTAGGCGACGATGCCGAGCGAGTACGTGTCGGTCGCCGGTGACGCCGGGTGCCCCGACGCCTGCTCGGGCGAGAGGTACTGCACGGTGCCCATGACCTGGCCGGTGGCCGTCAGCGGCACCTGGTCGGCGATGCGGGCGATGCCGAAGTCCGTGATCTTGACGCGGCCGTCAGGCGTGATCAGCAGGTTTCCCGGCTTGATGTCACGGTGCACGAGACCTGCCGCATGCGCAGCCTGCAGAGCGGATGCCGTCTGCGCGACGATGTCGAGGGTCTTGTCGGCGCTCAGGGCGCCGTCGCGCTCGAGCACGGTCGAGAGGGCCTCGCCGGGAACGAGCTCCATGACGAGGTAGGCGCTGCCGTTCTCCTCGCCGTAGTCGAAGACGCTCGCGATGCCCTCGTGGTTGACGAGTGCGGCATGGCGCGCCTCAGCGCGGAACCGCTCGAGGAACCCGGGGTCCCCCATGTACTCGTCCTTGAGGATCTTGATGGCCACGGTGCGACCGATGACGTGATCCGTCGCCTCCCACACCTCGCCCATGCCGCCGATCGCAATACGCGACTGCAGCTCGTAGCGACCACCGAACGACACACCCTGCGTCGGTCTCATCTGCCCAGCACCGCCTCTATGACCTTCTTTGCAATCGGAGCGGCGATGGTGTCGCCGGATCCTGACTGCCCTTGTCCACCGCCGTCTTCGACGAGGACCGCTACTGCCACCTCGGGGTCGTCCGCCGGCGCGAAACCGGTGAACCACAACGTGTACGGCTTGTTATCGTTCTCGGTCGTGCCGGTCTTCCCCGCCACATCGACCCCGTCTATTCTTGCACCCTGCGCAGCGCCGTTTGAGACGCTCGCGACCATCGACGCCGTGATCTGATCGGCGATCGTCGCATCGGTCGTCTGACCGAACTGGGTGTCGTCGTACGAACGGATGACCGAGAGGTCGTTGCCGATCACCGTGTCGACCAGACGGGGGTTCATCACGACGCCGTCGTTCGCGATGCCGGCCGCCACCATCGCGATCTGCAGCGGCGTCGCGGTGACCTGTCCCTGGCCGAATCCGGTGAGGGCGGTCTGCGCGTCGTCGAGGGCACGCGGGTAGCTCGACGGAGTCGATTCGAGCGGCGTCGAGAAGCTCCGGTTGAAGCCGAACTTCTCCGCCATCTCGCGGATCGCGTCATCGCCGAGCTCGACGGCGAGCTCGGCCATCGGGATGTTGCAGCTCAGGCGGATGGCTTCGGAGATCGACACGGTGTCTCCGCTGCCGCACGTGCCGCCCCAGGCGTTCGCGACCGTGTTCGTCGAGCCGGGCAGCTGATAGCGGGCCGGGTTCGGGAGCGTCGAGTCGGGCGTCCAGTTGCCCGACGCGTAGGCCGCGGCCGCCACGACGAGCTTGAACGTCGAGCCGGGAGGGTTGAGGTCGCCGGCGATCGCTCGGTTCGAGAGGGGTTTCGTGGGGTCTTCGTCGAGCTGGTCGTAGGTCGCGTTCGCGGCATCCGCGTCGTGCGTCGCGAGCTGGTTGGTGTCGAACCCGGGGGTCGACACCAGTGCGAGGATGCGCCCGGTCTTCGGCTCGATCGCGACGACCGCGCCGTTGAGGCCCTGCAGAGCGTCGTATGCGGCGCGCTGCGCGGCCGTGTCGAGGGTCAGCTCGACGCTGAATCCGCTCTGCGGCTGACCCGAGAGGATCCGCTCGATCTCGGCGAAGAAGGCGCTCGATCCCGTTCCCGACAGGTCGGCGTTCATCGCCCGCTCGATGCCGGTCGCTGACTGCAGCGCCGGGTTGAAGTACCCGGTGACAGGGGCCCACATCGCGGCATCCGTGTAGACGCGCTGGAACTGGTAGCGGTCGTCCGAGGGGGTCGAGGAGGCGATCGCGACGTCGTCGACGATGATCGACCCGCGCTGGATCTCGTAGCTGTCGAGGAGCGTGCGCCTGTTGTTCGGGTTCTGCCCGAGGGCGTCGGCCTCGACGACCTGGATCCAGCTGGTCGCGGCGAACAGCGACAGGAACATGAACAGCATCACGATGCTGAGACGGCGGAGTTCTTTGGTCATGTCAGCCGATCACCGCCCGGGGTTGGCTGCGGACGCCGTCGGAGATGCGCAGCAGGATGGCCACGATCAGCCAGTTGGCGATGAGCGAGGATCCACCGGCGGCGAGGAACGGCGTGGTCAGACCGGTCAGCGGGATGACCCTCGTCACGCCGCCGACCATGATGAACACCTGCAGCGCGATGGTGAACGAGAGGCCGATGGCGAGCAGCTTGCCGAAGTCGTCCTGACCCGCCAGTCCGATGCGCACGCCACGGCTCACGAAGACCATGTAGAGGCAGAGGATCGCGAACAGCCCGATCAGGCCGATCTCCTCGCCGAGGCTCGTGATGATGTAGTCGCTGTGGGCGAGGGGCGTGACGTCGGGGCGTCCCTGACCCCAGCCCGTGCCGAGAAGGCCGCCGTGCGCCAGCCCGAACAGGCCCTGCATGGGCTGGAAGCCGGCGCCGTCGGGGTCGACCTTCTCGGGGTCGAAGAGGAACAGCCAGTTGACGAAGCGGCCCTGCACGTAGCTGAGGATCTGTGTCGCCACCGCGACACCCGCAGCCACGAGGGCGAGGCCGATGAGCACCCAGCTGGTCTTGCCGGTCGCGACGTAGAGCATCGCGACGAACATGCCGAAGATCAGGGTTCCGGTTCCGAGGTCGCGCTGGATGACGATGATGCCGAGCGAGATCGCCCACACCACCAGAACCGGTCCGAGTTCGCGCATGCGCGGCCACATGATGCCGAGGAACTTCGTGCCGACAGACGTCAGGCTCTCCCGCGTGCGCACGAGATAGCCCGCGAAGAAGATCGCGAGGCAGATCTTGGCGAGCTCGCCGGGCTGGAAGGCGAACATGCCGCCGAGCGACACCCAGACCTGGGCGTTCGCATCGGGGATGCGCAGGCCCGGGACGAAGGGGAGCAGCAGGAGCAGGATGCCGGAGAGGCCGAAGATGTAGGTGTAGCGGAACAGCACCCGGTAGTTGCGCAGCAGGATCACGCACGCGATCGCCCCGGCGAGGGAGATGCCCGTCCACGCGAGCTGCTTCGTCGAGTAGGCGTCCCACCCCGTGAGGGACTTCGCGATGTCGATGCGATAGATCATCGCGATGCCGAGGCCGGTCAGCAGCGTGGCGATCGGCAGCAGGAACGGGTCGGCGGCCGACGCGACGGCACGCAGCACGAAGTGCACGGCGAAGGCCAGAACGGCGAGGCCACCGCCGATCGCCAGGATCATGGGGTCGATCAGACCGAGAGCACCGAGCTGCACGAGCGTGAGAGCGCCGCCACTGAGAGCGACGGCGAAGAGCAGCAGCCAGAACTCGCGGTTGCGCTGCGTCTGCGGCATCCGCATTCTCTTGAGGGCCTTGATGACGCTGGTGTCGGCCGTGACGTCGGTGGTCATCCTGCGTCCTCCGTCGGCGTCGCGGTGGGCAGGGGAGTGGGCAGCGGGGTCTCGCCGATCACGCGGTCGGCGCCGGCCTGGAGTCGCGCGACGATGGCCTCGGCATCCGAGAACGACCGCGCCGTGATCGTGCGCTCCACGGAATCACGTTGGTACGGCGGGAGGTTGGCGAGCAGGATGTCGGTGTCGCGGAGCGGAGTCGACAGGGTGATCGGGCCGATGTTCTGCTGCACGCCCTGGTAGATCACGACACTGTCGTCGTCGGCGCCGACGAAGTAGCGCGTCTGCGTCCAGCTGTAGGCGGCGAAGGCGGCGAACACGAGCATCGCGACGACCACCAGCATCCCGGCGATCCATCCGAGACGGCGGCGCTTGGCGCGTCGACGGTCCTCTTCGATGAGCTCTTCGAGGTATTCGGGGGCCGGCTCGAAGTGGCTGGGCTCGTTCGCGGCCTGGCGTACCGGGTGCAGCCAGTTGCCGCGGGGCGCGCGCACCGGAGGAACGGTCACGTTGGCGGGGTTCGATGCCGAGCCGACGATCGTCGCCGTGCCGGAGTGCATCGCGTGCTGACCGCCGACCTCGACGAGGACGATCGTCACGTTGTCGGGGGCTCCGCCGTCGAGCGCCTGCTTGAGCAGGTTGTCGGCCGTGCGGCCAGGCGCCATGCCCATGCGCATCGCCTTGAGGATGTGCGCCTCGTCGACGACGCCCGAGAGGCCGTCGGAGCACAGCAGCCAGCGGTCGCCCGGCTGGGTGTGCATCACGAACATGTCGAGCTCGGGATCGGCGTCCATGTCGCTCAGCACGCGCATGAGCACCGAGCGACGCGGGTGGTATCGCGCCTCTTCGGGGGTGATGCGGCCCGAGTCGACGAGTCGCTGCACGAAGGTGTGGTCGGCCGTGATCTGCGTCACCGCGTCATCGCGGTAGAGGTAGATGCGCGAGTCGCCGATGTGGCCGATGACCGCGTAGTCGTCGACCATGATGACGGCGCTGAGCGTGGTGCCGAGTCCGGCGAGCTCGGGACGGTCCTTGGCGGCGCGGATCAGATCGCCGGCCGCGGTGGTCGCGGCGGCCTGCAGAGAGGCCTGTGCGTCGTCGACCGACGAGTACGGCTGGTCGAGCGGCTCCATCCGGTGGATCGCGATGCTCGAGGCGACGTCACCGCCGGCGTGACCGCCCATGCCGTCGGCGACGACGAAGAGATTCGCCCCGGAGTAACCGGAATCCTGGTTGTTGGAGCGGACCTTCCCGGTGTGGGAGATCGCGGCGCTCGAGCCTTCGAAGACCATGCCGGGGTCAGGCTCGCAGCTCGAAGGTCGTGGCGCCCACCTTGATGGGGGTGCCGAGGGCGAGGGCGACGGGACCGCCGGTCACGCGCTGGCCGGCGACGAAGGTGCCGTTGGTCGAGTCGAGGTCCTGGATGGCCCAGCTGTCGCCGCGCAGCATCAGACGTGCGTGGTGACTGGACGTGTAGTCGTCGCGGATCACGAGGGCGGATTCGCTGGAGCGTCCGATCGTCAACGTCTCGTTGCCGAGGGGGAGCTCGAGCCCCGCCTTCGGACCGGAGGTGATGACGAGCCGCTTGGCCGTCGCGACCGTGGCGGGACCGGTGCTGGGCTTCGACGACGCGGGGCGCGAGGCCGGGGCGGATGCGGGCGACTGCGTCGGAGCGGGAGTCGCCGCGGCGACCTCGGCCGGGAGCTTGCGGACCTTCATGCCGAACAGATCGGCGCGCAGCGAGTAGACGACGCCGAACACGAAGAACCACAGCAGCAGCAGGAAGCCCACGCGCAGCAGCAGCAGGACGAGTTCACTGGGTGTGCTCACGAGATGGCCCCGAACGCGCGGGTCGCGTCGTCGTCGCGCGGCCGGGGCGGGCGCGACGGGGTGGCGACGGGAACGATGCGGAACACCAGGTCGGTGCGTCCGATGGTCAGGGTGGTGTCGGAGGGGAGGGCGGCTTCGCGCACCTTCTGGCCGTCGACCTTGGTGCCGTTCGTCGAGCCGAGATCGCGCATCATGGCGCGCTCTCCGTCCCAGAGGACCTCGACGTGCTTACGGCTGGATCCGGCGTCGGCGATCGTGATGTCGGCATCCGTTCCGCGGCCGATGACGGTGCGTGCGCGGGTGAGCGAGTGGCGACGGCCGTCGACGTCGATCACGGCCTGCCACTCGACGCGCCCCTCGACGGTTCCTGAGCTGACGTTGACCGTGCCGGTCGCGATCTTGTCGTCACCCTCGAGCGAGATCGAGAGCGGGCCGGAGAAGCTGTAACCCTGCGACTTCGCGTGCTTGGTGAGAAGCGCGTGCAGTTCGTCGGTGAGGGCTCCACCGAGCCCCTGCATGCGCTCGGCGTCGTCGGTGCTGAGGCGCACGACGAAGTTATTGGGCGCGATGATGCGGTCCCTGCTCACCACAGCCGCTTTGGTGTCCGCTTCGCGCCGAAGGGCGGAAGCGATCTCCACGGGCTGGATGCCGCTGCGGAAGGTCTTCGCGAAGGCGCTGTTCACAGCGCGCTCGAGACCCTTCTCAAAGCTGTCAAGTAGTCCCACTGGGCTCCTCTGGCATGCCGACCGGTAGGCACATCGTAGCGAGGTGTGCTGGGTGAACGCCCTCGCGAGGCGGGAAAACGCCGAGATTCCGGGGGAGTGGGGGAGTGGGATGCGCCGGATGCAGGAGCTCGGCACGTCTGCAGGACCGAAGAACATCCTCTCGTCCGGCATCCGTGCCCGACTCCTGCAGACCGCGGCGACGCCGGTTTCATCGATGGGCGAAACGCGTGATATCTTTGGGAAGTTGAGTTCTTCGGAGCCCGACATACTCGCGCGAGTGGCGGAATGGTAGACGCGCTGGCTTCAGGTGCCAGTGTCCTTATGGACGTGGGGGTTCAAGTCCCCCCTCGCGCACAGCGAGGCCCTGTTCATTTATTCAGGGCCATCTGTTCGTAAATTGAAAGCGCCGGTCAGAGCATGTTTCTGACCGGCGCTTTTCATTCTCGGCAGGCGAAGAGCATAGCGCCGATTCTCCTCAGGTCGCCGTCCGGACTGGCATCCCATGCGGCCGGTCCGCCCGCGCGTCGCCTCGCGTCCTCGGAGGAATACGCGAAGTGGTCCTACCCGTTGGCCTGCGCCGCGCATGGAGGAGAGGTCACGTCCAATCTCTGGGAGAAGAGGCCTCGTACTGATGAGCACTCCCGAACTAGACGCCACCCTGGCGGAACTCCATACCTCCGATCTCGCGGAGGCGCGCGCTTTTCGCGATGCCCAGCAACTGAGCCCCGGAACGCTTACGGAGGTCATTGTCCACGGCGCCTATGAGCATCGCCGTGAGACTTCGGTTGGCTCTGCCGTATCTGCGGCCTAGCTGGCAGACTTCGTCAACGGTTCGCCGTATGTGAACCGCGAGCTGAGCGAAGAGAATCTCCAGAGGATGCTCCCGAAACCCGCGCGGAAGGGGAGACAGACAACGGCTGGAGCAGGTTCTATCTGAACTAGCTCCCCGTAAGAGTTGTCCCACACGAGGCTCGCGTCAGGAGCGATGGACGTTAGCGCGTAGCTCGGGTTCGACTTTGAACCGTCTGTGCAGCCTCTGTACTCCCGTAGTACACGTCGGTTTTAGCGGGGGTCTTTCCTCTTACGGAGCCAGACCGTCACGCCGATACCCACGGCGAGCAGGACAACCAGAACCACCGCGAGAATGAGAAACAGGTCGGGAATAGCCGGCAACAGCGGGTTCGGAGTCATGGGAGAAATCTATCCTCGAACCAGAGAGAACAGTTGTTGGTCACATCGCCATCGCCGCGCCGTGGAGTTGGGCAATAGCGTGCCCAGTCCGTCCGGGACTCCGCACGCTGCAGATGAGCAAGAAAGCGCACCCCTGGACTCCTTCGGGGATCTCACCAGCTTTATCGACGAGTACCGGACTGCCACCGAGGAACTCGCGAGTAGCCTTCCCGAAGGTCACTCGGTACGGGACACGCCTTCAGGAGACTGGGACGAGAACGGACAGTTCGAACCGGGGGCCGGTGAGATGCAGGCGGCGTTCGAGTGGCAGTGTGCATGGCTCGGAGCGTACGTTGCAGCCACCGCCGACGGCGATGTGACGGCGGCGTCGGAAGCGTTGGACAAGCTTGAAGAGTGGACGAAGCTGCCTGAGGTGGCGCCGCACACGGATGACGCGTCGAAGCAGATTTGGGTTGAACAGGTGATCGCCCCGGCGCGGACAGGCGAGGACACCTTCCTCTTAGAATTCGTTAGCGGATGCGAGCAGTGAGCTCGACGCACCGCAGACGCCGCTCGGATGGCCACGCTCGGGATCGGGACCGATGTGCGACCCGGGGGCTAGTACGTCGCACCGACTGGCTCTGCCAGGCGCCACGAGGCAGCATCGAAGTAGGTTGCTGAAGCTCCGTTTCGTCGCACGATGAAATCAGCTCTGATCTGGAGAAACGCGACGGCCGCGGAACTTTCTGAGGCTTAGCGTGGAATTGCGTCGAAGATCCCCTCTCCGATCCCTTGAGCCTCAAGGGATCGGTGAATAAACGAACACGGCCGCAGCGAGCAGTGAATGAGAGACAGGCCCGGTTCCTTCGAGGAAGCCGGGCCTTTCTCATGCATCGGCAGAGGTGTCGGCGGGGCATCAGCCTCGGATCGACCGCCGAGCGGCTTCGAAGCGCACCCAGTCGTGGTCGGATGCCGGCGTCAGCTCCCACTCCTCGACGGGGCCGCTCTCCCATGCCGTCGCTGCCACTGCACCACCGGCATCGGTGAGATCCGTCACCACGGCGGCATCGAGCCGGCCTCCGGCGAGCAGCTTGTCCTGCGACGCCTTCTTCACCCGACCCCACCATTCAGGCTCAGGTGTCGCGGTGAGCACCTCGCCCTTCTTCAGGACGGCGGCGACGGCGTCGGCGCCACTGTCGGCGGAGTCGTCGACGACGAGAACGGGCGGGCGCTTCACGCCCAACGCCGCCATCACCGCCTCGCCGAGGGAGTCGTAGGCGCCGGTGCTCGCACGCCGGCCGTCGAGGGTGTGCTCGATGTGGAAGCTCATGGATGAAGGCTACTCACGGTGTGCGGCCGACGCGCCGAAACTCCTCGCTTATTTTGAATGACTAAAAATAAGATACGGTGGGGAGACGACGTGGTGCCGGGGTTGCAGCCCCGGCACCACTGTCCGTGAGACACCACCATCCCTGACTGAGGAGGCTCGCATGAGTCACGAACACGCCCCAGAGTACCCACGCCAGACGCCCTCCATGGAGAAGTCCCTCGGACGGGAGGGGCGCGAGCGCATCATCCGCCAGGCGCTCGAGCGCATCGACGGGGCGCCCGCGCCGACGGTCGACATGATGCAGGCGGCGATGGGGACGGAGTCACAGATCCGCCTCGTGCACGACGTCATCCGCGCCTACCTCGACGAGCACCGGTTCACCGACACGAAGGACTGGGCTCAGAGCCTTCGCGAACGATCGTCGCGCAGCGATCAGAAGGCGGAGGCGGTCTGAGATGCGAATCGACTCGATCATGCCTCTCTCCCTGTCTGCTTTCGCACAGCACGAGGCCGTCCAGCGCATCACACCCGCCGACCTGCTCGCCACTCCTCCTCGACTGACCGACTCGGGTCGTTTCGTCGGGCGGGTGGACTCGGGTGGTCTCGGCAGCCCGCGCTACTTCGTCGGGGAGTACCGCGACGGGGCGATGCCGAGCGCGCTCGTCCTCGAGTACGGCGCCGCGTCCGCCGGCGACGGGCGAGCGACCCGGGTGTGGAGCCTGGCCGATCGGCGGGGCACCACGCCCGACTACCGCCTCATCCACGACGACTCCTCCCGGGGGTATGTCACGGTGTGAGCGACCGGGCTCACAGCACCCTCGCAGGACTCGCCGCCTCCACGTGTTGGCTCTCTGGCCCCACTCGTGATGGTGTGAGCAGGTGAGATCGCCAGCTTCCCCCACAGCGACGACCAGAACGACGTCACGTCAGGCTCCGAACCCGCGTCTCGACCACGTCGTCGGCGCGGTCGAGTGATCGGCTGGATCAGCGTCGCCGTCGTGGCCGCCCTGGTCGCCGTGGGCGCCATCGCCTACGGGCAGCTGCAGGGCAACGTCACCACGGCGCCCATCCGCTCGGACGACGGTGAGAGCGAGCCCGAGCTCGCGACGGGCGATCTGAACATCCTGCTGCTCGGGTCCGATTCCCGGGCGCTCGAGTCCGAGGGCTTCGGCGAAGACGACGGCACCGAGCGCAGCGACGCGATGGTGATCGCTCACATCTCGAGTGACAACACCCGCATCGACGCCGTGCAGCTTCCGCGCGACACCGTCGGCGACCTGCCGGCGTGCGACGACAACGGGCGCGGGTCGTACGGCGGCGGCTGGGGGATGCTGAACTCGGCACTGCAGTATGGCCCGGCCTGCTCCGTCGCGGCGGTCGAGCAGCTGACCGGTCTCGCGATAGACCACTTCGTGCAGATGGACTTCGAGGGGTTCATCGGCATGGTCGACGCGATGGGCGGCATCGACGTGTGCCTGCCGGAGCCGCTGCAGGACGGGCACGCACGCCTCGACCTGCCCGCCGGCCCCCAGTCGATCAACGGCGACCAGGCACTCGCGCTCGCTCGCACGCGCCATGCGCTCGCTCAGGAGAGCGACATCGCCCGCCTCGGGCACCAGCAGATGGTGCTCTCGGCGATCGTGCAGAAGGCCACCAAGTCCGCCGTGCTCGTGCGCCCCGACCGGCTCTACGCGTTCCTCGATGCCGTGACGTCGTCGATGACCGTCGACCCCGGTCTAGGAGCCCTGACCGATCTCGCCGGCCTCGCCGCGCGGGTCGCGAATGTTCCGCTCAGCAGCGTCACATTCCTCACCATGCCGACGACCGAGGCCCCGGAGGACCCCAATCGCGTCGTGCCGACCGCGGACGCCGACGTCATCTTCCGGGCGCTGATCGACGACGTGCCGATCGTGCTCACCACCGACGAGGTGCAGCCCGAGGCGCCGGTGCGCACCGCGCCCGTGCAGATCCTCAACGGTGCCGGTGTCAGCGGTCTGGCGTCCCGCGTCTCCGATGACGCGACGGGCTACGGATACACCGTCGCCGGCATCGCCAATGCCGACCCGGTCGACCTCACGACCATCACGGCCGCAGACACCCCTGACGCCCAGCAGACGGCGCAGGCGCTCGCCGCAGAGCTCGGCATCCAGGTCGTCGTCCAGGTCGGAGACGTCGACGGCGTGCAGCTGCTGCTCGGCGCCGACTACGAAGCGCTCACCTCGCAGCCCCGCGCCACCCCGGTGCCACCGCGGCCGGTGGATGCGGTGAACCGCAGCGCCGACACCGACCTCTGCGCGGCCTGAGGCGCACCGATCACGCCTCCGTGGCGTGCGCGGTGTACGACGACTTTCCAAATTGGAAAGTGGCCCGGGTCACCGAACAGGACCGGCAGACTGGAGAGGACTCCCTTCCTCTTCGTCAGGAGACGCAATGCCGGAACAGCCTCGCCGAGCCCCCAGCCAAGCCGTGCTCAGCGTGCACCAGGTCGAGCAGGTCAGCCCCGACCTCGTGCGCATCACGGCCGGAGGCGACGGGTACGAGGCCTTCACCGACAACGTCTACACCGACAAGTACGTCAAGATCCTGTTCGCCGATCCTCGCCACGGGCTCACCCCTCCCTACGATCTCGCTCAGCTGCGGGAGCACAGCCCCGAGAAGCTGCCCACTCCGCGCACATACACGGTGCGAGCAGCGGATGCCGAGCGCCAGCGTCTCGTCATCGACTTCGTCGTGCATGGCGATGAGGGTGTCGCCGGGCCGTGGGCTCGACGTGCACAGGTCGGGGACACGCTGGTCGTCAGCGGCGCGGGCGGCGGCTACCTGCCCGAGCCCGGAGCGCCGTGGCATCTGCTCATCGGCGACCACACCGCGCTCCCGGCGATCTCGTCGGCCCTCGAGGCGATGGACTCGGATGCCGTCGGGCACGTCATCCTCACCGTCGCCGACCCCGGCGACCGCATCCTTCCCGATGCTCCATCCGGAGTGGCGGTGCGATGGACCGAGTCCGATGACGAGCTGCTGGCCGTCCTCGCGGAGCTGGCCTGGTCGGACGGGCACCCCGGTGTGTTCGCGCACGGGGAGCGCGGAACCATCAAGGCCGTTCGGGCCCTGCTGAAGCAGCGCGAGGTGCCGAGAGAGTCGTTGTCGATCTCCGCCTACTGGGCGAGAGGCCGCGCGGAAGACCAGTTCCAGGCCGAGAAGCGGGAGCCCATCGGTCAGATCGAGTAGGCGCCGAAGCGCGGTCAGAAGCCCTCGGGATCCCGCGGCGTGTAGGCACCCTCCAGCTCGGCGAGCTCGGCGGCCTCGAGTCGGATGCTGACGGCTGCGACCGCATCGTCGATGTGAACGGCCTTAGTCGCGCCGACGATCGGGGCGGTCACCGCCGACTGCTGCGCG
Organism: Microbacterium sp. AC132; assembly: GCF_979258525.1. NCBI lineage: Bacteria > Bacillati > Actinomycetota > Actinomycetes > Micrococcales > Microbacteriaceae > Microbacterium > Microbacterium sp. AC132. Next base: position 1,565,516 of record NZ_OZ409862.1, on the reverse strand, counting down.
ACCCACGCGAGTGCGATCTGCGCCCGGGAGACGCCGCGTCCCTCGGCGACGCGAGCCACCGCATCCACGATCGCCCGATTCGACTCCTCTTCGCGGTGGTAGAGCGTCGCGCCGAAGGCATCGGTCGCCGTGCGCGTGGTCGTCTCATCCCACTCCCGCGTCAGCCTGCCACGCGCCAGCGGCGACCAGGGCAGCACGCCGACGCCCGAGTCGAGGCAGAACGGATGCATCTCCCGCTCCTCCTCGCGCTGCAGCAGGTTGTACTGATCCTGCATCGAGACGAAGCGCGTCCAGCCGTTCTGCGCAGCGACACCCTGGGCCTTGGCGAACTGCCACGCCCACATCGATGATGCGCCGATGTAGCGAGCCTTGCCCGAGCGGACGACGTCGTGCAGCGCCTCCATGGTCTCTTCGATCGGCGTCTCGGGGTCCCACCGGTGGATCTGGTAGAGATCGACATACTCGGTGCCGAGGCGCGTCAAGCTCGCGTCGATGCCCGACAGGATGTGCCCGCGGCTGAGTCCGGCCTGATTCGCGCCCGGGCCCATGCGCCCGTGCACCTTCGTCGCGAGCACGATCTCGTCGCGGCGCGCGAAGTCCTTGAGTGCACGGCCGACGAATTCCTCGCTCGTGCCGTCGGAGTACACGTCGGCGGTGTCGAACGTCGTGATTCCTGCCTCGAGAGCCTGCGCGATCAGCGGGCGGCTCGCTTCCTCATCGAGCGACCATCCGTGTGCGCCGCGGTCCGGTGCGCCGAAGCTCATGCATCCGAGCACCACCTTCGAGATCTTCACTCCGGAACGGCCGAGCCTGACGCTGTCTGCTGTGTCGAGCATCCGAGATCTCCCTCGAGTCGTGGTCTGCGATCGATGCTCTCACGGTCACGCGCGGTGCGGGGTCGTCGCTCACAGGAAGACGCGGAGGTAGTCGCCGATCTTCTCGCCGCTGTCTTCGGGGACGACCTCGACGCTGAGTCGGGCGCGCACGCCGGCGGTCTCGACCTCGATCGGCATCGCCCCGCATCCCATGACCGGCCCGTTCTCGACGCCGTCGATCACCAGGCAGACCCTTCCGAGCCCGCTCTCGTCACTCGCCTCGACGGCGTAGAAAGTGTGCCCTTCGGAGTCCTCGCCGAGCAGGCGCGCCGTGTCGGGGACCACCGTCGCGAGCTGGTCGGACGTGACCGACTCAGGCAGGCGGGCGGATTCGCCGCTGGCGAGAAGGTCGACCGTCGGAGCGTTGACGCAGCCGGCCAGAAGCGCGACCGCCCCGAGCGCGAGAGCCGCGCTCACCAGTGGACGGAGGCGCGAGCGGTTCATGACCACACCATAGGGGCGACCGGGTGTCGACACAATCGAGCAGCCCGCCGAATCGGCTCGGCCTGTGACGTCACCCGTCGGGATCGGGGCGGGAATAATCCTCGCCCTCCGCCGGGCTGTCAACCGCCCTGCGCTCGCCGCGGATCGGACGCATCATGAGAGCTCGGACACCAACCCTGGAGGGCATCATGTCGAACATCGACGCTTTCGCGAACAGCTTCCCGCCGGACATGCCCGGCATCCCCCGAGTCGACGACTTCTCGGACGGCACCTTCCCCACCGATACCGACCAGCCCGAGACCCAGGGCGACGACCCGGTCGACGCCGAGCTGGGCGACGACGGACAGGGTGACCTGGCTCCGGAGGACGAGGGTCTGCAGCACAGCGGCGACGCGCCGACCGACCTGCGGGACGGCACCGAGTGAGCGGCCGCGGCGAGGAGTCCGGTCAGGATCTCGGCGGTGCGGAACCCTCCGAGGAAGGGATCGCCGCGCTGATCGAAGATCGCAACGCGGACGACCCCGACCAGGTCGGAGAGACTCCCGCCGGAAACGCTGGCGCCGACTCGGGCGGTTCCGGTGCGGTGCGCGTCGACCCGTCGTCGGAGTCATCCGTGCAGGACGAGTCCATCCACAACGACGAACCGGGTATCGGAACGCGACGCTCGGGCGACTGACCGTCGCCATCTGTGCGACGACCGCAGTGAAGGAGATCTCTCTCGACGAAGGGTGAGCCGTCGGCATCCGTCCTTCGTACTGCGAGATCTCCTTCCCTGCGTGTGCGCGCAGTCATAGGATGCTGCGGGTGAGCGACCCACTGGATGACGGCCCCTTCTTCCACGGCACCAAGGCAGACCTGCGACCGGGCGACCTGCTGACCGCCGGATATCCATCGAACTACCGGCCCGAGATCGTGATGAACCACATCTACTTCACCGCCGTGGCCGACGGTGCGGGACTCGCCGCCGAGCTCGCGCCGGGTGATCGCGAGCCGCGGGTCTACGAGGTCGAGCCGACCGGGGACTTCGAGAACGACCCGAATGTGACCGACAAGAAGTTCCCCGGCAATCCGACACGTTCCTATCGCAGCGCGGAGCCGCTGAGGGTCGTCCGCGAGGTGCTCGACTGGACCCGCCTCTCGGCCGAGTCGCTCGCCGCATGGCGCGAACGGCTCGCGGCGCTGCACGCCGACGACCGCGCGGAGATCATCAACTGAGCGCCGGCGCGGGGCGTCTCAGTGTCGGACCAACCGCCGGGCGAGCGATCCGAGGACGCGGTCGATGATGACGTAGACGAAGCCGACCGCGACGAGAGCGACCGTGAGGGCGATGATCCACTGAGCGACGCCCGCGACCCCGAGCACGTCGACATCCATGAACGGGTAGGGATACGCCTGTCCTGGTGTGAACTCGCCGCCGAGCGCACCGTAGACGAAAGCCCAGGTCAGATACACGTAGGGGAGCAGTGTCCACAGCAGAGGATCGATCCACCGGAACGATCCCTTCGGCACGAAGACCAGCCAGTCGACGATCACCAGCACGGGCGTGATGATGTGGATCAGGTTGTCGGTGAGTGAGAAGATCTCGGCGTCGCCGTCAGCGAACCTCGAGGGAACGAGCACGATCAGGTAGATCAGCATGGTCACGGTGATCGCGAACATCACCGCTCCACTGCCGCGTGCGCTGGGCGTCGATGTGCCGAACCGTTCGCGCTGACGCAGATCGCCGACCGTGCGGACGAGGAGGAGCACCACCCACGCGAGACACAGGAGGTTGCTGACCATCGTGTAGAACAGCAGGGTCGTCCACGCCGGCTGACCGGTCAGGATGTCCGAGTGCCGGATGACACCGGTGAGGATGATGGCGAGCGCCACGACCCGGTAGACGAGTGCGGCCGGTCGGAAGTTCACCGCGGCGCGGGAGAACAACGGCGTGCGACGGGGCACGGACTCCGGGAGGGCGGAAGCCGTGGACAGGGAGGCGACGGCTTTGGACATCCTTCGAGGCTACGCGTCTTGAGGCGGCGTCAACGCCGATTCAGCGGCGCACCGGGTCGGAGCCGGCGTCGAGGAAGCGCTCGAGGTCGCGCAGAGTCGGTGCGGCCTCCCAGTCGCCGGGAACGAGGCAGGCCATGGCGCCGCAGGCATTCGCCCGGAGCAGGACCGCATCGACCGCCTGGCCGTCGAGCAGGGCGCTCAGATACCCGGCCACGAACGCATCGCCCGCACCGACCGTGTCGACCGGCTCGATCGTGAACCCGGGCGAGTCGACCACCGATCCGGCGGTGAGGACCGAGGCGCCGTCAGGTCCCTGCTTGAGCACGGTCGTCGCGCATCCGGCCTCCCGCAGGCGTTCCGCGGCATCCGCTGCCGAGGTGCCGGGATACAGGATGGCGAACTCCTCGTGGCCGCCGAAGACGATGTCGGCACGTTCCGCGAGTTCGCGCAGCACGGACCCGGCGACATCGGGCGACGCCAGCGCCGACCGGTAATTGATGTCGAAGCTCACGATCGTTTCGGCTGCCCGAGCACGATCGATGGCTGAGTGGACGGCCGCCCGGGCCGTCTCGGACAGCAGCGGAGTGATCCCGGTGATGTGGAGCAGCGACGCGTCCTCGACCCACCCGTCGGGCAGGTCCTCCGGTCGCAGCCGCGATCCGGCTGACGCCGCACGGTAGTAGTGCACCGCGGTGGATGCCGCAGACGGGCGCTCCTTCACCATGAGGCCGGTCGCGGCATCCGGGTCGACGATCGCGCGCACGTCGACGCCATCACCGCGGATCTCTCGGACGATGCGCTCGCCGAGGGAGTCGTCGCCGACGCGGCCCAGCCACGAGGTCGCGACTCCGAGTCGCGCGAGTCCGATCGCGACGTTGCTCTCAGCACCGCCGATGCCGAACGCCAGCGAGTTCGCGTGACGCAGCGAGCCGATCTCGGTCGTGCGCACGAGCGCCATCGTCTCTCCGAGCGTGACGACGGACGGCGACGAGGTGGTCACTCGGCGCTCCGCGCGCAGACGTCGACGAATGACGCGGCGCGCTCCCGCAGTGCATGCAGGTCACCGCCGGCGAACGCGTCGCCGAGCAGCGGCCCGCCGACGCTCACCGCCACCGCACCGGCACGCAGCCACGCCTCGGCCCCGGCGAGATCGACTCCCCCGAGGGCACGGCGACGAGGTCGGGGAAGGGGCCGCGCAGATCCTTCAGGTACGCGGGTCCGACCTGCCCCGCGGGGAACACCTTCACCGCGGATGCTCCGGCAGACCACGAGGCGAACAGCTCGGTCGGCGTGAGTCCGCCCGGGACGATCGGCACACCGGCATCCGTCGCCTGTGTGACGAAGTCGCGCGAGGTGATCGGGGTCACGATGTAGGCCGCCCCCACCTCGATCGCCCGTGCCAGGTCCACGGCGTTCGTGACGGTGCCGATGCCGAGGTCGATCGCGTCGCCGAACCGCGCGAGCAGGTGCGGGAAGTGCTCGAACGTGCCCGGTGTGGTCAGCGTCAGCTCGACGCTGCGGATGCCGGCATCGACGAGCACGTCGAGCACGGCGTCGTAGTCCTCCGCCCGCTTCGCGCGGGCGACGACGATCAGGCGCGAGTCGACCGTGCGCGGGGGGAGGGCGACCCGTCGCACCTCACCAGTCATGGACGGTCCCGTCGAGCAGACGGTTCACCGGCAGGTACGCCTTGGTGTACTCGTGGCCCGCCGCGGCATCCTCGTCGAGGTCCACACCGAGACCGGGCTGGTCGCCGGGGTGCAGGAAGCCCTTGTCGAACGTGAACGAGGTCTGGAACACCTCGAGCGTCTGCTCGTTGTGCGGCATGTACTCCTGGATGCCGAAGTTGTGGATCGCCAGGTCGAGATGCAGTGCCGCGGCCATGCCGACCGGCGAGATGTCGGTCGGCCCGTGGATGCCGGACTTGATGCCGTAGATCGCGGCGAAGTCGAGCAGCTTCTTCATGGCCGTGATGCCACCGGTGTGGGTCACCGCCGAGCGCACGTAGTCGATCAGGCGCTCGGTGATGAGGGTCTGATAGTCGAAGACCGAGTTGAAGACCTCGCCGATCGCGAGCGGCGTGGTCGAGTGCTGACGCACGAGCCGCAGGGCGGTCTGATCTTCGCCGGGGGTGCAGTCCTCGAGCCAGAACAGGTCGTAGGGCTCGATGTCCTTCGCGAAGCGCGCGGCCTCGATCGGCGACATGCGGTGGTGTCCGTCGTGCAGGATGCGGAGGTCGGTGCCGAAGTCCTCCCGGATCTGCGAGAAGATCCCCGGCATGTGGTTGAGGTAGTTGCGGGTGTCCCAGGTCTCTTCGCTGGGGCGATCGCCCGAGCGCTTGGCGGGCTCGTAGTCGTAGCGCACGCCGGGGCCTGCGGCAGAGACGCCGTAGATCTGCCCGAGGCCGGGAACACCGGTCTGCACGCGGACGGCGGTGAAGCCGAGCTCCTCGTATCCGGTGATCGCGTTCTTCAGGGCGGCGTAGTCGGTGCCCGAGGCGTGCGCGTAGACGCGGACGCCCTCGCGGCTGGCGCCGCCGAGAAGCTGGTACAACGGCATCCCGGCCTTCTTCGCCTTGATGTCCCACAGTGCCATGTCGACCGCGGCGATGGCCGCCATGGTGACGGGTCCGCGACGCCAGTAAGGGCCGCGGTAGAGGTACTGCCAGGTGTCTTCGATCCTGTCCTCATCGCGACCGATCAGCATCGAGGCGACGTGGTCGGACAGGTACGAGGCGACGGCGAGCTCGCGGCCGTTCAGAGTGGCGTCGCCCAGGCCGACGATGCCGTCGGAGGTCGTGATCTTGAGCGTGACGAAGTTGCGTCCGGGGCTGGTGATGTTGACGTCGACGATCTCGATGGTCATGTCGTTCTCTCCTGGAGGTGCGGAATGAGGTGTGGGGTGCGGGCGTTCGGGCGCCCGCACCCCTGGTCGTGAAGAGCGGTCCGATCAGATCGCGTCGCGCGGATCGGTGAGGTCGCGACCGGCGACCTCCGGCATCCAGATCGAGGCGATGAGCGCGCACAGCGTGAAGATGAACAGCATGATGATGATCGGGATGAACGAGCCGGTGACGGCCGACACCCACGCGGCGGCGATGACGGGGCCCGCACCGGTCGCGACGATGGCGGCGATCTCGCGTGCCATGGCCGTGAACGTGTAGCGGTTGCGGGATCCGAAGAGCTCGGGGAGCGTGAGGTTCTCGAGCGACGCGAAACTCATCACCGCGAGGTTGTGCAGCACCACGTAGCCGACGAAGACCTGCACGGTGTCCTTGCTGCTGATCATGAGCATGGTCGGGACGATGATGATGAGCGCGATGATCGCCCACACCATGTACATGCGCTTGCGGCCGAAGCGATCGCCGAGCCAGCCCGACAGGGGCACCGTGATGAAGGCGACGAGCGACGAGACGATCACGGCGTTGACGCCGATCGAGCGGTCGAGCAGCAGCACGACGGTGATGTAGCTGATCAGGTAGGTCTGGATCATGCCCGAGTTGCCGGCCTGGCCGAAGCGCAGCAGGAGCGCGATCGAGAACGCCTTCCAGGGCTTGCGGTTCATCGCCTCGAGCGTGCGGATGTCGTTGGTCTCGGTGGCGAGCTTCACGACCTCTTCACGCGAGAGCGCCTTGCCGTCGACGACGTCGTCGCGCTCTTCGAAGACCGGGGTCTCCTTGAGGTTGAAGCGCACCCAGATCGCGAAGAGCATGATGACGGCGCTGGCGATGAACGGGATGCGCCACGCCCAGGCGATGACCTCGTCTTCGCTGTACGCGACGAGCAGGATCGCCCAGATGCCCGAGGCGAGCAGGGTTCCGCAGTTCGTGCCCAGTGCGACGAGCGAGGCGATGATGCCTCGGCGCTTGGCGGGGGCGTACTCGGCGAGCATGACGCCCGCACCCGAGATCTCGGCTCCGGCTCCGAAGCCCTGCGCGATGCGGAGCAGCACGAGGAGGATCGGGGCGAGGACGCCCACCTGCGAGTAGGTCGGAAGGAATCCGATGAGGGTGGTCGCGAGACCCATCAGGAGGATCGTGTAGAAGAGGACCTTCGTGCGACCCGTCTTGTCGCCGAGGCGGGCGAAGAAGAATGCGCCGACCGGGCGGGCGACGTAGCCGACGCCGTAGGTGGCCATCGCGGCGACCACGGCCACGGCGGGGTTCTCGGACGAGAAGAACAGATCGGCGAAGACCAGGGCGGCTGCCAGCGAGTAGAGCTGGTAGTCCATGAACTCGAGGGCCGTGCCGAGCCATCCGGAGATGGCGGCGCGCACGAGGTCGCGCACCGACCTCTTCGCGGCAGGATCGGCGACCGTGGCGGTCGTCTGCGGTTCGGACATGGGAGGTACTCCTTCGGACCAGGATCGGGTGGGGTGCGCGGGGAGCGCGGAGGGTGTTGCTAGAGGGCCAGCAGGACCTTCGCCGAGGCGGACGAGTCGCGAGCGAGTTCGAAGGCCTGGACGGCGTCGGATGCCGGGAGGACGTGCGAGATGACGGAGTCGAGGGCGTCGGACTCGGCCAGCAGCGCGACCGCGTCGTCGATCTCGGTCGAGAAGCGGAAGGCGCCGCGGATGGTGAGCTCCTTGGCGAGCATCGGCGCGAGGTTGACTCCGATGTCGGCGTTCGGCAGCATCCCGACCTGCACGATGGTGCCGACGCGGCGGGCCGCGCGCACCGCCTGGGTGAGGGCCACTCCGACGCCGGAGCATTCGAACACGATGTCGTAGGACTCGTTCTCGATGGTGTCGCGACCGACGAGCGATACCTCGGTCGCGCCGAGGGACGTCGCGCGGTCGAGAGGCTCTTCACGCACGTCGCTCGCGCCGACCACCGCGGCGCCCGCGTGGAGTGCCGCAGCGACGACGAGGAGTCCGATGGGTCCCGCGCCGATCACCAGCACCCGCTTGCCGGTGATGTCTCCGGCGAGGCTCACGGCGTGGATCGCCACGGCCAGCGGCTCGGCGAGGGCTGCGCGCTCGAGCGGAAGGGATGCGGGGAGCACGCGCAGCATGTGGTCTTCGACGATCAGCAGCTCGGATGCCCCGCCCTGGCGGTGGGGGTTCGCGGCGGCGCTGCCGAAGTAGTCGCCGCCGGGACGCAGATGCGGGTGGCCTTCGAGCCCGGGGACCTCGGCGCCGTAGCGCGCGGGGTGCACGGTGACGGGGGTGCCGGGTTCCAGGCGGCCGGAAGGGTCCAGGTCGACGACACCCGACAGCTCATGGCCGGGGGTGAGCGGCTCGCGGATCGTGTACTCGCCGTTCGCTCCGTGGAAGTAGTAGTGCAGGTCGGAGCCGCAGATGCCGACGAAGTTCACGCGGAGGCGGACCTCGCCGTCGCCGGGGGTCGGGACCTCGCGGTCCTCCCAGCGGATGTCTTCCTTGCCGTGGATGGCGAGAGCCTTCATGGCTGCAACTCCTCTGCGCGGGTGAGTGATGGTGTGGTGGTCTGGGATGCCGAGACGGCGTCGGTGATCGCGGCGTCGACGCCGCGTCGCTGGATCGTGTCGACGAGCTCGCCGACGCGCGCGATGAACGCATCCTGTGATCCGAGTCCATCACCGAACAGGTGCAGTTCGCCGATCACGCGCTGTGCCAGCTCCCGACCCGTGCGGGCGCTCGCCGCATAGCAGGCGAGACGCTCTCGGGCGCCGTCGGTCATCGCGGCGGCGTGCAGGCCCGGGTCGAATCCGGGAAGCGGGGCGATGCACGACAGGTATCCGGCGACCGTGAGGGCGATCAGGTGGGGCATCTCGCCGAGCCGCAGCGCCCGCAGCGCGGGCTCCGGGATGCGCTGTCGCAGCTTCACAGAGCCGTCCGTACCGACCTGGCTGGTGCGGTGACCCAGGGCGCTGTTGGCCCAGCGCTCGAACAGCTCGCTCTCGTAGGCGCGGATGTCGACGCCGGACGGAACCTCGATCGAGGGCTCGTACTCGTCACGCAGCACGGCGCGCGCCGCGCTCTCGATGCCGTCAAGCCCGATGGCCTCGGGGATCGTCCCCACTCCGCTGAGCGCGCCGAGGTAGGCGATCAGTGAGTGCGTGCCGTTGAGCAGGCGCACCTTCATCTGCTCGTAGCGTCCGACCTCGTCGGTGAACACGGCACCGCCGGCCTCCCAGGCGGGGCGTCCGCCGGCGAAGCGGTCTTCGATCGCCCACATCGTGAACGGCTCGGCAGGCACCGGGATGTCGTCGCGGGCGCCGAGCAGGGTGTCGACGCGGGTGCGCAGCTCGGAGGTGGTCGCGGGCACGATGCGATCGACCATGCTCGAGGGGAACGACACGGCGCGGTCGAGGAAGGCGAGGGTGTCGGCGCCTTCGGATCCGGGCAGCTCGTGCAGGAACTCTCGGACGAGCTTCTCGGTGTGGGCGCCGTTGGCCGAGAGGTTGTCGCAGCTGAGGATCGAGATCGGCGCTCCACCGGCTGCGGCACGGGCCTGCAGGCCACGGGCGAGCTGGCCGATGGTCGAGCGGGCGGCGCCGCCCCGGAGGTCGGAGCGCACGGTGTCGTCGTCGAGGTCGAGATGCTGCGTGGCGGGGGAGTAGCTGTAGCCGTTCTCGGTGACGGTGAGGGTCACGATGCGGATGCCGGGGTCGGCGATCTGTGCGACGACGCGCTCGGGCTGCTCGGCGCCGACGAAGGCGTCGGCGTGCACACCGGGGATGGTGAGTGACGTGGTGCCCGGGGCGATCGTCGCGACCGTGTAGAGCATGTCCTGAGCGTGCATCGCGTCGACGATGGTGCGCGAACGCGAGGCGACACCGACGATGCCCCAGTCGCCGCCCGCGGACTGCAGCGCGGCTGCCGTGTAGACGGCCTGGTGTGCCCGGTGGAAGCTGCCGAGGCCGAGGTGCAGGATGCCCGGGGCCGTCGGGGCGACCAGCGGGGATGCGGCGGCAGAGGTCGTGCGGCGCAGGGCCGGTGCTGGGATGCTCACGCGGTGGCTCCTTCGCTCGGGGCCGCGCACCGCTGAGGGTGATCGGCGTTGATCGTCATGCAAATCAGTGTGCAGTGTTTGTACAAACTTGTCAAGCAGTTTTACATCGAGGTGGAGGATCGTAGGATTGCCTGCGAGGGCGGGAGAACGACATGGCAGCGACGCTGACGGATGTGGCACGACGCGCAGGCGTGTCCATCGCGACCGCATCGCGTGCTTTCGGGGAGCCCGATCGCCTCGCCCCGAACACCCTCGGCCGCGTGCTCGAAGCGGCGGGGGAGCTCGGTTACGCGGCGTCGCAGTCGGCCACCGCCACGCGCACCTTCGGGGTCGTCGTGCCCGACGTCGCGAACCCCGTCTACGCCACTCTGCTCAAGGCGATCCAGGGGCAGGCATGGCACGGACGCCACCGCATCGTGCTCTTCGACGCCGACGAGGACCTGCGCCGCGAACGCGAGCAGATCGAGCAGGCCCGAAAGCTCGACGGCATGCTGCTGTGCTCACCCCGTCTGCCCGACGCCGACGTGCTCGACCTCGTCGGAGACACCCCCTACGTCGTGGTCAACCGGCAGATCGACGGCGCGCCGTGCGTGCTCATGGACACCGAGCACGGACCTGCGCAGGCGATCGAGCACCTCGCCGCCCTCGGGCACACGCACATCGCCTACGCCGCCGGTCCGCGCGGATCATGGGCCGATGTGCGCCGCGCCGACACCGTCGCGCGAGCGTGCGAGCGCCACGGCATCCGTCTCACCGGGCTCAGCCACCATGCCGCGTCCATTCAGGGCGGACGGGCCGCAGCCGCACCGGCGGCGGCGAGCGGCGCCACGGCCGTCATCGCCTACAACGACCTCGTCGCCCTGGGACTCGAGGCCGGATTGCTCGAGCTGGGCAAGCGGTGCCCCGCGGACATCAGCATCGTCGGCATCGATGACATCGACCTCGCGGGTGCGGTCACCCCGGCGCTCACGACGGTGCGGATGCCGATCGAACGCAGTGGCGCGCTCGCCGTCGACCTGCTCCTTCAGGCGATGAACGGCACCGCGATCGACGACGTCGTGACCCTCGGGTCGCAGCTGATCGTGCGCGCCTCGACCGCTCCGCCGCTTGACGACTCCCGCTGAGTCGCCCACCGTCGCACCGTGTCCGACAGGTGAGTACCGCGGAGTGCGGCCCGTGTCAGCGGAGGATCCCCTTCCGGCGCGCCTCCGAGACCGCGGCGGTGCGTGAGGTGACATCGAGCTTCGAGAAGATGTGCGCGAGATGCGATTTCACGGTCGTCTCGCTGACGAAGAGCTCGTCGGCGACCTCGCTGTTCGACCGGCCGGCGGCGACGCGCTCGAGCACCTCGATCTCACGGCTGCTGAGACTGACTCGGGGTGCACGCATCCGGTCGAGCAATCGCGAGGCGATCACGGGCGCGAGAGCACTCTCTCCGGCGGCCGCCGCGCGCACGGCGGCGGTCAGCTCGTGCGGCGGGGCGTCTTTCAGCAGATAGCCGCTCGCACCGGCCTCGACGGCGCCGAGGATGTCGGCATCCGAGTCGTAGTTCGTGAGCACGAGCACGTAGGGCGGCGCTTCGAGCGCCCGGATGCGTCGCGTCGCATCCACACCCGTGGTCGCCGTCTGAGAGCCGAACTGGAGGTCCATCAACACCACGTCGGGGTTCTCGCGCTCCGCGCAGGCGACCGCTTCATCGGGCGTGGCCGCCTCCGCGACCACCTCGAGATCCGGTTCCAGGCTGAACAGGGCATGGAGACCGGCTCGGACGATGGGGTGGTCGTCGGCGATCACGAGGCGGATCATACGAACTCCGTGAGGGGGAGGTCGACGGTGAGCGTCGTTCCCCGCCCGGATGCCGTGTCGATCACGAGGCTTCCCCCGAGCTGCTCCACTCGCTCGGCGGTGGCGCGCAGACCGAACGAGTCGGACTTCTCAGCGGTCCCCGGCGCAGGGAGCTCCGCGTCGAATCCGTCTCCGTCATCTTCGACCGTGAAGCGCAGGTGGTCGTTCTCGATGCCGATGGTGACCGTCGCCGTCGTCGCGCGAGCGTGCTGGATGACGTTGGCGATGGCTCCCTGCGTGATGCGCAGCAGCGCCGTCTGCAGGTGCATGGGCAGCACGACAGCGTCGGACACCCGCACCTGGACATCGAGTCCCTGCGTCGCCCACTGCGTTCGCGCCAGTCGGCGCAGCGCCCCGCCGAGGGTCTGGTCGTCGAGCTGGGGTGGGGTCAGCTCACGGATGAATCGCCGAGCCTCGACGAGGTTCGCGGCGGCCGTCTCGCGCGCGAGCCGGATGTGCTCGATGCCCGGTCGGGTGTCATCGGCGCGTTCCGCGGCGTGCAGCAGCATCTGGATGCTGGAGAGTCCCTGCGCGAGTGTGTCGTGGATCTCGCGGGCGAGCCGGGCGCGCTCCGCGAGGACCCCCGACTCGTGTTCGCGCGCGGCGAGCTGTCCGCGGGTCGCCAGCAGTTCGCTGACCAGAGCCTCGCGCTGCTGGGCCTCTCTCGCGAGGGCCTGGTAGCCGAGGCCGATCAGGAGGGCGACGCCGGCGCCGACGAACGGGCCGACCACGCCGCCGACGCTCCACCCGCTGTGGATGCCGAGGGCGCAGACGGCGACGATCGTCGCGGTCAGTATCGCCGCCGATCCCGCCCAGCGCCCCAGAAGGTGCAGGAACAGGAAGAACAGGGGGAACACGAGGTAGGCGGCGTCGGCGCTCACCCACAGCAGGCCCAACCACTCCGCCGAGAGCAGGGCGAGCCAGATCAGTGACGTCAGCCGTCGTCCGCGGGAGAGACGAGCGAGCAGCACACCCGACGCATACGTCGCGCCGACGATCAGCGCCAGGACGATCGCGGACGCGCTCGACTCCGACGGGTCGAGCACGGCCCGCGCGATGACGACCCCCGTCAGGGCGAAGAAGAGGACGTGGAGACCGGTCCGCAGACCCACGAACACCGGGGTCAGAGCGGTATGCGCCATGGCTCGAACTCTACGCCGACGAGCGCACCGCGGCATCGTCCGAAAGGACGATCGAGGCGTCCTCACTCCGGGTGCGAAAGGCTCGTCGAGTGGCCGATGACGTCGAATGGGCCGACGGCGAAAGTGGAATGGTCACCGCATCGGAGACAGGAAAGGCACCACAATGTTCGTCGCGTTACGCGATCTCCGCTTCGCCAAGGGGCGATTCATCCTCATCGGCTCCGTCGTCGCCCTCATCACCCTGCTCGTCGGGTTCCTCAGCGGACTGACGGGGGGCCTCGCCATCCAGAACGTCTCGGGCGTGCTCGCGCTCCCCGCAGACCGCATCGTGTTCTCCGCACCCTCGGGCGGCGACGGTGCGGCCAGTTTCGCGGACTCCGCCATCACCGAGCAGCAGGCGAACGACTGGGCGCAGACGGCAGGGGTGACCGACGAGCGCCCCCTCGGCATCAGTCAGACCCGCGCCGAGACGGACGACACCCGGGCCGCGATCGCGGTGTTCGGTGTCGAGCCCGGCTTCGACGCTGCCGCCCCCTCCGAGAACGGACGGCTGCGCCTGTCGGTGCCCGCGGCGGACGCGCTCGCCGCGAAGGTCGGCGAGCAGATCGAGATCGCGGGCGTCTCCTACGACGTCGAGTCGATCGAGGGAGATGCCTGGTACAGCCACACCCCGGTCGTGCAGATGACCCTGCAGGATTGGCAGGCGTACTCGGCATCCACCGGAAACCCCGGCGCCTACGCCACGGTCCTCGCTGTCACGGGCGCCCCCGACTGGGATGCCGCGGATGCGGCGAACGACACGATCTCCGAGACGACCCTCGGATCCCTGACCGCGCTGAGCGCCTTCCGCTCCGAGATCGGATCGCTCCTGCTCATGGTCGGCATGCTGTTCGGCATCTCGGGACTCGTCATCGGGGCGTTCTTCACCGTCTGGACGATGCAGCGCAAGGGCGATGTCGCCGTCCTCAAAGCGCTCGGCGCGAGCACGCGCTCCCTGATCCGAGACGCGTTGGGGCAGGCGCTGATCGTCCTGCTGGCGGGCATCGGCATCGGGCTGAGCCTGGTCACCGCGCTCGGCCTGCTCGCGGGCACCGCCCTCCCGTTCCTGCTGAGTCCTGTCACGACTATCCTTCCGGGCGGCATCATGATCGCCCTCGGCCTCGCAGGCGCCGCCTTCGCCCTGCGCTCCGTCACCTCCGCCGACCCTCTCACCGCCCTCGGGAGCAACCGATGATCCGCCTGAACGACATCACTCTGACCTTCCCCGACGGTGACTCGCGGGTGACCGCCGTGGACGGTGTCTCACTCACGGCTCACCCCGGAACCGTCACCGGCATCACAGGGCCCAGCGGCTCGGGAAAGTCCAGTCTGCTCGCCGTCGCCGGCACCCTCCTGCGTCCGGACTCCGGCGAGATCCTCATCGACGGGAACGACGTCACGGCGCTCAGTCCGGCCGAGGCGACGCGTCTGCGGCGGGACCGGATCGGGATCGTCTTCCAGCAGCCCAACCTCATCCCCTCTCTGACGGCCCGAGAGCAGCTGAGCGTCATGAACGAGCTCGGTGCGCCGCGCAGCCGCCGCCGCGATCGCGCCGCCGCGGCATCCCGTGCGGATGAGCTGCTCGCCGCGGTCGGCCTCGCCGAGCACGGTCACAAGAGGCCGCACCAGCTCTCCGGCGGACAGCGTCAGCGGGTCAACATCGCGCGAGCGCTCATGAACGATCCGAGCGTGCTCCTGGTCGACGAGCCCACCAGCGCTCTCGACCAGGAGCGCGGAGCGAAGATCATCGACCTCATCCTCCGACTCACCGATGAGCGCAACACGTCGACGCTGCTCGTCACCCATGACCTCGTGCACCTGCCGCGCATGCACGGGGTGCTGCACCTCGTGGACGGTCGCGTCACGCGGTAGGCGGACCCGGTGACCGGGTGAGATGGGTATGAGGCGATTCTGTGACCGCGGAGTACGCTCGCTCGTGTGGGGCGGATCACGACGCGGAGACCGATACTGAAGCTCACTCTCGGGGAGGGAGCCGCTCGGCGTGCCGACACGCTCGCCGTCGAGGAGCCCCTGGAGATCCGGGTCGCAGGCTCGCCGCTCGCCATCACGATGCGCACTCCGGGGCATGACGTCGAGCTCGCGGCGGGGTTCCTCATGTCCGAGGGGATCATCGCCCAGGCCGAAGACTTCCATTCGGCGATCCACTGCGGTGGCCCCGGCACCGGTGGACAGGAGAACACCTACAACGTGCTCGACATCGGCCTCGCTCACGGCGTCGCGCTTCCTGACCCCGAGGCCGCTCGGCGCTTCTACACGACCAGCTCCTGCGGGGTCTGCGGCAAGGCCAGCATCGACGCCGTCCGCACGGTGTCGCGGCATCCGGTGTCCGTCGACGATGTCCAGGTCGGGGCCGAGCAGATCGCGTCGTTCCCTGATCGGCTGCGCGCCGAGCAGGCGGCGTTCGACAAGACCGGTGGTCTGCACGCCGCCGCGCTGTTCGACGCCGACTCGGGCGAGCTGCTCGTGCTGCGCGAAGACGTCGGGCGTCACAACGCCGTCGACAAGGTGGTGGGGTGGGCGCTGCTGAACGACCGGCTTCCCCTGCGTCGGCAGATCCTCCAGGTCTCGGGCAGGGCGAGCTTCGAACTGGTGCAGAAGGCCGCGATGGCCGGCATCCCCCTGCTCAGTGCCGTCTCGGCCCCCTCGTCTCTCGCCGCCGAGCTCGCCGAGGAGGCCGGGGTGACGCTCATCGGGTTCGTCCGAGGGCGTTCGATGAACATCTATTCGCACGCGCATCGGGTGCGCCTCGACGGGCTCGCACCGTCTGCGCACGCCGAAGAAGGGGCACGCCATGCTCGATAGCCAGGGACCCATCGGCACCGCGTTCGGGCTGATGCCCGCCGAGCCGCGTCAGGGCGGATACGGCCCTCGCACCGATCGACCGTGGTCGCGCAAGCCGTACCGGCATCCGGCCGCCGGGTGGGGAGCCGCCGTGTCGGTGGGGCGGGTGGTGCTGGATCAGCGAGAGCCCATCGCCGGACCGCTCGCGATGCTGCAGATGAACCACCCCGTGTCGGGCTACGACTGCCCCGGATGCGCGTGGCCGGACGACCCGGGCAATCTGAAGCTCGACATCTGCGAGAACGGCATCAAGCACGTCACGTGGGAGATGACGCGCAAGCGCGTCGACCGCCGGTTCTTCGACGAGCATTCGGTCACCGAGCTCGCGACGTGGCCCGATTTCGACCTGGAGGACCAGGGTCGTCTCACCGAGCCGATGGTCTACGACGCCGCCACCGATCACTACGTGCCGATCTCGTGGGACGACGCCTTCGCGCTCGTCGGCGACGAGCTGCAGGCGCTCGACAGTCCCGACGAGGCCGCGTTCTATACCTCGGGGCGTCTGAGCAACGAGGCGACCTTCCTGTATCAGCTGATGGTGCGCGAGTACGGCACCAACAACCTGCCCGACTGCTCGAACATGTGCCACGAGGCCTCCGGACGCGCGCTCAAGGCGTCGATCGCGACCGGCAAGGGCACTGTCGACATGCACGACTGGGACGACTGCGACGCCCTCTTCGTGCTGGGCGTGAACGCGGCATCCAATGCTCCCCGCATGCTCACCGCGCTCTCGGATGCCGTGAAGCGCGGCGCGCAGGTCGTGCACGTCAACCCGCTCGTCGAGGCCGGGGCGACCCGGACGATCGTGCCGCACGACTTCGTCGACATGGCGCGCTTCGCGGCGACGGACACGAGCACCATGAACCTGCAGGTGCGCCCGGGGGGCGATCTGGCGCTGATCCGCGGCATGTCGAAGGTCGTCTTCGAAGCCTCCGCCACCGACCCGTCGGTGCTGGACAGCGAATTCCTCAGCACTCTGACGAACGGCATCGACGAGTACCGCGCACTGGTCGACGCCACGAGCTGGGCAGCTCTCGTCGTTCAGTCCGGCCTCACGGAAGAGCAGATCCGCGCCGCCGCTGCGGTCTATCTGGCCTCGGAGCGCACGATCATCAGCTGGTGCCTCGGCGTGAGTCAGCACGAGCACGGCGTCGACACGGTGCGCGAGATCGTCAATCTGCTGCTCCTGCGCGGCAACATCGGCCGCAAGGGGGCCGGCCCGTCGCCGATCCGCGGACACAGCAATGTGCAGGGAAACCGCACGTGCGGCATCGATCACCGGCCGACGGAGGCGTGGCTCGACCGCCTCGCCGAGGTCTGTCGCATCGAGCCGCCGCGGCATCCGGGGCTCGACACCGTCCGCACGATCGAGGCGATGCATGACCGGCGCGTGAAGGTGTTCGTCGGCATGGGCGGCAACTTCGTGCTCGCTGCGCCCGACACCCCGTTCACCGCGCAGGGGCTCGAGAAGTGCCGCCTGACGGTGCAGGTGAGCACGAAGCTGAACCGCAGCCATCTCGTGCATGGCGAGAAGGCCCTGATCCTGCCGTGTCTCGGCCGCACCGAGCGTGACCAGCAGGCGCAGGGCCCGCAGGGCGTCACCGTCGAGGATGCGATGAGCATGGTGCACCTCTCGAGGGGACGCAAGCAGCCGGCATCCGCCTATCTGAGGTCGGAGCCGGCGATCATCGCCGGCATCGCGAAGGCGACCCTGCCGCACACGGCGACGCCCTGGGATTGGTACGTCGGCGACTACGACAACATCCGCGATGTGATGGCGAAGGTGCTGCCGGGGTTCGAGGGCTTCAACGACCTGATCCGCGACCGGCACGGGTTCCGCATTCCGCAGCCCGCCAGGGACCGCGTGTTCGAGACGCCGTCGGGCTGTGCCGAATTCTCCCTGGCTCCACTGCCGGACGTCATCCCCGAGTCCGCCGACACCCTCGTGCTGCAGACGGTGCGCTCGCACGACCAGTGGAACACCACGATCTACTCCAACGACGACCGGTACCGAGGCGTCAAGAACCTGCGCGAGCTCGTCTTCCTGCATGAGGACGACATGCGCGATCGCGGCCTCGTCGAGGGCGATCCGGTCGACATCGTGTCGACGTCGAAAGACGGTTCGACGCGGATGCTGAAGGCGTTCCGCGCGGTTCCGTACGACCTGCCGCGCGGCAGCGCCGCCGGGTACATGCCGGAGATGAACGTGCTGATCGGTCGCAAGGACTTCAGCGTCCAGAGCGACCAGCCGCTGATGAAGAGCATCCAGGTGACGGTCTCGCGCGCGAGCGCGTGAGCGCGCTCGCCTGACTCAGGCCTCGGCGGTAACTGCCTGAAGAGCGTGCACGACGGGGGCCAGCTCGGGCTGCGTGACCGCCTCGCCGAGAGCACGCTCGAGGGTCTCGTCGTGGATCGGATGCGCGTTCTCGTAGAGCGCCAGGCCGGCCGGGGTGAGCTCGGTGTAGATGCCCCGACGGTCGTCGGCGCAGAGGATGCGGGTGAGCAGCCCGCGGTCTTCGAGCCGTGTCACGAGACGCGTCGTGGCGCTCGGGCTCAGCGCGGTCGCGCGGGCGAGCTGCTGCATGCGCATGTGCCAACCGTCCTGTCTGCTGAGGGCGTCGAGCACCGTGTACTCGACGACGGACAGGCCGACGGATGCGCCCAGTGCCTTCTCGAGGTCGGCCTCGATGATCCCGTGCAGAGCGGCGAGCGTTCGCCAGCCGCGTGCCCGGATCTCGACAGCGTCGTCTGAGATGCCCACAGTGACCTCCGAAGTAGTTGCTTGCGCGGGATAGTTGCGTGTGCAATGATTATCCCTCGTGACGCAATATCCCGCGTCTGCAACTACTTTAGCAGAGGACCACGGAGCACACCCATGCCACTCGGACTCATCGCACTCGCCATCGGCGCCTTCGGGATCGGACTCACCGAGTTCGTGATCATGGGGCTCCTCCCCGACGTCGCCGCGGACTTCGGGGTCACCGAGGCCACGGCCGGCTGGCTCATCTCGGGCTACGCGCTCAGCGTGGTCGTCGGTGCACTCGGCCTCACTGCCGCAACGACCCGTCTGCCCCGCAAACCGGTGCTGCTCGGCCTCGTCGTGCTGTTCATCGTCGGTAATGCGATCACCGCCCTCGCCCCCGACTACACGACCGCCATGATCGGACGCATCGTCGCGGCGCTGTGCCATGGAGCGTTCTTCGGCATCGGATCCGTCGTCGCCGCCGACCTCGTCGCCCCCGAGAAGAAGGCGCGGGCGATCGCGATCATGTTCACCGGTCTCACAGCGGCGAACGTGTTCGGTGTTCCGTTCGGAACCTTTCTCGGGCAGCAGTTCGGCTGGCGGTCGACGTTCTGGGTCATCTCCGCCATCGGCATCGTCGCCTTCGCGGGCATCGCTCTGCTGGTCACGGCACCGAAGACAGCAGGCCAGCAGGTGAGTCTGCGCAGCGAGCTCCGGGCCTTCCGGTCGGGACAGGTGTGGCTGTCGCTCATCGTCACCGCGCTCGCCTTCGGCGGCATGTTCGGCGCCTTCACCTACATCGCCTACACGCTCACCGGGGTCACGGGCTTCGCAGACACCACGGTGCCGTGGCTGCTCGTGCTCTTCGGCGCCGGGCTCGTCGCGGGCAACTGGATCGGCGGACGCCTGGCCGACCGTTCGATCGACGGCACGCTGCTGATCTTCATCGCGGCTCTGGTCGTCGTGCTCGTGCTGTTCGGCTTCTTCGCCTGGTCGCAGCCCGTGACCATCGCGATCCTCGTTCTGATGGGCGCGTTCGGATTCGGCACGGTTTCGGGGCTCCAGAGCCGCATCATGCACTACGCCGGCGGTGCACCGACCCTCGCCTCCGGCGCCAACATCGGCGCCTTCAACGTGGGCAACGCCCTCGGCGCGTGGGCGGGCGGCCTCGGCATCGCCGCCGGACTCGGCTACACCTCGCCGATCTGGATCGGGGCCGCGATCACCGCATCCGCTCTGGTCGTCATGGTGATCGCCGTGGTCGCAGCCAGGAAGCCGTCGCCCGCCCCCACCGGCACGCTGCAGACCGTCGCCGCGTGACCACCCGATTCGCAGAGAGAGAAAGAAGCACGAGCATGAACGCTCCCACCGTCCCCACACTCACCCTGAACAACGGCATCGAGATGCCGCAGCTCGGATACGGGGTGTTCCAGGTACCGGATGCCGAGACCACGGCCGCCGTCGCTGCCGCCCTCGACGCCGGGTACCGCAGCATCGACACCGCGGCGATCTACGGCAACGAGGCCGGCGTCGGGCGTGCGATCGCCGAGTCGGGCATCCCTCGCGACGAGCTGTTCGTGACGTCCAAGGTATGGATCTCCGACCACGGATACGACGCCGCCCTGCGCGCATACGACGCGTCCCTCGAACGGCTCGGCCTCGATCACCTCGACCTGTACCTGATCCACTGGCCGACGCCTGCTCTGGCGACGTACCCCGAGACCTGGCGTGCGCTTGAGAGTCTCTACGCGGACGGGCGCGTACGAGCCATCGGCGTCTCGAACTTCGAACCCGAGCACCTCGCGCGCATCGCCTCCGAGGGTGGCGTCGTGCCCGCCGTCAACCAGGTCGAGCTCCACCCGGCGCTGCAGAACCGAGCGGTCGCCGAGGCGAACGCTCAGCGGGGGATCCTCACCGAAGCATGGAGCCCGCTCGCCCAGGGCGCCGTGCTCTCCGATCGCTCGGTCGTCGAGATCGCCGAGCGGCACGAGCGGACGCCGGCCCAGATCGTGCTGCGTTGGCACCTGCAGCAGGGACGCATCGTGATCCCCAAGTCGGTGACCCCCGCTCGCATCGCCGAGAACCTCGACGTGTTCGGGTTCGAGCTCGCCGACGACGAGCTGGCCGCGGTCGACCGCCTCGAGCGCGACGGTCGCACCGGCCCCCACCCCGCCGCGTTCAACGGCTGAGGTCCTCGGGGCGAATTGCGGGCGCAGGGGTCACTGCGCCCGCATGAACTCCTCGGCCGCCTGCACCTGAGCGGTGGAGGGGCGGATGCCGGTGTACAGCACGAACTGCTCGAGGGCCTGCAGGGTCGCCACCTCGGCGCCCGTGATGACGGTCTTCCCGGCCGCGCGCCCGGCGGAGATCAGAGGCGTCTCCGCCGGCAGGGCGACGACGTCGAACACGACGGATGCCGCCGCGATCTGCTCCTCGGTGAACGACAGCGCGTGCTCGTCCGCGCCTCCCGCCATGCCGATCGGCGTGATGTTCACGATGATGTCGGCGTTGGCGGCATCCGCATCCGCCGTCCAGGCGAAGCCGTAGAGATCGGCCAGCCCTCGACCGCGCTCTTCGTTGCGGGCCGCGATCGTGACGCGGCTGAATCCGGCGTCACGGAAGGCGGCGGCGGTGGCCTTGGCCATCCCGCCTGAGCCCCGCAGCAGCACCGATGATGCAGGGTCGAGCGAGTTGCGCTCGATCAGCTGGGCGATCGCGCTGTAGTCCGTGTTGTATGCGGTGAGCACCCCGTCATCGTTCACGATCGTGTTCACCGAGTCGATAGCCGTCGCCGAAGGGTCCATGCGGTCGACGAGCGCGATGACGTCTTCCTTGAACGGCATCGAGATCGCGCACCCGCGGATGCCGAGACCGCGCACGCCGGCGATCGCCTGGCCGAGGTCGGTCGGGGCGAAGGCCTTGTAGATCCAGTTCAGGCCCAGCTCCTCGTAGAGGAAGTTGTGGAATCGCGTGCCGTTGTTGCTCGGGCGTGCAGACAGCGAGATGCACAGGGTCATGTCCTTGTTCAGCATGGTCACCGCACCAGGCTACTCGCGCAGTCCGTCCCGTCATTGCCACCGATGACGACGATCGTCAACCCCCTTGGCGGGATCGAACGGACTCCCCTATGGTGAAGGTGCATGCACAGGGGATTGATCGTCTCCGTCTTCCCCAGAGACGGGCTGCCTTCCCCAGAGGCAAAGGCGATCCGTGCATGCGATTGGGCCCTCTCGAGTAGTTCTGTCCCCAACGGACTGCTCGAGAGGGCCGCTGTCGTTTGTCTCCATCGCACAAATTTCTAATCTGTCCCCCAAATGGGGGACAAAAGCAGGCGCGAGGGGTTAGGCTGGAATCTGACGCACCCTCCGGTCGTCTTCGGCCCTCATCGCTCCCCCCGCGGTGAGGGCCACACCATTTTCTGAGGGTCTCCATCTGCCCTGTCATGTGACCGCGGACGACCGCTCATGCAACATTTGGGTTACGGGCTGACATCAGGACTTCCGCTCAGCGCGTGCTCCACTAGCGTGGAGCACGTCGGGGCATCCTGCGTCGGCTTCTTTCCAGCAGAACAGGCAGTACATGAGCACCCAGGGCACGGTTAAGTGGTTCAACTCGGAGAAGGGCTTCGGCTTCATCTCCCCCGACGACGGCGGCGCTGACGTTTTCGCGCACTACTCCGCCATCGAGTCATCCGGCTACCGCTCTCTTGAAGAGAACCAGCGAGTCGAGTTCGACGTGGCGCAGGGCCCCAAGGGCCTGCAGGCTGAGAACATCCGTCCGCTCTGAGAGCGGACGTCATTGAACTCCCCGACCGGAGGTCTGCACTCGTTGCGACCCCCGGCGGGGAGTTCTGTGCTTTCCGGCCGGATTACCCCGGCCGAGTGGGCCCCCGGTCAGCCGAGGTCAGTGCAGCAGCAGCGCGCGCAGTTCGTCGGCCGATGCGGCGCGGAACGCGGCCTCATCGCCTTCGTGCGTGTCGCTGAAGCCCCACTCGACGAAGATCACCGGCACACCGTTGGCGTTGCCGCCCTCGACGTCGTGGTGGCGATCGCCGACCAGCACTGGGCGTGAGATGTCTGCCCCGCGCTCGGCCAGACGGCGCAGCGCCTCGGCGACGATGTCGGTCTTCGAGGCGAGCGTCGCCTCGTCGGGCGTCGCACCGACCGTCGTCAGGAAGTACGGGCGCAGTTCGAAGAAGTCGACGATCGCATCGACCTGGATCTCGGGCTTCGAGCTGGCGGTCGCCTGAGACACCCCTGCCGCGTGCAGATCGCGGATGATCTCGGGCACGCCCGGGTAGGTCGCGACATCGGTCGTGTATCCGTCGGCCTTGCCGAGTGTCCGATAGAAGGTGACCGCCTCGGTCGCCTGCTCGGGGGTCATCGCCGCCTGCGCCTGAAACGACTCGAACATGGGCGGCCCGATCCAGTGCACGAGCTGTTCACGCGTGGGAGCAGGGTGACCGAAGTGCGTGAGGGCGACGTTCAGACGGCGCAGGATGCCGACCGACGCGTCGGCGATCGTGCCGTCGACGTCCCAGAGCACGCACGAATAGGGGGAAGAAGCCATACCTTCCAGCCTATGGGCAGTGCACGACGCGACCGACCGCGGTGGACATCTGTGCAGGTGGCCTCAGAACAGGCGGGGGATGCCGGACTCGATGCCCTTCATGTCGTCGTAGTCGAGCACGAGGCAGCGGATGCCGCGGTCCTCGGCGAGCACCCGCGCCTGCGGCTTGATCTCCTGCGCGGCGAAGACGCCCTGCACCGGCGCGAGGTGCGGGTCGCGGCCCAGCAGCTCGAGATAGCGGGTGAGCTGCTCGACGCCGTCGATGTCTCCGCGCCGCTTGATCTCGACAGCGATCGCCGCGCCGGCGGCATCCCTCACGAGCAGGTCGACGGGACCGATCGCGGTCGGGTACTCGCGGCGCACCAGGGTCGCGCCGTCGGAGATGCGCTCGACCTGCTCGGCGAGCAGGCGCTGCAGATCGGCTTCGACGCCGTCCTTCTGCAGACCGGGGTCGACGCCGAGGTCGTGGTTGGTGTCGTGCAGGATCTCGTAGATCTGCACCCGGAGCGCGTCGCCGGTCTTCTTGTGCGTCACGCGCCACACCTCCGTGACGCCGGCGATGGATTCCTCCTCGCCGGGTTCCTCGGCCGCGAGGGAGCACGGCGGGCTCATCCAGTTCAGCGGCTTGTAGCTGCCGCCGTCGGAGTGCACGAGCAGACTCCCGTCTCCCTTGTGCACGAGCAGACGCGTGGCGAGCGGGAGGTGGGCATTGAGGCGGCCCGTGTAGTCCACGGAGCAGCGGGCGATGACGAGACGCACCCGTCGAGCCTACTTCGTCGGGTCGACTCGTTCTGCTGATGTCAGCATCAGGGCCGAAGTTTCCACATCTGCGGCGGATCGACTCCCGTCGTCGATTCCATCGGACTGGATCCTGACATTCTGGGCGGACAGGTCAAGGATGAGGAGATGACGGTGTCGATAGAGCTCGTGACCATGATCGTGACCGTCGCGACCACGCTGCTGGGGCTTGCCGCAGGCTTCGGATGGATGATCACGCGCACGGATGCGCGGTTCGAGATGTTCGAGCAGCGTATGGATGCGCGGTTCGAGAAGGTCGAGCAGCGCATGGATGCGAGGTTCGAGAAGTTCGAGCAGCGCATGGATGCGCGGTTCGAGAAGGTCGAGCAGCGCATGGATGCGAGGTTCGAGAAGGTGGACGTCGAGCTCGGAGGGGTGAAGATCGCCATCGCCCGACTCGAAGGCCCGGCACCGCGTCTGCTTGTCGCCCGCTGATCTACGAGGCTGACTTCGCGGTGACGGGCGGCGTCGACATCTCGTCCTTGCGGAGCGGGCGCGCGGCACCCGAGAACAGGCCGGACAACACGACCAGGCCGACGAGGATGTAGAGCGTGTTGAGCAGTCCGATGTGCTCGCTGATGAAGCCGAGCACGGGCGGGCCGCCCAGGAACGAGATGTAGCCGATCGTCGCGGCTGCGCTCACTCGCGCGGCCGCCTTGGCGGGGTCGTCTGCGGCGGCGGACATACCGAGCGGGAAGCCGAGAGAAGCGCCCACGCCCCACAGCGCTGCGCCCACGAAGACGAGAGGAAGGCTGGGGGCGAGGATGAAGATCAGGATGCCGGATGCGGCGGCAACCGCGAGGATGCGCAGCACGGCGACGCGGCCGAACCTGTCGACCAGTGGGCCTCCGAAGACGCGGACGACGGTCATCGCGACCGAGAACGTCGCGAGCGCGGCGGCGCCCAGTGCGGTGCCGCCTCCGTGGTCTTCGGCGACGCCGAGGGCGAGCCAGTCGTTGGCGCCGCCCTCTGCGAACGACATGCCGAGCATGACGACGCCGATCGCGTAGGTGCGCGGCTCGCGCCAGGCGGACATCGCGACGTGCATCCGCTCCCGCCAGTGAGGCTTCTCTGCGTCGTCGGCCGCGGGGTCGAGTGCCTCTTCGCGTCGCGGCACGTTCGCGATGCTGGCGATGCCGATGGCGGCGATCGCGACGGCGATCACGAGCGTATGGGTGAAGACGTCGATGTGCAGCTGTGCGGCAAGCGCCCCGAGCCCGGCGCCGATCACGGTGCCGAAGCTGAAGAAGGCGTGGAAGAGGGGCAGGATCGTCTTGCCCGAGTGCTGCTCGATCGCGGTGGCCTCGACGTTCATCATGACGTCGACGCAGCCGTTGCCGAGTCCGAACAGCACGAGACCGATCAGCACCACGGAGTACGAGCCGAGGACGTTGGCGCCGATGCCGATGAGGGCCACGCCCGAGGCGAAGGTGAAGATCGACACCATCATGCCGAGGCGCGCGCCGGTGCGTGCCATGATCGCGGGGCTGGTCGAGATGCCGATGATCGAGGCGATGCCCGCGCCGAGCAGCAGCATGCCCACCTGAGCCTTGTCGACCTCGAGGGCGAGCTTGATGTCGGGGACACGGGACGCCCAGGTCGCGATCGAGAGACCGCTGGCGAGGAAGATCGCGAAGATCGCGGTGCGCCAGCGCACGTACTGCGATCGGGAGAGAGCCGTGTCCATGCGGATCAGCATATCGAATCGATTCGATGATCGGGAAGCCGGGGAGCTATCCTCGGAGTATGACGAGCCACGACAGCCCGCGCCGAGCGACGATCGCCGATGTCGCACGCGAGGCGGGAGTTGCCACGTCGACGGCATCCGTCGTCTTCAGCGGCAAGGCCAACGTCGCGCCGGCCACGCGCGAGCGGGTGCTCGCCGCAGCGGCGGCTCTCGGATATGCCGGTCCCGACCCGCGCGCCGCATCGCTGCGACGAGGACGCAGCGGCATCGTCGCGGTCGTTCTCGAGGGGCACCTGCGTGCGGCGTTCCTCGACCCGGTGACCACCGCCATGATGGACGGCCTGACCGATGGGATGGCCGAGCTCAGCGCCGGCATACTGCTGATGCGCGACGAGCCGGGCGACGATGAGTCGTCTCTCTCGAACGCACCCGTCGATGCGGTCGTGCTGATCGGGTGCTCGGGGCGCGCCAAGGCGTCGCTCGACATCGTGCGCAGCCGGGGCCTGCCGGTCGTCGTGATCGAGGGTGACGCGGGGGAGGGCATCCCGAAGATCCTGCTCGACAACTCCGCGGCGGCGGCGGACGTCGCACATCACCTGCGCGACCTCGGGCACCGCGACGTCGCACTCGTCACGCTGCCGCTCGACACCCGTCGCGAGCGGGGACCGGTCACTCAGGAGCGAATCGACGCGGCGACGGTGGATGTGACCATCGATCGCCTCGCCGGCATGCGCGAGATCTTTCCCGACGCGCCCGCGATCTCGGCCGGAGGCAGCTTCATCGACGAGGGGCTCCTCGCCGGACGGCATCTGCTGGCGGATGCCGAGACGCGGCCGACGGCGATCCTCGCTCAGAGCGATCTGATCGCCGTCGGCATCATTCGCGCCGCGGAGGAGCTGGGCCTGCGCGTGCCCGAAGACCTGTCGGTCGCGGGTTTCGACGGGATCGCCGCCGATGGGCTCGGCGACCTCGTGCTCACGACCAGCGTGCAGCCGGCGGTCGAGAAGGGGCGCGCCGCCGGAGAGCAGGTCGCGCGGATGCTCCGAGGAGAACCCGGCCAGACCCTGCACCTCACGTGCCGGTTCCGCGAGGGAACGACCACCGCGGCACCAACCCGCTGACCGGGTCGCTGCGGTCTCGCTCAGCTGCGCTGCGGCCCCAGGGGCAGGGTCTGACTGCCGAAGTCCAGGATCGAGTACCGGCCGCACTCGACCACACGCTCAGGCTGCACCGCCTGCGGAAGATCCCACGGCACGGTCTGCGAATCCTCGACGAGGAACGACACCTCGCCGACTGCGAAGTCCGTGCGGTTGACCAGCCACGCGT
Organism: Microbacterium sp. AC132; assembly: GCF_979258525.1. NCBI lineage: Bacteria > Bacillati > Actinomycetota > Actinomycetes > Micrococcales > Microbacteriaceae > Microbacterium > Microbacterium sp. AC132. The sequence continues at coordinate 1,538,257 of NZ_OZ409862.1, read as the reverse complement.
AGCCGTTGAGCTGGTGATCGACCTGGACGAGGCGCGAGGGGTCTGCGACATGCAGTGCGGGCAGACGAACGGTCCAGAACTGTCCGGCGCCCGTGCGACCGGAGGCGTCGACCCAGTCCGTCACGCACGCGAGATCGGGGTCCGGCCGGGTGGTCGCGTCCGTCAGGCGCGGGATGCTGAGGCCGCCGACGACGAGAAGCACCACGCCGACGATGGCAGCTGTCGAACGACGCAGTCGGGCGGGGAGGCGAAGCACGCGAGGTGATGCGACGAGCACGAGCACCGGAGCGAAGACGAAAGGCTGCAGGTAGCGCGCGGCATGCGTGCCCAGCGCGATCGCCCCGATGACGACGACGATCGGTGCCGCCCAGGCCATCGCGGCGACGAGACGGGTTCCCGGGTCGCCCTGTTGCGCCGTTCTCACGACGGCGAAGACGATGAGGGCGACGGTGACCAGCAGCCCGATCAGCCCGGGGAGGCTCTGGCCGCGTTCGGCGATGAGCCGTGCGTAATAGTCGACTGACTCGTGCCAGTGGTCGGGCTGCGCGTAGCCGACGCCGGTGTTCGCGATCCATGCCGCGAACGGAATACGAGCCAGGAAGCCCGCGGTGGTCCCGGCGAGCAGCACCGCGATGAGGGCGAGGATCTGCGCACGCCGCGACGGCGACACGGCGGCGATGCCCAGGATGATCGCGAGGGGGAGGGTCGCCCACACCGCGTACAGCGGGTTCGAGAGCGCCGATACGAGCGCGACGGCGCCGAGAGCGATCGACGGCGAGGCTCTGAGGCGACCGTCGTCGATCACGCGCCGAACGATGCCGACCGTGATGACGACGCCGATCACGGTCGCCGAGTAGTAGGTGGTCGTCAGCTGCAAGGATGCGAGGTCGAGCGCCTCTCGCGACGCCGAGACATCGGTCATCGCGAGCATGCCGAACACCCCGAGCGCGACGACGGACCAGGTGACGGGCGCAGAGCCCGCGCGGCCGCGGCCGGCGACGAGCCGGATGGCTCCATAGAGGGCGAGGAGATTGACGACCGCGCTGATCGCGAAGAGGCCGTTCACCCTCGCAGGCACGGCGGCGTCTATCGCGGTGAACGCCGCGGTCTCGGGCAGGAACAGCACGCTCGACATCGCCCAGTCGAGCGATTCTCCCGACAGCAGCGACCGCGCGAGCATCGCGACGACCAGTGAATCGCCGTCTCGGAAGAGCAGGTCGGACCGGGCTGACGACGCGACCACGGATGCGGTGACGATCGACACGGCGGCAGCGCACATCCAGCCGGCCAGCTCGCGCACCCACGTCCGAGTCACGGGGCTACTCTGCCACGAGCCCGCGGCAGACCCGGGCAGCGGGGCGGTCAGGAGACCTGCGACCTCAGATCCCAGACCTGCTCCAGGGGAGCGGTGCCCTCGGCGCCGTCTTCGTCGCGGAAGAGCTCGACGAAGCGACCGATGTCGGCCTGCCAGGCGTGGTCGGCCGGATCGTCCTCGAGCGCGGCGACCGCGGCATCCCAGTCATCGCACTCGACCAGGTGGAACAGGCGCCGGCCCGACCTCCAGATCGTCCAGTCGTGGATGCCGATGCGCGCGAAGGTCTCGGCGAGAGCATCCGGGATGCGGGCGTGGTTCGTGCGGTAGTCGTCGACCGCGCCGTCGCGGATCTCGGAGTGCAGAGCGATGCGCATGAGAGGGTCCTTCCGTCAGTCCCTGGGCTGGAACGAGATCGCGACCGGGGTCGTCGCGTCCGCCACCTCGACCAGGATGGCACCATCGACGCGTTCTGCGATCACCGGATGCTCTCCGATCCGTGCGCTGCTCTCGTCGAGCAGGCCGTGCGGATCGGGGAGCTCGACGTGTCCGTTCCGGTCGACGACCGCGTGCACCGCGTCATCCGTGCGTGTCCAGCGCAGCCAGGGGTCGTCGGACGCCGGCATCCGCTCTTCCGGTCGCGCACCGAACACGGCGTGCCCGTACTGCCTGTTCCAGTGGCCGATGCCCTCGAGGGTCTCTCGTTGCAGATCGGGGATGCGCCCGGATGCCTCGAGGCCGATGTTGAGCAGCAGGTTGCCGCCCCGTGAGACCACGTCGACGAGCAGAAGCACGGCCTCGTGCGCCGACAGCAGGTGCTCGCTCGTCTCCCTGCGGTTGTGGCCGAACGAGAGTCCGATCCCCCGGGTGTTCTCCCACGCCTCGCCGACCTCGACTGCGGTGCCGTGCACGTACTCGCTGGTGCGGAAGTCCCAGTGGGACTCGCCCCAGCGATCGTTGACGACGCCCTCGGGAACCTGCGCGTAGAACCTCTGGAAGGCGTGGGCGATGCTCTTCGGCCCCGGCTCGATTCCCGCAGCCGGCCACCGGATGTCGCCCCAGAGGATGTCGGGACGATAGCGGTCGATCAGGTCGATGACGTGGTCGTGCGCATACTCCGCGTAGGCGAGGTCATCGGGGGCGGGGGCGCCGTCATGGTCGATGGGCGGCAGGTCGGAGAAGTGCCAGTCGAGACCGCCTGAGTAGTACACGCCGAAGCGGAGGCCGGCCGCGCGCGTCGCGTCGGCGAAGGCTCCGATGAGGTCCTGCCCTGGGCCACGGGCGACGGTGTTGCGCCCATCCGTTCCCGGTGCGTCCCAGAGTGTGACGCCGTCGTGGTGCTTGGTCGTGGGGATGAAGTACCGTGCGCCCGTCGCCGCGACCACGGCGAGCACCTCGTCGGCGTCGAACTCCTCGGCCTTCCAGGCATCGAGGAAGTCGTCATAAGGAGCCCCGCCGTAGACCTCCTCGTGATGCCGGTGGGTCGGCGAGCCCTCGATGCGCATGGTGTTGGCGTACCACTCGGCATAGGGATTGTGGGCGTACCACTCGTCCCGTGGCACGGCGCCGAGCTCACCGGTGGGCTCTGCCCAGGCGGGAACCGAGTACGGCCCCCAGTGCACGAAGATCCCCAGTGCGGCGCCGCGGAACCACTCGGGAAGCGGTCGCTCGAACTCGCGGTAGGCCTCGGGACGAACAGGATCGGTCTGGAACATCGCCATCGGTAGGCACCTTTCATCACACCCTTGTGAACGGTTTCGTCTATCACGTATCCTATAGGAAATCTTGGACTCAAAGGAGAGGTTCGATGACAGACGCACGCTTCCGACGCCCCACAGAGCGCATCCCCGGCGGGGAGTGGTTCAGCGGCGCAGGCTTCGGCCTCTTCGTGCACTGGGACCAGGCATCGCAGCAGGGCATCGAGATCTCCTGGCCCCTCGTCGGACGATCGATCATCCCGGGTGAGGATGCCGTGGAAGACGCCGTGACCGTGGCCGAGTACCAGGCGACGGCTCCGACGTTCGACCCCGTGAACTGGGATGCCGCAGATCTCGCGCGTCGTGCCCGCGAAGCGGGAGCCACCTACCTCGTCTTCACGGCACGTCACCATGCCGGATACAACATGTTCTTCACCGAGGAGTCCGACTTCGGCGTGCAGCACGGCCCCTTCGGTCGCGACATCACCCGTGAGCTCGTCGACGCCGTGCGCGCCGAAGGCCTGAAGGTCGGCATCTACTACAGCCTCCCCGACTGGAACCACCCCGACTATCCGGCATTCCGCGATGAGGACCGGCCGTACAAGCTCGAGCACTGGCCCGCCGCGGGCCTCGCCGAGTTCGCCGACACCCCCGACGCGACCGATCGCCACCGGCGGTCGAGTCCGGAGGAGTGGTCGCGCTACCTCGACTACGTGCGGGCGCAGCTGACCGAGCTCCTCACCAACTACGGGCAGATCGATCTGCTCTGGTTCGACGGCGACTGGGAGCGCTCCGCCGTCGAGTGGACGGCGCCGGCACTGCGCCGCCTGATCAAGGAGCTGCAGCCCGATGTCGTCATCAACGACCGCCTGCCCGGCCAGGGCGACTACCGCACCCCCGAGCAGGGCTTCCCGCTCACCCCGCCGACCGGTCCGTGGGAGCTGTGCCTCACGATCGGCGATCACTGGGCATGGCGCACGGGGCCGGACAACGAGAAGTCCGCGCGGTCGCTGCTCGTCACCCTCATCGACGTCGTCGCCCGCGGCGGCAATCTGCTGCTCAACGTGGGGCCGGGTCCCGACGGTGCGCTGCCGGCGGTCGAACAGGAGCGGCTGGGCGAGTTCGCGGAATGGATGCACGCGCACGCCGAGTCCGTGATCGGTGTCGAGCCCACCGTCGGCGTCGACTTCCACGGGCCGACGACCGCGCGCGCCGGACGCCTCTACCTGCATCTGACCGCGGTGCCGGTGGACGAGATCATCGTGCGGGGCCTGCCCGTGCGTCGCATCACCCGGGTGCACCGCCTGGCCGACGATCTCGAGCTGCAGCATGACGCGAGCTTCGAGGTGCACGAGGCCTCGATCGCCGGCGACGACCTGGGCGAGCTGCGCATCGTCGCCCCCGCGCCGAGCGGCGCCCTGATCGACGTCGTCGCCATCGACTTCTCCGAGTGACCCGAGCACGACCCGAACCCCCGAGCAGCACCCCCTCACCCATCGCATCGAATCAGCATCCAATGAAGGAGGCAGACAGAATGAATGCACTCTCATCCCGACGCGCGAAGCGTCTCATCCTGACAGGCGTCGCGGGCCTCACCGCTCTCACCCTCGCCGGCTGTGCCAGCGGCTCGGGAGGAGGAGGCGGCGACGCCGGCGGCCCTCTCGTGCTCTACACGTGGGCCGCCAGCGAGGGCGATCAGGCGCAGTGGGCTGACTTCATCGACGGCGCCCAGGCCGAGGATCCCGAGCTCGACATCACCGTCGAGGGGCCCAGCTTCTCGGACTACTGGACCAAGGTGAAGACCCGCCTCAGCGGCTCGAACCCGCCCTGCCTGCTGACCACGCAGGCGGCCCGCGCGCAGGAGCTCGGCGACCTGCTGATGCCGCTCGACGACCTGATCGAGAAGTCCGACTTCGACATCGAGAACATCGACGCATCCATGCTCAGCGGCATGACGGTCGACGGCACGATCAGGGCGATCCCCTATGACGCCGAGCCGATCGTGCTGTTCTACAACGTCGAGGCGTTCGAGGCCGCGGGTCTCGAACTGCCCGGCACCGAGTACACGCGCGATCAGTTCATCGCGGATGCGAAGGCGCTGACCGACGGCGACAAGAAGGGCCTCGCGCTCGCACCCGGCATCTTCATCCCGAACGCCTGGTCGCTCGCCGACGGCGTTCCGGCCGTGACCGAGGACGGCGAGCTCGACCTCACGAACCCCGACTTCGTCGACCAGATCCAGAGCTTCTTCGACCTGGTGTCGGTCGAGCAGGTCGCCAAGGCCCCCGAGGCGGCGGACGGCTCGGAGGTCTCGCAGCAGGCCTTCACCTCGGGCGAGGTGCCGATGCTGATCGAAGGTCCGTGGATGTACGGCAGCTTCGCCGACGCCGCCGACTTCACGCTCGGCGTCACGATCGTCCCGTCGACCAGCGGCGAGGCCGCCGCGATGACGGCGGGTTCGGGCTTCGGCATCGCGGCCAACTGCGACCGCCCGGACGAGGCGTTCGCGGCGATCGAGGCACTGACCTCGGTGTCGGTGCAGGAGAAGCAGGCCGAGGCGCGCGGCATCGTTCCGGCGCGCATCGAGGCGCTCCCGGCCTGGGCTGAGGGCAAGACCGAGGGTGCGGCCGAGGTCGTCGAGGCTCTGCTGGCCGATGCGACCCCGCAGCGCACCACCCCGACCTGGAACCAGGTCGAGACCCTGATGACCCAGTACGGAGTGCAGGGCTACCGGGGTGAGCTGACGGCGGAGGAGATCATGGAGACCATCCAGAACTCGGTCGCGGGCTGAGCGGATGGCGATCATGAGCGAGCGGAGAGAGGCCACGGCCTCCTCTCCCGTGCCCGGCGCGGCGGGAGTGCCCTTCGGCGCTCCCGCCCCGCGGGTTCCCCGCCCCCCGCGACGGCGCGGCCAAGCCTGGGTGGCGGTGGCCTTCCTCGCACCCGGGATGATCGGGTTCGTCCTCTTCATCCTCACTCCGCTGTTCGGGTCGGCCTTCATCAGCCTGTTCGACTGGAAGCTGTTCGGCAGCCCCGACTTCATCGGCTTCGAGAACTATGTCAAGCTGTTCCGCGACCCGACGTTCTACACGGTGCTCGGCAACACCCTGATCTTCGCGATCGTGTACACGGCGCTGAATCTGGTCGTCGCCCTCACCATCTCGCTGTGGCTCAGCACGCGCATGAAGGCGGCCGGGGCGTGGCGGGTCATCTTCTTCCTCCCCGTGATCACGCCCATGGTGGCCAACGCGCTGGTGTGGCGACTCCTGCTCTCGCAGGACGGTCTCGTCAACTCGATGCTCGCGACCGTCGGCGTCGACGGACCGAACTGGCTGTCGGACTCGGCGTGGGCGCTGCCCTCGGTCATCGCGATGTCGGTATGGCAGTCGTTCGGCTACAACGTGATCGTCCTGTCGGCCGGACTCAGCGCCATCCCGAAGGAACTGCTCGAGGCCTCTCGCATCGACGGCACCTCGGCGTGGCAGCGACTGCGCTTCATCATCCTCCCGCTGCTCTCGCCGTCGCTGTTCTTCTGCTCCACGATGACGATGATCGGCGCGTTCCAGGTGTTCGTGCAGCCGCTCTTCCTCACGCAGGGAGGGCCGGGAGAGAGCACCAACACCTTCGTGCTGTACCTGTACCGCAACGGATTCGTCTTCGATCGGCTCGGCTATGCATCCGCTCTCGCGTGGATCCTCTTCCTCGTCGTGATGCTCATCACGGCCCTGCAGTTCGTCGGCCAGCGCAGGTGGGTGAACTATGAGTGACGTCGTGAGCCTGCCCCGTCGTGCGCGACAGCGCCGTGAGTCGCTCAAGGAGTGGCTCAACACCGCGGCCATCGCCGTGGTCGCGCTGATCTTCGCGTTCCCCTTCATCTGGATGTTCCTCACGGCGCTCAAGCCCGAGAACGAGGTCTTCACCGCCACCCCGCAGATCTTCGGATCGGAGATCCGCTGGGCGAACTTCGTCGAGGCGTGGACCGTCGTGCCGTTCGGACGCTTCATCCTCAACGGCCTGTTCGTCGCGATCCTCGGCGCCGCCCTCTCGGTGATCGTCGCCGTGCTCTCGGCCTACGCCTTCTCTCGACTGCGGTTCAAGTACCGCGACAAGCTCTTCCTGCTGTTCGTGCTCACTCTCGTGCTGCCGCAGGAGGTGCTCGTCGTCCCGCTCTTCATCATGATCAACAGCTGGGGATGGAACGACAGCTACGCGGCCCTCATCATCCCGTTCGCCTTCACCGCGTTCGGCACCTTCCTGATGCGGCAGTTCTTCCTCACCATCCCCATGGAGTACGAGGAGGCGGCACTGATCGACGGCGCCTCGCGACTGCGCACCCTGTGGTCGGTGCTGCTGCCGCAGCTGGTCGCCCCGCTCAGCGTGCTCGCGGTGTTCTCGTTCATCGGCTACTGGAACTCGTACCTGTGGCCGCTGATCATCATCAACACGCAGGACATGGCCACCGTGCCCCTCGGGCTCGGCATGTTCACCGGTCAGTTCGGCACGCAGTGGTCGCTGCTCATGGCCGCATCGACACTGGCCGTCATCCCCTCGTTGATCCTCGTGCTGCTGCTGCAACGGCAGCTCATCAAGGGGGTCACCCTGGGCGGACTCGGAGGACGCTGATGACCACGACACACCACACCACGAAGCCCCTGCGGGAGGCCGTTGCGGACGCGACGGCCGGCAGCCGCATCGTGCACGCGGAGGCGCAGCTGTGCGACCTGCCCGTCGAGACCGAGCGCACGGATGCCCTGCAGACGTTCGTCAAGCAGGAGACCATCTTCGTGCGGCTGCGCACCGCCGACGGCACCGAGGGCATCGGCTACAGCTACACGATCGGCACCGGCGGCGGGGCGGTGCTCAGCATGCTGCGCGAGACGCTGCTGCCCGCTCTGATCGGGCTCGAGGCCGAGCGTCCCGAAGCGCTCTGGCTCGCACTCTTCGGCATCACTCGCGCCACCACGGTCGGGCCGATCACGGCACTCGCGCTCGCCGCGGTCGACACCGCGGTCTGGGATGCGAAGACCCGTCGCGCCGGACTCCCGCTCTGGGTCGCCGCCGGAGGCGCGTCGCCCTCCGTGCCCGTGTACGACACGGAGGGCGGATGGCTGCACTTCCGCACCGACGAGCTCGTCGCCCATGCGGTCGCCGCCAAAGAGCGCGGCATGGGCGGCGTGAAGATCAAGGTCGGCATGCCGCGAGGGCACCAGGACCTCGAGCGACTGCGTGCCGTGCGCGACGCGGTCGGACCCGGCATGGACATCATGGTCGACGCGAACCAGTCGTTCACGGTCGCCGAAGCCGTGCGTCGAGCCCGGCTGTTCGAGCAGGTCGACGTCTTCTGGTTCGAAGAGCCGCTGCCTGCGGAGGACATCGAGGGGCATCGCCTTCTGGCGCACTCGACGTCGGTGCCGATCGCGGTCGGCGAGAGCATGTACTCGCTCGGTCACTTCCGCGAGCACCTGCAGCGTGGCGGCGCGTCGATCGTGCAGGCCGACGTCGCCCGGGTCGGCGGGATCACTCCGTGGCTCAAGATCGCGCATCTGGCCGAGTCCTTCAACGCCCCCGTCGCGCCGCACTTCCTCATGGAGCTCCACGTCTCCCTCGTCTGCGCGATCCCCAACGCGCTGTACCTCGAGCACATCCCGCAGCTGCGAGCGGTCACGACGGGCGAGATCCGCATCGAGAACGGTCGCGGGTGGGCGCCGACCCAGGCGGGCCTCGGCATCCCCTGGAACGATGACGCCCTGGGCCGGCTGATCGTGTCATGAGTGCGCCTGTCTCCACCTCAGCGAAGCCCGTCGCGATCGGACGCGGAGGGCTTCTCGCCCCGCCCGTCGCCTATGGGGCTGCCGCGCTCGGCAATCTGTACCGGGCGCTGGACGACCGGGAGTGGCCGCGGATCGTGCCGGCCGCGTGGGAGGGCGGCGTGCGGTACTTCGATGTCGCGCCGCACTACGGTCTCGGCCTCGCCGAGCGACGCCTCGGCGAGAGCCTGCGCGAGCTCCCGCGTGAGGAGTACATCGTCTCGACCAAGGTCGGACGCCTGCTGGTTCCGCAGGATGCCGCGGGCCGCTCGGACCTCGACAACCTGTTCGACGTGCCGGCGGATCATCGGCGCGTGCGCGACTACTCCCGCGACGGCGTGCTGCGCTCGGTCGAGCAGTCGCTCGAGCGCCTCGGACTCGACCGCATCGACATCGCTCTGGTGCACGATCCCGATGAGCACGAGCGCGAGGCGCTCGAGGGTGCCTTCCCCGCCCTGAGCGAGCTGCGGGACCAGGGCGTCATCCGCTCGTTCGGTGCCGGCATGAATCAGAGCGGCATGCTCACGCGGTTCGTGCAGGAGACGGATGCCGACGTCATGATGGTCGCCGGGCGCTGGACGCTGCTCGACCAGTCGGCCGCCGATGACCTGCTCCCAATCGCCCGGGAGCGTGCGGTGACGGTGCTGGCCGCCGCCGTCTTCAACTCGGGAATCCTCGCGACGGATGCTCCCGCTCGCGATGCCACGTTCGACTACGGCCCCGCGGACCGCTCGGTGCTCGCCCGGGCTCAGGCGATCGCCCGGGTCGCCCGGCATCACGGCACCACACTCCCCGAACTGGCCGCACAGTATCCGCTGACGCATCCCGCCGTGGGCGCGGTGGTGATGGGCGGTGCCAGCGCGGAGCAGGTCGCGCGCAACAGCCGTCTCGTCGCACGCCCGGTCGCCGCGGCGGTCTGGGACGATCTGCGTGATCGCGGTCTGATCGCCGACGAAGGGCACCCCCTACGATGAGACTCATGTTCGGCGACGACGAGGCACGCGGACCGAGGCCGCTTCCGGCGCGGCGCGCGCTCGTCGACGACGTGTACGACGCGGTGCTCGGCCTGCTCATGGACCAGGTCATCGAACCGGGAGCCAAGGTCAACATCGACGCGGTCGCCCGCGACCTCGACGTGTCTCCGACGCCCGTGCGCGAGGCGCTGACGCGGCTCGAGTCCGAAGGGCTCGTCGCGAAGCGGGCGCTGAAGGGCTATGTCGCAGCTCCTCTGCTCGACGCGGCGGGCCTGCGCGATCTGTACGACATGCGCGAGCTGCTGGAGCCGGAGGCGGCGCGGCGTGCATCGGCGCATCTCGACCACGAGACCGAGACCGAGCTGGCGGAGTCCGTGGTGACGATGCGTACAGCGTCGGCACCCGATGAGGACGAGCGCTTCCGCAACTACCGGCGGTTCATCGACGAGGATCTGCACTTCCATCACCTGATCGCGGAGAGTGCGCAGAGTCCGCTGCTGTCGGAGGCCATCGTGCGGCTGCGTGCGCACATGCACCTCTACCGGCTGAACTTCCGCCACGACTTCGAAGACGACACCGTGAGCGAGCACGAGAGCATCCTCGACGCGCTGCGCCGACGCGACCCCGAAGCCGCCGCCGCGGCGATGAGGATGCACATCGCGAACTCGTACGACCGTCTCGGTCCGGCGCTCGCTCGGCAGGCTGAGAACGCATCCGAATGATCTGATTCTGCGTGCGAGATCGCGCAAAGTGCCCGAAAATCCGGGGGAAACCGACCATTTGCATGGTCGGGCGCCGACATGATCGACCCTGAAGCGCGGAATATCAAGGTAAACTCGATATCGACACCCGCCCGCCCGCCTGCGCCGCCCCCGGCCGACGAGCTTTGAGGAGCCGCGTATATGCTGACGCTCCTCGCCGTGTTCCTCCTCGGGTCGATCCTGATGCCCGTTCTGGTGCGCTGGCTGGGATCCCAGGCATTCGCCATCGCGGCTCTCATTCCCGCCGCGGCATTCATCCACGCCCTCGTCCTCACCCCTCAGGTGCTCGACGGACCGACGCCCTTCGTCTCGGTCGCGTGGATCCCGCAGCTCGGACTGAATCTGTCCATGAACATGGACGTGCTCGGCTGGGTGCTGACGCTCATCGTCACCGGCGTCGGTGCTCTCGTGCTGCTGTACTGCCGTTGGTACTTCCATGACGACTCCGCCGGCATCGGCCAGTTCGCGGGCGTGCTGCTCGGGTTCGCGGGTGCGATGTACGGCCTCGTCCTGACCGACGACCTCGTCATGCTCGTGATGTTCTGGGAGGTGACGAGCATCCTCTCGTACCTCCTCATCGGGCACTACCGACGCCGCGCCGCCAGCCGACGAGCAGCACTGCAGGCGCTCCTGGTCACCACTCTCGGCGGCCTCGTGATGTTCGTCGGAGTCGTGCTGCTCGTGGTCGACGCGGGCACCTCGAGCATCCGCGAGATCCTCGAGATCGCACCCACAGGCGCCATCGTCGACGCCGCCGTCGTGATGCTCCTCGTCGGCGCGATCAGCAAGTCCGCGATCTTCCCCTTCCACTTCTGGCTGCCCGGTGCGATGGCGGCGCCCACTCCCGTGAGCGCCTACCTGCACGCCGCGGCGATGGTCAAGGCGGGTATCTACCTGATCGCGCGCTTCGCCCCGATCTTCGCGTTCACCGGCCCGTGGCGGCCGATCATCATCTCGCTGGGCATCCTGACGATGCTGATCGGCGGCATCCAGGCGCTGCGCGAGACCGACCTCAAGCGCATCCTCGCCTTCGGCACCGTCAGCCAGCTGGGCTTCTTCTCGGTCGTGATCGGCTACGGCACCCAGGCGAGCGCGCTGGCCGGTCTCGCACTCGTGATCGCGCACGCGCTGTTCAAGTCGGCGCTGTTCCTGATCGTCGGCGTGATCGACCGTCAGCTGTCGACGCGAGACATCACCGAGCTGAGCGGCGTCGGGCGTCAGGCTCCCGTCATGGCGACAGCGGCATTCATCTCCATCGCATCGATGGCGGGCATCGCACCGACCCTCGGATTCGTGGCGAAGGAGTCGACCCTCACGGCGCTCCTGGACGACGCACTGCACGGCTCGCCCTGGGGCCTCGTCGCGATCATCGGCGTCAGCCTGGGATCCATGCTCACGGCGGCATATGGCATCCGCTTCCTCTGGGGTGCCTTCTGGACCAAGCGCGATGCGGCGGGCGATCGCCTCCCCGACACCGCCTGGCCCGACCCGCCCGTCGGATTCCTCTCGGCGCCGATCATCCTCGCCGGGCTCACGCTCGCCGCCGGGATCGGAGCACCGGCTCTCGACGTCGCGCTCCAGGGATACGCGCTCACAGCCACCCCGGGCCTCGATGCCGGGGGGTCGCCGCGGAAGGACCCGGGCACCTCGCGCTCTGGCACGGTCTCGAGCCGGCGCTCGGCATCTCGATCCTGTCGATCCTGCTCGGCGCCGCCGTCTTCCTCCTCACGCTGCGCACCGGATGGGACCGCAAGGCGCGACTGATCCGCTTCACTGCCGCAGACGTCTACTACCTGGTCATGCGCGGTATCGACCGACTCTCGGTGCTGAGCACGACGCTCACCCAGCGCGGCTCTCTGCCGGTCTACGTCGGCACCATCTTCGTGGTGTTCGTCGCCGCCGAGATCACGGCGCTCGTCGCCAGCGACATCGATCGCTTCCAGCTCTCGGCCTGGCACACGCCCACGCAGCTCGTGGTCGCGCCGATGATGGCCGCCGCGGGCGTCATGGCCGTGCGCGCGCAGAAGAGATACACGGGCGTCGTGCTCGTGTCGATCACCGGCCTCGGGATGGTCGTGCTGTTCGCGACCAGCGGCGCCCCCGACCTCGCGCTCACGCAGATCCTCGTCGAGACCGTGACGATGGTCACCTTCGCACTGGTGCTGCGTCGGCTGCCCGCGCGGATGGGCGAGCACAACGCCTCTGTCGGGCGCATTCCCCGCGCGCTGCTGGGTGTCGGAGTCGGGCTCACGATGGCGCTGGTCGCGATCGTGGCGACCCAGTCCCGCGTCGCGGATCCGATCTCCGCCGCGTTCCCGAAGCTCGCGTACGAGATCGGTCACGGCAAGAACGTCGTGAACGTCGCCCTGGTCGACCTGCGCGGCTGGGACACGATGGGCGAGCTGTCGGTGCTCGTGCTCGCCGCCACGGGTGTCGCGTCTCTCGTGTTCGTCACGCACCGCGCTGACATGCTCTCCGCGACGAAGACGCTGCCCAAGGCGCGCCGCCGTCGCACGCTCAGCCGCCCGCTCGTCGAGACGACCGAGGGCGTGCGCTTCCAGACCGACGAGAACGAGAGCAGCCCCCGCGCCTGGCTCGTCGGCGGCCCGAAGATGAAGCCCGAGAACAGGTCGATCCTGCTCGAGGTCATCGTCCGCATCCTCTTCCACACGATCATCGTCGTGTCGATCTTCCTGCTCTTCTCCGGCCACAACCTGCCAGGCGGAGGCTTCGCCGGAGGCCTCGTCGCGGGCATGGCCCTCGTCATGCGCTACGTCGCCGGCGGACGCTGGGAGCTGGGCGCTGCCGCACCCACGGATGCCGGGCGACTGCTCGGTGCCGGTCTGATCCTCGCCGTCGGCACGGCGGTCGTGCCGCTGTTCTTCGGCTTGGCGCCGCTCACCAGCAACTTCTGGGAGTGGGAGATCCCCGGCATCGGCCACATGGAGTTCGTCACCTCGACCATCTTCGATGTCGGTGTGTACCTGGTCGTGATCGGCCTCGTGCTCGACGTGCTGCGCAGCCTCGGTGCCGAGGTCGACCGTCAGGCGCAGGAGTTCCGCGAGCGAGGGGTGACCCTCTGATGGATGTCTCCCTCACCCTGATCGTGATCATGGCCGTGCTCTTCGCCTGCGGCGTCTACGCGATGCTCGAGCGCAGTCTCACCCGCGTGCTGATCGGCTTCCTGCTGCTCGGCAACGCGACGAACCTGCTGCTCCTCATCGTCATGGGAGTGCCCGGCAACGCGCCCTTCTTCGGAACCGAGGGCGAGCTCAGCGACCCGCTGCCCCAGGCGCTCACCCTGACCGCCATCGTCATCACCTTCGCCGTCTCGGCGTTCCTCCTCGCCCTCATCTACCGCTCGTGGCAGCTGGGCCAGGCCGACACCGTCGAGGACGACGAGGCCGACATCGCTCTCCGTGAGCGCACCGATGCCGACGAAGACCTCATGGACGACGAGGCCGACGCGGCGGACGACGAGGCGACCACGGACTTCGTCGGCGTGCAGACGTCGCCGATCACCGTGCTGCACATGCGCGACCACGCCGCGATCAACGACGACGCTCCGACCGACCGGCCCACCCCGCCTCGAGCCGTGTCCGCGGCGTCCGACCAGGATCCCGATGTGGATGCCGGTCCAGGCGCGGCCGTCCTCGACGGGGAGTCGGCACCGCCCGACGACGACGCCGAGGACTCGACGCACTCGTCGGCTTTCCGGACGGATGCCGACACGCACGCGTCGGACGCCCACGAGACCGATGCGGCGGACGCCGCTCGAGATACGGCGGCTGACACGGCATCCGATGACAGCGCACCCGAGCACACCGACGATGGGGAGGACCGCCGATGAGCGCCCTCGTCCCCCTGCTCGTCGCCCTGCCGCTGCTCGGCGCCGCCGTGACCCTGATCTTCGGCCGCAATCCGCGCCTCCAGGCCTTCGTCACGGTGGCCACGCTCGCGATCGTCTCGGTCATCGCGGCCGTGCTGCTGGTCGTCGTCGATGCGGGTGAGCCGCTCGCGGTCTCGGTCGGCGGGTGGCCGGTGCCGTTCGGCATCGTGCTCTACGTCGACAGGCTCGCGGCGCTCCTCGTGCTCATCTCGAGCATCGTGCTGCTCGCGGTCCTGCTCTTCTCGATCGGTCAGGGTGCCGCGGACGGCACCGACGAGACCCCGATCTCGATCTTCAACCCGTCGTACCTGATCCTCGCGGCCGGCATCTTCAACGCCTTCATCGCGGGTGACCTCTTCAACCTGTACGTCGGATTCGAGATCCTGCTCGTGGCGTCGTACGTGCTGATAACGCTCGGGAGCACCGAGTCCCGCATCCGCACGGGTGCCGTCTACATCGTCGTCTCGTTGGTCTCGTCGATCCTGTTCCTCGCTTCGATCGCGATGATCTACGGTGCCCTCGGCACCGTGAACATGGCCCAGATCGCCGAGCGCATGACCGAGCTCCCGCAGGAGACGCAGCTCGTGCTGCACCTCATGCTGGTGATCGCCTTCGGCATCAAGGCCGCGATCTTCCCGGTGTCGTTCTGGCTGCCCGACTCGTACCCGACGGCACCGGCGCCCGTCACAGCGGTGTTCGCGGGATTGCTGACCAAGGTCGGCGTCTACGCGCTGATCCGCACCGAGACGCAGCTGTTCGCCGAGAACAGCATCGACACCGTGCTCCTGATCATCGCGTTGGCGACCATGATCGTGGGCGTGCTCGGCGCTGTCGCACAGGCCGAGCTCAAACGAATCCTGTCGTTCACGCTGGTGAGCCACGTCGGCTACATGATCTTCGGCCTCGCGATAGCGACCCCCGCGGCGATCGGCGCGACGGTCTACTACATCGTCCACCACATCATCGTGCAGACGACGCTGTTCCTGGCGGTCGGTCTCATCGAGCGCAGGGCGGGAAGCACGTCCATCCTGCGCGTGAAGGGGCTGCTCAAGGTCGCGCCCGTGATCGCGGTGCTCTACTTCATCCCCGCGATCAACCTCGGCGGACTGCCGCCGTTCTCCGGTTTCATCGGCAAGTTCGCGCTGTTCGAAGCCGCAGCATCCGTGGGAACGCCGCTGATGCTCGTGCTGATCTTCGGCGGCATCGTCACCTCGCTCCTCACGCTCTACGCGCTGATGCGAGCATGGAACCTCGCGTTCTGGCGCGAGGAGGACGACTCGACCGAGACCGAGGGGCGCATCTCGTACCTCGGCAACGCCCCGGCCGCGGATGAGCAGCAGGAGCGTCGCCGCATCCCCCGGATCATGACCATCGCGACCGCCGGGATGGTCGGGGTCACGATCGCGCTCACCGTGTTCGCGGGCCCGCTGTATGCCCTGTGCGACCGCATCGGTGCGGCGCTGCTCGACCCCGTCACCCTCGTGCAGCTGGAAGACGAGGTGGAAGGATGAGCCCCACCGAGACCGGCCGCCACTTCTGGCGGGACATCCGCGTGCAGCTGCCGTTCCTGGCATGGCTCGTCGTGCTCTGGATGCTGCTGTGGGGGCAGTTCACGGTGCTGGCGTTCGTCTCGGGCCTGGTCATCGCGGTGTTCGTCACCCGTGTCTTCCGGCTGCCCACCGTCGAGCTCTCCGGACGCATCAACATCTGGTTCGCCGCGTTGCTCATCGTGCAGTTCCTCTTCGCCGTGCTCCGCGGCGCTGTCGCGGTCACCCTGCAGGTGTTCGACTTTCGGCATCAGCCCGGCGCCGCGATCATCGCCGTTCCTCTGCGCTACGCCGACGACCTGATGATGACGCACGTGTCCGTGGTGTCGTCGCTGGTTCCCGGGTCGCTCGTCGTCGAGGCCGATCGCGACCGGCAGGTGCTGTATCTGCACGTGATCGGGGTGCGCAGCATGGCCGATGTCGAGAAGCAGCGCGAAGGCGTGCTGCGCTGGGAGCGACGGGTCGTGCGCGCGCTCGGAGCCCCGGCGCAGTACCGTGCCCTCAAGGCCGACGAACGTGCGGCGCGCGCCGGCGGAGGTGCCCGATGAATGTGCTGATGCTCGCGATCATGGTCGTCTTCGGCGTCGCCGCCATTCTGACGATCATCCGCATCGTGCGGGGGCCCTCGATCCTCGACCGGGCGGTGGCCTCCGACGTGCTGCTCACCGAGGTCATGTGCGTGCTCGGCGCCGAGATGGCCATCAACGGCCACACCCGCAACATCCCGGTGATGCTGATCATCGCCGCGGTCGGCGTCTTCGGCTCGATCTCGGTCGCCCGGTTCGTGGCCAGAAGGGACAACACGACACCATGAACGCGTTCGGTCTCGCCATTCCCGACGTGGTCATCGACGTCGCCGTGCTCGTGCTGATCCTGCTCGGCGCGATCCTCTGCCTGTCGGCGGCGGTCGGGCTGCTGCGATTCCGCGACGTGCCGTCGCGGCTGCACGCCGCGACCAAACCGCAGGTGCTCGGCCTCATCCTCATCTGCCTCGCGATCGCCCTGTCTCAGCGCACGGTCGGCGGAATCCTGTTCGGGCTCGCGCTCGTGGCCCCGGTCGTGCTCATGCAGTTCGCCACCGCGCCGCTGTCCGCGCACATCGTCGGGCGGCAGGCATATCGCAACGGCACCACCGACGAGCGCAGCCTGGTCGTCGACGAGCTCGCCGAGTCGAAGCAGACCCCGCCGGCCGCCGGCTGATCGCACGCCCGCAGCTGCGCTGAGACGGACGCCACGCACGTCTTACGCCGGTGCGGGGCCGCTTGCGGTTCACAATTCAGCATGAGCCTGTGCCGGTGGGGCCGAAGGGGCTTCAGGGCTGCTCGGTACGAGATCCATGCTGAGTAGTGAACGACACCGGTCATTGCTTCTTCTCCTACACGGAACCCTGTTCCGTGCAAGTCATCCACTGTTGCTTGGACGACGCACATCGACACCGTCCCTTGTCTGCACACTTCTGCGATGGGGAATAAGCAGAAGACGGTCGTTCAGCGCGCGAGAGACACCTATTCGCGCACGGTCTTCAGTCGATCGGATCTGGTGCACCGAGGGCTTACGGGGCGTCTCATCGCCGAGTCAGTGGCCCGAGGTGAACTCCAGCACGTGCGCCGCGATCGATATGCGCTGCCGTCGACGCACCGGGACATCGTCGAGGCTGTCCGCATCGGCGGGCGGGTCTCATGCTTGTCTCTCCTCGCCCTTCTCGGTGTCTTCGTGTTCCGTTGCCGAGAGCTCCATGTGCTCGTGACTCCTGGCTCGTCTCGTCTGCGTGTGGCGAGGGACGGAAAGGTCGTGCTCCATTGGAAGGCGCTGACCAGCGTTCGCGAGAGCCTTCATGCGGCTCCGTTGATCGATGCCGTCGCGCACTCCGTGCTCTGCCAGGCTCCGCGCGAGGCGCTTGCCACCTTGGACAGTGTGCTTCATCACGGACTCCTGACCCGCGACGATCTGGTCACGATGTTCGCTGCTCTACCCGCCCGATTCCGCCCGCTGCTCGCACTGGTCGACCCGTCGGCGGGCTCGGGCTCAGAGACATTCATGCGGTTGCTGCTCCGGACGATGGGCGTCGCCTATGAGACCCAGGTGTACCTCGAAGGCGTCGGGTACGTCGACTTCGTGGTGGACGGCTGGTTGATCATCGAGTGCGACAGCAAGGAGTTCCACGAGGGGTGGGAGAAGCAGATGCAGGATCGCCAGCGCGATATCGCCGCGGCCCGACTCGGCTTCGTGACCGTCCGGCCCCTTGCGAAAGACATTTTCGGTGACCAGGCGTCTGTGAGGCAGGCTCTCGAGCAGGTCATCGCTGCACTCGGACCGAGGTTCGTAGACGCACGTCGTTCACAATTCAGCAGGAATCGCCGCGGAGCGGCGGTCGAGTAGCGGAATCACGGGGCTCACATGCGTTCATGCTGAGTTGTGAACGGAAAAGTGCGGGGCGGCGGGTCAGAGCCCGTCGGCGAAGCTCTGGATCAGGCGCGCGGCCGGCTCGGAGTCGCTGATCAACGTGCCGTGGCCGTGATCCGGGATGACCTGCAGATCGGCACCCGGGATCTCGTCGATGATTTCCTGGCACCAGGTCATCGGAGCGAGCGGGTCGTCTTCCCCGCGCAGCACCAGCACAGGCTGATCGATGCGCGCGAACGCCTTCTCCGGCTCGTGCACGATGGTCGCCCGGATCTTGCGGATGAGGTGGGGGCCGCCGCGCAGATATTCGCGGGCACCTCGCCAGATCACGAGCGGGCGCTCGCCGACCAGGTCCGTGAGGAGATAGCTCGCCTGCGCTGCGACGTTCCGTGCGGCCTTGTTGACGGTCGGACCGGCGAGCACGACGCCCTCGACGAGGGAGGGATGCCGGGCGGCAAGCTCCGCGGCGATCTGACTGCCCATCGAGTGTCCGATGACGACGACGGGGCCCTCGTCGGCATGACGGAGGTACGCGGCGACGAGGTCGGCGTGACGCTCCATGGTGAAGGTGCGAGCGGGCTCGGGTGCTTCGCCGAAACCGGGCAGGTCGAGTGCGATCACCCGGCCTTTCAGCCGCTGTACGACGTCGAGGTAGACGCTGCGTCCCATGCCGATGCCGTGCAGCAGGAGGAAGGTGTGCGGTCCGTCGCCGAAGGTCTCCGCGATCAGCGTCGCGCCCGCGTGCTCGAACTCGAGCAGCGTGACGGGGGTGCCCTTCGGGGCGAGATAGCTGGAGACCACACCTCAACGCTAACCGAGTGGGACCCCTGCGACGAACCGGGATCCACGCACGCCGTGTGCCGGTGTGCGCAGAGGGGCGAGCCTGCGTCGTGCGAGGATGAAGGGTGTCTTCGCCGAACCCCGATCCCGATCAGATCGAGTCGGAGGGCGAGACCTCAGGCTCGCCCAAGGGTGTCATCGCGCGCATCGCCGACGGGCTGAGCGATCCGGTGCTGCGTGCGCTCGTCGCCGCGACGGCCGTCTCACGCATCGGCCGCGGCGTCTTCCTCGCGGTCACCGTGCTGTTCTTCACGCAGATCATCGGCCTCTCGCCCGCGCACGCTGCGGTGGTGCTCGCCGTGTCGAGCGGATGCGGGGTGGTCGGGTCGCTCCTCGGCGGCTGGCTCGCCGACCGGTGGAGCGCCCGACGCCTCGCCTTCGGCTTCGAGATGGCAGGTGGCGTGCTGCTCGCCGCATACGCGTTCGTCGGAGACTTCGTGTCGGCGCTCGTCCTCGCCAGCCTCTCGGGCTTCTTCGACTCGCTGGGGTATTCCGCTCGGTCCGCGATCATCGCCCGGGGCTTCGCGCCGCACCGGCGGGTGCACGCGCGTGCGGTGCTGCGCACGGTCACGAACCTCGCGATCGCGGCAGGCTCCGGATTCGGCGCGATCGCTCTGGCTCTCGGCACACCCGAGGCCTACCGCGTCGTCATCGCGTGCGCGGGCGCCGTCTGCGCGCTCGGCTCGCTCTCCCTCCTGCGGCTGACATCGGCCGTCGACGCGCCACCGCGCAGCCGGGCCGCGGCTCAGCTGACCGAGACGGGATCCATCGACACGCACGCCACGGCCGCGGCATCCGCCGAGCGCAGGGACTGGAACCGCCGCTCACCGTGGCGGGACCCGAGGTACCTGCTGCTGAGCGCGCTCTCGGCGATCTTCGGCATGCAGTTCGGAGTCGCGGAACTCGGGGTGCCGCTGTGGATCAGCGAGTACACGAATGCCCCGGATGCCACGTTCGCAGTGCTCCTGATCGTCAACACCGCGCTGGTCGTGCTGTTCCAGGTGCGTGCCTCCCGTGGCACGCACGACCTGCGGATCGCCGGCAGGGTGACGATGATCGCCGGCTGGCTGATGGTCTCAGCCTGCCTGATCTACGCGCTCGCCGCAGGGCTTCCGGCATGGGCGGCGATCGTCATCCTCATCGTCGGCATGATCGCGCACACGTTCGCCGAGATCCTGTCGCAGGCCGGAGCCTGGGGTCTCAGCTTCGAGCTCGCCGATCCTGTCCGAGCCGGCGCCTATCAGGGCGTGTTCGGCATGGGATTCTCGCTCGGAGCCCTGGCGTCGCCGATCGTCGTGAACGCCACCGCGATCACCTTCGGCTTCGTGGGCTGGGTGATCCTCGCCGCGATCTTCCTCGCCGCAGCGATCGGCATCTGGCTCATCGCACGCCGCGCCGCAGCATCCGCCACGCCTGACCCCGCCTGAGCCCGCAGAGCCGTCCCGGGCTAACCGGCCGGCGCCAGCACCAGAGTGTGACGCGTCGCCGCATCGACCGCCCCGTCGGTGAACGCCCACGGCCGCTGAATCCCCGCCGCCCAGTCGGACGTCTGATCGACGTAGTGCTCGTCGAACGCGTGTCCGGATGCGCCGGTGAGGTGGATCCAGGTCGAGGCGTCGAGATCGGAGAGGTCGACGACCATGCGCATCGACGGCACCGTGGTCGTGGCGTACGACGTGCCGAGCTCCCAGCCGGTGGCGTTGACCACGGACGCGCCGCCGCTGACGGCGTAGGGGCCGCGGTTGAAGAGGGCTTCGATCGGGGCGATGCCGGAGGACCCGAGGGTGTCGCTCGTGAGGGTGATCGCGTGCAGGTCGCCCCACCTCCATGCGGTGACGACGTCGCCCTGAACCGCGGAGAGCTCGTCGTACGCTTCCTCGGCCGACAGGGCGAGCATCTCGTCCATGCCCGCGACATCGATGCTCGGGTTGGTCCAGAGCGGGTCGGATGGGTCGTCGAGAAGATCCGCGACGACCGTGAAGAGTCGACCCTGGCCGTCGATCGGCAGGGGCTGGTCGCGTTCGGCGAACAGGTTCTGCACGAGGTTCGACCAGAGGACGTTCGCGTAGGCGGCCGCGGCCGACCCTGCGTCGTTCTGTGCGTCCCACGAGCGCAGCAGCGCCACGGCATCTGCAGTCCCCGCACCCGTCACCTCCACATCCTCCATCTCCGTTGCGAGTCGCTTGCCGATCCACATCTCGCTGTCCATCTGGATCTCCCGCATGTCCTGGGCGGTGAGCGGTGCGGCGGCGGCGCGTCGCTCGATCAGGTGCGCGATGCGATCGGCCCTGTAGCCGTAGTCCCAGTCCCGTGAGAGGAAGTAGGGGTAGTCGTCGGTGACGATCGCGTTGTTCGCGGTCACGATGTACCCGGATGCCGGGTTGTATGACACCGGCAGTTCGTCGAACGGGATGAATCCGGTCCAGTCGTAGCTGCTGTCCCAGCCGGGCTGCGGCATCCATCCGTCGCCGGCCCCGCGCACGGGGAGGCGTCCGGGGGTCTGATAGCCGATGTTGCCTTCGACGTCCGCATAGATGAGGTTCTGTGCCGGCACATCGAACAGCGCGGCCGCCGCGCGGAACTCCTCGAAGTCCTGGGCGGTCGACAGAGCGAAGATCGCGGTCGCGGCCGTGCCGGGGTCGAGCGCCGTCCAGCGCAGGCTGACCGCATACTCGGCTCCCTCCGGCGCGGTGCCGGTGGGGGCCGGACCTGTGGCACCGCCGGCGGCGAGGCCCGGTTCAGGGTCGTCGGCGATCGCGGTGAAGTCGTCGGTGAGACCCGAGATGATCGGTCCGTGCACGGTCGACCGGATCGTGAGATCGATGTCGTCGCCCCCGGCCACCGCGATCGTCTCGGTGGTCTCGTCGATCGGCACCAGCGCGCCGTCGCGCCAGTACTGGTCGCCCTCGATCCGCTCGACGTAGAGGTCGGTGACGTCGGTGGTCAGGTTGGTGAAGCCCCAGGCGACCTGCTGGTTGTGGCCGATCACGATGCCGGGGAGACCCGAGAACGAGAAACCGCCCATGTCGAACGGGCAGTCGTCGGTGACCTCGCTGCACCGGAGCTGCACCTGATACCAGACCGAGGGGAGTGATGCGCCCAGGTGCGGGTCGTTGGCGAGCAGCGGCATGCCGGTGTCGGTGAGGTCCCCGGACACGACCCACGAGTTCGATCCGATCCCCTCGCCGACATCGCCGACGAGCAGACTCGCCGCCTCGATCACGTCCGACGCCTCCTGCCACTCGATCGTCGTCGCCGCCTGCTGCATCTCGCCGTCGTACCCATCGGTCGTGAACGCGGCGGGCTCGGCACCGGCCTCGGTGATCGGGGCGGTCGAGATCTCGGGGACGATGACGGGGTGATCCTCGAACGGATACGGCGGGTACAGCTCGTCGAGCGTCGTGGTGATCCCGGCGGCGTCAGAGGTCTCCGCCAGCTGTGCGGCCAGGAGCGAGCGCTCGACCTCGTCTTCGACGTTGCCGCGGAGATCCCAGGCCATCGCCTTGAGCCACGCCACCGAATCGGCCGCTTCCCAGGGCTCCGGCGCGTACTCCGGGTTCTGCATTCCGAGAACGGCATATTCGAGCGACAGCTCGGCGCCCGAGCGGGAGGAGAGGTAGGCGTTGACGCCGTCGGCGTAGGCCTCGTAGTAGCCGCGGGTGACGTCGTCCATGGCCTCGACCTCGGCCTCGGCGACCTTGCGCCAGCCGAGCGTGCGGAGGAAGGCATCGGTCCCGGCCTGCGATTCGCCGAACATCTCGGCCACGCGTCCCGCCGTGACGTGGCGGCGGAAGTCCATCTCGAAAAATCGGTCCTGCGCGTGCACGAAGCCCTGGGCGTAGAAGAGATCGTGCGATGAGTCGGCGGTGATGGTCGGGATGCCGCTGGCGTCGCGCTGCACCGTGACCTCGGCCTGCAGCCCGTCGAGCGACAGGGTGCCGTCGGTCTGCGGGAACGAGCGCTGGATGGTCCAGGTCACGAAGAAGGCGCCGGCGACGGCGACCACCACGATCGCAGCGACGACGAGGAACACGATGCGGCCGATGCGAGCGCCCAGGGAAGGGCGCGACGGGTCGACGATCTCGGTCGAATGGGTTGTCATCTTCGAGAACTCTTTCGGGTGGCATGGCGGAACTCAGTCCCAGAGAGTCCCAGAGCGCGTCTCAACAGACGCTTCCGGAATACTACCCATAAAGCATTCGCGGGCGGGGGTGTTCTCGCCCCCGCCCTCAGTGTCAGCCGATCAGGCTCGGCTGCAGGTCGCGCAGCGTGCGCCGGTGCGTCATGCGCGTCACTCCGATGGCGGCGAGCAGCAGCGCGCCGACCAGCCAGATGCCCAGCACCACCAGATCCCAGCCCGCCCGGCCGAGGCTGCCGCCGTACATCAGCTGCCGCATGGCGTCGACGACGTAGCCGAGCGGCAGCACGTGATGCAGCGCGGCCAGCGGGGCGGGGAGGGTCTGCCAGGGGAACGTGCCGCCCGCGGTGACGAGCTGCAGAACCATGAGCACGAGTCCGAGGAACTGCCCCACGGAACCGAGCCAGACGTTGAGGGCGAGGATGATCGCCGCGAAGGTCGCCGACGCGAAGATCATCACGCCCAAGGTGCCGATGGGGTTGTTGAACGTGAAGCCCAGGGTGATCGCCAGGATGCCCATGAGCCCCAGCATCTGCACCGCGCCGAGCATCGCCGGGGTGAGCCACCCGGCGAGCGTCACTCGGATCGGAGAGTGCAGCGCCGTGACCGCGCGGCGGGAGATCGGCTTCACGATGAGGAACAGGGCGTAGATGCCGATCCAGGCCGACAGGGCGGCGAAGAACGGTGCGAGACCGGCGCCGTAGTCCTCGGCGGAGGCGACCTTGTCGCTCGAGACCTTGACCGGGTCGGCGATCGTGTCGGCCTGCAGCGTGCGGAGCTCCGGCGTCGAGACGGGGATCTGCTGCACACCGTCCGAGAGCCCGTCGCGCAACTCGGCCGTTCCCGACGCGAGGGTTCCGAGCCCATCGCGCAGCTGGGCCGCGCCGTCGTTCGCCGCCGCGGCGCCGGTGGCGACGGTCTGCGCGCCGCTGGCCAGGGTCTGCGCGCCGCCGGCGAGCTGCGAGGCGCCGGATGCCACCGAGTCCGCTCCTGCGGCGAGCTGGTCGACCTTGTCGACCGCGTTCTGCACGGTCGAGTTGCCCTCCTGGAGTCGTGTCGCGAGGGGATCGAGTGTCGTGAGGACCCGATCGATCTGCTCCGGCGTCAGGCCCTGATCCGTGAGCACGGTGGCGATGTCCTCGCGCGCCTGGGGCAGAGCATCCGTCGCCTGCTGCACAGCCGATCCGGCCCGGTCCGCGACGTCGGCCAGCTGTCGGTTGCCGTCACTGACCTGCTGAGCCCCCGACGCCAGCGTCGCCGCTCCACCGGCGAGCTCGGACGCGCCGCCCGCGAGCTGCGACGTGCCCGCGGCGAGCTGAGAGGTTCCGTCTGCGAGCGTCGCGCTGCCGGTGGCGGCGGTGTCGGCGCCATCGGTGAGCTGGGTCGCTCCGTCGACCGCGGTCACGAGGTTGTCGCGCACCTCGCTGAGGCCGGTGAGCAGGCGCTCTGCGGCCTCGCTGCCCACCATCTCGGCGACCGAGCTGCGGATCTTCTCCACCGCCTGCGTGCCCATCGACGACGCGAGGTAGTTGTTCGCGTCGTTGGTCTCGAGCTCGATGCGCGCCTGGTGGGGGTCGTCGCCCGCGGCCGAGGTCAAGGCCGACGAGAAGTCGGCGGGGATCGTGACGGTGAAGTCGACCGTTCCCTCCCGCAATGCGTCGGCGGCCTCGTCTGCCGACATCCGCTGCCAGTCGAAGGCGTTGCCGTCGATGAGGTTGTCGGCGACGTCCTCGCCGTAGTTCACGGTCTCGCCGGTGGCGGCATCCGTTCCCGTGGTGGGCTCGGGGGCTCCGCTGTCATCGACGACCAGCGCGACGGGGACCTCCGGGAACTTCGCGTACGGGTCCTGGTTGGCCCAGAGGTACAGGCCGCCGTAGAGGATGGGCACGCAGACCAGCGCGATCAGGGCGATCACGCCCATCCTGCTCGCGGTGAGGCGCCGCAGCTCGGCGGCGATCATGGCGGGAACCTTCATCGCTCGCCTCCGTTCTCTGTCGTGTTCGGCTCGGGTTCTGCGGGTGGGTCTTCGTCGTCGGCCGGGGGAGAGCCGAGAGCATCCGCGTGCTCGGCGTCGGCATGCGGTGTCGCGGGGCGCTCGTCCGGGTCTTCCGCCTCGGGCTCTGGCTCGGGATCCGGTTCGGGCGCCGGTTCGGGCGCTGGCTCGGGCTCGGCCTCGGCCTCGGCCTCGGAGTCTGGCTCGGGCTCGGGTTCAGAGCCGCCGGGCAGGTCGAGGACGAGCGGCTCGACCGGTCCGGACGCGTTGATCGCCTCGAGTTCGTGCATGCGCTCGAGGGCGACCGCGGCGGATCCGCCGATGACGACGAGCATCGCGTACCCGCGGTCGGCGAACTCCGACGCGATCCGCCACCAGCCGTCCGGGCTGCCGCCGTGACGGTCGGGCGAGACGAGCACGATTCCTTCGGTGCCCGTGCGGAGGATCGCGAGTTCGCAGAGGATGCGCACCCGTGCGGCGGGATCGACGTTGCCGATCGCCACGCCGGCGAGCTCTCCGAAGCCGAGTTGATTCAGCCAGCGCCGTGCGTGCAGAGGGGTGGCGCCGACGCCGGCGAACATGAGCTCTTCGCCGACGACACCCGCGAGGGTGATGTCAGCGTGGGGATCGCTCACGTCGGGGGCGTCGACGAGCGCGATCGTGCGGCGCAGCGCGCGGTTGTCCGCGTCGCCGTCGATCGTCACGCGCCCGGTGTCCGGCCGCATCCGACCGCTGGCGATGAGGCCCAGCACCGTCGGGCGCTGCTCGGTCTCGGCGAGTGCGAAGCGCACGGCTCCGCTGTGGAACTCGAGGCTCGTCGCCGGCAGCGCCTGGCCACCGCGCCCCTTGCTCACGTCGTGCAGGGTGACCCTCATGCGCTGACCTCCTGTGATTCGACGATGTCCGGATGCGCGCTCAACAGCTCGTCGGCCTCGCGCCACGAGAGTCCGGCGATGCTGAGCAGAGTGCGAACAGCGAGATCGGCTGCCCCGGTGCTCGATGCGTCGGTGCGCGAGACGACCGTGCGGGCGACCTCTTCGATGAGGCGGGCGAGGGTGGGGGCGGCGAGATCGGTGCGGAAGCTGCCGTCCTCCTGTCCGCGCCGCGCGAGGGCGGCGACGGTGCGCCGCAGCGGCGCGAGCGCGTCTGCAGTGTGCTCGACGTGCGCTTCGTCGAGCGCGAGCGCTGCGGCGACCTGGACGTGCGCGGCCTCCTGCCAGAGTCGTGCGGCGAGGCGGGCCAGCGCGATGCGTGAGTCGGCGTCGGTGACGGATTCGGCGATCGCGTTGAAGCGCTGCGCTCCGACCGAGATCAGCTCGCGGATCAGAGCCTCTCGGTCGTCGAAGTGGCCGTAGAGGGTGCGGCGCGACAGGCCGGCGCTGCGGGCGATGACGTCGATGGACGCCCGCGGGTCGGTGGCGAGGGTCGCGCGGGCCGCATCGAGGATTCCGGCGCGGTTCTCGACGGAGTCGCGGCGGGGAGCACGGGTTGTCATGCCCCTATTCTACGTATTGTGCACAACCGTGTGCAAGATAACTCGGGGGACTCACAGGGTCTGAACGGTGGGCCGTTCACAACTCAGCACGGATGGGCGCTTAAAGCCGCAATCAGCACCATGCGGACCCGAATCCCGGCGCTCATGCTGAATCGTGAACGGCGAGCGGCGGGCACAGACAGAAAAGGGGGTGGATGCCGCAGCATCCGCCCCCATTCTGCAGAACCCTTGACGTCAGTCGGTGCCGGAGTCGAAGGCAGCGCCCTCGGATGCGGTGTCGACCGCGTCGGCGAAGTTCTCGTCGACCTCTTCGACGGAACCCGTGATCTCGCCGGACTCGCCGGCCGTGACGCGACCGACGAGCTCGCCGGTCGCGCCGCCCACGAGGCCGAGGCCCGCGTACTGCTCGAGGCGTGCGCGCGAGTCGGCGATGTCGAGGTTGCGCATGGTGAGCTGGCCGATGCGGTCGACCGGGCCGAAGGCGGCGTCGCCGACGCGCTCCATCGAGAGCTTCTCGGGGCCGTACGACAGGTTCGGCGAGGTGGTGTCGAGGATCGTCCAGTCGTCACCGCGGCGCAGGCGGATCGTCACGGTGCCCGAGATCGTGAGGCCGACCCAGCGCTGGATGGACTCGCGCAGCATGAGCGACTGCGGCTCGAGCCAGCGGCCCTCGTACATCAGTCGACCGAGGCGGCGACCCTGCTCGTGGTAGGTCGCGAGGGTGTCCTCGTTCAGGATGCCGTTGACGAGGCGCTCGTAGGCGATGAAGAGCAGCGCCATGGCCGGGGCCTCGTAGATGCCGCGCGACTTCGCTTCGATGATGCGGTTCTCGATCTGGTCGCTCATGCCGAGGCCGTGGCGTCCGCCGATCGTGTTGGCCTCCTGCACCAGGGCCACCGGGTCGGTGTACTCGACGCCGTTGA
This sequence comes from Microbacterium sp. AC132, assembly GCF_979258525.1. Classification (NCBI taxonomy): domain Bacteria; kingdom Bacillati; phylum Actinomycetota; class Actinomycetes; order Micrococcales; family Microbacteriaceae; genus Microbacterium; species Microbacterium sp. AC132. The sequence goes on along the minus strand of NZ_OZ409862.1, from coordinate 1,510,478 downwards.
GTGCGACGGGGCGGCCGGCCTCGAACGTGACGGAGACGTCTTCGGTCTCGATCGCGACCGAGGGGTCCCAGAACTTCACGCCCATGATGGGGTCGACGGTCTCGAGCGAGACGTCGAGGTGCTCGAGCGTCTTCGCCTCATGCGTGGCGCCCCAGATGTTGGCGTCGGTCGAGTACGCCTTCTCGACCGAATCGCGGTAGGGGAAGTCGTGGGCGACGAGCCACTCGCTCATCTCCTTGCGGCCGCCGAGCTCGGTGACGAAGTCGGCATCCAGCCACGGCTTGTACACGCGCAGACGCGGGTTGGCGAGCAGGCCGTAGCGGTAGAACCGCTCGATGTCGTTGCCCTTGTAGGTCGAGCCGTCGCCCCAGATGTCGACGCCGTCCTCCTTCATGGCGCGCACCAGCAGCGTGCCGGTGACGGCGCGGCCGAGGGGAGTGGTGTTGAAGTAGGTGCGGCCGCCGGAGCGGATGTGGAAGGCGCCGCAGGCGAGCGCGACCAGGCCCTCTTCGACCAGCGCGGTCTTGCAGTCGACCAGGCGCGAGGCCTCGGCGCCGTACTCGAGGGCACGGCCGGGGATCGACTCGATGTCGTCTTCGTCGTACTGACCGAGATCACCGGTGTACGTGTAGGGGACGGCGCCCTTGTCGCGCATCCACGCGACGGCGACGGAGGTGTCGAGTCCTCCGGAGAAGGCGATGCCGACGCGCTCGCCGACGGGAAGTGACTGGAGGACCTTGGACATGCTTCCCAGTCTATCGGCGGCGTGTCGGCTGTTTCGGACGGCGTCGGCCGTCAGCGGGCCACGACGGCGTCGAGTGCCTCGGGCTCGGAGTCGAGCCGCGCCAACTCGCGTCGCTGATGCGCGGCGTAGCCGGCACCCCAGCTCGTGAGCGCCTCGACGAGCGGCATCGATCCGCGCCCGAGGTCGCTCAGCCGGTATTCGACTTTGGGAGGCACCTGCCGGTAGACCGTGCGGAGGATCAGGCCGTCATCCTCCAGCTCGCGCAGCTGACGGGTGAGCACGCGGGCTGTGGGCTCGTCGAGAAGCCGGCTGAGCTCCCCGAAACGCAGCACCTCATGCTCACCGAGGAGGCTGAGGATGCTGGGCTTCCAGGCCCCGCCGAGGACGGCGATCGAGATCTCCGCGTCGCACGCGTCGCCCCACTCCCGGACGATCCGCTCGGTCTTTTCCCTCATCGGCTCCGCCTCCTGGTCGTCATGGTATCCATTCGGTCACTATCTACCCCGAATGACAGTACTTGTCCGAAGTGTACTCAGACCGGGAGACTGATGCGGTGACCTTCCCGACTCCCACGGCATCCGCTCGACCGCGCACGACCCTGCATCCGTGGCTCGCCATGATCCCGCTGCTTCTCGGCATCCTGATCGGGGCTCTCGCGATCAGCAGCATGTCGACCGCGCTGCCCGCGATCCGCGGCGATCTCGTCCTGTCCGACAGTGGAGCGCTGTGGCTCGTCGACGTGTACGCGCTGTCGCTGGCGGCGACCCTGATCATCGCCGCCAGGATCGGAGACGCGTTCGGTCGCAAGCGGATCGTGCTCGCCGGTCTCGCCGGCTTCGTGGTGCTCAACCTCGTCGGCGGATTCGCTCAGGACGGGATGCTGCTCATCGTCGTCCGGGCGCTCCTCGGCGTCGCCGAGGCGTTCGTCGTGGCGGGCGTCGTCGCGACGATCGGGGCGCACTATCACGCACGGCAGCGCGTGCTCGCCTACGGGCTGTGGACCGCGACGTTCGGTGCCGGCAGCGCGCTCGGACCCGTGCTCGGCGGGCTGGTGACCGAGGGGCCGGGGTGGCGCTGGCTGCTGCTCGGAAGCGTGCCGCTCGCCATCGTCGCCGGGGTGCTCGCGATCTGGCTCGTGCCGGATTCGCGCAGCTCCCGTCGCCCGTCGTGGGACATCCTCAGCATCGTGTCGTCGATCGTCGCGCTCGGGTCTCTCGTCTTCGCCCTGCACGAGGTGCTCGCCGCTCCCCTCGCCGCCGGCATCGCGGGTGTCATCGCCGTCGTGACGCTCGTCTTCTTCATCCGCCGCCAGCGTGCCCTCGCCGAGCCTCTCATCGACATGCGGCTGTTCGGCGTGCCCGGCTTCAGCCCTGCGATCGTGCGCATCGTGGCGAGCAGCGGGGTGTCGACGGCATCCGTGCTCCTGGTGAGCCTGCACCTGCAGGATGCGCGGGGCTTCAGCGCGGCCGAAGCCGGTATCGCGATCCTCCCGCAGGCGGTGGCGATCGCCCTCGGCGGGGTGCTCGCACCCCTGTTCCTGCGGTGGTTGACCTCGCCGACGCTCACCGTGCTCGCCCTGGTGGTGCAGGGGGCGGGACTCGCGTGGCTGTCGACGGGCGTCGAGCTGGTCGTGATCCCTCTGGTGCTCGTCGGCGCGGGGTTCGGAGTCGCGGCGACGCTCGCCGCCACCACGCTCTTCGACGTCACGACGGAGGACGACGCCGGTCAGGTGGGGGCGATCCAGGAGGTCGGGTTCGCCCTCGGCGGCGGTCTCGGCATCGCGGTGCTCGGCACGATCGCATCGATCGTCGGGTCTCGCGGCTTCCTCGTCGCCCTGCTGGTCGCGACCGTCGCGGTCGTCGCCGCCGCGCTCCTGCCGCTGTGGAGACGCTCGCCGGTGAGCGCTGCCGAGAACCCGGCCATCGATGCCCGCTGAAGGAAGGACACCCGTGTCAGCATCGCGCCCGACCGTCCACTGGATCTATGCCCACCCCCAATCGAGCTCGTTCAACGCGCGACTGTTCCGAGATGGGGTCGACGCCCTCGCGCACGACCACGATGTCGAGATCACCGATCTGTACTCTCAGGGCTTCGATCCGGTTCTCGCAACGCCGGATCTGGGCGAGCCCCGGGGGCGTGAGGGCAGCGTCGTCGACCTGATGGGCGAGGCGTACGCCGCGGGCCAGCTGCCGCCGGACGTCGCCGAGGAGCAGCGCAAGCTCGCGGCCGCCGACCTCGTCGTGCTCCAGTTCCCGCTGTGGTGGTACGGACCGCCGGCGATCCTCAAAGGCTGGCTCGACCGGGTGCTCACCAACGGCTTCGCCTACGGCCCCGCGGATGCCGAGACCGGTCTGCCGCTGCGATACGGAGAGGGCCCGCTCGCCGGGCGCCGAGCCCTCGTGATCGTGACGGCAGGGGAGGACGAGCGCTCGATCGGAGAACGGGGCATCAGCGGGGATCTGGACTCGCTGCTGTTCCCGCTGACCCACGGCACCCTCTGGTACACGGGCATCGAGCCGCTCGACCTGCACGTCGTCCACGACGCTGACGGGTTGGACGCGGAGCGCGTCGATCTCGAGAGCGCACGGCTGATCGAGAGGCTCGCCGGAGTGGCGTTCGAATCTCCGAGCCGCCCGTACCGTCGGCTGCGCGATGGCGACTACCACGGCACCCGGGCGCTGCGATCGGACCTGCTTCCCGGGCGCACCGACCTCGGCATCCATCGCGTCGCGGTCGACTGAGGCGACGCGGCCCGACGCGCGCGGGCGTAGCTCTTCGCTTCTGCACGATCGGCCCCGACGGTGGCAGAGTGTCCGTGAAGGAGGACGGCATGGGTGGAGCGATCCTGTGGGGCGTCGTCGCGGCGTCGCCCCTCATCGTCGGCGCTGTTCTCGCTCTGCTGCGCACCTGGCCGCCGCGCTGGCTGGGCATCGTGCTCGGCTTCGGAGCCGGTGCCCTGATGGCCTCCATCGCCTTCGAGCTGTGGGAGGAGGGGCTGGACCTCGCAGGCCCCATCCCTCTCATCGTCGGCGTGGTCGCTGGCGCGCTCGCGTACTTCATCGCCGACCGGATCCTCGATGCGCGAGCCGCGAAGTCCCAGGAACGGGGAGCGGGCGTCCCGCTCGCGCTCGGAGCACTGCTCGACGGCATCCCCGAGCAGCTCGTGCTGGGAATCGGACTGGCCTCCGGAGAACCGGTGAGCATCGCGCTCGTCGTGGCGATCGTGGTCTCGAACCTACCCGAGTCGATCGGCTCGGCCGCCGACCTGCTGAAGGGCGGCATGGCGAAGTCGCGCGTGCTGCTGCTGTGGGCCGGCATCTCGGTCATCTGCGCGCTGGCGACCGTCGCCGGATTCGCGGTGGCGAGCAGCACCGGCGACGACTTCCGGGCCGGCGCGAGCGGCTTCGCGGCAGGCGCGCTGCTCGTGATGCTCGTCGACTCGATGGTGCCCGACGCGCAGCAGAAGGCCAAGCAGGTGACCGGGCTCGCGACCGTGCTGGGCTTCGCGCTCGCCGCGGGGCTCTCGCTCGCGAGCTAGCATCACCGCGATGAGCCCGCCCGATAGGTCAGCCCTCGCGGACGACCCGGATGCTCACCCAACGGAACGCGGCGAGATCCGTGTCGCTGAGGTCCGTCGGGTCGCCGAGCTCGGAGCGAAACGTCACCGTCGTCCCGGTCCCCGCGCCGGCGCCGGGTGAGACTTCTGCCGGATCGGCCAGGATGCGCAGGTCCGTCGACGGGACTCCGTGGTGGTATTCCTGCACCCACCGCCCGTCAGCCCGCCGGTTCTCGTGGGCGAGGACAGAGCTGAGTGCCGAGACTGTCGACATTCCGCGGCGCGGCAGACCATCCGGCAGAAGCGGTGCCGAGGCAGATTCGAAGAAGCGGATATCCCGGGTGGCCATGACGGGCTTCCGCACGATGTTACCCCCGCCGTCGGTCCGCGTGTCGGTGCCGCGGCCATCGTCGGCGACCGACACCGAGCCGTCGCGAGAGATGCTCACGACGACATGGCCGATTCGCCCGAGCCCAGCGGCCTCGTCGTCCGCGTACGCGAGGACTTCGAGGATCTGATGGCGGCGTCCGCCGGGTTCGTACATGGCTCGTTCGTCGCGGATGCCGTGCAGGTGATCGACGTCGACATCTCGCGCCCAGTCATGCGTCGTGATGGTCCACGTGGCGCGATCCTCCGACTTCATCACCGCACTCTACCGATCCGCGGCCGGTCGGGGATAGCAGACTCGGCAGGGCTCAGAACCCGGGGTACTCCTGCAGCTTCTGCTCGAACTCGGCTCGGTCCGCATCGCTGAGCACGGCGCTCGCGATGACCACCATCTGCAGCCCCTCGAGGGGCTCGCCGGTGCGGGCGTTCTGCGCCTCGCGCGTCGTCAGGAAGTCGCCCGACGGGTCGTTCGAGAGGTCGAAGATGTTCGCGTAGAACCTCATCGGATCGGGGTAGTTCTCGGTGTAGTACTCCCACGTGTGCTGCTCGCGCGGGTCTTCGCTGCCGTAGAGCTTCGCGATCATCGACGGGTCGATCCCCGAGTACTCCCCGTTGAACGAGTACAGCGTGGGCAGACCGTGCTCGGCGACGACCGAGTCGATCGTCGACATGACCTCGAGCTTGAGGCTGTAGTCCTGGATCGGCTCGGTGGTGGCCCAGCCGACGGAGGTGTACTCGATGAGCATCGATTCGCCGCCGTAGCCGTTGCGCTCCGGACGCAGATCCTCGTCGCCGACCTGCACCCAGTCGTATCCGTACTCGGCGGTGATGCGCTCGCGGATGTCGGCGAACAGGCTGTCCGCCTCGGTCTTCACCTCTTCGAGCGACTGCTGGTTGAGGGCATCCTGCGGATCGGTGCCCTTGATGCCCGGGTAGGCCTCTTCGTGCTTCTGCTCGTCGGTCTTCATGCCGTCGTAGCTGCCCGAGGCCGACGTCTGCAGTGCACCGATGCCGCCCACGGTGGCGACGTTGAAGATCAGCGTGACAGCGAGGGCGACGGCTGCCAGCGTGCGTCCTCGGGCGGTGAACAGCGCGCCGATCACGACGGCGACGACGACGAGCTGCAGCGTCAGCATCGTCACGCCGTAGACCGCGTCGGTCGCTCCGATCGCGAGCATGATGAGGAGGATCAGGGCGAACAGGATGCCGGTGATGAGTGCGATCCAGCCGAGTGCGTTCGCCGGCTTCTTCTCGGCGGAGGCGACCTCGGCTGCGGTCGCCGTGCCCGACATCGCCGGAGCGCCGGGATGCTGCACGACCGGCCCGGCCTGGCGGCGGGCGTTGCGATAGCCGCCGGGCGGCGGCACGGGCGGCGCACCCTCCGTGCCGGCGACGTAGCGGGCCCGCTGCTTCTCGTGATCCATCACCATGGCTTGTCCGTTCCCGAGCCTCCGCCATCGTCGCCCTGCTGCTGATCGCGCTCCTGCGTGCCCTGCTCGAGCTTGTCCTCGAGCTCTTCGAGCTTCTCCTCGGAGGGCTGCGGCTCCTGCTCCTGCTCCTCCTCCGGCGGCGGCTGCTCGTTCTGCTGCTTCTGCTTGAGGCGGTCCTCGAGGTCTTCCCTGCTCTGCTGCATGTCTCGGTCGGGGTCGGACGACTGCTCCTGCGCCTCGTCGCTGTTGCACTCCTCGGGCATCTCGGTCGTGATGGTGAGCGCGTCGCCGTAGAACTCCGCGGCCCCCGCGCCGTCGCCCTCGGCGCGGGCGACGTCGCCCATGCGCTCGAGGACGAGAGCGAGGTTGATGCGCACCGTGCACACCTCGAGGCCGGTCGCGAGGTCGAGCGATTCCTCGAGCTTCGCCCGAGCATCCGGCAGCTTCTCGGCGCCCGCCAGCGCGGTGCCGACGTTGAACGGCGCCTTGAAGGGCTCGAACCAGTTGACGAACTCCTGCCCGCGGGCCGACGCCTCTGATCCGGCATAGTCATCGGCCACGTACGCGGTGATCGACTGGTGCGCGAATGCGTACATGCTGAGGATCTTGCCGACGAACAGCAGTGCGGCCAGCGTCAGCGGAAGCGTGCCGATCGCGATCCACCGTCGGATGCGGCGACGGCGACGATTCGAGGCCAGCAGCGCGGCGGCGGCCGACGCCCTCAGGTCCTCAGGGCTGTCGGACGCTGTCCCGCCGGCGCGTGTGGACAGATCTGTCATGCGGCACCTCCGTCGGTCGTCCGGCGTTGCGGCGATGTCGACGGCGCTCGCAGCAGACGCAGTCGGGCCACGAGCATGCTCGCCCTCGTGAGCTCCACGCCGAGCAGCGCCACGATCACGAGGGCGGCGACCCAGTAGAGCTCGGTCACGTTGCCCACGGTGCCGGACTCCGCGTAGGTGGCGGTGGTCGAGGGCGCCTCGGGCAGGGTGAGTGCAGCATCCGCGGTCCGGTGCTGGTACTCGACTCCGAGATCCGAGGCGATCGCCTCGAGGTTCCCCTCGTCGATCACCGACAGCGCGTTCGCACCCTCGTACTCGATGTATTCGCTCGACGAACCGTCCACGCCGCCCGTGGTGAGCTTCATCGGTCCGCCCTCCGCGGTGCCGTACCCGAGCACGGCGCCGGCGTCGGTGAGCTCGGCGCTCCCGTCGAACGGCTCGGGGGCCGACGAGACCGTCTGCTCGCCGTCTCCGAAGTAGAACACCATGCGCGAGCGATCGGGCGACGACTCGGCCGCGTTCGACAGGGTGTCCGAGAGCAGCTGGTTCGCGATGCCGATGGAGCTGCCGCGCGACTGGCTCGTCACCTCGGGGCGCAGCACCTCGAGCGACGAGACGAGCGCGGTGGTGTCGGTGGTGAGCGGCATGCGGAGATCGGCCGTGGCGTCGAACGTGATCAGCGCGAACCGCGCACCGGGGTACTCGTCGACGATCGCCTGCACGTCGGCGCGGACGCCGTCGAGGCGAGGCCTGTCGCCGTCCCAGTCCTCGGCGACGATGCTCGCGGTGGTGTCGACGACGAGCACGATGTCGGTGTCGGTCGCGAGGGTCTCGGTGGCACCGCCGGGGATCCCCGGGCGCAGGAGCATGACGAAGCAGGCGAGCAGCATGACGAGCCGCATGGCCCAGAGCGCCCGTCCGCGGCCGGTCGCCCTGACCAGCGCCATCACGGCGAGGGCGGCCACCGGCGCGCAGAGCAGAGCGAGGAGGAAGACGTTCAGCACGGGCTGGAAGATCACAGTCTCACCCTCCACAGCACGACGATGAACGAGAGCATCGAGATCATCAGCACGACGATCCAGAGGTTCGGCGCGTCTGTCCAGACGACCTGCGCCTGACCCTTCAGCGCGGACGCCTCCTGCTCCTGCACCTGCGTGACGATGTCGCTCACGGTGGTGGTGTCCCGCAGGCCGTACGCCTGTCCGCCCGTGGCCTCGGCGGCCTTCGTGAGCTCGGCGCTGACGTCGGCGTCCTTGCCCTGCACCGGGTTGAGTGCGAAGACGCGCACGCCGTTCGATGCGGCATACGCGGCGGCCTCGTCGAGCGTCACGATCGAGGCGCCGTTGACCTCGTTGTCGGTCGCGAAGATGATCGAGCGCGACCGCTCGTCGTCGGGGTGGTCGAACGCCATCGCGCATGCCGCGAGGCCGTCGCCGATCAGCGAGGCGCCGTTGCCGTTGAGCGTGCCGACCCAGTGCTCGGGGACCGATTCGGTGAACTCGAAGCTCTCGCGGATGCTCTGCAGGTGGCTGCGGATGAACTCGTAGTCATCGGTCAGGGGGAAGATCCGCACGGGCGAGCTGTTGAAGATCGTGAGGCCGATGCGTTCGCCCTCGAAGTCCTCGAGCAGTTCCTCGAAGACCGTGAGCACCTCGACGTCGACCTCGCTCATCGACCCCGAGACGTCGAGGCAGAGCATGATGTCGCGGCTCGTGTTGACGGGCTGGATGGTCTGCGACGCCATCGGCCGGGCGGAGACGACCCCGGCCGCGAGGGTCGCGATCACGCCGATCAGCAGGATGCTCGACAGTGCGAGCACGCGGCGGTTCAACGCCTGGCGGAAAGTCGGCAGCGCGCGCAGGCGCTCGGCTCGGGCGACGCGGGCGCGCTCGTGGGCCTCGGTCTTCGCACCGCTGCGCAGCCCGATGACGATTCCGAGCGCTATCGCGATGACGACGACGGCCACGGCGACGAGGATGAGCCACCCGTTCGCTAGTGCCATGTGCGCACCACCGTTCGGGCCGCCTCGGCGCCGGCGATCGGGTCGATCGCGGGACCGGGCCGGAAGATGCTGGGGTAGTAGTGGCGACCCATGGCGTCGACGAGCGCGGGATGGACCCCTCGAGAGACGAGGTCGTCGAGCGCGAGCACCGGGGCCTCGAGTCCGCTGTACTCGTTCACGAACGTGCGCACGACGCGGCTGAGCTCGAGATTCGCGTTGCGGGCGGACAGGGTGCGGGCGCGGTAGTCGTCTTCGATGCGCTGGATCCGATCGAAGTACTCGACCCGCAGCTGCGACAGCACGTCGGTGGTGAGCAGGGTCGGTCCCTGGGCGTCGCGCGACAGCGTGAGGTCACGTCGCGGCCTGGTGAGCGCCACGACCACCCATGCTGCCGCGATCAGCAGCAGGAGGATGCCGAATGCGACCAGGATCCAGCCCCAGCCGTATTGGAAAGGCGGGTACAGCTCATCAGAGTCGGGCATTCGACCTCCGATTCAGCAGCTGGAGCAGCTGCGAGACGGCGTCGTCCTGACCCGCCAGCACGCTGTGGCTGATCTCCATGCGCTTGAGCAGCTCAGCGAGTCGTGCCGCGTCGGCCTCGGTCTGCGCGGCGAGCTCGCGGATGATGTCGGGGTCGCCCTGCACGAAGTCCGGCACCTCCCACATGCTGTCGACATCGCTGCGGATGGTGGCCGTCGCGTGGTCGAGCACCGGATCGGCGTCGCTCACGGTCAGCCACAGGACGTCGTGCTGCACGCGCAGTCGGCGCAGCATCCGTTCGGTCTCCGTCGTGACCGGAGCCTCGTCGGTGATGACGACGACGATCATGCGGCGAGACATCGTGCGCGTGACGTACGACAGCAGCGCGTCGCGGTCGCTGGCTGCCCTGCTCGTGTCGATCGACCGGTCGATCGTGCGCAGCGCGTGTTCCAGTGCGCCCTCGCTGCGGCCCGGCGCACGGCGGCGGATGCGGTCGGAGTCGCCGTAGACCAGTGAGAAGTCGTCGCCGTGCCGCAGCGCCAGCACGCCGAGCACGCCGGTGGCGAGGATCGCGAGGTCCTTCTTCGACTTCTCGTCGTGCGCGAGCGCGCCCATCGAGCGGCCGGTGTCGACCACGAAGAGGACCGTGTGCATCCGCATCGCACGGTGCCGCTTGACCAGAGGAGTGCCCAGTCGAGCCGTCGCGCGCCAGTCGATGTCGCGCACCTGATCGCCGTACTCGTACTTGCGCAGGTCCTCGAAGTCGAGGCTGCGGCCGTGCAGCAGCGACGCGTAGGCGCCGTCGAGCGCGTGCAGCGACTTGCGCGACGAGTGGATGAAGAGCTTGCTCTTCACCTGGGCGATCAGGCTGGCCATGGCGGGTCAGGGCGTGGGGACGGATGCGAAGATCTGGTCGATGATCTCCTCGCTGCGGATGCCCTCGGCGTCGGCCTCGAACGTCAGCAGCACGCGGTGTCGCAGCACGAGGTGGCGCAGCGAGCGGATGTCCTCGGGGATCACGTGGCCGCGGCCGTTGAGCAGCGCCAGCGCCCGCGACGCCTGCAGGAACGCGATGCTCGCACGCGGGCTCGCGCCGTACTTGATGAAGCGCGCGCGCTCCTCGCCGATGTACGGGGCGGGGTTCCGCGTGACGTAGGCGATCGAGACGATGTAGTTGCGGATCGCGGGGTCGACGTAGATGCGGCTCGCGACGTCCTGCAGCATGTGCACGTCGTCGAGGCTGATGGCGCTCGAGACGTGACGGTCGGGATCGAGCACTCCCGAGTCGATGCGGCCGAGGATCTCGAACTCCTCGGCGGGACTGGGGTACTCGACGATCTCCTTGAGCAGGAAGCGGTCCATCTGCGCCTCGGGCAGCTCGTAGGTGCCCTCCTGCTCGATGGGGTTCTGCGTCGCGATCACCAGGAACGGCTTGGGCAGGTGGTGGACCTCGCCGCCGATCGTGGTCTGGTGCTCCTGCATGGCCTCGAGCATGGCGCTCTGGGTCTTGGCGCTCGAGCGGTTGATCTCGTCGAGCAGCACGAAGTTCGCGTGCACCGGTCCGAGCACGGTGCGGAACGACCCGGTCGCCGCGTCGTAGATCTGGTTGCCCGTGATGTCGCTGGGCAGCAGGTCGGGGGTGCACTGGATGCGCTTGAACTGCGCCCTCACGGTGTCGGCGAGGGTGCTGGCCGCGGTGGTCTTCGCCAGACCCGGAACGCTCTCGAGCAGGATGTGCCCGCCCGCGATCAGCGAGATCAGCAGGCTCATGCGCAGACGCTCCTGGCCGACCATCTTGGCCGAGTACGCGTCGGACACGGTCTTCAGCACGGCGCTCGCGCGCTGGAGCTCGGCGTCCGTCGGCGCTTCGGACTTCCTGCTCGCCGACGGGGAGGCCGCGGGGGCCGCGGGGGCCGACGATTCGGAGCGGGTCGCGGGAGCGGGAGGAGCCGGTGCGGCGGCCTGGGCGGAGGGCGCAGGCGGAGGCGGCGGCGTCGAACCTGCGGAGGGGCCGGGCGCGTAGGGCTCGTTCATCGGTGTGTCTCCTCGTTCCCACGGGGGACGCGTCGACGACCCCCCGTCGACCAGCGTAACCGCATCGGCCGGCGCGGCTCCGGCCCCGGCGCGGATGGCGCGGCGGCGGGCCACGCAGGGGGGACGGCATCCGTGACTCGACATCATGGGATCTGATCCGGCCCGACGCGTATATCGGCGGAGCGACGGACGCGTGCTTAGCTGAGAGCTCGATCTTCGGATGATGCGGGAACGATGAAGCAGCCCAGAACGATGCCGCGCAGTGCGCTCGAGTACTCGATCGGACGACCGTTGTGGGTGGCCGTGGTCGTGCTGAACGTGATCCTCGCGGCCGTCGCCACCTCTGCTTGCGCCTGGGCGTACCTGCACGACACCGGGTCCATGCGATCCATGATCGGCGTGCTCATCGCTGTCCCTTCGCTGTGGTGGGTGATCGCGGTGACACTCTGGCTCACCACGCTCTCTCGCCGGCGCGTCAGCGCGGAGGACATCAGTCGGGCGAGTGCGAGCGTCCCCGGGGGCATCCTCCTTCCCGGATCGAAGCTCGTGCCCGCGATGACGCTGGTCGCGGCGCTCGCCGCCGCGTCGACCTTCGCGGTCGTGGTGGCGACCGTCAGCGGTGTGTGGCGCATCGTCTGGGCACTGGTCGCCGTGCTGCTGCTGGGTCCTGTCGTCAGTCACCTGATCTCACTGCGGCAGCCTCGGCGACTGTTCCTGCATCCCCGCGGACTCGGATCCGCGACCTTCCACCTGGATGCCGAAGTGCACTGGGACGACATCCAGAGCATCGACCTCGGCGTCGGCATGAACAACTCGATGGTTCTGAAGGTGGGTGTTCGTCCTGACGCCCAGAGCTATCGGGAACGGTGGCGTCATCCTTTCTCACGCAGGCGCGGCGTGATCGACATCGACCCGGCAGCGCTGGGGCTGGACGGGACACTGCTCTGGCTCGCCCTTCGTCTCTACGTACTCGAACCATCGACGCGGGAGGAGCTTCGCGGTGACCGTGTTCCGACTCGCCTCCTCGATCCGCGCGAGGCCCTGGCCACGACTCCTCAGCACGTGAGCGATGCGGTGCTCGCGACGTTCAGGCCCGAGGGCGGAACCCGATAGCCGCAGCGTGAGCCGCTCCGCCTCGGGGCAGGCTTCTCGCCGCATCATCCTCGGGCGCGCGGGGACTCCTCGACGTGCGTCGTGTCGGCGACGTCCTGAGGGGCGCCGCGCTTGCGGCCCACCCAGATGACCACGCAGGCCACGCCGATGATGGCGATGGCGATGCCGACGATGTAGCCGGCGACCCCGAGATAGCCGCCCGGCACGATGTGGGGGTTGAGGAACGGGTACGGATACCACCAGGCCTCGCCGGTGGCGGGGGCGACGATGAGATTCGCCCGGATCATCGTGTAGACGACCCACACGATGGGGAAGATCGTCGCTATCGCCACGGTACGCCAGCGCAGCGCGCGCCGCCGCGGAGCGAACAGCAGGTCGACCAGCAGGAACAACGGGAAGACGACGTGCAGCACCTCGTTCGACCAGGGGACCGTGACGCCCTGGGGCAGTTCGACGCCGCGGAGCAGGGTGTTGTAGACGATGCCCGTGACGATCATGTACGTGCTGACGCAGACGAGGAGGACAGCGAGCCAGCCGGGCTCCCGCTCCTCGTCGTGACGGTGGCGCAGCGCCCAGACCGCGGCGACGATCAGCACGATGGCCGCGAGCAGGTTCGACAGGATCGTGAAGAAGCTGAGGAAGTTCGCCGCGACCGTCGGCAGGTGCTGGCCCCACTCGGTGGTGGCCGCGAGAGCGTTCTCGACGCTGCGTGCGAGCTGGGCGATGATCGCCGCGAGTCCGAGCGCTGCTGCTGCCAGTCGGGCGTAGGGCCACCAGGTCGTCATTTCGCCTCCGCGCACACTTTATCGGTCAGTATGCCGGTTGACGCTAGCCTCGATGCCGTCACGTCACGCGGCGCGGCGTCCCCACTTCATCCGTGTCACGAGCACCCCGAGCAGGCACAGTGCACCGCCGACGAACATGAGCGGGGTCGGCACCTCACCGAGGATCGCCCACGACATGAGGATCGCGATCGCGGGCACGACATAGGTCGTCGCCGACGTCTGGCCGGCCGTGCTGCGCTGCAGGACGTACGCCCAGGTGGTGAACGCGACCGCCGTCGGGAAGATGCCGAGATACACCACCCATAGCGTCGAGCCGAGCGGGGCCGTCTGCAGTGCTCCGACCAGGCTGCCTGCCCACGGGAGCAGCGCGACCGTGCCGGCCACCGCGCCGAGGAACGTCAGCGTGGTCGCGTCGGACCCCGCGCTGAGCAGATGCTTCTGCAGCAGAGTGCATCCCGCGTACATCACTGCCGCGAGCAGCGCGAGCAGCAGCCCGGTGATGTCGGGACCCTCGCTCGTCGACGAGTTCATGCCGATCAGGACGACACCGAGGAAGGCGATCGGCGCGCCGATGATCAGCGGCTTCGGAAAGCCCTCACGCAGGAAGAGCCCGCTGAAGACCACCACCATGAGCGGCGCGAGGTTGACCACCATCGCGGCCGTGCCGGCATCGAGCGTGCGCTCGGCGGCATTGAGGGCCAGGTTGTAGACGCAGAACCACCCGACGCCCCAGACCGCGACGAGCCACCAGTGCCTCCGGTCGGGAAGACGGATGCCGTGGCGCACCGCGATGATCGCGAGCACGGCGCTTCCTACAGCCATGCGCAGCAGCGCCAGCGCGCCCGGGTCGAAGTGCGGACCGGCGCCGCGGATGCCGATGAACGCCGAGGCCCACAGCACCACCGTCACCAGTGCGGCGACAAGCACGAGCGGACCCTGTGGGCGGGGCTTCGCGGGGTTCAGGCTGTCGTCGCGACGCACGCGACCGGTCTTCGGCATCCTTCGATCCTGGCACCGGCCACCGACATCGGCGATGCGCCCGAGCGACAGCATCCGCTCGTTTTCCGCCACGGGTCGCTGCAGTCCGTTCGAGAGCGTCCGCCGCCCACAGCCCGGAGGGTCGGCGAACGACCTTCGATAGGATGGAGCCGCCCGAAGAGGGCCAGCTCATCAGCCGGTGCAAACCCGGCGAAAGCAAGGGGGATACCCATGCCAGGAATCGTTATCGTCGGCGTCCAGTGGGGCGATGAGGGCAAGGGCAAGGCCACCGACCTGCTCGGCGAGCGCACCGACTGGGTCGTCAAGTTCAACGGCGGCAACAACGCGGGCCACACCGTCGTGGTCGGCAATGAGAAGTACGCACTGCACCTGCTGCCGTCCGGCATCCTGTCGCCGGGCGTCACGCCGGTGATCGGCAACGGCGTCGTGATCGACCTCGAGGTGCTCTTCAGCGAGCTCGAGGCGCTCGGCGGCCGCGGCATCGACGTCTCCCGTCTGAAGGTGAGCGCCAACGCGCACATCATCACCCAGTACCACCGCACTCTCGACAAGGTCACCGAGCGCTTCCTCGGCAAGCGCATGATCGGCACGACCGGCCGTGGCATCGGCCCCGCCTACGCGGACAAGATCAACCGCGTCGGCATCCGCGTGCAGGACCTCTTCGACGAGAACATCCTGCGCCAGAAGGTCGAAGGCGCCCTCGACCAGAAGAACCACCTGCTGGTGAAGATCTTCAACCGTCGCGCGATCACCGCCGACGAGGTCGTCGAAGACCTGCTCTCGTACGCCGAGCGCCTGCGGCCGATGGTCGCCGACACGGGATACCTGCTCGACGAGGCCCTGCGCCGCGACGAGGTGGTCGTGTTCGAGGGCGGTCAGGCCACCATGCTCGACGTCGACCACGGCACCTACCCGTTCGTCACGTCGTCGTCGGCCACGGCGGGCGGCGCGTCCACCGGATCGGGCGTCGGCCCCGGAGCGCTCGACCGCATCGTCGGCATCGTGAAGGCCTACACGACCCGTGTCGGCTCCGGTCCGTTCCCCACCGAGCTGTTCGACGAGCAGGGCGAGTGGCTGCGGTCGCGCGGCTTCGAGTTCGGCACCACCACGGGCCGTCCGCGCCGGGTCGGCTGGTACGACGCCCCGATCACCCGCTACGCGACGCGTGTGAACGGCATCACCGATCTCGTCCTCACCAAGCTCGACATCCTCACCGGACTCGAGCAGATCCCGGTCTGCGTCGCATACGACGTCGACGGTCGGCGCTTCGACGAGGTGCCGGTCAACCAGACCGACTTCCACCACGCGACGCCGATCCTCGAGTACTTCCCGGGGTGGAGCGAGGACATCTCGACGGCACGCACGTTCGACGACCTGCCGAAGAACGCGCAGGACTACGTCATCGCGCTCGAGGGCATGAGCAACACGCGCATCTCCGTCATCGGCGTCGGCCCCGAGCGCGACCAGGTCATCGTGCGTCACGACCTGCTCGACTGAGGCTGACATGACCCGGTTCTGGCTCGGCGGGTACGGACCCGCGATGGACGGCTCGGCCGACGGCATCGGCCTGCTCGCGGGCGACGAGAGCGCGCCCACCGCACTCGAGTATCGGGGAGCGGTCACGCAGACCCCCTCCCCGTCGTGGTTGGCGCAGCATCCGTCGCTCGACGTCGTCTACGCGGCGCTCGAAGGGGATGCCGGAGTGCAGGCGTTCGCGCGCAGCGGTGACTCGACGCTGAAGCCGCTCGGTGAGCCGGTCGCCGCGGGCGACGGCGTCTGCCACGTGGCGGTCTCGTCGAGCGGATCGTTCCTCGTCGCGAGCTGCTACGGGGACGGCCGGGTCGTACGCATCGGCATCGACTCGCAGGGCCGCCTGGTGCCGGATGCCGTGAACAAGGCAGCCGAACTGCGTGCCGCTCTCCTCGGCGAGCCGCTCCAGGCGGCGCCTCCGGCGGGCGTCGCGGTCGCGGCATCCGATCCGTATCCCGGCGAGCTCACCGCGTCGGGTGAGGAGCGCGCATCGCACGCGCACTCGGCAGCCTTCCTCGCCGACGGGCGCATCGCGACCACCGATCTCGGCTTCGACCTGGTGCGGATCTGGCGACCCACCGGGGGAGGACTGGTGCTCGATCACGAGGTCGTGCTGCCCGTCGGCACCGGCCCCCGGCATATGGTCGTGCACCCCAGCGGCCACCTGCACGTGGTGACCGAGTACTCGTGCGAGGTGTTCACTCTCGGCGCCGGGCGCGACGGCACGTGGGCTGTCGTGTCGTCGGTGCTCGCGAGCCCGATCGCCGAGATCGGCGTGGACTTCCCCGCCGAACTCGCCCGCAGCCGTGACGCGCAGTTCCTCTACACGGCCCTGCGCGGCAGCAACACGATCGCCGCGCTCCGTGTGCGCGGGGGAGGCGAGGCTCTCGAGTCGATCGCCCTCGCCGACTCGGGCGTGGACTGGCCGCGTCATCACGTCGTGCACGAGGGCAAGCTGCTGGTCGCGGGGCAGCGCTCCGACACCGTCGCGCTGATCGACCTCGACGAGCGCACCGGCGCGCCGCTCGGCATCCGCCACCTCGCGCAGGCCCCGGCGCCGACGCACATCCTGCCGGTTCGCTGACGCGCCCGTCGTTCGCGGCTTGACCTCAACCATTGTTGGGGTTTTACGGTCGAACCTATGACTATCGACACGGGTGCGGTTCCGACCGCCAACGCCCGCACCGGCATCCTGAGCGGCACCTACGCATGGATCACGATCGGCGCGTGCGCGCTCGTGTTCCTCGGAGCGTTCGAGTCCCTGGCCGTCACGACGGTCATGCCGGCGGTGAGCGCCGACCTCGCCGGCGAGCGCCTCTACGCCCTCGCGTTCGCGGGTCCGCTCGCGACCGGTGTGATCGGCATGGCGGTTGCGGGCAACTGGGCGGATCGCCGGGGACCCGTTGCCCCCCTCTACGCGTCGGTGGCGCTGTTCGTCCTCGGTCTGGTCGTCGCCGGACTCGCGCCGAGCATGGAGGTGCTCGTCGCGGGACGCTTCGCACAGGGGCTCGGCAACGGCGGCCTGATGGTGGCGCTCTATGTGGTCGTCGCCCGCGTGTATCCACGCGAGCTGCATCCGGCGATCTTCGCGGGGTTCGCCGCAGCCTGGGTCGTGCCCTCGCTCATCGGGCCGACCGTGGCGGGTGCCGTCACCGAACTGTGGAGCTGGCACTGGGTCTTCCTCGGCGTCGTGTTCCTCGTGGTGCCGGCGCTGCTCATGGTCGTCCCCGCGCTCCGGGGCCTCGACGGCGACCGCGATGCGACGACGCCATGGGCCTTCGGGCGGATCGGTTGGTCGGTGCTCGCGGCGGTCGCCGTGCTCACGCTGAATCTGGTGGGCGATGTGCCGGGAGCGGGTCCTGTTCTCGCGGCAGTCGCGGTCGTCGTGGCGCTCGTCGCGGTTCGTGCGCTGTTGCCCGCGGGAACCCTCCGCGCCCGACGCGGCCTTCCCTCCGTGCTCCTCGTGCGAGGGCTCGCCGCCGCCGGATTCTTCGGCGCTCAGGTCTACATCCCCTACCTGCTGACCGACCGCTACGCGGTGTCGCCGACCATCGCGGGGCTCTCCCTCACCGGCGGGGCGCTGGCCTGGTCGGCGGCCGCCACCCTTCAGGGACGCTTGGGCGTCCGGCTCTCGAGTGCGGTGGCCGTGCGTGTCGGCACGGTCTTGGTCGTCGCAGGCGTCCTGCTGGCGCTCGTCGCCGCCGTGCTCGCCGCGCCGGTCGCCGTGATCATCGTCGCCTGGATCGTCGCCGGTGCGGGCATGGGGCTCATGAGCCCACGGACCAGCGCGCTGACGCTCGAGATGTCGGCACCCGAGAACCAGGGCTTCAACAGCTCGGCGATGACCGTCGCCGACTCGTTCGGCAGCGCGCTCGCGCTCGCGATCGCCGGGGTGCTGTTCACCGGCATCGCGGGGGTGGGCGACCCGTTCGTCGCGGTGTTCGCTTTCGCGGGGATCATCGCGCTCGCCGCGGCGGTGCTCGCTCCTCGGGTGGCGCCTCGGGGTGCCTGACCGGACGTTCACAACTCAGGTCGCAACGCGCCCGACGGCGCGTCGCGGAACAACCACCCCGTGACTCGACGTTGGACTTGAGCAAGACTGGGCGACGGAGAGGTGCACCCCATGACTGCTGAGAAGACCGACGACTACGACCTGATCGTGCTGGGCGGCGGGCCGGTGGGCGAGAACGTCGCCGACCGCGCCGTGCAGAACGGACTGACCGCGATCATCGTCGAGAGCGAGCTGGTCGGCGGTGAGTGCTCGTACTGGGCATGCATGCCGTCGAAGGCGCTGCTGCGTCCGGCCCAGGCGCTGCGAGCCGCGCAGAAGGTCAAGGGCTCGGCCGAGGCGGTGACGGGGTCGCTCGACGTGCGCGCGGTGTTCGACCGCCGCGACTCGTTCACGAGCAACTGGTCGGATGACGGACAGGTGAAGTGGCTCGACTCCGCCGGCATCGACCTCGCCCGCGGGCACGGTCGTCTGACGGGTGAGCGCGAGGTGACGGTGACGGATGCCGACGGCGGCACCCGCGTGCTCCGGGCCCGCCACGCCGTCGCGATCAGCACCGGATCGGATGCCGTGATCCCGCCCATCGAGGGCCTGCGCGACTCGTCCCCCTGGACCAGCCGCGAGGCGACCAGCGCAGAGGAGCTGCCCGAGTCGCTGGCCGTGATCGGCGGCGGGGTCGTGGCTGTCGAGATGGCCACGGCTTATGCGGCCCTCGGTTCGACGGTGACGATCATCGCCCGCAGCGGTCTGCTGGGTTCGATGGAGCCGTTCGCCGGGGAGCGCGTCGCGGCCGGGCTGAAGGAGCTCGGTGTCGACGTCCGCACCGACACCGGCACGACCAGCGTGACGCGAGGCGACGGGGGAGTCGAGATCGTGCTCGACGACGGGTCGACGGTCACCGCTGCCGAGGTCCTCGTGGCGACCGGGCGGTCTCCTCGCAGCGGCGACATCGGCCTCGACGTCGCCGGTCTCGAGCCCGGTCGCTGGATCACGGTCGACGACACGCTGCGTGTTCCCGGATCCGACTGGCTCTATGCGGTCGGCGATGTGAACGGTCGTGTGCTGCTCACGCACCAGGGCAAGTATCAGGCGCGAGCAGCGGGCGACGTGATCGCGGCGCGCGCCAAGGGCGAGGACGTCGACGATGCGGCCTGGGGTCGTCACGTCGCCACCGCGGACAGCGCGGGCGCCCCTCAGGTGACCTTCTCGTTCCCCGAGGTCGCCTCGGTCGGGCATACCGAGGCAGAGGCCCGCAAGGCCGGAACCGACGTCGCCGTCGTCGATTACGACCTGGGTTCTGTCGCCGGCGCGAGCCTCTATGAGGACGGCTTCGAGGGGCAGGCCCGCCTCGTGATCGACAAGGAGCGCGACGTGATCATCGGAGCGACCTTCGTCGGCCCCGAGGTCGCCGAGCTCGTGCAGACGGCCACGGTCGCGATCGTCGGCGAGGTGCCGATCGCCCGCCTGTGGCACGCCGTTCCGGCGTACCCGACGATCAGCGAGATCTGGCTGCGGCTGCTCGAGTCCTACGGGAGGGACTCGGCCTGAGCCCATCGGACGGATGCCGACGACGGACGCCGCGCGGCCCATCCGTTTCGGCATCCGCTCCGAACAACCGACGAGAGACTGGCGCGATCGGCGCGCCCGGAGCAGGATTGTTTCCCACATTGACGACCTCCGGCACAACCCCCGGCCGAATGTCGCACACGTCTTATACGCTCGAACACACATCCGAGGAGGCAGGACCATGAAGGCTGTACTCGCAGGAACCGTCATCGCCGAAGCCGACGAGAGCGATCTCGCGCGCATCGAGGGAAACTGGTATTTCCCGCCGGCATCCATCACGGAGGGCGTGCTCGTCGAGAGCCCCACTCCGTACACATGCCCGTGGAAGGGCGCCGCCCAGTACTTCTCCGTCCAGGCCGGTGGCGAGCTGCACACCGACTACGCCTGGTCTTATCCGACGCCGTATCCGAGCGCCTTCGACCGTGTGGGCAAGGACTTCTCGGGCTTCGTCGCCTTCGACCCGCGGGTCGAGGTCTCTGCATGACCTCTGTATGCCGCAGTCGAGGCGCTGATGCGCGCCTCGTCGATCGATCGACCGGAGAGTAGTAAATCGTGATCGAGTTCCGCAACGTCACCAAGCAGTTCCCCGATGGCACGACCGCCGTGAAGGACTTCAGCCTGGTGCTGCCGTCCCGCAAGACGACGGTGTTCGTCGGATCCTCGGGATGCGGCAAGACCACTCTGCTGCGCATGATCAACCGCATGGTCGAGCCGACCTCGGGCGAGGTCGAGATCGACGGCGAGAGCGTGCTCGGCGGCGACCCCGTCGCCCTGCGCCGCCGCATCGGCTACGTCATGCAGAACTCCGGCCTGATGCCCCACTTCACGGTGATCGACAACGTCGCCACCGTGCTGCGTCTGACTGGCGTGAAGAAGGGGCCGGCGCACGAGCGCGCGCGTGAGCTGCTCAAGACGGTCGGGCTCGACCAGTCACTCGCCGACCGGTATCCCAGTCAGCTCTCGGGCGGTCAGCAGCAGCGCGTCGGCGTGGCCCGCGGTCTTGCGGCGGATCCGAACATCCTGCTGATGGACGAGCCCTTCGGCGCCGTCGACCCGATCGTGCGCGCCGACCTGCAGCAGGAGACGCTGCGGTTGCAGCACGAACTCGACAAGACCGTCGTGTTCGTCACCCACGACATCGACGAGGCCTTCCTGCTCGGCGATCAGGTCGTGATCCTCGACAAGGGCGCGCGCATCGTGCAGGTGGGCAGCCCGAGCGAGATCATCGAGAACCCGGCAGACGACTTCGTCGCCTCGTTCATCGGAGCCGACCGTGGGCGTCGGGCCCTCCACCTCAAAGAGACCCCGCACGGCACCGTCGTGGTCGACTCCGAGGGGCGCACGCAGGGTGCGATCGTCGCGGCGGCCGAGACGTCCGACGGCCCTCTTGCGGGGCCGGATGCCGCCGCTCTCGGCGCTGTGCAGGGCGAGGGCGCGTGAACTGGGTCACCGACAACCTCGGGTTGATCCTCGATCTGACTCTGGTGCATCTGCGTCAGAGCATCATCCCGATCGTGCTCGGTTTCGTGCTGTCGCTCCCGCTCGGCTGGGTCGCGTGGCGTTTCCGGCTGGTGCGCGGCCCGATCATCGTGCTCACCGGTCTGCTCTACACGATCCCGTCGCTCGCGCTGCTCATCCTGCTGCCCTCGGTCGCCGGGTATTCGGCCCGGAGCGAGTCGAATCTCGTCATCGCACTCACGATCTATGCGATCGCGATCCTGGTGCGCGCGGTCTCCGACGGTCTCGATTCGGTCGATGACGATGTGCGCCAGGCGGCGACGGCGACGGGCTTCGCCGCCTTCCGCAGATTCTGGGCGGTGGAGTTCCCGCTCGCCGGTCCGGTGATCCTCGCCGGACTCCGCGTGACGGCCGTCAGCACCATCTCGCTCGCCACGGTCGGCATCCTGATCGGCGTGACCAACCTCGGCTACCTGTTCACGAACGGCCTCGACCGGCGCATCATCGCCGAGGTGTTCGCGGGCGTCGTCGCCGTGGTCATCATCGCCCTCGTGATCGATCTGATCCTGCTGCTGATCGGTCGCGCGCTGATGCCGTGGACGCGCGCCACCTCGAAGAAGGTCGCGCCTCGGCCGATCGCGCTGGGAGCCCCGGCATGAACCTCTTCGCCGAGGCCTTCGCCTGGATGCTCGCTCCCGAGCAGTGGACGGGAAACTACGCGCTGCCCAAGCTGCTGGCCGAGCATCTCGCCCTGACGGTGATCTCGGTGCTGATCGCCGCGGTGATCGCGGTGCCGATCGGCTGGCTGATCGGCCACACGGGCAAGGGGCGCGAGGTCGCGGTCGCGATCTCCGGCGCGGCGCGAGCGATTCCCGCGTTCGGCCTGATGATCCTGCTCGTCCTCCTGCTCGGCGTGCTGCGCGTGCCGCAGGCGGCCATCATCACCTTCGTTCTGCTCGCGATCCCCTCGCTGCTCGCCGGCGCGTACACGGGGCTCGAGGCGATCGACCGCCGCGTGATCGATTCGGCCAAGGCGATGGGGATGACCGGCTGGCAGATCTTCTGGAAGGTCGAGGTGCCGCTCGGACTGCCTCTGCTCGTCGGCGGCCTCCGCTCAGCCCTCCTTCAGGTCATCGCGACCGTCACGATCGCCGCCTACGTGAATCTCGGCGGCCTCGGCTGGCCGATCATCCAGGGCATTCCCCTGCAGAAGTTCGATCAGGTGCTGGCCGGGGCGATCCTCGTGGCCACACTGGCGCTGATCGTCGACCTGATCCTCGCCGCAGCCCAGCACGCCGCGGTGCCGGCGGGGCTCCGTGCCGGCCGTCCCACCCGTCGCCGGTCGCGCGACCTCGCTCCCGCCGCGGCTCCGGCCACGGCCTGATCGCGCACCGGCTCCTCCGTCCCTACCGCGCAGTTCCACACAGCAGCAGTCCCCCACAGCAGTTCCAGAAAAGAGGAAGTCCATGTTCACAGCACGAGGCAAGCGCTCTGTCTTCGCCGTCGGTCTTGTCGCCGCGGCTGCACTCGCCCTGTCCGCCTGCTCGTCGAGCAACCCGCTCGACGAGCCGTCCGACTCCGGTGAGAGCTCGGGCAGCGGCGACACGATCGTCGTCGGCTCGCAGGCGTACTACTCCAACGAGATCATCGCCGAGATCTACGCCCAGGCGCTCGAGGCCGCCGGCTTCGACGTCGAGAAGCAGCTCAGCATCGGCCAGCGTGACGCGTACATGCCGGATGTCGAGTCGGGCGACATCGACGTCTTCCCCGAGTACACGGGCAGCCTGCTCGAGTACATCTCGGATGACGAGGTCGACGTCACGAGCCCTGACGACGTCTACGCGGCGCTGCAGGAGGCCCTTCCCGAGAGCCTGACCGCTCTCGACTTCGCCGAGGCGACCGATCAGGACTCCTACACGGTGCTGAAGAGCTTCGCCGAGGAGAACGACCTGAAGACGATCGGCGACCTCTCGAAGGTGACCTCCGAGGTCACGATCGGTGCGGCTCCGGAGTTCGAGCAGCGTCCGTACAGCCCGGCCAAGGCCAAAGAGGTCTACGGCGTCGACCTGACGTTCTCGGCCACCGGCCCGACCACGCTCGAGTCGCTGCTCGCCGGGCAGATCCAGGTCGCCGACATCTACACCGCCGACCCGGCTTTCGAGACCGAGGAGATCGTCGCTCTCGAAGACCCCGAGAACCTGATCATCTCGTCGAACGTCGTGCCGATCGTCTCGAGCGACATCGCCGACGACGTCTCCGATGTCCTCAACGCCATCAGCGCCAAGCTGACCGGCGAGGAGCTCGTCGCCCTCAACGTGCTCAGCACGGTCGAGGAGCAGTCCTCCGCGGACATCGCGAAGAAGTGGCTCGCTGACAACGACCTCGTCTGATCCGAGTCGTCCTCACAGAAGTGCCCGGCCCCTCAGGGGGCCGGGCACTTCTGCGTCCAGGGACTGCCTAGACCCTGGCGTCCTGCCGGGGTATCAGCACCTGCTTGATCACGATGAGGATGGATGCCGCGACCGGCACCGCCACGAGAGCGCCGAGCAGTCCGAGCAGCGTGCCGCCGGCGAGGGCGCCGATCACGACGAGGGCACCCGGAACGGCGACGGCCTTGTTCATGACGCGCGGGGTGATGACGTAGGCCTCGATCTGCATGTACACGAGGTAGATGAGGGCGAAGACGAGCGCTGCCACGGGGTTCGTGAACAGGGCGAGGCTCGTGCCGATGATCCAGAAGATCACCGATCCGACGAGCGGGATCAGCGTGATGCAGAAGGCGACGGTCGCCATGAGCGGCGGGAAAGGCAGGCCCAGGAACAGATAGAGCAGGAAAGCGAGCACGGCGTTGCAGAACGCGAGCACGACCATTCCCATCACGTAGGCGCCTACGGAATCGGTGATCTGCTCGGTGATGTCGCTTGCGCGAGCGCGGTCACGTGCGGGAGCGAGACGGAGCATCCCCGACTTGATCGACGGCAGCGTCGCGACGAAGTAGAGCGTGAGCACGAGCACCACGATGATGCCCGAGATGGCGTTGGCGATCGAGGCGCCGACCTGCAGCGCTCCTCCGCCGATCGCGGCGATGTTTCCCGGGTCGGTGAGGAACGTCTGCACATCGGCGACGAGGTCCTGGAACTGGTCGCCGAACTGGGCGTCGAGCGTCGCGTAGATGTCGCTGCGGGTGAACTCCTGGATCATCCCCGGCACCGACCGCACGAAGCTCGCGACCTGGTCGATCACGACCGGCAGAACCATCCACACGACGAGACCCGCCACGACCACGAGCCCGAGGATCGCGACGACCACCGAGATGGCGCGAGACAGCCCGCGCCGCTCGAGGAAGCGCACGGTGGGGTCGAGGCCCAGGGCGGCGAACAGTGCCAGGGCGATGTAGATGAGCACGGTCGACAGGTTCGCGACGGCCAGACCGAGCACGATGGCGGCGAGGCCGCCGATCGTCACCAGGAATCCGAACACGAAAGGCCGGTCGATGCGCGTCCAGAACGAGCGGCTCGGAGTCATCGGCTCGACGACCCCGTGATGAACTGCCGGCGACGTCTTCGGGGTGTGGGGGGAGATCGCCGGAACGGCGGTGTCTCCTGCGGGGGAGCTCGCGGACCCCGGGGTGTCGGCGGATGCTTCGGTGATCGACGCTGCGACGTCGGGTGCCGAGGAGGGTTCGGATGCGGCAGCAGACGCGCTCTTCGACGGGTCCTGCTCTTCTCGGCTCATGTGCTCACGATAGCGGCCGAGCGCGGGTCCATCCGGGAGGCATCCCCCTTCAGGGTGGGGTCGTTCTGCCGCGTGTTTCCGTAGAGTAGGGGGCATGACCGCCGCCGAAGACCCCCGAGCTGAACTCCTCCGACTGCGTTCGAGCATCGACAATATCGACGCCGCACTCATCTTCATGCTCGCCGAGCGCTTCCGCGCCACGCAGCAGGTCGGTCAGCTCAAAGCCGAGCACGAGATGCCGGCATCCGATCCCGGTCGCGAGGAGCAGCAGGTCGCGCGGCTCAAGGCACTCGCCGAGCAGGCGCATCTCGATCCGGAGTTCGCCGAGAAGTGGTTCAACTTCGTCGTGGCCGAAGTGATCCGCCATCACACCGAAGCCGCCGAAGGACGATGATCCGGCCTTCCGAGCGAGTGACGGTGTGTGCAGCACTCACTCGCCCGGGGACCGAACTAAGTTTATTGAATAAACTATGACCGAGGGTACGCAGAACCACCAGGTCTGTCAACTGATTCCTGCACCGGGACCGGCACCATGCTGAACGGCGATGACGCACTCGACACCCAGGCCTCGGTCCGCCGCGCGAACCTGCGCCGGGCGCTGCAGCTGGTCTTCCGCAACCCGGGCTCCGAGACCCGGGCGGGGATCGCCCGAGCCACCGGCCTCACTGCGGCGACGGCCTCGTCGCTGGTCGCCGAGCTCATCGAGCTGCAGCTGGTCGTCGACGGCGAGCAGGCCGCCAGCACGGGCGGCAAACGAGCGACCACGCTGAGCATCGAGGCCGAGCATCACGTCATCCTGGTGCTCGTGATCCGACCGACCGATGCGCGCATCGCTCTGGTCGCGCTCGACGGCACCGAGGTCGAGACACGGCGAGTCGCGTTCTCCGATGAATCGCGGGTGCGAATGCTCGACGCTGCGCTGACGGAGATCGCCGCCGAGTACGCCGGACGGCTGCTCGTCGCGGGCGTGCAGCTTCCCGGGACGACAGACGGCCGCCGCGTGTTCGAGAGCGTGCAGCTCGGATGGACCGACGTGCCGCTCGCCGAGCGCTTCGAGCGCCTGCTCTCGGTTCCCGTCCTTCTCGTGAACGACGTCGATGCCGAGGCGATCGCCGAAGCGGCCCGAGAGGATGAGTCGTCCGGATACCGGCTGTTCATCCACATCGGCACCGGGATCGGTGCGGCGGTGACTCTCGACGGCGAGCTCGCACCGGGCCCACGCGATCGCGCGGGCGAGATCGGTCACGTCCAGGTGCAGTTCGGCGAGGATGCGCGCGCGTGTCGCTGCGGACGCCAGGGATGCCTGGAATCGGCGTCGTCGATGACGGCGATGCTGGGCGATGACTTCGATGACGCCATGGATGACGAGGCGATCACCGCGCTGGCCGCGTCTGCCGATGAAGAGAAGCTGGCTGAGGGCGCACGCGCACTCGCGCGCACCATCAAGCTCATCGCCGCAGTGCTCGACGCGGCAGAGGTCGTGATCGGGGGCCGGCGCGCGCGCTCGGAGACCCGTTCCTCGGCCTCGTGCAGGCGGAGATCGACTACACGGCGACGGGCACCGCGAACGTTCCGGTGCGTTTCGCGGATGCCGACGCGTCGATCTCGACGGGGGTCGCACAGGTGGCGCTGTCGAGCGCGCTCGGGGTCCGCTGGAGTCCCGCGCAGCTGCGCGAGGCATCCGTTCCGGCATCCTGATTCGCGGATCGGCAACGACGCATCGGAGGATGCGGGATCCTGCTCAGCGCGAGGCGATCCCGACGAGGGCGGCGACGAGCCCGGCGATCACCAGGACGACGATCGCGAGGATGTGCACCACCTTGCCCACGACGAGCATCGGCAGGTCGGGTCCGTCGTACGACGCGGGATTGAAGAGCGTGCCGCGTGCGCGGAAGCTCCAGCGCATGCCGAACCCGATGCGCCGCAGCGCGCGCGACGGTGCGGCGAACGTGTGCCCGCGCTCTTCGCGTGATGCCTTCCACGCAGCCTGCACGGCATACCAGGCGATGACGAAGAACGGCATCGCGAGAGACACGGCCCAGGCGATGAGCGCGACGCCGATCACGGTGCCCATCCCGGGGTCGAGCTCACGGATGAAGAACAGCCCGAGAGCCGCGAGTCCGACGGCCACGGGCACCAGCACCACGCCCCACCCCCACCCGGGGTGAGCGTCTTCCGTCGGCCGCCTCTCGACGCGCCCCGCATCCTGCCAGGTCATGTGATCCCCCCCGTCTCACCGCGCCGGATGGCGGAGTCGACCGTGCCAGAGTACCGGGAGCGGTCGGTTCCTGTCGGTGGAGAGGATGCTGAGCATCGCGAGAGGATGGGGTCATGACACGCATCCTCGTCACGGGCTCCACGGACGGTCTCGGCCGCGCGACGGCCGCCGCACTTCTCGATCAGGGCCATCGGGTGATCGTCCACGCGCGCAGCGCGGATCGAGCAGCCGCCGTCTCATCGCTGACGGATCGCGGTGCCGATCTCGTCATCGCCGACCTCACGGATCGCCGCGCCGTCAGGGATGTCGCCGACGAGCTGAACGGGGGAGCGGAGGTCGACGCGGTCATCCACAACGCCGGTGTCATCTCGGGGTCCGGCATCCTGCCCGTCAACGTGGTCAGTCCCTACCTGCTCACCGCGCTGCTGCGCACGCCCACACGTCACGTCTACCTCAGCAGCGGGATGCATCGCGGCGGCTCGACCGATCTCACAGAGCTCGACTGGGACGGCTCGCGGACGACGGCCAGCTACTCCGACAGCAAGCTGTTCGTCACGGCTCTGTCGGCGGCGGTCGCCCGACGGTGGGCGCCTCGCGTCGCGGCCGACTCGGTCGATCCTGGATGGGTGCCGACGAAGATGGGCGGTGCCGGCGCCCCCGACGACTTCGATCTCGGGCATGAGACGCAGGAGCGCCTCGCGACCGAGCCGCGTCTCGACGTCACCGGCGGATACTGGCACCACGGCGAGCGGCGCACACCCCACCCGGCCGTCGACGACACATCCTTCCAGGAGCGGCTCCTCGCGGCCCTCGCTGACGCGACCGGGGTCGAGCTGCCTGCGCGGTAGGCGTCAGAGTCGAGGTTCCCGTCGCAGTTCGTGCCGCTCGCGGGTGCGCCCGGCGGCACGAACTGCGAACCGGACGCCCCGCGACGGGCCCGAGGTCTACTTGACGCTGCCGGCGGTCAGGCCGCCGACGAGGCGCTTCTCGATGAGCATGAACAGGATGACGACGGGCAGGATCGCGACGATCGAGACGCCGAACACGTACTGCCAGCTCGTCTCGTACTGACCGACGAACTTGGTCAATGCGACCGAGAGCGGCTGGTTCTTGTCGGTCGAGAGGATGACGAGCGACGCGGCGAACTCGTTCCAGCAGGCGACGAACGTGAAGACGATGGCCGTCACGATGCCCGGCCAGACGAGGGGCAGGTTGATCTTGAACAGCACGGTGAATCGCCCCGCGCCGTCGATCTGGGCGGCCTCGTCGATCTCCTTCGGGATGCCCGCGAAGAACGAGTGCATGATCCACACCGCGAACGACAGGTTGAACGCGGCGTTGATGAAGATCATCGCCGCCCACGTGTCGCTGAGTCCGAGCACCGTGAACTGGCGGAACAGGCCAGAGGTGAGCACGGCCGGCTGCAGCATCTGCGTCACGATCACCAGGAACAGGAAGACCATGCGCCCGGGGAACTTGAAGCGGGCGGTGTAGTAGGCCGCGGGCAGCGAGACCAGCAGCACGAGCAGCGTCGCGAACACGGCGATGATGATCGTCGAGATGAGGTTGTAGGGCAGCGGCGTCTCGGGGGTCGACCACATCGAGATGTAGTTCTCCCAGTGCCACTCGATCGGCAGGTACGTCGGGTCGACCGAGCGGATCTGCGACTTCGTCTTCACGGAGCCGAAGAACATGATCAGGTACGGCAGCACGAAGATCGCGAGCACCAGGATGCCGGCTGCCATGCGCAGGATGACGCGGGGAAGCGTGACCTGGTCCTCGGTGTAGCGGCGCTTGCGTCCGGGGATGCGAGGGGCGGCGTCATCGCCCGCGGTGGTGACGAGGGCGGTCTCGGTCAGGGTCATGATCAGACCTCCTTCATGGGCTTGACGGCCTTGACGTAGATCGCGACGATCACGATCACGATGAGGAAGGCGACGACCGAGAGTGCGCTCGCGACGTCGACTTTCTTCTGCAGCTCGATGTACTTGAAGATCATCGTCATGATCGTGTCGGCGCCGTATCCGGGGATCGACCCGGTCATCACCTTGAGGATCGGCAGCGAGTTGAAGACGTTGATGATGTTGATGAGGATCGCGACGGCGAGGGCGCTGCGCAGCTGGGGCACGACGACCGTCCAGTAGGTGCGGGTCGCGCCGGCGCCGTCCATCTTCGCGGCTTCGAGGGTGTCGGCCGGAACCGTCTGGAGGCCCGCGAGGATCGTGTAGGTCGTGAACGGCAGCGAGACGAAGATCGCGATCACGATCGACCAGGCGAAGGCGGTGGCCGGGTTCTTGGTCCAGCCGTAGCCGACCGCGTCGTCTGCGAGCCCGATGTCGTAGAGGAACTTGTTGAAGACGCCGAAGTACGGCTCGAGGCTGTAGTAGAAGACCATCGTCGTCATCACGACGGATGCCGCCCAGGGCACGATCACGGCCATGCGGACGATCTGGCGACCGGGGAAGGCCTTGTTGAGGATCTGCGCGAGCCCGAGCGAGATCATCACGGTGAAGGTCACCACCGCGACGACCCAGATGATCGTGCGGAACATGATCGGCCAGAACTCGGCGAACGTGAACACGGTCACGAAGTTGTCGAAGCCGACCGAGCCCTTGTCGAGGCCCGAGAGCGAGATGTCACGGGTGGAGTTGAAGAACATCACCCCGGCGGGGAACAGGACCACGCCGATGATGAGGAGCAGGGCGGGCGCGATCCAGGGCAGCGCCTGGAGCAGGTCCTTCCCTCCCGGCTTGCCGCGGGCGGCGCCCGATCGGCGGCCCGGGGTGCGGGGGCGGCCGGTGGCCGCCCCCGCGAGGTTCGAGGATTCTTTCGTCTGGCTCATGGGATACCCGAACCTCTCCGTCTGCGGGGCTCAGCCCGCGTCGACCTGTGCCTGGATCTCGGCCAGGACGTCCTGGGCCGGCTTCGACTGCAGCTGGCCGAACAGCGACTTGAAGGCGCCGTCGGTGGCCGACCACTTCTCGTTCGTCGACGGGTAGAACTGCGCGTCGGGCAGGACCTCGAGGAACGGCGCGAGCGCCTCCTCACCGGCGAGCTGCTCGGCACCGGACTTGGTGACGGGCAGGAAGCCCTCTGCCTGCACCCACGGCACGTACACGTCTGCCGAGTAGTAGTAGTCGAAGAAGGCGGTGATCGCCTCCTGCTTGTCGCCGTCGTTCTGGAAGGCCATCAGCTGGTCCATGACGCCGAGGGTGAAGGGCGAGCCGTCCTTCGTCGGGATCGGGACGATCGAGTAGTCGAGCTCGGGGTTGCCCTCTTCGATCTGGCCGACCGTCGGCGGCAGGCCGACCTGCATGCCGATCTTGCCCTGGATGAAGATGTCCATCAGGGGCGAACGCTGCGTCGAGCCGGGGTCGGCCTGCGTCGCACCGGCGTCGATCATCTTCTTGATCTGCTCGGCGCCTTCGAGGTTCTCGGGGGTGTCGATCGTGATCTCGGACGCGTCGCCGAACGATCCGCCGCCGCCCCACAGCCACACGGCCGCTTCGGCCTGAGCCTCTTCGGAGCCGAGGGGCATGCCGTAGCCGGCCACGCCGCCACCGAGTGCCGACACCTTGGTCGCAGCGTCGAGCAGCTCGTCCCAGGTCGTCGGAGCCTCGACGCCGGCCTGCTCGAGCAGCGCGTTGTTGACGAACAGCGCACGGGCCGATGCGATCAGCGGCAGGGCGTAGGCCGTGCCGTCGACCTCGGCGTTCGCGAGGAACGCGTCCTGGAAGTCGGAGTAGGTCTCCTCCGACACGACGTCTTCGACCGGGTAGAGCAGTTCGTCGCCGACGAATCCGGCGAACGGACCGCCGTTGTAGATGTCGGGAGCCTCGCCGGCCTGGATCTTGGTGGAGACGACCTTCTCGAGGTTGTCCCACGACTGCACCTCGAGGTCGACCGTGATGTCAGGGTTCTCCTTCTCGAAACCCTCGATCACGTCTTCCCACAGGCCCTTGGTGGCGTCGGAGTAGCTGGGGACCAGAAGGTTGAGCGTCGTCTCGCCCTCGGCGTCTCCGCCGCCTCCTGTCGAGCCGCCGAACCCGCACGAAGCGAGCGTGAGCGTGGCGGTGGCCGCAAGAGCGACAGCACCGAATCGCAGTGACTTCTTCATGTGTATTGCATTCCTCACTGTGTAGGTGGTGCACAGTCGCAAGCACAGCACGCGACGGTGCGTGTGATCGCCTCCCCCGGTGGCGGGACGATCGGTTCAAGCCGGGTCGGCTCGAGGAACCCTCCATGGACCGGATCTCCGGAGGGGCGGTGGAACTTGTTCGATTATTTGTCAGGAGAATAAACAAATCAAGAGGAACCTTGCAACGATTCCTAATGTCGACATACTATGATCGAATAAGCCGCTAAACAATCACAAACTTGCAACATCTGGTCCGGAGGGCCCGACATGACCGAACTTCTGCCCGGCGCACACATGCGCGAAGAACTGAATTCGCAGCCCGAGACCTGGGCCCGCGCGGCGGATCTCCGCGACGCGCAGGCGCTGCTCCCGGCATCCGGAGCCCGCATCGCCGTCGTCGGCTGCGGAACCTCGTGGTTCATGGCGCAGTCCTACGCGTTCCTCCGCGAGACCGCGGGCCAGGGCGAGACCGATGCGTTCGCCGCATCCGAGTCGTTCGTCGACCGCGGCTACGACGCGGTCGTCGCACTGACGCGTTCGGGTACGACGACCGAGGTGCTCGAGCTGGTCGAGCGCATCAAGGGCCGCGTGCCCACGATCGGCGTGATCGGCGACGAGACATCGCCGCTCGTCTCGCTCGTCGACGACGCCGTGCTGCTGCCCTTCGCCGATGAGAAGTCGGTCGTGCAGACCCGCTTCGCGACCACGGCCCTGGCCCTCTTCCGTGCCTCGCTCGGTGAGGATCTCTCCGGCGCGATCGCCGATGCGGCCGCCGTGCTCACGGCGGACTACGACGACGAGCTCCGCGACGCCGAGCAGTACTCGTTCCTCGGCCGTGGGTGGACGGTCGGCCTCGCGCACGAGGCCGCGCTGAAGATGCGCGAGTCGTCGCAGTCGTGGACCGAGTCGTACCCGTCGATGGAGTACCGCCACGGTCCGATCGCGATCGCCGCCCCCGGCCGCGTCACCTGGCAGTTCGGCGAGGCGCCCGAAGGCCTGGCCGCGCAGGTCGAGGCCACCGGAGCCCGCTTCGTGCAGCATCCGGTCGACCCGCTCGCCGACCTCGTGCGCCTGCACCGCGTCGCCCTCGACAGGGCCGTCGCCCGCGGGCTCGACCCCGATCAGCCGCGCAACCTCACGCGATCCGTCATCCTGGATGCATGACCCGACCCATCAGCGGAGCGATCGATGACCAGCACTGAGGATGCCGCGAGCATCGCCGACGTCGTGAGCGACGCGTCGGGCGAGCGGCTCGCCGCCGCGCGCCCGCTCGGTCACGGCGCGCCGGTGCTGGCGTTCGACGTGGGCGGCACCGACATCAAGTCGGCGCTGTTCGATGCCGACGGCACGGCTCTCGGCCTCCGCCGCACGCCGACCCCCGTCGCCGAGGGCGACCGCACGGAGGTGCTGATCGAGCGCCTGGGCGTGCTCGCCGCCGAACTGCGGGCCGACCACCCAGGTGTCGTGCCGCAGGCGGCAGGACTCGTGGTGCCGGGGATCGTCGACGCGGAGGCCGGCCTCGGCGTCTTCGCGAGCAATCTCGGCTGGCGGAACTCGCCGCTGCGCGACCTCGCGTCGGAGAAGCTCGGTCTGCCCGTCGCGTTCGATCACGACGTGCGGGCGGCGAGCTGGGCCGAGCACCGCCTCGGCGGCGCCCGCGCCTACTCGAACTCCGTCGTGCTGGTCATCGGCACGGGCATCGCCGGTGCCCTGTTGGTGGGCGGCGAGCCGTACACCGCCGGCGGTTACGCGGGCGAGATCGGCCACTCGCCGATCGCCGACGGACCGGTGTGCGCGTGCGGTGCGCGCGGGTGCCTCGAGGTCGTCGCGTCTGCCGGCGCCATCGCTCGCCGCTATCGCGAGGCGACCGGAATCAGCCCTGACGGCGCGAAGGACGTGATCGCCCGCGCGGCGGCCGGCGACCGCGTCGCCTCCGAGATCTGGAACTCGGCGCTCGACGCCCTCGCCCTGTCCCTCGCGCAGCTCACCGCCGTCATCGCCCCCGAGGCGATCGTGATCGGTGGTGGACTCTCCCGCGCCGGGGGAGCGCTCTTCGACGAGCTGCGGGCACGACTGGCGGAGCGTCTGAGCTTCCATCGCCTTCCTGAGCTCGTGCCGGCGGAGCTGTCGGGCAATGCCGGCATCCTGGGCGCGGCGCTGCGCGCGAGGGAGCTGGCATGATCCTCACCGTCACCCCGAACCCCGCGCTCGACCTCACCTGGCACGTCGAGCGACTGACCCTCGGCGAGACCCACCGAGCGGATGCCGGTGCGGTGCGTGCCGGCGGCAAAGGCCTGAACGTCGCCCGGGTCGCCCACGCGCAGGGCGCCTCGGTGCTCGCCGTGTCGACGGCAGGCGGTCGCAGCGGTGTCGAGCTCGCCGCAGAGCTCGGGGCCAGCGGCGTGCCCCATCGCCTGGTCACCGTGGTCGGAGCCACGCGGCAGAGCATCGCGCTGGTCGACGAGACCCTCGGCGACACGACGATAGTGAACGAGCGGGGCGTGAACCCCTCCGACCCCGAGTGGGCTGCGATGCTGGGCGAGGTCGTCGATGCGCTTCCCGGCGCGCGCGTGCTCGTGATCTCGGGCAGCCTGCCGCCCGGGGCGCCGGAGACGCTGCTGCCCCTGCTGATCGGCACGGCCCGGGATGCCGGTGTACCGGTGATCGTCGACACGTCGGGACCCGCTCTGCTGCACGCGGCGGATGCCGGAGCATCCGTCCTCAAGCCCAACGCGGCCGAGCTCGTCGAGGCGACCGGCATCAGCGACCCGGTCGACGGCGCGCGTTCGCTGATCGAGCGCGGCGTCGACCTCGTGCTGCTGTCGCTCGGCGCCGAGGGCATGCTCGCCGTCACGGCCTCCGACGTGCTGCATGCGCGCCTCGATGCCCCGCTGGCCGGCAACCCGACCGGTGCGGGCGACGCGGGAGTGGCCGCGTGCGCCGTGCTCTACGCCGACGGCATCCGGGATCCCGCAACGATTCTGCGACGCGCCACCGCCTGGTCGGCCGCCGCCGTGCTCATGCCGCTCGCCGGCGAGATCTCCGATGACTGGGCGGCACTCGAGGAGCGCCTCGTCGTCACCCCCTACGATTCCCCCGTTCGAGAGGACCCTCTGTGACCCTGGTCTCCGCCCGAGAGCTCGTGACGGATGCCGCAGCCCGCGGCGCCGGCATCGGCGCCTTCAACGTGATCCACCTCGAGACCGCCGAGGGGCTCGTACGTTCCTCTGCCGATGCCGGACTGCCCGTGATCCTGCAGATCTCGCAGAACTGCGCCGACTACCACGGCGGCCTCGAGCCGATCGCTCTGGCGACGCTCGCCGTCGCGCGGCGCGCGCAGACCCCGGTCGCGGTGCACCTGGATCACGCCGAGCGCCCCGAGCTCGTCGACGAGGCCATCGCGCTGGGCTTCGGCTCGGTCATGTTCGACGGCGGTGCGCTGCCGTACGACGAGAACGTGGCGCTGACCGCTGCCGTCGCCGAGCGGGCGCACGCGGCAGGCGTCTACGTCGAGGGCGAGCTGGGCGAGGTCGGCGGCAAGGACGGCGCCCACGCCCCCGGTGTGCGCACCGACCCCGACGAGGCCCGCGCGTTCGTCGCAGCGACCGGCGTCGACGCGCTCGCCGTCGCCGTGGGGTCGTCGCACGCCATGACGGACCGCACGGCATCCCTCGACCTCGCTCTCATCGCACGCCTGCGCGAAGCCCTCCCCGTTCCCCTGGTGCTGCACGGATCATCGGGAGTCTCGGACGCCGTGATCGCCGACGCCGTGCGCGCGGGCATGACGAAGATCAACGTCTCGACGCACCTGAACGGGTTCTTCACCCGCGCGATCCGCGCGACCCTCGACACCGATGAGAGGCTCGTCGACTCGCGCAAGTACCTCACCCCTGCGCGCGATGCGCTCGCCGGGGAGGCGGCGCGGATGCTGCGCCTGTTCGCCCTCGAGTCCACCGAGGTGGCGGGGTGAGTCACGCGATGCCGGGCAGGATGGTGACATGAAGCGCGCCGCCCGACTGAACGCGATCCTCGACCTGCTGGCCGCGGACGGCGAGGTGAACGTCGACGAGCTCGTCGAGCGCTTCGGAGCCTCGGCCGCCACGACGCGCCGTGATCTCGACTCGCTCGCCGAGCAGCGTCTGCTCACGCGCACCCACGGCGGGGCGGTCGCCCACTCGGTCGCCTACGAGCTGCCGATCCGCTACAAGAGCCACCAGCGCTCGCAGCAGAAGGAGAGCATCGCCCAGGCCGCCGCCGCCCTCGTGGCGCCGGGCATGGTCGTCGGGCTCTCGGGCGGAACCACGACCACCGCCATCGCCGCAGCGCTCGCCGCTCGGGACGATCTCGCCGCAGGCCCGGGCATCACGGTCGTCACCAACGCCGTGAACATCGCCGCCCAGCTCGCCACCCGACCCGACATCAAGGTCGTCGTGACCGGCGGGGTGATCCACTCGCGCAGCTACGAGCTGGTGGGTCCGTTCGTCGAGCAGCTGCTGCGCGGAGTGCGACTCGACATCGCCTTCATCGGGGTCAACGGGATGGATGCCGCGGCCGGCGCCACCACGCAGGACGAACGCGAGGCAGCCGTCAACCGCATGATGGCCGAGCGCGCCCGCCGAGCCGTGGTCGTCACCGACAGCAGCAAGATCGGCACCGTGGCGTTCGCGGCCGTCGGCGGCCCGGAGCTGTTCCCCGTTCTCCTGACCGACGACGGTTCCGACGACGCCTCGCTCGCCGCGTTCCGCGACGCGGGGTACGAGGTCATGACGGCCTGATCTGCCGATCAGTCCTCGGACCTCACAAGCAACACGGTGCCGGACTCCTGGTGGGGATGCCGCGACCCCTCTCGCGACATCCCCGGAGTAGATGGTGTCCTGTCGTCCCCTCACACTCCCCAGTGCACGAGGGTTTCCCCAGTTCGACTGCGCCTCCCTCGCGCTTCGTTTCCGAAGCCCTTCGCTGGCACCTTCTGGAGATAAGGAGCGGGTCACCGATGTTCTGATACATCGACTGGAGAAAAGTTTCAGAGTCCGCTTCCGTGGCACTGGAAAGGCGCGCTGAGGCCTGTGGATTCGGATGCCGCGGCCAGCGCGTCCGCGGGCCTGGCGCCGGTCGCCAGCTCGGAGTGCACGGCCCCGAGCAGCTCGCAGGCGACGTCGTCGGCGACCACGACAGGAGCGGCGATGACGCAGCCGGTGCCGGCGTGCAGCCAGACGCGCGTCATGCCCAGCGCCTCCTCGCCCCAGCGCACCGACGAGCGGCCGAGTTCGCACGCCGAGAGCACGACGGTCTCGGGCGGGCGCGAGATCAGGTCGACGTCGTACCCGAACAGGGTGCCGTCGACGAGTTCGAACCCTGAGAACAGCGGGTTGTCGACCGCATGACGACCGTGGGCGGCGATGTGCAGCACGTCGACCTGCTCGGCGAGCTCGGTGACGGCACTGACCCGCGCGCTGTCGCCGGTCAGCATCCTGGCGCCTGCCCACGCTGCGGCGGCCCGGCGCACCTCCTCTTCGGCGCGCGCGACGCGGGGGCCGGTCGCGAAACCTGCCCGGGAGGCCTGTGGCGGGCGGCGATCGGAGCCGCCGAGCAGGCGAGACACCGACGTCGCGATGGTGAACGGAGTTCCGCGCATTCCCGGGAGCATCGCCCACGGGATGCCGCCCAGGATGCCGGGCACCGTCAGGGCCAGACGTGCCGCTCCTCCCGACGCCGCGCGCGCCGGTGCCAGGAGGGCCTGGTCGAGTCGTCGCAGTCTGTCGTCGAGCGAACGCGCCACGACGTGCGCCATCGGCCCGCCGTGGGTCAGAGCCGCCACGTCGAGGTCGGCGCGGAGTCCGTCGAGCGCGGCCTCGATGCGCGGCAGCGCCAGCTCGACGATCGACGAGCCGGATGTCGTCACGACGACGCACAGCAGCTCCTCGCGCGTGAAGACGTAGGCGAGGATCGCTGTGTCATCGTCGAGTCGCGCTCGGGTCTCGGAGAGACCCAGGCGTTCGTGGCTCTCGCCGACGCCGGTCGACGACCACTGGCGGTCACGTACTCGATCCCGCAGCTCGCGCACCCGGGCGTCGGTCGTCCAGTCCGACCCCGCGAGGTCGGCGCGCAGCATCCGCAGCTCGGCGAGGTCGGCCGACAGTTCGGCATCGTGCGGCGGGCGCACCGGTGCGACCTGCTGGCTGAGATGCCTGGCACGCTCGGACCACTCGAACAGCACCTCGGGATCGCGCGATCGCGCGGCCGCGGCGAGACCGGCGAACATCAGCTCGGTGCCGTGCATGGCCACCGACGCCTGCAGGTCGAGCGCTCCGAACGA
Source organism: Microbacterium sp. AC132 (assembly GCF_979258525.1). Lineage (NCBI taxonomy): Bacteria > Bacillati > Actinomycetota > Actinomycetes > Micrococcales > Microbacteriaceae > Microbacterium > Microbacterium sp. AC132. The sequence continues at coordinate 1,472,698 of NZ_OZ409862.1, read as the reverse complement.
CTGCTGCCACGTGGTGAGCAGGTCGAGGCCCTCGGCGGCGGCCCGGCGAGCATCGGCATCCCTGCCCCGTGCGGCGGCACGCACCGCACGCACCTCGTGCGCGCGCAGACGCAGCGGCGTCGGGGCGTCAGGGGTGAGTCGGGGCAGGCGACCTCCGTCGGCCAGCCGAGCGGTGAGCGACACCGCAGCCGCTTCGGTGCGGAATCCTCCCCGGGTGAGCGCGTCCACCGTGCGCGAGAAGTCCTCGGCGGCCGGCGGCTTCTGAGGTCGGGTTCGCAGCTGCGCCTCCAGCCGCACCGCGTCGGCGCGGGCGGCCCAGCTCGCGCTTCCCAGGGTGGCGAAGCGACGGGATGCGGTCGCCGCGGCACGCTCGGCCGACGAGGCGTCGTGCCGCAGCAGCGATCGGGCGAGATGGAACTCGGCCTCACCTCGCGCCTGCCGCATCCGCTGTGCGCCGAATCGCACCGCGACCGTGCCGAGCAGTTCTTCGGCCTCGGTCGTGAGGCCGGCATCGCGCAGCACCTCGGCCCGATCGAGGTCGCTGATCGCGGCGGCGAGGTCGCTGGTCGCGGCGAGGATCGGACGCGATCGGGTCATCAGCCCGAGTGCGGTGACGAGGTCGCCGCCGAGCAGCGCGGCGTAGCCGAGATTGTGGCGCGCTTCGGCCAGCGGCTCCTCGGCCCCGTGGGCCTCATAGGCCGCGATGGCCCGCTGCAGATCGGCCGTGCAGGCGTCGAGCCGGTGCCTCTGCATACTGACGATCGACCGGCTCATCAGGCAGTTGGCGCTCTCGATCGAGCCCTCGTCGAGGCCGTCTATCGCCCTGGTGAGAAACAGGTCGGCGTCGTCGAGCCGTCCGCCGTGCATGAGCAACGTGCCGAGTTGGCCGTTCGCGAGGGCGACTGTCTCGTCGCTGAGGCCCGGCCGTGACAGCGCTTCGCGCGACAGTCGCTCGGCTTCCACCGGCTGGCCCGTCTGGGCGAGCACGTAGGCCATGGTCCCGTCGATGCGGGCACGCAGATCGGCGTCGTCCGTGCGCGCCGATGCGGCGGTCAGCGCACGCCGCGCCTGGGCGAACCGTCGGGAGTTGGCTGCGTCGACGCCGCGCTGATGCAGCTCGAGAGCAGACAGGGGCATTGCACCAGAATGCCGGTATGTCTGGCCTCAGGGAAGGTCTGCTGTGATCCGACGCGCGCGGCTACCTTCCCGTCACGGGTGAGGGCAGGGTCTTGAGCACGGCGGCGACGGCCTTGGCCGCAGCATCCGCCGTGACGCCCCCCGCCGGCACGGAGCCCCACTGTGCCGCGATGCGCCCCGCGACATACGGAGCCGCGAACGACGTGCCGCTCCAGATCGAGAAGCCTCCGCGGTAGTCGTCCGGGTCGATCGTCTCGCGCCGCAGTCCGTCGACGTCCGCTCTGGTCGTCGCCTGCTCGCCTCCGACGAAGGCCGGTGACGTGCTCACGACGGCGGCGCCGGGGGCGTAGACCTGCACCCAGGGGCCGACGTTCGAGAACAGCGCGACCGAGCGGCCCGACGGATTGAGAGCCCCGACCGACACATGCGGCGCAGCGTGATCACGGGGGATGCCGTTGTCGGCACCGGGCCACGGCCACAGCGATGCCGGGAACGACGGCCGGTCGATCGCGTCGTTGCCCGCCGAGCACACCACCACGCACCCCAGCTCTCGCGCCGCGGTGAGCAGCGCGTCGAGGGTCCGGCTGAACTGACCGTCGACCGGGGTCTCGTGGTAGTACCCGAGCGACAGGTTGAGCACGTCGATCGGATGCCCGGTCGACGGGTCCTCGCGGTGTCGCCGCAGCAGCTCGACGACCTGCGCGACGGTCGTCAGGAAGGTGCTCTCGTCGATCACGCCCAGTGCGCCGGCCATGCGGATCGACAGGATGTCGGCATCCGGCGCCGTCTGGCGGATGATGCCCGCGATGAACGTGCCGTGCCCGGCGACGGCGTCGATCTCGCCGTCGAGCTGCCCGTAGAGATCCGGATAGACCTCGGGGTCTGCGTCGTCGGTGAGTCCGATCGGCACGCCGTCGATCTCGATGTGGCGGGTGACGATGTCGTCCGGCAGCCAGTCGTGCACACCGCATCCCGTGTCGAGCACCGCCACCACCGGACGTCGGCCGCGCTTCGGGGCCGCCGTGCGCCGGGGAGCCGCTCCGAGCCAGGTCACCGGCTGGCGCGCGCCGCGCCCCGGCTCGAGGTAGTCGTCGCTGCCTCCGGCCCCTCCGCCCGCGCCGCGCACCGGGTTGGTGCGGCTGAACGGGTTGGTGCGGCTGAAGGGATTCGTTCGGCTGAACGGGTTGAGTCCGACGGGGTCGATCGACAGCACATGCTCGAGGCTGGTTCGCGGCATCGACGTGCCGGAGCTGCGCCGCGCGCGCTGCAGCACGCGCCAGGCGTCCGGCGGCACCGGCGACTCGCCGCGGGTCGGCTCGTCGGGAGTGGTCAGGCGAGCGCGCAGGAACCCCGGCACGCCGGGGACCAGCGGATCAGCCGCGCGCAGAGCATCCGGCGAATCGATCTCGAGCATCCAGCCGAACGAGCCGGCAGCATCGCGCAGCTCGCGGATCTCCTCGTCGTACTCCTCCTGACCGTTCTCCTGATCCTGCGTGATCAGCAGCCGCTCCTGCAGATACGCGGTGGGGAACGCCCTGACGTCCTCGACGGGTTCGACCGACGGGTCCAGCGCCGTCCCCCGTCTGATCGATCCCTCGGCCCGGTCCTGCCAGCTCCACCCCTTGGGCTGCTCCATCGTCGATCCTCTCCTCGCGGGCGGACCCGCGTCCTCTGCGGGATGAGCCCGCGTCCTGTGCGGGGGACCCCGCGGTGTGTGCGGGTCGGCCCGCTTCCGGTGAGTGAGGTCCTGCGTGGTGCGGGAGTCGCCCAGCGGTGGTGTGCACGGGTCGCCCCGTCATGCGCGGGTCGCCCCGCGGTGGATCACAACTCGAACTGCGGGGTCGACAGAGTGCGCTCCTGGTCGCCGACCGTGGTGCTCAGGCGCACGCGGGTCAACCCGTCGGGCACGTCGTCGAACAGGAAGCGGCCGGTGTCGTTCGCGGTCGTCGTGCGGATGCTCTCGCCCTGAGCCAGTTCGATCGCACCCGAGATCGAGTCGACCCAGCCGTCGACCCGGTGCGCACCGCTCGCCGTGCGCGTGACGTGCAGCAGGATGCTGGTCGTGCCGTCGCTGAACTGCAGGGTGAGCGCGTCGGCGTCGCCGCGAACGGCTCCGAGCGGTTCCTCGATGAGGGTGAGCAGCGCGTACTCCTCCGACAGCCCCTCGGCTGCCACGGCCGCGATCATGCGGTCGATGAGGGCGGCCGGCATCGGATCGACGTCACGCCAGAGCGAACGCAGCTGCGCGAACAGCTCGGCATCCTCATGGTTGTCGCCGCCGTTGGCGCGATCGTTCTCGCTCATGAGCTGCCCTCCGTTCGTGGTGTCGGTGCGTCGAGCAGCTCGCGCAGCTTCGCGAGGCAGCGCTGGCGGGTGGGGCCGATGCTGCCGACCGGCATCGCGAGATCGGCGGCGAGGCGGGCGTAATCCGGTCGCTCCTCGAAGGCGATCACTCGCAGCAGTCGCTGGCATCGGTCGGCGAGGAGGTGAACCGCTGCCCACAGCCGTCGCTTCTCGTCGCCGACGGTGGCGTGGTGCTCGGCCGACTGCTGCGTGGGAAGCAGTGCGTCGAGAGCATCCGACTCGGTCGTGTCGACCCTGTTCTGGGCCTTCCCGGCCCGCCAGGCCTCGCGGCGAGCGGTGGTCGTCAGCCAGGCCGACACCGCTTTCGGATCACTGATCGAGCGGTGCCCGCGAACCAGCTGCAGCCACGTCGTCTGGACGACGTCTTCGGCCAGTGTGCGGTCGAGTCCGTAGGCGCGCACGACATGCCAGAGCACAGGCGTCATCAGCCGCACGAGGTCGTCCATCGCGCGGCTCTCGCCGTCCCGCCATGCGTCGAAGAACTCGGCGGCACGCCTCCAGCGTGCTGCTCCGTCGTCCGGTGCAGGATCGAGGGCGGCGCCGTCGGGTGCGCCGTCGATCATGAGTCCCATTGTGATCACACCGGTAAGGAGCACGGCAAGAGGCTCCTGATACATGGACTCGGTATGTTTTTTCGGGGTTCTGGCGGGATTCCGTCCCGGGGAGACGGATGCCGGGTGTCCGGCGACTCGTGCCGCGGGCGTTAGCGTGGAGTGGTGATCGCTCTCGCCGTCGTGCTCTTCCTCAACGCCGCCTTCAACGTGCTGGTGTGGCCCCGTTTCTACAAGCGCGTCGCGACCGACCCGCGGGCACGGGATGCCGACGGCAAGGCGACGGCGTTCCTCAAGGTGCACGCCGTGCTGATCGCGATCGCCCTGGTGCTCGCGCTCGTCTCGGTGATCGTCGGCATCGCGGCGCTCGCCGGAGCGCTCTGACGATCAGCTGCGGGTGACCGGCTGCTGGAGCTCGGTGATCCAGTCGGCCTGATCTTCGGACTCCGACTGCAGATAGACCTCACGGCAGGCGCCCTGCGCCGTCGCCCCGTGCGCGGCGATCGCCTGGTTCAGCGCGTGCCAGCTGTCATCGATCGTCGCCATGGTGCCGAGGTGCGTGGCGGTGAACGCATCCTCGACGGCGGGAAGCTCGACGATGACGAGGCCGTCGAGCGCCGGCCCGTCATAGGTGAAGCCGACCGTGATGCGCACGCCGTGCTTGTTCATGTCGTACTCCGCGATCGGGAGCCCCGGTTCTCCGCCCGACGCGACGATCGCATCGGCCACCTGATCGAACAGCGGACCCACCACCCCCGCGACCTCGGGCTGTGAGGCGACGCTCTGGGTCAGCGCCGCGAGGCGGACGTAGGGAAGGGGCTTCTCGGTGATCTGCTCGGCGGACATCGTCGTCTCCTCAGGTCGTGGGTGCGTGCCGCCGATCCTACGCAGGGGCACGGACATCGGCTACCGTCGTCGATCCTGGTCGCTCGTCGGATCCGACTACCCCGCCCCGTCGTCCGACTCGTCCTCGTCCTCGTCCTCGTCGCGGTGGCCGCTGAGGATCAGGATGCGCCGCAGGTGCATGGCCGCGAGCACTCCCGGCCCCATCGAGCGGCGGGCGTCGATGGTCCGGTCGTCGACGGTCTCGAGCAGCAGCCGCACGGCGCGCGCCGCCTCGCCCCTGACCCGGTGATCCTCGGGCGACAGGGGATCCTCTCGGGCGATCACCTCGGCGACGGCATGGCACGCGTTCGACAGCGGTTCGGGCAGCGCCGCGTCGAGCATCAGAGCCCCTGGGCGATCCCAGATGGTGTCGGCGATCTCGTCCGAGATGTCGCGGATCAGATGCGCGATCCTGTCGAGCCGGGCGAGCTCGGCGTGGATGTGTCGCGTCTCCCCCCGTCGTCCCAGCGCCCGTGGGTTGCCTCGCCGGCTGTCGTCGGCCTCCGACAGGGCCGTGCGCAGCTCCGCCGTCGTGTCGGCGAGCGAGGCCGCATCATCGGCCCACTGCTGGTGCTCGGGCGGCCACGACTCCGAGACCGCCGACCCGATGTCGTGCAGATGCTCGCTCAGCTGCGTGCGGAACGCGTCGACCTTGGCCGCGGCGGCGAGGGTCAGCGGCGCCGGCGCGATCACCAGGTTGACGAGGAGTCCGACGACGACGCCGACCGCCGTCTGCACCAGGTACCCGATCGAGTAGTCGTCAGCATTCTGGCCGCCGATGATCAGCACGAAGAGCGCGGCCATGGGCACGTACTCGCGGCCGACGCCGAACCACCCCGTTCCCGAGACCAGCACGCCGATGCCGACCACGGCCGGGATGGTCCACCACGTCGGGCCGACGGTGAGCACGACGATCGCTGCCAGCCCGATGCCGGTGGCGAGTCCGAGCAGGGTCTGCAGCCCCGACCGCACCGACCCCATCAGCGTGGGATACATGCTCACGAGGGCGCCGAGCGGCGCGTAGTACGGGTACTCGTCGGTGACGCCGGGCATGTGCGGGGCGATCAGCCACGCGAGTCCGACAGCCAGAGCGGTCTTGGCCACGAGCAGCAGCCGGGCCGGGTCGACCGCCTCGCGCAGTGAGCGCACGATGCCGGGACGGCGCGCGCGCACTCGTGTCCTGATGTTCGTCACGGCATCCTCTCGTCATCCTCCCCGAAGGGTGACGCTAGCCGCTCGGCATCCGTTCACGCATGTGCTTGCGTCCGGCGGCGAGGGCGAGTAGCGGTCGCGACGCGTCGACGCCGGCCGCCCCTCTTCGGAGCGACCGGCGTCGAGTGATCAGCGGACGATCAGGGGATGGCCCGGCGGAACGCGAGGAACGAGATGCCCGCCAGCACCGCGGTCACGACGAGACCCCACAGTGCGAGACCGAGAGCTCCGGCGTCGAGGATGCCCCGCCACACCTCGTCCCACAGCTCGAGCCTCGTCGCGAGGAACGCGAGACCCACGAGCACGAGACCGAGCCCGACGCCCGCGATCGTGAGCACGGTGGGTCCCCAGCTCTTGTAGATCGTCGCCCCGGTGAAGCCGACGACGAACAGGAACAGGGCGAGCGTGAAGTAGACGGTGAACGCTCCGAGCGGACCCGCCTCCCACAGCCACGGCAGGTAGAACACGTAGCCGTTCACGCCGTAGCCGTTCGTCAGCGTCTCGATTGCGCCGCCGATCAGGAAGACGACGCCCATGAGCGCACTGCCGAGGATCGCGGTGAGCAGCGTGCCGAAGAAGAAATCGCGCCGCGTGATGCTCATCGCCTGCGAGAACGGGAAGGTGAGTGTCATGGCCGAGAGGCCGATCGCGAAGAAGTACCAGAGCGGAGCCTGCCCGCCACCGCCGTACTTGGGGGTGTCGACGGGGATCATCGCGTAGATCAGCACCGAGATCACGACCGCGGAGCCGAGGATGATCAGCGGCACCCAGATGAACGTCTGACGGTTGATGAGCTGCAGGCGGATGACGTTGAGTGTGCGTCGCATCAGCGCACCTCCTCTTTCGCGACGGAGGCTCTGGTGGCTGCGCCCGCCTCGGCCTTCTGGGTCAGACGGACGATCAGCTGCTGCAGCGACACCGGGGCCAGATCGAGACCGGATGCCGTGAGCTCGGCGCGCTCGGCGGCCGACAGCGCCCCGAGCACGGTGACGGATGCCACTCGGCCGAGCGCCTCGCGGTGCAGGACCTCACGGTCTGCCGCCCACGCGTCGACCTTGACCGCATCGCCGACCACGGTGACGGCGCGGTCGCGCACGGCATCCGTGTCTTCGTTGAGGAGGATCTTGCCGTTGTCGATCACGATGACCTTCTCGATGAGGTTCGAGACCTCGTCGATGAGGTGCGACGAGAGGACGATCGTGCGCGGGTGCTCGGCGTAGTCCTCGAGCAGGCGGTCGTAGAAGATCTGCCTGGCGACCGCGTCGAGCCCCAGGTACGGCTCGTCGAAGAAGGTGAGCTCGGCGCGCGACGCCAGGCCGATGATGACCCCGACGGCCGAGAGCTGTCCGCGGGAGAGCTTCTTGATGGTCTGCTTCATCGGCAGCTGGAACTGCTCGATGAGCTCGTCGGCCAGCTCCTGGTTCCAGTTGCGGAAGAACAGGCTCGCCGCCTTGAACGCGTGACGCGGGTAGGCGTCATCCGGATACTTCTGGCTCTCGCGCACGAAGCAGATCCGGTTGAGGACGTGCGTGTTCTCGTAGGGGTGCTCGCCGAAGACGCGCACGGTGCCGGAGGACTCGAAGTTCTGCGCGGTCAGGATCGACATGAGCGTGGTCTTGCCCGCGCCGTTGCGGCCGAGCAGTCCGTAGATCGCGCCGCCCTCGAGGCTGAGCGACACGTCGTCGAGCGCGTTCTTCTCCTTGTAGTGCTTGGTGAGGTTCTGGACCTCGATGACGGCGGTCATGCGGTGGTCTTCCCTTCTGTCTGGTCGTTCTGCTGTGTCTGGGTCGCGCGCTCGTGCAGCAGCGCGACGAGGTCGTCGGAGCCGAGGCCCAGTGTGCGGGCCTCCGCGATGAGCGGTTCGATGTAGCGGTCGGCGAATGCGGCACGGCGCTCGCCGAGCAGCAGATCCTTCGCCCCGGCGGCGACGAACATGCCGATGCCGCGGCGCTTGTAGAGCACTCCCTTGTCGGTGAGCATGGCGACTCCCTTCGCTGCCGTCGCGGGGTTGATCCGGTAGAAGCCGGCGAGCTCGTTCGTCGAGGGCGCCTGCGATTCCTCCTCGAGAGAGCCGTCGAGGATCGAGTCCTCGATCTGCTCGGCGATCTGGAGGAAGAGCGGCTTGCCTTCTTCGATCACGAGTCCTCCGCTGCGGTTAGTGGGTTAGTTACTAGAGTAGGTAACCACTGAACCGCGGGTGTGTCAACAGTTGTTCCGGGCACGCAGCCATGCGGGGTCAGTTCCGCATCGGAAAGGCCGCGTTGCGGTGCGGAACTGACCCCGCACGGCTGGTGCGGTGCGGAACTGACCCCGCACGGCTGGTGCGGTGAGGAGCGCTCAGCCGCGCAGGTCCCGGGCGCGCAGCGCGACGGCCGAAGCTGCGGCGAAGACCACGGCCAGGCCCCAGGTGAGTGCGAGTCCACCGGCATCGACGCCCTCGGCGAGGGGTGGCTGACGGTACACCCAGGCGTAGGGCGAGAGCGCGTTCAACCACTCGAGGTCATCGGACTGCTTCGCCAACGCCTGCAGGATGTATCCGAGCACGGCGATCCCTGCGCCGGCGCCGGTCGCCCAGATGCGGCGACCCGTCGCTGCTCCTACGAGCAGAGCGGCGGATGCCGTGAGGAACGAGAGTCCGGTGAGCGCGGCGCTCGCTCCGACGATGCGCCAGCCGTCGAGGCCGAGTTCGGCCGAGTCGTTCAACGCCCAGACGACGAGGCCCGAGAAGACGCCGAGCCACAGCAGTCGCACGAGCACGGCGAAGGCGGACTCCAGCGCATACCGGCCGCGGCCGATGCCGTGCGCGAGGTCGAGTTCGGCCCGTCCGCTCTCCTCCGCGCCGGCGATGGCCGCCGACCCCCACGTCACTGCTGCGATCGTCAGCAGAAGGAAGCCGATCAGGCCGAAGAACGTGCTCTGCGCGTATCCGGCGCCGGTCGCGATCTGGTCGTACCCGAGGGTGTCGACGAGTTCCTTCGGCAGCGACGAGATCATGGCCTTGAGCTGGCCGTCTCCGGCGAGGCTCGGGTACAGCGGCAGATAGAGGAACAGCACCGCGGCGAGGCCGGTGGTCCATCCGAGCAGGCTTCGCCAGGACTCGAGCAGGCTGCGTCGGAACACGGGCAGGATGCCGTTCATCGCTGCTCCCCCCTGTCGCGCCGCGATCGTCGGGTCGCGGGTCGGGCCGACGCCGGAGTGACAGAGGATCCGTAGAGCCGCAGCACGGACTCCTCGAGGTCCGGTTCCTCGACGGTGAGGTCGCGCACCTCGAACGGCGCGAGCGCCTTGATGAACGGGTCGATCGCGCCGTCGACCGTGCCGGACAGCTGCAGGATGCCGTCGGCATCGTGCGCGTCGATGCCGGTGAGCCCCGGCACCCGGTCGAAGCCGGCGCGCGCGGCCGCGGCATCCGTCGTCGCGAGCTCGACGCGCACCCGGCGGATCGAGCCCAGTCGCAGCGAGGCGACGTCACCGTCGGCGACGACCCGTCCGTTCGCGAGGACGGCGACCTCGTCGGCGGTCTGCTGGATCTCGCTGAGCACATGCGAGCTCAGCAGCACGGTCTGCCCGGCATCCTTCGCCTCGCGGACCATCTGCAGGAACTCGCGCTGCACGAGGGGATCGAGGCCGCTGGTGGGCTCATCGAGGATCAGCAGCTCCGGACGATGCATGAACGCCTGGATCAGCCCCACCTTCTGCTTGTTGCCCTTCGACAGGGTGCGCACCGGTCGTGACAGATCGACGCCGAGACGGTCGCCCAGGTCGCGTGCGGTGCGCAGGGTCGCGGCGGAGTCCCGTGAACCCGAGACCTGAGCGTAGAACGCCAGCATCCGGTGTCCGCTCGTGCGCCCCTCGAGGTGCAGCTCGCCCGGCACGTAGCCGATGCGCCGCCGCAGAGCGGCACCGCCGTGACGCGGGTCCTCGCCGAGGATGCGCACTGTGCCGGAGGACGGACGGATGATGTCGACCAGTGTGCGGAGCGTGGTGGTCTTGCCCGCGCCGTTCGGTCCGATGAGCCCGAACACGGTTCCCGGACGTACTCGGAGGTCGAGCTCGTGCAGCGCGACGCGGCTGCCGAAGCGCTTGTGCAGACGTTCGATCTCGATGGTGTCGGTCATGATGCGTCTCCTTCCGGGGTGGGACCCTCTGTTCCGAGGGCTTCGCGCGCACCGTCGAGCAGCGCGGTCGTCGAATAGATGCCGTGGGTGAGCAGCTCGAGTGTGGGCAGCGTCGTGCGTCGCAGCCCGGCCGGGCTCAGTTGATCGGTGCCCAGGGCCCGGGCGATCTGAGCGCGCATCACGACCGGCGCCAGGCCGATCAGGGTGAGGGTCAGCGTCGTCATCTCGGGGTCGCTCATCGGCTCGAGCATCCCCGCCTCGCGCTGCTCGGCGAGCACATCGCGCGTCCTCGCGAGGAAGCTGTCGAACAGCCGATCCGCTGCCGGAGAGCCGTCGATCAGCATCCGGGCGAGGTAGTCGATATAGGGCCCGTACCGGCCGAGGTCGTTCAGCGCGGTGCGGATGCGGTCGCCGGTCGGGGCCGTGATGAGGTCGTGCTCCTCATCGGTGAAGACGCCGACGACGTAGTCGTCGCACTCCGTGCGCAGGGCGTTCTTGTCGCCGAAGTGATGCACGATCAGCGCCGCGCTGACTCCGGCCTCCGTGGCGATCGCGCGAAGGCTGGTGGCATCGAAGCCGTTGCGCGCGAAAGCGGCGATGGCAGTGTCGCGGATGCGGGCACGAGCGGTGAGATCGTCGGAAGCTGAACGCATGTACAGCACACTAAACAGATGTTCAGCCGCGGTCAAGAGGGGTCGCTCGTACTCTGGAGGAGTGGACTTCCCATACAGCCGCCTGCGCCGCTGGCCCGACGTCGAGGCCGACAATCTGCAGGCGCACGACGCGACCGACCTGCTGCTCGTCGAGCGCGCGCTGGCGCCGGAGTTCTCCGGTCTCTCGGGGCGCGAGATCGCGGTGATCGGCGACGAATACGGGGCGATCACGCTCGCGCTGACGGACGGCGGACTCGACGGCATCCGCGTGCATCAGGACCTCGCGACCGGGCGACGCGCGCTCGCCCGTAACGCCGAGGAGCTCGGGCTGACGGGATTCTCCACTCACGAGCTCGACGCCGCTCTGCTCGACGGCGCGCGGCTCGTGCTGCTGCAGCTGCCCAAGGCGCTCGCCGAGCTCGAGGAGATCGCGGATGCCGTATCGCGTCGGGCCGCCCCGGATGTGGTGCTCGTCGCAGGCGGGCGCGTGAAGCACATGACCATCACGCAGAACGAGGTGCTCTCGCGGAGCTTCGAGACGGTGCAGGCGCAGCGCGCCGAGCGGAAGTCGCGGCTGGTGGTCGCGTCAGAGCCGCGGCCGGCCCCCGCTGAGTCGCCGTTCCCGGTCGCGGAGCGGCATGACGCGCTCGTGCTCGTCGCGCACGGCGGCGCGTTCGCGGGGGCGAAACTCGACATCGGCACGCGGGTTCTGCTCGAGGTGCTCGGTCTCGATGAACAGCCGAGCCCGGCTCCGATCGTCGTCGACCTGGGCTGCGGGACCGGCGCGCTCGCCGCCTCATACGCCCTCGCGCACCCGGAATCCCGCGTGATCGCCACCGACCGATCTGCGGCGGCCGTCGCCTCGGCCCGCGCCACGATGGTCGCGAACGGCGTCGACGATCGAGTCACCGTCATGCACGACGACGCCGGCTCGGAGATCGCCGACGCGACCGCCGACGTCGTGCTGCTCAATCCGCCCTTCCACCTCGGCAGCAGCGTGCACACCGGGGCAGCGACCCGACTGTTCGAGGCTGCTGCCCGCATCCTCCGCCCGGGCGGCGAGCTCTTCACGGTCTTCAACTCGTCGCTCGGGTACCGCGCCGAACTGACTCGGCTCGTCGGGGCGACCGAGCAGCTCGCGCGCACCCCGAAGTTCACGGTCACGCGCAGCATCCGGCGCTGATCCGTCGCCGACTGGGCGTCGTTCGGTCACACTCACTTCCCGCGGCCGAATGCTCGGGATCGGGCCGACGCAGGCGCGAACGGCCGACCGAAATCGCCGACCAGAACCGCGCCGCGACCGCGTCCGAAGCCCGCGCAATCCCCCGGTCAGCCGACGAAACTGAACGGCGCTAGGGATCGTGGATTTGCCCCTGACCGGCCATTTCGTTACGTTGGTTGGTGGGCCTGACGGCCCGAAGACCAGTCCGCGACCACGTCCTTCTTTCGAATGTGCTGTGCTGCGAAGAGGCGTGGACGTACGGTCGATGCTCTATCGCGGTGGATCCGAAATCCGCCGTCCGCGCCGCCACAGCTCCAACTCGAAACGGCCGGGAGGATCACCCGGGCGTAACCGAAGCAGGCTCAGCCACCCGAAGGCGAGCCGCAGGGGAAACGTGTCCGAAATCGCTCTTGAAGCGCGCAATCTGTACAAGGTGTTCGGGAAGAATCCGAGCAGTGCCGTCCGTCGACTCAAGGCCGGTGAGAGCAGATCCGCCGTCGGCGACGCAGGAACCGCCGCCGTCATCGACGCCAGTTTCACCGTGAACCGCGGCGAGATCTTCGTGATCATGGGGCTCTCCGGTTCCGGCAAGTCCACCATCATCCGCATGCTCAACGGCCTGCACGATGTGACCGACGGATCCGTCATCGTGAACGGCGACCCGATCACGGGCATCCCGTCGTCACGGCTCCGCGAGATCCGCCGCGACCGCGTCTCGATGGTGTTCCAGCACTTCGCCCTGCTGCCGCACCGCACGGTCGCCGCGAACGTCGCCTATCCGCTCGAGCTCAAGGGCGTCGGCAAGGACGAGCGACTGAAGAAGGCCGAGGAGATCCTCACCCTGGTGGGTCTCGAAGGCCAGGCCGACAAGCTCCCGTCCGAGCTCTCGGGCGGCATGCAGCAGCGCGTCGGCATCGCCCGTGCGCTCGCCGCCGACTCCGACATCCTGCTCATGGACGAGGCGTTCAGCGCCCTCGACCCGCTGATCCGTCGCGAGATGCAGGAGCAGCTCCTCGAACTGCAGGAGAAGCTGCAGAAGACGATCGTCTTCATCACCCACGACCTCAACGAGGCCATGTTCCTCGGCGACCGCATCGCTGTCATGCGCGACGGTCGCATCGTGCAGATCGGCACGCCCGAGGACATCCTCACGGACCCCGCCAACGACTACGTCGAGCAGTTCGTGCAGGACGTCGACCGCGCTCGCGTGCTCACCGCCGCGAACGTCATGGAGCGCCCGCGCCCGGTCGTCGCCGAGACCGCCGGCCCCCGCACGGCGCTTCGCCAGATGCGCGACGCGTTCATGTCGGCCACCTACGTGACCGGTCGCGACCGCAAGCTTCTGGGAATCGTCACCGACCGCGATGCCGTCAAGCTCGTGCGCCAGGGGGTGTCGACCCTCGACTCCATCATCAAGCCGGCGCCGCAGAGCGTCAGCAAGGACGAGGTGCTGATGAACCTGTTCATCCCCTCCGTCGAATCGCCGCTGCCTCTGGCCGTGGTGGATGCCGAGGGGCGCCTCGTCGGCGTGATCCCACGCATCACCCTGCTCGCAGCCCTGGGCCCCGGCCCCGGTGCCACGGGCGAGCTCACCCTGCCGCTTCTTCCGATGCCGCAGGCCGAGATCGACGCCGTGCTCGATGACGGATGGACGGCCGAGCCGCTGCCGGTCGCGACGACGACGGAGGAGGTGCGCTGATGGATGGTTTCCGCATTCCTCTCGGCAGCTGGGTCGCAACGGGAGTCGACTGGATCAAGACGAACCTCGACGGTCTGCTCGACGTCATCTCGTTCGTGGTCAGCTTCCTGGTCGACGGCCTCACCCGCGCCCTGCTGAGCCCGCATTTCGTGGTCATCATCCTGATCGCGGCGTTCATCGCGTGGCTCGTGCGCTCGTGGCAGCTCGCGATCGGGACGATCGTCTCGTTCGGTCTGATCGTGGCCATGGGCCTCTGGGTCCCCGCGATGCAGACCCTCGCCCTCGTGCTCGTCGCCGCGGTGATCGCCGTGCTGATCGCGGTGCCGCTGGGCATCTGGTCGGCCCGCAACGCCACCGTGCGCGCGGTGCTCAAGCCCGTGCTCGACTTCATGCAGACGATGCCGGCGTTCGTCTACCTGATCCCGGCGATCGTGTTCTTCAGCATCGGCGTCGTGCCCGGTCTCGTCGCCACCGTCATCTTCGCGCTGCCTCCGGGTGTGCGACTGACCGAGCTCGGCATCCGCGGAGTCGACTCCGAGACCGTCGAGGCCGGTCAGGCGTTCGGCGCCAAGCCGGGTCAGATCCTGCGCGGCATCCAGCTCCCGCTCGCGATGCCGACGATCCTCGCCGGGGTCAACCAGGTCATCATGCTCGCGCTATCGATGGCGGTCATCGCCGGTATGGCGGGCGCCGACGGCCTCGGGAAGATCGTCGTCGAGGCGATCTCGACCATCAACATCGCCAAGGGCGTCGAAGCCGGTCTGGGCGTCGTGCTCATCGCCGTCTTCCTCGACCGCGTCACCGCGGCCCTCGGCGACCTGGGCAGCAACCGCTCGTCGCTGCTCGGGATGCTGGCGCGTCGCCGCACGCAGAAGCGTCTCGATGCCGCATCCGCCGAGGCGGACACGACGGCGACGGCATCCGCTCCCGCATCGGCCGAGGCAGCCGACGCAGAGGATGCCGACGCCGAGGTCGAGCGACTGAAGGCCTCCCCGCGCCGCGCCCCTGTCGGCGGCGGCGTGCACTGACTCATCCCTTCCGCACAAGAGAACACGCAGTACACAGCAACACAGCACCTATATATACGGAACGAGAGACATACACATGAAGAAGAAGATCCTGACCATCGCGGCGATCGGCGCCGCAGCGACACTGACCCTCGCCGGCTGCAGCGGTGACGGCATGGGCGGAACCGGCGGAGACACCGGCGGCAGCGAGTCCGGTTCGGGCGACAAGGGCACGATCACCCTCGGGTTCCTGCCCTCGTGGACCGACGGACTCAGCACCGCATACCTGCTGCAGGACCAGCTCGAGAAGATCGGCTACACGGTCGAGATGAAGACGCTGACCGAGGCGGGTCCGCTGTACACCGGCCTGGCGCAGGGCGATGTCGACATGTACCCGTCGGCCTGGCCCGAGCTGACCCACGCCGAGTACATGGAGACGTACGGCGACGACATCGAGGACCTCGGCGCGTACTACGACAACGCGAAGCTGACCCTCGCGGTTCCGGAGTACTCCGACCTGAACTCGATCGAGGACCTCGCGGGCAAGGGCGCAGAGCTCGACGGCAAGATCTACGGCATCGAGCCGGGTGCCGGCCTCACCGCGCAGACCCAGAAGATGATGCCGGAGTACGGTCTCGACGGCGAGTACGAGCTCGTCACCTCGTCGACCGCGGCGATGCTCACCGAGCTGAAGTCGGCGACCGACAAGCAGGAGGACATCGTCGTGACGCTGTGGCGTCCGTTCTGGGCCAACGACGCCTTCCCCGTGAAGGACCTCGAAGACCCCAAGGGTGCGATGGGCGAGTCCGAGGCCCTGCACTTCCTCGGCACGAAGGGCTTCGCGGAGGAGTTCCCCGAGGCCGCCGAGCTGATCGAGCAGATCAAGCTCGACGACGAGCAGTACGGTTCGCTCGAGGACATGGTCGTGAACGAGTACGGCGAGGGCAAGGAAGCGGATGCCATCGACGCGTGGCTCGAGGAGAACGGCGACCAGTTCGACTGGGTCGTCAGCTGACCTGACTCACGGGAACGAGTCCGTCCTCACGCGGGTGGACTCCCCTCCGATGGGCGGAGGATCTGTCACGGATCCTCCGCCCATCGCTGTGTCTGGGCGGGTGTATTGATGTACCGAAACAGCGGCCATGCACCCCCGTCACGATGTCGCGAGCCCCACGTCTTGTGAGTGCCGTCGAAAGATCGACGACACCCCAGACATGCTTCGCCGGGGCTGATTGCCATGCGCATCGGTCCGTTGCTCGGATCCCGGAACTCCTGCGAGATGTCCCTGTGATTCGAGGACCTCATGACAGCACCCGCACCGGCATCCGCACGCGTACCCCGAGGGCGCCGTCGCCTCCGAACGATCCTCGGAGTCGCGCTCATGGGCGCGATCCTGCTCGCCGGCGGGCTGCCGATGACGCAGCAGCCGGCAGAGGCCATCGAGGAAGCGCTGAGCACGACGCGCACCGCGACGAGCGCGACCATGAACTACCGCGGCGGAGTCACGGCCACACTGACGGTGAATCCGGCCACCACGAAGTCGGGCTCGGCCGGCGTGCAGTTCCTGGCGACCACGCCGCACAACGGATACGGCGCGACCAACGCGATGTTCGCGCCCGGCCTGGACGTCGCGACCACGCCGACGGTAGGACTCGAGGCGGGCGCCGGCATGTGCGACGGCCTGGACTTCTCCGGCTACTGCGCGAACAAGAACGGCACCCTCACGGTGGCATTCAGCCGCGCGGTCACGGATCCGATCATCGACATCTCCGGTCTCGGCGGCTACGCCCAGTGCGTGGAGGAGCGCAATACAGCCGACACGTTCTGCGAGATCATCACCGGCAACGGATTCACGATGAAGACGGATGCCGATGGTGACCGCACAGCCGCGGGCTGGATCGCCATGCAGATGGACATCGTGACACCCGGAGTGACCTTCGCTCCGATCGCCGGCGCGCAGAACCTCAGCGTCACCCCCACCACGCTCACCGCTGCGACGAAGACGAGCAGCTCGCGGTGCAACACCATGCTCCCCACTGCGGCCGAGCTGGCTGGGCGGACGATGACCAGCACCGCGCTCGCCGGCTGCGGCTCCGTCGTGCTGAAGGGCACCTTCCAGACGGTCACCATGAATCTCGGCACGCACATCCAGCGGGCGCCGGCGGCGGATGGCTGGGCGAACGGGTACAACACCTACGACCCGGGCAAGAGCCTCGGCGACCTGATCCGACTCTCGATCCGGCTGCACGAGGACATGGGCGACGCGCCGAGCAGCTACGACGCCGCTCAGGCCGCGGTGCACGTCCAGGGTCCGCTGCGCCTCGGTGCGGGCATCACGTCGGATGCCGACGCGACGGCCAAGCCGACGCTCTCGCCGAACGCCGGTGCAGGAGCCTCGCTCGACACGGATGACGCGATCGCCGACGGCATCCGGGCTCCGCGCGCGATCCGCGGCACCGCGTACTCATTGCCGATCCCGCTGTCGGGCACCACGTCGCCCGGCACGGTCGCCGGATGGATCGACTTCAACAAGAACGGCATCTTCGATGCGACCGAGCGGGTGCAGGCCGCCTTCCTCGCCGGTGCGACCTCGGTGAACCTCTCGTGGACGGTGCCGGGCACGGCCGTCGTGGGTGACACGTACCTGCGTCTGCGCACATCGTTCACCGCTGCGGAAGTGGCTGACCCGCGAGGCATCTCGCAGTCCGGTGAGGTCGAGGACTACATCCTCACCCTCGCCGCGGCGGCACCCGCGATCGAGGTCTTCAAGCTCGTGAACGGCGACGACGCGAACACCGCCCCGGGAGTCGCCGTCGACGCCGGATCGGCGATGACGTTCGAGTTCCGGGTCACGAACACGGGCAATGTCGTGCTGACCGCCGTGCAGCTCGCGGATGATGTCATCGCGGCCGCCTCGATCCTTCCCGTCGGCGCGTGGGACGGCACGCTCGATCCGGGAGAGTCGGTCGTGTTCACCGCGACCTACCCCGCCCCGACCACGGGCGGCGTGCTGCACAAGAACACGGCGACCGCCTCAGGGCAGCCGGCGTCGGGCGGGGCTCGGGTCACGGACACCGATCCGGCCCACGCGACCACGCGAGAGGTGCTGGCCTCGCTCATCGTCGAGAAGCTCGGCGAAGACGTCAACGGCGACTGGGTGCGGATGGACGGGTCGGGGTTCCGGCTGCTCGCCGACGCCGCGGGGCTTCCCGGTGCGCCGGTGACTCCCGGGCTGATCGCCGGGGCCGAGGTCGGGCTGTTCACCGCCGCTGGCCTGCGCCCTGGCACGTACTGGCTCGAAGAGACGACGGCTCCGGAAGGGTTCTCACTCCTCGCCGAGCCGGTGAAGATCATCGTGTCGGCGGCCGGTGTGCTGTCGATCGCCGACGGGCAGTCGAGTCCGCAGGTCACCCTCGCCGGCAGCACGGTGTCGGTGCGGGACGTGCCGGTGTTCGAGCTGCCGGCCGCGGGCGGAACGGGGACGCACGGCTTCACGCTCACCGGAGGTCTGCTGATCGCTCTCGCGATCGCGGGCGTGGTCGCGCTCGAGATCCGTCGCGCACGGCGTGGGCGTCGCGAGGAAGTGCTCGACGCCGTCAGCTGACCCGGGTCGAGTCGTCTGCGATCGGGAGGAGATCTGCACTCGGGAGGGGGTCCCCGATGGATCCTCCTCCCGATCGCCGTTCTCCTCCCGATCGCCGGTCGTCTCCCGACACGGCGACCCCCGACACGGCGCCACCCGGCACGCGCAACCCCCTCTTCGACCTGTCGCACCCGGGGTTAGCCTGTGGCCGTGGACGGGTTCGCGGCGGTCGACTTCGGGTTCGCCCGCGAGGTCCTGCAACGGGGCGTCGCGGCGCTCTATCTCGTCGCGTTCATCTCGACTCTGAACCAGTTCCGACCGCTGCTCGGCGAGCACGGGCTGCTGCCGGCACCGGCGCTGCTCGACTGGATCGGGCAGAAGGAGTCACGGCGGCGGATGCTGCATCCGACCCTCTTCCTCCGCGTCCGGTACTCCGACCGCAGGCTCGCACTGCTGTGCGGGGCAGGGATCGTCGTGTCCGCGGCGCTGGTCGTCGGCATCCCGCAGTGGGGTCCGCCGTGGGTGTCGATGCTGTGCTTCCTCGCGCTGTGGCTGGGATACATGTCGGTGGTCAGCATCGGTCAGACCTTCTACTCGTTCGGCTGGGAGATGCTGCTGCTCGAGGCGGGGTTCCTGGCAGCCTTCCTCGGTTCGAACGATCAGCCTCCGCCGACCGTCGTGATCTTGCTGTTCTGGTGGCTGCTGTTCCGTGTCGAGTTCGGTGCCGGCATGATCAAGATCCGCGG
The DNA here is from genome assembly GCF_979258525.1 of Microbacterium sp. AC132. Lineage (NCBI taxonomy): Bacteria > Bacillati > Actinomycetota > Actinomycetes > Micrococcales > Microbacteriaceae > Microbacterium > Microbacterium sp. AC132. The sequence goes on along the minus strand of NZ_OZ409862.1, from coordinate 1,453,521 downwards.
CGGGCGGGAGTGGCGTGACCTCACGGCGCTGATGTACCACCACGAGACGCAGCCCATGCCGGGGCCGCTCAGCAGGCAGGCCCATCTGCTGCCACGGTGGTTCCATCGCGCCGAGGTCGTCGGCAACCACGTCGCGCAGCTCGTCGTGCCCTTCTTCGTGTTCGCTCCGCTGCTGTCGGTCTGGATTCCCGGTCCCGTGCCCCAGATCGTCGGGGCGGTGGCCGCGACGATCATGATCGCGACCCAGGTGTGGCTCGTCGCGACAGGCAACTTCGCCTGGCTGAACTGGGTGACGATCGTGATCGCCTTCTCGGCGATCGGACTGCCGGGGGTCGGCGCGGCACCGCGCGACGATGCGATGGACGACACGCTGTGGCCCGGCATCCCGCTGTACTGGTTCGTGCTCACGGCGGCCGTGGGCGTGCTCGTCGTGGCGCTGAGCGGGCCCGCCCTGCGCAACCTGTTCGCGCGGCGGCAGCTGATGAACGCGAGCTTCAACCGGTGGCAGATCGGCAACGCCTACGGAGCGTTCGGCACGGTCACGAAGCAGCGGGTCGAGATCGTCGTCGAGGGATCGGCCGACGACGACGGTCTGCTGTGGCGCGAGTACGAGTTCAAGGGAAAGCCGGGCGACGTGCGACGCATCCCGGGGCAGTTCGCGCCGTACCACCTGCGCCTCGACTGGCTGATGTGGTTCCTGCCGCTCGGCCGTTCGCTCGACGACTGGTTCACGGTCTTCCTGCTGCGACTGCTCGAGGCCGATGCTCCGACGCTCGCTCTGCTGCGGTCCGACCCGTTCGACGGTGAGCCGCCGCGGTGGGTGCGCGCCGTGTCATACCGCTACCGCTTCGCGACGCGGGCCGAACGGCGCGACGGCGCCGGCGTGTGGGTGCGCACGCGCCAGTCCGTCGTGCTCGGTCCCCTCGGGCTGCGGTAGGCCGCGGCGCACCGCATCCGCATCCGCTGCCCGGCATCCGGCATCCGGCATCCGCTGCCCGGCCTCCGGCATCCGCAGCGAAGGGGATCACGTGTAACGAAGGACAGATGCGGTGATCCCCTCCGTCGGAGCGCGAGATCTCCTTCGCACGCTAGGAGCGATTCACGCGGGCTATGTTGGATTCTGTTGGATTCGAGCATGCCCATCGGAGGTCTGATGCCCGCCGCCGCGCGTCACGATGCGATCCTCCGCGAGCTCGAGATGCGCGGCTCGCTGTCGAGCGCCGCGCTCGCCGTGCGGCTGGGGGTGACGACCATGACCGTGTGGCGTGATCTCGTCGCACTCGAGGATCGTGGGCTGCTGGTGCGCGTCCACGGTGGCGCGCTCTCTCTCGCCGTGGCGCAGCAGCAGTCCCGCGACAGTGAGCGCGGCGATTCGCGACCGAGACCCGTCGCGACGATCGGGATGATCGTGCCGACGACGCAGTACTACTTCCCCGAGGTGATCAGGGGAGCGAGTCAGGCCGCGCATGAGTCGAACTGCCGACTGGTCGTCGGCGCGACGAACTACTCCGAGGAGGAGGAGTTCCGCCAGGCCGAGCGTCTGATCGCGAGCGGAGTGGATGCCCTGATGATCACCCCGCAGGACACCCTCACCCCCGACTCGCGACTGCAGCGGATGCTGGCTGAGACCGACCTTCCCGTGGTGATGGTCGAGCGTTCCGTCGAGGATCCTCTCGCCGGACGACTCGAGTGGGTCCGCACGGATCATGCCCACGGCGCGGAGGTCGCGGTGCGCCACCTCGTGCAGCAGGGGCACCTCCGGATCGCGCTCGCCGCCCGGCCGTCTGCGACGGTCGCCGGGTTGGACGCGGGGTTCCGGCGGGCGATGGGATCGCTCGATCAGCACTCCACACGCGCCCTCCGCCGCGATCTGTCGCACCCGCAGGTCGGCGATAATGCCAACATCGCCGAGCTCGGCGATCTGCTCGACGACTGTCTGTCCGATGGGGTCTCCGCAGCGATCCTGCTCGGCGATGCCGACGCGATGGCCTTTCTCGATCTGGTGATCGAGAAGGGCCTGCGGGTGCCCGAGGATTTCGGCGTGGTCGCCTACGACGATGAGGTCGCGGCCTTCGCGACGGTTCCGCTCACGGCGGTCGCGCCACCGAAGCACGAGCTCGGCCACGCCGCGGTGAGGTTGTGCGTGGATCGGCTCAAGCAGCCCGCGGGGGCCGCGCATACACCGGTGCGGATGGCGCTGCTGCCCGCCCTGGTCATCAGGGAATCGACCGTGCGCCCCGTTTGATTGTTAGGTTCTGTTAGAAACCGCCCACTTCGGTTGGTGAATCGTTCGGCGTGGCGAATGATCGAACTCGCACGGTCAACGATTCAAAGGAGAACCCGCGATGTCCCTGCATCGAACTTCCCTCTCTGTGGTGGCTCTCGCCGCCACCTCCGCTCTCGTCGCAGGATGCGCGGCCGGAGGCCCCGCCGCAGAACCCGTGGCCACCGAGACCCCGACGGGCGAGGTCACGTTCTGGTCGTTTCTCAGCGGCATGTCCGACGTGGCCGCCGCGTTCAACGCGAGCCAGGACGACATCACCGTCAACTTCGAGGAGATCCCGAACGGGGCGAACGGTGGCTACACCAAGCTCTCCGCCGCCATCGAATCGGGCAGCGGTCCCGACGTCGTGGGCATCGAGTACGACCGGCTGCCCGGTTTCGTCGCGGCTGAACAGCTCGCGCCGGTCGACGGCCTCGTCTCGGGCGACGTGCTCGGCGAGTACGACGAGCAGGTGCGCAACCTCGTCTCGTTCGGCGACGCCGCCTACGCACTTCCCTACGACGCACCGCCCATGGTGATCTGGTACCGCCAGGACGTGCTCGAGGCCGCCGGCGTCGACGTGCCGACCACGTGGGACGAGTTCGAGGACGCGGCACGCGCGGTGAAGGCCGTGAACCCCGACGCCTACCTCACGAGCTTCTTCACCAACGAGCCTCAGCTGGCGCCGATGTCGTGGCAGGCGGGCGCCGAGTGGTTCTCCGTCGAGGACGACAGCTGGAAGGTCGCCATCGACGACGACGAGTCGCAGGAGGTCGCCGACTACTGGCAGCGCCTGATCGATGAGGGACTGGTGAAGAAGCAGCTCGGCTTCAGCGATGAGTGGACAGCCGATCTGAACACCGGCGTGGTCAACGCGTGGGTGGGCGGATCGTGGAGCGCCTCGGCACTGAAGACACGCACCGAAGCCTCCGGTCAGGAGGGCAAGTGGATCGCCGCGGCCCCTCCCTCGTGGGACGGCGAGCCCAGCGGTGCGCTGAGCGGCGGAACGAGCTTCGCGATCCCTGAGAACTCCGACAACGCAGCGGCTGCGGCCGTGTTCCTCGAGTGGCTCGTCACCTCGCCGGATGCGATCGAGGCGCGTGGTGCCGTGGGCACCGCCTACCTCGCCTACCCCGGACTCAACGATGTCGCGGCATCCGTCGCACCGACGGACTACTACGGCAACGACATCTACGAGGTCTTCGATGAGGCATCGGCGAACCTCGGCGAGTGGGCGTGGGGGCCGAAGTACGATCTCACCGCCACGGCGCTGAAGGACTCGGTCACGGCGTCGCCGACGCTGTCTGACGCGCTCACCTCGACGCAGAAGTCCACGGTCGACGGGCTCGAGAAGCTCGGCCTCGACATCACGGAATAGCCGGTGCATCGTCGGGCGGGCGTCCACGCACGCCCGCCCGACGGTACGGATCGAAGGACACAGACCATGACGACTCAGGCATCCGCCACGAGGCGCACCGCACGGCGCACCGCGCGGAAGACGATACCCGGAACGGGCGGACGCACCGCATCCGTCTTCCTGATCCCCTTCTTCGTCCTCTTCGCGCTGACGATGATCGCCCCGGTGATCTATGCGATCGGCATGAGCCTCTTCGCCGAGAAGCGCAGCGGACTCGGCTTCGGAGGCGCGACGGTCGAGTTCGTCGGGCTCGGCAACTACGTCGAGGTGCTGAGCGACTCGACGTTCACGGACGGTTTCGGTCGGCTCGCGATCTACTGCCTGCTGTACGTGCCGACGTTGCTGGCTGTCGCTCTCGTACTGGCGCTGCTGCTCGACTCGGCAGTCGCCTACGCCAAACGGGCGTTCCAGCTGCTGCTCTTCCTGCCGCACGCCGTTCCCGGTGTGATCGCCGCACTCATCTGGGCGTACCTCTACACGCCCGGCGTCAGCCCGATCGTCAAGGCGCTCGAGTCCGGCGGCATCGGCATCGACTTCCTGTCGGTGCAGCTCGTGCTTCCGTCGATGGTCAACATCGCCGTGTGGGAGTGGGCGGGCTACAACGTCATCATCCTGTTCACCGCGCTTCAGGCGGTGCCCCGTGAGATCCTCGAGGCGGCCAAGGTCGACGGTGCCGGGGAGATCCGCACCGCGCTCTCGATCAAGACGCCTCTGGTCTGGCCCGCGCTCGGGGTCGCGCTGCTGTTCACGGTGATCGGCTCGCTGCAGCTGTTCACCGAGCCGAAGATCCTCTCGTCCGCCACGACCGCGGTCACCAGCACCTGGGTGCCGAACATGTGGGCCTACGACGCGGCGTTCAACCGCAACAACCTGCCGCAGGCGGCTGCAGCCTCGATCATCCTCGCCCTGCTCGCCGGTCTGCTGTCGTGGGTCGTCACCCGATTCACCTCGAAGGAGCCGACGCGATGACCGCCGTGATCGATCGACCGACATCGCACTCTCCTCGCTCGACGAGTCCGACAGGCACGCGCCCGCGGCATAGCGGACGTCGCACCGCCGCGAAGGTCGGCGTCAACGGACTGCTGGTGCTCGGCTCCGCCTACATGGTGCTGCCGCTGCTCTGGCTGGTGTTCGCGGCGACGAAGGATGCGGGGGAGCTCTATTCGGGCAACGCCTTCGCCTTCGGCAGCGATCTCGTCGTGAACCTGCAGCGACTGCTCGCCCAGGATGACGGCATCTTCGTGCGGTGGCTGGGAAACAGCATCCTGTACGCGGGGATCGGAGCCGTCGTCGGCGGGTTCGTCTCACTGATGGCCGGGTACGCGTTCGACAAGTTCGAGTTCCGCGGCAAGCGCGGGCTGTACGCGTCGGTGCTCGTGGGCGTTCTCATCCCGAACACCGCCACGGTGATCCCGCTGTATCTGCTTGCCGCATCGATCGGCCTGACCAACACGATCTGGGCTGTGCTGATCCCGACACTGTGCAACCCCTTCAGCGTCTACCTCGCCCGCGTGTTCTCCTCGGGCTATCTGCCCGCCGAGACGCTCGAGGCGGCGAGGGTCGACGGGGCGGGGCCCATCCGCAGCTTCCTCCAGGTCGGGATGCCGATGCTGGTGCCGGGCTTCGTCACGATCGCGCTGTTCCAGTTCGTGGCCATCTGGAACAACTTCATGCTCCCCCTGATCATGCTGCAGAACCGCGATCTCTTCCCGTCGAGCGTGGGCATCGCGCTGTGGCAGAGCCAGGTGCAGCAGAACCCCGAGTTCTCGACGCTCGTCATCGCCGGCTCGTTCGTCTCCGTGCTCCCCCTGATCATCGCGTTCGTGATGCTGCAGCGGTTCTGGCGATCCGGCCTCTCGGCTGGGAGCGTCAAGTGAGCGCCCGGCGCCCCGTGATCGCCTTCGCGATGACGGCGTCGGTGCGCGAGCGGGTGTTCCCCGAGAGGGTCATGCGCGACTACGAGGCCGTGGCCGATGTCGCCGGCGTCCTCACCGAGTTCAGCTCCCACCCGGCCCGCGCCGTGCTGGCGCAGGCCGAAGTCCTGGTGACCGGGTGGGGAGCGCCGCGCATCGACGCTTCGGTGCTCGACCAGGCCCCTCGCCTCGAGGCCGTGCTGCACGCGGCGGGCACGGTCAAGCCGTATCTCGATCCCGTCGTTCTCGAGCGCGGTGTGCGCGTGAGCTCCGCCGCCGCGGCGAACGCGGTGCCGGTGGCCGAGTACGCCGTCGCGATGATCGTGCTCGCGGGCAAGCAGGTGCTGCCGATCGCTCGCCGTTATGGCCGGGTGCAGGACGAGTTCGACATCGAGGCCGCATTCCCCGGACTGGGCAACTTCGGTCAGCGCGTCGGCATCATCGGCGCGTCGAAGATCGGTCGGATGGTCATCGACATGCTGCGTGCATATTCGTTCGAGGTCGTCGTCTACGACCCGTATCTGACGGAGGACGACGCCGCGGCCCTGGGCGTCACGTCGGTGTCGCTCGACGAGCTGCTGCGTACCAGCCGAGTGGTCTCGGTGCACGCGCCGTCGCTGCCGTCGACGTTCGATCTGGTGGATGCCGCGGGCATCGCCTCTATGCCGCGCGGGGCGACCCTGGTGAATACGGCTCGCGGAGAGATCGTCGACCAGCAGGCTCTGACGAGACGCGTGCTCGCCGGCGAGCTGTTCGCGATCCTCGACGTCACGGTGCCGTGGATCCTCGAATCCGACCACCCGCTGTACTCGTCCGACCATGCACTGCTCACGCCGCACATCGCCGGGTCGTACGGAGTGGAGCTCGAGCGCCTGTCGCGGGCGATGCTCGACGAGCTCGGACGGATCACTCGCGATGAACCGCTCGCGTATGAGGTCGAACCCGAACTGCTGGCCATCACCGCCTGACCGCGCGCGCCTCCTCCCCGACATTCGACGACGAACGCAAGGAGTCCCCATGTCCGAACCCCTGAAGCTGACCCGCCGCACAGTCCTGCTCGCCGGGGCCGGAGGGCTGCTCGCCGCGGCCGCCGGCGTCGGCTCCGCGCAGTCTGCGCAGGCCTCCCCGACTCTCTTCCCGACGGGGCGCGCAGGCACCACGATCACCGAGATCGGGCCGGGCATCATGCAGTACTCCCTGATGAGCGGGGTGCTGCTCGACGGCATCTGCTACATCGGATCCCGCAACCTCGAGCCGACCGGGATACTGGCCTTCGACGTCGCCTCCGCCGCCGTGACTCACTCGACGACGCTCGCGACCGGGCACAGTATTCAGGCGCTGACGGTGGATCCGGCGCGAAAGCTGCTCTATGCCGGCATCCTGCAGAAAGCCCCCAGCGCGAACAACCTCTATCGCTGGGATCTGACCGATCTCGCCGCTCCCGCTGTGGCGATCGGCCGTATCGGCGACCGCGACGTGCGCGACCTCGCCGTCGCGCCGGACGGCACCCTGTTCGCAGTCGGCGGCGGTGGCACAGGTGCTCCGGCGCTGTGGCAGTACGACCCGTCGACGGGAGCGATCACGAACCTCGGCGTGCCCGACGCCAAGGCGACGCTCGCGCGCGCCGTCGCGGCGACCGATCAGACGGTGTTCTTCGGGGCCGGAAGCACGCTCGGGGGAGGTTCCGGAACGAGTAGGGCAGCGCTCTACGCCTTCGACCGCACGGCGGCGATCTTCACGGACATCACGCCGTCGGAGATGGTGAACGACCCCAGCATCCGCGAGCTCACGATCGCCGGGGACCGGCTGCTGGCGTCGACGGCGGGCGCGGTGGAGCCCACGAAGATCGCGGAGATCTCCCTCGCCGATCACACCTCGTACCGCGCGGTGACGGCGATCGGGACGACGGCGAAGAACTTCGCCGTCGTGGGCGACGACGTCTACTGCGCGAACGACGCGGGGGTGCTGCGGTGGACGCCGGGCGAGGATGCGGTGCATCAGCTTCCGGTGCCCGTCGACCTGGGCGAGATCTGGGGACTCGACGTGCACGACGATGGGCTCGTCGTCGTCTCGGGCTACGGTTTCGTCGCCGCTCTCGAGCTCGACGGCGGTGTGCGCGCCGAGTACGACCTGGGCGAGGCGGGCGCCCCGGTGAGCGCGCAGACCTGCATGGGAATCGCCGTCGGTGCCGGGTTCGCCTACGTGGGAGGCAACGGGGGCATCGCGAGGCACGATCTGCGCCGAGGCGGCGCGGTGAATCTGCGCGCGCCGGGAGAGGCGAAGGATGCCGAGGTCATCGGCGGCGTGCTCTACACGGGGCAGTACAACGCCCAGGGGATCTGGGCCTACGACCCGCGGACCGGGGAGCCGATCCACCGTGTCGCGGCGTTCCCGTCAGCCCAGAATCGCCCCCTCGACACCCACTGGGACGACAGTAATCGGCTGCTCCTCGTCGCCGCCCAGGCGGATACCGAGGGCGGTGGCTCGCTATGGACGTTCGACCCCCGGACGGGCGCGAGCACGCATGCGATCAATCCGATCGACGACATGCAGCTGGTGCGCGCGGTCGTCGCGGTCGACGGTGTCGCGTACCTCGGCGGCGACAACGCGCAGAAGACGGGGCCACGCGGGACGATCGTCGCGTGGGACCCGCTGGCGCACCGTGAGCTCTGGCGGGTTGAGACGGGCGCGCCTCACGGCATCGCCGCGCTCGCCGCTCACGGGCGGTACCTTTTCGCGCTCTCGATCAAGGGTGCACTGGTGGTGATCGATCGACCGCGGCGGGCGATCGTCCACACCGGAGACCTCGCGGCCCTTGTGCCCGGATTCGCGGCGATGAAGGCGGCCCGCGGCGTGGTCTACGGCGTCTCGGACACGAACCTGTTCCGCATCGACCCTCGCACCTTCGAGGTGACGACGGTCGTGCCGGGCATCAATGGCGGCTGGTACAGCGGACCCCATCTCAACGTCGATGAGGACGGCGCGGTGTTCACCCTCCGCGGGCGGACGCTGGTCAAGGTCGATGATCGGCCGCGGCGCTGAGCCCCGGCATCCTCCGTCCGGCCTTCCGTCTCTCCTTCCCTTCGGCGTTCCGGAGGAGATCTGCGATCGGGAGGGCACATTGCCGAGACTCACCCTCCGAATCGCAGATCTCCTCCCGCATGAGGCCGACGCCGAGCGCGGCGAAACGCCCCGGCCGGGCGCGGGGCCCGGACGGAGCGTTCCGTCTCACTGCAGACGTTCAACTGACCTTCTTGCGGTACGAGATGATCGCGAACACGTAGGCGACGACCAGGATGCCGACGCACCAGGCGAGAGCGACCCAGATGTCGGTGCCGACCGGCTGCTCGGCGAACAGCGCCTGGATGGTGTCGACGATCGAGGTGACCGGCTGGTTCTCGGCGAACCACTGCACCGGACCCGGCATCGTGTCGGTCGGCACGAAGGCCGAGCTGATGAACGGCAGGAAGATCAGCGGATACGAGAACGCGCTCGCCCCGTCGACCGTCTTGGCGTTGAGCCCCGCGATGATCGCGAGCCACGTGAGCGCCAGGGTGAACAGCATCAGGATGCCGATGACGGCGAGCCAGGCCCAGACGCTCGCCCCGGTGCGGAATCCCATCACGAACCCGACCGCGAAGATGATCGCGAGGGTGATGGCGTTCGCGGTGAGTGATGTGAGCACGTGCGCCCACAGCACGCTCGATCGGGCGATCGGCATGGAGTGGAAGCGCTCGAAGATGCCGCTCTGCATGTCGGTGAAGAGCCGGAACGCCGTGTAGGCGATGCCGGACGCGATCGCGATCAGCAGGATGCCCGGAAGCAGATAGTTCACGTAATTGTCGACCCCGGTGCTCGTCTGCAGAGCCCCGCCGAAGACGTAGACGAACAGCAGCATCAGGGCGATCGGGGTGACCGCCGTCGTGATGATCGTGTCGGGGCTGCGGAAGATGTGCCGCATCGAGCGGCCGGTGAGTGTCGCCGTATCGGCGGCGAAGTGCGTGCTCATGCTGCGTTCTCCTTTCCGGTGGTCGAACCCGACTTCGGTCCGATGAGAGTGAGGAAGATCTCCTCGAGGGTGGGCTGCTTCTCGACGTACTCGACCTTCGCCGCGGGCAGCAGCCGCTTGAGGTCGGCGAGGGTGCCGTTGGCGATGATCCGACCCTCGTGCAGGATCGCGATGCGGTCGGCCAGCTGCTCGGCCTCATCGAGGTACTGCGTGGTGAGCAGCACGGTGGTGCCGGTGTTCGCGAGCTCCTTCACCACGTCCCACACCTCGATGCGGGCCTCGGGGTCGAGACCGGTGGTCGGCTCGTCGAGGTAGATCACCTCGGGATTCCCGACGAGGCTCATCGCGATGTCGAGTCGGCGGCGCATACCGCCGGAGTAGGTGCCGACCTTGCGGCCCCCGGCATCCGTCAGCCGGAACGTCGCGAGCAGTTCGTCGGCCACCGTTCCGGGGTCGGGCAGGTGGCGCAGCTGGGCGACGAGCACGAGGTTCTCGCGTCCAGTGAGGATCTCGTCCACTGCGGCGAACTGACCGGTGAGACTGATGCGCTGACGGACGCCGAGGGGGTCGGCGGCCACGTCGATCCCCTGCACGGTGGCTGCGCCGGCATCCGACTTCAGCAGCGTCGAGAGGATGCGGACCATCGTCGTCTTGCCGGCGCCGTTCGAGCCGAGGAGGGCGAAGATCGTCCCTTTCTCGACCTCGAAGTCGACGCCTCGCAGCACGTGGAGGTCCTTGTAGGACTTCTCGATGCCGCGAACGGCGATCGCTGGTGCGTTCATGATCGTGACTCCTTCTTCTTCGCGTCGTCGACCGCCGTGACGAGGCGGGCGCGCTCCTTGTCGATCCAGTGGGTTCCGCCGTACGCCTCGGCGTAGGTCTCGGCGAACGAGACGGGGTCGTCGCCGACGATGTCGTCGATCGGGGTGCCGTCTATGGCGGCGCGCTCCCACAGATCGGCGAGGTCGAGGAAGATCTGCACGAGGATGTCGCCGTCGGTGATGCCCCCGTAGTACATCGTGTAGCGGTGCTGGGCGTTGGCGACCGTGCGATACGGCTCGGGGAGGGCGTCGATGCGCATCTTCGCATCGCGGTACTGCTTCTTCTGCTCGAGCGATCCGGTGAGCGCTTCGATCCACTTGGCGGCCATGTCAGTTCTCCTTGTTGTTCGTGTTCGTGCTGTTCGTGCTGTTCGTGTTCAGCTGTTCGATGTGCTCGGAGAGGAAGCTCCACGTCTTCCAGAACTCCTCGAGCTCCTGCGTGCCTGCGGCGTTCAGGGAGTACACCTTGCGGGGCGGTCCCTTCTCGCTCGGCACCTTCTCGACGTCGACGAGCTTCTTCTGCTCGACGCGCACCAGCAGTGCGTAGATCGTGCCCTCGGCGATGTCGGTGAATCCGTGGTCGCGCACGCGGCTGGTGATCTCGTAGCCGTAAGCCGGCTGCTCGGCGAGGAGTGCCAGGACGATGCCCTCGAGTGTGCCCTTGAGCATCTCGGTCATCTGCTTGCCCATGAGAGCCTCCTTTCGTTGGTTCGGTACTCAGTGTTGCTGGGTACCGGTACAAAGTAACACTGAGTACCGGTACTTAGCAACACCGAATACTGAACTTTCTCGGAAGCCGCCCGGTGGCCGCGTTGACGGTCGCGCTTCGTGCTGCGCGGGCTGCTGCCGCCCGGGTGGCTGAGCGATCCGCGGCCGGGCTCAGTCGCGAGCGCGGCTCAGTCGCGAGCGCGCCGCCAGGGCAGCAGTCGGTCGAGGAACCGCCGCGGCGCCTCGGACACCACCGTGGGCGGAGCGACGGCGAACTGCACGATCTCCTCGGCCCCGTGGTGCACCACCCGATACAGCGCGGTGCCGATGAGCACTCCGAGCGCGATCGACATGATCGACAGCAGCGCCGCCATGAAGTCGGCGAGGCCGCTGTCGGTGGCGACGGCCTCGGTGAGTCCGACGAGTCCCGCAGCGCCCGGGACGAGCAGCCAGAACGCGGGAAGGAACGTGATCTGCGCCGGGACGCCGCGGCGCAGCGAGGCGATCCAGAACACCACGAGTGCCATCGCCACGGCCCCGACGAATCCGCCCAGGGTCGCGCCGAGCAGCGCGGTGCCGACCCACTGTCCGATGTACGCCACGACGAGCGCCAGCAGCACCCACCCGAATGTCGAGGTGGGGGCCGAGAAGTGCAGATAGTTGCCGAGCGCGAACACCAGGATGCCGATCAGCGCGACCCACCACGGCAGGAAGGATGCCGCCTCGAGCGGCTCGTAGGAGCGCGATTCGACACCCACGACGGTGCCTGCCGCCAGGATGCCGAATGCCAGCAGGGCGAGCTGCACGAAGCCGTAGATCAGACGCGAGGCGCCCGAGATCATCTGCCCCGCCGCGAGCTCGACGGTCGCGGTCGTCAGCACGCCTCCGGGCAGGAAGGTGACCAGCGGGGCGATGAGCAGCCGGATCGGATCGCCGATCTCGATGACCTCGGCGAGCAGGAACACCGCGGCGGCGCACACGAACGCCGCGGCGATCGGCATCACGAGCTGCAGGGTGGGCGAGCGCACGAGCTTGAGCAGCCCGATGCCCGCACCCAGCACGAAGGCGACGATCGCGCCCTGCCAGGTGGGGGCGAGCAGCAGCGCCAAGCCGGTCGTCAGCACGGCATGCCCGAACGTGCGGGTGACCCAGCCCAGCCGTGGACGCATCGCCCCGATCTCGTTCAGGCGACGGATGCCGTCGAGCGGCGACACCGAGGCGGTGCGCGCCTGCGCGATCAGCTCGTACAGTGCCGCGATCTGGTCGAAGCGGAACGAGGCGTTGGTCGCCGACCGGATCGCGACTCGCGACTCCTCGTCGTCGCCGGTCTCCACCAGGATGATGGTCGGCAGCACGACGAAGTCGGTGTCGTCGCCGCCATAGGCCTCGACGACCTCTGTCATCGTGTCGCGGATGCGGTCGACCGACTCGGCCGAGGCGTTCATGCCCTGCGCCACTCCCAGAAGGAACTGGCGCAGGGCCGAGCGGTCGAGCACGTCCAGCATGTCAGCGCGCGCTCACGTCACGAGAACAGGAACGACAGGGTCACGCCGACGACGATCGCGACGCCGATGTAGACGAGGTTGGGCAGCTGGAACGAGTGGTCGAAGACGAACCTGCCCATCTTCGTCGTGCCGGTCTGGTCGAATGCGACGGTGGCGACCTGACTGCCGTTGGCCGGCAGCGTGTAGATGCCCATGGTCGACGGCCACAGCCCGACGAGCAGCGGTGCGGGCAGCCCGATGGTGATGCCGATCGGGACGATCGCGTTGGTCGCGCTCGATTGGCTCGTGGTCAGCATCGCGACAGCGAACAGCGCGAGGGCGAACAGCAGTGCTCCGAGGAACGCCGACGATCCCGACACCACCGAGCCGAGGCCGTCGACGATCAGCGTCTGGTTGGCGGCGACGAAGGTGTTGGCGAGCCACGCGATGCCGAACAGGGCGATCGCGCCGACGATGCCGGCGGGGAACGTCGGCTGCTTCGGCACATCCGCGGCCTTGACCTTGCAGAACACGAAGATGAGAGCGGCGATGACACCCATCACGACCTCGATGATCACGGTCACGCTCAGACGCACCGGGTCGCCGGCGTCGTCGGTGCCGATCACGGGGCGCAGCCCCTCGAAGAGCCCGAAGAGCACGATGACGCCGACGCCGATCAGGAAGAGCGTGGCAGACAGCACTGCGGTGCGCGGAAGCCTGCTGTCGTGCGCGTCGACCGTGGGCGGCTGGATCTGGTGGCTCTCGAGGCGCCGCTGGAACTCGGGGTCGTCTTCGAGGTCCTTGCCGTGGCGCATCATGACGAGCGCGGCGACGAAGAGCCCGGCGATCGACGCGGGCCACATGATCAGCAGCAGTCCGCCGAGATCGACTCCCTGCGGCGCGAGGAGCACCACCATCGACGCGGTCGCTGCCGAGACGGGGGAGCAGAGGATGCCGACCTGCGACGCGACCGCCGAGACGGAGAGCGCTCGTTCGGGGCGGATCTTCTGCTGGTACGACACGTCGTAGATCACGGGCAGCAGCGGGTAGAAGATGTTGCCCGTGCCGGCGCCGACCGTGAAGAGGAACGACATCGCCGGGGCGAGGAAGACCACGGACTTCGGCTTGCGTCTGATCACCTTGGCGGCGATAGACACCATCCAGTCGATGCCGCCGGCCGCCTGCATGGTGGATGCGGCCGTGATCACCGTGATGACGATGAAGACGGCATCCACCGGGGCGTTGCCGGGAGCCTCTCCGAACACGAAGATGAGCACGGCGACGCCGACGAGTCCCCACACGCCCAGGCCGATCCCGCTGGTGCGGGTGCCCATGTAGATCGCGAGGATGACGACGATCAGCTGGGCGATCAGGATCCACACGTTGTCGTTCACGTCGACGGCCCCTTCGTGATCGGGGCGGATGCCGAGAGGATCTCGGTCGCGAGCTCGGTCTCGACGATCCTGCCGCCGATGGCCTCGACACGCAGCGCGAGCGGGTTCTCGACCGGGCTGATCGCCGTGACGAAGTCGGAGTTCTCGAAGTGCAGCGACTGCAGGTTGCCGACCGCGTATCCGGTCGCGAGCTCACCGCTGAGCAGCGACGCGTGGAAGAGCGGTCGCCGCTGATCCTCGGCGTCGTAGTGCGGACAGAAGCTGCCGTGCAGGAATCCGAGCCCCTCGGGCAGCACCTGCAGGGTCGGACCGTAGCTGTCGGTCGTGCCGCCCTCGAACCAGCAGATGCCGCCGGCGCTGCCTCCGGTGAACACGACGTTCGAGTTCGGGTCCTCCCACATCTCGCGCATGATCTCGTCGAGGCCCTGGCGTTTCCAGACGTCGAGCATGTTCGCGGTGTTGCCGCCGCCGACATGGATGACGTCGAACCCCTTCACGAAACCGGCGAGGTCGTCGACCGATCGGTGGAAGAGGGGCAGATGATGCGGTGCGCAGCGGTCCGAGTCGTACGTCGCGTAGAAGCTCACGATGTATGCCGCGTCATCGCCCGTCGCCGTGCCGACGAACAGCACTCGAGGTCTCTCCTTGCGGGTGAGCCCGAGGATGTAGTCGTGCGTCGGATCGTTCCGACGCTCCATCATGGCCTTGCCTGCGCCCGTCGCCACCACATGAGACACGTCGCCACCCCCGCTGTCGTCTGCGAATGCGCTCAGCGTATTGGGGTTCGGGGCGCTGCGGGGGGTGATCTCACCCGGGCGGGGCGACCGCCGCGATCAGCCGTTCAGGCGCGCCATCGCGACCTGCGCCTCGAGCAGCGGCAGGGTGCGATCGGCCTCGGGCTGCGGGCAGATGTCGAGGGCGTTCGCGAGTTCGAGAGCCAGCGCGGCGTGACCGGCGGCGTTCGGATGGAACGGGTCGCCCATCAGCCCCCACGGAACACCGCCGTTGCCCAGCTCCATGAAGCGCGCGTGCTGGTCGACGAGGATCACGTCCTCGGATGCCGCGACGGTGCGCACGGCATCCGCGAACTCCGCGATCCTCTCGCGACCGGGGGCGTTCACGATGTCGATCGCGGGTGGGGTCTGCAGCACGACGACGGCGCCGGTGGCACGGACGCGCGACACGAACTCGCGCAGCGACGCGGCGAAGTCGCCGGGTTCGACGGTGACCTGGCCGGGGCCGGTCGCCAGGTCGTTCGTGCCGATCATCAGCGTCACGACGTCGGGGTGCCACGATGCGACACGACGGTCCCAGTCGTTCAGGATGTCGGTGATGCGGTGCCCGCTGATGGCGCTGTTGATGACGACATCACGGGTGCGCCCGAGCTCGCCACGGATCAGCTCGTGCAGATGTTCGGAGTAGCTGCGCCCGCCCTGCGTGTGCAGCAGGCCGTGCGTGATCGAGTCTCCGGTGATGACCCAGTTCAGCGGCTCGACGCCGGCGAGGGAGGCCGCGATGCGGCGGAGGTCGGATGCGGCGGAGGCGGGGGAGTCAGCATTCGGCACGCCCTAGAGCCTAGCGGCGGCGAGAGTGGAAGACTGGTGCCATGTCCTCCCCACTGCTCGACACTCTCCTCGCCCGCATCGTCGACAGCGGACTGCTCGATGATCCGGTCGCCGAGAACGGTCTCGTCTACGGGCGGGCCACCATCGATGCCGCCGGCGCGGTCGTCACCGTCAACGTCGACCCCGAGCTGGAGGACGACGAGGAGACCCTCGACGACGACGCGCTGATCGCGGCGATCACCCGCATCCTGTCGGTGTCCGAGACCCGGTGGCGGGCGGTGATCGACGAGGTCGCCGACGACATCGACGAGGCCGTCGACGACGAGCCGGTGATCGAGCAGGTCGACCTGCGCGACGATCTCGAAGCCACCTCGGTGGTGGTGTTCGCCGATGCCGTGCTGATCGCCTTCGATGCGCCCAAGCAGTTCCCGGACTCACGGATCCTGGTGCAGCTCGACGACGACCTCGAAGTCGCGAACATCGAGGTGCGCGACCGGGATGCCGCTGACGTCGAGGTCCTGGAGTTCGACGATCTCGACGAGCTGCTCGACAGGCTCAGCGGCGACGACCGCTGAGCCCGCCGCGGGTCACAGCCACTTCTTGTACTTGAACACCCCGTAGAGGGCGACCGCGAAGGCGGCCATCGCGCCGATCGCCATCGGATAGCCGTGCGCCCAGTGCAGCTCGGGCATGACGTCGAAGTTCATGCCGTAGACCGTGCCGACGAGGGTGGGCGCGAAGATGATCGCCGCCCACGACGAGATCTTCTTGATCTCGTCGTTCTGGGCGAGGCTCGCATCCGACTGCCGGCGTGCGACGAGAGCCGACTGCACCGTGAGGGCGTTCTCGAGGATCGCGCGGAACGAGTCGACCCGCTCGTTCACGCGGATGACGTGGTCGAGCACGTCGCGGAGTGAGCGCTGCAGCTCTTCGTCGATGCGGTACTTCTCGGATCCGCGGCGCAACCATTCCAGCATCCCGGCGAGGGGGTGCACCGCGCGCTGGAAGTTGATGACCTCGCGCGAGAGCTCGTAGATGCGCCGCGAGAGGGCGTCGTCGTCGCTGTCGCCGAAGAGCTGGTCCTCGATCTCGTCGATGTCGTTCAGCAGGCCCGTGACGATGGGCTCATAGCCGTCGACGACCTCGTCGAGGATCGCGTAGAACACGGCCTCGGGGCCCATCGCGAGCAGGTCGGGGTGCGCCTCCATGCGACGACGCACGCCCACGAGGTCGGGCGACTCGGCGTGCCGGATGGTCACCACGAAGTCGGGGCCGACGAACAGGTGCAGCTCGCCGAACTCGATCGACTCCTGCTCGTCGCGATAACGGGCGGGGCGCAGCACGGCGAAGAGCGTGTCACCGTAGCGCTCGACCTTCGACCGCTGGTGACCCGAGAGGGCATCCTCGACGGCGAGCGGATGCAGGTCGAACTCGCGCGCGACCGAGGCGACCTCCTGAGGGCTCGGTCGGTAGAGGCCGATCCAGGCGATGCCGCCGTGGGCATCGAGCGACCGGTAGGTCTCGTCGAGGTTCTTCGGGGTCTCCACGCGACGTCCGTGGACGTACACGCCGTTGTCGATGAGGGCCATGGCTGGCTCCGTTCTCGCAGGCGCACGCCGGGTCAGAGGGGGCGTGCGCAGTATTCGTCAGGGGGCGGAAGACGCCGCCGACTGCTGCGGAGCAGGACGTGCAGGTGCGGAGCCGGGGCTCAACGCACGGATGCCGTCAGACGCGACGCAACGAAGGCGGCGTCGCAACTATCACCGGACATCGCCATCACCGCCTCTCGCGCTCTGAACGGGTCATGTGACCCGGTGTGCCAGCATACTCCTGCCTGCTGGGGGTCGATCCACCGGTCCGGCTGCGTCCGCTCGTGGTTCCGGTCGCAACACAGCGGGGCGAACGGCCGGCGATCAGGATGCGGTCAGGCGGCGTCGATCCCGACGAGTTCGGCGCTCTTCTGCCACAGGGCCTCGGCCAGTGCGGCATCCTCGATCATCGGGTTCACCCGCCGGGTCAGAACGCGCTCGTCGTAATACTCGCCCGAGATCCAGGTGTCATCCGGGGTGCCTTCGACGAACCAGCTGAGCGTGCTGCCGCCCTTCTCGCTGCTGATGAGCAGCAGTCGCTTGAGTGGGGTGCGGTAGACGAACCGCATGAGCGTGTTCGAGTCCGAGGCGAAGTTGGTCTGCACGGTGCCGGGGTGGAAGGCGACCGAGCTGAGTCCCTCGCCGTGGAACTTCGTGTGCAGGCTCTTCGTGAACAGCACGTTCGCGAGCTTCGCATCGCCGTAGGCGCGGTTCGCGCTGAAGTCCTTGCGGTTGTCGAGGTCGTCGATGTCGAGCTTGGCGAACAGCCGGTGCGCGACGCTCGAGGTGTT
This sequence comes from Microbacterium sp. AC132, assembly GCF_979258525.1. Classification (NCBI taxonomy): domain Bacteria; kingdom Bacillati; phylum Actinomycetota; class Actinomycetes; order Micrococcales; family Microbacteriaceae; genus Microbacterium; species Microbacterium sp. AC132. Next base: position 1,435,567 of record NZ_OZ409862.1, on the reverse strand, counting down.
GATGATCGCCGCGCGACCGGTGCGCAGCTGCGGCAGCAGCAGGTTCGTCAGCAGGAACGGCGCCAGGTGATTGACCTGCAGCGTCTTCTCGAAGCCGTCGACCGTCGGGGTCTGATCGCCGAAGATGCCGCCGGCGTTGTTCGCGAGCACGTCGATGCCGCCGTCGCCCACGGCATCCGCGATCTTCGTCGCGAGTTCGCGCACGTCGTCGAGTCGCGCGAAGTCGGCGGTGAACCACTCGGCCCCGGTGTCCGCGGCGACAGCGCGTGTCTTCTCGACCGATCGTCCGACGACGATGAGTCGGTGGCCGGATGCCGCGAGCTGGCGTGCCGATGCCGCACCGATCCCGTCGGATGCGCCCGTGAGGACCACCGTCTTCGGGGTCACGACGTCGGCTCCGCTGCGCCGCGGCTGCGCCCGACGTACACGGTGTTGGACGACGTCCCCCCGGTGACCGCGTTCGCGAAGTCGACCACGTGGGCGACGGCGTCGTCGAACACGGCACGCATCTCGTCCATGAAGGCATCGTCGGGCGGATCATCCGACCACAGTGCGAAGACGCCACCGGAGGCGAGGTGCCGGTCGAGTGCGCGCAGGCCGGCCGCGGTATAGAGGTCGGCGTGCGTGGGGTCGAGCTGGTGGCGCGGCGAGTGGTCGACATCGAGCAGGATCGCAGAGTAGCCGCGGTGGCCCTCCGGGGGCGCTGCGCGGACCACGGCGAAGAAGTCGTCCTCGACCAGGCTCGTGCGCGGGTCGTCGACGAGTTCCGCCGACACGGGCAGCAGCTTCCGTCGGTGCCATCCGATCACCGCGCCGAGCCGGTCTACCACGGTGAGCGACGCCACCCGGTCGTCGCGCAGCGCCGCGACCGCCGTGTATCCGAGACCCAGGCCGCCGACCAGCACGGAGAGGTCATCGCCGGCGACAGCGGCCAGGCCGAGATTCGAGAGCTCCTCCTCCGCCACCGTGAACAGGCTCGACATCAGGTATTCGTCACCGAGCTTGACCTCGTAGATCTCCTGGCCGACAGCGGGTTCGGTGCGGCGACGCAGCGTCAGCTCGCCGATCGGGGTCTCCTGCCAGTCGAGCTCTTCGAATCTCGTGATCATCGGGGATTCTCGCCGTCGTCGTTCGTGTTCGCGCGCAGGGGTGCAGACGCGTCAGTCCGGGCCGGGGAGTCGGGAGCTGTCGACGACGGCAGCCGGATCTTCTCGGGCTCCGGATCCGAGACGGCCCCGGCGCGGGCGGGTGTCGTCGATGCCGCGGTGCTCGCGCTCTCGGCCGGGGTCGACGGATGTGCGGGGAGCTCGCGCGCGACCTGCTTCTCGAGCACCTGCACGGCCTCGTCGCTCAGCAGGATCAGGCCCTCGAGCTCGTCGCGCACTCGTCGGTAGGCGACGTTGCGCTCGGCCTGGGTGGCTGACTCGTCGACGGCGACCTTGAGCAGCTGCTGCGCGCGGTCGAGGCGCTTGCGCTCGGGTTCGGTGAAGGTCGAGTCGCGCAGCCGCCGGGCATCCTTCTCGGCGATCTCGAATGCGACGGCGTACGCGCCGACGGCGTCGAGGTACTCCGACACCTGCTGCTCCGTCACGGCTGCGTCAGCGGAGAGCGGGCGCAGCGCATCCGCCGTCCTCTTGGCCCGAAGGAACGCCGCGACCAGAGGCTGGCGTCCGTCGCTCATGGCGGGGAAGGCGATGAGCTTCGCGACGTCGAGCTCGTAGTCGAGCCACCGCGCGGTGATCTCGTCGTGCTCGGAGAAGAGCCGCTCGAGCAGGGTGTTCGGTGCGACGGAAGCACGAGTGTCGACGAACGCCGGTCCCGCCTGCCTCGCCCTTCCGGTGCGGGCTTCGAGCTGAGCCGTCTTGATCTCGGCCTTCAGTCGCAGGGTCTCGATGCGACGTTCGTGGCGACGCTTCGAGTTGCGCTCCCACGCCTTCGCGGCGCCGCCGGCCATGCCCATGATGGGGAAGACGAGCCACCAGTAGTGCCCCGCGAAGTTCCAGAAGCCCTGGATGAACTCGTCCATGATGCCCTCAGCCTACTTCTCAGGCTGTGTGGCGGTGTGGGTATCGGCGGCGAACATCTCTTCCCAAATTCTTGGTCATTGCTATAGTCAATGCAATTGACTTGCGCAGTGAGTTCCGAGAGTTGGACGAAGATGACCCATTCCCGCACGCCGACATCCGTCGCGGTGGACTGCGACGGCATCCGGATCGCCGCCGACATCCGCGGCACCGGCCCGGCCGTCCTGCTGCTGCACGGGTACCCCGAGACGAAGGCGATGTGGGATGCCGTCGCCGGCGCGCTCGCCGACGATCACACGGTCGTCGCGGCTGACCTGCGCGGCTATGGGGAATCGGCCAAGCCGCGCGGTGCCTCGTACGCCAAGCGCGACATGGCCCACGACCAGCTCATCCTCATGCGCGAGCTCGGTCACGAGCAGTTCGTCGTGATCGGGCACGACAGGGGAGCGCGCGTCGGACACCGACTGGCCCTCGATCATCCGCATGCCGTCACCTCCTTGGCCGTGCTCGACATCGTCCCCACGCTGCACATGTTCGAGAACGTCGACCGAGAGATGGCGACGGCATACTTCCACTGGTTCTTCCTCGCCCGCTCGGACGGTCTGCCTGAGGCCCTGATCGGCGCGGAGCGCGAGACCTGGCTGCGCAGCCGCTTCACCGGCCGGCGGCATGACGGCGATGCGCTGCCCGAGGCGTTCGACGAGTACCTGCGCTGCTTCGACCTCGACACCGTCTTCGCGAGCGGAGCCGACTATCGCGCCGCCGCCACGGTCGACCTCGACCACGACCGTGCCGATCGGGCGGACGGGCGACGCATCACGTGCCCGGTGCTCGCGCTCTGGGGTGCGCACAGCTATGTCGGCCGCAACTTCGACGTGGTCGAGGCGTGGTCGCACTATGCCGAACAGGTCAGGGGGAGTCGATCGAGGCCGACCACTACCTCGCCGAAGAAGCGCCGACGGCCACGACGGCGGCGCTTCGACGCTTCCTCGCCGGCGTGGAGATGGCCTCGTGACCTCCCGCGACCGCGAGGCCGAGCGTCTCGCCGAGCTCGTCATGATCGAGACTCCGACGGGGGATGCCGACGGCCTCGCCGCCGCTCAGGACCTCGTGCGCTCGTGGCTCGACCCGGTGCTGGGCGAGACGGGAGTGATCGAGACGGTCGACGGCATCCCGCATCTGCTGTGGCCCGGTGGCGAGACGCCCTCGGTGCTGCTGATCGGACACCTCGACACGGTGTTCCCGGCGGGCACGATCGACGAGCGTCCGTTCCGCCTCGACGGCGACCGCGCCACGGGACCCGGCGTCTTCGACATGAAGGCGGGCATCGTGATCATGGCGGCGGCGCTCGAGAAGGTCGCGCGCCGCGGCGAGATCGCCGTGCTGCTCACGAGCGACGAGGAGGTCGGCTCGACCACCTCGCGTGCGCTGATCGAACGCGAGGCCGCGCGGGCCGGCACGGTGCTGGTGCTCGAGCCCAGCCTCGACGGCGCGCTGAAGATCGCTCGCCGGGGCGGCAGCATCTACCGGCTGGCGATCACCGGACGCGCGGCGCACGCCGGACTCGAACCGTGGAAGGGCCGCAGCGCCCTCGTCGAGCTCGCCCACCAGGTGCTCGCGCTGCCCCTGCTGGCCGACGATGACCGGGGAACCACCGTGAGTCCGACCGTCGCGCAGGCGGGAACCGTCACGAACGTCATCCCCGAGCACGCCGAACTGCGCGTCGATGTGCGCGCGTGGACCCTCGATGAGCTCGAACGCGTCGACGAGCGGATGCAGTCGCTCGGCGCCCACACCGAGGACGTCGGCGTCGAGGTGTTCGGCGGCATCAATCGTCCGCCGATGGAGGAGAGCGTGTCGGCGGAACTGCTCGCCTGCGCTCGCCGCGTCGCGGATGCCCTCGGCCACCCCGAGGTCGAGGCGGTCTCGGCCGGGGGTGCGTCGGACGGCAACTTCACCGCGGCCGTCGGCGCCCGCACCCTCGACGGACTCGGTCCCCGGGGCGGCGGGGCGCACGCCGACCACGAATGGGTGTCGATCTCGTCGATGCTCGAACGGGTCGATCTGCTGGCCGGCATGCTCGACGACCTGGTCGGTGCGCGCGAGGGCTGAGGCAGCATCCGTTCTGGGTCACGTCGCCGCTTCGGGAGGAGAACTGCGCTTCGGGAGGAGGGTTCCGCCCGTATGCTCCTCCGGAGGGCGAGTCCCCCTCCCGGGCGGCGGCTTCCGCATCCGCACCGGTCACCCGCGCGTTCAGAAGGAGATCTCCCGATCTGAAGGTCAGATCAGAGCAAGGAGCTCCTTCGTTGCGTGAGATCTCCTTCGCATCGCGCGAGCCCACGACTCGCCACGCGCGAACCCACTCCTTGCACCGCGGGACCGCCGCGAGAACGGCGCTGAGTCAGGCTCCTGGTGCGTGCCGCTCGATGCTCTCGAGCAGCAGGTCGAGCGCGGTCTCCCAGGCGCGAGGATCCCGGATGCCGGGCAGAGCGTCGCCGGCCCAGACGATCTCGGGGTACTCGGCGGGGTCGAGCCGGCGGTAGTCCATCTGCCAGGTCAGTTCATCGGCATCCTGCACGTCGGCCGGCAGTGCGGTGAGGGCGGCCTGGATGCTGGATGCCGAGCGGATGAGCTGGCCGAGCGCCCGCGCGTAGAGGGCGGACTGCTCGCGGTCGTAGCCGCCGCGGCGCAGAGCGCCGATCGAGAACTCCATCGACGCGAAGTCGGTCGGGCGGCGCAGCGCCATCTGCAGAGCGAACTCGGGATAGCGCATGTAGTGGTCGTGGATCAGGTGCGCCTGGGTGCGGAGGTCGGCGAGCCAGTCGTCGGTCGCCACCATGCCTCCGCTGTACGAGCGGGCACGCAGGGTGTCGATCAACGCGAGGAGCAGTTCGTCCTTGTCGCGGAAGTGCCGATAGATCGACGTCGGGTGCGCGCCGAGCTCCTCGCCGATCGACTGGAAGGTGAGTCGGTCGAGGCCTTCGCGCTCGACCACGCGATCGGCGGCGGCGACGATGATCTCCCGGCTCAGCGAGTCCCGCGCTCGCCGCGGCCGGGCGGCTGTCTTCGCTGGGGCCTTCGCCTTCGCTGAATCAGCGGCCTTCCGTGTCGTCGCCATCGAGAACTCCGTTCGCAGTCCGCGGCCCTGTCGACCGCGCAGACATCACGGTACCGCACCGCTGTCAGCCAGTCTGTCAGTGGCATCGACAATGCGACAACCCTGGCGGCGCCCGATAGCCACTGTTATAGTCAACGCCATTGGCAACGTGGTCAGAAGGAGTCAGGATGCTCGAGGTCCCCGCAATTCCGTCCGATGAGGTGCTCGACGCACGATTCGCCGTGCCCTACCTCCTCACGGCGCGGCCGGTGCCCGGCGACACAGACCTGGCGCTGCTCGTCGAGAACCACCCCGACGGTGCGCGCGGCCGTGTCTGGCGGGCGCCGTCGGCACCCGGCGACCTGCTGCCCTTCCCCGTGAGCGTCGGAGCGATCCTCACCGCCGACGGCCAGTGGGTGATCGACCTCGACGACGATGGGGGGTCTGAGGTCGGCGGTCTCGTCGCCTTCGCCGTCGACGGCTCCGAGCGCGTCGTCCTCACGCCCGGCCGTGCGCCCTACGTGATCAGAGGGCTCGAGTCGTCGTACGACGGCTCGCACCTCGTCGTGACGGTGGTCGACGAAGACGGATTCCACGTGCTCGTGATCCCCGCAGCACCCTGGGGCGAACCACGGGTCGTCTACTCGAACCCGATCGAGGCCTGGTACGGGCAGATCTCGCCGGACGGATCGCTCGTCTCGGTCGATACGACGGCGCACAACCCCGGCATCCGGCGCCCGATGCTCACGGTCGTCGACGGCGCGACCGGCGAGACGGTGGCGACGCTCGACGACCTCCCGGCGGGCCCCGTGCGCGGAGTGCGCTTCGCCGCGGATGCGGGTGATGACCGACTGCTGCTGAACACCGAGCGCAGCGGCTTCTCGCGACCGGCGATCTGGAACGTCCGCACGGGCGAGCGCCAGGACTTCGACCTCCCTGAACTCGCGGGCGAGGTCATCCCGGTCGACTGGCACTCGCCGACCGGCAGGATCCTCGCGGTGCACGTCGAGAACGGCATTCATCGCCTGATCGAGATCCAGGAGAGCGACGGGCTGGCGAGGACGGTCCTCGAGGGAGGCAGCTTCGCCGACCCCGACGTCGCCGACCTGCATCCGTTCCAGTGGGCGTCGTACTACGCACCCGACGGCGCGATCCGGGCCGTCCGGTCGTCATGGGACGTGCCACTGCACATCGACGAGGTCTCCGCCGACGGCGGCACCGCGCCTCTGATCGAACCCGCGCCCGCTCCGGCGGGGCATCCGCTCGCCTCGGCGATGGTCGAGAGCGCAGACGGCACCCGCGTGCAGCTCTGGTGGGCGCGACCCGAGGGTGCCGAGCCGCGCGGCACGGTGCTCGAGATCCACGGCGGACCGATGCTCGTGACGATCGATTCGTACAACCCGTCTGCGCAGGCGTGGCTCGATGCCGGCTTCGCGTACGCCTCGCTCAACTACCGCGGTTCCGTCACCTTCGGTCGGGCGTTCCGCGAGGGATTCTGGGGAGCCGGAGGCGACCGCGAGATCGAGGATGTCGCGGCGGCGATCGCATGGTTGCGCGAGCAGGGGCTCGCCGACCCGGTCTCGACCTTCATCACCGGCGCCTCGTACGGCGGTCACATGACGCTCCTGAGCGTCGGTCGCCTGCCCGACCTCTTCGCCGGCGGGCTCGCGCACGTCGCTGTCGCCGACTGGACGGCCGCGATCGCGGCGATGAATCCGGCGGTGCGATCGGTGTGGAGCTCATGGGTGCCGCCCGAGATGGTCGAGCGCTTCTCGGCGATCTCCTACCTCGATGACGTGACGGCATCCGTCTGGATCAACCAGGGATCCATCGACACCCGAACGCCCATCATCGGGGTGCAGCGCTATGTCGACGAGCTGGGCGCGCAGGGCGGCGACGTCGTGCTCGACATCTTCGAGGGCGGGCACGAGCCGACCGGTCTCGAAGCGGCCGCGGTCGACCAGCGGCGCATGCACCAGCTCGCTCTGCGGACGCTCTCGGGAGAGCGCTGGGATCACTGATCTCACCTCTAGTCACGAACATTGACTAAAAGGCTTGCTATCTGTTCTGGGCAGTCCTAGAGTCAGACCACCACAGCACGACAGCACGCCCGAAGTGTCCCTCAGTAGCCCGATCACAGGAGATCCGACCATGTCGAAATCGCCCCTTCGCTCTGTTGCACCCGCCTCCCGTCGCGGCTTCGTCGCCGCTCTCGCCGTCGCCGCGCTCATCGGCTCGCTCACCGCCTGCTCGTCGTCGGGCACCACGCCGGAGCCCAGCGAGGTCGCGGTCGTCGACGGCGGCGAGATCGTGATCGGCGCCGAGCAGGAGCCCGACTGCGCCGACTGGATCGCCACCTGCGGCGGGTCGATCTGGGGCACGTACATCATGCAGATCCCGACGCTGCCCGGTGTCTTCCAGACGCGGCAGGTCGACGACGAATGGGTGCCGGTGCCGTCTGACCTGGTGACCGCCGAGCCCGAGGTCGAGGTCGCGGACGACGGCACCCAGACGATCACCTACTCGATCAACCCCGACGCGGTCTGGTCGGACGGGGAGCCGATCACCTCGGCCGACTTCGAGTACACGGCGCTGCAGATCCGCGACGGCGACGACATCTTCGACAAGACCGGCTACGACCGCATCGCCTCGGTCGACGCGACCGACCCGTCCACCGCGGTCGTCACCCTCAGCTCGCCCTACGCCGGATGGCGCACCCTCTTCAGCGTCTACGGCATCATGCCCGCGCACCTGCTCGAGGGCCAGGACCGCAACGCGCTCATGGCCGACGGCTACGACTTCAGCGGGGGTCCGTGGAAGATCGACGAATGGACGCGCGGCACCTCCGTGACGCTCGTCCCGAACGAGAACTACTGGGGTGAGAAGCCGCACCTCGACAAGGTGACCTTCCTCTTCCTCCCCGACACGACCGCCGCGTTCCAGGCGCTCAAGAGCGGCCAGGTCAGTGCGCTCTACCCTTCGCCGCAGCTCGATGCGCTGAACCAGATCGATGCAGGGCTGCCCGGCATCCAGTCGCAGGTCGATGCCCGCAGCGGCAACCTCGAGGCGATCTGGCTCAACAACTCGGCCGCTCCCTTCGACTCGGTCGCCGTGCGCCAGGCACTCGCCTACTCGATCGACCGCGATGCCATCGTGAAGCGCCTGTTCGGCAGCCTCGGCATCGACGAGGCCCAGCAGAGCTTCAACTCGCCGATGGTCGCACCGTTCGCGGCCGACGACTTCTCGCAGTACTCACTCGACCTCGACAAGGTCGACGAGCTGATGGAGGGCGACGGCTGGGCGAAGGACTCCGACGGCGTCTGGGCGAAGGACGGTGAGACGGCGACGTTCGCGATCAAGACCCTCGCCGGCAACAAGCGCCGCGACCTCACGGTGCAGGTGCTGCAGTCGCAGCTCGCGGATGCCGGATTCGAGATGACCATCGACCAGGTGACGCCCGCGGACCTGTTCGGCACGATCGCCCCGCAGGGCGACTTCCAGGCCGGTATCTGGGCTCTGGTCGACACGTTCCCGGATCCCACTCTCAGCTCGACGTTCTCATCGGTCAACATCCCGAGCGAGGCGAACGGCTTCTCCGGCATCAACTTCTACCGCACCGACATCCCGGGCCTCAACGACCTGCTCGCGCAGGTCGACAGCGAGGTCGACCCGGATGCGCGCATCGCCGCCTCCCACGAGGCCGACGCGCTGATCGCCGAGAACGTGCCGTCACTGCCGCTGGACGCCGTGCCCAACGTGCTCCTGTGGAGCGACACGGTCGGCGGCCCGCTGCAGATCAACCCGGTCGAGGGCCCGTTCTGGAACCTGGCCGAGTGGGGCCTGGCCGGCTGAGCCGGCTCGGACAGGCAGAGCAGGACAGGAACGAGGCGACGTGATCACCTTCATCGCACGACGGGTGCTGTACTCGATCCCGGTGATCATCGTCGCCTCGTTCATCCTGTTCTGGGCGGTGCGCTCGACGTTCGATCCGCTCGCCAAGCTGCGCCAGGCGCATGACCCGGCCGTGATCGCCCGCGAGGTGGAGAGGCTCGGTCTCGATCGGTCGATCCCCGAGCAGTATCTCCTGTGGCTGCGGTCGCTGATCGTCGGAGACTGGGGCCTCAGCACCCGCACGGGAACCCCGGTCCTGCCGCTGATCGGCGATGCGCTGTGGCCGACAGTGCAGCTCGCCTTCTGGGGGCTGATCATCGCGGTGCTGATCGCCGGCGGCATCAGCGTCTACTCGGCCGTCCGCCAGTACTCGCTCGGTGACAACCTGCTCACCGGCGCCTCGTACATCGGCATCGCGATGCCGGCGTTCTGGTTCGGACTCATCCTCATCCAGACGTTCGCGGTATGGCCCAAGGAGGCGTTCGGGCTCAGCGAGCCGCCGCTCTTCTTCATCGGGCTGCACTCGCCGGGCGAGACCGGCGTGATCGATTACATCCGGCACCTGATCCTGCCCGTCGCCGCCCTCATGATCGCGCTCGTCGCATCGTGGAGCCGCTTCGGGCGGGCGGCGATGCTCGACGCCCTGTCGAGTGACTACGTGCGCACGGCCAGAGCCAAAGGGGTGCCGCGTCGTCAGGTGATCTGGCGGCACGCGGTGCGGAACTCGATGGCGCCGTTCGTCACCGTCGTCGCCCTCGACGCCGCGATCCTCATCGGAGGTCTCGTCGTCACCGAGCAGATCTTCGCGATCCCGGGCATGGGGCGGCTGTTCCTGCAGTCGCTCGTCGCCGGCGACGTCTACGTGCTGCTGCCCTGGATGGTCGTGGTCGCCGTCGCGGTCGTCGTCTGCAACCTGATCGCCGACATCGCCTATGCGGTGCTCGACCCGAGAGTGAGGCTGTCATGAGCGGTGCAGGCATCGCCGGACGCGAGGAGATCCTCGCCGAGCAGGATCCGCAGAAGGCGCCCACCCGCCAGCTGCTCAGAGGGTTCCTGCATCACCGACTTGCGGTGACGAGTCTCATCGTGCTGGCCATCCTGCTGATCGCGTGCTTCGGCGCCGGCTGGCTCGCCCCGTACCCGCAAGGGCAGCAGGATCTGCTGCTCGGCCCGACACCCCCGTCGGGCGAGCACTGGCTCGGCACCGATGAGCTGGGCCGCGACTACCTCAGCGAGATCCTCTTCGCGGGGCAGATCTCGCTCGCGATCGGCCTCGCCGTCGCTCTGCTGGCGACGGTCGTGGGCACCGCCCTCGGGGCGATCGCCGGGTACGTCGGCGGCTGGGTCGGCGAGCTCATCATGCGCATCACCGACCTGTTCCTCATCGTCCCCGCCATCGCGCTGCTCGCGGTGATCCTGCAGGGGCTCGGGCCCTCGCCGACGACGATCGTCCTGGCGCTCACGGCACTCGGGTGGACGTACATCGCCCGCGTCGTGCGCGCCCAGGTGCTGTCGCTGCGGGAGAAGGACTTCATCGACGCGGCGCGCGGCATCGGAGCATCCGGATTCCGCATCGTCGTCTCGCACCTCCTGCCGAACCTCGCGGGCGTGATCGTCGTGGCGATGAGCCTCGCCGTCGCGTCGTCGATCATCGCCGAGTCGACCCTGAGCTTCCTCGGGTTCGGTGTGCAGCCGCCGCAGACCAGCTGGGGCTCGATGCTCAGTCAGGCCGCGGGATATGTGGGCACACCACAGGTGTACCTGCTGTACTTCCCCGGCCTGTTCATCCTCGTCACGGTGCTGTGCGTCAACTTCATCGGCGACGGACTCCGTGACGCCCTCGACCCGCAGGGGAAGAATCTATGAGCACCGCAGAGATCCTCCTCGAGGTCGACGACGTCGCGATCAGCTTCCCGACGGATGCCGGCCTCGCTCGAGCCGTCGAAGGCGTCTCGTTCGTGCTGCACACCGGAGAGACGGTCGGCATCGTCGGCGAGTCCGGATCGGGCAAATCGATGACGGCGATGGCCATCATGGGGCTGCTGCCGAAGAAGGCCGTCGTCACCGGGTCGATCAAGCTCCGCGGGCGTGAGCTCGTCGGACTCTCGGATGCCGAGCTGCGTGAGATCCGCGGCAAGGACATCGCGATCGTGTTCCAGGATGCTCTCACCGCGCTGAATCCGGTCATGCGGGTGGGCGAGCAGCTGATCGAGGCGGTGCGGGTGCATCGGCCCGAGTCGACGGCGGCCGAGCGCAGGGCGCGGGCCGTCGAGCTGCTCGATGTCGTCGGCATCCCCTCGCCCGAGCTGCGGGTCGACCGTTTTCCGCACGAGTTCTCGGGCGGCATGCGGCAGCGGGTGATGATCGCGATGAGCATCGCGAACGAGCCCGACCTGCTGATCGCCGACGAGCCGACCACCGCCCTCGACGTCACGGTGCAGGCGCAGGTGCTCGAGGTGCTGCGCGAGGTGCAGCGGCGCACGGGCACGACCGTGCTGCTCATCACCCACGACCTCGGCGTCGTCGCCAGCACCGCCGATCGGGTGCTGGTGATGTACGCGGGCGGGCTGGTCGAGACGGCCGACGTCGACCCGCTGTTCTACGAGACCGCGCATCCGTACACGGCGGGGCTGCTCGCCTCGCTGCCTCGGCTCGACCGCCGTTCGTCTCGGGACGAGCGGCTCTATCAGATCGCCGGGCAACCGCCGGTGGCGACAGCCTGGCCCGGCGGATGCCGCTTCGCACCGCGCTGCGCCCATGCGGTCGAGGGGCTCTGCGATGCCGTGGTGCCACCGCCGATCGAGGTGGGCGCCGGGCATACTGCCGCATGCGTGCGGGTCGACGAATGGCAGAAGGAGGTCGTGTCATGAGTGATCGCGTCGTGAGCGAGGTCGTTCGAGGAGGCACCGGTCTGACCGTCGAGAGGCTCGTGAAAGAGTACAAGGTCGGCGGAGGGCTGTTCGGGCGCACGCGCGACGTCGTGCAGGCCGTGTCGGATGTGAGCCTCTCGATCGATGCCGGCCAGACGTTCGGCCTCGTGGGCGAATCCGGGTGCGGCAAGTCGTCGCTCGGGCGCAGCGTCGCCCGATTGCAGTCGAGTGACGGCGGCACGATCCGGCTCGGCGGCGACGACATCACCGGCCTCGAGGGCGGGCGGCTGCGGGCGCTGCGGCGTCGGGTGCAGTTCGTGTTCCAGGACCCCTACGCATCGCTCAACCCGCGCAAGTCCGTGCGCGCCACGATCACCGAACCACTCGTGATCCACGGGCTGCACCGTGGACGGCACGAGCAGCGGGTCGAGGAGCTGCTGGCGCAGGTGGGGCTCAACCCGGCCCACGCCGATAGCTTTCCGCACGAGTTCTCGGGCGGTCAGCGCCAGCGGCTCGGCATCGCGCGCGCTCTCGCGGTGGAGCCCGAGGTCATCGTGCTCGACGAGCCGGTCAGCGCCCTCGATGTGAGCGTGCAGGCCGGAGTGCTCAACCTGCTCGACGATCTGCAGCGCGACCTCGGTCTCACCTACCTCTTCATCGCGCACGACCTGTCGGTGGTGCGACACCTGAGCGACCGCGTCGGGGTCATGTACCTCGGCAAGCTCGTCGAAGAGGGACCGGTCGATGAGCTCTACGAGCGGCCGCTGCATCCGTACACCCAGGCGCTGCTGTCGGCGATCCCCGTGCCCGACCCCCGAGCCGAGCGGGCGCGGGAGCGCATCGTGCTGACGGGTGACGTGCCGAGTCCGGTCTCGCCGCCGTCCGGATGCCGCTTCCGCACCCGCTGCTGGAAGGCCACCGAAGTCTGCGCCGAGGTCGTGCCCCTGCTCGTCGACCACGGCGACACCCACGGCGTGGCCTGCCACCACCCCGCCGAGCGGGACGTGCTCTGAGGTTCGCTCCTCCGTCCCCTCTGTCCGTACCCGGAAGGAATCCCATGACCACCACGCACCGCATCGCCGTGATCGCCGGCGACGGCATCGGCACCGAGGTGATGCCCGAGGGGCTGCGGGTGCTGCGTGCCGCGGCATCCCGCTTCGACATCGCGCTCGAGTTCGAGGAGTTCGACTTCGCTAGCGCCGCCTACTGGCAGAAGCACGGGCGGATGCTGCCGGAGGACTGGTTCGAGACGCTCAGCGGGTTCGACGCGATCTATTTCGGCGCCGTCGGCTGGCCCGATGTCGTGCCCGATCACGTGAGCCTCTGGGGCAGCCTCATCCAGTTCCGGCGTGCGTTCGACCAGTACGTGAACCTGCGACCGTGCCGTCTCATGCCCGGCGTCGTCTCTCCGCTCGCCGGCCGCGAGCCCGGTGACATCGACTTCTACGTGGTGCGCGAGAACACCGAGGGCGAGTACTCGTCTATCGGCGGGCGCATGTTCGAGGGCACCGAGCGGGAGTTCGTGCTGCAGGAGACGGTGATGACTCGCACGGGTGTCGACCGGGTGCTGCGGTATGCGTTCGACCTGGCGCAGAAGCGCGGCGGCCATCTCACGTCCGCGACGAAGAGCAACGGCATCTCGATCTCGATGCCCTACTGGGACGAACGGGTCGCCGCGGTCGCCGCGGACTACCCCGATGTGCGGCGTGACCAGTTCCACATCGACATCCTCACCGCGAACTTCGTGCTGCATCCCGACTGGTTCGACGTCGTGGTGGCGAGCAACCTGTTCGGCGACATCCTCTCGGACCTCGGACCGGCATGCACCGGCACGATCGGCATCGCACCGAGCGCCAACATCAACCCGGAGGGGCTGTTCCCCAGCCTCTTCGAGCCCGTGCACGGCTCGGCGCCCGACATCGCCGGGCGGGGAATCGCGAACCCGATCGGCCAGATCTGGTGCGGTGCGATGATGCTCGAGCACCTCGGGTATCCGGATGCCGGGGCCGCCGTGCTCGGCGCGATCGAAGACGTGCTCAGCAGGGGAGCGGATGCTGCGCCCTTCACCCCCGACCTCGGAGGCACCGCCACGACGGTCGAGCTCGGTCGGGCGATCGCCGAGGTCGTCGGCGGTTAAGGGTCTGCGGCGTCCAGCTCTGCGGGGCGCCGATCAGAGGCCGAGCTTCTCCGCGCAGGCGACGCAGTGCGTGGCGAACGGGCGCACCTCGAGTCGCGCCTCGGGAATCGGCCTGCCGCAGTGCGCGCAGACGCCGTAGGTGCCGGCATCCAGTCGTGCGATCGCGTCGTCGACCTGCTGGAGTTCGGATGCCGCCGCATCGGCGAGCCCGGTCAGCCGTGACCACTCGGACGAGAGTGTGACGCCCTCGGGGTCGTGCTCGTCGTCGTCGTTCGAGCCTTCGCGATCGTGCATCAGCTCGGCGAGGGTCGCCGCCGTCGATGCGACCCGCGCCGTCGCCTCGGCGCGCAGCATCTCGAGGCGTGAGCGGGCATCCGACGTCATCCGCACACTCTAGGCGGCACCTCCGACACCAGCCGTTCATTCAGCGTTCCGTTTCGAGTACGGCGGTCTCGTAATTGCCTGTCACCTTCGCGAGTTGGAATACCCATGTTCTCGGAATTCGGGAACGCCTCCTCCCGAAAGGTCATCATGCGCCGCCTCACCCTGCCCGCCGTCGGCCTCCTCGGCGTCGCCGCCCTCGCCCTGACCGGCTGCCAGAGCCCGTCCGCCGAAGCGGCCCCCGCCGACCCGAACGCTCCTCTCACGATCGCGACGATCCCGGTCGGTGACGACCCCACAGCCGAGAACCCCGTCGAGGTCTTCGCCGAGCTGCTCGAAGACGCCACCGGCCGCGACGTCGAGATCACCGATGTTCCCGACTACCTCAGCGTCGTCGAGGCGATCCGCGCCGACCACGTCGACATCGGCATCATGAGCGGCTTCCCCTCGGCGCTCGCCGTGAACACGGGCGAGGTCGACGCGCTCGTCGCCTTCCAGGGCGACGGCAAGCCCGTCTCGACCTGTGTGGTGCTGAACGACTCGCCGATCCAGACCGTCGACGACCTCGAGGGCAAGACCGTCGCCTTCGCCGACCAGGCGTCGAGCTCGGGCTACTTCATGCCGGTGTACATGCTGCATGAGGCGGGCCTCGAGCAGGGCACCGACTACGAGGCGATCTTCGCCGGCGGACACGAAGGCAGCTTCGCCGCGCTCGAGCAGGGACAGGTGGATGCCGCCTGCACCGCCGTCATGCTGACCGAGCTCGGCGCGCCGATGTTCCCCTTCGCCGACGGGGAGTGGCGTGCGGTGGGTGAGAGCCCGGCGATGGACATCCAGGGTGCTGTGCTCGGACGTCAGTCGCTCGACGCCGAGACCCGCAAGGTCATCCAGGAGGGCATCGCCGAAGTCTTCTCGCCTGAGAACGCCGAGCGCCTCGGAGCGTACGGCGTCTTCGCCGCCGCCGAGCAGACCGTCGACCCCGACGGCTCGTCGTTCGCCTCGTTCGCCGAGATCGCCGCGGTCGCCGGTGTCGAGCTCAAGGACCTCAAGTGACGAGTCCCGCACCCGTCGTCGCTTCACTGGAGAACGCGCGCGGTGCGTCCGCCGATCGGCATGTCGCCGCCCGACGCGCCGAGACGGCATCCGATGGTCTGGGATCGCCGACGGCGGAAGAGCTCCGCACCCCGACCGCCGAGCTGCGCCAGGCCCTGCCGCTCGTCACGGTGCGCGACCTCAGCGTCGCGTATGACACCACCACCGTGCTCGATGGCGTCGATCTCGACCTGTTCCCGGGCGAGATGGTCGCGCTGCTGGGCGCCTCGGGGTCGGGCAAGTCCACCCTGATGCGCAGTCTCACGGGCTTCGCGCCGATCTCGGCAGGGTCGGCGCGGGTCGCCGGCCACGACGTCACCAATCTCGCGCGCGGCGAGCTGCGCACCCTGCGGTCGGATGTCGGACAGGTGTTCCAGCAGTTCAACCTCATCCCGCGCCTGAGCGTCATGACGAACGTGCTGGCCGGAGCCCTGCACGGCGCGGGCTCCATCAATCTGGTCGGCGGCTTCTCGAGCGCGCACCGTCGCCGCGCACTCGAGCTGCTCGATCGCGTCGGCATCGCGCACAAGGCCAGTGCGCCTGCTCGCTCGCTGTCGGGCGGACAGCAGCAGCGCGTCGCGATCGCCCGCGCTCTCATGCAGCAGCCGAAGGTGATCCTCGCCGACGAACCGGTCGCGTCGCTCGACCCGAAGCTCGCCGACTCCGTTCTCGGTCTGCTGCGCGAGATCGCCACCGAAGACGGCATCCCCGTGCTCGTCAGCCTGCACGTGCTGCCGCTGGCCCTCGCGCACAGCGACCGCATCATCGGCCTGCGGCACGGACGGATGCTGGTCGCCGGCGCCACTTCGCAGCTGGATGCCGCGGCCCTTGCGCCGCTCTACGACGACGAGGAGCACGACGATGACGCTCACCACTGACCCCCGCTCCACGGCAGGGTCAGCAGGCTCAGCCGCCCCCTCTGGCCCCTCCGCCGGCGCGACCGACCGCTCGATCTCGAGGCCGACCCTCGACCCTGCCGAGCGCTCGCGGCTCGAGCGGGCGTTCCGGGTGCCGCGCGCGAGGTTCCTGCTCGGGCTGCCGATCGCCGCCCTGCTGCTGATCTGGTCGTTCAACGGCGCCGAGTTCAACTTCATCAAGCTGGGCGACGGCGCTGTCAACATGGGCGAGTTCCTGTCACGCCTGTTCCCGCCGGACTTCTCGAAGATCGGCACGATCCTCGCGCTGCTGCTCGAGACCTTCCAGATGGCGGTGGTCGGCACCGTGCTCGGAGCCGTGCTCTCGCTGCTCGTCGCCTTCGGGGCATCGTCGAACATCGCGCCGAAGTGGGTCTACTACCCGACGCGCTGGGTGATGAACATCATCCGCTCGGTGCCCGACCTGGTGTTCGCGCTCATGTTCGTCTCGGCTGTCGGACTCGGTCCGTTCGCCGGCATCCTGGCCATGACCCTCGGGTCGATCGGGTCGATCGGCAAGATCTTCGCCGAGGCCATGGAGCAGGTCGACCGCGGACCCGTCGTCGCCATGGAGGCGGTCGGTGCCTCGAAGCGTCAGGTCATCCAGTACGGCATCCTGCCGCAGAGCGCACCGCTGCTCACGTCCTACACGCTGCTGCTGTTCGAGGGCAACGTGCGCGGCGCGACCATCCTCGGCCTCGTCGGCGCCGGTGGCATCGGCCTCGAGCTGACCACCGCCATGCGCATGTACGACTACGGCCACCTCAGCGCCATCATCATCTGCATCATCGTGCTCGTCACGGCGATCGACCAGGGCAGCGCCCTCATCCGAAGGAGAATCACATGACCATCGCCGACATCGACCTGGTGCTCAGCGCCCCCGTGAACCTGCGCGACCTCGGCGGCATCCCGATCGAGGGGGAGTACTGCGGGAGGGTCTCGCGATCCGCACGGATGACCTCGCCTACGTCACGACCGAGATCGCGTCGCAGCTCGTAGCCGCAGGGCTCACGGCGATCATCGACCTGCGCTCGCCGCTCGAGGTCTCGGTCACGGGGCGGGGTCCGCTCGCCGACTACCCGGTCGCGTACCACCACCTGCCGATGATCGCGGATGTCGGGGAGTCGATGAACCGCGACGCTCCCGAGTTCAGCCACGACGCCATGGGCCGGATGTACCTGCGCATGGTCGAGGTGGCGGCACCCCAGCTCGTCACCGCGCTGAACGTGATCGCCTACACACCGGGAACCGCGGCGTTCCACTGTGCGGCCGGACGCGACCGCACCGGAGTCGTGGCGGCGATGCTGCTGCTCGCCCTCGGCGCGGCTGATGATGACATCGTCGCCGACTACGCCCTCACCGGCGGCAACATGGTCGCGATCATGCAGCGCACTGCACCCGTGATGGGCGCGATGTGGAAGGCGCTCGGCTTCGACGCGGATGCCGCCGGTGCGACGTCGTCGCTGCTGGAGGGTTCGATGGAGGTGTCGATGCGCACCCTGCTCGACACCCTCCGCGCGCAGCACGACGATGCACTCGCTCCGCTGCGAGCGGCGGGACTGTCGGATGCGACTGTTGCGCGGCTCCGTGAGCGGGCGCTCGCCGCGTGACGACCGTGGAGCTGGAGGCTCGCGTCGCGAACCCGGGTGACGCTGTCGGTGCCGCTCCGGTCGCCGTCGGAACTGCGGGCTCGGAGTGTGCGGGCGCGAAGTCTGTGGGCTCGAAGTCTGCGGGCGCGTCGGATGCCGGGGCTGCGGTCCGCCGCCGCCCCGGCCGTCCGCGCGATGAGGACATGGACGGGCAGATCGTCGCCGCGACGCTCGAGATCATCGATGCGGGCGAGGACGTCACGGTCAGTCGCGTCGTCGCGCGGAGCGGAGTCAGTCGCGCTGCCCTGTATCGGCGGTGGCCGTCGCTCACGACGCTGATCGCGGCGGCGCTCGACGTCGGACGCACCATCCCGCCCGAATACCCGGACCATGTCGACCTGCGCGAGGCGCTGTTCGACGGGTTCGGGCTCGGTGACACCGGTGTGGCGCTGTCTGTCGCGGCATCCGGCTATGCGGAGGAACGATTCCGGCAGCGCATCCGACTCGTCATGTCGGATCGCGCACTGCAGAAGGCGTACTGGCAGTCGCACGTGTCGCGGCGACGAGTGCCGCTCCTGAACGCGTTGCGCGCGGGAATCTCCCGTGGCGAGCTGCGGGCCGACCTCGATGTCGAGGCGTGCTTCGATGCGATAGCCGGCACCGCGTACTACCAGATCGTCGTGCGCGGCGACCGGATGGACGACCCTGCGGTGGCCGCTCGCCTGCGGGCTGCGGTCGAGACGATCTGGCGCGGGATGGTGGCCTGACTCACGCGTCCCGGGGACCCGGGTATCCGGGTGAGGTGATGCAGACGGCGGGCTGGGTCACGAATGGCGGGAGCATCGCCCTCAGGGGATCTCACGTACCGAAGGAGATCTCACGTACCGAAGGAGATCTCACGCATCGAAGGAGCATTCCTCGGATGGGCTCCTTCGTTGTGCGAGATCTCCTTCGCAGGGACGCCGAGCGGCAGTACGAGCGACAGTCACCGCCGCGACGTCAGCGCGCCTCAGGCGTCTCCGAGCTCGCCACGACCTGCACCGTGTCGGTCCTGACGCCCGGGTGCTCGCGCTCGAGCGCTGCACCCTCCATGTCGACATTCGGAAGGATGCGGTCGAGCCACCGCGGCAGCCACCAGGCCGACCGGCCGAGCAGGTGCATGAGCGCCGGCATGAGCAGCATCCGGACGACGAAGGCGTCGAGCAGCACACCGAACGCCAGGCCGAAGCCGATCGAGCGGATGATGGTCGACTCCGAGAAGATGAACCCGCCGAAGACCGACACCATGATGAGCGCCGCGGCGACGACGACCGAACGTCCGGCCCGGAAGCCCTGGGCGACGGCATCCCGTGCCGAGGCTCCGTGCACGTACGCCTCGCGCATCCCCGAGGCGAGGAAGAGCTGGTAGTCCATCGCCAACCCGAACAGGATGCCGACGAGGATCACGGGCAGGAAGCTGAGGATGGGCCCCGGGCTGTCCAGGCCGATGAGGTCGGCGCCCCAGCCCCACTGGAACACGGCGACGATCAGGCCGTAGGTCGCGAACAGCGAGAGCACGAAGCCACCGGTGGCGATGATCGGCACGAGCAGCGAGCGGAACACGACGATCATGATGAGCAGCGAGAGCCCGACCACGACCACGAGGTAGAGCGGCAGGACGGCGGCCAGCGCCTCGGAGATGTCGATGTTGGTCGCGGCCTGCCCGGCGACGCCGAGGGTGATGCCGCCGTCGAGCTGCGGCAGGGCGCGGATGTCCTGCACGAGCTTCTCGGTCGATGCGCTGTTCGGGCCTTCGGCGGGGAGCACCTGGAACGCGAGCAGGGTGTTGTCGTCGGAGTTCGCGATCGGGGCGACACCCACGACGTCGTCCTGGTCGGCGATCTTCTGGGCGATCTCGACCTGCGTGGCGAGCAGGTCGTCGTCGCTCACCGCGTCGTCGAGGGTGGCTGTGACGAGCAGCGGACCGTTCGCCCCTTCGCCGAACTGCTCGTCGACGATGTGGAAGGCGCGGTAGCTGGTCGAATCCGACGGTTCGCTCGCGCCGTCGGGCAGTCCGAGGCGCATCGACATCGACGGGATCGCGACGATCAGCAGTGCGATCACGCTGACGAGCACGGTGACGATCGCGCGGAGCGTGGACATCCGCTTCACGGGCTTGCCCGCGGCGTGCGGCTGGCCGATCGTGGAGCGAGCCTTGCCGCTGAGCAGTCGTGTTCCGACGAGGCCGAGGATCGCGGGGGCGAGCGTGATGGCGACGAGCACGGCGACGCCGACGCAGACCGCGCCGACCGTGCCCATGAGTCCGAGGAACGGAACGCCGGTGACGTTGAGGGCCAGCAGCGCGACGATCACCGTGGTGCCGGCGAACACCACGGCCGTTCCCGATGTGCCGGTGGCGAGGCCGATGGATTCGCGAACCGGAACACCATTGAGCAGCTGCTTGCGGTGCCGGTTCACGATGAAGAGCGAGTAGTCGATGCCGACGGCGAGACCGAGCATGACGCCGAGCACGGGGGTGACGGATGCCATGTCGACGACGCCCGAGAAGGCGAGAGATGCGGTCACGCCGACGCCCACGCCGACGACGGCCGTCACGATCGGCAGTGCTGCACCGATGAGTGTGCCGAGCATGACGATCAGCACGACTGCGGCGAATGCGAGTCCGATCGCTTCGCCGACGCCGAAGATCTCGGGCACGCCCTGCGCGATGTCGGTGCCGAAGTCGACCTCGACGCCATCGATCGGGGACGACTCGAAGTGCTCGATCGTGCCTTCCTTGACCTCTTCGGAGAGCTCGAGGCGGGGGTCTTCGAACGAGACGTTGACGATCGCTGTCGAGCCGTCGTCGGACACGACACCGATGCCGTTCGTGAGATCGAGGAGCGTGGACCCGAGATCGACCTTCTCGGCGTTGGCGTCGAGCTCGGCGCGCGACTCGTCGATCGTCTTCTGCTGGGTATCGAGCTCGGCGAGCTGTGCGTTGAGCGCGGCGATCTGCGCGTCGAGAGCGGCGAGCTGTGCAGAAGGAGCACCGCCCGCTTCGGCCTGCGACCGAGCGGTGGTGAGCTGTTCGAGACCCGCATCGAGCTGGGTGCGTCCGTCATCGAGCTGTGTCTGACCGGCATCCAGCTGGGCGCGGCCGCCTTCGATCTGGTCCTTGCCGTCGGCGAGATCCTGCGCCTGCACGGCCTGCTGCTGCTGGGCGTCGAACGGGTCGACCACCGATGCGACCCCGTCGAGGTCCTCAGCGCTCTTCGCGAGGGCGGAGATGTCCTGCTTCTGCTGCTCGGTGAAGGCCGAGCCGTCGGTCGTCTGATAGACCACCGTGCCGGTGCCGCCCGCGGTGTCTGGCAGCTTCTCGGCGAGCTGGTCGGTCACGGCACCCGAGGCGGTGCCGGGGATGTCGAAGCTGTTGCTCAGCGTGCCGCCGAGCGTGAGGAACGCGCCGACGCCCAGGCCGAGAATGAGGACCCACGAGACGATCACCGTCCACGCCTTGCGCGCAGCGAAAGAACCCAGACGGTAGAGCAGTGATGCCAAAACGATCTCCTTAGACGAATAGATCGTACGGGGCGTCTCGTCTAGTGTTCTGTGGTTATCCTGAACGTGTGGTGAACGAGCATCGAAGCGGGCCTGTGCGCAGCACGGCTGCCCGTGAGGCGATCCTCGACGCGACCGCGCGACTGTTCCACAATCAGGGCTACGACCGTCTCACGATCGAGGGGATCGCGAAAGAGGCCGGTGTCGGCAAGCAGACCATCTACCGGTGGTGGCCGTCGCGGGGCGCGTTGATCGGTGAGTGCCTCGCCGAGGGGCGCCTCATCCCGGTCGACTTCGTCGTGCCGGACACCGGAGACCTCGCCGCCGACGTCGAGACCTGGCTGCGCAGCGTGCTCTCGATCCTCGAGGCGCCCGAGGGCGGAGCGCTGCTGCGATCACTCGTCGCCGCCGCCACCGAGGATGCCGGAGTCGGAGCGCACCTCGGTGACAGCCTCGGCGTCGAGAAGTACCTCACCGAGCGCATCCGCGGTGGCATCCGCGACGGTCAACTCACCGAGGACGCCCCCGTCGAGCAGCTCGGGCGTGCCATCCTCGGCGCGATCATCGTCGAGTCGCTGGGGCGCGAGCACCACGACCCGGAGTCGATCGTGCGGCTGACCCGCTTCTTCTTCTCCCGCTGACGGCGGTCGGCGTCTGTGCCGGCATGGCCATCGCGCCGAGACCCGGCGGGAGGCGTCGGCATCAGACGACGCGGAACTAAGTTGAACGGAACCGGTCAAGCTGGCGCTGAATCCAAATGGAGCTTTGTAGTCAGCGCTCGCATGTGATTCCGCGCAAGAACCATGCGGGCAGATGCTAGGAAATCACCTCGGCATCGACAATATCCTCACCAGGGGCTTCGACCGTTGTCGGAAGTTCAAGGAAATGGCTGTATACACTAGTCGACTCGGCAATTTCTGCCGGACCGGCGTACACTCCGGCCAGTAGAACGACGGTGTTCCCGAGGGCCAGTATCTTTCCCATGGCCGGGTGTTCCCGCATCCTCGACGCCTCGCCAGAGCGAGCAATGACGCCAACCAGGGCATCTGCTTCATCAAGCAGGCCATCTGCGCCATGGATCTTGTATCCATTGACGACCGCGATGATCGATTGAGCGTGTCGACGGATCTCTTCTCGAAACTGCAGCGAGAAGCCGTCTTCGTTGGCGAGATCATCGACGATCTCTGTCGCCAAGCGCCGAATCTCATCGAGTCGCTCTCTGGGGATCGCGCGTAGGGCGTCGCCCTGCAGAAGGACCCGGCTCCCGTACTGAAGGCCGACCACGACGTCGTCCCCAAGCTGATCCCAAATCTTCTTGGGGCTGCCGTGCGGCGATCCCAAAGAGGGGAGAGCCGCTTCGATTCGATCCATGTGCTGGAGCAGCATGTCCGGCGGGACGATCGGCTTCTCCAGCGCCGCCACGTCTCGTCGAATGGTCACTGGCATCGACATAATCTCGGCTACGGCAGCAAAGTACGCGGCGGAGTCGCCTTCATCGAGCTGCAGATATGACTCAAGTACCTGACGGTTCTGGAAGGTCATAGTGGTGGTCGTCCTCGTGGCGTAGCCCTTGATGTGGGTCAGCAGCTGTGCCAGTCGACCTGCGGGGGTCCGAATGTAGTCGTCCTCTATACTCACGCCGTAACCCTAGCGTCCGCCTCCCCCAAGAAGCCTTTGGCAGTCGGGTGCACTCGAACACGGCGCGCAACCAGCCACGTTGAAGACCCTGCATATCGCGAAAACCATGGGACAGACCGCGGAGATTATCGGCATCGAGTTAACGCGCGATCAGAAGCGGCCTGATCATGTGAACTCTGCGAAGCACGTCATCATCGATGTCTGTGCTGAGCTCGAAACCGAATCACCAGTTGAGCGGACGGAATGTTCAATCTTCTAGGTCGGTTTGATGCCCATCAGTCCCCCGTCGCGCACTCTCCACGAGTGCATCCATCTGACGTATGTACTCGCGTGAGACCGTCAACGACCATTGGACGGCAGACTCGCGGATAACGAGAGAGTGCCCGAGTACTTCCGCGCCCATTCGATCGCGAAGCCTACGCTGCAGATCGAGTGCATCGGCAGCGTTTCGCATCTGCCGCCCGGTGAGCTTTCCGCCGCCGTGAACAAGTGCGTTTCGGGCCTCGACGAGCGTTGCTCGATCGCCGTCTACGTCAGTTCCTGCGAGCGAGATCCCGAAGCCATTTGAGAGCCAACGAAGCCTTGCCGTCCACGACTGGTTGAACTGGTCCTCTAGATGACTGAGTAAAGCCTGCCCGAACCTTAGTTGCGAAACGCCCGATGCTTGGATCAAATATTGAAGCGACGAGTCGACATAGATCTCCAGAACTGTGCAGATTGAGATCAACGCGTGGTCGGCCGGTCCAAGCGATGACATCGATCGCTCGACTACTGAAAGTGATCGGAGAGCAGCGACGGCCGCTGTCTCGATGTGGGGGTCAGGCACGAGTATGTGCCTCCCGAGCCGCGACGCCAGCTCGGAAACCAGCCGCGGCGCGCGGAGAATCACCGGTTACGGACGTCGCCACTCGATCCGTGTTGTTGAGGCCGTTTCGGCCGAGAGCAGCCGCGAGGGCTGGGCGTGCGAGAGTCGGCGATGCCGCAAATGCTCCTATTGTCGAGGCCGAATTGAGTCTGCCGCGTTGCGCCAAGTACCAGGAGGCTTGAGCGCGGACTGTGTCATAAGGCTCCTCTAGCAGCGCAAGCGCCCAATCTTCGATTGCTGAGTGATCGGCATCGACCGGAACAGTAGTAGCGGCAAGTGAGAGAACCCAGAGGCATCCCCATGGCGTCTGGCGATCTGCCGCGATGATCTTCTTGAGTACTTCTAAGTTGGTGGCGTGGACTGGTCGGCGTTGCAACAGTCTGGCGACCAGTTCGAGGTGAGCGGGGCGCCAGAAGACAATCTCCGCGAGGACTGCGTCGTCGGTCACGTCTCCGCGCAGTTCGGACAGGATCCGGAGCGCCGTGGGCACGTAGAAAGAGAGGGTAGATTCGAGCGCAGCGCTACCAAGCCGTTTGGTCTCTACGAACCAGTCTTGCAGCAGAGTCTGCATTGCAAGTTCAGCGGCTTCGTCTTCGTCGACGTCGTCGCCACTGCCGTCGAAGTCGTCATAGAAGGCGCCGGATTCCTGGTCGGAAAGAGTTGAGAGTGCGTCTTCGGAATATTCCTGCAGGGAAGCTTCCCTTTTAGCTCGGCGTTCGATGGCCGTCGAGATCTTGTACACGCGCGTTTTTTCCGAGGACAGGATCAGCCCATAGGCTCGAGCGATCTCCGCAGCCTGTTCGATCCTGCGTCTTGCGCCGCTCCAAGTCTCCTCGATCATACGGAAGTCGTCGGCGAACCTTGACACTGTCGCGCCGGACCGAAGCAGGTCACGCTCCATCATCGCAAGGTAGATGTCGGCGAGCACGTCCGAGCTGCGGAGGAATTGCGGGAGCCCAATCTCACTCCTCATAATCTCTCCGAGTAATTCCCCAACTGCAGTCGCGTAGGCCACCTCGGAAGTCTGAAGGATGAGCTCGTCGACCAGCTTCTTGTGATCGATGTATTCGTAGAAGGAGGCGATATCGGTTTCGACCAGGTATGTGCTGCCGTCCAGATGTTCTCCGAAACGCTGGTGAGCCTGCCATGCAGGCTTCCATCCGTCCGCGATGCGCGACGACAGAGTGATGCTCGCGCTTAGATGAGTCACTAACGCCTGAAGCAAGGCTCGCGCTTCCACGCTCACGATCGTTACGGGGCGGGGGCCGAATCCGTTCCGCCGCGGCATTGCGATTACCTCTGAGGATATAGGGGCGCCCTTGAGGAAAGTCGCGAGCACAAACTCAACGACGCGGGAGGGTTCCGCAGCAAGGCATTCGTCGACGATGATTGGTGGGAGCCGTTCATATCCCTCTTTGAGCACGAAACTGACTGCGTCCGCGATCTTGAGCTTCTGAAGCTGGGCTTGAGTGAGTCGCACTCTTGAATACTTGCGTACTCCCCGGCTGCTAACGGACGCGGCACGCCTAACCTGAGCCATGTCGACGATGGAGCCCGCGGTAAGTTCCGGCTGGATGCGTCAGGCGGAAAACGCCACTGCGCCAACTCCTCAGAAGTCAGCCATCCGAAAGCCTCAGCCGAGGATGAGCGTGATGACCGTCGCGCCACCGCCACCGAGGATCAGGGCGATGATGACGGTCCAGGCGACGATGCGCATGCGGCGATTGCGCTTCTCGCCGAGATCGCCGTAGTCCTCGCTCAGACCGTCGCCGCTCATGCGCTGACCGGCTCGGTGACCGTCGGGCCGAAGGCGGCGGGCAGGGTGGCCTGCGAACGCTCGCGGATCTCGGCGATCGGCACGGTGAAGACGTCCTGCACCTCGAGCTTGTCGCCCTCGGAATCGGTCACGCCGATGCGCATCACCGGGTAGTCGCGGCCTTCGCAGAGTCCGCGGAACTTGACGTCGTCTTCCCGCGGAACGGTCACGATGACGCGGCCCGTCGACTCCGAGAAGAGGGCGGATGCCGCATCCACACCGTCGCGCTCGATGATCTCGTTCAGCCAGACGCGTGCGCCGACGCCGAAGCGCGAGACGCCCTCGGCGAGGGCCTGCGCGAGGCCACCCTCCGACACGTCGTGCGCCGACGAGATCAGCCACTCGTCACGGGCGGCTCCGAGCAGACCCGCGAGGCGCTTCTCGCCCGCGAGGTCGACCTTCGGGGGCAGTCCGCCGAGGTGCTGGTGCACGGTCTCGGCCCACGCCGAACCCGAGAGCTCGGTCGAGGTCGTGCCGAGCAGGTAGATGTTCTGACCCTCGTCCTGCCATCCCGAGGGGATGCGGCGCGAGACGTCGTCGATGATGCCGAGCACGCCGACGAGCGGGGTCGGGTGGATCGGCACGTCGCCGGTCTGGTTGTAGAACGAGACGTTGCCGCCGGTGACCGGGGTGCCGAGTTCGTAGCATCCGTCGGCGAGACCGTCGACGGTCTGCCCGAACTGCCACATGACCTCGGGGTTCTCGGGAGAGCCGAAGTTCAGGCAGTCGGTGATCGCGGTGGGAACGGCACCCGTGACGGCGACGTTGCGGTACGCCTCGGCGAGTGCGAGCTGCGCACCGGCGTACGGGTCGAGCTGGCAGTAGCGTCCGTTGGCGTCGGTCGAGATCGCGAAGCCGAGTCCCGACTCCTCGTCGACGCGGATCATGCCGGCGTCATCGGGGAACGACAGGGCCGTGTTGCCGAGCACGTAGTAGTCGTACTGGTTGGTGATCCAGCGGGTGTCGGCGAGGTTCGGCGAGGCGACCAGGTCGAGGAACTGCTCGCGAAGCACCTCGGGGTCGTTCGACCGCGGAAGGTTCTCGGCGGCATCCGCCTGCAGTGCGTCGATCCACGTCGGGTACGCGACCGGGCGGTCGTAGACCGGGCCGTCGACCGCGACGGTCGAGGGGTCGACGTCGACGATGCGCTCGCCCTGCCAGTCGATGATGAGGCGGCCGTCGCCGGTGACCTCACCGAGGACCGACGTCTCGACGTCCCACTTCTGAACGACGGCGAGGAACGCGTCGAGCTTCTCGGGAGCGACGATCGCCATCATGCGCTCCTGCGACTCCGACATGAGGATCTCCTCGGCCGTGAGCGACGGGTCGCGCAGCAGCACGTTGTCGAGCGAGACCTTCATGCCGCTGTTGCCGTTGGCCGCGAGCTCGCTGGTCGCGCACGAGATGCCGGCAGCACCGAGGTCCTGGATGGCCTCGACCAGCTCGTCGCGGTAGAGCTCGAGGCAGCACTCGATGAGCACCTTCTCGGCGAACGGGTCGCCCACCTGCACCGCGGGGCGCTTGGTGGGTCCGGTGCTGTCGAACGAGTCGGATGCCAGGATGCTGGCACCGCCGATGCCGTCGCCACCCGTGCGGGCGCCGAACAGCACGACCTTGTTGCCGACGCCGGTCGCATTGGCGAGCTTGAGGTCCTCGTGGCGGAGCACGCCGACCGCGAGCGCGTTGACGAGCGGGTTGGCCTGGTAGACGGAGTCGAAGACCGTCTCGCCCCCGATGTTCGGCAGACCCAGGCAGTTGCCGTAGAAGCTGATGCCGCTGGTCACGCCGTGCACGACGCGAGCGGTGTCGGGGTGGTCGATCGCGCCGAAGCGGAGGGCGTCCATGACCGCAACCGGACGTGCGCCCATCGAGATGATGTCGCGGACGATGCCGCCGACGCCGGTCGCGGCGCCCTGGAACGGCTCGATGAAGCTGGGGTGGTTGTGGCTCTCGGCCTTGAAGGTGACGGCCCAGCCCTCGCCGACGTCGATGACGCCCGCGTTCTGGCCCATGCCCACCATGAGGCGTTCCTTCATCTCGTCGGAGACCTTCTGGCCGAAGCGGCGCAGGTAGTTCTTCGACGACTTGTACGAGCAGTGCTCCGACCACATGACCGAGTACATCGCCAGCTCGCCGGAGGTCGGGCGGCGGCCCAGGATCTCCTTGATGCGGGCGTACTCGTCGTCCTTGAGGCCCAGCGCTGCGTACGGCTGCTCCTTCTCCGGAGTCGCGGTGGCGTTCTCGACGGAGTCGGGGACGTGCTTGTGGGCAGGTGCAGGGGCGGTGGTCACGCGCACTCCTAGATGAGGGGCCGGCGGGGCATGGCCAGTCTACCGGGGGATGCCGTGGCCATCGCCCCGGGCGGACAGCGGGGTCTACGTCGGGAGCGGCCCGAGCTCCCGTGCGGCCGCGATGAGGGAGAGCGCGATCGAGTCGGAGCTGTCGATCTGCCGGCGCGGGCCCGAGTAGGAGAGCGCTCCGGCGAGCGTGCCGGAGGCATCGGTGATCGGCGCGACAAGGCAGCCACGCTGACCGTCGCGGGCGCGGATCACCCCCTGCGAGCGGAGTTCGGAGACCAGGTCGCCGGCGGCGGTCTCCCCGCGCACGACCAGGGGCAGCAGGCCGAGGGCGTAGCGGGTGGGCTCCTGCTGCAGGCCCTGCCGATTCGAGAGGGGGAAGTCGGGGTCCTCATCGGCGACGACGACCCGGTCGTCACGATAGAGCACGAGGTGGATGCCGCCCTCGCGCTCGCCCTGGTGCGCTCGAGCACGTCCCGTGCGGCGCGCGGGATGCGTTCGACGCCGATGCTGCCGGCCAGCAGCGCCACCTTCGTGCCCAGGGCGAATCCGGTGAGATCCGGCGTCCGGACGAGGTACTCGTCCTGCACCAGCAGGTTGAGCAGGCGATAGGTGGTCGCACGCGGCATCCCGAGCCGGTCGGCCAGCTGCCGCGCTGTGACGCCGGCACCCATCGCAGCGACGGCCTCCAGCATCGACAGCGCGCTGTGGATGGCGGCGGGCTGTCGGGCCGTGATCGATACCGCGTCGCCAGCCGTCATCCGTCGGCGTCCCCCGGTTCGCCCCGGTGTGCGCTGCCGCCGCCGGTGCGGGCCACGCCGCCGAGAACGTGGGCGGCGACCGGCTCGTCGTAGCGCCCGACCTCGCCGAGAGGCGAGCGCCGTCGCCACCGGATCAGTACCGCGGCGATCAGGGCGAAGCCGAGGGCGAACCAGACCCCGGGGTTTCCCGCGGCCGCCTCCGCGACGAGATAGACCGTCAGGCATGCCGCAAGCGCCGCCGCCGCGCTGACGGCGGCGATGATGGAACCGACGGTGACCTCCCCGATACGGCGCAAGAACAGGGGAGCGGCGATGCAGACCAGCACGTAGGCGACGATGTAGCCCGCTGCCGAGATCAGCAGGACGGCCTTCATCGCGTCCCACGGTGACACGCCTGCCGCGACGATCACGAGCGGTGCGAGGACGATCGGCGGGACCGCGACGACGACCGCGCCGATCGGGGTGCGGTGGCGCCCGTGCGTGCGGCCGAGTCGGGCGGGGAGGACACCGTCGCGGGCGAGCGCGAACACGATACGGGTGAGGGCGGTCGTCGAGGCGATCGCGCAGGCCAGACCCGAGGTGGCGATGCCGACGTCCGCCACGGCGGCCCATGCGGAGAGGCCGAAACGCGACGCGAGATCGTCGAGGAGCGCGACCGATGCCGTCCCCCCGATCGCGGCGGCTCCTGCGATCTGCGTGTAGGCGGCGATGAGGTAGAACACTCCGGCGACGCCGACGCTCCACACGATGGCGCGAGGGATGTTCTTCAGCGGCGAGCGGGCCTCGACGCCGAGCGTCGCGGAGCTCTCGAACCCCACGAACGCGGTGATCGCGAGAACGGCACCGCCGGCGACGCCGGCCACGGAGATGCCGTCGGCCGAGAAGATCGCCGCCGGTTGGAGCGGCCCGATGTGCACGAGGAGCACGATCATCAGCGAGAGGATCAGCGCGACGGAGATGAGTTCGACGACGAGCGCGACCCGGGATGAGAGGCGGATGCCGCGCACGAGGACGATCGCGAGCACCGCTGCTTCGACGACGAGAGCGCCCAGGGCGATCGGCGTCGCGGCGAGCTGAGGCCACAGTCGGGTCACGAGCATGGTCGCATAATGGGCGCCGCCCAGAAGAGCGAAGATCGAGATGAAGGCATACCCGACGAGGATCGCTGCACCGGTCGCGAGTCCGCCCGCCGCGCCGAGTCCGCGCGCCGCGTAGGTGTACAGGGAGCCGCTGGCGGCGAACCGACGAGTGAACTGGTTGATCGTCCGAGCGACCAGGAACGTGATGATCATGGCGAGGGCCATCACGAGCACGGTGGCGCCGCCCGCCAGGTCCGCCACCAGCAGCACCGCCATCGCCGAGGCGGCGGCTGGGGCGACGGCCGCGACCGATTGCGCGAGGATGTCGGCGAAACCCACGGTGTGTCTGTCCAGTCCGTGCAACGGCGAGCGGGCGGCGAACGAGCGCACGGTCTGCGGGCGCTCGATCGCCTCTTCCAGTGCAGACATGGGGCCTCCGCCTGTCTCGTGATGGGAGGAGGCTACGAGCGGCCTGTTGCCGGAGCGCGTCTGCGATGTTTCACGCAGATGTCACCCGAATGAGACGGCCGGAGTTCCGGCGTCCCGTTCGCGGCGAACGCAGACGTCACTCCGGCGAGACGGGTGGGAAATCCTGCCGCGGCAGGGTGGGGGAACCGCTCCACTCCGCTTCTCTCAGAAGGGTTTGCACATGGTCCAGATTCAACCCAGCGCCACCGAGACCTCCCCGAAGAAGGTCCTGTCGGGATCGCTCGGTGCTACCGCGATCGTCTTCATGGTGGTCGCCGCCGCCTCGCCCCTGACTGTCATCGGCGGGTCCGCCCCACTCGGCATCCTGCTCGGCAACGGGGCGGGCTTCCCGGCGCTGTATGCGATCAGCGCCGTCGTTCTCGTGCTCTTCGCCGTCGGCGTCTCCGCGATGGCCAAGCACGTCCCCAACCCCGGGGCGTTCTTCACCTACGTCGGATATGGCCTCGGACGCTCGACCGGTCTCGCGTCCGCCTGGATCGCGATGCTCACGTATACGACGATCCAGGTGTCCGTGTACGGGTACATGGGCTACGTGCTGAGCTTCACTTTCGAGGGGTTCGGCATCACGCTCCCGTGGTGGCTGTACTCGATCGCCGTCGTCGCGCTCGTCGGGTTCCTCGGCTATCGCCACATCGATCTGTCCAGCAAAGTGCTCGGCGTCCTGCTCTGCGCCGAGGTCGGAATCGTCCTCCTTCTCGTAGCGGCGGTCGTGATCTCCGGCGGCCCTGAAGGTCTGAGCCTGGCTCCGTTCGAGCCGAAGAACGTCGCGAGCGGCTCCCCCGGCGTCGGCCTCATGATGGCGATCGCCGCGTTCATCGGGTTCGAGGCGACCGCCGTCTTCCGCAGCGAGGCGCGCGATCCCGACCGCACGATCCCCCGTGCCACCTATATGGCCGTGATCGGCGTCGGCGTGTTCTACACGCTCGCCTCATGGGGCCTCGTCATGGCGTGGGGTCCCTCGAACATCCTGGAGGAGGCCGCGGCCGACCCGGGAACGCTCATCCTCCGCACGATGTCGGCGTACCTCGGCGCCACCGGCGAGATCATCACGAACATCCTCCTCATCACCGCGATGTTCGCCTGCGTGCTGTCGTTCCACAACGTCGTCGCCCGTTACCAGTACTCCATGTCAGGCGCCGGCGTGCTGCCCGACCGGGTGGGCGCCGTGCACCCCCGGCACATGTCTCCGCACGTGTCCTCGCTCGTGCAGAGCATCACCGCGATCGTCCTCGTCGCGCTGTTCGCCGTTCTGCAGCTCGACCCGGTGCTGCAGGTGTTCACCTGGTTCGCCGGGGTCGCGACCGTGGCGATCGCCCTCCTGATGGCGGTCACCTCGATCGCGGTCATCGTCTACTTCGCGAGGACACGCAAGGACCGGAGGATCTGGAACACCGTGATCGCCCCCGTGCTCGGTTTCATCGGCCTGGTGCTCTCCGTGGTCATGATCGTCGTCTACTTCCCGATCATGGTCGGCGATGCGGATGCCACAGGCGCGCCCGTGTTCGGCGCGGTCAGCTGGAGTCTGCTCGGGCTGGTGATCGTCTTCCCCCTCATCGGGTACGCCCAGGCCGCGTGGATCAGAGCCCGCAGGCCCGCGGCATACGTCAAGCTCACCGACGCCATCGCCGGCTGAGGCGCACCATGAGCGCGACCGACACACTCTCCCCCACCCCCTCGACGAGAAGGACCGTCATGCCCCTGCCACACGTGGATTTCCTCTACCTCTCCGAAGCCGACATGATCGCGGCCGGAGTGACCGATATGCACCAGTGCGTCGACACCATGGAGGAGATGTTCGCGCTGTTCGCCGCCGGCGACTACCGCATGACCGGTGAGAGCAACGACTCGCACGGCGCGATGATGACGTTCCCTGAGGCATCGCCGTTCCCGAACATGCCGGTGCCTACTGAGGACCGACGGTTCATGGCGATGCCGGCGTACCTCGGCGGAGACTTCCAGACGACTGGCGTCAAGTGGTACGGATCCAACATCGCCAACCGCGAGAAGGGTCTGCCGCGGTCGATCCTCATGTTCACGCTCAACGACACCGACACCGGGGCGCCACTCGCGTTCATGTCGGCGAACCTGCTGTCGGCATACCGGACCGGCGCCGTGCCGGGGGTCGGTGCGCGGCACTTCGCCCGCAAGGACTCGCGCGTCGCGGGGATCGCCGGGCCCGGCGTCATGGCACGTACGGTGCTCCTGGCCTTCATGGATGCGTGCCCGCTAATCGACACGCTGAAGATCAAGGGGCGAGGGGCGGAGAGCCTCGCGCGCTTCCAGGAGTGGGTGCGCGAGGAGTTCCCGACGATCACCACGATCGAAGTCGTCGACTCGATCGAAGACGTCGTCCGGGGCAGCGATCTGGTGAGCTTCTGCACCACGGGCACCGGTGCCGGTGGCTCGGAGAACTACCCCACGATCCAGCGGGAGTGGATCACGCCGGGGGCGTTCTTCGCGATGCCGTCCCTGTGCAACACCGACGACTCGCTGCTGGACAGCGACATCACGAAGGTCGTCGATGCGTACGGGTTGTACGAGACCTGGTATGAGGAGTTCCCGAAGCCGTCGTTCGAGTACATTCCGATGGTCGGGCAGAAGTGGATGGATCTCGTGAAGGCCGGGGAGCTCTCACGCGACGAGCTCGTCGACATCGGCGATGTCGTCTCCGGAAAGCGGCCCGGTCGGCAGAGCGACGACGAGATCGTCATCATGTCGGTCGGCGGGATGCCGGTGGAGGACGTCGCGTGGGGGACGAAGGTGTATCGCAACGCCCTCGAGCGCGGCATCGGCCAGAAGCTGAACCTGTGGACCGAGCCGGCTCTCGCATGAGTGCGGCAGAGGTCATCCGGACCGTCGACGTCGCGGTGGTGGGTGCAGGCTCCATGGGATCGATGGCGCTGTGGCACCTCGCGCGCTCGACGGGGATGTCCGTGCTGGGCATCGAGCAGTACGGACCGGCGCACGGCCACGCGGCCTTCGCCGGTGAGTCGCGTCTGTTCCGTGCGGCGAACAAGGAGGGCGCGCTCTACACGGCGGCTGCTCTCGAGGCCAGGGCGCTGTGGACCGAGCTGGAGCGTGAGACCGGCCGCCAGCTGCTGCTGAAGACCTGCGTCCTCGCGATCGCGCCGGAGGGACATCCATTCCTCGAGTCCACGCAGCGGTCGATCGTGGAGGGCGATCTGCCGCACCGGTTCCTCGACGCCGCAGAGCTCCGCCGGGAGTATCCGCAGTTCACCGTCGAGGACGGCGACATCGGGATCATGGACCTGCTGGGCGGCGGGTTGCGCTCGGAGCTGGCGGTGGCGACGGCGCAGCGGGCCGCGATCTCGCGCGGGGCGGAGATCCTCTACAACACTCCGGTGCTCGGCATCGATGAGCGCGAGAGCGGTGTCGTGATCTCGACATCCGAGGGGATCGTTCACGCGCAGAAGGTGATCGTGACGACCGGTGCGTGGACGACGAGGATCGTGCCGGAGGTGCGCGATCTGGTGAGCGCCATCGCCATACCGCTCACGTGGTTCATGCCGGAGGACATCAGCCAGTTCACCCCGGACCGCTTCCCATGCTGGATGCGGGACCTGGACGGCGACCATGCCTTCGGCGTCCCCACACTCGACGGCTACTCGGTCAAGATCGCCCCCACGACCCGCATCGACACGATCGAGGACCCCGACACAGATCCCCGCGAACCGTCGCGTGAGCAACTGCGGAGATGCACGGCGATCGCCACCCGGATGTTCCCCGGCATCCTGCCCGAGGTGGTCCGGTCGTCCATCCACCCGGAGTCGGCGACGGCTGATCATGTCCCGATCCTCGACGTCTCCGAGTCGGGCCGGACCATTATCGGAGCCGGATTCTCCGGCAACGGCTTCAAGTTCTCGCCCGCCTACGGGCGAGTGTTGGCGCAACTCGCCGAGAGCGGGTCGAGCGCGCTGCAGCACCCCCTGTTCACGCTCGGTCACCACCGGCGCCGTGCTCAGGCGCGCGCCGACGATCTTGTCCTCGCAGACGACTATCCGGTCCTCCAGGGCCACTGACACGAAAGACGGAACCGTTGATAATCACCAGCGTGAAGAGCGGCAGCAAGTTCGAGACCCTCGCAAGCTATTCGCGGGCCGTCGCGATCGGCGATTGGATCTTCGTCTCGAACACCGCCGGCATCGATTACGAGACCAGGACCCTGCCGGACACGGCGGCAGAGCAGCTGCGTCTCGCGATCGCCACCGTCGCGCGGGCGCTCGCCGCCGTGGATTCATCGCTCTCCGATGTCGTCCGGATCCAGGTCTTCGTTCCGGATGCGTCCGATCAGGACGAGACGATCGAAGTGCTCGGCGAGGCGTTCCGCGGCATCGACCCGGCACTCACCATGACGCGCAGCCCGCTCGCGGGCGAGTACAAGGCCGAGATCGAGGTGACCGCGCACCGCGGGGCGGGGGCGGCGAGGCGCACGCAGATCGATCTGTGAGCACTCGGCGACTCGGGGTGCGGGGTCTCGGATACGGTCAGGCCTGACCGGGTCAGCGGGCCTCGCCCGCGCCGGACAGGCGTCGCGAGAGGGCGGTCGCGGCGTCCGCCAGCGCGGGCGGTGCGACGACGCGGAACGGCGCGTCGAAGCGGGCGATCGACGCGAGGATGCCGACCCACGACCACGATCCGACGGTCACGCGGCACGAGCTGTCGTCGATCGGCTCGACGGTGCCGTCGCGGCCGTTCCAGTGCGCGACCTCGCGGGCGGGCAGATCGAGCACGAGCTCTCCGATGCACGGCCAGCGGTCTGCGGCATCCGATCCCTTCGCCCGAGCTGCGAGGTAGGTCTGGGCGTCGGCGGCGGGCAGCTCGCGTGGCGTGAAAGCGGGGCCGGTCGGGATGCGCGGTGTCATCCGGTCGAGTCGGAAGGTGCGCCAGTCATCGGCCTCGAGGTCCCAGGCGAGCAGGTACCAGCGGCCCTCCCGGGCGACGACCGCGTGGGGCTCGGTGCGCCGCGCCGGGCGGTCATGGTTCTCTCCGTAATCGAAGCGCAGCACGTGGTGGTCTCGCACCGCACCGCTGACGGCTTCGAGCACCGCCGGATCCACGCGCGTCTCGTTCTCGACCCCGGCGAAGCGGATGCCGTCGACCCGGTGCCGCAGGCGTGACGGCATCACCTGGCGCACGGTGGCCAGCGCACGAGCCGCGCCCTCGTCGATGTCGATCCCCGTGGCCGACACGCTCTGCAGCGCGACGGCGATCGCGACGGCCTGCTCGTCGTCGAAGAGCAGCGGCGGCAGCTCGGAACCGGCGGCGAGGCGGTATCCGCCGTCGGGGCCCTTGATCGCGCTGATGCGGTAGCCGAGCTCGCGCAGTCGGTCGACGTCTCGTCGCACCGTGCGGGGTGTGACGTCGAGGCGGTCGGCGAGCACCTGCCCCGGCCAATCGCGAGCCGTCTGCAGCAGGGACAGCAGGGCGAGCATGCGAGAGGAGCTGCCGGTCATGACTCCATTGTGCTCCGAGTAGAGGACCGAAACTGACCTCTTCTGCTGTGAGTGTTGGTCTCACCGGCATCCGCCGCCCACACAGATCCGAGGAGATCCCATGACCATCGCGACCACCACCCACCTGAACTTCCGCGGCACCGCGCACCAGGCGCTCGACTTCTACCAGTCCGTCTTCGGCGGCGAGGTCACGCGGGCGACCTATGCGGATTTCGGCATGCCGGTGGGAGTTCCCGGCGCCGACAAGGTCGTGTTCGGCCAGGTCGAGAACGCCGACGGCTTCCGGCTGATGGCATACGACATCCCCGGCGCCGACGACGCTGACGCTGACGCCACCGCGGGCACCACCTCGAGGGAGAACGGGACGACCGTCACCGACCGCACGTTCTTCCAGTCGCTGCGCGCCGATTCGCTCGACGAGCTCACCGGGTACTGGGACGCCCTCGCGGACGGCGCCTCGATCGTCGAGCCGTTGGCTGCATCGGCGTGGTCACCCGGATTCGGCATGCTGACCGACCGATTCGGCGTCACCTGGGTGCTCGACGTGCGCGCCGCCTACGCGGGCTGAGGCGGGCGCCGTTCAGGACTCAGGAAGATGCGCTCTCGATCGGGCCGGAACCAGCGGTCTCGGCTCGATCGGTCGCGTTCTTCCGGAGTTGCGGACCGCGACGTGCCTAGCCCTTGTCCGGCTTGCCCTTGTCGCCCTTGTCGCCCTTGTCGCCCTTGTCGCCCTTGCCGGAGTTCCCGGAGTTCCCGTTATTCCCGGAGTTGCCTGAGTTCCCAGAGTTGCCCGAGTTCCCGGAGTTCCCGTTGTTGCTCGGGTCCACGGGCTCTGTGACCACCTCGACGGGCGCTGCGGGGGTGTCGATGGGGGAGGTCTCCGCCGGGGTCGACGCCGTGCGGGCGACGACGCCTGAGGCGGTGCGTCCCAACTCGGATGCCGGTGGCGCGCTGAACGCCGCGATGCCGGTGACGATCGCACCGGCGGCAAGAAGCCCCGCGGCGCCGGCGATCACGCGGGTGCGGGTGCGTGTGCCGGGGCGGGTGCGGTCGCGGGTCCGCAAGCGGGGTGCGGGATTCGTGACCTCGGTCGCAGGGATCACAGCGGTCGCTCCGGTCGGCGCGGAATCAGCGTCGAGGGCCGACGACTCCGCGTCGACGCTCGCGGATGAGGCGGCGGATGCGGGACGCGGCTGAATTCCCGCGCCCGCGTCTGGCGCGGCGGCGACGGCATCCGATTCCGTGCCCGTCACCCCCGGAGTCGCGTCGACCGCCGGCTCCGTGCCGGCCGATGCGACGATGGCCGCAGCCGCCGCGGCGACGGCGGTGCCGTTGCTGTTCGCGGCGTAGTCG
Organism: Microbacterium sp. AC132; assembly: GCF_979258525.1. Taxonomy (NCBI): domain Bacteria; kingdom Bacillati; phylum Actinomycetota; class Actinomycetes; order Micrococcales; family Microbacteriaceae; genus Microbacterium; species Microbacterium sp. AC132. The sequence continues at coordinate 1,398,260 of NZ_OZ409862.1, read as the reverse complement.
CGCAGCAGAGCCCGGGCGGCGCGCGCCACCTCGACGGCGGTCGGGCGTTCCTCGGGCTCGAGGCGTGTCATGCGGCTGAGGAGGTCGCGCCACTCGTCCGGAACCGTGTCGGAGATGGTCGGCGGGTTGAGCAGGCGAGCGACCGCCGCCGCGCGCCCGGAAGCGAGGGAGGGGTAGCCGGGGTATCCGCTGAGCGCCTCGAGAGCGACGAGTCCGAGCGAGAAGATGTCGACCGGGGTTCCGGGGTCGGCGTCGCGCAGCTGCTCCGGCGCCATATAGGTGAGTGTGCCGAGCACGATCCCCGGCGTCGTGAGGCGGGTGTCCTCGATGGAGCAGGCGATGCCGAAATCCGCGAGTTTCGCCGCGACCGGGCGGCCGGACCGGGCGTGCGCGAGCAGCACGTTCGACGGTTTGATGTCGCGATGCACGATGCCAGCCGCGTGCACGGCGGTGAGTCCCTCGGCGAGATCGCGGACGATGCGGGCCACGTCGCGCGGCGTCATCGGGCTTTCGGCCATGCGCGCGCCGAGGGTGGGCCCGTCGACGAACTCCATCACCAGGTACTGCGGACGACCGGGCACGAGCTGCGCGTCGTACAGCGTCACGAGCGACGGGTGGCTCAGCGAGGCGAGCAGCGCCTTCTCGGTATGCGCGCGCTCGATCGAGGCGACCGGACCGTCGCTCTCGTGGATCATCTTGATCGCGACGATGCGTCCGAGGTGGGTGTCCTCGGCGCGGTACACGGTCGCCATGCCGCCTCGTCCGACGCGGTCGTGCAGTACGTACCGTCCGTCGAGCAGTGCCGCCGTCGGCGACATCACTTCCAGCGTCATCACTTGCTCCTTGCAGATGCACCCGGGTCATGCATCGTTCGACATAACCACGGCTGACGGGAGTGTGTCATCGGGGTTGACGTATGGACGAAGAAGTGGATGCGGTCGATGATTCGCGTGCTCTCGCGCCGGGCGAGCGCGTGCGCGGAGGCTGTCAAGGCCCTCCTCGAGCGTCGGCGGCCTCGGGTAGAAAAGAGTCAGATCGAAAGGATGTGGCATGGCCGCAGGTGACATCGAGACGTTCCAGCGAGACGGGATCTGGTTCAACCGCATCGAGGGCGAATCCCGCACTCTGGGGTCCAGCTTCGAGACCGAGGCCGAGGCGGTTCGAGTCGGTCGGGGTGCCGCGACGGCACGTCAGGTCAAGCACACCGTGCGTGTCGAAGAGGGGCCGTCGGGCACGGGCAACCTCTACGACTGGCACCCGCGCGATCTCATGAACTGAGGGCCGGTGACCGGCAACGACAGACACGGGCGGATGCTGTTGCAGGCGTGCCTCAACGGTGCGCGACCCGCAGTGCAGCATCCTGCCCTCACGGCCGATACGACCCTCGCCGGCGCCGACGCCGCGCGTGCCGTCGCGGCGGGTGCCCGCGAGATCCACGTGCACCCGAAGGATGCCGCGGGCGACGACAGCCTGCGTGCCGCCGATGTCGACCGGTGGGTGAGAGCACTGCGCTCGGCGTGCCCTGGCGTGCAGGTCGGGGTGACGACCGGTGCATGGATCGAGCCCGATGTCGGGGAGCGCCTCGCGGAGATCCGCGAATGGAGCGTCGTGCCCGACTTCGCTTCGGTGAACTGGCACGAAGCCGGTGCTGACGAGGTCGCGGCGCTGCTCGTGAGCCGCGGTATCCGCGTGGAGGCGGGCATCTGGGATGCCACCGGACTCGACGCCTGGCAGCGCTCGCCCGTTCACGACGACACGCTGCGGGTGCTGGTCGAGCTGCCTGACGAGGCGGCGGATGTCGTGCGGCGGCACGCGGAGGGGCTGATCGCGCACGTGCGCCTCGACGACCCGGACATTCCGATCCTGCTGCACGGCGAGCAGCGGTCCGCCTGGCCGGCGTTCACCCTGGCGGTCGAGCTGGGCCTCGATTCGCGCATCGGCCTCGAAGACACCCTGCAGCTGCCCGATGGACGGACCGCACCCGACAACGCGGCACTGGTGCGAGCGGCTGTGGCCTTCATCAACGCCTGAGTCGGGGTCCGGAGTCGGCTCCTCCTGCAGCCTCATCGTCACCCGCCGTCATGCGACTCGCGACCGATCCGCCGCTTCCTTAGGGTGGAAGCTCCCGCTGAGAAGGAGTACGCGTGTCCGAGATCCAGACCCGCCGCGCCGGTGCCGTTCGATGTCGGCTCGCGGGCTGAGGAACGCCTGCCATGACCGACCACCGCGCGCCCACTGACCCGCATCCGTTCGACTCCCGCACGAGGTTCGACCTCGACCGGCCCGAAAGCCGCAAGTGGAGCCTGCACCCCGGCCACATCGGGGCATGGGTGGCGGAGATGGACTTCGGCGTCGCGCCGGTGATCGCCGACGCCATGCATCGAGCGATCGACGAGGAGAACCTCGGATACCTGTCGCCGCCGCTCGCTGCCCGACTCGGCGACGCGACGTCCGAGTGGATGCGCAGCGAATACGGCTGGGCCGTCGATCCGGAACGCGTGCATCCGGTCTCCGACGTGATGGCGGCCCTGAGGGTTGCGGTCGAGGAGTACGCTCCCGCGGGATCGCCCGTGATCGTGCCGACTCCGGCATATATGCCGTTCCTGACATATCTGCCGACCGTCGGCCATCCGGTGATCGAGATCCCCGGCGTCGACATCGACGGACGCTGGCACCACGACCTGCAGCGCATCGACGAGGCATTCGCCGCCGGTGCCCGCACGCTCGTGCTCTGCAACCCGCACAACCCCACCGGCACGGTCGTGGACCGCTCCGAGCTCGAGGCGCTCGCGGAGATCGTCGAACGCCACGGCGGACGGGTGTTCGCGGACGAGATCCATGCGCCGCTGCGCTTCGACGGGAGACCGTTCATCCCCTATGCGTCGGTGTCCGAGGCGACCGCCGCCCACACGGTCACCGGCACCAGCGCGTCGAAGGCGTGGAACATCCCCGGCCTCAAGACCGCGCAACTGATCACCTCGAACGACGCCGACCAGGAGCTGTACCGCCGCTTCGGGTTCTCGGTGCAGCACGGTGCAGCGACGCTCGGTGTCGTGGCGTCGACGGCGGCATATCGGGAGGGCAAGCCGTGGCTCGACGGCGTGCTCGGGTATCTCTCGGAGTCGCGCCGCCTTGTCGGCGACCTCATCACGGAGCACCTGCCTGGCGCGGTGTATCGCGAGCCCGAGGCGACCTACATCGGATGGATCGACACGACGGCGCTCGAGATCCCCGGCCCGCCGGCCGCGTACTTCCGCGAGAACGCCGGCGTCGTGCTGACCGAGGGCGCGCTGCTCGGACGCGGATACGAGAACTTCGTGCGGATCGTGTTCGCGACACCTCGGCCGATCCTGCGCGAGGCCTTCGCGGCGATGGGGGATGCCGTTCGCGCTCGGTGATGCGTCGTTCGTCGCCTCGTGAGGGCGGGTGCGGGGTCAGTTCCGCATCTCTCGGCGGATGCGTGGTCAGTTCCGCATCTCCTGGCGGGTGCGTCGACTCCCGGTGGTCGCGTGGTCAGAAACGCACCTCGCAGCAGGTACGTGGTCGGTTCCGCACCTCTCGTCGGATGCGTGGTCAAAAACGCACCGGAAACGCTGAGTTCCGATGCGTTACTGACCCCGCACGCGCCGGGGCCAGCGGGCCGAATGCGGCTCAGCCTCGGTCGCGCAGCGCCGACGCGATCCGCTCGACCGCCTCGACCAGCACCGGACGGGGCATCGCGAAGACGAAGCGCGTGTATCCGATCGCGGCCACACCGCATGCGGCGCCGTCCGTCATCGCGACTCCGGCGTGCTCGCGGAACCACTCGCCGAGATCGCCCGTCAGCCCGGTCTCGCGGAAGTCGAGCAGGGCGATGTAGCTCCCCTCCGGCACGACCATCCGCACGCCGGGGAGCTTCTCGTCGACGAGCTGCGCCAGCGTCCGCCGGTTGCCGTCGAGGTAGTCGACCACGTCGTCGAGCCATTCGCGCCCGCCGGTGTAGGCAGCGATGTTCGCGATGACGCCGAGCGTCGATGTGCCGTGTCCGGCCCAGAATCCCAGGCTCTCCCAGAGTTCGGCGTCGGCGTCGTTCGAGAGGATGATCTGCGCGCACTTGAGGCCCGCGAGGTTCCACGCCTTCGAGGCGGAGGTCGCGGTGAGGGTGTGGGCTGCGGCGGCATCCGACACCGAGGCGTAGGGGATGTGCCGGGCCGGGGTGTAGACGACGGGCGCGTGGATCTCGTCGGCGAACACGCGTCCGCCGGCATCCGTCACGACCGACGCGATGGCGAGCAGCTCGTCGCGGGTCGCGACGGTGCCGAGCGGATTGTGCGGGTTGCAGAGCACCAGCATCTCGCCGCCGTCGCGGAAGGCCTGGGCGACGGCATCCAGGTCCATGACCCAGCGTCCGTCGACCTCGATGCTCGGCACCTCGATGACCCGACGGTCGTGCATCGGCGGCACCAGCAGGAACGGCATATATGCAGGGGTCGGCACGATCACGGCCGAGCCGGGGGTGGTGAAGTGCTCGATCGCCAGCTCGAACGCGGCGATCACATCGGGCACGTGGTGCACGCGCTCGGCGGGGATCTCCCACCCGTACGAGTCGGAGTACCAGCGCGCCGTGGCCGCCGAGAGGTCCTTCGCGAGCTTCTCGGGCAGGTACCCGGTCACGCCGAGGTCGAGGGCATCCTTCACCGCGCCGGTGATCGCGGGGGCGAGGCCGAAGTCCATCTCGGCGACGAACGCGCCGATCGTGTCGGGGAAGGCCGTCCATTTGACGCTGCCCGCAGCGCGCAGGTCGTCTTGCGTGATCTGGTCGAACGCGGGGGAAGTCATGTCTCAATCCTTCCACCCGTCGGCGACACCGGGCTCGCGCGCGGCTCCGGATGCCGGGAGCGGGCACCGCTTCGGGTGCGCAACTGGCCCCGCATGGAGTCGTGCCGCGTGCGGGGTCACTTCGGCATCCGAAATCGCCGTTTCGGGTGCACAACTGACCCCGCATGGAGTCGAGCCGCGTGCGGGGTCACTTCCGCATCCGAAAACCGCCGTTCCGAGTGCACAACTGGCCCCGCACGACACCCCGCACGACCGCCCGCACGACCCCACGCCACCCCGCAACACCATTGAGCGTCATCAGTACCCGTGCCAGGATTGCCCCGACTCGGCCCACCGGGGCTGAGACGAAGGGATTCTCATGCAGCTGGCGATGATCGGACTCGGCCGGATGGGCGCCAACATCGTGCGCCGCCTCATGCGGGCGGGGCACGAATGCGTGGTCTATGACGTCAACACGGATGCCGTGCAGGCGCTGGTCGCCGAGGGAGCCACGGGCGCCGACAGCATGGCCGATCTGGCGTCGAAGCTCGAGGCGCCGCGGGCCGTGTGGATGATGGTGCCCGCGTCGCTCACGGGCATGGTGGCGGATCAGGCGGCGGAGGTGCTCGACGAGGGCGACATCCTGATCGACGGCGGCAACTCGAACTACCGCGACGACGTCCGCCGGGCGAAGGCGTTCCGCGAGCGCGGCATCCACTATGTCGATGTCGGCACGAGCGGTGGGGTGTTCGGACTCGACCGCGGATACTGCCTGATGGTCGGCGGACCCGATGAGGCCGTGCAGCGCATCGAGCCGGTGCTGCGCACGATCGCCCCGGGTGTCGGCGAGATCGAGCGCACGCCCGGCCGCACCGGAGACCTCACCCCCGAGGAGCAGGGCTACCTGCACTGCGGGCCGTCGGGTGCGGGGCACTTCGTGAAGATGGTGCACAACGGCATCGAGTACGGCATCATGGCGTCGATCGCCGAGGGGCTGAACCTGCTGCACAACGCGGATGCCGGGGTGCGCGAGGCGGAGCACTCGGCGGAGATCGCTCCGCTGGAAGAGCCGGAGTTCTACCAGTTCCCGATCGACACGTCGAAGGTCGCCGAGCTCTGGCGACGCGGATCGGTCATCTCGTCGTGGCTGCTCGACCTGACCGCTGCCGCGCTCGCCGACAACCCGCAGCTCGACGGTCTGGCCGGCCGCGTGTCCGACTCGGGCGAGGGACGCTGGACGGTCAAGGCCGCCGTCGATGTCGGCGTGCCCGTGCCGGTGCTCGCGGCGTCGCTGTTCGAGCGCTTCGCCTCACGCGATGAAGACAAGTTCGCCAACCAGGTGCTGTCGGCGATGCGTCTGCAGTTCGGCGGGCACCAGGAGCTGCCGGCCGGAGATGTGCTCGAGGCCGGATCGCGGAAGGCGGATTCCGACAGCGCCTGATCGCCTTCTCGCGGATCGTCGAGCGGGGCCCACGGAGGTTCACGTTCACAACTCCGGAAGAAGCGGGTGCGTCCGCCGGCTCGACGCCGGAATCCCGGGGAACCGATGCGTCGGCCCGCTCGCTCTTCCGGAGTTGTGAACCGGCGGAACTGCAGCCGTCCGTCCGAGCCGAAGCCCCGACCCGAGAAAGGCATCCGATGACCGCCGCCACACGTCGAGCCACCCCGCACGACGCCGCCCGTCTCGCCGAACTCCTGCACGCCTTCAATACGGAGTTCGACACCGAGACGCCGGGGGTCGAGGTGCTCGCCGAGCGGTTGCGCACGCTGCTGGGCGGAACCTCCACTTTCGCGGTGCTCGGCGGCGATCCGGCGGTCGGTCTCGCGCTCGTGACCCTGCGTCCGAATGTGTGGTCGGAGGGGCCGGTCGCGCTGCTCGATGAGATGTACGTCGAGCCCGCGCACCGCGGTGGTGGTGTCGGCGGCGCGGTCCTCCGGCACATGGTCGAGATCTGCCGGGAACTCGGCGTCGCGGCGATCGAGATCAACGTCGATGAATCGGATGCCGCGGCGATGCGCTTCTACGAACGGCACGGGTTCAGTGGCGTCGACCCCGATTCCGGCGAGCGGGCGTTCTACTTCTATCGGTCGCTGGAAGTCGGGGCCTAGCTGCCGGGGCTCGAGGCGCCGCGCACCCCGGTGGCTATCCTGACGCCATGGATCCTTTCCTCACCAATCGTCCTCTTCTACGTCGCCGGGTTCCTGATCGGCATCCTGATCCTGTGGCTCGTGATCTACACGGCCGTGCGGTCGGCCTTGACGTCGCATCGTCAGGCGCTGGCGGAAGAGGGACGACCGGCGCAGCGCTACTCCGGGCGCTGACGAATGGCCTCTGTCACGACGCTCTCGCGGTCCGACGCGGCAGGGCTCGACGGCGAGATCCTCGAGGTCTGGACTGAGGTCTTCGGCCCGGTGGACTAGCGCTCAGTCGCAGGCGATGCCGTCTCCGTCGCGGTCGAGGTCGTAGATGTCCGAGCCGACGACCTGCACGGGGCCCTGCACATATCCGGGTCCGTCTCCGCTGCCGCCGGCGCAGTCGACGTCGCTCGAGATCGGAACACACGCTCCCGTGTAATTCGAGTCGCACCCTCCGCCACCCTGCTGCACGAGCGGCACGGGGGCGGGAGCGGGTGCCGGAGCCGCGACCGGTGCCGGCGCTTTGCTTCCGATCGCCGTGACCTCGTTCACCGGCTGCACGGAGATCGCCTCGCTGACGACCTCACGCGACACCTCGACGCCGTCGATCAGAGTCAGGCGATAGGTGATCACCTTCACGCCGTTCACGCCCGCGGCGACGAGCGCCGTGGCGCCCTGGTCGAGCTGCGGGTCGTCGACCGTGGTCGCCGTGAACGGCACGGGCACCTCTTCGGTCGCGGTCTCGAACGTCGTCGGCGTGGGAGTGGGCGTCGGCGTCGGAGCCGACGTCGTCACCGCGGCGAAGGTCTGAGGTTCGGATGCCGTCGGGGCAGTGCCGCTGCTGGCACTCGCGATTCCGCCGCCGGTGACGAGCAGAGCGGCCAGGCCAAGGGCGATCACGCCCGACATCCGCGATCGGAGTCCCAGAGCCGGGAGGGGGCGCGCGATCATGACATAGAGAGCGATGCCGACGACGGCGGTGGCGACGAGCAGGATCGCGATCGGCGACAGGCGGGCGAGCACGCCGCCGACGACGAGTGCGGCGATGATGATCCCGGCAGTGCGCCAACCGGTCTTGCGCTTCGCGAGTGCGGGTGCGGGTGCGGGTGCGGGTGCCGGCGCGGTGGCGGACGCGATCTGCGTCGTCGCGACAGCCGCCGGGGACGGAGCGGTCGAGGACGTCCAACGATGGCCGTCCCACCAGCGCAGTTGATGCGGATTCTCCGGATCGGGATGCCAGGCGGCAGGCGGCTGTGACATGAGAGTTCCCCTCGACGATGAGGCGACGAATCGCCGGCGCCCCCAGAGCGCCTCGACCTGTATATCGGTTCAGATCGCCGGGCGGCAACAGCCGAATCTGAAACGTGACAATGGCCTGCTCGGGTAGGGCGCCGAGCAGCAACGGCACACAGGTGTTGGTCGCTTCAGAGCTCGAGAAGCCGCGTCACGCCGTCGGGCGCTCCCAGCCCACCCAGTCCGGCCGGTCCACGACGCAGAACCGGTTCCCCTCGGGGTCCTCCATGATCACGTAGTCGGCATCGTCCGGCAGGTTGTCCCAGTGCACTTCGCTGGCGCCGAGCTCGGTGAGGCGGCGCACTTCGGCAACCTGATCCTCGGCATAGATGTCGAGGTGGATGCGCGGAGGCAGCACCCGCTCGGAGTGGTGAGCGTCGAGGGCGATGCAGGGCGCGTCCGCGTCGCGAGGCTTGAGCACGACCCAGTCATCGGATGCCGGGTCTCGCTCGACATAGTCGAGGGCCGCCTGCCAGAAGCGGGACTGCGCCGGGAGGTCGTTCACGCGGATCACGATCGACACGATCTTCAACATGCCGGTCAGGTTAGGGCCCGCGGCGGCGCCCGCGGAGGGGATTGACCCGGGCCGGTGCCCGTGGTGCTGACCTGGCTCGCGAGTCTCAGCAGACCAGGCCAGGCGCACTCAGATGGTCAGCGGCACGACCTCGCCCGACGCCCTCCCGTCGGCATGCAGCAGGTGCCCGAGGTGCTTCGTCGTCCGCAGCACGACAGACCGGTCGGCGATGCTGACCCCGGGCAGGCGCTCCTCGATGATCGCCTCCATGCGTCCGACGTCCTGCAGGGTGCGCAGCCAGACGGCCATGATCACGTTGTACTCGCCGACCGTGTTCGCGACGAGGCGCACTTCCTCGATCCGCCCGAGCTGTGCGCCGATGCGCGACGCCATCGCCGCCGGCACCCGCAGGAAGTACCACGCGTAGATCGGCCAGGGCGTGTAGCGGCGGGCGACGTCGACGCGGATCGCCAGCCGACCGGATTCGCGCATCTCGGCGATAGCGTCGCGCACGCGCCGCGGAGCCATCCCCAGTCGCGAGGCGAGCTCGGTGATCCCGACGCGACCGTCGTAGGCGAGCTCGGCGGCGATGGCGTTCCGCTGGTCGACAGACATGCGAACGGATGCCGCGGGCGCGCGTCGTTCCAGGCCTTCGATCTGCGTCACCTCCTGCGTCGTGAGCGCGCGGAGACGCCAACCCCGTGCGTCGCGAACCGTCTCCGACACCAGGTGGGTGCGCATGGAGCGGACGCCGGAGACCCCGCGGATGCGTTCCAGCGTCCACACGGCGAGCGCCTCGGCATCCGGCACCGCGAGCGTGACGAAGATGTCGCGCCCTCCCGCGGTGAGGTCGATCGTGAATGCCTCGGGGTCTTGTCCCAGGGTCTCGGCGACGGCGAGCGTCTCGCCTGGACTGCACTCGATCTCGATCAGCACGAGCGTCGACGGCGCCGCTGAGCCGTATGCCGTGACGTAGACGATCCCCTGGTCGACGAGCCGTGTCCACCGGCGCGAGAGGGTGACCGGGTCGGCGCCGACGATCGGGGCGAGGGCGCTCCAGCTCGCGCGTGGGCTGACCTGCACGGCGTGGATCAGTCGCTGATCGAGGTCGTCCAGTCCGATTTCCTGCATTCGCTACACCTCTGCATCCGATTTCAGGCACCTGACCGCGATCGTACAGCCCCGTTCCTAGAGTCGCTGCAACCCGATCCGCTCTTGCTCCACCCGATCCCTCTCAAGGAGTCCTCATGGCTGTCCCCGCACCGCCTGGCAAGACCATCTCCGGCCGCTCCGCTGTGCGCGGCGCCGTCGGCTTCCTCGTCATCATGGAGCTCGGCTCCGGCATGCTCCAGGGCTGGTACCCGGTTCTCCTCGCCGCGATCGGCGAGGAGTTCGGCGTGGGCGCCGCCCAGCTCAACTGGGTCAGCGCCGCCTACATGCTCGCGACCGTTGTCTGCGTGCCGATCCTCGCCAAACTCGGCGACCGGTACGGGCATAAGAAGCTGCTGCTGATCTCGACCGCGCTCGTGGCGCTCGGTTCGATCGTCGTCGCGATCGCTCCGAGCTATGAGCTCTTCCTCGTGGGTCGGGCGCTGCAGGCGCCGCTCGCCGCCTTCCTTCCGTTGGAGTTCGCGATCGTGCGCGATCGTGACGAGAAGTCGGCCGGACGGTCGATCGGCAAGCTCGTCGGTGCGCTGACGTTCGGGGCGGCCCTCGGAGCCCTCGGCTCGGGTCTTCTGTTCGGTGCGCTCGGAGACCTGCGCGCAGTGCTCTGGATGCCGGCCATCTTCCTTCTCATCTGCGTGCCGGTCGTGGCGTTTCTCGTGCCCGAGACCACGGTCCGCGCCGCTGGAAAGACCGACTGGCTCGGCGCCTCGCTGCTCGGCATCGGACTCCTCGCCGCGCTGGGCGGCATCTCGAACGCATCCGCGTGGGGCTGGACGAACCCGATCACCTGGGTCGCGATCCTCGGCGGTGTCGCTCTGCTCGTCGTCTGGGTGATGGTCGAGAAGCGCGTCGCGCATCCGCTCGTCGACATCGCGCTGCTCACGAAGGGCGGCATCGGACTGCCGATCATCATCGCGTTCCTCTTCGGCGCCCAGCTCTTCGGAGGACAGACCGCGTCGAGCGTCTACGTGCTCAGCGATCCGGATGCCGTCGGCTTCGGCCTCGGGTTCACCGCCGCCATGGTCGGAGTCATCTCGCTGGCCGCAGCGCTCTCGGCCTTCCTCGCGTCGATCGTCGGAGACCGTGTCGCCGGCCGCATCGGAGCGAAGGGCGCGATCGTCCTCGGCGGTGTGCTGGTCGCGGGAAGCTACCTCGCGTTCATCAGCGCGCCGACGATCGTCGCGGTGTTCGTCGGGTCGATGGTGATGGGCGGCCTCGGCAACGGTCTGCTCATCTCGGTGCTGCCGACCATCGTGGTGCGTCGTGCGCCCGCCGACTCGGTCGGCATCGCCTCCGCTCTCTACAACACCTCGCGCACCGCGGCCGGAGCCGTGGCGGGTGCCGTGTTCGCTCTGGTGATGGGCAGCTTCCTCATGACTGTCGGCACCGGTGAGGCCGCCGTGACCACCACCTCGTTCGACGGATATGTCGCGGTGTGGAGCATCTGCGCGGGCATCGGGGTCGCGATCGCCGTTCTCGCCCTGTTCCTCCGCGTGCCCCGCCCGGTCGCCGAGGCCCCCACCCCTGTCCCCGCCGTCACCACGGCCGACCCCGTTCTCGAAGGAGAAACCGCATGACCCTCGCAGACCCGACCCCCCGCACCCTGCTCGAACTCGCCGACGCGAAGCAGCGCAGCGCGGATGCCGTGCGCGACTGGGAGCAGCGTCTCATCGAGATCAGCCACGAGATCCACGCCGATCCCGAGATCGCGTTCGAGGAGGTGCGCGCGGCGAACCTGGTCGCGGCGGCTCTGCGCGATGCCGGCTTCACCGCCACGGTCGGCGCGTTCGGTGTCGACACGGCCATCGACGCCAGCTTCGGCGACGGGGAGTTCGTGGTCGCGATCTGCGCCGAGTACGACGCCCTTCCCGGCATCGGCCACGCCTGCGGGCACAACGTCATCGCGGCGGCCGGACTCGGTGCGGCGATCGCGCTCGCGGCCATCGCCGACGACGCCGGACTCACCGTCAAGCTCCTCGGCACGCCTGCCGAGGAGCACGGCGGCGGCAAGGTGCTCATGCTCGAGGGCGGAGCGTGGGAAGACGCCACGATGTCTCTCATGGTGCACGGCGCCCCCGGCATCGATGTGCGTTGTGAGAACTTCGCGACCCAGGCCGTCGACCGATTCCAGATCACGTATACGGGGCGGCCGGCGCACGCCGCGGCCGCTCCCGACAAGGGAGTGAACGCGCTGGATGCCGCGACGATCGCGCTCACGTCGATCGGGCTGCTCCGTCAGCAACTGCCCGGCACCGTCCGCACGGCGGCCGTGATCACGCAGGGCGGCGAGGTGACGAACATCATCCCCGCGCGCACCGTGCTGCAGGCCGAGGTGCGCTCGTTCGATCTCGACGAGCTGCGTGACGCCAAGCGGCGAGTGATGGCCTGTTTCGAAGCGGGAGCGCTCGCCGCGGGTTGCTCGTGGGAGCAGGTGCGCACCGAGCCGCGCTACGACCCGCTGGTGCAGGAGCCGCTGCTCGCCGACCCGTGGAACGACGCGTTGACCGAGCTCGGCCGCGAGCCCATCGCCTTCTCTGGAATGGCCGGCGGATCGACCGACATGGGCAACGTCTCGCAGGTCGTGCCGTCGATCCACCCCGGCATCGCGATCATCGGATCGACGTCGGCTCCGCACACCGAGGGATTCGCGGCGGATGCGGCGACGCCCGCCGCCGACCGCGCGGTCGTCGACGCGGCGATCGGCCTCGCCTGGGCGGCGGCTACCGCGGCACTCACGCCGGAGTCCCGCTCCGATCTGCTCGCCCGACAGGCCGCGCGGCCGGTCGGTGCGACCACTCACCCGCAGGGCGAGGAGTGACGACGCTCACCTCTGAGACCGGCGCCCGTAGCAGCGTCTATGTCTCGGCGTTCGACCTGTTCTCGATCGGCATCGGGCCCTCGTCCTCTCACACGGTGGGGCCGATGCGGGCCGGGCTCGACTTCGCGCGGCGCGTGCTGGCGCAGCATCCGGAGGGTCCGAGTCGTGTCGAGGTGGTGCTGTGTGGGTCACTCGCGGCGACCGGACTCGGGCACGGCACGCCGGATGCGGTGGTCGCCGGGTTCGCCGGTCTCGATCCCGAGACCTGTGACCCGGCATCCGTTCGCGGCGCGTGGTTGGGGCATCCGTCGGGCTCACCGCTGCTGTTCGGTGGCGTCGTGCCGGTGGAGTTCGACAGCTCCGATGTCGTGCTCGATCCGTTCACCCGGCAGGCGGGACACCCGAACACTCTGGTGATCCGAGCGTTCGGTCCTGGTGGGGTGTCGATGGCGGAGGAGACGTACCTCTCGGTGGGGGGCGGATTCATCCAGCGCGTCGGCGAGGTCGTCGGGAGCTCGGTCGTGCCCGAGGGGATGCCGTCGTTCCGGACTGCGGCGGAGTTGCTCGCACTGTGCGTCGATGGCCTGTCGATCGCCGACGTCGCGCGGGTCGGCGAGGTCGCGGTCCGCGGGGCGGATGCCGTCGACGCGGGTCTCGACGCGATCTGGACCGCCATGCGCGACTGCGTCGAGGCGGGGCTGGGTGCTTCCGGCGTACTGCCGGGTGGTCTCGGTGTGCCGCGGCGGGCGCGGTCGATGCGCGACAGCATCCTCCGGGCAGAGGCTGCGGGGCAGCCGGTCACGTCCGACTGGCTTCAGGCGTTCGCGCTCGCCGTCAATGAGGAGAATGCCGGGGGTGGGCGGGTCGTCACGGCGCCCACGAACGGTGCCGCCGGCATCCTGCCCGCGGTGCTCATGTACTACTCGCGGTTCGTGCCCGGCGCGGATGCTGCGGCTGTGCGGACCTTCTTGCTCACCGCCGCCGCGATCGGCTCGCTCATCAAGGCGAACGCGTCGATCTCGGGCGCGGAGGGCGGATGCCAGGCAGAGGTCGGTTCCGCGTGCGCGATGGCGGCTGCCGGACTCTGCGCCGTTCTCGGCGGCACGCCGCAGCAGGTCGAGAACGCGGCCGAGATCGCGATGGAGCACCACCTCGGTCTCACGTGCGACCCGATCGCCGGTCTCGTGCAGATCCCCTGCATCGAGCGCAACGCCGTCGCCGCGTCGACGGCCGTCACGGCTGCCCGCCTCGCCCTGCACGGCGACGGCAGCCACGTGGTGTCGCTGGATGCCGTGATCGAGACGATGCGTCAGACCGGCGCCGACATGAGCGACAAATACAAGGAGACCAGTCGCGGTGGGTTGGCGGTGAATGTGGTGGAGTGCTGAGGGGTTACTCGTTCGCTGAAGACAGGGTTGCGCTGTGATCTGATACTGCCTGCACCATCGGATCGATGACTTCGCGCAACTCGTCAGTCAGCTCCTCGTCGTCACCCTCATTCGACAAGCGCGAGATCAGAGCGTCCCTCGCGGGTTGGCGGTCGATTGCGTGAGCCAACTCGAAGGCCAGGATGTCGAAGTCGCGCTCACCGGATCGAGGAACGGTGGCCCGCACCTGTCCGAACTGGGGGTCATCGCTCGTCAGGTGCAGATACGCCCGCAATTCCGGATCGGACCCCGTGCCACCCACGTGAACGATTTCCCCCGTGGCGGAGTCGAGCCACACGTACAGCCATGACCCGCTGGGACGAACGCGACCGCTCCGAACGGAGATGACGCGAGGCTGGGCGGGGTTCATGTGCCAACCATATTCGTCGGCAAGGGCGTCATCCCAGCCTTTGACCCTCCTCTCTGATCCAGCCCGCTCCCCTTCACTTGCCCACGTTTGCACGTCACGCTTCATACCAATGTGCACTCGTATGTGTGCTTTTGTTGCTCGAAAGAAGACATATGCGGCGGATTGGAACAGAAATGAAGAAACAAGCACGGTTCTCAGCGCACGACTCCACGCACGGCAGACTGCATGTCTGGAGCTCGCTAGCCGCGATAGTTGCGCTGACCGTGACCATGGTGTCGCCTGCACATGCGGAGGAAACAGCGGACGACGCGGACGCGATCGCTTCATTGATTCAGGAGGCGGCTCCAGTAACCGAGCTATCCGAACCAGGGGATCTCGTCGCAGGTGGATTGACCACAGAAGCGGGGGATGTGCAATCCACCGTGCCCATGTCCCCAGACGAAGAAGTCACCGTGACCTCGTCGAATGGCAGCGGGACGACAACGGCGACCATAGAACTGCCCGACGAAATAGACGTTAAAGGCGGTGTGGTAGCCGACGATGGGACGGTCGTCTTCGCCGCTACCGACGATTCTGGCGACGCTATCGCTGTGCAGACGCTTGACGACGGTTCGACCCGGATTCAGACCGTCATCGGCAGTGCTTTGAGTGCGCACGAGTTCGGCTATCGGATGGCGGGCTATCAGCCGTACCGCAGCGATTCCGGCGAGGTGATCTTCGTGAGCGAGGACGGTGACTACGTGCCGGTGGCGGCGCCCTGGGCGACGGACGCCAATGGGAATGCGGTAGAAACGCGTTACGAGATTCGCGGAGACGAGCTCTTCCAGGTCGTGGTTCCGGACGAGTCCACCGCCTACCCCGTCGTGGCGGATCCGAGCTGGCAGTGGTATGGCCCGATCTGGGGAATGAAGCTCACCCGTGCCGAGACCTCGCGTGTGCGCGACTACGCCGCTGCCCTTGGTATGTGCGCAGTGTTTGCGAGGCAGGTCAGTATCGCTTGCTCTGCATTTGGGTCGTACATCATTCTTCAGGCGAACCTTGCGCAAGGGGACAGTCCTGCAAGGACCTGCCTGTTCTTCACGGCTGCCCCAGTTCCCGGTGTGATCTTCCGGCTCTCGTGCTGATGCCGGAGAGAACCTCATGGCAATCGAAGGTGTCGAGATCTTGGTCTACATGCTCACTGCGGCGCAAGCGATGGGTGTCGGCTTCGTGTTCGCAATCGCTTCGGGCAGCAGACGTCGGTCGGCTCTCCGTGGCGCGGGGCTCTTGCTTGTCGGGGTAGCGGTGGTCGCAGGCTTCATGCTCGGAACGAGTGCTCCGTGGACAGGGCCGATCTTCGCGATCGTCGCATCGGGAACCGCCATTCTCACCGCTGCTGCGTCGCTCGGGACTGATCCGGCTATGCGGGGACAGTCCTTCGGGCAACGGGTCGTCTTCGCGCTGTCGCGCCGCCCGCGTTCGGGTGAACTCGACGAGAACTAGAACTGAGGGGCTCCCGTGCTCGCGCGCCAGTACCCTGGGTCTCATCCCGCACCATCGTGCACCGCCCGCATCGAAGGAGATCGGCGAGATGAGAGCATTGCGCTACTCGATCAACGTCACGCTCGACGGCTGCGTCCATCATGAGGCGGGAGTCGCTCCCGACGAGGAGCTGATGGGCTTCTGGACCGCCGAGATGCGGCGAGCGGATGCCGTCATCTACGGCCGAACGACCTACGAGATGATGGAAGGCGCGTGGCGGCGCCCGGCATCCGGTGCGTGGCCCGAATGGATGGAAGAGTGGGAGATCCCGTTCGCGGAGGCCATCGACCGGGTGCCGAAGAATGTCGTGTCGAGCACCCTGGATTCGGTCGACTGGAACGCCGAGCTCATCCGAGGCGACCTAGCTGAGATGGTCCAGCGGCTCAAGCAGCAGCCCGGCCAGGGGATATCGGTGGGTGGCGTGACACTTCCGTTGCGATTGGCCGAGTTGGGGCTGATCGACGAGTACACGTTCGTCGTGCATCCGGTCATCGCGGGGCATGGGCCGAGACTCCTCGACGGACTGAGCGAGCGCACCCGGCTCGAGCTCGTCGAGCGACGGGAGTTCGGGTCGGGGGCGGTCGCGCACACCTATCGGCCATTGCGCTCGGCCTGATCGCGGAGATATCTGCCGGCTCCCCGCCGCGTCACCAGTGCAGTGAAGCCTGCGAAGGCACCGAAGATCGCCACGGATCCCAGCACGAGAATCCAGAGACCGGCGCCGTCCCGATAGACGATGCTCAGGTAGATCAGCAGGAGGATGCTGCCCAGGGATCCGCCGATACCTGCTCCGATGGCCATACTTCGGTTGACCTTCGCTGCGTCGAAGTAGCTCGGCGCCGTGAACCTCTCGACGAACGCACCGAATGCTGCGGTGAGGCCCGAGATGATGCCGGTCACGACCGACGGAATCATCATGAGCCAGATGATCCATCCGATGCTGGCTTGCGAATCAGGCAGGTGGCTGACCACCGCAACCGCCTGCGTCGCCGCCATCACCGTAGTGAAGAGACCGAGGCCGAAGAGGGTGAGGCCGAGGGTCGGTATGCGCGTCTTTCTCCTTGGTGCGACCGGGCAATCAGCGCGCGGTTCTTCAGAGACGTCCCCCATGCGGCGACTCTATCGCCGGGCAGTTCCTAGGCCTTGGAGTCTTGCGCGGGTCTGCGGCACCCGCCCACCTCAGTAACCTGTTCAGGTGCCTCGTCCCCGAAGTGAAGCCGCGCGCCAGTCTGTGCTCGAGGCGATGCGCGCGGCCGTCATCGCCGGCACCTACGAAGCGGTGACCATCGAGGGACTCGCTGAGACCGCAGCGGTCTCGAAGCAGACGATCTACCGCTGGTGGCCCTCGAAGGCGGCAATCCTCGGCGAGGCGCTGCTCGAAGGAGACCTGCCCGGAGCCGACCCTGCCGTCGCGATGACCGACGACATCCGAGCCGATCTGCACGCCTGGTTCTCCGCGATGTCCGCCGGACTCGCACGGCCCGAGGGTGTCGCACTCGCCCGGGCGCTGATCGCGGTGACCGCCACCGACCACGAACTCGGGCTTGCGCTCAACGAGCGTCTCGCGGCGCCGATCCGCTCGTGGGTCGCCGAACGGATCGCACGCGGACAGGCGGCGGATGAGATCCGGGCCGACGTGGATGCTGACGCCATCGCCGACCAGCTCATCGCCATGGCATCGTACGCAGCTCTGATCGGTCAGCCCTTGAGTGGCGAGCGTGTCGAGGAGACGGTGACGCGGCTGCTGCGAGGCATCGCTCAGTAGGACCCTCTGGTTGGCTGAGGCCGGCGCTGGATACCCTGGCGACGGACACTCGCCGCTGAGGACTGGAGCTGAGCATGGTCATCGCTGACATCACCGTCGTTCCGGTGCCGACGGAACGCAAGGCCGCATACCTGGACTTCTCGAAGCGGATGGCGGAGGTCTACCGCGATCACGGTGCGATCAGCGTCGTGGACTACTGGCAGTCGAGCGACTCGGCCGACCCGGGTGACTATCACGCAGATGGGACGTCGTATGAGCCGGGCGAGCTGAAGAGCATCGCCGACCTCGCAGGAGCGAACGCCGAGGAGTCCGTCGTGGTCACGGTGACGACCTGGCCGTCGCGCGAGGCCCGTGACAGCGGAACCGCTGCCGTCACGAGCGATCCCCGCGTTATCGAGACGCTCGATGAAGACCCGATATTCGACGGCGCTCGCGTGATCGGCGACAGCTTCGAGATCGCGATGAGCGTTCAACGCGACGAGTGGCGATAGCTACGGGGTGCAGTAGGCGAGCATCGCGTCGGTCGCCGCGCGCATCTCCGTCGTCGCCGCATCCAGGCCCGCGATGTCGCCCGCGATGGCCTTCTCGCCCTCGGCGGCGAAGGCGTCGATGCTCGTCGTCCACGAGTCGCGGAGGGCGACGAACTCCTCGGGTCCGTCGACACCGCGGATGTTCTCGGCGACGTTCTTGACCCCGTCGAGCGCTGCCTGCGCGGCCTCGGGGGTCGGTGAGCTGACGCTGCCGATCACACCGGTCACCTGCGCGGCCTGGGCGGCGACCTGGCCGCAGGCGGCGATCGTCGAGGCCTGCGAGCATCCGGAGAGGAGCAGGATGCCGACGGCGAGCGTCGCGAGCGCGGGGAGCTTCTTCATGAGGGTCACTTTAGGCGGGGGAGATGTGAGGTCTACGCCTCGCCGTAGGCAGGGCCGACGAAGGTGACGGTCTTGCCCGCGGCGCGCGCGTAGTCGATCTCCGGCGTCGTGGACTCGCCGAAGTGCTCGCCGCGGTTCACCACCACGACACGATCGGCCACGTCGATCTTGCTCAGGTGCAGCTCGCCGAGAGCCGCCTTCTGCTCGTCGGTGATCGGGGTGTCTACCTCGGCGGGCATGAGCACGATGACGCCTGCGAGCGTCAAGGATTGGCTCACTGCGCGCATCTCCTCGGCGAACCGCATGGAGCCGCAGATGCAGACGATCTCGGGACGCTCGGGCACGGGGTCAGTCTGTCATCCGCTCAGGGCATGCCGACTTTGCGGCGGTCTAGGCTCGCCTCATGAGCGAGCCCTCCCTGATTCAGCAGCGCATCGCATTGCAGCGCCGCAAGAACTTCGCGCTCTACACGATCGTGTTCTCGGCTGTCCTGGTTGCAGGATGGGGCGTCGCGATCATGCTGGATCCGAGCGCGGTCTATCGATGGATCAGCCTCGTCGTCTTCGGCGCCGGAGTGGGCGTCGGGATCTTCGAGCTGCGCAAGGCGCGTCGAGCGATCGGCGAGTTCGAAGACCGGCACGGTCGCCGTGCCGGCCTCCAAGACTGACGCTTACTGCACCGACCATCCACCATCGGATGCCAGCACGGCACCGTTAATGTTCACAGCGTCGTCCGACAGCAGGAACGTGATCGACGCCGCGAGGTGCTCGGCGGTCGCGACCGTCGGGATCGCCTGCTGGAACGGGGCCAGGCGGCCGGAGCCGTACTCCGACATGTTCGGGGGCATCGGGATGCCGGTGGCGACGCCGCCCGGAGCGACGGAGTTCACGCGGATGCCCTTCGGCCCGTACATGAACGCCGCGGACTTCGTGACGCCGATGATGCCGTGCTTGCTGGCCGTGTAGGCGTTGCCCGACGAGTTGCCGCGCAGGCCCGCTTCGCTCGAGACGTTGAGGATCGAGCCGCGGCCGGCCTTCTCCATGATCGGCAGCACCGCGCGCATGAGCTTGAACGGGGCGGTGAGGTTGATGGCGATGACACGGTCCCAGACGGCATCCGTCGTCTCGCCGGCGGGGGAGAAGTCGTCGTTGATGCCGGCGACGTTCGCGAGGGCGTCGATGCGGCCGCCCGCGGCGGCGATGACGGCGTCGATCGCGTCCTGCGTGGTGAGGTCTCCGGCGACGGTGGTGATGTCGGCATCCGGCAGCTCGGCCTTCAGGGCGTCGAGCTTCTCGGCGGCGATGTCAGAGGCGATGACGCGTCCGCCTTCACGGGCGATGCGGGATGCGGTGGCCTTGCCGATTCCGGATGCTGCGCCCGTGACGACCACGGTCTTGCCAGCGAAACGACCGGTCGTGGGCTTCTCTGTCCAGCCCTCCGACTCGTCGCCCTCGGGGATCTCACCGCCGTTGGCCGCGCGCACCAGGTCATCGACGACCGACTGCGGAAGCTGGCCCTGGCTCATCGCGACGAGCTGCTGCAGCGGGAGTCCGAGCACGGGGGTGAGGAGCTCGGGGTCGGCGCCCGTCTGCTCGAAGAGTCCACGGATGAGCGGCCCGCCCGTCGGGTCGTTCATCCAGTCGCCGATGGTGGAGTGTGCTGTGAGGGCCATGGTTGAGCTCCTTGAGGCTTGGGTTTCGCAACGGTGCGTCTACTTATCGAGAAGTCTACGACTGCGGAGCTCGAAAGGCGACTCGGGGTGAGGATCGAGCCGCGGCCGGCTTTCTCCATGATCGGCAGCACCGCGCGCATGAGCTTGAACGGGGCGGTGAGGTTGATGGCGATGACGCTGTCCCAGACGGCATCCGTCGTCTCGCCTGCGGGGGAAAGGTCGTTGTTGATGCCTGCGACGTTCGCGAGGGCGTCGATGCGGTCTCCCGCGGCGGCGATAACGGCGTCGATCGCGTCCTGCTTGGTGAGGTCGCCAGCCACGGTGGTGATGTCGGGCAGATCGAACCTGGTTGTGCGTGCGATAGACGCGGCGCTTGCCTGGCCCGCTCCGAGGGAGCTTGCGGATGTGTCGCACTGTATTGCTCGCGAGGCGGCGATCATCGATGGCGCCGTCGAGGATGCCTGCCAGTGCCGAACGCATGTGGGACGCCGTCAATGATGCCGATTAGCGATGTGAATAAATGACGGAAGACGTCATCAACTGACGTTGGGCGGGCGCCTCCCTCCGACGCCGAGAGTGTAGCGATCGTTCGAGTCTCCGTTCTCGCCGCTCACTCGCTGCAAAATCCGCGCTGGCGCGGTCCGCTTTGCAGCCGTTCCATGGCGAGCACTGCACCGCGCCCCATCGCTGAATTGGCTGGATGTCGGAGGAAGACTGTGCCGATCTCCGCCGGTTGCGCGGCTTGAACGTGCGCCCCAGGCGAGGGCGAATCGCGGAGGGGTGGCAACGTCTCCACGTGTCGCGTGTCATTGCACCAACGTGCTGACCAAGCGGGGCCGAACCCCTCCGCCCGCCATGGATCAGGTGGTGTCGTCGGTCGGCCACTCCGCTTGGCGCTGTGATCATTCGCTGGTCAGCAGCCGCGGCGTCACTCCGGGCCGATCTAGAGCACTAGCTTTGGGAGATGCCCCTGACGAACGCGGCGCGTCGGCGCGCGACCAAGGACCTGCAAGCATGGGCGGACGAGACCGCACAGTGCACATTCCCGTCAAGGTGGACGCTGGAGCTCACTCCAGAGATTTGCGACGCGTTCGTACACTCGCTCGTCAGCATGGCGGAGCAACTGCCCACCGAAGTACCCGAGCTGAACGCAACGACCGCGACGTTCGTAGAACTACAGGAGTGGACGGGCGAGGTCATCGAATCGATTACCCCGATCCGCCAGAGAATGACCGCACTCGCCAGGTTCGCGCCGTTCGGAAGTGAGCTGGCGAAGGACGTGCTGGATCAACTCTGCGCATGGGTCCGAGCTGCGCTCAATGCAATCGAAATGGGAGCCGCATCGTCCGTGCCGAGCTTTGCTTTGCAACCGGCCACTATCAAGACGCTTAGAAGCGCTCGGGGTACCCCACATCCACTCCGCTCGATGTTCGGATTGGATTGGGATCCGGTCGACGCGAGCGGCGAGTTCAAACCCGGGCGAGTGATGGAGGGATACGCCTACCAACCCGGCGCTCTCATGGGCCGCCTAGTGCCTCATCTCGCGTCGCTCGGCCTGAAACCCGTTAACGACGCTCTCGCTTCCATCGCGATGATCGGCTGGATCGTCACTTCTCCGAACCCGCCACTGGCCGCTTGGGCGATGCATGTGGCAATCAACGTTATGTTTACGCCAGGCGGAGACGGCATCCGTGCTGAGGTGCTCGATGCCCAGAGGAGTAGAGATTCCGTCGCGCGACAGAGTCGGACAAGGACGCTATCCGATCTCGCGGCGGCGGCCGCGGAAGACTCGGAAGAGCAGCGTGCCCACCTTCTCGCGAGCGCCTATCGCAGGGTGGTTGAAGGACCTGTGAGGCAGTCTGCATGGGCGATCATCTGCATGGCTAGAGGCTCGGCGAGTAAGACGCCGAATCTGGGCCAGGTTCGAGAGTTGATGATCGCGCACAACGAGTTCCTCCGTGCAATAGCCAGTAGCGCCGTCTTTCCAGGGCTGCGCAACGCTCAGGCGCACGAGACCCTCGAATGGGATGGCGTCGATCAGGTAGTCCGCGGTGAAGGTGACACGCTTACCCTCGACCAACTCCGAGAAGCCATTGAGCTGTGTATCACGTTCGATCGCGGTTGCGAGGCGGCTTTCACGTTCGCGCGCGCTTTGCAGGCCGGGCCAGCGATCGGGACCCCATCAGAGCTGGATGAGATGCGCATGCCTCCGTGGATGCGTGCCGAGTCATTCTTTGCATCGAATGGATTGGTGCTTGAGCATCTCGAGACGAACTCCCATCTAGTCAAGGCGACCGTGAAGCAACTCGGCGAGGCCGACGTCAATCCCTGCTTTCAAGCCCTGGTTGTGTTGCGTCGTCTATTGCCGCGCGCGCAGGCGTTCGAAGTCGTCGTCGCCGACGAAACGAAGCCCTCTCTTACAGTCGATGCCAGTGCCTTGGACGATAGTTTGGCGGCGCTCGAGTACTCCCATTCTTGTCTTACTGTGACCCCACTCGGCGCGTTTCTTCCAGCTAGTCTCAACGCTCGGATGCGCTCTGAGAGCGCCCGCGTCGCGCTTCGGTCGATAAGCTGGATGGCGGTCGACGACGTACTAGACGCGATCGATGGGTCCCCGGCACTGATTGACGAAGGTGGCCGACGGCTCTTGCTGGCTCGAATCACCACGACTCGAATTGCACTCGAGGCATGTCAGCCCCTTGAAGGTGTTCATGTTGATCGACCAGGGCTCGTCCGCGACCAATTGGTGATCCTCTTGGCGCGGCTTTCAATCACCAACACCCCGTTCCTAATCGGCGCGATCGAACGCTGGGAACCTGTAATCCGCTTGCGCCATTGGTGGACCGCTTGGGGCCCAGTCGAGCGACTGCCCGGCATTGGGGTGTCGACGAAGGGACGCGTTTCGAAGGACGTCAGAAGCGAGCTCCTCGAGGGAAGGCGGGTGGTACTGCCCTTCTAGGTAACTGAACGGCCGAAGAGCGCGGCCCAACCTGACAGTCGTTAGCGATGCCTGATGCATCGGCGTAGCGCGGCCCCAGTCGGATATGCGTTGCGTGCCCACTGTGCCCGAAGGGACCACCACGTCAAGCGCCGCTGACGCAGCAGTCGAGATGAGGCGGACATGGCTGCGCTGCTGGGGCGGTTGGTTGTCGCAGGGGAAGCCGCTGTGCGATACCGTCTCACCGTGACGAGTGAGCGAGTTCGTGAAGCCTTATCGGAGTTGGTGCGCGAGCGCGACTGGGCTCAGTTTCATACGCCAGCAAACCTCGCGAAGAGCATTTCGATAGAGGCGGGCGAACTGCTCGAGTGCTTCCAGTGGAGCGACGATGCAGACGAGGTTCGCGTGCGCGAGGAACTCGCCGACGTCGTCACTTACTGCACACTCCTCGCCGCTCGACTGGGAGTCGATCTGGATGAAATTGTCCTGCAAAAGCTCGCCGTAACCAGCTCGAAGTACCCCGCAGATCGATCGAGAGGGCGGAGCACGAAGTATGACGCCCTTTGAGATCGAACGGCTCGACTTCACCACACCCGCGATCTCGGCCTGGGCGTCCGGTGATGAACGGCGTACGAACTGGCCCGTCGTCTACGTTCTAGACAGCGCCGGGTCCCCAGATGCTCCATCGGTCTACGTCGGTGAGACGGTCAGTGCTGTGTCACGCATGCGTCAGCACCTCCAAAATCCATCAAAGGCGGGGTTCGGCCGGGTGAGTGTCGTCATAGACGAGACGTTCAATAAGTCGGCGTGTCTCGATCTCGAGTCGCACCTCATCCGCTGGCTCGCCGGTGACGGGCACTTCACAGTGCTCAACGGAAACGAGGGGATCATCGATGCGCGGTACTACGAGCGCGATCAATACCGCGAAAGCTTCCGGGACATCTTCGAGCAGCTGCGCTCGGACGGGATCTTTCAGCGCAGCATTCCTGAGATCGAGAACAGCGATCTCTTCAAACTCTCGCCCTTCAAGGTCCTTACCCAAGAGCAAGCCATCGCCGTCGAGCAGATCGTCGAGACACTCCTCACGGACCTCGCGACAGGCACGCGATCGTCAAGCGTAATCCAGGGCAATCCGGGTACCGGCAAGACCATTGTGGCGATCTTCCTCATGAAGCTGCTGGCCGACATTCGCGACTACGAAGACATGGAGGAGATCGAGCAGGACTCCCTCTTCTCTGAGTTCTTCGTCCCCGAGAACCGCGAGTTACTGAGAAGCGTTCGCGTCGGATTGGTCGTACCTCAACAGTCGCTCCGAGACTCGATCAAGAAGGTGTTCAAGAAGACGCCGAAGGTCAGCGAGGAGCTCGTTCTCAACCCGTTCGACGTCGGCAAATCGTCCATGCAGTTCGACTTGCTCATTGTCGACGAGACGCACCGTCTCAATCGCCGCGCGAACCAATCCTCGGGTATGCGCAACCGCGACTTCGCGGAGATCAACGAACGACTCTTCGGATCAGATGACCTCAACAGGACCCAGCTCGACTGGATCCGCGCCCAGAGCACGCACCAGATTCTGCTCATAGACGAGCAGCAAGGCGTGCGGCCTGCTGACCTGCCGGGTGCGACTCTCGCCGCTGAGATCGCTGACGCAAAGCGAGCGCATCGGTGGTTTCCGTTGGCGAGGCAGATGCGTGTGAGGGCGGATGCGGACTACGTTGGTTTCGTCCGCCAGCTGCTTCGAGGTGAACTTCGCGCAGGGGACCGCCCGGACTTCGGCGAGTACGACCTGCGGTTCTTCGAGAGTGTCGGAGAACTGCAGGAGGCGATCCACGAACGCAATCGCGACGCAGGGCTCGCCCGACTTGTCGCTGGCTACGCCTGGGACTGGAAGACCCGCGGCAACAAGCCCGGCTTCGACTTCGAGATCGAGGGGAACAAGTTCGTCTGGAACCGCACAGACAAGGACTGGATCAACTCCCGGGGATCGATCGACGAGGTGGGCTCGATTCACACTGTGCAGGGCTACGACCTCAACTACGCCGGTGTGATCATCGGCGAAGATCTCCGTTACGACGAGCTCACGCGACAAGTGGTCGTCGACCGTGTCGCCTATCGTGACAAGAAGGGCAAGGAGAACCTCGCGCAGCTTCGAAGGCCAACAACGGACGAGGATCTCCTTGCCCTTGTCCAGAACATCTACGGAGTCCTACTTACGCGAGGAATCTTGGGGACTTACGTCTACGTCTGTGACCCCGGGCTTCGCGAGTACGTCGCGAAGGTACTTGGAGTCGAACTGGGTTGATTGCGTCGTCGGAGACGTTCGGGCCTCAGGTTCAAATGATCTCGAAGGTGAGCTCTGATTGCTACAGAGTTTGGCGTTCCGCGGCGACCCATTCATCAATCAGTGAACTGCGCAACGAGCTGACGTGCGATTGCCGCTCCCAGCGGGATGGGAACGGCGTTTCCGATTTGCTTGGCGATTGCGGTCTTCGAGCCCACAAACTTGTGGGTCTCGGGAAAACCCTGCAGGCGGGCCGCCTCGTAATGAGTGATCGCGCGGTTCGCAACCGGGTGCAGGTAGCGTCCCTTCTCCGGTTTGAAGAACTCCGTCCGGATGGTCACAGAAGGTCGGTCCCAATGCAGACGGCCCATGACGTCCCCCGAACCGGATTTGTGCTTCACCCAGCAGGGAGCGAGCAAGTGTTCGGGCAGATCAAATCGATTACCGCCAGCTGGAATAGCTACGAAGCGGTCCTTTGAGAGTTTCGCGTAGTTACGACCCAGATGAAGCTGCGAAGGGACGTATGCGCCCTCGAAGACCCTTCCCCCCATCTCAACGCCATCACTCGACGGAAGGTTCACACCGGTCGTCTCGGCCGGAATGCCCTTGAACGCTTCTCGCACAGTTGCATAAGCTTCGGGTGTTCGGATTGGCGAAGGAAATCCCGGGAACTCAAGGTCGCGCAGGTGTCCGATGATGACCGATCGCTTGCGCGCTTGTGGTGCACCAAAGTCGGCCGAGTTCAGAACTCGGTACTGGAATGCGTAATCCTCCAGTTCGCCTCCCAGGGCCGTAGCGGCAACGAAATCTTCGTACTGAGACGACGCCGCGAACTGGGGTACGTTCTCAACCACGAAGTAGCGCGGCTTGGCGCGCACGACGGTTTGGGCGTACTCCCTCCAGAGGAAGTTCCTCCTGTCCTGAACATCTTGCTTACCCAGCGCCGAGAAGCCCTGGCAGGGAGGGCCGCCTACGACAACGTCGACCTCGGGCACGTCTTCGGATTCGAGCCAATCCTGAATTGAACCCGCGTAGACGACGTTCTTGCCGAACGTAGCTTCATACGAAGCCGCAGCGGCTCGATCCAGCTCAACTGCACGAACTGAGCGGAAACGTCTCGAGGCCGTTCGGAAACCAGCCGTGAGTCCACCCGCCCCGGCGAAGAGGTCAAGCACTCGGATCTGATTCTTGGTGGGCGGCATTCTAGTCATGCTAGCCGGCATCGCCATCTGAGGGACTTAAGCTGGCTGGCGTGCCGGTCGAAGCGACGAGCGCCCGATCGATCTGACGGATCAATCCGCGTGGCACCTCGACGGGGTGTTTAGGACTCGACAGGAGCTGCCAGCCGATCGCAAATGGCGTCCGCATCAAGCGGTCGGCGATCCGACGGACTGATGCGCCACCTCGATACATCTCGAGGATCTTTTCGCGATCCTGCGGAGTGTAGGGCTGTCCATGCATCGCGGCCAGGTTCTCGTCGTCCACATCGGCGCCTTCGAGATCGAGGAGAAGCGCACAGAGTCTCATCGCGACAGCGTGGGGCTCGGCGCCAATCGTGCTGGCGATCGCGTCGATTTCAAGTCCCGACCGATAGAGAACGACTATCTCGCGATCCCCGGGTTTCGCGTGTACTGGTGCGGGTACGGACCCTTTCTGGCGCGTGGCAAGCGAGACCAACTCCGATATTGGCTCCGACTCCATCTCTATTGCCGGTTCGCCCTCTATCGCCCGTTGGTCGGATGGCGCGACGAACGCATCCATGTCATGGCGCGGGTCTGCCGAGCGATCCGCATTCTTCCCTTCCACAAGCGGCACATCGGCCGGCTGTGTTGCCCTGACGGCCAGCTCGATCTCCAGCTGCTCGGGCGCAAAGTCGGAGTGGAGAACAGAGTCGTCGCGACCGGGCTCCGAGCCCGTACCCCGTTGCCCAAGGTGAGCCCACCGCAGCTGCACGGACGGCGGCGACGGCATCGGGCCGACGGAGGTCCTTGATGCTGGGATCGCGAGTTCTGCATCCCAGTTGGCGAGCGGATCGTACGCATCATCGCCAAGTTGGGCCAGCATGGCCGCAGTCGCGACCTTCTGCCATGCGGCGATCTGCGCCTTCGTGCTATCCCTTAACCAGTCCCTGGTGAAGTAGTTCTCTAGGAGGAGGTATACGAGTGTCGGAACGAGTGCGACTTCGTCTCCGCCGAGCGCCGCACGGTAGCCGAGATTGAACGCGATGCGACGCTGTTCGAGCTGCATCTCGAAGAGCTGGTCCTCTCCGAGCATCTCCCACTCGACGCAGATCGCATCTCCGGCGCGCTCGCCAAGTTCCTCGCGGACTGTTTCAATGACGCGCTCCGGAATACCCACTCCAAGCGGTACGACCGGCTTAACTGCGGATGTGCGCACGTTCGACGCTCGGAGAACCTCTCGCGCATGCAACCGAAATGCGTCGAGTGTCAACCCTGCCTGATTGGTGGCCGCTTCGAGCGCGGCGCTGAACTCCTGGGTGGGTGTAACACCGCTCTTCTCATGGCGGAGACGCAGATGGCGCTCGAGAGGACTATTCAAGTCAATGCGCACACGCGCGAGTCGCAGCCGCTTGTCGTCGGGGCGGACGTCGAGCCATCCTCCAGCCTGCAGCAACCGGTCGTGGCGGTAGATGTAGAGCCCTTGCCATTCCACCGGGTTGCGACCAAGAAGCCACGCCGATGGTGAATCCGACCGAGGGGGAAGAATGAAGCACTCAGCCTCGAGGCGTGCCCCGTCCGTCGTCGACGCGCCGATCACTGCGGGATATCCGTTCATTCCCGAGATGGCGAACTGGAACGGGTCTCGCGGCTCGACAATTCGAGGAGGTCCGGCGGTCCCAGCCCTTCGGTCCCAAGTGTCAATCATCAGACGGATGCCTCGAAGTTGAATCAGACGATGAAAAGTAAGGCCGAGCGAGTGCGACAGCCCGGTGATCGTCCTGTCTAGCCAGCTTCGTCGCTCCGACGCGAGCTGCGAGTGGCTGATGGCCTCGAGACCAGACCATTCGACGACGGTTCCAGTCGACAGTGGTCCGCGGGCGTCCCACGAATAGCCGAGCTCGGCGGCGCCCTGGTCAAGCACGTGGCC
Source organism: Microbacterium sp. AC132 (assembly GCF_979258525.1). Classification (NCBI taxonomy): domain Bacteria; kingdom Bacillati; phylum Actinomycetota; class Actinomycetes; order Micrococcales; family Microbacteriaceae; genus Microbacterium; species Microbacterium sp. AC132. Next base: position 1,369,581 of record NZ_OZ409862.1, on the reverse strand, counting down.
TGTGAACGATCCGCGGGTTATGCGCATCGCGCACGGTGGGCCTTCGGCGCTCCTGGTAAAGACGGTGAGTGTTATCGCCTGGCTCAGGGACGCGGCCTTGAGCCCTATCCCGAAGTGCCCAAGGGCTTCTTCTCCGTACTGGCTTCGCTTTCCGAGCGTCATCGCGTCGAGCAGCTTCTGGGGTGTCATACCGGAACCGTCGTCACGAATACGGATTGCGACGAGCCGATCATCCTCCACGACGAACCGGACGACTATTCGTTCGGCGTTGTGATCCAACGAGTTGTCGATGATGTCAGCGGCCGCAGTGGCCAGGGTGTGGCCGCGGCCGATCGCGTCGGTGATGCTCTCGTCGGGGACGAGTTGGACGGTCTGCGCTGCGTCGCTGGCGGTATCCCCCATGATGCGCGATCTTATCGCTGGTGGCGGACGTTCTTGCGGCATCGCCATGCCACGGAGCCGCGCGCAGTTGTGATCGGTTAGGTTGGCAGACGTGCCACTAAGGAGTACCCGATGGTAGATGAAGCGGTCAACCTCAGCCCGGACTCGCTCGAAGAGTACTTCCGCCTGGGCGTCGTGTCGGTCTTTCAACTCAGCCGCGAGGTCGATGCGCGGCTGGAGGTGGATCCCCTAAGTGATCAACTTCGGCTCTTCGTGCCCGCGAAGGGCAACCCGCCTGAGGTGACCAATCTGGAGCGCGTGCGGGTCGACGTTGTCGAGGGCCCCGAACAATTCAGACGGTTTCGTATGGTTTTCGATGCGCGTGGAATGCATTACGCGGCGTATCAACTAGTCGAGTCAGTTGTGGCCAACCTAAGGGAAGGATCTTCATTCGAGCACGCGGTTCTCGCGTCAATCGCGGACATGAAGGATCTTCTTGCGCGTCGAGGTCGCCTGACTGATCAAGAGGAAACTGGCCTGTGGGGCGAGCTACTCGTCTTGGAACACATCATCGGCCGAGCAGGTGAAGAAGCTGCGCTCGAGTCGTGGCTTGGTGCTGCCGCATCCGAGCACGACTTCTCTTTTCCACGTTTCGAGGCAGAGGTGAAGACGACTCGCGCCGAAAGTCGGACACACCTCATCCGGGGGGACTTGCAGCTCCAAGTGTCTCCCCACAGACCCCTCTTCTTGATATCGATACAGGCCACACTTGCGGGCGCTGGCAGCACGGGGCGGACGCTGTCGCAGATGATCGTAGACATCCGTGGTCGACTTCGGACGCGTGTTGCCCACTTCGATGCCGCACTACACGCGCTCGGTTATCGTGAAGCTGACGCGGACCTGTACGACACCAAGCTTCAGCTGCGGAGCAATCCGAGAGCGTACGCGATTGACGCGGACTTTCCGGCCATACAAATGTGGCGTCTTGGCGAAGTTGTTCCGAACTCGCATCTAGTTTCTGATCTCCGTTATCGCGTCGACGTGGGGAATCTATTGTTCCGGGACGTCCCGCCGCCGCTCAACGACTTCTGTGAGGGACTCAGTGAATCAGCAGCAACTTAACGAAGCGATCGAGAGCGCCATTTTCGCTATGCGGGGGTCAAGGCCCCGGGGCCTTCGTCGAGCCGTCGCCTTCCAACTCGACGACGAGCATGAGATCGATCTCGATGAGGACACGATCGTTCAGGAACTCATTAAGCCCGACCTCAACCACGGCCCCCGCAAAGCGTTGCATAAGGCTCTCACCATCTGGGACGCAACGAGGGATCCCTCGTGGGGCACGGACACAGCAAGCAGATCGCCCGGACGGCGCGAGCACGTTTACGACGCGTTGAGGTTGTCCCAGCAGGCCCGCGATCTGCTCACCGCGACTTTTCCGATCGCTGTCGGACGCGACGTCGTCCTAGCCGCACCCGCGCCGTGGGATCCCTGGTACACGCCTCAGCGACAGGCTGAACACAACTTCTATTGGAACGCCTACCAGAGCGTCCTCGAGAGCAAGATCCCTGCCTGGGATGCGGAAGCGCTGGCGAATCTTGACGCGGCCACGACCGACATTATCGGCCGGCTCGCCGACCCGACCCGCGCCAAGTCCTACCAAACCAAAGGGCTTGTGGTCGGATACGTCCAGAGCGGCAAGACGGCCAACTTCACGGGGATCATCGCCAAAGCAATCGATGCTGGATACCGCTTGATCATCGTCCTTACCGGGACGGTCGAGCTTCTGCGTGGTCAGACCCAGCGACGACTCGACATGGAACTTGTAGGCGAAGAAAACATCCTCGGCGGCAGGGACCGGAATGACCCAGATGCAATCAAGGATCTCGACTACTTCGGTACGGGCGACTCCGATCTCGACGCTGGAAAATTCCTCCGCCACGGCATCGACATCAACAGAAACCGCGACGTGCCCGGAATTACTCGGCTCACGACGATGGAGAAGGGATATCGTCGCCTGCGGTTGGGGCTCGATGCTCTGGACTTCGCTCGTACCGGTGAGCTCCATAATCCGGCCAAGCCGGTCTACGACCCGGAGAATCTTTTCGGCGTCGACGCGCGCATTGCCGTGATGCTGAAAAACACCTCCGCGTTGAAGGCCATCATTCGCGACCTGCAGGATATTCAAGCCAGCATGACCGAGATACCCGTACTCATAATCGACGACGAGGCCGATCAAGCGTCAATCAACACGCGGGATACCTACAATCCGAACTCGAGCGGCTATCGGGAACGCACAGCCATTAACAAGCTCATCGGCGAGCTCCTGAGGAAATTGCCGAGGGCCCAATACCTCGCCTACACGGCCACGCCATATGCGAACGTTTTCGCTTCGCCAGCAGACGCAACGGATGTCTTTCCGAGGGACTTTATTATTAATCTGGAGCCGTCACCTGCGTATTTGGGCGCAAAGGCTTTTCATGACCTGGAACAACTCCCGGATGGAATCGAAAAATCGCCAGCGAACTCCAACGAGAAGGCCTACGTCCGAGACCTGCGCGCCGACAACGATCGCGACGAGGAGTTCGAGCTCCGCGGAGCTCTCGACGCCTTTGTTCTTTCCGGCGCCATCAAGAAATGGCGCAGGTCTCAAGGCCTCGCTGGCGACTTCAGGCATCACACGATGCTCGTGCACTCTTCGTCTCGTCAAGCGGATCATCTCTTGCTCGCGCAAATGGTTAGAGACGTGTGGGCGGCAGCGGGGTACTCTTTGCCCGACGGTGTTGCACGTTTGAAGACCCTCTTCGAAGCAGATTTTCTGCTTGTCACAAGTTCTCGCCACTGGAACGGATCGAACGGGCTGCCTGCCGACTTCGACGACCTCCTCCCATATGTCGGATCGACAGTCAATGACGTAATGGCCACCGGTGATCCGGTCGTAATAGTCAACGGGTCCAGAGATAGCGAGTATCGCGCCATGGACTTCCAGACTGGGCCCTATTGGCGTGTAATGGTCGGCGGCACGAAGCTCAGCCGCGGCTTCACGGTAGAGGGCCTCACTGTGAGCTACTTCCGGAGACGAGCTACTGCCGCGAGTACGCTGATGCAGATGGGGCGCTGGTTCGGATATCGACCCGGCTACGAGGATCTCGTTCGCCTCTATATCGGCCGCGAGGTGGTCTCCGGGAACGGCGTCTTCGACATGTACGAGGCGTTCTCGTCGATAGTTAAGGACGAAGAAGACTTCCGCGAGCAGATTCGTCAGTACGCAGACATGACGGAGGACGGGCGACCTCTTATCACGCCGAAGGACCTTCCACCCTTCGTGTTCTGGAGCTTGAACTGGCTCCCGCCCGTAGCGGCCAATCAGCGGTACAACGCTCGCTTAACGGCAGCTGGAACAGCAGGAAGGCTTACTGATCTGCGCCGATTCCCTCGACACGCGGGTCCCGCCCACCGAGAACGGCTGGAGCGAGTCGGGACCTGGCTAGAAAGCGCAGCGTCCATCGAGTTGCCCCGCGACAACGGTCGACCTTTTGGCGCCCGCGTAGCGATCATCCCCGCCCTTGAGGTTCTCGACGCACTCCACTCATTCGAGTGGGATGGTGATGTGGGCCCCAGCCTCGGATTCATCGAGAAGGCGGTGAGCGACTTGCAGTTGCTCGATGACTTCGCCGTCATATTCCCGAACGTCGGAGAAGCCGCGACCGTCGAGGGCATCCCACTCAGCTTGGTGCGCCGCCGGTACCGCGAAGACCGAGGAGAGTTCTACACCCGCGACAGTCACCTCGACCCCGCGCTCGTCCACCTCGGCCAGAAGCCGAACCCTGATGGGACCAGCCCGATCACCTTGCTATACGACGAACACACGATTTGGGACCCGAAGGGGCGTCGTGCAGCTCTGCTCGTGGAGTTCGCGAACCTCAATCCGGACCAATCTGTTCCTGACTCGGGTGACGAAGTGGCTCCACTGTTCTCATTCGTTATGCCTGGAAAGACAGCCGCTGCCGCACGGCCAGCGCTCCAAGTCTTCGATCGAGCGCGCCCGAACGCGATCGTCGTGCCAGCCGACTAATCACCAGTCCGGGCTGCCTTCGCCGGATCAACGAAGAACCTGTGGCTGTGCGACGCGCTTCGAGAGATCCGGATCGCCGATCTCGGCCTGCGAGTGATCGCCACGTCGAGCTCGTCCGACCCCACTCGCGGCGGTCGGCGCAGATTGAGCCCAACCGCGCGCGCCTGATCGCGGAGTGGTCCGGGGTGCACGGAGGATCTATGCCGAGCGTAGAGATGTTGCAGCAGTTCGAGAGGGGATGCCGACCCATCATTTCAGAGGGCCGCCGGACTCCGGAAGGCGTTGCTCGCAACAGGAGCGTTGCGCGAGGCGTGAAGAGTTGCAGCGGCATGTGCCGTTGCGGCCTTCAGTCGCTTGCCACCACGGCATGCTGGAGCCATGGAGAGCTTTGTGCAACTCGGTGACGGTCTCGCGATCGTTGAGGAGGTGGGCCGCTTCCGGCGAGGTGAACGGCGGGGCGAAGACGGGCGGATCAGTCTCGATGTCGAGTGGCGCGAGATCAGCCCGTGGGCCCTGGAGAACGGGCTTCTGACGATCATCCCCCTGGCGCGCTCCGACGGGTCGGCCGACGCGAAGCAGAGGATGACGGCGCTCGAGCGATCACTCGAGATGGCGTTCGTGCACTACTTCGGCGGGGGCGGATTCCATGCGGAGTCGCCTCTCGACCCCGACGAAGGGTATGGAGCAAGGCTGAGCCAGAATGCGCGGATTTCGCCTCCGCGCGCTGTGTGGCGGGTCGGCGACTACGCCTTCACGCTCGTGCGTGCCGCGGATCCGCGTGCAGCCGACGCGAGGACGCTCTCGCTGCACATGTTCCCGGTGGAGTGGCGATGGCCCGACCTGACCAACGCGAACACGAAGCGCGCCGCGTCACGACGGCGTCGCGTTGCGAAGCAGATCGAGGAGGTGGAGATCGATTGGACGTGGCCGGCGGACGCCGACACTAACGACAGGTGACAGCGGTGATGAGATCGAAGACGCTCACCCTCGCGGCTGATGGCGTCGTCGTACCAGGCGTTCAGGCGGCGCTTGGCCAGCCGGGAGCGCTCAGCGGCGTGGTACTTGGCGCAGGCTTCCGAGTCCTGAACGTCTCTGCGCCGAAGGCTCATCGGGCACACGGCGTTCACTTTCGAACCACAAGGGGATTCCCAGCGTTAGGGCCCGCGGGGCATCGCCACGCGCGGCCTCAGGATTGCCCGTCTGGTTGGTGCACGGAGTGGCTGCCGTGAACTGATCTAGAGCGTTTCGTCTCGCTCTGCTTCGCCGGGCTCGCTCAACGAACGGGTCGCTCCCGCCAGCTAATACCCCGCCCAGCGATCCGCCGCCCGGCCTCGTCCGCCGCCACAGGTTCCCCGACATCCGCGCCAACCTCGAGCCCGACGACCGAGTGCACGATCGTCCCCTCATACACGTGCACGAGGTTGTACCCCTGCGCAGCATCCTGCCCCCGCGTAGCTCCAACAGGCTGAGCCAGATCCTGCCCGTACGCACTCGAGGATGCGGCCGCCACCGGAATCCCCGCGAACGTCCCGAACGACGGGTGGTGCACGTGCCCCGACAGGATCCCCCGCACATCCGACCCCGCCAGCACCGCAGCCAGTGCCGCCTGCTCGCGCAGCTCCACAGTCACCGCAAGGTCGAGCACCGTCGGCAGTGGCGGGTGATGGATCAGCAGCAGCGAGCCCTCCGGAGCGGGCATGGCCAGCTCGGCCGCCAACCACGAGAGCTGCGCCTCATCGACCCGCCCCCAGTGTTCCCCCGGCACGGTCGAATCCAGCACGATCACCCGCACCCCACCGAACCAACGCACCTCGACCACAGCATCCGAAGCGCCCCCCGAGAGCCCCAATTCCGCCCGCATCGCCCCGCGCTCGTCGTGGTTGCCCATGGCCCACACGACCTCACACCCCAACGCCTCAACCGCAGGCGCCACCAACTCCCGCAACCGCCGATACGACGACGCGTCTCCTCGATCCGCGAGATCCCCCGTGAACAACAGAGCATCAGGGCGAAGCCCCGAAGACACCAACCGCGACAGGACCGAAGCCAGGTTCGCATCAGCATCCGCCCCACTGCCATACAGCGGCGCGCGTTCACCGGGAAGGTGCGTATCGGAGATGTGCACGAAGGTGTGCGATGGGCGAGAGTGCTCGGTGAGGATCATTTCTCTTCCAGTGAGACGACGAACAAGTACAGGACAGAGGTCAGGCGGCTGCGGCGGTCGACCCGGGCACGAGGGTTCCGACGAACGGCTGCCGAACGGTCTCGGAAGAATCCGAGTCAGCATCAGAACTGAGCAACCGCTGCATCGTCTCGACAGCCGCGGCGGCGACGGCCTCGACCGGAATCCGCAGCGTCGTCAGCCCCAGCAGGTCGGCTCCGGGAAGGATGCCATCGCACCCCGTCACGCTCACATCCCCGGGCACAGACAACCCCGCAGCACGCAACGCCCGCATGACCGCGAGCTGCCGATAGTCCGACGCGCACATCACAGCCGTCGCACCATCGCGCACGGCATCCAGCGCCTCATCAACTCCATCGGTCGGCGCAGCCCCCGCTGAAACCAGAGTCACCGAGGCCCCGCCGTCGACCAAAGTCGAAGACATCGCCGATGCTCGCAGATGCTCAGCAAAAGACACATCCTCCGCGCCAGCGAGCACCACCACCCGTCGATGCCCCAACGACAGAACATGCGACGCCAACATCCGCCCATGCGAGGGATCGTCGTAGTGCGCAGTATGAATCCCCTCCGCCGTCTCAACCCGCCCCGCGCGCACGATCGGCACCTGGTCGGCGAACGGCTCGAGCTGCGCGGCCGTGATGCCACCGGTGGCGACGATCAACCCGGCGACGCGCATGCCGAGCAGCCGGTGCAGCGCGTTGACCTGCTCGGCTCCCTGTACGTCGGCGCCGATCGTCACGGTCACGAGGTCGAGGCCGCGCCTGTGCGCCTCGTCCTGCAGCCGCGAGAACAGCAGACCATAGGCCGGGTTGCTCGCGTCGCGCAGCATCAGTCCGACAGTTCCGGTGCGCCCGGCGGCGAGCTCGGCGGCCATCGTGTTGCGCACGTATCCGAGACGCTCGGCCTCGGCGAGGATCCGCTCCTGGGTTTCGGGGGCGAATCGCCCCTCGCCCTTCAGTGCCCTCGTCGCGGTGGCCCGGGAGACCCCGGCGGCCGCCGCGACATCGCTGACCGTGACACGCAGCCCCGGACCATCCGAAGGCGATGCACCACTCACGCGCGAGCCTTCTTGGCCTTGCGGGGCGCTCCGGCGCGCGAACCTCGTCCATACACGAGATACATGGTGACACCCATGATGATCATCAGCAGCACTGTATAGACGAACGTGATCGGCATCGCGTCGAGATTGTTCTCGCCGCGCGTGCTCTCCTGAATCGCCACACCGAGCGGCTTGAACAGCGGGTGGTAGAGGAAGATCGCCGCGTCGTAGTCGTCGAGCAGGCTGTTGAAGTTCAGCGCCGTGATCGCCGCGGCCGTCGGCAGCACCAGCGGCACCAGCACCTTGCGGAACGTCGTCAGCGACTTCGCTCCGAGGATGCGAGAGGCGTCTTCGAGCGAATCGGGCACCGACGCGAACCCGGCCTTGAGCAGGCGCAGCGTGAACGGGATCTTCACGCAGATGTACGCGATGAGCAGCAGGATCGGCGTGCCGGTGAGCACGAAGCCGCCCACGATCGCCCGCGGCTCGTCGAACGCGGTCACCAGGGCGAGTGCGATGAGCACGATCGGCAGGATCCACGGGATGTGCAGCACGTACTCGATCGCGGTGGTCAGCAGGTTGCGGTGCTTCTGCAGCATCCGCGCCACGAACAGCAGACCGCCGACCACGACGATCGAGGCGACGGCGCTGTAGACGACGCTGACGATGAACGGACGGATCGCCTCGGCGCTCGAGAACACGGTGACGTAGTTGTCGAGCGTGAAGCTGTCGAGGGTGATCGACCCGGCGAGGATGCTGCGCGCATCGACGAACGAGAAGATCACGATGAGCACGACGGGGATCAGGTAGATCACCCACAGCAGGTAGGCGATGACGTGCACGACAACGTTCGCGAACGGGTTGCGGATCCTCTGCTTCTGGATCGGCGTCGCCACCTTCGCGACCGAGAAGTACACACCCGACTTCTCGAAGCGGTTCATGATCGCGAGCAGGATGATCGTCGCGATGCCGAGCACGATCGCGAGCAGAGCAGCGATGTCACGCGTGATGGGGCTGCGCGAGAGGTCGATGATCAGAGGCGCGACGGTCTGGAAGTCGGGCCCGCCGAGCACGAGCGGAGCCGTCAGCGCACCGAGCCCGATGAGGAAGGTGAGCACCGTGACGGCGAACAGCATGGGCTTCATCACCGGCAGCACGATGCGGCGGAGGATCGTCCAGGTCGAGGCGCCCATCAGCTTCGCCGCCTCGATCGACGCGTAGTCGACCTTGCCGAGGGATGACGAGAGGAACAGCATGTGGTTCGTCGTGGTCGCGAACGTCATCACGAAGACGACGGCGAAGTATCCCGAGAACCAGTCGCGGTCCATGTCGGGCCACCAGTTGACCATCATGTTCGTGAAGAACCCGAACCGGCCGTAGATGAAGTTGTATCCGGCGGCCAGCACGATGCCGCCGTAGATCAGGGTCGTGGCATAGCCGAGCCAGAGGATCCTCGCTCCGCGCACCTGGAAGTACTTCGTCACCAGCACGATGAACACACCGACCACATTGACCGTGATCGACAGGGTGACCGCCAGCAGGAAGCTGTTGCCGAGCGTCTTCAGCGCACGCTCGCTGCCGAACAGCTTCTCGACGGCACGGATGCTGAACTGCCCGTCGGGAAAGAAGGTGACGCCGAGCAGGGCCGCGTTGGGAAGTACGAGGAACGCCGCGGCGAACCAGATCACGATGATGCCCGTGATCCACGCGAGGGGCGAGCGCAGCATCGCCTTCACGCTGCCGGGGCGCCCTCTCTTGTTGAGCCGCGGTCCCGCCGTCTGACCCTCGACGACAGCTTCGGTCGTCAAGGAGCCGGCTTCTCCGGTCACGGCCGCTGAGGGCGGGACCGCGGGGTGTGAGGGGTTCTGGGGGTTCCGAGCGTCCGACATGTCACGCCGCCGGATACTGCAGGATCCAGCGCGGATCGACGTCGACGCGCACCGCGTCGCCGGGGTTCCACTGGCGCGCGCTCGCCGCGGCGGGAACGCTGACGCGCAGCGCAGCATCCTCCGCCGTCACCGTGTAGACGCTGTGGCTGCCGTGGTACGTGCGATCGACGATGGTGCCGGCGAGCGACGCGGATGCCGTCGAGCTGTCGCCCACCTCGGCGAGGTGCAGCTTCTCGGGCCGCACGTAGCTCTCGGCCGTGGCGTCGAGTCCGCCGCCGAGGCTCGTGATCTGCGCCGGGCTGAGACGGTTGTTCTCGCCGATGAAGCGGCACACGAACGGCGTCGCGCTGCGGTCGTAGATCTCCTCGGGGGTGCCCACCTGCTGCAGGGTTCCGGCGTCGAGCACGGCGATGCGGTCACTGAGGGTGAGTGCCTCTTCTTGGTCGTGCGTCACGTAGACCGTGGTCACACCGACCTCGTGCTGCAGGTCTTTCAGCTGCTCGCGCAGCTGCACGCGCAGCTTCGCGTCGAGGTTCGACAGCGGCTCATCGAGCAAGAGGATGCTGGGGGTCAGCGCGAGCGCGCGGGCGATGGCCACACGCTGCTGCTGCCCGCCCGAGAGCTCTGAGACGTTCTTCTCGAGCTGCGACGGCGCGAGGCCCGTGCGGTCGGCGATCTCGTCGACGCGGCGGCGCTGCTCGGCCTTCGACGTCTTCTGGATCGACAGCCCGAACGCGATGTTCTCGCGCACGTTCATGCTGGGGAAGAGGGCGTAGTTCTGGAACACCATCCCCACGCCGCGCTTCTCACTGGGCACGCGAGTGACGTCACGGCCGTTGATGTGGATGCGACCGCCCGTCGGCTCGACGAACCCGGCGAGTGTGCGGAGGGCGGTGGTCTTGCCGCATCCCGACGGACCCAGGAGGGTGAAGAACTCACCCTCCTGGATCTCCAGATCGAGGTGCGAGACCGCGCGGTGATCGCCGAACGCGACCTCGACATCTTCGAAACGGATCATGGTGTCTTTCCGACTAGTGCGAGAGGAGGGGTGGTGTCGTGCGGGATCAGCCGATGTACTCCAGCGTGACCTTCTCGACCCAGGCACCGAGGTTCTCGCTCACGAAGCCGAAGTCGATGTCCTGACGGTCGAGGGTGCCCATGAGCTCGACGACCTCGGGGTTGGCCTGCTCGACCGCACCCTCGTTGACGGGCATCGAGTTGAACTCGGCCGCGAACTCGCCCTGCACCTCGGCGCTGCCGAACCAGTCGATGAACTCCTGGGCCTTCTCCTCGTTGCCGGTGCCGTTGATCTGCGCGATCTGCTCGGTGACATACGGCACGCCGTAGTCGGGCACGATCATGCCGGTCTTCGTGCCGTACTCCTCGTCGCGCGCCGCGATGCCGCTCGAGGGCAGCACGCCGTAGTCGATCTCGCCACGCGTGATGCGGGCGTAGAGGTCGGTGCCCTCGACGGCAGGCGATCCGTTGGCGTAGTACGACTTCACCAGGTCCCAGCCCTCGTCGCTGACGCCGAGGTCGCCGTCCTCGTCGAGGTGACGCGACAGGATGCTGGCGAGCACGAGCTGCGGGGTGGCCTGGCCGAGCGCCGGGTTGACCTCGTAGCGGCCCGCGTACTCCTCGTCGGTCCAGAGGTCCTCCTCGTCGGAGGGGGCGTCGGTGATGGTGTTCTCGTCGTAGACCGTGACGATGGCCTGCTCGACGAGCGGCCAGAACGCTCCGTCAGCGGGGTCGCCCGCATCGGCCGGGACCTCGCCGCTCCACTCGGGCTCGTAGGCGGTGATCGCCTCTTCGGCCTTGAGCTGCTCGAAGAACATGTTGTTCAGACCGAACACCACGTCGCCGACGGGGTTGTTCTTCTCGGCGATGATGCGGTTGGTGAGGTCGGCGCCGCCGAGACCCACGATCTCGATGTCGATACCGGCATCCGCGGCCTTCTCGGTGATCCACTCGCCACGGCCGTCGCTGTTCGAGTTCGTGTAGACGATGAGGGTCGCATCCGACCCGCCGTCGCTCGAACCGCCGTCGGACTCGGTGCTGCCACCTGCACAGCCGGTCAGGGTCACGGCCGCCACCGCAGCGATTCCCAGGAGAGACCAGCGCTTCTTTCGGATGTCGACCATGGTCGCCTTTCTCGTCATCGAGGTATGTCTGATCCGACTTTACCGCGATGTTGTGGTTTATGTACAACGATCTGTCTGATTCTTAGCCGCGTTCGCGCGACCGCACTCAAGATAGGCGTCCGAGGTGAACGCACGGGGAGTGGGAAGTGAACTGTCGACGCTGTGCCTCGCCTGACGCCTGACGCCTGACGCCTGACGCCTGTGCGGTGGGTGGTCAGTAATGCACCGGAAGTGGCCGTGAGGGGTGCGAAAGTGGCCACTCACGCGCGGTCGAACCGAGGGCGACGCGTCAGGCGGAGAACGCCGGAACTGCCTCGATCAGCATCCGCGTGTACTCCTCTTGCGGAGCCGTGAAGATCTGCGCGGCATCGCCGCACTCCACGAGCTTGCCGTGCTTGAGCACGGCGACGCGGTCGGCGGTCTCGGCGACGACACCGAGGTCGTGCGTGATGAAGAGGTAGCTCAGTTCGCGCTCGCGCTGCAGTTCGTCGAGCAGTGCCAGGATCTGCGCCTGCACCGACACGTCGAGCGCCGAGACGGCCTCGTCGAGCACGAGGAACTCCGGGTCGAGCGCGAGAGCGCGGGCGATGGCCACGCGCTGCCGCTGGCCGCCCGACAGCTCGTCGGGGAACCGACCCAGCATCCCGTCGGGAAGAGCGACCTGCTCCGACAGCTCGACGGCGCGCTTCGACCGCGACGACCGGTCGCCCTCGCCGAACGACAGCAGCGGCTCGGTGATGAGCTGCTCGATCGTCATGCGCGGATTCAGGGAGTCGAACGGGCTCTGGTAGACCATCTGGAACCGCCGCCGCAGCTGACGCAGCTTCTCGCCCTTGAGGTGGGTGATGTCTTCGCCGGCGAACGAGATGGATCCCGAGGTCGGCTCCTCCAGCCGCAGCACGAGTCGCGCGAGCGTGCTCTTGCCCGACCCCGACTCGCCCACGACGGCGAGCGTCTCGCCGCGCCGCACCTCGAGAGAGACGGCGTCGACCGCGGTCAGCGAGCGGCGCTCGCCCTCGCCCTTGGGCAGCGGGAAGACCTTGGTGAGCTCGGAGACCCGCACGATCGGCTCGCCGCCGAACTCGATGCGGGCCTGGGTGGATGCCGTCCGCCGCTCATGTGCGCTCAGCCGCGGTGCGGCGGCGATGAGCTTGCGCGTGTATTCGTGCGTCGGCGCGGTCATCACCTGCGCCGCCGGACCGGAGTCCACGATCTCGCCCTGCTTCATGACGACGACCCGGTCGGCCCGCTCGGCCGCCATGCCCAGGTCGTGGGTGATGAGCAGGATCGCGGTGCCCAGCTCCTGCGTGAGGTTCGCGAGGTGGTCGAGGATCTGCTTCTGCACGGTGACGTCGAGGGCGCTCGTCGGCTCGTCGGCGATGATCAGGCTCGGCTGCGCGGCCAGCGCCCCCGCGATCAGCGCACGCTGCTTCATGCCACCCGAGAACTGGTGCGGATACTGCTTCGCCCGCTCGGCCGGATACGTCAGACCCGCCATCTCGAGCAGCTCGACCGCACGATCATTCGCGTCGTGCTTGGTCGCGAGTCCGTGCACGAGCAACGGCTCCGCCACCTGCACGCCCACGCGTCGCACCGGGTTGAGAGAGAGTGCGGGGTCCTGGGGGACCAGTCCGATCAGACGGCCCCGGATGCTGCGCCAGCGGCGCTCGCTCAGCGGGATCAGGTCTTCGCCGTCGAACTCGATGCGCCCGCCGGTGACCTCGGCGTTCGGCGCGAGGAGGTTCATGATCGACTGCGCGACCGTGCTCTTACCGGATCCGGACTCGCCGACGATCGCGACCACTTCACCGCGGCCCACGCTGAGGTTCACTCCGCGGACCGCATCGACCTCGCGGTCGCCGATCCGATAGGCGACGCGCAGATCCTCGACGCGCAGGATGTCGTCACGCGCGGCGGGTCGACCGCCGGGTGTCGGTTTCACGGCCTCACCGAGTCGGGCGGACTCATCGGCGGTCGCGGCGATGTCCTTCGGCATGCGTCCTCCTCGTCGAGCACGGGTCGTGTCATCAGCACTGATCATCTTCTCGTTCACGCTAGGCGTGGGGATTCATCCCGATCAAGCACTACATCGGCATTGGGCAATGCGCCCACTGCATAGATCAGTCGTCGTGATCCACGTCGTCGATCAGATTCAGCAGACGCTCGACGAGGGGATTGTGCGATTCGGAGTTCCACGCGATGTCGAGCTCGACGCTGTTCACCCGCGACGACGGATCGGCCTCGCTGATCGGCAGCAACGTCACGGTGTCGGGAGAGATCCGCTCGGCCGACTGCGGCACGAGCGTGAACCCGATGCCGGCGCTGACCATCGCCAGCAGGGCGGGCACCTGCCCGGCGTACTGCACGATGTGCGGGTGCACCCCGCTCGCCACGAACATCGACAGCAGCAGGTCGTGGAAGTAGCGCGCGCCGCTCGGGGAGTACATGAGCAGCGACTCGTCCTTGAGGTCGATGAGCTTCACGGGCTCGGCGCGCTGCGCCAGTGCCGAGTCGCTGGGGAGCGCCACTGCCAGCCGCTCGCGGTACACCGCACGGCTGCTGATCTGCGGTCGGGCGAGCAGTGGCCGCATCAGGCCGATGTCGACCGTGCCCTTCTCCAACTCCTCCACCTGGTCGAGCGAGACGAGTTCGCGCAGCAGCAGGGTGACGCCGGGCAGCTCGGCCGACGCGCGCCGCAGCAGATCGGGCACCACGGCCTGCCCGGCCATCGCGGTGTAGGCGATCGTGACGGTTCCCGCGGCGCCCTCGCCGACCGAGCGCACGTCCGAGACCGCCTTCGCCGCGAGGTCGATCAGGCGCCGCGCGTTGGGGAGCAGCGCGCGCCCGGCCTGGGTCAGCGCGACGCGACGGCTGGTGCGATCGAACAGTCTCGTCGACAGCTCGCGCTCGAGCTGCTGGATCTGCCGACTGAGCGGCGGCTGCGTCATCTTGAGCCGGGTCGCGGCCGCACCGAAGTGCAGTTCCTCCGCGACGGCGATGAAGCATTCGAGCTGTACCAGCGAGATCATCGATCCACTCCCGACATCAATCAGTGCGAGTTTTGGTTTGTCCGCGCATCTGTCCCCACCATAGTGTCGGAGAAACTCGATGACGCGGAATCCGTCGAAGCGGAGTCCCGGAGTCTCACCAACGGAGGCGTGATGTCCGAAGAGTTCCTGCTGTCTGTCCCGGCTGCCACGCGGTTGTCCGAGAACGCGGTGCGGTCCGTCCGCATCACTCCGGTCGCATTCCACGACCCGCCGCTGCTCAACACCGTCGGAGTGCACGAGCCGCTCG
Source organism: Microbacterium sp. AC132 (assembly GCF_979258525.1). NCBI lineage: Bacteria > Bacillati > Actinomycetota > Actinomycetes > Micrococcales > Microbacteriaceae > Microbacterium > Microbacterium sp. AC132. The sequence continues at coordinate 1,354,580 of NZ_OZ409862.1, read as the reverse complement.
CGCTGCGCGCCATCGTGCAGGTGACCACCGAATCGGGCGTCGTCGGACTCGGTGAGACCTACGGCGACAGCGCGCACCTGCAGCGATTGCGGGTCGCCGCCGACGCCGTGCTCGGCTGCGACGTGTTCGCCACGAACGACTTGCGAGCGCTGGTCGAGCGCAGTGTGGCCGGCGACGGCGTGCAGGGCGGACACGGCATGTCGGGCATGGTCACCGGCACGAGCACCGGCGACCGTGTGCTCTCGCCGTTCGACGTGGCCGCCATCGACATCCGCGGCAAGCTGCTCGGCATGCCCGCCAGTGAGCTGCTGGGCGGACGCGTGCGGGATGCGGTGCCGTTCAGCGGCTACCTCTTCTACAAGTGGGCGGGCCATCCGGGTGAGGCATCCGACGAATGGGGCGAGGCGCTGACGCCGGACGGAATCGTCTCGCAGGCCCGTCGCATCGTCGACACCTACGGCTTCACAGCGCTCAAGCTCAAGGCCGGTGTCCTCGCGCCCGACGACGAGATCGCCGCGATCCTCGCGCTGCGCGAGGAGTTCCCCGACCACCCCCTGCGCATCGATCCGAACGGCGCCTGGACCGTCGAGACCTCGCTGCGGGTCGCCGATGCGCTGAAGGACGTGCTCGAATACCTCGAAGACCCCACCCCGGGTCTCGAGGGCATGGCCGAGGTTCGCCGCCACACCGACCTGCCGCTCGCCACCAACATGTGCGTCGTCGCGTTCTCGCACATCGCGGATGCCGTGCGACTCGGCGCGATCGACATCGTGCTCTCCGACCACCACTTCTGGGGAGGTCTCGAACGATCCCGGCTGCTCGCCGGCGTCGCCGAGACGCTCGGGTGGGGGCTCTCCATGCACTCGAACTCGCACCTCGGCATCAGCCTCGCCGCGATGACCCACCTCGCCGGTGCCACCCCCGGCGTCGGCTACGCGTGCGACACGCACTGGCCGTGGAAGCGCGAGGACGAAGACGTCATCGCCCCCGGCGCCCTGACCTTCAGGGACGGATCGCTGGCAGTGCCGACCGCGCCAGGACTCGGCGTCGAGCTCGACCCCGAGGCGCTCGCGCGGCTGCACAGGCAGTACCTCGACGGCGGCATCCGGGAGCGCGACGACACCGGCTACATGCAGCGCGTCGACCCCGGATACGTGCTCGAGAGCCCCCGCTGGTGAACGCGCCGCTGCGCATCGCGGTCACCGATCCGATCATGTCGGCGTTCGCCGACGATCTGCGCCGCACCGCGCGCCCGCACGAGTGGGTGTTCGCCGACCTCGACGTGCCCGGTTCGACGCGAGAGGCGATCAAGGACGCCGACGTGGTGATCTGCTCGCGGCTCACGGTCGCCGAGATGGCCGGCGCCGATCACGTGCGACTCGTGCATGCGACCGGTGCGGGTGTCGACCGGGTGGAAGACGGTGCCGTGCCCGACGATGTGCCGCTGTGCAACACCGGTCACCACGGCGCCGCGATCGCCGAGCACGTGATCATGACCGCACTCATGCTGCGCCGTCGCGCGATCGACGCCGATGCCGAGATGCGTCGGGGGGAGTGGCGGACGATCGCGACGGCGGGCACCCCGTACCATCGCTCGCTCGCCGGCAGCACCCTCGGACTGGTCGGCTACGGCGAGATCGGCCGCTCCGTCGCCCACCTCGCGAAGGCCTTCGGCATGCGCGTGGTCGCGATGCGTCGGCATCCGGACGCGGGCGGCCCCGGAACCGAACTGCTCGATCAGGTGTACGGCGAGGATCAGCTGCATCCGCTGCTGCGGGAGAGCGATGTCGTCGTCGTCACCGCGCCCCTCACCGAGAGCACGCGAGGGATGATCGATGCGGACGCGCTCGCGCAGCTGAACGCCGACGCTCTGGTAATCAACGTCGCCCGCGGGGCTCTCATCGACGAGGACGCACTGTTCTCGGCCCTCAGCGAGGGACGCATCGGGGGAGCGGCGATCGATGTGTGGTGGGAGGCGCCGCAGGGCGCGCAGGCTCCACCCGTCGTGCAGAGATTCGCCGCGCTCGATCGGGTCGTGCTCACCCCGCACCACTCGGGCCATGCCCGCGAGGTCTTCACGGCGCGGGCAGCCGACATCGCCCGCAACATCGACCTGCTCGACGCGGGCCTCCCGCTGGAGCGTCAGGTGCGCTGAGTCGGCTGGCCGTGGGCGGGTCGCTTCGGCATCGGCTCAGCCGAGCTCGAACAGGCGGGTGACGATGAGCGTCACCGCACCGAGGGCGGATGCTCCGAGAGCGATCGCGCGCGTGCGCCGGCGGTTGAGGAACCTGTTCACGAACCGCGACAGCACCACCCCGGCCACCGCGAACGGCGCCATCCAGGCCGCCGTGGCGAGCGCGTGCGTCGGCACCGCGCCCCACAGGAACAGCGCGACGAGCGACAGCGATGATCCGACGAGGAAGAACGCCGACATCGTGCCGCGCAGCCGCGGCCCGTCGGAGCCCTGCCAGATGATCGCCATCGGCGCTCCTCCGACCGACGTGGTCGTGCCCATGACGCCAGACAGCGCCCCGGCCACCGCCTGCGTCGTCCTCGTCACTCTCGGGCGCCAGCCCCGCAGCGAGACGACGACGCCCAGCAGAACGACGACCGCGACCGCCCAGGAGAGCACGGTCGTCGACATCACGGTGACGAGACCCGCGCCGACGACGGTCCCGGGTACCCGCCCCGCCAACGCCCAGCCGGCCCCGCGCAGGTCGAGCGCCGCGCGATCCATCACCGCCACGATCAGCGTCACGACCATGGCCAGCATGATCACGAGCACCGGCAGCAGCGTCGTGTCGATCAGGGCGATGAAGGGTGCGGCCAGCATCCCCATTCCGAAGCCGATCGAGCCCTGCAGGCAGCCGGCGACGAGGATGACGGCCGCCAGCATCATGAACTCGAGCGGCGTCACCGCGGACTCAGCGACGCGGGGCGATCGAGCCGATCACACGACGGCGCTTCTTGCTCTGCAGACGCCAGCGCTGGCCCGGGTCGGTCGCCAGACGCAGCCACGCGGCCAGGACGTTCGCGCACACCGTGGTGATGACGATCGCGAGACCGGGGAGCACCGACTGCCACCACGCCTCGGCGAGGTACTGGCGTCCCTGCGAGACCATGAGGCCCCAGCTGACATCGGGCGGCTGGATGCCGATGCCGAGGAAGCTCAGCGACGACTCGGCCAGCATCACGTAGCAGAACTCCAGCGTCGCCAGCGTGACCAGCGTGGGCAGGACGTTCGGGACGATGTGCCGGAACACGATGGCCTTGTTCGTGGCTCCGAAGTTCGTCGCGGCGTCGACGAACATCCTCGAGCGCAGCTCGGCGGCATCCGCTCGCGCCGTGCGCAGGTAGAGAGGGATGCGGGTGATCGCGAGCACGAGCACGATGTTGGCCGCACTCGGGTTGAACACGTACAGGATCACGACGGCGAGCAGCAGCGAGGGGAAGCTCATGATGACGTCGGCGATGCGCATCGAGACCGACTCGCGCCATCCGCGGTGGAATCCGGCCCACATGCCCCAGATCGAGCCGACGACCGCCGACACGACCACGGCGGCCGCCGCGACACCGAGCGTGGTTCCCGCGGCGGTGATGATGCGGGCGAGCAGGCTGCGACCCAGCGAGTCGCTGCCGAGGACGTACTCCCAGCCGAGCTGGAAGCTGAACGGCGGCATGTTGCGCGCGCCGAGGTCCTGTCGCTGCGCCATCTCGCCGAACAGCGGCGGACCGATGATCGCGGTGAGCACGATGAACGACAGCACGATGGCGGCGGCGGTGGCGACCTTGTCCTTCAGCAGCAGCTGCCAGAGGTTGGCGCGACCGGACGAGCGGGCTCCGCGCGCCTTCTGCGTGAGGACGGTGACGGTCGATGCGTTGTCAGACATTCGTCAGCACCTCTGCCTTCGTGTCGGAGAGTGCCCCGGGACCGCGGCGGCGGGCCTTGGCTCCCGAGGTCGGCCGCACGCGGGGATCCAGCAGCGCGTAACCGAGGTCGATGATGATGTTGAGGGCGAAGATCGCCAGAGCGGTGATCAGAACCGCGGCCTGCAGCACCGCGAAATCGCGCTGCAGGATCGAGTCGATCATGAGCTTGCCGATGCCCGGCCAGCCGAAGATCGACTCCACCACGACCGCGCCGTTGATGAGGCCGACGGTCAGGTCGCCGGCGACGGTCAGGGCAGGTGCTGCGGCGTTGCGCAGCGCGTGCTTCGAGACGATGTGCATCTGGCCGGCGCCGCGACTGCGGGCGACCTGGATGTACGGCTGCCCGAGCACGGTCACCATCGACCCGCGGATCACCTGGGCGAGCACCCCGACCGGTCGCAGCATGAGCGTCGCGACCGGCAGGATCCAGACGAGAGCGCCGGAGGTTCCGGAGGTCGGCAGCCAGCCGAGGGTGATCGCGAAGATCCAGATGCCGAGGATCGCCACCCAGAAATCGGGCACGCTCGCCGCCGTCATCGAGAAGAAGCTCACGATGCGGTCGGCGATGCCGTTCGGCTTCAGCGACGCCCAGCTGCCGAGCACGATGGCGATGACGATCGCGAGGATCATCGTCACCGCGGCGAGCTGCAGGGTGGCGGGGAAGGCGCGCAGCGCCATCTCGGCGGCGGGTTCCCCGGTGCGCAGCGACTGACCGAAGTCCAGCTGCAGGACACCGAGGAAGTAGTCGCCCATCTGCTTCCACAGCGGCTGGTCGAAGCCGTTGCGGGCGGCGAAGTCCTCGCGCATCTGGTCGGTGGCGTTCAGCGGAAGGTACAGCTGCGACGGATCGCCGGTGAGACGGGCGAGCACGAAGACACCCAGTACGACGGCGATCAGCGGCAGCGCGCTCTGCAGGATCCGTTTTCTCAGGTAGGTCCACATGGTCGCCCGCCTCTCACTCTCGCTCGCGGTCAGCCCGCGAGCGAGACCTCCTTGATGCGCAGCTCGTCGCCGGTCGACGAGTTGGGCTCGTACGTCACGCGGTCGGCGAGACCGAGCATGACCGTCTGGTGCGCGATCGGGGCGAGGGCCACGACGTTCTCGCGCTCGTAGGCGAACACGTCCTCGTAGGCCGCCTGACGCTCATCGCCGGTCAGGGTGCGGGCCGTGTTGATGAGCTCGTCCAGACCCGGGTCGCCGAACTCGGCCTGCGCACCGCCCGTGAGCATGTACTGCTCGACCGTGAACTGCGCGTCACCCGCCTGGTTGCCGTGCTGGATGAGCATCGAGATGGGGCCCTCGTTCGTGACGAACGGGCTCAGCTGGTACTGCAGGTGCTGCGTGGTGTCGACCATGCGGAGCTCGACGTTGAGGCCGGCGGCGGCGAGCTGCTCGCGCAGGACCTCGCCGAGCTCGCTGACCTTCGGGAACTGCGCGGTGCGCACCGGCATGAGGATCTTCGTGTCCGTCGGGACGCCGTCAGCCGCAGCCTCCTCGACGAGGGCCTTCGCCTTCTCGGGGTCGTACTCCCAGGGCTCGAGGTCGGAGTTGAAGCCGACGATGCCCTCGGGGATCAGCTGCGCGGCGACCACGTCGCCGTCGGGGTAGAGGGAGGAGACGATGCCCTCGCGGTCGATCGCGTAGTTGATCGCCTGGCGGATGCGGATGTCGTCGAGCGGCGCCGTCTGCCCGGAGAAGCGCAGTGCGATCGTCTCGTTGTTCGGGTAGCTCACGCCGAAGTCGCCGATGCCGTCCTCGGCGCTGAGGCCGAGGGCGATGTCCGCCTCGCCGCTGGTGATCATCGCGGCACGGACGGTGCCCTCCGACCGCCACTGGTACTCGACCTCGGCGAACTGCGGAGCGTCGCCCCAGTAGTCGTCGTTGCGGTCGAGGGTGAGCTTCGTGCCGGCCTGCCAGTCGCCGATCGCGTAGGGGCCGGTGCCGATGGGCTCGCGCACGAACTCCGTGTTCGAGGTCTCGGGGGAGACGATCTCGATGAACGAGAGCTTCAGCGGGAGGATCGGGTCGGGGCTCGGGGTGGTCACGGTGAGGGTGGTGGCATCGGTGGCGGCGACCTCGAGGTCGTCGTCACCGAAGATGTAGCCCTCGACGTTGCAGCCGAGGTCGCCGTTCACGGCGCGGTCGATCGAGTAGGCGGCCGCTTCGGCGTCGAAGGGGGTGCCGTCCTGGAAGGTGACGTCGTCGCGGACGGTGAACGTCCACTCGGTGTCGCCGGTCTGCTCCCACTCGGTGGCGAGCAGCGGCTCGAGCTCTCCGGTCGACGGGTTGCGCTCGACGAGCGGCTCGGTCACCGTGCTGCGCACGACCACACCCGTCGAGGTGAGGTTCGCGTCGCATGCCTCGAGCGTGGGCGGCTCCTGCGTGAGCACGACGCGGAGGGTGTCTTCGGTGCCACCCTCGCCGCCGCCTTGCGACTCCGAGTTCGCGACCGAGCAGGATGCGAGCAGTGCGATCGACGCGATTCCAGCGGTGACGGCGGATGCGCGGGCCGCTCTGCGTCGGGGGGAAGAAAGCTTCATCGGTTCCTCCAGGTAGGGGACGGCCGAGGCCCAGAGTGGTCGTCGGCTCGTTCAGAATGTCGCAGACCGCTTCACGAGCGTCAACCGATGCGCGGCACGCATCGGCGGGCGGAACCGGGGCTCGGCGCTCGGCAGCGGTGGAGCGACATGCGGCGATCCGCGGGATTCCGCCGTTCTCGCCCGATGAATACAGCGGACGCATCAATCCATGCAACTTCGCTTATGGAACTGCATCGTTGACGGGTCGTAGTCTCGCGCCATGACGAACATCATCAATGCCCCCTCGCCCGTCGCCCCCGGCTCCGTGGCCCAGGCGGGGCCACTGCTCGACTCTCTCGAGCGGACGCTTCAGGACGAGTACTCCGTGGTGCGTCTTCCCGACGACCTCACGACCCTCGATCCCGCGGATGCCGCGAAGGTGCGCGCCGTCGTCACGAGCGGTCGCAACGGTGTCCCGTCCGCTCTGATGGCTGCGCTCCCGAACCTCGAGGTCGTGACGAACTTCGGCGTGGGCTACGACACGACCGATGTGGCTCAGGCGGTCGCACGCGGCATCCAGGTCACCCACACGCCCGACGTGCTCACCGACTGTGTCGCCGACACCGCACTCGGGCTCATGCTCGACGTGTTCCGACGGTTCGGGGCATCCGAGAGGTTCCTGCGCGAGGGCCGCTGGGAGTCCGGCGGCTTCCCGCTGACGCGTCGGTTCTCGGGCAGCACGGTCGGCGTGCTCGGCCTCGGCCGCATCGGGCAGGCGATCGCCCGGCGCGCGGCAGCCTTCGACACGACGATCCTCTACACGACCCGCCGCCCGGTCGACGGAGTGCCGTGGGAGCACGTGGCATCCGCCGTCGAACTCGCACGCCGATCGGATGTGCTCGTCATCGCGGTTCCCGGAGGAGCCGCGACCGAGGGTCTGGTCGACGCCGAGGTGATCCGCGCCCTCGGACCGGACGGGTTCCTGGTGAACATCGCGCGGGGCTCGGTCGTCGACGAGGAGGCGCTGATCGCCGCTCTCGAAGCCGGTGAGATCGCGGGGGCGGGTCTCGACGTGTTCGCGCAGGAGCCGCACGTGCCCGAGCGGTTGATCCGCGACGATGTCACGCTGCTGCCCCACGTCGGCAGCGGGACGCACGAGACCCGGCGCGACATGCGAGACCTCACGCTGGCGAACCTCCGGGCGTACCTCGCAGGCGAGCCGCTCCCGACGCCGGTGCCGGAGATGTCTGCGCTTTGATGCAGGTGGTGCATTGATCTATCCACCATTTGGTTTGTAGGCGCATCGTTTCCCGCATAGCGTGACGATTGTTCAGATCCGAGCCGGACACCGGCGCGACACCCCAGGAGTGCACCGTGGCACGATTCACGCCCACCGAGCTGGCCGACCACCTTCGCGAAGGTCTCCTCTCGTTCCCCGCGACGGCATTCACGCCGGAGCTCGAGTTCGACGAGAAGCGCTACCGCGAGCACGTCGAGTGGCAGGCCGGATTCGGCGTCGCCGGTCTGTTCGCCGCCGGCGGCACCGGCGAGGGCTTCAGCCTCGATGCCGCCGAGTCGGCCGCGGTCGTCCGCGCGGCCGTGCAGGCATCCCGCCCCGAGGTGCCGGTGCTCGCGTCGGCCGGAGGCTGGACCCGCAACGCGATCGCGAACGCTCGTGCAGCCGAGGAGGCCGGTGCCGAGGGCATCCTCGTGCTGCCCCCGTATCTCACCGAGTGCGACCAGCCCGGTCTCGTCGAGCATGTCTCGGCGATCGCCGCAGCGACCCGTCTCGCGATCATCGTCTACAACCGGGGCAACGCGATCTACTCGGCCGAGACGATGGCGATCCTCGCCGACCGACACGAGAACGTCATCGGCTTCAAGGATGCGACGGCCGACATCGAGCACCTCGCCTCGGTCTACGTCCGCAACGGCGAGCGGCTGTTCTACCTGGGCGGGCTGCCGACGGCGGAGACGTATGCGCTGCCGCTGCTGCAGATGGGCATGAGCACCTACTCGTCCGCGATGTTCAACTTCGTTCCCGAGTTCGCCCTCGAGTTCTACCGGGACGTGCGTGCCCAGGACCGAGTCGCGGTGACCGAGAAGCTGGGACGCTTCGTGCTGCCGTACATCGCGATCCGCGATCGGGGCCGCGGCTTCGGCGTCTCGATCGTCAAGGCGGGGCTGCGTCTCACCGGACACGGCGTCGGACCCGTCCGCCCGCCGCTGCACGACCTGTCGGAGCAGGATGACGCCGACCTCCTGCAGCTTCTCGACCGCGCCGGGCTGCTCGAGTCCGTCCCCGTCTGATCCTCACCATCCCCACCCTCGACTCAAGGAGAGTGACATGACCGTTCCCGTCCTCACCGGGCATTCCTCGATCGCCGGACGCTCCGTCGCCGGCACCGGCTCGGCTCTGCACGCCATCGCGCCCGACACCGACGAGCAGCTCGATCCGCCCTACTCGCAGATCGACGTCGACCAGCTCCGCGAGGCGACGGCGGCTGCCGCCGAGGCGTTCGTGACGTTCTCGCGCCTCGAGCCCGAGGCACACGCGGCCTTCCTCGAGACGGTCGCGGAGGAGATCGAGGCGATCGGCGACACACTGATCGAACGGGCGATGCAGGAGACCGGGTTGCCGCAGGCGCGTCTTCTCGGGGAGCGTGCGCGCACCACCGGGCAGCTGCGGCTGTTCGCCGAGGTCGTCCGAGCCGGCGAGCACCGAGGCGTGCGCATCGATCCGGCGCAGCCCGACCGCACGCCGGTGCCCCGCGTCGACATCCGTCAGCGCAAGATCCCTCTCGGGCCTGTGGCGGTGTTCGGGGCGTCGAACTTCCCGTTCGCGTTCTCCACCGCCGGCGGAGACACCGCATCCGCCCTCGCAGCCGGCTGCCCGGTCGTGTTCAAGGCGCACAGCTCGCACCCCGGCACGAGCGAGCTCGTGGCGACGGCGATCGCGCGTGCCATCGACGCCCATGGACTCCACCCGGGAGTCTTCTCGCACATCTTCGGCCCGGGCCGCAGCGTCGGACAGGCGCTCGTCTCCGACCCCGAGATCCAGGCCGTCGGGTTCACCGGCTCCCGCGAAGGCGGTCTCGCCCTCGTGCGCGCCTCGCAGGCGCGGCCGGTGCCGATCCCCGTCTACGCCGAGATGAGCTCGGTGAACCCCGTGTTCATCCTGCCCGGCGCTCTGCGCGGCGATGTCGGAGCGCTCGCCGCGGGGTACGTGCAGAGCGCGACCGGATCCAGCGGGCAGCTGTGCACGCAGCCCGGAATCGTCTTCGTCCCGCGGGGCGAGCAGGGCGACGCCTTCCTGCAGGCCGTATCCGAGGCGCTGCGCGCGGCCACAGGGCAGACCATGCTCTCGCCGAGCATCGCCGCCGCGTGGCGCGAGGGCGTCGAGACGAGGGACGCCAACGCCGAGATCCTCGCGCGGGGATCCGACGGAGAGGGTCCGCATGCCCCCGCGCCGGTGATCCACGCCGCCGACCTCGGATCGTTCGAGGAGAACCACGTGCTGCACGAGGAGATCTTCGGTGCGGCATCGCTGGTGGTGCGGTACGGCGATGTCGCCGAGCTGGTGCAGGCGGCGTCGCGTCTGGAGGGTCAGCTGACGGCCACGCTGCAGCTCCGGGCGGACGATAATGAGCTCGCGGCGGCGCTGCTGCCGGTGCTCGAGCGCAAGGTCGGACGCATCCTCGCGAACGGCTGGCCGACCGGGGTCGAGGTCGGGCACGCCATGGTTCACGGCGGACCGTTCCCGGCGACGAGCGACTCGCGCACCACGAGCGTCGGGACTCTCGCGATCGAGCGCTTTCTGCGGCCGGTCGCGTATCAGAACATCCCCGACGAGCTGCTGCCCGAGGCGCTGCGCGACGCCAACCCGTGGCACGTCCCGCGCTTCATCGACGGGCGGCGCGAGGCGTCCGCATGAGCGCCGTTCCCACCGTCGACAGAGTCGAGGTCGTTCCGGTCGCCGGCCACGACTCGATGCTGTTGAACCTCTCGGGCGCGCACGGGCCGTTCTTCACCCGCAACATCGTCATCGTGACGGATTCGGACGGACGCGAGGGTCTCGGCGAGGTTCCCGGCGGAGAGCCGATCCGCCGCACCATCACCGAGGCCGGCGAGATGCTCTCGGGTCAGCCGGTCGGCCGATACCGTTCGCTGCTGCGGTCGATCGCCACGCGCTTCGCCGATCGCGACGCCGGTGGCCGCGGGCTGCAGACGTTCGACCTGCGCACCACCGTGCACGCCGTCACCGGCATCGAGTCGGCGCTTCTCGACCTGCATGCGCAGCACCTCGGCGTGCCGGTCGCCGAACTGCTCGGCGACGGTCAGCAGCGCGACAGCGTGCCGATGCTGGGCTATCTGTTCTTCGTCGGCGATGCCGACAGGACCGACCTCCCCTATCTGCGCGAGAGCGGCGACAGTTGGGAGAGCGTGCGACGCGAAGAGGCGATGACGGCCGAGGGCGTCGTGCGCCTGGCCGAAGCCGCCCAGCAGCGCTACGGATTCTCGGACTTCAAGCTCAAAGGCGGCGTCCTCGACGGAGAGATCGAGGCCGACGTCGTGACCGCCCTCGCCCAGCGCTTTCCCGAGGCGCGCATCACACTCGACCCGAACGGCGGGTGGCTGCTGGAGGATGCGGTGCGCATCGGTCGACGACTGCGCGACGTGCTCGCCTACGCCGAGGACCCCTGCGGTGCGGAGGGCCGGTTCTCGGGCCGAGAGGTGATGGCGGAGTTCCGGCGGCGCACCGGACTGCGGACCGCGACGAACATGATCGCGACCGACTGGCGCGAGATGGCGCACGCGATCCGATCGGATGCCGTCGACATCCCGCTCGCGGACCCGCACTTCTGGACCATGGCAGGGTCGGTGCGCGTCGCGCAGCTGTGCAACGACTTCGACCTGACATGGGGCTCGCACTCGAACAACCACTTCGACATCTCGCTGGCGATGTTCACACAGGTCGGTGCCGCCGCGCCCGGCGAGATCACGGCACTCGACACGCACTGGATCTGGCAGGACGGTCAGCAGCTGACGGTCGATGCGCCGCAGATCCGCGACGGCGCGGTGCGCGTGCCCGACCGGCCGGGACTCGGTGTGACGATCGACCGCGTGCGGCTCGCCGAGGCCCACGAGCTGTATGTCGAGCACGGGCTCGGCGCCCGCGACGACGCGATCGGCATGCAGTACCTCTTGCCCGACTGGCAGTTCGACAGCAAGCGGCCCGCCCTCGTGCGCTGAGGCGCGTCCGGGTGGATCGCTACTCGAACCCGCCGGTCAACCGTCCCCGCATCCCCTGACTGCTCTCGTTCATCCCGACGATCTCGACGCTCTTGCCGAGCGCTGCGTACTTCGTCTCGATCGCATCCAGAGCGGCGACGGTCGACGCATCCCAGATGTGCGATCCCGACAGGTCGATCACGACATGCTCGGGGTCGTCGGGGTACTCGAAGAGGGTGGTGAGGTCGTTGCTCGAGGCGAAGAACAGCTCGCCGTTCACGACGTAGCGCGCGACGTCGCCCGAGACCGAGCGGTCGACCGAGCGCTCGACCGAGACGAAGTGCGCCACGCGGCGCACGAACAGCACGGATGCGACCAGCACCCCGCCGACGACGCCGACCGCGAGGTTGTGGGTGAGGAGCACGAGCACGACGGTCGCCACCATCACGAAGGTCTCGCTCTTCGGCATCCGCTTGAGGGTCGACGGCTTCACGCTGTGCCAGTCGAAGGCGCCGATCGCGACCATGATCATCACGGCGACGAGGGCGGCCATGGGGATCGTGCCGACGAAGTCGCCGAACACGACGACCAGCAGGAACAGGAAGATGCCGGCGCAGAACGTCGAGATGCGGGTGCGCGCCCCGGACGCCTTGACGCCGATCATGGTCTGGCCGATCACCGCGCATCCGCCCATGCCTCCGAAGATTCCGGAGAGCATGTTCGCCACGCCCTGCGCCCACGACTCGCGCGTCTTGTTCGAGTGGGTGTCGGTGATCTCGTCGACGAGCTTGGCGGTGAGCAGTGACTCCATGAGCCCGACCAGCGCGACCCCGAGGGCGAACGGAGCGATGATCGTGAACGTCTCCCAGGTGAGCGGCACGTTCGGGATGAACAGCTCGGGAAGGCTCTTCGGCAGCTCGCCCTGATCGCCGACCGTCGGCACGGTGATCGCGAACGCCAGCACGACACCGGTCACGATGATCACCGACACGAGTGGCGCCGGCACGACCCGGGTGATCCTCGGCATCACGATCATCACGACGATCCCCAGTGCGACCAGCGGATACACCAGCCACGGCACGTCGATCAGCTGCGGGAACTGCGAGCTGAACACGAAGATCGCGAGCGCGTTCACGAACCCGACCATGACGCTGCGTGGGATGAATCGCATCAGCTTCGCGACGCCCAGCACCCCGAGGAGCACCTGGAAGATGCCCGCGAGGATCACGGTCGCGATGAAGTAGTCCATCCCGTAGGTCGGAGCGACCGGTGCGATCACGAGCGCGACGGCTCCGGTCGCCGCGGTCACCATCGCGGGGCGCCCGCCGAGGAACGCGATCGACACCGCCATGATGAACGACGAGAACAGCCCCACCTTCGGGTCGACGCCCGCGATCACCGAGAACGCGATCGCCTCGGGGATCAGCGCGAGACCCACGACCAGGCCCGCGAGCACCTCGCGCGTCAGCATCCGCGGACTCTTCAGCGCCTGGAGGACAGTGGGATTCGCCCGATAGTGGGCGCGATCGTCGACCGCGAGTGCAGACATGGGGATGCTCCAGAGAAGGTGCCCGGGGATGGGGCAGACGTTCCAGCGTAAGACCTCGGTCTCGATGCGGAGGATTTCTGCAGTACGGAGGGCGGATGCCGGGAATCGGCCCTCCGCATCGAGGATCCCCTCCCGATCGGTGGTGTCGCGGGAGGGTGGCGAGATCGAGAGGTCATTGAGAGCAGGGTTCTGCCTGTTCTGCGCACCAGAGTGACAAGGGCTGGGCGCGTTCGGATTGTCAGTATGCTCCGAGATTTTGCGCGTACCCGGTCTCGGGCGGATACTCATCCCATCCGCGCCGCCCTTCTCGGCCGGGGAATCGACATGCACAGCACCCCTGTTCTCGCCCCTGACACGACCATCGCCATCGTCGGCGCCGGTCGTCTCGGCGGCGTTCTCGCCCGGGCCCTGCGTGCAGCGGGCTTCGGCGTCCTCGGCCCGCTTCGTCGCGACGACCGGATGCCGGATGCCGATATCGCGCTGCTCTGCGTTCCCGATTCGGCGATCGCGGCGGTGGCCTTCGCCGCGCGACCGCATGCTCGACTCGTCGCGCACGTCTCAGGCGCGACGCCGCTCACCGACGTCGACTTCAGCATCCACCCGTTGCAGACCTTCACCGGCACCGAGACGCCCGAGGTCTTCCGCGGAATCGGCGTCGCGGTCGACGCCCGCACACCAGAGGCGCTCGCGGTGGCCGAGCAGCTCGCCACAGCGCTCGGTGCGACACCCTTCCGCGTCGACGACGCCCACCGCGCGGAGTATCACGCGGCCGCATCCTTCGCCTCGAACTTCGTGCTCACGGTGCTCGACGCCGCCGAGCGCCTCGCGGCTCCCTCCGGGCTGGATCGCGCCCACCTCGCACCGCTCGTGCAGCAGACGGTCGACAACTGGGTGGCATCCGGCGCGGCATCGGCCCTCACCGGTCCGATCGCTCGCGGCGACGAGGCGACCGTCGCGCGGCAGCGCGCAGCATCTGCCGACTTCGCCGACCTCTTCGACGCACTCGCCGCCGCCACCCGAGCGGTCGCCGACAGAAAGCCCCGGTCATGAGAATCCTCCGTACGATCGCCGAGGTGCGCACCGCGGTTCGAGACGCCCGCGGTGACGGCGGGACTGTCGGGCTCGTCCCGACCATGGGCGCCTTCCACGAGGGGCACCTCTCGCTCATGCGCGCGGCGAGGGCGCAGAACGACCTCGTCGTCGTCTCGCTCTTCGTCAATCCGACCCAGTTCGCCGCGAACGAAGACCTCAGCACCTACCCGCGCGACGAAGCGCGTGACGCCGCGCTCGCTGAAGCGGAGGGCGTCGACCTTCTCTTCGCCCCCGAGCCGGCCGAGATCTACCCCGACGGCTTCGCCACGAACATCCACGTGGCGGGCATCACCGAGGTGCTCGACGGCGCGAGCCGCGGCCCCCACCACTTCGACGGCGTCGCGACCGTCGTCACGAAGCTGTTCGGCATCGTGCAGCCCGACGTCGCGTACTTCGGGCAGAAGGATGCGCAGCAGGTGCTCGTCGTCCGCCGGGTCGTGCGTGACCTGAACCTCGATGTGCGCATCGAGGCGTGCCCCATCGTCCGCGAACCCGACGGACTCGCCATGAGCTCGCGCAACGTGTACCTCGACGCGGATGCTCGCGCCCGGGCGACCGCGCTGAACCGTGCGCTCGACGCGGCGGATGCGGCGCACCGTTCGGGCGACGGGGACGGTATCGGCGATGGCGATGGCATCCTGTCCGCTGCCCGGGATGTTCTCGCCGAGGCGGGAATCGACGTCGAGTACCTGGAACTCCGGGATGTTGAGACGCTTCAGCCCGTCACCCGCATCGACCGCGACGCCCTGCTGCTCGTCGCCGCCCGTGTCGGCGCCGCCCGATTGATCGACAACCACCTGCTGAGAGGGTTCACGCCATGAGCGCCCACGCCGCCCCCACGAAGCGACTGACCCTGCGCGATCTCGACGCCAAGAAGCATGCCGGCGAGCCGATCGTCATGGTCACCGCGTACGACTTCCCGAGTGCGCAGATCGTCGAGGAGGCCGGCGTCGACCTGGTGCTCGTCGGTGATTCGGCCGCGATGACCGTGCTCGGCCACGACAGCACCGTGCCCGTCACGACCGACGAGATGCTGATGCTGACGAAGGCCGTGCGGCGCGGACTCACGAAGCCACTGCTCGTCGGCGACCTGCCCTTCGGTTCATACGAGGCGTCGGATGAGCTCGCCCTCGCGACCGCGCAGCGCTTCATCAAGGAGGCCGGCGTCGACCTGGTCAAGATCGAGCGCGGCGGCACCACGGTCGACCGTGCCCGAGCGCTCGTGAATGCCGGCATCCCCGTCGTCGGCCATGTCGGACTCACGCCGCAGACTGCGACCTCGCTCGGCGGATACCGCGCCCAGGGACGCACCGCCGAGGCGGCGCTCGCCGTGATCGACGACGCCCTCGCGCTGCAGGATGCCGGAGTTTCGCTGCTCGTGATCGAAGCAGTGCCGTCCGAGGTCACCGCCGCTCTCGCGCCCCTGCTGCGCATTCCGCTGATCGGCATCGGAGCCGGAGCGGATGCCGACGGCCAGGTGCTCGTCTTCCACGACCTGCTCGGCATCTACGCCGGCGGGGCCGCCAAGTTCGTCAAGCGCTACGCCGATGTGCGCGGTGTGTCCATCGCGGGGGTCGCGGCCTATGCCGACGAGGTGCGAGGCGGGCAGTACCCGGCGCCCGAGCACGGCTACGGGATGCCCGAGGGCGAGGCCGCGCGACTGCGCGACCTGCTCGCGCGGCGGTAGGTATTGGCCTCCGGGGGCTTCGACGTCCGGCATCCAGTGCTGTCCCTCTCTTGCTGACCTCGTCGATGCGGAGGAGATCTGCGATGCGGAGGGCCGTATTGACGAGGTCATCCTCCCGTGCGCTGTTCTCCTCCGCACTGCAGGAGTGCGATGGCTGCCGTGTCGAGGTCTCGAAGCGCGCGCATCACGCATTGTGAAGGAGAAATGCGCTTCCGAAGGAGAGAATCCCGGGATCAGGCCTTCTGAAGCGCAGATCTCCTCCGTTGCGTGGGTGCGTGGGTGCGTGTGTGTGTGGGTGTGTGGGTGCGTGGGTGTGAGTGCCGCGACGAAAGAGGTCCCCCTCACGCCTCCCAGCGCAGGATGTCGCCGGGCTGGCATTCCAGCGCTTCGCACAGTGCGTCGAGGGTCGAGAACCGCACGGCTTTCGCCCGCCCGTTCTTCAGCACGGCCAGGTTCGTCGGCGTGATCCCGATGCGCTCGGCCAGCTCGCCGACACCCATCTTGCGTCGCGCCATCATCACGTCGATGTCGACGACGACGGGCATCAGATGACCTCGTTGTCGAGCTCGGACCGCAGCGCCTGCGCCTCGACATCGCGGTCGATCGCCTGCCGCAGCAGCGCCTTCATCACCACGACCAGCAGGGCGACGCCGGCGAGTACCACCCCGGCTCCGCCGATGAGCGCGACGAGACCCGGAGCTGCCGAGCCCGGAGCGAGTATCGCCGCGAGGATCCACAGGAGAGCCGCGGCCACGAGGATCGCGCCGATGATCACGTCGATGTAGCGGAACGACGAGGTCGAGAAGATCGATCCGCGACGCACCTTCGTGAGCAGCAGCCACACGCAGATGCCGAAGACCTGCAGAGTGCCGACCCCGAGGACGACGATCGACACGAAGGCGATCCGTGCCCACAGCTCTTCGTCGGCGAGGTCGAGCCACAGCAGCGGCACGATGAGCGCCTGCACGGCCACGGATCCGACAAGCGCCAACGCGATCACGACCCGCAGCACGATGATCGTCGACTTCGCCATGACTCCACCCCTCATCGAACAACAGCAGAAATCTATCGTTAATCGTTCGATTCGGCAAGGTGGATGTGCGGGGGCGCGTTCGATGCAGAGGAGATCTACGGAAGGGAGGATCAACTGCGCGAGTTCGTCCTCCGGTGCGCAGATCTCCTCCGCTACGCAGATCTCCGCCGGTGCGCAGATCTCCTCCGGATGCGGGGCCGCGCGCTCGGAAGGAGATCGCGCATACCGAAGGAGATATCGGCGACATCCCTCCTTCGAGGCGAGAGATCTCCCTCGCAGTGGGAGTGGATGCCGGGGCCGCGCGCTCGGAAGGAGATCGCGCATAACGAAGGAGGTGTCGGCGGCATCCGTCCTTCGGGGCGAGAGATCTCCTTCGTACTGGGGGTGGATGCGGGAGGGCAGCGCGCGCTCGGAAGGAGATCGCGTCTACCGAAGGAGGTGTCGGCGGTATCTCTCCTTCGGAGTGAGAGATCTCCTTCGCAGTCGGTGGGATGCCGGAGGCGGCGCGCGCTCGGAAGGAGATCGCGTCTACCGAAGGAGGTGTCGGCGGCATCTGTCCTTCGGCGCGAGAGATCCCCTCCGACGCGAGAGACCTCCACCCAACAGAGAGCAGCTACTCCGCTCGACGCACCCGCAGCACCAGTGCGATGAGCGCGAGCGCGATGACCGCGACGCCGTACCCGACGCACACTGCGCCGAGTCCGAAGGCTCCGACCAGCATCCCTGCGACGACTGCGGGCACGCCGAAGGCGAGGTAGGCGAGCAGGTAGATCACGGCGAACGTGTCGGCGCGGTCGGTCGGGGGGATGCGGGGTGCGAGTGAGGCGACGACTCCCGAGAAGGCGGTGCCGAATCCCATGCCGGTCACGGCGGTCGCGGCGAGGTAGAACGGAAGCGACCCGGTCGCGAGCGCCCAGAGCGACAGCGCGGTGCCGACGGCGAGGGCCGCGGTGCCGAAGATCACCGAGGTGCGCGGGCGCCGGTTGCGGAAGAGGAATGCGGTGACCGCACCGACGCCGGCCAGCATCGCGACCGCGAGTCCCTGCCAGACGTGCGCCTCACCGCCGAGCTGGGTGCGCACGATGTTCGCGCCGAGTGAGAGGAAGAGCCCACCCGTCGCCCAGCCGGCGATGATCGCGGGGGCTCCGCGCCAGAAGTCCGAGCGGATGCCGGCCGGCACCGACAGTCGGAAGCTCAGCGACGCGAGTGCTCCCGGCCGCAGCGGAGCGGTCTCGGGTGCCAGGAAGAAGAGCCCCGCGAGCACGATGTACACGGCGGTCAGGGGTGCGAAGACGTCGAGCAGCGGCTGTCCGGTCACGTCCAGCGCGATGCCCGAGACGAGCGCGCCGAGGGCGAGGCCGATTCCGGGGCTGAGCGCGTTCCACAATGCGGCGACCCTCGAACGGCCACCGGGGGCGAGGTCGAGCGCGGCGGCCGAGAGGGCTGCGATGAGCACGCCACTCGCCGCCCCCTGCAGGATGCGGGCGAGCATGAGCGTGGCGACCGTATCGGCATGCCAGAACAGCACCATGCTCGCGGCGAGCACCAGGAGACCGCCGATCGCGACCGGTCGCCGCCCGACATGGTCGGAGAGCGAGCCTGCGGTGAGCAGGGCGAGCAGCAGGGCGACCGCGTAGACGGCGAAGACGGCGCTGATGACGATCGCGTCGAATCCGATCTCTGCGGCGAGCACGGGGTAGAACGGCGACGGCGCACTCGCGCCCATCATCATCGAGATCTGCGTCACGACGGCCAGCGCGAAGCCGAAGCGCGGGCGACGGATCCGAGGTGCCGTCGCGGTCGTGTCGATCGGTGACGTGGTGGTCATGAGTGCTCCCGCGGTATTGGTTCGAGATTCATCGAACTATCGGAGCGTACTCGCGATCCCGCAATTGTTCAACTATTCTCGAACCATGCCTGGCGAACTCCCGCACCCCGAGCGATCCGAGATCCAGCTCACCGACGTGCTCTTCGCCCTCAGCGACCCCGAGCGTCTGGCGATCGCGCGACAGCTCGCCGACGGGCCGCTCGACATGGCGGAATGCCACGCGACCGACCCGAACCTGCCGAAGTCCACCAAGTCGCATTTCATGAAGGTGCTGCGCGAAGCGGGCGTGATCCGCAACGAGCCCAACGGCCGGCGACGGATGCTGACGCTGCGCCGCGCAGAGCTCGACGAGCTGTTCCCCGGCCTGCTGGAGTCCGTGCTGCGTTCGTGACCCGCAACAGCCCAGGCGAGAGCCCACCGCCTCAGCGGAAGTACGACGCGCCGTTCAGGTCGAGCACCGTGCCCGATGCCCACACCGCGGTGGGCGAGGTGAGATAGGCGACGGCATCCGCCACCTCTTCGGGCGTGCCCACCCGGCCAAACGGACTCTGACCGCGGATGCTGTCGCCCTGCTCTCCTTCGAGCTTCGCCGTCTGCCGGTCTGTCGCCACCATTCCCGGAGCGACCGAGGTCACAGAGATGCCGTGGGGTGCGAGCACCAGCGCCATCGACTGCCCGAACGCGTGCAGTCCTGCCTTGGTCGCGGCGTACGCGGGGTGGTCGGCCTCTCCGCGGAACGCGCCGCGTGACCCGACGTTGACGATCGATCCGCCGCTGCCCCGCTCGATCATGTGCTGAGCGACGAGCATCGTGACGTTCGAGGCGCCGAGCAGGTTCACCGAGGCCATGGCAGACCAGGCGCGCTGCCACTCGGCATACGTCGTCGAGTCGACGCGATGCTCGTTCGCCGTGCTCGGGGCCACGGCCGCATTGTTCACCAGGATGTCGAGTGAACCCAGGGCTGCGATGCCCTCCTCGACCACGCGCTGCGCCTCCGCCGGGTCCCCGACGTCGCCGCCCACGATCGCATGGTTCGAGCCTTCGAGTGAGGCGAGGGTCTCTTCCGCGGCCGCGCGATCGCGGCCGTAGTGCACGACGACCCGGTCGCCCCGTCGGGCGAAGGCCTGCGCCACTGCGCGGCCGATGCCGCGCGAGCTGCCCGTGATCAGCGCATGCGCCATCTCAGGACGCGACCTGCGTGCGACCGACCGCATGCACCGCCGGCTCGATCTCGGACCACACCGAGTCCAGCGAGAGGTGCAGCACGCCGGCGATCGCGGCGATGGTCGAGAAGGCGGGGGTCGCCACGCGACCCGACTCGATCTTGCGCAGGGTCTCGGGCGAGACCCCCGCCTCGAGGGCGACGCTCAGCATCGATCGCTCACCGCGCGCTCGCCGCAGCAGCGCGCCGAGGCGCTCGCCCCGCTCGACCTCGGCGGGAGTCAGGGGCATCCGAACCATCATGAGCCCATTGTAATACCGGGATAGTATTACCGGTATAGTTATTGGAACGACCGACGGCGAGCTGTGGAGAACCCCATGATCGAGATCCTGAACCGCGACGAACTGGCTCGTGCACGAGACGCGGGCGCCCTCGTCGGCGGCATCCTCCAGTCCCTCAAGGAGCGAGCGGCGGTCGGGGTGAACCTGCTCGACCTCGACCGCTGGACGAAGCAGATGATCGAGGATGCCGGTGCGCAGTCCTGCTACGTCGATTACGCCCCCTCCTTCGGTCGGGGGCCCTTCGGCCACTACGTCTGCACTGCCGTGAACGATGCGGTGCTGCACGGGATGCCGCACGACTACGCCCTCCTCGACGGCGACCTTCTCACTCTCGACCTCGCCGTCACGCTCCGGGGGATCTCAGCGGATGCCGCCGTCAGCTTCGTGGTCGGCGACGGTGCGGCATCCGCCGACCTCGACATGATCGACGCGACCGAGCGTGCGCTGGCCGCCGCGATCGCCGCAGCCCGACCCGGCGCGCGCATCGGCGACCTCTCCCACGCGATCGGCACGGTACTCGGCGACGCGGGCTACCCGATCAATCTCGAGTTCGGCGGCCATGGCATCGGTTCGACGATGCACCAGGACCCGCACGTCGCGAACGACGGACGCCCCGGCCGCGGCTACAGACTGCGCCCCGGCCTGCTGCTCGCACTGGAACCGTGGGTGATGGCCGACACCGACCGGCTGGTCATCGACGACGACGGCTGGACGCTGCGCAGTGCGACCGGATGCCGCACAGCCCACACCGAACACACCATCGCCATCACCGAGACCGGGGCCGAGGTGCTCACGCTGCCGCGCTGACCCTCGTCACTTCGTGCGCGAGCCGCTCCGCACCCGACGCACAGCGCGGCCGGCCAGGTCCTTGAGCCGGCCGCCGGGGTACTGCCTGCGCAGCTCGACGGCGCCGCCGCGTCCCGCGACCGGCGTGCACGTGCGCCCGGCGAGCAGGGGTGAGCGTCCCGCGGCGGCGAGCGTCGCAGCATCCGCTCGGAGAGGGACGTCGAAGGTCCACCCCGCCCGTCGCACGGTCACGAAGAGCTTCGCCCCGCGCGACTCGTCGTCGGGCCGGAACACCTTCAGCGGGTCGATCGCGATGCGGAGGGAGTCGAGGCTGCGTGGGTGGAGGTTCGCCACACGACGCTCGATCGCCGCGGCCTTGTCGCGCCACACCAGCTCGACGTGATCGTTGGACATCTCCCGCTTGGCTTCGAGAAGACCGGTCGGAAGGCCGTCCATCGCGATCGGCAGTGACGTCATGACGCCCGTGCCCGGCTCGAACTCGAGTGCGTCCTGCCCGTCGCGGGTGATCGAGACATCGACGGTGAGATACAGTCCGCCGCCCCGCGACCACCGTGCCGACGTCACCACCGCCCGGCAGGTGAGCTCGGCCTCGAACCGCGCGAACGTCAGCAGGTCGGCGCGTCGATCGGCTCGCAGCAGTGCGGCCCGGATGCGGTTCGGAAAGGCCAGGCCCCCGTCGACGCCGGGTCCGAAGCGACGTCGCGCGAGCGGGATGACGACGTCGAGCAGTCGCTGGCGATACTCCTCGGGGTACCCGGCGTACTTCTTGCCCGACACCCGCTTGAGGATCTTGCCGCGGAACCAGTGCCGCAGCAGCCGGTCGCGCAGTCGCCCCGGTTCGGTGTACCGCTCGACGAGATCGAGCACGGCCTCGAGATGCGGGAAGTACGTCTCGGGTTCGATCCGCGACGAACTGGCACTGCCCGCGTGCTTGACCCACGCGTAGCAGGGGCGGCTGGCGAGGATCGAGATCGTCGACGCCTCGAAGTACGCCCTCATCACGAACAGATGGTCTTCGAGGCGCACCTTGCCGTCGGGGAATCGGATGCGCTTCTCGCGCAGGAACGAGGTGCGGAACATCTTGTGCGGCGTCAGCATCTCGAGCAGCGGATCCTCGCCGAGTCGCGCGCGGGGGATGTCGCGGCGGAAGATGCGACTCGGAAGCCGCCGGCCGATGCCGACCTCCCTGCCGACCACGACATCGGATGCATGCTCGTCGGCGTAGTCGCAGAGCGCCTCGAGGGCGCCGTCGTAGAGCCAGTCGTCCTGATCGACGAACTGGATGTACGTGCCGCGCGCATCGTCGATCCCGTGGTTGCGCGGTGTTCCCGGCCACCCCGAATGCGGTAGATACGCGACGCGCACGTAGGGACGATCACGCGCGATCTCGACCAGTCGAGCCGCCGTCTCCTCACCGGAGCCGTCGTCGCAGAGCAGCACCTCGAACCGGCCGTGATCGAGCGTCTGCCGATCGAGAGACGCGATGAGCTCGTCGAACGCCGCTCCCGGACGGAACACGGGAACGACGACGCTCACTCTGATCGAAGTGGACGGTGGGGAAACGGCAGGGGAAGACGACATCGACGGCAGTCAAACATCGTCGGCTATGGAGCGCACGGGGCTTGCTTTCAGCGCCGTGTGCGTGCAGTGCGTGCGGCGTATGCGTGCAGTGCGTGTCAGTGGGATCGTGCGTGGGCCGCCGCGCGGCCGCGGAGGAAGCCGATGACGCCGTCGTCGTCGGCGAGCGCGATCGCCCGCGCGTAGGCCTCACCGGCATCCTGTCCGGCCTCGGCGAGCAGGCCCGCCCGAGCCGCCCAGTACGGCTGGAATCCCTCTGCATGGGCCGGAAGTGCGGCGAGGCCAGCCTCGGCTCCGTCGATGCGCGCGGTGACGACGGCGGCCGCGACCCGGGCGCCGAGGGTCGGAGCGACCGCGAGAAGCGCGGCGTACAGCATCCGCAGTGAGTCCCAATCGGTCGCGCCCGTGCGCAGCCGATCGCAGTGCACCGCCTGGATCGCCGCCTCGAGCTGGAATCGTCCCGGCGCACCGGTCGGCCGCGCTCGCCGCAGGTACGCCTCGCCCTCGGCGATCAGCGCCGCATCCCAGGTCTGGGGATCCTGCTCGTCGAGGGGGATGAACTCGCGAGAGCGCCGCGCGAGAGTCAGCGTCGTGAGGGCGGCCAGCCCCCACGCCTCGGGCTCGTCATCGAGAAGCCCCGCCAGAGTGACGGCCAGGTACTGCGCTTCGCCCGCCATCGACTCGGCGTCGCCGCGCCAGGTGAGCGCGGCGCATCCGTAGACCGCCTCCAGCACAGCGGGCAATCGTTCGGGCATCGAGCGGCGGTCCGGAATCGCGAACGGGATGCGGGCATCTCTGATGCGTCGCTTCGCCCGCACCAGGCGCTGTGCCATCGCCGTCGCCGGAACGGCGAACGCGCGCGCGACCTCGGCCGCCTCGAATCCGAGCACGGTCTGGAGCATGAGCGGCGCGCGCACGGCAGGGTCGATCGCCGGATGCGCGCACACGAACAGCAGTTCGAGTCGCTTGTCGCCGATCGCGAGCGGATCATGGTCGGCGAGCGGATCGACGCGAGCGCTCTCCTCGGCGAGGGGAGCGGATGCCGTCGCCGCCGCCGACTTCCACATATCGCGCAGCCTGTTCCTCGCCACGGTCATCAACCACCCTTCCGGGTTGTCGGGCACTCCGGCATCCGGCCAGCGCCGCAGCGCCTCTTCGAACGCTCCCGACAGGGAGTCCTCGGCGAGCGCGAGGTCGCCGGACCGCGCCGCGAGCAGCGCGACCAGCCGGCCGTAGGAGGTCCTCGCCGCACTCTCTGCAGCGGCCCGGACCCCCTCGGGGATCATCGGTTCGGAGTCCAGACGCCGTCGACCGTGAACACGGCACCCGGGCGGATCTCGACCGCACCCCAGAACGCCGGCGGGGCCTGGCGGGCGAATCCGATCGCGGCATCCAGGTCGGGGACGTCGATGACGACCGTGCCGCCGAGCTGCTCTTTCGTGTCGGCGAACGGGCCGTCCTGCACCTGCAGCGCGTCATCGCGCACGCGAACGGTGGTGCTGACGGCCGACGGCTGCAGAACCTCGGCCGAGACGAGCACCCCTGCCGACTGCAGGGTGGCGGCGTAGCTCGCGAATGCGGCCTGGCCCTCTGCGAGCGCCTCGGCGCCCAGAGTCTCGGCATCGAGCTCTTCGTAGTGCAACAGCAGTGTGTAGCGCATGTCTCTTCCTCACTGTTCGACGGTCAGCGTACAGAGAGATGACGATCGAGCAGCAGGCCGATCGACACATCCGCCGAAGTTCACCTTCCGGGCCGAGACTCCCACCCCACATTCAGCCTTAACGATATATCGTTGACTATCGCTCACCACTTCCGGGAGGTCATCATGAACAACGCATTCCCCTCGAACCCGTTCGGCGGATCCGGCTTCGGCTCGGGCCAGGGCGGACCCGCATCCGCGATCTTCGATGCCATGGAGCAGCTCCGCAAGTCCTTCGAGCAGCGCCCCAGCGGCGGCTCGCGCATGGCGAAGGGCGACGTCCGCACCGCGGTGCTGTCGCTGCTCACCGAGAAGCCGATGCACGGCTACCAGATCATCAACGAGATCGCCGATCGCAGCGGCGGATCGTGGAAGCCGAGCGCAGGCTCGGTCTACCCCACCCTGCAGCTGCTGGCAGACGAGGGCCTGATCGAGGCTCAGGAGCAGAACGGTCGCAAGACCTACTCGCTCACCGAGGCCGGCCGCGCCGTCGCCGCCGAGCACACCGAGACCCCCGCCCCGTGGGAGTCGCAGTCGAAGAGCGAGGGCTCGCACGACAACCCCCGCTACAGCGCACTGCCCAAGGCGGGCGTCGACCTCGCGGCGGCAGCCGCGGCCGTCGGTCGCAGCGGCAGCACCGAGCAGGTGCAGCAGGCGGTCGAGATCCTCGACGAGGCCCGCCGTAGGCTGTACTCGATCCTCGCTCAGGACTGATCGCACACGACACAGGGACGACACATGACGGATGCTGCGGCGCAGGGCGCCCATCGTGCCCGGTACCGCCGCATCCTGTCGTTCGCGGCGCGCGAGTTCCTCAAGGTCTGGTGGTTCGAGCTCGTGCTGCCGCGCTTCGGCATGAGCTCGATCGCCGAGCGCACCCGGTCGCCGCGCATGCAGCGCTTCGCGAAGCGGTTCCACGTGCTCGCGGTCGAACTCGGCGGCCTCATGATCAAGGTCGGGCAGTTCATGTCGTCGCGCCTCGACGTGCTGCCGCCCGAGATCACGAAGGAGCTCGAGGGACTGCAGGACGAGGTCCCGGCCGTGCCGTTCGCCGACATCCGCGCGGCCGCCGAGGCCGAACTCGGCCGTCCGCTCGCTGAGGCCTACGCCTGGTTCGATGAGACGCCGGTCGCTGCGGCATCCCTCGGCCAAGCGCACCGGGCCCGACTCTCCGCGCAGGATGCCGTCGACACCGGTCTCGGCGACGTCGTCGTCAAGGTGCAGCGCCCCGGCATCGACGAGATCGTCGCGGTCGACCTCGCGGCCCTCCGCCGCGTCGCCCGCTGGGCGATGCGCGTGCGACTGGTCGCCGATCGGGTCGACGCGCCCGGCCTCGTCGAGGAGTTCGCGCAGACCAGCCTCGAGGAGATCGACTACCTGCACGAGGCCGCCAGCGCCGAGCGCTTCCGTGAGAACTTCGCCGGCGACCCCCGCGTCAGCGCGCCCGAGATCGTCTGGGAGCGGTCGACCCGGCGCGTGCTCACGCTCTCGGACGTCACCGCGATCAAGATCAACGACACGGATGCTCTGCGGGCAGCCGGCATCGATCCGGCCGAGGTCGCCGACGTGTTCGCCGAGGTCATGTTCGACCAGGTGTTCACGCACAGCTTCGTGCACGCCGACCCGCACCCGGGCAACATCTTCGTGACACCGGAGGCCGACTCGACGACCGGCCGCAACTTCCGCCTCACCTTCATCGACTTCGGGATGATGGCCGAGGTGCCCGACAACCTCCGCGACGGTCTGCGCACACTGCTGATCGCGGTCGCCGGTCGCGACAGTCGAGGCCTGGTCACCGCGGCCCAGGAGATCGGCGTGCTGCTGCCCTCCGCGGACACCGCCGAGCTCGAGCGGGCGCTCCGCGCGCTGTTCGCCCGCTTCGGCGGCATGGGCTTCGCCGAGCTCAGCAAGGTCGACCCTCGGGAGTTCACCGACTTCGCCGACGAGTTCGGCGACATGGTGCGCTCGCTTCCGCTCCAGCTGCCCGAGAACATGCTGCTGCTCATCCGTGCGGTGTCGCTGACCTCGGGCATGTGCTCGAGCCTCGATCCATCGTTCAACGTGTGGGACGCCGCCGAGCCCTACGCCGGCCGCCTGCTGCGCGACGAGTCGGGCAACCTCATGCAGGACATGGCGCAGCAGGCCATGGAGACCGCCGCCGTCACCTACCGCCTGCCGAAGCGGATCGACGCGATCATCACCCGCGTCGACGACGGCAACGTCACCTTCGACACCTCGGCCCTCGAGCGCCGCCTCGACCGGCTCGAGGGCATCGCCCGCCGCATCGGATCGGGCGTGCTGTTCGCCGCGATGCTCGTCGGAGGCGCGCTGCTCGTCACGCCGCTGCCGCCGCTCGGCATCACCCTCATCTGCGTCTCGGCGCTGCCCCTGCTGCACTCGGTGTTTGGCGGTCGTCGCTCGCGCTGACGCGCCCGGACTGCTCGCGCTGACGCGCCCGGAGAACCCGGAGCATCCGGCATCCGCCCGGCGTGTGCGCCCCGGAGCGCCGCGGATCGACCCGTTCATCTGGCCTTTCCGTCCAGGTCGCAGAATGCCGGCATGGGAGAATGGGTTCTCATGGACACTCCGGACGAGAAGACGCCCACGAGGAACGAGCCTCCGAAGACCTCCACCGCCGCGATCAGGCAGGCCGCGAAGGCCACCGAGACCGCGCAGAAGATCGTGCGCGACATCGCCGCGGTTCCGCCGCGCGGCGTGCACCCGGCGCTCGTGCCCGGCGTCTCGGTCGAAGAGACCGGACGCACCTACCGCACCGATCCGCTCGTCTTCGGCATCGCCGTCGCGCTGACCCTCGCGTTCATCGCGTGGGGCGTGTTCGCGGGTGACAACCTCTCGGGCACGACCTCGACCGTGCTCGGGTGGGTCGTCGAGTACTTCGGCTTCTTCTTCACCACGATCGCGACCGTCATCCTCGTCTTCATGCTCTTCGTCGGCTTCAGCCGCTACGGACGCATTCCCCTGGGCCGCGACGACGAAGAGCCCGAATTCTCGATGTTCTCGTGGATCTCGATGCTCTTCGCCGCCGGAATGGGCATCGGTCTCGTCTTCTGGGGCGCCGCCGAGCCGCTCACCTTCTTCGAGAACCCGCCGCCCGGAACGGTCGAGGCGAACACCCTCGAGGCCATGCACACGGCGCAGGCGCAGGTGCTCTACCACTGGGGCCCGCAGGCGTGGGCCTTCTACGCGCTGGTCGGCGGCGCGATCGCGTACGGCGCGTTCCGTCGTGGCCGCACGCCCCTGATCTCGTCGATCTTCGCGCCGCTGCTCGGTGAGGGGCGCACCACCGGACCCCTCGGTCGCACGATCGACATCTTCTCGATCATCGTGACCCTCTTCGGCACCGCCGCGTCGCTCGGCCTGGGAGCCCTGCAGATCGGCCACGGCGTCGAGATCGTCAGCGGCATCGGCGAACTCGGCAACGGCGTGCTCATCGCGGCCATCGCCGTGCTCACCGCCTGCTTCATCGCCTCGGCGGTCTCGGGCGTCTCGAAGGGCATCCGCGCGCTGTCGAACATCAACGCGGTCGTCGCGCTGCTGCTCGCATTCTTCGTCTTCTTCGTCGGACCGACGCTGCTGATCCTGAACGTCATCCCCTCGGTCGCCGTGCAGTTCCTCGGCGACCTGCCCGAGATGGTCGCGCGGTCGGCGTCGCAGGGCGACGAGGCGCAGATGTTCCTGTCGAGCTGGACGATCTTCTACTGGGCGTGGTGGATCTCCTGGTCGCCGTTCGTGGGCATGTTCATCGCCAAGATCTCGCGGGGCCGCACGCTGCGACAGTTCGTCTCCGTCGTCATCCTGGTTCCGGCCGCCATCTCGCTCATCTGGTTCGCGATCTTCGGAACCACGGCGATCCAGCAGCAGATGAACGGCGCAGGGCTCACGGTCGACCCGCCCGAAGAGGTGCTCTTCGGCGTGCTCGAGAACCTGCCGTTCCCGCTGATCACCAGCATCGTGCTCATCCTGCTGATCTCGATCTTCTTCATCACCGGCGCCGATTCGGCCTCGCTCGTCATGGGCACGCTCTCGCAGCAGGGCCGCCCCGAGCCGTCGCGCTGGGTCGCCGTCGTCTGGGGAGTCCTGGTCGGAGTGATCGCGGCGGTGCTGCTCGTCACCGGCGAAGAGGGCAGCGGCCTGAAGTCGCTGCAGAACGTCACGATCATCGCGGCGCTGCCGTTCGCCGTGATCATGGCCTTCATGATGGTCGCGTTCATGAAGGATCTGCGACGCGACCCCATGATCCTGCGCGAGCGCTATGCCCGCATGGCCGTTCGCCACAGCGTCATGGCCGGACTCGAGGAGTACGGCGACGACTTCGCGCTCGTGCCCGTCGAGTACGACCACTCGGAAGACGACCTCGCCTGGATCGATGAGGCCGACGTCGACGACAGCCTCGCCGAGGTCTACGCGACCGCGACCGAGGCGATCGACATCATCCCCGACGCCGGTGGTGGCGCTGCGGATGCCGGCGCCGATGCCGGCGATGCGAGTCCGGCCGGAGATGCGAGTGCGACCGGCGACGCGAGTGCGGCCGGCGATGCGAGTGCGGGTGCGGCCGCGGACGCCGGGTCGGATGACGGGGGCGACCCTGCGGGCCTCGCCGAGCGTCCTTCCTGACGACAGGTGCATTCTTGACCCCGCCCGCGCCGCCGTCGGTCCGGTGCGGGGCCAGTAACGCATCCGAATCGGCCGTTTCCGCTGCGAAAGTGGCCCCGCACGTGAGTCCCGGTGCCGAAGTGGCCCCGCCATGTGGGTGGGGCGTGAGGTTGCCCCTACCCGCTGGTTCCATCGCGGTGCGGGGTCAATAACGCATCCGAATCGGCCGTTTCCGCTGCGAAAGTGGCCCCGCACGTGAGTCCCGATGCCGAAGTGGCCCCGCAGGCACCTCGCGCGTGGGTCCGGGTGCCGAAGTGGCCCCGGATGCACCTCGTGCGTGGGTCCGGATGCCGAAGTGGCCCCGCCACGCGGGCTGTGGGAGTGAGGTTGCCCCTACCCGCGGGTTCCATCGCGGTGTGGGGTCAGTAGCGCATCCGAATCGGCCGTTTCCGCTGCGAAAGTGGCCCCGCACGTGAGTCCCGGTGTCGAAGTGGCCCCGCATTCACCTCGCGCGTGGGCCCAGAGGCTCAGGCGACGGGGGCCGTCTCGCTCGGGGCCGCCTCGCCCGCACCCGCCTCGCTCGCACCCGCTTCGCCGACGCCCGCCTCGCCCGCACCCGCCTCGCCCGCACCGGGCGCGACCGTCTCGACGGGGACGGATGCCGCGGCGGTGATCTTCGCCGCCATGCCCGCGAAGATGAAGCCGTGGAACGGCAGCACGGCCAGCCAGTACAGCCGTCCCGCGAGCCCGCGGGGGAAGAACACCGCCCGCTGCTCGTAGCGGGATCCGTCGCCGTCGGGCAGTGCGCGCAGCTCGAGCCAGGCCTCGCCCGGCACCTTCATCTCGGCGCGCAACCGTAGCAGTCCGCCGCTCGCGGGCGACGAGTCGGTCTTGCGGCCGGGCTCCTCGACGGCTTCGACGCGCCAGAAGTCGATCGCATCACCGACCCGCGCCTCGGCCTTGCTGCGGCGTCCGCGGCGGAGCCCGACTCCGCCGACGAGCCGGTCCATCCAGCCGCGCACCGCCCAGAGGAACTTCGACGAATACCAGCCGTTCGACCCGCCGATGCCGATGATCACCCGCCACAGTCCGTCGACCGGAGCTGACGTCTTCAGCTTGCGGGTGTCGGTGAAGACGGTGCGTCCCGCCCAGTCCGGGTCGCTGGGCAGCGGGTCGCTGGGGGCGCCCGAGACCTCGGCATCCTGCCAGCTCGTCTCGATGGTGTCGGCGTCGAGACGGCCCAGCGCCATCGAGACGGCGGTCCGATACGGGGTCAGCCCGCCGTCCGGGCGGGGGATGAGGTCATCGATCGCGCGGTCCTTGACGATGCACTCGTTCTGCAGCGACGCGACGAGCGGGCGCGCGATCGATCGCGGAACCGGGGTCACCAGGTTCACCCAGTGCGATGCGAGTCCCGGAGTGAGCACCGGCAGGGCAGCGATCGCGCGCTGGCGCAGACCCGCCTCAAGCGCATAGCCGTTCATCATCTGGCCGTAGCGCAGCACGTCGGGTCCGCCGATGTCGGCGGCGCGGTTGACGCTGTCATCGACGCGCGCGGCGCCCAGCAGGTAGTGCAGCACGTCGCGCACCGCGATCGGCTGGATGCGGTTGCGCACCCATTTCGGCGCCGGCATGTACGGCAGCACATCGGTCAGGTGCCGGATCATCTCGAACGACGCGGAACCGGAGCCGATCACGACGCCCGCCTGCAGCACGAGCGTCGGAACGCCCGACTCGAGGAAGATCTCGCCCACCCGCACCCGGGAGCGCAGATGAGGCGAGAGCTTCACATCGTCGGGATGCAGTCCGCCGAGGTACACGATGCGGCGCACGCCGGCCTTCGCCGCGGCATCCGCCACCGTGGTGGCCGCTCGTTCGTCGCTCTCCTCGAACCCCTTGCCCGCCGTCATCGAGTGGATCAGGTAGTAGACCACGTCGACATCGCGCATGGCCTCGGCCACGGCGTCCGCGTCGTCAGCCGACCCCTCGACGATCTCGCAGTCGGCACCCCACGGGAAGGATGCCGCGCGCGCGGCGTCCCTGGCCAGTGCGCGCACCCGGTATCCGGCGTTCAGCAGACGAGGCGTCAGCCGCCCGCCGATGTATCCCGTGGCGCCGAGCACCAGCGCGCGAGGCGCCGATCCGTCTTCGCGGGGGAGGGCGCGCAGGGCCTCTTCGTGCCCGGT
Organism: Microbacterium sp. AC132; assembly: GCF_979258525.1. NCBI lineage: Bacteria > Bacillati > Actinomycetota > Actinomycetes > Micrococcales > Microbacteriaceae > Microbacterium > Microbacterium sp. AC132. The sequence goes on along the minus strand of NZ_OZ409862.1, from coordinate 1,323,323 downwards.
GGGCTGGGTGAGCTCGGTCATGTGTCGAGCGTAGGCGTGATGACCGGAAATTTCACTAGGCTGGCGATTGACTAGTTCATCTAGTAATCTTTTGGCGGAGGAAGGTGATCACATGACGACAGCCACGCAGTACCCCACCCGTCGTGAGCTCCGGTCTCGGCGAATCCTGCCGAACGGTCCTGTCGACGTCGCCCCGCTGTCGGCACGTGCTGCTGTCGGCCGCTCCACCGGGCTCCGCAGCGTCCCGCTCCCCGCATCGCGCACGCCGTTCTGGAAGTCCGCCGGAGTCGTCGGCCTCATCGCGGTCATCGCCGCCGGCACTCTGCCGCTGGCGGCATCCGCCCTCGACATCCCCCTGTGACCGCACGGCGCGGGCGCTCGACCACAGACCACCGCTGATAAGAGAGAGGAGCCCCCATGGGACTCGATGACAAGATCAAGAACACCGCTCAGGACCTCGCCGGCAAGGCGAAGGAGGCCGTCGGCAAGGTGACCGACAACGAGAAGCTCGAGGCGGAGGGCCGCGCCGACCAGGCGAAGGCCGACGTCAAGAAGGCCGGAGAGAACGTGAAGGACGCGTTCAACAACTGACACCGGTGAGCAACGGCGGGGAGGTGGCGCGAGCCACCTCCCCGCCTTCTGTGCGGCCCGACCTGCGATGGTCGTGCGGCGCGAGAGAGAGTGAGACAGCATGTCCGACCGCCTGAACAATGACACGCCGAACCTGTGGCAGCGCCTGCTGCGACGGCTGCGTCCCGCCGCGGCAGAGCCTCGTCGGCTCACGGTCGAGGACGTCACCGTCGTCGACCGCCCGATGCTCCGCCGCGCGGTCGCCGGCACCGTGGTCGGCAATCTCATGGAGTGGTACGACATCGGCGTCTACGGCTATCTCGCGGTGATCATCGGGCGGGCGTTCCTGCCGGACGCATCCGCGGGGGCGCAGTCGCTCTTCTCGCTCGGCGTCTTCGCGGTGACCTTCGTCGCCCGTCCGCTCGGCGGCATCGTGCTCGGCCAGCTCGGCGATCGACTCGGCCGTCAGCGCGTGCTGGCCTTCACGCTGATCATGATGGCCGCGGCCACATTCCTCATCGGCGTGCTCCCCGACTTCTCGGTCATCGGCGTCTGGGCGCCGATCCTGCTGATCGTGCTCAAGCTCGCGCAGGGCTTCTCGACCGGCGGTGAGTACGCGGGCGCCACGACCTTCATCACCGAGTACGCGCCCGACCGGCGCCGCGGCTTCTATGCCTCCCTGCTCGACCTCGGCTCGTACATGGGCTTCGCGATCGGCGCCGCCTTCGTCTCGATCCTGCAGCTGACGCTGTCGGCCGAGGTCATGCAGGGCTTCGCCTGGCGCATCCCGTTCCTCGTCGCGCTTCCGCTCGGACTGATCGCGATCTACTTCCGGCTGAAGATCGAGGACACCCCGGCATTCCAGGAGGCACAGGACTCGGCGAAGCGCGCGGCCGACGACGCACAGGCGTCGGCGGATGCGCCCAAGGGCGTGCTCGCACTGATCCGCGCATACTGGCGCGAGCTGCTGACGGCGTTCGTGCTCGTCGCCGCCGCCAACACCGTGGGCTACGCCCTCACCTCCTACATGCCCACGTACCTCACCGGAACCCTGGGCTACGACGAGGTGCACGGCACTCTGCTCACCCTTCCCGTGCTCGTGGCGATGGCGCTCTGCATCCCGCTCACCGGAAAGCTCTCCGACCGCATCGGACGCCGCAAGGTGCTGTTCATCGGGTCGATCTCGGCGATCGTGCTGGCCGTGCCGTCGTTCCTGTTCATGATGCACGGGGAGATCTGGTCGACGCTCCTCGGCCTGGTGCTGCTCGCCTTCCCCGTGACCTTCTATGTGGCCAACCTCGCCTCGTCTCTGCCCGCGCTCTTCCCGACGTCGTCGCGCTACGGCGGCATGGGCATCTCGTACAACCTCGCCGTCGCCCTGTTCGCGGGCACGGCTCCGGTCGTGATGGAGGCGCTCGTGCAGATGACCGGATCGTCGCTGGCCCCGGCGTTCTACGTGATCGGCACCTCGATCGCCGGCTTCATCGCCGTGGTGGTGCTCAAGGAGTCGGCGCGCAGGCCGCTGCCGGGTGCGATGCCGAGCGTGCAGACGATCGAGGAGGCCGTGGAACTGGTCGAGACGCAGGAGGAGAACCCCGACCTCGACCTCGACGAGCTGTTCCCCGAACGCCTCGAGAACGCCGCGGACGACGACGGAGTGGCTGGCGCTCGGGTCGAGGATCAGGTCGAGAAGGCCTGACCCGCGGCGGAGGGATCACTCGCCGGAGGGCTCGGACTCCTCGTGCGAGCGGATGACGTCGCGCAGCTCCTGATCGAGATCCGACGCCTCTTCGATGGCCGAGGTCATGCCGGCGAGGAATCGCGTCACGATGCCACGCTCGCGGTCGCTCATCTCGTCGACGAGCGACAGCATCCGCCGGTGCATCGCGCCGAGGGTCTCGCGCACCTCGTCGTCGCTGCTGACCGTGGGCACGACGACCCCGGCGCGGCGATCGGTCGGGTGCGGCTCGCGCTTCGCGTGCCCGCCCTTCTCGAGGCGGTCGATGAGGGTCGTCGTCGACGCCGTGGAGATGTCGAGCATGCGGGCGATGTCGATCGGGCGCACGATGCGGCCGGCCCGCTGCTCGCGCAGCAGGAAGCGCAGCGCGACCAGGTCGGTCTCGTTCATGCCCATCGACGCCCTGGTGCGGGCTCGCATGGCGGTCTCGGCCGAGCGGTAGCGGCGGAGCATGTTGAGCACGTCGACCGTGCTCGCGCTGTCGGAGTCGGGGTACCAGTACCCCGATCGGCCGAATTCTTCAGAGCGCTCCATCACGCCACCTCGCCGTCATCGCTCAGGGATCCCTCGTTCTCTCCATGCTCGCGCGCGAGCATCTCGATCGCGCCGGCTTCGACCTCGGCAGGGACGATCCGCAGCAGTCCGCCCGTGATGGCGTCGTGCTCGGCGGCCACGATCTGGTCGAGCCGCCAGGCGGGAACCGACGGGAACCGCGCTCGCAGGCGATCGAGCATGTCGGCGTACATGATGTACCCCGCATCCCCGAGTGTGAATCGCTCGACCATGACGTCCCTTTCCTGCCCGTGTTCTATCTTCGCACCCGATCAGAGTCCCTGGTGGCATTGGAATTCGCTAGGCCACCTCGTTACCTGTCTTTCGAGTAGAATGGAGGGGTCAGGGGGTGACACATGGCCAGCAGGACCGACATCAGAACGACGTCGACCGATCTCGTCGCTCGGGTCGACGAACTCCGTCGCGCCGAGGCGCAGCTGGGCCGTCGTCTCGCCGCGCTGCGCGCGCCCAATGACACCGATCGTGAGGCCATGAGGTACATCACGGAGGCGCCGGCGGATGCTCCCGCGACCCCGGGAGGACTCGCTGCGCACCTGAACGTGAGCACGGCCGCGATCACGAGTCTGCTGCGCCGTTTGCAGGAGCGCGGCCAGATCGTCGTCGCCCCGCATCCGGCCGACGCGCGATCGAAGGTTCTGCGACCCTCTCTGCGCGATCTCCACTCGCCCGGCGACGAGCTCACGCAGCGCATCGCCGCCCTCGCCGACGAGTTCACGCCCGAGCAGACCGATGCGATCTCACGGTTCCTGCACCGCTTGACGGAAGAGATCGGCGACCTTCCCTGACGTCCGACTGGGATTTAGCTAGGTAACCTAGTAATCTATTTCTCAAGCCAGTCTGAGCGTGAGGGAGAGAACATGGGTTACCTGACCTACGGAAGCACCGCCGCACCGATCGAGATCGACGACGAGCTGCTGACCCACCTGCGGCTGGTGATCGTGACCAAGCTGCGGCGCAACGAGTCCTTCCCCCTGACCCTCTCGATCGGCGACGGCGCCATCGAGACGCTCTGGGTGCACGCCTCCATCCCCCTCCGGTTCGCCATGGACGAGGAGCCGAGCATCGACCGCTCGCTGGTGGTCTCGATGATGAACGCGGCGAACTCGGCCGGCGGGCTCGACCTCACTCGGGCTGAGTTCGCTCCGGCGCTCACGGGGTCGCGTGTGCTGCACGCGATGACTGCGTGAGCCATGTCCGTACGAATCAGAAATGCCGCGAAGGCGGCGACGAGCGCGCGGGTGCGAGGCGCCTCGCGGACGCGAGGGCTGTGGGTCGAGGTCGATCCCGGCTTCCACGTCGGCAATGACCGGCGCCAGTTCCTCGGATCGATCACGGGGACGCCGCGTGAGGGCTTTCGGGCTTTCGGAGCGCAGTCCGACTTCATCGGCCAGTTCGACGACCTGGATGCCGCCAAGGCAGCGGTCGCTGCGGCATCCGTGATCGCCGAAGAGATCGCACAGGGCGAACCGCAGCTCCACTGAGGTCGATCGCGATCGCCGCACGGGTGGCATACGCGATGCGGAAGGCGATTTTCGACGGCGTCCCTCGACGTGTACGGTCGTTGCTATGACTTCGATCGAATCGATTCGACGGCCGGCTGTCGACCAGGCGTCGCGCCGAGCGCGCATCGCGGTCTCGGCGCTGTTCCTCACGAACGGCGCACTGTTCGCCAACATCCTGCCCCGCTACCCCGAGATCAAGGCTGCTCTGGGGCTCGACAACGCCGGGTACGGCCTTGCGATCGCGGCCTTCCCTGCCGGCGCGATCGCCGCGGGTCTTCTCGCCGCCGTGCTGATCCGTCGATTCGGCTCGGCGCGGATCGCCGTGTTCGGCACGATCGCCACGGGGCTCGGCCTGCTCGCGGCCGCACTGGCGCCCTCCGGCATCCTCTTCGCCGTCGCCCTTCTGCTCGGCGGGGCATCCGACGCGATCACCGACGTCGCGCAGAACGCGCACGGTCTGCACGTGCAGCGGCGATACGGCCGCTCGATCATCAACTCGTTCCACGCCATCTGGTCGATCGGCGCGGTTCTCGGCGGAGGCATGGCCGCGGCCGCGATCGCCCTGCAGCTGCCGCTCGGCGTGCATCTCGGCATCTCGACCGCGGTGTTCGCGGCCGTCGCCTTCACCGCGCTCTGGTTCTGCCTGCCCGGACGCGATGAGGAGGCGGATGCGGAGGCGACGGCCGAGCCGGTCGAGCTGGGCGGCGCCGTGCGCCGCGGAGTCAGCCCTCGCACCGTGATGATCATCATCGCGCTCACGCTCATCGCGATGGCCGGTGCCGTGGCCGAAGACGCCGGCAACTCGTGGGCGACTCTCTATCTGAGTGAATCGCTCGGCGCCGCGGCCGCCATCGCGCCGCTCGGATTCATCGCGCTCGTCGGCGCACAGTTCATCGGCCGGATGCTGGGCGACGGCATGACCGACCGGTTCGGGCAGCGCGCGGTGGCCCGCGTCGGAGGACTGATCGCCGCAGCGGGCATGACACTCGCGCTCATCTTCCCGAGCGTGCCGGGAACCATCGCCGGATTCGCCGCCGTCGGCTTCGGCATCGCGACGCTCATCCCGGCCGCCATGCATGCGGCGGACGAACTGCCCGGCCTGCGACCGGGAGTGGGGCTCACGGTCGTGTCGTGGCTGCTGCGGCTCGGCTTCCTGCTGTCACCGCCGATCGTCGGGTTCATCGCCGACACCGAGAGCCTGCGGGCCGGGTTGATCGTGGCCCCGGCTGCGGCTCTGGTCGCGGTGCTTCTCGCCGGAGTGCTCGAGAAGCGCAGGGTTCGGGAGTAGCAGTTCGGGTCGGCCGCGGCGGGCCGTGAGAGTGATGCCGAAGGGTGTTCGTCCTCGCGTATCGCGGGTTTTCGCAGTATACGTATTCAATCCAGAAAGTTTCCGGGAACATAGGCTTCCCTAAGTCGATTGCATACGTATACCATCAGCGTCATGGGACACATCAAGCATCGAGCACTGCCGGTACTCGCCCTCGCAGCAGTGGGCATGATCGCCCTCTCCAGCTGCGGCGCCGGGACCCGAACCGACAATGAGAACGCGACAACGGTGTCGTGCGACTACACGGCTCCCGAGGGCAAGACCACGGTCAACGTCCTCGCCTACAATTCCTCCGCCATCGACCCCTTCACCGACACCATGGTCAAGAGCTGTTCGACCGATGACGTGACGCTGAAGCACGATCCGATCGACTTCGGCGGGCAGGTGACCAAGACCACGGCCACCCTGGCCGGCGACACGGGCACCTACGACATCATCGAGACCTACGGATTCGTCATCCCCGGCTTCGGCGAAGAGGAGAAGCTCGTTCCGCTGAACGACCTCTGGGACAAGTATGGCGAGGACTACGGGCTCGGCGAGATCAGCGAGTCGATGGTCGAGGGCATGTCCTACGACGGCGACATCTACGCCATCCCGATGCAGGCGCAGATGTTCGTCATGGCCTACCGCACCGACATCTTCGAAGACCTCGGCCTCGACGTGCCGACCACCTTCGACGAGATGATCGCCGCGGCCGAGGCGATCAAGGCAGAGGGCCTCATGGACTATCCGATCGCGCTGCCCTGGCTCGCCACGGCCGACGTGACGACCGGCTTCGAAGGGGCGATGAACTCCCTCGGCGCCGACTTCGTCACCGCAGACGGCGAGGTCACGCTCGACGGACCCGAGGCGAAGCAGGCCGTCGAAGCGATGCTCGCACTCAAGCCCTACATGGACCCGCAGGTCACGACCTTCGACCAGCCCAAGGTGCAGCAGCAGATGTTCAACGGCACGGCGGCCATGTCGATCATGTTCTCCGGTCGCATGTTCGACCTGACCCTGCCCGCGAACTCCAAGCTGTCCGACTCCTTCGGATTCGCCGGTGCGCCCAAGGTCTCCGACGACGCCGAGTACTCCTACAACCGCCTCTCGATCGACGGCTGGTCGATCCCCTTCAACACCAAGCTCGACCACGACATGCTCTTCCAGATGATGGCGTCCGCCGTCAGCGAGGACGCCTCCACGGCATCCGTCCCCGCCGCCTACCCGGCCCGCGAGGGCATGGTGACGGAGGAGAACTCCCCGTACGGTGCCGCCGCCAACGACTCGATCGCGAGCGCCATGCCGCCGATCGTGTCGCCGGTCATCGCCGACATCACCAACGAGATCCGGCCGATCCTGGTCTCGATCCTCAACGGCCAGGTGTCCGTCGACGACGGGCTCGCCCAGATGCAGGCCGCCGGCGAGAAGATCGCCGGCTGACCCCGATCCGACCGTCCATGACTGTGGCCTGAGCGTGAGTTCAGGCCACAGTCCGTCCAAGGGAGGACGCACATGAAGGCACGCGAATTCTGGCTGCTCTTCGCTCCGAGCCTGCTGGTGATGGGTGCACTGCTCGTGCTGCCGCTGGTGCGCACGGTGCAGTGGAGCTTCGAGCAGGTCCGCTACGGCACACCAGGCACCTTCATCGGGTTGGAGAACTTCACCGACGCGCTGACGGACCCCCGTTTCCACAAGGCGGTGATGTTCACGGTCGCCGTCACGATCGTCACCACGGCGATCCTGCTCGTCTTCGGGTACATCATCGCCACCGGCATCAACCGCATCACCACGTCGCGTCCGCTCGTGCTCGGCATCATGCTCGTCTCGTACGTGCTGCCGAACCTCGTCGGCGCCGTCGCCTTCTCGTGGCTCTTCGACGACAACTTCGGCGGTGTGGTGAACCGCCTGATCGGCTTCTTCGGCGGGTCGCAGGTGCTCTGGTTCACCGACCAGGTGCCCAACGCGATCCTCGTGATCGCCAACACCGTCTGGCACATGCTCCCGTTCGCGATGCTGATCATCCTGGCCGGACTCCAGGGCGTGCCGAACGAGCTGAAGGAGGCGGCGAAGATCGATGGCGCCAACGGCTTCCAGACGCACCTCAACGTGATCATCCCGACCATCCGCGGAGTGCTCGGATTCGTGACGCTGATCACGATCATGGATGTGCTGCGCATGTTCGACAACCTGATCCCGCTGTCGCCGCAGGCGCAGAACATCGGCAACGAATCGATCATGCTCTACGTCTACTCCGTGGCATTCGCCGATGGCGCCGAGAACCTCGGTCTCGGCAGCGCGATCAACGTGCTCACCATCCTCCTGATCCTCATCATGCTGATCCCGTTCATCCGGGGCATCTTCAAGGAAGCGAAGGCCGAACGATGAGTCTCACCTCCGCAGAACTCTCGACGAGGGCCATCGTCACGAAGGGCGTGCCGAAGCGCCGTCGCCGCGGCCCCAACCGCCCGCCGGTGATCACGGGGCTGCTGCTCGGCATCCTCTGCATCGTGATGCTGAGCCCGTTCATCTGGATGACGCTGTCGGTGACCAAGCCCACCGACGTCGCCTTCGCCAACCCGCCGGTGCTCTGGGACTACCAGCCGACCCTGCAGGCGTTCGTCGATCTGTGGCAGACCACGTACTTCGCCGACTACCTCGTGAACACCGTGGTCGTGGCGGTCGTGTCCACCGTGATCGCGCTGGCGATCGGCATCCCGGCGGCCTATGCGCTGTCGCGGTTCCCCAGCTACGTCTCGGCGCTGCTGCTCGTGCTCGCACTGATCTTCCGTGCGCTGCCCCGCTTCGCGGTGGTGCTGCCGATGTACGACATCAGCCGCGCGCTCGGCATCTACGACACCACGTTCGCGCTCGCGATCGCCCTCGTCGCGATCAACCAGCCGTTCACGATCTGGCTGCTGCGCAACTTCTTCGCCGAGATTCCGAAGGAGCTCGACGAGGCGGCCATGATCGACGGCTGCACCAGGATCGGGATGCTGCGCAGGGTCATGATCCCGCTGATGGGGCCGGGGATCCTGACCGCCGGCATCTTCGTGTTCCTGTTCGCCTTCCAGGAGTACCTCACCGCGCTCGTGCTCACCGACACCTCGTCGAAGACGGTGCCCGTGTTCATCGCCACGCAGCTCGGGCAGACCCTGCCGATGCTGCAGCAGGCGGGAGCGGCGTCGATGCTGTTGACGATCCCGGTGTTCGTGATCGCGTTCATCGCGCAGAAGTATCTCGTCGCGGGTCTCAGCGACGGTGCCGTGAAGGGCTGAGGTGGCTGCCGCGGTGCCGCCGCTCGTGCTCCTCGCGGGCATGAACTGCACGGCCGACCTGTGGACGGATGCGCGGTTCGAGGGGGCGGTCCGGCCGGTGCTGGATCGTCCCTCGATCGGCGAGCAGGTGGCGGCGCTGCTCCGGGATCTGCCCGAGACCTTCGTGCTCGTCGGCCACTCCCTCGGGGGCATCGTCGGCATGGCTCTCGCCCTCGCCGCGCCTCAGAGGGTGGCCGGCCTCTGCCTCGTGTCGACCAATGCCAAGGCGCCGACCGACGCGCAGCGTTCCGGATGGGGCGGGTGGCTCACGGCACTCGACGAGGGCGTCGAGCCGCGCGCGCTGCAGGACGGCATCCTCATTCCTCTGCTCGGGGAGGCGCTCGTGCGAGAGCGGCCCGAGCTCGTGGAGCGGACTCTGCGCATGGGGGAGGAGACCGGTGCCGACCGGCTGCGCGCTCAACTGCGGATGCAACTCACGCGCACCGACCTGCTCTCGCGGATCACCGGATTGACGATGCCGACCCTCGTCGTCTCGGGGCTCGACGACGCCATCTGTCCGCCTCACTTCCACACCGAGATCGTGTCGGCGATGCCTGACGCCCGTCTCGTCACCCTGGATGCCGGCCACCTGCTGCCACTCGAGCGGCCGCGTGAGTTCGGGCGTCTCGTCCGGTCGTGGAGGTCGCAGCAGCGACTGGCCGGCATCGTCGTCTGACCTCGGGTTCGCTGCGCCTCGGCTTGTGGTGCTGCGGCAGTCGGGAGGACATCCGCGATTCGGAGAGTGGAGGCGGGGGAGGTGACCTCCGTATCGCAGATCTCCTCCGAATCGACGGTGGGTGGCGGGGCGCGGGCGGCGCGGGCGGCGCGGGATGCGGGGAGCGCTCAGCGCTCGGGCGCCGCGAGGCCGCGCAGATGCGCCATGAGAGAGGACGCGAGGTTGTAGACGACGAGGTCGGCTCCGTCGGCGAAGGCCGCGCTCGCCGCATCCCTCGTGCCGACGATGTCCATGCGCAGTGAACCGACCCTGGCCAGCGCCGAATGCACCGCAGCGATCGCCTCGGGCAGCGGTCGATCATCCGGTCCACTCGACGCCGCGAGGTCGGCGGGGCCGACCATGATGCCGTCGAGTCGTGGCACCGTGGCGATGCCCTCGACGTCTGCGACCCCGCCGGGCGATTCGATCATCCCGAGCACGAGAGTGTTCTCGAGCCACCAGTGGCGGTGCTCTGAGGGGTCGATGAGACCGAAGCGTCCGGCCCGGCTGTAGGTCGCGAATCCGCGCAACCCGACCGGCGGGTACATCGCCGCAGAGACCAGCGCCTCGGCATCCGCTGTCGTGTCGAGGTGAGGGGCGAGGATGCCCTGGGCTCCCTGGTCGAGCACCCGCAGGATCTGGCCGCGGTCGCCCTCGCCGACGCGCACGATCACCGGCACGCCGTGCACCTGGGCCAGCGCGATGTGCTGCCGCAGCGCGACGACGTCGGCGGGGCCGTGCTCGCAGTCGATCAGCACGAAGTCGAACTCGGCGACGGCGAGCATCTCGACCAGCTCTTCCGACGGCATCCGGAGCAGTGCCCCGATCAGCTTCTCGCCGGCGAGCGCTCGGGCTCGCAGCGACCGCGTCATGCGACCATTCCTGCTGAGAGATCGATGTCGGCACCGCACATGCCTGGCATCCCGAGCATCGCGATGACCGCTGCGCCCACCTCTTCTTCTGTGACCATGCGTCCGAGCGCCGCGCGCGAGACGAACGCCTGCTCGGCGTCGTCGATGCTCGTGCCCGATCTCGCGGCCTCGAGGCGGAAGTTGCGCTCCATGCGCGGTCCCTGCACCGGGCCCGGCGACAGCGAGTTCACCCGCACACCTGCCGGTCCGACCTCGAACGCGAGCGTCGAGGTGAGCCCGATCACGGCCATCTTCGACGCGCAGTACGGCGTGCGGTGCGCGAGCGGACGCTTGCCCGAGACGGAGGCCACGTTGATGACGTCGCCGTCGCCGCGTTCGACCATGCCGGGCAGGAATGCCTTGCAGAGCAGGAACGTGCCGCGCACGTTCACGGCGAAGACCTCGTCCCAGTCGTCGACCTCGATGTCGGTGAGCGCTGCGACCGGACCCGGGATGCCGGCGTTGTTCACCAGGATCGACACCTCGGTGTCCGCCAGCTGCTCCCGCAGCCTGTCGACGGATGCCGGATCCGACACGTCGCAGGTCATTCCGCGTGTCCGTGAACCGAGGTCGGCGACGACGCGGTCGAGCTTCTCGGCGTCCCTCCCGACCACGACCACGTGCGCACCGGCGGCGTGCAGGGACCGGGCGATGGCCGCCCCGAGTCCGCTGCCGCCGCCGGTGACCACGGCCGTGCGACCGGCGAGGTCGGTCATCGCGACTCCGCGCCGACCGCCGCGTGACTCTCGTCGATCCAGGCGAACTCCGTGCCGGCGTGCCTCCAGGCGCGGGCATCGCCCGAGCGGGCATGACCTTCGAAGAGCTCGACTCGTGCAGCGCGGCCGCACACGGCTCCGAGCTCGGCCGACGACTCGCTGTTCTGGATCTCCTGATAGGTCACCGTGCGCAGGTACTTGCCCACCCAGAGTCCGCCGGTGTACCTCGCGGCGCCGAGCGTCGGCAGCACGTGGTTGGTGCCGATCACCTTGTCGCCGTAGGAGACGCAGGTGTTCTCGCCGAGGAACAGCGCGCCGTAGTCGTGCATCCGCGTCAGTGCCTCGCGCGGGTTCTGCGTGAAGATCTGCACGTGCTCGAAGGCGAAGTCGTCGGCGATCCGATAGGCCTCGTCGAGGTCGTCCGCGACGATCACCTGTCCCCAGTCGCGCCAGGCCGGGCCGGCGTAGTCGCGAGTGGGCATGCCGGGCAGGATCTTCTCGATCCAGTCCATGACCTCCTCCGCCAGCGCCTGCGAGGTCGTGACGAGCACGGCGGGGGAGTCGGGGCCGTGCTCTGCCTGGGAGAGCAGGTCGACGGCGGTGAAGAAGGGATCGGCGTGCTCGTCGGCGACGATGAGGATCTCGGTCGGGCCGGCGAAGAGGTCGATGCCGACCTCGCCGAACAACTGGCGCTTGGCCTCGGCGACGTAGGCGTTGCCCGGGCCGGCGATCATGTTGACCGGTTCGATCGAGTCGGTGCCCACGGCCATCGCCGCCACCGCCTGCACTCCGCCGAGGATGTAGATCTCGTCGGCGCCGGCCATCTTCATGGCGGCCACGGTCGCGGCGGGGATCTCGCCGCGGATGGGCGGAGTGCACGCGACGACGCGGGGCACGCCGGCGACCTTGGCGGTGATGATCGTCATGTGCGCGGATGCCGTCAGCGGGTACTTCCCTCCCGGGATGTACGCACCGGCCGCCTGAACCGGAACATGCTTCTGTCCGAGGAACACCCCGGGCAGCGTCTCGACCTCGATGTCGACCAGCGAGTCGCGCTGGGCCTGAGCGAAGCGGCGCACCTGGCTCTGCACGAACTCGATGTCGGTGATCACCTGGGCGTCGAGCGTGCCGATGATCTCGGTGATCTCGTCATCGGAGAGCCGATACGAGTCGCGACTCCAGTTGTCGAACTGCTCGGCGTACCGCCGCACGGCGACGTCGCCGTTCTGGCGGATGTCGCCGATGATTCCCCTCACCCGCTCGGCGACGTCCTGCTGAGCGGTGTCCGCGAACGTCTTCGTCGGCGCGGTCTTGAGATGCAGGGGCATGGCCCTTCCTTCCGTTGCATACGTATGTGCTGATTATGACCGCGTATGCATTCGGGCGTCAAGGGCGGTAGAATCCTGAGATCGAGGGGGAGGCGCCAGATGGTCGTCACGAGTCGTGATGTGGCCCGCTTGGCGGGAGTCTCGCAGCCGACGGTGTCTCGGGCACTGCGCGACGACGCGCGGGTGTCCGAGGCGACGAAGCTCCGGGTGCGCGAGGCGGCTCAGCTGCTGGGCTACGTGCCGAGCGAGGCGGGGCGTGCTCTGTCGTCCGGGCGCACGCGGCGCATCGGCCTGCTGCTGACCGATCTCGACAACCAGTTCTACTCGCACATCATCGCCCCCGTGCACCGCGAGCTCGAGACGCTCGGGTATCAGCTGATGCTGCACACCGAGTCGGCCGACAACGACACCATCGTCGAGCGACTGCTGGCCAACGGCCTCGACGGCGTGATCCTCGCGACCACCACCGTGGACTCCGTCGCGCCCCTGCGCCTCAAGGATCGCGGGCTGCCTTTCGTGTACTTCAACCGCACCGGCTCGTTCGTCGAGGCGGACGCCACGGTCGTCGACCCGGCTCCCGGTTATCGCGAGGCGGTTCGGCGTGCTGTCGCACTCGGGCACATCAGGGTCGGCGCGGTGCTCGGACCGAGCAACACGAGCACGGCGCAGAGCCGCGAGGCCGCTCTGCGGGAGGCGCTCGTCGCCGAGGGTGTGACGCTGCCCGAGAGTCACGTGCGCCGGGTGCCGTACGGAGCCGCCGAGGGCGAGGCTGCGGCATCCGAGCTCCTCGAAGGGTCGGAGCGCCCGACCCTGCTGTTCTGCGGCAACGATGTGGTGGCGTACGGTGCGCTCAATGCCGCGCACCGTGCCGGTCTGCGGGTGCCGGACGACCTCTCGATCCTCGGTTTCGACGACCTTCCTGAAGCGGCCTGGCCGATCATCGACCTCGCCACGATCGGCTACGACATCGCCGGCATGGCGCGCGCGGCCGCCGACCTCATCGTGCGCCGCATCGAGGATCCGAGCGCCGAGCTCGAGAAGACGCGCTTCGAGTCCGTCTTCGTGCCGAGGCGCACTCTCGCGGCCGCACGCGCTGACTGACCCGCCTCTCGGCGATGATCACCGTGTGCGCAGGATCGTCTCTTGCGTTGCTTTGTGCATACGCATACACTGACGAGGAAGAAGCCAGCGATCACCGATGAACCGCAGCTTCGCATCTCGAAGGAGTGAAACGCGTGTCTCTCGACCCGGTTGCCTATCTGCCCTACCAAGACCCCGACGACTTCATCCGTGAGGTCACCGATCTGATCTGGGTCGATCGGTCGATCAGCTTCATCCGCGACAACTACGAGCCCGACTCGATCGTGCACGGCGCCTACGGCACCTCGACGACGCGACAGGAGGTCATCGAAGGAACGCTCATGCGCATCTCGGCGACACCCGATCGCACCGGCCAGGCCGAAGACGTGATCTGGGAGGCTCGCGGCGACGACGCGTTCCTCAGCTCGCACCTCGTGCTGTCGGGGCACCTGCAGACCTCCTCGCACAGCCGCACCATCGCCAACTGCCTGTACCGCAAGGGCCGCATGGTCGAGGAGTGGGTCGTGCGCGACTCGCTCGCCGGCGCACTCGAACGCGGCGACGACCTCGACGAGCTCGCCCGCGCCCAGGCCTTCCGCGGCTACACGGGGTCGTGGACCGAGCCGGCGCCCGCCGATCCGATCGCGAAGGGCGACTCGGGCGTGCGTCCCGACGACCACCGCTCCGAGGTCGAGACCGTCATCGACATGATCCAGACAGTGTGGAACGACCGCGACCTGCAGAAGGTCGAGAAGTTCTTCCACCGCGACCTCGTGCTGCTCACGGTCGGCAACCGCGTCGTCATCCGGCCTGAGGGCTACCGCCGCGCACTGCTGCGATTCCTCGAGTCGTTCCCCGCCGGGCAGTTCGAGATCCGTGACATCCAGACCAACTACGACGTCCGCTATGCGGGACTGCGCGTCGCGGTCACCTGGAAGTTCGTCGGCGATTACAACGGAGCCCCGAACTACGGCAGCCTCACCGGCAAGCCCGTCGACGTGCTCGGCATCTCGCAGTTCACCTTCCATCAGGGAGCCCTCGTCAAGGAGGTGCGCCTGTGGGACGACATCGCTCTGCGCGCCCAGATCGCGGGTACCCGCGGCGACGAGCCGGCAGCCTTCAGCAACATCTACTGATCATCGACTGATCGACAAGGAGAAGAAGAAATGAGCAACGCCATCGTCGACCAGGTCGACGTCATCGTCCCCGCGGACGAGATCGCACGCCGCACCATCCGCCGCACCGACTGGGTGCCGTGCAACTCCGCTTTCATCGACTGCCGCACTCCGGGATCCGACCGCAAGGAGAACTACTCCTTCATCGGCGCCGGCGTCTCGCAGAACGCGAGCCAGTACGTGAACCTCGAGGTGAATCACGGCTTCAACACCGGAGCCGCGGGGATGCCGAACGGCATCTCGAACAACCTGCATCTGCACTTCACTGCGGAGGTCTTCATCAACCTCGGCGGCGAGTTCCGCCTCCGCTGGGGTGTCGACGGCAAGCAGGGCGAATACATCAGTCACGACGGAGACATCGTGACGATCCCCACGTGGATCTTCCGCGGGTTCACGAACGAGGGGCCGGATGACGGCATCCTCTACACGGTGCTCGGCCGCGACGACAACGGCGGCATCATCTGGGGTCCGTCGGTGCTGCGTGAGGCGGAGTCCTACGGCCTTCACCTCACGGCCGACAACAAGCTCATCGACACGGTCGCCGGTGACGTGCTGCCCGACGATGTGCCGCTGATCACCCCGATGAAGCAGCACTACATCGACGAGCTCACGACCTACACGGTCGAGGACATGCGCTCGCGGGTCATCCAGCCCGGCGACCGCAAGTACTCGTCGGCGGCGCTGCTGTGCGCGGCGGTCGACGGCGGGCACGTCGAGCTCGCCACCGCCATCGGATACGGCATGAGCGAGAACCGTCGCCAGGTGCCGAACGTCACGGAACCCCACTCGTTCAACCTCGCGTGGGTGCGGGCCGAAGCCGGTCAGGGAGTGCTGCGCCACCGCCACGACAAGACGCAGGCGCTGCTGTTCAAGACCGGCCGCTGGGAGGTCACCCTCAACGGCGACCCGTCGACCGCCGTCACGCTGGGCGCCGGAGACACCTTCTCGGTTCCGGAGGGCAGCTGGCGCTCGTACGTCTGCGTCGAGGGCGACGAGTCCGGCACCGGCACGGTGCTCGTGATCAACGGCGGCGACGACCGCGTCTACCTCGAGTGGGCTCCGGAGGTCGTCGAAGCGGCAGCCGCCGCCGACTGGACCATCGATCCCAACGGCTACCTGGCCCCGCTGGGAGTGATGGTCACCGCCACGGAAGATGACTGAGAACGACGGGGCGCGAGGGGGTTCTGTCCTCTCGCGCCCCGGCGCGTCCGTGACGGGATCGGATGCCGCTGAGCTGCGCGTCGCGGCGCTGTCGCCCGAGATCGTGCTCGGCGACGTCGACGACAATCTCGACCGCATCCGCTCGGCGATCTCTGCTGCCGCTCGTCGGCAGGCGCAGCTGATCGTACTGCCGGAACTCGCGACCAGCGGCTACGTGTTCGCGGACCGCGAGGAGGCGCACAGTGCCGCTCTCACCGCCGACGACCCGCGGTGGTCGACGCTGCAGGAGGCGATCCCCGCGGATGCCGTCGTCGTGGTCGGGTATGCCGAAGCAGACGGGGAACGGCTCTTCAACACCGCCGCCGTGCTCACTCGCGACGCGCGCCTGGCCGACTACCGCAAGTCGCATCTGTGGGGTGCCGAGAAGCTCGTCTTCGACAGCGGGTCCGAGGCCGGACTCGTCGTGGACGCCCCGTTCGGTCGTCTCGGCGTGGCGCTCTGCTACGACAACGAGTTCCCCGAGGTGCCGCGCCGCCTCGCGCTCGCGGGCGCGGATGTGCTCGCGCTGCCGGTCAACTGGCCGCTCGTGCCCCGGCCGGACGGCGAACATGCACCCGAGCTGATCCAGGCGATGGCGTCGGCGCGGTCGTCGCGACTGCCCGTGGTGATCGCCGATCGATGGGGGTCCGAGCGCGGCGTCGACTGGACCGACGGCACGGCGATCATCGACGAGCAGGGCTGGATCGTCGCGTTCCGCGCAGTGATGGGGGCGACGGCCGTGCTGTCGCTCGACGCCGCCCGCGGCAAGGCGCTGCCGCCGCACAACGACCTGTTCGCCGATCGGCGCGCCGACCTGTACTGAGTGGGTATGTGAAGCCCGGCCCTGTGCCGGATGCAGCACCTGAGCACGGATCGGTCGTGTCCGGCCCCGTGCCGGATGCAGGAACTGCCCCCGTGCCGGATGGGTCCTGACCTGTGCCGGATGCAGGACGAGAGCACGGATGCGGGGCGGGATCGCCGATCTGGTCCTGCATCCGTGCTCTCGTCCTGCAAACGGCGCGCGGTGGGGTGGCGAGGTGGCGCCGCCCGCCCACCCGGAGTCGGCCTCAGCTCAGTGCCGTGCGACCCTGATGCTCCGGCAGGCGTTCGCGCAGCATCCGCTCGGCGAGCTCGGCGAGCTTCTGCGTCGCGGGTGAGAGCAGCACGCCCGCTCGCTGCACCAGGGCGATCGTGTCGTGCATCGGCTCGGCGAAGGGGAAGGTGCGGATGCCGGAGGGGAAGGCGTCGGACTCGGCGATCGAACGTGACACGATCGTGTCGGCCGTGCCTGCGGCGACCAGGCTGAGGGCCGTCTCGACGTGCTCGACCTCGACCGCCGGCTCGATGGTCAGGCCCCGCAGCCGTGCGCGTTCGAGCAGCTGGCGTCGGGTCGGGTCGTCCCACCCGGCGAAGGCGTCGTAGAGCACGAGCTTGGCGTCGGCGGCCTCCTCGATCGTGACCGGGCCGGCTTCCGGCGCCCGCGTGGCGGAGGCGTAGAGCACCTCGTCGCGGAAGAGCGGGCGCACCTCGAGGCCGTCTTCATCGACCGGCAGCACGAGCAGTCCGGCCTCGAGTTCGCCCGCCGCGATCGACCGGGCGACGTGCGCCGAGTTGATGCCGACCAGGCGCAACCGCACATTGGGATGCCGGTGATGGAATGTCTCGGCCAGATCGGCGAGCGCGTAATAGGCCGCGTTGCGCAGCACGCCGAAGGTGCACGTGCCCCGCTCGAGCGAGGCCAGCGCCTGGATCGTGTCGATGCCGTTCTGCACCGCGCTGACCGCCTGCGCGGCGTGCGGCCGCAGTTCGAGCGCCGCGGCCGTCGGGACGAGGCGTCTGCTGCCTCGGGCGAACAGCGTGACGCCGAGTTCCCGTTCGAGGCGCGCGACCAGCTCCGAGACCGAGGCCTGCGTCATCCCGAGGGTCTTCGCCGCCGCCGTGAAGGATCCGTCGTCGAGTGCGGCGAGGAAGGCGGTGAGCTGGGTGATCGTCACACCCAATGGTAAACCCGATGGATGGTGCAGGATCATCAGGCTTGTCTCGTGGTTACGAGCGGATCTAGCCTTCCTGCATGCGTTACTCCTCTGCAGTGCTCGCCCGCTTCGACGGCGACTTCCACCACCTCAAGACCCCACTCATCGACGCACCCGCCGCGCAGCGCGACCCCGCCGTGATCGAGACGGTCACGGCCATGCTCGCCGACATCCGCGAGCGCGGCCTCGACGCCGTGCTCGACTACGCGCGAAAGCTCGACAACTACCAGGGGAACGACATCGAGCTCACCCCCGAGCAGATCGCGAGCAGCGGAGAACGCCTCGCCCCCGACCTGCGGGCGGCCATCGAGCTCGGCGCCGAGCGGACGCAGGCGTTCGCCCGCGCCTCCCGCGAGCACCTGACCGACTTCGAGACCGAGTTCGTTCCGGGCATCGTGACCGGCGCGAAGTACATCCCCGTGTCGCGTGTCGGCGCATACCTGCCAGCCGGACGCTTCCCGCTCACGGCCAGCGCGTTCATGACCGTGGGCGTGGCCAAGGCGGCCGGCGTGCCGACCGTCATCGCGTGCACGCCCCCGCAGCCCGACGGCGGAGCGAACGACGCCGTCGTCTACGCCGCGCACCTGTCGGGTGTCGACCGGGTGTTCGTGATCGGCGGGGTGCAGGCGCTCGCAGCCATGGCGTTCGGACTGCTCGGCGACCTGCCCGTCGACATGCTCGTCGGCGCGGGCAACGCCTACGTCGCCGAGGCCAAGCGCCAGCTGTTCGGCACGGTCGCGATCGATCTGCTCGCAGGCCCGAGCGAGGTCGCCGTGATCTCGGATGAGACGGCCGACCCCGTGCTCGTCGCCGCTGACCTGCTCGGGCAGGCCGAGCACGGGCCGAACTCGCCTGCGGCGCTCATCACGACCTCCGACGAGCACGGTCATGCCGTGATCGCCGAGATCGAACGACAGCTCGAGACGCTGGCGACGGTCGACATCGCCGGCGCCGCCTGGCGCGACTACGGCGTCGTCACCGTCGTGAAAGACCGCGAGACGGCGGTCGCTCTGATGGACGACCTCGCCCCCGAGCATCTCGAACTGCTCACGGCCGACGACGACTGGTACCACGAGAATCTGCGCAACTACGGCTCGATCTTCCTCGGGCCCTGGAGCACGGTCGCATACTCCGACAAGGGCATGGCGGGCACGAACCACGTGCTGCCCACGGCCGGCGGGGCCAAGCACAGCGCCGGGCTCTCGGTCTCGCGCTTCCTCAAGCCGCTCACGTATCAGCGCATCAGCCGTGCGGCCACGCCCGAGCTCGCGCACGCCGTGCAGGTGATCTCGGACTCCGAGGGCATGGCCGCGCACAGCGCCACGGCGACCCTGCGGTTGGACCGTCTCGGGTGACGGAGGGGCGTCGGGTGGCCTGATCCGGTGCCGACGGGTAGGTCGGTGCCGGATGCAGGACAGAAGCGCGGATGCAGGGCGAGATGGTCGATCTCGCCCTGCATCCGTGTTTTCGTCCTGCAAACGGCGCGGCGCGGACAGCGGCGCGTGGCGACTGAGCCTCAGGGGGCGGTGTAGCCGCCGTCGACGAGGTGGTAGCTGCCGGTGATGAAGCTGGCGGCGTCGCTGGCGAGGAAGGCGATGAGGTTCGCGACCTCGTCGGGCTGGCCGAGGCGACCGATCGGGTGCTTGCTCACGAGGAACGCCTTGGCCTCGTCGCCCATGGTGGCGAGCAGGGGGGTGTCGATGAAGCCGGGGCCGACCGAGTTCACGCGCACGCCCTGGGCGGAGTACTCGAGGGCAGCCGACTTGGTCATGCCCACGACGGCGTGCTTGGCGGCGACGTAGGCGGGGGAGTTCGCGAAGCCGACGCTGCCGAGGATCGACGCGATGTTGACGACGGAGCCGCCGCCGTTCGCGAGGATCGAGGGGATCTGCGCCTTCATGTTGCGGAACACGGCGTTGAGGTTGATCGAGATGACATTGTCCCACGCGGCGTCGTCGTACTCGGCAGTGGGAGCGGATGCGCCGCCGATGCCGGCGTTGTTCACGCCGATGCGCAGCGGGGCGAGCGTGTTCGCGAGCTCGACCGAGCTGGCGATCCAGTCGGTGTCCGTCGCGTCTCCGACGGATGCCTCGGCGATGCCGCCGGCGGCGCGGATCTCCTCGACGACCGCGTTCGCGTTGTCCGCGTTCAGGTCGTTGACCACGACGGAGGCGCCGTTCTGGGCGAGCAGCAGAGCGGTCGAGCGTCCGATTCCGCTGCCTGCTCCCGTCACGATCGCCGAGCGGTTCGAGACGTCGTACTGAGCCACGAGTGACTCCTCTTCCGGACGGTCACGGTGCCGGGAGATCTTCTCGGACGGTCCGTCCTAGGTCTCCAGCCTACGCCTGTCTCAGGGAGATGGATGCACGTGAATGGATCCGTGCCGTCGCATCCGCTGTCTACCGCGAAGCGCTGCCGAAGGTGAGATCGAGAGCGGCGGAGAGGTCGGCGAGAAGGTCGTCGGCATCTTCGAGGCCGACGGACAGACGCAGGTGTCCGAACTCTCGGAAGGGTGCCGGATAGGTGGCGACACGGCCGCCCTCGGTGCCCGTGTGCACGATGAGCGAGTCGTCGTGGCCGAGTGAGAACCCGGAGGTGATGAGTCGCAGGTTCGCGACGAAGCGGTTCTGCACGTCGGGGGAGCCCGTGACGGCGAAGGCCATCATGCCTCCGAAGCCGCGTCCGCCGAACTGCCGCACGGCGAGGGCGTGGTCCGGATGCGATTCGAGACCCGGGTAGTAGATGTACTCGACCCGCGTGTCGGCGTCGAGCATCTGCGCGATCTGCAGCGCCGACGAGAAGTGCTGGCGCAGGCGCAGCGGCAGGGTGACGGTGCCGCGCTGGATCTGCCACGCGTTGAAGGGCGAGATGATGCCGCCGACGTCGACCATGGCGTCGGCTTTGATCGCCTGGATGAGATCGCGCCGGCCGGAGACCGAGCCCCCCATGGCGTCGCCGTGGCCGTTGAGGTACTTGGTGAGGGAGTGCACCACCAGGTCGGCGCCGTCGTGGATCGGTCGGTAGAACGGCGGCGGCGAGAACGTCGAGTCGACCATGAGGATGGCGCCGGCGGAGTGGGCGATCTCGGCGACCGCGCTCACATCGGCGACCTTGGTGGTCGGATTCGCGATGGCCTCGATGCACACGAGACGCGTCTCGGGGCGCATGGCCGCCCGCACCGCGTCGAGGTCGCTGATGTCGACGAAGCTGGCTTCGAGCCCGTAGCGCTGGGGCAGCAGCTCTGTCCACAGGCGCCACGTAGCCTCATAGACCACGTCGCTCACGACGACGTGGTCGCCGGCGCGCACATGAGTGAAGAACACCGCGTGCAGGGCGGCGACTCCGGAAGCGAGGGTGACCGCGTCCTCGGCTCCGTCGAGCGCGGCGAGCTTCTGCTCGAGTGCGGCCTGATTGACTCCGGTGTTGCGGGTGTAGAGCCCCGGTGCAGTCGCCGACCAGCTGATCTCGCTCGGGTCGTCGGGCAGCTGGTACGAGTTGGCCATCACGAGGGGCGTGCGCAGCGCCAGGGTCGAATCGAGCTGATTGCCCCCGTGCACGGCCAAGCTCAGGTCGGACAGCGTGTGCAGATCCTTGCGGTCGGGGCGAGCGCTCATCGTGACTCCTTCGTTCTGCACCGTCTTCCAGTGCCATCTTCCAGTCTAAGGTGCATAATAGACACACGCAATTGCCAATACTGCACAGTCTACGGACTGAACCAGGAGGTCCCGATGGAGCGGCTTCATCTCGATCAGATCGATCGCCAGATTCTCACGGCGCTCACCGACGACGCCCGCATCCCCTTGGTCACTCTCGCCTCTCGGGTGCATCTGTCGCGCAACGCGGTCAAGCAGCGCATCGAGCGGATGGAGCGGCAGGGCGTGATCGGCGGCTACAGCGTCGTCCCCGGACGCGCCGGCGGTTCGCCGGTCTCGGCCATCGTGCTCGTCTATCGCAGCGATCGGATGCGCGGCGGCGGTGTCGTCTCGCAGATCGCGCAGATTCCCGAAGTGCGTCGGTGTGATGTGCTCTCGGGCGACTTCGACCTGCTGGTGACGCTGGAGGCGGAGTCGATGGATCGCATCGGCGAGATCTGGGAGATCCTCGCCGCGCTGCCCGGAGTCGCGAACACCGTGACGGCGGTGTCGTTGACCCGGGTGGTCGATCGGTCATGACCTCGCAGAGGGGCAGGGCATCCCCCGCGGACCCCTCCCCTCTGCGAGGAGATCTCAGGTGGTGATGCAGGTGACCTTCGGCTGGGTCATCTCCTCGTACGCGAAGCGGACGCCTTCGCGCCCCATGCTCCCGTACTTCGATCCACCGAACGGCATGCTGTCGATGCGGTAGTCGGAGGAGTCGTTGATCATCACGCCGCCGGCGTCGAGCGCTTCGGCGACTCGCAGCGCGCGGGTGATGTCGGAGGTGAATGCCGCGGCATGCAGCGCGTAGTCGATGCTGTTCGCCTCCGCCACCGCCTCGTCTTCGGTGTCGAACGGCGTCAAGACCACGATGGGGGCGAAGGCCTCCTCGCTCCACGCTTCGCAATGGGCAGAGACGTTCTCGAGAGCGGTCGGCCAGTACACCGAGCCCTCCCTGCGGTGTCCGGCGAGCACGCGTGCCCCCGACCGCACGGCGTCGTCAACCACACGCTCCGCGTTCGTCGCAGCGGCCACCGAGATCATCGGGCCGACATCTGTCGACTGGTTCACGGGGTCGCCTGCGCGCAACGTCGAAGTGCGGGCCGCGAATCGGTCACGGAACTCGGCATACACGGAGCGCTCGATGAGAATGCGCTGGGCGCCGACGCAGTTCTGCCCCGCCGCCCAGAACGCGCCGGATACGCAGGCCTCGACGGCGGCCGAGATGTCGGCATCCGCGAACACCAGCACGGGGGCGTTGCCGCCCAGTTCCATCGCCAGCTTCTTGAGGCCCGCGGCGCGGGCGATCGCCTCGCCCGTCGCGAATCCCCCGGTGAACGACACCATCCGGATGTCGCGCACGGCGACGAGCGCCTGCGCCACATGACGGTCTCCGTGCACGACGGTGATGATCTCATCGGGTAGTCCTGCCTCCAGCAGCACCTCGACGAGGAACCGCGCGGTCAGCGGGGTGAACTGCGACGGCTTGAGGATCACGGCGTTGCCACCGGCGATCGCCGGTCCGATCTTGTGCGCGACGAGGTTGAGGGCGTCGTTGTACGGCGTGATCGCGAGGATCACCCCGAGCGGCTCCCGCGTGTACCAGCCACGACGATTCGCGGAGCCCTCGTAGGCATCGAAAGGGATGACCTCGCCGTCGAAGGCGCGGGAGGTCTCCGCCGAGAGCGAGATCGTGGTCACCGCGCGCTGCACCTCTTTGCGCGCCTGAGTGATCGTCTTGCCTGCCTCGCGCACGATGAGCGTGGCAGCCTCTTCGGCGCGGCCTTCGAGGATCCGCGCGGCACGGTCCAGGATCCGATGCCGCGCGAACCTCGACAGATCGCGCGAGAGCGTGGCACCGAGCCGCGCCCGCGACATGATCTCGTCGACGTCGTCGACCGAGTGCTGGGCGAGTCGGGCGATCACCTCTCCGTTGTAGGGATCGAGCACTTCGAGAAGTGACGCGTGCGCCACGGGAGCTTCGACGGAGGGCGCGCTCATCACGCCGCTCCTACGAGCGACGCCTGCTGCGCATCGATCGCGATGATGTCCGACAGCAGAGCGTAGGCCGTCTCGAGGCGTCCGGCACCGGGGCCCGACATCGTGACGGTGCCGAGCAGATCGGTCGTGAACGCGATCGCGTTGGTCGCTCCCGAGATGCCCGCGAGAGGGTGGTCGGCGGCCAGCGAGAGGGGCTGGACGGATGCCGTCACGGCGCCGGACTCGTCGCGCGAGATCGTTCCGAGGAGCTTCCAGTGCTCGCCGGCCGCCGCTGCCGCGACGACATCGGTCGCGGTGATCCCGCTGATGCCGACGCGCGAGACATCGGCCGTCGTGATCTCGGCGCCGAGCAGCTCATTGGCGAGGATCACGACCTTCAGCTGGACGTCCGACCCTTCGATGTCGGCGGTGGGGTCGGCCTCGGCGTAACCGAGCGCCTGAGCCTCCGCCACGGCATCGTCGAGCGACTTGCCCGACTCCATCTGCCCGAGCACGAAGTTGCTCGTGCCGTTGAGGATCCCCTGGATGCGGCTGATGCGGAGCCCCTTGAGCGTCTGCTGCGCCAGCCGCAGCACGGGCGTGCCGCTCATCACCGAGCCCTCGTACTCGAATCGGGCCCCGTTCTGCTCGGCGAGCCGGTTGAGCTCGGCACTTGCGAGCGCGACGGGTCCCTTGTTGGTGGTCGTGACGCTCTTGCCGCTCTCAAGGGCAGCACGGACATGCGAGATCGCGGGTTCGCCGTCGATCGGGTTCGTGTAGGTCGCCTCGACGATGATGCCCGCTGTCGTGGTGCGGATGACGTGGTCGTTGCGAGGGTCGACGTCGCCGCCGGGCATACCGGCGAACGAGTCATCCCCTGTCATCGCGAGCACCGCAGCGAGGTCGATGCCGTCGCTCTGCATGAGGGAGCCGAACCGCAGATCCGTGATCGCGACGACCCGCAGGGTGAAGCCGAGGTCGGACGCGAGCTCCGTACCGCGGTCGCGGATGATCTCGGCGAGGGCGCGGTTGACGCCCCCGAAGCCGATGAGGGCGAGGTCGTGGTGAGTCACGGGAGTTCTCCTTCTCTACGTGGGCTGTCGCCGGCGTCGCCGTGCTGACATGGCTCCATCCTCAGCGCCGGTGGTGTCCGTACGCGCCTGTCAGAACGGCAGCGTGAGGTGACGGATCGGCAGCTTCCCGCGCGGAATGTCGGCGGTGGCGGCTGCAGGCGGCAATCCATGGTCGTGCTCTTGCGCACCCGATGACGCAGCGGATAGTGTCCCCGCAGATCATCAACAAGATGCGTCATTGGCACATAGATGTGAATATGATGCACATACAACCCGATTGAGAGTTCCGATGACGCCTCTTCCCGGCGAGAAGCCCCTCCCCAACGTCCTGCCGAACACGACGGCCACTCAGGTGCCGCTGCGTCGGCTGCAGCGCACCATGGATGCCCGGCACCTGATCATGATCGCGCTCGGCGGTGTGATCGGTTCCGGGCTGTTCCTCAGCTCCGGCTACACCATCTCGCAGGCGGGCCCCCTCGGCGCGATCATCGCGTACCTGATCGGGGCGTTCGTCGTCTACCTCGTCATGGCGTGCCTGGGCGAGCTCGCAGTCGCCTATCCGGTCTCGGGTGCCTTCCACATCTATGCCTCCCGGTCGATCGGCCCAGCGACCGGCTTCACCACGGCCTGGCTCTACTGGCTGTGCTGGGTCGTCGCGCTCGGGTCCGAGTTCACGGCATCCGGCATCCTCATGCAGCGCTGGTTCCCCGGGGTGCCGGTGTGGGTGTGGTGCCTGATCTTCGCCGCAGTGCTGTTCCTGCTCAACGCGATCTCGGCACGTGTGTTCGGCGAGGCGGAGTTCTGGTTCTCGCTGGTCAAGGTCGTGGCGATCGTCGGCCTGATCGTGCTCGGCGGGGCGGCGATCTTCGGGTTCACGCCCCTCTCGCCCGAGCACCCGCCCGCACTCCTCTTCAGCAACTTCGAGACTCCCGGCGGCCTGTTCCCGAACGGGTTCAGTGGCGTGATCGTCACCGCCCTCGCCGTCTTCTACGCGTTCAGCGGCTCGGAGCTCATCGGTGTCGCCGCGGGCGAGACCAAGGATCCGGCGAAGAACATCCCTCGTGCCCTGCGCTCGACGGTGCTGCGACTCGTTGTGCTCTTCGTCGGGGCGATCGCGGTCATCGCCGCGATCCTGCCGTACGACCAGGCCAGCGTCACCAGCAGCCCGTTCGTCGACGTCTTCCAGTACGTCGGAGTCCCGTACGCCGCAGACATCATGAACTTCGTCATCATCACCGCGCTCCTCTCCGCCGGCAACAGCGGACTCTTCTCGTGCGCACGGATGCTGTTCTCGCTCGCCGAGGAGGGCCACGCGCCGAAGGCGTTCACCCGCCTCACCCGGCGTGGTGTGCCGCTCATCGCGCTGAGCGTCAGCATTCTGATCGGCCTCGTCTCACTGCTCACGAGCGTGGTCGCGGCGGGCACGGTGTACCTGGTGCTGGTGTCGATCGCCGGATTCGCCGTGGTCGCGGTGTGGATGTCGATCGTCGCCTCGCAGTTCTTCCACCGGCGCAGGTTCCTCCGCGAGGGGGGACGCGTGCAGGATCTCGCCTACCGCACGCCGCTCTACCCGGCGCTGCCCATCGTCGCCTTCTCGCTGCTGCTCATCTCGATCATCGCGATCGCATTCGACCCGAATCAGGTCGCCGCGCTCTACTTCGGCATCCCGTTCGTCGGGGCGTGCTACCTGTACTTCTGGTGGCGTCACGGTCGCAAGGGCGCGCGAGATGTCGTGCAGGATCATGAGGCCGAATCCGTCGAGGCGTGACGACCCCCGTGTCCGCGGCCGGGTGGGTGGAGATCGATGAGAGCGCCATCGCCCACAACGTCCGCACGATCCGCGCAGAACTCGGCGAGAACGTCGAGTTCTGCGCGGTCGTGAAGGCCGACGCCTACGGACACGGGATCGACATCGTCGCTCCGGTGCTCGCCGCTCAGGGGGTCACGATCGTCGGCATCGCGTCCAACGACGACGCGGCCGCCGTGCGGCGGGCGGGCTTCACGGGGCGACTGATGCGAGTGCGCCCCGGCGGACGCGACGAGATCGGCGACGGCATCCGCTTCGGCGTGGAGGAGTGGATCGGCGGTGCCGCGCACGCGGGAATCGTGGGAGCCATCGCGGCAGCGCAGGGGGTCAGGATGCGCGTCCATCTCTCGCTGAACTCGACCGGGCTCGGTCGCGACGGCATCGACCTCGGCGAGGCCACGGGGATGGATGCCGTGACCGGCGTTCTCGCAGACCCACACCTGGACGTCGTCGGCCTGTGCTCCCACTTTCCCTGCGAAGACATCACCGACGTGGTCGAGGGTGCATCGCGCTTCGACGCGGAGACGCGCGCGGTGTGCGTGCGGGCGGGTGCGGGTGATCGGATCGTGCGTCATTGCGCGACCACGTTCGCGGCGCTCAAGGTGCCCGCATCCCGGTTCGATCTCGTGCGCATCGGAGCCGGGTTGTACGGGGACACCGATGCCGTGGGCGGCGCGTTGCGTCCGGCCATGCGGGTCGCGTCCCGGATCGCAGCGATCAACCCCTACCGTCGCGGAAGCACCGTCGGGTACGAACGCTGGCACCGTCTCGACCACGATGCGCGTCTGGCCGTGATCCCCCTGGGGTATGCCGACGGAATCCATCGCAGCCTCAGCGGCACCGGCGAGGTGCTCGTGCGGGGAGACGTGCACCGATCGTCGATCGGATCGCCATGAACAGCTTTCTCGTCGACGTCACACGAATAGACGACGCAGTGGCCGGCGACGAGGCCGTGCTGTTCGGCCGTCAGGGTGACCAGACGATCGCTTCGGCTGATGTCGAGGGCGCCCACGGTCACATCGCCGCCGACCTCTACGTCGCGTGGGGACGCCTTCTCCCTCGTCGTCGCGTGGTCGGCGACGGATAGGATTGCGGTGATCTCGACCCGCAGCGAAGGAGGACCGGTGGTGGCTTCCTCGTCTCTGGTGCAGGGACTGAAGCTCCTCGACGCCGCCGTCTCGCAGGAGCGCCGCGCGCGGCCGGGTCTCAACGCGTCGCGTCTTGCGGAGCACACCGGGATCGAGCGCAGTCGTGTGTCGAGGCTCACACAGGAGCTGCGTGCGCGACAGTTCCTCAGTCGAGACGACGATGCGCTGTTCTCGGCGGGGCCCGAGTTCTTCGGCACCGCCGCCGTGCTCAACACGACGTGGCTGCGGGCCTCGCGAGCCGCTCTGCGGGCGCTCGCCTCGCAGCGCGGTGTCAACGCCCTGATCACGATCGCCGACGGCGCGCGCGGTGTGCTGCTGCGCTGCGAGAGGTCGGCCGACGGGTTCGATCGCTCCATCCGTGAGGGGCTCGTCACGCCGATCTGGTGCACCGGCGCGGGTCGAGCGCTGCTCTGGGATCACACGCTCGAGCAGCTCGAGGCCCTGCTCGAGCACGTCCAGTTCGTCGGGGTCGGTGGACCGACGGCCGCTCGTTCGACGCGCGACTTGTGGGCGCTGCTCGAGCGGGACCGCGCGGACTCGCTCATCGCGGCGGCGGAGGAATACGACGAGGGCATCGACGAGTTCGCTCTCCCCATCCGCAGCAGGGGTGAGGTCATCGCCTCCCTGGCTGTGCGCGGCAGGCATCGGCCGAAGGGGATCACGCGGGATACGCGGGCCCTGCTCATGCAGTTCGCCGGCGAGCTCAGCGCCGCAGCGGGCGCGGATCAGCCCTCACGCGAGAACGGCTGAAGGGGCGCCGAGTTCTCGGGAGAGCTCGGCGGCAGCGCGGGCGCACGCCTCGCCGCACGTCGCCGTGCGCTCCGCCATCACGTCGCGCGTGCCGATCACCTGGACCGCGGCGACGACCTCGCCGCGGTGGTCCCACACAGGGGCGGCGACGGAGTAGAGACCAGGCTCGGCCTCCTGGTCGACGATCGCGAACCCTCGGCGCCGATCGTCGTCGAGCCGTGCGAGGAAGTCGTCGATCGAGGTGGGGGTGTTCGGCCCCTGAGGTGAGAACTCGGTGGCGCGGAACACCGCGCGGATCTCGTCGGCCGGCGCGTCCCACAATGTGGCACGGCCTGCGTCGCTGCAATAGGCGGGGTAGGCGCGTCCGATCCACGACCCGATCATGCGTGAGTCCGCGGGAAGGCTCTCGAGCATGGTGAGCGTCGTGTCGCCCTGCAGCACACTGAGGAAGGCGGCTTCGCCGAGGTGCGACGACAGGTCCTCGAGCACCACCAGGCCGTGCGTGCGCAGCCGCTGTGCACTCAGCTCCTGGGCGGCGGCGTACCATCCCCACGCGAGGGCGAATGAACGGTCCGCCGCTCTGGTCACGAGGCCCGAGCGTTCCAGGCTCGCCAGCGTGCGCGACACCTGCGAGCGCTCGCGACCGAGAGAATCCGCGATGACGCTGACCGTGGCCGGTCGGAGGTCGCGGGTGAGAGTCGCGACGGAGGAGAGCACATCGAGTCCTCGGCCCATGCTGCTCGACGAGGGGACACTCGGCGTCGCGGGGGGCATGGAACGAGGTTACCGCTGCGCGTCAGCTCACACGGCGGATCGACGCCCGCTCGATGACCGGCATGGGGATCAGCACGGCGTCGAGCGGCCGCTCGCCGAGCAGCATCTCGACCGCTGTGCGACCCATCACGTCGTACGGGAGCCGGGCGGTCGTGAGCCCCGGCCGCTGGAAGCTGGCGAGCTCCTCGTCGTCGAAGGAGGCGACCGAGATGTCGTCCGGCACCCTCAGCCCTCGCTCGGCGATCGCCTGGTAGGTGCCGAACGCCACGCCGTCGTTGCCCGCCAGGATGGCCGTGAGGTCAGGGTGCGCGTCGAGCATCTGCAGGGTCCGCGTGTATCCGATGTCGGGGTTCCACTCGGGGACGTCGATGATGAGCGGATCGACGCCCGCCTCGGCGAACGCGGCGCGGATGCCGTCGAATCGCGAGCCGATGGTCACCGAGTACACGGGGGACGAAACCGCACGGGGATTGTTGCCGATCACGCCGACACGGCGATGCCCGGCTTCGGTGAGCAGGCGCGCCATCGCGTGGCCGGCGACGCGCTCGTCGGGCAGGACCGAGGGGTGGCCCGTCGTCGACGTGCCGTTGACGATCACGACGGGGACGTCTGCGGGCGTCTCGGGCACCTCGATCATGCGGGCGCCGAGGAGGCCGATCAGGATGCCGTCGACCCGGCGGTCGATCATCGCCTGGATCTCATCGGCGATGGTCGCGTCGTCGCCCTCGGTCTCGGCGATGAGGACGGTGTGGCCGTGCTCCTTCGCCGCCGAGAGCAGGCCGCGGATCATCTCGGAGGCGTAGCGGGTGACGGTGATCTGGTCGGAGATGAAACCCAGCGTCTTCGTCTTGCCCAGGCGCAGGCTCTGAGCCGCGGGATTCGGGCGATAGCCCAGCTCCTCGGCGGCGGCCTTGACCCGTCGCGCCGCGTCGACGGAGAGTCGCGACCCCGGTCGATCGTTGAGGATCATGCTCACCGAGGCCTTCGACATGCCCGAGAGCGCCGCGACGTCGGCGAGCGTCGGTCTGCGATCCACTCTCTTCGGCATCGGCGTCCTCCAGTCGCTGCGATCCAGCATAGGCAGTGGATGCCGAGCCCCGAAACCACCCGTGTTGAATTGATTTAGCAAAATCGTTGCGACCGCGATTCGACGATGCTACTCTCGGCGATGCTGAATCAATTTAGCATCGCAGCCCGGGACTCTCGATCCGTGCCGCGAAGTCATCACACAGGAGAGAACATCGTGGTTGATCTCACTCGCAGGGCTCTGTTCGGCGCGATCGGACTGGGCATCGTCGGCACCGTCGTCTCGTGGCCGAGGCTCACCGGATCGGACATCCCCGGGCGCGGCAAGGACACTCTGACGGTCGCCCTCTTCGGCACCGCGCAGGATGCGCTGGCTCGTCAGTCGCTGATCGACGGCTTCCAGCGCAAGCACCCCGGCGTCGAGGTGCGCATCGTCGCCATCCAGGGTCAGGACTGGAGCGAGTACTTCGCGAAGATCCTCACGATGATCGCCGCGGGCACGCCACCCGATGTCGTCACCGTCGCGACCGAGGGGGCGCAGCTCTTCGCCTCGCGCCTCGCGCACCCGCTCGACGACTTCGTGCGTCGTGACGCGTCCGAGATGCAGGAGTACTTCGATGACGTGAACCCCACCCTCATCGAGGCGTTCATGTATCAGGGCAGCCTCTTCCAGATGCCCGACAACTTCAACGCCGCCAACGTGTTCTACAGCACGACGGCCATGGAGCGCGCGGGGCTGGAGCGTCCCGCGGACAACTGGACGCTGGAGGACTTCCTCGGCACCGCCCGCGCGATGAAGAAGAGCGCCTCGGGGCAGTTCCTGCCGTACTTCTGGAACAACCGGCTGTGGGGCGGAGTGGTGCCCTGGCTGTATGTGAACAACACCAGCTTCCTGCATGAGGAGAAGGCGACCGGCGGCGACTGGCTCTGGGACCGCTTCTATCCGGATCAGCCGGCCCGCAGCGGAGGCTACGTGTGGAAGCAGGCCGACGCGCTCAACGAGCATGCGGTCGAGAGCTTCTCGGTGCTCGAGCGCATGGTCTCGGAAGGGCTCGCGGCGAACCCGGCGCAGGGCGGCGGCAACGAGCTGGTCTCCCTGTTCTCCACCGGCTCCGTCGGGATGACCCCGGCCGGCGGCTTCTGGGTGCGCGGCCTCGAGGAGGCCGGCGTAGCGAACGACGCCTACGACGTCACCTACTTCCCGAGGATGGCGGGGCAGCGGCACCAGTTCGGCGCGGGCGGCTACGCGATCATGGAGACCTCGCCGCGCAAGGACGAGGCGTGGGAGTGGCTCAAGTACTGTGTCTCGGTCGAGGGCATGACGATCGCGCACTCGAAACCCGACTCGTCGCTCCCCCGTCGCTCACTCAACGCCAAGCTCTACGGCGCGGGAGTCGGGCCGGCGCACTGGGACGTCTTCTACGACACGCTCGACAAGTTCCCCGACACGGGCCCGATGCCGGCACCGCCCCAGCAGGCGGCCGTCGAATCCGCCCTGCTGAAGAACGTGGTGTCGACCATCACGAACGGTCCGTCCGGCGTCCGCCGAGGACTCGAGACCATGCAGCGAGATCTCGAGCTCGCGTTGGGGGGCAACTGATGTCCGAGAGCAGCACCCGCACCGTCACGGTGCCCACGAAGCTGCGTCGGGAGACCGGCACGGTCGCCCGATCGGGGCGCGTCTTCACCTGGGTCTTCCTCGCGCCCACGTTGATCGGGCTCGGCCTGTTCAACTTCGTGCCGATCATCGGATCGTTCGTCCTGGCGTTCTTCCGCTGGGACATCATCTCCGATCCGGTGTTCGTCGGATTCGACAACTTCGTCGACCTCGCCGCGAACCCGACCGTGAGCGTCTCGTTCCTGAACACCATCGGCTTCGTCGTCGTCGCCGTCATCCTGCAGCTGTCGGTGGCTCTGGTGCTGGCGGTGCTGGTCCAGTCCAGGATGCCGAACTGGCTGCGCACGTTCTTCCGGTCGGCGCTGTTCTTCCCGCTGATCCTGTCGGCGGCATCCGTCTCGCTGATCATGGCGTACCTGTTCAATCAGGAGTTCGGGCTCGTCAATCAGACGCTCAACCTGATCGGCATCGCGGACGTCGGCTGGTTGACGACCGGCCTCGGAGCCAAGGTCGTGGTGCTGCTGGTCTACGTGTGGCAGAACTTCGGGTTCACGTTCCTGCTCTTCATCGGAGGTCTCGCGGCGATCCCGAGTGAGGTCTACGAGGCGTCCTCCCTCGACGGCGCGGCCGGATGGACCCAGTTCCGCATGATCACGCTGCCGCTGGTGAGTCCGACCCTGCTCGTCGCATCCGTGATGGCGATCATCAACGCGCTGCAGATCTTCGACCAGCCGTGGGTGCTGACCCGAGGCGGTCCCGGCGACGAGACCCGCACCGCGGTGATGGTGATCTACGAGTCCGCGTTCCGACAGCTCGACTTCGGCGGCGCATCGGCCATCGGCATCGTGCTGACCCTTCTCATCATGCTCGTCACGGCCATCCAGTTCCGGCTGAGCCGCCGATTCGTCTTCTACGGGTGAGGCCCATCATGACCACGACAGCGTCTTCGAAGCGTTCCTGGCTCTACACCCTCGGCACCGGCGGAAAGTTCGCCCTTCTCGGGCTCGCCGCCCTGCTGACCATCGGTCCGGTCGTCTGGACCCTGATCACGGCGCTCTCGCCGACCGACCCCGTGACCCAGGAGGTCAGCGTCGGGTTCGATGCGTTCGCCGACGTCTTCGCCAAGATCCCGATCTGGCTCTACGCATGGAACAGCGCGCTGGTGGTGGTGCTGGTCGCCGCCGGTCAGATGCTCTCGGCCGCGATGGCCGGGTATGTGTTCGCGAAATTCGAGTTCCGCAGCAAGAAGCTGCTGTTCGCCCTGATCCTCGCGACGATGATGGTGCCGTTGCAGGTGACGATCGTCCCCGTGTTCATGCTCGTGAGAGGCATGGGCCTCGCCGACACCCTGCTCGCGCTCATCGTCCCCGCGCTCCCGACGGCATTCGGCACTTTCCTGATGCGGCAGTACTTCATGGGCATCCCGACCGAGCTGGGAGAGGCCGCCCAGCTCGACGGAGCGGGCCCCTGGCGCACGTTCTTCGGCGTCTACCTGCCGCTCGCGACCCCGGGTCTCGCGATCGTCGGCATCCTCGCCTTCAACTACCACTGGAACGAGTTCTTCCGTCCGCTGATCATGACGATCAGCGAGCAGAACTTCACGTTGCCGCTCGGTCTGGTCACGTTGCAGGGCAACCTCGGCACGGGCAGCGTGTCGACGGTGCTCGCCGGAGTGATCCTCTCGATGATCCCCGCACTCCTGGTGTTCTTCTTCGGGCAGAAGCCGCTGCGCGAGGGACTCACAGCCGGCGTCGGCAAGTGACGCACGCCCCCCATCACAGAGAAAGACGACTACCCCGGTGACCCCCACTGACTCTCTTCCGGTCCGCACCACGAGCCCGCGCACGCACTTCGCGCCGCGGAACAACTGGATGAACGATCCGAACGGACTCGTCTTCCACGACGGCATCCACCACCTGTACTTCCAGTGCAACCCGCACGGGATCTCGCACTCGAACGTGAGCTGGGGGCATGCGACGAGCACGGATCTCGCGCGATGGACCGAGCACGAGCCGGCCATCCTCTCGGACGACGCGGCGCAGATCTACTCCGGCTCCGTCGTGGTCGATCACGGCAACACCTCGGGATTCGGCACCGCCGAGGAGCCGGCCCTGGTCGCCCTCTACACGGCGGCCGCTGCAGGGCATCAGGCCCAGGCTCTCGCGTACAGCACCGACGGCGGATACGTCTGGACGAAGTACGAGGGCAACCCGGTGCTCGACCGCGGCACCAGCGACTTCCGCGACCCCAAGGTGTTCCGCTACGACGACGCCGACGGCGGGTACTGGGTCATGGTCGCGGTCGAAGCCCACGACCGGCAGGTGCTGTTCCACCGGTCCGACGATCTCACGACCTGGACGTATCTCTCGTCGTACGGCCCCGCGGGACCCGTCGGCGGGGTCTGGGAGTGCCCCGACATGTTCCGGCTCGCCGTCGACGGCGATGAGACCGACTCGCGGTGGGTGCTGCTCATCAGCCTCAACCCCGGGGGCATCGCGGGGGGATCGGGAACCCACTACGTCGTGGGGGACTTCGACGGCACGACGTTCCGCGCGAGCGCACCGCATCCGACTCCCTCGCGGCGGCTGATGGTCGACCGCAGTCAATCACGAGACGAGCTCGAGGCGTACGGCTGGATCGACTTCGGCCCGGACTGCTACGCCGGTGTCACCTTCGACGGCCTCGCCGAGAGCGAGCGGACGCTGATCGCGTGGATGGACAACTGGGAGTACGCCGGCCGCATCCCCCAGGACGAGTCGTCCGAGTACCGCACCGCGATGACTCTCCCTCGCCGGCTCTCGCTCACCCGCGACCGCAGCGGCGTGGTGCGTCTGCGCCAGGCGCCGGCGGTCGACGCCGCGCCCGTCGAGTTCACCGAGCTCGGCTCGATGACGGGCCCGACCACGGTGTCCGAGCAATTGCCGGACGCCGCGCGGATCAGAGTCTCGGCGGCGTTCGGAGACGCGCGAGGAGTCGAACTGCGCCTCGAGGGCGCGGATGCGGGTGGGGTCGTGATCCGTCAGGACCGCGCGA
Organism: Microbacterium sp. AC132; assembly: GCF_979258525.1. Lineage (NCBI taxonomy): Bacteria > Bacillati > Actinomycetota > Actinomycetes > Micrococcales > Microbacteriaceae > Microbacterium > Microbacterium sp. AC132. The sequence goes on along the minus strand of NZ_OZ409862.1, from coordinate 1,288,315 downwards.
GCGGGCGCATCGACGTCGTCCGCCCCGAGCTGATCCCTCCCGCCGGGGTCGGCGGGTCGATGTCGATGCCCGCCACTCGCCCGGACGAGATCGACTGGGAGATCTGGATCGATCGGCTGAACGACAGGGTGTCGTCTCTCGAACTCTTCGCGGAGGACGGCGTTCGGGTGCTCACGGCGCTGATCCCTGCCGCTGCGCATCGCTCATGCGTGCTGGATGCCTCGGGGGAGCGCTCCTCGACGCCCGTGTCGCCGTCGCTGAGCTGCCGTGCTGACGACTGCACGGTGCCTCGTCGTGGGGGAGGCGCTCGTCGACGTCGTCGGCGGTGTGCCCCACCCCGGCGGATCGCCGATGAACGTGGCGGTGGGGCTCTCTCGTCTCGGGCTCGCGACGAGACTGCTCACGCGGATCGGTGACGACCCGCACGGACGGATGCTGGGCGAGCACCTCGCCCGGGAGGGGGTCGCCGTCGTGCCGACGAGCATGAGAGCAGGGGAGCGCACGTCCCGCGCCGTCGCCGTGATCGGGGCCGACGGGGCTGCGGCCTACGACTTCGACATCGAGTGGGATGTGTCAGCGGAGGTCGCGATCGCAGAGGCCGCCGGCGTCGACGTGGTGCATGTCGGCTCGCTCGGCGCGGTGCTCGACCCCGGGGCGGATGCCGTCCGCGCGATGATCGACGCGGTGCCCGACGGCATTCTGCGCACCTACGATCCCAACATCCGGGGCGAGCTTCTCGGGCCGCGCGCGGCCGCGACCGAGCGTGTCGAGGCGATCATGGCGGCGTCGCACATCGTGAAGCTCAGCGATGAGGATGCCGAGTGGCTGTATCCCGGATGCCCGATCGATGACGTGCTCGCGCGGGTGATCGCGCTGGGTGCGCGGCTCGCCGTCGTCACCCGCGGAGGCGACGGGTGCGTCTCGCTCATCGAGGGAGCGACGGGGCCGGTCGAGAGAGAGGCGCCGCCGGTCCAGGTGGTCGACACGATCGGTGCGGGCGATTCCTTCATGTCGGGCCTCATCCACGGCGTGGTCTCCGGCGGGCTGGCGCCGGCGCTCGCCGCCGACGCGTTCCATCCCGACGCTCGCGATCTGACGCAGTTCGAACGCGTGACCGAGGCCGCGCTCGCCGGCGCGGCCGTCACCGTGTCCAGGCGCGGCGCGAACCCGCCGCGCCTGAGTGAGCTGGCGATCTCCTCGCGCTGACGCGCCGGCACTCCCACGCACCGCACGCACCGCACGGCCGGTTCGTGCGGTGCGATTTTCGTGCGCCCATCGTGGAATACCCGGAGAGGGTATACGCTTGTGTCTAATACCCCCCTGGGGTACTAGAACGAAGACAAGGAGACATGATGACGAAGAACGAGTTCCAGGTGACGGGCATGACGTGCGGCCACTGCGAGATGTCGGTCCGCGAAGAGGTCTCCGAAGTTCCCGGCGTCGAAGACGTCCAGGTGAGCGCTCAGAACGGCACGCTCGTCGTCACCGGATCCGCCCCGATCGACGAGACGCGGATCCTCGCAGCCGTCGCCGAGGCGGGCTATTCGGCGGTGCGGACGTCATGAACTCCGGCGCACGGCTCGGCCTCTTCGGGGCCGGCCTGGTGGTGGCGTTCGGCGCGGCCTTCGGCCTCGCCGGCGTCATCATCCCCGCGAGTGCCGTGAGTGACTGGACGAAGGGTGCGGAGATGGACGAACACGACTCTCACGATGCGAGTGCCGCCGGTTCCGGCGAGGGCGAGAGTGCTCCGGCGGACGACCTGAAGGGGCTCTCCCTCGGGCTCGACGGCTACACGATGTCGCCGGTCGAGGCCCCGACATCGACGGGAGAACCCGGTGAGCTGGCGTTCCGGATCGACGACGCAGACGGCATCCCGGTGACGGCGTATGCCACCGCGCACGAGAAGCAGCTCCACCTGATCGTCGTGCGCTCCGACGGAAGCCAGTACCGCCACATGCATCCGGTGCTCGATGAGTCGACCGGCACCTGGTCGCTGCCGTGGGAGTGGACGGATGCCGGCGCATACCGCGTCTTCGCGGACTTCACGCCGGCGGGCGCCGATGCGCCGTCGCTCACTCTCGCGCGCACCGTCGAGGTGGGGGGCGAGTTCGCACCCGTCGAGCCGCAGCCGACACAGGTCGCCGAGGTCGACGGCTATACGGTCTCGGTCGACGGGGCTCTCGAGGCCGGGGCGGTGAGCGACCTGACGTTCACCGTGACCCGCGACGGCCGGCCGGTCACCGCTCTGCAGCCGTATCTCGGGGCGTTCGGGCATCTCGTGGCACTCCGGGACGGAGACCTCGCCTACCTGCACGTGCACGCCGCGGGCGCTGAACCCGAACCGGGCGAGACGTCGGGGCCGGAGATCGCGTTCGCCGCCGAGGCTCCGACTGCCGGGCGCTACCTGCTGTACCTGGACTTCCAGGTCGACGGCGCCGTGCACACCGCCCCGTTCGTGCTCGATGCCGCTCCGGCTGACGGCGCGCCCGAATCCGACGGCGACTCGCACGGCGACGCGCACTGACCGTCGCTCTTCGCCCCCACCGCGGCTGCCCGCTGCGACCCACAACGACATCGCACAGAAGGAACGAACATGAGCACGTCAGCACCCTCGACCACGGGGACAGGTCTCGAGCTGGAGATCGGCGGGATGACCTGCGCGTCCTGCGCGATGCGGATCGAGAAGAAGCTGAACAGGCTCGAGGGCGTCGTGGCGACGGTCAACTACGCGACCGAGAAGGCGAAGGTCACCGTTCCCGAGGGGTACGACCCGGCCGCGCTGATCGCCGAGGTCGAGAAGACCGGCTACTCGGCGTCGCTGCCTGCCCCGAAGGGGGTGGTGCGTGACGCCGGAGATCTCGACGCCGAGGACCCGGAGCTTCGCTCGCTGCGCACTCGCCTGATCGGTGCGGTCGTGCTGACCGTGCCGGTGATCGCCATGGCGATGATCCCCGCGCTGCAGTTCACGTACTGGCAGTGGGCGTCGCTCGCACTGGCCGCTCCCGTGATCCTCTGGGCGGCCTGGCCGTTCCACCGGGCGGCCTGGATGAACCTCCGCCACGGCACTGCGACGATGGACACGCTCATCTCCCTGGGCACATCGGCCGCCTTCCTCTGGTCGTTGTACGCGCTGTTCTTCGGCACGGCCGGCACGCCGGGCATGACCCACCCCTTCGAGTTCGCGCTCGCTCCGTCCGATGGAGCGGCGAACATCTACCTCGAGGTGGGTGCCGGTGTCACGATGTTCATCCTCGCCGGGCGCTATTTCGAGAAGCGGTCGAAGAAGCAGGCCGGCGCGGCGCTGCGTGCGCTGCTCGAGCTCGGCGCGAAGGACGTCGCCGTGCTGCGCGGTGGGGTCGAGGCCAAGATCCCGGTCGAGGACCTGCAGGTGGGAGACGAATTCGTCGTGCGGCCCGGTGAGAAGATCGCGACCGACGGCATCGTGGTGTCGGGCACGTCGGCCGTCGACGCGTCGATGCTCACGGGCGAGGCCGTGCCGGTCGAGGTCGCCGAGGGCGACGCCGTCACGGGCGCCACGGCGAACGTCGGTGGGCGGCTCGTGGTTCGCGCCACCCGGATCGGTTCCGACACGCAATTGGCGCAGATGGCCCAGCTCGTCGAGGACGCCCAGACGGGGAAGGCGGAGGTGCAGCGCCTCGCCGACCGCATCTCGGGTGTCTTCGTGCCGATCGTGATCGTGATCGCCGTCGTCACGCTGGGCGGCTGGCTCGGCGCCGGGTTCCCCATGACGGCGGCGTTCACCGCGGCGGTCGCCGTGCTCGTGATCGCGTGCCCCTGCGCGCTCGGCCTCGCGACGCCCACCGCGCTGCTCGTCGGCACGGGCCGCGGTGCGCAGATGGGAGTGCTCATCAAGGGGCCGGAGGTCCTGGAGTCCACTCGCACGGTCGACACCGTGGTGCTCGACAAGACGGGAACCGTCACCACCGGCAGGATGACGCTCGTCGACGTGTTCGTCGAGCCGGGCACCGACCGTTCGGATCTCCTGCGGCTGGCCGGTGCGCTGGAGGATGCCTCCGAGCACCCGATCGCGCAGGCGATCGCCAAGGGCGCGACCCAGGAGATCGGCGCCCTGCCCGCACCAGAGGACTTCGCGAACATCGAGGGCAAGGGCGTGCAGGGCGCCGTCGACGGCCACACCGTCATCGTCGGCCGGGATTCGCTCCTCGCCGAGTGGGCGCAGGCGCTGAGCCCCGGGCTCGCCGCCACGAAGGCCCGCGCCGAGGGCGAGGGCAAGACGGTCGTCGCGGTCGGATGGGACGGCCTGGCTCGCGGCATCCTGGTCGTCGCCGACACCGTGAAGCCGAGCAGTGCCGAGGCGATCGCCCGGTTCAGGGCGATCGGGCTGACGCCCATCCTGCTCACCGGGGACAACGAGGCCGTCGCCCGGCGGATCGCCGCGGAGGTCGGCATCGACGAGGTCATCGCCGAAGTCCTCCCGGCAGACAAGGTCGCGGTCATCACCCGCCTGCAGGGTGAGGGGAAGACGGTCGCGATGATCGGCGACGGCGTCAACGACGCACCCGCACTCGCCCAGGCCGACCTCGGCCTGGCCATGGGCACCGGAGCGGATGTCGCGATCGAGGCGTCCGACATCACCCTGGTGCGCGGTGATCTGCGCAGCGCGGTCGACGCGATCCGGCTCTCGCGGGCGACGCTCTCGACCATCAAGACCAACCTGTTCTGGGCCTTCGCCTACAACGTGGCGGCCATCCCGGTCGCGGCGCTGGGAATGCTCAACCCGATGCTGGCCGGTGCGGCGATGGCGCTGTCGAGCGTCTTCGTCGTGGGCAACAGCCTGGGTCTGCGCGGGTTCCGCAGCATCGCGACGCGGTGACCCCTAGGCTCTCGGCGACCGCCGAGACACACTGAGAACGACACCCGATACGGGAGGACGGGACCCATGACTGCACACGACGCGCACGGAACCCCCGGGGGAGGCCGGCAGGTCTCGCACGACGATCACGCTCGGGACACGGACGGGGCTCACAGCGAGCACGCGGACCACGGCGGACACGGCGGACACGGCGGACACGGCGGACACGGCGGACACGGTGACCACGTCGGTCAGTTCCGTCGCCTGTTCTGGGTCAATCTCCTGCTCGCCGTGCCGGTGGTGGCGTTCTCGCCGATGTTCGCGATGATCTTCGGCTACGACGTCGCCGGAGGGGCCCGGTTCATCTCGCCCGTGCTCGGCACCGTCATGTACGTCTGGGGCGGATGGCCGTTCCTCACCGGGGCGATCAGCGAGCTGAAGGCCCGCAAGCCCGGGATGATGCTGCTGATCGCCCTCGCGATCACGGTCGCGTTCTTCGCCTCATGGGGCGCGACGCTCGGCATCCTCCATCACGAGCTCGAGTTCTGGTGGGAGCTCGCACTGCTCATCGTCATCATGCTGCTGGGCCACTGGATCGAGATGAGGTCCCTCGCGCAGACGACGTCGGCGCTCGACTCCCTCGCGGCGCTGTTGCCCGACGAGGCCGAACGGGTCGAGGGCGACGAGATCGTCACGGTCGCACCCGCCGATCTCGTCGTCGGCGACGTGGTCGTCATCCGTCCCGGGGCGAGCGTTCCGGCGGATGGTCGCATCATCGACGGCGCAGCCGCCATGGACGAGTCCATGGTGACGGGCGAGTCCCGCCCGGTCACCCGAGCGACCGGTGACACCGTGACCGCGGGGACGGTCGCGACCGACTCGGGTCTGCGGGTCGAGATCACCGCGACCGGGGATGACACCGCGCTCGCCGGCATCCAGCGGCTGGTGACCGATGCGCAGAACTCCTCGTCGCGGGCGCAGCGCATCGCCGACCGCGCAGCCGCCCTGCTGTTCTGGTTCGCGCTGCTGTCGGCCGCGCTGACCGCGCTGGTGTGGACCCTCGTCGGGGATCCGGATGCTGCGGTCGTGCGCAGCATCACCGTGCTCGTCATCGCCTGCCCGCACGCGCTCGGCCTCGCGATCCCGCTGGTCGTGTCGATCGCGACCGAGCGCGCAGCCCGGGGCGGGGTGCTCGTCAAGGATCGCCTCGCGCTCGAGAGCATGCGCACCGTCGACGCCGTGCTGTTCGACAAGACGGGCACGCTGACGAAGGGCGCGCCGACCGTGACCGCCGTCGAGCCGACCGGTGACATCGACGCCGATCGTCTGCTGGCGCTCGCCGCCTCGGCTGAGGCCGACAGTGAGCATCCGCTCGCTCGCGCGATCGTGCGCGCGGCGGAGGAGAGAGGGCTGACGCTCTCGAAGGCCTCCGGGTTCTCGTCGTCTCCCGCCGTGGGTGTGACCGCCACGGTCGACGGCAGAGAGGTGCGCGTGGGCGGGCCGAAGCTCCTCGACGAGGTGGGCGGCCGAGAGATCTCCGCCGCAGACGGGTGGCGAGACGAGGGTGCCATCATCCTGCACGTGACCGTCGACGGACAGGTGGCCGGCGGGCTGAAGCTCGCCGACGAGGTGCGACCGGAATCTCAGCAGGCGGTCGACGCGCTCCACCGCCTCGGCGTCGAGGTCGTCATGATCACCGGCGACGCCCAGGCCGTGGCCGATTCCGTCGCAGCCCGGCTCGGCATCGACCGGGTGTTCGCCGGGGTGCGTCCCGAAGACAAGTCAGCCAAGGTGAAGGAGCTGCAGGCAGAGGGCAAGAAGGTCGCGATGGTCGGCGACGGCGTCAACGACGCCCCCGCCCTCGCTCAGGCCGACGTCGGCATCGCGATCGGCGCCGGGACCGATGTCGCCATCGCCTCGGCCGGGGTGATCCTCGCGAGCTCCGACCCGCGGTCGGTGATCTCGGTCATCGAGCTCTCCCGCGCCGCATACCGCAAGATGCGGCAGAACCTGTGGTGGGCGGCCGGATACAACCTGCTGTCGGTGCCGCTCGCCGCCGGCATCCTGGCACCCGGGGGATTCGTCCTGCCGATGTCGGTCGGAGCGGTGCTGATGTCGCTCTCGACGATCGTCGTCGCGCTCAACGCGCAGCTGCTCCGGCGCATCGACCTGTCGCCCGAGGCGAGTGTGCGGGGCGTGCTCGAGCGGTCCTGACGCGGGATCGCCTCGGTGATCCCGCGAACACCGAGATCTCACCGGCGCTTCAGCGCGGTGACGGCGCTCGATCGGCGGTGCAGACAGCAGCGGCCGCCCCGCCTGTGAGACGGAGCGGCCGCTGTGCGAAAGCGCCGTCTACGGGACGATGACTGCGCGGCCGCGGATGCTGTTCGAGGCGAGATCCTCGTACGCCTTCGGGCCGTCGTCGAGCGAGTACGTCTCGGTCTGCACGTGGATCTTTCCCGCGCGCGCGAGATCGAGCACCTCGATCAGTTCCGAGCGCGATCCCCAGTAGGGGATTCGCACGGCGGCGTCGTAGGCGATCGCGCCGAAGCCGAGCGACATGGTTCCGCCGCCGATGCCGACGATCGTCACGTCCGAATCGAGTGCGGCGACACTCTGCGCCAGAGCCATCGTCGGGTTCGCGCCCACGAAGTCGAACACGGCGTTGGCGCCCAGACCGCCGGTGATCTCGCGGATCTTGTCGGCGGCGGATGCATCGCTGATCAGGACGTGGTCTGCGCCCACTTCGGTGGCGAGCTCGAGCTTCGTGTCGTTCACGTCGAGGGCGATGACGGTGGCGCCCGAGATCGCCTTCAGGATCTGGATGCCGACATGGCCGAGCCCGCCGGTGCCGATGACGACGGCGAAGGTGCCGGCGCCGAGCTTGGGGAGTGAGCGCTTGATCGCGTGGTACGGGGTGAGGCCGGCGTCGGTCAGCGAGACGTTCTGCACGGGGTCGAGGTCGCCGAGCGGCACGAGGTGGCGGGCATCATCGACGATCATGTACTCGGCCATCGAACCCTGGCTGCCGAGGCCGGGAGGGCGGATGCCCTCAGCCGCGGCGTTGGTGCAGTAGTTCTCCATGCCCTGTGAGCAGTTGTGGCAGCGGCCACAGCCCCACGGACCGTAGACCGCCACGGCGTCGCCGACCTTCAGCGTCGAGTCGACGCCCTCTCCGATCTCGTGCACGATGCCTGCGCCCTCATGGCCGAGCGTCAGCGGCAGCGGATAGCTCTGCTCGAGGTAGTCCTTCTCAGGAAGGCCCATGACGTAGTCGTCGGAATGGCAGACGCCGCCCGCAGTGATCTTGAGCAGAACCTGACCGGGGCCGGGCTGAGGAATCGGGATGTCGACGACGACAGGGGGCTTGCCGATCTCGACGTAACGGAGAGCTTTCATGTGCTTCTTCTTCCTGGCGCCCGAGCGGTCTGCCGCGCGGTGCGGAGGCGTGGGCGCTCGAGGCCGTCTCTTCCAGTATCAGCCCGAGGCGTGAGCGGCGGCTGTTGCGGCAGATGTCGGGAAAACGATCTGTTGACACAGAATGTCGCGCAAGAGCGGCTGCTTCAGCTTTCACGCGACCTCTTTACCGTGAGACTTTTAGCCATCGGTGACCTCCAGGGCCGATGCAGCTAGGTCAAGGGAGTGAGTGAAGAGCCGTCTAGTCGTCGATGGACGTACGAGAACAGCGCGAACGCGTCGTAGAAGTCGGGCATGGCTTCGACGATGGTGATGCGATTCGAGTGCGCCCGAGGGTTTCGGAAGTGTCCGTGGATGCCGAGCAGAAGATTGTTGAAGCCTCGATGTTCACTTATGTCCGAGTCTGACTCATATGCGTTGATGTAGAGAACCGGCTTGTCGCGACCAGTGGCGAAGACACCGTTGTACAGGGCACCGCCGTCGCCCGCGAGACCGGTGATTGCTCGGACGCGAGCAGGAATGCTCTTGGCTGCCTCCGAGAGCGCGTGGAAGAGCGAGCGGTTCACGAACTCCTCCTCGCAGTAGCGGAAGAGCTCGGCGTGCGTGCCCCGTCTGCGAAGCTCGACCTGAAGGGTGCCAGCGAGTTTCGCGCCTTCGCTGAGAGATGTCGCTTGCCTTTTGCGAGTTAGCTTTCCAGCGTCGCTTACCCCGTAGCCGTGATGTATGAGGAACTTATTGAGTTCGTCTCTGAGTTGCGTGAAGCGCTGAGGGTCCCGTGCGTACCTCCCGGGAGACATCGCCTTCGTGATGAATGCCGCAACACAGTTCCCAGCGCTCTGGGCCACCTGCTTGTTGTTCAACGCAGCGTAGAGCCCATCATGCTTGTTGAATCCGTCGGGTCGGCCGCTGATGCCCGCCATCTGAAGAAGCTGGTCGATCTCGCGGTTCGTCAGCCCGGGGTGCTCAGTTTGTCCGAGGATCTCCGTGACTCCCTTGACGAGATCCATGGGAAACTCCGGCTGTCGACTTGGCTTGTCGCTCATTCCTGTCCTCCGTGAGAGGTAAGGCCGTACAAGCGGCGTGCGAAGCCGATGGACCAGGGTGCCGTGTACCAGCCCTTCTGTGTGAGATGTGACTCCCAGTCCATCCCGTTGAGTCGATGAACGTGGATCGCGTAGCTGAGCTGGGCTCTTGATCTGGCGTCCGACCGGGAGAGCGACCGTGATGGCGTCATTCACGAAGCGGTGCAGCTTGCCGGCTTCCCGTTTGAGGAGTTTGCTGAAATGCTGACAAGAGACTTGAGCAGACGGAACCTGATGCCATGTTTGATGGCCTGTTCCGCCCCGACGACGCGTCGAGCGTCCCAAACTGTTCGAGGTTGATCGTGGGCAGCACTTCATCCGGACTGAGCGAACTCCCGAGGTCGGCGAGATGCTCCGGGTGCTTTGCCATGAGGTCGGTTTCCACACCAAACAGCGACCTCAAACCAGCGGCCCGATCCTCGAGCCCGAGCAACCACACCAACCGCAAGGTGATCTCCATCACGGTGCGCAAGTCTGGAGCGCTCACCGCCTCCCGACCACGCTGAGCGAGCTCCCCGATCGCCAGGATCTGATGATGCGCAGCACGATCTCTACTTCTTGGAGCGGGCGGGCCGTCCCTTGCGGGCGCTAATCTTGGCTGCGCTTTTGAGTAGCTGCTCGTCGGTGCGATCGTAGAGGCGGCGTAGCGCCAATTCGAGGTACTTGGCTCCCTCGAGCACGTACTCGATGGTCAGACCGGGTTCGTGTGAGCCGGTGTTACCGATCCATTTGACGGCCTCGAGGGCGTCAGCCACGTCGGGGTACGCCGGGCGTAGGGCTTCGATCCTGGCGTGGGTCGTCAGTCGCCGTTTGGTGTTTGTTGGTTGCGTCTTTCGAACTTTGAGGTGAGTAAGGAGGATCTCGACAGCCTGGCGCAACTGGTTGGCCGCGGCGCTGGGGTTGATCCAGATAATCTCGTTCGCGGCGCTGATCGCGGCAGCCACGGGAACCGGTGTCCCTGAGACCGGGCCGACAGTGTGCAATGCAGGCGAGATGTATCTGACACGGAGGTTCTCACCCCATTGCGGACCGTCAAATTCGTTCGATTCGTCGCTGACAAACCAATCGCCGGCGATAGCGAGCTGGGCTGTGCAAGTTGGGTCGGAACAACGCAGCATCGCGGTGAATGTTCCGTGGAGAATGTCGGGGTCAAGGTAGCCGTGGTCGACGACAGCTTGATATGCGGTCTGCGATGAGGGGACGGTGACAGTCTTTCCAACGCGTTGGACGGTGCTTCGCTGGCAGGCGGGGCAGGAGATGCTGGGCCACTGGCCGTCGGGGAACCAGTCGGCCAGTGGGAGCAGAGCATGATGGTGCGGCACGATCCGACACTAGGGCACAACCCATTCGCTCACCTGCGGCGAGGGGTCGCTACCGGCTCTTCGCGCGAGGTACGCGTCCCTTGCGGGCGGTGACCAGCGTGGCCTTCTTGAGCAATTCGTGGTCGCTGCGGTCGTAAAGCTTACGGAGAGCGAGGTCGAGGTAGTCGGCGCCGTCGAGTACGTTGCGGATGGTTAGGGCAGATTCGTGGGAGCCGGTGTTGCCGATCCACTTAACGGCCATGATCGCCTTGACGACGTCGTTGAGATCAGGTCGGTTCTTCTCGAGGAGTACGATTCGCGAGTGTGTGGTGAGGGCCTGGCGCTTGCCTTTGCTATTGATGGTGTATCGCTTCACTTTCAAGGTGGTCAGGAGTTCCTCGACTGCCTGGCGAAGCTTGTTGGCTGCAGCACTAGGGTCAATCCAGATCACTTCGGCGGCCGCATCGATCGTCGCGATCACGGTGGGCGGAGTCTTCGCCGGCGGGGTGATGATGCGGAGCGCGGGAGAGATGTACTTCACCCTGAGGTGGTGGACGTAGCGTTCGGAGCCCTCTTCGTCGTCGTAGTCGGGAGCGTACGTCCAATCGCCTGTGAAGGGGAGGGTGCGCTTGCATCCGGCGTTGGTGCATCTCAGGAGGCCGAGGAACTTACCAGTGAGGTCTTCCGGGGCTAGTTGCTCGTGGCGAGCAGCGGCGAGATACTCCTCGGACAATGGATCCTTGATGTGCATGACGCTGTTGCGGATCGCCAGGGTGCCCGCGGCGCATTCCGGGCAGGGGACGGGCGGCCATGAGTCCTGGCGGACCCAGCCACCAAGGGCAGTGAGATGGTTCGGCACGATCTGACAGTAGAGCACAGCGGCCGGCTGCCCGCGCCGTAAAGCACGATGCCGGTGACCATCTCACGCCAAGGCGTGGCGGCACCACTGTCGCTCTCCGGATCCTGGTCCCCGATCGTTTTCGAGGATGGCCCCGCTGCATAGATCCGATGAGCGCGCTTCTGGATTCGAACAGGTTGCGAAACCGGGCGGCAACTGCGGCATAGACACGCTCCGCGGACTTTGGGCCTCATTGCGGTCAGACTCGATAGATTCGAGCCATGACTGTCGCAGACGAGGCTCTCGTGGGGGAAGTGGTCGCAGCGTTTGGGCTGACCGATGAAGGGCCAATTGGCGCCATCGGCGGTCAGAAGGCTGTACGCCGCGTCTCCCGGGACGGGCAAACGTTCGTCTTGAAGGTCGTGGCGTTGGAGTTCACTACGGACGAAACGCTGAAGCGGGCGGAAAGAGAGGTGCAGCTCCTTGCGAGCCTTGATAATCCAAACGTCGTCAAGGTCAAATCCGAGCTCACAGAGCTCGGCACTCCCGTGCATGCGGCCGCCTGGATCGAGGAGTATTTGGATGGCGACGACCTAGGGAACCTCATCGGGGGCGTGCCGTGGTCATGGATCGACGCTAAGTCCATGGGCGTCCAGGTCGCGAATGGGTTGGCGGCTGGACATGACAAGTCCGTCATACATCGAGATCTGAGCGCGAACAATGTGCGCCGCCTCAGCGACGGTACGTACAAGGTTCTGGATTTCGGGTTCGCGCGGCATACGCTCCGATCTGGTCTGACCGTCGCGGGGCAACCGGGGACGAGGGGCTACCTGACGCCCGAGCACCTCAACAGCTATAGCGGGGGCCCAATGCAGATGTCGGACGTGTTCCAGGTCGGCATACTCATGTACACGGCATTGAGTGGTGTCTCTCCGTACCCGTGGACCGGTGACGATAACGAGTACATGACTCGTCTGCGCACCGGGGCGATGACTCCGCTCGATGTTCACCGGGCAGATCTGTCGCGCGAACAGGTAGAACTCGTCCACCGGGCCTTGCACCCGCAGCCCGCGCGAAGATTCCGTAACGCGGCGGCCTTGCGCGACGCGCTGGAGGCGACCCAATGACTACGTTCATCGAGGATAGTCCGCGCTCATTTCAGGCGGGCTGGATCGCGCGCGCCCACCAAGCAGGCACGGCGACCGGTGCTGTGATCACCCCGTGGGCGACACCCTATATCCACCGCGGTGGGCCAGGTCTCAAGCCCGGCATCGTCAACCGTATCCGCGAGTTGCGTGATGCTGGTGTGGCCGTGTGGTTCGACGCCACCACCCACGCCCTGCAGATGCCCGGGGTCGGTGATTTCCGGTACTACGCGGAGTACAACCTCTGGGGCGGCCCGGTCGGTGACCTCACCCAGGACGCCTACCGACGCGAGCATGTGCGCCGGGTGTTCAAGCATCAGACGGAATTGGGCCTATCGCTGGTTGCGCCGGCTCCGCTGCTTCCGTCCGGACTCAACAACGTCAGCACGCTCGCTCTCGAGACGGCTCGAGTCGCCCAGGAGCTCGAGCCGTCAGCTTGGTTCACGATTGCAGGCGTCGGAACCTTCTGGAGCGATGGTCATGACCTCGATGCCCATGTAGGGGCGCTCGCCGCGCTGGCACCCCAAGGATGGTTTATCTCCTTCGTGCAACCGGATAATGAACTTCCTCCGAAGCTCACGGCGGAGGAGGTTTACGGTATCTGCCGCACCGTGCGGGCGCTGAGCGAGTACGCGCCCGTACATGTCTCTCATGGGGACTTCGCTGCTCTTCCGGCGGTAGCAGCGGGTGCAACCACCGTCGGGACAGGCTGGGACAAGCGCCAGCGCGTCGTATCGTACACGGATTACGCACCACGCCCCGAGACCACGGGGCAGGCGAGTTGGTACGAGAGGCCCAGCTTTCTGGGCCTCCTTGGGACGCTGGATCGGAAGGCGGACGGGCCGCTGCTCCAGCAACAGGACGCGACGCTTTCGACACGGCTCGGCGGGGTGGCATCGGTGCCGAACGCCGAGGGTGCCTTCCAGCACCACGTAGCCCAGCTGGATGCAGCAATTCGGCGCATCCAGGGGGCGGGCAACTCCTACCGCCAACGCTACGACGAGCTAGACCGAATGTACACCGAAGCCTCAACGAACTGGGCTGCCGTCCAAGCGGCCACAGGCCTGCGTGATCGGTCGAACCTCTGGGTCAGTTCTTATCAACAGGGTCTACGTATGTACGGCCACAGCGAAGGCTGGATCGTATAGCCCTGCCTCGGTCGCTGCTGCGAAAAGTTCCCAAGCCTGGAGGCGCCGCCGCTCCTCGGCGCGCCCCAGTCGAGGTCGGATGACCCAGCGGCCGGCAATCATGAGACCGCCACGGTCATGGGCCACCTCGGCCTCAAGGGCAACTTGGGCGCGAGTAGAGATTTGCCCCATCACGAGAACGTAGCTGTCGGCCCAGATGCGGTAAGTGCGCACCTGACGTAGTGCTGAGCGCCAATCCTCCACCTTCGCCTCGACGGCGTAGAGTCGACCGCCTGGTGTCAGCGGGATGGGACGTACGTAACGGTCGGCTGCGACCTCGATTAGAGCGCCGCGCCGCACGAGACCCCTGACTCGATAGGAAATCGCTGCAGTTGGCCACCCTTGGGCGGCGGCGAGACCTTTGGCGCTCAACGCGCGGCGCACGTTCGCGGATGACACCACGCCGGCATCCAACTCGTTGAGAACCGGTGCGACATCAAGTCTGTGGCGGCGCCGCAGGCGCTCGATGTCGCCCACGTACGCTGTGAAGTCAGGGACGCCGAGCGGGCCAGCAAACTCAGGGACGACTACGAGGCCTCTGCTCGCTCCTGGAAGGCCCTGCGTGGCGGCCAGGGCATCCTGGTGAAGTTCTCGTTCCTTCACGGGCTCAAATCGACGTCCAGCCCGCGGGTTGGACGTCGCGATCTCAAGCGCGTATGCCATGACTCTCCTCCCTGGAATCGACTCTAGTACGACCCACTCTTAAGGGCCTCGGAGCCCGATGCCGGTCTCTTGCTAGGGCGCCGGTCAAGACGTGTCAGCGCGACGAACGCTAGACGACGTGCGCCGTCGGGGGCTGATCGGCTTTGCTTCATCTACTGGCCGCATCGCAGCCCTTCTCGCACGTGTATCCGCTCGGATGATGCGAAGACGAAAGGGGCGACCGGAGCCCCATCGCTCCAGTATCTGCCGCTGATGTTCCTCCTGAGAGAGGCGCCATCTCGACAAGGCGTCGGCGTTTCGTGACACACGGTGTCACCTCATCGGAGCCTTGTGTCATCCAAAGTCGGGTTGTGTCACCGGAACGCGTTCTCGACAGCAGAACTGTCGGAATCGCGATGAAATCGGACTAAATCCGATGTAAAGCGCGAACGGGGTGTTCCCGCCCCTCGTATGCCCCGGTGTTGAGATCATACGGGCGGGGTCTGACATTCACTATCGTTACCCCGCTTGCCCGGAGCTCCTGCGGTTTCGCCCAAACGTCGTGACAGGTGCGGACTCGAAACCGGCCGTTCAACGGCCATCGATGCGCTCCGGTTCATCACCAGTCGCTCTCGTTCTCCGGCTGCGGACCGGCGGCGTACATCTCGGTGATCCCATCGAGCATGCCTCCCAGGAGTTCGAACTCGGTGTCGAGCATGGCGACTAAGTCGACGAAGTCGAGGCTCTCCTGGATGTCGGGCATCTGCCCGGAGTAGCGAAAGGAGGTTCCTGTTCTGTCCGCCTCGTGCAGAAGAAGCAACAGCTCTTTGATCGACTCTCGAAACGGCTCATCCGTTTCCAGGGCGTTGTAGTGACCTATCAACTCGTTCATCAAAGCGTCAAGGTTGTGACCCAGGATGCGAGACGTTCGAAGTCGCTGCTCGATTTTCGCTGTCGCGAGGTCCGGGTTGCCCGACTCATGGAAACGGCGACGCAATGACGCAAATTCTCGGATCATGACCTTCAGTCGGAGTTCGAACGCCTGCCGATAGAGCGTCAAGAATGGTAGAAGCATGGTGTCATCGATCGGCTCCGCTTTGAAAGTCCCCGCAAGGCGCCCGGCAGCCTGCTGGAAGCTCGCCGCGAGGACCGAATCGTCCTGGTACGGATAGCGGAAGATCAAGCGGTCGTACCGGTTGCCGGGAACCTTAAGAAATAGGGACGTGGGCTCGCTCTTGCCGCTCTTGCGCATCCTCGATCGTCGCATCGCGTACGTGGTCGACGCCACTGCTAGAAGTAGAACTGCACAGCCGCATGCGCCCTGGCAGCAGCGACCGTGTACTCCTACTTCTTGATCCGGTAGCCCAGTTTTCTTGCGGCTTGCGCTAGGTAGATGTTCGCACTCGAGGAGTCCAGGCGAGTGTGCACCAACGGAAGTAGAGGGAACGAGTCGTCGGCGCGGGTGAATAGGGTCACCATCGGACCGAAGTCAGTCGAGGACATGTGGTACAGGCCATCGATGGTCGCGCCGAGCTGGTCCTGGATCGCGTTTGCCCAGGTCTGGGTATACCGTTTAGGCCCCATCTGAATCGAGGCTGTCGTGCCGTTGACCACGGGCCAGTTGCTGGTGAGATCCAGCAGCTTCAGTTCGCGCGTCGGTTGCCAGGCAGCGAGGGTGTTCCCACGAGCGTGCCTGTTGATGAGTCGGCGCCTCTGAAATACCTCGCCGAGAGCTGTGGTGGATCCAGCGGCTGTATACATCACGCCGTACTTCGCGTGGTGCTGCTGCGGCTCGGGATGCGGGTCGAACCGCATGGTTTCGACCGGCCCGAAGTGCCGTAGCTCATCCCATGCCTGCGGGTGAGCGCCCTTCGTGGCGAAGACACGCCAGAGGACCCCTTCGTAGGTCTTCAGGTGCTCGCTAGCGTCGAGGTTGAGCTTCGCTGGTGGCGTGGCTGGGACCTTTGCGTGCGCCCGGCTCACGTGATGTCGGCGTCTTCAAGAATCCCCACCACGGGTGCGGGGTCCTTTGCGGCAGCCAGCCACTCGATTGGTGTCATCCATTCGTTGCGATCGTTGGCGTCGTCTGATGGCCGCAATTCATCTTGCGGTGTCGTCATGAAGCCCTCGACGTCGGCCGGATCCCAGTCGGATGGGATCGCTCGGACGAGCAAGGGGAGGTGGGGGATCGTCGAGGCCTTTTCGCCGAGAATGAACTGCCATCGAGGGTAGAGGCGGACCCTTCCGGCCCGGAAGCCGTACAGGGTGTTCTTGCTTTGGCGGTGACGCACACTGGAGGCATCGATGCCGAGTAGCGCTGCGACTTCAGATGCGGTGTACGTGTTGGTTAGGGCGCGCACGTGAGTCTCGCGTTCTAGCTTGGCGAGCCCACCGCTGGTGACGAATGCGGCTGCCTCGGCGAACTCCTCCGGAGTGAAATCGCCGGACTCGATCAGGAAGCTGGCTTCGTGCTCTGTGAGGCCCAGCTCGGTCGATTGACGGTCGGTCATGGCTTCGGCGAGCTGGTCGATGAGTGCGTTGAACACGGACACGTCGACGTTTGACGTCTTCGCCACCTGCGCAAGGCGTTCGACACCGGCTTGTACGTCGGTCTTTGCCGGGGCTTTGGTCGCCACGACGAGCTTCGGTTTCCCGTCGCGGAATCGACCTGTCACAGTGCCGCGGCCCACAGGGATTTCGCGACCGGCGACGCGATTCGAGGCGGCACGGGGGCGACTCTTCTTCGCGGCCATCTGGGCTCCTCGCGTCGTCATCTGATTAGCGCGTACACGCATTATCTTACTCGCGCTCTTGCGTGTATTCATCGTCGGGAAGCGTCAAGGTGTGAGCGGTCACTGCGCTCCCTGGCGAGGACGCGGCGGCGCTGACAGAGGCATATCGCCCGCGCATTCAAAGCGGCGCCCACCCCTTGGCCACCTTGGTCCCTGGCGGGCGACGTCTTCAACGCCCAACAATCAGCGAGAATGTCGCCGGCCTACGCTTGAATGCTTGCGTGGGGAAGAGCAAAAAACTCGTAGGAACAGTCGGCCTCGATCTCAATGGCGCGCGGTGAGCGCCACGCAACGGGAGCCAGACGCACTCGAACAGGCCTTTTCAGCGTACGATCCGGACGAGCTCTGGACGCTGATTTTCGCCGCCGCCACGTCCCCCGGCAACAGGCATCGGTCGGTGACATTGGGAAGCAGCTTCGCGGCTGCGATACGAGCCTCCGCCGCTCCGGCACCAGACGAATACCGGCCGCTGCCGTCGATCCAAGTACTGTCCGATCTAGCGGCTACAACCTATGGGATCGGCCCGGCGCGTGAAGATTTCATCGCCACCGACCCGACCCGGACTGCCTTCCTCGCCGTGGGCTCTGAGCCGCTGCGCGCAGTGCCTGGCCTCACCGAACGGCCGGTCGCCGACCTCACGCGTGCGCTCAGAATGGCGGAAGCGGTAGACGGTCGGCTTCACAGACGATTTCATTTCGGCATCGAAAACGTGGTGAACGTGGCAATGAAGTACGGCGACTTCTGTGCCCGCCAACTTGCAGACGCATGGGTACCAGCCCCGGACCTCGAGCTCAACGACGAGGTCTTCCTGCCGGACGCGGAGTACGAAGCGACACGGGCCTTCCTCAACCTGAACCCCCTCGACCACATCGAACTCGGTGAGGCTGACAAAAGCGCGTTGGAATGGATGACGAACTCCGCGAGTCTGGCCACGTTCGACGCGGAGAGTCTTTCCAGCCCGTTCGGGAGGTACCTTCGCTTTGCTGACTCGGCGGGTGCACATCGATGGGTGCCGCCACTTTTCATCCCAGAGATCATGGCCCATGCCGTGCGAGAACTGGTGTCTGCGCTCGACCGGGACGGGCAAGCACGACGGGCCCTCCGGAGTTCTTGCCTGAACCAGATCCGCCAGTCCCTATGGCGCTTCTCCAACAGCGTGATCGAAGCTCCTCCCCGCAGTGAAGGCGTCGATTCCCCGCTTCGCGGGATTGACGTTCAGTGGCTGGTGCCGGTGAACCCATCCACATTCATCGCCGTCTCAGTCATCTACGTCCCCGACCTGGGAGCCGCGCCGCCGCCATACATCGGCTCAGTGGAGCTGGCGAAACAGGTGAGGTCGCAATCAGGCCCTGTGCCGGTGCGGATGGCGGGCGGGCGACAAGGAACCATCAGGCCGGGCGCGGAGGTCATTCCGCTGACGGTGTTCGCTGCACCCGGCCACATCGCTGTGCCCCAGGCGGTGGGCGAAGCAAAACTCGCGCTCGAAGACCTGACCTGGATCGCGGATACGGCTACGTCCGACGATGATCTCTACGCATTCGCGCGGGATCTGAGCGCTCCCGATTTCCCTGAGAGTTTCGGCTGGGAGGCGATCAACTACTGGGAGCCATGGAAAGCGAATGGCAAGTCGTTTTTCAAGGGTGGCGTGGTACCCAATGCCGTCTACTTTGAAGCGCACGCGGGCGAGGCCGAGTGGGATCGAGCGGTAGAGCTATCCGATCTCGAAGTGGCGCTCCTCAGGGTCGGGCTTCCCCCGATTCGAGACCTCCGAGCGGCAGAAGTCGCTCCGGGGGCCGTCGCAAACGTCGCGATGATCGCAGGTGACCCCACGTACGACGCCACCCGCGGTGTCAACATCGCGCCGAGTGTTGACGGGTGGTCCCTCGCTCTCACCGAACCTCCCGTTGCCGTGGCACGGGCGAGCCTGGAGGAAGCATCTGCGGACCACCGGCGGTTCTTCTTCGACTTCTGCGGCGGGCTAATCTACGGCTTCGCTGCGCTTGGTGATCGATGGCGTTTCGCGCACCAGGAGATCGATGTGCCCGGATACGTCCTTCACCTCCACGCATCGGAAACGGTCTCGGGTGAACCGTCCGGCGTGGTCACGCCGTACCTCGACCCGCACGCGCGTGCCGTCGACGAACCAGTCAACTTCTTGTGGCGCATCGATGTCGAGGGATTCGCAGACTCGGCGAATGGAGATCCGCACGCGGCGAATCTCCTAACAGCGGATGCAGTGTTCGATCTGCTCCGCGCGGCAGGCATGGATATCGAAACCGCAGCGGCGCTCCGCGACCAGTGGCGCACAGCTAGACCCTTTCTCATCTTGGAGATGAAGCAGGCCCGGACCACTCTCAATCACCTGCCTGATCCGTGGCGTCTACGACCCTCTGATGAGAGCCGCATGGTTGCGGCTTTGGGACGACGACTCCACGATGCCGGCGTTCAACCGGGAGAGTACCGAGCGGACGACGCTAATCGACTTATCCGCGAGCAACTTGCGCCCCTTGCTCTCGAGACCCTGACTGAAGGAATCAAGAGACACGACGTGAGCGAGGTGGTGCTTACGGGGATGGAGCAGCTGGCGAGGGTGATGGACAGTGCCATTCATCAGCAAGACGATCTATCCCGAGTCGCAGCGAATCTCGCGACCGAATGGGATCCGCTCACCCGCACGGCCGAGCTCTCGGCGGAGACACTTCAGCTTCGTCAGTGTAACGAGATCGTGGTGGAGGCTGCCTTGCGCATCCTGGACAATCCGGCGGCGGTGAAGCCGATCACTCCTCAGGCGTGGAGCGGTCTTCTTGCCGCCGCAGATGCGTACCTCACCGCGACCACATTGAGTGAGCGGATGTATCACCAAGTCGCGCCCGCAGTCATCGACCTCAGCCCGATGTACGAGCTCAACGTCGACGATGATCCGCATCCCGACGCATCGGCTTGGGGCCTTCGAAACGACGAACTGAGCCGTGCGGCTGCAAGCGTTCGGCTGCATGGCACTCAAGATGACGACTCGCTGCAACAGGCGAACGAAGGAGACGACGTCGAGGGCGCTTTCCAGCAGGCATGGGGAGCGACGTCGCAGGACATGCTCTTCGCCCTCGCCGCGCTCGCAAACTGGGAGACGTTCGAGCCAGGCAGGACGACTGCCCACGTCACCGCGGCCGAGGCAACAGCTTGGGTCTGTGATGCGCTGGGCTGGGGCGCGAATGAGACTCAGAGAACGCGTGTCGAAGCCGCTATCGGGATGCTCACGAGCACCGCCGTCCAGATGCGAGCCGTGGAGTGGAAGCCCTGGCTAACGCGCACTCGGCGTCACCGGCTCCTCGTGCAACCGCTGGTGCAAGACTCGAATGGACGACTCATTGTCAGTCCCCAGTACTTACTGACCTCCTTTCAGGTCTACTACCGCCACCTCCTCCAAGGCGTTCTTCCCTGGGCGGGAGACGTTCCTCAGCCGGTCAGCAACGCGCTTGCGGAACGCCGTGCGCGCCGCAACATTCGGTTCGAAAGATTTCTCCAAGCTCAGCTAGAGGAACTCGGATACATCACGATCACCCGCGTGAAACCCAACGACCACGCGCGACTCGGCGTTCCGACTCTCACAACCGAAGTTGACCTCGTGTGCGGACGCCCTGGCGATAGCACCATCTGGTTGATCGAAGCGAAGGACCCTGCGTCGGTTCACGGATTCGCTGAGACGGCACGCCAACTGCGCACCTTCTTCCGGGACCAGGTAGGAGGCCGCGGGACCAAGCCCTGCTATGCAACGCAGCTCGCCCGCAAGGAGAGCGAACTAGCGCCCCACGTCGCGAGCATAGCGACGCGTCTCGGACTCGGCGACTCGCCTGACGGCGAGCAGTTCCGCCTCAGCACCCTCTTCGTAACCCGAAACCTCACACCGGCAAGTTACGTCGACGAGCAGTATCCAGTTGAGACGGCGACGGAGTTTCTCGCAGCTCGAGGCCACACTCCTTAGACGACATGTGAACGGCGCCCACTGTGCCGTTGCATTGCCACGATCGCTATCGCCACTTCTGACCCTCGATGATCCGGGCCAGAGCTTCCACATCGCCGCCACGCCTGAACCATTCCACAGGGCTGTGCTGCCCGTCGGTGACCATGGTTGACTGTGGCGTCGCCATCAGAGCAGATACCGACATCCATCCCTTGTCTTTCACGATGTCGATGATCTCGGTTAGGTGCGGCAGGAGTTTCCCCGGCGAGGAGAGGCTGAACTGCCACGACGGAAAACGCCGGGACTGCGCAACATCGACCATATACAACTCGCCACGGTCGGCAGCGGCGAAGAGTGATTCCTCATCCATATTCAAGAAGGCAGCGGCTGCGGATGCGGACATGGTTTGAAGCACGCTTGTCAGAAGAGTGCTCGCTGCACTCACTACAAGACCCCCGCGAGCAACCAGAGTCGATGTCTTCTCGAGCGACTCTGGCGTGAAGGCCTTGGACCAGATGAGATAGCTGATCTCCTGCGGCGTCAGCTCTTCCTGATCCGCGATCGGTCGCTCTGCGAGAAGCTGGTCAGTCAGCGCCCGAACAATGAAGTCCCCGTCGGCGTTCAATCTGGTGACGGCGACAGTGAACGCTGCGATCACATCGGTGGATGGCTGTGCTTGCCATGGGCGGGGCCGTGGCTGGCCATCGGTTTCATCCATGAGCGGCAGCATAGATGAGGCTTTGCCGGAAGGGTAGGCCTCCCTCGGCGTCGACATCGCGGATGCCACAGAGTCGATGTCAGGCGACTAGATCCAGACGTAGTCCTGCTCGATCCAGATGATCCTGCCGCGAATCTGGTCGGAGTCATCATTTTGTCGTTGCCGGAAGCGCCCCACACCGTCTAACGCGGTTGCTGGCCGGTCACCCCGAACAGGACCCCGAGGAATGTCGCGTGCAGCAGCAGGCGGAGTCGGAACTGATGGCGAATACGAGCGGGTGCGCTGCACCCGAGCCCAGCATGCCTAACGCGACACCCGCGACGATCACGGCGACGTACAGAGCGATCTGAGGACGTTCCCACCAGGTGACGAGGTCGTGCACGCTCCCAGCGTGTCGAGTCACATGCACGTGCGCGAATCGGCTGGATCGGAAGCGGATAGGTGGTTTCCGCTCCGGCGAGAACGCCGCAGACAATCGATACAAGACGTTAGCCGACGAGAACAGCTGCCAGACCACGTACCTTCGCGTCGATGGCGTCGCGGAGTTCGCGGACGCCGTCGGCATCCCAGTTGGAGGGGTCGGGGAATGACCACTCGACCAGCTCTCCGTGCACCGCGCCCGGCAGCGGGAGGCCCGGTTACATCAAGACCACGACATCGGACGTGTTGAGATCATCCACTGTCACGGCCCGGGGCGTGGCCGCTGACGTGTCGATTCCGAGCTCGTGCAGCGTTGCCGCGACGGCTGGGTTGATCGTCTCGGAGGGGGTGATTCCCGCACTCGTCGCGACAAGTCGCCCATCGCCGATGTGTGTCAGGAGATGGGCGCCGAGCTGGGAGCGCCCCGCATTGTGCTTGCATATGAACAGAACTGTCTTGGGCAGGGGTATCTGGGGTCCTCTGGTTCATGACTGTCTCGAATGCTCCACCGGCATGATCTGTTCGCCAGGCGAAGAGCAGGTGAACTCCGTCATCAGCGGTTGCACGCAGTATCGACGGATGTCAATATAGACACATGTCGATTCAAGAGGTTGAGCTAGTTATCATCGGGTCCGGGCCTGCGGGCTACACCGCCGCGGTCTACGCCGCGCGTGCAGGTCTTGCTCCTGTGGTCCTCGCCGGTTCTGTGACGGCAGGCGGCGCGCTGATGACCACGACCGAGGTGGAGAACTTCCCCGGTTTCGTCGACGGCGTGCAGGGGCCTGACCTGATGGAGTCGATGCGCGCTCAGGCTGAGCGCTTCGGTGCCCGGATCCTCCTTGACGACGCCGTCCGCGTCGACCTCGACGCGACCATCAAAACGGTCGAGACCGGAGCTGGGGAGACCTTCCTCGCCCGTGCCGTCGTGCTCACGATGGGCTCCGCCTATCGCAAGCTCGGCTTGCCGGACGAGGATCGACTCACCGGTCACGGCGTCTCCTGGTGCGCCACCTGTGACGGCTTCTTCTTCCGTGAGCAGGAGATCGTCGTCGTCGGCGGCGGAGACTCTGCGATGGAGGAGGCACTGTTCCTCACCCGCTTCGCGTCGAAGGTCACCGTCGTGCACCGCCGTGACGAGTTCCGGGCCTCGAAGATCATGGCGCAGCGTGTGCTCGACCATCCCAAGATCGAGGTCGCCTGGAACAGCGAGGTCGCCGGCCTCGTGGGCGCCGAGAAGGTCGAAGCCGTCACGCTACGCGACACCGTCACAGGCGCCGAGCGGACGATCTCGGCCACTGGAGTCTTCGTCGCCATCGGCCATGACCCGCGCTCCGAGATCGTCGCCGGCCTCGTCGATACGGATTCCGACGGCTACGTGCTCGTCGAGCATCCGTCCACGCGCACGAACCTCGCGGGGGTCTTCGCCGCGGGTGATCTGGTCGACCACACCTACCGTCAGGCAATCACCGCCGCAGGCACCGGATGCGCCGCAGCACAAGACGCCCAGCACTACCTCGCGTCGCTCGACGAGACCGCATCGGTACAGACCGAGACCGAGGAGGTCTTCGCATGAGCGCGCCCATCACTGTCACCGATGCCACCTTCCAGGCCGAGGTCATCGACTCCGAGATCCCCGTCGTCGTCGACATTTGGGCCACCTGGTGCGGGCCGTGCAAGCAGGTCGCACCCCTTCTGGATCAGCTTGCCGCCGAGTACGACGGCCGTGTGAAGATCGTCAAGCTCGACGCCGACCAGAACCCTGAGACGGTGACCGCAGTCGGTGTCACGTCCATTCCCACACTCGGGTTCTATACAGGAGGCACGCGGGTCGACACACTCATCGGCGCCCACCCGAAGCCCATCATCGCCACGAAGATGGAGGCTCTCCTCGCATGAGCACCGCCACCGCACCCACTACCGTCCCGACCGCCACGCGTCGTCTGTCGACCCTCGACCGCTGGTTGCCGCTCTGGATCGGTCTCGCCATGGTCGGCGGCATCGTCATCGGTCGCTTCGTCCCCGGAGTCTCCGGTCTCCTAGCCGACCTCGAGGTCGGTGGAATCTCGATTCCCATCGCCCTCGGCCTACTGGTGATGATGTACCCGGTTCTCGCCAAGGTCCGCTACGACAAGGTCGCCGCTGTCACCGGAGACAAGAAGCTGCTCATCTCCTCTTTGGTGCTCAACTGGCTCGTCGGACCAGCGCTCATGTTCGTTCTCGCCTGGGCTCTCCTCCCGGACCTACCTGAGTACCGCACCGGGCTCATCATCGTCGGCCTCGCCCGCTGCATCGCCATGGTCGTGATCTGGAACGACCTCGCATGTGGCGACCGCGAGGCCGCGGCAGTGCTCGTCGCCATCAACTCGGTGTTCCAGGTCTTCGCCTTCTCGCTGCTCGGCTGGTTCTACCTGACGGTTCTCCCGGGCTGGCTCGGCCTCGACTCCCAAGGGCTCGAGATCTCGGTCTGGCAGATCGCGCTGAACGTGCTGATCTTCCTCGGCATACCCCTCGTCGCCGGATTCGCTTCCCGCTTCATCGGGGAGCGGACGAAGGGACGCGACTGGTACGAAGACCGCTTCATCCCGAAGATCGGCCCCTGGGCCCTCTACGGTCTCCTCTTCACCATCGTGCTGCTGTTCGCGCTCCAGGGCGAACAGGTCACCAGCCGCCCCTGGGACGTCGCTCGGATCGCACTCCCGTTGCTGGCGTACTTCGGGATCATGTGGTTTATCGGCCTCTTCACGGGCAAGGCGCTGGGGCTCGGATACGCCCGCTCGTCGACGCTGGCCTTCACTGCAGCGGGCAACAACTTCGAGCTCGCCATCGCCGTCGCCATCGGCACCTTCGGCGCGACCTCCGGCCAGGCCCTTGCCGGGGTCGTCGGCCCGCTCATCGAAGTGCCTGTTCTCGTCGGACTGGTCTATGTCTCGCTCTGGGCAGCCCGACGCTGGTTCCACACCGATCCATTCACCGCTGAAAGGATGTAGACATGAACGCCGTGCTGACCACCCAGGGTGACACCTGCAGTCCCGTCGCCAGCCACGCCATTGGCGTCGATGCGGCCACCTCGGTCGCCTCTACTCTGAAGGCGCTGTCGGATCCGCTCCGTCTTCGGATGCTGTCTGCCATCGCATCCGACCCTCGAGGGGAGTCGTGCGTCTGCGATCTCGCCGAGCTCGCCGAGGTTTCCCAGCCGACGGTCTCTCACCATCTGAAGGTGCTCAAGGACGTCGATGTCCTCACCTCGGAGCGGCGTGGAACCTGGGTCTGGTATCGGATCAACCCGAACCGGCGCAGCGCCGTTACGGCACTGCTGGAATCCTTCGCGCCCGCGACGCTCGCACCGTGGAGTGTCTCTGACGGCCGCGATGAGCCGCGGCCCGACTTCGACGCGCGGGTGACCCATCTCGCAGATGAACTCGCGGCAGAGGTCCCCGAGCTCGACCCCAATGTCGTGCTCACCATCGTCCGCGAGTCCTACACCGCCCTCGCCCGCACCGCGCGAGTCACCTCAGCACTCGTGCCACTGACCGAACGCTTCGCACGTCAGCGACTCGCCGACCTCACACGGGACCGCGACTCTGCTGTGCCCCAGGTGCTCTTCGTCTGTGTCGCCAACGCGGGGCGTTCGCAGCTCGCCGCCGCGCTCGTCAACAAGCTGGCGGGCGGCAAGGTCGTGGCTCGCTCGGCAGGATCGGCTCCTGCCGACGTCATCCATCCTCACGTCCGGTCGATTCTCGCCGAGATCGAAGGTGACGCTGCCGTCGAGCGCTTTCCGAAGCCGCTCACCGATGATGCCGTCCGTGCGGCGGACGTCGTCATCACGATGGGCTGCGGAGATGTCTGCCCGATCATCCCCGGCGTCCGTTACGACGACTGGGCAGTCGGCGATCCTGCTCTCGCATCGCGTGACGGTGTCGAAGCCATCCGTGACGACATCGCCGGCCGCGTGCGCGCGCTCGTCGAAGACCTTCTCCCTTGACCAACCCCTCGCACCAGGAGCAACCATGACTGACACGACCACCAAGCCCTCCGTTCTCTTCGTCTGCGTCCACAACGCCGGACGCTCGCAGATGGCCGCAGGCTTTCTCCGCGATATCGCCGGCGACCGCATCGAAGTCCGCTCCGCCGGCTCCATGCCCGCCGACCAGATCAACCCGACCGCCGTCGAAGCGATGAATGAACTCGGGATCGACATCACCGCCGAGCAGCCCAAGATCCTGACGACCGAGGCCGTGCAGGCCTCCGACGTCGTCATCACGATGGGATGCGGCGACGCTTGCCCGTTCTTCCCCGGCAAGCGCTACGAGGACTGGAAGCTCGACGACCCCGCCGGCCAGGGCATCGACGCTGTGCGCCCCATCCGTGACGACATCAAGGCGCGAATCGAGCAGCTGGTGAGTGAGCTCGTCTAACGAGGGGAACGTGCTCGCCGATCCGGGGTGCTTTCGTCAGTGATCGAATCGGGAGCTCGAGTCTCTCGATCTATCCCGATTCGCTCGCGTCAGCGTCAGCGTCAGACTGTGAGCTAGCGCTGTGTTCGAGGAGGACTCAGCGCCACAGGTCAATAAGCCCAGACGAGGTTCGCATCGGGTCCTGTTGCTACTTGCGACATTCGGGGCAGTGGGCGTGAGGTCTGCGGGTTCTGGTCTGAATCTTGGACGGCCACGAATATCCGCACGCACAGATCCACATGACTTTTCGACCCGACCCGACGGTGACCTCGGTAGGAGAGAGGGTGTTCGCTGGGTCCCATTGCTTGGCGAGGTCGGGGCGCAGAGTCGCAAGGTCGTTCTCGCCAGGGATGGGCAGCTTTCCTGCGCAGTAGGGGCAGCCGTGGCCGCACGTTCGATTCTTGACGGTCGCCGGCCACGAGTGGTTGCGATGGCAGATCCATGACACCTTCACGTGGGATGAGACTGTGACCTGATTCGGTGAGCAGTCGTTGCTGGGATCCCATTGAGCGGCGATGTCTGGCCGAAGCGTTGCGAGGTCGGTTGTACCCGGGATGGCAACGCGGCCGGAGCATGAGGGGCAACCTGAGCCGGCGTGTCGGTTGGCGACTGTCGCTGGCCAGGTGTGACCCTTCACGCAGCTCCATCGGGCTTCGTATTGGCTGCTGACGGTCACTTCGGACGGTGTCCGGTCGTTCGCGCCTGGTTTGTGGTCCCATTCCGAAGCCAAGTGAGGGTCGAGAGTTCCCAGGTCATTGAATCCTGCCAAGACGACGCGATTCGCGCACACGGGGCAGCCCGTCTTGTCCGTCGTGCGGCCCCAGACGGGGAGTTCCCACGTGTGACCCAGCGCGCAACGCCATACTGCGGGGAAATCCGAACCCGCGGTGACCTCGCAAGGAGTCTTGGAGTTCACGTGGTCCCACTGTTCGGCGAGTTGAGGGTGGGTGGTGGCGAGGTCGTTGAAGCCGGCGAGGGTGCGTTGGTTGGAGCAGTACGGGCACCCGTGTCCTGAGCAGCGGTTGCCGACAGCCGCGTCCCAGCTGTGGTCGCAGGGGCCGTGCCACCAGACGACACGGTCTGATCCGGGGGTGACTGTCTCCGGAGTGATGGAACTGTCGTTGCGTTGGTAGTCCCATTCTGTTGCAAGGCCTGGGTGAAGTGTGGCTAAGTCTGTTTCGCCCGGTATCGCCCGGCTACCGGCGCAATAGGGGCAGCCGCTTTCTAACGTGGTGCGGGAGCGCACCTGGGCAGGCCAAGTGTGCTCCCGAGCCGCACACCGCCAGTTGATTTTTCGGGCGGAGGTGACGCTGACGTGATGGGGGTCCCCGCGGTTGGCTCCTAGGGTGGTGTCCCATTCCGCGGCGATGTCTGGCCGCAGGGTGCCGAGGTCGGTATGTCCAGGCCAGAAGTCCATGCCGATGCAGTATGAGCAGTTCGTCTCGGCAAAGCCTCGCACGTGGGGGCTTGCTTCCCAGGAGTGCCCCTCTTCGCATAACCACCAGGCTTTGTGGGAGACATCGACTCCGGACCAGGGGTCTCGGGTGGGCGGGTTGCGATCCCAGTCCCATTCGGAGATGGCTTTCGGGTGTCGGAGGATCCATAGCGGGTAGTTGGCGGTGGCGTCGAGGATGCGGGGGACGTCGACGGTGTCGAGGGCGGCTTCCAGGGGGCGGAACTTCGTGGGGATGGTGTGGCGGCGGAGGGGTCGGAGCCAGAGAATCACCCGTTCGACGAGGATGTCGCTGTTGGCGAGGCCCAACGTTGTGTTGATGTCGAGTCGTAGATCTGCCGCCGTCTGAGTGCGCCATCGTGCGCAGTGCGAACGATTGGACAAGATCTGCAGAACGCGCACCGTCGCGCGGTACAAATGTGCGCGGCGATCGATCTCGCGTACCGCGCTCATCAAGGACGGATTCTGCCTGGTCTCTCCGTTCTGGGCGGAGAGCGTGTCGTTGTCGCGCACCATGGCCCACACTTGACTGTGCAGTTGCGTGGTGACCCGACCAGTAACGACGAGTCGACGGAAGGAGAGTTCCGCTTTCCGAAGCGTGGGATCGAAGGGAACGATCACCTGGGTATCGAGTTCGGTTCCGGGACCGACCCACACCATCTGCCCCGGGTGTCGGAGACAGAAGTTTTCCCGATCGTGGGGAATCTGCTCGATCGTCTCCCCGGCGCTGCATAGGCGGCACAGGAAGCGCTGCGGGTAGGCCCGTGTGGAGTCCGGTTGCGCTAGACGTTTCATGCGGAGGTAATGACCGCCCGGGCGCCCTGCCGTCGCCTCGACCGTCCGAGCGGCCGCTTCATCGTCGATCCAGACGCGGTGGATGTTCGGTTGCGCTCGGCTGGTCAATGCCCTCTCGGCGAAATCGAACGGCACTCCTGCGGCGTGGCATTGCCGCTGCGCGTAGGAGCGTGGCGTCTCAAGATGATGCCACTTGGGTCGTTTCGCCCACGCCTGCGTGCTGATCATGCGGCGTCCACCAAGTCGTCAAGGGTGACGTTGTGTGTGTTGAGCGTGGTGCGCCGGAGAGTGTCGAGAACCCCGAAGAGTCGCTCGCGGGTTACGGTCTCCGAGGTGCGCGATTCGTCGCGCAAGATGGACGCGACTAGGCGGTCCACGATCATCGCGAGAACGGCGAGTTTCCCGTCGGCGGCGTGGACTAGCGTGCCGGCGTTACGGGTGAGAAGGCCGTGGACGTGCCCGCATAGTGGTAGGAAGCTGTCGAAGGTGGCGACCCATTTGATCCATTGTTCGAAGTCCTTCTGGACGGCGGGGTCGATCTTGTCGAGTGTGACGAAGTCGCAGCGTGCGCTGACTTGCAGGCCGTCGCCCGTCTTGAATGCTTGGTCGAGATTGATTCCAACCAGGACGACGGTCGCACAGGACTCATTCTGGAGAGCCTTGATGACACTGGAGGGTTCAGTCCCGCCAAGCTTGTGCGCTTCGTCGATCACCAGCAGCTTCGTGTTATGTCGATGGAGGGCTTCGACGGCAAGCTTCCGCAGCCGGTCGGTGGCAATCTGTTTGGGGAGAACGATCGTGGGGGCGAGAAACTCCACGATCTGGGCAAGGAGAGCTTTCCCGGTCGAGTGTTCGGTCATCTCCACCCAGACGACCGGTGCGTCTCCGTCTCTGAGGTAGTCGGGGTGTTGGGCTGCGTGTCTGCGTTCCACGGATCGAGCCAACAGGAGAGCGAGCTCTGTCTTGCCGTAGAACATCGGCGCGGATATCATCAGCCCGCGCCGCGAGTTCTTCAGCCGAGGGTTGATTCGGATGAGGTCCTCCAGAATGCGAGCGCAGACCGCTTGCTCGCGTGTCTTCACCCTCAACGTCAGCCGGAGAAAATCTTCGCGAGCTTGGTCGTATAGCTCTCGGGCTTCACTGTCCAGATCTGCGTACTGCCGGAAGGTGATCTTCGGCGGCGATGCGGGCTCGGCGTCGAATGCTTCTCGAAGCCCTGCAAGGCTGGTCTTGCGGTCATGGTGGAGGACGAGTGGGGTGATCTTCATGAATCAAGCTCCTCTGCTTGCGCGAGATGTATGTCGGGGGACGTCCAATCGATGGTGCTGATGTCGACGGGTTTGGCCCATTGCCGTAATGGGATCGGTGTCGTTGTCGAGGGGCCTGACTCGCGTTGAGCTTCGACCTTGAGGCGCTGTTGCTCTCGCTTGTGCTGCGTGCGTTTCCGTTTGTCTCCTCGTTCCCGACTTTCGACACGATCAATCCACTCGCGACGGCGGTCGGGATCGTCGATCGCGGCGTCGGGGTATCGGGCAAGAAGTTTCATGTCTATCTCGGCGACCATCGGTGCTGTCTTTTCCCGCAGAGCGATGTCCCAGCACTCGATCCACACACCGGTTTCTGGGTGACGCACCCAGACGGCATTGGCGTTGTAGGGGTCGAAGCTCACTGGGAATTTCCTGGCTTTCGCGGATCCCGGTTCAGCGCCCGTGAGGGAGCGATTGCGCAGATCTTCCAGATGGGGTGAGTCGTAGCGGCGATTGTGGAGTTCGATCCCTGCACGGCCGATCATGCGTCGTTCGGTGGGCAAGAGCGCGAGGTACTCCTCAACTCCGAAAGGCACCGGAACGCCGGGTCCTACAACGAACAGTTCGGCGTACATCTGATTCGGGGTGAAGATGCGCCCTGGATGCCTCACCGACTTCAAGCCACGGTGAGGCCTGTTCAGGTAGATATTCGTTATCCAGCTGTCGAAAATGAGGCGAAGCGAATCCAGGGTGAGCGTGGGGTCGTCTTTGGCGGCCCGATGGGCGACGGAATTCCCCACGAATCCAGCCAGCCATGCGGCGAAGTCTGTCGAGAGCGTGCCGAAGTTGCGTTCAACGTGTGGTTTTACCGTCGGTGTTCTCGAGGGGGCAAGTTCCCTGTGGATTCCGTACGCACTGCAGGCATCTCTGAACGTGCGGGACCGAAAATCTGCTCCACCATCGATAGTGATCGATCGCGGGAAGATCCAAGGGACAGCCAGAGAATCGTCGGTGAGGAAGGGGTTCACCTGCTTCATCAGGTCGGACGGCAACGTGGCTGACCCTGCGAGGGTGGCTGCTCCTGAACCAGGTACGGCTTTGCGCCCGATGACAGCCCGGGCGAGCAGGAGCGCATGGTCGAATCCACCGGGGCTGTCCGCGTGAATCGCCCAAGCGATCGGTACCCGGCTTGCGACATCGAGAAGCACGGTGAGTGTCGGCCGGAACTCACTGTTCTCATCCCAGACGAGAACGTCGAGTTTCGTTGAATCGATCTCGCATCGCTCCCCAAGTTGATAGGCAGCCCCGGAGTAGTACTGACGCTTGGGGCTGTTGTCGGTGTTTCGCCGGGTGGTCGCTTTGTCGAAGCTGTAACGGCCGGCAGCCCGCTCGTTGATGTAGCCCTGGAGGGTGCGAGCCTTGATCTCACATAAAGGATCGCCGGGGTAGGTGGTCTCGAGCGCTCGCCTCACCAAGACAGCGCACCGGCGTTTGCTGCTCGTCGACTTGTCCGTCTGACGATCGAGGAATCGATCGATGATTGTCACCAGCCGTGGATCTGCCCGGCTGATGGCGAGTCGCTGCTCGCCCTTGCGATGCATGCGGGCATTCAGTCCGGCTGCACCGCCTTGCTGGTACGTCTTCCACAGGAGGTGAAAGGTGCTGCGCGCTCGCCCAAGTGAAGTGCCTTTTAGCTCGAGCAGCTTCGCGTCAACGCGTGCGTTCTGAGTTGTCAGCGCAGGGTCATATTGTGCCCGAGGAGCGGAGGCCAACGGATTCATCGGCTTGCCCGTGAACGCCTCAAGGAGATGAGCTTCCATATCGCAAACGTCGGTCGGCCATGCATCCCCGTCCGGCCGAAGAGATACGATGCGATCCCGTTGGGCTGTTCCGGCCTGGAGCAGGAACTCGTCTACGGACATGATCAGGTGTCGGTGGGGTGCGGTCTCAGATCGGAGCTTCACCTCTA
This sequence comes from Microbacterium sp. AC132, assembly GCF_979258525.1. Classification (NCBI taxonomy): domain Bacteria; kingdom Bacillati; phylum Actinomycetota; class Actinomycetes; order Micrococcales; family Microbacteriaceae; genus Microbacterium; species Microbacterium sp. AC132. Next base: position 1,256,063 of record NZ_OZ409862.1, on the reverse strand, counting down.
GGCCAGGGATGATGTGGACCCAGACCCAGCTCTCTCCGTCAATGTCGAAAGTGTCTCCGAGCTTCAGCTTCTTCTCGTCAGACACCGATCGCGTCCGTTCTCTCCCGATGGGCGCTAGTCAGTAGCGTGTTGCTGTTGAAGACCGCCGAAAGATCGAGCTCGAGCAGCCTGCGCCAGGCGAGGTTGTCAATCCAAGCGCAAGCAAGAGGTGGGCAATCTGGTGATGCCAGCTCGCATAACTCCCGGCGAGTCTTGCCGAGAGTTGCCGCCTCGAGGATCCTGTCTTCGAAGGCAGCAGGCGGCCTGCAGCGGTCATGACGCGACGCCGACAACCATTCGACCACGCGGGTCGCATGAAGGCTGTGGCCGGAAAGCACCTGATAGTGCCAGCCGAGCGTTGCCGAAACTCGCGCCGTCTCATCGAACTGCAGTTGCGCATACTCGTCGATGAGTTCCTCTGGCCTCACGTCCCGAACGGCATAAGAGCCGTCCGACATCTGCAACAGGAAATCCGGCACATGCCAATGACCGGCCATCGGCGAGCGGACGCCGAACACCACGCCAAACGGCTGCGACCACACCCTTTCGACCTGTCCGCCAAAATCGAGCCACATCAGCTCGTCGCGCTCGAACTGAGACTCGCACCAGACGTGACTGCGGGTGCGGGTCCAGAAGTACTCAGATCCCGTGAAGAAGTGGCTGGCGCCCTTCGATACTCGAACCTTCATGGGGTCGATGATCGACCAATCCAAACGGCCGAGACTTCGGTCGACCGGTGCGAACGAGGTGTTGTTCGCATAGCCAGTCTCCGAACGATGATCACGCGGCACCCAGTGCAGCTCCGACTCTTTCGAGAACCGTCGACGAGCGATCATCCGTGCGATCTCAGCTGGCTTCATCATCACTCCCGGAGGGAGGCGGAGTGCCGGTAGGCACATCTTCGTCGCCTGCGCCCAGGATCAGCCCGGTCGGCTTCGACGGGCTTCCGACACACCGGCGCGGACCGGATATCGTTCGATCTGATCACGAGTGGCCCGACGTGAAGCGAAAACCGCATCGTTGGTCGCCCGGCGTCACTCGGGACTCCACCGGCTTCCGTCGCACGGTCTAGGCAACGCAAGGCCAGACTTGAACAAACGATGGGAAAGCTCCCCCACTAGCCTTGGGTGAACAGTACTCGCCGCCGGGTTCCGGGTGAACATTGCCGGCTCCGGCGCTGCGGCAGACATTGAGATGCCGGTCGGCGTTGCCGTCCCGGGCGCTCACGCCCTGGCGGCCGCGGAGACCGTTGCGGACGCCGACCTCGCGAGACTGACCATCCCGCTCCCCAGTGTCGGACCCGTCCCGCACGAGATGCTCGACGGGAACCTCGTCATCGACAAGGTGAACTACTGACCGCCATCGACGGGGTTCTGCAGGCCCTCGCCTCACACAACGAGGGCCTGCACGTGTGCACGTGCAGGCCCTCAGGTTCGATTAGACGCGCTGGCTGATCGTGCCGCCCAGGTTGCGGTTGGCGGTCGATTCGGTGACGAACCGGCCCGACGACGCGGAGCGGTGCACCGTGGTCGAGTTGCTCGTGCCGGAACCGACACGTTCGGTGGTGGTCTTTCCGGGCCAGCGGGCCGCAGCGGCCTTGGAGACGAAACGACCGGTGGATGCAGAGCGACGAACGGTTCCCATCGGAACTCCTTCACTGATTGGTGCCGGGGTGCCATGAGATGGAGCGCCGCTAGTCTGCGGCTGCCAACTCCGGTACAGTCAGTGCTCTGGATGAGACCTGACCTTCTCAGGGCTTGTGAGCCGTCCCGTTACCGCGGGGCGGCTCTTTTCCGTTGTGATCCCGACATCTCGGTATATGTCCGCCGCTGGTCACTTCCCCTCGCGGCCTCTCAACTGCTTCGATTGAGTCTTGCCCGTCATCGATCGCGAGACGAGCGACTGCGCTTTGTTGGCGGAAACGGTTCGGCGTGCCGCCTTCGCGTTCTGGGTCCCGAACGACGAGCGCTCGATCTTGCCTCGAAATTCACTGCTCATGCGGACTCCCGGTTCTGTCGTACTTGCTGACGTGCGCGCGCGATCGCCGACTCCACCGCTTTCGCGGTCATGCCAAGCTTCTCGCCGATCTCGGCGTGCGTGAAGCCATGCGTCACGTTCAGATAAAAGGCTGAGCGGACACGCTCGTCCTTGATGCTCCCGAATGCACGACGCAGCTCGTCCTTGATGTGCGCCGCCTCGCTCGCGTCGGGAGCGGCCGGCGTCGACGGGCCCTCCTCGAAATCATCAGCCCAGGTCGCGGCGGGCGGCGGAGCCTGCGGCTCCGCATAGGAACTCAACTCTTCTCGACGCCAACGCTTGTAGACGTTGCTGAACTGCAGCAGGCACTGGCCCACGAAAAACGTGCGCAGGGAGGCGCCCTTGGCGGGGTCCCACTTACCCGGAACGAGCACCTTGTCTCGAAACGCGGTGAGGGCGAGCACGATCGTCTCATCCGCCAGGCTCTCGGCCTCTTCGATCATCGCTCCCGGGCGGGGCTCAGGCTCCAGTGCACCGAAGCCTTTTCGCTTCACCTCGCCACGAATCTGCCCTTTGTAGATCCACCCGCGGATGACAGCCCACCCGTATTTCGCGATCTCATTCGCGAACAGATCGTAGTTCCGGCCACGGTATCCGCTGGCCTGGAGTGCGGTCGCGAGTTCGCGGTCTCCGGCGAGCCGGTCGAAACCTTCCTCGGCGCGATCGCGGTCTGCCTCGGCCAGCCAGGCCTGATCCGTTGCCCACGCGCTGAGAGTAGGAACGCCATCGGGGGACGAATGCCCTTCGGGCTCGTCGATACCGGTCATAGCGTTTCCTCACGATCCTGGTCAGCTCATAGTCACCACGATCACTCATATGTCCGACATTGCAGACTTCCCCTCGCCTCTCGCAAGAAAATGTTGAGCAACCTCACGGCTCGGTGCCGCCCGCCGTACACGATCGTTTGCGGCGAGGTTTCGCATTCGGTTCTACTAGTGGTGCCGCAAGCGTGCACCGGAAGCTAGTTTCGACAGACGATCCCGGCGGCACTTCAGTGGATAACGGAAGAAAAGGGGCGGCCTCAAGGCCGCCCCCGCTCGTGCGTGATCGTGGGTCAGTGGCCGCTGCCGAGGTTGCCGGTGAGGCGGCCATGGAAAGCTGCCGCGGTGTCGTTCAGGCCTTGGATGGTGACGGTCTTGCCGTGGTTTTCGTACTTGGTGACGATTGCGTCGAGGGCAGCGACCGTGGACGCGTCCCAGACGTGGGAGTGGCTCATGTCGATTACCACCGTGTCGGGGTCGTCGGCGTATTCGAACTGCGTGGTGAGGTCATTGCTGGAGGCGAAAAAGTTCTCCGTCGACGGCGTAGTGCGCTGTCGAGGTGTAAGCGTTGACGGTGCGGGTGACGCTCACGAAGTGGGCGACCCGTCGAGCGAACATGACCATCGCGGCGATGACCCCGAGGATGACCCCGACTGCGAGGTTGTGGGTCCAGACGGTGGCGATGACGGTGATGAGCATGACCGCCGTCTCACTCTTCGGCATGCGCTTGAGGGTGTTCCAACGGATGCTGTGCCAGTCGAAAGTCGCGATCGAGACGAGGATCATGACGGCGACGAGTGCGGCCATGGGGATGATCGCCACCACGTCGCCGAGGGCGAGCACGAGAACGAGCAGGAAGACACCGGCGAGGAACGTCGAGATGCGCGTGCGTGCGCCGGAGGCCTTGACGTTGATCATGGTCTGGCCGATCATCGCGCAGCCGCCCATGCCGCCGAACGCGCCGGAGAGAACGTTCGCTGCGCCCTGTCCGAGCGCCTCGCGGGTCTTGCGGGAGTGGGTGTCGGTGATGTCGTCGACGAGTTTCGCGGTCATCAGCGACTCGAGCAGGCCGACCACGGCCATCGCGAGAGCGTAGGGGGCGATGATCTGCAGCGTCTCAAGGGTGAGCGGCACATTCGGAATGAACAGCTCCGGGAGGCTCTCGGGGAGTTCTCCCTGATCGCCGACGTTCGGGACATTCCAGGCGAAGACCACGACTGCCGCGGTGAGCAGCACGATGGCGACGAGTGGCGCCGGGATGACCTTCGTGATCCGCGGCATGAGATACATCACCAGCAGACCCACCGCGACGAGCGGGTAGACCAGCCAAGGAACCCCGATCAACTGCGGGAACTGCGAGGTGAAGATCAGGATCGCCAGAGCGTTCACGAATCCGACCATCACCGAGCGCGGGATGAACCGCATGAGCTTCGCGACGCCGAGCAACGCGAGGACGATCTGGATGAGACCGCCGAGGAGCACCGTGGCGATGAAGTAGTCCATGCCGTACTCGCGGGCCACCGGCGCGATGACGAGCGCGATCGCTCCGGTGGCGGCGGTGATCATGGCAGGGCGTCCGCCGAGGAAGGCGATCGCGACGGCCATGATGAAGGATGAGAACAGGCCGACGCGGGGGTCGACGCCCGCGATGATCGAGAACGCGATCGCCTCGGGAATCAAAGCGAGTGCGACGACGAGGCCGGCGAGGACTTCCCGGGTGAGCAGGCGCGGGCTGCGCAGCGCCTGCATGACGGCGGGTTCGATGCGGTAACGCGCCGCGGAGTCGCGGGCGGGGGTGACGGCAGTCATGTGCCCTCCGGAGTGTTGGGCTCTCTCGTGAGAGCGCGGGAAACGATGAGGAGCGCAGCAGTGCGCAGGCGCCGGTCAGGCCGACGCGGGAAGATGAGGGGAGCAGGCGCGAGAACCGCGCCGCATCTAGACTCTAACGTTACGTGAGTGTTTTGGGGAATGCAATGGAAGACGAACACCCGAACGTCAAGACGATGCGGATAGGCGAGGTGGCCGAGCGCACAGCGCTCTCGTTCCGCTCGCTTCGACACTGGGACGACGTGGGGCTCGTGCAACCGTCCGCACGCACGGAGGGTGGGTTCCGGCTCTACACCGAGAAGGACGTCGAACGCATCCTCATCATCCGCAGGATGAAGCCGCTGGGATACACCCTCGACGAGATGCGTGAACTCCTCGACGTCGTCGACGCCCTCACCGTCGACCCGAGCGATGTCGCGCTGCGCGCCCGGATCGACGACATCCGCGACGGCGCCGACCAGCGTCGTCAGAAGCTCACGGAGCAGCTCGCCATGGCCGACGAGTTCGTGCAACTGCTCGGACAGCTCTAGAGCGACGGATCGACCTGGTTCGAGGCCTCACGCGCGCAACGAAGGGCATGCCGAAAGTGATGGTTCCGGCGCAGCGATCCACGCCCAGCTGTGTCGAAGTCCAACGTTCCCGGTGATCGCGGCCGCTCTCTCCGCCGCAGCGGCCGATCGAGTCCTCGGTGCGCACATCTTCGACCCGGCGAACGGTGGGGTCCTGCTGTGGCAGCACCTGTTCTGGTTCTTCGGTCACCCCGAGGTGTACATCATCGCGTTGCCGTTCTTCGGCGTCGTGTCCGAGATCTTCCCGGTGTTCAGCCGTAAGCCGATCTTCGGGTACAAGACCTTGGTCTATGCGACGATCGCGATCGCGGCCCTGTCCGTGGCGGTGTGGGCGCACCACATGTACGTCACCGGATCCGTGCTGCTGCCCTTCTTCGCACTCATGTCGATGCTCATCGCGGTGCCGACGGGTGTGAAGATCTTCAACTGGATCGGAACGATGTGGCGAGGGTCCGTGACCTTCGAGACTCCGATGGTGTTCGCCCTCGGATTCTTGGTCTCTTTCGTCTTCGGTGGTCTGACGGGTGTCATTCTGGCGGCCCCGCCGCTCGATTTCCACGTCTCTGACACCTACTTCGTGGTCGCGCACTTCCACTACGTGGTGTTCGGCACCGTGGTGTTCGCGATGTTCGCGGGCTTCTACTTCTGGTGGCCGAAGTGGACGGGACGCATGCTCAACGAGCGTCTCGGATACGTGCACTTCTGGATGCTGTTCATCGGCTTCCACATGACCTTCCTCATCCAGCACTGGCTGGGCGTCGACGGCATGGTGCGACGCTACGCGGACTACTCCGCCGCAGACGGCTGGACCTGGCAAAACCAGGTCTCCACCATTGGCGCGATGATCCTCGGTGCGTCGATGATCCCGTTCTTCCTGAATGTATGGATCACGGCCCGCCGGGCGCCGAAGGTCACGGTGAACGACCCGTGGGGTTACGGTTCATCGCTGGAGTGGGCGACGTCGTGCCCGCCGCCGCGTCACAACTTCACGTCGATCCCGCGCATCCGCAGCGAGCGGCCCGCCTTCGACCTGAACCACCCTGAGGCGGCGGAGTTCGCCACCACGGCACCTGGCGAACAACAGCGCCAGTAGGCCACGCTCACGGTGCCGCCGAGCTGTTGCTAATCCCTCGGAGCGGCCCAGAACCGCTGGTCAGCTGGCTTCGCGTTCCTCCACACTCGCGTTGCTGACTGACCGGCGAGGTGACGGAGTCGATTCGCCGGAATCGGTTTCTCGCGCAAGTCGGTAGATGCTCGTCTCGAGCTCGCGATGACGGATCGACTGGATCACGAACAGCGCCACGCCGAGTGCGACGGCGACGAACGACGCCCAGACGTTGGCGGGAATGCCCCAGAAGCCGTCGCTGGTCGGGTCGATGCGGATGGCTTCCAACCAGCTGCGGCCGAGGCCGTACCAGATGAGATAGAGCGCGAACGTGCGACCCCATCGGAGGGCGATTCTGCGCTCGAGGAGCAGGATGATCGCGACACCGGCGAGGTTCCAGAGAATCTCGTAGAGGAACAGCGGATGGAAGAGAGTCCCGTCGGCGAGACCTTCGGGGAATTTCGCGTTCGTGGATTCGATCTCGAGTCCCCAGGGCAGGACAGTCGGGAGGCCGAAGAGTTCGTGGTTGAAGTAGTTGCCGATACGGCCGATCGCTTGAGCGATGAGCAGGCCGGGTGCCAGTGCGTCGGCGAACGACCAGAGGCGGATTCCGGCTCGTCGGCAGCCGATCCACGCGCCGAGCGCGCCGCCGATCAAGGACCCGTAGAGGGCGTTGCCACCATCCCAGATCGCGAAGATGTCTGCGAGATTCGCACCGGGATAGAAGTAGTCGCCGACGTGGGTGAAGACATGGTAGAACCGGGCGCCGATGATCCCCAGCGGCACCGCCCACAAGGCGATATCGATGACCACGCCCGGCTCCGCGCCTCGACGGGCGAGTCGACGCTGGGTGAGGATCACCGCCACGATCATTCCCGTGATGATGCACAGGGCATAGGTGTGGATGGTGAGGGGGCCGATGGCGAACTGGGCCCAGTTCGGATCAGGGCTGGGGATACTCATGCGCACACCGCGCAACTATAGTCCCCGAGAGTCCGCATACCCACCTGGGTATGCGGACTCGTGGGATACTGAAAGGGCGTCGTCCATCAGGGACGTGAGAAGCAAGGGGTGCCCGAATGATCGAGACCATGGAAGCCAGCGTTTCCGAGGACACCGTCATGCCCGAGGAGGCCGGAGCCGCTCGAGCTGCGCAGCAGCGGAAAATCGTCAACCGTCTGCGTCGTGCTCAGGGACAGCTCGCTGCGGTGATCACCGCCGTGGAGTCTGGTGGTGAATGCCGCGACATCGTCATTCAGCTCGCCGCAGTATCGAAGGCGCTGGATCGTGCCGGGTATGCGATCGTCGCATCCGCGATGCGCAATTGCGTGGCCGACCCGGAGAGCGAGTCGCTGACACCGGACGAGTTGGAGAAGCTGTTCCTCACCCTCGCGTGAACGACCGCGCCTACCGGTTGAACAGTCGGGCGAAGAACCCCGTCGACGGTTCGTTGGCGTGTCCGTCGCAGCGCTGCGACCGAGGGATGCCGCGCATCACCTGATCGACGTGCTGGCCGCACCCCTTCCACGTCGCCTTGCCGCACTTCTTGCAGGTCACTTGGTAGCACATGGGGTCTCCTTCAATCGTTGCTACGAGAGCATCAGGAAGAGCTTTTCGATCTCTTCCGTGGTCATATCGGTCGGTTCCTTGTCCGCGTCATCCACGGAGAGGCACTCTTTCAAAGCGTCGGCGACGATCACGAAGCCCGCACGGTTCAACGCGCTCGTCACCGCTGCCAGCTGGATGACGACATCCCGACACCCCGCGTCGGCTTCGACCGCGGCGATCACCGCGTCCAGTTGCCCCCGCGCGCGTCGCAAGCGGTGCACCACGCGCCGCTGAGCGCCAGAGTCCGCTCTGCCGGCCGGAAGCGGGTCGGTGAGGACTGTCATTCCGATCCGCCCGCGGAGGACTCGTCCAGCTGCCGACGCACATCATCCATATCCAGCCCGCGGACGGCAGTGATGACCTGGTCGAGTTGAGCCTCGTTGAGCGCCCCTGGTTGCGAGAAAACGATGATCCCGCTGCGGAACACCATCAGGGTAGGAATCGAGCGGATGTTGAACGCGGCTGCGAGCTCCTGTTCGGCTTCGGTATCCACCTTGCCGAACGTGATGTCCGGGTGCGCGCTCGATGCGGATTCGAACACGGGCGCGAAGGCGCGGCACGGGCCGCACCAGGCGGCCCAGAAGTCGAGAATCACGATATCGGTGCCCTCGATCACTTCGCGCAGTGCAGTGCCGGTCACCGTTGTGGTGCTCATTCGGTCACGCTGCCGTGTCGAGGTGACCGGGGCAGCGCTGTTCCACGGGAACCCCGTGGAGCGCTTCTTCCACGTGCTGCCCGCAGCCCTCCCATGTGGCCTTGCCGCACACGTCGCACGTCACTCTCGCGCACATCTCTGTCTCCTTCTTTCGGGATCATCGACAATCGTACTATACCCCCCAGGGTATTATGTCTTCATGCCCTCCTCCTCTGAGATGCCTGAACGCCCGACGATCGGACAGTGGGTGACCGGAGTGGATGTGCCGGTTGTGAACGAGCGTGCCGTCCGAGCATCGGCCGGCATCCTGTTCCTTGGCGGCTTTGCTGCGTGGATGTGGGCGTTGGCGACCGGGGACTTGCAGCCGATGCGCGCCTTCGGCATGGTCTTCGCGGTGGAGATGCTGATCCGGCTCGTCGTCGGAACGGCATACACCCCGACTCTGCTGCTGGGCACTCTGCTCACCCGTGCGCAACGTCCGGAATGGGTTGAGGCTCGCTCGAAGGTGCTGGCGTGGAGCCTCGGATTGGGTATGGCATTGGTGGGATGCGTCAGTCTCGGCTGGCTTGGGCTTCCCGCGGTGGTCGCTCAGGCGATCTGTGGCGGATGCCTGCTTCTCCTGTATCTGGAGACGGCGTTCGGGTTCTGCGCGGGGTGCGCTCTGGCGCGACGCTTTTCGCGCCGCAAGCCGGAGCTGTGCGCCGGGGACACGTGCACCTATACGCCCCCGCCGCGGGGCTCGAAGCATTCAGTGCTGACGGACTGACGGCATTCAGGTCAGAGGGATGATGGTCGTGACGAGGGTGACGACCGCGATGACGAGCACGAGCACGGCGAAGCCGATCTGCAGTCCCTTGCCCGGGAGCTTGGCCGCCAGACGTGCACCCAAGAGCGATGCGATCATCGCGGGGATGGTGAAGGCCACGGTGAGGGGAACGTCGATGCCGCCGATGCTTGCGTGTGCGGCGGCACCGGCCAGCGAGTTCGCGACCGTCACGACGAGCGAGGTACCGATCGCGAGCTTCATCGGGAGGTGCAAGAGGAGGGCCAGCGCGGGAACGATGACGAACCCCCCGCCGACGCCCAACAGACCCGTGAGCATGCCCACGCCCAAACCGATCAGGATCGCGTGGATGAGCCAGCGCGGCTGTCGTTCTCCCTGGGATGCATTGTCGGGGATCGGTCGGAGCATCCGCACGCCCGCGACGAGCATGAGCGCGCCGAATCCGATCAAGAGCAGCGATTGCGGGAGCAGGGCGTTCACGGCGGTACCCACGAGTGCTGCCGGAATGCCCGCCGCGCTCACGGCCGCCGCGACCGGCCAATCAACGCCGCCGCGAAGGCGCGGCACTACTGCGGTGGATGCGGAGGCGATCGCCATGACGAGAGATGCGGTCATGGCGTCGGCGACCGGGACTCCGACCAGGCCGACGAGCGCGGGCACGGAGATGATTCCGCCGCCGGCGCCGACCAGTCCCATGACGGCGCCCACGACGACGCCGAGGGCGATGACGAGGAAGATCACCTCAGACGCGCACGTAGGCGGCGCCCGCCCATTGCTGCTCCGCAAGGTGGATGACGGCCGATGGCACGACGGTGACGCCCTCCGTCAGCTGGTCCTGCTCGATACGTTCACGTTCCATGCTGTTGCCGCATGCCGCGACGTCGATCATGCCTCGGAGAGTGTCGGCGAGGTCCTCGTCGAAACCTGCGCCGCTGACAAGTCCCGCAACGGCCGGCCCCTGCACCACCACGCGGATGCGTGCTTCCGGAAGTCCGTGGCTCGCATTGCGAGCAACTCGCAGTGCGCCGGTGATCACCCCGGGGTCAGAGCCGAAGGCGTGGATCAGAAGCATGTGCTGCTCGCTCACGATTGCACCGACCGGCCCGACTCGATCCAGGCCGACGTGCCCCCAGCGACGTTCACTGCCCGGATGCCGGCGGACGCCAGCGCCTCACACGCTCTGGCGCTTCGACGCCCGGATTGGCAGATCACATAGACGGCACCCGTCGTGTCTATCTCGGCACTGTGATCTCTCACCTCGCCGAGAGGGATGTTGCGGGCACCCGGCACGTGGCCGTCCCCGTACTCATCCGGTTCGCGCACATCGATGACGACTGCGGAAGGGATGGCGGCAAGCTCGTCTACAGAGATCTCGTTCATGTTCACGCTTCTTTCACGACTGATGGAGGATCAGGAGGCTACGGGTGTCTCCACCGGCTGGCCGGCGCGCACCCACCCGAGGTAGCTGCCTTCGAGCTCGACGACCGGGATCCCCGCTCGACGCAGCGCCTGGCTGGCGACGATGTTGCGGGCACCGCTCTGACAATAGGTGACGATCGTCCGATCCGCGGGAAGCTCATCACTGTCCCACAGCACCCGCCCGGCCCCGATCCGGGTCGCACCGGGGACATGCCCGTCGGCATACTCGCTCGCCTGTCGGACATCGAGAACAAACGCGTCCTCGAGGTTTGCCACCGACTCTGGAGCGATCGTGTCCGAGGGCACCGTGGGAAGGTCGCCGAGCGAGGTGACGAACCCCGCGTACGAGTCGATCCCGACCCGGATGAGGTGATCGCGAACTTCGATGGCCTGCGGCCCGTCGTGGACGAAGAGCAGCAGTGGGCGCTTTTCGCGTTCGGGATCCACCGCCCACGCGCCCCATGCCGCCGTCTTACCCACGGCCGGGATCGCCAATGCGCCCGGCACGGAGCCCGCCCTCACGGCGTCAGGGGTGCGGGTGTCGACGAATACGACGTCATCGGCATCGACGGCACCCGCCGCGCGGTTCGCGTCGAGTTCGACCAGGTCGGAGAGCGGTCCGAGGACCGAGGGGCCATCCCGATTCTCCCGCTTCATCCGCGCGAAGTATGCATGCGCATCAGGCTGCCCATCCAGAAGCTCTGCGACGAATCCGTCCCTGTCGCCGGCGGCAAGATACGGCCCCCACCAGGCGTGAAGCCGTTCGTAGCCCACGGTCGTCGACGCAATGGCGCCGAGCGCCTTCCCGCACGCACTTCCCGCACCGTGCGCAGGATGAACCTGCACGTGATCAGGAAGTGCGAGGAAGACCGTGCGCAGGCTGTCGAACAGATCCAGCGCACCCTGGAATCGGGTGTCCACCCCGCCGGCGGCTTCGTCCAGGAGATCGGGTCGCCCGAGATCACCGACGAAGACGAAGTCACCGGACAGCACATATCCCGGTTCGTCAGCGAACGCACCGTCGGTGACCAGGAAGACAAGGTGTTCAGGGGTGTGCCCGGGCGTATGCCGTGCCTGCACCCGGATGTTCCCCACCGTGATGATGTCTTCGTCGTGCAGGCGGTTCGCGGGGAAGCCATACTCCCAGTCGGCCCCACCCTCGCCGGAGACGAAGATATCAGCGCCGGTTGCGTGCGCCAGTTCGCGCGTCCCGGAGAGGTAGTCCGCGTGAATGTGGGTCTCCGTCACGGCTGTGATGCGCAGCCCGTGCTTCTTCACCGCATCGAGATAGATCCCGATATCCCGTCGCGGATCGACCACGACGGCGTCCCCCGTGGCCTGGCAGCCGATCAGATAGCTGGCCTGAGCGAGATCCTCATCATAGAAGCGTTCCAACAGCATGACATTCCCTTCGAAAACCTCACCCCAGCATACCCCCAGGGGTATGCCTGTCAAGGTGGCGGTGCAAGCGCGAACTCGGTCGCCTGCGTCGTCGCCATGAGAACGGCACCCGAGCGCAGCGCGAGTGCGGGCGCGGGGCCGGGGTCATCGACGAATGCTGCGGCATCGACATCCCGTCTGATGTATCCGCTCGAGGCGGTGAACCAGACGCTGTCCGTGGTGGCCGACACGGGCTGACTGGCTGACGGAACCTCCTGCTGCCAGAGCTCTCCCAGAGACGGAGAGACTGCGATCACAGTCCGCCTGGTTGGTGTGTCTGTGGTGAAGAAGACCGTGTCCTCAGCTGGCGTGGAGAGGGTTCTCGCAGCAGGTGTGCCAGGGAGAGTCGCAAGGAGTGTGCCGTCGTCGAAGCGGTGGACCGTGAACTGGACGCCGTCGGCCGTCGGCCACTCGAGGACGAGCACGTCGCCCGCAGGGATCGTCGAGTCTGCCGCGACGCGCGCCGGACCACTTGTCCCGGGCGGTGCTTCGGGCTCGGACTTCCACAGCAGAGGAGCTCCGTCAGCTGCCGCATCCCGCACGGCCACTCCCGTCGGCGTGTTCGAGGCCAGGAGTCCTCCGCGCGCGTACGCCGGTCGTTCGGTGTCGGGCAGATCAATCGCCTCGCCTGTGCGCGGTGAGAGTGCCGTCCCCGATGCCGGCTCATCGGTCAGAGCGCCACCCAGCATCTCGACTGTGATCAGGCCGAGGTCGGACATCCCACCGTTCACGCTCACCGGCCCCCACGCCACGGCCCCGTCGTCGCGAAACGCCGTCGCCGTGGTCTCTGTGGCGATGACACCGTCGTGCAAGGCTGCGTCGGAATCGAGGATGACGAGCAGGTCTTCCCCATCGACTCGCGTGACAGCGAACCCCGTGCAGGCAGGGTTCGTGCGTGCTTCCCACTGCTGTTCTCCGTCTGTCACGACGAAGGTGAGTTCCGCTGACTGTGGGCTCGGATAGCGGACGGCCACAAGACCATCGCCGAACCGGGTGGGGGACCGATCGAACACGACGGTGTCACTCGCGGCCGTGACCTCCCCGGCGGACGCTCCCAGCGGCTCGCTCGTGCATCCCGTCAACACCAGCACGGCGGCGACTGCTACGCAGGTCCAAGTCAGGCGGCGGTTCATCGCTGATCCCTGCCGTGTCGACCGTGCGGTGATCCCTGCTGCAGATTCTCGACAGAAGTTGCCACCCTGCGGTTCATGATGTGCGCTACTCTCAGCTATATACCCACGGGGGTATGGAATCGGAGGGGTGTCATGCCTGTTATCGCTTTTCTTGGATCGACCGCTGGCCGCTGGGTGCGGGGCATCCTCGGTGTTGCTCTGAGCGCGGTCGGTGTGATCGCGGGCCAGTGGTGGCTGCTTCTGCTTGCCCCGGGTCTGCTCTTCCTCGCGTCAGCTGTGTTCGATTTCTGCCTGCTCGGACCGTTGGCGAAACTGCCGATGCGGGGCCCTGCATTCCGTGCGGCATGTGCTCGACCTCGTAACGCGTAGACGACTCCTCTCGATCAGCTCGGGCGGCGCACCAGGACGACACTGTCGATGAGCGTCGCTCGGCGCCCATCCGGCCCGATCGCCTCGCGCTCGTGGAGTTCGCAGCGGTCGACGTGCCAACCGTCGGGGAGCTCCATGGTCGCGAGATCGCTTTCCGGGGTCGGGAAGCTCACAGAGGAAGCGGATGCGGCGTCTGCCCAGGGAGGCGGCGCTGCGTGAGCCACGACAAGAAGCGAGCCGCCCGGCGCCACGAAGTCCTTGCTGCGTCTCACGATGTCCGACCTCGGGATCTTCACCGGCCAGGAGTGAAGAAACGCCGATGTGACGAAATCGAACGTCTGCGTGGTCGTCCACTCGCTCAAGTCGGCTGCGACGAAACTGACAGCGTTGGCGCCCAGGCCGACACTCGCCGCGGCGGTGCGAGCTCTCTCCGCGGCAGTGTCAGAGAGGTCTACGCCCACCGTCAGCCACCCGCGGGATGCCAACCACACGGCATCGCCGCCTTCGCCGCAGCCGAGATCGAGAGCTGATCCGGGTTCCAGGGACTCGGCGACCTCTCGGACGACCGTATTCACACGCCCTGACCACACGGCTTCCGAACTCGCGTATCGGGCCTCCCAGAACGTCTGTGCGTCAGAAGAATCTGCGTCCGTCATGGTTGGCTCGCTTTCTGTGATCGTGCGATGTCTGGGGCGTTGCGGAGGCCGCGGTGTCACGTGATCCCGAGAAGGACCGGTGTGAACAGTGCCGCGATCCACACCGCGAGGACGAGGAGCGCAATGAAGAGCGCCCTCCGCACCCCCTTCCGGTGAGCAGTGTCGCCCCACAGGTGGGATCGGGTTTCTTGCCGCATCGCTCGATTCGCTTCGCGGCGAATCACTGGGTCGTTCATGTCGAGGTGGCCTGACCGCGCGTGCGCGGCGATCGCCTCCGATCCGGAGTCGTCGTGAGGGTCGTTCGTCTCGGGGATTTTTCGAGCCATCGTCTCCTCCTTCGTCTCCGACGGGCCGTGCGACCAGGCAATCTTGATATACCCCATGGGGTACATGGAGCTGGTGTTGTCGGTCATTTCGGATCCCTTGTGGGGGCGGGGAGACGCTTACGGCGACGGCTCCACAGGGCGAGGATGAGGGCAGCGATGATGAGGATGAGAGTGATGTCGACGAGCGGGTTCGCCAACATGCTCGCGTTCGCCTGCAACCAGGCTTGAGCCTCGACGGGAACGAGTTCAGGTGCACCTACCAGGCCGTTCGTCACCCAGAAGAGGATGCCGACGCCGGTGACGAGCAGGCCGGTGATCACTGACGTCGTGTGCCACTCGCGACCGAGAAATGTGAAGGTGCGGCCGCGAAGCGCCTGTCTCCCGCGAGTCCCGAGCTTCTGCCACAGTGCGGCGATCAGCAGCAGCGGAACGACCATCCCCGCGCCGTAGACAGCCAGGAGCGCTCCGGCGGCCACGGCGTTGCCGCGGGTCGCCGCCAGGGTCAGAACGGCGCCCAGAATCGGGCCGGCGCAGAAGCCGGCGATGCCGCTGGCTGCGCCGAGGATCGCGGTCTTCGCGATGCCCGATTTGGAAGCGGCGCGAGCGTGGAGATCTGCACCTGCGGGGAGGAGGCGGGCAGGGTCGAATCCGAAGCCTAGAGTCTGTGCGATACCCAGGGCGACAAGCACCACAGATGACACGAGAACGACCACCTGACGATGCGATACGAAGAGCGCTCCCAGTGCTCCGGCCCCGACCCCCAGCGGGACGAGAATGACGAGCAGGCCTCCGTAGAAGATTGCACCGTGGAGTGCGAGTCGAGAACCGGTGCCGATCGTCGACGCGAAGAAGGCGGGCATCAGCAGTGCCGCACACGGGCTCAGGAGCGCAAGCACTCCTCCGACGAACGCGGCAACGAATCCGATCTCCACGGCGGCCTCAGCGCGCCGATTCCAGTGCGGCTTGGAACGCGTCTTCGAAAACCTCGGTCGGCTGCGCGCCGATGATCGGCTTTCCCCCAGCACGAACATCGGCGTCGACGTCGCGCCCAACTCGAGCCCGAAATTCTGATTCTTCGCAATCACCTCCGCTGTCGCAGGGGCGTTCAGATCAGCCGCGAACTTCTCCGTGTCCAAGCCCACGTCGCCGGCGAGAGCGATGAGCGCCTCTTCGCTGAGGTTGGCCTCTGTGCGGTGGTGTCCGTCTGCGAAGAGAGCGTGGTGATACTCCCAGAACGATCCCTGCAGGGCGGCTGCATAGGAGGCGCGTGCGGCGCGCTCGGAGGCAGGGCCGAAGACGTTGACATCCCTCACTTCGATCCGCAGGTCGCCATTTTCCGCGTGTTCCATCATCGCCGGCAATGTGTTCTCGCTCCACAGTGCACAGAACGGGCACTGATAGTCGGAGAACATTACCAGGACCACGGGAGCATCAGCTGGACCAGCTGCGAGGAGATCGCTCTCGTCACGGCTCTCCGCCGCAGAAAGGTCAGGCCCCGCCGGGTTCTCCACCACGGTGGGGCCACTCGACTCCTCGGAACCACTCTCAGAAGGAGTGACAAGCGAGAGCACGAGCGCGATGAGGATGCCCACGAGGGCAAGAACCCCCACCGGCACCACCCAGGCTGGCCACGGCCGGGGCGTCTGTGCGTTCGTCATGTGTGGACCTCCTGGTCGCAGGCTGAGTGGGCAGTCGACTATCCAACATAGTCGACTATGCAAGATAGTCGACTATGCAAGATAGTCGACCTCGTGTGATGATGGTTCCATGCAGCGCGCCGTCAGTGACTTCTTCCGGGGGCAGCGGGAGAGCCTGACACTCGCTGCGCAGGCGCTTCGAGGCTGGGGGCCGCGGCAGGTCCTGGCCTCGGTAATCACGGCGGTACCGGTCGTTCTCGTGATCGGGTTCGTCACCGTTCTGATTCCCAACGATGTGTTCGCTCGCGATATCCCGCCGGTGTGGTGGAACTGGCCTGTCCTGCTTCTCACGGCGGCCATGTCGGGGATGCTCGTTGGCACGTACGTGAAGGGTGACTCATCGGCCGGTGCAGCGAATCCCGCTCTAGAAGAGGCCGCTGCTGATCGCAGCGATCGTCGGAGTGGACGACTCGGTGTGGCCGGCGGACTGCTGACGTGGTTCGCGGTGGGATGCCCGGTCTGCAACAAGCTTGCGCTTCTCGCGTTGGGGTATTCGGGAGCCATTGCATGGTTCGCGCCCTTTCAGCCTGTGCTTGCCGTCGTTGCGCTCGTCGCGACGGGAATTGCGCTCGTTGCGCGGCTGCGCGGTCAGGTGGCATGCCCGGTATCGCGACGTCGGGCACGGGTGGCGGCATGAGAAGTCCAGCAGATGGACCCCGCGAGGTGTTGCGGCTCGGTGCGCTCGAGTCGCAGGTGATGGATGTGCTCTGGGAGCGCGGCCCGGCCACAGTCCGAGATGTCATCGACGGACTCCCCACTGACCCTGCGTACACCACGATCGCGACCGTGCTGGGGAACCTTGATCGGAAGGGTCTGCTGGTCATCACAAGACAAGACCGGTCGACTCGATATGCCGCCCGCGTGAGCAGGCAGGAGCATGCAGCGGGCCTCATCGAGCAGGTACTGGCAGGGACGCACGACCGCGTGTCATCAATCCTGCAGTTCGTCGATTCACTGCCCGAGAATGAGCTCGACCTTCTCCGTGATTACCTGGATCGCCGCGACGAGGCTGGACGGCCGTGATGCCGCTGACCGTCGCCGTTCTTCTCCTCGTGGGAGGAGCGGCCTTCGCGGTGTTCGGCCCGTGGCTGTTGCGTCGAGCTGCACCGGCGCTGGTTCGAATCCCTCGTATAGCGATCGGACTGATCGTCGGCGGGATGCTCGTCTGGATCGGATCCGTGCTGGCCATCGGCCCAGTGCTTGCCTGGGCCGGGTCCGGACCTGTGGTGCTTTCCGGGCAGGCTGCGGATGTCTGTCAGCGTTGCTTGGCAGCGGCGAATCCCTTCCTCGACTCAACGACGAGCTCGCTCGTTCCGACGATTCTCTTCCTCGTCATACCAGCGGTCGTCGCGTTGTCCTTGGGTATAGCCACGAGCGCACGGATGCTACGGAATGCGCGTAAAGCGCGTGCCACCGCCGAAGCGGTTCGATCCGGATCGGTTCGTACCCGTCTCGACGGGCATGAGGTCTCCGTCATCGATAGCGAGAGAGTCTTCGCCCTCACATTCGCCTTGCGTGATGGCGGCATCGTCCTCTCCACGGGCGCCATCCGCTCACTCGACCACAACGAACTCGCCGCCGTCCTGGAACACGAACATGCTCACCTGCGGCAGCGCCACCACCTGATCTCTTCACTGGTCGACGGCATCGCTGCCCACCTGCGATGGGTACCCCTCGTCGCAGCAGTCGCCGAAGCAATCCCTCACTATCTCGAGATCGCGGCCGACAACCACGCGCGACAGGCCGTCGGAACCCCCGCTCTCGTAGGGGCCCTACTCAAAATGGCGAAGCCCTCTCCTGATACAGCCCTCGCCTCTCACCCGGCTGCGCTGCATGCGACCGGTCCGGAACGGATCAGGCAACTTGTGCGGCCAGGGGTCGGACTGTCCGGCGCAGTCCCACTGATCGCGATCGCGGCGTACCTGTTTGCCTTGGGCATAGTCTCCATTGCCATTCAGCTCCCCTACGCGTCAGCTGCGATCACCGGTTGCTCCTGATGGAGTAACTAGGTCGATCCTTGACGATGGGTGAGTGACGGTCTGAGGCTAAGAAGCGGCCCCGCCAGTTGAAGGCAGTGCGTCGATGTCACGGTTTCCCCCGGGGTTGACTGTGGCCTTCGGGAATCAGCCTGACGACCAGAGCCATCCCCTTTGATCTGAACGACTTCAAGGTCAATCCGAGGGGAGGCGGAGCGCGTCGGTAAACGCATTGCCATCGCGTGCGCCAACAGGCGCACCACCGCCGGCGTCAAGCTCCCGTCAATCCACTATTAGATCGGACTCAGTCCGATTCAACCTCGGGTAATCCGATGTAAAGCGGCCAGTCCGATTCAAAGACGCAAATCACAAGAACCCTTGACATCCGCTCTTCCCCGGGTCTAACGTACAACCAAATGGTTGCACAAAGAGAACTGACCGAAGCGGAGGTCGACCGTGTGTTCCACGCATTGGCGACGTCGACCCGACGCGACATCCTGCGTCGGACGATCGAGCGGGAGCAGTCCGTCTCGACCCTCGCCTCCGAATACGAGATGTCGTTCGCCGCGGTGCAGAAGCACGTGGCCGTGCTCGAAGCGGCGAATCTCATCGTCAAGCGCGCCGAGGGACGCGAGCGGCTCGTCCGCGCGAACCCCGAGATGATCGCCCGAGCCAGGGCGCTCCTCGCCCGATACGAAGAGCTGTGGCGGTCGCGCATCGCCCGGCTCGACGAGCTGCTGGCCGAGACGCCGGCATCCCGCACCGATACGACCGACACCACCGATGTTCCACGAACCGAAGAAGGAGACTGACATGCCCGTCACGGATGTCACCACCGATGCCGACAACCTCACCATGACCGTCGTCGCCGATTTCGCGGCGCCGATCGAGCGGGTCTGGGCCGCATACAGCGACCCGCGCCAGCTCGAGCGCTTCTGGGGCCCTCCCGGATGGCCGGCCACCTTCACCGCCTGGGACCACACGGTCGGCGGACGTGCGCAGTACTCGATGAGCGGGCCGCGCGGCGAGAAGTCGTCGGGGTCGTGGGAGTTCCTCTCGATCGATGCCCCGCACAGCTTCGAGGTGCTCGACTCGTTCGTCGACGATGAGGGCAATCCTCTCGACGGCTTCCCCGCGCAGCGGATGTCGTTCGCGTTCGAGTCCACCGCCGACGGCACCCGCATGGTCACGACCAGTCACTTCGACTCGGTCGAGGCGATCGAGCAGGTCGTCGAGATGGGCCAGATCGAGGGTCTGAAGCTGGCGATGAGCCAGCTCGACGCCGTGCTGCAGGATCTGCGCGACTACGCGCAGGGCAAGGGCACGCAGGTCGAGCTGCTCG
Source organism: Microbacterium sp. AC132 (assembly GCF_979258525.1). Classification (NCBI taxonomy): domain Bacteria; kingdom Bacillati; phylum Actinomycetota; class Actinomycetes; order Micrococcales; family Microbacteriaceae; genus Microbacterium; species Microbacterium sp. AC132. The sequence continues at coordinate 1,236,320 of NZ_OZ409862.1, read as the reverse complement.
ACGACACCCACGTGCGCATCACGCGTCTCGTCGAGGGACCGCGCGAGCTGGTCTGGCGTGCGCACAACGACCCCGAGCTCATGAAGCAGTGGCTGCTCGGACCCGACGGGTGGGAGATGACCGACTGCGTCGTCGCCACCGAGGTCGGTCAGACCTACCGCAACTCGTGGGCGCCCGTGGGCGACACCGACGGGCAGCCGTTCGGATTCGAGGGCGAGGCGCTGCTGATCGACGCACCGCGGCGGTCGGTGCAGACCGAGCGGATGATCGGAATGCCGGTCGAGACGTTGAACGACCTGAACCTCTACGAAGAGGACGGGGCGACGCTCATCACGCTCTACATCGAGTACCCCGACAAGGAGACGCGCGACATGATCCTCGCCACCGGCATGGCCGACGGCATGGAGACCTCGTACGCCCGCCTCGAGCGGGAGCTGCTCGCTGTCTGAGCTCCACGACTCCGGAAGGCCGGTCGCATCCCTCGGGGAACGGCCGGTCTTCCGCCGTTACGGTGCAGAGCTTCGGAGTTATGGAGCGGCGGGAGCGGAGCCGGCCGCGTCGCGGCGCGGGCGGCGCGTCGACCAGATGGCCAGGGCGATCAGCACGGGCTGGAAGAACAGGCGCACGAATCGCTTCATGTCGGTGTCGAGGCCGAAGCCGTCGCGGTGATGCGTCCACTGCGCGATGTTGCCGGGGAAGACCGCGACGAAGAACAGTGCGGTGATCACGCCGACCAGTCCGCGGTGCTTGCGCGCGACGAGCAGCGCGGTGCCGAGTCCGATCTCGACGACACCCGAGGCGAGCACGGTCACGTCCGGGTCGATGGGCACCCACTCCGGCACCTGCGCCTGGAACTCCTCGCGCGCGAACGTCAGATGCGAGACGCCCGCGAAGACGAGCGAGGAACCCAGGAAGACCCGGCCGATGGTGCGTGCTACATTCTTCGCCATGGTGCGAGTGTACGCGGGGCCCTCAGGGGTGAGGGCCGTCAGATCAGGCGGCGGAGCGCCTCTTCGAGCGTGACGCCCTGTGCCTCGGCGCGATCGCGCAGGCGGGCGTGTTCGTCGCTCGACAACGCGAGTCGCACCTCGATCGGATCGTCGACCGGCGCGTAGAGGCTGTCGAGCAGATCGGATGGCTCGGCCCACAGGGGTTCGGCGAGAGACGTCGCGACGGCCGGGGATGCCGCAGCATCCTGCTCGCCGCGTGTCGCTGCGGCGGCGATCGGGGCGGATGCTGCGGCAGCGGCCCCGGCATCCGTCGCCATGGTGAACCCGGGCCCGCGGCGCGGCTCCTGCTGTGCCTGGTAGGCCTTCGCCGCGGCGTTCGCGCGCTCGTCGGCCGCCTCGTTCAGGGGGTGGCCGGCGTGGCCCTTGACCCACGAGAACTCGACGTCGCGCCCGCGGATCGCCTCGTCGATGCCCTCGAGCAGGTCGCGGTTGAGCACGGGCCCGCCGTCCGACTTACGCCAGCCCTTGCGCTTCCAGCCCGGCATCCACTTGGTCACCGAATCGATCACGTAGCGGCTGTCGCACTCGATCATCAGCTTCTCGGAGATGCCGGCCGTCGCCTGCAGCAGTTCGAGCACGGCCCGCAGCTCACCCTGGTTGTTCGTGCCGTGCGGGGAGCCGCCCGCGGCCCAGTTGGCGTCGTCGATGTACCAGGCCCAGCCGTTCGGGCCGGGGTTGCCCAGGGCGGAGCCGTCTGCGGCGGCGGTGATCGTCATCCCTCAACCGTAGCCGCGCGCGGCGACACTCCTTGCGCGGCCTCGTGCGTTCGCCTCCGCCCGCCGCGGGACATAGTGTGGATCGATGCCTACCGACTTCTCCTGGGATTCCTGGGTCGGCACCGCCGCGTCGATCGCCATCCTCACGGTGATCTCTGCCGCCGCACTCGCGGTGCTGGCGCTCGCCGCCTCGCTGATCAGCCGTCGCGTGCCGTGGGTGCGCGATCTCGCCAGACGCGTGCGCAACGCGATGATCGCGACGACCGCTGTGGTCGCGATCTGGATCGCGGGTGCGATCTCAGAGCCGGCGACACAGGAATGGTGGCCGGTGGTGTCCCGGCTGTTCCTGATCGCCACGATCCTCACCGGCTCGTGGTTGCTCGGCGCATCGATCTCGTTCGGCTTCGAGCGATTGATGGCCAGAGAGGAGACGCTGCTCGTCGGTCCGGAGGCCCGCCGCCGTCGCACGCAGCTGCTCGTCATCCACCGGCTCGTTCTGGTCACGATCGCCGTGCTCTCTCTGGGCGCCGTGCTCTTCAGCTTCCCCGAGATGAGGGCCGTCGGCACGAGCCTGCTGGCCTCGGCCGGCATCGTCAGCATCATCGCCGGACTCGCTGCGCAGTCGATCCTCGGCAACCTCATCGCAGGGGTGCAGGTCGCTTTCACCGATGCGATCCGAGTCGGCGACGTGGTCGTCGTCGAAGGCGAATGGGGGCGGGTCGGCGAGATCAACCTGTCCTACGTGGTCGTCTACATCTGGGACGAGCGCCGCCTGGTCATTCCGTGCAGCTACTTCACGACGACACCGATCGAGACCTGGACGCGACGTTCCGACAAGATCCTCGGCACGGTCTACCTCGATCTCGACTGGCGAGTGCCGATGGATGAGCTGCGGCAGGAGTTCCAGCGCATCGTCGAGGCGTCACCCGCCTGGGACGGCCGTTCCTACGACTCCGCGGTGACGGAGGCACAGGGCGGTTACGTCACGGTGCGCCTGGTGATGTCGGCCAAGGACTCGGGCGATCAGTGGACACTGCGCTGCGAGGTACGGGAGAAGATGATCGGCTGGCTGCAGCGTGAGCATCCCGAGGCGCTTCCCCGGACGCGAGTCGACCTGGGTGCCCCGCAGCTCGCGGACTGAGAAGGCGGGTCAGCCTTCGGGCTCGCGGTCTTCGGGCTCGCGATCTTCGATCGAGAACGCCGCGGGAGCGGGCGGGGCCACGGGGAAGGCGACGGAGCTGATCGATGCGCCGGCACCGAGGCCGAGTCCTATGGCCAGCGGGTCGACCGCCGGCGCGGCGTCGAGCACCTCGGTCTCCGACCGCTCGAGCGGCTCGGAGGGCAGAGTCCACTGATCCTCTTCGTCATCGGAGCGCTGCTGGAAAAGTCCCATGGGTCCCATTCTCGACCCGCCTCGCGAAGGGGCGGTCGGATTCACACCGGATTGATCGGGTCAGGCCTCAGCCGGCGGGCGCCGACGGAAAGTGAAGTACCCCTCGACAGCGCCGTGATTGACGACGCCGGTGCCGGTGCTGAGCATGCGCGCCGAGGTGGTCGCCCCGGACTCGACGAACGTGTACCCCGTGTGATCGAGCCGCCAGCCCACGCGTTCGACCTCGCTGAGGAAATAGCCGATGCTGTCATCGCTCATGAATCCGTTCTGGGCGGATCCCCAGGTCGAGGCCTCGCCGGTGAGTCGGCTGACCTCGACGTTGAGGTGCAGCAGCGCGTCACCGCGGTCGTAGGCGTCTCGGGCCAGCTGCAGCAGCCGGGCGGCCTCTTCGGTCGTCACGGGGTTGTGCCTCTCGTCGTCTGTGATCGTTCGGGTCAGGCTGCGGCCTCGCGGACCGCATCGACGAGTTCTCGCCACGGCCCGTCGAGTGCGGAGTCGGGGAGCTCGCGTTCGCGTTCCTCCGACGGTGTGCGCACGCGGATCAGCCACACGAAGCGGTCTGCGCCAGAATCGGCATCGCTGTCGGCATCCCACGGGCAGCTGTCGATCATCGCGATCCAGTGGTGCGTCTCGGTCGGGTCTGGTTCCACCCGCCACTTGCGACGGATGCCGGCGATGCCGCCCGTCCGCACCACCGCGATGACGACCGGCGCGTCACTCGACTCTGGGGACTCGCTCATCCTCATAGACTCCCACGGTCGCCCACGCACGTCGAGCGGCTGCGGCAGTCGCGTCGTCGATGGCGGATGCCGCGGCGAGGGTCGCGTCGGCGAACTCCGTGAAACTCGCAGTGCTCGACAGGCCGCCGGTGAGCGCGCGGTACCAGACCGTTCCGGCGGTCTCCCAGGCGTTGCCGCCGAGGTCGATCGCGAAGAGGGCGAAGGCCCGGTTGGGGATGCCCGAGTTGATGTGCACGCCGCCGTTGTCTTCTGTCGTGCGCACGAATCCGCTCATGTGATCGGGCTGCGGGTCTTTGCCGAGCTCGTCGTCGTCGTAGGCCGTGCCCGGGGCGATCATCGACCGCAGTGCACTGCCCTGCACGGCATCCGTGAAGATCTCCGCCCCGATGAGCCAGGTGGCATCTGCGGCGGTCTGCCCGAGGAGGTACTGCTCGGTGAGCGCGCCGAAGACATCGGCGATCGACTCGTTCAGCGCGCCGGGCTGACCCTGGTACTCGAGGTTCGCGGTGTACTGCACCACACCGTGCGCGAGTTCGTGGCCGATCACCGTGGTCGATGAGGTGAAGCCGACGAACACCTCGCCGTCGCCGTCGCCGAACACCATGCGCTCGCCGTCCCAGAAGGCGTTGTCGTAGTCGATGCCGTAGTGCACGGTGGCGTCGAGAGGGGCGCCGGCGTCGTTGAGCGAGTTGCGCCCGAAGGCGGAGAGCAGCATCTCGAACGTCGCCCCGAGCCCGTCGAACGCCTCGTTGACCGACGTGTCGGCCACCGGCTCGTCGTCTTCGGCGCGGACGATCGCCCCGGGGAGGTTCTGGGTGTTGCCGGCGTCGCTGATCGTGCGGTTCGGCGCGTCCGACAGCTCGGCGACCAGGTCTCCGTTCTCGTCGATCGACAGATCGATGCGCGCACGGAACGGCGGTCTGCCCGCCGTCAGTGTCTGCCGTGCGGCGGCGGCCGCACGGGGATAGCGGCCCGACTCGGCCAGGCGCGCGAGCAGGTAGGACGGGACGACTCCGGGGATCTCGGTGTGGCTGCTCATGTTCAGACCCTACGCCGGGGGTCCGACGTTCGGGCGAGGGCTGGCGGGGCCGTGCGGAGTCGCCGTACGTGCGCCTCGGTCGGCCGGATGCGCCTGCATCGGCCGGATTCCGGGCCTCTGGCCGAGGAAAGCATGTGCCGCCGAGCCGGCGCACACGAACGATGTCGGAACGACACGACATGACCGGAAATGGCCCCGACTTGATACTGAGAATCGTTATCAATAAAGTGGGCTCCTGTGACCCCCTCTCCCCGCGCCGGCCGCACTCTCCTGTTCGTGTCATTGCTCGCGGCCACCCTGACGGTGACCTCGTGCGCAGCATCCGATGCCCCGGCTCCTGCATCGAGCGCGAGCATTCCGCCGAACGACGGGGTCGACGGCGGGGGAGCGGCCGAGGTCGCATCGCCGGCTCTCGCGCTCGTCGTCGCCGACGCGGACGGCGAGCTGACCCTGCTCGACCTCGAGACCGAAGAACGCTCGACGCTCGCAGAGGGGGACGCGGATGCGGATGCCGTGCTCGGCGTCGGCCGCTTCGCCCACGTGATCCATGTCGAGGGAGACCGCACGGTCGTCGACGTGATCGACTCCGGCCGCTGGACGGTTCCCCACGGCGACCACTCGCACTCCTTCTTCGGCGACGCGGGGGTGCTCGGAACCATCGATGGAGAGGGCCCTGTCGACATCCGAGTCGGTGACAGTGCGACCGCCATCCGCTTCGGCAGCGACGTCGCCCTCATCGACCACGAGAAGCTCGCCGATCTCGACGACGCGCCTCACCTCACACTCCCCGTCGACCCGGCCGGACCCGTCATCCCGTTCTCCGGGCGCCTCCTCGCCGCCACCGGCGAGACGATCGAGATCCTCGACGCGGAAGGCACCGCGACCGGCATCGCCGTGCCCTGCACGAACGCGACCGACGTCGACCTCACCCGTGTCGGCGCCGTCTTCGCGTGCGACGCCGGTGCCGTGCTCGTGAGTCGCCAAGTCGGCGGTGCGCTCGTCGCCGAGTCGATCCCCTACCCCGCGGGCGCCGTCGCGGCACCGGTTCTCGCCGGACGCGCGGACCGACCGGATCTCGCAGGCGTCGACGGCGACAGAGGTGCCTGGCTGCTCGACTCCCGGGCCCGCGAATGGATGCTGCTCGCCACGGACACCCCGCTCCTGCGCGCCGCGGCCATCGGCGACGACGACAGCCGCACCGTCGTGATCGCCGCGGACGGCACCGTGCGGGTGCTGGCCGCCGACGGCTCGGAACTCGTCCGGACGAGCGCCCTGCTCGCCGCATCCGTCGCGGACCCTGCCCTGCGCGAACTCGTGCACCTCGTCATCGACGCCGATCACGCGTACGTCTCCGACCCGGCCACAGGCGCGGTGCACGAGATCGACCACGGCGACGGCACCGTCACCCGCACTTTCGACGGCCTCGATCCGCAGTACCTCCAGCTCGTCGGCTGACACCGGACTCATCGGCGGCATCCGTCGTCACGCGCACCCGCGCACCCCCCAGAAGAAGGAGACACCCATGCATCGACCCGCCCGCAGCCGCCTCGCGGCCGGCGCGATCGCCACGCTCGCCGTGGTCGCGCTCGCCGGATGCGCGACCGCCGCGCCCTCGGCATCCGGAGAGCCCGAGTCGTCGTCGGACCACGAAGGCGACACCAGAGTCGCCATCGCCTATGACGGCGGCATCACCGTGCTCGACGGCGAGACCCTCGAGACCGTCGACTCCGCCGAGCTGGACGGCTTCCTGCGCGTCAACCCGGCCGGCGACCACGACGGACACGTCTTCGTCACCGCGGCCGACGGATTCCACGTGCTCGACACCGGCCTCGCCTCGGACACCGTGGAGTTCACCGGCGAGATCTTCGACGCCGTCACCCCGGGCCACGCCACCCCGCATGCCGGGCGCACCGCTCTGTTCGACGACGGCACCGGAGACGTGACGCTCTTCGACACGGATGCCGTCGGCACCGGCACGCTGCCGGACTCGCGCACCGTCGCATCGGAGGCCGCTCATCACGGAGTCGCGATCGAGCTGTCCGACGGTACGCTGCTGTCGACCATCGGCACGTCGGAGTCGCGCAGCGGCGCCCGCCTGCTCGCCGAGGATGGCGGCGAGCTCGCCCGCAACGAGCAGTGCCCCGGGGTGCACGGCGAAGGCGCGCTCAAGGGCGAGACCATCGTGTTCGGCTGCGAAGACGGCGTGCTGGTGTTCGCCGACGGAGCGTTCACCAAGCTCGAGGCGCCTGACGACTTCGGTCGCTCGGGCAACGCGTACGTGACCGAGACGAGTGCGATCGCCGCCCTGGACTACAAGTCCGACCCCGATCAGGAGGGCTACCTGCTGTCGCAGCTCGCGCTCGTCGACACCGACGCGCAGAGCCTGTCGGTGGTCGACCTCCCGGAGGGCGTCGAGTACACGTGGCGCGGAGTCGGCCGCGACGGGCACGACAACATCATCGTGCTCGCATCCGACGGCACCCTGAACGTGCTCGACGAGACCGGCGCGGTGGTCGACTCGTGGGATGTCATCGAGCCGTGGGAGAGCCCCGACGAATGGCAGCAGCCGCACCCGGGACTCCGCGTGGTCGGCGACGTCGCCTACGTGACCGAGCCGGCAGAGAACCGCATCGTCGCCGTCGATCTGCACACCGGCGAGGTCGCGGCCGAGGCGACGCTCGACGTCGTGCCCGGCGAGTTCGTCGTGGTCGGCGCCGCCGGCCACTGACCGGCGCGAGGTACCGCTCCACAACTCCGGAGATCCACGTGGCTCTCGTTCCCCGAGGTGCGCCGTTCCAGGGAGCGCGAACCCGGTGGTGCGTGCGTCTCCGGAGTTGTGGAGGTCGAGCCCCGGCGCCCCGCCCGCGCTCCCAGGAAGACACCCCGAGAAGTCGCGTAAAATCGGCACAATGACCGATGCACCCGACGCCGCCTCCGACCTGGGTGCCGGTATCGACCCCGAGGATCTCGCCACCACCCTGCGAGTCCTGTCGGAGCTGCACCAGATCGACAACGAGCACCCCGACTTCGTGGCCGTGCGTCATGCGACGGCCGCGATGTTCAAGGCGGTCAAGCGCGTGCGTCGCAAGGAGATCCGCGACGCGATCGCCGACGCCGACAAGGCGGTCGTCGCCCGCACGGCGACCGGCGCTCCCGACCGCATCGACGACGAGACCCGCGGGCACGACCTCGCGACGAGCGTCGTCGACGCCCCGATCGCCGGCGAGCTGCTCAAGCCGCGCAACTGCTACATCTGCAAGCAGCCCTACACGGTGGTCGATGCGTTCTATCACCAGCTCTGCCCGGACTGCGCCCGCTTCAGTCATGGCAAGCGAAACGCCCGCACCGATCTGACCGGCAAGCGCGCGCTTCTCACCGGCGGCCGCGCGAAGATCGGCATGCACATCGCCCTGCGACTGCTGCGCGACGGCGCGCACACGACGATCACCACTCGATTCCCCCGCGACGCGGTTCGTCGGTTCTCGGCGCTGACGGACTCGGCCGACTGGCTGCACCGCCTGCGCGTGGTCGGCATCGACCTGCGCGACCCCGCTCAGGTGATCGGCCTCGCCGACTCGGTCGCGGCTCAGGGACCGCTCGACATCCTGATCAACAACGCCGCGCAGACCGTGCGCCGCTCACCGGGGTCATACTCTCTCCTGGCGGATGCCGAGCTGCAGCCGCTTCCCGACGGACCGCTGCCCGAGATGGAGACATTCGGGCACACCGCCGATCCGCATCCGCAGGCGCTGCAGGCTTCGGTCGATGCGCATCCGCTGCTGTCCGTCGCGGCGCTCGGCGGCACCGTCGCTGAGCAGGGCGGTCAGGCGCTGACGGCCGAAGACCTCGCACGCCTCGCGATGGCCCCCGGTTCGTCGTCGCTCGAGAAGCACGCCGACGGCACCGCCATCGACGCAGGCGGACTCGTGCCCGACGTCAACCGCACGAACAGCTGGGTGCAGTCGATCGATCAGGTCGATCCGCTCGAGATGCTCGAGGTGCAGCTGGCCAACACGACGGCGCCGTTCCTGTTGATCAGTCGCCTGCGCGCCTCGATGGCGGCCTCGTCGGCGAACCGCAAGTACGTGGTCAACGTCTCGGCGATGGAGGGGCAGTTCTCGCGCCGGTACAAGGGTCCCGGTCACCCGCACACGAACATGGCCAAGGCGGCGCTGAACATGCTGACGCGCACGAGCGCCGGCGAGATGCTCGAGACCGACGGCATCCTCATGACCGCCGTCGACACCGGTTGGATCACCGACGAGCGCCCCCACTTCACCAAGGTGCGCCTGGCCGAGGAGGGCTTCCACGCCCCACTCGACCTCGTCGACGGAGCGGCCCGCGTGTACGACCCGATCGTGCGCGGCGAGGCCGGCGAAGACATCCACGGCGTGTTCCTGAAGGACTACGAGCCCAGCCCCTGGTGAGTCGGCGGCCTCTGAGCTGCGGGCCGCCGTGACTGCACCGCGCGACCTGTGCCGTCTGCAGGGTGAGATCCCGTCTGCAGGAGGGGACGGGGAATCTGATCCTGCGTCCGTGCTTCGGTCCTGCGAACGGTGTGCTGGTCTCCACCCTGGGCCGCGCGCGACGGTCAGTGCGCGCGGATCTCGAGGTTCTCGGACGCCCAGGTGCCGAGCTGATCGAGGATGGGCAGCAGCCCACGTCCGCTGTCGGTCAGCGAGTACGAGACCGTGACAGGCGGACCGGCGTCGACCGCGCGGGCCACGAGCCCGGCCTCGGCGAGCTCTGCCAGCCGGTCGGAGAGCACGGTGTCGCTGATGCCGGACACCCCGCGGCGCAGCGCGACGAACGTCGAAGGACCGCCGCCGAGCGACGAGACGATCATGCCGTTCCAGCGCTTGCCGAGCACGCTGAAGGCCAGTGTGACGGCGGCGTCGCAGACGTGACGCTCTTCGTCGATCTCGGCCATGCGCCCATCATACCTGTGCTACGTTAACGCGAGTCGCTAAGAAAAACAGAGTGACTACGAAAAACGAAAGGCACCTCTCATGTCCCTGTTCCGCCTGGATGCCAGCATCCTGCCCGCGTCGTCCGCCAGCCGTTCGCTCGCCGATCTCGTCGAAGCCGAGTGGACCGCCTCGCACCCGGACTCCACGGTCACCCGCCGCGACCTCGCCGCCGACCCCGTGCCCGCGACGGCATGGGCGGATGCCGTGACCGGCGGATTCGTCGACGACGCCGAGCGCACCGACGCTCAGCGCGCAGCGCGCGCCCTCGCCACCACCTTCGCCGACGAGCTGATCGGCGCCGACGCGCTGCTCTTCGCCGTGCCGCTCTACAACTACGGCGTCTCGCAGCACTTCAAGACCTGGTTCGACCTGGCCTACACGGACGCCCGCATCGACCCGCAGGGCACCGCATTGCGCGGCAAGCCGGCGACCCTCGTCACCGTGCTCGGCGGCAACTACGCCCCCGGAACGCCCAAGGAGGGCTGGGACCACTCCACCGGATGGCTGCGCCGCGTGCTCGAGGACGTCTGGGGCCTCGACCTGCGCATCGTCGAGCGTCCGTTCACCCTGGTCGGCGTGAACCCCGCTCTCGACGCCTTCGCCGACACCGCCCGCGAGCTCAAGGAGAACGCCGAGGAGTCGGCGCGCACGTACGGCCGCGAGCTCGCCGCACTGCGGGGCGACCAGGTCGCCTGACCCGGCATCCTGAGCGGTCCCGCCCCTCCAGGCATCCCGTCTGGTCCCGCCCCTCCAGGCGTCCCGTCTGCAGGATCAGGGCACGGATGCGGGGTCAGAACCCGGTTTCTGGTCCTGCATCCGTGCCTCGGTCCTGCAGACGGCACAGGAACCGGACCTCCGTGCAGGCCCCGGACCTCCGGACGACCGACCGCCGCCTCAGGCGAGCGGCCGGGGGAACGGATGCGGCAGCCACACCGTCACGTTCAGACCCCCGCCGTGCCGAGCGGTGAGCACGAGGGATCCGTCATGCGCCTGGGCGATGCGCTGCACGATGGCGAGGCCCAGGCCGACACCGCCGTGATCCTCGCCGCGCGTGCGGTCGGCACCTCTCTGGAACGGTTCCGCGAGCGTCGCGACGAGATGGGCGGGCAGCACGTCGCCCGTGTTCTCGACCACCAACGCCACAGCCTGCGGCAGAACATGCGTCCGCACGACGACCGTGCCGCCTGCGGGCAGGTTGTGAACGATCGCGTTGTGCACCAGGTTCGTGATCAGCTGCTGGAGCAGGGCGGGGGATCCGAGCACGTTCGCGGTGTCACCGCCGACGTCGATGGACACACCACGTCGCTCGGCCGACGGCAGAAGCGTCTCGGTCGACTCCTCGGCGAGCAGTGACAGGTCGACCGGCTCGCGGGTGAACGCGCGGCGCTCGGCACGGCTCAGCATCAGCAGGGCCTCGGTCAGCTCGATCGCGCGCGCATTGACCTCGTGCAGTCGGTCGATCAGCGCGTCGACGTCGCGGTCGGGGTCGTTGCGGGCTACCTCCAGCATCGCCTGCGAGATCGCGAGCGGGGTACGCAGCTCGTGCGAGGCGTTGGCGGCGAACCGCTGCTGCTCGCCCATGTGCGCCTCGAGCTGCTCGAGCATCGAGTCGAAGACATCGGCCAGATCACGGAACTCGTCGCGCGGTCCCTCGAGGGCGACCCGGTGCGACAGCGACCCCTGCGCGGCGAGCTGCGCTGCCCGTCCGATGCGGTCGAGGGGGGCCAGCATCCGTCCGGCGATGATCCATCCGCCGCCGATTCCGATCGCGAGCAGCACGAGCATCATCACGATCGCAGCCGGAATGAATGCGCGGATCAGGTCCGAGCGGTTCGGCACGAAGCGGTCGGCGATGATCGCGGCATCCGGTACATACCGCAGCAGGTATACGGCGACGGCCGCGAGCAGACCGATGCCTGACACGACCACGACGCCCGCATAGCTCAGCGTGAGCTTCCAGCGGGCGCTCATGCCTCGGCGCCTCACGGGCCGAACGGGATCAGCCATCGGCATCCGTTCCGATGCGGTAGCCGACGCCGGGGACGGTGAGGATCAGCCACGGCTCGCCCAGTCGCTTGCGCAGCGACGAGACCGTGATGCGCACGGCGTTCGTGAACGGGTCGGCGTTCTCATCCCACGCGCGCTCGAGCAGCTGCTCGGCGCTCACGACTCCGCCGCCCGCATCGACGAGCACCTCGAGCACCGCGAACTGCTTGCGCGTCAGGGCCACGTACTTGCCGTCGCGGAAGACCTCGCGGCGGAACGGGTCGAGACGCAGCCCTGCGACTTCGAGCACGGGCGGCCTGGCGCGGTGGCGACGACGGTCGAGCGCCCGCAGGCGCAGCACGAGCTCGCGCAGCTCGAAGGGCTTGGTGAGATAGTCGTCGGCGCCGATCTCGAAACCCGACTCCTTGTCGTCGAGGCGATCGGCCGCGGTGAGCATGAGGATCGGGATGCCGCTGCCCGAGGCCACGATCGACCTCGCCACATCGTCTCCCGACGGGCCGGGGATGTCGCGGTCGAGTACCGCGAGATCGTAGGAGTTGATGATGAGCAGCTCGAGGGCCGTGTCGCCGTCGCCGGCGATGTCCGCCGCGATCGCCTCGAGCCTCAGGCCGTCTCGCACAGCCTCCGCGAGATAGGGCTCGTCCTCGACGATCAGCACACGCACGACACAGCTCCCATGTGCTCAGAGCTTACGCACCCGGACATATCGGGAGCATATGAGAAATCGCATACGTCGTCGCAACACGCCTCCTTCTTGACTGAGGGCATGAACACTCGCTCCACCTCCTCACGGCGACGCCTCACCGCGATCGTCGGTGCCGCACTGCTCGCCGTCGCTCTCACGGTCTCGGCCGTGCTGATCGGTCAGCAGTCTCTGGCGTCGGCATCCGTCGTGCCGACCGTCGCGCCGTCGTCCCTCAGCGAGGCGGACGGGATGATCCGCGAGGGGGGCGCCGTCTCGGTGTTCGACGACACGCCCGCCGTGACGAATCTCGACTCCGACCTGCTCGCCGCCGTGCGCGCCGCCGCATCCGCTGCCGAGCACGACGGCGTGCGGATGCATGTGAACAGCGGCTGGCGGTCGGCCGACTACCAGCAGGTGCTGCGTCAGGATGCGGTCGTCGAGTACGGCTCCGAAGAGGAGGCCGCGCGCTGGGTCGCCACCCCCGAGAACTCCGAGCACGTATCGGGAGACGCGGTCGACCTCGGCCCTCTCGCCGCTCAGGACTGGCTGTCACGCCACGGCGCGGACTTCGGCCTCTGCCAGATCTACGCGAATGAGCGCTGGCACTTCGAGCTGCGGCCGGCGGCCCCGGCGAACGGGTGCCCGCTGATGTACGACGACCCGACCACCGATCCCAGGACGCAGCGATGACCACGGCGCTCACCACTCCACGCCTCACCCTCTCGCGCGTTCACCCGCCGACATTGCACACGATCCCTGACGCGATCGGAGCGAACGTCGAGCGGATCCGATCGGCCACGGATGCCCGCATCATGGCGGTCGTCAAGGCCGACGGCTACGGCCTCGGCGCCGTGACCGTCGCTCTCGCGGCGATCGGGGCCGGAGCCGAGTGGCTCGGGATCACGGATGCCGAGGATGCTGCCCCGCTGCGTGCGGCGGGTGTCGAGGTGCCGATCCTCGCCTGGCTCAACCCCGCCGGGGTCGACGTCGCGCAGGTCGTCGCGGATCGCGTCGATCTGGCTGTCGGCTCGGTCGAGGAGCTGCGGCAGCTGATCGCGGATGCGTCGGCGCTGCCGAACGGGTGCGTTCGCGTGCATCTGCACATGGACACGGGCATGTCGCGGGGCGGTGTACCGCTCGAGGACTGGGCAGAGCTGCTGCGGGTGGCTCGCACGGGCCGCGACTCGGGTCGTGCACGCATCGACGTCGTCGGGGTGATGGGGCACCTGCCAGACGCCGACGCCGCCGACCCGGCGAAGAACGCGCCGGCCGTGCTCCGGATGCGACAGGCGAGGGATGCCGTGCTGCGCGCCGGATTCGGTCCTCTGCTCGTGCATCTCGCGGCGACGTCTGGGACGCTGACGGATGCCGCCACGCACTTCGACATGGTCCGGGTCGGCGCCGGGCTCGTCGGCATCGATCCGTCGGAGACGGTGCCGCTGCAGGGGGCGGCGCGGCTGACGGCATCGGTCGTGCACAGCAGTGTCGTGCCGGCGGGCACCGCGATCGGCTACGGCGGCGCGTATGTGACGACGCGCACCTCGCATCTGAGCGTGATCGGGGTCGGGTATGCCGACGGCATCCCGCGGGAGCTCGGTGCGGGCGCAGGGGTGGCGGTCGACGGCATCCGGTGCCCGATCGTCGGTCGCGTGTCGATGGATCAGATCGTGATCGACACGGGTGACCTCTCGATGCCGAGGGGCACCACGGCGGTGGTCTTCGGACCCGAGGGGGGCGCGGTGCCGAGTATGCAGGAGTGGGCGCGGTGGGCGGGGAGCATCCCGCACACCGTCGTGACGGGCATCGGCTCCCGCGTCGAGAGGGCCATCGCATGAGAGTACTGGTGATCGGGGGAGGGCAGAACGCCGAGCACGAGGTGTCGCTCGCCTCTGCGGCAGCGGTCGCAGAGGCCCTGCGGCTCGGGGGATACGACGTGAGCACGGTGACGATCTCGCGGCAGGGCGTGTGGGAGGTGGCGGGCGTCTCGGAGGGTGCCACCGCCGCCGGATCCCTCGCTCTCGCGATGCCGCTCCTCGCCGACTGCGACGTCGTATTCCCCGCCGTGCATGGACCCCTGGGGGAGGACGGAGCACTCGCGGCACTGTGCGGTCTCGCAGGGGTGCGCGTGGTCGGATCGGGTCCGCGGGCCGGCGCCATCGGCATGGACAAGTGGGCCACCAAGCTCGTCGCCGAAGCGGCAGGGCTGCGCACGGCACGGGGACGCGTCGTCGATGCGGCGGACTGCGGCGATGCCGAGTTCGAGGGGCCCGTGGTGGTGAAGCCGGTGTCGGCCGGTTCGAGCTACGGCGTCTCGCTCGTGCGGGGAGAGCATGAACTGGGGCCGGCGCTCCGCGAGGCGGCGCGGTTCGACCGCCGCATCCTCATCGAAGAGGTCGTGCAGGGGAGGGAGATCGATGTCGCCGTCCTGCGCGAAGCCGGTGGCGTCCGCTGGGCGGCGCCGCCGCTCGAGATCCACGCCGCCGGCCTCTTCGACACCGCCACGAAGTACGACGGCAGCGCGCGATTCACCGTGCCCGCGCAGCTGTCGACGGCCGAGACGACCTCGCTCACGCGTGCGGCGCTGACCATGTTCGACTCCCTCGGATGCGCCGGGGTCGCCAGGATGGACTTCTTCCTCACCGCCGAGGGCCCGGTGCTGAACGAGGTCAACACGATGCCGGGGCTCACCGCGGCCTCGCAGGCGCCGCGCATGTTCGCGGCGGCCGATGTGTCGTACGTCGACCTCGTGTCGCGCCTCGTGCGAGCCGCTGAGGTGCCAGGCGGTGACGGTGCGCGCCGGAGGGCCGGCCTCGAGCGGGTCGCCTAGAGGCGGTCGACGCCCGTCACCGTGACCACGGCCGCGCCCTCTTCGTCGGAGGCGGCGAGGTCGACGGTGGCCGAGATGCCCCAGTCGTGGTCGCCTGCCGGGTCGTCGAGGATCTGACGGACGGTCCACTCCGTCGCACCCTCGGTCAGGAGCAGCAGCTGAGAGCTGCGGGCGTTCGCGCCCGTGAGGATCTCGTCGTGATCGGAGAAGTATCCGTCGAGCGCATCCGACCAGGCGTCGGCGCCGAAGGTCGGGTCGAGTTCGGCGAGGGCGGCGACGTCCTCGCGGGCGGCCAGCTGCACCCGACGGAACAGCTCGTTGCGCACGAGAGTGCGGAAGGCGCGGACGTTCGATGTCAGTCTCTTCGGCGCCGGCGGAACGATCGGCTCGTCGTCCGGGCCGTGGAGCACGCCGTTGACCAGCTCCTCCCACTCGTCGAGCAGGCTCGAATCCACCTGGCGCACCAGCTCGCCCAACCATTCGATCAGGTCGCGGAGATCCTCGTCCTTCGCCTCTTCGGGGATGGTCTGCGAGGCCGCCCGATAGGCGTCGGAGAGGTAGCGCAGCACGACGCCCTCCGACCGCGCGATCTTGTAGTACGCGACATATTCCCCGAAGGACATGGCTCGTTCGTACATGTCGCGGACGACGGATTTCGGATGCAGCTCGAAGTCGCGGATCCACGGCTGCGCGGCGCTGAACGTCTCGAATGCGGCGGTCAGCAGCTCGTCGAGAGGCTTCGGATATGTGATCTCCTCGAGCAGCTCCATGCGCTCGTCGTACTCGATGCCCTCGCGCTTCATGACGGCGACGGCCTCGCCCCGTGCCAGGAACTCCTGCTGTCCGAGGATCGCCCGCGGATCATCGAGCGTCGACTCGACGATCGAGATCATGTCCAGGGCGTACGACCCGGTTCCGGTGCCGGCAGCGGGGTCGCGGTCGAGCAGTTCGAAGGCGGCGAGAGCGAACGGAGACAGCGGCTGGTTCAGGGCGAAGTTCGGCTGCAGATCGACGGTCAGGCGGATCTCGCCGTCGGCCGTCTGCTCGACGACGCCCGATTCGAGCAGCGTGCGGTAGATGCCGATGGCGCGCAGAGCGAGTTCGCGCTGTCGTTTGCGAGGTTCGTGGTTGTCGTAGACGAGTGCGCGCATGTTGCCGAAGACGTCGCCGCCGCGCCCGATCACGTTGAGCATCATGGCGCTCGTGATCTGCATGTGCGAGGTGAGGGTCTCGGGCTCGGCGTCGATCAGCTTGCGGAACGACGGCTCGCCCCACGAGACGAAGCCATCGGGAGCCTTCTTGCGCACGATCTTGCGCTTCTTCTTCGGGTCGTCGCCGGCCTTCTTGATCGCGGCGACGTTCTCGCTCTCGTGCTCCGGAGCCTGGGCGACGACGGTGCCGGCCGTGTCGAAGCCCGCGCGGCCCGCCCGCCCGGCGATCTGGTGGAACTCGCGGGCGCTGAGCTGCCGCATCCGGGTGCCGTCGAACTTGGTCAGAGCGGTCAGCAGCACCGTGCGGATCGGCACGTTGATGCCGACGCCGAGCGTGTCGGTGCCGCAGATCACGCGCAGCAGACCTCGCTGGGCGAGCTGCTCGACCAGACGTCGGTACTTCGGGAGCATCCCGGCATGGTGCACGCCGATGCCCGCGCGGAGGAAGCGGGAGAGGGTCTTGCCGAAGGCGGTCGTGAAGCGGAAACCGCCGATCAGGGCCGCGATCTCGTCGCGCTGCTCGCGCGTGGCGACCTTCGTGCTCGACAGCGCCTGGGCCCGCTCCATCGCAGCGGCCTGCGAGAAGTGCACGACGTAGATCGGCGCCTGGCCCGTGCCCAGCAGGTCGTCGATCGTCTCGTGGATCGGCGTCGTCTCATAGAAGTAGTGCAGCGGAACCGGGCGCTCGACGCCGGTGACGGATGCCGTGTCACGGCCCGTCCTGCGGGTGAGGTCGCTCGACAGCTGCGACACGTCGCCCAGGGTGGCCGACATGAGGATGAACTGCGCCTGCGGCAGCTCGAGCAGCGGTACCTGCCAGGCCCATCCGCGGTCGGGGTCGGCATAGAAATGGAACTCGTCCATGACGACCTGATGCACCGCGGCATCCGTGCCCTGGCGCAGCGCGAGGTTCGCGAGGATCTCGGCCGTGCAGCAGATGATCGGGGCATCCGGGTTGACCGAGGAGTCGCCCGTGATCATGCCGACGTTCGAGGCGCCGAAGACGTCGACGAGGGAGAAGAACTTCTCGCTCACGAGCGCCTTGATCGGGGCGGTGTAGAACGAGCGGCGCCCCTCGACCAGCGCCGCGAAATGCGCGCCGACCGCGACGAGCGACTTGCCGGTGCCGGTGGGCGTCGACAGGATCAGGTTGTTGCCCGAGACGATCTCGATGACCGCCTCGTCCTGGGCGGGGTAGAGGCTGATGCCGGTCGACTCGGCCCATTCGACGAACGCCGTGTAGACGGCATCCGCATCGGATCCGTCGGTCAGCGTCGTGTGGTCGAGGATCGCAGGCATGGTCTGTCGATCATCCCACCTCCGGCAGGGCACCTCCTGCGAAGGGGAACACGTGCTGTGCAGGAGCGGATGCTGGATGCGGTCCTTCGCAGCGTGAGATCTCCTTCGCTGCGAGGGAGCGAGCGAGCGCGCCGGCCGGCCCGCAACGACTCAGACGGACGTCGCGGCGCGCAGCGCGATGCGGATCATGTCGCCGAAGGTCTGCTCGCGCTCCTGAGCGGTGGTCTGCTCGCCGGTGACGATGTGATCCGACACCGTGCAGATGGCCAGAGCGCGACGCCCGTGGTACGCGGCGAGGGTGTACAGCCCCGCAGCCTCCATCTCGACACCGAGGGCGCCGTGCTGCACGAACGGCTCGGTCAGCTCGGGTCGGGTGCTGTAGAACTGGTCGCTCGAGAACAGCAGACCGACGTGGACGGCCGAGTCCAGGGGCTCGGCCTCGCTCGCCTCGACCGCCGCGCGCAGCAGTCCGAAGTCCGCGACAGGTGCGTAGTCGAGTCCGTGGAAGCGCACCCTGTTGATGCCCGAATCGGTGCAGGCGCCGTTCGCGATGATGATGTCCCGCACCTGCAGCTTCTCGGTCAGCGCCCCGCACGATCCGACGCGCACGATCGTCTTTACGTCGTACTCCTCGAACAGCTCGGTCGCATAGATGGCCATCGACGGCTGACCCATGCCCGAACCCTGCACCGAGACGCGGTGGCCCTCCCAGGTGCCGGTGAAGCCCAGCATCCCGCGGGTCTCGGAGTACAGCTCGGCGTCGTCGAGGAAGGTCTCGGCGATCCACTTCGCCCGCAGCGGATCGCCGGGGAACAGGACGACGGGGGCGATCTGACCGGGCTGTGCGGCGATGTGCGTGCTCATGGCTTCAGCGTAACCAGCGGTCTCTGCGTGGCGCGCCCGGACCACGGCGTCCGCCTTGAGATCATCGGTACCGAGCGGTGATCGACACCGCGGAAAAGGGACGACGATGTCCGATCAGATCTTCTTGTACGGGGCGCTCGGGCTGTACTTCGCCGGCATGCTGCTCATCGGATATTTCGCCTACAAGCGCACCTCCGACCACGAGGACTACATGCTCGGCGGACGCAACCTGCCGTCGTGGGTCGCCGCGATCAGCGCCGGTGCGGCCGACATGTCGGGCTGGCTCGTGATGGGCCTTCCCGGCGCGATCTACGCCGCTGGACTGATCGAGGCCTGGATCGCGATCGGGCTGACGATCGGCGCCTACCTCAACTGGCTGCTGGTGGCCCCACGGCTTCGCGCCTACACCGAGGTGTCGCGCAACTCGATCACGATCCCGAGCTTCTTCGAGAACCGTCTCCGCGACACCAGCCGGTCGCTGCGCATCGCCTCGGGGCTCATCATCCTGGTGTTCTTCACGCTGTACATCTCGTCGGGCATGGTCGCCGCCGGCGTCTTCTTCGAGAGCTCGTTCAACGGCGACTACCTGTTCGGGATGCTGCTGGTCGGCGGCATCACCCTGCTGTACACGCTCTTCGGCGGATTCCTCGGGGCCTCCCTCACCGACGTCGTGCAGGGGCTGATGATGGTGATCGCGCTGATCGTCGTGCCGGTCGCCGCCGTCATCGCGATCGGCGGACTCGAGGAGACGTCGACGCTCATCACCGAGAACGCCGGAGAGGGATTCCTGTCGCTGCTCGGCGGAGGGGCCGTCACCGGCGGCACCTTCCTCGCCATCGCCTCGGCCCTGGCGTGGGGCCTCGGGTACTTCGGGCAGCCGCACATCATCGTGCGCTTCATGGCGCTGCGCTCGCCGCAGGAGGCGAAGAGCGCGCGTCGCATCGGCATCTCCTGGATGGTCGTCTCGATGTTCGGCGCGATCATCTCGGGCCTCGTCGGCATCGCCTACATGGCGCAGCAGGGCATCACCCTCGACAACCCCGAGACCGTGGTGCTGCTGATGTCGCAGACGCTGCTGCATCCGTTCGTCGCCGGACTCGTGCTGGCGGCCGTGCTCGCGGCGATCATGAGCACCGTGTCGAGCCAGCTGGTCGTGTGCTCGTCTGCGCTGGTCGAGGACCTCTACAAGGTGGTGCGCAAGACCCCGCCGTCCGACAAGCGGCTGGTGCTGCTGGGCCGCCTGGCGGTGCTCGTCGTCGCGATCATCGCGATCATCCTCGCGATCACGCCGAACGACTCGATCCTCGGGCTCGTGTCGTTCGCCTGGGCAGGATTCGGTGCCGCGTTCGGCCCGATCATCCTGCTCAGTCTGTTCTGGCGCAAGCTCACGAACTGGGGTGCTCTCGCGGGCATGTTCGTCGGAGCGGTCACGGTGTTCGT
The DNA here is from genome assembly GCF_979258525.1 of Microbacterium sp. AC132. Taxonomy (NCBI): domain Bacteria; kingdom Bacillati; phylum Actinomycetota; class Actinomycetes; order Micrococcales; family Microbacteriaceae; genus Microbacterium; species Microbacterium sp. AC132. The sequence continues at coordinate 1,216,119 of NZ_OZ409862.1, read as the reverse complement.
CTGGAAGGCCCTGGACACCGACCTGTACGAGCTGCTCCCCGCGTTCGTGTTCGCGTTCGTCGCGGCCGTCGTGGTGAGCCTCGTCACCTACACGCGCAACGACGACATCGAGAAGGAGTTCACCGACGCCGAAGCGATGCTGACGGCACCGCGGGCCGCAGTCGGCAGCGCTCGCTGACGGACGCAGGGCTGAGTCGCGGGACGCAGGGCTGAGTCGCCGGATGCGGGGATCAGCCCTCGCGTCGGGTCTCAGCCCTCGCGCCGCCGCACGATCTCGCCGATCCAGATCGGCGCGAACGGCGAGGTGCAGCCGGGCGCGGTGGGGTAGTCGGCGAGCACCTGCAGGCGCTCACCGATCTCGAGCGCCCTGGACCGCAGCTCCGGGTGGAAGATGCCGATGTTGGCGAGCGTCTCGTTCATCGCCCACTGCAACCGCGAGGGCGCGTTCTGCAGATCGCGCTCGATCAGATCGAGCAGGTGATCGAGGTCGAGGCCCTCGGCATCCTTCGCGACGCGCACCGTCGTGAGCGACCATGCGGCCGCGGCGACGGTCGGGTCGGAGTCGTCGAACCAGCGCAGCCGCAGCTCCTCCGCGAGGGGGTCTTCTTCGCGACGTAGTTCACGAACCAGTCGTTGACCTTGGGGGCCTGAGTCTGTCGCAGCATCGCGTCGAGCTCGTCGGCGGTGAACGCGCGCGGCGTGCAGATCAGCAGCGCCAGCAGCCGGGCGGCGGTGTCGCCGGTCGCCCACAGCTCTTTCGCCAGGGGCTGGTCTGTCTTGATGCGCTTCGCGAGGGTGCGCATGCGGCTGAGATTGATGCCGTGGTCGTCGCCGCGCTTCTCGTTCGCGGCGCGCATCTTCGGATCCTCGAGGGCGGCGAGCTCGGCCAGAGCCTCGGGAACGGTCATGTCGGACATGTCACCAGGGTAGGCCCGGAGTGCTTGTCAAGGCCCGGGCTTCTGCGGGCATGCGGCCCTAACCTCGCAGGAGATCGAACTCCGACGAAGGGAAAATGCCATGACTCGCGACAGCGACGACATCAGCACCGACCGCAACGACATCAGCACGGAGCCGTCGCCCGGCCCCGAGGAGAACGACAACCTCGGCGCCGAGGACAACAAGGGAGAGCCGCCGACGGTCGTCCCCTCCGGCTCGGGCGACGAGAGCGACGACGACGACGGCGACGTGCTCGCCGACGACCCCGAGCAGGACTGACCGGCGCCGCCGCGTCGCCCTGTCATTCCTCGTCGACGAGCTCCGCGCGGATGCGCCTGAGGTCCTCCATCAGCGACCCGATGAGGATCCAGTGCGTCGACGAGGGCGGCCGGATGACGAGAGGCGCGGTCAGTGCCGGGATCGCCGAGGTCAGTGTCTCGGGCTCCGGGGACACGTCGGCGATCTGCACAGCCAGTCGCACATCGTGCCCTGCGCGCCGCAGCTGCTCCGCGATGGCCGTGACGGCCGGCTCCTCGCCGATGGAGTCGTCGTAGTGGTCGAAGTAGGCGCGCGTCATCCCGATGGTCTGCGTCACGATGGGCGTCAGCCGTTCGAGCAGTGCGCGCATCTCGACGAGCTCTTCACGGTGCGTCGACCGGCGCGGGTTCAGAGTGAGGGATTCCTCACCCGCAGCGATGGATGCCTCTGCCGCGTCCTTCATCGGGCGCAGCAGTCTGGCTTCGAGCATGAGCTGATGCAGCGTGGCGGGAGTCTGGGGTTCGGGCAGCGCATCGGCGAGTCGGTCGAGGCTCGAGGCGAGCTCGCTGCCCAGCAGCCCGAGATCGCGTCGGGCCGGGGCGACCAGCACGGGCGGCACGATCAGGGCGTTCACGACGATGCCGATGACCACGCCGATCAGGGTCTCGAAGATGCGCGCTATCGCATAGTCGGGAGTCGAGCCCAGCGCGAGCACGAGCATCGCCGAGATGGCCACCTGGTTGCCGGTGCCGGGCGTCGCCCGGAAGGCCCACGCGACGAGCATGGCCACCACGATGGCGAGCAGCACGATCCAGCTCGGTGACCCCAGGAGAAGGCCCAGGGCGACCGCGATCACCACGCCGACGATCACGCCGATGCTGCGTTCGAGCGCCTTCGACAGCGACTGGTTGACGCTGGGCTGCACGACGAGCAGAGCGGCGATCGCGGCGAAGACGGGGAGCTGTCCCGGAACCACCCATCCCGCGAGCATCCATGCGGCGATCGTCGCTGCGGCGGACTTCACCACCTGCAGCAGGGGTGAGCGCTTCGAGGCGCGGATCGCGGCGTGGATGCGCATGCCTGCAACGCTACTCGGCTAGCGAGTGCCGTCAGGGGAGATGTCAACCCCGTCGCCAAGAGTCGTCGAACGCCGCTGAATGGGATGACACGACCGACGAACAGTGAGGAGCATCACATGGTGCAGATCATCGAGACCATCGACGTACACGTTCCCATCGACGTGGCGTACAACCAGTGGACGCAGTTCGAGAGCTTCCCGCAGTTCCTCGACGAGGTGGAGTCGATCGTCCAGCTGGACGACACGCACACCCGCTGGAAGGTGAACGTGGGCGGCGCGACGCGCGAGTTCGACGCGGAGATCACCGAGCAGCACCCCGACGAGCGAGTCGCGTGGAACAGCATCGGCGGTGAGACCGAGCATGCGGGCGTCGTGACGTTCCACAAGCTCGAAGACCTCACGACCCGCGTGACCGTGCAGATCGACTGGGAGCCCGAGGGGCTTCTCGAGAAGGTCGGCTCTCTCGTGGGCGCGGGCTCGCACGCGGTGAAGAAGGATCTCCAGAACTTCAAGGAGTTCATGGAGAAGCGCGGCACCGAGACCGGTGCGTGGCGCGGCGACGTCGACGCCTGATCGACCCCTGAGCTGAGGTCCGAGCGGTGGTGCCCCCATCACCGCTCGGACCTCTTTCGCTGCCCGGCGGACGGCACGCCCGGCGTCGACTAGGGAACTCACGAACGGAAGATAGGGCATCCTCCCGATGTCGTCGGGGTGACTCAGAGCGGATTCTGAGGACATCGCACACCGAGGAGATGTCATGTTCGAGCACCCGTATCTCGCCTACAGATCGACCGAGTTCGACCAGGAGCAGCTCGCTCGCGCGGCAGAACGCCGTCGCGTCATCGAGGAGCGCAGCGATCAGCTGGTCCGCAGACAGCCCGGCCCGGTCCGGCGTCTGGCCGGCCGGCTGCTGCACACGACCGACGCATCGCGCGACGCGGCGACGGATGCTGCACGGCAGCCCGAGCGCCGCGCATCCGCGGGCCGCGAACCGGCACCCGCCCGGTGATCGTCGCTCCGCTGCGGGCAGACGGCAGCGCGACGCCGGATGTCGGAGGGGAGTGGCACGATGAATTCATGCCCCCGTCCGCTCCCAGCGCCGCGATGGTCGGCCGAGAGACCGAGCTCGCGACCATCCGCGAGCTGTTCCGGCGAGCGGTCGACGGGGTCCCGGTGGCCGCGCTCATCGAGGGCGAGGCGGGCATCGGCAAGTCGCGACTGCTGCGCGAGTTCAGCGCCGAGGTGGCGAACCGCGCAGACGTGCATGTCGGCTGGTGCCTCGATCTCGGGGCGTCGCGCACGCCCTTCGGGCCGCTCGCCGGCATCCTCCGGTCGATCGTCGCGAGCATGGGTGCCGACCGGGTGCGGGAGGAGATCGGCGTCGGCGTCGAGGCGCTGGGCATGCTGCTGCCGGAGCTCAACCCCACCGAGCGATCGCAGACCAGCCCTGACCGCCTGCGCGATGCGATCGCGGCGCTCATCGAGGCGGCCGCCGAACACGCGCCGCAGGTGCTCGTCGTCGAAGACCTGCACTGGGCTGACGAGTCGACCCTGGCGCTGCTCTCCTTCCTGCTGCGCACCCTCGGGCACGGCCGCATCCTCCTGATCCTGACCTGCCGCTCCGACGACGTGCGACGCGGCGATGCCGTGAGCCGCTTCATCGGCGAGTCCACCCGCGCGCGTCTGCTCGAGAGAGTCGCGATCGATCGGCTCGACACCTCGGCTGTCCGTGCGCTCGTCGAATCGCTCACCGGGCAGCCCGTGACAGACGCGGCGCTCGATCGCATCCACGATCGAGCCGAGGGCGTGCCCTTCTTCGTCGAAGAGCTCGCCGGGTGCTCGACCGGTCCCCTGCCCGGCAGTCTGCGCGACCTGCTGCTCGCCCGATTCGACCGTCTCAGCGATGACGCCCGCCGGGTGGTGCAGGTCGTCTCGGGAGCCGAGCGTCCGCTGACCCACCCGCTCGTCACCCGCCTCGCGGGTCTGCCCGAAGCCCGCCTCGACGAGTCGATCCGCGAGGCGACGCTCAGCGGCATCCTCGTCGTGGTCGACGACGACTACCGGTTCCGGCATGCGCTGCTGCGCGAAGCCGTGCACGACGATCTGCTCCCGGGCGAGAGAGCGCGGCTGCATCGGGCGTATGCCGAGGCGCTCGAGGAGAACTGCTCAGGGGCCGAAACCGCCGACTCCGCCGCGCTCGCCTATCACTGGCAGCTCGCGCAAGACGACCGGCGAGCGCTCGCCGCGGCCGTCACCGCGATGGCCGACGCCAAGTCGCGGTTCGCCTTCGCGAGCGCTGCCCGCTTCGGCGAGCTCGCCCTCGACCTGTGGATCCAGGTGCCGGATGCCGAGGCCGTCGTGGGTGTGGCGCGCCTCGAGGTGCTGCGCACTCTCGGTTCCGTGCTGCGCAACGCGGGAGACGGAGAACGGGCGCTCGCCGTGGTCGACCTCGCGCTCGCCGAGGTCGATCCGACGACGGTCGACCCCCGCATGCACGCCCGGCTGCTGCGCGACAAGGCGTACTACACGATGAACCTCGGCCGCGCCGGCGCGGTCCCGCTGCTGCAGCAGGCGCTCGAGATCCTCGAGGCGGGCGTCGACGACGACCGGCTGCGCGCCTCGGTGCTGAACCAGCTCGCCAGTCGCTACATGATCTCGGGGCGACTCGACGAGGCGATCGCGTTGGCCGCGGAGGCGGGCGAGCGGGCCGCGCGCGCCGGGTCGGACGACGAGGCATCGATCGCCGCGAACGTCCGGGGCGGAGCCCGCGCGCACCTCGGCGACCTCGACGCGGGGCACCGCGAGTACGCGCTCGCCCTGCAGCTCGCCAAAGGCACGAACGCCGAGATGAGATACCGGGTCAACTATTCGGATCTGCTCGGCCTGCTGGGGCGCTATCGCGATGCCGTCAGGGTCGCCGAAGAGGGGCTCGCGCCCGCGCGCGCTTTCGGCGTCGAGCGCACCACGGGCGCGCTGATGACGCAGAACATGGCCGTGCCACTGCTCGAGATGGGCGAGATCGAACGGGTCGAGGGGATGCTGGCGCGCGAGCTCGCTCAGCGGACCCTGCGCATCTCGCACATGTACTCCACGATGACGCGCGTGCGGGTGCTCTCCTGGCGAGGCAGACACGAGGAGGCGGCCGAGATCCTTCGCGAGTGGCACCCCGCATTCGAGGAGACCGGTCGGGTCGAACGTCAGATCTGGTACGACGAGGTCATGATGCGCGTGGCCGTCGCCGAGGGGCGGGGCGACCTCGCGGGTGCTCTCGGTGAGGTCAGGGCGATGCTCGCCGATCAGGGGCCGGTGTCCCTGCATCAGCGTCGACTGCTGCTCGAGGCGGCATGGTTCATCGCCGAGCTGCGGGCATCCGGCGTCGAGGTCGAGGCGGCGGTCGCAGACGTGCGGGACGCGTGGCGCGCCCAACCTCCGCAGCTGCGAGGCGACAGGTGGGAGACGATCCTCGAGGCATTCCTCTTCCCGTCCGTCGCAGCCCTGCGCCAGGCGGTCGAGCACGCAGACGACCGCGATGTGCCCGTGACGTTCGCGGTGACCACGCGTCTGGCTCTCGCTCGCGCACTCGTCGACGCAGGAGACCGAGGGGAGGCGAGCGCCGTGCTCTCGGCCGCGATGCGCCAGGCGGAGCGCCTCGGCCACGTTCCCCTGGGGCGGATCGTCGGTGGTTTCCAAGCGGCGGCTGGCCTCGCCGCAGCATCCGGCACCGCAGCATCCGGCACCGCCGGCGTCGAACCGGATGTCGACCCGCTCACCGCCCGCGAGCGGCAGGTGCTCGAGCTGATCGCCGAGGGTCTGAGCAACCGCCAGATCGGGGAGCGGCTCTTCATCAGCGTCAAGACGGTGAGCGTCCACGTGTCGGCCGTGCTGCGCAAACTCGGGGTGAGCACCCGCACCGAGGCGGCTGTTCTTCAGAAGAATCCGAACTTCCGGGACACCGGTCAGCCTGCCGTGGTACGTTGAGCAGGCGCGTATGTCGGACGTTCCGTCACGGCGCGGGCCGCGCAAGCGGCCGTTTGAAAACAGAAAGTAGAAAACACATGGCCACTGGCACTGTGAAATGGTTCAACGCGGAAAAGGGCTTCGGCTTCATCGCTCCCGATGACGGCACGGACGACCTCTTCGCCCACTACTCGGCAATCACCGGCTCCGGTTTCAAGGAGCTTCGTGAGAACCAGAAGGTCGAATTCGACGCTGAGCGTGGCCCCAAGGGCATGCAGGCTGCGAACATCCGCGCTCTCTGAGCGCGCATAGGCTTCCTGAAGCCGGTCGGATCCTCACGGATCCGGCCGGCTTTCTGCATGTCCGGGTGTTTTCTGCCCGTGCCCGTGCCCCCCGCATCGGGCGGTGCGGTGCGATGTCGACCCCGCGCGAGAGGCGAGGATGACGCCCGGGCCAGGGACCCAAGATGAGGCTTGCCTAACTTTCTGTTAGATTAGGCCAGGCTTACCAAAGCCTTGGCGCCCCTCCGCGCCGCACCCCCTCATCCCAACCCGAAGGGAACGCCTGTGCGCACCTCTCGTCTCATCGCCGCCGGTGTCGCCGCGGCTCTGGCCGTCGGCCTCACGGCCTGCGCGACGTCATCGACCGACTCGAACTCCGACTCCGCCGGCGGCAACCCCGCCGATGACGGTGCCTTCCCCGTCACGATCGAGCACGTGTTCGGCGAGACCACGATCGAGGAGAAGCCCGAGCGCGTCGCGACGATCGCCTGGGCGAACCACGAGGTTCCCCTCGCTCTCGGCATCGTCCCGGTCGGCATGAGCAAGGCCACCTGGGGCGACGACGACGACAACGGCATCCTGCCCTGGGTCGAGGACAAGCTCGACGAGCTCGGCGGCGAAGAGCCCGTGCTGTTCGACGAGTCCGACGGCATCGACTACGAGGCCGTCGCCGACACGCAGCCGGACGTCATCCTCGCGGCGTACTCGGGTCTGACGCAGGAGGAGTACGACCAGCTCTCGAAGATCGCTCCGGTCGTCGCCTACCCCGAGGTCGCCTGGGGCACCCCGGTCGACGACATGATCGAGATGAACTCGAAGGCGCTCGGCCTCGAGGAGGAGGGCGACGCCCTCATCGAAGAGCTGCACGCCGACGCCGAGGCCGCCCTCGAGGAGAACAGCGCCCTCAAGGACAAGAAGGTGCTGTTCGCGTACGTCGACCCGAGCGACCTGAGCCAGGTCGGCTACTACACCGCGATCGACACGCGCCCCGGCTACCTGCACGACGACCTGGGTCTTCCGCTTCCGTCGATCGTCGAGGAGAACGCAGACAGCAAGGAGTTCTACCTGTCGGTGAGCTCCGAAGAGGCTGACACCTTCGACGACGTCGATGTCTTCGTGACCTACGGCGACGACTCGCTCATCGCCACCATGCAGGCCGACCCGCTGCTGTCGAAGATCCCCGCGATCGCCGCCGGCAACATCGTGATCCTGCCCGACTCCACCCCGATCGCGGCGTCGGCGAACCCGTCGCCGCTGTCGATCCAGTGGGGCCTGTCCGACTACCTCGGCCTGCTGGCAGCACCGCTCGCCGCGAAGTGACCGTCGGCGTCACCTTCGCACACTGAATTCCCGTGACCGCTGTCACCGTTCCCCTGCCGGGCGTCGCAGATCTGCGACGCCCGGCATGGGCGCGCACGCTCTGGCTGCTCGTCGGCCTGGGAGTGCTGTTCGTGCTCTGCATCCTGTCGATCTGCTTCGGCGTGCGCTCCGTGAGCATCGACGACATCTTCGCCGCCCTCGCCGGGCAGGATGACACCCTCGCCCAGGCGGCGATCATCAAGCGCCTTCCGCGCACGGTGCTCGCGATCCTCGTCGGTGCAGCGCTCGCACTCTCCGGCGCGACGATGCAGGCGGTCACCCGCAACCCGATCGCCGACCCCGGCATCCTCGGCGTCTCGAACGGCGCTTCGCTCGCCGTCGTGTTCGGTCTCGCCTTCCTCGGTCTCACCGACGCCTACAGCCAGATGGCGCTCGCGATCATCGGCGCCGCCCTGGCCGCGGCGTTCGTCTACACCGTCGGCTCGCTCGGACGCGGCGGTGCCACGCCCCTCAAGCTCGCGCTCGCCGGTGCCGCCACCTCGGCCGCCTTCGCCTCGCTCATCAGCGCCGTCATGCTGCCGCGCGTCGACCTGCTGCAGGCGTTCCAGTCGTGGCAGATCGGCGGAGTGGGCGGTGCCGAGTGGCCGCGCATCGCGATCACCGCCCCGGTGCTCGCGCTCGGCGCACTGATCTGCTTCGCCAGCGCCCGGGGCATGAACTCCCTCGCTCTCGGCGACGACATGGCGAAGGGACTCGGCGAGCACGTCTTCCGCACGCGCCTCATGTCGGCGGTCGGCGCCGTGATCCTCGCCGGAGCAGCCACCGCGATCGCCGGGCCCATCGGATTCGTCGGTCTCGTGATCCCGCATGTCTGCCGGATGCTGATCGGCACCGACCACCGCTGGCTGCTGCCGTTCTCGGCCATGGCCGGCGCCGCCCTGCTGCTCGCGAGTGACATCGTCGGCCGTGTCATCGCGCCGACCTCGGAGGAGATCCAGGTCGGCATCATCACCGCCATCATCGGCGCCCCGTTCTTCATCTGGATCGTCCGTCGTCAGAAGGTGCGTGAACTGTGAGCACCATCGACCGGGCTGCCGCCCACACTCCCGCAGCATCCGACCGCACCCGCGACGAGGTCGCCGCGCTCGTCGCGGGCCGCCGTTCGCGCCACCGCCGCCACGCCACGGCCACGATCGTGCTCGGTGCGCTGCTGCTCGTGCTGTTCGCCGTGGCGCTCATGATCGGCAACACGTTCTATCCGCTCGACGAGGTGATCCGCGTGATCCTCGGCGAGACCGTGCCGGGGGCGTCGTTCACCGTCGGCGAGCTGCGCCTGCCCCGCGCGGTGCTCGCGATCCTCGCGGGTTTCGCGTTCGGCATCGCCGGCGTCTCGTTCCAGACGCTGCTGCGCAACCCGCTCGCCTCGCCCGACATCATCGGCATCTCGAACGGCGCCGGCGCCGCGGCGGTGTTCGGCATCATCGTGCTGTCGTTCAACGGGCCGATCGTCTCGCTGCTCGCGCTCGGCGGTGCGATCGTCACGGCAGGAGTCATCTACCTGCTGTCGATCAAGAACGGCTTCGCGGGCACTCGACTGATCCTGATCGGCATCGGTGTCGCGGCGATGCTGCAGAGCATCATCTCGTACATGCTGTCGAGGGCGGCGAACTGGGACATCCAGACCGCGATGCAGTGGCTCACCGGAAGCCTGAACAACGCCTCGTGGGAACGCGTGATGCCGCTCGCGATCGCCGCCGTCATCATCGTGCCGCTGCTGCTCCTGCAGGGCAGGGCGCTCGGGGCGATGCAGCTCGGCGACGATTCGGCATCCGGTCTCGGGGTGCGGGTCAACACGACTCGTCTGCTCTTCATCCTCGGCGCAGTCGCACTGCTGGCGTTCGCCACCGCCGCGACCGGCCCCATCGCTTTCGTGGCGTTCATGGCGGGTCCGATCGCGGCCCGCATCACGGGGCCCGGAGCGAACCTGCTCGTCCCCAGCGCATTCATCGGCGCTGTGCTCGTGCTCGGAGGCGACCTGATCGGTCAGTTCGCGTTCGGCGAGCGCTACCCGGTCGGCGTGATCACCGGCGTGCTCGGCGCTCCGTACCTCATCTACCTGCTCATCCGTACGAACCGCTCGGGAGGCTCCCTGTGACCGAGGCGCACACTCTGACGGCGGAGTCCGTCACTCTCGCCTACGGCGACCGGACGATCATCGACGGCCTCGATCTCGCGATCGCGCCGGGCAAGATCACCACGATCGTCGGCGCGAACGGATGCGGCAAGTCGACCCTGCTGCGTTCGCTCGCGCGTCTGCTCTCGCCGACGGCGGGTCAGGTCGTGCTCGACGGCAAGTCGGTGCACGCGCGCCCCACCAAGGAGGTCGCGCGCATCCTCGGCCTGCTGCCACAGTCGCCCGTCGCTCCCGAGGGCATCGCCGTCGCGGATCTCGTCGGCCGCGGTCGGCATCCGCATCAGAAGATGCTGGCTCGCTGGAGCGCTCACGACTACGAGGTCGTCGCGGATGCTCTGGCCGCCACCGGCACCACCGAGCTCGCCGACCGCAGCGTGGACGAGCTCTCGGGCGGCCAGCGTCAGCGCGTGTGGATCGCCATGGCGCTCGCGCAGGAGACCGACATCCTGCTGCTCGACGAGCCGACCACGTTCCTCGACGTCGCTCACCAGGTCGAGGTCCTCGATCTGCTCACCGACCTGAGCGTCTCGCGCGGCACCACGATCGTGATGGTGCTGCATGACCTCAACCTCGCCGCGAGGTATTCCGACGAGCTCGTCGCGATGAAGGAGGGCAGGGTGCACGCCACCGGCGCTCCGCAGGATGTCGTGACCGCCCAGCTCGTCGAAGAGGTCTTCGACCTCGCAAACCAGATCACCATCGACCCGGTCTCCGGGAAGCCGATGGTCACCCCGATCGGAAGGCATCATGTCCGCTGAGACCACGACCGAACGCCCCACCTACGTGCTCGCTCGCGCCGAGGTGCGCGGGGTCGAACGGGTGTCGCCGAACTTCGTGAGGATCACGTTCGGCGGCGACGACCTTCTCGAGTTCGGCACGCCGGGTGACGTCTTCGACTCCCGGATCAAGATCGTGTTCCCGCCGGCATCCGGCATCCTCCCCGATCTCGATCGGGAGACCGACGACTGGTGGGGTTCCTTCCTCGCCGTCCCCGAGGAGGACCGCGGATCCATGCGCACCTACTCGGTGCGTGACCTGCGGGCGACGGGTGCGGGCACCGAGCTCGATGTCGATTTCGTGCTGCACCTGGCGCCCGGTCTCACGGGCCCGGCGTCGCGCTGGGCCGATGCGGCCGCGGTCGGCAAGGAGCTCTTCATCGTCGGACCACGTCGAGGCGTCGCCGCGGCCGCACACGGCGGCGCCGAGTACGAGCCGGGCACCGCGACGTCGGTCGTCCTCGCCGGTGACGAGACGGCGGCTCCCGCGATCGCGCGCATCCTCGAAGACGCCCCGAGCGACCTTCGAGGCTGCGCCTTCATCGAGGTGCCGTCCCCGGCCGACGTCCTGCGCATCGACGCGCCTGCCGGGGTCGAGGTGCACTGGCTGCCTCGCGATGCGGGTGAGCCCCACGGTGTGCGGCTGATTCCCGCCGTGCTCGAGTACCTCGGAGATGCGGATGCCGCCGACGAGATCGACGTGAAGGACATCGACACGGAGGCCCTGCTCTGGGAGACCCCCGACTACTCGGGTCTCGGCGAGGAGATCGCGGAGGCGGATGCTCCCGCGGAGCGCTACTTCTGGATCGCCGGGGAAAGCGGCGTCGTCACGACACTGCGCCGCCACCTGGTCAAGGATCTCGGCATCGACCGCTCGCAGGTCGCCTTCATGGGCTACTGGCGACGCGGCGTCGCCATGCGCGGCTGAGGCCGGGCGGTTCGGGGGGCCGCTCTCGTTCGCGTTCGCGTTCGCGTTCGCGCTCGCTCTCGCGTTGGCGCTCGCGCATCGCAGGAGATCTCACGCAACGAAGGAGCGGATCCGGCATCCGATCCTTCGCCGAGCGAGATCTCCTTCACGGGATGCGGTCGGCTGAGACGGGATGCGGTCGGCTGTCACTGGATGCGGTCGGCTGACAGGGGGTGCGGTCGGCTGATACGGGGTGCGGTCGGCTGATACGGGGTGCGGTCGGCTGAGACGGGATGGTCGGCTGTCACGAAGAAGTGTCGAAGCGCTGGCGCCAGCGGATGCCGCGCCGTAGCATCCCAGTGGAATCGTTCGACGCCGAGGAGGCCACCCGATGACGCAGCACACCCTCGAGCTCCCGGACGTCGACCTCGTCTACGACGTGCATGGGCCACTCCCGACGAAGGATGGCCGCCCTCCGTTGATGATGATCGGCCAGCCGATGGATGCGAGCGGCTTCCAGGCGCAGGTGAAGCTGTTCGGCGATCGCACCGTCGTGACCTACGACCCACGAGGGTTGGGCCGCAGCGTGCGCAAGGACGGCGGAGTCACGAACGAGCCCGATGTCCAGGCCGAGGATGTCCACGCGATCATCGAGGCGCTCGGTGCAGGCCCTGTCGACATGTTCGCGAGCAGCGGTGGAGCGGTGAGCGCACTCGCTCTGGTCACTGCGCACCCTCAGGACGTGGTGACTCTGGTCGCCCACGAGCCGCCGATCGACAGCGTGCTGCCTGATGCCGAAGCGGTGCATCGAGCGCGAATCGCTTATACCCGGGCATATCAGGAGCGAGGATGGGGTGCCGGAATGGCGGCGTTCGTCGCGATGACGTCGTGGGAGGGAGAGGTCACCGAGGAGTTCCTCGCCCAGCCGGTCCCCGACCCCGCGGCATTCGGGATGCCGACGGAGGACGACGGCTCGCGGAATGATCCACTGCTGTCCGAACTCTCGTGGGCGGTGCCGCTCTACGAGCCGGATCTCGAAGCGCTGAAGGCATCCCCGACTCGGATCGTCGTCGCTGTCGGGGAGGAGTCGCTGAAGGGCTACACCGGCCGCACCGCGCTCGCCCTGGCCGAGAAGCTCGGACAGCAGGCGACGGTCTTCCCCAGTCACCACGGCGGCTTCATGGGTGGCGAGTTCGGCTATGCCGGGCAGCCCGAGGCCTTCGCTGCCACGCTCCGCGAGGTGCTCGACCGGCCGTAGGGGGCGAGCGAGACCTCGTCGACGCGTCCTGTCGTCAGCCGTCGCACGCACCGAAGGAGATCTCGCGCTGCGAAGGGCCTCACGCGGCCGTCGGCCCTTCGCTGCGAGAGATCACCTTCGCAGCAGCGTGCGCACGAGCGGGAGCGGGAGCGGGAGCGGGAGCGGGGGCGGCAGCGGGAGCGCGCGCACGAGCGGGAGCGGGAGCGAATGCCGCCTACGCGGTCGCGCGCACCACGAGCTCGGTGTCGAGGATGACCGAGCGGGGGATGCCCCGGCGATGACCTCGAGCAGCACGGCGACCATCTTCGCGCTGATCTGATCCCACGGCTGGCGCATGGTCGTGATCGGGGGCTCGTGCGTCGCGGCGAGGCCTGAGTCGTCGAAGCCGGCGATCGCGATGTCCTCGGGCACGCGGCGCCCTGCGCGGCGGGCGGCGGCGATGGCTCCGGCCGCCATCCGGTCGGATGCCGCGAACACCGCGTCGACGTCGTGCTCGAGCATCCGCGTCATGGCGGCGAGTCCTGACTCGTACGAGTAGTCGCCGCGCTCGACCAGCGATTCGTCGTAGCGGTCGCCGAGCTCTTCGCGGAATCCGACCAGGCGATAGCGGCCACCGGGGGTGTCGTCAGGGCCGGCGATCATGCCGATGCGGCGGTGTCCCTGCGTCACGAGGTGCGCGGCCATGGTGCGGGCGGAGGCGATCTCGTCGACGGAGATCGTCGAGAGCTCGCGTTCGTGCCCGAGCGGCACGCCGCAGCACACAGTCGGGATGCCGACCTCGATCAGCTGATCGAGCAGCGGGTCGGACTCGTGCGACGAGATCAGCATGACGCCGTCGACGTGTCCCGCGCTGAGGAACTGGGCGACGCTCTCGCGCTCGGCGGGGGTTCCGGCGACGAGCAGCACGAGGGTCATGGCCCGCTGGGCGAGCGCTTCGGCGGCCCCGCGCAGCAGCAGCGCGAAGGTCGGATCGTCGAACAGCAGCTGCTGCGGCTCGGTCAGGAGGAAGGCGAGTGATCCGGCGCGGCCGGTGGCGAGGCTGCGGGCATGGTGGTTGGCGGTGTAGCCGGTGGCGAGGATCGCCTCTTCGACGGCCTGCCTGGCGTCGGGGGACACCCAGTGCCCGCCGTTGATCACTCGCGAGACCGTGCTGCGGGACACCCCCGCCTGCGCCGCGATCTGGCGGATCGTCGGCTTGCGCTTCGCGCTGACATCACTCATCGCCTGTGACTCTACCCACAGCATCCCGTCCAGCGGTAGTCCAACCTGGGACCGGTCTCAGTTCGGTAACGGCGGTTGTGGTCGGCGCCGAACCTGGGGTAGAACTGAGACCGGTCCCAGTCATGTCCCCGTGACAACCTGAGACCGGTCCCAGTCGAATGAGCGGCAGCACGTCGGGACCCGCACCACGACCACACCGACCCGATGGAGTGCCGATGACCTCGCCCCACGCCTGGCCCGACCTGCGCGGAATCGCCTACGGCGGCGACTACAACCCCGAGCAGTGGTCGCCCGAGACGTGGCGCGAAGACGTCATCCTGATGCGCGAGGCCGGGGTGAACCTGGTCAGTGTCGGCATCTTCTCGTGGGCGCTCATCGAGGTCTCCGAGGGTGAGTTCGACTTCGCCTGGCTCGACGAGCTGCTCGACCTCCTGCACGAGAACGACATCAGGGTCGACCTCGGCACACCGACGGCCTCGCCGCCCGCCTGGTTCTTCGCGAGCAACCCCGACGCGCACGTCATCGACCGCGAGGGCCGCACGATGGGCTTCGGCTCGCGCGGCATGGCCTCGCACTCGTCGCCGGCCTACCGCGAGGCGATCGTGCGGATCGCGGATGCTCTCGCGGCGCGTTACGCACAGCATCCTGCCGTCGTGCTGTGGCACGTGCACAACGAGTACGGCGTTCCCGTCGGCGAGGACTATTCGCCGAACGCGGTCGCCGCCTTCCGGCTCTGGCTCCAGGAGAAGTACGGCTCGCTCGACGCGCTGAACAGCGCGTGGGGCACCGCCTTCTGGGGCCAGCACTACTCGGCATGGGAGCACGTCGGCGCCCCGGCCATCGCCCCGAGCGTCGTGAACCCCGCCCAGCGCCTGGACTTCGCGCGCTTCACCGATCACCAGCTGCGCGCGTGCTTCATCGCCGAGCGCGACGCGATCCGCGCGCACGCCGCCCAGCCCATCACGACCAACTTCATGGCGAACCAGAGCTGGACCACGGACCTCTGGGCGTGGGGCCGCGAGGTCGACATCGTCTCGGACGACCACTACCTGTGGGCCGCCGATGAAGACGCTCACATCGGCCTGGCGATCGCCGCCGACCTCAGCCGCTCGGTGGGCGGCGGCAAGCCGTGGATCCTCATGGAGCACTCGACCTCGGCCGTGAACTGGCAGCCGCGCAACATCGCGAAGCGCCGGGGAGAGATGAAGCGCAACTCGCTCACGCACCTCGGTCGCGGGGCCGACGGCATCCTGTTCTTCCAGTGGCGCGCCGGGCGCTCCGGCGCGGAGAAGTTCCACTCGGCGATGCTGCCGCACGCCGGCACCGAGTCGCGGGTCTTCCGCGAGGTCGTCGATCTGGGTGCAGCACTCGGGCGCCTCGACGAGGTGCAGGGCAGCGTCGTGAAGGCCGACGTCGCGATCCTCTGGGACTTCGAATCGTTCTGGGCGCAGGACCTCGAGTGGCGCCCTTCCGAAGACGTCACGCACGCCGCCCAGGTGCGCCGCTTCTACGAGCAGCTCTGGCGTGACGGCATCACGGTCGACTTCGCCCTGCCCGGCCAGGACCTCTCGGGCTACCGCCTGGTCGTCGCTCCGGCGCAGTACCTGCTGAGCACGGCGGATGCCGCCAACCTCACCGCCTACGTCAACGACGGCGGCACCCTGCTCGTGTCGTTCTTCTCGGCGATCGTCGACGAGAACGACGCCGTGCACGCCGGTGGCTTCGTCGCGCCGTTGCGCGAGGCGCTCGGCCTCACGGTCGAGGAGTTCCTGCCGCTGCGCGAGGGCGAGAGCCACGGCCTCGACTGGGTCGACCACGAGGGCATCGTCGCCGACGTCTGGCAGGAGGACATCGCGCTCGAAGGCGCCGAGGTCGTCGCGAACTTCTCGGGCGGACCCGGCGAGGGCGAGCCGGCGATCACCCGCAACGCGCATGGCGCCGGGACCGGCTGGTACGTCGGCACCCGTCTGGATGCCGCGGGCATGCGCGCCCTTCTCCACGAGGTCTACGCGGATGCCGACATCACCCCGTCGGGCGTCGCCGACGGCCTCGAGGTCATCACGCGTCACGGCGCCGACGCGGTCTACCGGATCGCCGTGAACCACCGTGACGACGACGTCGAGCTCGATGCCTCGGGCATCGAGCTCCTCAGCGGCGCCGAGGTCTCGGGCGCCCTGACCATCGCGGCGGGCGGCGTCGCCGTCATCCGCACTTCCCACTGACCGCACGAACCGCACGAACCGCACGAACCGCTTCACCCTGCACCACCCGCTTCACCCAGCACCACCCACTCACCGGTCGCGATGACGCGCAGCGCATCGTCGGCCACGACAGATAGGAAAACGCATGCGCAAGCACATCGGAGTCGGCGCACTCGCTCTGGCCGCGGCCGTGGTCCTCGCGGGCTGCTCCGCCGGCGCACCCGAAGGCGGCGACGACGCCGCATCCGGCGACGGCGCGGAACTCGTCATCTGGACGGACGCCGAGCGCGAAGCCGCGATCACCGCCGCCGCAGAGGCGTTCGAGGAGGAGACCGGCGCGAAGGTCACCCTCGTGCAGAAGAACTTCGAGGACCTCCGCAACGACTTCATCGCACAGGTCCCGACCGGAGAGGGCCCCGACATCACGGTCGGCGCCCACGACTGGCTCGGCGCGCTCGTCGCCGCCGGTGTCGTCGACACGATCGACCTGGGCGACAAGGCGTCGGAGTTCGAGCAGGTCGCGCTCGACGCCATGACGTACGACGGTCAGCTGTACGCGATGCCGTACTCGCTCGAGACCATCGCCCTCGTGCAGAACGTCGACCTGGTCGGCGCGGAGGCTCCCGCCAGCTGGGACGACATGATCGCCAAGGGCGTCGCCGCCGGCACCGAGCGCCCGTTCGTCATCAACACGGGTGGCGAGACCGGCGACGGATACACGATGTACGGACTGCAGACCTCGTTCGGCGCCCCCGTCTTCGTGCAGGACGACACCGGCTCGTACACGAGCGAGGTCGGCATGGGCGGCGCGCCCGGCGAGGCGTTCGCCACGTGGCTTGGAGCCAACGGGTCGAACGGCACCGGCTACATCTCGACCACGGTCGACTACGACATCAACAACGAGCTGTTCGCGTCGGGCAAGGCCCCGTACACGATCCAGGGCCCGTGGGCCATCAGCGCGTTCGAGGGCGTCAACGTCGCCGTGAACCCGATCCCGTCTGCGGGTGGCGAGACCGCTGCGCCGTTCGTCGGCGTGCAGGGCTTCTACCTCTCGAGCAAGAGCAAGAACGCGCTGCTCGCGCAGGAGTTCCTCGTGAACTACCTCGGCACCGAAGACGCGCAGCGCGCGCTGTACGAGGCCGACCCGCGCATCCCGGCGTGGACCACGCTCGCCGAAGAGGTGTCGTCCGACCCGATCACGGCCGGATTCGTGGCCTCGGCGCAGACCGGCGTCCCGATGCCGTCGATCCCCGAGATGGGCTCCGTCTGGGACCTGTGGAACGCCGCGCAGGCGCAGATCATCAACGGCGCCGACCCGGTGTCGACGTGGAACACCATGGTCGCCGACCTCGAGACGACCCTCGCCGGCTGACCCCGCCGGACGGGGAGGGGCCCGAACCCCTCCCCGTCCTGCGATCCTCAGACAGGACGCACACATGACGATCCAGGCACCGCCCGCCGAGGCGCCCACTCCCGTGGTGAAGCCCTCGCGCGAGTCCCATGCCCGCCGCTTCCGCGGCCTCGGCTGGGGCTTCCTCATCAAGCTCGCGCTCATGGCGCTGGTCAACGCCTTCGGCATCATGACGGCCATCTCGGCCTGGAGCGCCGAGTCGTGGATCGTGCTCGGCGTCGTCGTGCTGCTGGTGATCATCGCCGACTGGGTGTACTTCACCCGCAGGGCGCTGCCGCTGAAGTACCTGCTGCCCGGGCTGATCTTCCTGCTCGTCTTCCAGATCTTCATCTTCGGCTACACGGCCTACATCGCCTTCACGAACTACGGCACCGGTCACGTCGGCACCCAGGAGCAGGCGGTCGAGGCCGCACTGATCCAGGGCGAGCGCCGCATCGAGGGCTCGTCCGACTACCCGCTGTCGATCGTGCAGCGCGGCGCAGAGCTCGGCTTCGCGATCGTCGATGACGACGGCGACGTGCAGGTCGGCTCGGCCACCGAGCCGCTGACCACCGCATCCGGTGCCGAGATCGGCGCGACCGGCGCCCCCAGCGAGGTGCCCGGGTGGGAGGTCGTCCCGAGGGCGACCGTGCTGACCGATCCGGCACTCGGCGCGACCATCAAGGACCTCAGGGTGCCCGTGTCGGACGACCCGAACGACGGCTCCATCCGCACACGGGAGGGCTCGACCGGCTCGGTGTACGAACCGACGCTGGTGTGGGATGCCGAGGCGCAGACCATCACGGACACGCAGTCGGGCACGGTCTACACCGCCACAGAACTCGGCGCGTTCGTGGCCGAGGACGGCACGGCGCTGCCGACGGGCTGGTCGGTCAACGTCGGCTTCGCCAACTTCCTGAAGCTCTTCACCGACGCGAATCTCGCGGGCACTCTGCTGAGCGTGACCGTCTGGACCTTCGCGTTCGCGATCCTCTCGGTCGTCCTCAGCTTCGCCGTGGGGCTCGGCCTCGCGATCGTCTACAACGACCCGCGGGTCAAGGGTCGCCGGTTCCTGCGAGCGCTGTTCATCCTGCCCTACGCGTTCCCCGCGTTCATGGCCGCGTTGCTGTTCCGCGGCATGTTCAACGCCGAGTTCGGCGTCATCAACGACCTGTTCTTCTTCGGGTCGCAGATCAACTGGCTCGGCGACCCGTGGCTGACCCGGGCTGCGGTGATCTTCGTCAACGTCTGGCTGAGCTACCCCTACTGGTTCCTCGTCTGCACCGGAGCCCTGCAGTCGCTCCCCGGCGAGACGCTCGAGGCCGCCGAGATCGACGGGGCCAACAAGCTGCAGCGCTTCCGCGCCATCGTGCTGCCGCTGCTGCTCGTCTCGACCGCTCCGCTGCTGATCGCCTCGTTCGCGGTGGCGTTCAACAACTTCACCGTCATCTACACCTTCAACAACGGCGGGCCGGCGATCGCCGGAGCGCCCTACGCACTGGGTTCGACCGACATCCTCGTCTCGGCCATCTACGACGTCTCAGGCGTCTCGGGTGGTGCGGCCGACTACGGCCTCGCGAGTGCGCTGTCGATCATCGCCTTCATCGTGGTCGGTCTCATCTCAGCGCTGAGCTTCCGACAGACCCGCAAGCTCGAGGAGTACCAGTGATGAGTGAGACCAGAGTCATCGTGACCGGTTCATCGAAGGATGCCGAGGCCGCGCGCGCGGGTGCACGTCGGCGTCGATGGTGGGGCGAGGTCGGCTGGAAGTACATCCTCGCCGCCGGCGTGCTGTTCTTCGCCGCGTTCCCGCTCGTCTACGTCCTCTCGGCCTCGCTCAACCCGAACGGCAGCCTTGCGGCATCCAGTGCGCTGTTCAGCGCGTTCGACCCGGCGAACTACATCGCTCTGGGTGAATCCCGCTACTGGGTCTGGTTCGGCAACACCCTGCTGATCGGCGGCGTCACCGCAGTCGGCTCGGTGCTCATGGGCGCCTGCGGGGCGTACGCGTTCTCCCGGTTCCGGTTCAGCGGACGACGCGCCAGCCTCACCACCCTGCTCGTGCTGCAGATGTTCCCGCAGGCGCTCGCGTTCATCGCGATCTTCCTGATGCTGCAGACGATCGGCGACGTCGTGCCGGCGCTCGGCATCAACTCGAAGATCGCCCTGATCTGCGTGTACCTCGGTGGCGCGCTCGGCGCGAACACCTTCCTGATGTACGGGTTCTTCAACACGATCCCCGTCGAGATCGACGAGTCGGCGAAGATCGACGGGGCCAGCCACGCGCAGATCTTCTGGCGGCTCATCATGCCGCTGGTCGTGCCGATCCTCGCGGTCGTCGCCCTGCTCGCGTTCCTCGCGGCGTTCGGCGACTTCATCCTGTCGAAGATCATCCTCACGTCCGAGGACAACTGGACCCTCGCCGTCGGCATGTACCAGTGGGTCTCGAACCAGCTGACCTCACGTTGGGGGCTCTTCGCCGCCGGCGTCGTGGTCGCCGCCGTGCCCGTGCTCGCGCTGTTCTTCTCGCTGCAGAAGTACATCGTGGGCGGGCTCACCCAGGGATCCGTCAAGGGCTGATCCGCACCTCCACCGCTCGAAAGGCCGTCATGCACCGTCGCACGCGTTCCCTTCTCTCCACCGCCCTGGCCACGGTCACCGCCGTCGCCCTGATCGGCGTCGCGCTGCC
Organism: Microbacterium sp. AC132; assembly: GCF_979258525.1. Classification (NCBI taxonomy): domain Bacteria; kingdom Bacillati; phylum Actinomycetota; class Actinomycetes; order Micrococcales; family Microbacteriaceae; genus Microbacterium; species Microbacterium sp. AC132. The sequence continues at coordinate 1,195,653 of NZ_OZ409862.1, read as the reverse complement.
GGCGTCGGCCGCCTCGCCGGCGGCATCCGCTCTCGCTCCTGCGGCTGTCTCGGTCGACGGGCCGGTGGACGCCACCATCACCGTCCCCCGGGTCGATAACCTGCCGGACGACTTCATCGGCGGCGTCGACGTCTCGTCGGTGCTGTCGCTCGAGGAATCGGGCGTGGTGTTCCGCGACGCCCAGGGCGCGCCGGGCGACCTGTTCGAGATCCTCGCGGACGCCGGGGTCACCGACGTGCGCGTGCGCGTCTGGAACGACCCGTTCGACGCGAACGGCAACGGCTACGGCGGGGGCGATGTCGACGTCGATCGGGCGATCGAGATCTCGCAGCGAGCGACGGATGCCGGCCTCGGCGTGCTCGTCGACTTCCACTACTCCGACTTCTGGGCCGACCCCGCGAAGCAGCAGGCGCCCAAGGCGTGGGAGGGGATGACCGCCGACCAGGTGGCGACCGAGGTGGGTGCCTTCACGCGCGATGCGGTGCGTCGCCTGGTCGATGCGGGTGTCGACCTCCGCATGGTGCAGGTCGGCAATGAGACGAACGGCGGAGTCGCCGGAGTGCGCGGCTGGGATGACATGGCGAAGGTTTTCTCGGCCGGTTCCGCCGCCGTGCGGGCCGAGGCGCCGGACACGCTCGTCGCCCTGCACTTCACCAACCCCGAGCGCGCCGGGTTCTACGCCGACGTCGCCGCGCAGCTCGATCGCCGCGACGTCGACTACGACGTGTTCGCGTCGTCGTACTACCCGTTCTGGCACGGGACTCCCGAGAACCTCACGGCCGTGCTCTCGCACGTCGCCGAGACCTACGGCAAGAAGGTCATGGTCGCCGAGACCTCGTGGGCGTTCACGCTCGACGACGGAGACGGTCACGGCAACGTCGTCGACCTGGCGTCCGAGGCGACGCAGTACCCGGTGAGCGTGCAGGGTCAGGCCGATGCCGTGCGCGCGGTCGTGCAGGCCGTCGCCGACGTGGGTGAGGCGGGGCTCGGCGTCTACTACTGGGAGCCCGCATGGCTGCCGGTGGGTCCGCCCGCACAGCTCGAGGAGAACAGAACGCTGTGGGAGCGCGACGGATCGGGCTGGGCGTCGAGCTTCGCCGGCGAGTACGAGCCCGAGGACGCGGGGCACTGGTTCGGCGGATCCGCGTGGGACAACCAGGCGCTGTTCGGCTTCGACGGCACGGCATCCGATGCGCTGAACATCTTCTCGTACGTGCGCACCGGCGCCCAGGCCCCGCGGGCCGTCGAGTCGGTGCAGGCGGTCGCGCTGCAGGTGACCGAGGGCGATGCCGTCGAGCTGCCCGACGAGGTCACGGTGCTCTACAACGACGGGTCGTCGGAGCAGCAGCCCGTGACCTGGTCGCCGGCGGCCGGATTCATCGAGGGCGCCGGCGAGTACGTGATCTCGGGCGCGACGGATGCCGGCCTCGCGGCGTCGGCCACCGTCACCGTCTCGGCGCGCAACTACCTGCGCAACCCCGGATTCGAGGACGCGGACACGAGCACGTGGAGCGTCACCGGATCGGGACTCACGCTGCGCGCGTGGGACGACCCTCGGAGCGGCACGCACTCGGCGCACTTCTATGCGGGTACCGGATACTCGTTCGATCTCTCGCAGACGGTCTCCGGACTGCCCGCGGGGTCGTATGTCGCACGGGCATCGCTGCAGGGCGACGGGGAGGGTGCCGACGGGCGTGCGTCGCTGTCGCTGTCGTCTGCGTCCGTCGCCGGCGCCGCTGCGGCGTTCGGCTTCGACGGCTGGCGCGTGTGGTCGACGCCGATGACCGAAGCGCTGCAGGTGGGCGCTGACGGCACGGCTGTCGTGCGAGTCTCCGCGGCGCTTCCGGCGGGGGCGTGGGGGACGATCGACGATCTCGAACTCGTGCGCGCACCGGTGCCCGGTGCCGACACCTCGCAGCTGCGAGAGCGGCGCGATGCGGCCGCGGCTCTCGACCTCGATGCCTATGTCGAGTCGTCGACCGTCGCGCTGCCCGGAGCGATCGCTCGCGCCGACATCGTGCTGGCTGCCGCGAGTCCGAGGGCGTCAGCGGTCACGGGGGCCTTGGACACACTGGCTGCCGCAGTCGACGCGCTCCTGCTTCAGGATGCGGCGACCACCGCGCCCGCTCGCGGAGTGCTGTCGCACGACAACGGTCACGATACGGGGCTGCTCGACGGCGACTTCACGCTCACCATGAACCTGTGGTGGGGGCAGAACGCCACGAAGCTGCGGGTGTTCGAGAACGGTGTGCTGGTCAAGACCGTGCCGCTCACCTTCGGGGGAACCTCCGCGCAGAGCGCGCAGATCGCCGTGACCGGCAAGACGAATGGCTCGTACGTCTACTGTGGCGAGCTGGTCAATTCGCGCGGTGTGACGGCGGTGAAGCCCGTGACGGTGACGGTGAAGGATGCCGCGCCCGGCACGCCCGTGCTCTCGACGGACAACTGGGACGGCGACGGCTCATACACTCTCACCGCCGACATGTGGTGGGGCACCAATGCGACCTCGTATCGCCTGTATGAGGACGGCATGCTGATCTCCGAGGGCGACATGATCGCGAACAGCCCCGCCGCGCAGCGGGTGACGGTGCCGGTCGCTGATCGCGCGGTGGGGAAGCACACCTACCGCGTCGAGTTCGTGAACGCCGCCGGGAGCACCCAGAGCAAGACGCTCACGGTGGCGGTCAAGCGCTGACGTCAACACGCCCGCGAGCCCGACATCCTGAGGCGGATGCCGGGCTCTCGGGCCGTTCGCGGACTACTTGCTGAGGAAGTCCTTCAGCGCGGCGTTGACCTCGTCGGCGTGGGTCCAGAGCAGACCGTGGGGTGCGCCCTCGACCTCGACGTAGGTCGCGGCGGGCACGGCCTGGTGGAACCGGCGGGCGGTGGCGTCGATCGGAAGGATGTTGTCCTTCGTGCCGTGCAGGATCAGGGTGGGCTTGCCGGCGTCGCGCACGGCGTCGACGTCGCCGCGGAAGTCCTCGATCCAGCTCGGGACGACCGCGTAGGCCGCGACCGGGGCGCTGGTGACCGAGAGGTTCCAGTTGGCGTCGACGACCTGCTGGCTGATGCGGCTGCCGAGGTTCTCGTCGAGGTTGTAGAAGTTGTTGTAGAAGTCGGTGAACCACGCGTAGCGGTCGCCCTTGGCTGCAGCCTCGATGCCGTCGAAGACCTCCTGCGGCACGCCCTCGGGGTTGTCATCGCGCTGCACGAGGAACGGCTCGAGCGAGGCGAGGAAGGCGAGCTTGGCGACCCGCTCGTGACCGTAGGTGCCGACATAGCGGGCGAGCTCTCCGGTGCCCATCGAGAAGCCGACGAGCACGACGTCGCGCAGGTCGAGGGTCTCGAGCACCGTGTTGAGGTCTGCGGCGAAGGTGTCGTAGTCGTATCCGGTGCCGACCTTCGAGGACTGGCCGAAACCGCGGCGGTCGTAGGTGATGACGCGGTAGCCCTGAGCGAGCAGCTCACGGGTCTGGCGCTCCCAGCTGTGGCCGTTCAGCGGGTACCCGTGGATCAGGACGACGGGCTGACCCGATCCCTGGTCTTCGTAGTAGAGCTCGATCGGGGTGCTGTTCTCGTTTCCGACGGTGATGTAGCCCATGATCCTGATCCTTTTCGGTCCGGTGAGAACGGTCGTTCTCGCTGATGTCTTCACTGTAGAGAACGCTCGTTCTCATGTCAAGTACACTGGGGTGATGACCGACGACATAGTGCGTGAACAGATCCTCGCGGCGGCCGACGAGCTCTACTACCGCAAGGGATACGCGGCCGTCGGCATGGATGAGCTGCGGGCTGCGGCCGGCGTGTCGCTGCGTCGCCTCTATGCCCTGTTCCCATCCAAGACCGACATCGTCACGGCCGTCCTCGCGCGCAAGCATCGGGAGTGGGAGTCGGGACTCACGGGAGCCGTGGCGGATGCCGGGGCAGACCCCCGCGAACGCCTGCTCGCCGTCTACGGGTACCTCGAGGACTGGTTCTGCACTGACGACTTCCGCGGCTGCGCGTTCATCAACGCGTTCGGCGAGCTCGGTGGCACGAACCCCGAGGTGGCCGAGATCGTGCGCGATCACAAGGCGTCGTTCCAGGCGTACATGGCCGACCTCGTCGTGGCGGCCGGAGCGCCGGCATCCCTCGCCGCGCAGCTGTCGATCCTCGCCGAGGGTGCGCAGAGCACCGCGGCGATCGCCGCCGACCCGCAGGTCGCCGTGCAGGCGCGCAACGCCGCCGAAGTGCTGATCGACGCCGCCGTCGCCGCCTGACCGCAACGGGAGAGCAGATTTAGCTAGCTTGGCTAGCGTTTATGCATCCCGGTGTCAAGGCTGGTGCGTTTGCGCCCTCGCGCGCGTATGTTGCGAGCATGGACTCCCGGACGCAGGACATCGCCCGCCAGACGATCATCATCGCCTCGGCCACCTTCATGCTCATCGCAGCGGCCGTCGGATCCGGTGCCTTCGGTGGCACCTCGGTCAGCGAGCTGCAGGATGGAGCGCTCTCGGCGCAGGGCTCATACCTCGCGCCGGCCGGCCCCGCCTTCTCGATCTGGTCGCTGATCTACATCGGCCTCATCGCCTACACGGTGTGGCAGGCGCTTCCGGCGCAGCGGGCGGATGAGCGCCAGCGAGCTGTCGGCGGATGGATCGCCGCGTCGATGATCCTCAACGGGCTCTGGCTCGTGACGGCGCAGTTCCTGTCGCTGCCGCTGACGGTCATCGTGATCGCCCTGCTGCTCGCGACCCTCGCTCGCGTCATCGTGATCCTCGGCCGCAGCCGTGCCCGCACCTGGCCCGAGCGCATCGTCGTCGACGGCGCGAACGGCCTGCACTTCGGCTGGGTCACCATCGCGACCGTCGCGAACACCACGGCCTGGCTCACGCAGATCGCGCCCGAGAGCTGGGCTGATCAGGCCGAGATCTGGGCGGTCGCCGTGCTCGCCGTCGTGCTCGTGATCGGGGTTGCCAGCGCCCTCGTCACCAAGCGCATCGCCCCTGCCCTCGCGACCGCATGGGGTCTCGGATGGCTCGCCGTCGGTCGTCTGACCGGCGAACCCGAGAGCACCGTGACCGCGATCGCCGCGATCATCGTCGCGGTCGCCCTGGTCGCCGCGGGTGTCTGGGGAGTGCTGCGCCGCCCTCGCGCCGACATCGCCCTCTGACTCTGCGCTCGGTCGGCGTTCACAACTCAGCACAGATCGTGCGTGCGACGAGGTGAACCCGCCGATTCCGTCGGTTGACAGCAGCTCATGCTGAGTTGTGAACCGAGAATGACGAGAACGGCAGACCTGGCTCAGAGGACGAGCCGGTAGCCCATGCCCGACTCGGTGAGCAGGTGCACCGGTGCGCTCGGCTCGGCCTCGAGCTTCTTGCGCAACTGCGACATGTACAGCCGCAGGTAGCCCGAGTCGGACACCTGTTCGCTGCCCCAGATCTCCTTGAGCAGATCCTGCCGGGTGACCAGGGCTCCGGGATGCCGGGCGAGGTGCTCGAGCATGCGCCATTCGGTCGGTGTCAGGTGCACGCGCGCACCCGCCCGGGTGACGGTCTTCGTCGCGAGGTCGACCACCACATCGCCGAACCCGACGGTGGATTCCCCGCCCGCGGGCACCGCCCGACGAGACAGCGCCCGCAGCCGCGCGAGCAGCTCGTCGACCTGGAAGGGCTTGGTGACGAAGTCGTCGGCTCCGGCATCCAGGGCCTCGACCTTGTCGGCGGACCCGGTGCGACCCGACACGACGATGATCGGCACGGTCGTCCAGCCGCGCAGCGCCTGGATCACCTCGATGCCGTCGAGTCGCGGCATGCCGAGGTCGAGCATGATGAGGTCGGGGTGAGTCTGTGCGGCGACGGCCACGGCGGCGGCGCCGTCGGGGGCGACCACCACCTCGTACCCGTGGGCGGCGAGGGTGATGCGCAGTGCGCGCACCATCTGCGGGTCGTCGTCGGCGATGAGGAGCTTCACTCCGTCTCCTCCTGCCTGATGTCGGGCTCTGCTGCGAGGGGCAGCGAGATGACCATGGTGAGTCCACCGCCGGGGGTGTCCTCGGGTGTCAGGGTACCGCCCATGCCCTCGGCGAATCCGCGCGAGAGGGCGAGGCCGAGGCCGAGGCCGGTGGTGTTGTCGGTGTCGCCGAGGCGCTGAAACGGCTGGAAGATCTCGTCGCGCTTCTCGGCGGGAACGCCGGCACCGCGGTCGATGATGCGGATCTCGGCGTGGTCGCCGATCGTGCTCGTCGAGACGATCACCCGGCTGTCGGCGGGCGCGTGACGGTGGGCGTTCGCGATGACGTTGACGAGCACTCGCTGCAGCAGCACCGGGTCGGCCGACACGGCGGGTAGCTGGGCATCGAGCGCGAGCTCGACATCCGACGGCCCGAGGCCGAGCTCGTCGACGGCAGCGAGCACGGGGCCAGCGACATCGAGCCGCATGGTCGAGACGGCGAGCACTCCAGCCTGCACCCGGCTGACGTCGAGCAGGTCTGTCACGAGCGACGACAGGGTCGCGAGGCTCTCGTCGGCGGTCGCGAGCAGCTCTTCCCGATCGGATGCCGACAGCGAGTGCGCCCCGCGGAGTCCGCCGATCGCGGCGACGGCCGAGGCCAGAGGGCGGCGCAGGTCGTGGCTGACCGCCGAGAGCAGGGCGCTGCGCACCTGGTCGGTCTCGGCGAGGGCAGCGACCTCGCGCGCCGTGGCGCGCAGGTCGGTGTGCTCGATGGCCGCCGTCAGCTGCGCGACGATCGCGTCGAGCAGGCGTCGGGCGGGGGTGTCGAGCGGTTCGCCGTGCAGCTCGAGCACGGCGGGTGCCGATCCTCCGGCACCGACCGGGATGGTCGTGGCGCGTCCGTCGGGCACGGGTTCGCCGTCGCTGGCGAGCACCTCGCCGTCGGCGGTGAGCAGGCGGACGCCGGTGAGTCCGAACGCCTCGCGCGTGCGGCTGACGAGGGCGAGCACCGCGTTGTCGCCGCGCAGCACGTTGCCGGCCACGGCCGCGAGCAGCTCTGCCTCCGCGGCGGCGCGCTGGGCGGTGCGGGCTCGCCGGGCGGCCTGGTCGACGATGATGCTGACGAGGATGGCGATGGTCACGTACAGCGCGAGGGCGAGCACGTGCAGCGGGTGCGCGATCGTGATGGTGAAGAGCGGGGCGACGAACAGGAAGTCGAGGGTGACGCCCGACAGCACCGCCGCGAAGACGGCAGGCCGCACGCCTCCCACCAGGGCCACGATCACGACGAGCAGCTGGAAGGCGAGCACTTCGACCGTGATCGACTCGGGGCTGCGGAACGCGAACATCGCCCACGAGAGCAGCGGGCCGACGACGAGCGCCAGTGCGAACCCGAGCGCTTGACGTCGCCAGCCGAGGGCGCCGCCGGTGATGCGGGGGAGTGCGACGCGGCCGCCCGCGGCGGCGTGGGTGACGATGTGCACGTCGATGTCGCCGGAGCGGCGGATGACCTCCGAGCCGATGCCCGGTCCCGTCAGCGCCGCCGCGAGACGCCCACGCCGGCTGACACCGATCACGAGCTGAGTGGCATCCGCCCCGTGGGCGAACTCGACGAGCGTGCCGGGGATGTCGTCGCCGATGATCTGGTGGAAGCTGCCGCCGAGGGATTCGACGAGCGACCGCTGCGCGGCGAGGGCGCCGGGGGTCTCATCGCGCAGCCCGTCCTGCGCGGCGACGTGCACGGCGAGCAGTTCGCCGCCGGCCGAGCGTGCGGCGATGCGGGCCCCTCGGCGCAGCAGCGTCTCGCCCTCGGGTCCGCCGGTGAGGGCGACGACCACGCGCTCGCGCGCCTGCCAGGTGCCCTCGATGCCGTGGTCGGCCCGGTAGCTGCGCAGCGCGCTGTCGACCTCGTCGGCGAGCCACAGCAGTGCGAGTTCACGCAGAGCCGTGAGGTTGCCCAGACGGAAGTAGTTGGACAGGGCCGCGTCGATCCGCTCCGCCGGGTAGACGAGTCCGGCGGAGAGACGGTCGCGCAGCGACTGCGGCGCCAGGTCGACGACCTCGATCTCGTCGGCGGCGCGCACCACGGCATCCGGGATCGTCTCCTGCTGCGCGATGCCGGTGATCTTCTCGACCACCGCGTTCAGCGACTCGATGTGCTGCACGTTCACCGTCGTGACGACGTCGATGCCCGCGTCGAGCAGCGCACCGACGTCCTGCCAGCGCTTCGGGTTCTGCGAGCCGGGGGTGTTGGTGTGCGCGAGTTCGTCGACCAGCGCGATCTCGGGTCGGCGTGCGAGCACCGCATCCAGGTCCATCTCGCTGAGCGGCACGCCCCGGTGCAGATCGGTGCGACGGGGGACCTCGGGGATGCCGATGGTCTGCGCGGCGGTCGCCGCGCGCTCATGCGTCTCGACGATCGCGATCACGACGTCGCGGCCCTCGTCGAGCAGCCGACGCCCTTCGACCAGCATCTCGAAGGTCTTGCCGACACCGGGGGCTGCGCCGAGCAGCACGCGGAGTCGGCCGCGCCGCGGCATCCGCTCTGCCGTCATCAGCCCTCCTGCTCATCGAGCGCGAGATTGAGTTCGGCGACGTTGATGCGTTCTTCGCCGAGGAATCCCAGATCCCGCCCTTGAATCCTAGACTCCACGAGGTCGCGCACCTGCTGCGCGGGCAGGTCGCGCTCGGCCGCCACCCGCGGCACCTGCAGCAGCGCGTACGCGACGCTGATGTGCGGGTCGAGGCCGGATCCGGATGCCGTCACAGCGTCGGCCGGCACGGCATCCGTGCTCACACCCTCGCGCTCGGCGATGGCCGCCTGGCGCTCGTCGATCGCCGCGACGAGGTCGGGGTTCTCCGGTCCCAGGTTGCTGCCGCCGGACGCGGCCCCGTCGTAGCCGTCACCGGCGGCCGACGGACGCGCCTGGAAGTACTCGGGCAGTGCGTCGCCGTCGGCATCCGTGAAGGACTGACCGATCAGCGAGCTGCCCTTGTCGTCGCCCAGCGGCGAGCCGTTCGCCTGGAACGGCAGCAGCAGCTGACCGATGCCGGTGACGACGAGCGTGTAGCCGACGCCGAGCACGAGGGTGAGCACGAGCATCGCGCGGATGGCGACGCCGGTGGTGCGGGCGACGGTGCGGGAGGAGGACATGGAGTGCCTTTCGATGAGAGAAGGACGAAGACGGACGCCGGTCAGAAGCCGGGGATGAGGGTGATGACGAGGTCGATCAGCTTGATGCCGATGAACGGTGCGATCACTCCGCCGAGGCCGTAGACGAGCAGGTTGCGCTGCAGGATCTGCGAGGCGCTCGCCGGGCGGTACTTCACCCCGCGCAGCGCGAGCGGGATGAGGAAGACGATCACGATCGCGTTGAAGATGATCGCGCTGGTCACGGCGGATGCCGGCGAGTGCAGCTGCATGATGTTGAGCGCCGCGAGGCCCGGGAACACCCCCATGAACATCGCCGGGATGATGGCGAAGTACTTGGCGATGTCGTTCGCGAGCGAGAAGGTCGTGAGCGCGCCGCGAGTGATGAGCAGCTGCTTGCCGATGCGCACGATGTCGATGAGCTTGGTCGGGTCCGAGTCGAGGTCGACCATGTTGCCGGCCTCCTTCGCGGCCGACGTTCCCGTGTTCATCGCGACGCCGACGTCGGCCTGGGCGAGAGCGGGGGCGTCGTTCGTGCCGTCGCCCGTCATGGCGACGAGTCGCCCGCCCTCCTGCTCACGCTTGATCAGCTCGAGCTTCTGCTCGGGTGTCGCCTCGGCGAGGAAGTCGTCGACGCCCGCCTCCTTCGCGATGGCCGCGGCGGTCAGCGGGTTGTCGCCCGTGATCATGACAGTGCGGATGCCCATGCTGCGCAGCTCCTCGAACCGCTCGCGCAGGCCGTCTTTCACGATGTCCTTGAGGTGCACGACGCCGAGCACCTCGCCGGATCCCGCCGGACGCTTCACGGCGACCACCAGCGGGGTGCCGCCGCTCGAGGCGACGCCGTCGACGAGGCCGGCGAGTTCGGCATCCGTGTCGAGCCCGAGCCAGGCGTCGATCGCCGAGCCTGCGCCCTTGCGGATCTGCGTCCCGTCGGCGAGGTCCAGTCCCGACATGCGGGTCTGCGCGGTGAACGGCACGACCACGGCATCCGCCGGCTCGTCGACCCGGATGCCGCGGCTCAGCGCCAGCTCGACGATCGAGGCGCCCTCGGGCGTGGGGTCGGCGAGGGATGAGAGGGCAGCGACACGCAGCAGCTCGTCGGGGTCGACGCCGCCGAGGCGAAGCACCTCGTGGGCGCGCCGGTTGCCGTAGGTGATGGTGCCGGTCTTGTCGAGCAGCAGCGTCGTGACGTCGCCTGCGGCCTCGACGGCGCGGCCCGACATCGCGAGCACGTTGCGCTGCACGAGACGGTCCATGCCGGCGATGCCGATGGCCGAGAGCAGGGCGCCGATCGTGGTCGGGATCAGGCACACGAGCAGGGCGATCAGCACCGGGATGCTGACGGGCGAGGCCGCATACGAGGCGATCGGGTTGAGCGCGAGCACCACTACGACGAACACGATCGACAGGCTCGCGAGCAGGATGTTGAGCGCGATCTCGTTGGGTGTGCGCTGACGGCTGGCGCCCTCGACGAGCGCGATCATGCGGTCGACGAACGTCTCGCCGGGCTTCGAGGTGATGCGCACGACGATGCGATCCGACAGCACGCGGGTGCCTCCGGTGACAGCGCTGCGGTCACCGCCGGATTCGCGGATGACCGGGGCGCTCTCGCCGGTGATGGCCGATTCGTCGACGGTCGCGATGCCCGCCACGATGTCGCCATCGCCGGGGATCAGCTCGCCCGCCGTGACGATCACGATGTCGTCGCGCTGCAGCTCGGCCGATGAGACGTCGACCGCCTCGGTGCGCTCGGCCGTGGCATCCGTCGCCGAGTCATAGCGGACGACCTTGCGGGCCATCGTGCTGGTGCGGGTCTTGCGCAGACTCGCGGCCTGGGCCTTGCCGCGGCCCTCGGCCACGGACTCGGCGACGTTGGCGAACAGCACGGTCAGCCACAGCCAGATCGCGATGCCCCAGGTGAAGGGTGCGGGCACGGGTGTTCCGCCGGAGTCGGCCGGGCCGCCGAGGAACGGCTCGGCGATCGCGAGCACGGTCGTGAATGCGGCACCGACCCAGACGAGGAGCATCACGGGGTTGCGCACGAGCGACGCGGGGTTGAGCTTGCGCAGGGCGCCGGGCAGGGCCTGGGTCAGCTGCGCCCAGCCGAACGAGCGCGGCGGTTCGGTCGAGGCGGGGGCGGATGCCGCAGCATCCTGCTGTTCCGAGGGCGTGGTGATGAGGGTCATGTCAGACGAGTCCTTCAGCGAGGGGTCCCAGTGCGAGCACGGGGAAGTAGGTGAGTGCCGTGATGATGACCGCGACGGCGGCGAGGAGCCCGACGAACTGCGGCCGGTGCGTGGGCAGGGTTCCGGTGTTCTCGGGTACGCGCTGCTGTGCGGCGAAGGAACCGGCGAGAGCCAGCACGAGCACGATCGGGATGAACCGGCCGAGCAGCATCGCGATGCCCAGTGCGGTGTTGAACCACGGGGTGTTCGCGGTGAGGCCGGCGAATGCCGATCCGTTGTTGTTCGACGCCGAGGTGAAGGCGTAGAGCACCTCGCTCATGCCGTGCACGCCCGGGTTCAGGATGCTGGTCGCTTCGACATCCGCTCGGATGCCGGGAATCGCGAAGCTCAGTGCGGTGCCCGCCAGCACGAGGGTCGGCGTCACGAGGATGTAGAGGCTCGCGAGCTTGATCTCCTTCGGGCCGATGCGCTTGCCGAGGTATTCGGGTGTACGGCCCACCAGCAGTCCGCCGACGAACACCGCGATGATCGCGAGCACGAGCATCCCGTAGAGGCCGGAGCCGACGCCGCCGGGCGCGACCTCGCCGAGCATCATGTTGAGCATCGGCATCATCCCGCCGAGTGCCGTGTACGAGTCGTGCATCGAGTTGACGGCGCCGGTCGACGTCAGGGTGCTGGCGCTGCCGAACAGGGTCGAGCCGAGGATGCCGAAGCGCACCTCCTTGCCCTCCATCGCCGCACCCGCGAGTTCCGGAGCGCTGCCGCGGCCGGCCAGCTCGAGGGCCGAGAGCGCGAAGGTCGAGATCAGGAAGATCGTTCCCATCACGGCGGCGATCGCGTAGCCCTGGCGGTTGTCGCCGATCATGCGACCGAACGTGCGGGGGAGTGAGAACGGGATCACGAGGATCAGCAGGATCTGCAGCAGACTGGTCCAGCCGGTCGGGTTCTCGAACGGATGCGCCGAGTTGGCGTTGAAGAAGCCGCCGCCGTTCGTGCCGAGCAGCTTGATGGCCTCCTGTGAGGCGACGGGTCCGCCGGGAATGGTCTGCGTGCCGCCCGAGACCGTGGTCACGTTGGTGAAGCCGGCGAAGTTCTGCACCACGCCGCCCGCGATCAGGGCGATGGCGGCGATCAAAGCGATCGGCAGCAGGATGCGTCCGAGCCCGCGGATCAGGTCGACCCAGAAGTTGCCGATCGTGGTCGAGCCGCGGCGCGAGAGGCCGCGGATCAGCGCGACCGCGACGGCTAGACCGACGGCGGCCGAGACGAAGTTCTGCACCGTGAGGCCGGCGAGCTGCACGGTGTAGCCCATGGTCTGCTCGGGCGAGTACGACTGCCAGTTGGTGTTCGCGACGAATGACGCCGCGGTGTTGAACGCGAGCCCTTCGGGCACGGCCGGGAGTCCGAGCGACTGGGGCAGGAAGCTCTGCAGTCGCTGCAGCCCGTAGACGAGCAGCAGGCCGACGACCGAGAACGCGAGCACGCTGCGGGCATAGGCCCGCCAGGTCTGCTCGGATGCCGGGTCGACGCCGATCAGTCGGTACAGGCCGCGCTCGGCCTTCAGGTCGCGCGGGGTGCTGAAGACGTGGGCGATGTAGTCGCCCACCGGGCGGTACAGCAGCACGAGGGCGATGATGAGGACCGCGGTCTGCAGGATGCCGAACCAGAGGTCGGCGCCGGCGCCCATCAGAACTTCTCCGGGGCGACGAGAGCCACCACGAGGTAGACGACGGCGGCCACGGCGAGGGCGGCGGCGATGATCTCGAAGACGATCACAGTCGTTCCACCCCCTTCGCAACCAGGGAGACGAGGGCGAACAGCGCGAGAGTCAGCGCGATGTAGATGATGTCGAGCACGAGACTCGATACAACTCCCGTGCAGACCGGAATATCGCGATCCTCACGCTTTGCCTACGGGGCCGTGCGGGATGCATGCGACTTGCTCACATCTCGGGGTCGATCCGACTTTCTCGCGTCTCGTTGTCGCATTCGTCGTTCGTCGTTCGTGGTTCGGGTAGGAGGTCCCCGATCGGGTGGCCTCAGACGCGAGAGGTGCGGTGGTGACTGTGTACAACGACCCGATGGTGGCGAACCTCGTCTACCGGCTCGAGGCTGAGCACGCCGAGGAGCAGATCGTGCGACGTCGGACGGCGCTCGAGCATCCTGGTCTGATCCGGCGCCCTTCCCTCCGTGTGCGCGCTCGCCGGCTCTGGGCGCGCATCTCTTCCGGCGGAAGCGGGGAACCGGGATGATCGTCCTGACGGCAGGATCGGAGCGGAAACTGCTCGATCGAGCGGACGGAGAGAGTCTGAGTGATGCAGCGCCGGAATCGAATCGAGGAGCCTCGGTGAACGCCGACGCCGGTGCGCGGGTCACGCAGGTCTATCGCGACGAGTGGGCGCGCATCGTGGGAGGACTCACCCGACGGTGCGGTGATCTCGACCTCGCCGAGGAGATGGCTGCTGAGGCGTTCGCCTCGGCCGCTGAGCGATGGCCGGACGAGGGAGTGCCGCCCAATCCCGCCGGGTGGATTACCACCACGGCCTACCGCAAGGCCATCGATCGACTGCGTCGTGAGTCGTTCCGCGATGCCAAGCAGCGGGAGGCTCTCATGCTGCACGATCCCGAACCGCCGGAGCCGACGGGCGTCATCGACGACGATCGCCTCCGCTTGCTCTTCACCTGCTGCCACCCGGCGCTGTCGCTCGAAGCGCGCGTCGCCCTGACCCTGCGGATCGTGGGCGGGCTCACCGTCGAAGAGATCGCCCGGGCCTTCCTCATCCAGGAATCTGCGGTGCGGCAGCGCATCACCCGAGCCAAGGCGAAGATCAAGACCGACCGGATCCCGTATCGGATGCCGGCTGCCGACGACCTCCGCCTCCGGATCGACGGAGTGCTCGCAGTGCTCTATCTGATCTTCAACGAAGGGTATTTCGCGTCCGGGGCCGGAGTGCCCGCACTGCGTCGCGAGCTGACGGGCGAGGCGATCCGGCTCGCCGGACTGCTCCGCGAGCTGCTGCCCGCCGACGAGGAGGTCACGGGTCTGCTGGCGTTGATGCTGCTCAGCGAGGCGCGCGCCGCGGCACGCGTCACCGACGGCGGCGAGCTGGTGCGCCTGGACGAACAGGACCGTGGCGCGTGGGACCACGAGCTCATCGGTCGAGGCCTCGCACTGCTCGACGAGCCACCCACCGCGGCCCCCGGTCGTCACCGACTGCTGGCCGAGATCAACGCGGTGCATGTGCGGGCGACGGATGCCGAGCACACCGATTGGGCGCGCATCGTCGGACTCTACGAGCAGCTCGAGCGGATCGATTCCAGCCCGGTCGTGACCCTCAGCAGGGCGGTCGCCGTCGCAGAGCGGGACTCGCCCGAACGAGCACTGCTGATCGTGGAGACGCTGCGCGATGCGCTGGATCAGTTCCATGCCTTCCACGTGACGCGCGCAGAGCTGCTGCGCGCTGCGGACCGGCCGGACGATGCTCGGGCTGCCTACGAGCGCGCGATCGCCCTCGCCGACAACACCGCGGAGATCATCCACCTGACCCGACGCCGCGACGAGCTCGCGGCGCCCCTCGCACCCGGGGAGCCCGGGCGCACGACGAATGGAGAGAGCAGATGAGCAACAAGTACCTCGTGATCCACATGACCGACCCGACCGGCGGCACGATGCCGCAGGGAGAGGATCAGCGCCTTCTCGAAGACTGGGCGGATGAGGGCAGGGCGGCCGGCAGCCTGGGCGAGGGCGCACCCGTCGCCGGGGCGGACCAAGCCAAGTCGGTGGCGGTGCGAGACGGCAAGGTGCTCGTCACCGACGGCCCGTTCCCGGAGTTCAAGGAATGGTTCGCCGGCTACGACATCGTCACCGCCGAGTCGATCGACGAGGCGGCGAGCTTCATGGCGAAGCATCCGACCGCAGTGATGGGGCGGGTGTATATCCTGCCGGTGGTGAAACTCCCCTGGGACGAGGACTGAAGGCCGGACTGCTTAGATCGGTTGCGCTCGACGGCGGTGACGGGGGCGATCCCTGGTGCGTCGAGTGTGGCGGATGGTGTTCCGGCTGCGGAGATCGTCTATGACGCGCGGGGCAACACGACGCGTCTGGGTGACATGCAGTTCACCTATGACGCGGCAAACCGTCACGTCGGGACGACCTACGCGGATGGTTCGACGGTGGTGATCGCCCGGGATTCGACGGGGCGGATCGTGTCGCGGACGATGGACCCGGCGGGGTCTTCTCCCGCAGTGGTGACGCGGTATCTGTTCGCGGCCGCGGGGGATGCGGCGTGGGGCCAGAAGATCGGCACTGCCCTGACCCGCAGTGTGGGGTTGCCCGGTGGGGTGTCGTGGACGAATCAGGCGGGCACGGTGACGTGGTCGTTCCCGAATCTTGCCGGTCACGGGTTGATGACCCGGTCGGGTGGGACGAATGGGGCGTTGCTGCTGTGGGATCCGTTCGGGCAGCCGGTGGACCCGGTGACGTTCGCGGTCGGCACGGCGGCGTCGAATGACACTGGTCAGGTGGCTGGCAACACGCTGTGGCATCAGGGGTCGTTGAAGCCTGCGGAGTCGGCGGGGTCGACATTGGTGGTCGAGATGGGTGTCCGGTTGTATGTGCCCGCGTTGGGCCGGTTCCTGCAGGTCGACCCCATCGAAGGCGGTGTCGCCAACGACTATGTGTGGCCACCGGACCCCATCAATCAGCACGATCTGAGCGGGAAGTTCGCGTTGCCTCTGTTCATCGTTGCAGTCCTTGTCGCGGTAGTGCTGTTGATGGCTGCTTATGTGGTTCTGAGGACTCTGTCGCGACTGCCCGCGATCAACTTCACAGTCCCCAGGGTGGATAGCCGCACCAAGACCGGGGGAGACGCCGGCACCGTTCCGCGGTCGATTCCGCGTCCGGTCTCGACGACATTCCGGAAGGACAAGAAGTATCAGGTATATGAGATCTATCAACTGGGAACGGCGAGCACATACAAGTATGGGATCACAAGCGGCGCGGACCCTTCTGCGAGGCCAAAGTCTCAGGTGGTGGCGTGTGAGCGGTACTACGGGAGTGCCTGCGGATGGGGATGGACGGCCATGCAGCCGATCACTCCCGGCTACTACGGGGCACGAAAAGTCGAGTATGGGTACATACTCGACTACTACTGGGAGCATGGACAGTGCCCGCCCGGTCAGAATCCAAGCTGCAAGTGACATGGCTGTCAGGCAAGGATGTCGGAGGAAGTGGCGATGGACTCGATGATCACCCCTGGTTGGGCAGTGAGGGTGCTTTATCGCCGAGGTCGGCGAGTGCAAGATTCGGTGCGCTTTCAGACGTACGAGAACGACTGGTTCGGAGTTGAGGCTCCGGAAGATGGGTCGGAACTCGAGGTACTCTCGCATTGGCCCATCCGTGTAAGGCATGAGGGTCCGGCTCTCGTGGTGAATCGCATCCTTTCGGCGACGTTCCGAGACCCGGGGGCCTGGATCACCGAAGCGCTCCGAGGCATCGAAGAGCCCCAGCTGATAAGCGTGGAGCGGTTCCCGATGTCTGACGACGAGTTCTGGCAGCACATCAGCGTGCTCCGCGAAGGTCTAGACCGGACCTCCCTGTCGCGATTGATCGACCGATTGAGTGGTCTTTCGTACAGGGAAATTGTCGGATTTCGGGACGCACTCTGGCAGAAGCTTCATGATCTCGATCATCCGGGAAACACGGTGCGCAGCAACTTCGGCGACGAGAGCATCGTGAGTGCCGATTCTTCCCTCTACTATCGCTGCGAGATTGTGGCACGTGGAGAGCTGGCGTACCAGAAGGCGATACAAGCGCCTCAGGCTGGTGCGCATGACGACGGGGCTTTGGGCGAGAGGTTGTTGGGGATCGTTGATGACGTCGCCCCCTCACCACTCATACCTGCACTCGTGGAAATCGAGACGGGGCGAAACTCGGCAAATTGGTCCAACGTCGAACCGGCTCCGTGGTTTCGTACACCCAGTCTCAGTGCGTTCTCCCCGAGTGTCCTCGACCCGCGGCGCGAGACAGGAGACTCGGAACTACTGAAGAGACTGGTCTTCTTTTCCTTCGTTGCATACAGCGCAAGCGCTGATGGACACGTTCGGGAGCTCATGGGGTGCCTTATGGCTGTATCCCAGAGGCGAGCGCGGGAGGAGCTGATCCCTTTCCTCGCCTCGCAACTCGAGGACGAGGAGGTGCTGGACTCTCGGGTACGAGTCTGGAGGTCTGGCGCCCGAGGACCGATGAGCGGCGTTCCGATCGCCGAAACGACCCGTCGAACTTCGCTGGCTCTCGAGCAGTACAGAAAGCTCTATATCGACGGGGAATCAGCAGATCAGTGATTATGCGGTATCTGTTCGTGTAGTCGGTGAATCGAGATTGCGGTGTTGGCTGGGGCGGTTGGTGAGGACGCCGCAAACTTGGGACAGGTATTGATCTACTTGATTTTCGGATTGGGAGCCATCGTGGCGGGCGTCATGATTGTCCGATTCCGCAAGGCACTATGGGAGCAGACTAGGAAGCGGCAAAGGCGACTGGTCGGGCGGAGCGCGTCTGCGGCGTTCGAACTCCTTCAGAGCTCATTCTGGGTTGGTTTCGTCGGTGTGATCGCTGTGAGTATCGGGCTGGCGATGATCTGTCTCGGTATAGCGTCAGTAGTTCGCCTGGCTAGCTCCTGAGCGGGGCAAGTAGAGATTGATGTGTGAAGATGCCTGGTGTCCGAATACGTTCGTGGGCACGTCGGGCCCTGAACGCGGCCTCGGCACGTGCCATCGCGACTCAGGATCAGTCTCACCGCCGGCGCCTCGACAGAGTCTGGCCCCGGATTCTGGCTTGATAGATCTCGTGAGGGGACGGTCGCGTCGCTTGGCGTCTATGTCGAAGTCGGCATTCGAGAGAATGGCCCGCTCGGATATGCAGGGGGCGGATTAGGATCCGGAGTGAAGGCCAGATGTAGCGCGCAAGGCGGATGGGGGTGGTGAAGAGATGATCAATCCAGGAATCATCGTTTCCGGACTCATCGCTGGTCCTCTGATCATCCTGGTTGGCGCGTGGATCGCCATGCACGCGAGACGCACGAACGAAGCGATCTACAGGTCGCAGCGAACGCTTCTCGGAAAGCGCGTCGCGGATGCGTCAGCTGGCACGCAGTCCTCGCGGGCCACGCGAGTTCTGGGAGCAGTGTTCGTCTTGTTCGGGTTATGGGTCGTGGGCGGTGCCACAGTCGCCCTGGTGCAGCACTTCAACTAGCATCTACGCCGCTATCTTGCACCTTCGCTAAGCGCGGACGGTGATTCGGTTCGAGCGCCTTCGTGGAAGAGTCGAGGATGAAGGCGCCACTAGCTTGTTGCTCAGGCCCGAATCAGGCCTACATGGATTTGTACTTTGTCGCGGACGATGGATCCGGCGGGGTCTGCGCCTGCGGTGGTGACGCGGTATCTGTTCGCGGCGGCGGGGGATGCGGCATGGGGTCAGAAGGTCGGCACTGCCCTGACCCGCAGTCTCGGATTGCCGGGTGGGGTGTCATGGACGAATCAGGCGGGCACGGTGACGTGGTCGTTCCCGAATCTCGCCGGTCACGGGTTGATGACCCGGTCGGGCGGGGCGAACGGGGCATTGCTGTTGTGGGATCCGTTCGGACAGCCGGTGGATCCGGTGACGTTCGCGATCGGCACTGCGGCGTCGAATGACACCGGTCAGGTGGCCGGCAACACGCTCTGGCATCAGGGCGCGTTGAAGCCGGCAGAGTCGGTGGGCTCGACGCTCGTTGTCGAGATGGGTGTCCGGTTGTATGTGCCCGCGCTGGGCCGGTTCCTGCAGGTCGACCCCGTTGAGGGTGGCGGCGCGAACGACTACGCGTGGCCCACCGATCCCATCAACATGCACGATCTGGCGGGAGACAAGTGGAAGGGACCCGCCCTTACGAAGAACAGCGCCACGAGCAGCACAACGCAGCGGAGTCAGCGGACGCAAGCCACCACGGCGGCCAGGTTTCTGGGGGTGCCAGTTGTGAAAAACAGGCTCGCCGTGCGGACGGCGTCGCGTCCGCTTCTGCCTACAGATGAGATCTCGGACAATGACATCTGGAACGGACTGTCAGTAGGTTTCGGCGTCGTATCTGTCGCGCTCAACGGCCTAGGTGCGGCTGCGTCCCTCGGGTGCCTCGGCGGCCCACATGCGTGCCTCGTCGCAGCGGTAGTTTCTAAGGGGCTTGGAGTGGCCGCATTGCCGTTCTCCGTCGCGTCTGCAGCCACGGACTGTCTGGGGAACGGGTGGGATAGCAAGTGCTGGGCGGGATGGCTCTACGCGGGAGGGATCACAGCTTCGACGATCATGGCGCCCCCATTTGAATCGAACGGAGTGTCGGGGGGAGCGGGATTACTATGGTTGTTTACTCAACGTTGAACGTAACGCAACTCAGTTGTCATCGTGGGAGTCGAATGCAAACAGGCAGGTTGGAAGTATGAATGTCATCTCTGCAGTTTTCCTTTTCCTCGGTGCGATCCTCATAGCGGGCGGGGTTGCCGTAGTTGTGCTCCGACGCCGATTCGCCCATAACCTGTCGAATTCGGGGTTGACGCGTGGCAATGGAAGGTCCCCTGTCGTGTACGCCGTGGGAGTTGGTCTGATGCAGATGGCGTTTGGCCTTGCGTTGACCGTTGCCGCAGCGGCCAGCGGAAGTATCTCTGGCGGAAGTGACTTTGACCACATTCTGTCGTCAATCTTTGCAGGGGGTGGCGTTGCCTGGAAAGTAACCTCTGTCTTGCTCGTTGTGTCTGGTGCTGGTGCTGCGGGTTTCGGTCTCGCGGTGGGAATTCGCGCGTGGGGGCGAAGGGCGGAATGGCAGGGCGCGCACGAGCTTCGACTGCCAAAGCGGCACTCGATAGCTATAACCGTGGGAACCATCTTGCTCGCCTACGGACTGCTCGCACTGGTTTCGGGATCCATTCTCTTTGCGGGAGTTTTCTGAAGCCGCAGAGTTGAGTCTCGGGCCATACTGTCGACCGAGATAAATCTGCAGTGCAGATAGCGAATGTTCGCGGCTACGACTTGAACTGTGAACTGGGGCAAGCCTTATAGGGAGATGTGACCGGCGTGGGGAAGGTGAGAGGTTCTGGTGGCGGTGCCCGGCTGGGCTGCTTGCTCTGGGGTGCGACGGCTAGTGGCCTGTTCGTCTTGGTCAGCTGGGGCTCGGAGTATTGGTGGATTGGTGTTCCGGTATACGGCGTCGCCGTGGCCGCACTCCTTCGGTCGTTCTTCCTTGGCGTGTGGGCTGGGCCTGGCGAAGTAGTCGTGGTGTCGTGGTTTCGCCGCTACTCCTTCACTCGCGGACAGGTCTCGGCTTTCGATGTGACTCGCTACTACGGTGCGGGTGGCGATGGCGTCGGATGGCTCCCGTTCATCGGTTCCCTGCGCATGATCGAGGTAGAGCGTGTGACAGGTCGACGGGTGCCTCTGCCCGTCACCGTCGGGCGTAGCCGCAACGTCGTTCTCCTCGCTCGGCTCATGAGGGAAGCGCTCGAGATGAACCCCCACTAGCGTAGGAGCAGACGCAAGTGAGAAATCCCGGTGAACGCCTTCCGGAGTGCGATCAGATCCTTCGCCCAGTGCGCCGCAACCATCAGCGGATGCGGCGCGGCGGTCCCGGACGCTCACCGGATCACACCCCCTCCGGATCTACACTCAGCGAGTGAGTGCGACGCGGCGGCGGCTGGGAGCGGGGACGATCATCGTCCTGGCGCTCATCGCCGTCGCACTCGTCTGCATCGTCACGGGCATCCTTCCACCCGCGGATGCCGGGGCGCTCGGCGCTCGCATCGCACCGGTGCTGGGGTTCGTCATCGCGATCACGGTCGTCGCCGAGCTGGCCCGGGACGCTGCGGTGTTCGACGTCGTCGCGCAGCGTCTTGCTCGATGGGGCCACGGGCGGGTCATCCTGCTGTGGCTGTCGGTCGTGGTGCTCGCCGTCATCAGCACGGTGTTTCTGTCGCTCGACACCACGGCGGTGATCGTGACGCCGGTCGTGGTCGTGCTCGCGCAGAGCGTCGGCATCCCGCCGCTTCCGTTCGCCCTCGTCACCGTGTGGCTGGCGAACACGGCGTCCCTCGCCCTGCCCGTCTCGAACCTCACGAACCTGCTCGCGGCACGGTCGATCGGTGACGACCCGCTCGCGTTCCTCGCGCTGAGCTGGGCGCCGACTCTGGTCGGGGTGCTCGTGCCCGTCGTGATCCTCACGCTGCGACACCGGCGCACGCTTTTCGGCGGGTATCGCACTCCGACAGGCGGTGCCCCTTCCGACCGGATGCTCTTCTGGGCGGCGTCCGCCATCCTGCTGCTCCTGATGCCGCTGCTCGCAGTGACCCATGACGTGTGGATCCCCGCGACGGTCGCAGCGCTCGTGCTCATCGTCGTGTTCGGCATCCGGCGTCGCCATGTGCTGCGACTCTCGCTCGTGCCATGGCCGGCGATCGGCCTGGCGGCGGCCCTGTTCGTCGTGGTCGAGACCGCGCACGCGAACGGCATCCTCGACTTCCTGTCGGTCCTCGCGACCAGTGGCCACGCGCCCGCAGAACTGCTGCGTCTCTCTGCGGCGGGCGCGCTCGCCGCGAACGGGGTCAACAACCTGCCCGCCTACCTGATCCTCGAACCCACAGCCGGCGATCCGGTCGCGCTCATGGCGCTGCTGATCGGCGTGAACCTCGGCCCCCTGATCACCCCGTGGGCATCGCTCGCCACGCTGCTCTGGCACCACAGGGTGGTGTCGCTGGGGGTCGAGATCCGCTGGGGCAGCCTGATGCTCTGGGGTGCGATCGTCGCCGTGCCGACGGTGCTGGTCGCCACGCTCGCGCTCGCCTTCGTCGCAGGCTGAGACCGGCATCCCGATCCCGGCCGCAGGGGAGGGAACAGGGCAGCGACTCGCGTCACGGGATCTGGGGGAGGTCCGCGGCACGACATGGGGAGTGTGTGCCGGGTGAGGGTCGCTGCCCTACTCCGCAACGCTACGCACATGCCGTCGGATCCGGTGAAACTTCAGTGCCTGATGTATGGTGCGTCGGCATGACACCGGCATAAAGTGTGCCCGTGGGCGACATCAGCGCATCTCTGCCGATCCGGCCGCGGCAGCTGATCCGCGACCAGGTCTTCGCCACGCTCGCCGAAGAGAT
This sequence comes from Microbacterium sp. AC132, assembly GCF_979258525.1. Classification (NCBI taxonomy): domain Bacteria; kingdom Bacillati; phylum Actinomycetota; class Actinomycetes; order Micrococcales; family Microbacteriaceae; genus Microbacterium; species Microbacterium sp. AC132. Next base: position 1,173,217 of record NZ_OZ409862.1, on the reverse strand, counting down.
CATCTCTGGGCGCATGCAACCCCTCGAAGAGATTCGCGACCAGGACTTGCAGGCCGAATACGGCGTCTCCCGCACGCCCATCCGCGAGGCTCTCAACCGTCTCGCCGACCTCGGACTCATCGAGGTCAGCACCAACCGGTTCACACGCGTCGCGCCGGTCGACCTCGAGGCACAGGCGGAACGTGTCGAGACCGCCGTCGCCATGATCGGATACTGCGCCGTCAGAGCAGTGCCGACCTACACCGACGAGCAGGTCGCCTCTCTGCACGAGAGGATCGACGGACTCCTGGTCGCCGAGCTCGCAGGAACCTCGAGTCGCGAGGGGCTCAGCCTCTGGTACGCGCTGTGGGGCGAGATCGTGCTCAACGCGCACAACCAGACGATGATCGACATCCTCGACGGTCAGCTGGTGCTGCACCTCACCCGAACAGTGCCCGCGCAACGCGTGCCCGACGAACTCGTCGACTACATGCGCGCGGCCCTCGATCAGCTGCGTGCCCTGCTCGATCGGCGCGACGGCGTCGGGGTACGCGACCTCATCGAACCGCTGTTCCTGAGATCGACGATCGAACCTCTCCGCGCGGCGGCGGCGCTCGCCGCGGCATCCGCCTCCGTCTCCGCCGGCTCGACGCCCGCCGTCCTCTTACCCGGGGACTGACATGCCCGACCGGCGGATCGACAGGCTGAACTCCACGCGACTGCTGGGAGGGGTCGAGCAGCCACCGCCCGTCATCACCTCCCGAGCGGATGCCGTCGTCGACTCGCTCGCGCACTCGATCGAGTCGGGCGAACTGGCGCCCGGCGATCCCTTATCGGTCACCGCCCTCGCACAGCGGCTCACCGTCGCCGCGGCGACCGTGCGATCAGCCCTCGGCACCCTTGAAGCGATGCATCTGATCGAGCACCGTCTGAACAGGGCGTCGGTCGTCGTGACGCCGACCCCCGCGTGGTTCGTCGCTGTCGCCGCTGAGTGCTCCGGCCTGTCGATCGCGGCGGCCGACCTCGGCATCGCGGAGGCGACCGAGGCGCAGATCGCCGATCTCGCCGAGCGGGCGGCGACCGTCCGCGAACTCTGGGCGTCGGACGAGAGCGATCAGGTCATCGGAGCGGAGGGGCTGTGGGAACTGCTCGACCTGCTCGCGGTGTTCTCGCGCAACCGACACCTCAGCGCCCTGCACGCGTCGAAGCGCACGGCGCTGGTGCTCGGCATCCGCTCGCTCAGCCGGCCCCGCAACCCCGCCATGCTCCGATCGGTCGTCGACGCGCTCGTCGCCGCAGCGCGCGATCGCGACCGCCTCGAAGCGACTGATCTGGTGAGAGACCTCTACACGTTCGTGGTCGACGGGGTCACAGAACTCTGACGCGTCGGTGTCCACTCCTCCGCGAGGATGCCGTAGTTGAGCCCGTCGAGCCACTCGCCCGACCGGTGCAGAGCGGTCTTGCGGCTGAACTCCTCCCGGCGCATGCCGAGCCGCTCCATCAGACGCCACGAGGGCTCGTTGTCGGCGAAGCATCCGGCGTGCACCCGGCGCAGCCCCAGCGGACCGAAGCAGACGTCGATCACGGCGCGGATGGCCTCGGTCGCATAGCCGCGACCGGTGTGCGCGGGGTCGAGCACCCAGCCGAGCTCCGCCTCGACGCCCCTCGCCTGATCGGCGACCTCGAGCTGCGCCCAGCCGTCACCGATCCTGATCATGATGTCGCCGATCGGCGTGGGCCCGTCGTTCTCCGTGATCAGCTCGACGAGGTACATCGACGTGAGCCGGCCGGGGTCGAGATACAGCTCGCGGAACTCCTCGAGTGTGGCCGGCGCGAGTCCGAGCCACCGGTTCACCTCCGGCCGTCGACGCCACTCCCACATGACGTCGACGTCGGGTGCCGTCATCGGCCGGATCTGCAGCCGCTCGGTGCGGACGGGCCAGACGTCGGTGTGCGGCGAATCGGTCATCGCCCCAGCCTATTGAGGGGCGTGGCCGGACACTCGACGCATCTCGGCCGCGAGTGCCGCGTTCGTCTCGTCGAACCGCCCGGTGATGGTGTCTCGCACCTCGGGAGACTTGTTCTGGCTCAGCTTGGCGCGCGCGTCGAACCGGTCGACACGCATCCTCAGTCCGACGGTTCCCTTCGCCGCTCGCCGGGTGCCGGCCTCGTCCTCCGACAGGCTGCGCCCGTGCGGCATTCCCTTCTCGAAGTGGTCGGTCAGCTGCGCGAGCATGGCGTAGTTCTCCTCCTCGGTGAGGATCTCGGGAGTGCCGTAGAGATGAGCGGTCACGTGGTTCCAGGTGGGCACGAGGTCGCCGGGTGCATAGAGGCTGGGCGACACGTAGTCGTGGGGGCCCTGGATGATCACGAGCACCTCGTGCGCGCCCAGTTCATGCAGCTGCTCGTCGGGGCGACCGAAGTGGCTCGCGATCACGATCTCGTGTTCGTCTTCGATCAGCAGCGCGGGGTAATGCGAAGCGACCAGCCCTGTGCTCGCGGGGGACACGAAGGTCGCCCACGGGTTGCCGCGGATCAGGCGCTTCACCTCGAGCGGGTCGGTCATCAGGTAACGGGGTGTGTGGCGCATCAGAACTCCTCGTTCAGGGGGCGGGTGGTGGGTCGGGGATGGATCAGTCGGGTGCGCACCGCGAGCGCGGCGCACACGATGACGGCCAGGCCGCCGAGCGCGGTGGGCCATCCGATCTGCTCATGAAGAAGCAGCGCGGCCCACGCGATGCTCATCACGGGTTGGACCAGTTGGATCTGGCTCACCGGGGCCATGGGCCCGATCGCGAGCCCGCGGTACCAGGCGAAGAATCCGAGGAACATGCTCACCACGGCGAGGTAGGCGAAGGCGAGCCACTGCACCGGCGATGCCGTCGGCGGGTCGGCGACCGCCGAGGCCAGGGTCAGCACGAGCATCAGCGGCGCGGCGAGCACGAGCGCCCACGACACGGTCTGCCAAGCTCCGAGCTCCCGAGCCAGCAGGCCGCCCTCCGCATAGCCGACAGCCGCAGCGAGCACCGCGGCGAACAGCAGCAGATCGGCCCAGTGGAGTGCGCCGAGATCCCCGTTCTGCAGTGACGCGAAGACCACCGCCGTGATGGCGCCGAGTGCGGCGAACCACCAGAACGCACGTCCCGGCCGTTCGCGCGTGCGGAGCACGACGATGACGGCCGTCGCTGCGGGGAGCAGGCCGATCACCACGGCGCCGTGGCTCGCCGGTGCGGCGGTCATGGCGAACGACGTCAAGAGGGGGAACCCCGCGACCACGCCGCCGGCGACGATCGCGAGTCGCCACCATTGCACCCTGGTCGGCGGATGCTGCCGGGTGGCCGCCAGAGCGATGGCAGCGAGCGCTGCGGCGACGACCGCGCGGCCGGATCCGATGAACAGCGGCGAGAGGCCGCCGACCGCGATGCGGGTGAACGGGAGAGTGAACGAGAAGGCGGTGACGCCGAGGAGTCCCCACCAGAGCCCGGGACTCGAGGATAGCGGCGCACGTGGGCGGACGATAACGCTACTCTTTTGTTTCATGAGTCAGGATAGCAGTGACCGAATCGTGGCCGGCCTCCGCCGGTGGATCGCGTCGGCTCCGCCGGGCGCCCGCGTGCCGTCGAATCGCGCCCTCGTCGCGGAGTACGGTGCGAGCCCCGTGACGGTGCAGAAGGCCATGGCACACCTGGCGCGACTGGGGCTTGTCGAGTCGAGACCGGGGGCGGGCACGTTCGTGCGGGCGCAGCGACCGCCCCGCGCTGCGGACTACGGATGGCAGACATCCGCCCTCGGGGCGCCTCCCGCCAGACTCGCCGGTCTCACCTCGACGCAGCGCACCGTCGCCCCCGATGCGATCGGCATGCACTCGGGGTACCCCGCCGTCGAGCTGCTTCCCGAACGGCTCGTCCGCCAGGCGATCACCCGCGCGGCGCGAACCTCCTCGGCGCTCACCCGTTCACCCGCCGCCGGGCTGCCCGAACTCCAGGCATGGTTCGCCGCCGAGCTCGCGGCATCCGCACCGGCAGACGTCGCTCCGGCGTCCGCGAGGGATGCTCTCGTGATCGCGGGCAGTCAGAGCGGGCTGAGTTCGATCTTCCGAGCTGTGGTCGGCGCCGGCCAGCCGCTGCTGATCGAGTCCCCCACCTACTGGGGTGCGCTGCTCGCTGCTGAGCAGGCAGGGGTGGTTCTGGTGCCGATCCCGTCGGGCCCCCACGGTCCGGATCCGGATGCCGTCGAGCGAGCCTTCGCCGAGACCGGGGCTCGCGCGTTCTACGCGCAACCCACATTCGCGAACCCGACCGGCGCCAGGTGGCCGGCGGCGACGGGCCTCGCCGTGCTCGAAAGCGTGCGTCGACACGGGGCCTTCCTCATCGAAGACGACTGGGCGCACGATCTTGCCATCGATGGCGATCCGCGGCCGATCGCGGCGATGGACGATGACGGCCATGTCGTCTATCTCCGCTCGCTGACAAAGAGCGTCTCACCGTCGCTGCGGATCGCAGCGCTGATCGCCCGCGGCCCGGCTCGCGAACGCATCCTCGCCGACCGCGCCGCCGAGTCGATGTACGTGAGCGGGGTGCTGCAGGCCGCAGCGCTCGACGTCGTGACCCAACCGGCCTGGCGGACTCACCTCCGCGGATTCAGAGAACAGTTGCGGGCGCGACGGGATCTGCTGCTCTCGAGCCTCGCCGAGCACGCTCCGACGGCGATCGTCGAGACGGTGCCGACCGGCGGCCTCAACCTCTGGGCGCGGCTTCTGGAGGGCACCGATGTCGTGGCCGTCGTTCGCGCATGCGAGGCGCGCGGCCTCATCATCTCTCCCGGGGCCGAGTGGTTCCCCGCCGAGCCCTCCGGGTCGTATGTGCGCCTCAACTACGCCCACGCCGACCCGTCGCGATTCACGGAGGCGGCGAGAATCCTCGGGGGTGTGCTCGCCGCATCCTGAGCAGCGTCAGCTCTCGGGCGGACCTTCGGGCCGGTGCGCGCGACGCCCGCTGACGACGACCGGACGCCCCGCACGCTCCTGCCCGGGCAGGGGACGCGAGCGCCGTCCATAGATCAGCTCGGACGAGTCGAGCAGCCACGGCACGAGCGTGATCGACACCCCGTGCACGAGCATCAGCTGGTTGGCGAGACGACGCGAGCGCCGGTTGTGGAGGAATGTCTCCCACCAGTGCCCCACGATGTACTGCGGCAGGTAGACCGTGACCACCGACGAGCCGTGCTTCTCGCGGTACTGCGTGATGAACTGGGTCACCGGCTGAGCGAAGGACCGGAACGGCGACTCGACGATCACCAGGGGGATCGGCACGAGGTGGTCGGCCCATTCCTTCTGCAGCTGCGCGGCATCGTCGGATGCCACGGCGACGTGCACCGCCAGCGTCTTGCCGTGCTTCGCGGCGACCGCATAGTCGATGGCCTTGATGACGGGCTTCTGCAGACGGTTGACGAGCACGATCGCCAGGTCGCCCGTCGCGCCGAACTTCGTCGTGTCGTCGATCGCGATCTCGTGCTCGACGTCGCGGTAGTACCGCTTCACACCCATCATCAGGAACGCCAGCACCGGGATCGCGAAGAACACCAGGTAGGCGCCGTGCGTGAACTTCGTGATCGTCACGATCAGCAGCACCGCCACCGTCATCGCGGCGCCCACCGAGTTGATGACCAGCCCGATCTTCGCCGAGCGGCGGTCGGATGCCGAGGCGCCGTCGACGCCCGATCCGGGAGTCGTCTCGAGCGGCCCGCGCAGCACGCGGCGCCAGTGCCGGACCATGCCGATCTGCCCGAGCGAGAACGACACGAAGACGCCGATGATGTAGAGCTGGATCAGCGTGGTGAGCTTCGCCTGGAACACCACGAGCACGATGATCGCCGCGATCCCCAGCACGATCATGCCGTTCGAGAACACGAGGCGGTCGCCGCGGGTGTTCAGCGACTTGGGGGCATAGCCGTCACGGGCGAGCACCGAGCCGAGCAGCGGGAATCCGTTGAAGGCGGTGTTGGCAGCCAGCAGCAGCACGCAGGCGGTCGCCGCCTGGATGATGAAGAACAGGATGCTGCCGCCGCCGAACGTCGCAGACGCGATCTGCGCCATCAGGCTCGGCTGCGGGTTCGAGCAGTCGAAGCCGATCAGGTCGCACGGGTTCTCGGCGTAGTGCACGCCGGTGATCAGGGCCAGGGCGGTGAGCCCGGCGAACAGGCACGCGGCGATGGAACCCATCAGCACGAGCGTGGTCTGGGCGTTGCGGACCTTCGGGGTGCGGAAGGCGGGCACGCCGTTCGACACCGCCTCGACGCCGGTGAGGGCCGAGCATCCGCTCGAGAACGCCCGCAGGATGAGAAGGATCACCGCGGCCTGGCCGAGGTCTTCGGAGTGCACGGCGAACTCGGCGCTCGAGGCGACCGGCGCATCGCCGAGGAAGGTGCGGAACAGCCCGGTCACGATCATGAAGCCGACGGAGGCGATGAACACGTAGGTCGGGATCGCGAAGACGAGCGAGGCCTCGCGCACTCCTCGCAGGTTCACCAGGATGATGAGGATCACGAATCCGACCGCCAGCTCGACGCGCAGCGGATCGAGGCCCGGCACCGCCGAGATGATGTTGTCGACGCCGGATGCCACCGACACGGCGACCGTCAGCACGTAGTCGACCAGCAGCGCGGCCGCGACGATGACGCCGGGGATCTCGCCGAGGTTCTTCGAGGCGACCTCGTAGTCGCCGCCGCCCGAGGGGTAGGCCTTGATGAGCTGCCGGTAGCTGAGCACGACGACGATCAGCAGCACGACGACCGCGACCGCGACGAGCGGCGTGAACGACAGGAACGTCAGTCCGCCGATGAGGAGGATCATCACGAGCTCCTGCGGCGCGTAGGCGACCGAGCTCAGAGCGTCCGACGCGAAGATCGGCAACGCCATCTTCTTCGGGAGCAGCTGATCGTCGACCTGTGCGCTCGTCAGCGGGTCGCCGATGAGAATGCGCTTCACGCGAGGAGGAGCGTCGAGGTTGTCCCGGGTTTCATCTGACACGTCGGGCGACATTACGCCCGCGAACGGCTTCCTCACGCGTTCCTCACGGAATCCCTACGGGTGCCCCCGGTGTCCCTAACGGAATCCTTACGGGGCCGAGGCGGTCACTCGGAATGAGGGCGCGGCATGTACCACTCGGTGAACGCGGTCGCCCGGCCCTCGGCATCCAGTCGGACGATCCAGAGATTGAGATAGTCCCTTTCAGACGGGTACTGCGTGCGCCCCTCGATCGCCACGAAGTCGTCATCCTCGCGGACGATCCACCACTCGAACGACCACGTGCCCGGATCGTCGAGGTCCTCGAGCCAGCCGGCGACGATGTCGGCCCGACCGACCCGCGGCTCGGCGTCGGGGCTCGTGAGGTAGATCGCGTCTTCGCTGAAGAGCGCCGCGATCTGCTGCGGGTCGTTCGATCGCCACGCCTCGACGTACGCCTCTGTCCACTTCTCGCCTGCGGTAGCCATGTCGTCCGTTGTAGACCCGGCCTCCGACATCGTCAAGACCGCGCCGGACCGAATTTCTCATCGGCGATGCACAGCCTGCGCCGATCACGAACGCGTAACGTCGGATGCATGACGTCCCTTCAGCTCACCGACGATGCGATCCAGCAGACTCGGGAGCTCCGCGATGAGTTCCAGCGCTTCCTGCGCGAGTACGAGTTCGGGATGCGGGAGGTGGAGACGAAGATCTCGATCCTGCGTGACGAGTTCACCCATCACCACGCGTACAACCCGATCGAGCACGTCAAGAGCCGGTTGAAGACCCCCGACAGCATCGTCGAGAAGATCGCCCGCAAGGGCATCGTCGAGCCGGACTTCGAGCGCATCCGCTCCGAGATCACCGACATCGCCGGCGTGCGCGTGACGTGCAGCTTCGTCGCCGACGTGTACCGCCTGTTCGACCTGCTCACCGCGCAGGACGACGTCACCGTGCGCACCGTCAAGGACTACATCGCCACGCCGAAGGAGAACGGCTACAAGAGCCTGCACGCGATCATCGAGGTGCCGGTGTTCCTGTCGACCGGGGCGCTCGCGGTGCCGGTCGAGGTGCAGTTCCGGACCATCGCGATGGACTTCTGGGCCAGCCTCGAGCACAAGATCTATTACAAGTTCTCGAACCAGGTGCCCTCGCACCTCGTCGACAGCCTGACCGATGCGGCCGAGGCCGCCGCCGAGCTCGACAGCCGCATGGAGCGTCTGCATCGCGAGGCGCACGGAGTGCCGCAGCGCCAGCTCGCGCCGCCGCCCCCGCCGCACGTCGTGCAGGTCTGACCCGACGCTCGTCGTCTCCGGTGCGCGGCGCACGCGAGCGGCGCGGTGTTGCGCGCGGCGGCGGGCTCCGGGAGCATGGGCAGGTGGTGAAGACGCAGCAGCCCCCGGTCGCCGACCTCGAGCGCACCCTCGTCGAGCTCCCCGGTCTCGACCGAGGACGCCAGCTGTGCGAGTGCGACCACGGCGACGACGAGGCCTATGCCGCCTGCGGACGCAAGGCCAAGTGGCGCGTCACGGTCGACTGCGTCTGCGGGGAGAACCACCCGCGTCGCGTCGAGATCCTGTGCTCCCGGTGCCTGCGCACTCTGCGCCAGCTGCAGGACCGCGACACCATCACCGCGCGGCGTCTCTGACGCACCGGCGCTCGCGACCATCCGTTCGCGCCTTCGCTCCGAACAACCGCTGACCACACCGTCGGCGGTGCGAAGGAGCAGATCATGGCACAGCGCAGCAAAGACCCACAGCGCAGCAAGGGCAGGCGATTCATCCTCTGGGCAGCACTCTCGGGTGTGATCAGCGGTGCCGTCTTCCTGGCCACCGCAGAGCTGTTCGCGCTGATCTTCGCGCGCTCAGCGAGCCCGATCCTCGCGGTCGGCGGATTCGTGATCGACATCGTGCCGCAGCCCTTCAAGGAATTCGCGATCGCGACCTTCGGCGAGTACGACAAGATCGCGCTGCTGGTCGGTCTCGGTCTCGCGGTGGTGATCGCGTCGGCGATCGCCGGAGTCCTTCAGCTGCTCCGTCCCCCGCTCGGCGTGATCGCCCTGGTGGTCGCGGGCGCGCTCTCCACCGCGGCGATCGTGACGAGGGCGGGAGTCACGCCCCTCGCCTTCCTGCCTCCCGTGCTCGGCACCATCGCAGGGTCGATCCTGATGGTGCTCCTGATCCGCCGTCTGAAGACGTGGAGGGCCTCGGCGGTTCCCGCCGTGATGACCGACCGCAAGGGCGAGGGTCTCGCCGCGACCGGCACCGGGACGGTGGGCCAGGATGCCGCGCAGCCGCCGAAGGATCTGGGGCGTCGGCAGTTCTTCATCCTCGCCGGGATCGCGAGCGTCTCGGCGGTCGTCGTCGGCATCGCGTCGCGCACGGTGAGCATGACGGTCGCCTCCGTGGCGTCGATCCGGGAGGCGCTGAAGCTCCCGGCGCCGAAGTCGACGGTCACGGTGCCGAAGGGCGCCGAGCTCGACATCCCGGGCCTGAGCAAGCTGTTCACCCCGAACAAGGACTTCTACCGCGTCGACACCGCGCTGACCGTGCCCACGATCGACCCCAGCACCTGGCGTCTCGTGATCGACGGCATGGTCGATCAGCGCGTCGAGATGAGCTTCCAGGACATCCTCGACATGGGGCTCGACGAGTATGCGATCACCCTCACCTGCGTCTCGAACGAGGTGGGCGGCGACCTCGTCGGCAATGCGAAGTGGCTCGGCGTCCCGCTGCGCGATGTTCTCAAGAAGGCAGGGGTGAAGTCCGGAGCCGACATGGTGCTGTCGAAGAGCGTCGACGGATACACCGCGAGCACGCCGCTGTCGGCGCTGACCGACGACAACCTCGATGCGATCCTCGCGGTGGGCATGAACGGCGAGCCGCTGCCGCTCGAGCACGGGTTCCCGGTGCGCATGGTCGTTCCCGGTCTCTACGGCTACGTCTCGGCGACGAAGTGGCTGACCGAGCTCAAGGTGACGACGTTCGACAAGGACGAGGCCTACTGGACCCCGCGCGGATACAGCGCCGAGGCGCCGATCAAGTTCGCCTCGCGCGTCGACACTCCCAAGGTCGGCGAGGCGGTCAAGGCCGGCCGCATCCCGATCGCGGGCGTCGCGTGGGCGCAGTCGGTCGGCATCGAGCGTGTCGAGGTGCGCATCGATGAGGGCGACTGGATGCCGGCGACGCTGTCGGCACCGATCAACGAGGACACCTGGGTGCAGTGGTTCATGGAGTGGGATGCCACGCCGGGCACGCACTACGTGGCCGTGCGAGCCATCAACAAGAACGGCGACCTGCAGATCGAGGAGCGGGCGCCGATCGCGCCGAACGGTTCGTCGGGTTGGCAGCGGTCGCTGATCCGCGTCGCCTGATGCCGGTGCGCGACCCCGGGTCTCGCCCTAGTGTGGGAGCCATGACGTCGCTCCCCGCCTGCGTGATCACTGTCTCGGATCGATCCTTCGCGGGTGAACGCGAAGACAGGGGAGGGCCGATCGCGGTCGGGCTGCTGCGGGATGCCGGGTGGCACTGCCCGGATGCCGAGGTCATCGCCGACGGCGCCACCTCGGTCGCGGATGCGCTGCGCCGAGCGGTGGCCCGCGGCGTGAGGCTGATCGTGACGACCGGGGGGACCGGCGTCAGTCCGCGCGATGAGACGCCGGAGGGCACCCGTCGGGTGATCACCCGCGAGGTGCCCGGCATCGCCGAGGAGCTGCGCCGCAGCGGCCTCGCCGACACCCCGCTGTCCGTGCTCTCTCGTGGCGTGGCGGGCATCGTCGACCCGGCCGGATCGCTCGTGGTGAATCTTCCCGGGTCGCCCCGGGCCGTGGCATCCGGTGTTCCCGTCGTGCTCACCGTCGCCAGACACGTCGTCGACCAGGTCGAGGGCGGTGATCACTCGTGAACGAGGTGCGGATCGCAGCGATCTCGGAGGAGAAGCTCGACGTCGACGCGCATCTCGCTGCGGTGGACGACCCGGCCCTGGGCGGGGTCACGACCTTCATCGGGCGCGTGCGCGACAACGACCCCGATGCGACGACCCCGGTGGTCGGGCTCGAATACAGCTCGCACCCCGATGCGGAGCCGACGCTGCGACGCATCGCCGAGGAGGCGGCAGCGCATGCCGTCGGCGACGCCAGGGTCTTGGTCGCCGTGAGCCACCGAATCGGTCGCCTCGACGTCGGGGATGCGGCCGTGGTCATCGCGGTCGCGGCAGAGCATCGTGCCGAGGCCTTCGAGGTGTGCCGCGCGGTCATCGAGGACATCAAGACGTCGCTGCCGGTGTGGAAGCGCCAGGTCGAGTCGGACGGCTCGACCTCGTGGAAGGGCATCGGCGGCTGAGTCGAGTTGCGGCTGCTTCACGCGGCCATTCGCGCTTCTGAAGGCCGTTTTCGGCATCCGCGTCCTTCTGACGCGCAGATCGCCGCACGAAGCGCACGCCCAGCGGGCATCGCTTCGCCTGCGGCCTATCCCCCGGCGAACGGGGGGAGCACGTCGATCAGCTGGGCGTCGTCGAGCGGACGGTCGTCATCGCTGCGCACACCGTCGACCATGACCGCGCACCGCGGAAGGATGTCGGCGAGCGCCGGATGGTCGACGACGACGGCGGCGCGCAGCTGCTCGAGCGAGTGCTCGCCGCGGTCCTCGGCGTCGGTGCCCGCGGCCTCGGCGGCCGCAGCGAAATAGCGGACGCGGGTGGTCACAGCGTCTCTCCCTCGCGCACCCAGTCGCCCGAGCGCCCGCCCGACTTCGCGACGATGCGCACGTCTTCGATCACGACCGAGCGGTCGAGGCCCTTGATCATGTCGACGATCGCGAGGGCGCTCACCGAGACCGCGGTGAGGGCCTCCATCTCGACGCCCGTGCGGTCGGCGGTGCCCACGGTCGCCTCGACGTGCACGCCGTCGTCGACGATGTCGAGCTCGACCGACGCGCGGTGCACGCCGATCACGTGGGCGAGGGGCAGCAGAGCGGGTGTCGACTTGGCGGCCTGGATGCCGGCGATGCGGGCGACCGCGAGCACGTCGCCCTTGGGTGCGGTGCCGTCGCGCAGGGCCGCGATGACCTCGGCGCCGCAGCGCACGAATCCGCGCGCGGTGGCGGTGCGGACCGTCGGCTGCTTGCCGGTCACATCGACCATGTGGGCGTGGCCGGCCGAATCGAGATGCGTGAAGCTCATCCGACCAGCATGACATCGATCGCATCGCCCACGGCGACGGCCTCGACCTCAGCGGGCACGACGGCGAACGCGTGGGCGCGGGCGAGTCCGCCGGCCAGGTGCGATCCCGAGCCGCCCGAGGTCGCCGGGCGCACGGTCCTCTTCACGAGGTCGACGACGGCGGGCAGGTACTGACGGCGTCCTGGCGGGGTGGTCCACGCGGCATCCGCGGTGAAGGATGCGCGCGGGCGGTGGATCTCGGAGCGGCCCTGCAGCGCCAGCAGCGCGGGGCGCACGAATACCTCGAACGACACCGCCACGCTCACGGGGTTTCCGGGAAGACCGAACACCAGAGTGCCGGCGTCGAGCACGCCGAACGCCTGCGGCTTGCCCGGCTGCATCGCGACGCTCGCGAACTCGACCTCGCCCTGTCCGTCGAACGCGCCGCGCACGGGCTCGTACGCACCGGCGCTCACGCCGCCGGTGAACACGATCACGTCAGCGCCGCGTTCTACGGCGGTCGCCGTGACGGTGCGCACGGCATCGGCGTCATCCGCGACGCGGGCGACGAGCACGACCTCGGCGTCGGCATCGGCGACGAGGAGCTCGAGCAGCGGACCGTTGGAATCGGGGATGCGGCCGCGCGCTGCGGGCTCGCCCGGCTCGAGCAGCTCACTGCCGGTGGATACGACGGCCACCCGGGGTGCGCGTGTCACCGTCACGCTCTCGACCCCGGCGGCGACGGCAGCGGACAGCTGGAACGCTCCGAGGCGCTCGCCGGCGAGCACCACTGCGTCACCGGCGCGCAGGTCGGCGCCGCGACGGCGGATGAACGCTCCTGCGGTCGACGGTGCGCGCAGCACCCGCACCTCGCCCAGCGAATCGGCGAGACCGCCGACGGTGTCCTCGAAAGGCACGATCGCGTCCGCCGTCGTCGGGGCGGGCGAGCCGGTCATGATGCGTGCCGCCTCGCCGGCTCCGAGTGCCGGGTCGTCCGACACCCCGGCGGGCAGATCTGCGACGACGCGGAGCACGACAGGGCTCTCGTCGGATGCCGAGGCGACATCCGCTGCCCGCACGGCGAAGCCGTCCATCGCGGAGTTGTCGAAGAGCGGGATGTCGTGCGCCGCCGTCGCAGCCTCTGCGAGCGTGCGCTGGGCCGCGTCCCGGATCGCCCGTGCCTCGGCGGGCAGTGCGCGTACGGCATCCAGCACCCGCGCGAGCTGATCCTCGACGGATCGGCGGCCGCCGCCCGCGGCGCTCATGCCGACACCGCCGAACGGATGGCGATCTCGTGCTGTCTCGAGGTGAGGGAGTCGATCATCGCGAGCCGGCCGAGCAGCGGCTCGCCCGCGCCGGTGATGAGCTTCACGACCTCGCCCGCCAGCATCCCGCCCACCTGCACGCACAGGGCCCCGAGCACGCCGACCTGCGCGCAGCTGGGCGGCTCGCCCTCGGTGCCGAGCGGGAAGAGATCGGTGAGCACCACGGGCGTGTGGCCTTCGGGGGGATTCGACCAGAACACGGTGGCCTGCGCGTGCCACTCCTGCACGGCACCCCACACGAGCGGGATGCCGAGGCTCTCGGTCGCCGCGGCGACGTCGCGGCGGGTCGCGAAGGAGTCGCTCGTGTCGACCACGATGTCGGCCCCGGCGAACAGGCGCTCGGCGTTCTCGGAGTCGAGTCGCTCGGAGGCCGTCACGACCTCCGCCCCCGGTGACAGTGCGCTGATCGCGCGCGCCGCCGAAACGGTCTTGGGGCGGCCGATGTCCTCGACACGGTGAGCGAGCTGGCGCTGCAGATTCGTCAGCTCCACGATGTCGTCGTCGATCACCGTGATGCTGCCGATTCCTGCCGCGGCCAGTGCGAGGAGCACGGGGGAGCCGATGCCGCCGGCGCCGACCACGGTGACGTGTGCCGCGGCGAGACGGCGCTGCCCCTCCTCCCCGATGCCCGTGAGCACCGCATGCCTGGCGGTGCGGACGAGTTCGGCCGGGTCGAGGGCGGGCGCGGGAGCGACGAGCGGCTGCATGGCACCAGGCTATGCCCGGGGTGAGCGATTGCGGCGGGCGCGAGGGGATTCGTCCGGAGTTCGCAGCGGACGGATGCCGCGCGAGCGTCTTGCTTCCGCGAATGCGGTGATTTTCGGTGTCAGCATCCGCGTCTGCGGTAGTGTTCACCCATGCAGAGCTTTCGGATCGCCCGCGCAGCGCAGCTGCTCGGAGTGAGCGATGACACGGTGCGGCGCTGGATCGATCAGGGCCTGCTGCCGACGACGGATGCCGTCCCTGCCGAGATCCCCGGTGACGCTCTCGCCGCCCGCGCTGTGGAGCTCGCCGAGGAGGCGCAGGCGTCGGATCATGCTCTCTCGAGCGCCCGCAACCGCTTCGTCGGCATCGTGACGCGCGTGCAGATCGACGGAGTCATGGCACAGGTAGATCTGCAGTCCGGACCCCACCGCGTCGTCTCGCTCATGTCGGCCGAGGCCGCCCGCGAGCTGAACCTGGAGGTCGGCTCGCTCGCCACCGCATCCGTCAAGGCGACCAACGTCGTCGTCGAAGTGCCGAAGGGCTGACATGAATCGCGCCCTGCGTCGCACCGTCGCGGTCGTCCTGGCCGCCGCCGCTCTCGCCCTCACAGGGTGCACCGCCGAAGCCCCGGCCCCTGCCAGCTCGGGAGATGCACCGGAGAGTGCTGTCAGCGGCGAGCTGACGGTGTACGCCGCCGCATCGCTGTCGGGCGCCTTCGACGAGATCGGTGCGGCCTTCACCGACGAGAACCCCGATGTGACGTTCAGCGGCGTCTACGACGGATCGTCGACGCTGGTCACCCAGCTGCGCGAGGGCGCTCCGGCCGACGTCTTCGCCTCAGCCGACGAGGCGAACATGGACAAGCTCGAGGATGCCGCGGTCGACCCGACCCTGTTCGCCTCCAACACGCTCGTGATCGCCGTTCCCTCGGGCAATCCGGGTCGCGTCGAGACCCTCGCCGATCTGCCCGACGTCACCACCGTGCTGTGCGCCCCCGAGGTGCCGTGCGGCGCCGCCTCGGCGACGCTGCTCTCGAACGCCGGCGTCGTGGTCGACGCCGCGAGCCTCGAGCAGAACGTCACCGCGGTGCTCACCAAGGTCGCAGCCGGTGAGGCGGATGCGGGCCTCGTCTACGCCACCGACGTCGTCGGTCGTGACGATGTCGAGGTGATCGTGCCCGACGGTGCCGACGCGGTCGTCAACCACTATCCGATCGCGACGCTGTCGGAGGCATCGAACTCTGCGGCCGCCGACGCGTTCGTCGCGTTCGTGCTGTCGGATGGTGGCCAGAGCATCCTGGCCGACTTCGGCTTCGGAGCGCCGTGACTGCGGCCGCTTCACACGGATACGCGCCGCGTGCCCTGGCCATCCCGGCCCTGATCGGTCTCGCGTTCCTCATCCTCCCGCTCGCGGCGCTCGTCGCCCGTGTCGAGTGGTCGACCTTCATCACCGACGTGACGTCGGAGTCCGCGCGCTCGGCTCTGCTCCTGTCGCTCGGCACCGGCCTCGTCGCCACTCTGCTGTGCATCGTGATCGGTGTGCCGCTGGCGTTGACGATCGCCCGCTCCGGGCCCCGCCTGGCCGCCGTGCTGCGGGCCGCTGTCACGGTGCCGCTCGTGCTGCCGCCGATGGTCGGCGGTGTCGCCCTGCTCTACCTGTTCGGGCGGGCGGGGTGGTTCGGCGGTCTCGGGATCTCCTTCAGTACGCCGGCCGTCGTGCTCGCGCAGACCTTTGTGGCGCTGCCGTTCCTCGTGCTGGCGGTCGAAGGGGCTGTGCGCACCTCCGGTGTCGAGTACGAGCGGACAGCCGCCGCGCTCGGAGCCGGCCGCTGGACGATCCTGCGCCGCATCACGCTGCCGCTCGCGGCGCCCGGGATCGTCGCGGGCGTGGTGCTGTGCTTCGCCCGGGCCATCGGCGAGTTCGGCGCGACGGCACTCTTCGCGGGCAACCGACCCGGCGTCACGCAGACCATGCCCCTGGCGATCTACACGGCCTTCAACGGCGCGGGCGTCACCCAGGGGGCCGCGGTCGCCCTCGCGCTGCTGCTGCTCGCCACGGCGATCCTCGTGCTGCTGCTCGTGCGCGGCTGGCGGCCGGGGGCGGCGCGATGAGCGCGCCTGCTGTCGCCGGGCTGCGCGCCCGCGTGGTCGTGCCGCGAGAGCACTTCACCGTCGATGTCTCGCTGCAGGTGGAGACCCGCGAGACGGTCGCCGTGATGGGACCCAGCGGAGCGGGCAAGTCGACGCTGCTGCAGGCGCTCGCCGGACTCGAGCCGCTGGGCGGGGGCGAGATCGCCGTCGAGGGCCGGGTCGTCGACCGGGTCGCGAAGCCTCGGATGAGGGCCGAGCCGATGCGCCGCGGGGTCGTGCTGCTCGGGCAGAAGCCGCGGCTGTTCCCTCATCTCTCGGCGCGCGCAAACGTGGAGTTCGGGCCACGGGCGGCGGGCACTGACGCCCGCGCGGCGCGGGCGGGGGCCGACGATTGGCTCGCACGGGTCGGACTCCCCGGCTCCGGAGAGCGGATGCCGCACGAGCTCTCCGGCGGTGAGCAGCAACGGGTCGCGGTCGCTCGCGCGCTCGCCGCATCCCCTCGCATCGTGCTGCTCGACGAGCCACTCGTCGCGCTCGACCCCGAGACGGCAGGCGACATCAGGCGGATGCTGCGCGACCAGCTCATCTCGACCACGACCGTCGCGGTCACGCACGATGCCGCGGATGCCGTCGCGCTCGCCGACCGGCTGATCGTCGTCGAGGCTGGTCGCGTGACGCAGGAGGGCCCGGTGCGCGAGGTGCTCGCCGCCCCGGCATCCGGTTTCGTCGCGTCGATCGCCGGGGTGAACCGGCTGGTGGGCGTCGCGAGCGGGGAGGGTGGAGCTGCGGCGACGCGCGGTTGACCAGCGCCCATCCTGCATCGCGTGCTCTCGCGGCGACCGACGGCGCGGCACTCGCCGCGGTCTTCCGCCCGGGCGATGTGCGGATCGCCGAGGCGGGACCGGAGTCGTGGCCGGCTGTGGTGGTGCGAATCGAGCCCACGCTGGGAGGCGTGCGCGTGCACACCGATGCAGGCGTGATCGAGCTGTCGCTGGATGCTGCCGGAGGGCTGTCGGCGGGCGATCTGATCCGTCTGCGTGTGGATCCGGCGCTGGTGCGGTTCGTCGCAGTTCCTCGAGCTGCAGCCGTGCGCTGAGCTCGCCCGATGACTGGTGGTCTCCCGGCTGAATCTCCAGCCAGGTGGCCTGGGCGAGCGCCGCGCGTCCCGAGAGGACCTGTCAATATGCCGGTCGTCGCGCCCGCATGGGCCGCGCGACGCGGGGCGCGGGTAGTCTCGGAACATGTCGGGGAGAGGGAAACTGCGATGACGGCCGTGCCGGTCGTGATCGGTGTGCGCTCGCCGCATCCCGTGGTCGCCACAGACCCCGCGCCCGCGTCGCAGGGACTCGTCGACACCCACGGTCGCGTGCACCGCGACCTGCGCATCTCGCTGACCGACCGCTGCTCGCTGCGCTGCACCTACTGCATGCCCGAGCAGGGAAACGAATGGCTCGCGCGCACCAGCATCCTGTCGACCGACGAGATCGTCGAAGTGGCGCAGGTCGCCGCATCGCTCGGCATCCGCACCTTCCGGCTCACCGGCGGTGAGCCGCTGCTGCGTGCCGACATCGTCGACGTCGTGCGCCGTGTCTCGGCGATCGAGGGGGACGAAGGCCCTGTCGAGGTCGCCATGACGACGAACGGCATCACGCTCGCGAAGCACCTGCCCGACCTGATCGACGCCGGCCTCACGCGACTGAACATCAGCATCGACACGGTCGATCGTCAGCGCTTCGCCGACCTCACGCGTCGAGACCGCATCGACGACGTGTTCGAGGGCATCGCGGCAGCGGCGGCATCCGAACTGCGCCCGCTCAAACTCAACACGGTCGCGATGCGCGGCGTGAACGACGACGAGCTGCCCGACCTGGTCGCGTTCGCGATGGAGGTCGGTGCGCAGCTGCGCTTCATCGAGCAGATGCCGCTCGACGCCGGGCACACCTGGGATCGCGCCTCGATGGTGACGCGCGAGGAGATCCTCGAGAAGCTCAGCGCGCGGTGGGATCTGGAGCCGGTTCCCGGCCGCGGCGGTGCGCCGGCGGAGAAGTGGCGCATCGACGGCGGACCGCACGAGGTCGGCGTCATCGCCTCGGTCACCGCCCCCTTCTGCGGCGCGTGCGACCGACTTCGACTGACCGCCGACGGACAACTGCGCAACTGCCTCTTCTCGAATGCCGAGTACGACCTGATCGGCGTGCTGCGCGGCGACGGAGCATCCGACTCCGCCCGGCGTGCTGGCGGGATCGCCGACATGCTGCGCTCCTGCGTGCACGGCAAGCTGCCGGGGCACGCGATCAACGACCCGTCATTCCTGCAGCCCGCCCGTGGCATGAACGCCATCGGCGGCTGAGTCAGCCCCGCTCGCCGTTCACAATTCAGCAGAGAACGTGCGTTCCGCGCGTCCAGAGTGCGTATCCGGCGCAGTTCCGGCTGTTCATGCTGAATTGTGAACGGCGAGAACGCGCGTCAGCCGAGGAACTCCCGCGCGGCGGCCGACAGTGCGGTGACGCCGACCTCGATCGTCGGGTGGATCTCGGGCGCGAAGAACGGCGAGTGGTTGGTCGGGATGTCCTTGTCGAGCGTGCCGGCGGCGGCGGATGCCGCGAACTTCGCCGCATCGATGCCGCCCCAGAACCAGAAGACCAGCGGCGCGCCGGTGTCGCGGGCGAACCACGACACGTCCTCGCTGCCGGTGAACATCCCGGGGTCGACGACCGACGCCTCGCCGAGCGCGCGCTGCAGGGCGGAGGTGACGCGCGCGGTGGCATCGGCGTCGTTGATCGTCGGCGGCAGGGTGTGGTCAGTGCGGATCTCGGGCTCGCGCTCGGCTCCGGATGCCGCCGCCTCGGCCCGCACGATGCGCTCGACGCTCGCGAGCACCTTGTCGCGCATCTCGTCGTTCGGATAGCGCAGGCTGAGCTCGAGCTTGGCCTCGGCCGGGATGATGTTGTTCTTGAGGCCCGCATGGATCGAGCCGACCGTCACCACCGCGACATCGCGCGGGTCGACCTCGCGCGATGCGATGGTCTGCAGTCGCATGACGGTCGCCGCGGCCATGACGACCGGGTCGATCGTGGAGTGCGGGCGTGAGCCGTGTCCGCCGCGTCCGTGCAGCACGACGGTGAGTCCGTCGGATGCCGCCATCTGCGTACCGGGGCGCACGCCGATGGTTCCGGCGGGCAGGGGAGTGACGTGCTGGCCGAGCACGACGTCGGGGTGCGGCACGAGCTCGCGCAGTCCGGCGTCGAGCATGGCACGGGATCCGGCGCCGTACTCCTCGGCGGGCTGGATGAGCACGACCACGGTTCCCGACCAGTCGGCCTTCTCGGCGACGAGCTTCTCGACGGCGCCGATCATCGCCGTGACGTGCATGTCGTGGCCGCAGGCGTGCATGACGGGCACGGTGTTGCCGGCCGGATCGATGCCGGTCGCGGTGCTCGCGTACGCCAGCCCGGTCTCCTCGCCGACGGGCAGCGCGTCCATGTCGGCGCGCGCCCACACGACCGGGCCGTCGCCGTTGCGCAGGATGCCGACCACGCCGGTGACGCCGATTCCCTCGTGCACCTCGAGGCCGAGATCCCGCAGGTGGCCCGCGGCGATGCCGGCGGTGCGCGTCTCCTGGAACGAGAGCTCGGGATGCTGGTGCAGGTCGGTGTAGAGCGCTTCGAGGTCGATCGTCATGGCCCGAGCCTAGTCGCGGCGGTACGACTCCAGTGCCGGTCCTGGATGCAGTACGCCGTTGACGATCGACCGGATCGCGAACTCGCTCGCCTCGCCGAGGTCGAACACGTCGCGATGCAGCAGCCATTGCAGCTGCAGGCCGTCCATCACGGCGAGGATGCTGGCGGCGGCCGTCGTGATCGTCGAGGGCTCGGTCACTCCCTCCTGCGCGCACAGGGCGTGGAAGGCATCCGTCACCTCGCGTCGCAGCGTCGTGTAGCGCTCTTCGAAGTACTCGCGGCCGGGGTGGTTGTCGGTCACGGACTCCGATGAGAGCACGGTGTACGCCTGCACGATCCCGGGGCGCCGCTCGTTGGCGATGGCGGTGCGCACGAGGTGCAGGAAGAGCTCGGGTCCGCCGGGGATGTGCTTCTCGGCGAGCTCGGCGACGTCGGCCTGGTCGCGGTAGGCGAGCACCTCGAGCAGCAGCTTCTGCTTCGACCCGAAATGGTGCAGCACGCCGGCGTGGGTGATGCCCACCTGCTCGGCGACATCGGCGAGGGTGCCGTTGGTCGATCCCTTGTTGCCGAAGATCTCGACGGCGGCTTTGAGGATCTGCTCGCGCTTCTCGCGGGTGGCAGGCCGGACGGACGTGTGGGCGACAGCATCCTTCGACATGGTCCATCCTCTTCTGCACGGAATCCTGCACTGGATCGTACTTGCCAACTCTACTTACCAACGAGTAACCTCGCACCAGCTTACTTTCTCGCCAGTAAGCGAATGCAGTCGGATGCCCGGGCACCGACAGCCACACAGCACAACGACCCGTGCCCAAGGAGAAGCAATGAAGCTCAGAAAGTCCATGATCGCCGTCGCGGCGATCTCCGCCCTCGGCGTCTCGGCCCTCGCCGGCTGCGCAGCCGGCGGATCGAACGACGGTGACGCCGGATCAGGCGGCGCAGCACTGACGATCGCCAAGCCCGACGGCGCGATCACCACCGAGTCGAACAACCCCTACGTCGGCGACTCGTCGGCGTCGAAGTACGGCTACGGCAAGGTCATCTTCGAGACCCTCGGTCTCGTCAACCAGACCGGCGACCGCGAGGTCACCCCCTGGCTCGCCGAGAGCATCGAGTGGAACGACGACTACACGGCCCTCACCGTCGTGCCCCGCAAGGACGTCACCTGGAGCGACGGCGAGCCGTTCACCGCCGACGACATCGTCTTCACCTATGAGCTCGTGTCGACCCCCGAGCTCGACACCGCCGGCCTCAAGTTCGAGGGGGCGACCGTCGAGGGCGACGCCGTCACCCTGAACTTCGGCGAGTCGAAGTACGTGAACCAGGCGCGCGTCCTGCACGTGCCGATCGTGCCGAAGCACATCTGGGAGAACCTCGACGAGCCGGCCACCGACCCCGTCAAGGGCGACGACCTGGTCGGCACCGGCCCCTACGCCCTGTCGAACTGGTCGACCGAGTCGGTCACGCTCGAGGCCCGCGACGACTACTGGGGCGGCGATCTCGCGGTTCCCGAGCTGCACTACGTCTCGTACGGCGACAACACCGCTCTGACGACGGCTCTCGCGCAGGGCGAGGCCGACTGGGCGCAGGCGTTCATCCCGCAGATCCAGGAGCAGTTCCTCGACGCCGACCCCGAGCACAACAAGTTCTTCGTCGCGCCGACCACGGGTTCGGCGACGCTGTTCATGAACCTGCAGCAGAAGCCGTTCGACGATGTGGCGTTCCGCCAGGCGCTCGCCTGGGTCATCGACCGCGACGCCTACGTCGACATCGCCCGTGAGGGCGCGAGCGAGCCGGTCTGGTCGGTGACCGGTCTGTCGTCGATCCTCGAGGACGAGATCCAGCCCGAGTTCCAGGGCGAGGAGTACTCGGTCGACGCCGAGAAGGCGCGCGACCTGCTCGAGAGCGCCGGATACACGTGGAAGGACGACGCGCTGATCGACCCCGACGGCACGCCCGTCTCGTTCACGCTCTCGGTGCCCTCGGGCTGGAGCGACTGGAACACCGCGCAGGAGCTCATCGCCGAAGACGTCACCGAGGCCATCGGCGCCGAGGTCAAGATCGACATGCCCGACTGGGGCGGCTGGGCAGGCCCCCGCGACGACGGCTCGTTCTCGGCCATCATCCACTGGCTGGAAGACAGCGGCACGGCCTACGGCCTGTACACGTCGACGATGGACCCGCGCTGGATCTCGCCCGAGGGCATCGCCGGGTTCAACTTCGGACGCTTCGAAGACCCCGCGGCCACCGAGGCACTCAACACCTACGCGAACGCGTCGTCCGATGAGGAGCGCACCGCGGCGATCACCACGCTCGAGCAGATCTTCGTCGAGCAGGTCCCGGCGATCCCGCTGGGCGCGCACCCGCTTCTCGGCGAGTACAACACCCGCAACTACGTCGGGTGGCCCTCGGAGGACGACCCGTACGCCTCGGGCGACCCGACGCAGCAGAACATCGTGCAGATCCTCACGAAGCTGAAGCCGGCCGAGTAAGCAGTCCCGGAGGGGCGGATGCAGCAGCATCCGCCCCTCCCACCGACCTCCCGACCGACGAAGGACCCCTCATGTCAGAACCACTGCTCAGCGTGCGCGACTTCTCGGTCGTGTACGACGTCGACCCTCCCGTCGAGGCGGTGAAGAACGTCACGCTCGAACTGCAGAGAGGCGAGATCCTCGGTCTCGCCGGGGAGAGCGGATGCGGCAAGACCACGCTCGCCTACGGCGTGCAGCGTCTGCTCCGGGCCCCTGCGGTGATCGCGGGCGGCAGCGTGACCTTCCACGATGCATCCGGTGTCGACGTCGACATCAACGCGCTCGACGTCGAGGCGATGCAGAAGTTCCGCTGGGACAAGGTCTCGATGGTGTTCCAGGGTGCGATGAACGCACTGAATCCGGTGGCGACGATCGGCTCGCAGCTCGAGGACGTGTTCGAGATCCACCGCCCTGACATGACGCGACGGCAGCGCAGGGCCGAGGCCGAGGAGCTGCTCGAGATCGTCAAGGTCGGGCGTCAGCGCACCCGGTCGTTTCCGCACGAGCTCTCCGGCGGCATGCGCCAGCGTGTCATGATCGCGATGGCCCTGGCGCTGCGCCCGCAGCTGATGGTCATGGACGAGCCGACCACGGCGCTCGACGTGCTCGTGCAGCGAGAGATCCTCAAGCAGATCTCGCAGCTGAGGCACGAGTTCGGCTTCTCGGTGATCTTCATCACCCACGACCTTCCGCTGCTGCTCGAGATCAGCGACCGCATCGCCATCATGCGCGAGGGCGAGATCGTCGAGCTGGCCTCCGCCGAGCAGATCTGGACCGACCCGCAGAACGACTACACGAAGACCCTGCTGTCGTCGTTCCCCCGACTCACCGGTGCGAGAGGAGTGCTGACCCGATGACCACTCTCGAGTTCGCCCACGTCAGCAAGATCTACAACGTCCGCGGAGCCGGCCAGCTCAAGGCGCTCGACGACGTCAGCTTCACCCTGAACTCCGGCCAGACCATCGGTCTCGTCGGCCAGTCGGGCAGCGGCAAGTCGACCATCGCGAAGATCCTCACCCAGCTCGAGACGCCCACGTCCGGCGAGGTGCGGCTCGACGGCGCACCCATCCCGCGGCGCGGCAGGGGACTGCGGAAGTACCGCCAGCAGCTGCGGATGGTGTTCCAGGACCCGTTCGCCTCGCTCAACCCGTACCACTCGATCCGCTATCACCTCGAGCGCCCGATCCGTCTCGACGACGTCGTGCCCAAGAAGGACACCGAGGCCGAGGTGCGCCGACTGCTCGAGCGCGTGCGCCTCGACGCGGATGCCGTGATCGACCGCCGCCCTCATGAGCTGTCGGGCGGCCAGCGTCAGCGCGTCGCCATCGCCCGTGCGCTCGCCTCGCGGCCGTCGCTGCTCGTCGCCGATGAGCCGGTGTCGATGCTCGACGTGTCGATCCGTCTCGGAGTGCTGAACCTGCTCGCCGATCTGCAGCGCGAGGAGGGCCTCGGCGTGCTCTACATCACCCACGATCTCGCCACCGCCCGTCACTTCAGCGACAAGATCATGGTGCTGAACCAGGGTCGGGTCGTCGAGTACGGCGACGCCGACGACGTGATCCTCACCCCGCAGGACCCCTATACGCGCGAGCTGCGGGCGGCGTCGCCCGACCCCGACAAGCACTTCGCGACGACCGGATCGCACGGAGGTGCACTGTGACCACCGCATCCCCCGATCTGGGTCAGATCGACAAGGAGGACCGCGACGCGCTCGAGGTCGGCACCACCGCGACCGTCGCGCAGAAGGGGCGAGCCGTCGTGCCCTGGCGGTTCTTCGCCGGTCGGGCCGGCTTCTACCTGTTCACGCTGTGGGCGGCCATCACGATCAACTTCTTCCTCCCGCGGTTCATGAAGGGCGACGCGGTCAGCTCGTACCTCGCGCGCAACCGCAACATCAGTCCCGAGGCGGCGGACTCGCTGCGGGCGCTGCTCGGCATCGACACCGACAAGTCGATGTGGCAGCAGTACATCGAGTACTGGGCGATGCTGTTCCGCGGCGACCTCGGCATCTCGACACTGCACGGCCTGCGTCCGGTGAGCGAGGTGCTGGCATCCGCTCTCCCGTGGACGCTCGGTCTCGTCGGTCTCGCCACGATCATCTCGTTCGCGCTCGGCACGGTCGGCGGCGCGATCGTCGGCTGGAAGCGCGGCAGCAGGCTCGACGCCCTCATCCCGATCACGACGTTCTTCAACACGATCCCGTACTTCTGGCTCGGTCTCATCGCGATCGCGATCTTCTCGTCGACGCTCAAGTGGTTCCCGTCGTCTCACGCCTACGACAAGGGGCAGTCACCCGAATGGAGCCTCGACTTCATCGGCCAGGTCATCGTGCACGGCACCCTGCCGGCGGTCACGATCATCATCGCCTCGCTCGGCGGATGGATGCTGGGCATGCGCAACATGATGCTCACGGTGCTCGACGAGGACTACATCACCGTCGCCCAGGCCAAGGGCATGCCGAACAGGCGGGTGCTGTGGGCGTATGCCGCTCGCAACGCGGTGCTGCCGCAGATCCAGAGCTTCGCCCTCTCGATCGGGTTCATCGTCGGCGGCACGATCGTCATGGAGATGGTCTTCAGCTACCCGGGCGTCGGCAAGCTGCTGCTCGACGCCACGAACGCGAAGGACTTCGCCCTCATGCAGGGCGTGTTCCTCGTGATCACGCTGTCGGTGCTGGTCGCCAACATCCTGGCGGACATCGTCTACGCATACCTCGACCCGCGCACGCGCCAGACGGAGGCCTGACATGAGCGTTCCCACCTCGACCGACACGACCGCGCCCGACGGCACCACGATCCCCACCGGGATGCCGGAGACTGCCACGTTCCGCACGGCCCGCGGCGACCAGCCGAGCCGCAAGACGTTCTGGTCACAGCTCGCTCGATCGTTCGCGATGTTCCGCAACCCCAAGTCGATCGCCGGCCTGATCATCCTCGGGGTGTTCGTGCTGATCGCGATCTTCGCGCCGCTGCTCGCCCCCTACGGACCCACGCAGAAGGACCGCACGGCGCTGCGGCAGCCGCCCTCGCTCGACCACTGGCTCGGCACCACGCACATGGGCGAGGACGTGCTCAGCCAGCTCATCTTCGGCACGCGCGGCGTCGTCGTGGTCGGATTCCTGTCGGCGATCATCGCCACCGTCATCGCGATCACGATCGGCGTCATCGCCGGATACGTGCGCGGGTGGAAGAGCGAGTCGCTGTCGGCGCTCACGAACGTGTTCCTGGTGATCCCCGGCATCCCGCTGATCATCATCGTGGCGTCGCAGTTCGAGAACCCGCCGCTGATCGTGATCGCCGCAGTGCTGGGCCTCACGGGCTGGGCATGGGGCGCGCGCGTGCTGCGCGCGCAGACCATGTCACTGCGCAACCGCGACTTCATCCAGGCGGCGCGCGCCAACGGCGAACCACTGCACCGCATCATCACCGTCGAGATGCTGCCGAACCTCATGGCGCTGATCGCGTCGAGCTTCGTCGGCACCGTCACCGCCGCCATCCTCGGCCTGACGACCCTCGCCTTCATCGGGGTGATCCCGGTGAGCAACCTCAACTGGGGCACCATCCTGTTCTGGGCGCAGCAGAACGGCGCCTTCCCGAGGCTGTGGTGGTGGTACGTGCCCGCAGGACTCTGCATCGCGATCATCGGCGTCGCCCTGTCGCTCATCAACTTCGGCATCGACGAGTACGTCAACCCGAGGCTGCGGTCGGCCGGTGAGCGTGCCCGCGCGATGAAGAAGAAGGGGCTCGACGTGAACGATCCGGTGACGGCGGTGCGCAGCGCGCCGACGACCGACTCGGGTACCGTGCAGAGCGCGGCGACAGCGACGACGACCCATACGAAGACCGACAAGAAGACACAGAACGCCGAGTGATGACCTCTCAGACCCTGACCGAATCCCTGCCCTACCTCGACCCAGAACTGCCGATCGCCGCGCGCGTCGCCGACCTCCTCGACCGCATGACGGTCGAGGAGAAGATCGGGCAGATGCTGCAGCTCGACGCTCGCGACGACCTCGACGATCACGTGCTGGGCAAGCACGTCGGCTCGATCCTGCACACCTCGCCCGAGCGCATCATCCGGGCGAACGAGCTGACCGCCCAGACGCGACTGCGCATCCCGCTGCTCGTCGCCGAGGACTGCATCCACGGCCACTCCTTCTGGCCGGGAGCGACGATCTATCCGACGCAGCTCGGCATGGCCGCCACGTGGGACGCCGAGCTGGTCGAGAAGGTGGCGAGGGCCACCGCGGTCGAGGTCGCGGCGACCGGCATCCACTGGACCTTCTCGCCGGTGCTCTGCATCGCGCGCGACCTGCGCTGGGGCCGCATCGACGAGACGTTCGGCGAAGACCCGTTCCTCATCGGCGAGCTCGCCTCCGCCATGGTGCGTGGCTACCAGGGCGAGGGCCTCGACGACCCCACCGCGATCCTCGCGACGGCGAAGCACTTCGCCGGCTACTCCGAGACGCAGGGCGGGCGCGACGCCAGCGAGGCCGACATCTCGCGACGCAAGCTGCGGTCGTGGTTCCTGCCGCCGTTCGAGCGGGTGGCCCGTGAAGGATGCCGCACGTTCATGCTCGGCTACCAGACCACCGACGGGGTGCCGATCACGGTGAACGACTGGCTGCTCAGCGATGTGCTGCGCGGCGAGTGGGGCTACACCGGCACGCTCATCACCGACTGGGACAACGTCGGACGCATGGTCTGGGAGCAGCATGTGCAGCCCGACTACGCGCACGCCTCGGCCGCCGCGGTGAGCGCGGGCAACGACATGGTGATGAACACTCCGGGCTTCTTCGCCGGAGCTCTCGAGGCGGTGTCGAACGGCCTGCTCGAGGAGGACGCCTTCGATGACGCCGTGGCGCGCATCCTCACGCTCAAGTTCGAGCTGGGGCTGTTCGAAGACCCGCGACTTCCGCAGGCGGATCTGGATGCCGTGGTCGGCAGCGCCGCCCACGCCGAGCTCAACCTCGAGACGGCCCGCCGTTCGATCGTGCTGCTCGAGAACGACGGCGTGCTGCCGCTCGACGCGTCCGCGCCGCTGACGGTCGCGGTCGTCGGGCCCCTCGCCGACGACGCCCAGACGCAGCTCGGCGACTGGGCGGGCGGATCGGGTCAGGCCGGATGGCTCGACGGACAGCCGCGCGAGATGATCACCACCGTGCTCGACGGTCTCGCCGGTATCGACGGATGGTCGGTGACGCACGCGCGCGGCGCCGAGATCCTCACGCTCGAAGACGATCCGCGGGGCACGAAGTTCCCCGACGGACAGCCCCGCCCCTCGGTCGTCGTCCCGAGCGCACCCGACGACACGATGATCGCCGAGGCCGTCGCTGCGGCTGAGGCGTCCGATGTCGTGGTCGCCGTCGTCGGCGACCGTATCGAGCTCGTGGGCGAGGGCCGCTCGACGGCGACGCTCGAGCTGATCGGCGGACAGAACGCGCTGCTCGACGCGCTCATCGCGACGGGGAAGCCCGTCGTCGTGGTGCTCCTGGCCTCGAAGCCGCTCGTGCTGCCGGCATCTGCATCGAAGGCCGCCGCCGTGATCTGGGCGGCGAATCCCGGCATGCAGGGCGGCCGCGCGCTCGCCGAGATCATCTCGGGTGCGGTCGAGCCGTCGGGGCGCCTGCCGATCTCGTTCGCGCGCCACGTCGGCCAGCAGCCGACGTACTACAACCAGATCCGCGGCCAGCACGGCGACCGCTACGCGGACCTCACGCAGTCTCCCGCGTGGGCGTTCGGCGAGGGGCTGTCGTACTCGACGGTCTCGTACGGCGAGCTCTCGCTCGACACCGACCGGCTCGGCCTCGCCGACACGATCGTCGCCGAGGTGACGGTGACGAACACCGGTTCGCGCCCGGTGCGCGAGACGGTTCAGGTCTACGTCCGCGCCTCCGTCACGAGCGTGAGCTGGGCTGACAAGGAGCTCAAGACCTACCGCCAGGTCGACGTCGCGCCCGGAGAGTCGGCGCGCGTGCGGCTCGAGGTGCCGGTCGCCGAGTGCTCGATCGTGGATGCGGCCGGCAACCGTCGTGTCGAATCAGGCGCGTTCGAACTGCTGGTCGGTCCGAGCTCGCGCGAAGAAGCCCTGCGGAGTGCTGCGTTCACCGTGGCATGAGTCTGCGACGAGGGCGCTCAGGCGTCCTCGTCGCGGAGGCGCTGCGGCCCCGCGCCCTGACTTCCCAGGGCGTCGTCGGGGTTGAGCAGACCGCACGCCTTCATCGACAGGCATCCGCAGCCGATGCATCCCGTCAGCTCTCGTTCGAGTCGCTCGATGCCCTCGCGGCGCTTCTCGAGTTCGCGCTTCCAGCGCCGTGACGCCCGCTGCCAGTCGGCGTGACTCGGGGTCTGCGTGAGCGGGACGTCGGCGAACGCGTCCTGCACATCCGACAGCGGGATGCCGAGGCGCTTCGCCACGGTGATGAGCGAGACCCGGCGCAGCATGTGTCGGGCGTAGCGGCGCTGATTGCCGGCGGTGCGCGTCGACGCGATGAGACCGAGGCTCTCGTAGAAATGCAGGGCGGACGGGGCGACGCCGGTGCGCCTGCTCATCTCGCCGATCGTCAGCGGCTCGTCGGGTCCGTGCGCAATCCGGTCCGGATCGGTGCTCATCGCGGCCTCCTCGATTTGACCTCAAGTGTACTTGAGGTCATACGGTGGCAACCGTGACCCGAACGGAGACCGCCACCCGATGACCTATGTGATCGCCCTGCCCTGCGTCGATGTCAAGGACCGTGCGTGCATCGACGAATGCCCTGTTGACTGCATCTATGAGGGCGAACGCTCGCTGTACATCCACCCCGACGAATGCGTCGACTGCGGCGCGTGCGAACCCGTCTGCCCCGTCGAGGCGATCTACTACGAAGACGACCTGCCCGACGAGTGGCAGGACTACTACAAGGCCAACGTGGAGTTCTTCGATGAGCTCGGGTCGCCCGGTGGCGCCGCGAAGCTCGGCATCATCGAGCGCGACCACCCGATCATCGCCGCACTTCCGCCCCAGGAGGCACCCGAATGAGCAGTCAGCAGCACCCCGCCGCGCCGGTTCCGTCCGAGGTCGGTGAAGGGCTCAAGGCCGCGTTCCGCGCGCATCCGGCAGGTGTCGCGATCATCACCGCGATGACCCCTGCCGGTCCCGTCGGTCTCACGGCGTCGAGCGTCGCATCCGTCGCGGTCGACCCCGCGGCGATCGTGTTCTCGGTCACCAGGGCCACCGGCAGCGCGGGCTCGATCCTCAACGCCGAGTCGTTCGTCGTGCACCTGATCGACGACGAGCACTCGGCCCTGGCGCAGAGCTTCGCGGTGAGCGGCGCCGACCGCTTCACCCCCGAGCAGGGGTGGGGCACCCTTCCGACCGGTGAGCCGTACCTCGCTGAGGCGCGCGCCGCGATGCGCGGTCACACGATGTCGACGGTCGCGGTCGGCTCATCGACCGTCGTGGTCGCCGAGATCGACGAGGTGCTGCTCGGGCGGGCGGGCCGACCGCTCGTCTACCTCGACCGCCGATTCCACTCACTCCCCACCGATCAGAACGACTGAAAGGAACAGCATGCCCACTCCGTACACCCTTCCCGAGCTGCCGTACGACTACTCGGCGCTCGCCCCGCACATCTCCGGCAAGATCATGGAGCTGCACCACTCGAAGCACCACCAGGCCTACGTCACCGGTGCCAACACGGCGCTCGAGCAGCTCGGCGCGGCCCGCGAGTCCGGCGACTTCGCCGCCGTGAACAAGCTCGAGAAGGACCTCGCGTTCAACCTCGGCGGTCACATCAACCACTCGGTGTTCTGGGAGAACCTGTCGCCCGACGGCGGCGGCAACCCCGAGGGTGAGCTGGAGGCCGCGCTGACCGACGCGTTCGGCTCGATCGACGCCTTCCGCGCGCACTTCACCGCCACCGCGCTCGGTGTGCAGGGTTCGGGCTGGGCTGTGCTCGCGTGGGACAGCGTCGGCGCGCGTCCGGTCATCTTCCAGCTGTTCGACCAGCAGGGCAATGCCCCGCTCGGCGTCACGCCGCTGCTGCAGCTCGACGTCTGGGAGCACGCCTACTACCTCGACTACCTCAACGTGCGCGCCGACTACGTCAAGGCGTTCTGGGAGCTCGTCAACTGGTCCGACGTGCAGCGCCGGTTCCAGGCCGTGCAGGAGAAGACCGCGGGCCTCATCGTCGCCCGCTGAATCTCACGGATCTCCTCCCGGCGCCAGCGCGTCGGGAGGAGATTCGCGCCGCATTGCCGCCAGCGCGCCGCGTTGCGGCCAACGCGCCGCATCGGGAGGAGATCCGCGATCCGGAGGAGGATGCCGCGGCATCCGCCCTCCGGATCGCAGATCTCCTCCCGATTGAGCGAGCGTCAGGCGAGCAGTTCGCCCGCGAGCGCCTCGATGCGACGGCGGATGTCGTCGCGGATCGGGCGCACGGAGTCGATGCCCTGCCCGGCCGGGTCGTCGAGCTCCCAGTCCTCGTAGCGCTTGCCGGGGAAGAACGGGCAGGCGTCGCCGCATCCCATCGTGATCACGACATCAGAAGCCTGCACGGCCTCGGTCGTGAGCACCTTGGGCTGCTCGGCGGTGATGTCGATGCCGAGTTCGCTCATGGCCTCGACCGCGATCGGGTTGATCTGGTCGGCGGGCATGGATCCGGCGGAGCGCACCTCGATGCGGTCGCCGGCGACCTCGCGCAGAAAGCCTGCGGCCATCTGCGAGCGTCCGGCGTTGTGCACGCACACGAAGAGGACGGAGGGTTTGGTGGTGGTCATGATGTCTCCAGGGTAAGCGAGCGTGCGGGGTCGAGGGTCGTCAACGGCGTCCTGCCGATCTGCAGCACCGCCGGAGCCGCGCAGCAGCCGCCCGCGCCGTCGTCGAAGTCTCCTGATCCCCCGCATACCCCGGTCGCGGGCAGGGTGAGTTCGTTGCGGGCCGCGCCCTCCCGATCACCGACGAGGTGGGCCGCGACGCTGCGCACCTGCTCGTAGCCGGTGAGGGCGAGGAAGGTCGGAGCTCGACCGTAGGACTTCGCGCCGACGATGAAGAGGCCCTCCTCCGGCTGCATGAGCTGTCGGGCACCGGTCGCGCCCACCGAACCGCAGGAGTGGATGTTGGGGTCGATCTCGGAGGCGATGCCGGCGACCGCATCGAGAGCGGGGTCGAGATCGATTCGGAGTTCGCGCAGGATGCCGGTGTCCGGCCGGAATCCGGTGAGCGCGAACACGTGCGCGATCTCCGCCATCTCGCGTCCGTCTTCGGCGACGATCACCAGGCCCCTCCCGTCCCGCCGGAACTCGGCGACTCGGAATCCTGTCACCACCTCGACGACACCGTCATGGATCACCTTCGACACCAGAGAGCCGAGCGCTGCGCGTTCGGGCAGCTCGTCTCCGGCGCCGCCCCCGAGAACGTTCGCGGCGCTCCCTCGGCGGAGCAGCCAGGTGACGCGGGTCCCCGGCGACCGGCGGGCCAGTTCGCTCAGGCGCAGCACGGCGTGCGTGGCGGAGTGTCCCGCTCCGACGACGACCACATGCGAACCCGCGAGCTCGGACACGTCGTCGGGGATGCGATAGGAGATCAGATCGGATGCCGCGGCCTCGCCCACGGCGGGGAAGCCGTCTGCGCCCGCAGGGTGGGGAGACCCCAGGTGCCGCTCGCGTCGATGACCGCCCGGGCGAGGATCCGCGACTCGGTGCCGTCCGTGTCGAGGGTGTGCACGACGAACGGCTGGTTCCTGCGTCCGGACTCGACGACCTTGTCGCGACCCTGGCGAGCGACGCCCGTGACGGCGGTGCCGTACCGGATCCGCTCACCGAGTGCGCCCGCGAGAGGCGCCAGGTAGTCGCTCACCCATTGCGCCCCGGTCGGACAGCCCGCGGTCGGTGCGGTCCACCCGGTCGGCTCGAGCAGGTGACGCGCGGCGGCATCCGTCAGCTCGGGCCACGCCGAGAACAGGCGCACGTGGCCCCATTCGGAGACCGCGGCGGCAGGGCCGCTCCCTCGTTCGAGGACGACGACGTCTTCGCGGCGTTCGACGAGATGCGCCGCCGCTGCGAGACCCTGCGGCCCCGCGCCGATGACGACGATGGGAAGCTCGGACACGACATCTCCTCAGATCGAAAGACTTCAATATGAGAAGCGTCGCCCACGTATCGAAGATTGTCAATACGTGAGAGGATGAGCGTATGACGCTTCCGGTGACGATCGAGCAGACGGGCTGCTGCACGCCGCGCGCGGCATCCGCTCTTCCGCTCGCCGAGGCCGAACGGATCGCCCGCCTGTTCAAGGCGCTCGGCGACCCGACGCGCATCCGCCTGCTCTCGCTGATCTCGTCGGCCGCGGGTGGCGAAGCCTGCATCTGCGACCTCACCGATCCGGTCGGTCTGTCGCAGGGCACGGTCTCTCATCACATGAAGCTGCTGGCGGACGCCGGACTCGTCACGCGTGAGCAGCGCGGCAAGTGGGCGTACTTCTCCCTCGCCGAGGGCGCTCTCGACGCCGCCGGCGACGCGCTGCGAGCCGTCTGATCCTGCTGCGCTCCTCAGGTCGGCGTGCGGTCATCCCGATAGGCTGATTCCATGGCCCTCCTCTCGATCGCCGGTTCGGCGCGCGCTCCGCATGAGCTGCGCTCGGCGACTCCGATGAAGGAATGGATGCGCGTCGTGCTCCACCCGGGCACGAACGGGTGGACCAGCGTCTGGGGCACTCTCTCGCACGGCGAGATCGCGGGCTGCCCGCCGCCACGCGACTAGACCGCGCCTCTGTGGGGTGCGGTCTTCCGCGTCGTTCACCCCTTCTCTCGCGTGAGGTCTCGTCATGTCCGCTTCTCCTGTCCGTCCCCGTGCCCGTCTCCGCCTGGCTCCCCATGAGCTGTGGCGAGGCATCCGCTCCAACGCCCGCAGCGAGGTGCTCGGGGGTTCGCTGCTGCTCGCCGCCACCGTCGCCGCGCTGATCCTCGCCAACACCCCCGCCGTGTCGTGGTACGAGTCGGTGCGCGACTTCACGTTCGGCATCCCCGAGCTGCATCTCGATCTGAGCATCGGGGCCTGGGCCGCGGACGGCCTGCTCGCGATCTTCTTCTTCGTCGTCGGTCTCGAGCTGAAGGAGGAGTTCGTCACCGGCCGACTGCGCGATCCGCGTCAGGCGGCGCTGCCGATCGCCGCAGCCGTCGGCGGGGTGATCGTGCCGGCGATCATCTTCGCCCTGATCAACGCGGGCGACGGCGACGCCCTGCGCGGCTGGGCCATCCCGACCGCCACGGACATCGCATTCGCGGTCGCCGTGATCGCCGTGGTCGGGAAGTTCCTCCCACCGGCGCTCCGTGTCTTCCTGCTCACACTCGCGATCATCGACGACCTGATCGCCATCACGATCATCGCGACCTTCTACACCGACTCGATCAGCTTCCCCTGGCTGACTCTCGCGCTGCTGCCCCTCGCAGGATTCGCGCTGCTCGTGCGGAAGGGCGTGCGGGCGTGGTGGATCCTGATGCCTCTCGCGATCGCCGTGTGGGTCTGCATCCATGCCGCCGGCATCCACGCGACCGTCGCCGGAGTCCTCCTCGGTTTCGTCGTTCCTGTCATCCCGACCGAGCGCGCTCGGGTGCCGCGAGGGACGGATGCCGACGGCGAGCCCCTCTACGACGGCCTCGCCCCGCACTTCGCCGACCGGTGGGGTGTCGTGGCGACGCTGTTCGCCGTGCCCGTGTTCGCCTTCTTCGCGGCGGGCGTCACGATCGGCGGACTCGCGGGGCTCGCGTCGGCGCTGACCGATCCGATCGCGATCGGCATCATCGTCGGCCTCGTCCTGGGCAAGCCGATCGGGATCCTCGCGACCACGTTCCTGCTCAGCCGTGTGCCCGCTCTGCGTCTCGACGAATCGCTGCGCTGGCCCGACCTCACCGGCATGGCGTTCCTCGCGGGAATCGGATTCACCGTCTCCCTGCTCGTCGGAGAGCTCGCCTACGGGTCGAGTTCGGTCGCCGACGAGCACGTCAAGATCGGCGTGCTCCTCGGCTCCCTGATCGCCGCGGTGATCGGCGGGCTGATGCTCGCGAGGCGCAACGCTCTCGCCCGCCGATCGCCGCTCGACGCCTGAGGGCGATGGTCAGGAGCTGCCGACCGTCGACTGCAGCTTCGCCATCACCTGGGTGATCGTGAACGATGCCGATTCCTGGCGAGCGGGGAACTCGGCAAGGGTGTGCAGCATGTTCGCCACATACGCCTGAGCCGGGATGAACAGGAAGATGTGGTCGAGCACCCAGTCCCAGTAGGTGTTCGAGGTGATGTCGGCGCGCTCGAACGGATCGGTGCGCAGATTGAAGAGCTTCGGGAACCGCAGCTCGATGTAGGGCTCCTGCCACACCTGCAGGGTTCCGACCGCGCGCTGCTCCAGGAAGACGAACTTCCAGTTCTCGAAGCGCAGCGCCGTGAGGTCGCCGTCGTCCGAGACGTAGAAGAAGTGTCGTCGCGGGCTGTGCTCGGCGACTCCCGTGATGTAGTCGAGCTGGTTGTTGCCGTCGAGATGGACCCTGAAGTCGGTGCCATGCAGATCCGTGCCCGCGTTCAGACGCTCGGCGATGTCGGTGTCGCCGGCCGCCGCGAGCAGCGTCACGAACCAGTCGTTGTGGCTCACGATGCCGTTGAGCGTCGTGCCCGCGGGGACGTGCCCGGGCCAGCGCACCATCGCCGGGACCCTGTAGGCACCCTCCCAGTTCGAGTTCTTCTCGTTGCGGAACGGCGTCATGCCGGCATCCGGCCAGCTGTTCATGTGCGGGCCGTTGTCGGTGGAGTACATGACGATCGTGTTCTCGGCGAGGCCGAGCTCGTCGAGCAGATCGAGCAGACTGCCCACCACGTCGTCATGATCGAGCATCGTGTCGTGATACTCCGACTGCCAGCGTCCGGCGCGCCCCTTGCTCTCCTCCTTGGTGTGGGTGCGGAAGTGCATGTGGGTCGAGTTGAACCACACGAAGAACGGGGTGTCGTCGTCGGCCTGGGCGCGGATGAAGTCCGCCGCAGCATCGCGGAACTCCTCGTCGACGGTCTCCATGCGCTTCTTCGTCAGCGGACCGGTGTCTTCGATGCGCTGCGTGCCGTCGTCGTTCGCCCACGAGTGGATCACGCCGCGCGGGCGGAACCGCTCGCTGAACCCGGGGTACTCCTCGTCGGTCGGGTAGTCCGGGTGCTCCGGCTCCTCCTCGGCGTTCAGGTGATAGAGGTTGCCGAAGAACTCGTCGAAGCCGTGCGCCGTCGGCAGGTGCTCATCGCGGTCGCCGAGATGGTTCTTGCCGAACTGGCCGGTCGCGTAGCCGTGGTGCTTGAGCGCATCCGCGATCGTCGGATCCTCGGGCTGGAGCCCCAGCTTCGCCCCCGGCATCCCCACCTTCGTGAGACCCGTGCGATAGGGGTTCTGTCCGGTGATGAACGCCGCACGCCCGGCGGTGCAGCTCTGCTCGCCGTAGTAATCGGTGAATTTCGCGCCCTCATCGGCGATCCGGTCGATGTTCGGAGTCCGATAGCCCATCAGGCCGTCGGTATAGGTGCTCAGATTGGCGATGCCGATGTCATCGCCCCAGATGATGAGGATGTTGGGCTTGTCGGACATTGTCGCTCCTCGGTCGGCGGTGAGGCCGGGCAGGCGCCCGTGCCGCTCAGCCAACCAGGGGCTCGGGCCGATGCCCAGGGGGGCCTCACACCGAGCGGGTGAGGCGGAATCCGATGTGCGACATGCCGGTGTCCTCCGCCTGGGGCGAGCGGGCGGCCGGGCGGAAGCGCAGGCAGTAGTCGGGGGAGCACAGGTGTGATCCGCCCTTCAGCACCCGGCGCGGGATGCTCGGGAAGCCCTCCTGCGCGCTCGCCGCTGCCAACAGGTTCGCGCGCTTGCCGGGATCCACCGGCTTGTCCGACAGCTTCAGATGCCGCGGCGTGTAGAAGTCGCTCGTCCACTCCCAGACGTTCGCGATCATGTCGTAGAGCCCGTAGCCGTTGGGGGCGTACGACCCGACCGGCGCCGTGCCGCCGACGCCCTGGTTGTCATACGGGAAGCGACCCAGCCAGGAGTTCGCCTGCGCCTCGCCACCGGGGTAGATCTCCTCGCCCCAGGCGAAAGGCGCGCCGTCGACCCCGCCCCGGGCGGCGTACTCGTGCTCGGCTTCGGTGGGCAGCCGCATCCCGACCCAGTCGGCGTAGGCGACCGCGTCCTCGAACGCGATGTGCACGACCGGATGCTGCAGCCGATCGTCGATCGACGAGTCGGGGCCGAACGGATGCCGCCAGGAGGCGCCAGCCTGCCAGCGCCACCAGTTGCGCCAGTTGCGCAGGTCGGTCGGGCCGGCGGTCGGCGTGAAGACCATGGAACCGGGCACGAGGTCCTTCGGATCCGCATCCGGGAAGGCAGCCGGGTCGAGAGGCCGCTCGGCCACGGTGATATATCCCGTGGCATCGACGAATTCCGCGTACTGCGCGTTGGTCACCTCGTAGCGGTCGATCTCGAACGAGGCGACCTCGCGCTCGTGCACCGGGCGCTCGTCGGGGTAGAAGTCCTCGGACCCCATCCGGAAGGTTCCGCCGGGGATCAGCACCATGTCGCGAATGTTCGTCACCCGCGTCAGCGTAGCGTCCGCGCCGGAGCGGGAGCGGCTACGGTCGCCCGCGCCGGGTTAGCCGACCAGCCGCGCGCTAGCCCCGGCGGGTGCGCTGCTCGCCCTGGACGGGGATCGGACCGGTGACGCTCAGCTCGTCCTCCCAGCACTGGATGCCCGTGACCTCGGGCATCCGCGCGCGGGTGAAGACAGGGTCGAGCCCCGCGCGCCGCTGATCGGAGTAGTCGCGCAGCAGCTTGAACGCGATGCCCGACAGGAGCGCGATCGCCACGAGGTTCACGATCGCCATGAGCCCCATGATGCCGTCGGCCGTGTTCCAGATGATGTCCGCCGAGGCGATCGATCCGAGGAAGATGATCGCGACGACGAGCACGCGGTAGGCGGTGAGGACGGCGGGTCGGCTGCTGATGAACTCGATGTTGGATTCGCCGTAGTAGTAGTTGCCGAGGATCGAGCTGAACGCCAGCAGGAAGATGATGATGCTCAGGAGGATGTTCGACCATTCGCCGAGGTTGCTCACGATCGCATTCTGCGTGAGCCCGATGCCCCGGGTCGCGTTCGCGAGGTCGGGCGTGGACACCAGGATGATGAACGCCGTGATCGAGCAGACGAGGAACGTGTCGAAGTAGACCCCGAGGGTCTGGACGAGTCCCTGCTTCACCGGGTGGGTCACCGCCGCGGTGGCGCCCGCGTTCGGCGCAGAGCCGAGACCCGCCTCGTTCGAGAACATGCCGCGCTTGACGCCGGTCATGATGATGGTTCCGAGTGCGGCCCCGACGACCTCGTTGAACCCGAACGCCTGGGTGTAGATCGAGGCGAACACCTCGGGGAGGCGCTCGAAGTTCATACCGACGATCACGAGGCCGAGCAGCAGGTATCCCAGCGCCATGGCCGGGACGACCGCCTGCGTGACGCTGGCGATGCGACGGATGCCACCGAAGACGACGAGGGCGGTCAGGACGGCCAGGATGATGCCGACGACCCAGGGGATCCAGCCCACTTCGCCGCCGAAGCTCGAGGAGACGGTGGCGCTGATCGTGTTCGCCTGCAGGGAGCTGAAGGCGAAGGGGAAGCAGACGATCAGGATGACGGCGAACAGGATGCCCATCCAGCGCGCCTTGAGTCCGTGCTGCATGTAGTACGCGGGACCGCCGCGGAAGCCGTCCTTGTCGCGGACCTTGAACGCCTGACCGAGGGTCGACTCGATGAAGCTCGACGCTCCGCCGATGAACGCCATCGTCCACATCCAGAAGATCGCGCCGGGGCCGCCGATGGCGATCGCTGTGCCGACGCCCGCGATGTTCCCGACGCCGACGCGGGAGGCCGCCGAGATCGTGAACGCCTGGAACGCCGAGACCGATTGCGGCTCGCCGTTCTCCTTCCGGGGTGTCCGGTCGGTGAGGGTGCGGAACATCTCCGGTATCAGCCGGAACTGCACCACGCCCGATCGCGCGGTGAAGTACAGGCCGAGGACCACGAGGATCGGCAGCACCACCCACGTCCAAAGCCCATCGCCGGCAGAGAGCACGAAATCGTTGAGCGCGTCCATCGCATCAGTATGGCGGCATGCTGGCGCCCGTGGTGATATTCCGCTTCTAGACCAAGCGCGCGGTCGTGCCTCGGACGTTCAGCTCGTAGGGGAGCTCGGCCGGTATTCCCGCGGCTTCGCCGTCGGCGAGCTTCGCGAGCACGGCATCTGCCGCACGCTCGCCCTGCCCGAGGGGGAACTGGTCGACGGTGCTGAGTCGGAAGAACTCGCCGAGCTCGTGACCGTCGATGCCGACGATCGAGAGGTCGTCCGGCACGGCGAATCCGAGGTCGCGGGCGGCGAGGATCGCCCCGATCGCCATCTCGTCGGATGCCGCGAACACGGCGGTGGGTCGCGGGCCGGGGCGTCCGAGCAGCTGCTTCGCCGCGCGGTATCCGCCCTCGACCGTGAAGTCGGCGGGCTCGAGGAAGGCCGGATTCAGAGGGATGCCGGCCTTCGCCAGTGCCTTCTCGAAGCCCAGGCGACGATTCGTCGGGATGTGGAAGTCGATGTCGAACTCGGGGTTCGCGCCGATGTGGGCGATGTCGCGGTGTCCGAGACCGATCAGGTGCTCGGTCGCCAGCTGGGCCACGGCGACGTCGTCGACGGTGAGGGTGTCGAGCTTGGGGTTCGGCCCGCCGATCGCGATCACCGGCAGGCCGAGGTCGAGCAGGTACTGCGTCTCGTCGTCGTCGAGCTCGATCGACACCGCGATCACCGCATCCACTCGCTGCCGTCGCAGGAAGGTGTCGAACACGTGGCGGCGCACGTCCTTGTCGGCGGTGATGTTGTAGAGGGTGATGTCGTAGCCCTCGCGCATCAGCGCGGACGATACCCCCGACAGCACGGTGCTGAAGAACCATCGGTCGAGGAAGGGCACCACGACCCCGATGTTGCGGGTGCGGCCCGATGCCAGGCTCGACGCGCGGGAGGACACGACGTAGCCGAGCGCCGATGCCGCCTCCTGCACGCGCAGGCGGGCCGACTCCGACACATGGCCTCGGCCGCTCAGCGCGCGCGAGACCGTCGCGGTCGAGACGCCGGCGAGCCGGGCGACCTCATCGATGCTCGCCATGGGGGATCCTCTCTGAGCCGTTCCGGTCGCAGTTCGTGCCGTCGGGCGGTGCCGTGGGCGGCGCGAACTGCGACCTGAACGTCGTGCGGCTTACGCCGTGGTGTACCAGACCGCCGTGTCGACCGGCACGGCGCCACCGTCGAACGGCTGGCTCTGCAGGATCACGAACGCGTCGGTCGGCAGCGGCAGCGGCTCGGTGCCGAGGTTCGCGAGGACGTGCACGTCGCCGCGGCGGAACGCCACCGCATCTGCGCCGGCGTCTTCCCAGACGAGCGATCCGCTGCCGAAGCCGTGCTCACGCCGTCCGGCGAGCAGGCGCTTGTAGAGCGCCAGCGTCGAGGCGGGGTCGACCTCTTCGACGTCGCGCGAGTACGACGCCCAGTCGGCGGGCTGGGGCAGCCACGACGCACCGGTCTCGTTGAAGCCGAACGCCGGAGCATCCGCCTCCCACGGCAGCGGCACACGGCATCCGTCGCGACCGTAGCGCTCGCCGTTGGTGCGGAACCACGTCGGGTCCTGACGGAAGGCGTCGGGGATCTCCATCGCCTCGGGCAGGCCCAGCTCCTCGCCCTGGTAGAGGTATGCCGAACCCGGAAGCGCGAGCATCACGGTCGTCGCCGCGCGAGCGCGGGCGAGTCCGATGGCGGTGTCGGGCTTGTGCGGGGTGTTCGGGCCGATGCCCTCGCCCTGCGGGTTCTCGGCCGTGAGCGCGAGTCGCGACGCGTGGCGCACGACGTCGTGGTTCGACAGCACCCAGGTGCTGGGTGCGCCGACCTCGCCGAACGCGTCGAGGGATTCGCGGATGACAGACCCCAGAGCCTTCGCGTCCCACTCGGTCATGAGGTAGGGGAAGTTGAAGGTCTGGTGCATCTCGTCGGGGCGCACCCACAGGGCGGTCTGCTTGAGCGTCGGCATCCAGGCCTCACCGCACAGCGCGCGGTCGCCGTCGTACTCGGCCAGCACCTTGTGCCAGTCGCGGTAGATGTCGTGCACTCCGTCCTGGCCCCAGTACGGCACGTTCGCCTCGCCGCCGCCCATCGAGTCGGCGTCTGCCGGGGGCGTGTAGTCGGGCAGGCCGTCGGCCTTGATCATGCCGTGGGCCACGTCGACCCGGAAGCCGTCGACGCCGCGGTCGAGCCAGAAGCGCAGGATCGAGCGGAACTCCTCGCGCACCTCTTCGTTGTTCCAGTCGAAGTCGGGCTGCGTCGGGTCGAAGATGTGCAGGTACCACTGGCCCGGCGTGCCGTCGGCCTCGGTCACGCGCTCCCACATGCCGCCGCCGAAGACGGACTCCCAGTTGTTCGGGGGCAGCTCGCCGTTCCTGCCCTTGCCGTCGCGGAAGATGTACCGCGCGCGCTCGGGGCTGCCGGGAGCAGCCTTGAGGGCCTCCTGGAACCAGGCGTGCTGCGCCGACGAGTGGTTGGGGACCAGGTCGACGACGACGCGGATGCCGCGGGCATGCGCCTCGTTCAGCATCGTGTCGAAGTCGTCGAGGGTGCCGAACAGCGGGTCGACGTCGCGGTAGTCGGCGACGTCGTAGCCGGCGTCCCGCTGCGGGCTCGTCATGAACGGGCTCAGCCAGATCGCGTCGACGCCGAGCTCCTTCAGCGAGTCGAGCCGGCTGGTGATGCCGGGCAGGTCGCCGATGCCGTCGCCCGAGGCGTCGGCGAACGAACGGGGGTAGATCTGGTAGATGACCGCGCTGCGCCACCACTCGGAACCGGGGGCTGCGATCTGCTCAAGCTGTGCCATGGCAACAGATTAGTGCAAACGCTTACATGATTGCCAGAGCGAGCATCGAATCGATTCGGGGAGCCGATATTCTGCGCCGGTCCGCAGCCGCTTGCAGGCCCGGGAGTATGCTTCGGGCATCCGACCACAGGAGGCTGTCATGGTTCCCGAGATCAACTACTGGGCCGTTCTGCTCGCGACCGCCTCGAGCATGATCGTCGGCTCGATCTGGTACGCGCCGAAGGTGTTCGGCACCCGCTGGTCGAAGCTCGCGAACGTCGACATGGACCGTCCGGGGGCGAGCGCGACGATGGCGATCATCACCACCGTGATCGTGAGCTTCGCGACGGCGTGGGTGCTCGCCGGGGCATCCGCGATCGCCTGGCACTTCTACGACGGATCGTTCTTCTGGGCCGCCGTCGTCACCGGCGTGCTGCTGTGGGCCGGGTTCACGGCCGCGCGGTTCATCACGCACGACGCCTTCGAGGGCCGCCCGACGGCGTTGACCACCATGAACATCGCACACGAGATCGTCACGATCGTGGTCATGGCCGTGATCATCGGCGTCTGGCCGCCGGCTCTCGGCTAGCTCGCCGCGGCATCCTTCGTGAGGTCCTGCGCGAACATGACGAGGATCCCGCTCGGGCCGCGCAGATAGGTGAGCCGGTAGACGTCCTGGTAGTTCGCGACTCCTCGCAGCGGGTGATATCCGTGCCGGGCAGCGATGGCCAGGGACTCGTCGATGTCGTCGACGGAGAACGCCACCCGGTGCATCCCGATCTCGTTCGGCAGGGTCGGCTCGGTCTCGATCGCGTCGGGATGGATGTATTCGAACAGCTCGAGCTGACCGTGGCCGTCGGGTGTCTGCAGCACGGCGATCTTCGCGTGGTTGCCGT
Organism: Microbacterium sp. AC132; assembly: GCF_979258525.1. Classification (NCBI taxonomy): domain Bacteria; kingdom Bacillati; phylum Actinomycetota; class Actinomycetes; order Micrococcales; family Microbacteriaceae; genus Microbacterium; species Microbacterium sp. AC132. The sequence continues at coordinate 1,130,930 of NZ_OZ409862.1, read as the reverse complement.
CGAGGCCGACGGCGGTGTCGGCCCATTCGCCGCTGACCTCGTCCCGACCGAGCACGGTGAGGCCGAGATCGGTGAAGAAGGCGATCGTCGCCTCGAGGTCGCGCACGGCGATGCCGACGTTCTCCAGTGTGATGGGCATGGCTCGCATGCTACTCGCGGGGCGCGACACGCCGGGCGCCTCGAAAGACTAGACCTTCGCCACTTCCGCCGAGACTTCCTGGTATGCCAGCATTTTGCACGTGACCTCCTGGTCGCCTGCGGTCGCCGACTGCGGTTCAGACCGAGGGGGTCTTCATGTCGGGTTCATCGCGCCGTTCAGCGCCATGGATGATCGCCGCCGCACTCATCGCCGCCGCGATGGTCGCGGGCGTGACCACCGCGGCCTCCGGTGATGCCCCCGCCGACGACCCGACCGCCGCACCGGATCCGACTCTGTCGGTCGCCCTCGCCTACGAGTTCCTCGATGCGCGCGTCGACGAGTTCTGCGACGGCGCGGGGCACTGCCTTCCCCGCAGCTACCAGGGAGGCTTCTTCACCGACCTGCCGACCTGGGACTTCACCCCGTCGTTCGTCTACGACGACGCCCTCGTCGTGATCGCGTACACGGCACGCGGGCTCCCCGACGACATCCGTCGGGCGCGGACCATCGGCGACACCCTGCTCTTCGTGCAGGCGAACGACCCGATCGGCGACGGCCGAGTGCGCACCTCGTACGAGCCGCACGGCATCCGTCAGGGGAGGGTCGAGATCACCGGCCCCGGCACGTTCACCGGCAACCAGGCCTGGACCGGTATGGCGCTCGCGCGTCTCTTCCACGCGACCGGTGACTCGAAGTACCTCGCCGGGGCGGTGCAGATCGCCGAATGGATCCAGAACAACACCGCCGACATGGTGCGAGCGCCCTTCGGATACACCGGCGGTCAGCTCGAGAACGGCTCGTCGCTGGAGTGGAAGTCCACCGAGCACAACAGCGATATCGCCGGCTTCTTCACGCAGCTCGCACAGCTCACCGGCGACTCCGTCTGGGCCGATCGGGCGGGCGTCGCGTCGGCCTTCGTGGCCGCGATGCAGAGCGCCGACGGCCATGTCGACACGGGCACCCTGCTGGACGGGTCGACGGTCAACACCCGCCCCATTCCCCTCGACGCGCAGACCTGGAGCTCGCTCGCCACGCGCGACCCCCGCTACGACACCTCGCTGGACTGGACGCTGACCCACCTGATCGCGACGGACGGGCAGTCTCAGGGCGCGTCGATCAGCGACGCCGACGTGTCGAAGGTGTGGTTCGAGGGATCCGGCCACCTGGCGCTCGCTCTCACGCTGCGCGATGCGCCCGGTGACGCCGAGCGCGTGGAGTCGCTGCTGAGCAGCATCCGCCTCGGTCAGCGCGATGCGCTCAACGGCGACGGCAAGGGGATCGTGGCGACGTCGACCGACGGCCTCGACTCGGGCTTCGGCGACCTCTACTACGCCAGCCTGCATACCGGTGCGACGGCCTGGTACCTGCTCGCCGCCGCGGGCGACAATCCCTTCGCGCTGCCCGTCGACTGACCCGTCGCGCGCGGTGACCACTGCCGCCACGTCGGGCGCGGTGCGGGGTCACTAGTGCACCTCCGGCGCGGTGCGTGGTCACTATTGCACCGGAATCGCCAGTTTCGGGTGCAGAACTGGCCCCGGCTGTGCGCGTGGGTGCGGAACTGGCCCCGGCTGCGCGAGCGGGTGCGGAACTGGCCCCGGCTGCGCGAGCGAATGCGGAACTGGCCCCGGCTGCGCGCGCCTACCGCTTACGCGGCGACGCGGGCGACGGCGGCGATCGCGCTGGTGAAGAAGTCGACGCCGTCGATGCCCGAGCGCATGGCGGCCGAGGTGTCGGGGCCGAAGCCGGCCTCGGTCGCGTGCTCGGGGTGCGGCATGAGACCCACGACGTTGCCGGCCTCGTTGGTGAGTCCGGCGATGTCGCGCAGCGAGCCGTTCGGGTTCACGCCCGCATAGCGGAATGCCACGAGGTTCTCGCCCTCGAGACGGTCGAGCGTCTCCTCGTCGGCGATGTACCCGCCGTCGGCGTTCTTCAGCGGGATCGTGATCTCCTGGCCCGTGCGGAAGCGGTTGGTCCACGCGGTGTCGGAGTTCTCGACGATCAGCTTCTGATCGCGCCGCACGAAGTGCTGGTGGTCGTTGCGGATCAGGCCGCCGGGCAGCAGGTGCGCCTCGACCAGCATCTGGAAGCCGTTGCAGATGCCGAGGATCGGCATGCCCTTGGCCGCGGCGTCCTTGACCTCCGCCATGATCGGCGAGAGCGCGGCGATCGCACCGGCGCGCAGGTAGTCGCCGTAGCTGAAGCCGCCGGGCAGCACGAGGGCGTCGACGCCCTCGAGATCGTGCGAACCGTGCCAGAGGGCGACCGGCTCGGCGCCGGCGATGCGCACGGCGCGCTGTGCGTCGCGGTCGTCGAGCGAGCCCGGGAAGGTGATGACGCCGATGCGCGTGGTCACTCGGCGACCTCGATGCCGACGACGTCCTCGATCACGGAGTTGGAGAGCACCTCATCGGCGATGCGGCGGGCCTCGGCGAGGATCTCGTCGGTGACCTCGCCTTCGACGGTGAGCTCGAAGCGCTTGCCGATGCGGACATCGGAGAAGCCCTCGACGCCCAGACGGGAGAATGCGCCGGACACGGCCTTCCCCTGCGGGTCGAGCAGTTCGGGCTTGGGCATGACGTCGACGACGATGGTGGGCATGAACGGCTCCGGAAGTCGCGGGCGGACGGGCGTGTCCAGTCTACCGGCTCGGGACTCGCCCGATTCCCGGGTGGCGGGGCTCAGGCGTGGAAGACGGTATGCAGGTCGCCGATCGCCTCGCGGCCGCCGAGGCCGTCGATCTCGAACAGCACGGAGATGCCGACGACGTGGCTGCCCAGGCGCTCGACCAGTTCGCGTCCGGCGGCGAGCGTGCCCCCGGTGGCGAGCACGTCGTCGATGAGCAGCACGCGGGATCCGACGGGCAGATCGTCGTGCATCTCGATCGTCGCGGTGCCGTATTCGAGGGCGTAGTCGACGGATGCCGCGGGGCGGGGCAGCTTGCCGGCCTTGCGGATCGGGATGAGGCCGACACCTGCGGCGATCGCGGCCGCTCCGGCGAGGATGAAGCCGCGCGCCTCGATGCCCGCCACGACGTCGAACTGTCCGGCGAACGGCGCGATGATCGCATCGGTGGTCGCCTGCAGGGCCTCGGCGTCGGCGAGCAGCGGGGTGATGTCGCGGAAGATGATCCCCGCCTCGGGATAGTCGGGGATGCTGCGGATCAGGGATTCGGCGCGGACGAGGGCGGGGGAGAGATCGGTGTCGGGCACCGGTCAAGGCTACGCGAAAGGCTCGGGCTTGACACCGTGGGAGCGCTCCCATAGAGTCACTGGACAGTGCATGGGAGCGCTCCCACAGGAATCCTCACGGGAAGCCATCACGGAAAGCCCACGCACGACCCCGAGCACCACCCGCACCACCACTGCACGACCCACCACAAAGGAGTGAACTGTGAACACACGTGCCCGCAAGCGGATCCTGACGACAGCAGCCGTCGCATCCGTCTCCGCCCTGGCCCTCGCCGGCTGCGCCTCCGCCGATGCCGGCGACAGCGCTTCCGGTGACGAGAAGGTCACACTGACCGTCACCACCTTCGGCACCTTCGGATACGACGACCTCTACGACGAGTACGAGAAGGCGAACCCGAACGTCACGATCGAGGCGACCAACATCGACACCGGCGGCAACGCCCGCACCGACGCGTTCACGAAGATCGCAGCCGGCTCGGGTCTCAGCGACGTCGTCGCGATCGAGGAGGGGTGGCTCGGCGCGATCATGGACGTCTCCGACACCTTCGTCGACCTGCGCGACTACGGCATCGAAGACCGCAAGTCCGACTGGGTCGACTGGAAGTACGGACAGGCGACCGACGCCGAGGGCCGCGTGATCGGCTACGGCACCGACATCGGCCCGAGCGGCATCTGCTACAACGGCGCCGCCTTCGAGGCGGCCGGCCTGCCCAGCGACCGCGAGTCCGTCGCCGAGCTGCTGAACGGCGACTGGGAGAACTACTTCGCGGTCGGCGCCGAGTACACGGCCAAGACCGGCAAGGCCTGGTACGACCACTCCGGTTTCGTCTGGAACGCCATGGTCAACCAGCTCGACGAGGGGTACTACACCTCTGACGGCGAGCTGAACGTCGAGGACAACGCCGAGCTGAAGGAGCGCTTCGAGCTGCTCGGAGCCGCGACCGAAGGCGGTCAGTCCGCTGCGCAGACCGCGTGGGACTGGAACGGCGGCAAGTCGTTCGTCGACGGCACCTTCGCCACGTTCGTCTGCCCGGGCTGGATGCTCGGCGTCGTGCAGGGCCAGGTCGAGGCCGGCGGCGGCGACGCCTCCACCGGCTGGGACTTCGCCGACGTCTTCCCCGGCGGCGCAGCCAACTGGGGCGGCGCATTCCTGTCGATCCCCGAGAGCTCGCAGCACAAGGAGGCCGCGGCCGACCTCGCCGACTGGCTGACGCAGCCCGAGCAGCAGGTCAAGCAGTCCGCCGCCGCGGGCAACTTCCCGTCGACGATCAAGGCGCAGGAGACCCTCTCGTCCGAGGCGACTCCGAACGCGTTCTTCAACGACGCACCCACCGGTGCCATCCTCGCCGAGCGTGCCAAGGGCGTCGTCGCCCAGTTCAAGGGCGCCGATGACTCGGTGATCCAGGAGAACGTCTTCGGTCCGGCCCTCAGCGGCCTCGACCGTGGCGAGACCGACACCCAGGGCGCCTGGGATGCCGCGGTCGAGCTCCTGAACGAGCTGGTCGACTGACCCAGCCACCGCATCCGTTCCGGTCGCAGTTCGTGCCGCGCCGCCTTCACCGGGGCGGCACGGACTGCGACCGGAGCACCACGGAAGCCCGGAACAGGACCAAGGAAGAGTCATGACCCTCACGCATGAGCGCTCGGAGACGGCATCCGCGTCGTCGAACGACGCGAAGAGCCCGAAGACGGATGCCGCGGCTCGGCGTCCCTGGCGGCACCGCATCTCGCGGTTCGACCAGAACGCCTCCCCGTACTTCTACATCTCGCCGTTCTTCCTGCTCTTCGGGCTGGTCGGACTCTTCCCGCTGCTCTACACGGTGTGGGTGGCCGTGCACGAGTGGGACCTGCTCAAGGGGCAGGGCGAGTTCATCGGCGCCGGGAACTTCGTCGAGATCCTCGGCGACCCGATGTTCTGGAACTCGATCTTCAACACCCTGAGCATCTTCCTTCTGTCGGCGATCCCGCAGCTCGCGGTCGCCCTGGTGATCGCCTACCTCCTCGACCGCGGCCTGCGTGCCCCGACGTTCTGGCGCATGAGCGTTCTCATCCCGTTCGTCGTCACCCCCGTCGCCGTCGCCATCATCTTCTCGAGCATCTTCAACGAGGCCGACGGCCTCGCCAACAACCTGCTCAATCTGATCGGCATCGCCGACCAGGAGTGGAAGCACAACACGGCCCTGTCGCACCTCGCGATCGCCGTGATGGTGAACTTCCGCTGGACCGGCTACAACGCCCTCATCCTCCTCGCCGCCATGCAGGCGGTGCCGCGCGATCTCTACGAGTCGGCAGCCCTCGACGGAGCCGGCGCTGCCCGCCGGTTCTTCTCGATCACGATCCCCACGATCCGCCCGACGCTGATCTTCGTGATCATCACGGCGACGATCGGCGGTCTGCAGATCTTCGCCGAGCCGCGGCTGTTCGACGTCTCGACCGCGGGGGGCATCGGCGGCAGCGACCGGCAGTTCCAGACGACCGTGCTGTTCCTGTGGGAGCTCGCCTTCTTCCGCCGGGACCTCGGCGAAGCATCCGCCGTCGCCATCCTGCTGTTCCTGCTCATCGTCGGCATCGGCGTCATCAACTTCCTGATCTCCCGACGCATCTCGACCGGGGATGCTCCGAAGAGCCGCGCCGCGCGCCGACGAGCCCGCACCGCCGCTGCCGCCGCAGCCGCGACGGCCGCCGCCGGCACGACGATCGCCACCACGACCGAGGAGAATGCGCGATGACCGCCACCCAGGCGCTGAGCGTCCCCGAGAAGATCCGCCGTCGAGGCGCCGTGGGCGGCAACGCCGGGATCGGCAGCCGCCCCGGCTTCCTCACCTACGGCCTGCTCGTCGCGTTCATCATCGGCAGCGTCTACCCGCTGTGGTGGTCGGTCGTCGTGGCGAGCGGCACGAACGCCACGCGTGGCGAAACCCTGCCGCTGATCCCCGGCGGCAACTTCTTCACCAACGCCGCCAAGGTGTTCGACGCGATCCCGTTCTGGCTCGCTCTGGGCAACTCGTTCCTCATCTCGGCGATCATCACGGTCTCGGTCGTCACGTTCTCGACGCTGGCCGGCTATGCCTTCGCCAAGCTGCGCTTCAAGGGCCGCGACGGACTGATGATCTTCGTGATCGCGACCATGGCGATCCCGACGCAGCTCGGCATCATCCCGCTGTTCATGCTGATGCGGGAGCTCGGCTGGACCGGATCGATCGGCGCGGTCATCGTGCCGACACTGGTCACCGCCTTCGGCGTCTTCTTCATGCGGCAGTACCTGGTCGACGTGATCCCCGACGAGCTGATCGAGGCGGCGCGGATGGACGGCGCGAACCAGTTCCGCACGTTCCTCACCGTCGGCATCCCGGCCGCTCGCCCTGCCATGGCGATCCTCGGCCTCTTCACCTTCATGACTGCGTGGACCGACTACCTCTGGCCGCTGATCGTGCTCTCCCCGCAGAACCCGACACTGCAGACGGCGCTCAGCCAACTGCAGTCCGGCTACTACATCGACTACTCCATCGTGCTCGCCGGTGCGGTGCTCGCGACCCTTCCGCTGCTCGTCCTGTTCGTCGTGGCGGGCCGGCAGCTGGTCAGTGGCATCATGGCGGGCGCGGTGAAAGGATGACCCCTATGACCCGTGCCTTTCCCGAGAACTTCCTGTTCGGCGCCGCGACAGCGGCGTACCAGATCGAAGGGGCGGCTTTCGAAGACGGGCGCACCGCGTCGATCTGGGATGCCTTCAGCAGGGAGCCCGGCGCCGTGATCGGCGGCGACAACGGCGATGTGGCGTGCGACCACTACCACCGCTATCCGCAGGACGTCGCTCTCATGAAGGAGCTCGGGCTGCAGACCTACCGCTTCTCGACCTCGTGGTCGCGCGTCCGGCCCGACGGCGGCGCGGTCAACGCGAAGGGCGTCGACTTCTACGAGCGCCTGGTCGACGAGCTGCTCGCGAACGACATCCTGCCCTGGCTGACGCTCTATCACTGGGACATGCCGCAGGCGCTGCAGGAGACCGGCGGGTGGACCAACCGTGACACCGTCGGACGCTTCCTCGAGTACGCCGGCACGATGCACGACGCCCTGGGCGATCGGGTGAACGTGTGGACGACCCTGAACGAGCCGTGGTGCTCGTCGTTCCTCTCTTATACCGGCGGCGAGCACGCTCCGGGTCACACGAGCGTCGCCGAGGGTCTGCTCTCGGCGCACCACCTGCTGCTCGCCCACGGCGAGACGGTCCGTGAGCTGCGTGGCCGGGATACGAGCCTGAATCTCGGCATCACGCTGAACCACACGGTCGCAGACCCCGCCGATCCGACCAACCCCGCAGACATCGACGCCGCGCGTCGCGTCGACGGCCAATTCAACCGCTGGTTCCTCGACCCGATCTACCGGGGCGTGTACCCGGACGACATCATCCGGGACATCCGGTCGGTGGATGCCGATGCCGTCGCCCGCTTCACGGATGCCGTGCACGACGGCGACCTCGACGTCATCTCTCAGCGCATCGACACGCAGGGCGTCAACTACTACCACGGCGACTTCGTCTCGGGCACGGCTCCCGCCCCTGAGCGGACCCCGCTCAGCGGCGGCCCCGCGACCGACCGGGTCGGTCGGAGCCCGTATCCGTCGAGCGAGGGCATCCACCCCGTCGAACGCGGACTGCCCCGCACGGCGCAGAACTGGGAGGTGCAGCCCGAGGGGCTCACCCGTCTGCTGCAGCGCGTGTGGACCGAGTACGCCGAGCCCGCCGGAACCGTGCTGTACATGACCGAGAACGGTGCCGCCTATGACGACGTCGCGGTCGTCGAAGACGGCGAGACTCGCGTGCACGACGAGGACCGCACCGAGTTCCTGCGCCTGCACCTGGCCGCCGTGCTCGATGCGGCGGATGCCGGCGTCGACGTGCGCGGCTACTTCTACTGGTCGATGTTCGACAACTTCGAGTGGGCCTGGGGCTACGACAAGCGGTTCGGCATCGTGCGCGTCGACTACGACACCCAGGAGCGGAGTCTGAAGGACTCCGGTCGGGAGTACGCTCGCATCATCGCCGCTCGCGCTCTCTGACGCCGGGCGGCGTCACCAGGGAGCATCCGGCCTCGCCGCCGGACGGAGGGAGAGTCGTGTCGTCACGAGCGACCATCGAAGAGGTGGCATCGGCCGCCGGAGTCTCACGATCGACGGTGTCACGCGTCGTCAACGGGTCGACGGCGGTGAGTCCTGAAGCCCTCGAGTCGGTGAAGCGGGCCATCGAGGAGCTCAGCTACGTGCCCAATCGCGCGGCTCGCTCACTCGCGTCCCGACAGACCCACGCGATCGCCCTGATCGTCCCCGAGGACACCACGCGGTTCTTCGGAGATCCCTTCTTCGCGGCGATCGTCGCGGGCATCACGGGGGCGCTCCGCGGCTCTGACTACCTGCTCAACCTGCTGATCGCGAGCGACGACCCCGGCGACAAGATGACGAGCTTCGTGCGCAACGGCGGTGTGGACGGCGCGCTCATCGTCTCGCACCACACGAGCGACGCGTTCATCGACCGGGTCGCCGATGCCGTGCCCGTGGTCTGGGGCGGCAGGCCGGTGCGCATCCGCGAGGGCGACTACGTGGTCGACGTCGACAACGTCGCCGGCGCCCGCACCGCCACCCAGCACCTGATCGAGACCGGTCGCACGCGGATCGCCACGATCTCGGGGCCCATCACGATGGTCTCGTCCGTCGACCGCGTGCAGGGCTTCCGCGGGGCACTGGCCGATGCAGGGCTCTCGCCGTTCGCCGAGGAGGCCGGTGACTACAGCGAAGCCAGCGGAGCGGATGCCGCGCGCCGCATCCTCGCGGCGGGGCGTCCGGATGCGATCTTCGTCGCCAGCGACCTCATGGCCCGTGGCGCGCTCACGGCGCTGCGCTCGGCCGGCATCCGTGTTCCCGAGGACGTGGCGCTCGTCGGGTTCGACGACTCGTCGGTCGCGCTGAGCACCGACCCGCCGCTGACCACCATGCGGCAGCCCATGTACGCGCAGGGCGAGGCCATGGCCGGAGTGCTGCTCTCGCGCCTGGCCGGACGCGACCCGGCGCACACGACGATCCTGCCGACCGAACTGGTGGTGCGCGCCTCGTCGTGACCTCGCGCGGGCCGGGATCGAACGGGTGCGACCGAAGAACACGGATGCGGACCATACGCCCCTCCAGGTCGGTCCGCATCCGTGGGTCTTCGGGCGATCAGCCGATCCGGTCCCGTGACCGCTGATCGATCGTCGCGGGCCATGACAGCGTCGCCCACGGGCCGTTGCGCTTGGGCGTCACTGCCGTCGCAAATTCCGTCCACACCTCGCCGTACTTCTCGAACGACTCCGCGTCGAGGTTCCCGTCGCTCCAGTGCATGACCCGCCCGGCGATGTAGCTCAGGCCGAAATCGACCCATGACACGAACGACGGGCGGGTGTCGACGTTGATCCGGTGGATGATGCGGCGGGCCTCTGCGACGTCGGCGTATCCGAGCGCGACACCCCACGTCGTCATCGCCACGGCCTGACCGAGCGCATACGCGTCGAGTGTGCGCACATACACATCGGGCGTAACGACATCTTTTCCGACTCGTCTGCGCACCTCGCGCTCGATGCGCTCGATGCCGGCCACGAACGGCAACGCGTCGCGCGCGTCTCCGCCTTCGGCGACGATCCCCGCGAGCCACTCCCGCGTGGTCGGCACACGCCCGAGGGCGGTGTCCAGGTCGTTGCGGACAGCCAGACGGAGCATCCAGGCCTGACGTCGACGTCGCACGGTGCTGAGATGGTCGATCATGCCGAGCCAGTCGTCACGGGAGCGGATGCCCCACGTCTCGGCGACGAGCGCCCTGTCGTCAGGTCCCAGAGAGGGGGCCGTCGGGTCGTTCCAGGGCCCGGACGGGAGGGAGCTGATCTGCAGCAGGCCCAGCGCGATCTCGTTCGCCTCGGTGTCGGTGGTGGAGAACCGCTCGGATGGCGCGAGCCTCTGGGGACGCGTGAACCATGATGTCGGGCTCATCACACTCCTGAGGGTGGGGCCTGGGGCCGCTCATAGCTTGAACAGCTATTCAGTCGCTAATATATAGCCTCCGGGGGGAAATCCGAAGTCGTCCGATGCTGGGGAGCGGGACACCGATGGCACGTTCAGACGAACACAACCGGGCCGCGCGGGAGCGCGCCCGCGAAGCCATTCTCGAATCGGCCATCATCCTGTTCGCCGAACGAGGCGTCTCCGGCGCGAGCATCGCCGAGATCACCCGCCGCGCCGGGGTCGCGCAGGGACTCGTGAGCTACCACTTCGGCGGCAAGGACCAGCTCGTGGCCGCCGTGATCGACCGCTGGTACGAGGCGCTCTTCGCGATCCCGCAGGTCGAGGGGCCCGCCGACGTCCGGCTCGCCGGGATCATCGACGGTGCTCTCGCCGCCACCGGTTTCGCCCTCCCGGTGCAGCGAGCGGTGTTCGCGATGCAGCAGCAACCCAGCACCCACCGCATGTTCGCCGAGGCCGAGACCCGGTTCGCCGAGCAGGCGATCGCATCGGAGAACGCCGTCCGCGAGATCTTCCGCGAGAGGGGTGCCGCCGATCCTCCGCTCGAGGAGATCATGCTGCGCACCACCCTCGAGGGCGTCTTCATGAAGTACGCCGTCTACGGCGACACCTACCCGCTCGAAGACGCCCGACGCTGGGTGCGGCGTCTCTACGGCCTGCCCGAGCCCGAGGCGCCGCTTCCGCTGCATCTCGCGCCCCGGGATCCGGACGCGAGGACCAGGGCGGCGGGGGCTCTGCGGGACGAGGAGTGACCGAGCTGCGGCCGACCCTCCATCGCGGACGGCGTCAGCCCAGCTGCATCCGGGCGAAGGCCCCGAGCACCACGCGCTCGGACTGCACGAGGTAGCGCTCGAGCTCGGCCGCACCGGCCGCCGCACCGCGGGCGAGGAAGGTGTCGAGCACCGCGCGGTTCTTGCGCACGAACGGCTCGTGCAGCGAGCGAGGATCGTCGATCTTCAGGAACGCGAGTCTCAGCTCTGCCGCGAGGTCACGGTAGGTGCGGGCCAGACGGGGGCTGTCCGCGAGCGACACCAGGGCGACATGGAACGCCATGTTGGCGCTGCCCACCGCGCGCCACGTCTCGGCGTCGTCGAGGAGTGCGTCGTGCGCCGCGGCCTCGGCGGCGAGCACGGCCTCCTGCATCTGCTGGACCGCCGGATGCTCCGGCTCGGAGTGCAGGAGCGCGGTGCACTCGATGATGCGACGTGCGCGATAGATGTCGATCACGTCGGCGATCGACGGCGAGGCGACGGAGACGCCCCGGTGCGGCACGTGCTCGAGCAGACCCTGCTCGGAGAGGGCGCGGAACGCCTCGCGCAGCGTGTTGCGTGCCACGCCGAAGTGCTCCGCGATGGCCGATTCCGACAGTCGGGAACCGGGTGCGAAGGCGCCGTCGATGATCTGCTGTCGGAGCGCATCGGCGAGCATGCCCTGCTGGTTCATGCCTTCATCGTAGGCGGCGGCCGGGGCGGATCGTTCGAGGAAGCGTCTCCGCCATCACGCGAATGCAACTCCGCCGTAGCACAGCGGAAACAAAGTTGTTGAACAATATTGCTCGATCCGTTCTACACTGGGTGTCACTCGACACCCACCAACGACGATGGGAATCCCCCGCAATGTCAGAGAACACCGCAGCCCCGCTGTCCGCCGAAGACGAAGTCCGGCTCTCCGCCGCCAAGAGACGCGCCGGCCGCAGCGCCGTGATCGGCGCCATCTTCCTGATGGCCACCAGCGCCATCGGTCCCGGGTTCATCACCCAGACGGCCACCTTCACCGCGACGATGGGGGCGGCCTTCGCGTTCGCGATCCTCGTCTCGATCCTCGTCGACATCGCCGTGCAGCTGAACGTGTGGCGCATGATCACCTCCTCCGGCATGCGCGCCGGGGAACTCGCCAACAGGGCCATCCCGTTCTCCGGGCACGTGATCGCCGTGCTCGTCGTCATCGGCGGCCTCGCGTTCAACATCGGCAACATCGCGGGTGGCGGCCTGGGCATGAACGCGCTGCTCGGCATCGATCCCAAGCTCGGCGGAGCGCTGACCGCCGCCCTCGCGATCATCATCTTCCTCATCAAGAAGGCCGGTCCGGTGATGGACATCGTGCTCGTCGTGCTCGGCATCGGCATGATCGTGATGACCGTGATCGTCGCGGTGATCGCCCAGCCGCCCATCGGCGAGGCGCTGCGCCAGACGTTCGCGCCGGACGAGCTCAACTTCGCCACGATCACCACGATCGTCGGCGGAACGGTCGGCGGATACATCACCTACTCGGGTGCCCACCGCTACCTCGACTCGGGTCACACCGGTCCCGAGCAGGCGGGTCCTGTGATGCGCGCCGCGGCGAACGGCATCCTCGTCACCGGCATCATGCGCTACGTGCTGTTCCTCGCGATCCTCGGCGTGGTCGCCTCGGGCGTCTCGCTCGACCTGTCGAGCCAGGCCGCGAACCCCGCGGGACAGGCCTTCGGCGCCGTGCTCGGCGACGCGGGACTCCGCATCTTCGGCGCGATCTTCTGGGCCGCCGCGATCAGCTCGGTGATCGGAGCGGCATACACGTCAGCGACCTTCCTCTCGACCTTCACGAAGAAGCTCCGGGGCGGGTGGCCGCTGCAGCTGGCCACCGTCGCCTTCATCGTCGTGTCGCTGATCGTCTACCTCTCGATCGGCACGGCGCCGGCCGCGATCCTCGTCTTCGTCGGCGGCTTCAACGGGCTCATCCTCCCCATCGGCCTCACGGTGTTCATGTACATCGGCTGGTTCCGCCGTGACCTGCTCGGCTCGAAGAAATACCCGCTGTGGCTGCTCATCGCCGGCACGCTCGTGACGCTGCTGACCTGGTACATGGGCATCGTCTCGGTCGGCCCCATCTTCGCCTTCCTCGGAATCGGAGCGTGACCCCATGACATCGATCGACCTGAACTCCGACCTCGGCGAGAACGTCCCCGACCGGGTGGTCAGCGACGATGAGAGCATGCTGCGCCTCGTGACGAGCGCGAACGTGGCGTGCGGGTTCCACGCGGGCAGCCCCGAGGGCATCCGATCGACTCTCGAGAGCGCCGTGGCCGGAGGCGTCGTGATCGGCGCGCACCCCGGCTACCGCGACTACGAGAACTTCGGCCGCACGAAGGTCGAGATCGACTCGGCCACCCTGCAGGCGCACGTCGAGTACCAGCTCGGTGCCCTGATCGGTCTTGCCGCAGCCGTCGGTGGCACGGTCGCCTACGTCAAGCCGCACGGAGCGCTCTACAACACGATCGCCCGCGACGAGCGGCAGTCGAAGGACGTGGTGGCGGCGATCCGCGCGATCGACCCGAACCTCGTGCTGCTGGGTCTGGCCGGAGGCGTCGTGCTCGACGTCGCCGAGCGTGCGGGCCTGCAGATCGCGGCCGAGGCCTTCGCCGATCGGGCGTATCAGCCCGACGGCCAGCTCGTCTCACGAACCGAGGCGGGCTCGGTGCTGCACGACCCCGTCGCGGTCGCCGAGCGCATGGTGCGCCTCGCCGGCGAAGGAGTGATCCGCGCGATCGACGGCACCGACGTGCCCGTCAGCGCGCAGTCGATCTGCGTGCACGGCGACAGCCCCGGCTCGGTGGCCATGGCCGCCGAGACCAAGCGGATGCTGCAGGACGCCGGCATCACGATCGCACCGTTCGCGGGAGTCTGAGATGACCGTTCTCGCCACCCCCGACCAGCTCGCCGCCGCGCGGGCAGCGCGAGCCGCCATCCGGGCGGGGCACGCCGCGCCGACCAGCGGCGTCGCCGTCGGACTGACGCAGGCGAACCTCATCTCGGTGCCCGCGGACTGGGCTTTCGAGACGCTGCTCTTCGCGCAGCGCAACCCGAAGCCGTGCCCCGTGCTCGAGGTCATCGAACAGGGCGAGGTGGAATCGCGGCTCGCCCCGGGCAGCGACATCCGCACGGATATCGGCCGGTACCGCGTCTGGCGCGACGGCGAACTGGTCGACGAGGTCTCCGATGCGACCGAGGCGTGGGAGGAGCAACCCGACCTCGTCTCGTTCCTGATCGGATGCAGCTTCACGTTCGAGTCCGGGCTCGTGCAGGCGGGCATCCCGATCCGCCATCAGGAACTCGGACGCAACATTCCGATGTACCGCACCGCAGTGCCCTGCACCCCCGCGGGCAGGCTGAGCGGCGAGATGGTCGTGTCGATGCGACCGATCCCCGCGGACCGTGTGGCCGATGCCGTGCAGATCTCCGGCCGCACCCCCGCCGTGCACGGGGCCCCGGTGCACATCGGCGACCCGGCATCGCTCGGCATCGCAGACCTCGCCCGCCCCGACTTCGGCGATGCCCCTGAGGTGCGCGAGGGCGAGGTGCCGGTGTTCTGGGCGTGCGGCGTCACCCCGCAGGCCGCCATCATGGCCTCGAAGCCGCCGTTCGCCATCACCCACGCGCCCGGCTACATGTTCATCACCGATGTCCCCGATGCGGAGTACCTGGTCTGATGCGCATCCTCACGGCATCCGACCACGCGCTTCTCGTCGAGGCGGCCGACCTCGACGAGGCGATGCGTCTGAACCTCGCGTGGGACGGCGTGCACGGCGTGGTCGAGCGCATCCCCGGCGCTCGCACGGTGCTCGTGCGGTTCGATCCGCTGGCGGTGTCGGCCGCCGATCTCGCCCGCGCGCTCGCCGCGACCGAGATCGACACCGCTCATCTGCCGGCCACGGGCGAGGTCACCGTTCCGGTGCGGTACGACGGGGAAGACCTCGACGAGGCGGCATCCCTGCTGGGCGTCTCGGCATCCGAGCTCGTGAACCGCCACCTCGCCGCCGAGTGGACGGTCGCCTTCTCGGGCTTCGCCCCCGGCTTCGGGTATGTGGTGAGCAGGGATCCGCTGTTCGATGTGCCCCGCCGCTCGTCGCCCCGCACCCGTGTGCCGGCCGGATCCGTGGCCCTCGCCGGCCCGTTCACCGGCGTGTACCCGCGCGAGAGCCCCGGCGGATGGCAGCTCATCGGACGCACGGATGCCCTGATGTGGGACATCGATCGCGACCCTCCTGCGCTGCTGTCGCCCGGCACGACGGTGCGGTTCGAGCAGGTGCGGGCGCAGGCCGTGATGTCGGACAACGCAGACGATCGTGCCGACGCGCGGCGCGTCACCGAGCGAGACGCCGCGGCGAGCGCGACGGACCCGGGTTCTCCGGCGTCCCCGGCCGTCGAGGTCGTGCGTCCGTCGATGCAGCTGCTGGTGCAGGATGCCGGTCGTCCGGGATTCGCGGCGCTCGGCGTCTCAGCGTCCGGTGTCGCCGATCGCCGCGCCATGCGCGAGGCGAACCGCGCAGTGGGCAATGCGAGCGGCGCGGCGGTGCTCGAGAGCGTCGGCGGTGCAGTGCTGCGATTCCGGGGCGCCGGGGTCGCCGCTGTCACGGGCGCTGTCGGGACGCTCGACCTGATCGACGCGGACGGTGTGGCGCGTCGCATCGCCCATGGCGCGCCCTTCGCCACCGTCGAGGGCGACGAGCTCACGCTGGGGCATCCGACCAGCGGGCTGCGCTACGTCATCGCGGTCCGTGGCGGAGTGGCCGTCGACACGGCGCTCGACAGCCGCGCGAGCGACACCCTCGCCGGGCTCGGGCCCGATCCGCTGGCTGCAGGCGACGTGCTTCGCGTCGGCGACTCCGCCCGGCATCCGGTCGAGCCGGAGGCCACCCCGCGCACACTGCCGGCACCCGGCGAACTCGTCGATCTCGAGATCACGCTCGGCCCCCGCGACGACTGGTTCACCGCTTCGGCGCTCGCGACGCTCACCGGCCAGGAGTGGACCGTGACCCCGCGGTCCGACCGCGTCGGCATCCGGCTCGAGGGCGACAGGCCCCTCGCACGCTCCGTCGGGGGCGAGCTGCCCAGCGAAGGGGCGGTCACCGGGGCGATCCAGGTGCCGCCTGACGGTCAGCCCGTGCTGTTCCTCCCGGATCACCCGCTCACCGGCGGGTATCCGATCATCGGCGCCCTCACCGATCGCAGTCTCGACCTCGCCGCGCAGTTGCCGCCCGGCGTGCGCATCCGTTTCATCGTCAAGGAGACCTCATGACCAAGGTGCTGATCGCGAATCGCGGAGAGATCGCCGTGCGCGTCATCCGCGCCTGCGCCGAAGCCGGGTACACGTCGATCGCGGTCTACGCCGACCAGGATGCCGATGCTCTGCACGTGCGGCTCGCCGATGAGGCCGTCGGACTGGGGGGAGACACCGCTGCGACGACCTATCTCTCGATCGATGCGCTGCTGGACGCGGCCCGCACGAGCGGAGCGGATGCCGTGCACCCGGGCTACGGATTCCTCTCGGAGAGCGCGGAGTTCGCGCGGGCCGTCGAGGGTGCGGGCCTCATCTGGATCGGCCCGTCGCCCGACAGCATCGATGCGCTCGGCGACAAGATGACCGCGCGCCGGATCGCGCAGCGCGTCGGGGCCCCCTGGCCGCCGGCACCGATCAGCCGCTCGCCGGCCCCGAGGAGGCCGTGGCCTTCGCTGAGGAGCACGGGCTTCCAATCGCGATCAAGGCGGCGTTCGGCGGAGGCGGCCGGGGGCTGAAGGTGGTGCATGAGCTGTCGGAGGTCGCGGATGCCTTCGAGGCCGCGACGCGCGAGGCCATCGCCGCCTTCGGGCGGGGGGAGTGCTTCGTCGAGCGCTTCCTCGAGAGCCCGCGCCACATCGAGGTCCAGGTGCTCGGTGACGGACTCGGCGGCGTCGTGGTCGTCGGCGATCGAGACTGCTCGATGCAGCGACGCAACCAGAAGCTCATCGAAGAGGCACCCGCGCCGGGCCTGTCGAGGGATCAGCGCACGCGGTTCCACGACGCGGCCAGGGCGATCTGCGCCGAGGTGCAGTACCGCGGCGCAGGGACCGTCGAGTTCCTCCTCGCGGCCGACCGGACGATCTCCTTCCTCGAAGTGAACACCCGACTCCAGGTGGAGCACCCCGTCACCGAGGAGGTCACCGGCACGGATCTCGTGCGCGAGCAGTTCCGCATCGCCTTCGGCGAGGGGATCTCGTTCACCGAGACGCCCGTGCCGACCGGGCACGCCTTCGAATTCCGGATCAACGCCGAAGATCCGGGTCGCGGATTCCTGCCCAGCCCCGGTCGTGTCGAGTCCCTGCGGATCCCCGGCGGACCCGGTGTGCGCTGGGACAGCGGCATCGAGGCGGGCGACGTCGTTCAGCCCGCCTTCGACTCGATGATCGCGAAGCTCGTCGTGCATGCCGACGACCGCGACGCGGCCCTCGTGCGGGCGCGTCGGGCGCTGCGCGAGCTTGTCGTCGAGGGGCCGGCCACGGTCATCCCGTTCGATCTGCTCGCGCTCGACGACGAGGCGTTCGCCACCGAGACCTTCGCGGTGCACACCCAGTGGATCGAGAGCACCCTGCTGCCGCGCCTCGAGCCGCAACTGCGTCCCGCCCCCGCACCGGACGCCGCTCTCCAGCGCTTCCCCGTCGAGATCGACGGGCGCCGTGTCGTGCTCGGGCTCCCGATGGCGCTGCTCGCGGGGCTCGGCGGACTGAGGAATGCCGGAGGTGCGCCGCCCGCATCCGATCCGACCGAGCTGCGTGCTCCGGCACCGGGAACGCTCGTGCGGTGGCTCGCAGACGACGGGGCGAGCGTCGCCGAGGGCGACCCGATCGCGGTGCTCGACGCCATGAAGATGGAGACCACGGTCACCGCCCATCGTGCCGGCACGCTGTCGCACCGCGTGGAGCTCTCGGCCTCGGTCGCGCCCGACGCGGTGCTCGCCGTCATCGCCTGAGAGCTACCGCGCCCTGACACAGAGATCCCGGATGCCGCCGCAGCGGCATCCGGGATCTTCGCGTTCGCGAGTCGAGTGTGATTACGCGGGGTCTCCGCCCAGCGGCCCCACGGCCTCGAGGGGGCGAGGGTCGTCGGCGCCGGTCTTGCGGGCGCGGGCGATGAGGTTGCCCACGTGGTAGATCAGCAGAGCCGCGACCGTGCCGAGCACGATGCCGCCGAAGGCGAAGTCGCCGAGCTGCATCGAGAAGCCGGCGACGCCGATCACGAGCGAGACGGCCGCGGTGTACTGGTTGACCGGTCGTGAGAAGTCGACCTTGCTGTCGACCCAGATCTTGATGCCGATGATGCCGATGAGACCGTAGAGCGCGGTGGTCGCACCGCCGAGCACACCGGCGGGGATCGAGTTGAAGACCTCGCCGACCTTCGGGGAGAACGCCAGCAGGATGGCGAAGAGACCGGCGACCCAGTAGACGGCGGTCGAGTAGACGCGGGTCGCGGCCATGACGCCGATGTTCTCGCCGTACGTCGTCGTGCCCGAGCCGCCGAAACCACCGGCGATGGTCGTGGCGACCCCGTCGGCGATCAGCGCGCGACCGGTGTGCTTGTTGATCGCGGGGTCTTCGGTCATCGTCGCGACGCCGCGCACGTGCCCGACGTTCTCAGCGACGAGCACCAGGACGACCGGCAGGAACATCGCGATGGTCGACCAGGTGCCGGGAGCGACGAAGTCGGGAAGCTGGAACTCGGGCAGACCGACCCAGGGGGCGTCGGCGATGAGCTCCGCCGGCGTCTTGCCTCCGCGCAGCGCGTTGGGGACCTCGAACGAGCCCGTGAAGGCGGCGTAGATGAAGCCGACGGCGACGCCGAGGAAGATCGAGATGCGTCCGAGGAATCCGCGGAACAGCACCGCGAACAGGATGATCGCGACGAGCGTGATGGTCGCGGTCACGGGGTCGATCCGGAAGTTGTTCCACGCGGTGGGGGCGAGGTTGAAGCCGATCAGGGCGACGATCGCGCCGGCGACCACCGGGGGCATCAGAGCGTCGACCCAGCGGAGGCCGGCGAACTGCACGACCAGGCCGACGACCGTGAGCAGGATGCCGACCGCGACCACGCCCGCGAGGGCGGATCCGGTGCCGCCGGCTGCGACCGCGGCGGTGATCGGCGCGATGAACGCGAACGACGAGCCGAGGTAGCTGGGCAGCTGGTTCTTCGTGATCAGCAGGAAGATCAGGGTGCCGAGGCCGCTGAACAGCAGCGTCGTCGAGACCGGGAAGCCGGTCAGCGTCGGCACCAGGAACGTGGCTCCGAACATGGCGACGACGTGCTGGGCACCGATCGCGATCGTGGCCGGCCAGTTCAGGCGCTCTTCGGGCTTGACGACGGCACCGGGTTCGACGGTGCGTCCGTTTCCGTGGGTCTTCCACAGGGGCATGCGGGCTCCTCAGGATCGGGGGGAGTGGGAGTGCTGGAGCAACACTACCGATTCCTGAGTGTTGGCTGGGTGCGCGGGGGACGGAGGAGCGGCGGGGTCGCCGCGCGCTACGAAGGAGAACTCGCGCAACGAAGGGCCGCATCCGCAGATCGCCCCTTCGCTGGGTGAGATCTCCTTCGCAGCGAGTGGGAATGGAGTGAGGGACGGGGGCGGTACCGGGCCTCAGGCCCCGAGGCGCTCGATGAGCTCGCGATACCGGGCGGCGGTGCGCTCGACGATGTCGTCGGGCAGCACGGGCGGTTCACCCTGCTTGTCCCAGTTCGCGGCCAGCCAGTCGCGCACGATCTGCTTGTCGAAGCTCGCCATGCGCTCGCTCGGCGTGGTTCCGGTGCGCCAGGCCTCGGCATCCCAGTACCGGGACGAGTCGCTCGTGAGCACCTCGTCGGCCAGGTGCAGGACGCCGTCGGCATCCGTCCCGAACTCGAACTTGGTGTCGGCGAGGATCAGGCCCTTCTCCTCGGCGATCGCGGCGGCGCGTGTGTAGAGCGAGATCGAGACGTCGCGCAGCTCGGCCGCGCGATCGGCCCCGACGAGCTCGACGGTCTGCTCGAAGGTGATGTTCTCGTCGTGCTCGCCCATCGGCGCCTTGTAGGCCGGGGTGAACAGCGGTTCGGGCAGGCGGTCGCCGTTCTGCAGGCCGGCGGGCAGCGGGATGCCGCACACGGTGCCGCTCTCGGTGTACTCGGCCCATCCGGATCCGGTGATGTAGCCGCGCACGACGCATTCGACCGGAAGCATCTCCAGCGACTGCGCGAGCATGGCGCGGTCGGCGACGCTCGCGGGGATCTCACCCTCGGCGAGGTGGTTGGGCACATCGTCGAGCTCGCTGAACCACCAGCGGCTGAGACGCGTGAGCAGCGCGCCCTTCTCGGGGATGCCGGGCGAGAGCACGAAGTCGAACGCGCTCACGCGATCGGACGCGACCACGAGGATGCGGGTGTCGGCGGCGTCGTCCGAGGCGTACAGGTCACGGACCTTGCCCGAGTAGATGTGGCGCCAGCCGGGGATGGTCTGCGCGTTGCTGTCCGAAGGTGTGCTCACCCGCCCATTATCCCGGGTCGACGTCACCGGTGTCGTGTCAAGCCCTGGTGGGACCTCCGATGCATCGGCGAGGCTCGACGGAAGACGAACGGAGGAGTCATGACGAAGGATCTCTCCACGGGGGACCGGGTGAGCTGGAACACGTCGCAGGGGCGCACGCACGGCACCGTCGAGGAGAAGCGGACGAAGGACTTCCGGTTCGCCGGGCAGAGCTTCACCGCCTCCGACGATGATCCCGCCTACATCGTGAAGTCGGAGAAGAGCGGCGACACCGCGGCGCACAAGGGATCGGCTCTGCGCAAGCTGAGCAGCTGATGCTCGCGGGCGCCGTCTTGTCGCGGACGCGTGCCAGGCGTATAGTCCACATGGACTATTTCAAGCGGAACCATCTGGGGAGGGGCCGATGCAGCGATTGACCCCGATGGGCGTCATGGTGCTGGCGCTGCTGCGCGAAGGCGACATGCACCCCTACGAGATGGTGCGCCTGATGCGCGTGCGCCGCGACGAACGGCTGCTCGCCGTCACGAACGGGACGCTCTATCACACGGTCGGCCGACTCCAGCGGGCCGGTCTCATCGACGAGGTGGGCATCGACCGAGAGGGCAACCGCCCCGAGCGCACCACCTACACGCTCACGGATGCCGGACGGGACGCGCTGATCGCCTGGCTGCGTCGCGAGCTGTCGATCATCGAGCGCCCGGCCGAGTTCCGCATCGCACTCGCCGAGGCTCACAATCTCGAGCGTCCCGACGTCATCGACCGCCTCCGCGAGCGCCGCTCCGCGCTCGCCGAAGGCCACGCGCTGCACCGTGACGGGCTGGTCGGCGCTCGCAGAAGGGGCGCCCCCGAGCAGGTGCTCGTCGAGTTCGAGCGCCAGGAGGTGCTGCTCGACGCCGAGCTGCGCTGGCTCGACTCGCTCCTCGATCGTCTCGAGGCCGAGGAATTCCCCTGGGGGCCCACGGCTTTCGAGAACACCGACCGCTACATCGCTCAGCGAAAGGCTGCACAGCAATGACCGATTCCCCCTCGACCGGAGGCCGGCCCACGGCATCCGGGTCATCCGGTCCCTCGACCGGCACCTTCGCCGCCGGGCATCGACCCGCGAGCCCCTGGCCCGCGCTCTGGGCGCTCGTCATCGGCTTCTTCATGATCCTCGTCGACACGACGATCGTCTCGGTCGCGAACCCCGCGATCAAGGCGGCGCTCGACCCGACCACCAACAACCTCGACAACGTCGTGTGGGTCACCAGCGCCTACCTGCTCGCCTACGCGGTGCCGCTGCTGATCACGGGCCGTCTCGGCGATCGGTTCGGCCCGAAGAACATCTACCTCATCGGCCTCGCGATCTTCACGCTCGCCTCGCTCTGGTGCGGGCTGTCGAACTCGCTCGAGATGCTGATCGCCGCTCGCGCCGTGCAGGGGCTCGGCGCCGCCTTCATGACGCCGCAGACCATGGCCGTGATCACCCGCACGTTCCCGCCCGAGCGCCGCGGCGCCGCCATGGGGCTGTGGGGTGCGACGGCCGGCGTCGCGACCCTCGTGGGACCGCTCGTCGGGGGACTGCTCGTCGATGGCTTCGGCTGGGAGTGGATCTTCTTCGTGAACATCCCCGTCGGGATCGTCGCCTTCGTGCTCGCGTGGAGGCTCGTCCCGAAGCTGCAGACCAGTGCGCACCGGTTCGACATCCTGGGCGTCATCCTCAGCGCGGTGGCGCTGTTCCTCATCGTCTTCGGACTGCAGGAGGGCGAGAAGTTCGATTGGGGCGTGATCTGGGGACCGATCTCGGTGTGGAGCATCATCATCACCGGCCTCGTCGTGCTCGCGCTCTTCATCGTGCGGCAGGCGCGCACGCGCAGCGAGGCCCTGGTGCCTCTCGCACTGTTCCGCGACCGCAACTTCTCGGGGGCGAACGTCGCGATCGCCGCGGTCGGCTTCACCGTGACGAGCATGTCGCTGCCGATGATGTTCTTCCTGCAGACGGCGCGAGGGCTCACCCCGACGCAGGCCGCGCTGCTGCTGATCCCGATGGCCGTGCTGTCGGGCGTGCTCGCCCCGTTCGCCGGCAAGCTGCTCGACCGCATCGACCCGCGGATCATCCTCATCCCCGGTCTGCTCTGCGTGGTCGTGGCGCTCGTCTGGTACTCGGCCCTGATCAACATGGACACCGCGATCTGGATGTTCCTGCTGCCCTCAGCGCTCATGGGCGTCGGCAACGCCGGAATGTGGGGACCGCTCGCCACCACCGCGACGCGCAAGCTGCCTCCCCGCCAGGCCGGTGCCGGCGCGGGCATCTACAACACGACCCGCACCATCGGATCGGTCATCGGCTCGGCATCCATCGCCGCGTTCATGCAGTCGCGTCTCGAAGCGAACCTGCCGGGTCTCGCCGACGCACCCGCGGGGATCGAAGGCGGAGGATCGCTTCCTCCGCAGGTCGCCGAGGGATTCGCCGCCGGCATGTCGCAGGCGATCCTGCTGCCGGCGTGCGTGATGGTCATCGCTCTCGTGGCGTCGCTCTTCCTCGGCCGCTACGACAAGGCGGATCCCGCGGCATCCGCCCCCGCAGAGGCGCCCGCCCCCGCAGCCTGACCGGTCCGTCGGCGAGCCGGGTCGACTGCGCGATCGTGCAGCGGGCCCGGCTCTCCCGGTTTGCGGCCGTGACGACAGATGTGATCTCATCGGGCGATGACGATCGAGCTCACGAGGCCCACCACCGACCTGTTCGACTCCTGGGCGGCTGCGGTCGCCGAGTTCGGTGACGGGCACGTCGACGGGTCGGGTCTGCAGGCGCCGGTCACCCCGGATCGGGCGACGCTGGACGCGCTGATCGAGAAGTCGGCGGTTCTCTCCGACACCTCCGCGCAGCTGCCCGAGGATGCCGTGCACAACGATCTGTATTGGATCGTGGATGACGGCGAGGTCGTCGGGTTCCTGTCATTCCGGCACGAGCTCAACGAATGGCTGCGTGAGGCGGGCGGTCACATCGGCTACTCGGTGCGCGCCTCCCGTCGTCGCCAGGGCTACGCATCGGCCGCGCTGCGGCTCGGACTCGAGCGTGCCCGCGAGATCGGACTCGAGCGCGTGCTGGTCACGTGCGACGACGACAACGTCGGCTCCTACCGAACGATCGAGGGGGCCGGTGGCGTGCTGCAGGACGTCAGCGACCAGTCGGAGCGTGGACACGCCATGCTCCGGCGCTACTGGATCACGCTCTGACGCCGATCCGCGAAGCGCCTCCGGGACAGGGGTGCCGGTCGTCGCCGGTTAGGGTTGATGGTCGACGACCATCCCGGTGGCAGCATCCTGCCGCCCGTCCCCTCTGAGGAGCATCCGTCGTGATCCGAAATCCCACCTCTGCTTCCGCGCGCCTGCGCGCGCTCGGACGCACCGCCGGGGCGATGGCGCTCACGGCGTTCGTCGCCGTCGGAGCCCTGCTCGGCGGAGCCTCCGCCGCGACTGCGGCCGATGACTCCGAGACCTACGTCATCGGCACGGACACCACGTTCGCGCCGTTCGAGTTCACCTCTCCCGACGGTGAGCTCGTCGGCATCGACATGGACCTGCTGCGTGCGATCGCGAAGGACCAGGGCTTCGAGGTCGAGATCCGTCAGCTCGGATTCGACGCCGCCGTGCAGGCCTTGCAGGCGAACCAGGTCGACGCGGTCATGGCCGGGATGTCGATCACCGAGGAGCGCCAGGAGACGTTCGACTTCAGCGAGCCGTACTTCACCAGCGGCATCCAGCTCGGAGTGCTCGAGTCGAGCGACATCCAGTCGCTCGACGACCTCGACGGCGAGGCCGTGGCGGTCAAGACCGGCACGCAGGGCCAGACCTTCGCGGAGGAGAACCAGGACGAGTACGGCTTCCGCATCACGCCCTACCAGGACACCACCGACATGGTCGACGCTGTCAAGGCAGGCCAGGCCGTCGGCTACTTCGAGGACTTCCCGGTGCTCGCCTACGGGATCCAGCAGGGGTCGGGCTTCCGCCTGATCGGTGAGCCGGAGCTCGGCGGCGAGTACGGGTTCGCCGTCAACAAGGGGCAGAACCCCGAGCTGATCGAGATGTTCAACGAGGGTCTCGCGAATCTCCAGGCCTCCGGAGAGTACGACGAGATCGTCGACAGCTACCTCGCCGGCGGCGAGGAGACCACGCAGGCGACCGACATCTTCTCCGTCGCCGTGAAGTACTGGCCCGCTCTCATGGAGGGCCTCTGGCTCACGATCCTCGCGACGCTCGTCGCGATCGTGGCCGCGTTCATCCTCGGCCTCATCTTCGGCTTCGGCCGCGTCTCGGCCTTCGCGCCGTTCCGCTGGGTGGCCACGGCCTACGTCTACGTCTTCCGCGGCACGCCGATCCTCGTGCAGGCGTTCTTCGTGTTCTTCGCCATCCCGCAGCTCTTCCCCGGGCTGACGTTCAACCCCTTCGTCGCCGGAGCCATCACGCTCTCGCTCAACACGGGCGCGTACATGACGGAGATCATCCGCGGTGGCATCCAGGCCGTCGATCCGGGCCAGGCCGAAGCGTCGCGTTCGCTCGGTCTCGGACACTGGAAGACGATGCAGAAGGTCGTGCTGCCTCAGGCGTTCCGCATCATGGTCCCCTCGTTCGTCAACCAGGGCATCATCACCCTCAAGGACACGTCGCTCATCAGCGTCATCGGCCTCGCAGAGCTGACCTTCGTGTCGCGTCAGATCATCGCCTCGACGTACTTGTCGGCGCAGGTGCTGACGATCGTCGCCATCATCTACTTCGTCGTGATCACGCTTCTGACGCTGCTCGCGAACCGCCTGGAGAGGAAGTTCACCGCATGAGCAAGATCGAGGTCAGAGACCTGCACAAGTCCTTCGGCGACAACCACGTGCTCAAGGGCATCGACCTCACGGTCGAGGACGGCGAAGTCGTCGCGGTCATCGGCCCGTCGGGGTCGGGGAAGTCGACCCTGCTGCGCTGCCTCAACAAGCTCGAGGAGCCGACGTCGGGCCATGTCATCGTCGACGGCGTCGACCTGACCGACAAGAGCGTCAAGCTCGACGAGGTGCGCCAGCGCATCGGCATGGTGTTCCAGCACTTCAACCTGTTCCCGCACATGACGGTGCTCGAGAACATCACTCTCGCTCCCGTCGAGCTCGGCAAGCTCTCGAAGGCCCAGGCGAAGGAGCGCGCTCTGGCTCTGCTCGACCGCGTGGGCCTGGCTGAGAAGGCCGATGCCAAGCCGGCATCCCTGTCGGGCGGTCAGAAGCAGCGCGTGGCGATCGCCCGCGCGCTCGCGATGGACCCCGAGATCATGCTGTTCGACGAGGCGACCAGCGCCCTCGACCCCGAGATGGTGGGCGAGGTGCTGCAGGTCATCCGCGACCTGGCGTCCGGCGGCATGACGATGGTGCTCGTGACGCACGAGATGGGCTTCGCCCGCGAGGTCTCGGGCCGCACGGTGTTCATGGACGCCGGAGTCGTCGTCGAGGAGGCGCCGCCCGCCGAGCTGTTCGGCGCGCCGAAGAACGAGCGGCTGAAGGACTTCCTCTCGAAGGTCCTCTGAGCGGATCTCCTTCGCGAAGGCCCCCATCCGGTTCCGGACGGGGGCCTTCGTTCGTGTCGGGTCAGGGCGTCGGAGTCGGCGTCGGCGCCGGATGCCGGCGGATCGTCGCGCTGACCAGCCCCGCGACCGCGCAGAGCCCGGCGGCGGCGAACCAGGCGAACGTGTACTGGCCGGTGTGGTCGCGCACCATGCCCGCGAGGAACGAGGCGATGCCGGCGCCGATCTGGTGCGCGGCGAACACCCAGCCGAACACCAGAGGCCCTCGGCCTCCGAAGACCTCGCGACACAGCGCGATGGTCGGCGGAACAGTCGCCACCCAGTCGAGGCCGTAGATCACGATGAAGACGATGATGCTCGGCTGCACCTCGGCCGACAGCAGGCTCGGCAGGAAGAGCAGGCTCACGCCGCGCAGCGCGTAGTAAGCGGCCAGCAGGATGCGGGGGTTCACCCGGTCGGTCAGCCACCCCGAGAACACGGTGCCGGCGATGTCGAAGATCCCGACGACGGCGAGCAGTCCGGCCGCGGTCGTCGTCGGCATCCCGTGGTCGTGCGCGCTGGGGATGAAGTGGGTGCCGATCAGACCGTTGGTCGTGGCGCCGCAGATCGCGAACCCGATCGCGAGGGCCCAGAACGTCTTGGTGCGGGCGGCGTCGCGCAACGTGGTGAGGGCGAGGCGGGCGGCGCCCCACGCGTTGCCCTTCGGCCGCGCGGCCACGGTGACGGGGCCGGTGTCGCCGTAGCGGGTGACGCCGAGGTCGCTCGGTCGGTTGCGCACGAAGATCCAGACCAGGGGGACGACCGCGAGAGCACCGCCGGCGATGATGAGAGATGCTCCGCGCCATCCGATGTCCTCGGCCGCCGCGGCGATCACGGGCAGGAAGATGAGCTGTCCGGTCGCGCTGCCGGCGGTGAGCACACCCGAGACCAGCCCACGTCTGGTCGCGAACCAGGTGTCGGTGATCGTCGCAGCGAAGACCAGCGCCATGGACCCGGTGCCGAGTCCGATCAGCACACCCCACGTGAGTATGAGCTGCGCCGGGGTGGCGACGAAGACGCTCAGCGCGGCGCCGGCGCCGATCACGAACAGAGCGGTCACGGTCACCGCGCGGATGCCGAAGCGCTGCATCAGCGCGGCGGCGAAGGGAGCGGTGAGGCCGAACAGCAGCAGGTTGACCGTGACGGCGAGGGAGAGCTCCGCGGTGGTCCAGCCGAACTCGTCCTGCAGGGGCAGCATCAGCACCCCGGGCGCGGCGCGGAATCCGGCGGCTCCGATCAGCGCGATCAGGGCCACGAGTGCGACGATCCAGGCGGGATGGATGCGGCGCTGCCGGAGTGCGGGTGTCGGGGTGCCGGTCGGCTCCTCGACCGAGTCTGCGGTCACGCTGCGTCGCCCGACGTGAGGGCGAACGGCTCGCCGCCCACGCTGCGGCGGGTCCATCGCGTGCTGTCGGCGTCGAGTGGGGCGGCGCAGGTCGCGCACCAGTCGGCGGATGCCGTCGCCTCGCCGCAGCGACCGCAGCTGACGGTCAGGCCCCAGGACCCGTCAGGATCGGTCGTGCTCGTGAAGCGCGCGTAGGCGTGCAGGATCGGGAGGGTCTCGCGTCCGGCATCCGTGAGCCGATAGCCGGGGTCACCGTGTGCGACGAGACCTGCCTCGCCCATCGAGGCGAGGCGCCGGGCGAGCACGGAGTCGGCGGCGCCGGTCGCATCGCGCAGCTCGTCGAAGCGCGAGCGGCCGGAGAAGAGCTCCCGCAGGATCAGGAGGACCCACGGGTCGGCGAGCACATCGGCGGAGCGGGCGATCGGGCAGGTGGCTGTCGACCAGTCGGAGCGGAGCGGCATCCGCCAACTTTCTTGAAGAAAGCTGGCGGTGTCAACAGTTCTCGGCCGAGTTGGCGGAGTACCTGCGCGAATCGGCAGGAAAGCGACGACGGGTCGGACTACTCCGCGACGCGGGCAGCGATGTCCGTGCGGAAGTGCGAGCCCTCGAGGGTGATGAGACCGATGGCCTCGTATGCCCGGTCACGCGCGGTGCGGAAGTCCGATCCCACGGCGACGACATTGAGCACGCGGCCGCCGGTGGCGATCAGCGATCCGCCGGGTGCGTCGGGGCTCGCGGTCGCCGCGTGCACGAGACGCACGCCCTTGACCGCGGCCGCATCGGAGAGGCCCTCGATCGGGCGGCCGGTCTGCGGAGCCTCGGGGTAGCCCTCGCTCGCGAGCACCACGGTGATCGCGACGTCGTCGCTGAACACGGGCTCGGGCTGGTCCTCGAGCGTGCCCGATGCCGCGGCGAGCAGCAGCTCCGACAGCGGGGTCACGAGACGCGGCAGCACGATCTGGGTCTCGGGGTCGCCGAAGCGGGCGTTGAACTCGATGACGCGCACGCCTGCGGGAGTAAGGATGAGGCCGGCGTACAGCAGGCCGATGAACGGCGTGCCCTCTTCGTCGAGCTGACGGATCACGGGCAGGGCGACGTCGCGGGTGACCTCGTCGACGAAGGCCTGCTCGCTGCCGAACTGGTCGGCGAGCCAGGGCAGCGGCGAGTAGGCGCCCATGCCGCCGGTGTTGGGGCCTTCGTCGCCGTCGAGCGCGCGCTTGAAGTCCTGGGCCGGGCTGAGCGCTCGGACGGTGTCGCCGTCGCTCAGGAAGAACAGCGAGACCTCGGGGCCCGAGAGGAACTCCTCGATCAGCACGGGACCGGACGGCAGGTAGTGCTCGGCATGAGCGAGAGCCTCCGCGCGATCGGATGTCACGATGACACCCTTGCCGGCAGCGAGGCCGTCGGCCTTCACGACGTGCGGGGCGCCGAGGTCGTCGAACGCGGCCTCGACCTCTGCGGTGGTGGTGGCGCGCACTGCGCGACCGGTGGGGACACCGGCGGCATCCATGATGCGCTTCGCGAACGACTTGGACCCCTCGAGCTGGGCCGCGGCCTTGCCCGGGCCGAACACGGGAATTCCGTGGGCCCGGAGGACATCGGCGACTCCGGCGACCAGAGGAGCCTCGGGGCCGACGACCACGAGATCGACCGCATGCTCGTTGGCGAAAGAGGTCACCGCGGCGCCGTCGAGCATGTCGAGGGTGACGGGGGTCGCATCCTGGGCGATGCCGGCGTTGCCGGGGGCGACGAAGATCTCGTGCTCCGCGGTCTCTGCTCGCAGAGCGAGGATGATCGCGTGCTCACGGGCACCGGAACCGAGGACGAGAATCTTCACCCGTCCAGACTACCGAGGCGGGGGCGCGGGTTTCGGCGGGTTCCCGGTCAGACGTCGATCGCCCGCTCGATCGACGGGTCCCACGGCAGAGTCCACCCGGCTGCATCGAACAGCGCATCGAGAACCATCGCCGTGAAGCCCCACACGATCGTGCCGTCGATGTCGAACGCGGGCCCCTTCCACGTGCGTCCCATGCGATGGATGGTCGACGTGTGCCGATTGGCGGGGTCGAGCAGCTGCGCCACGGGAACGCGGAAGACCTCGACCGTCTCGGCGTGATCGACGGCGGCGACGCGCGACGGAGTGCGCCACCACCCGAGCACGGGGGTGACGACGTGGTTGCTGGCGGCGAGAGGAAGCTCGGGCAGGGTCGCGAGGACCTCGACGCCGTCCGGGTCGAGTCCGGTCTCCTCCTCGGCTTCGCGCAGGGCGGTGGCGACGGCATCCGCATCCGTGTCCTCGGCCCGGCCGCCGGGGAAGGATACCTGGCCGGGGTGCGACGAGAGGGTCGCGGCCCGACGCTGCAGCAGTACATCGAGGTCGGCGGCGACAGTCGCCTCGTCGGTCCCGGCCGCGATGCTGTCCAGCCGCCCGAACAGCACGAGCACCGATGCCGGATGCGCACCGTCGCCGACCGCCGGGAACGGCTTCGCCCACGCATCACCGCGCCGCGTCGCCGCGATCAGCTCGGCTCGCGCGCCACGCAGGGTATCGGGATTCTGGCTCATCGCCTCGAGCCTATTCCTGTGCGCGCGGGCGCCAGGCGACTATCGGTCCGATCCAGGTCACCGGCGAAGGAGATCTCCGCGTGCGAAGGAGAGATTCGGGTGATCTGTCCTTCGGAAGCGCAGCTCTCCGTCCGAGGCGCCCGCGCCTACGAGGCACCCCCGCCTGCGCCGCACAAGCCTCGGCGTACCCTTTCTCCATGCCCTCCAGGAAGATCGACATCATCGACGGACGCGCCGCCCTCGACGAGGTCAAGCGCGCGGATGCCGCAGGTGAGAAGCCGCAACGCGCTCCCCTCGCGACCGCCGTGCGCTACCTGCTGCAGCTGCTCGACGAGAAGGCCCCGGGCAACAGCGTCGAGGTGCGGGTGCCCCCGTTCGGCGCCGTGCAGGTGATCCAGGGCCCCCGTCACACCCGCGGCACCCCTCCGAATGTCGTCGAGATGGACCCGGCGACCTGGATCGCGGTCGCGACGGGCACGGAGCACTGGTCGGATGCGGCGGGCTCGGGGCGCGTGAGCGCTTCCGGAACCCGCGCAGATCTCTCGGACGTCCTGCCACTGCGCCCCTGACCCGTCGCACGGCTGAGTGCGCAGGAGGGGGAGCGACCCGCAGCCAACGGTGGGACAATGGATGCATGTCCTCCCACGATTCCTCCCAGACGGTCGAGGCGACCGTCCGCCGCGTGCCGCGCTTCGGCGTGTTCATGGGCATCGGCGTCGTGCTCGGCATCATCGCCGCCGGCATCCTGACGATGATGGGCAGCTACGAGCCGTCCGAAGCGGTCAACGTCGTCTACCCGCCAGGGCAGGTGTTCGGATTCCTGCTGCTGTGGACGGTGCCGATCGGCTTCGCCCTCGCGAGCGTCGTCGCGCTGATCCTCGAACGCGTCGCGCGTCGCCACGACCACGTCGTCAGGGTCGAGCACGAGACGATCATCGCGAACGACTGATCACGCCCCGGGGCGTCACGCCAGTTCGGCGATGATGGGCCGGATCGCCGCGTCGAACGAGACCACGTCGCGGCGCAGGCCGTCGGTCACCGCGACGGTGAGCGCGCCGATCCACCAGATCCCCCGCTGCGAGAACGGCAGCACCTGCACGTTGAGCTCGAACGAGTGCGCACGGCGACCGATCTCGCGCTCGAACTCGGCGATCGCGCTGGCATAGGCGCGATACGACTCGCCCCCGATCGTCCCGCCACCCGACCGGTTGGCGATCGAGCTGTGGATCGACGACACGTAGCGATCGTGTGCGACGCGGGCGTAGTGCATCGCCGATGCGGCATGCGGCGCGATCGCCTCGGCGAGCTGTTCGGCACCGGTCGCCGGCAGCGCCACCAGCGTGTCGAACCCGTCGACGAGCTCGAGCGGCACGCCGGACGGATGCGCTCGGGGCTCGACGGTCATGTCCCAGTAGTCGCGCCACTGCTTCTCGAGCTCGGGCGTCACCTCGGCCGCATCCGGTGCCCGGACGGGCAGATCGCGCAGGCTCGGAAGATCTTCCGGGGCGCGGATGCCGAGCGATTGCCGCAGCGCGAGCGCGACGAGCACCGGAACGCTCGCGTCCTCGCGGATCAACCACTGCGGCTTGTCGGCCATGGCCCCATCGTAGGAGATGGAGGGAGGGGAGAGGAGGTCTCCGCGGGCGGTAGGCTGGAGGTGTGGCTGCCTCCCCCACCAATCCCTATTCCGAAGCCGGCGTCGATACCGCTGCAGGCGATCTCGCCGTCGAGCTGATGAAGTCCTCCGTGCGCGCGACGCACGGCCCTGAAGTGC
The DNA here is from genome assembly GCF_979258525.1 of Microbacterium sp. AC132. Taxonomy (NCBI): domain Bacteria; kingdom Bacillati; phylum Actinomycetota; class Actinomycetes; order Micrococcales; family Microbacteriaceae; genus Microbacterium; species Microbacterium sp. AC132. The sequence goes on along the minus strand of NZ_OZ409862.1, from coordinate 1,099,006 downwards.
TCGGCGGTGTCGGCGGATTCGCCGGACTGTTCGACGCGAGTGCGCTGCGCGACTTCCGTCGTCCGCTGCTCGCCACGAGCACAGACGGCGTCGGCACGAAGGTCGCCATCGCGCAGGCCATCGACAAGCACGACACGATCGGCCAGGACCTGGTCGGCATGGTCGTCGACGACATCGTCGTGGTGGGCGCCAAGCCGCTCTTCATGACCGACTACATCGCGTGCGGCAAGGTCTTCCCGCAGCGCATCGCCGACATCGTGCGCGGCATCGCCGAGGCGTGCACCGCGACGGGCACCGCGCTCATCGGCGGCGAGACCGCCGAGCACCCCGGTCTTCTCGGCCCGCGCGACTACGACGTCGCAGGAGCCGCGACCGGAGTCGTCGAGGCCGACGGCATCCTCGGGGCCGACCGCGTGCAGGACGGCGACGTCGTCATCGCCGTCGAGTCCAGCGGACTGCACTCCAACGGCTATTCGCTCGTGCGCCACATCGTCACGAACGCGGGCATCGGCTACGGCGACAACGCCGCCGACTTCGGCAAGACGTGGGGCGAGGCGCTGCTCGAGCCGACTCGTCTCTACACGCTCCCGCTGCTGCGCCTCATCGAGCAGCTCGGCGGCGGCACAGGCTCGGGCGGGGTCCACTCGCTCAGCCACGTCACCGGCGGCGGCATCGCGGCGAACCTCGCGCGCGTGCTCCCGCAGGGCAGCTGGGCCGAGGTCGACCGCAGCACCTGGTCGCCGAGCCCGGTCTTCCGCGTGCTCAGCGACATCGCCGGGTCCACGCTGGAGTCCGCCGAGGGCACCTGGAACCTCGGAATCGGGTTCCTCGCGATCGTCGCAGCCGACAAGAAGGATGCCGCGATCGCAGCGCTCGCGGCCGACGGCATGCCCGCGTGGCAGGTCGGAACCGTGGGCTTCGGCGCTCGGCCGGCAGGAGAGTTCGAACAGGGCGCCAAGGGCGTCGACGGTGGAGCGGTGCGCCTGATCGGCGCCTACGCGGACGGAGCGAAGTAAGAGTCCATGTGCGGCATCGTCGGAATGGTGGGCTCTGCCCCGGTCAATCAGGACATCTACGACGCACTCCTGCTGTTGCAGCACCGCGGTCAGGATGCAACGGGAATCGCGACCGCCGAGGCGAACGGCGTGATGCACAACGCCAAGGCGCAGGGCATGGTCCGCGAGGCGTTCCGCACTCGTGACATGCGCGGACTCCTCGGCAACGTCGGCCTCGGCCATGTGCGCTACGCGACCAAGGGCACCGCGTCGAACGAAGAGGAGATGCAGCCGTTCTACGTGAACGCGCCCTACGGCATCATCCTCATCCACAACGGCAACCTGACGAACACGCGCGAGCTCACGGCCGACATGGCCAAGCGCGACCGCCGTCACCTCAACTCGTCGAGCGACACCGAGCTGCTGCTCAACGTCCTCGCCGGCGAGCTGCAGAACACGACGTCGACGGTCGACCTCGACGCCGAGCGCGTCTTCGAGGCCGTCGAGCGCACGCACGAACGCATCGAGGGCGCGTACGCCGTGATCGCAGTGATCGCGGGCTACGGTCTGCTCGCGTTCCGCGACCCGTTCGGCATCCGTCCCCTGATCCTCGGCCGTCGTCCTTCGACCGTCCCCGGCGCGGAGGGCCGCGACGAATGGGTGGTGGCGAGCGAGTCGCTGGTGCTCGAGAACGCCGACTACGAGGTCGTGCGCGAGGTCGAGCCCGGTGAGGCGATCTTCATCACCAACGAGGGCGAGCTGCACAGCCGGCAGTGTGCGAAGGAGACCACTCTCGCGCCCTGCGCGTTCGAGTACGTCTACCTCGCCCGACCCGACTCGGTCATGAACGGCGTCTCGGTCTACGAGTCGCGCCTGCGCATGGGCGACCGTCTCGCCGACACGATCGCGAAGCACGTGCCGATGGACAAGATCGACGTCGTCATGCCGATCCCCGACTCCTCCCGGCCCGCCGCCATGGAGGTCGCCCGCAAGCTGGGCATCGAGTACCGCGAGGGCTTCTACAAGAACCGCTACGTCGGCCGCACCTTCATCATGCCCGGGCAGGCCGTGCGCAAGAAGAGCGTGCGTCAGAAGCTGAACGCGATGTCGACCGAGTTCCAGGGCAAGAACGTGCTGCTGATCGACGACTCGATCGTGCGCGGGACCACGTCGAAGGAGATCATCCAGATGGCCCGGGATGCCGGTGCCACCTCTGTGACGTTCGCCTCCGCGGCTCCGCCGGTGCGTCACCCGCATGTCTACGGCATCAACATGCCGTCGCGTCACGAGCTCATCGCCCACGGCCGGACGATCCCCGAGATCGCCGCCGAGCTGGGCTGTGATCACCTGGTCTATCAGGAGGTCGAAGACCTCAAGGCTGCGATCACCGAGGGATCCGTGCTGAGCGACCTCGACATGAGCTGCTTCGACGGCCGGTACGTCACCGGCACGGTCTCCGACGAGTACCTGGCCTGGGTGGAGGGGTCGCAGACCTCGTGACCTCGGGTGCGCAGCCGCTCTGGCGTGGCCGTGCGCTCGCGCTGGTCGGCATCGTGCTGGTCGCGTTCTCGCTGCGCTCGGCCGTGGCGTCGCTGTCGCCCGTGCTCGACCACGTCGCCGACGACTTCCCGGTCTCGTCGGTCGTCGTCGGCCTGATCGGAGCCGCGCCGCCGGTGTGCTTCGCGGTGTTCGGGCTGTTGACGCCGCTGTTCGAGCGGAGATTCGGACTCGAGCGCGTGGCTGTCGTGGCGATCGCCCTGATCGCCGCCGGACTGCTGCTGCGCAGCCTCGCCGTCGACTCGACATCGCTGCTCGCCGCGACGGCAGTGGTGTTCGCGGGCGTCGGCTCGGGGAACGTGCTGCTGCCGCCGCTGGTGAAGAAGTACTTCCCCGATCGCCTCGGCCTGATGATGACGGTCTACTCGACCACCATGGCGGTGTCGACGTTCGTGCCGCCGCTGGTCGCAGTGCCGCTCGCCGACTCGGCCGGGTGGCGGGTGTCGCTGGGGCTGTGGGGCGTGTTCGCCGCGATCGCGCTCGTGCCCTGGGTGGCGATGCTCGTCACGAGCCGGGCGGATGCCGTCGCCTCGGCTCCCGCGCGTACGGAGTCCGCCGCGACCGAGATCGAGCGCGACGGCTACGACGCAGCATCCGTGGCGACCGGACCGATCGCGACGACGCCAGCCAATCCGCGGGTCTTCGGTCGGCTGTGGCGGCTGCCCATGGCCTGGTCGATCGCGCTGGTGTTCGCGTCGTCGTCGACGCTGGCCTACGTCTCCTTCGCATGGCTGCCGTCGATCATGATTGACGTGGGCGGGGTCTCGCCGGCGAATGCGGGGCTGCTGCTCTCGCTGTTCGGCCTGATGGGCCTGCCGTGCTCTCTGCTCGTGCCCATTCTCATCGTCCGGTTCCAGGCGACCCGTCCTGTGTTCTTCATCTCGATCGCGTGCGGGCTCATCGGGCTGTTCGGATTCCTGTTCCTGCCCACGGTGGCGCTGCCGCTGTGGGTGGTCTTCTACGGCCTCGCACCCGGGCTCTTCCCGCTCGCCCTCGTGCTGCTCAGCATCCGGGCCCGCACGCCCGAGAGCGCGGTGGCCCTCAGCGGTTTCGTGCAGAGCATCGGCTACGCGGTCGCCGCGGTGTTCCCGCTGCTGATCGGCCTGCTGCACGACATGACCGACAGCTGGGAGATTCCCCTGTGGGTGCTCGTGGGGGTTCTGATCGCGGTGATCCCCGCCGGATGGATCGCCGGTCGACGTCGCACCATCGAAGAGGACTGGGAGCGTCGCCACGGTCGCTGGTGACTCGCGGCGGTGAAGGGGCGCCGGTGGATCGGCGTGGGCCCGAGGTCCGTCAGTGCGCTCGCACCTCGTCGCCGACGCTGATCGTGCCGCCGACCCATGGCGCTGACGCATCGGCCGGGTCCTGCGGCGGCAGAAGGAGTCGGCCGAGAGTCGGCTCGTCCTGACCGTGGGCGCTCGTGAGGGTTGTGAGCACCTTCGCGTCGCGAACGCCGGTGTCGGGGTTGGCGTGTGTCGCGAGGCAGCGCACGATCGGCCCCGCGGTGCGGAACATCACCTCGCCGATGCTCAGCTCGCCGGCCCAGTCGAGCTCCGACCAGGGGGCGACGTCGTCGATGACGACGTTGGAGCGGAACCGGCGGTCATCGATGCCGAAGCCGAGAGAGTCGCTCAGTGCGTCGACACTGCCACGACTGTGCACGGAGACGTAGCCGCGCTCACGATCCTGGAACCTCGACGTCACACCGTCGCCGACGAGTACGAGCGGCAGTCGTCCGGGGCGCCGGATCCGCCGGCCTTCCGGGCTCGCGAGCACGAACTCGGTCACCGCGTCCGCGAGCTCGCCACGACCGGAGTCATCGAGTCCCGCCTCGACGAGCACGGAACCCTCGTGCTCTATCCGCACGCGCTGCCGATCGTCGTCGTAGTCGGTGCGCAATGCCGCGAGGCCAGGGAAGTCCTGCAGGGAGAGTCCCTTCGCCTTCGGCCAGTGGTCGAGTCCGTCACGAGACTCCGGCGCGATCGCGTCGGCGAAGCGGAACGCCAGCACCCGATCGCCGGCGATGCGCCCATCAGACTGCACGGTGAGGGACTCGACCGACTCGGGCGTGAAGCCCTTGATCGGATGACGGAAGAGGGAGACGACGCGGGCCATGGGTCGATCCTCTCAGGGCACGCGGTGTCCGTCCGTCACGAGCCCGGCGTGGATGCCGAGAGTTCCGGGATTTCGGACACGACGAAACCCCCGTGCGGTGCACGGGGGAATCGATGACGAGCGAAGAGGCGGTCAGGCCTTTTCGAGTTCGTCCTCGTCTTCGTCTGCATACTCGTCGGCCCACTTGTCGACGTATGCGTCTTCAGCGTCGCTCGGGTGCGCGAGTTCGCGCTCGAGCGCCGAGTAGTTCACCGACGGACTGAACGACTTCAGTTCGCGGGCGATCTTGGTGTGTTTCGCCTTTTGACGGCCACGGCCCATGCCTGAGACCCCCTCACGAGTTAAGCTGCGGGCAACGACTGGCCCGAGTCATTCACGACACCGGCTGAGGGCCGGTAAGAGTAGCATTCAGAATAGCACGCGGCCAGACCGCACTGGCCCGTTGGCAGCTGGTGAAGGGAGCGATCCTCATGACCGACAACACCTCGACGCCCTCCGACGAGGCCGCGCAGAACGCGACACTGCAGAAGGCCGTGATCGTCGGGATGCAGCCGGGTCAGCCGAAACGGGTGATCGAAGAGGCGGCGCGATTCGCACGGCTCCTCCGCGTGCCGCTGGTGGTCGCACACGTCGACGTCACGCGCTTCGTCACTTATGAGGACCCCGACGGCTACGTGCACTCGGCGCCCATCGACATCAACTTCGATGCCGGTACGGCCGAGTTCGAGGCCGTGCAGGCGGAGGCGGCTGCGGCCCTCGACGGAACGGGCCTGACATGGACGGCCCGGCAGCTCGTGGGCGATCCGGCGCTCGCCATCAAACAGCTGGCGAACAAGCTCGACGCCCAGCTGATCGTGGTCGGCACACGCAAGCGCGGCATCGGAGAGTCGATCCGCGAGTTCTTCACGGGGTCCGTCGCTGCCCGCCTCGCGCACCGCCAGCACCGGTCGGTGCTCGTCGTGCCGCTGCAGGAGCCCGTGCCCGACGAGCAGCCCGAGATCTGGACCGAGTAGGTCTCGGCATCCCTCGCTGAGTTCCTGGGGAGGCGAACGGCCGAAGCCCCTCTCGTCGTGTGACGGGAGGGGCTTCGAGCGTCTCAGCAGGCGTCGGCCGCTGAGCTCAGCGGCCGAGTGACGCCAGCGCGGTGGTGATGCCTCGTGCCGCGGCGTCCAGGCCGTCCTCCAGCTGCGAGACGACGGATGCCGGCAGCGTGCCGCCCTTCGCCACGTGGGTGCGGAGGTCGGTGCGCACGCGTGCGCGGAAGGCGTTGATGACGGCATCCGCTCGGTGCAGCTCCTCACGGGTGACGATGCGCTCGTCGTCGCCTGCCGTCCGCGGACGGGACTTGGATGCAGCGCGGTCGTCCTTCTCCGCCGTGGCGAGGTCAGCGCGGAGGCTCTTCATGGCCTCCTTGACGCTCTGCCGCACCTCGTTGGCGATCAGTCGCACCGAGTCGGTCAGGCCCGCCTCGATTCCCGCGAGGTCGCCTTCGCGAGATGCCAGCTCGGCGCGTCCCGCATCCGTGATCGCGTAGATCGTGGTGCGACCGTCGACCGTCTTGGTGACCAGCCCCTCTTCCTCGAGCTTGGCGAGCCGAGGGTAGATGGTGCCGGCGCTCGGCGTGTAGGTGCCGCCCGTGCGATCGGTGAGTGCCTGGATGATCCCGTAGCCGTGCTGCGGCGCCTCGGCGAGCAGCGAGAGCAGGTAGAGCCTGAGGTCGCCGTGCGAGAAGACTGCGGGGCTCATGCTTCCCACTCCGCATCGTCGGTGATCGACTCGGGCGTGCGCCGCAGCACGGTCACGCCGCCGGAGACCGAGTTGGCGCGCAGATCGACGAAGCGTCCTGCGAGCTCGCCCGTCGAGCCGGTGTAGTTGTTGATGCCGGAGGAGCCGCGTTCGACGCCGTCGATCAGCAGTCGCCCGCTCAGCGAGCGGATGACGTAGTTCGCAGCGAGCGACTCGTCGAGGCGCACCGTGGTGCCGCCCGAGACCGAGTTGACGTTGATCGTGTTCACGTCGCCTGCGGCGTCGACCAGTGTCGAGCCCGAGACGATGTCGACGGTCGCGCGACGGATGGTGCCCGTGACTGCGACATCGCCCGAGACGCTGTTCGCGCTGATCGATCCCGTGAGTCCGCGCACCTGCACGTCGCCGGAGACCGAGTTGACGGTCAGGTCACCGATGAGGGTGTCGACGATGAGGTCGCCCGAGACGGTGTTGAGGCGGGCGTCGTTGCGGATGCCCGAGACGAGCGCTCCGGCGCTCACGACGCCGAGGTTGAGGGCGATCGAGCGGGGGACGGCGACGCTCACCTCGGCCTTGGGGCCGCCCGATCCGAAGTTGCGGAACACCTCGAGGAAGTTGTCCCAGCCGAGCTGCGGGTGGTCGATCTCGACCTCGCCGTTGTTCGCCTCGATGCGGAGGTCCTTGGTCGTGACGCCGTGCACCTCGATGCGGATGCCGGGTTCGTCGTGTGCGATGACATCGACCTGACCGCCGACCAGGCCGATCTTCAGTCGGGTGACGTTCTCGATGTCGATGACGCGTTCTTCGCCGGGGGCGATGAGCCACTTCTCGGTCATGTCTGCTTCTCCTGGTTCGAGGGATCACGATATATCGTGTCTGCACAGAGTAACACGATATATCTCGACTCTGTCAAGGGGGGTCCGAGCATCCCGTCTGCAGGATCGCGGCACGTCTGCAGGAGAATCCGTGTGGGATGTTCCTGCAGACGTGCTTCGGTCCTACACACGGTCTGGACGATCCGGCCTGTACACGGTCTGGACGATCCGGCCTGTACACGGTCTGGACGATCCGGCCTCCACACGGTCTGGACGACCGGGCCTGAAACACAGGAAACAGCCCAGGAGGACGCCTCAGACGAGAGGCGGGGTGTGCCAGATCCGGTCGATGTAATCGCGGATCGAACGGTCGGACGAGAAGAAACCGGTGCGGGCGACGTTGAGGATCGCTGAGCGGTTCCACGCGTCTTGGTCGGCGTACGCGGCATCCACTCTGCTCTGTGCCTCGATGTACGACGCATAGTCGGCGAGCACCATGAAGCGGTCTTCGTAGAGGAGATTCGAGACGACCGGCTCGAACACCGAGCGGTCGCCGCGGGAGAAGGCCCCGGATGCGATCAGGTCGATCGCTCGGCGGAGTCCCTCGTCGTGCTGGTAGAACTCCTGCGGCCGGTAACCGCGGATGCTGAGCGCCTCGACCTCGGGCTCGCTCATGCCGAACAGATAGAAATGGTCGTCTCCGACGAGCTCGCGGATCTCGACGTTCGCCCCGTCGTCCGTCCCGATCGTGAGCGCGCCGTTCAGCGCGAACTTCATGTTGCCGGTGCCCGACGCCTCCTTGCCTGCGAGCGAGATCTGCTCCGACAGGTCGGCGGCGGGGATGACCCGCTCGGCCAGCGTCACGTTGTAGTTCGGAGGGAAGACGACCGTGAGGCGGCCTTCCAGCCGAGGGTCGGTGTTCACGACCTCGCCGACCGCGTTGATGAGGTGGATGATGCGCTTCGCCATCGCGTAGCCGGGAGCCGCCTTCGCCCCGAAGATCGCGGTGCGCGGCACGACATCCGACACTGCGAGGCGTCCGGAGATCACCCCCTCGTAGGTGGTGACGATGTGCAGCACCTTGAGCAGCTGACGCTTGTACTCGTGCAGGCGCTTGACCATCACATCCAACATGTGGCCGTCGCTGATCTCGACACCGTCGCGTTCGCGCAGCGCGTCGCTCAGGCGGCGCTTGTTGGCGGCCTTCACCGAGGCGAACGCGGCGCGGAACTCGGCATCATCGGCGAAGGGCTCGAGTTCGCGCAGGCGTTCCAGATCGGTGGTCCAGCCCTCGCCGATCGCCGCGGTGATGAGCGACGAGAGCTCGGGATTGGCGAGGCGGAGGAAGCGCCGCGGCGTCACGCCGTTGGTCACGTTCGTGAACTTGTCGGGGAAGAACACATCGAAGTCGCTCAGCACCTTGTCGCGCAGCAGCTGCGAGTGCAGTTCGGCGACGCCGTTGACCTTGGCGCCCGCGACGGTCGCCAGGTATGCCATGCGCACCGAGCGGACCGGGTGCTCCGCGATGATCGACATGTTGCGCACGAGCATCTCGTCATCGCCGAACCGCTCGCGCACTGCGACGAGGAATTCGTCATTGACGCGATAGATGATCTCGAGGTGGCGGGGCAGCAGGCGCCCGAGCAGCTCGACCGGCCACACCTCCAGCGCCTCCGGAAGCAGCGTGTGGCACGTGTAGGCGAAGCACTGCTGCGTGATGGCCCACGCGGCATCCCACTCGAGATGCCTCTCGTCGACGAGCACCCGCATGAACTCGGGCACAGCGATCACCGGGTGCGTGTCGTTGAGCTGGAAGATCACGCGGTCGGGGAGGTTCGCGAGCTCGAAGCCGTCGGCGAGCATGTTGTCGAGGAAGTCGTGGATCGATGCGGCGACGAAGAAGTACTGCTGCTGCAGACGCAGTTCCTTGCCCTGCGGCGTGGAGTCCTCGGGGTAGAGCACCTTCGAGATGGTCTCGGCGTAGGTCTGCGCGCGCACCGCCTCTTCGTAGTCGCCGGAGTTGAAGATGCGCAGGTCGAACGCGCTGGTGGCGACGGCGCTCCACAGGCGCAGGGTGTTGACCCGCCCGTTGCGGAACCCAGGGACCATGTAGTTGTACGGCACCGCCTGCACGTTCCACGCCGGCACCCAGCGGCTGCGCGTGATGCCGTCGTCGTCGTACTTCTCGGTGTGGCCGCCGAACGCGATGGTCTGTGCGTCTTCGGGACGGGCGAACTCCCACGGGCGAACCGAGCGTGAGCCAGGAGTCGGGCTGTTCGACCTGCTGGCCGTCGACGAACGTCTGTCGGAAGATCCCGTACTCGTAGCGGATGCCGTATCCGATGCTGGGCACGCCCATCGTGGCGAGCGAGTCGACGAAGCAGGCCGCGAGGCGCCCGAGCCCGCCGTTGCCGAGACCGGGCTCGACCTCGTGCGCGCGCAGGTCGTCGAGCGAGACGCCGCACGCGGCGAGGGCCTGGTCGGCGATGTCGGTGAGACCGGCCGCGAGCAGATTGTTGTCGAGCTGGCGACCGAGCAGGTACTCCGCCGAGAGATAGCAGACGCCCTTCGCCTGCGTCTCTTTCTGGTGACGCAGATCCTCGAGCCAGCGAGCCATCAGGTAGTCGCGCACCGTGTGCGCGAGCGCGAGATAGCGGTCGTTCGCGCTCGATGCCGACAGCGCGACGCCGCGCTCGAGATTGAGGTTGTGCAGAAATCGCTTCACGAACTCGTCGACGGTGCTCGGGGGAGCGATCACCGGAGCGAGGGCGAGCGGATGCATGGCGGAGTGTGATTCGGGCACGTGTCGACCGTAGCGATGGTGGGGCCACAACGTGTGACGAGCGGATGAAGAATATCGGTTGGCGTCACTCGACCGCCCGCGAGGAGGCGGTGCGGCGAGCCCGACTGACGGACCACAGGATCCGGCCGTCGTTGAAGACCGGAATGAGGAACACGGCATGCGCCAGGTACCACCCGTGCAGCTGGAGTCCCGGCGCGAGCAGCCACAGGGCGGCTCCGACGACGACGCACGCGCCAGGACCCGCGAGGGCGGCGAGCACGGCGTTCCGGTCGCCGACTCGGCCGTGCGGACTGATCGACGTCCTCCACAGCGAGCGCTCGAGCGTGATCGCCGTGACGCCGGTCGCCCGGGACAGCACGGCGAGGTGCCCGAGTTCATGCAGCGCGAACGCCCCGCCGAGGCCGGCGGCGTAGTGGACCGCGATCATCAGTGCAGCCCCGACGATCGCCGACTGCCCGGTGATCGCGCCCAGAGCGACGGTCGCGGTGAGCAGAACCGCGAACACGGTGTTCATCGGCCAAGCGGCGAGCAGCAGCCATCGGCAGACCAGAACCCCATCGATGCGCGACGCACTGACCGACCACATGTCAGTCGGCCTCGGCGAGGAGCTGCCTCTTCCGTTCGAGAAGGCCGTCATGCACGACGAACACGGCGAGGATGAACACGGCGACCACGATCACGCCGAGGATCAGCGGAAGGGGATCGTTGATGCCGGTGCCGAGCTGGACCGCGCCCTCTGCGCTCTGCCGGACGTCGACGAAGACCGAGTCGAAGAACCCCAGGCGTCTACCCTCGGCGGATCCTCCGGTGAACATCAGCCAGATCGCGGCGGTGACGGCGGATCCTGCGATGACGACGAGCGCTCCGACGACGCTGATGGCGGCCCTAAACAACCACTTCATGACGAGAGGTCCTTTCTATCCTGTCCATCCCTGCGATGGAGAGTGCGGCGGCGATCAGGGTGAGCGCGAGCATCACTCCGACCGTGAACAGTGGGGGAAGACCCAGGAGGTTGGTGCCGAGCATGATCGTGCCCGTCACGAGGCCGGCAACGGCGGCTCCCGCGATGACCGAGAAGGGGTTGCCCTTCTCGGGCGGGAAGGCGATGCCGGCGAGGGTGAGCACGATGACGTTCGACACCGCGAAGCCGACGACGGAGAGGATCTCGTCGAGCCTCGCCCCGGTGAGAGCGGACAGGATGCTGATCGGCGGTGCGATGATCGCGAGGGTCGCCAGCTGGGGTCCGATCACGAGCAGATACCGCATGCCTGGACCATGGCGACGAGGACCGCACGCCCGCAGGGGCTCCGTCGAGACGTAGGCGTACACGGACTGCACGGTGACGGCCAGCAGCAGGATCGGCGGGAGTCGGATGTCGGCGAGGAAGAGCGCGTAGGAGCCTGCGAGGGAGATGCCGCAGACCGTCACCGTCTCGATTCCCCTGATGTGGGCGGCGAAGTACGCGCCGAACTCCGTGGGGCCGAACAGGCGGGGCACGATCGCGAAGCGACGGGTCGGATCGAACTGTCGCGGCGCGATCGCGAAGACGGCGCAGACCAGCAGCGCCAGCATGGCCAGCCAGATGCCCGTGGCCGCCATGATCCCGTGACTCGCGGCGATGTCGGCGAAGAGCAGCTGCACCGCGAAGTAGTCGTCGCCCTGGCCGACCGCCGCGAAGAGCACGGATTCCGACTGCGTCGACACGCCGAGGTAGAGGGCGACAAGCGTGGCCGCCAGCACCACCGGCACGATGAACGCCCGGAGCCTCGCCAGCCGCAGACGCAGCAGCAGTCGCTCCAGGCCCAGGTAGTAGACGCTCGCGACGAGATAGGCGACGGTCGAGGGCATGACCAGGCAGGTGATGACCTGATCGAGGATCCCGAATCCGCCGATCGAGATCGTGCCGGTGACCAACGCGCCGAGCATGAGCATCACGCCGAGGCCCACGACCAGCGACTCGAAGAGCATGAATCCCAGCGTTCGCGCCCGATTGGTCAGGGGGAAAGAGAACGTGAGCTCGACCAGATCGCTCGCCTTCATGAAGAGCACGCGCACGACCGTGAAGACCGTCAGGACCCACAGCGGGGTGGACACGCCGACGACGCGCAGAAGCGGGGAGAGCTGCTCGGGCTCGCTGGTCAGTTGGCGGAGGATCACCACCCCGAACGCGCAGAAGCCGACGAAAGCGGCAAGACCGGCGAGAGCGATCGTCCAGCGCACCGACGGCAGGCGCAGCACGCCCCGACGAGCGATGCGCCTGACGAGGAACACCGAGAGGAAGCCGGCGAGCTGCAGGGCGGGGGTCATTCCACCGCCCTCGACGGCTGCGCGATCGCGGTCTTGACGAGGGAGTCGACCGAGCCGAATTCGCGCAGGATGCGGGGGAGCGGGAGGTCGAAGGCGATCTCTCCGCGACGCAGCACGATGATGCGGTCGCACACGGCCTCGAGAAGACGGAAGTCATGGCTGCACAGCAGCAGCCCCTTCGCCCCTCCGATCCGGGATGCATCCGTCTCGAATTCGAAGAGCGCATCGACGTCGACGCCGTTGAGCGTCTCGTCGATGATCGTGAGCGGGCGCTCGAGCAGAAGCGTCGAGATGAGCTGGATCTTCTTGCGCATGCCGTGCGAGTAGTCCTCCATGAGGTCGAACTGACGCGCCTCCATCTGATAGCGGCTGAGGAGTTCGTCGGCCCTGGTCGGGTCGGCACGGTGGCGATAGAGGCGGAGCATCAGATCGAGGTACTCGCGCCCGGTCAGGAACTGCGGCAGGTAGTCGTTGCTCGCGATGAAAGCCAGCTGCTCGCGCGATGCGCGGTCCTGATGAGGGCGCCCGGTGATGCGGATGCTCCCCTGGCCGAGCTGCAGCAGATCGGCGGTGAGGCGGATGAGCGTCGACTTGCCCGATCCGTTGGGTCCGACGAGACCCACTTTCTCGCCGCGCTCGATCGCGAACGACACATCACGGAGCGCCGGAGCGCGCTTCGAGTAGGCGAACGAGACCGATGAGACGTCGAGGAGGACGTGCGGGTCCGGTGCGAAGCCGCCGCTTCCGGACATCGGGGTCGATGTCCGGAAGCGACGAGGGGTTAGACGCATTCGATCCACACTGAGACGCCGCTCTTGCCCCACTGCCAGTTGCCGGTGAAGCGCCTGCCACCCGCCTTGAAGAAGCACCACAGCGCCAGCGCTGCCAGGAACGCGACGCCGAACACGAGAATCGCCGCGATCACCACCAGCCACCAGGCATCGAGACGCATGATCGCCTCATCCAGTGCGTCCTGTGCGCGGCGCTTCATCAGCGTCGGCTCCATTGCCGCCATTAGGGACATCTGTCCACCTCCGTTTTGTTGTTACACACGGAGGCTGTCATCGCTGCGCCACGAAAGCTAGTCATTCGAGTGCAGAATGCTGACATGCGTGGATTCACTTGACATTGACGCAGCGTCAACTTCTACCGTGGAGTCATCATCAGTTCCAGGGAAGGAGGACGAGATGGCCGGTCGCGAATGGTCGATCCAGGACATCGCCCGTCTCGCGGGCACCACGAGCAGAACCCTGCGTCACTACGACGACGTGGGCCTGCTGCCGCCCTCGCGCATCGCGCACAACGGCTACCGGCACTACGACGAGGCGGCGCTCGTGCGCCTGCAGCGCATTCTGCTGCTGCGCGAGCTCGGACTCGGTCTGCCGCAGATCGCCGAGGTGCTCGACCCGGTGAACGCACGGCAGAGCGAGGAATCCGCGCTGGAGACGCACCTCGAGCTGCTGCGCGAGGAACAGAACCGACTGGCGCGGCAGATCGCGTCGGTCGAGAACACCATCAACGCATTGAGAGGAGGTGAAGAACTCATGGCAGAGAACATGTTCGACGGTTTCGACCACACCCGCTACAAGGAGGAGGTCGAGCAGCGCTGGGGTCGGAAGACCTACGCCGACAGCGACCGCTGGTGGCGCGGGATGACCGACGCCGACCGCGCCGACTGGCAGCAGCGCGTCTCCGACCTCGGCCGGGACTGGACAGCTGCCGCCGAGAGCGGCATCGATCCGGCATCCGCCGAGGCTCAGGACATCGCCCGCCGTCACGTCGAGTGGCTGACCGGCATCCCGGGCACTCCCGCGGCCGTGCCCGGCGGCGACGTCAAGGCGTACGTCATCGGCCTCGGCGAGATGTACGTCGCGGACCCGCGCTTCGGCGCGAACTACGCCACGTCCGCCGGCGGAACGCAGGGCGCCGAGTTCGTCCGCGACGCGCTCCGCATCTACGCGGACCGCAACCTGTGACCCGCTGCACCGCCTTCGCCGGTCGCCGCGGGGTCGAGAGCGCATCCGAATCACCCGATTCCGATGCGTTCTCGACCCCGCACGGGAGTCACGGCATTGCACAGGTGCGGACACCGGATCAAGGCCGGGAGCGGATGCCGGAGGTGGGCGTAGGGTCAAGGCATGGGCCACCGACGCAGACGCACGGATGCCGCGCCGCTGTTCGCGGCGGCGGCCGTCGCCTACACCGCGAACGTCGCCCTCGGTTCGGCCGTCGCCGCGAGACTCATCGACACGAGCAGCTTCCGCTGGCTGCATCATGCGATCTACATCGCGACGTGCGCCACTTCGGCCGCCGCGTTCTCGGCGATCCTCTGGGGCCGGCCGAAGCGCGCGAGTCGTCGCGCGGCCCTGGCGCTCGCGCCCGCCGCCGCACCGCTCGCCGCCATCCCGTATCTCGGCACGCACAGCCGACGGCATCCGCTCGTCGCGCTCGCCGCAGCCCCCTTCATCGTCGCGGGCCTCGTCTGCTCGCGCCTCGCCACCGACCGGAAGTGAACGCATGGAACTGCTCGACGCCATCCGCCGCCGCAAGACCACGAACGGGCCCTTCCTGCCCGACCCGGTATCGGAGGAGCATCAGCGCATCCTGCTGGAGGCGGCAGGTCGGGCGCCGTCGCAGCTGAACAGCCAGCCGTGGCGGTTCGTGGTCGTCGAGAACCGCGACACGATCGACAAGATCGCACGCATCTCGGGCGACAGCATGACCGAGGCGATGTCGAACGGCACGTTCTTCGAACGCTACAAGCCGTACTTCCGTTTCAGCCAGGCCGAGATGGAGGAGAAGCGCAGCGGGATGCTGTTCGACAAGCTCCCCGCGGCCCTCCGCCCGTTCACGAGTCAGGTGTTCACCAAGCGCGGCCAGAAGCTGATGAACACGTTCGGGGTGCCGAAGACCCTCGGGGAGGAGAATCACAAGCTCGTCGCGGGATCGCCGCTGCTGCTCGGCGTGATGCTCGATCGCAGCGAGTACCGACCGGGCCAGCTGTCGTCGTTCTACTCGGTGTTCAGCATGGGCGCGGCGATGGAGAACGTCTGGCTCACCACGGTCGAGCTCGGCATGGGCATCCAGTTCATCTCGTTCCCGATGGAGGTCCCTGGGCAGTGGGACGAGATCGTGAAGCTGCTGCGCGTGCCGGACGACCTCGAGCTCATGGCGGTGTACCGCCTCGGCTATCTGCCGCCCGAGCAGCGCCGCCCGGCCATCGACTGGTCGAGCCATCAGCGCAAGCTCGCTTCGCAGTATGTGTTCCGCGAGAACTGCGACCAGCCGCAGCAGGGATGGGACGCGCCGCCGCCGGGCGCTGGAGCGCCGACGGCGGGCTGAGCCTCAGCCGCCGACCTTGCGGGGCAGGGGCTTGAGGTCCTGCAGCGCCGGCCCCTCGATGCGCGTGCCGTCCGCCGTGAAGCGCGAGGCGTGCAGCGGGCAGTCCCACGTGCACTCGGCGTCGTTCCAGTCGAGCACGCCTCCGAGGTGCGGGCACACGGCCGAGACGGCCCGAGTGACGCCGTCGACCGTCGAGATGCCCACGGGTCGGCCGCTGCGGTTCGCGACCACGCCCTCGCCCTCTGCCGGCTGCGGGACCGGCACGGGCCGACGCTCGGCGTCGACCCACCCGGTCGTCGCTGCGGCGGCGACCTTGGCGCCCTCGATGGCCCCGCGGGCAAGATCGGCCGGCACGGTGAGCCTCGTGCCGATCTTGACCATCCACGACGGTCGGTCGTGCCAATTCGCACCGAGGATCTCCGCGGTGAGACGCAGAGCGGCAGCGGGGGCGTTCGACAGGCCCCACTTGGCGTACCCGGTCGCGAAGCGGATGCGGCCGAGACCCCGGGGCATGGCGCCGACGAAGGGGATCTGGTTGTTCGACTGATAGTCCTGGGCCGACCAGCGGTGGGTCTCCTCGGCATCCGGGAAGTACCGCCTCGTCCACTCGACCAGATCGTCGATCGCGGCGGTCTCGCCGTCCGAGCGGCCGACGGAGTGGCCGTTTCCGCCGACCACCAGTCGCGCAGGACCGCCGGGGCCGTCCGCATCCGACACCGGGCGGATCGAGCGCGTGGGGCTGTCGACCGAGATGAACGTGCTGTCCGGCACGCCGCCGGGGAGCCGGAACGAGACGCAGTACGAGCGGAAGGCGCGCATCTTCGCGAAGTAGAGTCCCCGGTCGAGGATCGGGTACCCGGTCGCGATCACGATGTGATCGGCGAACAGCGGGCCGAGCGGCGTCTCGACTCGAGGGTCGGGCAGCGCATGCGTCGCCGTGACCCGGACGCCGGTGTGCAGGGTTCCTCCGGCGGAGAGAAGCTCGTCCGCGAGCGCGTGGGTGACGAGTGCCGGATCGATGGTCACCTGGTCGTCGAGCGCCACGGCTCCCGCCGCAGGGAAGGCCGCACCGGCCAGCTCTCCTCGCGTGAGCATCCTGGTCTCGAGGCCCGCCTCCCGCGCCGCCTCGTGCACTTCGCGCACCGAGTCGATGCCGCCGGCGTCCTGCGCGTACGAGTGGTCGATCCGTCGCTCGTAGCTGACTCCCGCATGATCGGCGAAGCCGACCAGCCAGTCCATGCCCTCGCGATTTCCCTCGACGTAGGCCTGCACGAGCGCCGCGGAGTGGTGCTTGCGGATCTCGGCGAGACGCTTCCCCTGCAGCAGGGTGAGCTTGCCGGTGTTGCCGCCGGTCGCGAGCTCGGCGACGGATCCCGCCTCGATCACGGCGACGTCGAGACCGGCGCGCGTGAGCATGACCGCCGTGCTGAGGCCGGTGAGGCCCGCACCCACGATGATCACGTCGTGTCGTGCGCCGGGGTCGAACGGTGTGCCGATGGGCGGGGTCCGGTCGAGCTTCCACAGTGGCTTCATGGCCTCAGTCTTCGCCTGCCGACCACCTTCGCCCAACGGGTTGACATTTGAGGAAGGCGTTGCAACGGCGCGGATAGAGTTGCCGGGTGACCTTTCGCCGCCTGCTCCTCGTCTTCGTCGGCGGCAGCATCGGCACCGCCGCTCGGCTCGCGATCGGTCTGCTGATGCCGGATGTCGGGGGCGTGCCTGTCGCGACGATCGTCGTGAACGTGCTCGGATCGCTGCTGATCGGCCTTCTCGCCGCGCGCCTGCCCGGCGCCACGGAGCTCAGACTGCTGCTCGGCACGGGCGTGCTCGGCGGCTTCACGACCTACAGCGCGTTCATGACCGGAACGGTCGCGCTCTGGGGCGACGCCCCGGTGCTCGCATTCGCGTATGCGGCCGCCAGTCTGGTCCTGGGACTCGCTGCCGCCGCGGCGGGCCTGCGACTCGGACGCCCGCGTCGACCGACGCTCCCTGCGGGAGGGAGCGCATGACTCCGCTGCTGTTCGTCGCGGCCGCTCTCGCCGGAGGGGTGGGAGCCCTCCTCCGGTACGTCATCGACCTCGGTGTCTCGAAGGTCGTCGGACGCCGCCTCCCTTGGGGCATCCTCGTCGTCAATCTCACCGGATCGTTCGCGTTGGGCCTGCTGACCACGGCACTGCCGTCCGAGTCGTTCGTGGTCGGGGCCGGTCTTCTCGGCGGATACACGACGTTCAGCACCGCCATGCTCGACACCGTCGTGCTGTGGCGAGACGGTCAGCGCAGAGCATCCGCTGTCAACGCCATCGGGATGCTGCTGCTCGGGCTGATCGCCGCTGGTCTCGGGCTGGCGCTCGGGTCGACGCTCTGACCGTCGACGCCGGGATCCGGGCGAACCCACAGCTTCGCGATGCAGAATGTACAAACGTACATGTACGCCCGTACAGGGGTGATCGCGCTGGGGGTCAGGATGAGCGATGGCACGCGCCGCCGCCGCGATCCTGAAGCGCGCCGTCGCGAGATCATCACCGCGGCAGCCGAGCTGATCGTCGAGATCGGCGTCGACGCACTCACCCACCGCAAGGTCGCAGCCCGGGCCGGAGTGCCGCTGGGATCGACGACGCAGTACTTCGCCACGCTCGACGATCTGCGTGAAGCGGCGATCGGAGCGCTGGCCGCCGAGATCGAGGCGCGCATCGACGCGACACGACGGGCCGTCGTGATCGAGGGAGTGACCCCGGAGGGGCTCGCGCGCCTCGTGCGCCGCGGGCTCGAGGACGCACGCGCCGTCCAGGCCGACCGCGCCGTCGTGACCGCCGCGGTGCATGACCCGCGCGTCCGGCAGTTCGCGCGACTGTGGTCCGACGAGATCGTCGGCTTCATCGCGCCCGTTCACGGGGTCGACAGAGCCAGGGCCGCAGCCGTCTTCATCGACGGCGTACTCTGGCACTCTCAGATCCACGACGAGCCGCTCGACGAAGAGCTCATCCGCGACGCCCTCGCCGGGATCCTCACTCCTCAGGCGTCCACCTCCGCACCCACCGCCGCAGCATCCGCCTGACCCGCAGAGAGAGAATCCGCCTTGTCGAACCTCGCCGTCCTGAGTCTGAAGAACCGCGCACTGATCGCGTTGATCACGATCGTCGCCGCCGTGTTCGGCGGGCTCGCTCTGACGAACCTCAAGCAGGAGCTCATCCCGTCGCTCGAGCTGCCCAACCTGATGGTCATGACGACCTACCCCGGCGCCTCGCCCGAGGTCGTCGAGAACGACGTCTCGACCCCCATCGAGTCGGCGATCCAGGGTGTCCCCGGCCTCGAGGGCACGACCGCCACGAGCACGACGAACGCGTCGATCGTGCAGGCCACCTTCGCCTACGGCACCAACCTCGCGACCGCCGAGCAGAAGATCCAGCAGGCGATCAACCGCATCTCGGGGCAGCTGCCGGAAGACGTGAGTCCGCAGGTGCTGACGGTGTCGATCGATGACTTCCCGGTGATCCAGGTCGCCGTGACCGGCTTCGAGGACGCCGAGAACGCGCAGGCCGAACTGCAGAGCGTCGCGATCCCCGAACTCGAAGACGTCGACGGGGTCAACGCCGCGGAGATCATCGGTGGCGTCGGCCAGCGCATCACGATCACACCCGACGTCGCGAAGCTGGCGGCGATCGGTCAGAGCACGCAGGCCATCACCACGGCGCTGCAGCAGAACGGCACGCTGTTCCCCGGCGGAGACATCACCGAGAACGGCCAGACGCTCACCGTCCAGACCGGCGCGAAGATCACCTCGGTCGATGAACTCGCGGCGCTGCCGCTCGTCGGCACCACCGAGAGCATCGGCGACGTCGCCACGGTGGTGCAGGAGAGCGACCCCATCTCGTCGATCTCGCGCGTCGACGGCAAGGACGCCCTCTCGATCTCGATCACCAAGCTGCCGGCCGCGAACACCGTCGAGGTGTCGCAGGGTGTCATCGCCGCGCTCGACACGATCGGCGAGGCCTTCCCCGACGCCGAGTTCACGATCATCTTCGACCAGGCTCCGTTCATCCAGCAGTCCATCGAGACGCTCGCCACCGAAGGCCTGCTCGGACTCGTCTTCGCCGTGATCGTCATCCTCGTGTTCCTGCTGTCGATCCGCTCGACGCTCGTCACGGCGATCTCGATCCCCACCAGCGTGCTCATCACCTTCATCGGGCTGCAGGCGTTCGGCTACTCGCTGAACATCCTCACCCTCGGCGCGCTCACGATCGCGATCGGCCGTGTGGTCGACGACTCGATCGTCGTGATCGAGAACATCAAACGGCACTATGTGGGGGACGCCGACAAGGGAGACGCCATCCGTCTGGCGGTGCGCGAGGTGGCGATGGCGGTCACATCCTCGACCATCACGACGGTCGCCGTCTTCCTGCCCATCGTGTTCGTCGGCGACATGGTCGGCGAGCTGTTCCGGCCGTTCGCCATGACCGTGTCGATCGCGATGGTCGCGTCGCTGCTGGTCTCGCTGACCATCGTGCCGGTGCTCGCGTACTGGTTCCTCCGCCCGGGCAAGCCGCTGCTCGATGAGAACGGCGTGCAGATCGACCCGGAGGACCCGGACGCTCCGCCGACGCGACTGCAGAAGGGCTACCGTCCGATCCTCGGCTGGACGCTGAAGCACTCCGGCCTGACCGTCGTGCTCGCCGTCGTGGTGCTCGGTGCGACTCTCGCCGCCGCACCGCTCATGAAGATCAACTTCCTCAGCGACTCCGGTCAGAACACCATGACGGTGACGCAGGACCTCGGCCCGACCGCGAGCCTGGAGACCAAGTCGGAGGCGGCGATCGCCGTCGAGGACGCACTGCTCGACATCGACGGCATCACCCACGTGCAGGCCTCGATCGGTTCGAGCGGATCCGCCCTGCGTGACGCGTTCTCGGGCGGAGCCGGTGTGACCTACTCGGTGCTCACCGACGCGGATGCCGACCAGGAGAAGCTCCGAGCCGACGTGCAGGACGCGATCGAGGGGCTCACCGATGTCGGCGAGGTGTCGGTCGCCGCCTCCGCCGGACTCGGCTCGAGCGACATCGAGATCACCGTCTCGGCATCCGACTCCGAAGACCTGCAGACCGCCACCACCGCCGTGGTGGACGAGCTCGACGGTCGGGACGGCATCGGACAGGTCACCGACAACCTCGCCGCGGCTCTGCCGTACCTGGCCGTGGTCGTCGACCGCGACGCCGCCGCGCAGCGTGGACTGTCGGAGGTCGCCGTCGGATCCATCGTCTCGAACACGATGCGCCCCCAGCAGGTGGGCACGGTCGAGATCGACGACACCGCGCTGACGATCTACCTCGCCGCATCCGAGCCGCCCGCCACCGCGCAGGCGCTTCGCGAGCTCACCATCCCGAGCGCCACCGGTGTGGTGCAGCTGCAGGACATCGCGACCGTCGAGGAGCGCAACGGCCCGACCTCCATCACCACCGAGCAGGGACGCCGCACCGCCACGATCACGGTGCCCCCGGCCTCCGACAACCTCGCCGTGGCGACCCAGTCGGTCACCGAGGCGCTGGCCGCGGTCGACCTGCCTGACGGCGCGTCGGCCGAGGTGGGCGGTGTCGCCTCGCAGCAGGCCGACTCGTTCTCGCAGCTCGGGCTCGCCATGCTCGCCGCGATCCTGATCGTCTACGTCGTGATGGTCGCGACGTTCAAGTCGCTGCGTCAGCCGCTGCTGCTGCTCGTCTCTGTGCCGTTCGCGGCCACGGGGGCGATCCTGCTGCAGATCGTCACGGGTGTGCCGCTCGGCGTCGCCTCGCTGATCGGTGTGCTGATGCTCATCGGCATCGTGGTGACGAACGCGATCGTGCTCATCGACCTCGTCAACCAGTATCGCGAGAAGGGGCTGTCGACGATCGAAGCGGTGAAGGCCGGTGGCGAGAAGCGTCTGCGTCCGATCCTCATGACGGCGCTGGCGACGATCTTCGCGCTCACTCCGATGGCACTCGGCATCACCGGGCACGGCGGGTTCATCTCGCAGCCGCTCGCCATCGTCGTGATCGGTGGACTCATCTCATCGACCGTTCTGACGCTGATCGTTCTGCCGACGCTCTACAACCTGGTCGAGGGTGCGAAGGAGCGTCGACGCGCCCGCAAGGCGGGGTCGGGCGACGACGGCTCTGCACCGAACGGCGACTCGGACCCCTCGGACGGCCCTCGTCCTTCGGGCGATCTGGCGCTGGCCGGCGCGGGCATGTCGGAATCGGGCTCGGCGGAATCGGGTTCGTCGCTGCCGCACGCGAATCAGCTGACGCGCCGGGAGTTGCGCGAGCGCGGCGAGTAGTCGCCCTCGCCGTCCCGTCCTCCGCACGACGGAGTCTGACGCCCGCCCGGAACTTCATTCCGGGCGGGCGTCAGCCGTTTCCGGCGGAGTTGTGGAGCGGGCGCGGCCGAGCTCAGTCGAGCGTGATGCCCCAGTCGAGGGTCCAGGTCTCACCGGGGGCGAGGCGGCGCAGGCCGACACCGCTGTTCAGTGCATCGGCGGGCGCGGTCATGGGCTCGATCGCCACCGCGAGGGACTGGCCCGGGTACTTGTCGGTCGTGTAGACCTGCGCGAAGTCGAACCCGGCGCCCTGCCAGAGGGTGAGTCGCCGACCGTCGGGGGCGGTCAGCGAGTGCCGGACCAGCCCGTCGGCATCACGGTCGAGGTCGGTGAATCCGGTGTCGAGGCTCACATCGCCGATGCGCACTCCGTCGCGCAGCGCGGCATCCGCCGGGTGCGTGCCCGTGGGGAGCATGCGCTCGTCGGTGTCGAACGCGGTCTGCGCCGGCACCCGCAGCACGAGCTCGTGCGGGTCGACGTCGCCGATCGTCACGAACGGATGCGTGCCGAGTGCCACCGGTGCCGCAGTGGCGGAACGGTTGGTCAGCGCGTGCGTGACGTCGATCCCGTCGGCACGCAGCACGTAGGTGACACTGGTCTCGACGAGATAGGGGTAGCCCGTCTGCGGCACGATCGTGGCGCTCAGCGTCGTCGCCGACGCCGTCTCCTCGATCGCGTAGGCCGTGAATCGCAGCAGCCCGTGGCTGGCGTTCATGAACTTCGGCTCGGTGATCGCGAGCTGCCGCTCGGTGCCCTCGTCGTTCCAGGCTCCATCCCTGACGCGATTCGGCCAGGGCGTGAGCACGACGCCCGAGCAGGAGGGGGTCGGCGAGTCGAGTGGATACGGGGCGATCAGATCGACGGATCCGATGCGGAGGGAGCGGAGGGATGCGCCGACCTGCGCGATCTGAGCGCTGACGTCGCCGAGCTGGAGGTGCACCTGTGTGCCGGTGGGGGATGCGGAGTTCACTCCGCAATCGTATGGCGAGCAGCATCCGCGATGGGGCTGGGCGGTTTTTCAGGTGCGACCGCTACACTTGATGGGTCGGCTTCGGACACCCGCGCATGGCGCGGACGTTTTTGTGTAAGAAGTGTGAGTCCAGGGGCCGATGGTGAGCGTCGCTCGACGCTAATCAACCATCACATGAATGGCCCCGGCCGCTGACAGTCCGGAACCCCGTCCGATCGCATCCGATCCGGCGCTGGGTGCTCGCGCGTGCGCGCGGCGCTGTTCTCGTGCGAGAACTCAGAAGGACACACCCATGCCCAAGAACAAGAAGCCCCGCGGCGGACGCCCCTCCGCCAACTTCGAGCCGCGCTACGGCGCGAACAAGACCTCGTTCCACGACCGCCACGCCGGTGGGCGCGACAGCGCTCGCGACACCCGCGATTCCCGCGACGTGCGGGGCGGACGAGCGGATGCCGGCGAGCGGCGCACCCCGGCGGCCGGCGTCGACCGTCGTCCCGGCAGCCGCAGCGCCAGCCACCGCGGCTACCGTCCCGCAGAAGAGGGCGCACCCAAGCAGCGCTGGTCCTCGCAGGAGCGCGCGGGTAGGGATGAGGCCCGTGGCATCCGCAACCGTGCGGAGTCGGGTCGCCGCGAGGCACCGCACCGCGGCGGTTCCGAGCGTCCGCGCTTCGACGATCGTGCCGAGCGCCCCCGCTACAACGACCGTTCCTCCACGGGCTTCGACCGTCCGCGTCGCGATGACCGCGGCGGCCAGCGTCCGACCGGTCCCGGTACGTACCGCGATGAGCGCGGCGGCCAGCGCGACGAGCGTCCGCGCCGCGACGACCGCGGTGCGGGCACGCAGCGCCAGGGCTTCCGCGACAACGATCACCGCGATGGCGGACGTCCGGGCCGTGACCAGCGCTCCGGCGGCTTCCGCGACGATCGCGGTGGTCAGCGCTTCTCCCGTGACGAGCGCCCGCAGCGCGACGACCGCGGCGCATCCGAGCGTCCGCGCTTCAACCGCGACGACCGCTCGCCGCGTTCGGGCGACCGCACCGAGCGTCCGCGCTTCGACCGCGCGGCATCCGAGCGTCCCCGCTTCGACCGTGACGACCGCCCGCGTCGCGATGACCGCGGCGCCGAGCGTTCCTACGACGCCGACCGCGCACGCCGTGCCTTCGACCGCGATCGCACGCAGCGGTCGATCGAGGGTGGGCGTGACGAGCGTTCGCGTCCCTCGACCGGTGGCGCGTACCGCACCGATCGTCCCCGCCCGCTGACGTCGGACACCCGCGGGCGGCCGTCGCGCAATGAGCGACCCAGCCGTAACGACTGGAACGCCACATCGAGCGCGGCACCCGCCAAGAAGTTCGAGCCGACGGACGACGTCGTGCACGAGCGCCTCGAGGCCAAGTCCGTCGCGGCGGTCGAGGTCGACGGTGTGACCTTCGGCGACCTGGGTCTCGGATCCAACATCGTCGAGACCCTCGTCGGCATGGGTGCGGCGACTCCGTTCCCCATCCAGGCGGCCAGCATTCCGGCCGTGCTCGAGGGGCGCGACGTCCTCGCCCGTGGCCGCACCGGCTCAGGCAAGACCATCGCCTTCGGCGCACCGCTCGTCGAGCGCGTGCTGCAGTCGCAGGCGGGCAAGCGCCGTGAGTTCGGCCGCTCGCCGCGCGCGATCATCCTCGCTCCCACGCGCGAGCTCGCACTGCAGATCGACCGGACCATCCAGCCGATCGCCCGCAGCGTCGGCCTGTTCACCACGCAGATCTACGGTGGCGTCCCGCAGGGCCGTCAGGTGGGTGCGCTGAAGAAGGGCGTCGACATCGTCATCGGCACCCCCGGTCGTGTCGAGGACCTCATCAACCAGGGCAAGCTCGACCTCTCCGACTGCCGCATCGCGGTGCTCGACGAGGCCGACCACATGTGCGAGCTCGGATTCGTCGAGCCCGTGCAGCGCATCCTGCGTCACACGGCCGACGGCAGCCAGAAGCTCCTCTTCTCGGCCACGCTCGACCGTGAGGTCGCGGCACTCGTCGACGAGTTCCTCGTCGACCCGGCCGTCTACGAGGTCGCCGGTGAAGATCAGGACTCGAGCACCATCGAGCACCGTGTGCTCGTGATCGAGCACCGCGACAAGGCCGAGATCCTCACCTCGCTCGTCGACCGCGACGGCAAGACCCTGGTCTTCGCCCGCACCCGCGCCTACGCCGACATGCTCGCCGAGCAGTTCGACGACGCCGGCATCCCCGCGGTCTCGCTGCACGGCGACCTCAACCAGGCCAAGCGCACGCGCAACCTGGAGCGCCTGACGTCGGGTCGCGTGAACGTGCTCGTCGCCACCGACGTCGCCGCCCGCGGAATCCACGTCGACGACATCGACCTGGTCGTGCAGGCCGACGCTCCTGACGAGTACAAGACGTACCTGCACCGTTCAGGCCGCACCGGCCGCGCCGGTCGCTCGGGACGCGTCGTCACGCTCATCACGCGTCAGCGCCAGCGTCGCATGACCGAGTTGCTGGATCGTGCGGAGATCGACGCGCCGTTCGAGAACGCGCGCATCGACGACGACCTGATCGAGGAGATCGCCGGTCGCGTGCCAACCGCCGCCGACCTCACGGCCTGATCCGTCACGTTCGAAGGCCCCGCTCCCGCATTAGCGGCGGCGGGGCCTTCGTCGTTTGCTCGGCCGATCTGCGGCACAGGGATGCGCGGTGCGGGCGGGTGCGCGTCCAGCGAAGGAGATCTCTCACTCCGAAGGGCTGACGCGTCGGATCGCTCCTACGGAGCGCGTGATCTCCTTCCGAGCGGCGGCTCAGCCGAGCTGGTGCTCGTGGATGGCCGTGGTCAGTGTCGTGCCGTTGAGGTCGAGGTAGAGCACCTGCTCGGTCACGGTGAGCGTCATCGTGTTGCGGCGTGCGATGAGCGGTGCCGCGGAGTCGATGAAGCCGGGGTCGAAGCTGTAGACCCGGAGGTCCTCGGAGCGGTGGATGCGCTTGTCGGCCCACGGCGCCATGACCTTCGCGGGGTCGCGGTGCGTATAGACGACGGTGCGCTCGGCGAGGCGGCTGCCGTAGTGGAGGCGCTCTGCATCGGGCGCGCCGACTTCGATCCACGCCGTCGTCTTTCCGGTGAGGTCGCGCACCAGCACGGCGGGCTCATCGGTCTGCGAGATGCCGCCGCCGAATGCGATGCCCTCGGTGAACTCGAGTCCATAGGCGAGCACGCGGGTCAGCATGTAGGCGTCGGTCTCGGACGGATGCCGCGCCACGCGCAGCGAGTAGTCGTCGTAGACACCGCGATCCATGTCGGCCAACTGGACGTCGAACGTGTGCATCGTGGAGCCGGTAGCCATAACGCTCGAGCCTACGCGCCCCGGGGGTGGCTTCCCGACCTCCGACGCTCCACCGGACCGGCGTTCAGAACAGCATCGGCTGTGCGGGGGCGGGCGCTGGCGTGAATGCGGGCGCCGGCCTCCCGTGCGGTGCAGAAGCCCGGATGCCGCGCACGGGGTAGTCGTCCTCGTGCTGCCCATCGAGTCCGTGCAGTCTGATCAGCGGCCGTGCGCGCTTCGCGAGCCATTGGCGGTAGCCCTTCGGCGCCTCGGCGGAGACTCCGGGGTACAACCCGCGATACGACGACACGAGGTCGGGGCGGAAACCCTCGAGCCACTGCATGAACCAGGGCTTCACTCCGGCGCGCAGGTGCAGGGCGCCGTAGATCACGCGGCTCGCTCCGGCCTCCTTGATGCGCCGCAGGGCGGTGTCGATCGCCTCGACCGAGTCGGTCATGTGGGGCATGATCGGCATCAGGAAGACGGTGACGCGGAAGCCGGCATCCCGCAGTGCGCGTACCGTGTCGAGCCGTGCCTGGGTCGTCGGAGTCCCGGGTTCGATCGCCTTCTGCAGATCGTCGTCGTACATCGCGATGGACATCTGGATGTCGACGGGAACGCGCTGCGCCGCCCGCACCAGCAGCGGGATGTCGCGCCTGATCAGGGTGCCTTTGGTGAGGATCGACATCGGCGTGCCCGACGTCGCGAGGGCATCGATGATCCCCGGCATCAGCTTGTACCGACCCTCGGCGCGCTGATACGGATCGGTGTTCGTGCCCAGAGCGACCGTCTCGTGCTCCCAGCTGCCGCGACGCAGCTCCTTCTTCAGCACCTCGACGACGTTGACCTTCACGACGATCTGCGAATCGAAGTCCGATCCGCCGTCGAGATCGAGATACTCGTGCGTTCCCCGCGCGAAGCAGTAGACGCAGGCATGGCTGCACCCGCGGTACGGGTTGATGGTCCAGGCGAACGGCATGCGCGATGCGCCGGGCACATGGTTGAGGGCCGACTTCGACAGCACCTCATGGAACGTCATGCCTGCGAACTCCGGCGTGGTCACCGTGCGGAGCACGCTGGAGCGATCTTCGAGGCCGGGCAGCGCAGCGGCGTCGACGTCACCGAGTTTCTGTCCTTGCCACCGCATGTCCTCCATTCGAACATAAAGACGATACTCCGTCAACCGAGCGTGTGAATTCTGTTCGAATGGACATGAGGGACAATGGAAGCATGTTCTTCCCGCCGCAGCCTCAGCATGCGGCGCCGCGCTCCCCGATCCGCGGTCCCGCGCTGCCCATCGGTCTCGCGGCGACGGCGATCGGCGTGCTGCTGTCGCTGGCCGGTGCGCCGGTGGCCGAGACGACCGACGAGCTGGCGATGCCGCAGCCGTCCGTCGTGCAGGAGGTGCCGGCGGTCGAGGTCGGTGCGACCACCGCTGCCGATCCGTGTTCGGAGCCGAGCGTGCTCGAGGCGATAGCCGTCGCCGACGATGCGGCGATCATCGCCGGCTTCGGGGGTGGCGAGAGCTTCCGTTCCGCTGTCGTGGCGGGCAACGCACCCTGCATCGCGCTCGACGACCCGGCTCACGTCTGGGTCGTCGTCAACAAGGCGCGTCCGCTCGCTCCGGTCTCCTTCGCGCCGTCGTCGCTCGCCGACCTTCCGCTGCAGATGACCACCCGCTCCGGTCAGGCGCGGACGGACGTCGCCGCGGCGGTCGGAGAGATGGCGGATGCGGCGGCCGCCGAGGGTGCGGGGCGCATCGGAGCGAACAACGGCTACCGATCGTATGAGCTGCAGGTCGTGACCCACGCCTCGCATGTGCGCAACAGCGGGCAGGCGGGAGCGGACGCCTCGTCGGCGCGTGCCGGTCACAGCGAGCATCAGACGGGGCTGGCGCTCGATCTCGTGGCGTGCGATTCGTCGTGCGGAGCCATCGAGTCGTTCGGCGCGACGGTGCAGGGGCAGTGGATCGCGACGAACGCCTGGGAGTACGGCTTCATCGTGCGCTACGAGCAGGTCGGCTCCGGCATCACCGGATACAAGCCCGAGCCCTGGCACCTGCGATATCTCGGACGCGAGCTCGCGGCGGCGTATCACCACGGCGGGTATCACACGCTGGAGGAGTTCTTCGGGCTCCCCGCGGCCCCTGATTACGCCCACTGAGCGCAGTGACAGCGGCGCGTGTGCGACCGCATTGCGGCATCCGACAATCGCGGTACCGAGTCTCACGGATTGTGGGATGCATTCTCACAACGAGCTGTCGCGGTGTCGGCGACCCGGCATAGAATCGCCGGAGCAATGACGCACGAACGTTCGGGAGGACGCAATGGAACGCGACATCTACGAAGAGGATCACGAGGCCTTCCGCGACCTCGTCAAGGACTTCGTCAAGCGCCACGTGAACAACGAGGCCATCGAGCGGTGGGATGCCGCGGGTGAGATCGACCGGGCGACGATGCTGGCCGCGGGCGAGGCCGGTCTGATCGGACTGTCCGTCCCCGAGGAGTTCGGCGGTGCCGGCATGCTGCAGGACTACCGCTTCCGCACCATCGTCATGGAGGAGGTCATCGCTTCCGGAGCAGGGTCGCTCGCGGGTGCCTTCGGCATCCAGGACGACCTCGCCGTGCCCTACCTCGTGCACATGGGCACGCAGGAGCAGAAGGAGAAGTGGCTGCCCCGCATGGCCACGGGCGAGGTGCTCGGTGCGCTCGCCATGACCGACCCCGGCGCGGGCTCTGACCTGCGCGGCATCAAGACCAACGCGAAGAAGGTCGACGGGGGCTACATCCTCAACGGCGCCAAGACGTTCATCTCATCGGGCTCGACGGCCGACGTCGTGGTGACCTTCGTCAAGACCGGTGAGGGCAACCGTCCCGACGCGTTCAGCCTGCTGCTCGTCGAGAAGGGCATGGAGGGCTTCGATCAGGGCAAGAAGCTCAGCAAGATGGGCTTCCACGGCTGGGACACGGCCGAGCTCAGCTTCACCGACGTGTTCATCCCCGACGAGAACCTCATCAGCGGCAAGGAGGGGCAGGGCTTCATCCAGCTGATGCTGAACCTGCCGCTCGAGCGGCTGTCGATCGGCGTGGCCGCGGCCGCTGCCGCCCAGGCCGCCCTCGACTGGACCGTCGCCTACACGAAGGATCGTGAGGCGTTCGGCGAGCGCATCGCCGACTTCCAGAACACCCGCTTCCGGCTCGCCGACATGGCGGCGACCACCGACGCGATGTGGGCGTACATCGACCGTGCGCTGCTCGCCTACAAGAACAGCACCCTCACCGCCGAGGACGCTGCGAAGGTCAAGTTCTGGGCGACCGAGCGCGAGTGGGAGGTGCTCGACACGGGTGTGCAGCTGCACGGCGGCTACGGCTACATCATGGAGTACCCGATCGCCCGCGCCTTCACCGACGCCCGCGTGCACCGCATCTACGGCGGCACGAACGAGATCATGCGCGACCTCGTCGGCCGCCAGATCGTCGGCAAGCGCTGACGAACCTCTCAGAGAAGGGCCCCGGATGCCGGCATCCGGGGCCCTTCTCCTGTCGATGGCACGGCTGACCGCATGAAACGGGCCTGCAGGCGCGCAGGCGGACAGGAGCCAGCGCGGGTCAGCGGGGCAGCCGGCCACCGACGCCGGCCTTGCGCAGCCGATCGGCGATGAGGATGCCGAGTGCGGTGGCGCCGAGGCAGCTGCCGAGGGTCACGGCGAAGAAGGTGATCTGAAGGGGAAGCCCGAAGCTGCCGAGATCGAACGAGGCCCAGGCGAGGATCGGGTAGACGATGCCGACGATCAGTGCCCCGAGGTAGTGCAGCCAGGTTCCCCAGTAGCGCCAGAGGACGAACAGGAACGGCAGCTCGGTGAACGCCGCCCACCAGAGGTTGGTGGCCACGCTGCTGAAGCCGTAGCCCGAGAACGGCACGATC
Source organism: Microbacterium sp. AC132 (assembly GCF_979258525.1). NCBI lineage: Bacteria > Bacillati > Actinomycetota > Actinomycetes > Micrococcales > Microbacteriaceae > Microbacterium > Microbacterium sp. AC132. The sequence continues at coordinate 1,068,764 of NZ_OZ409862.1, read as the reverse complement.
ACGAGACCGGCCAGCAGGCCCACCAGCAGGCCGACGAGCGGGCGCCGCAGCAGGCGGAGGGCGATCACCGAGGGGAGCAGCCAGAGGCCGGCCAGCGCCACGCTCACGAAGGGCAGGCCGGGGAAGAGGATCGTCGAGATCCAGTTCGCCGGGGCGAGGAGCGCGCCACCGGCGACTCCGAGTGCCGCGCACGTCAGCAGGATCGCCGTCGGGATGCGGAATCGCGAGCGTCCGCCGCCGGTGCGGGGTCGATTCTGCACCTCGGAAGCCGATTCGCGGTGCGTTTCCGACCCCGCACCGTTCACAGCATCCGCGCCGTTCATGCGAGGGGCTCCGCCGCAGCCTCGCGGGCCGCCTTCGAGGTGGGCGAGGCCGCGCCGATCTTCCAGTAGCCGCAGAAGCTCACGTCGTTCTTGTCGACACCGCGCTCGCCGACGAGATGCTTGCGTGCACCCGAGGCCAGCGACTGCTCGCCCGCGGCGTACGCGTGGAACGGCGCTGCCGGCAGTGTCAGCTCGCGCAGCCGGGCGAGGGCGAACGACCCGGGGTCGAACTCGTGCGGCCGCGCAAGCCAGATGATCTCGACGCCGGCGGGGTGCGGGAACTCCAGGGCGTCGGCCTCGGACGGCACCTCGATGATCGCCGTTCCCGTCGCGTCCGCAGGCAGTGACGCGCAGATCGAGGCGATCGCGGGGAGCGCCGTCTCATCGCCGACCAGCACCACGCGATCCGTTCCGCGCTGCGGGTTGAACGTGAGGCCCTCGTCGATGATGAGCACGTGCTCGCCGGGTTCGCAGGTCTCCGCCCAGCGTGACGCGGGGCCGGCCGTGCCGTCGGCCGCAGACCCGTGCAGCACGAAGTCGACGTCGATCTCGGCGCCCGACTCGGCGATGGCCGCCCGGTACGCGCGCACGCTGTAGTTGCGCATGACCGGGCGCTCGCCGTCGGGGATCCGCAGGAACCTGAGGTATCCGAACATCTTGTTCGCCTTCGCGGGAACGCGGTCGAGCCCCGCATCGCCGCCGATCGGCAGGAACAGGCGGAACCACTGGTCGAAGCCCATCGGGCGGAACTTCTCGATCTCACCGCCTCCGAGCGTGACCCTCATCCAGTGCTCGGAGAGGCGCTCGGTGCGCAGCACGCTGAGATGGAGGAGTTCGGCGGTCTCGGGCTTGACCAGTCTGCTGTATGCCATGCGGGCGCCTTTCAGGGCAGCTGCCAGGGGAAGAAGAGCATGAAGATCGCGGCGGATGCGGCGATCGAGGCGACGATGAAGACGGTGTCTCGGATGCGGAACGGCACGAGGTGCCTCTCGGTGCGCGTCGAGTGCGCGCCGAAGGCCCGCGAGTCCATGGCCAGGGCCACGCGCTCGGCGTGGCGGATCGCACCCGCGAGCAGCGGAACGATGTATCCCCAGCCGCGAGCGATGCGCGCGAAGGGACTGCTGCCCCCATGGTGCCCTCGCACGCGATGCGCGGCTCTGATCACCGCGAGCTCGTGCCCGAAGCGCGGCACGAAGCGGAACGCGGCCAGGGCCGTGTAGCCGATGCGGTAGGGCACCCGCAGCTGCTGCACGCTGGCGCGCACGAGGTCGGGGCCGGTGGTGGTCAGGCCGCCGATGAGTGCGAGCGAGACGATCGCGCCGAGCCGCAGAGCCGTGGCGAAGCCGATCGCGAGGGCGCCCTGGCGCAGCGTCCAGTCGCCGAGCTGCACCACGGCAGCGGTGTCGCGCACGATCTCGGCGTCGACCCACAGCGAGAACCCGAGCCCGATGGCGATCATGCCGAGTGGGAGTGCGAGAAACAGCACCGCGGCGATGCGCCAGGTCACCCGCGATCCGATGACGATCACCGCGAGGGACAGCGCCAGGAAGGCGGCGGGCGTGGCGAGGTCGCGCACGAAGATCAGCAGCACCATGGCCGGGGCGACTCCCGCGACCTTCGCCAGCGGATTGAGCGCATAGAGGAACTGGCGCCGAGACGATGCCGACATCGCGGAATACGGGTCGAAAGCGTGGGCGGTCATGCGATCGCCCGTCCCGCTGCGGCGAGCACGCGCTGCAGCGCCGGAAGGCGGAGCCCTGCCTCGACGAACGGCGTCTCGTCGGCGAAGAGCGCGTCGGTGCGATCGGCGGCGTGCACGCGACCGTCTTTCAGGATCACCGTGTGCGACGTGTGCTCGGCGACGAGCTGCAGGTCATGGGTCACGATGACGATCGTCGTCCCCTCGTCACGCAGGTCGTGCAGCAGAGTGAGGAGCTCGGACGCCCGTGCACGATCCTGGCCGAAGGTCGGTTCGTCGAGGGCGAGCACCCGCGGGCGGGTGATCAGGGCCGTGCCGACCGAGAGGCGGCGCTTCTCGCCGCCCGAGAGCAGGAACGGATGCACATCGGCCTTGGCCTCGAGGCCGAAGCGCATCAGCATGGCGTCGACGCGCTCGCGCGTCTCGGCATCCGGAGTGTGCCGCAGCCGAAGTCCGTGCGCGAGCTCGTCGAACACGGTGTGCGCGATGAACTGGTGCTCCGGGTTCTGGAACACGAACCCGATGCGGCTCGAGAGCTCGCGCGGCGAGGCCGACCCGGGGTCCATGCCGTCGACCGTGACCTGCCGCCGGGGCGGCGGGACGACACCGGCGAGCGCCTGCAGAAGGGTGGTCTTTCCGGCGCCGTTGGTCCCGACGATCGCCGTCAGGGTTCCCGCCTCGATGTCGAGGTCGATGCCGTGCAGGATCTCCGTGCGGTGACGACGAACCGTCAGCCCGCGGGCGCGGACGATCGGAGTGGCTGCACGGTCTGCCGCATCCGTCATTCCTTCGTGCGTCTGCAGGACCGACGCACGGATGCCGGAGGAGACAGCGGTATCCGGTCCTGCATCCGTGCCGTGGTCCTGCACACCGGACGGATCAGGAGTGGCGGATGCCGCCGCCAGTGCCGCGGCGAGCTCCTCGGGTGTCAATGGAAGGTCGTCGAGATGCAGTGTTCCGGCATCCCGCATCCGCAGCGCCGCGAGTGTCGCCGCAGGCAGCCAGACACCCATCTCGACGAGCTCCGCCGCGTGCTCCCGGATGATCCGGGCCGGCGGTCCGTCGAAGACGACCCGCCCTGCGCGGTCGAGCACGATCGTGCGGGTCAGGAACCCCATCGCGGCGTCGAGATTGTGCTCGACGAGCAGGATGCCGCGGTCGCCCGCTGCGATGACGTCGGTCAGTGCGGCGTAGACGTCGTCGATGCCCTGCGGATCGAGGTTCGCGGTCGGTTCGTCGAGCACGATCAGGGGCGACCCCATCGCCAGCGCGCACGCGATCGCGAGACGCTGACGCCCGCCGCCGGACAGGCGATCGGGGTTCTCATCGCGCCGCTCCCACAGGCCGACACGGCGCAGTGCGTCTTCGGTTCTCGTGCGCACCTCGTCGAGCGACAGCAGCAGGTTCTCGGGGCCGAAGGCGACCTCGTCGTAGACCGTGCCGGTGACGATCTGGGCGTCCGGGTCCTGGAAGACCATCGCGACGTGGGTGCTCAGCGATGCGGTGTCGGCATCCGCCGTGCTGACTCCGCCGGCCTCGACCGATCCCGTCATGGTCGCGGGCACGGCGTGCGGGATCAGCCCGTTGAGCGCGAGCGTGAGCGTCGACTTGCCCGAACCCGAAGGGCCGAGCAGCAGCACCACCTCGCCGGCATCGATGTCGAAGGTGACGTCCCGCGGCGAGGGGTGCACAGCATCGGCGTGGGTGATCGAGAGGTCACGCACGCGGAGGAGAGGCGCAGATGAGCGCACGGCATAACCCCGGTTTCAGCGGATCGGTACCGTTTTAACTTAGCTGAGCCTTACCTGATCTGCACAGGCCGGACGGCTCGGAAGGGTCGGACGCCGTGATCAGCGCCGAGCGACGCCTGCGCGGCTGAGAGAAGATCCGATCGCGAGTCCTGCTGCGGTCCACGCGATCGGACCGAGCACCGCGATCACGAGGTAGGAGATCTCCGCCCACAGCGGGAAGGTCGCGAGGTCGACGGCGAAGAACACCACGACGGCCACGATGACCCCGATGATCGCTGCGGAGATGAAGAAGCGCCAAGGGCCCCAGGAGCGGTAGCGGGTGAGCGCGGCGATGCCCTCCTGGATCGCCCCGAACAGCAGCGCGGTGCCGATGAAGCGCAGCGTCCAGGCCGGGTTGAACGCGCTCGAGATGAGGGCGGCGAACACGTGCGTGACGAGGGCCACGAAGGGGCGGCGCAGCACCTCCTGAGCGATGATCCCCGGCAGCACGTGCGAGCCGAGCACGAGTCCGTAGAGATACGGAGCGCCCACGATGACGATCGGCGTGATGAGCCCGGCGATCCCCCCGAGGATGCCCGTGGCGACGCCGATCGCGGCGCAGACCAGCAGCACGCGGGTCGTCAGAACGGGGGAGGGGGCCACCCCTCCAGCCTACTGTCGACCATTGTCGACACGGCTGGCCGTTCGTCCAGGAATAATCCCCGACCCTGGTGTGTGGACGGAAGCCGGGCGTAGCTTGAACGGCGGTGCGGCACCGCAGTCGCACCGTGATCATCGGGAGAAGCACATGGGTCGAACACCCCTCCGGATGGCAGCGGCCACCACCCTGGCAACGCTGTTCATCGCATCGACGGCAACCGCAGGCTACGCAGGCACGGAGGAGGTGACAAACCCCACTCCGGTCGACGGCACGCCCGGTCACTACATCGTCGTGCTGAAGTCCGATCCGCTCGCGAGCTACACCGGCGACGTCAACGGGCTCAAGGCCACCAAGCCCGCCGAAGGCGAGCAGCTCGAGACGCAGTCGCAGGATTCGCAGCGCTACGTGCAGCACCTCGAGGCCGAGCAGCAGACGGTCGCGCAGGAGGCGGGAGTCACTCCCGAGATCAGCTACCAGGTCGTGCTCAACGGCTTCAGCGCCGAGCTCACGGGCGCGCAGGTCGACAAGCTGCGGGCGTCGAAGGACGTGTACGACGTCTACCCCGACTTCGTCCGTCACCCCGACGCGCAGACCTCGACGGACTTCCTCGGTCTCGGCGATGACAAGAAGGGGCGTGGCGGCGTCTGGCAGCAGACCGGCGGCGTCGACAAGGCCGGCGAGGGCGTGGTCGTGGGTGTCATCGACACGGGCATCGCTCCCGAGCACCCCTCCTTCGAGGGCAAGAAGCTCAAGAAGCAGCCGAAGAACGACAAGCGCCACAAGGGCGGTCAGCCGTACACCGACGGCACCTTCGTCTACTTCGACAAGTCCGACGGCGGCCAGTTCCAGAGCACGATGGTCGAGGCTCAGGAGTGGGACAAGGGCGACTACTCGTCGAAGCTCATCGGAGCCCAGTACTTCTACACCGGCGCCGAGGCGGCCGGATTCGACTTCCAGTACGACTACCTCTCGCCGCGCGACGGCGACGGCCACGGTTCGCACACCGCGAGCACGGCGGCCGGCAACTTCGGCGTGAAGGCCTCGATCGAGGACGTCGACTTCGGCAAGATCTCGGGGGTCGCCCCCGGAGCCAAGGTCGCCGCCTACAAGGCCTGCTACGTCGGGCCCGATGAGGCCGTCACCACCGACGACATCTGCGCGGGCAGCGACCTGATCGCCGCCATCGACCAGGCGGTCGCCGACGGCGTCGACGTGATCAACTACTCGATCGGCGGCGGAGCGGCATCCACCGTGCTCGCCCCCGAGGACATCGCGTTCTTCAACGCGGCGGCAGCCGGCGTCTTCGTCGCCACGAGCGCCGGCAACGACGGTCCCGACTCCGTCACCGCCGACCACGCCTCCCCCTGGTACACCACGGTCGCGGCATCGACGATCCCGACGTGGGAGGGCACCGTGCAGTTCGACGGCTTCGCCCAGGCCGGCGCATCGGTGAGCGTGCCGTTCGGCACGACTGTCACCGGGCCGTCGATCTACGCGGGTGACGCGCCGGCTGCCGGACAGGCTGCCGCCGATGCCGCGTTGTGCCTTCCGGGCACGCTGGATGCGGCGAAGGTCACGGGTCACATCGTGGTCTGCGACCGCGGGGGCAACGCCCGCGCCGAGAAGTCGCAGGTCGTGAAGGATGCCGGCGGCATGGGCGTCGTGCTCGTGAACGTGCCCGGTGGTGCGGACTCGCTCGACAACGACTTCCACGCGGTGCCCACCGTGCACCTCTCGTCCGTGCATCGCGCAGCCGTGCTCGCCTATGTGCAGGGCGGCACCGATCGCCCGATCACGCTCGTCGGCGAGAACACGACCGGTGTCGTGACCCCGGTGCCCCAGATCGCCGGCTTCTCGAGCCGTGGCCCGATGCTCGCCGACGGCAGCGACATCATGAAGCCCGACATCGCAGCCCCCGGCGTCGCGATCCTCGCGGCCACGCAGAACGGGCCCGGAGAGGCGCCGACCTTCGGCATCCTGTCGGGCACGTCGATGGCGTCACCGCACATCGCCGGTCTCGCGGCGCTGTATCTCGGCGAGCGTCCCAACGCGAAGCCGGCTGAGGTCAAGTCGGCCATGATGACGACCGCCTACGACACGGTGAACCCCGACGGCTCGGCCAACAAGGACCCGTTCCAGCAGGGTGCGGGCCAGGTCGACCCGAAGCGCTACTTCAACCCGGGCCTGCTCTACCTGAACGACGTGCCCGACTGGGCCGCGTTCCTCGAGGGCAAGGGTCTGGCGGAGTTCGACGGCGTCGAGCCGATCGACGGCAGCGACCTGAACATCGCATCGTTCTCGATCGGATCGCTCGCGAGCGCGCAGAGCGTCACCCGCACGGTGACGGCGACCGAGAAGGGCACGTTCACGGCATCCGTCGATCTGCCCGGCGTCGACGTGACCGTCGAGCCCTCGACGCTGAAGTTCACCAAGCCCGGCCAGACCGCGACCTACACGGTCACGTTCGACAACCAGAGTGCTCCCGTCGAGCAGTGGGCGACCGGGTCGCTCACCTGGACGAGCAAGAGCAACTCGGTGCGCTCGCCGATCGCGGTCTTCCCCGTGACGGCCGACGCGCCGGCCGAGGTCGAGGGCACCGGAGTCGAGGGGGCGACCACGGTCGAGATCACCCCCGGCGTCGACGGCGCTCTGGCGCTCGGGCTCTCGGGACTCACGCCGTTCAGCCTGCTGGAGGACCCCGACGGCCGTGTCGTCGGACACTCGGGCGATGAGGCGTCGGGCGATGAGAACAAGGACGTGTCGTGGATCGTCGACGTGCCGGAGGGCACGACGCTCTCGCGCTTCGACCTCGACTCGTCGGATGACGCGGGCAGCGACCTCGACCTGACCGTCTACCGGGTCGTGAGCGCCGACGACCTGCGCTACTACGAGCGCTGGCAGTCGGCGACCGGTTCGGCGGATGAGCAGGTCACACTCCCGGCTCCGACGGCGGGCACCTACCTGGTGGTCGCGAACGTCTACTCGACCTCGGCCCCGATGACGTGGGACATGACCTACGCCAACGTGCAGCCCGAGGGCGAAGGGGCGTTCACCGCGACCCCGAACCCGATCGAGGCCGTCCGCGGCCAGGCGACGAGCTACGAGCTGAGCTGGACCGGCCTCACCGCCGGCACCCGGTACCTCGGCCTCGTGCAGTACGGCGAGTCCGCCGTGCGCACGATCGTGACGGTCGACGCGCAGTAGCGATCAGCGCCGGCGCCCCGTGCTCTTCGGAGCGCGGGGCGCCGGCGCGTGCGGTCGCCGCATCGTCGAGGCCGCGTCGAGGCCGCGTCGAGGCCGCGTCGCGTCGCGCGCGGGGCGCGGTGTCGCAGTCAGAGCCGTCAGATCTTGCGGCCGCGCGGCATCAGCCGCACGTCGGGAAGAGGCGGAGCGGGGATGCGGACGTCGTGCCCTTCGACGACACCGAACCGCGCGGAGGCCGCCTCCCATTCGGTGCGAGCCTCGACGATCTCCTCGTGCGTGCGTCCGGCGAAGTTCCACCACATGACGATCTCGTCCTCGAAGGGCTCGCCGCCGATGAGGAACAGCAGCGCTCCGTGTGTGCTGGACACCTCGACCGAGTCCCTCGAGTCGCCGAGGTACAGCATGTCGTTCGACGACATCCCGTGCGTGGCGACGACGGCATCACCCTCGACGAGCATGAGGCCGTGCTCCCATCCCGAACGCAAGGGCAGGTGCAGACGAGCGCCCGCGGGGATCCGGATCTCCGCGCCGACGATCGGAGTGTGCACGGTGGCCGGCGATGAGGTGCCGGCGAACTCGCCGAGGACGACGGTGGCGGTGGCGTCCTGACCCTCGTCGGCAGGGAGCGGCAGCTGTGGCAGCTCGGTGTGCCGTTCGAAACCGGCAGCACCGTGCCGTGCGCTCTCGGGCAGCACCACCCAGAACTGCAGGGCGTCGAGGGGAATCGGATCATCGCCGATCGAGTACTCCGAATGCGAGATGCCGTTGCCGGCGGTCATGAGGTTCAGCTGGCCCCTGCGGAGGTCGGCGTCGCTGCCGACCGAGTCCCGGTGACGGATCTCTCCGACCAGCGGCCAGGTCACGGTCTGCAGCCCGATGTGCGGATGCGGTTCGACCCGCATCCTGGTGTCGGCGGGGCCGAACCGGTCGAGGAAGCACCACGCCCCGATGGTCGGGAGGTTGCGATGCGGCAGCACGCGCAGCACGTTCATCCCGCGCACCCCGCCGAGCGGCACCTCGCGTGGCTCGAGCACGATGCGTCGTTCGCCGATCATCACGCCTCCGTCGGAGCAGCGCCGGGCCGCTTCGGCCAGCGGATCTCGGCGCCCGGGATCTCATGCGTCGTCAGGTACTTCGCGATGTACGGGCAGAGCGGCACGATCGCGTCGCCGGATGCCGCGGCATCCGTCAGGGCGCGCTCAGCGAGGATCCCCGCGAGTCCCTGACCCTGGAACGCGGGGTCGATCTCGGTGTGGATGAAGCGGATCGCGCTCGGACGCAGCTCGAACTCGGCGAAGCCGGCGAGCGTCTCATCCGAGTGGATCTCGTAGCGGGAGGCGTCGTCGTTGCGGGTGACGGTGATGTCGGTCATCGGGGCTCCTTCGGGCGTCTGCGACAAACCTACGCCCGCTGAGTGTCCACAGGCGCGGCCGACGTCGGCGGGGGTCGTTACGCTGGAGGGATGCCGCAGACTCCCCGTGACCCGTACGAGGATCTGCCCTACGCCGACGAGCCGTGGGACGGCGCAGGGTGGGAGCCCTCCGAGCCGCCCGAGCCGATGGACTGGGAGCCGCAGGGCGCCGGGTACGAGCCGCCGCTCGACTGGGGCCAGGGCCCCGTGACACCGGTCGGATCGGCGTCCGCGCGGTCATCCGCACGCTCGTCTGCTCCCGGGGTGACGGCGACGGCCGCGCGACAGGCCGCCCCCAGCCGATACGCGACCGCGGCCGAGGCGCTGCATACGGTCTTCGGCTACGACGAGTTCCGCGGCGATCAGGCCGCGATCGTCGATCAGGTCATCTCGGGCGGTGACGCTGTCGTGCTCATGCCCACCGGCGGCGGCAAGAGCGTCACCTATCAGGTACCCGCACTCGTGCGTGAGGGCACCGGCCTCGTGATCAGCCCGCTCATCGCTCTCATGCACGACCAGGTCGACGCGCTCCGGGCCAACGGCGTCAACGCCGCCTATCTCAACTCGACCCAGGCGATCGAAGAGCGGCGCGAGGTCGAACGGGCGTACGTCGCCGGCGAACTCGACCTCATCTACGTCGCCCCCGAGCGGCTGTCCTCCCCGCAGACGACCGCCCTGCTGCAGCGCGGCACGCTCAGCGTCATCGCGATCGACGAGGCGCACTGCGTGTCGCAGTGGGGTCATGACTTCCGCCCCGACTACCTCGCACTCGGCGATCTGGGCGAGCGGTTCCCCGGTGTTCCGCGCATGGCGCTCACGGCCACCGCCACCCGGGCGACGCACAAGGAGCTCACCGAGCGACTGCGTCTCGACGCCGCCCAGCACTACGTGGCCAGCTTCGACCGGCCCAACATCCAGTATCGGATCGTGCCCAAGGTCGATCCGCGCAAGCAGCTCGTCTCGTTCATCCGCGCGCAGCCGGAGGGCTCGGTCGGCATCGTCTACGCGCTGAGCCGGAAGTCCGTCGAGCAGACCGCGACCTATCTCGCCGCTCAGGGCTTCGACGCGCTGCCGTATCACGCCGGTCTTCCGGCCGAGGTGCGCGCGAAGAACCAGTCCCGGTTCCTGCGCGAGGACGGCGTCGTGATGGTCGCGACGATCGCCTTCGGCATGGGAATCGACAAGCCCGATGTGCGCTTCGTCGCTCACATCGACCTGCCGAAGTCCGTCGAGGGCTACTACCAGGAGACCGGTCGCGCGGGCCGTGACGGCGAGCCGTCGATCGCCTGGATGGCGTACGGCCTGGGCGACGTGGTGCAGCAGCGCCGCATGATCGACCAGAGCCCGGGCGATCGCACGTTCAAGATGCGCCTGGGGCAGCACCTCGACGCGATGCTCGCGCTGTGCGAGACGGTCGAGTGCCGCCGCCAGAACCTTCTCGGCTACTTCGGGCAGGACTCGCAGCCGTGCGGCAACTGCGACACGTGCCTCGACGAGACCGAGACCTTCGACGGCCTGATCCCGGCACAGAAGCTGCTCTCGACGATCGTGCGGCTCAAGCGCGAGCGCAATCAGGCCTTCGGAGCCGGGCATCTGATCGACATCCTCCGCGGAGCCTCGACCGAGCGCATCCGTCAGCAGGGGCACGAGAAGCTCGCGACCTATGGAATCGGCGCCGACCTCTCCGACCAGGACTGGCGCAGCGTCGTCCGCCAGCTGCTCGCACGGGGGATCATCGTGGCGCAGGGCGACTACGGCACGCTCGCTCCGGGCGAGCAGTCGGCCGGCGTGCTGAAGGGCGAGACCCCGGTGCCGTTGCGCAAGGACACGATCGGACGCCCCGCTTCGTCGCCGCGGGCACGCAAGGCGAGTGCGGCGGACGCGCTCGATCAGTCCGACCGCCCGCTCTTCGAGGCGCTGCGGGCGTGGCGCGCCGAGACGGCGCGCGAGCAGGGCGTTCCGGCGTACATCGTCTTCGGCGATGCGACGCTGCGTGCGCTCGCCGAGCATCGTCCGGCTTCGCTGGCCGACCTCGACGGGATCACGGGGATCGGCGCCAAGAAGCGGGATGCCTACGGCGAGGGAGTGCTCACCGTCATCGCCGCCGGCTGACGCAGGGCGCCGTTCAGCTCGGCAGCACGTCTTCGAGATGCGCGCGCAGGTGGGCGCCGACGTCGACGGCCCCGCGGTCGTAGAGCCACTGGTACTGCAGGCCGTCCCACAGGGCGATCAGCCAGATCGCCTCGTGCTCGGGGTCGCGGTGCTCGGGCAGATCGCCGTCGATGCGGGCGAGACGGAACAGCTCGGTGAAGTAGTCGATCGCCTGGGAGAACCGCGTGGCGAAGTAGTCGTGCGCAGGGTGCATGGCCGGCACCGCTTCGCAGGAGAGCACCGCGTAGACCTCGATGAGGCCGGGCTCGTCGAGTGCGCTCACACGTGCTCCGAGCGGGATCGCGCGCAGCGCGTCGGCGGCTCGCTCGGCATGGGTGGACTCGCTGCGCACACGGATCGCGCTGTCGCGCTCGGAGAGCACCGCGCTGAGCAGTAGTTCCTTCGACGGGTAGTGGTGGAGCAGAGTGGACTTCGAGACGCCGACAGCCTGAGCGATGTCCCGAAGACTGGTGTCCCCGTAGCCGTCCTGGGAGAACAGGCGTGAGGCGTCGGCGAGGATCTGCGCGCGGCGGCGCCGTCCCACCTCGTATCCCGGGGAGTCGTCGACGGCGGGCTCTCCGAACACAGGCGGCAGGGGGCCGGCAGCGGTCGGAGAAGGGTCGGGGCTGTCGGCATCCCGCCACCCGTAGGGCAGTGCCCACAGGGCTTCGCGCTCCTCGAGCATCTGCACGACGTCGACCCGCTCAGGCAGATACTGAGAGATCAGTTGCAGCCCGTCCCAGCCCGCGCTGTGACGCACGGACTCGTCCGCGACGTCGCGGTCGGCGCCGATCGTCCCATGCAGCGCCGCATCTTCGAGGACATCCGTGCTGAGGCGGTGCAGGCGTGCATACCGCTGGCGCATCCGCTCGTGCGCCGGGTGTCCGGAGGCGGATGCTTCCCCGGTGAGTGCGGCGAAGAGCTCGAGGTAGCCGGGGGTGCGCGCGTTGCGTCGAGCCACGTCCGCGAAGATCAGTTCACCGGAATCGGATGCCGCAGCGAGCAGGTCGAATGCCCGTTCGTTGTCGTCCTCGAAACCGGCGACGACCTCGGCGAGCAGGTCGTCCTTCGACGCGAAGTGTCCGAGCAGCCCCGGATGGCTCACGGATGCCGCGGCGGCGATGTCGCGCAGGGACGTCGAACGGTATCCGTTCGAGACGAAGAGCTCTCGGGCCGCGTCCACGATCCGCTGACGCGTGGCCGCGGCGCGCGCCTGGCGCGAGCCCGTCGTGGCTGCTGTCGTCATCCCGTCCACCCTTCCCTCTCATTCTCTCTCATTACCAATCGGTAGACATTCACTTACCAATCGGTCGATATTCCGGTATTGTCATCCTCACGTCGTGTCGCAGATGACCGGCGCACCTTGCCCGAAAGGATCCACCCGTGACAGAGCTGTCATCGGCCGCCACCGCGGCCGCCGTAGGAACGACCGGTTTCAAAGTTCCCGGCACCACCCCGCTGAAGACGCCCCGTGGCTACACCCCCGGACTCGCCGCCGTGAACTTCGGTGTCTACCTCGCCCTGCTCACCCCGGTGATGGTGTCGATGGCCTTCAAGATCCAGCGGCTCGACCCCACCAACACTGAGGCGAGCCTCGGACTGGTGATGGGTGTCGGTGCGGCCTTCGCGCTCGTCGCGAATCCCCTCGTCGGTCGCCTCTCCGACCGCACGACCTCGCGGTGGGGGATGCGCCGCCCCTGGATCCTCGGCGGCGCGATCGTCGGTCTCGGCGGCTTCGCGATCATCGGCGCCGCGACCTCGGTGCTCGTCGTTCTTCTCGCGTGGTGCCTCGTGCAGGCATCCATGAACGCCGTGCTCGCGGCGGCCAACGCGACCCTGCCCGATCAGGTGCCGGTCTCGAGCCGTGGCAAGGTGTCGGGCATCATCGGCATCACGACCCCCATCGGCATCCTCGCCGGCAGCTTCATCGTCAACTTCCTCCCCGGCGACTTCGAGCGCTTCTTCGTCCCCGGTGCCATCGCGCTGATCCTCGTCATCGTGTTCGTGCTCACCCTCAAGGACCGTCGTCTCACCGAGAAGCCCGCCACGCGCTTCACGGTCGGCACGTTCTTCGGCTCGTTCGTGTTCAACCCCCGCAAGCACCCCGACTTCGGATGGACCTGGCTCACGAAGTTCTTCGTGATGTTCGGCTACGCGGGCATCGCCACCTTCCTGCCGCTCTACCTGGTGACCAAGTTCCAGCTCGACGAGCAGGGCGCAGTCGGCACGATCCTGATCGCCAACCTCGCCTCCATGGCCGCGATGGCTATCTCCGCGCCGCTCGGCGGATTCCTCTCCGACAAGATCGGCAAGCGCCGGCCGTTCGTCGCGATCGCCGGCGTCATCATGGTCGTGGGCCTCGTCATCCTCGCGATCGCTCCGTCGATCGCCGTCGTCATCGTCGCTCAGGCCATCATCGGACTCGGTGCCGGGTCGTTCCTGTCGGTCGATCTCGCGCTGGCGACCGAAGTGCTGCCCAACCCCGACGACGTGGCGAAGGACCTCGGCGTGCTCAACATCGCCAACGCCCTTCCCCAGTCGATCGCCCCGGCCATCGCGCCGAGCATCATCGCTCTCGGCGCCGCGACGCCGCTGGGCGGCTACACGACCTGGTACCTCTTCGGAGCGCTCGTCGCACTCGCCGGCGCCGTTCTCGTCTACCGCATCAAGGGAGTCAAGTGACCATGACCGACACCGACGTGACCACTGCCCGACCGTGGCTCGACGCGGCCCTGCCGGTCGATGAGAGAGTGCAGCTCCTCCTCGACGAGATGACCGTCGAGGAGAAGGCCGGACTGTTCTTCCACACGATGATCGCGATCGGAGACCTCGATGAGGCGAACCCGATCTTCGGCACACCGAGCGCCCGCGAGTTCATCGACCTCAAGAACATGACGCACTTCAACCTGCTGGGGGCGGCGCCCACCGGGCGAGAGATAGCCGCCTGGCAGAACGAGCTGCAGCGGCTGGCGGCCTCGACCCGGCTCGGCATCCCGGTCACGCTGTCGACCGACCCGCGGCATTCGTTCAGCGAGAATCCCGGGGCGTCGATCCTCGCCGGACCGTTCTCGCAATGGCCGGAGACCCTGGGTCTCGCAGCCACCCGTGACCCCGAGCTGGTCGAACGGTTCGCAGATATCGCTCGTCAGGAATATACGGCTGTCGGCCTGCGCGTCGCCCTTCACCCGCAGGTCGACCTCGCCACCGAACCGAGGTGGGCGCGGCAGACGGCGACGTTCGGAGAGGACCCCGAATTGACGGGCATTCTGGGAGCGGCATATATCCGCGGGTTCCAGGGCGACTCGTTCGGTCCCGGATCGGTCTCGACCATGACCAAGCACTTCCCCGGCGGCGGGCCGCAGCTCGACGGCGAGGACCCGCACTTCCCGTACGGGCGGGAGCAGGTGTATCCCGGGGGTGCGTTCGACCTGCACCTCAAGCCCTTCGAGGATGCACTGGCCGCCGGCACGCGTCAGATGATGCCGTACTACGGCATGCCCGTCGGCACCGAGTACGAGGAGGTCGGGTTCGGCTTCAACAGGTCGGTGATCACCGGGCTGCTGCGCGAGCGATTCGGCTTCGACGGCCTGGTGTGCACCGATTGGGGTCTGATCAACGATGCGGAGATCTTCGGCCAGCCGTTCCCTGCCCGCGCCTGGGGCGTGGAGCATCTGACGCCGCGAGAGCGGATGCTCAAGGTGCTCGATGCGGGTGTCGATCAGTTCGGTGGCGAGGACTGCCCCGAACTGCTGCTCGGGCTGGTCGCCGAGGGCTCGGTCTCGGAGGAGAGGCTCGACCTCTCCGCGCGACGGATCCTGCGGGAGAAGTTCGAGCTCGGGCTCTTCGAGAACCCGTTCGTCGACGAGGACGCGGCGGACGAGATCGTCGGCAGCGCGGAGTTCCGCGCCGCGGGAGAGGCGGCCCAGCGCGCCTCCGTGACCGTGCTGACGAACGATGGCTCGCTGCCCTTCGCCCCCGGGATCAAGCTCTACGTCGAGGGGATCGAACCATCCGTCGCAGCCGCGTACGGCGACGTCGTGGCGACCGTCGACGAGGCCGACCTGGCGATCCTCCGTCTCCAGGCGCCGTTCGAGCAGCGCGACACGACCTTCGAGAACTTCTTCCATGCGGGGTCGCTCGAGTTCTCCGACGAGGTGCTCGCGCATGTCGCCGCCATCGCCGGAGCCGTGCCGACCGTGGTCGATGTGCTCGCCGATCGACCGCCCATTCTCGAACCGATCGTGGCCGGTGCGGCGGCCGTCACCGTCAACTGGGGGTCTCAGGGGCGGCGCTGCTCGATGTGCTGAGCGGCGTCGCGAGCGCGCAGGGCAGGCTCCCGTTCGACCTGCCGAGGTCGATGACCGCGGTCGTCGCCTCGCGACCCGATGTGCCGTTCGACACCGCTGATCCGCTCTTCCGATTCGGCGACGGGCTCGCTCTGTAGCCCTCGCTTCACGCCCTGAACCGCCCCGCAGACCTCGGTCTGCGGGGCGGTTTCGTCGTGTGGCCGGAGTGCGTGTCGCGCCTGCGCGGAGTGCGCTGGACCCCTCCTATTCGTCCTGGAAAAGACGTCCTCGCCGACAGACCTGTGGGCAGGTCTCAATGACCGATGACGAAATGTCTCATCTGATGACGTTTCCTGAAAGATCACTGGACAATCGCTGGACTTAACATTCTCGATCCGGCAATACTGTCTGGACATGCGCTCGGTCGGCACCTGTCGACGCCTGGGGAGGGCCTTGTGACGCGGAACATCTGCATCACGGGAGAGGCGAATGGAATTCTTGGAGGGGAAGACTCTGCGGCGACGCAGAGCCATCGGGGGAGGCATCGCCGGCGTGACCGTCGGCGCGATGATCCTTGCGGGTGCACTGGTACCGACGGCGGCGAATGCGCTCGATGACGCGAATCCGAACGATCCGTCGGTCGCGCAGGGACAGATCATCCAGTTGCCGGCCGACCTGCTCGGCGGATTGGACGTCGCCGCACTCGGGCACACGCTGACGAGCAACCCGGCCGCGGTCGGCCCTGAGCTCGGCGGTCTCGACCTCGACGTGCTCGAGGCGCTCAGCATCGACGTGGGCACGCTCAACGTGCCGCTGCTGACCGACGGCACGTCGCCCGGTCTGCTGCAGCTGGGCGATCTGGGGGGCGCGCAGAGCTTCAGCTCCTCACCCACGCAGACCCAGTCGATCGCGTCCTCCGGCGCGATCACCTCCGGTGGTGCGATCGACGCGGGGGCGATCGACGGAAGCGTCAACCCCGCCACCCTCGAACTCACCGATCTCTTCGACCAGCTCAGCGTCGCCGGTCTCACCGACGCCGTCCTCGACGAAGCGTCGGTCGGCATCGGAGCCCTCGCATCGCGGGCGGAGTCGAACGCCGGCGTCGCCGGCTCCGAATACCGCATCGCTGGCCTGGACCTCGACCTGCACAGCAACCTGGTCGCGGGGCTCGCGACCACTCTGGGCACGGCCATCCAGGGCACGGTGACCCCGGTCAGCGACCTCGCCGGTCCCGGCGGAGCGCTCACCGGGCTCGTCACGACCGTGGTCGACACGATCAACGCGATTCCGGATGTGCCCCTCGTCGCCGCCTTCGAGGCGACGGGCGGAACGGTCGCTATCGCCGGCCTCGACACAGTCGGGGCGACGGTCGTCACGGAGCTCCTGACGGAGCCGCTCGAGAACACCACGGGCTCGGTGCTCGTCGACCTGAGCGACGGGACGATCTCGGTCGACCTCGCTCAGATCCTCGTGGAGACGGGCGCAGGAGCCGACCTCAACTCGCTTCCCGCGAACACCCCTGTGCTGTCTGCGACGACGATCGCCGCCATCCAGCAGGGGATCACCTCTGCTCTGACCGGAACGCACCCGAACAGCCTCAACGGCAAGGTCGCGACCATCCTCGACTCCACCCTCGACTCGCTGGCGGTCACGCTCACCGTCGGGGTGGATCTCACCAACCCGCTCACCGGGATCGACCTGGTCTCCGGCGATGTCACGATCGCCGGCTCGCTCGCTCAGTTCGCGGGCACGGCCACGCCGGTTCCGACGGTGACCACCGACATCTCGCTCGCCGGGCTCAACATCGGTGCGCTGCTCAACCCGGTGGTGAGCGCTGTGACCACGGCGGTCACCACGACCACCGGCCCTCTAGTGAACACCGCGCTGACCAGCGTCATCCCGCTCGTCCAGCCGGCCCTCGCAGCGGTCACCGGCCCCGTGCTCTCGACGCTGGACCCCGTGCTGCAGGGCGTGCTGTCCGGCATCGCGACCATCACGATCAACGAGCAGTCCGAGCCGGGAGACATCCCCGGTGACAGCTTCACCGTGCGGGCGCTCGCCATCGATCTGCTCCCGGCCGTGGGCGGAGGGGTCGAACTCGATCTCGCGTCGTCGACCGTCAAGGCAGCGGCGGCGGCAGTCGCGGCTATCGACGCCGCAACCACCGTGCAGGCCGGAACCGATCTTCCGGTCACCGGCTCCGGCTGGCCGGCCAACACCCAGGTGACGATCCAGGTGGCAGCACCGGACGGAACCCCGGTCAACGAATCAGCGCCGGTGACCACCGACGCGTCGGGCAACTTCACCGGCACGGTCTTCATCCCGGCCTCGACCGTGCCCGGCACCGGCTACATCGTCACGGCGACCGACGGCACCAGCACGGCGACGGACACCACCGAGGTGACCGCCGCGGCAGCGATCGATGCGGCACCTGCCGTGCAGGACGGAACCGACCTCGGCGTCTCGGGCACCAACTGGCCCGCGAACACACAGATCTCGGTGCAGCTGACCGCTCCCGGCGGCGGCGCGAACATCGGCGGCCCCGAGCTCGTCACGACGGACGGGTCGGGTGCCTTCGTGCTCGGCTACCCCGTTCCGGCCGGAACTCCTGCGGGAACCGGCTACACGGTCACCGCGACGCTGGGCGCGCAGACGGCGACGGACACCACCGAGGTGACGAACGCTCCGGTCGCCTCGATCGATGCGGCGCCGACCGTTCAGGCAGGCACCGATCTCGCGGTCTCCGGCTCCAACTGGCCGGCGAACACCGAGATCTCGGTGCAGCTGACGGCTCCGGGCGGAGGCGCGGACGTCGGTGGCCCCGAGACGGTCACGACGAACGGCGACGGTGAGTTCACGCTCTCCTACCCGGTGCCCGCATCGGCGACGCCCGGCACGGCCTACACGGTCACCGCGACCGCTGGCGCCGAGACGGCGATCGACACCACCGAGGTGACGGCCGCCGCTGCGGTGGATGCGGCCGACACGGTGCAGGCGGGAACCTCTCTCCCCATCACCGGTGCGAACTGGCCGGCCGACACCGTCGTCGAGGTGCAGCTGACGGACCCGGACGGCGCTGACGTCGGGGGTCCCGAGACGGTCACGACCGATGGCGACGGCGGGTTCACGCTGAACTACCCGGTTCCCGCGTCGGCGACCCCGGGCACGGGGTACACCGTGACCGCGACGGTCGGCGGCCAGACGGCTGAGGACACGACCGAGGTGACCGCCGCGGCAGCGGTGGATGCCGCGGACACGGTGCAGGCGGGCACGAGCCTTCCCGTCACCGGCACCGGCTGGCCGGCGAACACCGAGGTCTCGGTGCAGCTGACCGCTCCGGGCGGAGCGACCGTCGGCGGTCCTGAGACGGTCACGACCGATGGCGACGGCGGGTTCACGCTCGACTACCCGGTTCCCGCCTCGGCGACGCCGGGCACGGGCTACACGATCACCGCGACCGTCGGCACGCAGACGGCGACCGACACGACGGAGGTGACCGCAGCGGCGACCGTCGACGCGGCCGCGACCGTCGAGGCCGGCACGGACCTGGCGATCACCGGTGCGGAGTGGCCGGCCGACACCGAGGTCACCGTGCAGCTGACAGCCCCCGGTGGTGCGGTCATCGGCACGCCCCAGACGGTGACGACCGGTGCTCTCGGCGGCTTCGCGATCGACTATCCGGTGCCGGCGGGAACTCCCGCGGGCACCGGATACACGGTCACCGCGAGCGCGGGCACGCAGACAGCCACCGACACGACCGAGGTGACGGCTGCTCCGGTCGTCGTCGACGCGGCCTCGTCGGTTCCGGCAGGTACCAACCTCGCCGTCACCGGCACGGGTTGGCCGGTGAACTCCACCGTGTCGCTGCAGCTCACCGCGCCAGGCGGGGGAGCGGACATCGGAGGCCCGGTCATCGCGACCACTGACGAGTTCGGTGCGTTCACGGAGAACTACCCGGTTCCGGCTGATGCCGAGCCCGGCGCGGGCTACCTGCTCACCGCGACATCCGGCGCGTCCAGCGACACGGACACCACCGAGGTGACCGCGGGCGACCCGGGTGACGTCAACACCAACGCGGCTGCATCGGCATCCGCTTCGGCTGACGCGACCGCAGACGGCGACCCGTCGGCGCAGGCGGCGGCTGAGGCCGCGGCCCTCGCAGACGCGACGTCGGCGGCCTCAGCGGCGGCGACCTCGGACGCCACCTCGGCGGCGGATGCGGCGGCGACGCCGGATGCCTCGTCGGCCGCGACGACCGATGCCACCTCGACGGCCAACGCCTCGGCGGCAGTTGCTGCGCAGGCGGCGGCCCAGGCCGACGCGTCGGATGACGTGAACGCGGATGCATCGACGGCGGCGGAGTCGAACTCGGCGTCGTCGTCGGAGTCGGCGGCCATCGCCGACTCGTCGACGGATGCCTCGTCCGAGGCTGCGGCCAACACGAACGCGGCGGCGTCGGCATCCGCGTCGGCGAACGCCGATGCATCGACCGACGCGATCGCTGAAGCGGCCGCGCAGGCGGCGGCGTTCGCGGACGCCACGGCAGAGGGATCGGCTGCGGCTGACCCGACGGCTGAGGCTGCGGCGGAGTCGGCGGCGACGGCGACATCGTCCACGGCAGCCACGGCGGACGCCACCTCGGAGGCGAACGCCGGTGCGGCGGTAGCGGCTCAGGCTGCGGCGCTGGCCGACGCGACGGCGGATACCGCGGCTGAGGCCTCGGCGACATCGGACGCCTCGACGAGCGCAGCATCGAACTCGAGCGCGGCGGCGATCGCCAGTGCATCGACCGACGCATCTTCCGATGCAGTCGCCACGGCCGATGCCTCGGCTGCGGCCGACCCGTCGGCTGAGGTCGACACCAACGCCTCGGCATCCGCTGCGGCGTCGGCTCAGGCTGATGACGACAGCAACGCGGCGGCTCAGGCGGCGGCTGTCGCTGCGGCTCTGGCCGATGCGACGAGTTCCGCTTCGGCGGCGGCTGACGTGACGGCTGATGCGGCCGCGTCTGCGGCGGCGACGGACGACGCATCCACGGACGCGTCGACCACGGCCACGACGGATGCGGACGCGTCTGCTGCAGCGGCCGCTCAGGCGGCGGCGCAGAACGATGCGACCTCGACGAGTGCGGCTGACGCGTCCGCGGCGGCAGATGCCGACCCGAACGCGTCGGCGGCCGCGGCGGCCAACGCCTCGTCGTCGGCCACGGCGTCCGCGACGGCGGCGGCTGACGCTTCCGCTGAGGCAGAGGTCGAGGCTTCCGCTGCGACCACGGCTGACGCTGCGGCTACGGCTGATGCCTCGGCTGCGGCCGACCCGTCGGCTGAGGTCGACACCAACGCCTCGGCATCCGCTGCGGCGTCGGCTCAGGCTGATGACGACAGCAACGCGGCGGCGCAGGCGGCGGCTGTCGCTGCGGCTCTGGCCGATGCGACGAGCTCCGCTTCGGCGGCGGCTGACGTGACGGCTGATGCGGCCGCGTCTGCGGCGGCGACGGACGACGCATCCACAGACGCGTCGGCCACGGCCACGACGGATGCGAACGCGTCGGCCGCCTCCGCGGCAGCGGCGCAGGCGTCGGCGCAGAACGACGCGACCTCGACGAGTGCGGCTGACGCATCGGCTTCGGCTGACGCTGATCCGAACGCGTCGGCGGCCGCGGCGGCCAACGCCTCGTCGTCGGCAACGGCGTCCGCGTCGGCGGCGGCTGATGCCTCCGCTGAGGCTGTTGCCGAGGCATCCGCCTCGGCGACTGCTGAGGCCTCGGCGTCTGCAGACGCGGCAGCCGACCCGACCGGACCGATCGCCATCACGATCAAGGTCCCGGTTCTGGAGCGCGGAGAGAAGCAGACGGCGGTCGGCACCGGGTTCCAGCCCGGCGAGTCCGTCACCGGTGTGATGACGTCCGAGCCGATCGCACTGGGCACCCAGGTCGCCGATGCGCAGGGCACGGTCACCTTCACCTGGACGATCCCCTCCGGCACCGACCTCGGAACCCACGCCGTGACACTGACCGGAGCGACCTCCGGCAGCGTGTCGGCCTCGTTCCAGGTCGTGGCCACGGGCCTCGCCACCACCGGTGGTGAGATCCAGGGCGGGTGGATCGCGCTGGCGGCTCTGCTGCTGATGCTCGGACTCGGAATGACGAGGGTCGCGCGTTCCAGACGGCCGCTCGTCCAGACGGAGTAACGCAGTGCAGGAACGCTGAGAGGTCGGGGCCGTCGCTGCGGCGGCCCCGACCTTCAGCGGTGAGAAGGATGTGGATGGGCACGATGACTGAGACCTCACCCGAAGTGCAGGATGCGGCGGTCGCCGCGACCGCCCCTCGACCGCGCCCGACCTGGTGGGTGAAGCTCATCGCGTTCGCCGCGTGTCTGCTCACCCTGTGGCACGTGGGGGCGTCGTTCCTGTGGATCGCTCCGTACTCGGCGCTCCGCGAGATCCCCACGCAAGAAGTCCTCGCCGGGTACATACTGCCGATGTTCGGTCAGTCGTGGAGCGTCTTCGCGCCCGAGCCCATCAACGGCGACTACCACTTCAACGTGCGTGCCGTCATCGAGAAGGACGGTGAGGAGATCGAGACCGGGTGGGTGAGCGCCACCGACGTCGAGCTCTCGATGATCCGCTACAACCTCTTCCCGCCCCGAGCGGGGATCCAGTCGAGCGAGGTCGCGAGCGGCCAGATGAACGCCTACAACAAGCTGGACGACGACCAGAAGGCCGTCGTCGGGCTCGACTTCGCCGAGGATGGCTGGGAGGAGTGGATGGTGCGCTCCTTCGACGAACTCGAGGGCGACAACCCGTCGACCGACGCGTACATGGCGGAAGAGCACCTCTCCACCGCCTACGCCACCCAGGTGGCCTATGCGATCTGGGGCGCCGACTCCGTCATCAAGGTCCAGTACCGCGTGAGCCGCCAGAACGTGGTGCCCTATGCGGATCGCAACGATCCGAGCGCGCAGCGCCCCGACCCCACGTTCTCGACCACCGGGTGGCGCCTGCCTATAGAAGAGGAAGGGCAGAGTCGCGAGAACTTCGCGAACACCTTCCGCGCCCAGTTCGAGAGGATCCAGCCGTGAGCGCGCCCACCAAGACCGCGCCCCAGACGAACGGCGCCGCGAACCGCAACCGGAAGAAGGATGCTGCCGGGCGGTCGACCGTGACGGCGCCCGCTCCGGCATCCGCTCCACCCGCCTCTGCCCCCGAGCCTTCGCCGCCGCGCATGCCCGCGCCTTCGGGTGCGCCTGCCGCCCCGCCTCCCCGGTCTTTCGTGACCCGCCTGCTGAGCTTCGCCTCGTCGATGATCGGCGGACTGTGGTCGATGGTCCTCTCGGCGATCGACCGGATCTCCGCGTTCGTGGGGGACTGGCTCTTCAACGGCAAGAAGGCCCTCTACGGTCTCGCGGTCACCCGCATCCTCTTCGGCGTCACGGCGATCGGCCTGCTCGCGTCGAACTTCAGCACTCGTCTCTATACGTTCGGCTCGGGGTCGGCGTGGAACGGCGAACTCGCCGAACCCGTCAGCGAGTTCCCGAAGATCTGGATCTTCAGCGCGTTCCATGCCGCGATGGGCAATGACGCGCTCTACACCGCCCTCTATCTGCTGCTCGGCGTGCTGGCGGTGCTGTTCGTCCTCGGCTGGCGTTTCCGGATCGTCCTCCCGGTGTTCTTCTGCCTCTGGGTCGGGTTCATCGAGGCGAACGACATGGTGGGCGATCAGGGCGACAACATGTTCCGCATCGCGCTGCTTCTGCTGTTCTTCGCCGACCCGGCCGCTCGCTGGTCGATCGATGCCAGACGTCGCGCCAAGAAGGGGGAGTGGTTCGCTCCGGGAAGCCAGCCCGCCCTCCTGGGAACGGTCTTCCACAATCTGGCCCTCGTGGCGCTGACCGCGCAGGTGTGCTTCGTGTACGCGTCGGGTGCTCTCTACAAGGCGGGAGGTGCGCCCTGGGAAGAGGGCTACGCGGTGTACAACCCGCTGCAGACCGCTCGGTTCGGCACGTGGCCGGTGCTCAGCGACCTGGTCACGACCTGGGGCCCGATGGTCGTCGCGGCGACCTGGGGTTCGATCATCCTGCAGGTGGCGTTCCCGCTGATGCTGCTCACGCGGCCCACTCGGCTGATCGGCCTCATCGGCATCCTCTCCTTCCACATCGGCATCGGCGTGCTGATGGGGCTGCCGTGGTTCTCGCTGACGATGATCGCGATCGACTCGATCTTCATCCGCGATCGGACGTGGGCGCGGTTGAGCGAAGGGACGAGACGGCGGTGGGAGCAGGCGCAGACCGCGCCTCCCACGCCCGCACGCGTCGAGGCCTGAGACTGCGGCTGGGCTGAGACTGTGGTCTGACGACAATCCGACCGGGCGCCGTCCCGGGAGCTTGTTGGAGGATGCGCACACAGCAGTTCGCTCCTGGTTGTGGCAGACCTACCATGGGAGTATCCCTACTTCCCTCTGAGAGGAACGCTCATGGTCGACGCCGCCGTCCGTCCGAAGACGACTCGCCCGCACACCGACAGCGCAGATGCGAACCTGAGGTTCGATGTCGCCCGGGTCACCGATCTGCTGATGGGCACCTGGGCCGACACGCGCCGCGAGGCGCGCGAGCTGATCAAGGATTCGGCGTTCTGGCGCGATGACGCGCTGAGCAAGGACGAGCACCGCGAGCGTGTGCTCAGCCAGCTGCACCTGCTCGTCGAGAACAAGGCAGTGCACCGGGCATTCCCGACCGCACTCGGCGGAGAAGACAACAACGGCGGCAACATCGCCGGCTTCGAGGAGCTCGTCGTCGCCGATCCGAGTCTGCAGATCAAGTCGGGAGTGCAGTGGGGGCTGTTCGGCTCCGCCATCCTGCAGCTCGGCACCGCCGAGCACCACGAGAAGTGGCTGCCCGGTGTCATGGATCTCTCGATCCCCGGCGCCTTCGCGATGACCGAGATCGGGCACGGCTCCGATGTGGCAGCGGTCGGCACCACCGCCACGTACGACCCGAGCACCGAGGAGTTCGTGATCAACACGCCGTTCCGCGGCGCGACGAAGGAGTACCTCGGCAACGCGGCGCTGCACGGCGTGGCGGCGACGGTGTTCGCTCAGCTGATCACGAACGGCGTGAACCACGGGGTGCACTGCTTCTACGTGCCGCTGCGCGGCGAAGACGGCGTCGATCTTCCCGGCATCGGTCGTGAGGACGACGGGCTCAAGGGCGGGCTCAACGGCATCGACAACGGCCGCCTCAGCTTCGACCACATCCGCATCCCCCGCACGAACCTGCTGAACAAGTACGGCGATGTGGCGGCCGACGGCACGTACTCGAGCGCGATCGACAGCCCCGGTCGCCGCTTCTTCACGATGCTCGGCACGCTGGTGCAGGGACGGGTCTCGCTCGACGGCGCCGCGTCGTGGGCTTCGGCTCTCGGGCTGAAGATCGCGATCACCTACGCGACGCAGCGCCGCCAGTTCGACGGAGCAGACGGCCAGGAGGTCGTGCTCATGGACTACGGCAAGCACCAGCGCCGCCTGCTGCCGCGCCTGGCGACGACCTACGCGCAGATCTTCGCGCACGACGAGTTCCTGCAGAAGTTCGACGGCGTGTTCTCCGGCCGCATCGACACCCCTGATGACCGTGAGGACCTCGAGACCCTGGCGGCAGCCCTCAAGCCGCTGTCGACCTGGCACGCGCTCGACACCCTCCAGGAGGCTCGCGAGGCCTGCGGCGGAGCGGGCTTCATGTTCGAGAACCGTCTCGTGGGACTTCGCGCCGACCTCGACATCTATGTCACTTTCGAGGGCGACAACAATGTGCTCCTCCAGCTGGTCGGCAAGCGGCTGCTCACCGACTACGCCAAGCAGTTCACCGGCAAGGATGCTGCGGCCCTGGCCAAGTTCGCCGTAGGCATGACCGCCGGCAAGCTGTTCCACGGCGCAGGCCTTCGTCAGTTCGGCCAGTCGGTCGTCGACCTCGGTCAGGTCTCGCGTTCGGTCGAGAACGGTCTGCGTGAGGAGCAGCAGCACCAGCTGCTCGCCGAGCGCGTGCAGCAGATGGTCGCCGACATCGCCGGCCGGCTGCGTCCGGCGGGCAAGGACAAGGCCCTCGGCGCGAAGCTGTTCAACGAGAATCAGGCCGAGCTGATCGAGGCGGCCCGTGCGCACGGTGAGCTGCTGCAGTGGGAGGCGTTCACGGATGCCGTCCACCGCGTCGACGACGCCGACACCAAGAAGGTGCTCACGTGGCTGCGCGACCTCTTCGGTCTGCAGCTCATCGAGAAGCACCTCGCCTGGCACCTCATCCACGGGCGTCTCTCGACGCAGCGCGCCGCCGCGGTCTCGCGATACATCGACCGTCTGTGCGCCAGGCTCCGTCCGTACGCACTCGACCTGGTCGACGCGTTCGGCTACGAGCCGGAGCACGTCCGGGCGCCCATCGCCTCCGGCGCCGAGCGCGTGCGGCAGGACGAGGCTCGGGAGTACTACGCGGCGCTCGCGGCATCCGGTGACGCCCCTGTGCTGGAGAAGGCGCTCAAGAAGAACGCGAAGCGCTGAGGTTTCCTCGTCGCTCCGCTGACGAAGGCCGGGATCAGTGGTCCCGGCCTTCGTCGTGGGCGGTCAGGTGCCGCAGAGGAGGGCGCGAGTAGTGTCGATCTGTCCCATCCGCACCGATCAGAGGAGTCCGAGATGACCCGCGTCACCGCCTATGCCGCACCCAGCGAGGCCGCACCGCTCGAGAAGACCGTCATCGAGCGCCGCGAGCTCGGCCCGAACGACATCCTGATCGACATCGCGTTCGCCGGCATCTGCCACTCCGACATCCACACGGTGCGCGGAGACTGGGGGCCGCAGCAGTACCCGCTCGCACCCGGACACGAGATCGCCGGAACCGTCGCGGCTATCGGTTCGGATGTCACCAAGTACGCCCTCGGCGATCGGGTCGGCGTCGGCTGTCTCGTGAACTCGTGCGGAGAATGCCGCAACTGCCTGCGCGGCGACGAGCAGTTCTGCTCCAACGGTGCGATCTTCACCTACGGCAGCACCGACCGTGACGGCAGCGTCACTCAGGGCGGATACTCCGAGCAGGTCGTGGTGACCGAGTCCTTCGCCGTGCGCATCCCCGACGCGCTCGGGCTCGACGTCGCGGCACCCCTGCTCTGCGCAGGAATCACCACGTACTCCCCGCTGCGGCACTGGAACGTCGGACCCGGCACGCGCGTGGCGGTCGTCGGCCTCGGCGGACTCGGCCACATGGGCGTGCAGATCGCGCACGCTCTCGGAGCAGAGGTCACCGTGCTGTCGCAGACGCTCAGCAAGAAGGATGATGGCCTCCGTCTCGGTGCCGATCACTACTATGCGACGAGCGATCCCGAGACGTTCCGCTCGCTGCGCGGGTCGTTCGACGTCATCCTCAACACGGTCAGCGCGGTCGTCGACCTCCGCGCCTACCTCGGTCTGCTCGACGTGGGCGGGTCGATGGTCTGCGTGGGAGCCCCCGCAGAACCGCTCTCAGTGAACGTCTCGTCTCTGATCGGCGGGCGTCGATCGCTCGCGGGGTCCAACATCGGCGGCATCCAGGAGACCCAGGAGATGCTCGATTTCTGCGCCGAACACGGCATCGCAGCCGAGATCGAGATCATCAGCGCATCGCAGATCAACGAGGCGTACGAGCGCGTGCTCGCCTCTGACGTGCGCTATCGCTTCGTGATCGACGCCGCGACCATCGCCGACTGAGTGCCGGAGAGGGTCCTCGGGCACGCCCCGGGGACCCCCGTCGGTTTCTCTCCTGGGACCGTTCGCGCAGTGGCTGCGGCGGTGTGGGCCGGGGTGATGCTGGGCCTGTGCGGCAGGGCGGCGCGGTAGCCGTAGCCGTAGCCGCGCTCAGTTCGCGGGATCCGGCTCGCGGTAGTACTCGAGGAAGTTGCTGCGCGTCGCGGCGTGCAGCTCGTGGATCAGATCTCCGGCTCGTTCGCCGTCACGGGCTTCGGCCGCTGCAGTGATCGCGCGGATGAAATCGCGCGCCTGGAGAGGCGTGACGAGGTTCTCGCGAGGCGTGAGGAAGCGCACCAGCTGCAGCGACAGGGTCTCGGCCTTCGCTCGCAGCACGGAGTTCGTCGCGGCGCGGACGACGACGAGGAAATACCGGCGGATCGCTCGTCCGAGAGCGGCCGCGTCATCTGCATCCACCGCATCCTCGACATGCGCCAGCTCGCGACGCAGGTCGGCGATATGCGCATCCGCGAGGTCGGCGGTGGTGGTGCGGGCAAGGTGCTCGTGGATCACTCCGATCACGAACAGGCTCTCGTTGATCGCCGCGACGTTCACCGGGGCCACCCGGGTGTGACGGTGCGGCACCAACTCGACGACGTCCTCCTCGGCGAGTCGATTGAGCGCCTCGCGGATCGGGGTTCTGGACGACCCGAGCCACGTCATGAGCTCCTCGTCGTGGAGAACTTCCCCGGGTTCCAACGTCCCGTCGAGGATCGCCCCGAGGATCGTGTCGTAGACCTCGTCGCGAAGCAGCCGCCGCGGCGGAGGTGTGTCCCTCGTGGGCATCACGCGTCCTCGCTTCCGCGCCGCTCAGCTGTATCGGCGCCAGCAGCGACCTGCGGGCTCGATTCGGCCGCATCTCGTGCCTGCACGCTTGCGGCCCCTGCAGTGAAGTACGCCTGTGCGGCCAGGGCTGCGGCATCCGCGTTCCCTGTGGCGGCGGCGGAGGCAAGTGCGTCGAGCGCGGCCGATGTGTCGGTCGCGTCGAGTGCGCCGGGTCGAGCGGTGATCATCCGGGTGACGTGCGGCACCGACTTCTCGCGGATGCGCTGAACGAGGGTGTTGCGGTAGCGGTCGACGAACACGTTCATCAGGTTGTTCACGATCCGTGCGCGTTCGAGGGCGTTCGAGGTCCGGCTCACCGTCGTGTGCAGGTCGGCGATCTGCGTCCGGTCCGCGTCGGTGAGGAGCGGGACAGCCTCGCGCACCGTCGCCGAGTACACGACGCCGAGCATCTCCATCTCCTCTGCGAACCTCGTGGGATCGAGAGGTGCGATGCGGGTGCCCCTCTGAGGAAGCACTTCGATCAGCCCCATGCCGGCGAGCCGGTTCACCGCCTCCCGGATCGGCGTGCGCGAGGCGCCCAACCAGCTCTCGAGCTGCTTGTCGGAGATCGGCTCCCCTGCGGCCAGGTCACCGGCGACGATGGCATCCAGAAGCGTGTCGAAGATCTGGTCGCGCAGCAGCTTTCGGGGCATTTGCGCCGGGGTCTTGGGCACAGGCATGGGTCAATGCTAGTCGGAATCATCTGGGTACCTGATATATCAATCGCCCGCAATATATACCCATGCCCTGGCTCTCGGTGGATGAGGCGACGACTTCAGGCAGGGTGCCGGAGCATTGAAATATCAGATGATTTGTGTCCGCGGCTCACTTATGTCATCCTCTAATCATCCAATATGTTAGTTGATGAGAGCGATGTGATCATGCCCATGGGCTCCCTCGAGGACCAACTGCGCCCGCAGCTTCTCAGCGGTCTCGCATACGAGCGCCTGCTCGCCGAGATCGTGAGCGGCCGCATCCCGCCCGGCCAGCGACTGCGGCTCGATCTGCTCGCCCACGCGTGGGCCGTCTCCCGGACGCCGGTGCGCGAGGCGCTGCAACGGCTTGTCGAGATGCGGTTCGTCCAGGTGTCTCCGAGCGCCGGAACTCGTGTGGCGGAGTGGTCGCGCGCTGACATGATCGAGCGCGCCCACGTCGTCGGTCGCCTGATCGTCGAGAAGAGCTGCATCGGCCCGCCCGTGCGCACGCACCAGCAGTCGACGCGACTGGCGGACGAGACCTGCGAGCTGCTCGGCTACCTCGAGCTCTCCGAGATCCTCATCTCGCGGGAGCTCGGCCGTCTGGGCCCCCGCCTCGCCCGCGACCACATCGACCCGCTGCGGCTGTTCGTGGATCCGCAGACGGCCCGCCACCACGGCATCGATCTCGACACGGATCGGGCCTCCCGCCGCCGTCTCCTCTCCGCGGCCCTCGCCGCCATCGAACGACAGGATGCTGCCGCGGCGCGCGAAGCTCTCGACGGGTTCTCGACGTCGTTCATCGACGCGCTCGGATCCGGCCCCGCAGAGGCCGCTGCGTAGTCCCGGCAGGAGAGCCGGGATCACCCGCCGTGTCGGTGGCGGCGGCTAGCGTGGGCTCATGACGTCTCTGATCGCCGGCCCCGACCTCCGCGACCGATGCGGGTGGGTGGGCGACGACGCCGAATACCGCCGCTATCACGACGAGGAGTGGGGCACCCCGCTTCACGGCGACCGGGCGCTGTTCGAGAAGATGGCCCTCGAGGGGTTTCAGGCGGGGCTCTCGTGGATCACCATCCTGCGCAAGCGCCCCCGGTTCCGCGAGGTCTTCGCCGGCTTCGAGCCCGAGCGGGTCGCCGAGTTCGACCGATCCGACGTCGAGCGGCTCATGGCGGATGCGGGGATCATCCGCAACCGGGCGAAGATCGAGGCCACCATCGGCAACGCCCGAATCGTGCGCTCGATGGCAGACGGCGAGCTGGATGAGCTGATGTGGTCGTTCGCGCCGGCATCGGGACCGCGGCCCGCATCGTTCGCGGATGTTCCGGCGGTGACGCCGGAGTCTACGGCGATGAGCAAGGAACTGCGTCGTCGCGGCTTCCGATTCGTGGGTCCGACGACGATGTACGCGCTCATGCAGTCCGCGGGCATGGTCGACGATCATGTCGTCGGGTGCTGGCGCGCCTGACCACCGAGGCGTGCTGGGCGCGCCCGCCGTGTCGGGGGCGAGCGGAGGGGCGACCGCCCGCCTTCGGGATCGTCCACACCCTCGATATACTCGTGGTCGGGGGGATCGCCCAGCGCGGCGCGCAGGGATCATGCAGAGCGCGGTCTCCCGACCGACCGTGAGGAGCATGGGTGGCCACGCGCATGGCATCGACACCGCCGACGCTGGCGGGGTACAGCTATGTGCGTCCGCTCGGATCCGGCGGGTTCGCAGATGTCTTCCTCTACGAACAGGACATGCCGCGACGCGTCGCCGCTGTGAAGGTGCTGCTGGCGGATGCCGTGAACCGCGAGGTTCTCCGCACCTTCAACGTCGAGGCCGACATCTCCGCGCGGCTCAGCGCCCACCCCTCGATCGTCACCATCTATCAGGCGTCCATCTCTGCAGACGGTCGGCCGTACTTCGCGATGGAGTACTGCCCCGACACCATGAGCGCCCGGTACAAGAAGGCGCCGCTGGCGCTCGCCGAGGTGCTCGACACGGGCGTGCGCATGGCAGGCGCCCTCGAGACCGTGCACAGGGCCGGACTCCTGCATCGCGACATCAAGCCGTCCAACGTGCTCATCAACTCCCTCGGCGCCCCCGTGCTGGCCGACTTCGGCATCGCGGCCGCCGTGATCGACGAGGGCGACGGAGAGACCATCGCGATGTCGGTGCCGTGGAGCTCGCCGGAGGTGCTGCAGGAGCGCGTCTCCGGATCCGTCCCGAGCGAGATCTGGAGCCTCGGAGCCACCCTGTACACGCTCCTCGCGGGAAGAAGCCCGTTCGAACGCGCCGACCGAGGCTCCAACTCCCGCGACCAGCTCACCGAGCGCATCATCAAGGCGCGCTATACCGCGGTGCCGATACCCGGCATCCCGCCGATCATCGACGAGATCTTCGCGACCGCGATGCACCGTGATCCGGCCAGACGGTTCGCGAGCATGGCCGACTTCGCGGAACGCCTGCGCTGGGCGCAGTTCGAGCTGGGTCTGCACCCGACGGCCTTCGAGGCGGCGTCCGCTGAATGGGCCGCAGCAGCGCCCGTCAGCTTCTCCGACTCCAGCGCCCGCGGCCCGGTGATCACCACCGTCGCCCCCGACTCGCGACGTGCAGTGCGCGCCGCGAAGCAGCAGGCGATGCCGCGCGACCGCGACGAACTGCCCGCCGCGCGTGCGAAGACCCGCTCGCCCCTCGTCGCCGGCGTGATCGGCGCGTTGATCGGAGCAGCGGTCCTCGGTGGCGTCGGCGTCGGCGTGCTCTACCTGACCGGGGTCCTGTGATGGCCATCGGCGACCGCGCTCGATCGGAGGCGAACCCCCGATCGCGCGGACGCCTGATCGCGGCCATCTCGGGTGTCGCCGCCCTGGCGGTGGTGCTCACGCTCGCCATCACGGCCCAGGGATACCAGTCGCAGGAGGTGCCCCGCCTCGAGTCGTCCGTCTGGGTCATGCGCGACAGCGGCCAGTACGCCCGCGTGAACACCGAGCTCGCCGAGATCGACACCGTGCGCAACGTCGACGATCCCGAGGCCGTCTGGCAGAGCGGCTCGGCGGCCGTCATCTACGCCCAGGGCAACAGGCAGCGGTGGGATCTCGACCCCGCGAATCCCGCCGACCTGCTCTCCGACGCGTCGGATGAAGGCACGCCGATCGCTTCCGAGCCGACGCCGGCGGGCACGCGGGAGATCCTGTCGGCCGGTGCCTATGTGGCGTATCGCACCGACACCGGCCAGGTATCGGTCACCACTCTCGAGGCGGGTGCCGCCACTGCTCTCGTCGACCCGTTCGCGGGCGTCGAGGTCGAGGAGGGCGAGGACCCTCCGACGTACACGGCGGATGCGATCGGGCTGTCGCCCGCGGGCCTGCTGGTGCTCTTCTCCGCAGACGAGGGCGCGATCCGCCGGTTCGACATCGACGAGCACCGCTTCCTCGGCGATCCTGAGTCCGTCTCGCAGGCTCCGGATGCCGCAGAGGGCCTCCTCGTCACGGTCGTGGGCGACCGCTGGGCGATGCTCCAGGCGGGCACCGGCGAGCTGTGGCTGCAGGGGCGCGACGAACCCGTGGAGCTGGACGTCGCTGAGGACGCGCGTCTCCAGGAGGGCGCTGAGTCGGGCGAGAACGTGTCGATCGCCGACTCCGACGGACTCGTGTCGGTCGATCTGGATTCCGGAGAGTCGGAGCGGGTCGCTGACGCGTCGGGCGTGCCGGCGACGCCGGTCGTCGTCGACGGCGAGGTCTATGCCGCCTGGCTCGACACGGGTGCGGGCACTCTGTGGGCAGGTGGCGAGACCGTTCCGCTGCGTGTTCCGGACGAGGCCCTCGACTCTTCGACGATCGAACCGGTCTTCCAGGAGAACGGCGATCGAGCGGTGCTGAGCGAGATCGGTACCGGACTCATCTGGACGGCCCCCGACGGCGTGCTCATCCCGCTCGAGCAGTGGGCGATCGAAGACGACACCGAGCAGCAGGAGGGCACGATCATCGTCGAGGACGTGGCCGAGCAGATGCCGCCCGTCGCCGTCGACGACGCATTCGGTGTCCGTGCGGGCGAGCAGGTGATCCTGCCGGTGCTCCTCAACGACCACGATCCGAACAAGAAGGACGTGCTGTCGATCGATCCCGAATCGGTCTCGGGCGGGCTCGGCGACCCGGCGTTCGGTGACCTGACCCTCGTCGCGAACGGGCAGTCGCTGGTGGTCGACGTCAAGGCGGGCTCGGGGCAGGCGAGCTTCACATATGCGGTCACCGACGGCGCCGCGGTGTCGGCTCCGGCGACCGTGACCCTGACCGTCGTCGATCCGGAAGCGAACTCCGCGCCCGTGTGGTGCGGAGTCGACGCCTGCCAGCAGGAGTGGCCGACGCCCCAGCTCCTTCCGGGCGGCAGCACGGTCGTCTCGGCGTTGTCGGGCTGGGTCGATCCCGAGGGCGATCCGTTCGTGCTCAGCGATGCCTACGAGACCGATTCCTCGTCGCCCGTCATGGTCGTGCCGATGGCCGACGGACGGGTGGCCATCCGCCACACCGACCCGAATGCCGCGGATGCCGTGATCTCGGTCACCGTGGTGGTCGAGGACGTGCACGGTGCGACCGCGGAGAAGACCCTCGATGTGCAGGTCACAGGGAGCCCGGCTCTCGTCGCCTCGCCGGTCGCGCTGACCGCGCGTGTCGGGGAGCTCCAATCGGTGCGCATCTCAGATCATCTGTCCGGCGGCTCCGGTTCGTATCGTCTCGTCGACGCTGTGCAGACTGCGGCGACCGCGCAGGGACTCGAGGTCAACCCGAACGCGGCATCCGGCACCGTCGAGATGACGGTGGCCGAACCGGGGCAGTACGTCGTCACCTACACGGCTCAGGACGTCACCACCCAGGCCGAGCAGTCGGCCGTCATCCGCATCACCGCGGTCGACGGATCCGCGGGCCTCGCGATGGCACCGCTGACCGCGTTCGTCCGCGAGGGCGAGGACACGACGGTCGACGTCATCCGCGCCGTGCAGAACACCAGTGGTCGGGTGCTGATGCTGGCCGATGCGGTGAGCTCGACGCCGCAGCTCGGCGTGCGTGTGGTCGGCAACGAGAGCATCCGGGTGAACGGCACCACGGAGGACGGCGAGCCCGGGGTCATCGGCAAGGCCACCGTGACGATCGCCGACGGCACCGGTGCCGCAGTGCAGGGAACCGTCACGGTCTTCCTCACGCCGCCGTCGACGGTGACGCGTCCGATCGTCTTCCCCGACGCGATCACCGTGCGCGCAGGTTCGCTCACGCGCATCGCTGTCACGGCCAACGACGTGGCGCCGCGAGGGGAGCCCCTGGTCGTTCTCCCCGAGGTGACCGGCTCGGGCGAATCGGGTGAGCTCGTCTTCGCCGACCGCAACGCGCTGCGCTATCTCGCACCCACGACGCCCGGCACCTACCGTCTGTCGTACTCGGTGTCACTCGAGCGCAACCCCGCCCTCGCCGACAACGGTGTCGTGACGGTCACGGTCGTGCCTCCGGGCACCAACCGTGCCCCGACGCCGTCGACCCTGACCGGCCGAGTCCTCAGCGGTCAGACCGTGTCGCTGCCCGTGCCTTCGACCGGCATGGACAGCGATGGCGATCGAGTCGTGCTCGCGGGCGTCGACCAGCCCCAGAAGGGTGCGGGCACGGCGACGATCTCGGCCGACGGCGACGCGATCGTCTACCGGGCGCCCGCGGGCGGTGTCGACGGCGGTCAGGTCAGCTTCGGATACACGGTGCGCGACCCGCAGGGCGAGCAGGGGACGGGCACCGTCCGCGTCGGCGTGCTCGACGCGGACATCGATGACGCGGCGCCCGTGACCTTCAGCGATTACGTGCGCGTCGAGGCCGGATCGACGACACCGATCGTCCTCGACCCGCGTCTCAACGACCTCGATCCGGCGCAGAGCGAGCTCGAGATCACCGAACTCATCCCGAACGCGCCACCGGTCAAGGGGAATCCGCTCTACGACCGCCTGAACGCGCTGATCGATCCCGACACCTCTCTCGAAGACGGCCGTGTCGTGCTGCGCGCGGGGGACACCGCCGGCACGAACTCCTACTTCTATACGGTCAGGTCCACTCGCACATCCAGCACGTCGCAGGGTCTCATCGTCGTGACCGTGACCGACGGTGCGGTCGCCGACCAGCCGAGCGTCGCCGACACGGTGCTCACTGCGCGCGATCGGGAGGAGCTCCCGGATCGCGGCATCGACGTCGTGACCGATCGTGTCAGCTGGCCCTCGGGTGACGCCTCCTCCCTCACCTTGAGCCTGTGGGGCGACCAGCCCGGGTTCACTGTTCGGGGGAACCGCATCGTGGGCGCGGCCCCCGAAGACGGTGCGCTCGTTCCGTTCCAGCTGAAGGGCGAGGGATCGGGCGGCAGAGCGGTGGTCGCCTACGGGTTCCTGCGCATACCCGCCTTCGACGACATGCAGGTCCAGCTCAAGCCCGCCTCGACTCCTGTCGTGGTCGACGAGGACGCCTCGGTCTCGTTCGATGCGGCGGACTACGTCGACCTGACCTCCTCAGATGCCCTCGAAGTGGGATCCGGGCAGTTCACCGCGCAGCGGGCGGCCGCATCGTGCTCCGCCGAGGGTGCAGGCAGCGCGACGTATCGCGCCGGCCGTGAAGCGCCATGGTCGGACACCTGCCTGGTCCAGGTGCGGTTGCAGGGGCAGGAGCGCTGGTCGTTCATCGACGTGCCGATCAGCATCCGTCCTGCCGAGCCGCAGCTGCTGCTGTCGTCGATCTCGCACACGATCGCCCCCGGAACCACCGAGACGGTCGACATGTACGCGAACATGGCCGCGTGGGAGGGCGGACGTGAGGGTGACGCGGGATCCCTCGAGTACCGGATCGTCTATTCGGGCTCGGCCTTCATCGTCACCCGAAACGGGCCTCAGCTGACCATCGAGGCACGCGCAGACGCGCGACCCGGCAACGCCGAGAACGTCAGCGTCACGGTGCCCCAGTACGGCGAGCCGTCGGCATCCGTCCGTCTCGTCGTCGGAGCCGCGCCGCCGGATGCGCCGCGCGGCGCGACCTTCACGAAGCAGTGCATCGTGACGAACCCCAGCTGCACCATCGACGTCGTCGACGTCGCCGGGGAGTACGACCCGTTCGCCGGGAAGCCCGGATCGGGCCTCCGACTGATGTCCCTCGGCGGGGGCACACGATGCGATGTCGCGTCGATCTCGACTTCGGGAAGCAAGGCGATCACGGCGAGCTGGCCCGGCGGAGGGCAGGCGCCGGGTGGACAGTGCATCATCCCCTTCGTCGTGCAGGATGCGCAGGGGCGCACCGGCACCGGAACTCTGACCCTCGATCTGCAGGGCTTCCCGCAGGCACCCGCCAGCGTCACGACGGTCGGATTCACCCGCTCGACCGTGGTGCTCGACGTGCCCCTCGGTGAGGCCGGTCGCGCGCACCCCGGCGTCACGGGGGTCGAGATCCTGCAGGACGGAGCGCCGGCGAACGCGTCGTGCAGCCCGGCGGCAGGTGCCTACCGGTGCACGGTGAACGGACTCGTCAACGGAGCGCCGCACGTCTTCACCGCGGCGGCCGTCAACTCGGTCGGCACATCGGCGGCGACGTCACCGCACACCAGCTGGGCGTATGCCGCCCCTGTGGTGTCGAAGGCGAACGCCACACCCGTCTATCGCCCCGGCAGCACGGAGCGCGGGCGCGGCATCGTCGCTCTCGCGGTCGATGCGTCGGACGACTCCCTCGCGTTCCGCATCGAGGAGACCGGGCAGGTCATCAACCGCACCGGCGCGACGACGACGGCCGACATCGCGCTGGCGCCGGGCCCGCAGAACATCACGATCGTCCCGATCAGCCAGTTCCAGCCGCCGACGGGCGATGGTGGAAACGAGGGCGGAGCCTTCCGCACGTCCGTCACCGCTGCGGGAACCGTCTACTTCGACCCCTCGGGAGCACGCGCGACCGCGACGTCGAACACCTCGATCGACGTCTCGGGAGTGGCAGCGCAGCCGAACGGCAGCGCCCTCGGCATCGACGTCGTGTACCTCGCCTGGCGATCGGGCAATGCGAGCTGCACCGCTGACGGCGACGGTCGTCTGCAGGTCTCGGGTGCGGAGGCGCAGTCGTCGTCACCCACCCTCACCAAGCTCGCCGAGTACTCGACCTACAACGTGAAGGCGTGCGCATCGAACGGCTTCGGCGTCGCCGAGTCGGCGACCACCCAGGTCTTCACGTTCACCTTCGTGGAAGGCCCGAAGGGCAACACGAGCTACACGATCGCCACCCAGCCGTCGGTCCAGGACAACCGCTATTCCTACCGGCTCGAGTCGGCGCCCGACATCGCCGTGCGAGACGGCTTCGTTCCGCAGTACTACATGTAC
The DNA here is from genome assembly GCF_979258525.1 of Microbacterium sp. AC132. Taxonomy (NCBI): domain Bacteria; kingdom Bacillati; phylum Actinomycetota; class Actinomycetes; order Micrococcales; family Microbacteriaceae; genus Microbacterium; species Microbacterium sp. AC132. The sequence goes on along the minus strand of NZ_OZ409862.1, from coordinate 1,031,670 downwards.
GGGTCCTGGCGGTCGGACTTCCAGCTGAGCACCGACTCATCACCGTTGCCGGTCGGGGCGCGCTCCTGCCACGCGGTGCTGCGGGAGTACTGCTCCGATTCGGTCGAGATCTCGCCCCGGACGGCGCCGACGACGGTGGCGGTCGAGTTCCGCGAGTGTGTGCCCGCCAACCCGGATGACGCGTTCGTCGTCAGCCCTGCCGCCCGCGGTTCGTACTCCCTCGCCGTGACTCCGAGGATCGTCGACGGCATCTCCATGGTCGACATGAAGATCACGTGGACGGGCGCTTTCAGTTCGCTCAAGCCGATCACGCACCGCGTGACGCTGTGCACGCAACCGGAGCCGGAGCCGGAGGATCCGAAGGACTCCGACAAGCCTGCCGACCCCGCCGATCCTGCCGGATGAACCCGCCGCGATGACGACTCCCCCTCCCCACCGCCCTGCACAGCGCAGGTGCCAGAGACGAATACGGTTGCCCTATGCCTGCTCCCTCCGCTGCTCCCGTGACCATCGCCGCCGAACAGGCCGCCTGGTTCGCCGAGACGTTCTCGATCCTCACCGCCAACGTCGAACAGGCGATCCTCGGCAAGCGGCACGTGATCGAGCTCGTGCTCGCCGCCGCGGTCAGCGGCGGCCACGTGCTGCTCGAGGACTTCCCCGGCACAGGCAAGACGGCTCTCGCGCGGGCGATCGCGCAGACCGTGACGGGAACGAGCACCCGGATCCAGTTCACGCCCGACCTGCTCCCGGGCGATGTCACGGGCATCACCGTCTACGACCAGAAGGAGGGCGCCTTCGAGTTCCACGCCGGTCCCGTCTTCGCGAACATCGTGCTCGCCGACGAGATCAACCGGGCGAGCCCGAAGACGCAGTCGGCGCTGCTGGAGGTCATGGAAGAGGGCACGGTCACGGTCGACGGCGTCACACGGCCGGTCGGATCGCCGTTCCTCGTGATGGCGACGCAGAACCCGATCGAGCAGGGCGGCACCTACCGTCTGCCCGAGGCGCAGCTCGACCGCTTCATGATCAAGACGTCGATCGGATACCCCGACGAAGCCGCGACCATGCGCATCCTCCAGGGAGCAGCCCAGCCGAAGCACGTGCTCGACGGCATCGTCGGCGTCGACACCATCCTCACGATGGCCGAGATGACCCGCGGCGTGTACGTGAACCCGCTGGTCTCCGACTACATCATGCGCATCGTCGATGCGACGCGTCGAGCGTCCGAGGTCCGCCTCGGTGCCAGTGTGCGAGGAGCCCTCGCCCTGTCACGTCTCGTGATGACGTGGGCTGCCAAGAACGGTCGCACCTTCGTCACCCCCGACGACGTCCGAGAGCTCGCCGTCGTCGCCCTCGCGCACCGCCTGGTGCTCGAGCCGGAGGCCGAGTTCGACGGCGTCACCGCGGTCGCCGTGGTGGGGCAGATCCTGCTCGACGTCGAGCCGCCGCGCGAGAACGGCACTGCGTGAGCTTCAGCACCGAGTCCCGTCTGACGCGCACCACGGCGGGCACCAGCACGTCGACGCGCACGTCGACGGTCACGCGCTACGACCGCACGCGCCGCGGCCCCGTCCGCGGCGCCGTCTTCGGCGTGCGTCGGGCCGCTCGCAGCACGGAGCGCGCAACCCGAGCGGCTGTCGCGTGGGTGCGTGAGACGGTCACATCCGCCGGGATGCTGGTCGTCGCGGCGCTGGTCCTGTGCCTCACCGCCGGGCTGCTGTTCGGCTGGGTCGAGGCGTGGGCGGTGGCGGCGATCGCGCTCGTGCTGCTGATCGCCTGCATCCCCTTCATCCTCGGCACCCACGACTATCGCATCGAGCTGACCCTCGACCGCGACCGCGTGGTCGCCGGTGCCGAGATCGGTGCGACGCTCGACGTGCGCAACAACAGCGAGCGTCTGTCGCTGCCCGGCATCGTCGACGTTCCCGTGGGGGAGGGGCTCGTCGAAGCGCACGTCCCCCTGTTGCGCCCCGCCGCCCACCATCGCGAGCAGCTGACGATCGCCGCGCACCGCCGCGGTGTCATCGACGTCGGCCCCATGACCATCACCCGCGGTGATCCGATCGGCATCCTCCGCCGTGAGCTGCGCTGGCCCGATGTCCAGCGCATCCACGTGCATCCGGTCACGGTGCGCCTGCCCAGCACCAGCGCCGGTCTCATCCGCGATCTCGAGGGCACGCCGAGTTCGACCCTCGTCGATGCCGACCTCTCGTTCCACGCGGTGCGCGAGTACGTCGTGGGCGATTCGCAGCGGCACGTGCACTGGAAGTCGACCGCCAAGACCGGCAAGCTCATGGTGCGTCAGTACGAGGAGTCGCGGCACGCTCGCATCGCCATCATCCTCGACCTCGACAGCGAGTCGTACGAGAGCGACGACGAGTTCGAGAACACGGTCAGCGCCGCCGCATCCCTCGCCCTGCAGGGTGTGCGCGACGGTCGTGACGTGCTCTTCTCGGTGAGCAACGAGATCCCCGAGCACAGCCGCGCCGAGTTGCTGTCGATACGCACTCTTCCCACGGTGACTCCCAAGGCCCTCCTCGATGCCACCTCGACCATCGATCCGGCCGACCGCGTGATGCGGCTCGAGGCGGTCGCCGCGCTCACCGCCCAGTCCTACCCCGACCTGTCGATCGGATTCCTGATGACGGGCTCGCGCATGCCGCTCGAGCGGCTGCGCCACGCCGCCATCACTCTGCCGGCGGCGGTCGAGGCGGTCGCGGTGCGCAGCGAACTCGGCGAGCAGCCCACCCTGCGCACGGCGCGCGAACTGGCCGTGATGACGCTGGGCGCACTCGGCGACCTTCCGCAGATGCTCGCCCGCGGAGCACTGCGATGAGCGCCGCGGGTCCGCGGCGCGGCGTCGCGAGGTCGCGCCGGACGTTCGCGCTCTCGGCTCTGACCCTCTGGTCTCTCGGATATGTGCTGGTCGGCATCGGTCTCGCCACGGCGGCTGCATGGCCGGTGTACGAGTCCCCCCGGGCGCTGGCGGTCGGCCTGATCGGCGGCCTGCTGGGCATGGTCGTCGCCGTGCTGACCCGGCTGCTGCGGTGGGGGCTGCTGATCGGTGCGCTCGCGGTGACCGGCGTCTATCTGGTCGTCTCGGTTCCGCTCGCCATCCCCTCGGCGCTCCCGTCGCTTCCCGCGTTCCTGGGCGGAATCCGCGACGCGGTGCTGGGGGTGGTGCTCGGCTGGAAGCAGATGCTGACGCTGAACCCGCCCCTCGGTGAGTACCAGGCGGTGCTCATCCCGCTCCTCGTGGTCATGCTGTTCGGTTCCTTCATCGCCACTCTGCTCGTGCTCGAAGGCGGACGTCGGGCGACCATAGCGGTTCCCGTCGTGACCGCGATGAGCGTCTTCGGCATCGCCTTCGGTGTGAGCGGCACGACGGCTCCGGTCTCGGTGCTCGGCGTCGCGCTTCCCGCTCCTCGGGAATGGCTGATCGGCGTCGCGCTCTTCGTGGTCTCTCTCGTCTGGTTGGTCGGACGCTCGCGGCTTCAGCGGGCACAGGCGCTGCGCACCGTCGCGGCGGCGAACATCTCGCGCCGGGCGACCCCGGTGTGGCTCACGATCCGTCGGCATCTCCTGTCGGCCGGTCTCGCGGTGATCGCCCTCGTCGCCGGTTTCGCGGTGGCTCCCGCCGCGGCAGGGTGGAGCGACCGCTCCGTTCTGCGCGACGAGGTCGAGCCGATGATCGTCGTGCAGCAGCAGGCGAGCCCCCTCAGCGCCTACCGGTCGTGGTTCGCCGGCAGCACTCTCGATGACACGGTCGTGCAGGTGGAGGGCGATTCTGGAGCGCTGGAGCGCCTCCGGCTCGTCACCCTCGACTCGTACGACGGCGAGGACTTCCACATCGCGCCGGACGACCGGTTCAGCCGGCTGCCCCGCAGTGCGATGCCCGGCGAGGGCCGCGTGTCGCTCGGGATCACGATCGGCGACGCCTACCGGGGCATCTGGGTCCCCTCGCCGGCCGGTCTCGCCGAGGCGCCGGACTTCTCGGGTGCGCGCGCCGAAGCGCTCGCCGACGGGTTCCACGTCAACTCGGGCGGCGACACGGCGATCACCGTGGCAGAGGCACCCGGCGGGGGAGAAGGGCTCGTTCCGGGCGATCGCTACAGAGTGCTCGTGGACGCCCCGGCGAGCCCCGGCGATATCACCGCCGTGCAGGGCGGTGCCTCGAACCTCGACACCGACCTGTATCCCGCGCTCACCGAGTGGGCCGAGATGCAGGAGCAGCCCCGCACCGGGGCCGGGTATCTCGAGATCATCGACCGCCTGCGCTCCCGCGGTTACCTCAGCCACGCGCTGATCGACGATGAGGCGGCGGCGGGATGGATCGCCTCGTTGAAGGAGTCCGAGGGGTACGCTTTCGCACCCAGCTATGCGGGACACTCCGCGGCCCGCATCGAGGAGCTGTTCACCGACCTGCTCGAACAGGAGCGCAGGGCAGGCTCGGATGCCGCGCCGGAGCTGCTCGTGTCGGCGGTCGGCGACGATGAGCAGTTCTCAGTGGCAGCGGCGCTTCTCGCCGAGCACTGGGGGCTCGAGTCCCGAGTCGTGATCGGTGCGCGCCTTGCGGCCGCAGAAGAGGTGCCCGGCATTCCCGCCTGCACGGAGACCTGCACGGGCGCGAACATGAGCGCCTGGGTCGAGGTGAGAGGATCGGGCGGCGAGTGGATGCCGGTCGACACCACACCGCAGTACGCGATGCTTCCGAGTTCCATCACCGAGGGCGAGCAGCTGCCCGAGCATCCCACGGTGCCCGAGCAGCCCCGGTCGGAGGCGTTGGATCCGCCTCAGGCGCAGAGCGATTCCAACAATGACGCGCCTCCGCTCGAGTCGCCGCAGTCAGAGGTGCTCGCCGTCCTGCTGCCGATCCTCCGCGCTGTGGGGCTCGGCATGCTCGCGCTGGCATTGATCGCGCTGCCCTTCCTCGTGCTGCTGCTGGCCAAACGGCAGCGAGCCAGGGCCCGCCGAACCGCCGAAGATCCCGAGGTGCGTCTCGCCGGGGCGTGGGAGGAGCTGGTCGACGTGTACGCCGACCACGATGTGCCGATGGATGCCGAAGGCACCCGCATCCAGCGCGCGCTCTCGACCGACCGAGAGGCAGCGGACCGCCTGGCAGAGATCGTCGATCGCGCCGTGTTCGCCGAGCATCCTCCGACGGACGAGGATGCGCGCGCCGCCTGGGAGATCGTCGACGCCGAGCGGACGGAGCTCGCAGCGGCAGGCAGATGGTGGCATCGCATCGTCATGCGCGTGCGACCGACGTCGTTCGTCGGTCGCATACGGGGCGCGAACGGTCGTGGATTCACGGCCGCCGTGCCTGTGCTCGCTACGCTCGGATTGACCTGGTCGCCCGGCGACCGGAAGAAGGGGAACTCATGATCGCGCCCGTGGATACCGGCTACGTCACGATGCTCGCCATCGTCGGCGGCGTCGGCGTGCTCATCGGCCTCGCCGTCTACGTCTGGTACGCGCTGGCGCTGTCGCGCCTCTTCCCGCGCATCGACGGAGAGGGGTGGAAGGGCTGGGTCCCCATCCTCAACGAGGCGGAGATCCTGGCGCGCGGCGGAGTGCCGGCGTGGTCGGTGGTGTTCTACTTCATCCCGATCGTGCAGCTGTACGGCATCTACCTCAAGGTCGTCGCGACCCACCGCATCAATCGGAGGTTCGGTCGCGGTGCGGGAATGACGGTGCTCGCGATCCTTCTGCCCCCGGTCTGGGCGACGGTTCTCGCCTGGGGGGCGCCGCCGTACCCCGAGGGCGAACGGCTGGCCGCTCTGCAGCCCGGCCCGCGCCGAAGCTCGCAGCCCACGGCCACCCCGGCGAGGGACGCATCGGGGTACACGATCCCGTCGCTGGCTCCGCATACCCAGAGCCAGCCTGACGCCCCCGCGCCCGTGTTCCCCGACTACGCCGCACCGAGCCGTCCGACCGCGCAGCCCGACCGGACTGCGACCGCAGCCGCGGCGAGCGGTGGTCCCGCGGGTTCAGGGTGGGGCGCGCCTCCCGTCCCGGGCGCCCCGCCGGTTCCCGTCGCCGGACAGCCCGCTGTGCAGGGTGCGCCGGCGGCATCATTCGCTCCGCCGCAGCCGCCCACCTCGTCCTTCGCGCAGCAGCCTCCTGCGCCTCAGCCTCCTGCGCCTCAGCCTCCTGCGCCTCAGCCTCCTGCTCCTCAGCCTCCTGCGCCTCAGCCTCCTGCTCCTCAGCCTCCTGCTCCTCAGCCTGCGGCTCCTCAGGCGCCGGCTTTGCAGCCTCCTGCGCCGCCCGCGCCGGTGCGCGCACCTGAGCCCCCTGCAGTGGAGCAGCCACCCGCCGTGAACCCGCCGGCTCCGACCGAGGCGCACCCGACCACCGGCATCATGGCCGCAATGGGTGGCGCGCCTGTGGCTCCGGCGGCGCCGCAGCCACCCGCGCCGCCGGTACCGGTATCCGACGACGTCGTGCCTCAGCAACCGGCACAGACACCGGCGCCGAGACCGGCGGCGGCCCCGGCATCCGCTCCCGTGCCCGAGTTCGAGCGGCCGGCGGAGAACCGGCCTGCCGCGGCTCCCGCCGAAGAGGCGCAGCGGATGGTGCGGCCCGCTCCGCCCTCGTTCCGAGATGGTGGCCTCTCGGATGAACAGCCGCAGGCGCCGGTGATCCGTCCTGTCCCGTCGTCCCCCGCGGCTGCGGGGACCACCGCGGATGTGCCTGCGGCCGCCGTGGTGCCCCCGGCCGATGCAGCGCCCGCACCCGCGGTCGAGGAACCCGTGCCGGCGCCCCTCGCGATGCCGTTCGGAGGCCTCGCGGCCGACGTCGACAAGACGGTCGTCACACCGCGTCCGACGCACGATGTCGACGAGGACCTCGACGCCACCGTCGTCGTCGCCCGCAAGCGCGGAGTCCGCCGATCGCTCGTGCTCGATGACGGACGGAAGTTCTCGCTGTCCGGCGCCAGCGTCGTGATCGGCCGCAATCCGATCGGCGAGCCGGGCGAGCAGCGACTCGCCATCTCCGATACGACCCGCACGCTGTCGAAGACGCACGCTCGTCTCGTCGTGCACGACGACGAGTGGCGTCTCACCGATCTGCACGCCACGAACGGCGTCGTCGTGGTCGAGGAGAACGGCACCGAGACCCTGCTCGATCCCGGAGAGAGCGTCACCGGCAACGGCCGCTTCATCCTCGGTGAAGTGGGGATGCATGTGATCGCGGAGCGCGATTCATGACGCTCTCCTCGGTCGTCCTCAGCGTCGCGTCACTCACCGACACCGGTCTCACGCGCTCGGCGAATGAGGACTCGGTGCTGGTGGCGTCTCCGGTCTTCCTCGTCGCGGACGGCATGGGCGGGCATGAGGCGGGGGATCGTGCGAGCGCTGCGGTGGTGGAGGCGTTCGAGCCGCTTCGCGGGGCGACGGTCGACGTCGCCGACATCGGACAGGCATTGAGTCGCGCTTCGGCTGTGGTCGATGACATCTCCGCCGAGCACAAGCGCGGGGCAGGAAGCACCGTGACCGGTGTCGCTCTCGTCGATCACGACGGCGTGCCGCACTGGCTCGTCTTCAATGTCGGCGACTCCCGTGTCTACCGGCACCACGGCAACGAGCTGACACAGCTGACGATCGATCATTCGCTGGGGCAGGAACTGGTGGATGCCGGTGAGCTCCGCGCCGAGGATCTCTCGACGTTCTCGCAGCGCAACGTCATCACGAGGGCGATCGGTGCTCCCGACAGCACCGCGGACAGCTGGCTGCTGCCCGTGGTCGACGGCGAGCGACTGCTGATCTGCTCCGACGGCCTGAGCGGCGAGGTGAGCGACGAGGCGATCCGAGCGACCCTGACGATGAACGGGCGGCCGGAGACCGCGGCAGCGGCTCTCGTGAGCCGGGCGCTCAAAGCGGGTGGTCGCGACAACGTGTCGGTCGTCGTGATCGACGTGATCTCGGGAGGCGCGAACGGGCACTCGGACGACCTCACTGCGGGCCGCGATGCCGCATCCGCCTCGCTGACCGATTCGATGCTCGAGGGCACGACGATCCCGGTTCGAGCCAGATGACGGACGACGAGACCGAGGTCGAAGAGACCGTCATGCTGACCAGACGCGATCGGCGCCGGGGGAGACCGGTCGCCGAGTCCGGCGAAGTCGCCGAGTCTGCTGAGCCCGTCGAGCCTGCCGAGTCCGCTGAGCCTGCCGAGCCCGCTGAGCCCGTCGAGCCTGCCGAGCCCGCCGAAGTCGCCGAACCCGCTGAGCCAGCGGATGACGTGGACGAGGCGACGGTCGTCGTCGACCGGAGACCCGCGGAGGCTGAGGAGCCAGGTGCCGATCGGGAGGACGACCCTGTCGACGAGTCGACGGTGCTCGTCTCCCGGACGCCGCGTCGTGTGCGACGCAAGAGATCGGAACAGCCCGCCGACAGCGACGACTCTGCCGACCGCGCAGAGGCTGACGTGCCCGCCTCGTTCGAGGCGCCGACGGATGCGCCGGCACCGGAGATCTACCGGCCGCGTCCGGCCCCGCTCGGCCCTTCTGCCCCGCCCGTCGTGATCGGCGCCGCGGCGCCCACGCGCACGGTGGACCCGGATCTCCCGTCGGTCGCGAAGCAGGGACTGCGCTGGAGCCGGGCGGCCCTCATCACGTTCGCAGCAGCCTGCGTCGTCTCGGTCGCGGGTCTGGTGGGTCTGGGCTTCTTCGTCTTCGGGTGACGCCCTCACCCTGACGGAGCCGTGCTCAGCGTCCGCGCACTCCCACCGGCCGTCGGGCCGCCTGGGTGCCCTGAAGCGGCCGCGCCGTGTCGCTGCGGACCATCGCGCCGCGCGTCTCAGTGAAACGTGCTCGGGTCACCCGATGCCGGACCGGGGATGTTGAGCAGTCCGCCTTCGCGTTCGACCTCGACCGGATCCACGACCGGCTGCTCTCTGCGGCGACGCAGCACGATGAGGATGCCGAGCACACCGAGCAGAGTCGCTCCGCCGATCGCGGTGAACAGCGCGGCCTCCCGTGTGAGCAGGAACGGCGACGCTCCATGGTCGGGGTCGGCGGTGGCTGCGGGCGGTCGCACGGCGCTCTCCGAGGTGTCGAAGTATGGGCTCACGGGCCCGCGCGTCGTCTCATCCGGGAGCAGCTCGATGGCGGCGAGCGGCTGGATGAAGCCCCAGCCGTCGATGTCGTCCCGATTGTCGGCGTCGGTTCGCAGCGCGGTGGCGGTGAGCCGATACGCCCAGCCGGCGGGCGGATCGTCGGGGTGCGCTTGCGCCACCAGTGCGGCAGCCGCGCTCGCGTATCCGGTCGCGAAGCTCGAGGCAGGGGCATCGGCGGCGAAGACGCAGTCGCCCCCGCCCACCGCTGCGCTCAGCACCGTGCTTCCGGGGGCTGTCACGCCGACCTGGGGTCCGTGGATCGAGTCATCGGTCGCGCGCCCGGTGGCGTCGGCCGCGCTGACCCCGAGAACCTGCTCATAGGCCGCGGGGTAGCGAGCGCCGTCTTCCGCGTCCGGATCTGACGCCCGGTTCCCGGCGCTCGCCACGACCAGGGCGCCGACGGCGGACGCGTGTTCGACCGCCGCCCGGAGATCGGGGGAGTCGGCTGTCTGCGAGATCGAGACGTTGATGATGTCCGCGCCGTTGTCGGCCGCCCAGTGGATGCCGTCCGCGATGCGCTGCGAGGTGGGCCCGTACCCCTTGTCCTTGTCCTGCTGCTGCTCGCTGCGGAACACTCGCACGGAGAGCAGCCGGGCGTCGGGCGCGAGTCCGACGACGCCGGAGTCCGCGACCGGCTGTGCGGCGATCTGCCCGGCGATCGCCGTGCCATGCCCGGTCGTGTCGGTCAGACCGTCAGCCCGCTCGCCGTCTCCGACGAGATCGACACCGCCGATCACGGCTCCGGCGAGATGCGGATTGCCGGCATCGATGCCCGAGTCGACGACGGCGACGACGACCCCTCGGCCCGTGGCGACGCGGTGGGCCTCGTCAGCACCGAGCAGTGCGAGGGCGGGTGGGACCTCGGGCGTGAACACCACGTTGCCGGGTGTGCAGGCATCGCCGGACGTCGCCATCGATGCGATCGACGTCGGGACGGCAGGCGATGCCAGAGCGGATGCCGGTGCGCCCAGCAGCGTGGCGCCGAGGATGACGGCCGTGAGAGCGGCTGTGCGGCCGCGCATCAGTCGGTCCCCGAGCCGGGCGACTCTCTCGCAGCATCGGAGGTCAGCGCGGGGCCGGCGGCGAAGAACTCGATCCACGCGTCCGACACCTGTCCGACGTCATCGGGGAGTACCCGAGCTGAGCGATGGGGCCGCTTGCGGACTCCTCGGCGCTCTGCGCTGCTGCAGCACCGGGGATCGCGAACGCGGTGCCGGATTCGTCGATGAGCACGGCGAGACCCGCCGCGTCCTCGGACCCACCCGTGACCTCGACGAGGGCGCCGCCACCGACCTTCACATCGACGCCGGAGCGCTGCTCGGGCAACTCGGTGGTCGTCGCCGCGAGCACCGTGTGCGCGTCATCGGTGAGCATCGCGCAGGGCGTCTCGCCGGCGGCGAGCGTGGTCAACGGCAGCGTCGGCCAGTCCTCGCCCCCGATGTACGGGCGGGTCTCCACGTCGGCGACCTCGGCGGGGGAGACCTCCTGCTGAGCACCGACCTCCTGGCCGCTGCCGAGGAGGTAGAGCTGATATGCGAGGGGACTGAGCCTGGCGAGCTCGCCGGTGCCGAGCGCCACGTAGCGCTCGTCGGCAGGGCTGCCCTGGGTGTGCACGATCGTGCCGGCTCTCAGATCCGTTCCGGGCACCGATGCGCCGACGCCGTTGATGCGGATCGGCTCGAGCTCGTCACCGGACTCGAAGAGGTTGAGCCATCGTCCGTCGACCTCGAGGACGTCGCTGGTGCCGAGTCCGACGGCGCGGAGCACGGCGTTGGCATCGTCGGCGGGCACTGCGTGGCGTTTGCCGTCTGCGATCACGAACAGCTCGTCGCCGCGCTGGACGACGGCACCGGTTCCCGTCGACACCTCGGCGATCGGCGCGCTCGACAGTGACACGGCGGCGCCGGCCGTGTCGTCGATGCACGCTGTCCAGGAGGAGTTGATCAGTGCCGCGGGCGCGGGCAGATCATCGGGCGCACCGAGGATGCCGATCGAGGGGCCGACCGGGATCCCGTCGAGCGCCGCCTGATCCGTGCGCACCACCTTGAACTCTCCGGCGGGGATCAGAAGCCGTGCGCTGGCCGTGTTGATCACCGGGTACAGCGTGCCCTCGACGGAGACGTAGCGGGCACCGGTGTCGGTCGCGACGATCAGGCGGTTGTTCTGCCAGTCGCCGGGGAGCCCGGGCTGCATGATTCCCCAGAACACCCCGACGAGGATCACGCCGACCGTGAGTGCGACTCCGGCGACGACCGCGCGCAGGGGCTTCGCGGGGTCGAGCTCTTTGCCCCCGGGGGCTCCGCCGGTGAACGCCGAGAGGAGGCGGCGCCTGCTGAAGCCCTGGGCCTCGATCAGATCCTTCTTGGTCGCCATGGGTCAGATGAGTCCGGCCGTCGTGACGCCGAGCGGCAGCAGCAGAGCGAGTGCGATGACCTCGACCGTGTCGCCCAGCCTCGTGAGCCGCAGACGCGCTTTCGGCGTGAGCAGCGTGAGACCGACCAGGATCACGGTGGCCACGACCAGGATGAGAAGCATCCAGGTGCGGACGTCGGGCAGAGCGAGTGCCACCGTCACGCCGGTGACGGCGAGCCCGATCGCGCCGATGGCCATGAGGACGAGCACGCCGAGGCGCGCGTGGATCTGACGCGACTGGAACATCATGCCCACGAACGCGAGCACGCAGAGCAGAGCGCCGAAGACGCCGCTCCCGGCGACCAGAGGGGTCGCGATCAGCGCCGCGAGGCCCAGCGCAGCGCGCAGTGCGATGAGAGTGCGCGTCCCCGCGGCGGCGCGGCGCTTGACCTCGTCGGCATCGATGGGCTCGGGTGCGGCGAACATGTCGGCGTCGCTCTGAGGGGAGATGACTCTGATGCGCGTCGAGCTGAGAGCGAGCCACGGGATGCCGTTCGCGAGCAGTGCGGTCGTGGCGAGCATGATCGCGTAGGGAGCGAGCGCATCGCCGAAGATCGCGGCGGTCGTCGCGGTGATGCCGATCGAGGCGCCGAGCGCGATCGGCACGAGATGGATCTCGGGCTTCTCCTGGGTGACGGCGAGGCCGAGGCCGCCGACGATGACGAGACCCAGTCCCATGGCCGCGAGCGGCCAGCCCCAGATGCTCTGCACGGGAACGGCGAGGAAACCCGCGAGCCCTCCGTATGCCGCGGCGGTGAGTCCCAGGGCGTGTCCGGCTTCCGGCTGACGGAGGCGCATGAGCACGGCGGCCGCGACGCTGAGGACGATGGCTCCCGAGGCCGCGATGATCGCGGGCAGGAGGGACGTCGGCGGTGTGGCGACGAGCAGCAGCGCGCAGAGGGCGAGGAAGGTGAGGCTGACGAAGAGCGCTGTGCGCGAGCTGTCCGCGGGCGTCCAGGAGCCGTGCTGCTCTGCCGTCGCGTCGATCACCGCTTCGACGACGTCGTCGTAGACGCGCGGCTCCTGCATGAGGCCGCCGCGGACGAGAGTGAGCAGCTCTCCGTCGTGCACCCCCTGCGCCGCCGCGCCGCGTGCCGGGTCCAGGGGTGTGCCATCGGCTCGCTGCAACGAGTAGCCGCCGTGGGTGAGGGTCGGGTCGAGCACGCCGAGACTCCGGGCGAACCCGGGGATGATCTCGACCAGCGGGACCTGCGACGGCACGCCGACGTCGAGCCGACGGTCGTCGCTGACGACGGAAAGCCGCAGCACGGTGCCTGCCGTTGCGCTGCTCTGAGTCATGGAACGACGCCCCCTCCATGGTGTGCAGCCGGGCGGGAGGAGACCCGTGGCTGCGCATTCCGCCTTTCACCCTAGTTGAGGCGTGCGACAACGCACAGTCGCAGGATGCGACGTTTCTCCATCGACTGCACGATCTCCCGGAGGATGCGCTGTGCGTTCTGGTGATCGGAGGCAGGACCTCTCGAGCCTCTACGCGATACTCGAAGCGCGGGGGAACCAGTGCGCTGATCGTGTGCCGTGACAGGGCGCTGAACTGAGCATCTTCGATTTTCTCCATCGACTGCAGGATCTCCGCTCGGATGCATTATGAAATCTGGCGATTCGTTCCGATGTGTTCTAGCCTGTGTCGTGAAACAGATTCGTGGGGGGTTGTTTCGTTGTCGTCCCAAGACTGGGATGCGCTCCCCCGCACGTGTGTCCCATGTGGACCGGAGGGAGTGAGTTATGGCTGATGTCATCTCCGCAGAAGAAGGGGCTCTGCGTCGCGGAGCCCAGGCGGTGCGGGAGACCAAGTCCGGGATCGACCAGCAGACCAAGAAGGTCCGCGGTGAGATCGAGCAGCTGCGTGGTTTCTGGACCGGTGCGGCTGCTGTGTCGTTCACGACGCTGATGTCGCGGTGGGACGAGCAGGCGCGTCAGCTGAACGAGGTCCTCGTGACGCTCGAGGATGCTCTTGCGGGCACCGAGCGTGACCAGGCTGCGACCGAAGAAGCTCACCAGCAGACCATCTCGGGCCTCGGCTCGATGATGGGCGCCTGAGCGTAGACCACAGAGATTTCAAGGAGAACATGATGCAGTCGATGTCAGTTCGCCCGGAGCAGGTCAACGCTCTGGCAGCGCAGATCCGCAGCGGGTCGCAGGGTATTCGTTCCGAGCTGGACCGTCTCGAGTCCGAAGTCAGCAAGCTCCGTGCGGCGTGGGATGGTTCCGCGCAGCAGGCGTATGACCAGGCTCAGGCCAAGTGGAACCGTTCGCTGAGCGAGATGCAGCAGCTTCTCACGCAGATCGCGGGCAAGACCGAGGAGATCTCGGGCCAGTACGTCCAGACCGACAAGTCGGCCGCTGGGCGTTTCGGGGCCTGATCCGTGGCGCGGGCCCGACGCAGCGATGCGCCGGGCCCGCGCCGTCTGCTGTGCTGTTCGGCGATCGAGTCGGAGGGCGCAGCAGATGTTTCGGAATCATCTGCCGTTGTGAAGGGGAGGGGCGTCGATGAGCATCGCAATCGACTTCGATGGAGTGTTCGCTGAGCTGAAGCGGATCCTGCGTGAGCTGCAGGAGTTCCCCAGCCCGTCCGAGGTGGCGGTCTCCGAGGGAGGGTCGTCGAAGGCCACCGTCGACTTCCGGCGGGCCGTGGCCGATGCCGCGCAGTCGATGGGAGACGCCACGGCCCGGACCATCGCCAAGATCCAGGACACCCACGACGTGATTCGCGCCGCCGTGATGCAGATCGCTGAGCAGGACGCGTCGCTCGCCGACGAGACGAAGCTGATCGTGTCGCTGCTGGACTCGGCCGTCGCCCAGGGCGACGGCGACACCGCGACATCGACAGGCGCTGGGACCGGCGCGACGGGTGGGGGCTCAGCCGGAGTCCAGGCATCTGCACCGACGTCTACAGGTGCCGATGAGCCCGAAGAGGCCGACTACTGATGAGACGCACTCGCCGCGGAGTGATCGCGGCGGTCGGCGCTATGGCGCTGGCCGCCGCGATCGCGGTGCCCTCGAGCGCGACAGCGGCCGCCGCATCGGGTCTGTGGTGGTTCGATCGCGGCAAGGTCCAAGAGGCGCACGATGCGGGCTTCGACGGGGCGGGAATCAAGATCGCCGTGATCGACAGTCAGATCAACCCCGACGTGGTCGGGCTCCGCGGGGCGAACGTCACCGTCGATGACTCCTCGTACTGCTTCGACGCGACCGGCCAGCCGTATCCGGCGGTCTCTGCCGAGTACGGCAAGTCCTCTCACGGCACCCAGGTGGTCTCGATGATCGCCGGAACCGGCGAGGCTCCGGCCGGGGGCGCCCCGGTCAAGGGTGTGGCGCCGGGGGCAGAGGTGGTCTTCTACAGCACCGGCGTCCTCGACGGCGTCATCGGCGAAGACGGCGGCGATGCGGAGTGCCTCCAGGAGAACGGCGAGGAGCTGGGCGACGACGGTCGTTTCGCTCTCGACCGCGCGATCTCGGACGCCGCGGCAGATGGCGCCGACATCATCTCGATCTCCTCCGGAAGCAGCATCAACATGCGGCAGGGTCTCGCCGACGCCTATGCCTCCGACGCGGTCGTCGTCGCCGGCATGTCGAACGAGGACGGGATCAGCCTGTGGCCCGCGGGGCTCAACGGAGTCGTCGCGGTGCAGGCCTTCGGTGAGGACGGCAAGATCCAGACCGGAACGAACGGCAAGCCGAACCTGGCGGAAGACGTCGTCGTCGCCGCACCCGGGGTCGGGCTCCTCCTGCAGGGGACCCCGGATTCCTGGGACGCCCAGCAGATCGGGTCGGGAACGTCGTTCTCGACGCCTATCGTCGCGGGCTTCCTCGCGATGGTCAAGCAGAAGTACCCGGATGCGACAGCAGGGCAGCTGATCCAGAGCCTGATCCACAACACGGGCACCAAGGGCGAGCACGAGCCGGAGTGGAACGACAGCACCGGGTATGGAGCGGCCTCCCTCACGGGGATGCTCGCGGTCGACCCGTCGAAATATCCTGACGTGAACCCGCTCTTCGACACCGAGGACACGTACGCGCAGCCGTCTCTCGGCGACGTGAACGAGGCGAAGGCGGCGCTCGGAGGCGGCGCGCAGACACCCGTCCCGACGGACGGGCCGGTCGCCGAGCAACCCGATCAGCAGGCATCGCCGATCACTCCCTGGCTCATCGGCGGAGGGATCGTCCTCCTGCTGCTGGTGATCGGCGGGATCATCCTCGCGATCGTACTGACACGCTCCTCACGACGAGACACCACCGAACAAGGGGGAAACCATGGCCGGTAAGCAGATGGGCCCGGGCGGGTACGAGGCGGAACTGAACCGCATCCGGCAGCTCGACGACTCGATCATCCCGCGGCTCTCGGCCGTGACGAATGCGTTCACCTCACTGGAGCGAGCGCTCTCGGCCGTGCGCCTCTCCGAGTTCTGGGAGGGCGAGTCCGCCAAGGGGGCGACCGCTGACATCGACGAGATCCGGTCGAAGGTGTCGGCCATTCTCAGACTCGTCGAGGCCGTGGACTCCGCGGTCGTCGAAGGCAACTCGGCTCGACGCGAGATCGCGGCCGCCGAACTCCCGTCGGCATCGATCGACCCCTTCTGGGCGAACGCTGCCAAGGGCGCGTCCTTGGTGGTGCACCCGGTCCTCGGTCCGCTCGCGGCGGACAAGGCTCTGGACGCCATCGGCGACTTCCTCGGCAACCAGCGGGAGGATGCCGCGCGCGAGGTCGTTCAGAAGGTCGAGGCGTCGCTGACGGAGCCGACGAACAAGCTGGCTCAGGCGGCCCGCGCGATGAACGAGGTCGACTACCGGTCGTCGAAGGCCCCGTCCGGTTCTGACGAGCCGATCCCGGGCACGCAGATCGACGCCCCCTGGATCGGATCCCCGGGGATCGGCGGCGGCCCGTCCGGGTACACGCCCGGTGGCGGTGGATACCAGACCGGTGGCGGTGGAGGCGGGGTCGGCGAGTATGTCCCGCCGACGCCGACGGACCCGACCGTCCCCGAGTACCTGCCTGACCCCACCTATCCGACGATTCCCGATGGTCCCGGAGACTGGGAGTACGACCCCGACGGACCGGGAGGCCCCGGTGATACCGGCGGCGATGACCCGACGGTCGACTTCCCCGGCGGCGGCGTGCTGCCGGGAGGCACCGGCGGCGGCGGTTCAGGAAATGGAGGCGGGTATCCGCTGCACCCCGGTTCGACGCTCCCCGGCGGAGTCATCGGTGGGGGCAGCGGCATCGGCGGCATCGTGGGCGGCGGCGCAGGAGCCGCGGCCATCGCTGCGGGATCCAAGATCGCCGGTATCGGCAGCATGGGCACCCTCGGCGGATCCGCACTCGGAGGCTCGTCCGGCGCCGGCCAGAGAGGCAGTGGCGGCCTGCTGGGCAAGTCCGCCGTCGGCGGAGTGGGTGCGCGCGGCGCGGGTGGATTCGGCTCAGGTGTCGGTGGCGCTGGCGGCGTCGGTGGCGCTGGCGGTGTCGGCGGTGTCGGCGGAGCAGGCGGTGCGGCGGGCTCGTCCGGCGCAGCAGGCTCCGGCATGCGTCCGGGTATGGGAATGATGGGCGGCGCGGGAGGCGCCGACGAGGAGGAGAAGGCCAAGCGCTCCGGTCTCGGTGGTCCGATCGCTCCCAAGCTCGAAGACGACGAGGAGCGCGGTCCGCGTGCCAAGGGCGCCCAGGCGGGCTCCCGCGACGAGCACGCGGACTGATCAGGATCACCGCGGCGGGCGTGGACGGCGGATGCCGTCCACGACCCGCACGCGTGCATGGTCGGTGGTCGGTCACGCCGCGGAGTGAGCAGCCGCACACGGTCGATAGGGTTCAGGTATGTCAGTCGAAACGGTAGAACGGCGTCGGATCGTTCTTCAGAGCGAGGACCGTCGTTTCGACCTCTCGCTTCCCTTCGACGAGACCCTCGATGACGCGCTCGTCCTCAGCGGACTGTCGACGGCCGATCGCTTCGCGACGATCGGTCCCGGCGGATTCGAGATCCCCGGCGACACCGAATGCGAGGACCTCATCGACGGAGGCCTCTACGCGCTGATCGACCGCACGGCACTCGCGCCGCAGGCGCGAGCCACGGGCGCGCCTGAGCGGCCTTCGCGCGCGGACCACGGCGCCCGATGGTGGATGCTCGGCGTCAGCGGACTGCTGCTCGTCGCGGTCTTCGCCCAGGGGGCCGGAGATCCCCTGCTCAGGCTCCTGATCGGTCTCCTCCTCGTGGTCGGCGCCGTGAGCGGTGCCGTCGCATGGTCGCGCCGGGACTCCGCAGCGGGGGCGCGCGGCATCCTCGGCGTCCTCGCGCCTGTCCTCCTGTCGTTCTCGGCCGGAGCGCTCCTGATCCCGGCTCAGCTCGACGCGAGTGCGCACCTCTCTGCCGCATCCGGGTTCCTCGCCGCGGGCATCACCACTTCGGTCATCGCCGTCTCTGCCCGAGCCCGTCCGATGCGCGCGGCCGCCGGAACGGCGACCGTGCTCCTCGTGGGTCTCGCGGCGGTCTGGGGGCTCTCGCTGCTGCTGCGATGGGGCCCCGCCGAGGCCGCAGCCATCTCTCTCGGACTCGTGCAGCTCGGGCTGCGCGCACTGCCCAGCAGCCTGGTGAACCTCCCGGAGGGGTACTTCATCGACTACAAGCACTTCATGACCAGCCGGTGGACGGTCCGAGGGGCGATCCCGGAGTCGGTCGGGCTGCTGCGGCCCGAGCGCATCATCGCCGTCGTCGATGACTCCTCGGCCCGGCTCATCGCCGGAACAGCAGTGCTCAGCGTCGTCGCCGCGCTCATGGCTCCTCTCGCCTTCCTGCGCCCGTGGCCGGACGACCCCTTCGTGATCTCGGGTGGCATCGCACTCCTCGTCTGCGTCGCGCTCGCACTCCTCCTCACCCCTCGGCACACGACGTCGCGCATCCTCCGCTGGCTCCCGCGTGCGGCGGCGGCGGTGGTGTCCGTGGTCGCCGGGCTGCAGGCGGCCGCAGCGCTGGGCTCCGGCTTCCAGGTGCTCGGCGCCGCCGTGCTGTTCGCGGTGGGCCTCGCGGCGGTCGCCGTGATCATCCCCGTCTCCCGCGGCGCGAGCTCGCTCATCTGGTCGCGCTTCGGTGACGCCTTCGAATGGCTCGCCGTCGCCCTCGCCCTTCCCGCGGCGCTGCTCTACGCGAATGTGCTGTCCCTCGTTCGTGGAATGATGGCCGGATGAGCGGGAACGGTGAACCACAGTCCTGGCCGGGCGGTGGAGCGATCCCACCCGTCCAGCCCGGACCCGGCCAGCTCGGGGAGGTCCCGGCGCTGCCACCGGCACTGATCGCCGCGGCCCCCGGTGTCGACGGCGCGCCCCTCCGGTCCGCATCCGCGCCTCCGAGCCCCACTCCGATCGTCTCGACACGCGCCAGGACGAGACGACCCGAAGACGGGCTCGGTCCGGCTTTCGTCGGCTCGCCCGCGGGGACCGGGGCGCGGATCGCCGCCTTCACGCTCGACAGCGCCGCCGTCATCCTCGCCGCGTCCATCGTCCTCATCACCACTCGCAGCATGCTGCTGGCCGGCCTCACGGTCGCCGAGCTCGCGATCTTCCTATGCGTGCTCGAAGCGCGCACAGGACTCACCCTGGGCAACGCCGTGCTGCGTCTGCGCGCGTCTCGCGGCGACCGGCCGTACTCGCCCGGCGTGGGGCGCCAGTTCGTGCGGGGGATCATCACCGGCGCCGGCTTCCTCGTCGCGGTCGGCAGCTGGGTCGTCGTCGCCTCGAGCGCATGGGACCGTGGCGGACGTCGTCAATCGTGGGCCGATCGCGTGGCCGGCACGGTCGTCGTCGCCGTCCCGCCTCGGGCGCCCGCCGATGCGCCGCAGGAGGCGACGGTCGCCGAGGTCGCCACTCCGCTCGCTCCTCCGCAGGTCGTGCCTCTCGGTGCCCATCCGTCCGTCGTCGACGAGGACTCCGAGCCCACCGACGCCCGCGCGGCCTCGCACCGCACCGAGAAGCCCGCCCCCGCGGCCCAGGGTGACGACAAGCCGCTCTTCACGGTCGCCCCGGCGGCTGCGCAGCATTCCGATGCTCCGACTCCGGCATCCGAGTCCGGGGCGTTGCTCCTGATCTTCGACACCGGCCAGCGCGTGCAGCTGGGGCTCCCTCTGGCGGCGAACATCGGTCGCGCGCCGGTGGCGAGTGTGCACGACGATCGGCTGGTGACCGTGACCGACCCCGACTCCTCGGTGTCGAAGACGCACCTCCGGCTCGAGCACTCGCGCGGCAGAACCTGGGTGACCGATTTCGGCTCCACCAACGGGTCCGATATCCGATCCGACGACGGGCAGACGACCGAGCTCGTCGCCGGCGAGCGCGTTCTGCTCGACGATGCCGACCGGGTGCGCATCGGCAATCGGAGCTTCACCATCAGCCTCCTGCTGGCCACCGACAGCAGCGCCGGAGAGAGAGCATGACAGGACCCCGTCTCGCGCCGCCCCGAGTCCCCTCCGGAAAGCTCCCCGTCCAGGCGCCGCCCGAGCTGCAGCCCAATGACGGCGGTATGGGAATCCTCGGATCCCTCCTGCCGATGCTGGGCAGCGTGGGCGCGATCGTCATGGTCACGATGTCGAACCAGTCGGTGACCGGACTGCTCACCGGCGGGATGTTCCTGCTGTCGTCGCTCGGCTTCGTGGCGGTGAACGGATGGCGTCAGCGATCCCAGCGGCAGGCCGCGACGCTCGGCTCGCGCCGTGAGTATCTCGCCTACCTGACCGAGCTGCGTCAGACCGTGCGGGTCGCGGCTCGCCAGCAGCGCCGTGCAGCGAACTGGCACCTCCCCGCACCGTCGGCGCTGCCGTACATCGCCGAAGAGCGCACCAGGGTATGGGAACGCGGGATGAACGACCCCGACTTCCTCACGGTGCGTGTCGGCACGAGCGACCAGCCGCTGTGCATCTCGCTCGAGGCACCGGAGCTGCCGCCGCTCGCCCAGCTCGACCCGGTCGCCGCCTCTGCCGCGCACCGCTTCATGCTGACGCACGAGATCCAGAAGAACCTCTCGCTCGGCATCACGCTGCGCGACTACGCCCGTGTCGAGATCACGGGAGACGAGACCGAGTCCCGCGGCCTCGCGCGCGCCATCCTGCTGCACCTCGCGACGATGCACGATCCCGACACGGTGCAGGTCGTCATCGCGGCGGACGCGGCGGTGCTCCCGCAGTGGGAGTGGGCGAAGTGGATGCCGCACACGCACTCGCGCACGGTCAGGGACGGGCTCGGCGCTGCGCGCATGATCGGCTCTCAGCTGTCGGAGCTCGAGGAGATGCTTCCGGCCGAGGTCAGGGAGCGGCCGCGTTTCGCGCGTGACGGATCCGGTGCCAAGGTGCCGCACATCGTCATCCTGACCGATGGGGTCAGCACCTCCTTCAACGACGCGCTCGTCAGCGGCGACGGCGTGCAGGGTGTGACCGTGATCGACCTCCCCTCACGGTGGGGCGATCTCGACGATCCGAACGCCCTGCGCATCGCGTTCGAGCCGGGGGACAAGGGTCGCCGAGCCGAGCTGGTCAGCCTGCAGGTTCCCGCGCGTCCGTTCGAAGCCGACTCGATCAGCATCGTCGAGGCCGAGGCGACAGCGCGTCGACTCATCGCCCTCTACGCGGGTGGCACGACCATCGCGAAGAAGAAGAGCGCGACCGATCAGGCGGAGCTCGTCGAGCTGCTCGGCCTTCCCGACGTCCGCGATCTCGATCTCGATGCCGCGTGGGCTCCGCGTCTCGAGCGCGACCGTCTCCGGGTGCCCATCGGGCAGACCGAAGACGGCAGCCCTCTGATCCTCGACATCAAGGAATCGGCCCAGCAGGGCATGGGCCCGCACGGCCTCATCATCGGTGCGACGGGTTCGGGCAAGTCTGAGGTCCTCCGCACGCTCGTGCTCGCGCTGGCGATGACGCATTCTCCCGAGCAGCTCAACTTCGTGCTGGTCGACTTCAAGGGTGGTGCCACCTTCGCCGGTATGGCGGACATGCCCCACGTCTCGGCGATCATCACTAACCTCGGCGAGGAGATCTCGCTCGTCGACCGTATGCAGGATGCGCTGCAAGGCGAGATGGTCCGCCGTCAGGAGCTGCTGCGGGCGACGGGGCCCTTCGCCAACGTCGCAGACTACGAGAAGGCCCGCCGTGGCGGACGCACGGACCTCGCTCCGCTTCCCGCTCTGCTCATCGTCGCCGACGAGTTCTCGGAGCTGCTGTCGGCGAAGCCGGAGTTCGTCGACACGTTCGTCAACATCGGTCGCCTCGGACGTTCGCTCCAGGTGCACCTGCTGCTCTCCTCGCAGCGCCTGGAGGAGGGCAAGCTGCGCGGTCTCGACACGCACCTGTCGTACCGGATCGGCCTCCGCACGTTCTCGGCCGCCGAGTCGCGCACCGTGCTCGGAGTTCCTGACGCGTACCACCTGCCCACTCAGCCCGGTGCCGGAATCCTGAAGTCCGACACCGAGACGATGACGCAGTTCCGCGCCGCCTATGTGTCCGGGCCCCCGCCCCGCCGCCGGCGCCGCGCGACATCGGGCTCTGCGCAGAGCACCGGGTCGACAGCGGTCGAGCTCTTCACCGCAGCACCCGTGTGGCGGGCCGAGACGCCCGTCGACGAGCCTGAGGTCGTCGTCGACGCCGAGCCCGAAGAGAAGCGCAACACGTTCGAGATCGCCGTCGAGACGATGAGTGGCCGAGGACCGGCCGCCCATCAGGTGTGGCTCCCGCCGCTCGAGACGCCCGCGACGCTCGACCAGCTGTTCGGCGACCTCGTCGAAGACCCCGCCCTCGGTCTCATCTCCCCGCGCTGGCGGGGCGCCGGCGCACTCACCGTGCCGCTGGGAATCGTCGACGTGCCGCTCGAACAGCGACGCGAGAACCTCGCGATCTCGCTCGGAGGGGCGGCCGGTCACATGGCGATCGTGGGCGCTCCGCTCAGCGGCAAGAGCACCCTCGCCCGCACCACGTTGGTCGCGCTGGCGCTCACGCACACTCCGCAGGAGGTGCAGTTCTTCGTCATCGACTTCGGCGGCGGCAGCTTCACCGGCCTGCAGCGGTTCACGCACATCAGCGGGGTGGCCACGCGTTCGGAACCCGACATCGTGCGTCGCACGGTGGCGGAGGTCACGGGCCTGCTCAACGCCCGCGAGGTGTACTTCCGTCAGAACGGCATCGACTCGATCGACACCTACCGCCAGCGCCGCGCCCAGGGCCTCGCCGACGACGGCTACGGCGACATCTTCCTGCTGGTCGACGGCTGGGGCACCCTGCGTGCCGAGTTCGAGATGCTCGAACCGCAGATCCAGGCGATCGCCGCGCGAGGCCTCACCTACGGTGTGCACATCGTCATCACGGCGTCGCGCTGGATGGAGGTCCGAGCCAACATCAAGGACCTCATCGGCACCCGCATCGAGCTGCGCCTCGGCGATCCGACCGACTCCGAGGTCAACCGCAAGGCCGCCGAGAACGTCACGTCGATCCCGGGCCGCGGACTCAACGAGAACGGCCTGCAGATGCTGACCGCACTGCCGCGCATCGACGGTGTCGATGACGCCTCCTCGCTGGCCGACGGCATCGACGACCTGGTCACCCGGGTGGCATCAGCGTGGCACGGCCCCGCGGGTCCGAAGCTTCGTCTGCTGCCGTCGCGCATCAGCCACGCCGATCTGCGAGCGGTCGCCGCCGCCGCTTCGACCGACGGCTCGGAACCCCGCGAGATCCTGCTGGGAATCGACGAGGCCAACCTGGCCCCGTTCTCGATCAATCCGCTCGAAGAGCCTCTGCTCTACCTCTACGGCGACGCCGACTCGGGCAAGTCGTCGATGCTCCGTGGTGTCGTGCATGAGATCACGCGTCTCTACGGCCCGACGGAGGCGAAGATCTTCGTCGTCGACTATCGCCGCGCGCTGCTGGGCGAGATACCGCAGGAGTATCTCGGCGCCTACCTCACGTCGCACGAGATGACCGAGGGCGGGATGAGCGAGCTCGCGCAGTTCTTCCAGAGCCGCATCCCCGGCGCCGATGTCACGCCCGACCAGCTGCGCTCCCGGTCGTGGTGGAAGGGCGCCGAAGGTTTCGTGCTGATCGACGACTACGACCTCGTGGCGACGTCGCAGGGCAATCCGGTCGCTGTGCTCGCACCTCTGCTCGCGCAGGCCGCCGACCTCGGGCTCCACGTGATCCTCACGCGTCGCACCGGCGGAGCCAGCCGCGCGGCCTACGATCCGATCATCCAGCGGATGACCGACCTGGGTGCCACCGGCATCCTGCTCTCGGGAAACCCCGAGGAGGGTCAGCTGATCGGCAAGGTCAAGGCGATCCCGGCCATTCCGGGGCGCGCCCAGATCGTCAGCCGAGACCGCGGGCTGGTCGCCGCCCAGCTGCTGTGGGTGCCGCCGAGCTACCAGTAGTACCGAGAGAGAGGCCGTCATGACCTTCGAACCCCTAACGCCGTCTCAGCCGATGGTGCCGCCCGTGCTCTATCTGCCGTTGAGCGTGACGTCGACTCCGGAGGCGCAGCTCGTCGAGATCAGGGAGCTGAAGGACGGGCGGCTCGCTCTCCTCGCATACACGGCGCTCGACCGGCTGCTGACGCTTGCGGGCGAACGGCAGCCGTGGATCCTGGTGCGCACCGAGGACCTCGCGGAGATCAAGCGCGCGCAGCCGTACGACGTCGTGATCTTCGATCTCGATGTGCCCGCGTCGTATCGACGGGACGGGGCGATCGCATGACTCGCATCGCGATGGACCCGGAGGTCATGGCCGTCCACGCGAGCATGCATGAGGAGGCCGTGGAGGCGATCGAAGGCAAGCTCGCCGCCATTCCGACCGCCGTCGACGGTGGCCTCGCTTCCGATGCGGTGGCGGCGATCATGATGCGGGTCGGTGACGGCGTCGACGCGCTGTACCGGATCAACGGCACGCTCGGAGAGATCGTCCGTGCCATAGCACAGGATTCCGCGACGAACGAGCAGGACGTGATCGATCAGCTCACCCCGGTCGCGACGATCGTCGAGGACCTCTGATGACGATCGACACGACCACCCATGGTGACGCCGCGCAGGTGCGGGCGGCTGCGGAGTGGCTCGATCCCGGTCTGAAAGACGCGGCCGACGGTTCGTCCCGCACGACGAGCTTCATCCCCACGGGCGTGCGATCGCACTGGTACGGCGAATCGGCTGACGATTACGTCACCATCCTGTCGCGGACCACGGACGCGGCGGACGAGATCGCAGGGTTGGCGCGCGACGCGGCGGAGAAGCTGCGCTCGTACGCCGGCCAGCTGGAGCGGATGAAGGAGGACTTCGCCGCGCATCGGGAGAAGGCCCGCGGCGAGGGGCTCCCCGTGAACGGAATGGTGATCGGTCGGCCGGTCTCCCTGATTCCCGTGTGTCCTGCGACGCGCGACGATCCGTACTGGGATGAGTGGCAGCAGCACCTCGACCGCATCGACCTGTACAACAAGATCGCCGAGGACGTCGGTTCGTGGTGGGGCGAGCTCGAAGTCTGGATCAGCGAGAATCTCGACGGCTTCCTCGATGGGCTCCCGACGCAGTCCACCGCACAGAAGATCCTCGCCGGGCTCCACGAGGCGGGCGGTGAGGCTCCGAAGATCTACCTCGAAGGGCAGGCGCTCGCGTGGAAGACGACGGCGACCGACCTTGTCTCCCACGCGGAGGATCTCCGCCTCGGGGCCTCCGACTTCGTGCGCGAGCTGCGGTCCGGGAACCCGGCTGTGAAGGCGGCTGCTGAGGCGGCCAACCCCGGCGGAATGCGCTGGGCGGCGGACGAGGCGGAAGACCTCGCTCGGCGACTCTCCCGAGCGGGCAAGGCGCTGCCGGTCGTGGGCTGGGGCATCGACATCTGGAACCTGGGTTCCGACATGTCCACAGGTGACGACCCCTCCTCCACTGCTGTGGAGATCGGCGGCGGTGTCATCGGCGGCATCGCTGCCACCGCTGGCGTCGCGGCTCTCGCCGCGGCGGGTGTGATCACTCTGCCGGTCTGGGGCACTGCGGTCGTCGTCGGCGGGGCTGCGGTGGCAGTGGGCGCCGGCGCTGTCTGGGCGTACGAGAGCTGGGTGCCGCAGGACGTGCGGGAGTCCATCGATGCAGGGATGGAGAACGCATGGGACGCGACCACGGACTTCGCCGAGGACGCGTGGGAGAACACCACCGATTTCGTCGGCGACGTCGGTGACGGCGTCGGGAAGGCGTGGAAGGGTCTGTTCGGGTGATGGGGCAGGAGAAGACCGCGGAGACCGTCTGGGTTCCCGGCCATGCCGGATGGCAGGGCCAGAAGGGGTCGACGACGGGGCTGGTGGTGCTCGGCGTCGTGCTCACGGCAGCAGTCGTCTTCTATGCGGTCACACTGCTGGCTGACCCCGCCCCGGCCATGAAGCTCCTCGGATCGGGGGTCGTGCTGGCGGTAGGCGTCGCGGCGTGGCTGTTGACCGCTCATCTCCGGATCGAACGAGTGAGGGTCGTACGGGTTGCGGTCGACGGATCGACGGTCGTGTTCGGCGGTGCGGCGGAGGTCGTCTGGCCGCTGCGCGCGTTCGTCGCAGCCGGAGCGCTGCTCCTCGCCGGATGGGCGTGGAGCATCTTCACCGTTCCTGCCGAACGGATGACGATACTGACTCTGCTGGGCGTGCCGGTGATCGGGCTGATCCTGCTCACCGTCGGCGTGCGCTCGTGGTTCCGTCCTCTCGACGGCCATCGCCTCACCCTGCGTCGTGACGGGGTCGAGCTGCGGATTCCACGCAACCGCGTGAATGCGGCCTGGGATGAGATCTCGGCTGCATCGTTGGAGGGCGATCGCGTGGTCGTCCGGACGACGACGACGCGTCCATCCTCGTGGGCGACGCGCGATCTCGCGAGTGATCCGGTGATCCTCGCGGAACTCGTCTCCTTCTACGGGAAACGCCCCGAGGCCCGCGCCGAGATCGGAGCGGGAACTCTCGCTCGGCTTCGCTCGGGAGACTTCTGAGCGCGAGACGTGTGAACCCGCGAGCTCAGCGCGTGGCGTCGGCCAGATGACGCGCGTCGTGACTCAGCACCTTGACGATGATGCCGTGGCGACGCAGCTCCTTGGCGGTACGCGCGCCCTCTTCGGAGTCGCGGCCGAGAGCGTTGATGTTCGCCACGACCAGGACGTCACCGGGCTTCAGTGTGCTGATCAATCGCGACAGCCGATCGCTCCAGCTCTCGAGGATGTCGGGAGCGGGGTGCCGGAATCCTTCGATCGGCACCCCGAAACGCGTGAGATCGTCGCGCTGCTCGACCACCGAGGGCATGCCCTCGCGGGAGACCACGAGCCCTACCAGACGTGAACCGTCAGGGCGTGCGAGCCAGAAGTCGCGATTCTGCTGCAGTTCTGTGAAGCACTTGGGGCACTCCGCAGCCGCGTGCGGCAGATGCAGCGGGCTCGTCAGGGCCTCGTCGACGGATGCCGTCGCCTTCATAGGATCGATCGTCTCGCTCATCGCGCACCTCCGGCATCCATTCTGCCCTGCGCGGAGCCGGAGCGGTGACCTTTCAGAGCATCCCGAGGGCTGTGACCGCGTCCCGTTCCTCGACGAGCTCGGCCACCGAGGCATCGATGCGCGTGCGGGCCCACTCGCTGACCTCGAGCCCCTCGACGATCTGCCATTCTCCGTCGACCGACCGCACGGGGAACGACGAGATCAGGCCGGCGGGCACGCCGTACTCGCCATGCGAGACCACGCCGGCCGAGGTCCAGTCGTCGGTGCCGCGCACCCAGTCGCGCACATGCTCGATCGTGGCGTTCGCGGCGGAGGCGACGGACGATGAGCCGCGCACCTCGATGATCTCGGCACCTCGCTTCGCGACCCGGGGGATGAAGGTCTGCTCGAGCCACGTGGGCACATCGCCGACGATGGCCTCGAGCGCATCCGCGACGGGCCTGCCGCCGACGGTCGCGTGCGAGACGTCGGGGAACTGCGTCGCGGAGTGATTGCCCCAGATCGGCACACGTCGCACGGTGTCGACCGGCACGGCGAGCGTCTGCGCCAGCTGGGCTCTGGCGCGATTCTCGTCGAGCCGGGTGAGCGCCGCGAATCGCTCGGCCGGAACGCCGTCCGCCGAGGCCGACGCGATCAGCGCGTTCGTGTTCGCCGGGTTGCCGACCACCGTGACCCGCACGCCATCCGCGGCATGGGCGGCGATAGCGGCACCCTGGGGACCGAAGATGCCGGCGTTGGCCGCGAGCAGGTCTCCGCGCTCCATGCCCGGCCCGCGCGGTCTCGCGCCGACGAGCAGAGCGAGATCGCACCCGTCGAAGCCGACGGCCGGGTCGTCCGTGACCTCGACGTGCTCGAGCAGTCCGAAGGCGCCGTCCTGCAGTTCGAGGGCCGCACCCTCGGCGGCGCCGAGCCCCTGAGGGATCTCGAGCAGCCGCAGCCGTACCTTCTCGTCGAGGCCCAGCAGGTCTCCTGCGGCGATCCTGAAGAGCAGTGCGTAGCCGATCTGTCCGCCCGCACCCGTGAGCGTGATGGTGGTCGTCATGCCTCGAGCCTACGACGGTGCGAGCCCGTGGTGCAGAGTACCCTCGTGGCATGACCTTCAACCCTGACGCAGACGTCTCCGGCAACACGGCCCGCCGACGTGGCCGTGGTGCCGTCGTCGCCGGAGCGGGCGGCGTCGGCCTGCTCGGCATCATCGCCCTGATCGCCGGACCCCTGCTCGGCATCGATCTGACCGGCCTCCTGGGCGGCGGCACGACGGGTGGCGGGACGGAGCCGCAGGGTGGCAGTGTGATCGAGAACTGCCAGACCGGCGAGGATGCCAACGAGAACGTCGACTGCCGTGTCGCCGCATCCCAGCTCGCGCTCGACGGCTACTGGGAGGACTACATCGATCCGTATCGGCCGCCGCAGCTGATCGTGGTCGATGGAGCGACCTCGACCGCCTGCGGCACCGCGTCGAACGCGGTCGGTCCCTTCTACTGCCCGCCGGATGAGACGGTCTACATCGACCCCACGTTCTTCGATCTGATGGAGCAGCAGTTCGGAGCATCCGCCGGCAACCTCGCCCAGCTGTACATCGTCGGGCACGAGTGGGGACACCACATCCAGTACATCACCGGCGTCATGGACAGGTACCCGAACAACGGCACGGGGCCGGACAGCAACGGCGTGCGCGTCGAGCTGCAGGCCGACTGCTATGCGGGTGCGTGGATCGGGCAGATGACGAAGGAGAAGGACCCCGACGGGGTTCCTTACCTCCTGCCGCCGACCGAGGCGGAGCTCGAGGACGCCCTGAACGCCGCGAACACCGTCGGCGACGACAACATCCAGCAGCAGTCGTCCGGCACCGTCAATCCCGAGAGCTTCACGCACGGCACGAGTGTGCAGCGCAAGGCCTGGTTCGCCCAGGGATACACCAACGGTCTGGACGTCTGTGAGCAGCCGCTGACCGTGTCCGGCGGAGAGCTGTAGGCAGGCGCGATGGACCTGGACGCGCTGTACCCGCCCATCGAGCCCCATGAGACGGGCGAGCTGCTCGTCGGTGACGGACACCGCATGTACTGGGAGGTCAGCGGGAACCCCGAGGGCAAGCCCGTGGTCTTCCTCCACGGCGGACCGGGCAGTGGCACCTCGCCCTGGCAGCGACGATTCTTCGACCCGGAGGTCTACCGCATCGTGCTGCTCGACCAGAGGGGCTGCGGGCGCAGCACCCCGCACGCGAGTGCGCCGGACGCCGACCTCCGCTTCGTCACCACCGCGCACCTGATCGCCGACATCGAGCTGCTGCGCAAGAACCTCGGCGTCGAGCAGTGGCAGGTGTTCGGGGGATCGTGGGGTAGCGCGCTCGCACTCGCCTATGCGCAGGCTCATCCGGATGCCGTCAGCGAGCTGATCCTGCGAGGCATCTTCACCCTTCGGCGCGCAGAGCTCGAATGGTTCTACGAGGGCGGGGCCGCCGCACTGTTCCCCGACCTGTGGGAGGAGTTCATCGCTCCGATTCCGGTGCTCGAGCGCTCGCACATGATCGAGGCCTACCACCGGCGTCTGTTCGACGCCGACCCTGCGGTGCATGGTCCGGCGGCGGTGGCCTGGTCACGGTGGGAGGCGTCGACTGTGACCCTTCGCCCGGACGCCGCGCAGATCGAGGCGATGTCAGACCCGGACACGGCTATCGCCTTCGCCCGGATCGAGAATCACTTCTTCGTGAATCGCGGATGGTGGAGCGAGGGTCAGCTGATCGACGGTGTCGACGGCATCCGCCATATCCCGACGGTCATCGTGCAGGGACGCCACGACGTGTGCACGCCGATGATGACGGCGTGGGATCTGCACGTGGCCTGGCCGGAGGCGGAGTTCGTCGTGGTCGACGACGCGGGTCACTCGGCGACGGAGCCCGGCATCCAGCGAGCGCTGCGTGCCGCGACCGACCGCTTCTCGGCCTGACGGCTCGCGGCCGCAGGGAGCGCGTCAGGCGCGCAGAGCCGCAGTCAGCGTCTTCACCAGCCGGATCAGACCGCCGTCGGCGCGGAATCGCGTGAGCCCTTCGCTGACAGTCGCCCCCGTGCGCGCGGAGACGAACCACGGCGGCTTCGGGAGGATGCTGAGGCGTCCGCCGCCATTCGCCACCGGGAGCGACCGGGGGAAGGGACGGAACGGTCCGCGGATCACCGAGCGCTCGACGCGGTCGAGCAGGAGCGCGTTGTGGACCACTCCGATGCCGCTGCCGACGTCGGCGATCGTGCTGCCGGGGAATGCTCCCCAGGTCATCGTCGGGGTGATGAAGCCGAAGGCGGTCCAGCCGTTGATCGCGATAGACCCGTAGCGCAGGGCGGCGATGGCACGGTCGAATCCGGCGCCGAGGGCCTTCTCGGTCGACGGCTCGATGAGCAGGTTCGCCCCGAGGGTCCCCTGCAGCCGGTCATTCGCATAGGCCACCGCCGAGTCGAGGAACTCCTGACCGGTTCCGGTGAGCGAGACGACGCCCAGCACCGGGGCGAAGTACTCGGTGCTCTGCAGCGCCGTGGCGTCGTCGCCCTCGGAGACCTCGACCAGCACTCTGTCGCCGAGCACGAGGGCATCGGGGTACGCGTCGGTCGCGAGGTGCATCCGCGAGGGGGAGCCCGGGTACCAGATCGGTCGTTCCGGAGCGTTCGCATAGGCGCGGCGGAGGGCCGCCCGGAAGTCATCGGCCTGCGCCCAGTCGGAGGACATGATGACGACCTGTCCGGCGATGCAGTTGTGGCCGCTGTTCTGCAGGCGCATGGTGGCGACGTGCTCGGCCTGGTACGTGAGATCGGCGTCGGTCCACTCGCCCGGCACGATGATGATGGGCGATACTCCGCCGAGCTCGGCGGTGATGGGCTTCTTCAGCAGCGGGCGGTCCTCACGGCGTCGCCGGGTGGCGGCAGCTCCGGTGCCCCACACGATCGTGTCGAAGGTCGCGGCCGATCCGGTGATGTGCACGTGCGCGAGGCCGGAATGCCCCGTGAGGTAGGTGCCGACCTCGGGCCCGCCACGGGTGATGCGCAGCAGTCCTGGGCCGATGAGCGGTGCGAGCGCCCGCTTGTAGACGGGCACCAGCGCATCCTGGGTCGGATTGACCTTGAGCAGCGCCGTGCGATTGTGCGCGAGCAGTTCGTAAAGCACGTCGAGCACGGGGATCGAGGTGATGTTGCCGGCGCCGAGCACGAGCCCCACGCCTCCCGATTCCGAGGGTGTGCGCTGGGCCAGTCCGGCCGCGGCGCGTGCGCCGTTCGGGGTCACCCCGGGTTCGAGCCAGACCTCGCCCGTGTAGCCCGAGAGCAGGAACCGATCGAGGCCCGTGAGAGGGAAGGCATGCACGCGGGTGCGTCCACCCGGGGCGCGGTCGATCGTGATCCCGTCGAGCGGGTTGGTGCCGTGCGCGAGGCGCGCGAGGGTCTCGATGTAGGCGTCGAGGGCGCCGAGAACGCTGTAGGGACCGCTGAGCCATTCCTCGCCACGCAGCGGATGCCGGGCGTCGAGGCCCTTCGAGGCGGCTGCGGTGTGCGCCCAGTCCTCAGCAGCGGCGGCGACGCTCGAGCGGACGGCCCGCAGGAGCGTGACCCGCTGAGCCAGTGTCAGCGCTGCCCAGGTTCGGGTGCCGGCGTGCAGGTCCTCGATCGCGGTGTCGAGGCGAGTGCGTTCGGCCTCGCCCAGCTCGGGGCTCGCCGTCGAAGCGGCGGGCGTTGTCGCAGAAGTCATCGGCGTCTCCTTCGGACGGGATCCCAGCTTATGTCGCGGACTCCGGTCGGGTGTCGATGTCGGCGCGACGCAGACGGTAGTGGCGGAGCGTCAGCAGGCTCGCTGCCATCAGGAACGAGGGCAGGATGCTGAACGCCAGCACGATGCCCGTGATCGCGGCATCCGGTTGTGAGGCTGTGGCACCTGCGACGCTCGACACGTAGCCCGTCGCGGCGAGGGTGAGGGACACAGCGCTCGCTCCGAGCGCGAACCCGATGGTCTCTCCCGCCGTCCACACTCCCGTGAAGGTACCCGCCTGCCCGCGGCCGCTGTGCCGCTCATCGTGCGAGATCACGTCGGGGAGCATCGCCATGGGCAGCGACTGCAGCCCGGCGTAGGCGATGCCCGCCACCGCGATCGAGCCGTACATCCATGCTCCCGGCGTCCAGACCGCGACGACGAGCGATGCGGCGGCGATCAGGAAGACCCCGCTCGCGATCGCGAACGCCCGCTCCTTGCCCAGACGTCGCGCCACGATCGTCCACCCCGGCGTCGCCACCAGGGCGGGACCGACGAGCGCCAGGAAGACCAGCGTGACGGCGTCCTCCGAGCGCAGCACCCAGGTGGCCACGTACTGCGCGCCGGCGAGCATCGTGCCGGTGGCGAGCGCCTGCAGGAGGAACGTGCCGAGCAGTGCGCGGAAGGGCTGGCTGCGACGCAACGTGCGCAGGCCCGCAGCGTACTGCTCACGCAGGCCCACGGGGGCGAGGGCCTTCGGTCGGTCAGCCGCGGCCATGCTCCGCGCGGCCGCATCGGCTGTCCGCGATGCGATGAGCATGCCGATGCCGATGAGCACGCCGGCGACGACGCCCATCAGCAGGTATCCCGTGACGGGGTCGGCGGTCGCGCGTCTCAACTCGGGTCCGCCGGCGCCGAAGAGCAGGATGGATGCGGTGAGCACGACCACGCGCCACCCGAGCAGGCGGGTGCGCTCGTCGTACCCTGACGTCAGCTCGGCGGGCAGCGCGACGTAGGGCACCTGGAACAGGCTGAATGACGTCGCGGTGGCGAGGAACGCGAGCAGCACGCACACCGCGCCGGCGAGGGGCCCCCACGCCGGCGGCACCGCGAAGGTCAACGCGAAGAACACGGGGAGCGTCAGAGCGCCGACGACCATGAGTCCGCGACGCGAACCGGTCTTCGCGTACTGGCGGTCCGAGGCTGCGCCGATCAGGGGGTCGATGACGACGTCCCAGATCTTCGCCGCGGTCACGATGAGACCGGCCGCGAGTGCGGCGACGCCGAGATTGTCGGTCAGGAAGTACGTCAGCACGAGCCCGGGCAGCGTGGCATAGCCGCCTGTGCCGAGCGAGCCGATCGCGTACAGGGCGACCGTGCGAACGGGCAGGCGGACGGACGCCCGTTCGGGCCGAGCCGCGGTGCTCATCGCGCCAGTGTATCGGTGCGCGACGAGGCCGCTTCAGGTCAGATCAGGGAGAGTTCGCGGAGCTTCGACTCGACGTCCGCGTTCGACGGCTCGACGTGGTGCGAGGAGTCGGGGTAGACCACGACGGGGATGTTCGTGCGACCGGAGATCTCCTTCGCGACGTCGGCCGCGGAGGGGTCGGCGACGAGGTCGACATAGGTGTACTCCACGCCGAGGGAGTCGAGCTGCTTCTTGGTGCGGATGCAGTCGCGGCACCAATCGGCACCGAACATCGTGATGGCGGAGTCTGCAGGAGAAGTCATGTATCCAGCGTAGAGCCGCTCGGCTGGGCAGGCGCCGAGACGGCGGATGCGGCGATGCGACTGATCCGCCATTGATAGATAAGGGTACCCTTACCTATACTCGGGCGTATGAACAGCGCATGCGAGCACCTCGAGGATCCGGACTGGGAGAACATCGAGGGAGTCGTGCTGATCGCGGGTGATTCGACCGATGCCGGGGCCATCGCCGCCATCGCCGCTCGCATGCCGTGGGATGCCGAGGGGGTCATCCTCATCGAGGCGGCCGCTCGCATCCAGTTCCGCCACATCGACGTGCCCGAGGGAGTGTCCGTGCGGTGGCTGCTGCGCGGTGACGGTGCCCGTCAGCATGCGAAAGGCGAGCGCCTCGCGAACGCGGTGCACTCCTGGTGCGTCGAGTGGACGTGCGCGGAGCCGGCGCTGCAATGGACGGTCTGGCTCGGTGCGCACACGCCGCCGCACGTCGCACGGATGGCGCGCAGCCTGCTCGGCGTCGCGAACTGACTGACGGCAGGGTCCGGCCCGGGCCCGCCCCGCCGTCAGTCAGGGGCAGTCAGCGCGTCGCGAGCGCAGGAGCGCCGCCGACGGTCGCGCCTGCGCTGATCGCATCGAGCGCACGACGCAGCGACGAGCTCGACGTGTGCGCGGTGTACGGGAAGTACACGACCTCGACGCCGACCTCCCCGAACTCCCTCTCGAGCCGCAGGCCCTTCTCGGTGCCCCGCCAGTCGTCGCCCTTGAAGAAGTGCGTGAACTGCACGTCTCGCCACGAATCCATCTTCGACGGCGTGGTCTCGACGTACACATCATCGACGAACGAGATGTGACGGACGATCTCCGCCCGCTCGACGGTCGGGATGACGGGCTCGATGCCCTTCACCTGCCGCAGCATCTCATCGCTGACGACACCGGCGACGAGAATGTCGCAGTGCTGCTTGGCGTGACGAAGAAGGTTGAGATGCCCGACGTGAAACAGGTCGAAAGCACCCACGGCATAGCCGATGCGCGTCCCCATGATCTCCCCAGATCAGTATTTCCCCAGAGGCGGATCCCCATCCGCCCAGCGACTCCCACAGCCGCATCCCGTCACTCTAGCAGGTCGCGGTTTCCCGACGCATAGGAACACATGGAACTATGGAGTCCGCAGTGATGCCGGTACAGGCGAAGGGGGCGGACAGTGGGGACAGCGGTCACCGTCATCGTGCCGACCTTCAACGAACGCGACAACGTCGCTGAACTGGTGGCCCGCACCGCGCTCGCGCTCGCCGCGTACGACGCCGAGATCCTGTTCGTCGACGACAGCACAGACAGCACGGCCGCCGAGGTCGAGCGGGTCGCAGCCGATGCTCCGCTGCCCGTGCGCGTGATCCACCGGGCCGACAACACCGGTGGGCTCGGGGGAGCGGTCGTCGTCGGGCTGGAGGCCGCACAGCACGATCTCTGCATCGTCATGGACGGCGACCTGCAGCATCCGCCCGAGCTGCTTCCCGTTCTCCTGGGAAGGCACGGCGAAGGCGGCGCCGATCTCGTCGCCGCCTCGAGATACATCGGCGGCGGCGACACGAGCGGCTTGGGAACGGCGGTCCGCTTCGGTGTCTCCAGGGCGGCCACCTGGCTGACACGGGCGATGTTCCCGATCCGTCTCGCCCGCAGCACCGATCCGATGACCGGGTTCTTCCTCGTCGACCGGTCGCGTCTGGACCTGGCCGCCCTCAAGCCGCAGGGATTCAAGATCCTCCTCGAGATCCTCGCTCGCACGGACCTCCGCATCGCCGAGGTGCCGATGGAGTTCGGCGAGCGTCGTCACGGGACCTCCAAGGCGAGCCTGCGTCAGGGGGCGACCTTCGTGGCGCACCTGGCCAGACTCCGATTCGGCAAGATGTCGCTCTTCGCGATCATCGGAGTGATCGGCGCGGCTGCGAACCTGGGGATCATGTGGCTGCTCACCGCCGCAGGTGTTCCTTATATATGGGCCGCGATCATCGGCGCCGAGGTCACGATCATCGGCAACTTCCTCCTGCAGGAGCGGTTCGTCTTCGCGGACATGCGCACGGACGCACGCGGACTGGGCGGCCGATTCGCCGCGTCGTTCACCTTCAACAACGTCGAAGCCGCACTGCGGATCCCCGTGATGGCGCTCATGGTCGAGACCTGGCATATCTCCAGCGTGCTCGCGACGGGGCTGTCGCTCATCGTCGCCTTCTTCGCGCGATTCCTCTTCCACTCCCTCGTGGTCTACGCGCCGCAGCGACGGGCGAAGGAGGCGACGCAGGACGGGGAGCCGAAGCCGGACACGGCGACGCTGCGCATCATACGGGCGATCGATGCCGAGGCGATGAAGCCCGGCGAGCTCTGAGCCGAAGAGCGTACGACCGGGGCCGCCGGTGCTGCGGATGGCCGCGCTCCGACGCCGGGATCGAGCGACGTCGATGGCGTGCGAGGATGTCAGGCGGGGAGGCGACATGAAGCGCAAGGCACTGGGGGCCGTGATCGCGCAGGCGGCGCAGGCGGGTATCGGTCTGCTCCTGCAGATCCTCGTCGCCCGACTGCTCGGCATCGAGGAGTACGGCCGATTCGCGATCCTGTACGGTGTGGTGATCGTCGCCACCGCTGTCGTCACCGGCCTCGTCGGCGATTCCCTCGTGGTGCTCGACCGCTCGCAGCGCCCGATCAGGGCAGGCCTCGAGGCGATGCTGCTCGCATCATCCGCGGTGCTGGCGGTCGGCTCCTTCCTGATCGCCTGGCTCACCGGATTCTCTGACGCAGCGGAATCGGCGCTGTTCGCACTTGCCCTCGCCGCGTTCGCGGTCGAGGAGATCGTCCGGCGGATGCTGATCGCGCATCTGTTGTTCATCCGCACCGCGATCACCGACGTCGCAGGATTCGTCGTCGCGCTCGCCATCATCCTCACGGTGCATGTCACGGGCACCCTGACACTCGCCGCCTTCCTCGGCGGCATCGCCGCGGGACAGATCGTCGCGACGTTCGTCGGCTGGTTCCTGTCACCTCGGAGCGACAGGCGTCTCGTGGGCCTCCGTGGTGCGGACATGGCCGCGGTCTGGCGGTACGGAATGTGGCGTGGGCTTCAGCAGGTGCTGCGCCCGAGCCTGTTCACCGTGCTGCGTCTGCTGGTGCTCGCCGGCGCCGGGCTCACCGCCGTCGGTCTGCTCGAGGCCGCTCGCACCTACACCTCTCCGCTGATCCTCGTGATAGGCGGGCTCTCGTCCTTCCTCTTCGTGCGCTTCGCCGACCAGCACAAGGCAGGCGGAAGCGGATCCGTACGCGAGGCCGACCGTGTCGTGGTCTTCCTGCTCGCAGGCACGGTGGTGATGAGCGCGATCGCCGTGGTGCTCATCCCGTGGGTGAGTCCGCTCCTGTTCGATGTCGAGGTCGACCCGCTTGCTGTGATCGCATGGCTGGCCTACGGAATGTCCGTCGCTGTCGTGACCCCGTACGGGGCGTTGGGGGCGGTCGCCGGTCGCCAGGTAGCGGTATTCGTGATCCGTCTCTCCGACACGATCCTCGCGATCGCGGCCGTGATCGTGATGATCGCGCTGGGTGCGCAACCGTCGACGCTGCCGTTCGCGCTCGCCGTCGCATCACTGCTCGGGGGTCTGGGACTGCGTTGGCTGGTCGTCGCGGGTCGTGGCCCCGGCAGCCCGCGTGGTGACAGAGCACAGGACCGTGAATGATAGGTTTAGGCCCTGTCTTCGGCTGAGGGGGTTGGCGATGGAAGATGTCCCTTATGGACGTATCCTGCGCGAGGGATGGGTTGTCATCGTCGTACTCGCGGTGCTCGGTGCCGGCATGGGGTGGTTCGTCACGAAGCTGTTGCCCGAGACGTACGCGGCCACGTCGACACTGCTGCTCCGTGTCGATTCGACCGAGGCATCTCTCTTCGAGCGGAATCAGTTCAGCCTCGCCCGTATCAAGTCCTATCCGCCGCTGGTCGACAGCCCCGAGGTGATCGACAAGGTGCGCGCAGAACTCGACCTCGACGAGGACGAGTACACCGACCGTGACATTCGACAGATGCTGTCCGCCGAGAACACAGCCGACACGGTGCTGCTCGTGGTGCGCGCTGATGCTCCCACCGCTGAGCTCGCCACCGACATCGCCAACTCGGCCGCGACGCATCTCTCGGAGCTGATCGGCGAGACCGAGAACGACGAGGACGACGCACGGTACACTGTGGCACTCGATCAGGTGCTCCCGGCGGTCGCTCCCCTTGCGCCGATCTCGCCTCAGGTGACCGCGATCACCGGACTCGGTGGCATCGCGGGCCTCGCGCTCGGCGCCATCATCGCGGTCTATCGCACGACGACGAACCGTCGGCTTCGGACCATCTCCGACGTGCGGCGCTCCTCGGGTCTCCCGGTCATCGGGCAGATCCCGCGGCGCAGTCGACTCCGTCCCGATGACGGCTCCGGCGCGATCGTCGCATACGAGGAGGCGGCCGGGAACCTCGTGGCGCTCGCCGGAGGGCGCATGCGAACGCATGTGCTCGTCCCCGCCTCGGACGGAGCGATCGACGACGATGCGGTCACCGGGATGCTCGAAGCGCAGCGTCTGATCGGCGCGACCGCCTGTGTCATCGATACCCGCGAGGCCCACGTTGCCGGTCATGGGCACACCCTGAACGAGGTGCTCGACGGGGCGACGATCTCGGACGATGAGGACAAGAGAGCGGTCTTCGTCGCCGCGGAGCCCATCACGCTCGAGAGGCTCGTCTCCGAGCTCCCCGAGCTGGTCAGCTCCATGCACGACAGCTTCGACGTGGTGATCGTCGTGTGCGAACCCGGCGCATCCGCGCTCATCGAACAGCTCATGGGCCCGGGCGCCGGTCTCATCATCACGGTGAGGCACAACTCGACGTCGGCGACCGACCTCGTCGCCGTGGCGACACGGTTGCGGGTCATGGGCGTCCGCCCTCTGGGCGTCGTCATGCTGCACACGGGGTCTCGGTCGCTGGGCTCCATCGCCGAGTCGTGGCGAGTCTCCGATCGCGACACCGTCGCCGCGGGCGCCGGAGGCTCGCATGCTCGCTCCGACTGATCTTCAGCGCCCGCCTCGGCAGCAGTCCGCGCACCATCCCAGCGCGGCGAGAGTGGCGGTGGTGGGGGCTCTCTATGTGCTGATCATCGTGAGCGTGATCCCCTGGCGCAGCGCGACGATCTACTCCGGCGGCGCGGATGGGGTGGTTGTCGCCAAGGCGTTCATCGCGCTT
Source organism: Microbacterium sp. AC132 (assembly GCF_979258525.1). Classification (NCBI taxonomy): domain Bacteria; kingdom Bacillati; phylum Actinomycetota; class Actinomycetes; order Micrococcales; family Microbacteriaceae; genus Microbacterium; species Microbacterium sp. AC132. The sequence continues at coordinate 992,983 of NZ_OZ409862.1, read as the reverse complement.
CTCGCGCTCGCCGCGACGGTCGCGCTGGCGGCGAGGACGCGCGAGCGGGTCGCCGTCGGTATCGCACCCGCGGGAGTGATCGCCGTCGCGCTGCTCGTCAGTGTTCTCGGGTCGATTCTCGCGGGCAACGACTCTGCGACGATCGTCCTCGTCGGCAGGATGTTCCTGGTGATGGCGACGATCCTCTTCCTCCTCACGACGGTGCCGTGGGTGACGAGCATCGTGTGCCTGCTCGCGGCGATGGCCTCAGTGGCCGTCGTCGCGGCGGTGACCGGACTGCCGAGCCTGGCGGCGAGCGGTCGTCTCGGTGGGGGTATCCCCGAGATCCACCCGAACGAACTCGCCGGCCTTGTGGCGGCGCCGATCGTCGGTCTCGTCATCCTCATGCTGCGCAACGGCGTGCGGGTCTGGCGGCTGCTCGCCGCCGTCCTCCTGGTCGGCATCGCCGTGGCGAGCGGATCACGCACCGGCCTGCTCGCGATCGTGGTCGGAATCGGCGTCGCAGTGGTGGTCAACGGCATCCGGGACCGCAGCGTCGTCTACCTTCTTCTCGGCGCTCTTCCACTCGGCTACGCGATCGGGTCGTTCACCGACGTCTTCGGCAGCCTCGCCACCCGAGCAGGGTCGAACGACACCTCCACCGCTCTCGACTCGCGTTTCGACGTGTGGAGGGTCGTGATCGGATGGGACTGGAGCGAATGGCAGAAGTGGATCGGCATCGGCCTCTCCGCCAAGAAGATCCCGGTCGACATCAAATGGCGTGACGAGCAGGTGCTCGACAGCAGTTGGGCCTCGCTGCTCGCCCAGACGGGGCTCATCGGCACCGCGCTGATCGGAGCGCTGATCGTGTGGTGCGTGGCGAGCGCGCTGATCTCATCTCGGCGCCGATGGCTCATCACGCCTTTGCTGACGCTGGTCATCATCCGCTCCGTCACGGAGAGCGGTCTCATCGACAGTGCGACTGCCTTCATCCTGTTCTTCGTCGTGGCCTCATTGCTCACCCATCGTTCCAGGCACGCCGATGACCCTGTCGGACCCGAATACGATCGGGTGGACGGGCGCCGGTCGCGACAGGCGAGTCTCACCTAGAATGTCGGAATATCCGTGTCGTCGACGCGGAGACCCGGCGCGGAGGAGAGACCAGTGACTGAGTCGGTCGGAGGTCCGCAGCGGCGGATGGGGTGGCGTGGATGGACGATCGTCGGCGTGGTCGCCGTGCTCCTCATCGGCGGGATCGTGTGGGGCGTGATCGCGAACAGCAACTCAGGTCAGGGGGAGCCCGGTGCGTCGACCACACCGGGGGTCACCACCACACCGGGACCGACGCCGACACCACAGCCCACCGAATTCGAGACTCCGACGCCCGGTGCCACCGACGACGTCGCGAAGCCCGGCGACGGTGAAGAGGTGCCTCTCGACGAACCCGCCCCCGCGGTCGACGGCGTGGTCGCGGAAGTCACGGCGATCGAGTCGATCACCGCAGGCAACGACATCCCGGGCGAGCCCAGCGGGCCGGCGATCCAGGTGACTGTCCGCCTCACGAACGATTCGGATGCGCCCGTCGACACGGCGGGGGCGAACGTCACGCTGACCTATGGCGGGGACGACCGGCTTCCCGCGGCGGGGTTGACCGGCGAGGGCACCACAGTGTGGCCGGATTCCATCCCGGCAGGCGCCAGCGCGGATGCGATATACCAGTTTGCAGTTCCCTCTTCTCCTGACGGGGACGTGCGTGTTACTGTCGATATATTGGCCGCTGCGCCAAACGTCGTCTTCGTCGGTCCTCGACCTTAGGTCGTCACCGTCGGACGACGGATTACTGGGGAATCATCGTTCGGTGCCAATGTAGGGGTTGAGCGCGAACGGTCCATCATCTGGGGAGATGAACGATGGGCACTACAGCTCTGTCTTGGGGACGCCGCGCACGGGGAGCATCGATCGCGATCGCGATGACGCTCGCCATAGCCTTCGGATCGCTGGTGGCGATCTCGCCGGCTCAGGCGGACGTCAGTCCACCCGAGGGGGAAGCGCCGACGGTGACCGCCGACTCGCTTCCGACGGTTCAGATCAACGGCATCGTCTGGGATCAGGCAGTCGTGGGCAACGTCGTCTACGCGGCCGGAAAGTTCACCAGCGCACGCCCGGCGGGCGCGGCCGCGGGGACGAACGAGACGCCCCGATCGAACCTGCTGGCCTACGACATCCGCACGGGCGCGCTGATCACGTCGTTCGCCCCCTCGATCAACGGCCAGGTGCGCCAGGTCGAGGCCTCGCCCGACGGAACGCGGCTCTACATCGTCGGCGACTTCACCACGGTGAACACCCAGACGCGCAACCGCGTCGCCGCGTTCGATCTGCCCAGCGGCAACCTGGCCGCGTTCAACCCGAACTCCAACGGCGTCACCTCCGGCGTGGCCGCGACCAACGACACCGTGTACATCACCGGCACGTTCGGCCGAGTCTCGGGCAACGACCGCTCCGGCGCCGCAGCCTTCACCCGCAGCGGCACTCTGCTCCCCTGGGCGCCCGTGCTCGAGTCACGTCAGGGCCGCGTCGTCACCGTCTCTCCCGCGGGTGACAAGGTCGTGCTCGGCGGAAACTTCCTGACCCTCAACGGCAGCTCCAATCCCGGTTACGGACTGGCCATGGTGTCGGCATCCGACGCCTCGCTGCTGCCCTTCTCCGCGAACAACGTGATCCGCAACGCCGGTCTCGACGCGGCGATTCTCTCGCTCAAGTCCGACGGCGACGACATCTACGGCACCGGCTACGTCTTCGGCAACGGCGGCAACCTCGAGGGCTCGTTCCGTGCGTCGTGGTCGAGTGGCAACCTGGTCTGGGTCAACGACTGCCACGGCGACCAGTACGACGTCGAGCCCATGGGCGACAGCGTGTACGCGGCTGGCCACTCGCACTACTGCGGCAGCCTCGTCGACGGATTCCCGCAGAGCGACCCCTGGTCGTTCTACCGCGGCCTGGCCGTCACAAAGGACGTCGAGCGCACCACGCCCTATGGCCTGAACCTCGGCTACTACGACTTCGGCGGAAACCCCGCACCCAAGCTGCAGCACTGGTTCCCCGCCTTCAACGCGGGCAACGTCAGTGGCGCATCGCAGGGTCCGTGGTCGGTCTCCTCCAACAGCGAGTACCTCGTGTACGGCGGCGAGTTCACCCGGGTGAACAACACCGGGCAGCAGGGCCTCGCCCGCTTCGCCGTGACCAGCAAGGCTCCGAACGCACAGGGCCCTATCCTCTGGAACACCGCGTGGCCGGCATCCTCGATCGCGCTCACCGGCGGATCGATCCGCGTGAGCTGGCCACTCAACTACGACCGTGACAGCGAGTTCCTGAAGTACGAGGTCCTGCGCGACAACGTGGTCGTCAAGACCTACGAGAAGATCCGGTCGAAGTCCGCCGACTGGGGCCTGCCCCCGATGGCGTTCGTCGACACCACCGTCACGAACGGCACGAGCTACACATACCGGGTGCGCGCCACGGACAACGAAGGTCATTCGATCCTCGGCGGGACGACGACCGTGACGGCGTCCGGCTCGGCGGCTCCGAGTGCGTACCGTACCGCGGTGCTCGAGGACGCGCCCCTGAGCTACTGGCCGCTCGACGACTCGTCCGCGACCCTCTCGTACGACTGGGCCGGTGCATCGGACCTCGCGGTACGCAGCGGCGTCACCCGCGGAACCTCGGGCGCCATGCTCTCGGATTCCCGTGACGCCTCCGACTTCGACGGCTCGGCCAACGGCTTCGCGTCGACCACCTCGGCCATCGCCGGCCCTGACACCTTCGGTGTCGAGGCCTGGTTCAAGACGACCTCCACCGACGGCGGCAAGATCGTCGGCTTCGGCAGCAGCTCGACCGGCACATCCGGCAGCTATGACCGCCACGTCTACATGGAGGCCAGCGGACGCGTCACCTTCGGCGTCTACCCCGGCTCATCTCAGACGATCAGTTCGTCGTCCGCATTCAACGACGGTCAGTGGCACTACATGTCCGCCGGTCTCAGCGACGGCGGCATGGTGCTCTACATCGACGGCGTCCGGGTCGCCCAGCGCACCGATGTCACCTCTGCCCAGCCGTACAACGGGTACTGGCGTGTCGGTGGAGACACCTCCTGGTCTGGAGCCGCGTTCTTCGACGGTCAGATCGACGAGGTCGCCATCTACGGGGCTCCGCTGACGCGCGAGCAGGCAGCCGCCCATTACACCGCATCCGGGCGCGAGCTCGAGGGCTCGACCGCACCGAGCGACGCATACGGCGCAGCCGTCTACGCCGCCGACCCCGCGCTGTACTGGCGTCTCGGCGAGTCGACCGGCAGTGTCGCGGCAGACGCCTCCGGTTACAACCAGAAGGGCAACTACTTCGGCGCTGTCACCAAGGGCGCGAACGGAGCTCTCGAGGGAGTCAGCAACTCGGCGGCCACGTTCGAGGGCGGCCAGGTCATCAGCCAGAACGCCTTCACGAACCCGCGGTCGTACTCGCTCGAGGCGTGGTTCAAGACGGACACCACGACCGGTGGCAAGATCATCGGATTCGGAAACAGCGCTGACGGCAACTCCTCCGGGTACGACCGACACGTCTACATGACACCCGACGGCAAGCTGATCTACGGCGTGTGGGTCGGTTTCGCCGAGACGCTGCAGACCAGCGCGTCGTACAACGACGGTCAGTGGCATCAGGTGGTCGCGACGCAGGGCGCGACCGGCATGCGTCTCTACGTCGACGGCGTGCTGCAGGGGTCGAACGGCCAGACGAACGCGCAGGACTACACCGGATACTGGCACGTGGGTGGCGACGTCACCTGGGGCCCCGGAGACTGGGAGTTCGACGGAGCCATCGACGAGGTCGCGGTCTATCTGACGCCCATCTCCGAGACCGCCGTCTCTCAGCACTACGCGCTGGGAACGACCGGCGCGCCGGCGAACATCGCGCCGAGCGCCAGCTTCACCACCGCGGTCACGAAGCTCGGCCTCGCGGTCGACGCCTCGGCCTCGACTGACGCCGACGGCACGATCCAGGCCTACAGCTGGAACTGGGGCGACGGATCGCCCGCGGGCTCCGGTGCTACGGCGACGCACACCTACGCCGTCGCCGGGTCCTACACGGTGACCCTCACGGTCACCGACGACAAGGGCGCGACCGACACCGAGACGGCGATCGTCGAGGCGGTGGCCAACCAGGCGCCCGTATCGTCGTTCACCTCGGCGGCGGCCGACCTCAAGGTCGACGTCGACGCGAGCGCTTCTCAGGACACCGACGGCACGATCGCCGGATACTCCTGGAACTGGGGTGACTCGACGGCAGCGGGCTCGGGGGCCACGGCGACGCACACATACGCTGCAGCCGGCACTTACACGATCACCCTGACCGTCACCGACGACGAGGGTGCCACCTCGCAGAAGACCGCCTCGATCACCGTGTCGGCGCCGGTCGGTGCAGTGACATACGCCTCGGATTCGTTCAACCGCACGGCCGCCAGCGGCCTCGGGACCGCAAACACGGGTGGGGCCTGGACGCTGTCGAACACGGCATCCAACTACCTGGTCAGCGGTGCATACGCGGCGTTCCAGCAGCCCGCCGGAGGAGCGCAGCGGTACGCCTACCTCACCGGCGTCTCCTCGACAGACACCGCGGTGGACGTCGATGTGGTCCTGCCGCAGCTTCCGACCGGAGGCAGCGCGTACTACACAGTGGCGGCACGCCGCGTCGGCACCGAGGACTACAGGTCCCGTGTGATCGTGTCTCCGACCGGCGGGGTGCAGCTGCAGCTGCAGCAGACCACCACCGTGCTGACCACGGTTCCGACCGGGCTGACCGTCGCCGCGGGCGAGGCGCTGCATGTGCGCACCGAGGCGACCGGCACGTCTCCGACCACGGTCCGGGCGAAGGTCTGGAAGGTCGGAACGACGGAGCCGACCGCGTGGACGTCGACCACGACGAGCTCCGCGGCGGGACTGCAGTCGGCGGGCCACGTCGGACTCGGCGTGTACCTCGGCGGATCCGTCACCAACGTGCCCTTCCAGACACGGTTCGACAACTTCTGGGCAGGCTCGACCACGGGCGGTCCCACTCCTCCCGCCAACCAGGCGCCCACGGCCGCGTTCACCAGCTCGGTGAGCGGCCTCGCAGCGACGGTCGACGGGTCGACCTCGGCGGACGCCGACGGAACCATCGCGTCGTACGCATGGGAGTTCGGAGACGGGTCCACGGGTTCGGGAGCGACGCCGACGGCGCACACGTACGCCGCGGCGGGCACGTATCAGGTGAAGCTGACTGTGACGGACGACAAGGGTGCGACGGGCACGGTGACCAAGCCGGTGACCGTGACGGCTCCGGCCCCGGGGAACCAGAACCCGGTCGCTTCGTTCACGGCCACACCGACGGATCTCACCGTCGCAGTGGATGCCTCGGCATCGACGGACCCTGACGGCTCGATCGCCTCGTATGCGTGGAACTTCGGTGACAGCACCACCGGCACGGGCGCGACGACTTCGCACCCGTATGCCGCAGCGGGCACATACACGGTGACGCTCACGGTGACCGACAACGCCGGCGCCGTGAACACCGTCACCCAGTCGGTGACCGTGGTCGCTCCCGCGGGCGCTGCCTTCGCCGCCGACGACTTCGGTCGGGCGAACGGTGCTCTGGGAACGGCGCAGACCGGCGGCGTCTGGTCGCAGACCAGCGGAGCGGCGAACGTGTCGATCGACAACGGCGCCGCGAAGTTCACGACGCAGGCGGCGGGGCAGACCCGCACCGCATCGCTGAACGCGGCGACCTCGACCAGCACGGACCTGACCTTCACGGTCACGGCCCCCGCACTGCCGACGGGCGCGCGGGTCTACGTCGCGGCTCTCGCCCGGGTCGTCGGTGCGGACGACTACCGTGCACGCTGGCTGATCGGGGCCGACGGCTCGGTGACGGCGCAGCTCGCTCGCGGCGGCACGGCGCTCGTCTCGCAGAACCTCACCGGGTTCACATTCGCGGCGGGAACGATATATAACGTGCGAGTGCAGGCATTCGGCACAGGTACGACGACGCTGCGGAGTAAGCTCTGGGCGGCGGGAACGACAGAACCGGCTGCCTGGCAGCTGTCCACGACCGATTCCACCGCAGCCCTGCAGACCGCCGGCTACATCGGGATCTCGACATACGCGGGGTCCGGATTCAGCAGCGTTCCGTACACCGTGGCATTCGATGACTTCCGAGCACGAGGAGTGACCCCCTGAGTTTCGCAGACGCCTACCGGAGCCTTTCAGCAGCGCAGAAGGGGAGGGCCCGCGGGGCCCCCGCCTACTCGGTGTTCGTCAATCGTCCGGTGGGTCGAGTGATCGCGGCGGGCGCATACACCGCCGGCCTCACGCCCAACAAGGTCTCGCTCATCAGCGCCGCGTTCACCTTCACGGGGATCGTCCTGCTGGCGACGGTGCCCCCGTCCATCGTTCTCGGCATCGTCGTCTGGCTGCTTCTCGCGATCGGCTATGCGTGGGACAGCGCCGACGGCCAGGTGGCGCGACTGCGTGGGGGCGGATCGCTCGCCGGAGAATGGCTCGATCACGTTCTTGATTCGACCAAGCTCGTCTCCCTCCCGCTCGCCGTCGCGATCGGGTGGTACCGCTTCTTCCCGCTGCCCTCCGATCTCTGGCTTCTGGTTCCGCTCGGGTTCGCCGTGATCTCGACGGTCACGTTCTTCGGGATGATCCTGAATGACCTCCTGCGCGGCAAGCGCGGGGTGCCGCAGGCGGCGCAGGCCGGGGGATTCTCGCTCGTCCGTTCTCTGATGGGTCTACCCACCGACTACGGCGTGCTGTGCTTCGCGTTCGTGCTCTGGGGTTGGGCGCCCGCGTTCATGCTGGTATACAGCCTGCTGGGACTCGCCGCGCTGTTGTACCTGGCCGCGGCCTTGGCCATATGGTTCCGAAAGATGTCGGCGCTCGGCTGAGTCGAAAGGATCTCCGATCGCTGACGTTTACTCAATCGATATCAGCGAACCCAGCGTGACTACCCAGGGAATTCAGGCTATGGTCTAGGATAATCCGCCACCCGAAGGCGGATGTCGTAGCTGCCACCCCGACCCTGCAGTGACGAGAAGCACATCGGAGCCTCCCCCTCATGCGCAAAAAACCCTCCCCCTCATCGCATCCCTATCCGCACTTCTACTCCCCTTGGTCGTCGTCTCACCCGCCGCGGCGGCGACGACAGACGTGGTCGTGGTTCAGGACTCCATGACCCGTACCGTCGCCAAGGGCCTCGGCACATCGGCCCAGGGCACGACCTACGACGCGGCACCCGTGACCTCAGCCTCGGTCGCCAACGGCGCGGCGAAGCTGACCGCCGCCGCCTCGGGCGCCACGGTCACCGCTCGGCCTGTCGGCCTGTCGGTCAGAGACTCGACCCAGTCCACGGTCTTCACCCTCCCGAAGCTTCCGACTGCAGGCTCCGGCGTGTACCTGAGCCTGCAGTCGCGCCTCGCCGCCGACGGCTTCTATCAGACCCAGGTGCGCGTCGACCCGAAGGGCGTGATCCTTCTCGAGACGCTCCGAGTCAACGCCGGCGTGCAGACCTCGCTCGGCCACACCTCGGTTCCGGACCTGCGGGTCAAGGCCGGAGTCCCCTTCGTGCTCGAGACCCGTCTCGCGGGGACGGTCGCCGTCACCATCGACGCGCGTGTGCACGCCGTGGGCGTGAAGCCGTCCACCTGGAAGCTCAGCGTCACCGACCGTGCGACGAAGCGACTCACGGTCGCCGGCCGCACCGGAGTGCGACTCTATGTCTCGCGGAGCACTCCCGCACTCGCGGTCCTGTTCGACGATCTTCGGGTGACGACGAAGCAGGAGGTGAAGCCGACAACGCCCCCGGCGACGCCGACCGCTCCGACGGCCCCGACGACGCCGACCGCTCCGACGACGCCGACCGCTCCGGCGGCCCCCGCAGGTGGAGCCCCGGTCTGGAACGTGGCCGGCACTCGCACCGCGGCCGGTTCTGCGGTGATGGGGTCGACGAACTACGCCGTTCCATCGGGTGCGCTCTTCGTGAGTCCCAGCGGCACGGCCGCCGGAACAGGGTCGTCCGCAGCGCCTTTCGCCACCGTGCAGACTGCGGTCGACCGTGCAGCATCCGGGGCCACTCTCGTGCTTCGGGCAGGCACGTATCACGAGTCGGTCGTGATCCCCGCGGGCAAGAAGCTCACGGTGCAGTCTTACCCCGGCGAGGCCGTCTGGTTCGACGGGGCGTCGACGCTGAAGAACTGGCAGGGCTCGAGTGGACGCTGGTTCAGCGCCGACTGGAAGTACGACTTCGACTCCACCCCATCGTTCACGAAGGGTGAGGCCGACGGCACCGAGGCCGGGTGGAGATGGCTGAACGACGCGCATCCCATGGCCGCGCATCCCGAGCAGGTCTGGATCGATGGCGTCGCACAGGCGGAGGTCGCCTCGCTCGCGAATCTCAAGGTGGGCACATTCTTCACGGACGTCGCGAACGACCGCCTCTACCTCGGCACCGATCCGACCGGACGCAACGTCAAGACCTCGACGCTGACGAAGGCGCTATCGCTCCGAGGCGAGGGAGCCGTGGTGCGGGGGATCGGCATCCGCAACTATGCGACGTCCGTGTGGATGATGGGCGCCGTCACGGTCGAGGCGCCGCGGGCGACTCTCGAGAACGTCGTGATCTACGACAACGCCTCGACAGGACTCTTCGTCGGGTCGTCGAACGCCACGGTCCGCGATGTCACGCTCGCACGCAACGGCCTCATGGGCCTCGGCGCGAATTACGCCGATGCGCTCGTCATCGATGATCTGCTCGCTATCGAGAACAACGCCGAGCATTTCAACACATCGCCGGTGTCCGGCGGAGTGAAGATCGCGAAGTCGCGCGGCGTGACGGTGACCGATTCCGCGTTGCTGCGCAACGACGGGCCGGGTGTCTGGCTCGACCAGTCCGTGTACGACGTCCGCATCGCCGGATCCGACATCATCGAGAACAAGGGAGCCGGGGCATTCCTCGAGCTCTCGCAGAAGATCGATTTCGTCAACAACCTCGTGCTGCGAAACGTCGGCAACGGGGTCAAGATCAACAACACCGGTGGTGTGAACCTCTGGAACAACACGATCATCGGCGGCGACCGCGCCGTCAACGTCGTGCAGGACAGCAGAAGCGCCACTGACGCGTCGGTGCCGGGACACAACGCTCGGCGCCCGTTCCCGGACCCGACGATGCCGTGGCTCATCCGCGACATCTCGATGGGCAACAACGTCATCGGTGAGAGCGCGGGCAACTGCACGGTGTGCGTCGAGGACTACACCCACCGGTACACACCCGCGCAGCTGAACATCCGCTCGGACGGCAATGTGGTCCAGCGCAACGGTGCCGCCGCACCCACCTGGTTCGTCGTCTGGTCGCGCGGCGCGGAGAACGTGAACCCCTACGTCTTCTCGACGTGGGCGACGTACCGCGGCACGACCGGGCAGGACGCGAACTCGACCGCGATCGAAGGTCGTGCGGCCACCGATCGCTCCGGAAGGCTGCTGGCCGGGGTGACCGCGTCGGCCCGGACGATCCCGGCAGTGGTGGCGACGATCCTCGGTTCTGCGACGCCGACCATCGGGGCCCGCTTCCCCTGATCGGCGGAACACATGCAAGAGGCCGGGGTGCGTGAGCACCCCGGCCTCTTTGCTTCCCCTACTGAGCCGGGCCGGACCAGAAGTCGTCGTAGGTGTACACGACCGGCACTGCCGTCGCGCTCCCCGACAGGTAGCTGTTCACTCCGACGTAGCCGGCGGTCTGCAGGGACGCCGTCGCATCCGTGGCAGTGAGTGCCCACGCGGTGGGTTCGGTGGCCGACGTGCGCCACACCTTCGCCTTCAACGTGGTCGGGTTCGTTCCGGTGACCTGCAGTCTGACGCTCAGCTGATCTGCGGTGGTGACCGAGAGACCGGGGATCGTCGTAGACGACAGGACCGTCTCGACCCCGCCGATCGTCTTCGTCAGCCACAGCGACACGACGCCCGTGGAGGCTACACGGAACTTCGCGCGGTAGTCGTTGCCACTGTCGATCTGACGGCCCAGAGCCGAGAAGTAGAAGCCGCCGCCGGTCGACGGCTGGTTGAACGCCACGGTGAACCGCTCCTCGGTGTTCGTCGACGGCGTGGAGCCGGCGAGCGATGCCGAGTAGTTGTTGCCGGCGGACAGCGTGACCGTGCCGCCCGTGCCGTTGACGGCGAACTTGCTGAGGGCCGTCGCGCTGCTCGGGAACATGGTCCATGGGCCGCCCGTCGTCGTCGCGGTGCCCCAGCCGTTGGTCGCCGTGCGCGTGAAGGCGTCCTGCGCCCATACCTGCGGAGCCGCCACCGTGACCGCGTTCGTTGTGGTGGCAGTGGCGCCTCGGTCATCCGTCACCGTCAAAGTCACGGTGTACGTGCCCCCGGCAGCGTAGGCGTGCGTGGCTGTCGAACCCGAGCCCGAGGTGCCGTCTCCGAAGTCCCAGGCGTAGGAGGCGACGGTACCGTCGGCATCCGCGGAGCCGGAGGCGTTCACGGAGGCGGTGAGGTTCGCGACCGACGTGGTGAAGGCCGCGGTCGGTGCCTGGTTCTGCGCGACGGTGACGTCGTGCGTGACCGTCGAGGTGCCCCCTCTGTTGTCGGTCGTCGTGAGCGTCACCGTGTAGGTGCCGGCATTCGCGTAGGTGTGCTCCGCGGTGGCTCCGGTCGCGGTCGCACCGTCTCCGAACTGCCAGGCGTACGACTCGATGGTGCCGTCCGGGTCCGCCGCCGTGGACGCGTCGGTCGAGACCCGGAGCATGTCGGTCGCCGTCGTGAAGGCGGCCGTCGGATCCTGGTTCGGCGCCAGCGTCGTCGTCACCGTGCGAGTCGCGGTCGCCGTGGCGCCGCTGTCGTCGGTGACGGTGAGCGTTGCGGTGAATGTGCCCGCCGTCGTGTAGCTGTGCGACGCGGTCGCCCCGGTGCCTGTCCCGCCGTCACCGAAGTCCCAGGCGTACGAGGCGATCGTGCCATCAGGATCCGTCGATGCCGACCCGTCGAAGGCGACGTCGAGGTGATCCGCGTTCGTGGTGACGACTGCCGTCGGGACCTGGTTCGGAGCGACCGTCACGGCGCGCGTGAGGGTGTTGACCAACGATGTGCTGTCCGTCACCTTGAGCGTGATCGTGTACGTTCCGCCAGCGGCGTAGGTGTGCGACGCCGTCGGCCCGTCCGCCAGGGTGCCGTCACCGAAGTTCCAGGCGTAGACGAGCGGGCCCCCGTCAGCGTCGGTGGAGGTGCTGGCATCGACCGCGATGTTCAGCTTGTTCGCCGCAGATGTGAACGCTGCCACCGGGGCACGTCCTGGCACTGTCCGGCCGCTTGCGGCGAAGTGATCGCGCACCCGCTGCTCAGAGAGAGCGGTGGGGTACACGGCGACCTCGTCGAGTGTGCCGGCGATGTAGTTGCTGAGTGTGCTTCCCCAGGTGCGGTCCGCGCCGATGCGCCAGTAGCCGCGGTAGTTCTCAGCCCCTGCCATCGAGTTGCTGCCCACCAGCTGCGTGTCCAACCACAGTTTCATGCCGCCGGTGCCCTGAGTGGCCACCACATGGTGCCACTGCCCGTCGTTGTAAGCCGTGGGGGTCACGAGCGTCGTCTGCGGCTGCCCGCTTCCGAACTGGATCTTGCCGTCACTCTGCATCACCACGTGACGGTCGTACGACGAGCTCAGTCCGCTGGTCGAGTTCCCGAACCCGATCAGGGTCCCACCCCTGGTCGACGTCGTCTTGAACCACAGCTCGGCGCTGTAGGTGCTCGGCGCCGTCCAAGCCTCCTGAGCGACGACGAGCGCGCTCGTCCCGTTGAACGTGGTCGCCGTGCCGGCCCCGATCGCGGATGCCTGCCCCCGGGTCACGGTGCCGGAGAGGTTTCCGGTCGTGCCGCCGGTCGCCGAATCGACGATGCTTCCCGCAACGGTCTCGTTGAGACGCCAGAACAGGTCAGGCTTGTCCGTGGATACGGCGGCGCCGTAGACATCCGTCGGAGTCGAGGTCCAGGCTGCGGAACGCCCGCTCGCGAGGTAGTGCGACTGGATGTCCGACGGGCTCAGGGCCGCCGGATACACGGCGACGTCGTCGATCGTTCCCGCGAGTCCCGCGTTGGTGGGCTTGTTGGTGAAGCCGTTGGTCTGGTCGGCGCCGATGCGCCAATACCCGTCGTAGATCCTCGGCGAGGTTCTGGCCTGGTCGCGGTCGACGCGCTTGCCGTCGACGAAGAGCTGCATCCCCTCACTGCCGACGGTACCCACGATGTGGTGCCAGTTGCCGTCGTTCACGGCGGTCCGGCTGTAGATCGTGCGGTAGGAGCCGTCGTTGATCGCGAAGTTCGCTCGCCCCGAGGTGTCGAGGTAGAGCACGCGATCGGTGGTGCCCGAGGTCGAGGTGCCGGTGGCCGAGTCGCCGAAGCCGACGATTCGTCCGCCCCTGGTGTTCGTGGTCTTCACCCAGGCTTCGACGGTGACTGCGGCGGGCGCGGCGTTGACGTCCTGCGTCGTCATCTTCGGTGAGCTGCCGCCCGCGGAGGTGATGGCCGCGTTCGTGTCGTTCGTCATCGCGCCGCTCGAGCCGAGCGTGAGGCCTGTCGCAGTGCCCACTGCGTTTCCGATGTCGTCCTTGAGGCGGGTTCCCGTGGTCTCATCGAGGCGCCAGTAATGCTCGGCTCCGCTCGCTCGCACTGCCGCGCGGTATGCAGCGGTCGGCGTGCTCGACACGGTGACGTAGGGCGACCACGCGCTCCACTGGACGTTGCCGTCTGCGTCCTTGGCCCTGACCTGGTAGCGCACCTGCGCTCCGGGCGCCTGCCCGGTGTCGGTGATGCTGAGGTCCGGGAGGTTCCAGAAGCGGCCGTCGCTGCGCGTGAAGGTCGCGATCTTCACCGACGGGCTGCGGAAGACGTCGTACGTGATCGTGGCGTTGTCACGATCCCAGACGCTGGTGAACGGCACGCGCACGACGCCGGACTCGTTCGAGTACGGAGCCGGTGTGAGGCCCGCGTTGTACACCGGGCCGACCGCGTGCGGCGAGACGCTCGTCTTGCCGAAGCGGACGAGCCCCTGCTGAGCGACGTTGTTCACCTTCGGGAACTCGCCGCCGAGCACCACGTAGTTCGCGTTGCCGGTCACTGACCAGGCCGCCTGGCGAGAGCTGGTGTAGGTGCCGAACTCGAGGTCGGGGTACCAGTTCAGCTGCTCGGTGTACGGGAGTCCGGTGAAGTCCCAGCCGTAGGCGTCCTTCTTGGTGATGACGCCCGTGGGTGTCGTGCTCTCGGCGATGGCCTTGGTCCACCGTGAACGCGGGTTCGTGTCGCCGAACGCGCCGACCACACTGCAGTCGTGTTTGTGCGAGACGGAGTACAGCACCCCGTCCCTGGGGAACGAGCCGTAGGTGTCGCCGAGGCAGTCGTTGACCCAGTTGATCGAGCCCGTGTACGGGTCCGCAGCGAATGTTCCCTCGAACGACGCTCCAGCGCCGAAGGCATAGCCCGTCCCGTAGACCTGGGTGCCGTCAGTGCTGAGGCTCGAGATCGCGCCATTGAGGCCGGCCGTCTTGATCTTGTCGGTGGCGGCCCACGGAAGGGCGGCGCCCGACGCAGCATCGATCGATGCCATGCCGTAGGCGGACGCGCCGTTGAGCGTCGTGAAGGAGCCTCCGATGATGACGCGGGACGCGTCGGGACTCATCAGCATGTCCCAGACGAATCCGTCGCCGGCGGCAGACGGAGCCCACGGGAGGATCGCCTTGGTCGTGCTGCTCCAGGCGGCCAGCTCGCTGCGCGGTTGCCCCCCGCTGGAGCGGAAGTTGCCGCCGACGTAGACCGTGTCACCGGCGAACGCGAAACCGCGTACCTGTCCGTCAGCGCGCGGTGCCCAATCGAGCATCGCACCGGTTGCGACGTCGAACGAGGCCACATGCGCGCGAGCCTGTCCGTCGACAGCGGTGAAGTCGCCGCCGAAGTAGACCGTCTTGCCGTCGGGGGTGACCCGCACGACGAGGCCCTGGCCGTCGAAGGCGTGGTTGAAGTTCGGTACCGGGTTGCCGGTGGTGATGTCGAAGGCGAACACGTTGTTCGCGTCGATCTCGCCGGGGCCGCCGACGGCGACCCCCGGCGGACGCGCCTTGGTGAAGCTGCCCGTGACGTACACGGTGTTCCCGGCGACCGCCTGGCTCCAAACGACGCCGTTGATCTGCCACGTCGGCAGGACGTCGGCGGTGACGGTGTCGGGCTGGCCGGGGGTCTCAGCGGATGCCGACTCGGTCGGCAGCGCGATGAAAGCGATCATGGCGAGCGCCGTGGCCGCGGTGGCGATCGCGGCGATCACGCGACGGAGACGATCTGCTCCGCGGGCGGTGCGTGTCATGGAAGTTCCTCGTTCTGAGATGCGGTCGAGTCGAGTGGTGGCGCGCGGGCTCAGTGATGACATGTCAGTCGAGCCCTCCGCGGAAGATTGCGGATGTATGGTCGCCGTCGAAGTCGACGACCAGCGTGACCTCGTCGCGCGCATCGGCGGGAACGGCGAAGGCGTACGCGGCGGTGGCGCTCTCTCCGGCTGCCAGGACACCGGCGAGGTCGACAGTCTCAGCCTCTGCGGCGTATACGCGCACGGCGGTCGCACCGTTAGCGTCGAGCAATGTCAGCACGGAGGTGCCGAGGTCGATCGCCTGCGAGGAGCCGTTGTCGATCGTGATCGTCAGGCGGGCGTACTCGCGGTCCGGGAAGCTCCCGGGGCCCTGCGCCGTCTCTGCTGCGAACGTGACATCGTCGATCGCGACGCTCACGCCGTCGTCATAGGACACCGCATCCGAGGTGCGGGCGGGATCCGCCTTCACGCTCGGTTCGCCCGACTGGCCCGCCCTCTCGATCTTCGCGACCGGTTCGTCCGGAGACGGCCCGTCGGACTCGCTCGGTGCTACGGCACCCGCGGTCGGATCCGAAGTGGACGTCGCCGACGGATTCGCCGACGGCCCCCCGCCGCTCGGTGCCTCGCTGCTGCCGGTGCAAGCGACCAGGCTCACGCAGAGCGCGAGGGTCGCGATGGACATGCTTGTACGCGCAATCATCATGATTGTCGATCCCCAGATTCCCCAATCAGGGTTGCCGACATCGATCCGTTCAGAACGGATCGGTCAGCTTGTGTCATCCCCAAATGACACTATCCCCAGTGGCGAGATCATATCATGTCCACCGGATGGGGGACAAGAGACCTGTGGATAGAGTTCGCTAGACCTTCAGGGCAAGCGCGGCCAGGATGCCGTCCGAATAGCGCGCAGTCGAGAACGCCTCAGCGACGGCGACGGAATCCGCCAGTGCGAGCCGAGCCTGCGCGGGCCAGTCGTCGATCTTCGCGGCGATGGTCGCAGCCAGTTCGGCGGCGTCGCCGGGGGTGACGAGCGTGGCGCTCTGCGAGGCGCTGACAGCCTCGGGCAGACCCCCGACCCTGCTCACGACTGCGGGGCGCGCGGACAGCGCGGCCTCGACAGCGGTGTTCCCGAACGTCTCGTCGACCAAAGAGGTGACGAGCGAGAGATCTGTGCGGGCCAGGGCGTCCCACACGGAGGCCTTGAAGCCGAGGAAGGAGACGCGCTCGCCGAGTCCGCGCTGCTCGATGCGAGCGTGCAGTTCCTCGAGGTAGGACTCGTTGCCCGGGAAGACGGCTCCGACGATGTCGAGGCGGGCGTCCCGGCGACCGCGCACGAGGATGTCGAGCGCATCGACCGCGACATGCACACCCTTGCGGTGAGAGAGACGCCCGACGTACAGAAGGCGGGTCGGCGCGACGAGGGACGAACGCGGTGGCACGACCTCTGGCGGCCCCGGAACGGCGTTGTGCACCACCACGGTGCGCGAGCGCACCCGAGGCGCGGCCTCAGCGAGGACACGCCTTGTGAAATCGCTGTTCGCGATCACCCGATGGCTGAACACGAGTGGAAGATAGAGCGCGCGTCGCAGGATGCCCGACACGGAGCCTTCACCCTCATGGACATGGCACACGGTCAGCCGGCGGCTCCACCGGGCCAGGGCGATCCACAGCGGGGGAGTGATCGTGTTCACGATCACGGCGCCGGGGTCGACGCGCCGGATCAGTCGGAGGCCCGGTCCGATCGACCTCAGAGCGGTGACGAACAGGCTGATCAGCCCGCGCGGACTCAACAGGCCCTTGCGCACGATGGGAGTCGAGCATTCGACCACCTCGGCACCCGCCTGCGTGAGCAGCGGCACGAGAGGTCCCGAAGCCGGCACGGTGACGACGACTCGTCGCCCCGCACCTACGAGAGCCCGCACGGTCTCGAGCACCATCCGATCCGAGCCGTAGAGGTCGGCACCGGGGTTCGCGATCAGGACGACGTTGGGATCACCGGTGGGCATGTCAGCGCTGCGGCCAGTATTCGTCGACGAGACTCACTGTCGACGCGATGTTCGCCCTGCTCGATGCGCCGAAGACGATCGACTCGAGGTTCGGTAGCGAGGTCACCCATTCGATGGCCTCCCGCGGCGGGATGGCACCGCTGGCATACACCGACATCGCGACCGCGCGGAACGGGCGCTTGTCCATCGCCTCGCGGTAGGCGTCGACGCCCCCGGACATACGGAAGCCGAGCTTGTTGATGTTCGAGCACACGATCGGGTTCTCGACGCCGGCCTTGTCGAGGTCGTCGAGCAGGCGAGGCAGGTTCATCGTGATGAAACCGGGTTCCGCGTTGTAGCGCTTGCGCACGTGATCGGCGAAGATGCGGAACGCGTCGGTGAAGCCCAGCCCCGAGAGCAGATCGACGACCACGTTCTGAAGCCAGATGACGGGGGTGTCGAGGCCCTCGAACATCTTCATCTCGGCGTCGATGAGCAGCGTCGTCACGCCCTCGATGTCTTTGCGGGCGAGCGAGGAGGTGCCGCGAGCGATGCTGTCGAGGAGTCCCTCCTCCGGGAGGAACTTGCGGATTGCGCCGAGGAAGCCGTCTTCCGTCACCGCATTGGCGTACTTGTGCGCATACGGCATACACGGGAAGAAGGTCATGTCCGAGTAACGATCGGGGTGCGCGCGGACGTGGTCCGTCACCTCGGCGATCCGGTCGTGAGTGGTGCACATGAAGGTGTGGACACCCTCGTCGTACGCGGCGTCCAGGACGCTCATGATGGCGTCTGTGTCCTGGAAGCGCATCTGCTGCGCCCGTGCCTTCTCTTCTGACATGTGATTGACGCCGAAGAACTGGTTGTCACCGAACAGCAGCCGGTCCATCGTTCGAGTGGTTGTCGTCATGGTCATTTCCCTCCGCGCAGCGCGGTCAATGCCGCCGCGATGCGCCCCTTCGGTGCGGTGTTCACTGCGAGATCGGATGCTGCGTCAGAGGTGAGGCGCGAGTCCTCGCGCACCGCGTCCTCGCTGATCATGGAGATCACCCTGTCGGTGACCGCGGCCGACGCGAAGTCGTTCGTGCCGGCGGACGCACCGGCCTGCGCACGCTGCACGAACGAGTCGAGCTGGGCGCTGTACTCCTCGCCGCGCAGATAGAACCACGGTGCCTCGGTGAGCTCGGTGGTGTATCGGACGTTCCAACCGACACGGTATCCCTCGGGGATCGTCGCCGTGTCTCGCAGGTAGACGTGGATCTCCTGGCGGTCTGCGTAGATGCGACCGTTGGTGCCCCACAGCGTGATCTTGGTGGTCATCTTGCGCTGCGACTCGTCAGACCAGTTGGAGATGATCTGCGCCGTGCCGTCGGGGTAGTGCAGAGTGCTCGCGACAGCGTCGTCGATCTGGGCGGAGAAGATGCTCGTCAGCTGACTGCCGCTCACCGACTCCGGTGTGCCCAGGTACCAGGTGAGGAGGTTGAGCGGATGCGCCGCGTAGTCGTAGAGGCACCCTCCACCGGTCGCTCGCTCGCTTCGCCAGGTGCGCCCGGCGGGCTTGAGCACGACGGGGCCGTACGCCTCGGCGAGCGCGGTGTTCACGGTGCCGATCGCGTCGAGGTCGAGGAGTCGCTTGACTTCGCGGAAGGCGCCGACGAACCGATTGTGGTAACCGACCTGTGTGACCAGACCCTTCTGCTCGGCGAGTGCGGTGAGCTCGATGCTGTCAGCGGGGTCGATGACGAGAGGCTTCTCGCAGAACACGTGGATGCCGCGTTCGAGCGCCCGCCGGATCATGCCGGCGTGCAGGTGCGTCGGCGTCGCGATGATGATTGCCTGCGGACGAGCCTCGTCGAGCATCTTGTCGAGGTCCTTGTATGTCGTGACCCCCGTGTACTTCGCGAGGATGTCGAGAAGGTACCCCGTCGCATCGCACACTCCGACGAGATTCACGTCTGGGTGGGCCTTGATCATCGACAGGTGGGACAGTCCCATCTTCCCCAGTCCGACTACCGCGACATCGATCATGCGTTTACCCCTGTCTGCTGATGCGTGTGGCCTCGTCGCGCGAGTGCCGTCTGTAGCGCCTTCTCGTACTCGGCGCCGATCTTGGTCCAGGTGAATTCCGCGTGGAACCTGTCGCGGCTGGCGGCGCCCATGCGCTGCCGTCTGCTGTCATCGGAGAGCACGTCGTCGAGCAGGCCGGCGAGATCGTCGGCTCCGGTGAAGTAGGCGTTGTCGGGTCCTGCGACCCAGGTGTTGTAAGAGTTGTCGTGAGCGATCACGGGGTTGCCTGCGGCCATGGCCTCGACGAGCGAGGGGTTGGTCCCACCGACAGTGTGACCGTGCAGATAGAGAGCGGAGTGGAACCGGAGCGACCGCATCCGCTCCGGCTCGAAGATGGCACCGGGGAAGAGCACCTCATCGGATGCCGCCGCCCGCACAGCCACGTGGTAAGGGTCGTCCTCGCCGTAGGGGCCGACGACCACCAACGGCATTCCCCGTGAGGTGGCCGACCACGCCTGCACGATCTCGAGAACGGAGTTCTCGGGGATCGGTCGGCAGACGACGGTCGCATACCTGCCGGGCACGAGGCCGAGTTCCTCGACGGGGGCGGTCGGAGCATCGACGACCTCGTGGGCGCCATAGGTGATGGTCTGAACGCGCCGCGTGCCGAAGTGGCGCCGCAGATACGTCGCGATCACGGGGTGGTCGGCGATCAGCACATCGCCGACCCAGCCGGCGAGACGCTCGTTCGCCAGCAGGATTCCCTGCTTGACGATGCCCCAGCGCTTGCGTGTCCACTCCATGCCGTCCATGTTGATGACGTTGGGGATCCGCCGAAGCCGCGGGAAGACGTCGAAGACACCGGTGTTGTAGCCGAAGGTCAGCCAGACGTCGCCGTCGATGTGCTCGCGCATCGCGTGACGGATCGTGGTCAGGTCGAATGCCGACGTGCCCTTCCAGCCTTCACGTGGCTCGTGCACGAGCACGCGCTGGAGACCGTTCCAGTCGTCGACCGTGGTCGGACCCTCGCCCGGGAGCTGGCAGTAGACGATGACGTTCCACCCCTGATCGCGAAGATACAGACCGACGTTCTCGGCCGCCGTCTCGAAGCCGCCATAGGCGGCAGGAACGCCGTGGGTGCCAAGTATCCGAACGGTTGATGGCACGGTGATTTCCCCCTCATGTCGGGTGCTCCCGCACCCATTTCACTGCATCACGGCCCTGCATCCGCCTCCCCGGCAGACCGAACCACAGTGTTCTGTACCTAGTATGCCCCGCTGGGCTGCACCATGACCTTGGCGGTGCGCCACATGATCTGCAGGTCGTTCATGACCGACCAGTTCTCGACGTAGCGCAGGTCGAGGCGAACGCTCTCGTCCCACGAGAGATCGCTGCGCCCGGAGACCTGCCACAGGCCCGTGATGCCCGGCTTGATGTAGAGCCGACGGAACACGGTGCCGTCGTAGGCGGTGACCTCGGTGGGCAGCGGCGGGCGCGGACCCACGACGCTCATGTCGCCGATGAGGACGTTCCAGAACTGCGGCAGCTCGTCGAGAGACAGCTTGCGCAGGATCCTGCCCACCCGCGTGACGCGGGGGTCGTCCTTCATCTTGAACAGCAGGCCCGCTCCCTGGTTCTGCTCCTTGAGCGTCGCGAGCTGCTGCTCGGCGTCGGTCTTCATCGAGCGGAACTTCATGATCTTGAAGGTGCGACCGTCGCGACCGACGCGCTCCTGCGAGAAGAACAGCGGTCCGGGCGAGTCCAGCTTGACGAGGAGCGCGAGGATCGGCGTGATGAGTGCGATCGGGATGAGAGCGACGGACGCGACGGCGATGTCGAGTGCGCGCTTCAGCACGTGCTGACCGCCCTCGTACGAGGGGATCTGCACCTGGATCAGCGGAAGACCTTCGACAGGAGCGAAGGAGATGCGCGGGCCCGCGACATCGGTGAGGCGGCTCGAGAGCACGAGCTCTGCGGCGGTGCCCTCGAGCTGCCAGCTGAGGTGCTTCACGAAGTCGGGCTCGCCGTCTGGGCGGCTTGCGACGATGATCGTGTCGGCGCCCAGTTCGGCAGCCACGGTGGAGACGGAGTTGACGTTGCCGAGCACCGGGAACTGCTCGCCGCGTGCTTCGACATCTCGCGCGTTGCCGTCGAGCAGCGTCGCGCCCACCACCTGGTACCCGGAGGCGCCGATCGGGTGCAGGGTGCGGATGACGTACTCGACGTCGTCGCGGTTGCCGACGACGAGCGTGCGCGAGGCGAAACGACCTCGCGCACGCTGCGCCGTCAGCCAGTGCCGCCACGCCCAGCGCGTGACGAGCAGTGTGAGGACACCGAGCGGCAGGCCGACGAGCAGCACGAGCTGCATCGTCTGCCAGCCGAGCACGACGCTGAGCATGGCGATGATCCCGAACGCCAATCCACTCGCGTGTGCCACACCGCGGTACTCGGTGGCGCTGGCGCGGAACAGCGCTGCGTCACGGGTGTGCAGCGCGCCGAGCATCAGATACCAGAGCGTGGCCAGCAGAATGCCGTTGCGCAGGGCCTCTTCCCCTGCGACACCGGTCATCATCTGGACCGCTGCTGTGATTCCGACCGCGAACAGGATGACCCCAGCATCCGTGATCCGCAGTCGCATCCGATAACGCCGCTCCCACTGGCGACGTCGCTCCAACGTTGCGGACACGCGCGGTGTGACCACCGTGCGCGTGACCGACTTCGCGGCTCGCGGAGCAGAGATCGGCGTGAAGACCGAACCCGCGCGAGTGATGCTCAGAGCATCCTCGACGGAAGTCATGCCGAGGCCCCTTGAGCCTTGAATGTACGCAGAATTCCCCAGTGCGCCATAGTTATCCCCAGATATTCCCCAGACCACGGACCCCACGTCCATGGCATCGTCTGCGTTCCCGACCCCTCGGGTCCTGCTGCATCCGTGATCCCACATCACGGGTTGCGGTCACCGTCCCACACGGTGGTGCTGGCAGCAGGCACTGCAGACTTCGTTCACTCTAGCGGAACCAAACGTTCAAGGGAAGATAATTCACGGGAGTGGATCAACCTGTATTCCGGTACATCTGCTTAGTCGGAGAATGGCCCCGATATTCTGACCGCGTGACCACCACTTCAGCGCCTCGATTCCGTCTCAGCCGCATGCTGCCGAGGGATCCGGCTCAGCCTCATCGCACGGCCAGCACGCTCGAGCTGTTCTTCGATCTCGTCTTCGTCGTCGCGGTGAGCATCGCCTCGGCCCAGCTGCACCACGCGCTGAGCCACGGCGACTTCGTGCACGGAATCACCTCCTACGCGATGGTGTTCTTCGCGGTGTGGTGGGCGTGGATGAACTTCACCTGGTTCGCCACCTCCTTCGACACAGACGACTGGTTGTATCGCGTCACCACCATCATCCAGATGGGCGGAGTGCTCGTGCTCGCTGCCGGCATCCCCGCGGCGTTCGAGGAGGGGGACTTCACCGTCCCGGTGATCGGCTACATCGTCATGCGCGTGGCCATGATCGCGCAGTGGCTCCGGGCGTCCCGCGGTGCGGGAGATCTCAAGGCCGCCGCGCGTCGGTACGCCATCGGGATCGCCTGTGTGCAGGTGCTCTGGGTGCTCTTCCTGCTCATCCCGTCGGGCCCCCTCCAGCTCGTGGCCTTCGTGGTCTTCGCTCTCGTCGAGGTCAGCGTGCCCGTGTTCGCCGAGCACCGCAGACAGACGCCCTGGCATCCCCATCACATCACCGAGCGCTACGGGCTGTTCACCCTGATCGTGCTCGGCGAGAGCCTCCTCGCCTCCGCCAATGCGATCATCGACGCGAAGAACGAACTCGACTCCTTCGTCCCTCTCATCTCGATCTCCGTGCTGACCCTGGTCGTGACCGCGTCTCTCTGGTGGATCTACTTCTGGGCGCCGCACCACAGGGCGATCACGACGTTCGGCCGCTCGCTCCGCTACGGGTACACGCACTATCTCGTCTTCGCCGCGGCCGCCGCCTTCTCGGCGGGCATCGAGGTCGAACTCGACGTCCTGATAGGGGAGAGCCATCTCTCCACCATCCAGGCGTCGTTCACCGTGACCATCCCGATCGCGATCTTCCTGCTCGGCGTCTGGTGGATCGCGATCCGCGAGAACGCCGACAGGGTGGTGAACACCGTCGTGCCGGTCGGTGCGGCTGTCGTCCTCCTCGACGCCCTGCTGCCTATCCCCGTGGCGGTCAGCGCCCTCGTTCTCGTGGTGATCGTGGTCGTCCTCGTCCTCCATCCGCCGGTGCGTCGAGAGCCATAGATTCTGCATAGACGCGGCATAGCTCGCTGATCGTCTCCTCCGTGACCATGGGTACATCGACACCCATCCACATCGAGAGGAGCACGATCATGAGCCGCATCCCCGAACCCGTACAGACCCCTGAGGGCCCGACCTACGAGGGGCGGCTGCTCGACCGTGCCGATGAGGAGGTCGTGGATCAGGGCGCCGCCTTCGACATCCGCACCCTGGTGACGCGCCGCGGCATTCTCGGACTCGCCGGACTCGGGGTGGGCGCGATGGTGCTCGCCGCGTGCGCCCCGTCGGGCGGCGGCAGCACGAGCGAGTCGACATCGACGAGCGATACGGGGACGACGTCCGGATCGTCGACCACGACAGCGGCCGGCGAGATACCCGACGAGACCGCAGGTCCCTACCCCGGAGACGGATCGAACGGACCGGACGTCCTCGAGGATTCGGGCATCGTGCGACAGGACATCACGACGTCGATCGACGGGTCGGCGACAGCCGACGGCATCCCGCTGACCTTCGAGTTCCAGGTGGTCGACCTCGCGAACGGCAGCGTCCCCTTCGAGGGCGTCGCGGTGTACGCATGGCACTGCACGGCTGAGGGGGAGTACTCGATGTACTCGTCGGGGCTCGAGGACGTCACCTACCTCCGTGGAGTGCAGGTGGCGGATGCCGAGGGGAAGGTCTCGTTCACGTCGATCTTCCCCGGCTGCTACTCGGGCCGCTGGCCGCACATCCACTTCGAGGTCTACCCCGACCTCGCCTCGATCACCGACTCGGCCAACGCCATCGCCACGTCCCAGCTGGCACTGCCCGAAGATGTCTGCGCCACCGTCTACGCCGATTCCCGCTACCCGGGCTCGACGCAGAACCTGTCGCAGACGAGCCTCTCCGGCGACAACGTCTTCGGCGACGACTCCGGGGCCCTTCAGCTGGCCATTGTCACCGGCGGCGGCAGCGGATACACCGCGACGCTCGTGGTCGGCGTCGACACGGCCACGACGCCCGGCGCAGGCTCCGCGCCGTCGGGCGGCGCGGGCGGCCCCGGTGGTGGCGGCGAGCCGCCGTCCGACTGAACCCGAACCCCGACAACCCCTCCACGCGAAAGAACAGAGACCATGCTCCAGAACCTCACAGGGTGGCACGCCCTGATCATCCTCGCGATCGTCGTCCTCGTCTTCGGCGCCGCGAAGCTCCCCGCCCTCGCCAAGAGCGTCGGCCAGTCGATGCGCATCCTCAGATCGGAGGTCGCCGAGCCTTCGAACGAGGCACGGGTCGAGCCGACGCCGAGGGGCCGGGACCGTGTCGACGCTCGGGAGTCCGCAGACCTCCCGCAGCCCGTCCTGCGGCCCGCGGAGTAAACCGTGTCCTCGCTCGCCGCTGATGCCGTCGAGGCGAGCACCGCGCCCGCCCTGGCCCGGATGCCGCTGTCCTCGCACCTGCGGGAGGCGCGCACGCGCTCGTTCCGTGCGACGGCGGCGCTCCTGACCGGGGTGGTCGCCGGGTATCTCCTCTCGGACCACATCCTCGAGGTCGTGCGAGCACCGATCAGTGCGCTCGCCGAATCGCGCGATGCGAGCCTCAACTACGACAGCATCACCGGGGCTTTCGACCTTCGGCTCAAGATCGCGCTCTTCGCCGGTGTCGCGCTGTCGAGTCCCGTCTGGATGCACGAGCTGCTCGCGTTCCTCGCTCCGGGTCTGACCAGCAGAGAGAAGAGGTACACGTTCGGGTTCCTGGCGGCATCCGTTCCCCTGTTCGTCGGCGGATGCCTGATGGGCTTCCTTCTCTTCCCCCACATGGTCGAGCTGCTCGCGAGCTTCGCCTCGACCGAGGACAGCACGCTGCTGCAGGCGTCGTACTACGTCGACTTCATCCTCAAGATCGTGCTCGCGACCGGGGTCGCCTTCGTGCTCCCGGTGTTCGTCGTGATGCTCAACCTGCTCGGTGTCGTGTCGGCGGCGGCGATCGCGCGGAGCTGGCGTCTCGTCGTCGTCGCGATCGTCCTCTTCAGTGCGGTCGTGACCCCCGCGGCCGACGTGCTGTCGATGTTCCTGATCGCGATCCCCATGACCCTGCTGTTCCTGATCGCCCTGCTGCTCGCATGGCTGCATGACCGCAGGGTCGGGGAGTCGGCCGTCGGCACGACGGAGGCATGACGATGTTCGGACTCACGATCGAGAAGCTGTTCCTCGTCGCGCTGATCGCAGCCGTGATCATCGGTCCTCGGCGACTGCCGGAGTATGCGGGCCGTCTCGGCGCCCTCGTCCGCCGGGTGACGCTCACCGTCGGCGAGGCGGCGCGGCGAGCCGAGCAGGAGGCCGGAGTGGCGAGCATCCGCCAGGAATGGACCGCCGTGGATCCTCGGCAGTACGACCCGAGGCAGATCATCCGCGAGGCGTGGGGTGCGGGGAGGAGCCGGACGGCTCGAAAGCCGCTGAGGCCCCGCAGCCGGAGCCCGAGGGGCGCTGGATCGTGGCTGGATCGTCCGGTCATCCACGGCGCGTGTGGGAGCCCGCTGAGGCGGAGGCCCGCGTGCGCGGCGCCGACCTGCTAGACTGATGGAGCAACGTGAGTTCTGGCCGCCCTCTAGGCCACCACGAAGCCACTGATCAGGGCCATTACGGACCAAGCGCATCGATGCGCGCGGCATCCGCCTTCGATCTCACATCTTGCGGGTCGCGACAACGCGTGCCCGTCACACAGCAATGAGTATCACCATGAGCACGACCACTTTTCCTCCTTCCGATCCGTTGACCTGGAAACAGGCCGACACAGATGTGCACGTCGCGACCCGCGGCGGCGAGTTCGCCGGGTTCGTCGAATTCGACGGCACCGCGCATGTCGCCCGCGACCAGCGCGGTGACGACCTCGGCTCGTTCGAGTCGCTGGATGCCGCCCGTGACGCCCTCGAGAGCGCGAATGCGCCGAGATCTCGCCCGCGTAGCCTCAGCTCTCCCTTTCGCCGCGCCCTCCGCAGCCGACCGCGTCGCGCACGCGCCTGACCGTTCCATGCGGGGGAACTGTGAATCGTCAAGGGATGCTGATGTATTCCCCAAATCGCATGAGGGCAGGGTTAGCCTGAGTTAAGCGTTCGGCGATCTGCCTTGGGCTTCACATCAGCTCAAGGGCTCCGATCGACGGGAGAGCAACATCTCCATTTCACAGGTCGAAAAGACCGACGCAGTTCTCGGACCGGTACGTCAGACGTATTCGGGCAATGCGGACATTCCTCCGATGACCCACGCCTACAAGCAGGTCTCGCAAGTCATCCGCGAAACCGGCCTCCTCCAGCGCGCCGGATGGTTCTACATCTTCGTGGCCGCCGGCATCGCCGTGGCTCTGGGCGGAGTCATCACCGGCTTCATCCTTCTCGGCGACAGCTGGCTCCAGCTCCTGATGGCCGGGGCTCTCGGCATCATCCTCACGCAGGTGGCGTTCCTCGCCCATGAGGCCGCGCATCGTCAGATCCTCTCCACGGGCCCGGCGAACTTCCGCCTCGCCCGCATCCTCGCCGCCGGCGTGGTGGGAATCAGCTATTCCTGGTGGGACTCCAAGCACACCAAGCACCACGGCAACCCGAACCAGGTCGGCAAGGACCCCGACATCGAGGTCGACACGATCTCGTTCCTCGAGACCGATGCCGCGCAGTCCCGCGGTATCGTCCGTCTGATCACGCGCAAGCAGGGGTGGCTGTTCTTCCCGCTGCTGACGCTCGAGGGCCTGAACCTCCACTACCTGGGCGTGAAGCACCTGGTGACCAGCAAGAAGGCCAAGGGCCGCTGGATCGAGCTGGGCCTCATCGCCCTCCGGTTCGCGATCGTCCTCGTGCCTGTGTTCCTGATGCTGCCGCTCGGCATGGCATTCGCCTTCATGGGTGTGCAGCTCGCCGTCTTCGGCGTCTACATGGGCGCGTCCTTCGCGCCGAACCACAAGGGCATGCCGATCATCGATCCCAACGCCCGTCTCGACTTCTTCTCGAAGCAGGTGCGCACCTCTCGCAACATCCGTGGCGGATGGTGGGCCACCTGGCTCATGGGCGGACTCAACTACCAGGTCGAGCACCACCTGTTCCCGAACATGCCCCGCCCGCACCTCTCGAAGGCTCGCGAGGTCGTGCGCGACTACTGCGCCGCCAACAACGTGCCCTACACCGAGACCAGCCTCGGCCGGTCGTACGCGATCGTGATCGAGTACCTCAACCGCGTCGGTCTCGCCGCCGGTGCTGATCCGTTCGACTGCCCCGCAGCGGCCCAGTTCGTCCGGGCGTAGACACTCTCGCGGCATCGCAGCCGACCCGCACATCGAACGTCCCCATCCTTCGGGATGGGGCCGTTCGCATGCCAGACGGTCAGTTCCGCCGGATCCAGCGGAACGTCGCGCGGCTGAGGATGAAGCCGACCACGAGCCATGCGGCGAGGGCGACCGCCACGAGCCCGAGATCCCATGATCCGCTCGGCTCTGCCGAGGAGAACGACTCGGGCAGGATCGCCGCGCGCATACCCTGAGCCATCCACTTGAGGGGAAAGACCGCAGCGACGTTCTGCAGCCATTCCGGCAGCGCGGTGAAGGCGATGTAGACGCCGGAGATGAACTGCAGCAGCAGCACGACCGGGATCACCACGGCGGACGCCGTCTTGCCCGACCGCGGCACGGCCGACAGCGCGATGCCGAGCAGCGTGCACGAGAGCAGGCCGAGCACGAAGACCCAGGCGAAGCGACCCCAGGCCTCAGCATCCGAGGGCAGCTCGACCTGATAGAGGACGACCGCGACGACCAGCAGCAGAGTGATCTGCAGGATCGCGGTGACGAAGACCTCACCGATCTTGCCGATGAAGTACGTCGCCGGTGAGATCGGCGTGCTGCCCAGCCGCTTGAGGGTTCCGTCGCTCTTCTCCACTGCGATCTCGATCGACAGGCCCTGCATCCCGGAGAGGAAGATGCCTCCTGCGACGAGACCGGGAAGATAGTACGTCGCCATGCTGATCTTGTCGGGCCCTTCGCCGATGTCGCCCGTGAAGATCGTCGCGAAGATGAGGTACATGAGGGTGGGGAACAGGAAGGTGAAGAAGACCTGGTCGCTGGCACGGAAGTACTGACGCAGTTCGAACGGGATGCGGCGCACCCCGAGGCGAACCGTGCGAGCGAGCCCGAAGTTCGGCGTGGCAGTCGTGGTGTTCATGCGGACTCCGCCACATCTGCCCGCAGGGCCTCTGCGGTCGGATCGGAATCGGATGCGGCTCCGTGCTCACGGATGAGGCCGAGGTAGATGTCCTCGAGAGTGGGACGCACGACCTCGAGGCCGTCCGGCTCGCCGCCCGCTCGCTGAAGCTCGGAGACGACCGCGCCGGGAGCGTTCGTACGCTGCTCTTGGCGCACGCCGGCGGCATCCCTCCAGCGCACCATCGGCGTCCTCGCCTCGGGCCCGCCGATCTCGTCGATCTTCCCGATCGCCACGATGCGCCCGTCTGTGATCACCGCCGCGCGATCGCCCAGCCGGGCGGCCTCATCGAGATAGTGAGTGGTCAGCAGGATGCTGGTGCCCTCGGACTTCAGGGTGCGGATGAGCTGCCAGAACTGCTGTCGGGCCTCGGGATCGAAGCCGGTCGTCGGCTCATCGAGGAACAGGAGTTCGGGGCGTCCGATGATCCCGAGGGCGACATCGAGACGGCGCTGCTGACCACCGGACAGCTTGCCCGCTCTGGATCGCTGCTTGTGCTCGAGCCCCACGGCGGCGATCACCTCGTCGACCGGACGAGGGTGGGGGTAGTAACCGGCGAACTCGGTGAGCAGCTCCCGCACGGTGAAGTTGCCGGCCTCTCCGGTGGACTGCAGAACGATCCCCAGTCGCGCCTTCCACGCCAGACCGCCGCGCTGGGGGTCGACACCGAGCACGCGCACGTCGCCGGACGTGCGGTGACGATAGCCCTCGAGGATCTCGATGGTCGTCGACTTGCCCGCGCCGTTCGGGCCCAGAAGAGCGAAGGTCTCTCCCCGGCGGATGTCGAAGCTGATGCCGTCGACTGCGACGGCACCCCCGTACTCCTTGCGGAGATCCCGCACCTCGATCACGCTGTCTGTCATAGGTACAGCGTGCACGCTGACGGCTCCGAGCGATAGCAGGACGGGTGAACCGAGCGAGGGCGTGGACGGATATCCGCCCACGCCCTCGCTCGGTCAGTCAGGAGAAGTCGCTCAGCGGGAGGCCTTCTGATCGGACTCGACGACCTCGATGGTGATCTTGCCGTCGATCGTCTCGGCGTTCTCGTCGAGGAGCTCGTCCTCCAGTGCCTCGTCACCGCGGAACTCCTCGTCGCCGGTGACCTCGTCGACCGCGTCGTCGGAGTCGTCGATCAGCTCGGCTTCCTCGACCTCGACGGTCTCGGCGTCGGTGTCGTCATCGACCTGCGACGCGGCCGCTGCAGAGCCGACGGATGATGCCTCGTCGCTGAAGATGCCCTCCGGGCGGATCAGCTCGCGCACCTCGGCCATGAAGCTGGCGAGCTGCTGCTGCTGCCAGCGCAGCTGGCGCGCGTGGTCCTCGGCATCCCGCAGCACGGCGGACGTGTGACCCGTCACCGAGTCGACGATCTTCTGCGACTTCACGCGGGCACGGTCCAGGGTGTCGCGGGCGCGCACCTGAGCATCCGCTTCGATGGTCTGCGCCTGCGACCGCATCAGGCGCTCGTAGTCGTCAGCCTTCGCCGAGATGCGCTGCGCGTGATCGAGCGAAGCGGCCACCTGCTCGTTGGCATCGGTGGTGATGCGCTCGGCGTGGGCGACGGCCTGGTTGTGCAGCACCAGGAACTCCTGCTGAGCGTCGTCCTGCCGACGGGTGAGCGTCTCCTCGAACTCGAGGACGCGGGCGTTCATCTCGCGCACCTCGCGCTCGGCCTCGGCGCGCAGCTGGGTGGTCTCGCGGGTGACGAGCGAGCGGAGCGCCGCAGCGCCCTTCTCCGCCTCGGTGCGGATGGCCGTGGCCTCCTGCGTCGCCTGATGCACCCGCTCTGCGGCGTGCGCGGCCTCGCGCTCGAGCGTCGCCTGGTGGGCGGTGTACTCGGTGTCGATCTTCAGGCGCACCTGGTCGGCGTCGTGCTGAGCGTGCGCGATGATGCGGGTGACGTCGGCATCCGCCTCGGCCCGCTGTGCGGTGACCTCTTCGCGCGCGGCCGCCATCAGACGGTCGGCCTGCACGGCGGCGTTCTGGATGAGGACGTTGGCCTGCTCCTCGGCCACCCGGAGGATCGCCTCGAACTGCTCCCGCGACGGTGCCTCCTGGCCATCCGCGCGCGGGGTGTCGACGAGCTCGTTGGTGAGGGTGGCGACCTGCTGCTCGGTCTCGGCAGCCTTCGCCTTGGTGGCGAGGAGCTCCGCCTCGAGCTCTTCGCGGGCGATGCGCTCTTCTTCGCGAAGCGCCTCGACTGCGTCCTCGTGACGTGCCTCGGTGGCGGCGAGGTCGGCCTTCGCCTGCTTCAGCTGATTGCGCAGAGTGCTGAGGGCCGAGTCGACCTCCGCCTTGTCGTAGCCGCGGAACGAGGCCGTGAAGCCGGACTGCTCGCGCGGCGTCTCTTCGATCAGCTTGTCGAAGAAGTCGGGGGTCCGGTCGTTGTCGGGGGATTCACTCATGGGTCGGCCTTTCCGGCGCAGGTCACAGGGACTGAGAGCTGTGATGAGAAATGGTGCCGTCGCGAGGCCGACTGTGGGCTGGCCGGTGCGTGATCAGCAGTAACACAGCCTAGTTGCGACGGCTGTGGGATGCACCCGATGTTCCGGTACGCGCCGGGCTTCTCTACTCCGCGATCCACGACTCGGTCGCATCGTCGCGCCGGTGCCGCAAGGGCGGCCCGGGTGAGACCTGGACGCCCTCAGCGCGTGCTGCGGCGGAGACGGCGGAGCGCAGGTCTGACCAGAACTCGGAAGTGTTGGGAAC
The DNA here is from genome assembly GCF_979258525.1 of Microbacterium sp. AC132. NCBI lineage: Bacteria > Bacillati > Actinomycetota > Actinomycetes > Micrococcales > Microbacteriaceae > Microbacterium > Microbacterium sp. AC132. The sequence goes on along the minus strand of NZ_OZ409862.1, from coordinate 961,384 downwards.
GCCCAGATGCTCGCGGATCCTCTCCACCTGCAGACGGGTCCCGTTCTCATCGTCGACCACCCGCACGATCGCGTCATCCGGTGCGACGAATCGGATGCCGTAGCCTCCGCTCGCGAGCGGGGTGAACTTGCGTGGCTGCTGACGCACGACCCCGTCGACGATCTCCCTCGCCGTGGCCTCAGACGTCTGCAGCACCAGCGTCGTGCCCAGTTCTTCGAGTATCCCGGTGAGGCGGTCGGCCACGTGACGCTGCCCTGCTCTGCCGCCGGCGGCGCCGGTGGAGCGACGGACCCAGCGGGGCAGGAGGATCGCGAGCACGATGATCCCGCCGATCGCGGCGATGTAGATGAGCGGATTGTCCACGGATACAACCTACGTGCACCTCGTCCCCGAGGCCTTGGAGGAATTTAGCTCCAGTGCTACATTCGGAGCATGACGATCATCCGCCGTGTCCGTGCTCAGCTCCGTCGGCGACTCCTGATCACCTATCGGGTGGATCCGGAGGTCGCCGCCTCCTTGCTGCCCACGGGATTCCGCCCGCAGATCGTCGACGGGTCTGCGGTGGCCGGCGTGTGCGTGCTGGGGCTGGAGTCGATCCGACCGAGCTGGGCGCGGCGCCGGTGGGGTCTGCGCTCCGAGAACGCCGCCCACCGGGTCGCCGTCGAGTGGGACACCGCGGATGGCGTGCAGAAAGGCGTCTTCATCGTCGGTCGGCACAGCTCGGCGTGGCATCCGGTCATCTTCGGCGGACGGTTGTTCCCGGGGGTGCATCGCCGAGCGAGGTTCGAGATCGAGGAGGGGGATGATCGCTACGCGGTCACGATGGATGCCGGCGAGCACAGTCTCTGCGCGGATGTCGAGGTGGGAGGCGCATGGTCGAGCTCTCTCTTCGCCTCGATCGACGAGGCCTCGGACTTCTATCGCGCCGGTCGGCTCGGCTGGTCGGCGGCGCGGGGAGGGCGCGGCGTCGAATCGGTCGCGCTCAGCACCGACGCGTGGAGGGTCGAGAACGCACACCTGCACAGCGTGAGCTCGTCGTTCTTCGACGCTCTTCCCGCCGGCTCAGCGGTGTTCGACAGTGTCGTCGTGATGCGCGATCTTCCGCTGACGCTGTCGGACGTGCGCGAGTCCCAGATCGACGCGGTGCTCAGCCCAGCAGGAACATGATGAGGATCAGCACGGGCAGGCAGCCGAGAGTGGTCAGGAATACGGTGTCGCGCGAGATCGTCTCGCCGATGTCGTAGCGCTGCGAGTAGTTGAAGACGTTCTGTGCGGTCGGGAGCGCGGCGAGGATCACGACGATCAGCACCTCGGCCGGCGAGAGCGCGAAGACGAACTCGGCCACCACCCACGCGATCAGCGGCATCGCGATGAGCTTGAGCGAGGTGGCGAGGATGATGTCCCGCCGGTGGCCGGGGGCGCCGAGCACGCGCTGGCCGTGCAGGGAGATGCCGTAGCTGATCAGCAGAACCGGCACGGCGGCATCGGCGATCAGCTGAGCCGGCTCCATGATGAGGGGCGGCACTGTGAGGCCCAGCACCGAGATGAGCGTGCCGAGGAGCGACGCGATGATGATGGGATTCGTCGCCGTGCGCACGAGCGTCTTTCGCAGCGATACGCGATCGCTCGTGACGGCGTCGAGGATCGTCAGCGAGATCGGGGTGAACACCAGCAGCTGCATCAGCACCACCGGTGCGGGGTACGCGGCGCTGCCGAGAAGGTAGAGCGACAACGGGATGCCGATGTTGTTCGAGTTGACCTGCCCCGCCGACAGCGCTCCGATCAGGGTCTCTCCGACCGGACGCTTCCACCAGAGCCGCGCGATGAGGGTGTAGATCCCGATGATCGCGACGGCCGCGATCGCCGACACGGGGAGCAGCGAGGAGAAGAGCATCTTCGCATCGGCGTGGGCGAGCACGGTGAAGAGCAGGAACGGCGACAGCACGAAGAAGATCAGACGCCCGAGCACGTGCCGGGCGTGCGGTCCGAGCAGGTCGATCCGGCCGAGCAGATAGCCGAGTGCGATCGCGACTCCCACGACGGCGAATCCGGTGAGCGTCTCGAGCATGGTTCGAGCGTATCCAGCCCGGACGCACGTCGTCGCCACCGGCACGGTCCGCGCGCGGGAGTCCGCCGTAGCAGTCGGAGTGGGCCCGCGTCAATGGATGAGCTCCGATCAGCGTCAAGACGGGGTGCGGCCATACGCTGAGAACACGACGAGCAGCATCTGCCGCTCTCCGTCGGTCGAACCAGACGGTGCCCTCGAGTTCTCTCGGTCTTGAGCGCCCACATGGGGGTGGGTGCGCTTGCGGACCTTCTCATCGACTGCTCCGGTCCCCCCGTTCGGGCGCGGGGGACCGGAACCAACTCCCTCGGGAGTGGCCTCTACTTCAGGCGGAGCATCCTCTGCACGGCCTTCACGCCGGCGTTCGCGCTGCGGGCGCGCATCGCGGACTCGAGCTCCTCGAGCGATTCCTTCGTGTCCACCCGGGGCTCGCCGAGGTAGAGGTCGCGGAACACGAGATACCAGAAGTCGCTCAGCATGAGTCGATAGAGATCGTTGAGCGCGCGGTCGGTGAGGAACTCGAAGAGCTCCACATGGGCTTCGATCCATCCCTCGCCCGTTTCGACGGACCGGATGGCGTCGGCGATCAGTTCGCACGCGATGGCGAGATCCGCCTCGGACAGCGCAAGCGCGGCCTCACGGATGATCTCCCCGCCCTGAGAGGCGGCGAACTCGCGGGTGATGCGGGACCGCTCGTCGGTGATGTCGGTGACCATCGAGTAGCGGTTCGCGTGGACCTCCATCAGCCCGGCGCGCGCCAGTCGCTGCACGGCCTCTCGGACGGGGGTGCGGGTGACTCCCAGATCGTCTGCGATCGCCTTGTCGCTCAGTTTCGCGCCCGGCGCGTAGGTGCCGTCGGCGATCGACGTCGCGAGTCGACGAAAGAGCTCTTCAGCTCCGAGGTTCCGCTGCGCCCCAGGCACAACGGGCAGTTCAGGTCCCATATCGGTATATTACGACGCATAGGTATGGCGGGGCTGTCCGCCGAGCGAATGCGTGTTTGACCTGCGGCCCGTGCACCTGCTCGACGCATCGAGACGGTCGTCCTGAGACGTGTCGTCTCGTGGCTGGAGCGCGTGACGACAGGCACAGAACCAGCAGCCCAGGGGAGCGGAGCAGACACCGACTCTCACCGGAAAAGCGGAAACCCCCGCCATGTAGAAGCTAGGCGAGGGTTCCTAAGGTGACTGTAATGATCACCCTGTGGCTCCGACGGGCGTCGATCCCGTGACCTCACGATTTTCAGTCGTGCGCTCTACCAACTGAGCTACAGAGCCATGCGACCGGCTAGACCTGTCGCATCTAGACGAAAGGCCCTTCTCGAAGAAAAGGGCCCGTCGCTTAGAGCGACCCTGACGGGACTTGAACCCGCGACCTCCGCCGTGACAGGGCGGCACGCTAACCAACTGCGCTACAGGGCCATACTTGTTTTCAATTGTACCGGAAGGAGTGACCCCAACGGGATTCGAACCCGTGCTACCGCCGTGAAAGGGCGGCGTCCTAGGCCGCTAAACGATGGGGCCGAAGTCTGTCCCGGAGGACTTCCTTGCCGACGCTCAAGCATAAGGGAAGATCTGAGCAAAACGCGAATCGAGGGCGAGCCTGCTGTCTCCCGGGCGTGTTCAGGAGGACGATGGACTCACATCGCTGTGCCCTCTCCCGCTGTCCGCCCCCTGGTGCGGATGTGAAAGAAGTTGTTAGTGTGGCATCTGTGAAACCGGCGAAAGGGGCCGTGTGAACGACCATCACTCCACGTCGGATGCTGCTGCGGCGGCGTCCGACGACTGCGGCTGCGCGCCGACCCCTGCGGAGAGCCGCGCGTTCTGGAGGGACCGTTCGGTCACCCGTCGCAGCGCCCTCACGTTCGGCGCGCTCAGCGTCGTCGCCCTCAGCGCCTTCGGCGTCTCCTCAGGAGTGACCGCCGCGTACGCCGCCTCGTACCCCAGCTGGGACGACGTGCAGAACGCCATGAACAACGAGTCCGCGAAGGCAGCGGAGGTCACGCGCATCGAGGGACTCATCCAGTCGCTCAAGCAGCGGGTGGCGGATGCGCAGGCCAAGGCCGTGCTCGCGGGCGAGGAGTACAACGCCGCGCAGCTCGCCTACTTCGACGCCATCGCCGTCGCGGAGGAGCTCCAGTCGAAGGCCGATGAGCAGGCCGTCGCCGCCGATGACGCCACGAAGAAGGCGGCCCAGCTCGCGGCGCAGCTGTATCGCAACGGCGGCGACGACACCGCCCTCGAGCTGTTCTTCGCCGGCTCGGCCGACAACGCCGACCAGCTGCTCTCGCGTCTCGGCACGATGGACAAGGTCTATCAGTACAACCAGACCGTGCACGACAACGCGGTCGCTGCCCGCAACTCGGCCCAGCAGCTCACCGATCAGGCTGTCGTCGCCCGCACGGAGCGCGATCGCCTGCAGCAGATCGCCGAGCAGAAGATGATCGAGGCTCAGGCCGCTGCGGACGCCGCTCAGGCTGCGCTCGACGAGCAGTCGGCGAACCTCGCGACGATGCAGGCACAGCTCTCAGCCCTGAAAGACGCCACGGCGACGACCGTGGCCGGGTACAAGGAGGGCGTGCGCGTCGCGGAGGAGGAGCGCAAGCGTCGCGAAGCGGCCGAGGCCGCGGCAGCCGCCGCAGGCAACGGCGGCGGAGGAGGTGGCGGCGGAGGCGTCGGCGGCTCGCCGGGTTCCGGCGGCTGGGTTCGACCGCACGGAGGACACCGGAGCGCCGGATTCGGCCCCCGGCCCAAGCCCTGCGCAGCCTGCTCCGGCTACCACTACGGCGTCGACCTCGCGAACGGGTGCGGCGCGGCGATCTATGCGGCGCAGTCCGGAACCGTCGACTACGCCGGTCCGCGCGGCAACTACGGCAACTACATCCGCATCCAGCACGGTGGGGGAGTCTCCTCCGGCTATGCCCACATCAGGGACGGCGGCTTCGCCGTCCGCAGCGGGTCATGGGTCAACTCCGGTCAGGTCATCGCCTACGCGGGCAACACCGGAGCATCCGTCGGCTGCCACCTGCACTTCGAGGTGTACATCAACGGGAGGTACACCAACCCGATCACGTTCCTCGCAGATCGCGGCGTCTCGGTCTGAGAACGACCACAACGAGAAGACCCCCGGCCGCTGAGCGGAACCGGGGGTCTTCTCGTCGGAGCCTGGGGTCAGTGACCCTGCTCGCCGAAGCGGACGATCGCCTCGTCGAGGATGCGCTGCGCCTCTGCGGCGTCGCCCCATGCGTCGACCTTGACCCACTTGTTGGGCTCGAGGTCCTTGTAGTGCTCGAAGAAGTGCTCGATCTCCTTCTTGGTGTACTCGGCGACGTCGCCGATGTCCTGGATGTGGGCCCAACGGGGGTCCTTCGACAGCACGGCGACGAGCTTGTCGTCTCCGCCGGCCTCGTCGCTCATCTTGAGCACGGCGACCGGGCGCACCTCGACGACGACGCCGGGGTAGATGGCGTGGTCGAGGAGCACGAGAACGTCGAGCGGGTCGCCGTCCTCGCCGAGGGTGTTGTCGAAGTAGCCGTAGTCGGCGGGGTACCCGAAGGTCGTGTAGAGCACGCGGTCGAGGTGCACTCGTCCGGTCTCGTGGTCGACCTCGTACTTCACGCGGCTGCCGCGCGGGATCTCGATGACGGCGTCGTGTGCGCCCATGCGTGTGCTCCTCAGAAATGACGGTTGGATGCCGCGCACTAGCCTAGCCGGGCCGTCGACGGGTGCTGTCAGCGTTCGGCGGCCGGGGCGATGCCGAGCAGTGCATCCTGGACGGCCGCCGTGCGGTCGCGGATGGCGGCAGCCACCGCGGCGACCGCGGGCTGGCGCAGCGAGTCCGGACGCAGCACCATCCAGTAGGGCAGGCGCTCGGCGAAGTCGTCGGGGAGGAGCCGCACCAGATCGGCGTGGCCGTCGGCCAGGAAGCACGGAAGGAAGCCGATCCCCGCGCCGGCGCGCGTGGCCTCGACGTGGACGAAGACGTTGGTCGAGCTGAGCGAATCCGGCATCCCCGGCACGAGTCGTCGAGGAGCATCCAGATCGTCGACCTGGAGCATCGAATCGACGAAGTAGACCAGTGGATGCCTGCTCAGCTCATGGGAGTCGCCGGGCGTCCCGTGCTCGTCCAGGTACCCGTGCGACGCGTACATGCCCAAGGTGTAGAAGCCGAGTCGGATGGCCTCGGCGCGGTGCACCTGCGGTTCTCCGACCACCACTTCCAAGTCCAGCCCGGAACGGTACTGCAGAGCCCGCCGGGTGACGTTGACGATCTCGACGCTGAGTCTCGGATACTTTCGCCGCAGCTGCGCGACCGCGGGCGCGATGACGAACGCACTGAACCCGTCGGTGGCGGAGATCCGCACGACCCCGGCTATCTGATCGGACTCGGCTTCTCCTTCATGGATCGTCGCCACCGCCGTCTCCACGTCCTCGGCAGCGCGCACCGCCCGACGCCCGAGGTCTGTCAACTCCCACCCTCCCGAGCTGCGGGCGAGGACCCGCCCGCCGAGGACTCTCTCCAATGCGGCGATGCGTCGCGAGACTGTCGTGTGATTCAGCCCCAGGCTCTGGCCGGCAGTCGTGAAGCGACCGGTGCGCGACACGGCGAGAAGGATGAGGAGATCGTCGGCGTGCGGCTCGGAGGTACTCGGGGAAGATGTCACATCTGCAATTGTGCACTCCGTCTCTGCTCTACTGGTCATTGGCGCACAGAGCCGGGCATGCACATACTGGCGGAGGCCGCCCGCAGACGGGATACCGGCCCGCCAGGCAGCCGTCGACGAGGACGCTGCAGAACACGAAGGAGTGCATTCATGGGCGTCGAGCAACCGGTCGACTCGCAGGTCGAGACCCGAACATCCGGGCTGAAGAAGATCGTGGCCGCCTCGATGGTGGGCACGGTGGTGGAGTGGTACGAGTTCTTCCTCTACGCCACCGCCGCATCGCTCGTGTTCGGCACCTTCTTCTTCCCCAACGCCGGCACCGAGCTCGACGGCATCATCGCCGCATTCCTGACCTACGCGGTCGGATTCATCGCCCGACCGCTCGGCGGCATCGTGTTCGGCCAGATCGGCGACAAGCTCGGCCGCAAGCACACCCTGCAGATCACCATCATCCTCGTCGGGGTCGCGACCTTCCTGATGGGGTGCCTGCCCGGCTTCGATTCGATCGGCTACTGGGCGCCGGCGCTGCTCGTGCTCCTGCGATTCATCCAGGGGTTCGCCGTCGGCGGTGAATGGGGCGGTGCCGTGCTGCTGGTCGCCGAGCAGAGCCCCGACAGGTCTCGCGCGTTCTGGTCGAGCTGGCCCCAGGCCGCCGTCCCGGTGGGCAACCTGCTGGCGACCCTGGTGCTGCTCGGCATGTCCTGGGCGCTTCCCGCCGACCAGTTCCTGAGCTGGGGATGGCGCGTGGCGTTCTGGGTCTCGGCGATCGTCGTCGTCATCGGCTATTACATCCGCCGGCACGTCAGCGAGGCGCCCATCTTCTTCGAGGCCCGCGCACAGGTCGAGGCCGACAAGGCCGTGAGCTACGGAGTGCTCGAGGTCGTGCGCAAGTACCCGCGGGGCATCTTCGGAGCCATGGGCCTGCGCTTCGCGGAGAACATCCTGTACTACATCATCGTCTCGTTCACGATCGTGTACCTGAAGACGGTGCACGCCTACGACACGAGTCAGCTGCTGCTGGCGCTTCTGGTCGCGCACGCCATCCACTTCGTCGTGATCCCGCAGGTCGGCCGGCTCTCGGACGCCTGGGGACGCAAGCCCGTCTACCTCGCCGGCGCGGTGCTCGGAGCCAGCTGGGCGTTCTTCGCCTTCCCGATGTTCGACACCCAGAACCCGTTCGTGATCATCGCGGCGGTCACGATCGGTCTGTGCTTCCACGCGCTCATGTATGCGGGGCAGCCGGCGATCATGGCCGAGATGTTCCCGACCCGCATGCGCTATTCCGGCGTCTCCCTGGGGTACCAGGTCACCTCGATCGTCGCGGGCTCGCTCGCGCCGATCATCGCCACGGCCCTGCTGCAGGACTTCGGCTCGTGGCTGCCGGTGGCGATCTACGTCGCGGCAGCTTGCGCCGTCACCGCGGTCGCGGTGGTCACCCTCAAGGAGACCCGCGGGGTGTCCCTGCACGACATCGATGACGCGGATGCACGCAAGCACGGGCTGAACACTCCGCGGGTGAGCGCGGCATGACCGAGCGAAGCATCGAGAGGCCGGGTGCGGCCGGTCTGTCGCTGAGCGGCCGCCGAGCCCTGGTGACGGGAGGCGCCAGCGGGATCGGCCTGGCGGTCGTGCGAGCATTGGCCGCGCGTGGCGCTCACGTCGTGGTCGCAGACAAGGATCGCGCGCAGTGCGAGGCCGCCGCGGCCGACGTCGGAGGCTCGAGCTGGGTGGTCGATCTGCTGGAGCCGGCCGCCGTCACCGACGACCGGCTGGCCGACGTGCTGGCCGGTGTCGACATCCTGGTGAACAACGCCGGGATCCAGCACATCAGCCCGATCCAGGATTTCGATCCCGAGGACTTCCGACGGATCGTGACCCTCATGTTGGAGGTTCCGTTCCTGCTGATCCGCGCGGCTCTGCCGGAGATGTACGCGAACGGGTTCGGCCGCATCGTGAACGTCTCATCGGTGCACGGACTGCGCGCATCGCCCTACAAGTCCGCCTACGTCGCGGCCAAGCACGGGCTGGAGGGACTGTCGAAGGCCACCGCGCTCGAAGGAGGGGAGCACGGCGTCACCAGCAACTGCGTCAACCCCGGCTACGTGCGCACGGCGCTGGTCGAGAAGCAGCTGTCCGACCAGGCGCGTGTGCACGGCATCCCTGAAGTCGAGGTGCTGGCGAAGATCATGCTGACCGAAAGCGCGATCAAGCGCCTGATCGAGCCCGACGAGGTGGCATCGCTGGTCGCCTGGCTGGCGAGCGACGAGGCGTCGATGGTCACCGGGGCGAGCTATGCGATGGACGGCGGCTGGTCGGCGCGATGAGGAACGATCCGCGTCCAGAGCCGATCCAGGAGCGATGACAGAGGTCCGGTGAGCCAGAGCAGCAGCAGGGCGAGGTACCCCACCCCTCCGAGGCTGATCGCCAGCAGCATCGCCACCGCCGAGAGCAGGATCGAGGCGATGTCGGCGGCGGCACCGTGACGGATGCGGGAGGGCGGCGTCTTCGTCAGGTCAGGGTGCCGCAGCAGATAGATGCGCGCGCCGAGCGTGGTGATCTGCGTGGCGATGAGCGTGCCGATGTAGAGGACCACTTGCAGTGGGTCGGTGTCCATCTGACCGAGCATCGCCGTAGGCACCGGCAGCCAGACGATCGTCGCCATCCAGGCCACGTTGAGCCAGAGAAGCGGGCTCGTGATCCGCGTGACCTCGTCGTACTGTCGGTGGTGCCCCATCCAGAAATTGGCGATGAGGACGAAGCTCAGCCCGAAGCTCAGCAGCTGTCCTGCATGCTCCTGCAAGAACTCGGCGGTGCCCAGACCTCCGGCGGCGGCCTCGGACACGGACTCCATCAGCGGCAGGATCAGCAGCGTCATCGCGATGGCGACGACCGCGTCGACGAACGCCTTGAATCGTTCGGTCCTGAACCGCAGCACGTGATCCGTCACGGCGCCAGGCTAGAGCGCGATGCCCGTCGAGCGCGAGCGCTGTGCGGTGATCCGTCCCCGTGATCTACCGTTGGTCTGTGCCGTCGCTCTCTCCCGTCATCGCCGAGATCCGCCTCGCCGTGCGCACCGCGCTCGCCGATCTGCCCGAGGGGTCGACAGTCGTCGTCGCTCTCTCCGGGGGAGCGGACTCCCTCGCGCTCGCCGCGGCGACCGCTTTCGAGGCGCCCAAGCTCGGGCTTCGGGTGGGCACGCTCACCGTCGACCATGGGCTGCAGAACGGGTCGGATGCCGTCGCCGCGCGCGCTGCGAGAGCGGCGGCCGCGCTGGGGCTCGACGCGCTGGTCGTGCGCGTGGAGGTCGGCGCTGACGGAGGCCCTGAGGCAGCGGCGCGAGACGCGCGGCACCGGGTGCTGAAGGACGCCGCGACGGATGCGGGTGCGGCGGCCGTGATCCTCGGGCATACGCTCGACGACCAGGCCGAGACGGTGCTGCTCGGTCTCGCACGCGGATCCGGCGCCGCGAGCCTGCAGGGGATGGCTCCCGTGCGAGAGGACGATGACGGACTGCGCTGGGTGCGCCCGATGCTCGGGGTGCGGCGCGAGACCACGCGAGCGTTCTGCGCGGAATCCGATCTCGAGGTCTGGGACGACCCGCACAACACAGAGGATCGGTTCGCCCGGGTGCGGGTGCGCGACCGGGTCCTTCCCGTGCTCGAGACCGAGCTCGGCCCCGGCATCGCCGAGGCGCTCGCGCGCACCGCCGAGCAGCTGCGCGAAGACGCCGAGGCGTTCGACGAGATGATCCACGAGACGATCGAGGACATCGTCGAGCACGCCGAGGCGGGGATCTCCGTGAGCGTCGCCGCGCTCGCCGCGAACCCCGCCGCTCTCCGCAACCGCATCATCCGACTCGTGGTCGACAGCGAGTTCGGCGTGAGCCTGACCCGATCGCAGACCCTCGAGGTCGCTCGTCTGGCGATCGACTGGTCGGGTCAGGGGCCCATCGATCTGCCGGGGTGCTCGGCGGCTCGAGCGGGCGGTCGCATCGTGTTCACCGCGCGCTGAGCCGCGGCATCCCACCCTCGCAGAGACGGAGAACCCCCGCGGTCCCCCCCAGGAGGGGACCGCAGGGGTGTCGTCCAGCAGGCTGGCGGGGCTACTTCTTTCCGCCCAGCAGGCCGCCGAGGATGTCTCCGATTCCGCCGCCGCCCGACGAGCTTCCGCCGCCGAGGATGCCGCCGAGGATGTCTCCGATTCCGCCGCCGCCCGTGGAGCCGCCGCCGAGGATGCCGCCGATGACGTCACCGATTCCGCCGCCGCCCGACTGCGACTCTGCAGGCGCGGACTTCGCGGACTTGTCCTTGGTGGCGTTGGCGATCAGGCCCATCACGATCGGAGCGAGGATCGGAAGGAGCTTGCCGAAGTCGATGCCGGCGGTCTCCTTCGATTCGGTGAGCTTCTGGGTGACCTTCTGCTCGTCGTCGCCGAGGATGTGCGAGACGATCTTGCCGCCGTCGGTCTGATCGATGTCGTCGACCTTCGCCGCACCGGTCCGTCCCTCGTGGCGCTTGAGCGCGTTCTCGATCGCGGAGGAGCCCTCAGCGGTCGAGGCGTTCTTGGCGAGGCCGCCGAGCAGCACCGCTCCGCCCTGTTCGACCGCCTCCTTGGCGACGTCGGGGGAGACTCCGAGCTTCGCGGCGATGTCGTCGATCGGGACCTGCTTCAGGATGTCGTCGAGAGCCATGGGTGAATCCTTCCGTCCGGGGCGTCCGCCCGTCACACCGTCAGAGTAGTGGGGATGCCGGCGCGCTTCCGGAATTCTGGTCGACGATCTGCGGATGCTGTGCAGGACCATGGTGATGCGTCGCCTAAAATCGATCCATGCGCGCCGCGGAGATCCAGGACGACCTTGCTCAGATCCTCGTCACAGAGGAGGAGATCATCGCGAAGCTCGATGAGCTCGCGGCCCAGGTGGCGATCGATTACGAGGGCAAGGAGATCATCCTCGTCGGCGTGCTCAAGGGCGCGGTCATGGTCATGGCCGACTTCGCCCGCGCACTTCCGTTCCACGCTCCGATGGACTGGATGGCCGTCTCGAGCTACGGTGCGAGCACCAAGTCGAGTGGTGTCGTGCAGATCCGCAAGGACCTCGACACCGACCTGAACGGCAAGCACGTGCTGATCGTCGAGGACATCATCGACTCGGGTCTGACGCTCAGCTGGCTGCTCGAGAACTTCGAGTCGCGCGGTGCGGAGTCCATCGAGGTGCTCGCCCTCCTCCGCAAGCCCGAGGCCGCGAAGGTGGTCATCGACTGCAAGTACGTCGGCTTCGACATCCCGACCGACTTCGTGGTCGGCTACGGCCTCGACTACGACGAGCGCTACCGCAACCTGCGCGATGTGGCCGTGCTGGCCCCGCACGTCTACAGCTGAGCGGACGCTCCGGCGCACCCGCTACGCCGTGGGTGAACGCACAGCGGCCACCTAGGGCGCGCGCGATACGCTGATCCGACCATGGATGTCAAGAAGCTCACGCGGAACCCGCTGATCTACGTCGCTCTGATCGGACTGCTGCTGTTCGGCGGCTTCCTGCTGATCTCGAACCTCGGCGCCCCCAAGCAGATCACTACCCAGGAGGGTCTCGAGCTGCTCGGCGGCAAGACGGTGACCGAGGTCGTCAACACCGACGGCGACCAGCGGGTCGACATGACCCTGTCCAAGGCCTTCGAGGGCGCGGACAAGGTGCAGTTCTACTACGTCGACGCCCGGGCCGAAGAAGTGGTCACGGCGATCAACGACGCCGACCCGAAGGACGGCTTCAACGATGCCGTTCCGCGTGCGACCTGGTTCGACGGCATCCTCTCCCTTCTTCTTCCTCTCGTGCTGCTCGGCCTGCTGTTCTGGTGGCTCCTGTCGTCGATGCAGGGCGGCGGCGGCAAGGTCATGCAGTTCGGCAAGTCCAAGGCCAAGCTCGTCAACAAGGAGACCCCGACCGTCACCTTCGCCGACGTCGCCGGTGCGGACGAGGCGATCGAGGAGCTCCACGAGATCAAGGAGTTCCTGCAGGACCCGGCCAAGTTCCAGGCCATCGGCGCCCGCATCCCGAAGGGCGTGCTGCTGTACGGCCCTCCCGGAACCGGAAAGACGCTGCTCGCCCGCGCGGTCGCCGGCGAGGCGGGAGCCCCGTTCTACTCGATCTCGGGTTCCGACTTCGTCGAGATGTTCGTCGGTGTCGGCGCATCCCGAGTGCGCGACCTGTTCAACGTGGCGAAGGAGAATTCTCCCGCCATCATCTTCATCGATGAGATCGACGCCGTCGGTCGTCACCGCGGTGCCGGCATGGGCGGCGGAAACGACGAGCGCGAGCAGACGCTCAACCAGATGCTCGTCGAGATGGACGGCTTCGACCCGAACGCGAACGTCATCGTGATCGCCGCGACGAACCGTCCCGACATCCTCGACCCCGCACTGCTGCGTCCGGGCCGCTTCGACCGCCAGATCGGCGTCGACGCCCCTGACCTCCGCGGCCGCCAGAAGATCCTCGAGGTGCACAGCAAGGGCAAGCCGCTGTCGAAGAGCGTCGACCTCGAGGTCGTCGCCCGCAAGACTCCCGGATTCACGGGTGCCGATCTCGCGAACGTCCTCAATGAGGCCGCGCTGCTGACCGCCCGCTCGAATGCGCAGCTGGTCGACAACCGTGCGCTCGACGAGGCCATCGACCGTGTGATCGCCGGCCCTCAGCGTCGCACCCGCGTGATGAAGGACAAGGAGAAGCTCATCACCGCGTATCACGAGGGCGGTCACGCTCTCGCAGCTGCGGCGATGAACTACACCGACCCTGTGACGAAGATCACGATCCTGCCTCGCGGCAAGGCCCTCGGCTACACGATGGTGCTGCCGCTCGACGACAAGTACTCCGTCACGCGCAACGAGCTGCAGGATCAGCTCACGTACGCGATGGGTGGCCGCGTCGCCGAGGAGATCATCTTCCACGACCCGACCACCGGTGCCTCGAACGACATCGAGAAGGCGACCTCGATCGCCCGCAAGATGGTCATCGAGTACGGCATGACCACCCAGGTGGGTCCGGTCAAGCTCGGTTCCGAGGGTGGCGACATGTTCGTCGCGCGCGACATGGGCCGCGGCCGCGAGTACTCCGAGAAGGTCGCGGAGCGGGTGGATGCCGAGGTGCGCGCACTCATCGAGCAGGCGCACAACGAGGCGTACGAGGTCATCAGCGCCAACCGCGACATCCTCGACAGGCTCGCTCTGGCCCTCCTCGAGGAGGAGACGCTGGACCACAATCAGATCGCCGAGATCTTCACCGAGGTGAAGAAGCTCCCCGAACGTCCGCTGTGGCTCTCTAGCGAAGACCGCCCCGTCTCGGAGCGTCCCCCGATCGAGGTCCCGAAGAAGGACGTCTCGCTGGCTGCTTCGATCCAGGCGCCGGCGTCGGCTCCGCGCACACAGCCAGGATCGGCGGGAGCCGGTCAGGCTCGACCAGCGACGGCCTGACCCGTGTCTGTCGACCGCGCGCGTGTCGAGCGACTCACCAGGGAACTGCTCGAGGCGATCGGCGAAGACCCTGACCGTCCCGGGCTGAAGCAGACGCCGACGCGGATGGGCGATCTGTATGCGGAGTTCTTCGCCGGGGTTGGCGAAGACCCCGCAGCGCCTCTCGCGCACACGATCAGCGTCGCCCGGGGTCCCGCACCCGACACGCTCCCCTCGGGTGCCGTGCTGCTGCGGGACATCCGATTCCGGTCGGTGTGCGAGCACCACCTGCTGCCGTTCGCGGGGCGCGCGCACATCGCCTACCTTCCGGGCGAGCAGGTGGTCGGGCTGGGCGCGCTCGTGCGCGTCGTCGAGATCCTCGCCACCCGCCCCCAGGTGCAGGAACGACTCGGCGAGCAGATCGCCGACACCATCGCGGAGCACCTCGACACCCGCGGAGTGCTCGTCGTGCTGGATGCCAGCCACGGCTGTGTGACGATGCGCGGAGGACGGCAGCCGGAGGCATCCACGCTGACGATCGCCGCCCGCGGCGAGTACACGGACCCGATCGCGAGGGCGGAGCTCATCGCGCTGATCGGCGCCCCGAGCGCGGGGCACGCATGACGGGGATCTGGGGGATCGTCAACGTCACGCCCGACTCGTTCAGCGACGGCGGTCGGTATCTCGACGTGGATCGGGCCGTCGAACACGGCCTGCGGCTGCGGACCGAGGGAGCCACCGTGCTCGACGTCGGCGGCGAGTCGACGAGGCCGGGAGCCGAGCGCGTGGGGGCGGAGATCGAGCAGGAGCGCGTGCTCCCCGTGATCGAGCGACTCGTCGCTGAGGGCGCGCCTGTGAGCATCGACACCATCAACGCGTCGACTGCGGCGGCGGCCGTCCGAGCGGGCGCTCGGATCGTCAACGACGTCTCCGGCGGGCTCGCCGACCCCGACATGCTGGCTGCCGTCGCCGAGTCCGGCGCGGACTATGCGATCGGCCACTGGCGTGGTTTCTCCGCTGACATGTACGAGCACGCCGAGTATCGTCGTGCCGCCCGCGAGGTCGCGGGAGAGCTGCGCGAGCGCATGGGCGAGGCCGCGGCTACGGGCATCGCGCCGTCGCGCCTGATCGTCGACCCGGGGATCGGATTCTCGAAGAAGGGCGGCCAGAACTGGGGCGTCCTCCGCGGCCTCGACGAGATCGTCGCGCTGGGGCCACGCGTGCTCGTGGGCACCTCCCGGAAGAGGTTCCTCGCGGAGACCATCGGCGCCGACCCTGCGGCGGTGTCCGAGGCGCGTCGCGACCTCGCGACAGCGGTCACGAGCGCCCTCGCCGCCCGCGCCGGAGTCTGGGCCGTCAGAGTCCACGATGTCGGTGCCACCCGCGATGCTCTGGCCATCGTGCATGCCTGGGAGGGATGAACCATGGATGTCCTCGACGAGATCGTCCTCACCGGACTGACCGTGTTCGGTCGGCACGGCGTGTACGACCACGAGCGGGAGAACGGTCAGGAGTTCACGATCGATCTGCGCCTTCGGATGCCGCTGGACGATGCGGCGTCATCGGACGACGTGGCCGACACGGTGCACTACGGAGAGCTCGCCGAGAGAGTCGCAGAGGTCGTCGCGGGCGAGCCGGTGAACCTCATCGAGACGCTCGCCGATCGCATCGCGGCTGTCGCGCTCGCCGACGCCCGGGTGCACTCCGTCACCGTCACGGTGCACAAGCCGCATGCTCCGATCGCCCTGACCTTCTCGGACGTCGCCGTCACCGTGCACCGGGCGCGACAGCAGTTCGCCGAGGAGGAGTCGCGATGAGTCGCAATCTGGCGAACCCGCCGAGTCTCCCCGGCCCGCGACCCGGGCGCGAGGATGCCGTCGCGGTCGTCGCCTTCGGCGCGAATCTCGGTGATCGCGAAGGCACGATCCGCGCCGCCGCCGAGCGCATCTCGCGACTGCCGCTGGTCAGAGACGTGCGGTTGTCCTCGTTGATCGAAACCGTCGCGCTGCGGCTCGACGGGCCGGATCCCGACGCCCCGGGGTATGTGAACGCGGTCGCCCTGGTCACCACCCGCCTCGCTCCGTCGATCCTGCTCGGCATGCTGCACGCGATCGAAGACGAGTACGGCCGCGAGCGCCTGGAGAGATGGGGCGATCGGACACTCGACCTCGACCTGATCGCCTACGGTGACGAGTCGGCGGAGGGTGACGGACTGCAGCTGCCGCATCCCCGTGCGTTCGAGAGGTTGTTCGTCCTCGAGCCGTGGCTCGAACTCGATCGCGACGCAGTGCTTCCCGGTGCGGGTCGGGTCGCCGACCTCGTCGCGGATCTGCGACGCCGGGAGCAGCGATGAAGCGCACCTCGATCGGACTCCTCGTGCTTCTCGCCGTGCTCGCCGCCGGCGGGGGCTTCGTCCTCGACCACATGCTGACGGCGATGGGCCGCACGACCTTCACGCCGTCGTTGTTGCTGCCCGTGCTGCTCCTGCTCATCGGCGCAGCCTCGCTGGGCGTCGCCTGGCCCGTGCGCGCGAGTGTTCGCAACGGCGTCCGCATCGATCCGTTCCGTGCGACGCGCGCGGTGACGCTGGCGCGCGCGTCCAGTCTCGTCGGGGCGATCATGGCGGGGTTCGGAGCGGGCCTCTTGGCGTTCCTCCTCTCCCGGCCGATCGATCCCCCGGTAGGGTCGACTGTGGCGATGCTGGCACTGATCGGAAGCGCGGTCGTGCTGACCGTCGCCGCGCTCATCGCCGAACAGTTCTGCATACTTCCGAAGGATCCTGATGACTCAGAACCCAGAGATCGAGCCGGGGATCCCGGCCCCGCTGAACTCGGCGGAGGTCGCTGACCGCGCGGCCCTCGACCAGGGCACGTACCCGCAGCTGCGCACCGCGCGCAGCGAGGCGAGACTCGAGCTCGACGGGACCTGGCATCAGATCTCCCCTCGCTACGTGGTCTCGCAGAACGTGCAGAACCTGATCTTCATCGCCGTCGTCCTCGCGGTCGCGGCGGTTCTCGCGCTCGTGCTGCATCAGACCTGGGCGTGGATCCCGGCGGGTGTCGTCGTGCTCATCACGCTGATCACCATGGTCATCCTGCCGAGGCAGGCGAGGGCCATCGGATACATGCTCCGCGAAGACGACATCGTCTTCCGCAAGGGCATCCTCTGGCAGCGCATGATCGCCGTGCCCTACGGACGCATGCAGCTCGTCGACATCACCCAGGGGCCGCTGGATCGCGCGTTCGGCATCTCCCAGCTGAAGATGGTCACCGCCGCTGCGACGACCGGAGTGCAGATCCCCGGGCTCACACAGACGGCGGCAGAAGCGCTGCGGGACACCCTGATCGAGGTCGCCGAGACTCGCCGGACGGGCCTGTGAGCGAGCACCAGCCGCCGGCACCGACGGGAGAGCGGCCCAGCGCGGCCACCGGGCGCGAGACCCTCGCCGACGGCGAGTGGCATCGGATGCATCCGCTCACCCCGCTCTTCAAGGGCGGGCTGGCCCTCATCATCATCGCGGGCATCGCGATCGCCAACCTTCGCGACCGTCTGATCGCCTGGTTCGTCGACCTCTTCACCCCCGAAGAGGCGCAGTACGACTACAGCGGCGGGGATCCCGTCGACTGGGTGCTGCAGAACAACCTCATCGTCATCGTGCTGCTCAGCGTGCTCGGACTGGTCGTCGTCCTCGTCCTCATCTTCTGGTTCGTCTGGCGCTTCCAGCAGTTCCGGATCACGGGGGACCACGTCGAGGTCCGCAAGGGCATCGTCTTCCGCTCGCACCGTCGCGCTCCGCTCGACCGGGTGCAGGGCGTCAACCTCACCCGTCCGTTCCCCGCGCGCATCATCGGACTCGCGAAGCTCGAGGTCGTCGGTGCCGGCACCGATTCCAACGTCGAGCTCGAGTACCTCGCGACTCCGCGCGCAGAGGCGGTGCGCACCGACATCCTGCGCCTCGCCTCGGGTGCGCGCGCAGCCAGACTCACAGCTGCGGACGCCGCGGCCGGCGTGCGCTCCTCTGACGCCGCAGGCTCGGGGACGGTCGCGCCCGGTTCGGCACGGGCACAGCTCGTCGGATCGATGAACGCCGGCGTCAACGATCTGATCAGCGGCGTCGACCTCGCCGACGTCGAGCCCGAGAGTGTGGTGAAGATCCCGACGGGGCGTCTCGTCGGCTCCCAGCTCATCTCGAGCGTCCTCTGGCTCATCTTCTTCGGGATCATCTTCGGGGTCGCGGTCGGCGGCGTCGCGATCGGCTCGCTGATCGACGGAGACCCCATCGGCGGGTTCCTCGGTCTCGGGATCACGCTGGGCATCGCGATCCCCATGATCATCGCGATCGTCGGAATCACCTGGGCGCAGATCTCGAAGTCGCTGCGCTACTCGATCGCCCCGACGCCCGACGGCGTGCGGATCACGTACGGTCTGCTGACGACCGTGACCGAGACGCTGCCGCCTGGACGCATCTTCGCCGTGGAGGTCACGCAGTCGCTGCTGTGGCGGCCGTTCGGCTGGTGGACCATCAGGATCAACCGCATGAGCGGCAAGAGCGCCGCTCAGCAGTCGTCGGGTTCGGCGCAGCAGTTCAGCGTCGTGCTGCCGGTCGGCAAGCGCGCCGATGTCGAACGCGTGCTCGCGCTGATCCTTCCCGATGCTCCGGTCGCCGACATCCCGCTCGTGTGGGAGCACGGCATTCTCGGGCCGGTCGAGGGCGACCCGTACCGGACGATGCCTCGGCGCGCATGGTGGCGCAGGCCCGTGTCGTGGAAGCGTCACGGCTTCGCGTTGACCGAGTTCGGACTCCTGCTCCGGCGTGGCATCGTCTGGCGCAAGCTGGCGATCTTCCCGCTCGCCCGGCTGCAGGGAGTGTCGCTCTCGCAGGGGCCGATCGACCGTGCGCAGCGTGTGTCCGGTGCGCAGGTGCACTCCGTGCAGGGGCTCATCACGGGCTATCTGTCGGGTCTCGAACGCGATGACGCGCTGTACCTGCTCGACAGGGTGAGCTCGGCAGCGGTCGCCGCCGCCGCGCGCGATCACACCCACCGGTGGGGCGAATACGTGACGGATGCCGAGGGAGCGCAGGTTCCCGGGTACCCGGTCGCCGGGGCGGATGCCGCTGCAGGCGTCTCCGGGGCCCCGCTGCCTTCTCCTGTCGCGCCGCCCGCTCCGCCTGTCGTGCCTCCGGCTCCGCCTGTCGCGCCACCGGCTCCGCCTGTCGTGCCTCCGGCTCCGCCTGTCGCACCGCCCGCTCCGCCTGTCGTGCCTCCGGCTCCGCCTGTCGCGCCACCGGCTCCGCCTGTCGTGCCTCCGGCTCCGCCTGTCGCTCCGCCCGTACCTCCGGCCCCGCCCGCAGCGCCGGCTCCGAACGGTGAGTGATCCGACGCGCCGCGATGGACGCCTCGGAGTCGGCATCATCGGCGCGGGACGAGTGGGGCCGGTCATCGGCGCGGCTCTCGCCGGAGCAGGACACGCGATCATCGGCATCACAAGCGGCTCTGACGACGACCGTGCGTCAGCGGTGCTGCCGGACGTCCCGATCCTCGATGCGCTGGAGGTCGTGCGTCGCAGCGAGCTGGTCGTGGTGGCCGTTCCTCACGATCAGCTGGCGGGCCTGATCGCGGGCATCGCCGAGGTCGGAGGCTGGCAGCTCGGCCAGCTCGTGCTGCACACGGACCCCGGTCACGGCATCGAGGTGCTGCGACCGGCGGCCTCGAGCGGTGCGATCCCGCTCGCCGTGCATCCGGCGATCACCTTCACGGGCACGTCGATCGATCTGCGTCAGCTGCAGGCGAGCTATGCGGCGGTCACCGCTCCGGCGGCGGTGCTTCCCATCGCACAGGCTCTGGCAGTCGAGATGGGATGCGAGCCGGTCGTGATCTCGGAGGCGGATCGGGAGGCCTACGCCGACGCGATCCAGACCGTCACCGAGTTCTCACGCTCGATCATCGCGCAGTCCACCTCGCGCCTCGGTGAACTCGGCGTCGAGAACCCGGGGGGATACCTCTCCGCCCTGGTGCAGTCGACGGTCGAACGGGCGCTCCGCGATGCGTCAGGGCCGCCCCCTCTGCTCTGACGTCAGCGACCGCCCGAGAAGCCGCCTCCACCGCCTCCGCCGGAGAAGCCGCCGCCGAACGATCCGCCTGCGCTCGACGACGAGCTCGCACTCGGTGCCGCGTACGTCGCGGACGCGTGCGACGTCGCAGCGAACGCCACGAGCTGACCGCGGACGAAGGGCGCGCTGGGATCCCCGATCCACGACGCGCCTCGTTGCTCGTAGGCGTACACCTGCTCGAGAATGGCGCCCCATTCGTTCTCCATGCCGAACAGCATCGCGTAGGGGAGCAGGCGCTCGTAGACGACGATCACGTTCGCGCTGCCGTCCTGTCGCCTCTCGGCGCCCGTGTACGACTGGAGCATCCGGAGTCGGTCGGCTTCGGCGACGCGGATGAACTCCCTGACGCCCATGAGGTATTCGTACTGTCGGGCGCCTTCGGCGGTGAGGACGGTGTGCTTCGAGAAGCCGTAGAAGGAGGACAGGAGAACGAGGAAGACACCGAACGCGATCGCGACGAACGCAGGAATCGCTGTGACACGTCCGCCGATGATCCCCCAGAGGCCGAGGGCGAAGCCTGCGAGCACGACGCCGATCGCACACCACTGCAGGATCATCGCGCCCCTGCTGCGCGCCTTGGTGGTGAGGCCGCGTGACACCGCTGCCTCGACGCCGCTCTGCGACAGCGTCTTCATGCGGGCCGCGAAGTCCTCGCTCGAACTCGGAACCTCGGCGACTCCTGCGGCGTCGGCGCCGACGAAGAGCGCATCCAGTGCCTGGGCGTCGAGCTCGTCAGGAATCCTCCCACCCGGAAGGCGTCGCAGCCGTGGCTGCTCGACGTCGGTGCCCTCCTCGATGCGCAGCAGGCCGCGTACCGCGAGGTGGATGATCTCTGCGGGGATCGGGTCTTTGGCGCCGGGCACGATCCCGGCGGCCAGCAGTGGCGGCAGCGAATCCGGCACGTCGTACTGCGCGACGATGATGCCGCTGGATGTGCGTCGCTTCTTCTTGAACGCCGACACGGCGATCCAGCTTCCGACCGAGAGCCCGAGCCCGCCCAGTGCCGCGATCGCGGGAACGGTGTCGGTCACGGGATCGGGCTGCCGCGCCGACGGCTGCACAGCGGTGCCAGGGTCGAATCCGACGGCGACCGTGATCCCCTCGCCGGGGGAGAGCTCTTTCGCCTCGACAGCGAAGTGCGCGCCGTCGGGCGACGCGACGAGGTCGCACTCGTTCGTCGATCCCTGGTAGCCGGTGTAGCAGCGGGCGTTTCCGGTCAACCGATCCGTCATCGTCTCGTCGAACACGATCTCCGCACGGAAGTCCTCGACGGGCTGCGTGCTGTCGAGAGGAAGCAGGTCCCAGTAGAACTCGTCGACTCCGGAGTCTGCCGCCAGGATCACGTCGCGCATCTCGTATTCGATCACGTAGGTCGTGAGTCCGCGCACGTAGTCGTCGTCGCCGGTGAGCACCAGCAGCAGCCCGTCCTCCTGCTCGGTCTCGTAGGGCACGTCGGCCCCGGTCTCGTCGGTCACCGACAGCACTCGCACATCGAGCCACGCGTTCTCGTAGCTCGTCGGAAGGCCGCGGACGATCCCCTTGTTCTGATCGACCTCGGGGAATCGAGCCGTGAGGGACTCGGTGACGTGCATGTGCGAGCGGCCGTCGTCGTCGAGACCCACCTCGTACCGTGCATCCCACGATGCGTAGGAGAAGTCGTCCACGTCGGCGCGGATTGCGGTCGAGGCGCCGGCGGCGGGTGCGGGTCCCGCTGCTGCTGCAGCTGCCGGTGTCGTGGGCACGAGCAGTGCAGCGGCGGTGAGACCGATCGTGACGAGCGTGCGGGCGAGTCTGGTGGCTGCCATGCTTCGAGGCTACCCAGACTCGACCGCAGGGTGAGGGGTCGGACCTCGGTAAACTGGACACGACTTTCAAGGAGCCCCGAATGACTGACGCGTCTGCCGCGCCCGAGACGACCACCGCCGCCACCGAAGAAGACGTCCACGAGCAGAAGGCCGTGCGCCTGGCGAAGCGCGAGCGTCTGGTCGCGAACCGCGCGGACGCCGGCGGGGGAGCGTTCCCTGTCAGCGTGCCGGTGACTCACCAGATCCCGGCGCTGCGCGCCGAGTACGGCGAGCTCGAGGCGGGTGCCGAGACGGGCGTCGTCGTCGGAGTCGCAGGTCGTGTGGTGTTCAGTCGCAATACGGGCAAGCTGTGCTTCGCGACGCTGCAGGCCGGCGACGGCTCGCGGATCCAGGCGATGATCTCGCTCGCGAACGTCGGGGAGCAGTCGCTCGCCGATTGGAAGGAGTACGTCGACCTCGGGGATCACGTCTTCGTGCACGGCGAGGTGATCTCCAGCCGCCGCGGCGAGCTGTCGATCATGGCCGACGGGTGGGCGATCGCCTCGAAGGCGATCCTGCCTCTGCCGAATGCGTACTCGGAGCTCAGTGAAGAGGGCCGGGTCCGCAGCCGCTACCTCGACCTGATCGTCCGCGAGCAGGCGCGCACGACTGTCCGCGCTCGTGCGGCGGTGAACGCGAGCCTGCGAGCGACGTTCGGCAGCCACGACTACCTCGAGGTCGAGACCCCGATGCTGCAGGTGCAGCACGGTGGAGCATCCGCTCGCCCGTTCGTCACCCATTCGAACGCGTTCGACACGGAGCTCTACCTGCGGATCGCGCCCGAGCTGTACCTGAAGCGTGCCGTGGTCGGCGGCATCGAGCGGGTGTACGAGATCAACCGCAACTTCCGCAACGAGGGCGCAGACTCGACCCACAGCCCCGAGTTCGCGATGCTCGAGGCCTATCAGGCCTATGGCGACTACAACCAGATGGCCGCGCTGACGCAGGAGCTGGTGCAGCAGGCGGCGATCGCGGTCGCCGGTTCGACCACGGTCACCTGGGCGGACGGCACCGAATACGACCTCGGTGGCGAATGGGATCGCATCTCGATGTACGAGTCGCTGTCGGCGGCATCCGGTCGCACGATCACCCCGACCGATCCGGTCGAGGACCTGATCGCCTTCGCCGAGGCGAACGGCGTGGACCTGCCCGCTCAGGCCACGCACGGCAAGCTCGTCGAAGAGCTGTGGGAGCACTTCGTGAAGGGCGACCTCGTGCGCCCGACCTTCGTCATGGACTTCCCTGTCGACACCTCGCCCCTCGTCCGCGAGCACCGCTCGATCGAGGGCGTCGTGGAGAAGTGGGATCTGTACATCCGCGGGTTCGAGCTGGCGACCGGATACTCCGAGCTCGTCGACCCCGTCATCCAGCGCGAGCGCTTCGTCGAGCAGGCGAAGCTCGCCGCCCGCGGTGACGTCGAGGCGATGCCGGTCGATGAGGAGTTCCTGCGGGCGCTCGAGCACGGCATGCCGCCGTCCGGCGGCATGGGCATGGGCATCGATCGCCTGCTGATGGCAATCACCGGGCTCGGCATCCGCGAGACCATCCTCTTCCCCCTCGTCAAATAACGGGCGTCGCGCCGCGTCTGAACGCCCACTCCGGCAGCATCGCCGCGTCGATCATCGACGCGAGCAGCGCGGCGAGACCGTACTCGGGATCGATCGCCCGCACGAGATCGAGGTACTGCGCGGCATGGCTCGAGCGGCCGAGTGCCCACGAGAGCCATGCCGCAGCGGTGAGCGGAGCGGGTCTCGCCGCAGGCGGGGCGAGAGCGGCAGCCGTGCGGACGAGAGAGAGGGCGACTGCGAGTCGCTGCGGATCAGGAGTGGGTCCCCGGCCGAGGAAGACATCGCCCAGGTCGTCGGGCACCCTGGTCGTCGCGCCCGCGAAGTCGAGCTGCGCCTGGAGCGTGCGCTCGCCGCCGCGCGCATCGGTCGCCCATTGGGTCAGCGCGACGTCTCGGAAGAGCGGGCGATCGAGGCACCAGAGGAGGGCCGCGGTGGCGAACGGCGGCAGATCGTCCGGGGATGCCAGAACGGACTCGAAGAAGGCCGGGATGTCCTCGAGGAGCACGAGCGCCGCGATCGCCTGAGGGTTCTCCGTGCCCGTCGCCCCAGGTGTGCCACCTCGTTCGAGGAGACCGCTGACGTCACGCAGTGCGCGCCCCACCCGCTCCTTGTCGGCGAAGCCGACCGCAGGAAGAGCAGCACCGGACAGCTGGTCCCCGGAGACGTCGCCGACGCCCGGCACCTCGGGTGCGAGGCGGTCGAGACGGCGGACCTGCGGATCGCCGTCGAGGTAGCTCGACCACCCGTCGGGGGTCACGCAGAGCGCGTCGACGATACGCAGTCCGGCGTCCTCCGCCCGACCCAGCACTTCATCGACCTCGACGGCGAAGGGGAGCACCAGCCCGTCGCGTGTGCGCTGCACGGTGTCATCCGTATAGACCACGAGGGCGACCGCATCCGTCCGCTCGACTCGCGAGACGAGGCCGACCGCGGCATCCGCGTAGTCGGCGAGGTCGTCGTGGCTGCGGGGGAGGTCGAGTCGCATCGCGCCGTACGTGCGGGTGCCACGGAACGGCAGCAGGACGAGGCTCTCAGTCGGGGTGAAGCCTGCGAGAGAGGGGACGATGCTGAGGAACTCAGCGGAGCCGGAAGCGCGGAGCAGTGTTGTCATCCGGCGAGTCTCATCGCACGAGCACGCTCGCGGTCGGTCTCCACAGCGCCGATGGTCTATCCCCCTTCTGCGCCCGAGTGTGGAGGAGCAGTGGGGTAGTGAGTCGCGTACCATGGAGCCATGGAGAACTTCTGGCTCGCAGCCGCATGGTCGCTCATCCCGACCATCGGGGTGAGCGTCGTGTTCTTCTTCGTGCTCCGCGGAATCCTGCGGTTCGATCGCACCGAACGCAAGGTGCACGCACGGATCGAAGCCGAGGAGCGGGCCGCACGCGGTCTGCCGCCGCGCTCCTGAGCGGCGTCGGAACCATCGGCTACTGTGTAGCCAGCGCACCGTCATCGGTGCCCACTGAAGCGCCCGGCGTCGAAGTGCCGAGCGGCCGAGAGGACGAGGGATGACGCCCGAGATCTGGGCTTGGTGGACCGCGGCGTTCCTGATCGCCCTCGACCTGACCATCCGCATCACGGCGATCATCATCATCCCGCGCAACCGGCGTCCCACGGCGGCGATGGCCTGGCTGCTCGCGGTCTTCTTCATCCCGTTCGTCGGCGTGTTCCTCTTCCTGCTCATCGGAAATCCACGGCTGCCGCGAGCGCGGCGTCGCAAGCAGGATCAGATCAACGAGTACATCGCCGAGACGAGCGAGCACCTGCACTTCGGCACCCTGCGCCCGAATGCGCCGAGCTGGTTTCCCCGCTCGTCGAGATGAACCACCGTCTCGGAGCGCTGCCGATCTCCGGCGACAACGGCGCGCATCTGATCGCGGACTATCAGGACTCGCTCGACGCGATGGCCGACGAGATCCGCAAGGCCCAGGACTACGTCCACATCGAGTTTTACATCCTCCAGTCCGATGCGTCGACGGACAACTTCTTCCGCGCGATGGAAGAGGTGGCAGAACGCGGCGTGCATGTCCGCGTGCTGCTGGACCACTGGGCGAACAGGTGGAAGCCGAAGTACCGGAAGACCGTCGCCCGGCTCAATCGGATGGGCGCGAACTGGCACCTGATGCTGCCGGTGCAGCCGCTGAAGGGACGCATGCAGCGGCCGGACCTGCGCAACCACCGCAAGCTCCTCGTGGTCGACGGCAAGGTCGCGTTCCTGGGCTCCCAGAACGTCACGGACTCGACCTACAACCTTCCCAAGAACATCAAGCGGGGTCTGCACTGGGTCGACCTCATGGTCCGCATCGACGGGCCGGTCGTGCTGAGCGTGAACGCCATCTTCCTCAGCGACTGGTACAGCGAGACCGACGAGGTGCTGCAGGAGATCGACATCTCGCACGCCGAGGCGGGCTCGGGCGACCTGGACTGCCAGGTCGTGCCGTCGGGACCGGGGTTCGAGGTCGAGAACAACCTGCGTCTGTTCCTCGGGCTGCTCTACGCGGCCAAAGAGAAGATCATGATCGTCAGCCCGTACTTCGTGCCGGATGAAGCGCTGCTGCTCGCGGTCACCGCAGCGGTCGACCGAGGGGTCGCGGTCGAGTTGTTCGTCTCCGAAGAGGGCGACCAGGCGATGGTGTACCACGCCCAGCGCAGCTACTACGAGGCGCTGCTGAAGGCCGGGGTGCGGATCTGGATGTATCGCAAGCCGTACATCCTGCACACGAAGAGTCTGACCATCGACGACCAGGTCGCCGTGATCGGCTCGAGCAATATGGACATGCGCTCGTTCGGTCTGAACCTCGAGGTGTCGATGCTCGTCCGCGGCGAGGAGTTCGTCCTCGAGATGCGCGCGGTCGAAGACGTCTACCGCTCGCTCAGCCGGGAGCTCACTCTCGAGGAGTGGATGCAGCAGCCGCTCCGGTCGACAGTCCTCGACAACCTCGCCCGTCTCACCTCGGCGCTGCAATAGGGCGCCGATAGGGGGTGCTTTCGGCAGACCGCGGCCGGTACCCTGTGTGCATGGCTTCCCCGTCGCGTGTCGTCGCCGCTCTCTCGTCCCTGGCCGCTCTGCTGCTGATCGCGGGGTGCACGATCGGCCCCGGGGCCACAGGATCGCAGGCGACCTCGAACCCCTCGAGCGGGCCCGGGCAGAGCACCGACGATTCGGACGACGTCGAAGGCACGCTGCTCGACGACGGCCGCATGTTCGCCGTGGTGACGTGGGGCTCCTCGACGTGCATTCCCCAGGTCGACGCGGTGACGGCCGAGGGGCAGACGGTATCGGTGACGCTGGTCGAGCCGGAGTCAGAGACGGACGGCGAGAAGGCGTGCACCGCTGACCTGGCCTCCCGCGCGAGCATCGGCGCACTGCCCGAGGGAGTCGACCCGACGAAGGAGATCACTCTGCAGGTGACGTACGGCGACATGGTCGACGACGTCGAACTCGACGGCGACCCGTCGTTCACCGGCACCCCCGGCTCATCGACGGAGTACGCGCCGAGTGCCGGCTGGTTCGATGACGGCTCGCTGGTGCTGCTCACGTGGGGCTCGTCAGGCTGCCCCCCGGTGGTCGAGAGCCTCGAGGGATCTGGTGCATCGGGCACCGCGACCTTCACGACCGACGACGATCAGGTGTGCACCATGGACATGGCACCGCGCGCGACGATCCTGGAATTCGGCGAGGACGCCGTCGATGATGACGCCTTCACCCTCACGCTCGTCGGCGGGAACCTCGACGGCACGGTCGAGGTGCGCAGCTGACGCTGTAAGAAGTGCGCGCCCCGGTGGATCAGAGCGATGCGACCGGGTGATCGGCGGGGAGCGCCAGCAGAAGAGCCCCGGGATCGACCCGGCACGTGACGCGCACCGCTGTCCCGAACTCGTCGCCGTCGAGCTCGATCGGGGTGGGAGACGTCACCGCGGCTTCGGCGACGGCTCCGCGGAAGTAGTGCACCGATGCGTCCCGGCCCCGTCGCTCGAGCACGCGACGGCCGGCGCGCGAGCGTCGCAGCACCGAGTTGTCCCACCAGATCTTGCGCCACACGCCGAGCCAGCCCCAGACGCCGGTCGGCTGGATCACGGCGACGTCGAGGACGCCGTCGGTGATGGAGGCGTCGGGGATCAGCGCGATTCCCGCAGGCAGGGTCCCGCAATTGGCGAACAGGATGCTGTGCACCTTCGTCGAGTGCAGGCGGCCGTCGTCGATCTGGAACACGGATCGGAACGGCTCGGCGCTCACGAGCGACCTCGCCGCGCCGTCGACGTACGCGATCCAGCCGACCGACTTCTTGAGGTCCGGGCGCGTGTTGGCGATCATGTCGGCATCCAGCCCGACGCCGGCGAGAACGACGTAGGCGTGCTCCTCGTCTTGCCCGCTCTCTCTCGTCAGACGCGCCCAGCCGATGTCGATCGCGTGGCGGAATTCGCCCAGCGCCGCGCGGATCATCTCGTCGGGGTCGGCCAGCGGGAGGCCGAGATTGCGCGCCAGCAGGTTGCCCGTGCCACTCGGCAGGATCGCGAGCGGCACCCCGGTGTTGGCGATGGCCTCGGAGACAGCGCGTACCGTGCCGTCTCCGCCGGCCACCAGCACGACATCCACGCCGCGTGCGAGGGCCTCGGCCGTCGCACCCTGACCGGGATCTTCGATCGTGGTCGGATAGAAGGCCGGATGCTCCCACCCGGCCTCGTGCGAGAGAGCGCGGACTCGCGCCCGCAGCTGCTTCCCGTCGACCTTGATCGGGTTGTAGACGAGCGCTGCCTGGCGTCGGCCGGTGGCGCTCGTGGTCATGGCGCTACTCTAGCCCGGGCGTCGGCCCGCCCGGACGCGGCGGACGCGCCCGGGCCGCACCATAGACTTGATGGATGATCGACCTCGCACTCCTCCGCGAAAATCCGGAGATCGTCCGCCGCTCTCAGGCCGCCCGTGGCAACGACCAGGGCACCGTCGACACCGCGCTCGAGGCTGACCGATCGCGCCGAGCGGCGCTCGCCGCGTTCGAAGAGCTGCGCGCCGAGCAGAACGCCTTCGGCAAGCTGGTGGCGAAGGCTCCCAAGGAGGAGAAGGCGGCGCTCGTCGCTCAGGTCAAAGACCTCGCCGAGCGCGTCAAGCAGGCGCAGCAGGCCGCGAACGAGGCGGCAGACGCCCTGGCGGTGGCTCTCGCACGCATCGAGAACGTCGTCGTCGACGGCGTCCCCGCGGGCGGCGAGGCGGACTTCGTCGAGCTGCGACGCGTGGGCGAGGTCCCCGCATTCGACTTCGAGCCGCGAGACCACCTCGAGCTCGGCGAGATCCTCGGCGCGATCGACATGGAGCGCGGCGCGAAGGTGTCGGGCGCCCGCTTCTACTTCCTGCGCGGGATCGGAGCGCGGCTCGAGATCGCGCTCATGAACCTCGCCCTCGACAAGGCGCTGCAGAACGACTTCATCCCGCTGATCACGCCCACCCTGGTGCGGCCCGAGATCATGCAGGGCACCGGATTCCTCGGCGAGCACGCCGACGAGGTGTACCACCTGGACAAGGACGACGACCTCTACCTCGTCGGCACCAGTGAGGTCGCACTCGCCGGATACCACAAGGACGAGATCCTCGACCTCGGCAAGGGCGCGCTGCGGTACGCCGGATGGTCGACCTGCTACCGCCGTGAGGCGGGCTCCCATGGCAAGGACACCCGCGGCATCATCCGGGTGCACCAGTTCAACAAGCTCGAGATGTTCGTCTACACCAACCCGGAGGACGCCGAGGCCGAGCACCTGCGCCTCGTCGCGCTGCAGGAGGAGATGCTGACCTCGCTCGGTCTCGCCTACCGCGTGATCGACGTCGCCGCCGGCGACCTGGGCTCCAGCGCCGCACGCAAGTACGACATCGAGGCGTGGGTCCCGACGCAGGGAGCGTTCCGCGAGCTCACCTCCACCTCGAACTGCACGACGTATCAGGCGCGCCGTCTCGACATCCGCCACCGACCCGAGGCTCAGGAGGGGCAGACCGCGAAGACGCAGCCGGTCGCCACCCTCAACGGCACCCTCGCGACGACCCGATGGATCGTCGCGCTGCTCGAGACGCACCAGCAGGCCGACGGATCGGTCCGCGTGCCGGAGGTGCTGCGCCCGTACCTCGGCGGGCTCGAGGTTCTGGAGCCGACCGCGTGACAGCTCCCTGGCTCGTCGGGCTCGACGTCGACGGCACGATCATCCTGCAGGACGAGACGATGAGTCCCGGTGTTCCCGAGGCGGTCGCGCGCCTGCGAGACGCCGGCCATGTGGTCACGATCGCCACCGGACGCAGCTGGATGGCGACGCGTCGCTACGTCGAGCAGCTCGAGCTGACCGCCGATTTCGTGGTGTGCTCGAACGGTGCGGTGACCATGCGCCGTGTGGGAGACGACTGGGAGCGGTGGCACATCGAGACGTTCGATCCGTCTCCTGTGCTCGCTCTGCTGCGCGAGCGGCTCCCGGAAGCCCGCTACATGGTCGAGCTCGGGTCAGGGCTGCGGCTCTACACCGAGCACCTGGACGACTGGACGCTCGACGGCGGACGGCAGGTCGGCTTCGAAGAGCTCGTCGCCGAACCGGTGTCCCGTGTCGTCGTCGTCTCTCCCGGGCACGACGAGGAGGACTTCCACCGCCTCGTGGCGGACGCCGGGCTGAATGAGGTCTCCTACGCGATCGGCTGGACGGCCTGGCTCGACATCGCACCGCAGGGAGTGGACAAGGGCACGGCGCTGGAGCGCGTGCGCACCGAGCTCGGCTTCGAGCGCGGGCACGTCTTCGTGGCCGGCGACGGGCGCAACGACATCGGCATGTTCGGCTGGGCGCTGGGTCTCGACGGCCGGGCGGTCGCCATGGGGCAGGCGCCGACAGAGGTGAAGGATGCCGCGGGCGAGGTGACCGGCGATGTCGAGGACGGCGGTCTCGCGATGGCGCTGAACACGCTTCCAGCGGCCGCCCAGGTCAGCGCGGGAGAATAGAACTCGGCTAGACTCACGGCTTGTCGGCAGATTCGTCTGTCGGGAGGGTTGTCCGAGTGGCCGATGGAGCTGGTCTTGAAAACCAGTGGGCAGAGATGTCTCGTGGGTTCGAATCCCACACCCTCCGCATTCCAGGGACGGTGCCTCCGCGCCGTACGCTGAACCGAAAGGCCCCGAGTGAGTCCCACCACGCGACGCCGCCGCACCATCGCGCGCCACGGTCAGCTCCACACGCCGGGCCCCCTCAGCCAACTGCTCAAGTTCATCGCGATCGGTCTCGCCGTCGTCCTGGTGAGCGGCTTCGGCGTCGTCTCCTACATCGTCTACGACCTCTCGAGCACCGTCTCGGCCAACGCTGTCGAACTCGACAGCACCGAGGAGCTGCCGCCCGACATCAGTGAGTACAAGGGCGGATTCAATCTGCTGCTCACCGGTGTCGACACGTGCGAAGAGGCGTACGCGCAGTACTTCGGCGACCGCTGCACGGGCGCGGATTCCGAAGGCACCCTCAACGACGTGAACCTCCTCATGCATGTGTCGGAGGAGCCGCGCCGGATCACCGTCGTCAGCCTTCCGCGCGACATGATGGTCCCGATCCCCGAGTGCGAGGACGCAGAGGGCGAGGTGCACTCCGCGATGAACAAGCAGCAGATCAACGTCGCCTACACCGACGGAGGACTCAACTGCGTCGCGAAGACGGTCTCCGACCTCTCCGGTCAGGACATCCAGTTCGCGGCCTCGGTCACCTTCGGCGGCGTGATCGAGATCACCAACGCGATCGGCGGCGTCGAGGTGTGCCTCGCCTCCCCGATCAAGGACCGGTACACGGGCCTCGACCTCGCAGCCGGAAACCATGTGATCGAGGGCATCACCGCGCTGCAGTTCCTGCGGACCCGACACGGAGTCGGCGACGGCAGCGACCTCGGCCGCATCGGCAACCAGCAGCAGTACATGTCGAGCCTCGCGCGCACGCTCATCAGCGGCGAGACGCTCGGCAACGTGCCGATGATGCTGAAGCTCGCGACGACCGGTCTCGACAACGTCGAGGCGAGCACGTCGCTGGCCGACCCGATGAAGATCGTGCAGATCGCGCTCGCGGTGAAGTCCGTGCCCTTCGAGGACATCGTCTTCCTGCAGTACCCGACCTTCACGGACCCGGACGACCCCAACCGCGTCGTGCCGGACAAGACGTCAGCAGAGGCCATGTGGGACGCGATCAACCAGAACGCTCAGCTGCAGGTCACGCATCAGAACACCGAGAACGACGGCGTCGTCGTCACGGACCCGGGAACGCAGGCACCGGCGGAGCCGGGAGCGGAGGCGGCGACGCCGGACCCCTCGGCCGCACCCGAGAACGTGGTGGCGCTGCCCGACACGATCAAGGGCAACTCGGCCGCACAGCAGACCTGCTCGAACGGGAACGTGCGCTGACGCGCTGACTGCACTCTCCGTCACGAAGAACCGCCCCTCGCCTACAGCGCGAGGGGCGGTTCTCCGCATTCAGCCCTCTTGCGCGTCGGGCTGATCGGTCGGCGGGTAGAGCACATCCATCAGAGCGCTGATGATGCCGGGCATGTCGACCGAGCGGTCGATCATCCACTGCAGTTGGAGTCCGTCGGCGACCGCCTGGATCACGCGCGCCATGGTGTCCGGATCGAGAGCGGCTCGACGGTCGGCATCGTGGGCGAAGGCGTCGGTGATGCTCTCACGGAGTCGCTCGCTGCGCTCGAGGAAGTACTGATGCGCGGGATGCGCGGGGTCGACGGCATCGACGGAGAGTCGGGAGAACAGCTCCACGACGCCCGGGACCTCGGTGTTGTGGCGGATGACGTCGACGAACGCGGACTTCGCGTCTTCGGGGTTCGAGGTCTGCGGCGCCATCCCGTCGTGTTCGTCGCGCGTGCGCAGCACCTCGGTGAACAGCTCCTCCTTGCTGCCGAAGTAGTGCAGCAGGGCGGCCGGGGTGACGCCGACGAGTTCGGCTATCTGCTTGAGTGAGGCGTTCTGATACCCCTTGCGGCCGATCACATCGAGAGCGCTCTCGAGGATCTCCTCGCGCCTGGCGACGCCCTTCGCGTATGAACCTCGTCGTGCCATTCCTCGAGAGTAATCCTGAACAA
This sequence comes from Microbacterium sp. AC132, assembly GCF_979258525.1. NCBI lineage: Bacteria > Bacillati > Actinomycetota > Actinomycetes > Micrococcales > Microbacteriaceae > Microbacterium > Microbacterium sp. AC132. Next base: position 928,613 of record NZ_OZ409862.1, on the reverse strand, counting down.
CGTTTGAGATCCAATACTTACTGGCATATAGTTTTCGCAAGACACCGTTGTCGCGCGCGAAAGGAAGACCATGACCGACACCTCGGCATCCGATCTCACCCTCGAGGAGAAGGCGTCGCTCACGAGCGGCGCGGACTTCTGGACCACGAAGGCCATCGATCGCGTCGGTCTGCCGTCGATCATGATGACCGACGGGCCGCACGGCCTGCGCAAGCAGTCGGGGGGAACCGACCACCTCGGCCTCTCGAGCAGCGTGCCGGCGACGTGCTTCCCACCGGCCGTCGGCATCGGATCGTCGTTCGACCCCGAGCTCATCGAGCGGGTCGGCGCCGCCATCGGAGTCGAGGCGGCCATCGAAGACGTCGCGATCGTGCTGGGCCCCGGCATCAACATCAAGCGGTCGCCGCTGTGCGGCCGCAACTTCGAGTACTTCTCCGAAGACCCGATCGTCTCGGGAACCCTGGGTGCCGCCTCGGTGCGCGGTGTGCAGTCGCAGGGCGTCGGCACGTCGCTGAAGCACTTCGCCGCGAACAACCAGGAGTTCGACCGGATGCGGGCGAGCTCCGACGTCGACCCGCGACCGCTGCACGAGATCTACCTGCGTGGCTTCGAGCGCGTGGTCAAGGACGCTCAGCCATGGACGGTCATGTGCTCGTACAACCGCATCAACGGCGTCTACGCATCGGAGGACCCCTGGCTGCTCACCCAGGTGCTCCGCGACGACTGGGGCTTCGACGGTCTCGTCGTGTCGGACTGGGGTGCCGTGAACGATCGTGTGGCGGGCGTCGCCGCCGGCCTCGATCTCGAGATGCCGTCGTCGGGAGGTCGGACGGATGCGCAGCTCGTCGCTGCCGTGCGGGCCGGCGAGCTCGCTGAGAGCGTGCTGGACACAGCGGCCGCCCGCGCGATCGATCTGGTCCGCAAGGCGCAGCGGCGTCCGGCCGTCTCCGGCCCGCTCGACGTCGACGCGCACCATGCGCTCGCCAGGGAGGCGGCCGGTCGCTCGATCGTGCTGCTCAAGAACGACGGAGACCTGCTGCCGCTCGCCCCCGAGCAGCGCATCGCGGTCATCGGCGCCTTCGCCACCGAGCCGCGATTCCAGGGAGCAGGATCGTCGCTCATCAACCCGACCAGGGTCGACAAGGCGCTGGACGAGCTGCGCGCGATCGGTGGGGACGACGTCGCATATGCGCCGGGCTTCGCCGTGGAAGGCGGCGACACCGCCGCATCCGGTCGCTCGGCTGACGACCTGCTCGCGGAGGCGGCCGCCGCCGCGTCCGCAGCGGATGTCGCGGTCGTGTTCCTCGGCCTCCCCGCCGCAGAGGAGTCGGAGGGCTTCGACCGCGAGCACATCGACCTTCCGGCGGCGCAGCTGTCGGTGCTCGACGCCGTGATCGAGGCGAATCCCGCGACGGTCGTCGTGCTCTCGAACGGCGGCGTCGTCGCGCTGCCCTTCGCCGACCGGGTGCCCGCGATCGTCGAGACCTGGCTGCTCGGACAGGCGGGCGGCGGAGCGGTCGCCGACGTGCTCTACGGCGCCGTGAACCCGTCGGGCAAGCTCACCGAGACGGTGCCGGTGCGTGTGGAGGACAACCCGTCGTTCGGCAGCTTCCCCGGCGAGTTCGGTCATGTCCGCTACGGCGAGGGAGTGCTGGTCGGCTACCGCTGGTACGACGCCAAGGGACTCGATGTCACGTTCCCGTTCGGCCACGGGCTCTCGTACACGGCCTTCTCGTACGGCGAGGCAACGGTCGACGCGGCCGAGAACGGTGACATCGCCGTGCGCGTCGACGTGACCAACACCGGAACCCGCGACGGCCGCGAGATCGTGCAGGTGTACGCCGCTCCGGTGTCCTCGGTCGTCCAGCGCGCGCCTCGCGAGCTCAAGGCCTTCGCCTCGGTGGCGATCGCCGCGGGCGAGACCCGGACGGTCGAGCTGGTCATCCGTCGCGAGGACCTCGCCTACTGGGACGTCCGCGTCGACCGCTGGATCGTCGAGCCCGGCGAGTACCGCATCGATGTCGCGGCATCGAGCCGCGACATCCGCTCCACCGCGACCGTCGAGGTGGCGGGTGATGTGGTCTCGCTGCCCCTCACCATGAACTCCTCGATCGGCGATGTGATGGCGCACCCCGTCGCGGGGCCGATCATGATGGGCGCGCTCGGCGGCTTCCTGGGCGAACTGAGCGGCGCCGATTCGTCGGCGGCATCGATGATGCCCAACGACGAGGCCATGGAGAAGATGATGGCGTCGTTCCCGATCGGCCGCCTCATCGGATTCCCGGGGGTGGACGTGACGCACGAGCAGGTCGAGGAGCTGCTCGCCGGAGCGAACGCCGGCGCGCTGCCGCAGGCCTGACCGCACGCCTCGGCGCCGAGAACTCAGGCGCCGAGGCGGGCCCCGTCGTCGAGCAGGGGAGCGAAGCGGAGCCCGAGGCCGTGGTGCGGGTTCTCGGTGAGGTGGCCGTCGGCGATCGTCACCGGCGAGGGGTCGGCGAGAGCTCCCAGCGCACCGAAGCCGGCGTCTTCGACGTCTTCGACCAGGACCTCGTGGCGGGTGTCTGGCAGAGTCAGCGCGAGCTGACCCGAGAGCTCGGGCAGAAGGTGCGGGTGCAGGGTCGCACCGTGCGCGGCGACCAGCTCGGCGATGCGGAGGAACGGCGTGATCCCGCCGACCCGCACGATGTTGGGCTGCAGGATCTGCGCCGCACCCGCGCGCAGGAAGTCGCCGAAACGGTGCGCGGTGTGCAGATTCTCGCCGAGCGCGATAGGCACGTCGATGCGCCGTGCGAGTTCCGTGTGTCCGTCGAGGTCGTCGGCGCGCAGGGGCTCTTCGATCCAGGCGAGGTCGAAGCGCGACAGGACCTCGACGGATGCGGTCGCCCGCGCCAGATCCCACCGCTGGTTCGCGTCGATCATCAGCCCCCGATCAGGGCCGAGCAGCTCGCGGACGGCGGCGACCCGATCGGCGTCCTCGGCCATGTCGGGCTTTCCGACCTTGATCTTGACCGCCTCGAACCCCGCATCGATCCAGCGCTGCACCTGGGCGAGCAGTTCGTCGAGCGAGTAGTGCAGGTTCACGCCTGAGCCGTAGGCGCGCACCCGTTCGCGGCGGCGGCCGATCGACTCCGACACCGAGACGCCGGTCGACCGCGCCTCCGCATCCCACAGCGCCAGGTCCAGACCGGCGAGTGCGATCGTCGTGATCCCCCCGCCTCCGGCTTCGTGCAGGTGCTCCCACATCCCCTGCCAGCTCTCGGCGGGCGTGGCGGAGCGGCCGACCGCGGCGGGAGCGATGTCATGCTCGAGCAGCGCCTGCACGGCGGGCGCACCGATCTGCGGACTCCACGAGAAGCCCCATCCCTCGCCACCGTCGGAGCGCACGACATGAGTCGCGATCACGCCGACGGAGGTGACGTCGGCAGCCCACGGGCGAGTCAGCGGCACCCTCTGCAGACGAGTCGACAGGCTCCGGATCGTGGTCACAGCAGTGCCAGCTCTGCACGCCAGGTGCGGGACGGGCGCCAGCCGAGGAGTCGGGCGGCCTTGTCGGACGAGAAGGCGGGGGAAGTGCCGGTCAGCGCCGCGGCCGCGTGCTCGGTGCCGGGGTGGAACTCGGGCAGCAGCTCGCTCAGCGGGCGGCGGGCGAGGGCATCGTCGGCTCCCACGAAGAATCTCTCGCCGTTCGGGATATGGTCGAGCGCGGCGAGGAGGGTGTCGGTGAAGGCTGCGACGTCGCGGGCGTCGACATAGTTGAAGAGCGCGGGCGCGGAGAGCGCCGGATCGTCGATACGATCGAGAACGGTGTGGCCCTGCTGGGTGAGAGCGCCGGCCCACTCCTCCGGGGCGATCACGTAGCAGGGGCGGAAGGAGGCGAAGCGCACGTCGTCGCCGGCCTGACGCCGCAGCATGTCGACGGTCTGCTCGATGAGCAGCTTCGACAGGGCGTAGGCGTTCCAGGGCTCGGTCGGCGACGTCTCGTCGAGGGGGAGGCGCTCAGGGGTCCAGCCGCGAGGTGCGCCATAGCCGACCACGGTGGGACTCGACGCCGCGACGACGCGGTGGATGCCGGCCCGTACGGCTCCGCCCAGCACCGACTGGGCGAGAGCCGCGTTCGTGCGGATGATCACGTCCTCGGGTGCGCTGAACGGCACTGCGATCGCCGCGAGATGGATCAGTGCATCCGCCGACGTCGCGGCGAGAGCGGATGCCGTGGCATCCGCGTCCGTCAGGTCGAGGGACGCCTGCGTGATCCCGTCCCGGTCGAGGGCCGCGCTCGGCTCCCGGTCGATCGAGACGATCTCGTGCCCGGCATCTGCGAGGCCCGTCACCAGGGTGCGTCCGAGTCTGCCCGAACCGCCGGTGACGATGATCCTCATGGCCGCGCCAGCAGAGCGATCCCGAGCTCGTCGACCTTCACCGGAAGGCCCGTCTCGAGTGAGCGGTTCCCCGCGATGCCCACCGCGATCGAGCGGATGCCGTCGGTCCAGTCGGCCGGACGCGCGAGGGGGTCGTCCCCGGGGCCCTCGAAGACATCGGACAGCAGCAGCTCGTCTCCACCGCCGTGGCCTCCGTCGCCGCCGTCGATCGGCACCTCGTAGGCCTCTTCCCAGTGGCGCTGAACGATCAGACGCTCGCTCTCAGGGCGCAGTGCGGTCGTGCCGTGGCCGCCGGAGAGGCTGGGGTCGATGTGCGGGTGCAGTCCCTCGCCCGCGAGCACGGCGCCGCGCTCGACCACCTCGAGCTCGACCCGGCCGAGGGTGCCGTTGACGGCGACGCGGTAGCCCTCCCAGGGGGAGTGCGCGTTCAACGAGTACGACATCGTCGCGCCGGACGCATAGTCGACGACGAGTGCGAGGTTGTCCTCGATCGTGATGCCTTCGCTGAACACGTCGAGATCGCGCCGGTACCCGTCGTGCTCCTCGGCGTCGAGGTAGAGCGCGGTGAGACGCTCATCGGTGCGCAGGTCGAGTTCGAACAGGTCGCCGTCGTCGTGGGTGCCTCGCGCCGGTCGCTCGCCGAGGCCACGGCCGGCCGCGTTCTCGGCTCCGTAGAAACGCAGGCCGCCGGACGCGAAGACGCGGATCGGCCGCGAGCGGATCCACCAGTTGACGAGGTCGAAGTGGTGGCTCGACTTGTGCACGAGCAGACCGCCCGAGTTCTTTTTCTCGCGGTGCCAGCGGCGGAAGTAGTCGGCGCCGTGGTTCGTGTCGAGCATCCACGAGAAGTCCACGGACGTGACGTCGCCGATCGTGCCGTCCTGGATCACCTGGCGCAGTGCGCTGTTGCGGGGCGAGTAGCGGTAGTTGAACGTCAGCACGACCTGGCGACCGGTGCGCTCGACGGCGTCTTCGATGCGGGCGGCGCTCGCCGCGTCGATCGTGAGCGGCTTCTCGACGACGACGTCGGCGCCCGCTTCGAGCGACCGGACGATCAGCTCGGCGTGGAGGTCGTCGCGGGAGCAGATGATGACCCGGTCGACCCGCTCGTCGCTGATCACCTGCTCGAGCTCGTCGGGGGTGGCGAGGCGGGGCGCCGGCGCGCCGACCTCCGCGATGCGGTCGGCGTAGTGCGCGGCCCGCACCGGGTTCGGCTCGATGATCGCCACGAGCTCGGCGCGGTCACGGTGCGTGCCGATGATCCCCTCGACGTACATCTGGGCCCGGGCTCCGGCGCCGGCGAGGGCGTAGCGGGTCTTCGTCATCGTGATCTCTCTTCGATCTCCGGGCAGGAAACGTTTTCTCGACGATAGCACAGGGGAGGTGTCGGGCCCCGGGACCGCCGACGGTTCAGGGCGTGTGGACGGTGGCGGTGCTGCCGCGCACGATCAGGGTCGGCGTGAAGGTGAGCGCTGCCGTGGGATCGCCGCCGGTGAGCTGGTCGTGCATCGCAGCCCATGCGGCTGCGCCGATCTCGACCGCGGGAACGGCCACGGTCGTGAGCGGGGGTGAGGTGTAGGCGGCGAAGGGGATGTCGTCGAAACCCGTGATCGACAGCTGCTCCGGCACGTCGATGCCGCGCACGGTCAAGGCCGAGAGCAGCCCCATGGCGACGAGGTCGTTGTAGGCGATCACTGCGGTGGCTCCGCTCGCGAGAACCTGGTCGGCGACCGCGGTGCCGCTGTCGAAGTCGACGCCTGCGGTGATCTCCTCGACTTCGAGCCCGTCGGTCCGGGAGAGCTCCGCCGCGATCGCATCCTGCCGCGCCCTGTGCGTCACGCTGCGGGTGGCGCCGGCGAGATAGACGAGCCGGCGGTGGCCGAGCGAGGTGAGGTGGCCGACGATCTCGCGCATGCCGGATCCGTAGTCGGCGCCGACCACGGGAGTGCTCGTCTGCGGGCCGCGGTTGATCACGACGGCGGGGGAGAGCATCGGCAGCAGTCGGCCAAGGTCCTCCTCGGGCATTCGAGGGGCGCAGAGGATCACGCCGTCGGTGCGCAGCCTGGTCGCTCGGGCGAGCGCCTGCTCTTCATCCAGGTCCTCACGCGAGTCGGCGACCAGCACGTGGTATCCGTCGGCCGCGGCCGCGCGGCTGAGGCCACGCAGGATCGCCTGGAACGTCGGGTTCTCGAGGTCGGGGATCACGACGGCGATGGTCTGGGTGCGGCCGAGCACCAGGCTCCGTGCCACGGGGTTCGCCGTGTAGCCGAGCTGCGCAGCGGCTGCCTGCACGCGCTCGGCGAGCGCCGGATCGACCGTCGGGTTGCCGTTCATCGCGCGCGACACCGTCGACAGTGAGACGCCGGCGAGTTTCGCGACGTCGGTGATGCCGGGGCGTGTCGATTCGCGTGCCATCGGCATCCCTTCGTATCCGCGAGAGGTCGCGGCTGTCGTCATACTACGAGAAAACGTTCTTCAGGGAGGGTCTCATGGCTGGAGCATCCGAGGACCGCGCCGAGAAGCAGGATCGGCTGGCGCGCGTGCGCCGAGAGGTCGACGGGGCGCCCGTGGTGCTCGTCTCTCACGAATCGCTGTCGTGGTACCTCGAGGGCGTGCGCACGCATGTGTCGCTCGCGGGTCCTCCGGTGCTCGCGGTGCGGGCGGAGGCGCAGGGCGATGTGCTCTTCATCGCCGAGAACGAGGCCGATCGGCTGATCGCCGAGGAACTGCTGCCGGAGGATGCCGCGCGCGTGGTGCGGGTGCCGTGGTGGATCCCACCCGCTGCCGCCGCGGCTGAGGAGGCCGGCGTCGCCGAATCGCACGTGGCGGCCGAACTGCGCGCGGCTCGCGCGCGCCTGCTGCCGGCCGAGCATGGCAGATATCGACTTCTCGGACGGGAGACGGCCGAGGCGCTGACGGATGCGCTCACCCGCGTCGGCCCGGAGCAGAGCGAGCGGACGGTCGCCGCAATCGTCTCCGCCGAGCTCATCGCCCGAGGGATCGATCCGCTGGTCGTGCTGGTCGCCGGTTCCGATCGGACTGCGTTCCGGCATCCGCTTCCGACCGCCGGGCTGCTCGGAGAGCGGGCGATGATCGTCGTGTGCGGGCGTCGGAACGGGCTCATCGCCAACGCGACACGCTGGGTCGGCGCATCCGTCGACGAGGAGCCGATCTGGGGCGTGGAGCGGGCTTTCCTCGATGCGTCTGTGCCGGGAGCCCGTCTGAACGACGCGTTCACGGCGGGCATCGCGGCGTACGCCCGCTTCGGGTTCGACGCCGACGAATGGCAGCGCCACCACCAGGGCGGACCGACCGGGTATGCCGGTCGCGATCCCCGCGCCACGGCATCCACTGCGGATCTGATCGTCGAGGATCAGGCGTTCGCCTGGAACCCGACCGCACCGGGCCGCAAAGTCGAAGACACCCTGCTGCGCACAGATGACGACTGGGAGGTGCTCACGGTCGATGAGCGCTGGCCGTCGGTCGAGTACGAGGGGCTGCATCGGCCGGTCTCGAGGGCGTACGGGACCTGATCGGGGGCTCGGTGGCGGGGCTCTGGGCCGAAATGCATGCTCAGGTTGCGGATGCATGTGAGCCGCCGAGGTCCGGGGAAGGCGGCCCCGGGTCAGCCGACGGTCGAGCTGCGTACGATCAGCTCGGGCGGGAACACGGTCTGACGGGGGATGCTCTCGGGGTCGGCCGCCTCTTCGAGCACGATCCGCAGCGCCGTGCGACCGATCATGCGGCTGGGCTGCCGGATGGATGACAACGGCACCGCGGCGGCGGCCGCGAACGGATTGTCGTCGAAGCCGATCAGCGCGATCTCGTCGGGGACGAGCAGGCGTCCGCCCGACACGAGCGACTGCAGCAGGCCGAGGGCGAGCAGATCGTTGGCGGCGAAGAGCGCGTCGGGCCACTCGCGCCGAGGGCGGGTGAGCAGGCGCGCTCCGGCGGCGACGCCCTCTTCGACCGTCATCGCCGCCGTCGGCACGACCTCGAGCTCGACGTGCACCGCCGCGTTCTCGGCCGCCGCGCGAGCGCCCGCGAGACGGTCGGTGACCTGACGCATGTCGAAGGGGCCCCCGACGAAGGCGATCCGCCGCCGACCGCCCTCGATGAGGTGCTCGACCGCCAGTCGCCCACCCGCGACGCTGTCGACCGACACCGACGAGAACCCGCTGTCGGCGCTGAATCGGTCGACGAGAACCGTCGCGATCCCGCTCGCTCGGAACTTGCGCAGCTGCGTCATGACGTCGCCGTAGGGGGCGATGAGCAGGCCGCGCACCTGCTGCTCGCGAAACAGGTCGAGATAGACCTTCTCGCGGGACGGGTCGTCGTCGGTGTTGCCGTACAGGATCGCGATGCCGTGGCTGGACGCCTCGTCTTCGGCACCGCGCACGACATCGTTGTAGAAGGGGTTCTGGCCGTCGAGCACGACGAATCCGACGGTCGTGCTCACGCCGGCTCTGAGCTTGCGGGCGGCGTCGTTTCGCACGTAGCCGAGCTCTTCTATCGCCTGCGTCACTCGCTCGACCGACTCGCTGGAGACCTCGTCCGGTCGGTTCAGGACGTTCGAGACGGTGCCGACGGAGACGCCAGCGCGAACGGCGACATCGCGGATGCTGACCGGCATTCGGCAGTCCTCTCGTCGTCGGGCGGATCACGCTTCGGCATCGGGGGTTGACCTGAGACCGGCATCACATACACTAGCCTGAAACGAGCTTGAATCGATTCAGGTAAAGTTCATTCCGATCATCATCCCCCTCAACGGAGAGGAAAGCCAGTGGTAGACGCAGCCTCCGCCCGCAGCGCTCCCCCCACCGCGCTCGAGCTGCATCGGGTGGTGAAGTCCTTCGGCCCCGTCGTCGCACTCCGCTCCGGCAGCCTGACGCTCCGCCCCGGCTCGATCCACGCCCTCATCGGCGAGAACGGCGCGGGCAAGTCCACGCTCGTGAAGATCATGGCCGGTCTGTACCGCCGCGACTCGGGCGATTTCCGTCTGCACGGCGACGATGTCGATTTCACCAGCACCGCCCAGTCGAAGGCCGCGGGCATCGCGGTCATCTACCAGGAGCCGACGCTGTTCCCCGATCTCTCGGTCACCGAGAACATCTTCATGGGACGTCAGCCCACCGGCTTCCTCGGCCGCATCGACCGCAAGGCCATGCGCACCGAAGTCGACCGGATCTTCCGCCGCCTGGGCGTGACGCTCGACCCCGACCGCATCACCGAGGGTCTGTCGATCGCCGACCAGCAGATCATCGAGATCGCCAAGGCCATCTCCCTCGACGCGAGCGTGCTGATCATGGACGAGCCGACGGCCGCACTCAGCGGCGTCGAGGTCGACCGACTCTTCGCGGTCGCGCGGAGCCTCCGCGACGAGGGACGCGCGATCCTCTTCATCTCGCATCGCTTCGACGAGGTGTTCGACCTGTGCGACACCGTCACCGTCATGCGTGACGGGGCATACATCGACACCACTCCCATCGCCGAGACCACGGTCGACGAACTGGTGCGCCAGATGGTCGGCCGCGACGTCACTGAGCTGTTCCCCAAGCAGGAGGCCGCCATCGGCGAGCCGCTGCTCGAGGTCACAGCGCTCACCCGTCCCGGCGTCTTCCATGACATCTCGTTCACGGTGCGCGCGGGCGAGATCGTCGCACTGGCAGGTCTCGTCGGCGCCGGTCGCTCGGAGGTCGCCCGCGCGATCTTCGGCGTCGATCCCTACGACGAGGGAGAGGTGCGGATGCTCGGCGCGGGCGTCGCCCGCCGCAACCCGACCGCCGCGATGCGCAGCGGACTCGCGCTCGTTCCCGAGGACCGCCGCAAGCAGGGGCTCGTGATCGACGCGAGCGTCGGAGGCAACATCACGCTCGCCATCCGCCGGCGCCTCTCGAAGTGGGGACTCATCACGAGCGGCATCGAGAACCGTGCGGCGAAGGAGTGGGCGTCGCGCCTCGAGGTGAAGACGCACGCGCTCGACACCGTGGCCTCCACCCTCTCGGGCGGCAATCAGCAGAAGGTCGTGCTGGCCAAGTGGCTGGCCACCGACCCGCGCGTCCTCATCATCGACGAGCCGACCCGCGGCATCGACGTCGGCACCAAGTCCGAGGTGCACCGACTGCTGTCGCAGCTCGCCGGCGAGGGCATGGGCATCCTGATGATCTCGTCCGAGCTGCCCGAGGTGCTCGGCATGGCGGATCGCGTGCTCGTGATGCGCGAAGGACGCATCACCGCCGAGATCTCCCGCGACGACGCCACCAGCGAGAACGTCATGTTCGCCGCCACCCACTCATCGGAGCTGCACTCATGAGCACCACCACCGCACCCGCGGCCGCCGCTCCGGCGATCGCGAAGAAGCCCGGCGGCATCGGCCGTGCACGCGAGTTCGGCATCCTCGCCGCGCTCGTGCTCGTCGTGATCGCCGCGACCGTCAAGAATCCGGCGTTCCTCTTCAGCTCCGACGGCTGGCGCGATCTGCTGCTCACGCCGTCGATCCTCATGCTCGTCGCCGTGGGCCAGGCGATCGTCATCATCACGCGCAACGTCGATCTGTCGGTGGGCTCGGTGATGGGCCTCACGGCCTACCTGACCGGACGACTCTTCGTCGACGTCCCCGGCATCCCGATCGTGGTCGTCGTGATCGCGGCCGTCCTGCTCGGGGCCTTCCTCGGCCTGGTCAACGGCGCATTGGTCGCCTTCGCGAAGGTGCCGGCCATGGTGATCACGCTCGGCACGCTCTATGCCTACCGCGGCATCAACGTGCTGTGGACCGGCAGCGATCGCATCAACGCCTCCGACATGCCCAAGGACTTCCTCGCACTCGGCACGCAGCAGATCCTGTTCATCCCTGTGCTGACGATCATCGCGGTGATCGTGCTCGCGCTCGCGGCCTGGTATCTGCGCAACATCCGCGGCGGACGCGAGTACTACGCGATCGGCTCCGACCCCTCGGCGGCCGAGCTCTACGGCCTCAAGGTCACCCGTCGGGTGCTCTCCGCGTTCGTCCTCTCGGGTGCACTCGCAGGTCTCGCCGGCGTCTTCTACGCCGCGCGATACGGATCCATCAGCTCGCAGGCGGGAAGCGGCTGGGAGCTGGATGCCGTCGGCGCAGCCGTCATCGGTGGCATCGCGATCACCGGCGGTGTCGGCACGGTCTGGGGCGCGGCCATCGGCGCGATGCTCCTGATGACCATCAACCGCGCGCTGCCCATTCTCGGCATCCCGGACTTCTGGCAGCGTGCCGTGGTCGGTGTGCTCATCATCGGGGCCATCGTGCTCGACCGGGTGCTCGCGGTCAGACAGAGACGCCAGCTCATCGAGGCGAGGGACGAATCATGACCACGACAACGACGACGACGTCGACCCGCGTCATCCGCGACTACGACCGTCCGCTGTGGCGGCGCATCTTCATCAACCGCGAGTTCGCGATCATCGCGCTCCTCGTGCTGGTGACGATCGTGGCGGCCGTCACGATCCGCGGCTTCGCCCAGCCGATCACCGCGAACTACCTCCTGCTCGACGTCGCACCGATCCTGCTCATCGCGCTGCCCATGACGCTCGTCATGATCACGGGCGAGATCGACCTGTCGGTGGGATCCATGGTGGGGCTCGCCAGCGTCGTCACCGGAGTCCTCACCGAGTCGGGTGCTCCCTTCGAGGTCGCCGCCCTTGCGGCCCTCCTCGTCGGCGTCGTCGGCGGAGCCTTCAACGGGTTCCTCGTCACGATCGTCGGGCTGCCGTCGCTCGCCGTCACGATCGGCACACTCGCACTCTTCCGCGGGCTTGCGGTCGGCCTGCTCGGCACCACGGCCGTCACGGACTTCCCCGAGACATGGACGGCGCTCGCGAAGGCGAAGATCGCCGGGACGACCATCCCGTACATCGTCATCCCGTTCCTGATCCTGCTGGTGCTGTTCGCCGTGCTGCTGCACTTCACGCCCTTCGGCCGTGGTGTCTTCGCGATCGGTCTGTCGAAGGACGCCGCGCGGTTCTCGGGCGTCGACGTCGAACGGACGAAGTTCATCCTGTTCGTGCTCTCGGGCGTGGTCGCCGCCTTCGCAGGCATCTTCTACACGCTGCGGTTCGGCAGCGCCCGAGGCGACAACGCCACCGGGCTCGAACTGCAGGTCATCGCGGCCGTGGTGCTCGGCGGAGTGTCGGTGTTCGGCGGACGGGGACACCTGCACGGCGTCGTCGCCGCCGTTCTCCTGATCGGGGTGCTGGGCAGCAGCCTGCGCCTCGCGGGCGTCACCTCCGACGTCATCAACATCATCACCGGCGGGCTGCTGATCTTCTCGGTCGTCGCAGCGAGCGTCCTCGCCTGGGCGCAGCGCGTCCGCGCGAAGGCCGGTCCGCCACTGCGCGTAGCAGCCTCTCCCGCACCATGAGGCAGCCTCTCATCGCCGGCACCCGCCAGCGGTGATCATCACGAAAGGAAGAACAATGACGTTTGCACGTAAGAAGATCGCGGGGTTCGCGGCGGTCGCCGTGGCCGCAGCGCTCGTGCTGAGCGGCTGCGCCGACACCAGCGGCGGATCCGGAGGCTCGGGTTCAGAGGGTGAAGGCGGATCCGACAACCTCGCGATCACGTTCCTGCCCAAGAACCTCGGCAACCCGTACTTCGACACCTCGAGCGAGGGCGGCAAGACCGCCGTCGACGAGTTCGGCGGCACGTTCGCCGAGGTCGGTCCGGCCGAGGCCACCCCCGACGCCCAGGTCAGCTACATCAACACCGCGACGCAGCAGGCCGTCGGCGCGCTCGTCGTCTCGGCGAACGACCCGAAGGCGATCTGCGACGCGCTGAACGAGGCCCGTGACGCCGGCGTCAAGGTCGTCACCTTCGACTCCGACACGAACCCCGAGTGCCGCGACCTGTTCATCAACCAGGCCGACTCCGAGGGCATCGCCAAGGTGCAGGTCGACCTGATCGCCGACCAGATCGGCGGAGCCGGCGAGGTCGCGATCCTGTCGGCATCGGCCAACGCGACGAACCAGAACGCCTGGATCGACCTGATGAAGGAGTATGTCGCCAGCGAGTACCCCGACATCACGATCGTCGAGACCGTCTACGGTGACGACGACGACCAGACGTCGTTCGACAAGACCGCTGCGCTGCTGCAGAGCCACCCGAACCTGAAGGGCATCATCTCGCCCACCACGGTCGGCATCGCGGCTGCGGCGCGGTACGTGTCCACCTCGGACTACAAGGGCAAGGTCGCCATCACCGGTCTCGGCACGCCGAACCAGATGCGCGAGTACGTCGAAGACGGCACCGTCACCGCGTTCGCGCTGTGGAACCCTGCCGACCTCGGCTACCTGGCCGCGTTCGCCTCCAAGGCGCTGATCGATGGTGAGATCACCGGCGAAGAGGGCGACACCTTCGAGGCCGGAGACCTCGGCGAGTACACGGTCGGCGCCGACGGCGTCGTTCTTCTCGGCGACCCGTTCGAGTTCAACGCAGACAACATCGGCGAGTTCGACTTCTGAGTCGAGTTCGTGAGGGGCGTCGGGGCTTCGGCCTCGGCGCCCCTTTCCGTGTGCGCCGCGGTGTGCGTTCTCCGGCGCCTGACAGGGCGGGCATCCGCAGCCGCACAGGGATTCGCACCGGCATCCATCGGGGATACGGGCGGTCGGATGAGGGGCTGCGACGGGCGTGAGGGAGTCAGCGCGGGTCGAAGCGCTCCGGTTCGTGCGTCGCGGCGACGAGGGCGCGCAGCTCCTCGAGGGATGCCGGGGCGGCGCCGAGAGCCCGTGCCTGCACGAGCACGTTGCCGAGGGCTGTCGCCTCGACGGGGCCGGCGAGCACGGGACGGCCGGTGCGATCCGCGGTGGCCTGGCACAGCAGACGGTTCAGCGAGCCGCCCCCCACGAGGTGGATGCTGTCGAGTTCGCGCCCTGACAGATCGGCTGCCGTCTGCACGGCATCCGCGAAGGCGGTCGCGATCGACTCGACGATCGACCGGGCGAAGGCGGGTCGCGTCGTCGGAGCCTCGGCCCCGAGCAGTGTCGTGATGCGCGCGGGCATGTCTCCCGGTGCGCTGAGCGACGCGTCGTTCGCGTCGAAGAGGGGCACGTCTTCTGTCACGGCGGATGCCGCGGCCAGCAGCTCGGGCAGGTCGATCCGCGAGCCGTCCTCCGCCTCCCACGCGCGCACGGTCTCGCTCAGCAGCCAGAGTCCCGTCACGTTGTGCAGGAAGCGGTAGCGACGGTCCACGCCGAGCTCGTGCGTGAAGTTCGCCTCGCGCGCGGCATCCGTCAGCACCGGCTCGGTCAGCTCGACGCCGACCAGCCCCCAGGTGCCGCACGAGATGTAGGCGGAGTGCGGGGTCGACAGGGGAGCGGCGACGACGGCGGATGCTGTGTCGTGCGACCCGACCGCGATCACCGGCAGCTTCTTGCCGATGCGCTCGACCAGGTCCGCGCGGAGTGTGCCGATCGTCTCGCCCGGATCGACGAGTGTCGGCAGGATGCGCGTCGGGATGCCGATGCGCTCGGCGAGCTCGGCGTCCCACTCGCCCGACTCGACGCCGAGGAGCCCGGTGGTCGAGGCGTTCGTCCGCTCGGCCACCGCTGTTCCGGTGAGCAGGAACGCGATGAGGTCGGGAATGAGCAACGCGGTGTCGGCGTCGGCGAGGCGGGCATCGACGCGGTACTGGTACAGCGTGTTGAACGGCAGGAACTGCAGTCCGTTGCGGCCGTAGAGCTCGGCGAAGGGCGCGACCGTGTGCACCTCGTCGACGCCGCGCGCCGTGCGCGCGTCGCGGTAGTGGAACGGCTCGGCGAGGAGTTCGCCGTCTCGCAGCAGGCCGTAGTCGACGGCCCACGAGTCGATGCCGACGCTCTCGATCGCCGGTTCGCGCCGTACTGCCTCGGCGAGCCCTGCGACGACGTGCTCGTAGAGAGCGCCGAAGTCCCAGTGCAGACCGTCTTCGCGCTCGACGGGCCCGTTCGGGAACCGCGAGACGAGTTCGAGGTCGAGCCGGCCGTCGCCGATCCGGCCGATCATGACGCGACCGCTGGTCGCTCCGAGGTCGACGGCGGCGACGGACCGCACCGTCATCGCAGGAACGCCGCAGCGACGCCGGAGTCGACCGGGATGTGGAGACCGGTCGTGCGGCTCAGCTCGGGACCCGTCAGCACGTAGACGGCATCCGCCACGTTCTCGGGAACGACCTCGCGCTTGAGGATCGTGCGGTTGGCGTAGAACTGGCCGAGGTCCTCTTCGGCGACACCGTAGGTCGCGGCACGGTTCGCGCCCCAGCCGGAGGCGAAGATACCCGAGCCGCGCACGACACCGTCGGGGTTGATGCCGTTGACGCGGATGCCGAACTCGCCGAGCTCGACGGCCAGCAGCCGCACCTGGTGGGCCTGGTCGGCCTTGGTCGCCGAGTAGGCGATGTTGTTGGGGCCGGCGAAGACGGAGTTCTTCGACGAGATGTAGATGATGTCGCCGCCGAGCTTCTGGTCGATCAGCACGCGGGCCGCGGCCTTCGACACGAGGAACGAGCCCTTCGCCATGACGTCGTGCTGCAGATCCCAGTCCTTCTCGGTGGTCTCGAGCAGCGGCTTCGACAGCGAGAGACCGGCGTTGTTGACGACGAGGTCGACGCCGCCGAACGCGAGCACGGCGTCGTTCAGCGCCGCCTGGATGGCATCCGCATCGGCGACGTTCGCCGCGACGCCGATCGCGACGTCGGTGCTGCCCAGCTCGGCGGCGGCCGCCTGTGCCTTCTCGAGGTCGAGGTCGGCGATGACGACGCAGGCGCCCTCTGCGGCGAGGCGGGTGGCGATGGCCTTGCCGATGCCGCTGGCGGCTCCGGTGACGAAGGCGATGCGTCCCTGGTGCGACTTCGGCTTCGGCATGCGCTGCAGCTTGGCCTCTTCGAGCGCCCAGTACTCGATGTCGAACTTCTCGGCGTCAGAGATGGGCGAGTATGTCGACAGTGCCTCGGCGCCGCGCATGACGTTGATCGCGTTGACGTAGAACTCACCGGCGACGCGGGCGGTCTGCTTGTTGGCGCCGTAGGAGAACATTCCGATGCCGGGCACGAGCACGATGAGCGGGTCGGCGCCGCGGATCGCGGGCGACTCGGCGGTCGCGTGCGCGTCGTAGTAGGCCTGGTAGTCGGCGCGGTACTCGGTGTGCAGTTCGTGCAGACGGGCGATCTGCTCATCGGCGGATGCCGTGACCGGCAGGTCGAGGATCAGCGGCTTGACCTTGGTGCGCAGGAAGTGGTCGGGGCAGCTGGTGCCGAGAGCCGCGAGTTCAGGGGCGCGCTCGGAGGCGAGGAAGTCGAGGACGACGTCGGAGTCGGTGAAGTGGCCGACCATCGGCTTGTCGGTCGACGCGATCCCGCGAATGGTGCCGGCGAGGGCCGCTGCGCGCTCACGCCGCTCGGCCTCGGGGAGTGCCTCGAAGCCGGCACGGACGCCGCCGAACGGATCGGCCTTGCCGTTGGCCTCGATGTAGGCGGCCGCGGTGTCGATGATCCAGAGGGAGTTGGCTTCGGCCTCCTCCGACGTGTCGCCCCAGGCGGTGATGCCGTGGCCGCCGAGGATCGTGCCGATGGCCTGCGGGTTCTTCGCCTTGATGGCGGCGATGTCGAGTCCGAGCTGGAATCCGGGGCGACGCCACGGAACCCACACGACCTTGTCGCCGAAGATCTTCGCCGTCAGCTCTTCGCCGTCGGCCGCGGTGGCGATCGCGATGCCCGAGTCGGGGTGCAGGTGGTCGACGTGCGCGGCGTCGACGAGCCCGTGCATCGCGGTGTCGATCGAAGGAGCTGCACCGCCCTTGCCGTGCAGGCAGTAGTCGAACGCGGCGACCATCTCGTCCTCACGGTCGAGGCCCGGGTAGACGTCGACGAGTGCGCGCATGCGGTCGAGGCGCAGCACGGCGAGACCCTGCTCTGTGAGCGTGCCGAGGTCTCCACCCGAACCCTTGACCCACATCAGCTCGACGGGCTGACCCGTGACGGGGTCGGTCTCCGTGCCCTTCGCCGACGTGTTGCCACCGGCGTAGTTGGTGTTCTTCGGGTCGGCGCCCAGGCGGTTCGACCGCTCGATGAGGGCGGCGGCGGTGGGGTTGGTCATGGCTGTTCCCTGTTCTGTGGAGACGTGGCGAGGATGCGGGCGGCGAAGCGGTCGATCGATGCTGTCGCTGCCGCGAGTTCGGGCTGATTGAGGTGGCCGTGGCGGGTGCCCGCCTCGGTCGAGATGTCGATTTCGACGCCCGCGTCGCGCAGCAGGGCGCCGAACGCCTCGCCGGAGACACGGAGCTCGTCGACCTCGCCGTTGATCATGATCGTGGCGGGGAAATGCGAGAGCTGGGCGGGGGACGCTGTGCCGGGCACGGCGTAGACGTCGCCACCGTCGACCGGCCCGCCGAGGTAGTTCTCGTACATGCCGCGCACCGGGTCGGGGCCGAACACGTCGGCATCGGGGTCCGCGTCGAGAGCGGCGCGCAGCGCAGCATCCGGGGCTGCCTGCACGGCGTGGAGCGTCGGATAGGCGAGCACCGCGAGCGCAGGGAAGGGCCCGGGACCGTGACTGAGGCGCAGTGCCGCGCCGGCCGCGAGGTTGCCGCCGGCGCTCGCTCCGCCGATCGACCACGGCCCCTCGGTGAGGCCGGAGTCGACCGCCCAACGGAATGCGGCCTCGACCTCCTCGGAGGCGACCGGGTAGTGCACGCCCTCTCGCTCGGGTGCCCCGGCTGCCGCAGCCCAGGTGCGAGGGAAGGGAGCCAGCGCGTAGTCGACCGACACCACGGCGATGCCGCGCTCGGCGAAGCTCTGCGCGACCCAGTCGGCCTCCGGCATGTCGATCTCACCGGCGGCGAACCCTCCGCCGTGCACCCAGACGAGTCCGGGGCCGACGGGAGAGGTCGGGGTGTACACCCGCACGCGCAGCGGTCCGTGCGGTCCGTCGAGCACCTGCTCGTTCACGGTGTCATCCGTTCTGTCGGGGGGCGTCGGGATGCGGGGATCGGCTCCCGCATCCCGACGGGTCGGGGTGCGGGCTCAGGCGCCCCAGCCGGCCTGCACGCCACCGACGCGGTCGGCGGCGATCTTCTGCTGGTAGCCCGACTCGGCGTAGGCCGCCATCGGGTCGGCTGCGAGGCCGCGCGACTCTCGCCATTCGGCGAGCGCGGGGCGCACGTCGGTGTAGAACGCGTCCATGAAGACGGCGTTGGCGGCGAGCACGTCGCCGGACTTCTGCGCCGCGGTCAGGGCGTCGCGGTCGACGATCAGCGCACGCGCCGTCATCTCCTGCACGTTGAGCACCGAGCGGATCTGACCGGGGATCTTGTCCTCGACGTTGTGGCACTGGTCGAGCATGAACGCCACATCGGGGTTGTTCAGGCCGCCGCCGCGCACGACCTCGAACAGGATGCGGAACAGTTGGAAGGGATCGGCCGCGCCCACGATGAGATCGTCGTCGGCGTAGAAGCGCGAGTTGAAGTCGAACGACCCGAGCTTGCCGAGGCGCAGCAGCTGCATGACGATGAACTCGATGTTGGTGCCGGGTGCGTGGTGGCCCGTGTCGAGGCACACCATGGCCTTGTCGCCGAGGGACGAGACCTGGGCGTAGGACGTGCCCCAGTCGGGAACATCGGTGTGGTAGAACGCCGGCTCGAAGAACTTGTACTCGAGCACGAGGCGCTGGTCGTCGCCGAGGCGTGCGTAGATCTGCTGCAGCGACTCCTGCAGGCGGTCCTGACGGCCGCGCAGGTCGGCCTGCCCCGGGTAGTTCGAGCCCTCGGCGAGCCAGATCTTCAGGTCGCGGCTGCCCGTGGCATCCATCACGTCGATGCAGGCGAGGTGGTGGTCGATCGCCTTCTGGCGGATCGACGGGTCTTCGTGGGTCAGCGCGCCGAACTTGTAGTCGTCGTCCTGGAACGTGTTGGAGTTGATGGTGCCCAGGGTCACGCCGAGGTCCTCGGCGTGCTTGCGCAGGTCGGAGAACGAGTCGACCAGGTCCCACGGGATGTGCAGGGCGACCGAGGGTGCGAGCGCCGTGTACTTGTTCACCTGCGCGGCATCCGCGATCTTCTCCCACGGGTCGCGGGGCGTGCCGGGCGTGCCGAACACCTTGAAGCGCGTGCCGGAGTTGCCGAACGCCCAGCTGGGGAGTTCGATGCCCTGCTGTTCGAGGGCGGCGAGGTTGTCGGACGAGAGGGTGCTCATGAGGCGCTGCCTTCGGTGTCGGTGCGGTTGTCGATGTCTGATGCGGGGGAGTCGCCGGCGTCGGCGAGCTGGTCTTCGAGGTGGAACACCTCGGCGAGTGCGGTGGCGGCCTGGTCGGGGCGTCCGTCGAGACCGATGAAGAATCGGCTCATCTCGGACTCCCAGCGCGCGGCGACGGGGGAGGCGGCGAGATACGCCTGGGCGGCGGCATCGTCGTCGGTCTCGTAGTAGCCGACGAGCGTGCCGCCCTCGGCGAGGAACAGCGAGTAGTTACGGCGGCCGGCGGCCGCGATCTCGGCCAGCATCTCGGGCCGGACCGGCGAGTGACGGGCGAGGTATTCGTCGAGCAGTTCAGGACGCACCTGCAACTGGAACGCGACGCGGGTCATGATGGTTCTCTCTTCATCGAGCGGATTTTGAATCGTTTCATTCAATGTCTCAACCCTAGACACGGGCGAGCGACGTGTCAAGCGAGCGTCAGCGGTCACATGGCGGTGATGACCGCGTTGTCGAGCTGATCGGCGTCCACGCCCGGGCGCACGGCCGCGTTCGTGAGCAGCACCCAGCAGACGCCCGCCGTCGGGTGCACCCAGAACTCCGTGCCCGCCCACCCGCCGTGGCCGAAGACGTCACGGTCCACCAGCCCCGGCGCTCGTGAGCGCAGGTTGAACGTGAAGCCCCAGTCCTGACCGCGCTCCGAGGGGTACGGGTCGAGGCGGGGGATCGCGCCGGTCAGCGGGCGGAGCATCATGGCCAGTCCCGCCGGAGACAGGATGCCGTCTTTCGCGCCCTGGCCGATGCGCAGCAGCTCGGCGCCGAGGTGCAGGAGATCCTCGGCTCTGCCCAGGAGTCCTGCGCCGGGAGCACGCGTGGCGTGGAACCGGTCGAGGTCGAGTCCGCCGACCGCGGCATCCGGAACCCCGAGGGACTCGCTCGGGTCGAGGGTCAGGCCGATCGCGCCGATGCGATGCGCCCAGTCGAATGTGCCGGCATCCCAGGTCGAACCGGTCGCGTGCTCGATCAGCGCCGCGATCCCCTCGAAGGCCAGGGTGGAATACCGCGACGCGGTGCCGGCGGCGAAGTCCCGCCCCTGGCTGAGCAGCTCGTCGCGCAGCGGAAGCGCGGTGTCGAGAGCCGGCTCGGAGATCCCCGAGGTGTGGGACGCGAGGTGCCACAGCCGCACGATGTCGTCACGAGAGGTGCCGAACTGCGGCAGGGCGTCGGCGAGCGGAGTGTTCGGGGTGAGCAGACCCCTCTCGATGGCGCGCGTCGCCGTGATGCCGGTGAGCACCTTCGTGATCGAGAACAGCGGATACACGGCATCCGTCGCGGCCCCGAAGCCCTCGAGGTCGACGATCCCGTCGGCGGTGGCCATGCCGAGCACCGCTGTCGGCAGGCGCTCCGCCTGCACGTGACCACGTGCCCAGTCGAATGCTGCGTCGAAGGTCATGGCTGCTCCTGCTGATTCGGATGGTCGCGCTTCCCAGACGGGTGCGGTGACTCTACGATAGGACCATGGCACAGAAAGCGCTTTCCCATCCGGCCGCGCTCATCGACGGTGATCACCCCACCCGCTCCGTGCTGCGCCTCGTCGCCCGCCGTCCCTGGCGACTGACCTTCGCGATCACGGCCTTCGCGATCAAGGAGATCCCGCTCTGGTTCCTGCCGGTGATCACCGCCGCGATCATCGACGTCGTGGCGAGCGACGGCGATGTCACCGAGGTGCTGTGGTGGTTCGCGCTGGCCGCCGTGCTGCTGCTGCAGAACTACCCGAACCACATCATCTACACCCGCAACTTCATGACCGTGGTGCGAGACCTCGGTGCCGATCTCCGCAACGCCCTCACCGCGCGACTGCAGAGCCTCTCGATCGGGTACCACACGAGGATGAGCTCGTCGATCGTGCAGACGAAGGTGGTGCGCGACGTCGAGAACGTCGAGCTCATGCTGCAGCAGGTCACGCATCCGCTCCTGTCGTCGACCATGGTGATGCTCGGCGCACTCAGCATGACGGCGGTCACCGTGCCGCAGTTCCTTCCCGTGTACGCCCTCGCCGTGCCGATCGCGATCGGCATCCGCTACGGCATGCGCAATCGATCGCAGCGTCGCAACGAGGTCTTCCGGCGCGAGATCGAGACGCTGTCGGCCCGCGTCGGCGAGATGGCGTCGCTGATCCCGGTGACACGCGCTCACGGGCTCGAGGAGACGGCGATCAACCGCGTCGCGGGCGGGGCGGATGGCGTGCGCCGCGCCGGACTCGACCTCGACCTGCTGAACGGCCGGGTGGCCTCGATCTCCTGGGTCGCGATGCAGCTGCTCGGCGTCGCCTGCCTCATGCTCGCCGCCGTGTGCGCGCTCACCGGCTTCCTCCCGATCACGCCGGGCGAGGTCGTGATGCTCTCGAGCTACTTCACGCTGCTGACCGGCGGGCTCACCCAGCTGCTCATGCTCATTCCCGTCGGCGCCCGCGGGCTCGAGTCGGTGCGCTCGATCGCCGAGGTGCTGCAAGAGCCCGACATCGAGCAGAACTCCGGCAAGCGCGTCGTCTCGGCGGTCGCCGGCGAGATCGTGCTCGATTCTGCGACGCATCGCTACGCGGATGCCGACGACGACGCCCTGTTCGAGATCGATCTGCGGATCGCCCCCGGCGAGACGGTCGCCTTCGTGGGATCGTCGGGCTCGGGCAAGTCGACCCTCCTGAACCTCGTGCTCGGATTCGTCCGTCCGACGAGCGGCCGCATCGTGCTCGACGGCGCCGACATGCAGGAGCTCGACCTGCGCACAGTGCGCCGGTCGATCTCGGTCGTGCCGCAGGAGTCGGTGCTGTTCGAGGGATCGGTCTTCGACAACATCGCCTACGGCATGCCCGACGTCACGCCCGATCGCGTCGAACAGGCGCTGCGAGACGCCAACGCGTGGGAGTTCGTGAGCGAGCAGCCGCAGGGGTGGGACACGGTGGTCGGCGAGCGCGGAGCGCGCCTCTCGGGTGGTCAGCGCCAGCGTCTGGCGATCGCCCGCGCGCTCGTGCGCGATCCGCGGATCCTGCTGCTCGACGAGGCGACGAGCGCGCTCGACCCCGAGTCCGAGGGACTCGTCAAAGAGGCCCTCGAACGGCTCATGCGCGGTCGCACGACGCTTGTGGTCGCGCACCGGCTGTCGACGATCCGGCAGGCCGATCGCATCGTCGTGCTCGAGCACGGACGTATCGTCGAACAGGGCTCGCACGACGAGCTGCTCGCCGCCGACGGGCGATACGCCCGCCTGCACCTGGTGCAGAACGGCATCAGATGACCCCGGCTCAGCGTCCTGAGGAGGAACGATGACAACCGAGAAGACCCTTCGCGCGGCCCTGGTCGGCACCGGGGCGGTGGCGAACGCGCACGCCCGCGCGGTCGCCGCGTACCCGCGCGCCGAGCTCGTCGCCGTCGCCGACCTCAGCCGGGAGAAGGCGCAGGGGTTCGCCGGCCGATACGGCATCGATGCCGCCTACGGCGACCTCGATGAGATGCTCGCCGCCGAGCGCCCCGACGTCGTGCTCATCTGCACGCCGCCCGGGCCGCACCGTTCGCAGTCGCTCGCAGCCTTCGCAGCCGGCGCGCATGTGATCGTCGAGAAGCCGCCGGCACCCTCGCTCGATGAGCTCGACGAGATGCGCGCGGCGGCCGAGGCCGCGGGCAGGCAGCTGGCGGTCGTCTTCCAGCAGCGCACCGGCACGGCCGCGGCGCACGTGCGCGGGCTGCTGCAGAGCGGAGCCCTCGGCCGCCCGCTCGTCGCCGTGTGTCAGACGCTCTGGTTCCGTGACGCCGACTACTTCGCGGTGCCGTGGCGCGGCAAGTGGGAGACGGAGGGCGGCGGAACGACCCTGGGCCACGGCATCCACCAGATCGACCTGCTCGCGCACCTGCTGGGCGACTGGTCGTCGGTGCAGGGCAGGCTCTGGCGGCTCGACCGCGAGACCGAGACCGAGGACGTCTCGACCGCGACCATCGTCTTCGACCGGGGAGTGGTCGCGCAGCTCGTCACCAGTGCCGTGTCGCCGCGAGAGACGAGCTCGATCCGCATCGACACCCAGAAGGCCACGGTCACGGTCGACCACGTCTACGGCCACGGTCATGAGAACTGGCGGATCACCCCGGCGCCCGGCTTCGAGTCGGAGGCCGAGGGATGGGCGCTCCCGGATGCCGAGGAGCGCAGCGACCACGAGCCGCTGCTGCGCGACGTGTTCGACGCTCTGCTGGAGGGAGCACCCCTGCCTCCTACTGCTGATGCACCCGCACGCTCGCTCGAGATCGTGGCGGCCATCTACGCCTCGGCCGCTGCGGACGGCACGGTGATCACCCCCGAGCTGCTGGGCTCGCACCCCACGCACCGGGCCGGCTTCGCGAGTCCGGTCACCGATCTCCGCAGATGAGAGAGCTCTACCGCGACCCCGTCTACGACGGAGCCACCGACCCGCGGGTCGTGGTCGACGCCGACGGGCTGTGGTGGATGTTCTACACCCAGCGTCGGGCGAGCCTCGCCGATGCGGGACCGGGGGTGTCGTGGGTGCACGGCAGCCGGATCGGGGTCGCGACATCGACCGACGGTCTGGACTGGCGCTACGACGGAACGCTCGAGCCCACGGCATCCGATCTCGTCCTCGAGCCCGGCCCGCCGCCCGCCGAGGTCGACCGCACCCACTGGGCCCCGGAGGTCTTCTGGGACGGTGCGCGCTGGCGGATGCATCTCACCGAGATCGACGGCATCCCCGACCGCTGGCCGGGGTTCGCTCGCGCCATCGTCGAGTACGCCTCCGACGACCTGAGGCACTGGTCGAGATGCGGCCCGCTCGTGCTGAGCAGCGATCGTGTGATCGATGCGGCCGTCGCGCGCACGCCCGACGGACTGTGGCGCCTCTGGTACAAGGATGAGGCGGCGGACTCGGTGACCATGGTCGCGTCATCGCCCGACCTCGTGGACTGGTCCCTCGACGGCGTCGCGATCGGAGGACGGCCGCACGAGGGGCCGACCGTGTTCGAGCTCGGCGGTCTCTGGTGGCTGATCGTGGACGAGTGGCGGGGAATGGGCGTCTATCGCTCCGACGACGGCACGCGCTGGACGCGTCAGGGTGATGCGGATGCCGTGATCCTCGCTGATCTGCCGACCGGAGGGGTCGGCAGTCACGGCGCGCAGGTGCGCGTCGGCGACGACCTGTGGTTCTACTTCTTCGCCGCCGCCGCGGAGCGGGCTCCGGCCCACTCTGCGACGGGCGAGCAGAGGCGATCCGCCGTGCATCGCGTGGGGCTCGAGGTCGAGGGCGGGAAGCTGATCGTGAGAGGATCGAAGACCCCACGGTAATCGATGTAATCCCCGCCGCGAATTGCCGGTTGCGAAACGTTTCAATCTGGATTAGCGTGCAGGTAAGCGTTTTCCCCGCACGATGGAGATCGCATCCCGCACCACATGGACACAGGCGTTCCGCGGCCCTGCCGAACGAGGACGTTCATCAGAGAGGACAACGATGTTCAGCAAGAAGCGTCTGGCGGCCGCAGCGGCCGTCGCCACCAGCGCAGCGCTGGTACTCGCCGGCTGCGCCGGCGGAGGCAGCCCCGAGGGCGAGCCCACGTACGACCCCGACGAGAAGGTCACGCTCGACCTGGCGTTCTGGGGCAACGACGTCCGCGCCGATCTCTACAACCAGGCGATCGAGGCGTTCAACGAGGAGTACCCGAACATCACGGTGAACGCGACGTTCCTCGGGTTCCCGGAGTTCTGGGAGAAGCGCCAGACCGAGGCCGCCGGCGGCGGACTCCCCGACGTCATGCAGTTCGACTACTCGTACCTGCGTCAGTACTCGGAGAACGGCCTGCTGCTCGACCTCGAGCCCTACCTCGGCTCGGTCATCGACACCGAGCCGCTCTCCGAGAACATCCTCGGCATCGGCGTCGTCGATGACACGACCTACGGCATCACCACCTCGACCAACGCGTGGGGCGTCTTCACCAACCCCCAGCTGCTCGAGACCGCAGGCGTCGAGGAGTTCCCCGGGGGCGACTGGGAGGACTACGACGAGTGGATGGGCGAGATCACCGATGCCGGCGCGGGTGAGTTCTGGGGCGGGTCCGACTGGACGGGGCGCATCCAGAACTTCGAGCTGCAGCTGCGCAGCGAGGGCAAGAACCTGTTCGACGAAGACGGCACGCCCGGCTTCGACGAAGACCGTCTGAAGGAGTTCTGGGAGGCCGGAGACGACATCCGCGACGGAGTCGTCGTTCCGCAGCAGGTCGTCGAGGAGCTCAACCCCCTCACCGCGTTCGACGCCGCGAAGAACGCCAGCGAGCTGACGTGGGACAACTTCGGTGCGGGCTACCTCGCCAACCTCGGCGAGAGCTACACCGAGCTCGGCCTCGTCGCCCCGCCGGTCACGAAGGAGGGCGCGAAGGATCTGTACCTGAAGCCCTCGATGCTGCACACGATCTCGGCCAAGACCGAGCACCCGGAGGCGGCGGCGACGCTCGTCAACTTCCTGGTCAACTCGCCCGAGTCCGGCGAGATCTTCGGCACCAACCGTGGCCTCCCCGCATCCGAGACCGCTCTCGAGGCCGCAGAGCTCGATCCCATGAGCCAGCTCGTCAAGGACTACGAGGAGTCGATCGCCGACCGCCTCGGCGACGCCCCGCCCGTGCCGATCGTCGGCTACGGCACCCTCGAGGAGAAGTTCCGGGTGCTGGGCACCGAGCTGAACTTCGGCACCACGACGGTCGACGAGGCCGTGACGCAGTTCTTCTCCGAGATGGACGTCGTCCTCAACCAGTGATCCCGTCGGTGGGCCGGGTGGCATCCGCCCGGCCCACCGCATCCCATCCACTTCGGAAGGAGCTGTCATGAGCACGACGGCGACCAGGACGATCGTCACGGGCAAGAAGTCCGGGCGAGGGCGGGCGCTGCGCAGCGGCCGCCGCCCCGAGAACGAACTCGCGCGGCCGGGCCAGCGCGCACGTCTGCGGCGTGAGACGGCGACCGGCTATGCGTTCCTCACCCCGTGGCTCATCGGCTTCTTCGGTCTCACCGCCGTGCCGATGATCTACTCCCTGTACCTCTCCTTCACGAAGTACAACATCTTCCAGCCGCCCAAGTGGATCGGGCTGGACAACTACATCCGACTCTTCACGAGCGACCCGAACTTCATCCAGTCGGCGCAGATCACGCTCGTCTACGTCTTCATCGGCACTCCGATCACCCTCGCGGCCGCTCTCGGCGTCGCGATGCTCCTGAACTACCGCGACAAGGGCGCAGGCTTCTTCCGCTCCGCCTTCTACGCGCCGTCGCTCATCGGCGGCTCGGTCTCGGTCGCCATCGTGTGGCGGGCCATGTTCTCCTCCGACGGTCCGGTCGACAGCGGTCTGCAGATCTTCGGCGTCGATCTCGGCGGATGGATCGGCAACCCGAGCCTCGTGCTCCCGATGATGATCCTGCTCGCCGTCTGGCAGTTCGGAGCCACGATGGTGATCTTCCTCGCGGGTCTCAAGCAGATCCCCAAGGAGCTGTACGAGGCCGCGGAAATGGACGGCGCGAACGCCTACCGTCGGTTCCGCGCGGTGACGATCCCGATGCTCTCCCCGGTGATGTTCTTCAACCTGCTGCTCGGTCTCATCGGCGCGTTCCAGGTGTTCGCCTCGGCGTACATCATCTCGAACGGCACCGGCGGCCCCGCCGGCATGACGAACTTCATCACCGTGTACCTGTACAAGCGAGGGTTCTCCGACGGACAGATGGGCTACGCGGCCGCGATCGCGTGGGTCCTGCTCGTCGTCGTCGCGATCATCGCCTTCATCCTCTTCCGCACTCAGAGGTCGTGGGTGCACTACTCGGGAGACGACAAATGAGCACCTCCAATCAGGCGACCACGTCCGGCGCCGCATCCACTCCGGTCTTCGCCGCGCAGCAGACGACGCCCGTCGGTCCGCCCGCCCCGCGTCGCCGCATCAAGCGCAAGACCTGGCAGACCGTCATCTGGTTCATCGGTCTCCTCGTGCTCACCGCGGTGGTGCTCTACCCGCTGCTGTGGCTGTTCCTGTCGACGTTCAAGCCGAACTCCGAGTTCGGTCAGAACCCCGGTCTGCTGCCGCAGGCGCCGACGCTCGACAACTACGGCAAGGTCATGGAGGGCATCGCCGGAGTGCCGATGTGGCGCTTCTTCCTGAACTCGCTGATCCTCGCGGTCTCGGCCGTCGTCGGCACGGTGCTCTCGTCGGCGCTCGCCGCCTACGCCTTCGCACGAGTGCAGTTCAAGGGACTCGGCGTGCTGTTCGCCGCGATGATCGGCACGCTGCTGCTGCCGTTCCACGTCGTGATCATCCCGCAGTACATCATCTTCAACCAGCTCGGATGGGTCGACACCTTCATCCCGCTGATCCTGCCGAAGTTCCTCGCCACCGAGGCGTTCTTCGTCTTCCTTCTCGTGCAGTTCATCCGCCAGATGCCCCGGGACATGGATGAAGCGGCGCGCATCGACGGAGCAGGCCACCTGCGGATCTTCTGGTCGATCATCCTGCCGCTCATCAAGCCCGCCCTGATCACCTGCGCGATCTTCTCGTTCATCTGGGCGTGGAACGACTTCCTCGGCCCGCTGCTCTACCTGACGAGCCCCGAGAACTACCCGCTGCCGATCGCGCTGCGCCTCTACAACGACCAGACCTCGTCGTCCGACTACGGCGCGACGGTCACGGCGTCGTTCGTGGCGCTCGTGCCGGTGCTGCTGTTCTTCGTGGTCTTCCAGCGCTTCCTCGTCGACGGAGTCGCCACGCAGGGACTGAAGGGCTAGTCATGTCGGTCATCAACGCAGAGCGTCGGGCGCACCGGGCGGCGAAGCGCGAGGCGCGGTCGGGCGCCGGCCCCACGGTCGCCGGTGTCGAGCCCGGGGTCAACCCCGGAGCGACCGCCAAGTTCGGTCTGTTCGGAGAGGTGCTCACGGTCGGGCTGCTGATGACGATCATCGCCCTCGGCGTCGTCACGCTGCCGATCGCCCTGGCCGCCGGCATCCGTCACCTGCGTCGCTTCGTCGCCGCGGAGGACTCGCGCACGGCCCTGTTCTGGGACGACGTGCGCACCGGCATCCTGCCCTCCCTCCGCGTCGGGGTGCCGGCGGCGCTGATCGCCGCCGTGCTCACGGTCGACGTCGTGCTCGCGGGCTCGGGCGCACTGCCCGGTGGCGAGATCATCGCGGTCATCGGCTGGGCGGGGCTGCTCGCTCTCGCGGTCGCCGTGCTGCTCGCCGCCGGCGCCTGGTCGCCGACGACCGGGTGGACCGCCGCGGTCCGCGCGGTGCCGGGGATGATCACAGCGGATGCCGCCGGAGCCGCGTACATCGCGGCCGCGGCCGTCTTCACCGGCGTCGTGACCTGGGCGCTCGCGCCCCTGTTCATCGCGGGCATCGGCTGCGCGGCGCTCGCCGTCGTCGCGGTTCCGGGGCGTCGTCGGCGCGGAGTTCACCCCGCGGAATGAGAAGGTAGTCGTGGCGCACGCGCGGACGGACGGAGGCAGGCCATGGCGGTAGGGGTGAAGGACGTGGCGGCTGCGGCCGGCGTCTCGGTCGGCACCGTCTCGAACGTGCTCAATCAGCCCGAGCGCGTGTCCGCCAAGACGGTCGAGCGCGTGCAGCGGGTGATCCAGGAACTCGGCTTCGTGCGCAACGACGCCGCCAGGCAGCTGCGCGCGGGTCGCAGCCGCAGCATCGGACTCGTGGTGCCCGACATCGGCAACCCGTTCTTCGCCGAGGTCGTGCGCGGCGCGGAGGACCGGGCAGCGGATGCCGGCATGACGGTGCTGCTCGGCAACAGCGACGAGCGAGACGAGCGCCAGGTCGCGCACCTCGAGCTCTTCCAGGAGCAGCGGGTCAACGGCGTGCTGCTCACACCCGCCACCGACGACCTCTCGGCCGTGCATCGATTCGCCGCGGGCGGCATGCCGGTGATCCTCGTCGACCGCGAGGTGGAGGAGGGGCTGCTGCCGTCGGTCTCGGTCGATGACGTCGAAGGCGGACGCCTGGCTGCCGATCACCTGCTGGCTTCGGGACGTCGCCGGCTGGCATTCGTCGGAGGACCGCAGTCGGTGCAGCAGGTCGCCGATCGTCTGCGCGGCGTGCAGGCGGCCGTCGCCGCTCACCCCGATGTCACTCTCGAGATCTTCGAGCAGTCCGCGCTCACGGTGCTCCAGGGCAGGGCTGCGGGCGAGGCCATCGCGGCGCGTGGGCCTGAATCGCGCCCGGATGCCGTCTTCGCCGCGAACGACCTGCTCGCCGTCGGGCTGCTGCAGGCGTTCAGCTTCGGCTCCGGCATCCGTGTGCCCCAGGACATCACCATGGTCGGCTATGACGACATCGACTTCGCCTCGGCGACCGTCGTGCCGCTGAGCTCCGTGCGCCAGCCGGCCAGGCTGCTCGGCTGGACCGGGGTGGATCTGCTGCTGAAGGAGCTCGACGGCGTCGAGCACGACCGTCGCGTGCGGTTCCAGCCCGAACTCGTGGTGCGCGAATCGAGCGCCGGCTGAGGGATCGTCTGGGGTCACGCGCCGTCACCCGTGCCGTGTGCATGACCGGAGCACGGATGCGGGAGCATCCGTCGGGTCTCGTCCTGCAGATGTGCTTTCGTCCTGCAGGCGGCCCGGCCGAGGACCCTGAGCCCCGATTCGTTCCAGCCACGGGAACCCGTTATGATTGCAAGGTGCATCCGCTCTTCACGGTTCGGATGCCTGGAGACGTCGCATAGTCCGGCCGAGTGCACCACCCTGCTAAGGTGGAGTCCCCTCACGGGGACCAGGGGTTCAAATCCCCTCGTCTCCGCAGAAAGAATCCCTGCCTCGGCAGGGATTTTCTGTTCTCAGGCGCTGACTCCGAGTTCCTGAGCCGCGATGGCATCCGCGAGGTACGACGCCGTGGTGCTTCCGCTCGCGGAGGCGACGGAACGCGGAGTTCCCTGCGCCACGACAGTGCCGCCGAGCTCTCCGGCTCCCGGTCCCATGTCGATCACCCAGTCGGCCTGTGCGACCACGCGCATGTCGTGCTCGACCATCACGACCGTGTTGCCGGCGTCGACGAGATGCTGAAGATGGACGAGCAGCCGATCGGTGTCCGACGGATGCAGTCCTGAGGTGGGCTCATCGAGCAGGTAGAGGGTGTCGCCGTGCTGGGCGCGCCGCAGTTCGGACGCCAGCTTCACGCGCTGCGCCTCGCCGCCGGAGAGCTCGGTCGCCGACTGGCCCAGCGGCAGATACCCGAGCCCCACGTCGAGGAGGGCATCGAGGTGTCGCGCGACGTCGGCATCGTCCTCGAAGAGGACACGCGCGTCCTTCACGCTCAGGGCGAGGACGTCGGCGATGGTGTGCCCGTGGAGCTCGATCTCGAGGGTCTCCGGGTTGTAGCGCGTGCCGCCGCAGGTGCCGCAGGGGGCGTGGACGGTGGGGAGGAAGAGCAGCTCGACCTCGACCGTGCCCTCGCCCTTGCAGGTGGGGCATCGCCCGCTCGCCAGGTTGAACGAGAAGCGGCTCGCGGCGTAGCGCCTCCGACGTGCTTCCGGTGTCGCGGCGAACAGCGCGCGGACGCGGTCGAAGAGCCCGGTGTACGTCGCCACGTTCGATCGAGAGGTGCGGCCGATCGGCTTCTGACTGACCTGCACCACGCGTCGCACGCGGTCGGCGGGGCCGGAGGCGCGACCCGTCGTGTGGGCGATCGGTGCGGAGAACAGCGGATCAGCTGCTGCGCTGCCCTGCTCTTCCCTCGTCGACGTGTCGGTCGACGAGCCGTCCACCTCGCTGGAGAGGCTGCTCTGCAGCAGGTCGGGCAGGGCCTGGGTGACGAGAGACGACTTGCCCGAACCGGAGACGCCCGTGACGGCGGTGAGGCAGCCGAGGGGGATCGACACCGAGACGCTGCGGAGATTGTTCCGCGAGACGTCGACGAGCACGAGTTCGGCATCGGGCTCGCGAGGGGCCCGCGGCTGTGCCGTCGGCTGCTCGGCCCGCAGGTCGTCGGCGAACAGATATCGTCTCGTCTGGGAGCGTTCCGCGTCCCGCAGCCCGTCGATCGGGCCGGAATAGACGACCTCACCGCCGGTGGATCCCGCTCCGGGGCCGATGTCGACGATCCAGTCCGCATGCCGGATCACGTCGAGGGAGTGCTCGACGAAGAAGACCGTGTTTCCGGAGTCTTGCAACGAGCGGAGGATGCGCACGAGCGCTTCGCCGTCGGCGGGGTGGAGGCCGGCAGACGGCTCGTCGAGCACGAACATGACCCCGAACAGCTGTGACAGCACCTGGGTCGCGAGCCGCATACGCTGCAGCTCACCCGACGAGAGCGTCGGGGTCGAGCGATCCAGCGAGAGGTAGCCCAGACCGAGCTCGATGATGGGGGAGATCCGATCGCGCAGCTCGTCGACCAGCCGATGCGCCGCGAGCTTCTTCTCGGGTGGGAGCGCTTCGCCACCGGCGCCGGGGGCATCCGTTCCGTTGCCGGAGGAGTCGAGTGCCGTCTCGAGGAGTGCCTCGAGGTCCGCGAGTGGCATCGCGGCCATCTCGGTGATGTCGAGACCGGCGAACGTCACGGCGAGCGCCTCGGGCTTCAGGCGGCGTCCGTCGCACATCGGGCAGCGGACGCTGACCATGAAGCTCGCCGCCTTCTCGCGCATCTTCGCGCTCTTCGAGTTGGCGAAGGTGTTGAGCACGTACTGCCTCACGCCGACGAACGTGCTCATGTACGAGGGCTCGATGCCGGCCGCGACGGCTTTGCGCACCTGCGCCGGGCCGCGGTCGGTGAACACCGGAACCTGAGGCGACTCCTCGGTGTAGAGCACCCACTGACGCTGCTTCTCAGGCAGATCGCGCCACGGGATGTCGATGTCGTAGCCGAGCGATATCAGGCTGTCGATGAGCTGCTTGCCGTGCCAGGCGCGCGGCCAGGCGTCGAGCGCACGGTCGCGGATCGACAGCGACTCGTCGGGGACCATGAGGTGCAGCGGCACGTCGTACACCTGCCCGATCCCGTGGCAGCGCGGGCACGCGCCCTGCACGGTGTTCGCGGAGAAGTCCTCGGCGAACAGCGGCTCCGCCCCACTGGGGTATGTGCCCACTCGCGAGAACAGCATGCGGATGACGTTGCCGATCGACGTGGCGCTGCCGACGGTCGATCGAGCGCTTCCCGCGGTGCGCTGCTGGGGGAGGGCCACCGCCGGAGGCAGCCCGCCGATGGCGTCGACGTCGGGGATGTCGACCTGGCTCATCAGGCGCCTCGCGTAGGGCGCCACCGACTCGAAGTACCGACGCTGCGCCTCGGCGTACAACGTGCCGAATGCGAGGGAGCTCTTGCCCGAGCCGGAGACGCCGGTGAAGGCCACGAGGGCGTCGCGGGGTATCGCGACGCTCACGTCGCGAAGATTGTGCACCCGTGCTCCGGTCACGACGATGGCGTTCGACGTGCCGGACAGCTTCGACGGTGGGGTCCCGCCCATCATGGACCTCTTCTCGTTTCCCGCGGGGAGCGGGGGTGAATGCGATGATCGCCGTCTCTCCGTCACGCTACCCCGACCGTCGGACTTCGTCGGTGTGGTTGACAGCGGTCGGTCGGGCCTGCGAGCGCGGACGCCCGTATGCCGGCGCAGCATGCATCGGAGTCCTGGTCCCGCTGTGCGAGAAAGCGCTATCCTGAAGCTCTTCCCGCCTCGGATCCAGGAGCGTCCCTCATGCCCATCGCCGCCGATGACCCCCGCCTGACGCATGCCTACGAGGCTGCGGCCACCCGCTACACCGACGTGCCGTTCCAGCGCGCAGGCTCCAGCGGGGTGAAGCTGCCGAAGGTGTCGCTCGGACTCTGGCAGAACTTCGGTCGCGACCGCACCTTCGACAGTCAGCGCGAGATCGTGCTGCACGCGTTCGACCGCGGTGTCGTGCACATCGACCTCGCGAACAACTACGGTCCGCCGTACGGGTCCGCCGAGTCGACGTTCGGGGCCGTTCTCGACAGCGGGCTCGCCCGCTACCGAGACGAGCTGTTCGTCACGACCAAGGCCGGCTACGACATGTGGCCGGGGCCGTTCGGCGACGGCGGATCGCGCAAGTACCTCATGCGCTCGCTCGAGCAGAGTCTGCAGCGCATGGACACCGACTACGTCGACGTGTTCTACTCGCACCGCCCCGACCCCGAGACCCCGCTGGAGGAGACGGTCACGGCGCTCGCCGACATCGTGCGCAGCGGCAAGGCGCTGTACGTGGGCATCTCGAACTACCCGGCCGAGCTGGCGCGTCGCGCGTATCAGCTGCTCGCGGATCAGGGCGTGAGGCTGCTGCTGCACCAGCCGCGGTACTCGCTGTTCGACCGCACTCCCGAGGCCGAGCTGTTCCCGGCGCTGCGTGAGCTGGAGATCGGCAGCGCCGTGTTCTCGCCGCTCGCGCAGGGCCTGCTCACCGGCAAGTACATCGACGGTGACGTCCCGGCCGACTCGCGTGCCGCGAACAGCCATTTCCTGAACGGGTCCGCGCTCACCGACAGTTACCTCGAGCGCATCCGCGGCATCGACCGCGTCGCGAAGGACGCGGGCCTCTCGATTCCCCAGCTCGCCGTGGCGTGGGTGCTGCGGGACTCCGTGGTGACCACCGCGATCATCGGAGCATCGCGCACGGGCCAGATCGACGACGCGGTGGCGGCCAGCCAGGTCGAGCTCTCCGACGACGTCGTCACCGCTCTCGAGGAGTTCGCTGCGGCGCCCGGCGCCAGCGTCGTCTGACTTTTTCCCTGGCGCTGCGTAATATTCCGGGCGGCAGCGAGTCTGTCTAGTGGGGGCCCCTGTCACAGGGGGCGTACACAACGGACCTGGGGAGCACCAATGACCATCGCCCACGCGGATCCACGGACGCACCACTGGACCCATCGCGGTGCCGTGCCGCTGCCCGAACTTGCCTTCCAGCACATCCTCGGGGCGATCCTGCGGGGGGACTATCGGTCGGGCGACACGCTCAACACGATGCGCTTCGCCCGAGAGCTCGACATGTCGCTCAACCCGATTCGCGAAGCGATCATCCGGCTGCGTGACATCGGACTGGTCGAGGTCACTCCCGCGCGCTACACCAAGGTCGCGGACCTCACCGCACGCGAGTCGCGTGCCGTCATCAGCTACGCCGGCGTGCTCGCGGGGACGGCGCTCCGCACGGCGCTGCCCACGGCCGCGGAAGGCGTCCGCTCCGATCTCGCGGCGTATGCCGAGGAGATCGGTCGCGCGCAGGCCGCAGCCGACCGCGACGCCGCGGCCATCGCGTTCCTCACCGCCGTCGACGATCTCGTGCGGCATCCGCGACAGGCGATGCACCTGGTCGAGGCCACGATCCTCGCTCAATGCGCGCTGCAGTTCTCCGAGACTGTACCCGGAGACGACGCGACACCCGGGCTGGTCGCTGCGGCCGAAGCCGTCGCCCACGCGATCCGTGCGGAAGATCCGGATGCCGTCGAAGGGGCCGTCCGCGCGCTCTTCGAGCACCTCGCCTAGGCGGCCTCCCCGCCTGACCCGTCGCTAGAGTCGGATGCATGACTGCGACGACGGTGCTGTTCATCGGTGGAACCGGAATCATCTCCTCGGCGGCGAGTGCGCTCGCGGCGTCCCGGGGGATGGAGGTCACTCTGCTGAATCGCGGACAGTCGCAGCGCGAGCCCGCTGACGGCGTCGAGGTGCTGACGGCGGATGTGTCGGATGCAGCAGCGGTCGACGCCGCCCTCGCCGGTCGTGAGTTCGATGTCGTCGCCGACATGATCGCCTTCACGCCGGATCAGGTGCAGCGGGACATCGAGCGCTTCGAGGGCCGGACGGGACAGTACGTCTTCATCAGTTCGGCATCCGCCTACCAGAAGCCGGTCTCTCGTCTTCCGATCACCGAGTCCACACCGCTGCGCAATCCGTACTGGCAGTACTCGCGCGACAAGATCGCCTGCGAGGACCTGCTGACCGCCGCGTACCGGGATCGCGGATTCCCGGTCACGGTGCTGCGGCCTTCGCACACCTACGACAAGTGGACGATCCCGGCGTTCGGAGGGTGGACGGCGATCGACCGCATCCGCCGGGGTGAGGAGATCATCGTCCACGGCGACGGCACGTCGCTGTGGACGCTCACGCACTCGAGCGACTTCGCGGTCGGCTTCGCGGGGCTGCTCGGCAACCCGCTCGCCAACGGCGACACCTTCCAGATCACGAGCGACTTCGTCTACACCTGGAACGAGATCTACGCGATCCTCGGTCGCGCGGCGGGAGCAGAGCCGAAGATCCGGTACGCCACGAGTGCGGCGATCGAGGATGCCGCACCCGACCGCGCCGGGCAGCTCACGGGTGACATGGCGCACTCCGTCGTCTTCGACAACACCAAGGTCCGCCGCCTCGTGCCGGACTTCGCCCCGCTCGTGCCACTGCACACCGCGGCGCGCGAGATCATCGACTGGCACGACGCGCATCCCGAGCTGCAGCGAGTCGACCCGGCCGTGAACGAGCTCTTCGACTCGCTCCTCGCCTGAGAGCGGCGCTCAGCCGGCGGCGAGCACGGCGAGGACGTTGCCGGCGGGGTCCGTGAACCAGGCGATGTCGGGCCCTCGATCGGGACCGCCTCGCAGGATGCCCTTCTCATCGGTGGCGAACTCCGAGTCGTCGTAGATCTTGGTCACGACGCCCCGCTCGTTGAGCTCGTCGACGGCTGCTTCGACGTCGTCCACCGGGAAGTTCAGGATCGTGAAGCTCGCGGGCTCATGGTTCGGCTTGCCGTAGACGAGGATCGATCCGCCGTCGGGCAGGCTGATGTCGAGGAACCCCATGGCATTGGTGGTGACGTCCATGCCGAGGGTGTCGCCGTAGAAGGAGCGGGCGGCGTCGATGTCGTCGACGCTGAACCCGCTGAACGCGTGTGTGGTCTGAAAGGCGGTCATGCCCTCAGCATGCGCCGCTCGCCCCGCGGTGTCCAGACCCTAGGGGTGCACCTGGTTGAGGAGATCATCGCCCGCGAGGAGGCGGGTCACATTCTGGTCGACCAGGCGTGCCGCTCCGACCGGACGGTTGCCGGCGATGTGAGGGGTGATGAGCAGGTTCGGTGCGTCCCACAGCACGTCGGATGCCGGAAGCGGCTCGGACTTCGCGACATCGATCGCCGCGGCGCGCAGCTGTCCCGACTCCAGCGCCGCGATCAGCGCAGCCTCGTCGACGGTCACACCACGACCGACGTTCACGAACACCGCGCCTGGCTTGAGCGCGAAGAAGAGCTCGGCGTCGAACAGGTCGGCGGTCTCGTCGGTGGCGGGCAGGATCGAGACGAGCACGTCGGTGTCAGCCAGCACGGCGGCTGCATCGGCATCCGAGTGCACCCGATACCCGGATCGCTCTCCGGCGGTGCGGGCGATGCCCTGCACCTCCGCGCCGAGTGCGGTGAGGAACGGCGCGAGCGTCGAGGCGATCGAACCGAATCCCCAGATGGTCACGCGCGCGCCGGACAGCGTGTAGAGCGCGCGAGTGGGTGCGGCGCTCTGCTCCTCGTTGAACGCCTCGTCCCAGACGTGCTCGCGCTGCGCGTCGCGCAGCCGGTCGAGACGTCGAACGGCGCTCAGGATCAGGGTCAGCGCATGCTCGGCGACGGGTCCGTCATGCAGCGAGCGACCGGAGCAGATGCGCACGTCGGCGCCGAACCCGGCGTTGAGAACCGCATCCGCGCCGGAGGCGAGGGCCTGGACGAGACGCAGGCGGGGCAGTGCGCGGGCGGCTTCCCGGAGCCACGACGAGGAGTTGTGCCAGACGACGAGCGCTTCGGCGTCACGGTGCTCGGCGGGAATCTCGGCGTCGATGTCGTAGACGACGGTCTCGACGTCTGCGGTCACCGGCAGCTCGATGGTGTTCGGGATCAGGATCTTCATGTGCGCCTCCAGGTCTCGGCGGTCAGTGGGGAGAATCGGTCGACTCGCGCCAGATGACGGTCAGCAGACCGTCGGGCTTCATCGGCTCATCGCCGCCGCGGACGGCTGCGATCAGACGGTGCATCGAGTAGGCGCCCAGTCTCTCGCGGTCCTGCGACACGCTCGTCAGCGACGGCACGAGGAACGCGCTCTGGGGGTGATCGTCCCACCCCGTGACGGCGACGTCGTCGGGCAGCGTCCATCCGCGTCGTGTCGCCGCTCGGATGGCTCCGGTCGCGATCACGTCGTTGGCGGCGATCACGGCGAGCGGCGGTGCGTCTGCGGGCAGCCTGTCGACGGCGGCCTCACCGGCGCTGCCGCTCCATTCCTCTCCGAACACACCGAGCGACTCGAGTCCGAGACGCTCGATCGCTTCGAGGTAGGCCGCGCGACGGGCTCGTGCCGACGGGAAGTCGTCGGGGCCGGCCAGATGCACGAATCTCCGATGTCCCTGTGCCGCGAGGCGTTCGATCATCTCGGTGATGGGTCGCGAATCGGTGAATGCGCCGGTCATGTGCATCGCGTCGTCGAACTCGCCGACCGAGAGCACGACGGGGCCGTCGGCGGGGGAGTCGGTGGCGGGCAGCGGCGTGAACGCGAGCACGCCCTCGTACTGCCCCGACCCGATGAGATCGGCGAGGCGATCGTCGCGCGCGGTCGCCTCCTCGGGCAGGCTCACCACCTCCACGACGTAGCCTGCCTCGCGCGCGGCGGAGATCGCGCCGGAGAGCAGAGTGAGCGGATTCATCGTGGCGATCGGCACGACGACGGCGAGGCGGCCGGTGCGCTGGGTGCGCATGGACCGGGCGGCCAGGTTGGGTCGGTAGTTCAGCTCGGATGCTGCGCGAAGCACCCGCTCGCGCGTCGCCTCGGAGATCCCCGGCCGCCCGGTGAAGACGAAAGAGACGGTGGACTGCGAGACCCCGGCGAGGTGGGCGACGTCGTGGCTGGTCGGGCGTTTCTCCACGGCATCCTCCTTTCCGGGCTTGACGTGGCGGGTGTCTGTCTCGATAGTATCTACTACGTCTTAGTAATACGTAGTAACACCTCATCGGGGAGGCAGCGAATGCTCAGGGTCGGCATCATCGGCACCGGCGGGATCGCCGACGCGCACATCAGCGGATACCTCGCCTTCGCGGGCGACTGCGAGATCGCCGCGCTCGCAGACGTCATCCCCGGGCGGGCCGCGCAGAAGGCCGAGGCGTTCGGGCTCACGCGGGCGGCGACGTTCGATGATCCGCTCGCGATGATCGCCTCGGGTCTCGTCGACCTGGTGAGCATCGCGACCCCGCCGTCGACGCACGCCTCGCTCGCGACCGCTGCGCTCGATGCCGGCATCCACGTGCTGGTCGAGAAGCCCATGGCTCCGTCCCTCCAGGAGTGCGATGCGATGCTCGCCGCGCAGGAGCGTTCGGGCCGTGTGCTGTCCGTCGTCGCGCAGAGCCGATTCCGCGACGATCTCGCCGCGCTGAAGGAGGTCGTCGACTCGGGTCTGCTCGGATCGATCTCGCACGTCCGGGTCGACTCGGCGTGGTGGCGTGGGCTGCCGTACTACGACCTCTGGTGGCGCGGCACTTGGGAGAAAGAGGGGGGCGGCTGCACGCTGAACCACGCCATCCACCACATCGACCTGCTGTTGTGGCTGCTCGGACGCCCGGCCGAGATCACGGCCATGCTCGCCAACGCGCAGCACGACAACGCCGAAGTCGAGGATCTCTCGGTCGCCGTCTTCCGCTACGAACGGGGGCTCGCGCAGCTGACCAGCTCCGTGGTGCACCACGGGGAGGAGCAGGCGATCGTGATCCAGGGGGCGAACGCCCGGGTGTCCCAGCCGTTCTCCGTCGTCGCCGAGCAGTCCCGACGCGACGGATTTCCCGCTGACGGCGGCGACCCCGATGTCGTCGCACGCATCGAGGAGCTCGTCGCCGGCCGTGCCCCGCTCGCCCACCTCGGGCATGAGGGCCAGATCGGCGACCTGCTCAGCGCGATCCGTGAGGGGAGAGTCCCGATCGCCGGCGGACAGGACGGCCGCGATGCGGTCGAGGTGGTGACCGCGATCTACAAGTCCGGCTTCGAGCGCCAGTTCGTCTCGCTGCCGATCACGGCGTCCGATCCCTACTATCGGGCGGGACAGCTGGTGGCGAACGCCCCGCACTTCTTCGAGAAGACCGCGTCGCTCGTGGAGGCGGCATCGTGACCGCATCCTCGTTCCCCGGCGGCACATCGCTGTCGCACCTCGACGTCTACCCGGATGCCGCGCCGGACGGCATCTGCGGCGGCAGCCCTCACATGCACCTCGTCTCGACCGAGGCCTATGTCGTGATCTCCGGTGAGGGAGCCCTGCAGACGATCGACGCCGCCGGGTTCCATGAGACCCCGCTGAGGTCGGGGTCCGTCGTCTGGTTCACCCCTGGCACCATCCACCGTGCCGTGAACGGCGGCGACCTGCGGGTCGTCGTGCTGATGAGCGACGCCGGACTCCCCGAGGCGGGTGATGCGGTCATGACGTTCCCCGCCGAGATCGTGGGCGACCCCGACGCGTATGCGGCGGCGGCCTCGCTCGGAGACGATGCAGATGAACGCGCCGAGCGAGCGGCCCGACGACGCGATCTCGCCGTGACGGGATTCGAGACGCTGCGGGATGCCGTCTCGGGTGGTGATCACGGCGCGCTCCGCGCGTTCCATGCCGCCGCCGGTGTGCTCGTACGCCACCGCGCCGAGGCGTGGGGCGACCTCGTGCGCCAGGGTCCGCTGGCTCAGGCCGAGCGCTCGGTGGCGCTCGCCGATGCCGTGGCATCCGGTTCGGTGGCGCACCTGGCCGATGCTCGCGTGCACGAAGCCGTACCCTCGGGGGAGACCGCGGATTCGGCATGTGCGGACGCCTGCGCACCTATGACATGAACCACGAGGAGACCCGGCGATGACCCGCACCTACACCTTCGATCCGCTCCCCGAACCTGTCGTCGCACCCGGCGAGTTCGTCTTCGCCGCGATCGGACTGGATCACGGTCACATCGTCGGCATGGTCGAGCAGCTGATCGAGGCCGGCGCGACCCTTTCGCTGGTCTTCGATGAGGACCCGGTGAAGATCGCCGACTTCCTCGAACGCTTCCCGCAGGCGCGTGCCGCCGCGAGCGAGCAGGAGGTGCTCGACGACTCGGAGGTGCGGCTCGTCGCCAGTGCATCGATCGCGAATCGGCGGGCTCCACTCGGCGTGCGCGTGCTCGACGCGGGCAAGGACTTCTTCGCCGACAAACCCGCCATCACGACGATGCACGACCTCGATGCCGCTCGAGAGGCCGTCGAGCGCACCGGGCGGAAGTTCGCCGTGTACTACGGCGAGCGCGTGCATTCCGAGGCGGCGATCCTCGCCGGCCAGCTGATCGACCGGGGCGCGATCGGCACCGTGCTGCAGGTCGCGTCATTCGGCCCCCATCGCATCGGCACGGGGCGGCCCGACTGGTTCTACGACCCCGAGCAGTACGGCGGCATCATCTGCGACATCGGCAGTCACAACTTCGAGCAGATGCTGTACTACACGGGCGCGACGACCGGCGAGATCGTGAGCTCGACCGTCGCCAACTACGCGCACCCCGACACTCCGGGCCTGCAGGACTTCGGAGACGCCCACGTCGTGCTCGACAACGGCACCACCGGCTACGTGCGCGTCGACTGGTTCACCCCGGCGGGGCTCGACGTCTTCGGCGACGGTCGCACCGTGCTGCTCGGCACCGACGGATACATCGAATTGCGCAAGTACACCGACATCACGACCGACAACGGCGGCGGACAGGTGCTGCTCGTCGATCAGGACGGACAGTTCCGCTTCGACGCGACAGGGAAGACGGGGTTCCCGTTCTTCGGTCAGCTGATCCGCGACTGCATCGACCGCACCGAGCACGCGATGACGCAGGCGCACGCCTTCGCTGCGGCGGAGCTGAGCATCATCGCCCAGCGGGACGCCAGGGTGCTGGCCGGCTGACGGCATCCGCCTCGCTCGTGTGCTCGGTCGTTCGGTCGCCCGCTCGGGAGGAGAACTGCGGTTCGGGAGGACGGATGCGGCGAATTCGTCCTCCCGGCAAGGAGATCTCCTCCCGACGGGGTGCGTTCCGGCGGGATCAGCCGACGAGCTGTGATGCCTGCCGGGCGGCGCCGAGCGCGACGTACTCGCCGGGCTCGGGCACCTCGACCGGCAGGCCGAGGATCTCCGGCGCGATGCGACGCACGGCCTCCGACTGCGCTCCGCCGCCGATCAGCAGGGCGCGTTCGAGCGGGATGCCGAGATCGCGCAGTGCATCGAGCCCGGCGCCGAGTCCTCGGAGCATCCCCTCGACGGCGGCGCGGGCGAGGTTCTCCCTCGTCGTCGAGGCGAGTGTCATCCCCGAGAGGGAGGCCGTGGCATCCGGCAGATTCGGGGTGCGCTCGCCCTCGAAGTAGGGGAGCAGAGTGAGGCCGCCCGCGCCGGGGGCGGCCCGCAGCGCGAGGTCGCTGAACTCGCTGTGCGTGACCCCGAGCAGCGCAGCGGTCACATCGACCACCCGCGCGGCGTTGAGCGTGGCGACGAGAGGCAGGAAGTTGCCCGAGGCATCGGCGAAGCCCGCGACGGTCCCGGTCGGGTCACTCAGAGGAGTGGTGCTGATGGCGCAGACCGTGCCCGAGGTGCCGATCGACACGACCACATCACCTGGCACGGCGCCGAGTCCGAGCGCGGCGGCCGCGTTGTCACCCGCTCCCGCACCGACGCGCCGGTCGTCGGCATCCGTCACCCACTCGTCGTGGGCGAGCACCCGGGGGAGGATCGCGTCATGGCCGAGCGCCGCCACCAGCAGCTCGCGGTCATAGTCGCCCGTCGACGGGTTCCAGTATCCGGT
Source organism: Microbacterium sp. AC132 (assembly GCF_979258525.1). Taxonomy (NCBI): domain Bacteria; kingdom Bacillati; phylum Actinomycetota; class Actinomycetes; order Micrococcales; family Microbacteriaceae; genus Microbacterium; species Microbacterium sp. AC132. Next base: position 886,237 of record NZ_OZ409862.1, on the reverse strand, counting down.
GCCGGAGGCGTCGGACCGATCGGTCACCAGCTCGTCGAGCGCGGGGTTGTCGGGTCCGAACCCGCGTAGACGCCACGTCAGCCAGTCGTGCGGCAGAGCGACGGCGGCGACCCGTGCCGCGTTCTCCGGTTCGTGGTCGCGCAGCCAGCGCAGCTTGGTGATCGTGAACGAGGCGACGGGCACGAGGCCGGTGCGGTCGGCGAGTTCGGACGCACCGAACTCGCCGATCAGATCGTGCGCCGCACCCGCGGAACGTGTGTCGTTCCACAGCAGCGCGTCGCGGATCACCGCGCCCGACTCGTCGAGCGCGACGAGGCCGTGCTGCTGCCCGCCGATCGACCACGCGGCGATGTCGTCGAGCGACCCCGCCTCCGCGATCGCGGCGTTCAGCGCCTGCCACCAGGCTTCGGGGTCGACCGACGTCCCCTCCGGGTGCGACGCGCGACCGGAGCGGACGACCGCCCCGGTCGACGTGTCGACGACGACGACCTTGCACGACTGGGTCGACGAGTCGACCCCGAGAACCAGTGGCATGACGATCAGCGAGCGCCGAGCAGGTGCTCGGTCGCGAGCTGCTGCAGCCGGACGAACCCGAAGCCCTTGCCGCCGAAGTACGAGTTCGCGTCGAAGTCCTCGTATGCCGAGCGATCGGCGAGGAAGTCGTCGTAGCTCTCTCCGGGGTTGAGGGTCGGCGTCGAGAGCTCTTCGACGCGGGCGGCGGCGAGCGCCTCCTGCACCTCGGGGTCGGCGCGGAATGCGGCCGCCCGCTCCTTGAGCAGCAGGTACGTGCGCATGTTCGCGGCGGCCGACTCCCACACGCCCTTCTCGTCTTCGGTGCGGCTCGGCTTGTAGTCGAAGTGACGGGGGCCGTCGTAGGCGGGCACTCCACCGGGGCCGCCGTTCTCGAGCAGATCGACGAGCGAGAAGGCGTTGTGCAGGTCGCCGTGTCCGAAGACGAGGTCCTGGTCGTACTTGATGCCGCGCTGGCCGTTGAGATCGATGTGGAAGAGCTTGCCGTGGAACAGCGCCTGAGCGATGCCCGCGGTGAAGTTGAGTCCTGCCATCTGCTCGTGCCCGACCTCGGGGTTCACGCCGACGAGCTCAGGGCGCTCGAGCGAGTCGATGAAGGCGATGGCGTGGCCCAGCGTCGGCAGCAGGATGTCGCCGCGCGGCTCGTTGGGCTTCGGCTCGATCGCGAAGCGGATGTCGTAGCCCTTGTCGGTGACGTAGTCGCCGAGCAGGTTGACGGCCTCGCGGTAGCGCTCGAGCGCCTGGCGGATGTCCTTGGCGGAGTCGTACTCGGCACCCTCGCGGCCACCCCACATGACGAAGGTCTTGGCCCCGAGCTCGGCACCGAGATCGAGCTGACGGAACACCTTGCGGAGCGCATAGCGGCGCACGTCGCGGTCGTTCGAGGTGAAACCGCCGTCCTTGAAGATCGGCGCGCTGAAGAGGTTGGTGGTGACCATCGGCACGACGAGGCCGGTGTCGGAGAGCGCTCCCTTCAGACGGTCGATCTGAGTCTGGCGCTCGGCATCGGTCGAGCCGAAGGCGAACAGGTCGTCGTCGTGGAAGGTCAGGCCGTACGCGCCGAGCTCGGCGAGCTTCTCGACGGCGTGCACCACGTCGAGCGCCGGGCGCGTGGGGCCGCCGAACGGGTCGGCGCCGTTGTAGCCGACGGTCCACAGGCCGAAGGAGAACTTGTCGTCACGGGTGGGGGTGGTCATGGCTGCTCCTGTGCAGGTCATCGAATAAGTTGTGATTCACAACATATCTCATGACAGAAGGTGCGTCCACCCCCTACAGTGAAGGGATGCCGACGCAGCCGAGCCCCGCGCTGGGCACCCGCCCGCACAACCTCGCCCTCCTCCTGCGGCTCGTGCACGAGAACGGCGCGCAGTCGAGAGCCGCGCTGACCGAGCAGACCGGGCTCAACCGCTCGACGATCGCCGACCTCGTCGCAGAGCTCGTCAGACGCGGTCTCGTCGACGAGCGCATACCCGACGTACCCGGCCGTGTGGGGCGTCCCTCACCGGTCGTGACGGCGTCGGCTCGCGTCGTCGCCATCGCGGTGAACCCTGAGGTCGACGCGATCGAGATCGCTGCGATCGGCCTCGACCGCAGCATCGTCCTGCGCGAGCGACTGCCGAACGAGACCGTTCCGACGCCGGATGCGGTGGTGTCGACGATCGCCGAGCGCATCGTCGCCTGGCGCGAAGGGGCGCTCGCCGCGGCACGGATCGCGGCGATCGGTGTCGCGGTCCCCGGCCTCGTGCGAACATCCGACGGTGTCGTGCGTAATGCGCCTCATCTCGGCTGGACCGATGTGCCGCTCGCCGATCTCGTCCGTTCGGCGACGGCGTCTGCGGCTTTCGTCGACAACGACGCCACGCTCGGAGCCATCGCCGAGCACCGCTACGGCGCCGGCCGGGGGATCGACGACGTGGTCTACCTGAACGGAGGTGCGTCGGGTATCGGAGGCGGACTGATCATCCACGGGAGGCCGGTCGCCGGGGCGGGTGGGTACGCGGGGGAGTTCGGTCAGAACAGGCCCCGGATCTCGGCAGACGCCGACCGCCGCACTCGCGACGGTGTGCTCGAGGCCGAGGTGAGCCGCCGGCTGCTTCTCGATGCGGTCGGCCTCGACTCGGCCGACGATGAGACGCTCGCCGCCGAGCTCTCCGAATCCGACTCGCCGGTGGTGGCCGCCGAGATCACGCGTCAGGCGCATGTGCTCGCGAGCGCGCTGGCCAATGCCGTGAACGTGCTCAATCCTGCTCTCGTGGTGCTGGGCGGATTCCTCGCCACCCTCGCCGATCTGCGGGCGGATCAGATCGTCGACGATGTGACGGCGCTCGCGATGTCGGAGAGCGCCGAGGCGCTCGAGATCCGCCCGGCCGCTCTCGGCGCTGACAGGCTGCTGATCGGCGCGGCCGAGCTGGCATTCGCCGACCTGCTCGCCGATCCGGGCGAGCGGAGCTGACCTCCGAGAGGCGATCGATCGGATCCGACACGGAAAGTCGGGTCGCAGATCGCCCTCGGGCCGCACGATGGTGGGGAAAGGAGGACCTCATGATCGGAACGCTCAACGCACTGGTCGATCTCGTCGAGGCGGGCACCGGCGACGAGATCGACGTCGCCGGGTTCGCTCGCGTGCACGGCACGACGGAGTACCACCTGCGCCGGATGTTCTCGGCTCTGGCGGGGATGCCGCTGTCGGAATACGTCCGCCGTCGGCGGATGACGCTGGCCGGCGCAGAACTCGCCGCCGGCGCCCCGAACGTGCTCGACGTCGCCGTGCGACACGGGTACGGCTCGATCGAGGCGTTCGGCCGGGCGTTCCGCGCCGTGCACGGGATCAGCCCGGTCGATGCGCGCCGAGACGGGGGTCCTCTCCGCACACAACCCACGCTTCGGTTCCGCCTGAGCGTCGAAGGGAGCACCCCGATGCACGTCACCATCACCACCACCCCCGAGCTCGTCCTCGTCGGCCATGCCGCACGAGTGCCGCTCCTCCACGAGGGCACCAATCCGCACATCCAGGCGCACATCTCCTCGATCGCCCCGGAGGAGCATGCTCGCCTCAAGGCGCTGAGCGATGCGCAGCCCGAGGGAATCCTGGCCATCACGGGGGACATCGCTCAGGATGCGCCGGAGGGCACCGAGCTCACCTACCTGCACGGAGTCTCCGTGCGGCCGACCACCTCGGTGCCCGACGATCTCGATGTCGTGAGGGTCGAGGCGGGCGCCTGGGCGGTCTTCGCCGCCACGGGTCCGTTCCCGGAGACCCTCCAGGCACTGTGGGCCGCGACGGCGACGGAGTGGTTCCCGTCGAATCCGTGGCGGCTGCGGCCCGCGCCCTCGATCGTCCGGTACCTCGAGTTCACCGGGACGCACGCGTCCTGCGAGCTGTGGCTCGCGGTCGAGCCCGCCTGAGCGCGTCAGGGTGGTCGGCGCGGATGCGCGCCGACCACCCTGACGTCCGTCGCCCGTGCGACACTGTGCCGACGGTCGGATGCCGATTCCGCCGTGAGAGGACCCGCGATGGCGCTCGACCCGAAGAAGACCCTCGACGCCTATCAGGCGAAGCACGGGGAGTTCCGCATCCTCGATGTTCCCTCGATGCAGTATCTGATGGTCGACGGGGCGGGCGATCCCAACACCGCCCAGGCATACCAGGACGCAGTGTCCGCACTCTTCCCGATCGCCTACGCGCTCAAGTTCGCGAGCAGGGAGCAGCTCGGGATCGACACGGTCGTGATGCCGCTCGAGGGGCAGTGGCACGCGCCTGACATGGAGTCGTTCACATCGCGCCGCGACAAATCGGCGTGGCGGTGGACTCTCCTGATCATGGTGCCCGACCACATCGCCCCGGAGATGTTCGACCACGCGGTCGACACGGTCGAGGCGAAGCTGGCGAAGAAGAAGCAGCCTGCACCCGCCCTCCGCTCCGTGCGTCTCGAGACCCTCGACGAAGGGCTCAGCGTGCAGACGCTCCATGTCGGCTCCTACGACGACGAGGCCCCGGTGCTCGACGAGCTGCACCATCGATTCATCCCCGAGAACGGCCTGTCGATGACGGGCCTGCACCACGAGATCTACCTCAGCGATGTCCGACGGGTCGAACCGGCGAAGCTCCGGACGATCCTGCGCCAACCCGTCGAGAGGGCGACCTGACGAGGGCGGCTCTCGGCACCGACGCAACCCCCTCCGACGTCTTCGCGCCGACAGATATCCTGCTCGGATGACCTCAGCGAAGGGTGCCGCGCGCACGGCGCAGCGTTCCGATGCCTTCCGGCGCGTGGCGCGGGCGGGATTCGTGGTGATCGGCCTCGTGCACATCATCATCGGGGCGATCGCCGTGTCGATCGCCAGCGGCGGCGGTGGAGACGCCGATCAGGACGGCGCGATGGAGCAGATCCGTTCGACTCCCGTCGGCGGGCTGGTCCTCGGCGTGATCGCGGTGGCCCTGATCGCGCTCGCGGTCTGGCAGGTCGCCAGCGGTCTCCTCACCGGCGGCAAGGAGACCAGGAAGTGGGGGATGAGGATCAAGCTGATCGGCATCGCGGGCGCGTACCTCGTGATCGCCGGCTTGGCCCTGATCTTCGCCTTCGGCGGGCACGTCGAATCCGAAGACACCTCTCGGGCGCTCAGCGCCGTCGTGCTCTCGGCGCCGGGTGGCATCGTGGCGCTCATCCTTCTCGGTCTGACCGTCGCGGGTGTCGGCATCGGATTCATCGTCATCGGATTCACTCGGGGCTTCGAGAAGACGATGGATGTCCCGACGGGCCCGTCGCGGCCCGGGATCATCGCCCTCGGGGTCGCCGGCTACATCGCCAAGGGAATCGCGATCGCGGTCACCGGTGCGCTCTTCGTGGTGGCCGCGTGGACGCAGGATCCGCAGAAGGCCGCTGGTCTCGACGCGGCTCTGCGGAGCCTCGTCGACCTGCCCCTGGGCCGAGCGATCCTCTGGCTCGTCGGGGTCGGACTCGCGATCTACGGCGTCTTCTCGATGGTCCGCGCCCGCTTCGCGCGTATGTGAGTCTCGGCCTCAGGCGTTCGCAGGCTTGTCGTTCCACAGCAGGAGGAACGCGCCGAGCCCGATCATGAGCAGGCCGCCGGTGGCGCCCATCGCCTCGATGCGTCGCGGAGAGCGTCCGAACCATTCGCGCGCGGCGCTCGCCAGCAGCACCCAGATCGCATCGCAGGCCACTCCGATCGCGACGACGATCGTGCCGAGCACGAAGAGCTGCATCGGCACCGACCCTGCGTGCAGGTCGACGAACTGAGGAAGGATCGCCAGGAAGAAGGCGATCGACTTGGGGTTGGTGACCCCGACGACGAACCCCTCACCGAGCAGACGCACGCCTGATCGCCGCGCCACAGGTCCTGTCACCGTGGCCGCGGCATCTTTTCGATGCCGGATGGCCTGGACGCCGAGGAACACGAGGTAGCCGGCGCCCAGCACCTTCACGATCGTGAACAGCACGATCGACTGCGCCACGACGGTGCCGACGCCCAAGGCGACGGCGACGACGAGCAGGATCGAGCCGAGCGCCGTGCCCAGGATGCTGAGGAACCCGCCCAGTCTCCCCAGGGCCATCGCCCGGCCGATCGTGAACAGCACTGTCGGTCCGGGGATCACGACCATGACGAACGCGGCCACGACGAAGGTCGCGAGGGTCTCGGCGCTGAACATGGTGCGAGCTTAGGGCAGCCCGAAGAGGCCCCCGAAAAGTTTTCTCCCGCGCCCGTCATAAAAAGTCCGCGCCGGGGTCTGGGTATGTGACGGGCGGCTTCTGCGTCCTGTCTCGCACTGGGGACACACACGACTTTCGGGGACAGGCATCCGCCTCTCGCGCTCCGCCGTATCCGGCGGGTCGAGGGCATGCCGGGATTGGGACATTCATGAGCATTCGCTCGCACCACCGCACGACGGAGCGGCCATTACGCTCCGCAGTCGCGCCTCGCCGACGGGCGATCACGCGGCTGCTCGGCGTGCTCGCCATCGCCGGCGTGCTCGTCGCCGGAGCGACGCTCGCCCCCAACAGTGGAATCACAGCCGCGGCGACGGTGCCCGGCACACCGGGAACCCCTCAGCCGGGTACTCCGGTGTACACCGAGGACTTCTCGAACCAGAGCGCAGCACTCTCCGCACGGTCGATCACCACCTACGTCGGCGGTGCGGCAGCCGCGAACTCGACGTACACGGCTTCGACGCAGTACACCCCGGCCGGCAACCAGTGCAACGGCTGGATCATGAGCGGTGCGACTCCGACGGCGCCCGTCACTGACCTGGGCTGCCTGAACAACGTCAGCACGACGTGGACGACGCTGCAGCAGATGGCTCGTGCGCTCGGAGTCGCGCAGGGCCAGACGACGACGCAGGCCGCGACCAACCAGGTGCTGACGTCGTACACGAATGCGACGAACGGAGCGATCGCCGCGGGCACGCAGTTCCGTACGGTCAACACCATCCCGGCCATCGGCGGTCACTACTACGCGGTCTCCGCATACTTCGCTGCGGTCAACTGTCCCGCAGCCGGCGGAGCGAACCAGCCCAAGGAGACCTTCAGCCTCCTCGTGAACGGCACCCCGATCGTGCTCAGCACGGGACTCAACCCCTGCACGAACAACACGGTGTGGGAGACGCAGATCGCGAAGCTGCAGTCCGCGGCATACCAGGTGCCCGTCGGAACCACGGCGAACCTCGGTCTGATGCTCTACAACGCGACGGCCACCGGCGCGGGCAACGACGTCGCCTTCGATCTGCCGCAGATCGTCGATGTGACCCCGCAGCTCGACAAGGCGTTCAGCCCGACCGTGATCACCAACGGCTCGACCTCGAAGATGACGCTGACCGTCACGAACACGACCGACCTGATGGCCAAGAGCGATTGGACCATCACCGACGCGCTGCCGACGAACCTCAAGATCGCGGCGGCGCCGAACGTCGGCGGCACCTGCACGCAGCGCACCGGTGCGGCTTATGTGGTCACGGCGCCGGCCGGCGGAACCTCGGTGTCGGTCACCGGCGGCGACCTCGCCCTCGGGCAGGCATCGTGCACCATCACGGTCGATGTCACCTCGACGGTGAACGGCACCTACATCAACGGTCCCGCCAACATCACGACGAACCTGAACCCGCCGGCCAACGCGTCGCTCGAGGTCATCCAGCCGTCGATCGACATCGTCAAGAGCATCACCGCCGTGAACGGCGTCGCCGTGACGAGCGACACCGATCCCGACAAGGTGTACTCGAAGGTCGGCGACGTCATCACCTACAGCTTCGTGGCGACCAACACGACTCCCCAGGCCGCGACGAACACGACGCTCAACACGAACCTCACGAACGTGCGGATCACCGAGGACACGTTCTCGGGTGCGGGCGACATGACGACGCTGTCCTGCACACCGATTCAGGGATCCACACTCGCCAGTGGCGCCAAGATGACCTGCACGGCCACCTACGTGGTGCAGCAGGCGGACCTCGACAGCGCTCCGCTGACGAACGTCGCACGGGCCACCGGAACGCCGGCGGTCGGACCGAACGTCACGGACACCGATGACGAGATCATCCCCGCCACCTGGACGCCCGCTCTCGTGCTCGACAAGACCGCCTCGGTCGTGGACATCGATCAGGACGGCGTGACCGGGCTCGGCGACCACATCATGTACGCGTTCACCGTCACCAACACCGGAAACATCACGGTCGCGAACATCACCGTGGTCGATGACCGCCTGACGCAGCGCAACATCACCGTCACCTGCACGCCCACGACGATCGCGCCGACCCAGATCTCGACGTGCGCCGCGAATGCGCCGTACGTCATAGGCCAGGCAGACGTCGACGCGAAGAAGGTCATCAACACGGCCTACTCCACGGGAACCGACCCCAAGGGCGGTCCGGTGCGCTCGAACAACGACAGCACCGAGACCCCCGTCGAGCCGTTCCGCATCCCGCTGAAGATCGAGAAGGTCGGCGAAGCGGCAGCGAACACCTGGGTGCGCATGGACGGCTCCTCGTTCGCGGTGCTCGCAGACGCGAACGGGCAACCGGGCACGGCGCTTCCCTTCACCATCAACGGGGTCGAGACCGGTCTGTTCCAGATCGACAGCATCCCGGCCGGCACGTACTGGTTGAGCGAGCTGACGGCACCCGACGGGTTCAGCCTGCTCGCCGCTCCCGTGAAGTTCGTCATCAACCCGGACCGCACGGTGAGCATCACCGCAGGCGGCGATCAGGCGGTGACCTCCACCGGTCAGATCATCACGGTGCGCGACGTGCCGGCGCTGACCCTTCCGACCACCGGAGGGACGGGCGCACTGCCCTACATCCTCGCCGGTTCCCTGACCGTGCTCGGCGCGGGCGGGCTGGCCCTCTGGGTCCGCCGACGCAACGCGCGTGCCGACACCACAGACCCGCAGATCTGATCTGCACTTCTCACAATCCACCATCTGTAACCCACCAGGGCGACCTGGCCACCTAGAGAGAGACACAGTGAACACTCCCAACAACGGACGCGGATCCCGCGTCGCGGCAGGTCTGCTCGTCGCAGGCGTCGCCGCGCTGACCCTCGCAGCGCCTGCAAGCGCCGCGACGCCCAACCTCGTCGACCCGGACGCCGTCGGTTCGCTGACGATCCACAAGTTCGAGGCACCCGAGACGCCCACCGGCCTGCCGAACGACGGCACCGAGCAGAACGTCGCACTGGCACCGCTGCCGGGCGTGGGCTTCACGGTCTATAAGGTCGACACGATCGACCTGACGAGCAACCAGGGCTGGGTCGACGCGAACGATCTCGCCGACCTGAACCCCGACAGCGTCGCTGACATCACGGCTGCCGGATACACGGCCAGCGCGATCGGCGGTCAGACCCTGACCGACGCGAACGGTGAGATCGCCCTGGCGAACCTCGACCTCGGCCTCTACTTCGTGGTGGAGACCGCTCCGCTCGCTGGCTCCACCGGCGTGGCCCCGTTCCTCGTGACGGTCCCGCTGACGGACCCGGCCGATGACAGCACGTGGCTGTACGACGTGCACGTCTACCCGAAGAACGCCCTCACCGAGGCGACCAAGACCGTCGAGGACTCGGCCGACATCAAGCTCGGCGACGAGATCGACTTCACGATCACGGCAGGCATCCCCAACGTCGCAGTCATCGACGGCTACAAGATCGTCGACACGCTGGACGCCAAGCTCGACTACGTGAGCGCCGCTGTGACGCTCGTCGACGGAACCCCGCTCGCTGCGGGTGACTACACGGTCGTCCACGACGCCGCCACCAACGCGGTGACGGTCGAGTTCACCGCCGCGGGTCGCGCAGTTCTCGCGGCTCACCCGGCCACCGAGGTTCAGGTCGTCATCACCGCCGAGGTCAACACGGTCGGCGAGATCGCCAACACGGCAGTGCTCTACCCGAACGCCGGTTCGTACACGGTCGCACCGGGCGAGCCCGGCGGACCCACCGTCACCCCCGAGGTCATCACCAAGTGGGGCGACATCACGGTCGAGAAGACCGACAAGGCCGGCGCACCGCTCACCGGTGCAGTGTTCTCGGTGTACCCGACCCAGCAGGACGCGATCGACGGCACCAACGCCATCGCGCTCGCCGGTTCGACCGAGTTCGCGGTCGCCGCTGACGGCACCGTGACCATCTCGGGTCTGCGCTACTCCGACTGGGCTGACAACGCCACCGTCGCCGTGGGCGAAGACGGCTACCAGTCGTACTGGCTCGCTGAGATCGTCGCACCCGACGGGTTCGAGCTGCTCGCAGCTCCGATCGAGTTCACCGTCACCGCCGCCACCTCGGCTGTGGGCGTCGACCTCGAGGTCGTCAACGTTCCCTCGAACGCCGGCTTCACCCTGCCGCTGACCGGTGGCACCGGCACGACCCTGTTCCTCGCCGGCGGCGTCATGCTGCTCGGTGGAGCGGTCCTGCTCGCCATCCGCAGCCGTCGCAAGGCCGCAGCACAGGCGTAACCCGAAAGACCGGCCGTGCGGGGGAGGTGAAGAGATCCCTTCCCCCGCACGGCCCATTCGTTTCCACCTACTTCTTCTCCAGCTCCGATCAGAAAGCGCAGCATGACCCTCATCGACGCGTCCGCACCGGACGCCCCAGCGCGACCCGCTACGGGTGCCATCGCCCAGAAGGCGCGGTGGGGATGGAGCCAGTCGATCGTCATGCTCATCGCGACCATCGGCATCGTGGTCCTCGTCTACCCGACCGCGGCCTCCTGGTTCTCGGCCTGGTCTCACGACACCGACGTCGACGGGTACATCCAGTCCGTCGAGCAGATCCCCGATGAGGCGGTCGACGAGATGCTCGCCGCCGCTGAGGAGTACAACGAGAATCTTCCGACCGGGCCGCTGCGCGACCCGTATGCCCTCGGAGCAGACGGACAGCAGACGGCGATCGGCGAGGGGGCCTCGGCGTACTTCGACACTCTGACCACCGAGGGAACCGACACGATGGCGCGGATTCGCATTCCGAGCATCCACGTCGATCTGCCGGTCTTCCACGGCACCGATGAAGACACACTGTCTCGCGGTATCGGGCACCTCTACGGCTCATCGCTTCCTGTCGGTGGACCGGGGACGCATTCGGTGCTCACCGGCCACAACGGCTTCGTGCAGGCCACCCTCTTCGATGACATCGATGAACTCGTCGAGGGCGACGTCATCATCGTCAGCGCACTGGGCGAAGACCTCTACTACGAGGTCGATCAGACCAAGACCGTGCTTCCCGACGACGCGGAAGACCTGCGTCAGGTCGCAGGCAAGGACTACCTCACGCTCGTCACGTGCACGCCCACCGGCGTCAACACGCACCGCCTGCTCGTGCGCGCAGAGCGCATCGATGCTCCGACCGAGGACTCCGCCGTGACGACCATCGCGGACACCACCGACCCCGCCGGCTTCCCGTGGTGGGCGCTGCTCGTCGTCGGGGTGCCGGCACTCACATTCATCGTCGTCAAGCCTCGCCGTGCCCGGAAGAACCGCAGCGGCCGACGAGCGACGCACGTGTCCGCTGGCTCCGACTCATGACGGTCGACGTCGCAGTGGACCGCACCGCCGCGAACGGCGACGAACCCGGCGAGCCCGTGACACGCCGCCGCCCGCGGCGACGTATCGGTCTGCTGTCGACCAGCATCCTGCTCGTCGGACTGGGAGCATCCTTCCTCTCCGCATCCGTGCTCGCCCCCGATGCGGTCGACAAAGTGACCGGTGACGTCAAAGTCTCGGTGCTGAAGACGTTCCATGAGGTCTTCGCGCCCGACGAGCTTCCCGTCATCAGGCTCGGGGTCGAGGGCGGGATGGTCGAGCTCGACCGATGCGACGGCACGTTCACCGAGATGGTCAGCTACCGCATCGACGACGTGCTGCCGCTGTTCGCCGCGCACAACAACTGCGGGGGAGACGTGATCCTCGGCTGGGAGCTCGGTCAGCGGGTCACCGTCGAGGGCTCCGACGTGATCTACGAGGTGGTCGAGGAGCGGCACACGCCCAAGTGGTCGAACGTCGAAGAACTCACCGGTATGACGGGGGAGTTCATGGTCCAGACGTGCTTCTACGGCGAGAACAAGATGCGCTTCCTGTCGCTCGCGCCCGTGGACCCGGCGGCGAGCGGCAGCTGATGTCCTGCACAGCGAGAATCTCGGGTTCTGACCGTCACGATTTCCGGTCATACCGGTCTTGTAGGTATGGCCATCGGCCTCGCGTCGGGTTCCCGGCCGACGCCCGCACAGCAGAGGTCGACCACTCCCCGGCCGAACCTTCGCAGAGCGGATTCGACCCTTACGAGAGTCGGAGGGACGAGGCATCCCCACTGCCTCGTCCCTCAACCGTCTCCGGCGCTGCGCTCGCGATGCCGGACTCGACAGCATCCGGAGCAGCATGATCCTCGGTACGTATCTCGACGACGACGACATCTCGGGTGAGCCGTCCGATGCCGAGATCATCGAGGCGGTGCGGGGTGGCGACATCGGCGACTTCGCCCTCCTGTGGCGCCGGCATGTCGAATCCGCGCGCCGAGCCGCGCGAGCGATCTCGCCCTCGGCGGATCCCGACGATCTCGTGAGCGAGGCGTTCGCGTCGATACTCCGGGTGACCAAGGCGGGCGGCGGGCCGAGCGACGCGTTCCGGCCGTATCTCCTCGCCACGCTGCGCAACACGGCCGCGCGCTGGTCCCGCAACGGGACCGACCTGTCGATCGACCTGATCTCGGAGGGCGATCTGTCGTCGGAGGGCGGCGATGCCTTCGAGCGCATCGCCGAGCGATCCAGCATCGCGGCCGTGTTCGGCACGCTGTCGGCTCGGCATCGCACGCTGCTCTGGTATCTCGAGGTCGAGGGCATGAAGCCGCGAGAGCTCGCGCCCCTGATGGGGATGACGGCCAATGCGGTCTCCGCTCTGGCGGCGCGCGCACGCGACAGCTTCAAACGCGCCTGGCTCGAGGCGCACATCCACGATCCCTCGCGGTCTGAGGACTGCAGGTGGTTCTGCGAGCGCGTGGTCGACCGTCGCGGTCGTCCGGTCGCGGTCGGTGACGCCGACCGTTTCAGAGAGCACATGAGCGTGTGCGGCGGATGCCGGATCGTCGCCGCGGAGATCGATACCGTCTCGCAGCGGCTTCGGGCGATCCTGCCTGCCGCGCTGTTGGGAGGCGTGGCGGCGGCGATCTACACCGGTGATGCCTCCGCGGAGGCGCAGGTCATGGGCGCGAGCTCCGTGGTGGGGTCCACCGGGTCGTCTGGCTGGGCCGATGCAGCAACCTCCTCGATCGGCGCGGGGGCGCCTGTCGCCGCGCACGGAGCAGCGGCGGTGGTACCGGCCGGTGGCTTGGCCGCCTTGGCGGCGACCGCCGTCGTCGTGGTCGGCGCCGTCATCCTGGCGGGCAGCGTCCTGAGTCTGTCGGCCGAGGAATCGGACGATTCGGAACTCACCCGGTCGATCTCCGAGGCGTCGGTCTCCGGTGAGGCGGGCCCGGTTCTCGAAGATCTGCCGCGCTTCCCGACTCAGCCGCCCGCATCGGAGCCGATGCCCGAACCGCAGCCCCTGCCGTCGCCGGAGCCCGAGGTCGATGCGGGACTGGAGTCCGATTCGGACGCGAGCCGTGAACCGGAGACTCCAGGACCCGGCGAGAGGCAGCCCCCACTGACCCCGCTCAGTATCGCCCCGGCCCCGTCGACAGCGGTTCCGACCCCGACTCCGACCCCGACCGACGCTCCGTCGGAGACACCGCCGCCCATCGACCTGGCGGGGTTCCGCATCACCCGGTCGATCGCCCAGGACTCTCTCGTGCCGGATCTGATCGAGGGGGTCGGCGCTGCAGGCGCGGTCGTCACGGTGACCGACGAGAGCGGCGTCATGCTCGACACCGGGGTGATCGACGAAGACGGCGCATTCGTGCTCGACGTCTCGGGCGAAGCCCTGCGTCAGGGCATGACGCTCAGCGTGAGGCAGTACGACGCGGCGACCGGAGTCACCGAGAGGGCGGAGGCGATGGGGCCGCTCACCTTCGCGACGCCCACGATCGCGGCCGCGGACCAGGATGCCTGTCCTGAGGCGTCCCTCGGCGCTGTCAGCTGTCTGCATCTGAGCGCCGCACCGGATGCATGGGTCGAGCTGCTCGATGAACAGGGGCGATCGCGCACTGTGCGGCTCGCGACCGACGACATCGACGGGATCGTCGTCCGATCCGGTGTCGGTGAGCCGTTCGTCGCCGCCCGGTACATCGAGCCGTCCACGGGTCGTGCCGGAGTGACCGTGCTGCTGCCGGCGGCGATCGAATGAGTCCTCACACTGCGCTGCGCGCGGTCGCCGACAGCCGGAGCCAGAGCCAGAGTCGCGTGGCCGGCGAATCGATGTCGATCCCGAGCTCGTTGCGCACGACATCGAGCCGATACCGGACGGTGTTCTGGTGAACGTGCAGTGCGCTGGCGGTCTCACGCACACTGCCGAGCTGGTCGAGGAAGACCCGCATGGTGTGCGTCAGACGGGTGCCCTGCGCGGCATCATGCTCGGCGAGGATGCTCGCGGCGTCGCCGACCGTGGCATCCAGGCCGTCGATCAGGTCGGCGACCTGGAGGATCGCCAGGCGATCGCGCATCTCGTCGAAGGTCGCGATGCGGGGCTCATGGTCGTCGCGGAGCGACGAACTCACGAGCACGCCGGCCGTGGCCCCGGCCTCACGATAGGAACGGCCGATGCCGTTGATGTCGTACGCGCGCGTGCCGATGCCGGCGATCAACGCGTCGTCGATCCGGATCACCGCCTGGGTGAAGGTCTCGACCGCAGCCGCGTTCGGGCCCGGGATGAGCGTCACGACCTCCGAGCCGACGACCGCGCTGTGGGAGCCGGGGAAAGCGGCGCCGGACACGCTCATCGCCAGATGGAGTACTCGCTGCAGACCGCGCATCGCCTCCACCTCGTCGAACGTGGTGATCCGGAAGCACACGACCGTGCATCCGGCTTCGGGACGGATGAGGAGCTGCGACGCCGCGCCGCGGGCATGCCGTCGATCTTCGAGAAGCGTGCGGAGCAGGTCGGATGTCCGACGGTCCCGGTCGCCCGCCTCCGCTCGAGCACGAAGCAGATGCTGGGCCACGATCGGTTCCATCTCCTCCAGCAGGGACCGGGTCCGGGCGGCCGGCGATGGATCGATCTGGATCACCCAGAGAGAGCCGAGCAGCTCGCCGGACGCTCGCACGGCGATCCCGACGCGTCCGAACTCGTCGGTGCTCGAGGGGAAGTGCCGTGCCTCGCTGGCGCGGAGCAGCGACCGGTAGCGCGAGTCGGATGCGATCGAGATGTCCTCCTGCAGCAGCAGAGTGGTGCGTCGACGGACGTCGTCGATCGGCTGCTCGCTGTGCGTGGAGTAGCCGACGATCTGACCGGTCGAGTCGACGATGCTGACGGCACCGTCCGCGAGGGTGGCGATGGCGTTGGCGAGGCCGAAGAGGTCTCCCAGTCGCACACCCGAGACCCGGCCGATCGAGTGACCGCTCAGCAGCGACCGCAGGACGTTCGCCAGCTGTGCCCAGTCCCCGTCACTGTGGTGGAGGACAGGCAGGGCGACGTGCAGATCGAGGGCAATGCGCTCCAGGCCATCGCCGTCATCGGGAGGGCGCACCACAAGCGCGGCCGCCCCGACATCGGCCAGCTCGGCGACGAGGGCCGGAACGCTCGTCGTCGCGACACCGGCCCCGAGGACGATGCGATCGGTGTAGTCGGATGCGGATGCCGACGGATCGTAGAACTCCACGCCCACGTACGTCCTGGCATCGAGCCGCGTGCTTCGACGGGGGAGAAGAGCCTCCCGTCGCTCAGGCGAAGCGCGTCGCGCAACGTCGGGGCTTCGGCGCGGATGTCATCGAAGGCCATGGAATCTTCTCTATTCGGTGTCAAGAACTCTCGTATGAATCTACATACCGGTCAGATCGCGATGTCGCGAGACTGACAGTAAGAAGTCGAAAGGGATCCCTGTGAACGACCCGTCCGTTGCTCCTGCCTCGATTCGCGCCGAACGGGTCGCGCCATGAGCTCGTCGACAGTGCGCGAGCGGCGCACGCGGATCGATCCCGAGACGAGTGACGACGAGCTCGTCCTCGCGACCCGAGCGGGGAACAGCAGTGCGTTCGGCGTGCTGTGGGATCGTCACTCGCCGGCAGCCCTCCGCGCGGCGCGTTCGATCACGAGCTCGATCGACCCCGAGGATCTCGTCAGTGAGGCGTTCGCCAAGACCTTCAGCGCGATCCGCAATGGCGGAGGTCCGACGGATGCGTTCCGTCCCTACATCTTCGCGGCCGTGCGCAGCGCGGCCGCCACATGGGGAGGAAAGCAGAAGGACGTCGTCGCGCTCGAATACATCGAGGAGCTTCCGACCGAGCACACGGAGGATTCGCTCGACCTGCTCTCTGACAAGGCGCTGCTGACGGTGGCGTTCAAGGACCTCCCCGAACGGTGGCGCACACTGCTCTGGTACCTCGAGGTCGAGGGCATGAAGCCGCGTGAGATCGCGCCGCTCATGGGCATGACTCCCAACGCCGTCTCGGTGCTGGCGGCCCGGGCGCGCGAGGGCTTCAAGCTCGCCTGGCTGCAGGCCCACATCAAGGAACCGGGACGTGACCCGGAATGCCGGTGGGTCTGCGAGCGCATCGTGGCGCAGGGGCGCAGGCGCCATGTGGCGCGTGCCGACCGAGCGCGATTCGACGCGCACCTGGAGCGCTGCCAGCGGTGCACGATGGCGAGCGCCGAGATCGAGCAGGCGTCATCGAAGCTGCGCGCCGTGCTGCTTCCCGTGGTCATCGGCGGACCGGCGGCGTTAGCCTATTCGGCCGGATCTCCTGCGCCTGCGACGGCTGCGTCTGCGCCGGCCTGGATGCCCAGGGCTACCGCTCGATGGCTGGTGGTCGGCGGATCCGTCGCGGCAGCCGGGGCCGTCGTCGCGGTCGCGGCGGTGGCCGCACAGCTGGCGCCCGTGGGCGCACCGAACGCCGAGGAGTCGTCGACACCGTCGTCCGCGCTCGTCGTCGCATCTCCGGCGCCGATCATGTCGCCCGAATCGACGGCGGCCCCGAGCCCGATCGCGCCGGCGGAGGAGGCCGAGACGGGTGTCGACCCGCAGACGCCCGTGACCGTTCCCGAGGAGCACGCCGGCCCCGAGGTCGTCATCGACCCGATCATCGTGGTTCCCCCGGTGGTCGACCCGTCCGTGGTCGCGCCTCCCGCCGGCGGCCCCTCGGTCATCGCGCCTCCCGTCGTGAAGGCGCCGGTCGTCGACCCTCCTGTCGTCGACTCTCCGGTGGTCGAGCCTCCTGTCGTCGACCCTCCGGTCGTCGACCCGCCGGTGGTTGACCCTCCTGTCGTCGACCCTCCGCTGATCGACCCGCCGGTGGTTGACCCTCCTGTCGTCGAGCCGCCTGCCGTCGACCCTCCCGTCGTCGACCCGCCGGCGGTTGACCCCCCGGTGGTCGACCCTCCGGCGATCGACCCTCCTGTCGTCGACCCTCCGGTCGTCGACCCTCCGGTCGTCGAGCCGGTGACGATGGACTGGAGCATCCTGCCGGGGACGACTGTTCCCCCGACCATCACCGGCACGGGAACTCCGGGAGCAGCGGTGCAGATCATCGACGAGACCGGCCTCGTGATCGCCTCCACCCTCGTCGGTCCTGACGGAGATTTCTCGGTGCGCCCTGATGTCGACACGCTTCACCAGGGCATGTCGATCTCGATGCGCCACACATCCCGGACCACCGGCGTGCGGACGGTGAGCGATCCGACGGGGCGCCTCTACTTCCCGGTCCCGGGGCTCGCCGAAGACTCGGACGGTGCGATCTCCCGCGTCGACTCCGACGGCGACGGGCGACGGGATGACCTCTCGCTCGACGTCCGCGGCGTCGCCGGCTCGACGGCATCCGTGTCCCTGGACGGGGAGACGGCGTCGCTCGCGCTGCTCGACGACTCCTCGACCATCGTGTCGTTCATCGACATCCGGCCCGGGGTCCATCGGATCACCCTGCGCTACGTCGACCCGGCGACGGGGGTCCTCGGCATCTCGGACACGGACTACATCCTCGTCGTTCCCTGACCGTCGCCCCGTGTGCGCAGGGCCCCGCGGGGTGCGCCAGATGAGAAGCTAGAAGGATGAGCATCTCCCGCGAATCCGACGTGATCGCCCCGACCGGGGGCGGCCCGCTGACCGATGTCGAGGTGAGGCGACTCCGCGAGGACTTCCCGATCCTGCGCTCCGAGGTCAACGGGCACCCGCTCGTGTATCTGGATTCGGGTGCGACGTCGCAGCGTCCGCTCGCCGTGCTCGACGCCGAACGCGAGTTCGCCACCACCCTCAACGCGGCCGTTCACCGTGGTGCGCACACTCTCGCGGCCGAGGCCACCGAGGTGTTCGAGGACGCTCGGGCCGCCGTCGCGCGGTTCGTGGGTGCCGACGAGGGCGAGATCGTGTGGACGTCGAACGCCACCGAGGCGCTCAACCTCATCGCGTATTCGATCTCGAACGCCTCGCTCGGCCGCGGGGGAGCGGCAGCCGAGCGCCTGCGTCTGCGCGAGGGCGACGAGATCGTCACGACCGAGATGGAGCATCACGCCAACCTCATTCCGTGGCAGGAGCTCGCGGCCCGCACAGGAGCGACCCTGCGGGTCATCCCGCTCGACGACGACGGTGCCCTCCGGCTCGACGCCGCCGCAGATCTCATCACCGACCGCACGAAGCTCATCGCCGTCACGCATGTGTCGAACGTGCTCGGCGTCATCAATCCGGTCGAGCATCTCGTGACGCGTGCGCGCGCCGTCGGCGCGCTCGTCGTGCTCGACGCCTGCCAGTCGGCACCCCATCTGCCGCTGGATGTCCGCGCACTCGACGTCGACTTCGCCGTGGTGTCCGGTCACAAGATGCTCGGGCCGACGGGAATCGGCGCGCTCTACGGGCGGCGCGAGCTGCTCGAGGCCATGCCGCCGTTCCTGACGGGTGGATCGATGATCACCACCGTCACCACGACGGAGGCGGCGTACCTGCCGCCGCCGCAGCGGTTCGAAGCCGGCACCCAGCGGGTGTCCCAGGCGGTCGCGCTCGCCGCGGCGATCGACTATCTGACGGCGGTGGGGATGCCGCGCATCGCGGCGCACGAGGCTGCATTCGGCGCGCGACTCGTCGAGGGGCTCACGGCCATCGATGGGGTGCGCGTGCTCGGTGCCGGCATCGATCTGCCGCGTGTGGGCCTGGCGAGCTTCGACGTCGAGGGCATCCACTCGCACGATGTCGGGCAGTTCCTCGATGATCGCGGCATCGCGGTGCGTGTCGGACACCACTGCGCACAGCCGCTGCATCGTCGCCTCGGCGTCACCTCATCGACGAGGGCCAGCACGTACCTGTACACGACCGATGACGAGATCGACGCCGTGATCGACGGCGTCCAGGGTGCGATCGACTTCTTCCGGAGGGGCGCATGAGCGACCTGCAGAACCTGTATCAAGAGCTCATCCTCGATCACTCCCGCACCCCGCACGGGTTCGGGCTCCGGGGTGAGATCGCCGCGCAGTCGCACCAGGTGAACCCGACCTGCGGTGACGAGGTGACTCTGCAAGTGCACCGCGGCGCCGACGGCGGCATCGAGGCGATCGCGTGGGAAGGGCACGGATGCGCCATCTCGCAGGCATCCGCGTCGCTGCTCGCCGAGCTCGCCGAGGGGCTCACGGTCGACGAGCTCGAGATCCGCATCGCCGCGTTCCGCGAGGCGATGCGTTCGCGCGGCAAGATCGAACCGGATGAAGAGCTGCTCGGCGATGCCGCTGCTCTCGGGGGCGTCTCGCGATACGTGGCACGGGTGAAGTGCGCCATGCTCGCCTGGGTCGCTGCGGAGGATGCACTCCACAAGTCCTGAGCACCGAGGCGATGCGGTGCAGGATGGAATCATGCCTCTTGAACTGACTCCTCTCACCGCAGACGCCTTCGACGACTGGCGCGAGGCCACGAGAGCACGACTCGTGTCGCTGCGGCAGGAGTCCGGGATGCACGTCGGCGACGATGCCGTCTCGCACGTGGACGCCGTGCTCGACGAGCTGCTCCCCGCAGGGCACGACACCGAGACCTCGCTCATCCTCACGATCGATGACGGCGACGCCCGGATCGGCACCGTCTGGCTCGCCGCGAACAACGGCGTGCTGTTCATCGTCGATCTCGCGTTCGCGACCGAGCCGAGTGGCCGACAGCTCGACGGCCTCCTCGACGAGCTGACGACGCTCGCGCGGAGGCAGCAGGTCGGTCGTCTGAGTGTCGCCCTGCATTCGTCCGACACCGCTGGTCGCGGTTTCGTCGAGGGGCGGGGATTCGAGGTCGCGTCGATCCAGATGCTTCTCGAACCGCTGCCGTCTCGGGCGGCACAGCCGTCAGACGGCGCGTTCGTCGTGGCGCCGATGACCCCGGAGCGCTTCGCGAGCTTCGCTGCCGCGTCCGAGGCGGCCTTCGCGGAAGACCTGGTGGCATCCGGTCGGTATTCGGCGGAGGATGCCGTCGTCGAGTCGCACCGGCAGATGGAGCTCGAGCTGCCGGACGGCATCGATTCGGAGGGGCAGGAGCTGTTCACCGCCCACGTGGACGGCATCGAGGTCGGGGTGCTGTGGATCGGCGTCCGTCGGCGAGGAGGGCGCCCGCACGGGTTCATCCTCGACATCGAGGTCGCCGAGGACCAGCGCCGCAAGGGCTATGGTCGTGATCTCATGCTCGCGGCCGAGCGCGAGGCCGCACGACTCGGTGCCGACTCGATCGGGCTGCATGTCTTCGGTTTCAACGCCTCCGCGATCCGTCTCTATGAGAGCCTCGGCTATCGCCGGGTCGAGGAGCGCTTCCTGCTCACGGTGTGATCGCGACACGCGGGGTCACGCGGGAATAGCGGCGCGTGACGGGCGTTGGGCCCAACATGACTACTCTCGGAATCATCGGTGCAGGACACATCGGCAGCCAGATCGCACGGGTCGCCGTGGCGAACGGCTACGACGTGGTGATCGCGAACTCCCGTGGACCGGAGACGCTCTCGGATCTCGTCGCAGAACTCGGCGATCGAGCGACTGCCGCAACCGCGGTGGATGCGGCTGCGGCCGGAGACGCCGTGGTCGTCACCGTCCCCCTGGGCAAGATCGACGAGCTGCCGGTCGAGCAGCTCGCGGGCAAGATCGTGCTCGACACGAACAACTACTACTTCGAGCGCGATGGGCACATCGAGGCCCTCGACCGCGGAGAGACCACGACATCGGAGCTTCTGCAGGCGCAGCTGCCGACGTCGCGCATCGCCAAGGCGTTCAACCACATCCTCGCGGCCGACATCACGACCGACGGATCGCCCGCGGGCACACCCGATCGACGCGCCCTCGCCACAGCCGGCGATGACGCCGAGGCCGTCGCCTTCGTCACCCGCTTCTACGACGAGGCCGGCTTCGACACGGTCAACGTCGGACCCCTCAGCGAGTCCTGGAGGGTCGAGCGGGATCGCCCGGCATACGTCGTGCGCCAGAACGCCGACGAGCTGACGGCGAACCTCGCGATCGCCAACCGTCTGCCCTGACGACACGGACGAGGGGAGCGGATGCCGAGGCATTCGCTCCCCTTTTCTCTGTCCGCCCCCGATGAAGCACCCGTAACATATGCGCCGCGTTGGGATACCAAACTTGTCGGGCGGTTCTCCGAGTGCGACAATTCGGTCATGGCGGGGGTGGGGACTACCGGCGAACTCGAGTCGGTGCGGGTGACGCGCGTTCTTCGCGATGACATCGTGCTCGGTCGGCGCGCCCCCGGTTCCCGGCTGGTCGAACGAGATATCGCGGCCGAGCTCAACGTCTCACGGCTTCCGGTGCGCGAGGCCATCCGCACTCTCGTCGGCGAGGGAGTGGTCGTCGCACGCCCGCGGACCTGGGCAGTCGTGCGGGAGTTCACGCATCGGGACATCCGGGATTTCGGGGAGGTCCGCGAGGCGATCGAGACCCTGATCTTCGTCTTCGCCGCCGAACGTCACACCGACGAGGGGATCGCGCGGCTTCGGGCGGCCTATGAGCGCGAATTCGCCGCAGCATCCGCGGGCGAGATCGAGGCAGCGCGAATCGCTGCGGGCGAGTTCCACGAGATCTCGGCCGAGCTCGCCGGCAACGAGATGCTGGGCGAACTCATCGCGGTGTTCGTCACACGGCTGCGCTGGCTCTTCGGGCAGCACGACGATCTGCTCGCGATGGCCGAGGAGCATCGGCTGATCCTCGAGGCGGTCGCCGCACGTGACACGGACGCCCTGCGCGTGATGGTCCCGCGCCATCTGGCCAGCGGGCAGGAAGCCGCCGAGCGACGCCTCAGCGACCAGGCATAGTCGATCTGATCGGCCCGGCCCGGCGTGCCGCGCGAACGCAGCGCACGACCGCGCCGCGCGGCCGACCACCGACCGGCCTGGAGAGCGGTCTCCCGCGGGGATATATTGGCCATACGGAATGGTTCCGGAGAGTCGTGTCCTGGGGAGCGATATGAGAGGCGTCGCCGTCGTCGCGGGGGGACTGCTGCTCCTCGGCGGAACGGTGCTCATCGCTGTCGCGGATCAGCAGCGTGTGGATGCCCTCGCCAAGGCGAGGGCGGCTGTCGTCCAGGCGGAAGAGCGGCTCGAGCTCGCGCGCGAGGTGAACCTCCGTCTTGCCGAGCAGCTGACGGCACTGCGCACCACCATCGCCGAACAGGAGACGCTGCTCACCGACACCTCCGGGTTCCTGCCGTGAGGCGAACGCTGTGATCCGGCGGTTCCTCTCCGTCACGATCGTCGCAGCAGTGATGCTGACTGCGGGCGTCGTCGGTCGCGCCGCGGCCCTGGACGAGGACAGGGCAGAGGCGATCGCCGAGCTGCAGTCGCTGGCGCAGTCGATCCGTACGGCGGAGATGCGCACGGACTACCTCGACGGATCGATCGCGATCGCCGAGAAGGACACCGCCGCGCGAGCCGCAGTCCTCGAGGTGCGGCCCGCTTTCGTCGACGAGATCGCGGCGCTGACTGCGGCGATCGAGGGAGCAGCCGGCAAGGTCGACACCTCGGCACACAGGGCCTCCGCGCAGTCGGCCCAGCAGTCCGTGCTCGACGAGCGCAAGAACCCGGCGACCGTGGTCGCCGCCACCGCCACCGTGCATGCCCTCATCGACAAGGTGGGTCAGGACATCGGCAGCTGGGAGACGGCGCAGTACGCCGCTCCCTCGGGCCCCGCGTGGGCATCGAGCGGTCCGGACGGGTACGCGCGCGTGCGTGCCGCTCTCGACCAGGTCGGCGGCGGGGGAGTCGGGCTCTACGAATCGGCTTCCTGTGCGGGAGGGACCGCGCCGGCGTGCGCGAACAGCGGCGGCTTCATCAAGTACCGCGCCGACATCGTCGACTGGAGTGCCGACCGACTGAACTGGGCGATGGCGCATGAGCTGGCGCACATCTACCAATTCCGGGTGTGGGGCGCCCTGACGTCGTCAGATGCCTACTACTCCGCGTTCGGAGGAGACGCCGAGTTCCTTGCGAACTGCATGGCGGTGGTTCGCGGATATCCGGGATCTGTCGGGTGCGACGCCGACCAGCAGGCGTGGGCGTCCGGGATCTGGGTCGGCGCAGTCGGCTGACTCAGGCGATCGGCGTCGTCGTGTCGATGGCCTCGCGCAGGGGACGCCGCATGACCCGCCAGTAGCTCGACGGGGCGACGCGGGTGAGTACATCGATCAGTCGCGCCTCCCGTCCGACCATCGTGCGGGCGCGGCGACGTTCGGTCGCGCGCACGATCAGCGCCGCGGCATCCGCGGGCTCCGTGTGGTACATCGCCGCCTGGGCGGCCGCGGCTCGCGCGGCGATGGCCGGGTCGATCGCCGCGGCATACCGTCCGTGCAGGATGATGCCCGTGCGCACGCCGGCGGGATACACCGCTCCCACCGTCACCGAGGTGCCGTCGAGTTCGTGGCGCAGGGCCTCGGAGAACGCGCGCACCGCGAACTTGCTCAGGGAGTAGGGGATGCGTCCCGCGGGGGCTGCCAGCGCGTAGACGCTGGCGAGGTGAGTGATGTGGGCGGCCGGCGCCGCGCGCAGGGCGGGGAGCAGCGCCTTCGTGATCGACACCGTGCCCCAGAGGTTCACATCCGTCAGCCAGCGCATCTCCTCCATGGTCAGCTGGTCGAGGTCGCCG
This sequence comes from Microbacterium sp. AC132, assembly GCF_979258525.1. Taxonomy (NCBI): domain Bacteria; kingdom Bacillati; phylum Actinomycetota; class Actinomycetes; order Micrococcales; family Microbacteriaceae; genus Microbacterium; species Microbacterium sp. AC132. Next base: position 862,044 of record NZ_OZ409862.1, on the reverse strand, counting down.
AGCATCGACGAGCCCGCGCACGTGATCAGGGCATTCACCCTGGGGTGCGCCGCGGTGATCTCCGCGGCCGTGGCGAAGACGGCGTCGTCGTCGCGGAGGTCGACCACATGGGTGGTGAGGATGGCGCCCGTGAGCTCGGCGGCGATGGCTGCGAGGCCGTCGGCGTTGTGGTCGATGAGCGCCAGATGCACGCGTCGGCGAGCGAGCAGCCGGGCGATGTCGGCACCCATCCCGCTCGCAGCGCCCGTGATGACCGTCGTGCTTCCGGTGAGCGTGAGACGCTTCATCGCATCCCTCCTGGCGGCGATCGGGAGAGCAGCCGGTCGTGGAGCGGGTCGGAGAGACCCGATTCCGATCCATTCTGGCCCACTGCATCCCCGAGCGATACCGGTACTCTCGAAGGGAGGAGGTAGGGGTGGGACGAACAGCGGATGCCATCGCCGAAGGCGTTGCGATCGCGACCGCTGCGGCGCGCCTCGCCGTGAAGAATCACATCCTCATCGGCACGATCGCCGAGAACGGCGTCTTCGACACGGACAAGTACGTCGCCGATGCGCGGGAAGCGCTGCGGGCGATGGCCGAGGAGTCCGAAGAGGTCGAGCGCAACCTGACCGAGCTGCGCAAACGCGCTCGCGGTCGCCATTCCGACCCCTCGGGAACCCATGACTACCGGGACCGCGACGTGCGCAACCTGCGTCGGAGGGCCAAGCAGTCGCACGGGGTCGCGACCAAGCTGCGCGACATGATGGAGGACGAGGCCGCCCTGCGCGTCATCGTCGAAGAGGCGCGCGAAGGCGCCTGGGCCGACGTGCGGCACAACCTCGATCGTCGGCTGCGCGTCGAGGGCATGCGACCCGATCAGGACCCCGATTACGACCGGATGCGCGAGGCGCGGATGCAGGCGCTGCGACTCGTCGACCTGCAGGCGCTGTCGTCTCTGCAGCGTGCGAAAGCGAAGCGGAAGAACAAGCAGAACACGCCCGACAGTGACGAGTGAGCGCTCGTTTCGCTTTCGCGTCTCGTCTGTTGTAGGCTGTTCTACGGCCCGCTGAGCGGTCCAGGAGCGCCCGTAGCTCAATGGATAGAGCATCTGACTACGGATCAGAAGGTTAGGGGTTCGAGTCCCTTCGGGCGCACATCAGCTGAAACCCCCGTCGCGCAAGCGGCGGGGGTTTTGCGTTGTCCGGCATCCATGCGGTCTCCATCTTCGGCTCCACTTTTCGGCCCTCACGCCCATCCAGCGAACGCCCGTCCAGCGAAGGAGAACTCACGCTGCGAAGGAGCGGATGCGAGTTTCAGACCTTCGGCACGGGTGATCTCCGTCGCAGCGAGCGAGCGGGGACATGACCGCAGGTCAGTCCCTGCGCCACATCTCGCCGAGGGTGGACGTGCGGGGGAGCAGGCGCGGCTCGAGGGTGACGCTGCGCGCCGCCGCACCGGGGTCGGCGATGCGCTCCAGCAGGAGATCTGCTGCGACGGCGCCCATCTCCTCGCCCGGCTGACTCACCGTGCTGATCGGGATCGCACTCTCGGACGCGAAGTGGTTGTTGTCGTAGCCGGTGATGGCGATGTCGTTCGGAACCGAGAATCCGGTCACCTCGTTGAGGATCTGGATGAGGCCGATGGCCACGAGATCGGATGCCGCGACGATCGCGTCGTAGGTGCCCGCACCGCGGGCGAGGATCTGCCGTCCGGCATCCCGTCCGTGCCTGATGTTCACGCCTCGCGTCTCGAGGATCTCGATGCGCGCGTCGGGGTGCGCGGCGGTCGCCTGCTCGGCGCCCTCCCAGCGCTGGTTGACGGCCGTGAGGAAACGCGGACCGCCCACGAAGAGAAGTCGTCGGCGCCCGAGCGCGATCAGGTGCGATGCGGCGAGCGCCCCGCCGTGGCGCTCGTCGACGGTGACCCCCGGGTACGCGAGAGACGGGGACTCGAAGTTCACCAGCACGGTCGGAGTGGTGCGGTTCTCGGGGTGCGGCGACTTCGCGAGCGCCGTGTCGAGAGGGGCGAGGATGATGCCGGCCACGCGCGAACGGTCGAGCAGCTCGAGGTTGTGCACCTCGCGATCGGGGTCGACGTCCGAGTTGACGATCAGCACGTCCATCTTGTGGCGCCGCAGCGCTCTCTCGGCGCCGCGCGCGATGTCGACGAAGAAGGAGTTGCCGAGGTCGGCCAGCACCAGGCCGACCGAGGTGCTGTTTCCCGCGGCGAGAGAGCGCGCAGCATCATTGCGGACGAATCCGAGCTCGGCGATGGATGACAGCACCTTGCGACGGGTCGCCTCTCGCACCTTCTCGGGATTGTTGAGGGTGTTGGACACAGTGCCGAGGGCGACTCCCGCGTGAGCGGCGACGTCCGCCATGCTGGGCTTCGAGCGCCCGGGCGGGGGAGTGTCGGTCACGTCATCCTCCTCGGCATCGTCGCCATGACCTGGCTCTTCAACTCTAGAGCATCACTATTCGTGAAGCGCTTCATTTGTGATGCGTAACTCTCTTGACAATGCCTTTTTTTCTATGGCATGGTGTGAATGAAGCGCTTCAAAAGAGGCGTCGCTCTTCAAGGAGGAACAGTGACCACAGCAATGAGGCGCGCCCGTCGCCTGGCCCCCGCAATCGCGCTCATCGGCGTCGGCGCTCTCGCGCTCTCCGCCTGCTCCGGCGGCTCCGGAGGATCGGGCTCCGAGTCCGGCGCCGGTTCCGGCGAATTCACCTATCTCGGTCAGACCGAGAACACCACGATCATCAGCACGCTCGAGACCCTCGCCGGCGACCAGTGCAAGGCTGCGGCCGACGCGGCGCCGCTGACGTCCGATGACATCTCGGGCACGCAGTGGGACCAGCAGCTCCAGCTGCTCGCGAGTCAGGACGGTCTGTCGGACATGCAGATGGCTGCCGGCACCCCCGCGCTCATGTCGGAGTTCATCGACGGGGGCAAGGTGCTCGACCTCTCCCAGGCACTCGACGACCTGGGCGTCTCCGACCGGCTGCTGCCCGCGGCTGAATCGACGGTCAAGGCGCTCTATGGTGACGGTGCGCTGTACGCGCTGCCGACCGAATTCAACATCGAGGGGTTCTGGTACAACAAGGAGCTTCTCGAGAAGAACGACATCGAGGTGCCCGAGACGTGGGACGACCTCGTCGATGCCGCAGCCACCCTCAAGGACGCCGGCGTCCAGCCGTTCGCCACCGCGGGCAAGGACGGCTGGCCCGTCACCCGCCTCGTCGGCGACTACATCTTCCGCACGCTCGGCCCCGACGCACTCCAGAAGGTCGCGGACGGCGATGCGAAGCTGACCGACCCCGAATACGTCGCCGCCGCAGACGCGGTCGCTGAACTCGGCAAGGCCGGATACTTCGGTGACGCCGTCGGCTCGATCGACTACAACGCCTCGATGAACCTGTTCCTCAGCGGGAAAGCCGCCTTCTACTACATGGGCAGCTGGGCGCTGGCGAACTTCAACGACGAGGAGCAGAACCAGATCGGGGTCGACAACGTCGGCTTCGCGCGCTTCCCCGCAGTCGAGGGCGGCGAGGGCAGCATCGACCAGATCCCGGCCAACGTCGGCATCCCGGTGATGTTCGCCGAGAAGAACTACGACGATGAAGCGGCCGCGTGGCTGAAGTGCATCGCTGAGGGCTACGGCGACACGGCGCTGAACGAGAGCGGTGTCGTCTCGGGCTTCGTGGTCGACAACCCTCCCGCCGATCTGCCCTCCACGACGCAGACCGTGCAGGACGAGATCGCGAACGCTCCGTCGAGCGTGCTCTGGTTCGAGGCGCTCTTCACCCCGAAGGCGACCGGCATCAGCCAGAACAACGGTGCAGGTCTCGCCAACGGCAGCCTCTCCGGCGAAGAGTTCATGACGCTCGTCCAGGCCGCCAACGACGAAGGCTGACCCACTCTCGGGGCGGGCATCCGCCCGCCCCGAGACCGTCCTCGTCGCATCAGGAGATCCACCATGCACAAAGTCCTCGGTGACAAGCGCGCCATCTTCGTCCTGCTCGGACCCGCGCTGCTCGTCTACTCCCTCGTCATGCTCGTCCCGATCGTGTGGTCGCTGTTCTACACGGTGCAGGACGGCAACCCCATCACGGGCTTCACCTTCAACGGGTTCGACAATTTCACCAAGTTCTTCCAGGACCCCGCCGCCTGGGACGCGATCTTCTTCACCCTGAAGTACGCGCTCATCCTCACCGCCCTGCAGGTGATCGTGGGCTATCTGCTCTCTCTGATGTACGTCTTCTGGCTGCGCAAGGGATCGGGGATCATCCGCACGATCGTGTTCTTCCCCGTGGTGCTCCCCACGGTGGCGGTCGCGCTGCTGTTCCAGCGACTGTTCGAGGCCGCGCCGACCGTCGGACCGGTGAACTCGTTCCTCGGGATCCTCGGAGGGCAGAACCTCGACTGGTTCGGCACTCCTGATGCCTCCTTCTGGGTGATCATCGCGATGGACCTCTGGCGGTCGATGGGCTTCTATGCCGTGCTGCTGTACGCCGGACTCGTCGACATCCCCGATGAGTTGATCGAGTCGGCGCGCATCGACGGGGCATCCGGCTGGAAGCTCATCCGCACGATCGTCCTGCCGCTGTCGCTGCCCGTGCTGCTGTCATCGATCATCTTCAGCATCAACGGCACGCTGAAGGTCTTCGACACGGTCGTGGCGCTGACCAACGGCGGACCCGGCAACGCGACCACGCCGCTGACCCTGTACATGTTCCGCACCTCGTTCGCCTACGGCGACTACGGGTACGGGAGCACGATCGCCCTCATGCTGACGATCCTGTGCCTGCTGTTCACGGTCTTCATCTTCCGCTCCACCCGCCGCGATCTGACGAAGGACTGAACCAGTGAGTGCGACAACCGCCATCGTCACGGGCACCCCGCTGCCCACCCGCCGCGACGTCGATCCGAACCGTCGAGGCGCCAGAGACTTCTTCCGACGGCTGCCGATCCGGCTGCTCATCGCCGTGCTGCTCATCGTCGAGGTCTATCCGATCCTGTGGATGCTGCTCGGGTCGTTCAAGACGCAGAACGAGTTCCTCAACGAGCCGTTCTGGGCTCTGCCGCAGTCGTGGGACATCGTCAACTACATCGAGGTGTTCACCACCGGCGAGTTCGGCAAGTACATCCTCAACAGCGTCGTCGCAGTGTTCCCGTCGCTGGCGATCATCCTGGTCTTCGGCACCGCAGCCGGCTTCGCGCTCGAGGTCATGGTCTGGAAGGGGCGCGGCACGGTGCTGCTGCTCTTCCTCGCGGGCATCATGGTGCCTGCGCAGATGATCCTGCTGCCGCTGTTCACGATCTACTTCCGCACGAACATGACCGGCACGCTGTGGCCGCTCATCATCACCTACGTGGCGCTGGGGATGCCGTTGACCGTGTTCATGATGGCGACCTTCTTCCGCTCGGTGCCTCGGGAGATCTTCGAGGCGTCGACACTCGACGGCGCATCCATCTTCCGTTCGTTCTTCTCGATCGGCCTCCCGCTGGTCAAGAACGCCCTGTTCACGATCGGTCTCGTGCAGTTCTTCTTCCTCTGGAACGACCTGCTCATCGCCCTGACGTTCACCAACAGCAGCGACCTGCGCACGATCCAGGTCGGACTGCTCAACTTCACCGGAGAGTACGGAGCGGTGCAGTACGGGCCGACCTTCGCAGCGATCTCGGTCAACGTGCTCGGGACGCTGCTCATCTACGTGTTCCTCAACCAGCAGGTCATGAAGGGCCTGACCGCCGGATCGGTGAAGGGCTGACATGACGAACATCATCGAGATCTGGCTGGAGAACAGGCGCGGAGGCAAGACTCTCGGCATCGGCGAAACCGAACCACGGATCTCCTTCGTGGCGGATGCTGCGGCCGACGCCTTCGAACTGGAGTTCGTCGCCGACGACGGAACGGTGCGCGCCGAGCGCACGACGTCGATGCAGCGCGTCGCCTGGCCGTTCGCGCCTCTCGCACCACGCGCCGGGGGAGACCTGCGCATCCGCGCCCTCGATTCCGGCCCCTGGAGCGAAACGGTGCGGATCGAGTCCGGGCTCGGTGACGACTGGCAGGTCGACTTCGCCTCGCCCTCGGTCGTGGCCGACCGCACGGCACCGCGGCCCGCGTATCTGCTGCGGGCTGCCATCGCCGAGGGTGCACTGCCCGGCGACATCGTGCGGGCCCGGATCCACTCCACGGCGCACGGCGTGTACGAGCTCGAGGTCAACGGCGAGCGCATCGGGGACGACGTGCTCGCACCGGGGTGGACGAGCTACGGCCACCGTCTGCGCTATCAGACGCACGACGTCACCGCGGCGCTTCGCGTCGGAGAGAACGTGATCGGCGCATGGCTCGCCGACGGCTGGTACCGCGGCCACATCGGGTTCGACGGGGGCGTGTGGGACATCTACGGATCGGATGTCGCGCTGCTCGCGCAGCTCGAGGTCACCACGGCGGACGGTGTCACTCGACAGGTGGCCCTCGAGTGGCTCACGGCGCCGTCGCCGATCACCGCGGTCGGGTTGTATGAGGGCGAGAGCTTCGATGCGCGGTTGACGGAGGACGGCTGGTCCGCGCCGGGATTCGACGCCTCCAGCTGGGCTCCGGCGACCATGCTGCCCCGAACCGACTTCCCGGCGGCGATCGAACCGCCGACCGCTCTGCCGGTGCAGGAGACCGAGACGCTGCGCCCGGTCACGGTCGAGCGTCAGCCGAGCGGCCGCATCCGTCTCGACTTCGGTCAGAACATCTCGGGGGTGCTCCGTATCCGGGTGCGAGCGGATGCCGGTCACACCGTGACGCTCCACCACGCGGAGGTCATCGAGAACGGCGAACTCGGCATCCGTCCGCTCCGGGCGGCGACATCGGTCGACAGCTACACCGCCGCGGGTTCGGGTGAGGAGATCTACACCCCTCGCTTCACGATCCACGGCTTCCAGTACGCCGAGCTCGAGAACTGGCCGGGCGAGCTCCGCGACGGAGACGTCGAGGCGGTGGTGATCCACACCGGCATGCGGCGCACCGGCTGGTTCGAGTCGTCGAACGACGGGCTCGACAGGCTGCACTCGAACGTCGTGTGGAGCATGCGCGACAACTTCGTCGATCTGCCGACCGACTGCCCGCAGCGTGACGAGCGCGTGGGGTGGACCGGCGACATCCAGGTGTTCGCGCCCACCGCGCTGCGCCTGTTCGCGGCCCACGGCACTCTCACCGGATGGCTGCGCGACCTCGCTGTCGAGCAGGCTGATCAGGGGCACGTACCCAACTTCGTACCGTGGGTCGAGTGCGGCTTCCCGAACTTCCCGACGGCCGCGTGGGGCGATGCGGCCGTGATCGTGCCGTGGGAGATGTACCGCAACGACGGCGACATCCAGATCCTCTCCGACCAGTACCCGAGCATGCGCGCCTGGGTCGACCTGGTCGACGAGCTCACCGATCACACAGGACTCTGGAACACCGGCTTCCAGCTGGGCGACTGGCTCGACCCGACCGCACCACCGGAGGACCCCGGCAAGTCCCACACCGACAAGTACCTGGTCGCGACGGCCTATCACGTGCGCACGGCGCGCATCGTGGCCGACGCTGCTGCTCTGCTCGGCGAGGAGGCGGATGCCGCGCACTATCGCGGTGTCGCTGAACGAGCGTCCCGGGCCTTCCAGGATGAATTCCTCAGCGACAGCGGCCGCGTGGTCAGCGACACTCCGACCTCGATCGCCGTCGCGCTGGTGTTCGAGCTCTTCGAGAACGAGGAGCAGGTGCGGCGGGCCGGTTCGCGGCTGCAGGAGCTCGTCGGAGCGGGCGGCTTCCACATCTCGACCGGTTTCGTCGGCACCCCGATCATCTGCGATGCGCTGGTGCGCGCCGGGAGCATGGACTACGCCTATCACCTGCTGCTGCAGGACGAGCTGCCGTCTTGGCTGTATCCGGTCAGCATGGGCGCGACGACGATCTGGGAGCGCTGGGACAGCATGCTGCCGGACGGATCCATCAACCCCGGCGACATGACGTCGTTCAACCACTACGCGCTCGGAGCCGTCGCCGACTTCCTGCACCGGGTGGTCGCGGGGCTCGCGGCGGATGCGCCCGGGTGGGAGAGGATCCGCTTCGAGCCGCAGCCGGGCGGTCGTCTCGAGCACGCGAGTGCGCGGTACGACAGCGTTCGCGGCACGGCGTCGATCGCGTGGCGGCGTGACGGCGAGCGCCTGTCCATCGACGTCGAGGTGCCCGCGGCATCCATCGGCGTGCTCGTTCTTCCGGGATCCGCGGAGGAGATCCCCGTCGGCCCCGGGCGCCACTCGTTCACCACGACGTTCCGCGCCGTGGAGGACGACCCCGAACGGCCGTTCTTCGGCTGGCGCAGACCGGAGCCCGTTCTCGAGACCGAGGGAGCAGCATGACTCAGCAGCACATCCGGCCGGGGCAGGTGTGGCTCGACACGAAAGGCGAGCGCATCCACGCCCACGGCGGATCCGTCATCACCGTCGACGGCGTGCACTACTGGTACGGCGAGAACAAGGAGTTCTCGACGCCGGGGAGTGGGATCTGGCACTGGGGAGTGCGGTGCTACTCGTCGATCGACCTCGTGAACTGGGACGACCGGGGCGTCATCATCCCGCCGGACGAGGACGACGAGTCCTCACCGCTGCATCCGACTCAGGGGCTCGACCGACCGCACATCATCTTCAACGCCGAGACCCGCACGTACGTGTGCTGGGTCAAGGTCATGACGAAGGGATCGGTTCAGCGCTCGACGGTGCTCACCAGTGACAGCATCCTCGGTCCGTACGAGATCCAGCGCACCTGGCTGCGTCCGCTCGGCATGAGCGCCGGGGATTTCGATCTGGTCGTCGATCCGCACGACGGCAAGGGGTACTACTACTTCGAACGGGTGCATTCCGAGATGATCTGCGCCGACCTCACCAGCGACTACACCGATGTCACCGGGTACTACTCGACCCACTTCCCGCAGCCGCAGCCGCCGTACGTGCGCGAGGCTCCGGCGCACTTCCAGCGCGGCGGACTGCACTACCTGCTGACCTCCGGCACCACGGGGTACTACCCGAACCCGTCCGAGTCGGCGGTGGCGCGAAGCTATCACGGTCCGTTCGAGGTGCTCGGCGACCTGCATCCGGGCGACGAGTCGCGCACCTCGTACCACTCCCAGATCTCATCGGTGTTCCGGCATCCAGGAAAGAAGGACCTCTATATCGCCGTCGCCGATCGGTGGCTGCCGCGGTATCTCGAGCACGGCGACCGCGCGCGACAGGCGTTCATCGAGCATTTCGCACCGGGGAAGGACGGCGACGAGCCGATGGAGGAATTCGCCTACGTCGACACCTCGATCGCCGACTACGTCTGGCTGCCGATCCGATTCGAGGGCGACCGGCCGATCATCGACTGGCGCGACGAGTGGTCTCCCGACGAGTACGAAGACGCCTGAGCGACCTCAGTCGAGCAGGCTCGTGATGGCAGGGTCTCGGCGGGCGACCTCAGCGGCCGTGCCGACGATCACGTGACGCATCGCGGCCACCGCGACGGCCGGCGTGACGTCCGCACGGTGGGCCAGGCTCACCGTGCGCCTCATCATCGGGTGCGAGATCCTGACCGACCGCAGCGCCGGCTGATCGAGCAGCACCATCGCCGGAACCACGGCCACGCCGACGCCTCGTTCGACGAAGCGGAGCAGCGCGTCCATCTCGGCGCCCTCGAGGACGAAGTTCGGGGTCAGCCCTGCCGAGCGGAAGGCCGCATCGGTCGTCGCCCGCAGCTCATAGGTCTCGTCGAGCGCGATCAGCGGCAGGGTGGCGAGGTGGTCGAGGCTCATCACCGTGGAGGTCGAGACGGGAGGCTCGGATGCGGCGGACACGACCACCAGCTCTTCGGTCAGCAGCGGCATGCGCGTCAGGCTGAAGCCCGACGGCGGCGGACCCTCCGACTCCGTGATGAGAGCGATGTCGACGGCACCCACGGCCAGCTGATCGACGAGCAGCCTCGACCCGCTCTCGGTGAGGTGCAGGTCGACGCCCGGGTGGGCGGCGTGGAAGGTGCTGATCGCCTCGGCGACGAGGCTGATGCAGAGGGTGGGCGGTGCGCCGAGTCGCACGCGGCCACGGCGGAGTCCGGCGAGTTCGGCCATCTCCTCGCGGATCGCGTCGGACTCGGCGAGCATGCGCTGAGCGCGGGGGAGCAGGGCCTCTCCGGCGGCGGTGAGTCCGATGTGCCCGCGCGCCCGGTGGAAGAGCTCGGCGCCGAGCTCGCGTTCGAGTGTCGAGATCTGTCGGCTCAGCGACGGCTGGGCGAGGTGCAGGTGCTCGGAGGCGCGGGTGAAATGGCCGAGGCGGGCGACCTCGACGAACCCGCGGAGCTGCTCGAGGTTCATGTTTTCAGTGTATCGATACCAGTAGAACAATGCATTGGAGTTATCGGCACGCCGTACTTAGCGTGGAAGGCATGAGCACTCGCGAACGTCAGATCTCCACCACGGTCCTGGTCATCGGCACCGGCGGCTCCGGGCTGCGGGCGGCGATCGAAGTCGCCGAGCACGGCATCGACGTCCTCGCCGTCGGCAAGCGCCCGCGCCAGGACGCGCACACCTCTCTCGCCGCCGGCGGCATCAACGCCGCGCTGGGCACCATGGACGAGGCCGACAGCTGGCAACAGCACGCCGCCGACACGATCAAGGAGAGCTACCTGCTCGCCAACCCGCACACGGTCGAGATCGTGACGCAGGGGGCCGAGCGCGGCATCCGGGATCTCGAGCGCTGGGGCATGGACTTCGCCCGCGAGGACGACGGCCGCATCTCGCAGCGGTTCTTCGGGGCGCACACCTTCCGTCGCACGGCCTTCGCCGGCGACTACACGGGTCTCGAGATCCAGCGAACCCTCGTCGCGAAGGCCGAACAGCTCGAGGTGCCGATCCTCGACCACGTCTACATCACGCGTCTGCTCGTGCGCGACAACGTCGTCTTCGGCGCCTACGGCTTCGACCAGTCGGACGGCACGCGCTACCTCATCCACGCGGATGCCGTGATCCTCGCCGCGGGCGGGCACAACCGCATCTGGCGCCGCACCTCGTCACGACGGGACGAGAACACCGGAGACTCGTTCCGGCTCGCGGTCGATGCGGGCGCCCGCCTGCGGGACCCGGAGCTCGTGCAGTTCCACCCGTCCGGGATCATCGAGCCCGAGAACGCCGCCGGGACCCTGATCTCGGAGGCGGCCCGCGGCGAGGGCGGGATCCTGCGCAACGCCCTCGGTGAGCGCTTCATGTCGAAGTACGATCCTGAGCGCATGGAGCTCTCGACACGCGACCGTGTCGCGCTCGCCGCGTACACCGAGATCGCCGAAGGGCGGGGCACCGAGAACGGCGGCGTCTGGCTCGACGTCTCGCATCTGCCGCGCGAGACGATCATGACCCGTCTGCCCCGCGTCTACCAGACGATGATGGAGTTGCAGATGCTCGACATCACGACCGATCCGATCGAGATCGCGCCCACCGCGCACTACTCGATGGGTGGCGTGTGGGTGCGTCCCGACGACCACCAGACCGACGTCGACGGGCTCTACGCGATCGGCGAGGCATCGAGCGGCCTGCACGGAGCCAACCGCCTCGGCGGCAATTCGCTCATCGAGCTGCTCGTCTACGGGCGCATCGTCGGGCAGGCGGCCATGGCGCATGCCGCGGGGCTCGACGCTCAGCGCCGCTCGGCGGACGCGGTCGTCCAGGCCCGCGCCGAGATCGATGACCTTCTCACGGCCGACGGTCGCGAGAATGTGCGAGCCCTGCAGCGCGCGATCCGCAACACCATGACCCAGCATGCCGGTGTCGTGCGGTCGGAGGACGGACTCCGTGCCGGCCTCGCCGAACTCGACATGATCGAGGGGCGGATGGAGGACATCGGCATCCACCCGGACATCGCCGGATTCCAGGATCTCGCGCATGCCTTCGACCTCAAGGCATCGGCGCTCGCCGCGCGAGCCACTCTCGAGGCTGCGCTGGAGCGTCGGGAGACGCGCGGATGTCACAACCGCAGCGACTACCCCGACACCGACCCGACGCTGCAGGTCAACCTCGTCTGGTCGCCGACCGGCGGAGTCACGCGCGAGTCGATCCCGGAGATCCCCGCCGAGATCGCCGAGCTCATGCGCGAGGTCGACACCGAGGGCAAGCTCGTCGAATAGCCGCATCCGAACTCGCTCCCGTCGCAGGGTGCATCGCGACGGGAGCGGTGGGGTGGTCGAGCGAGGTAGGAGTCGCTCAGTCGCCCTCGTCGGTCTCCGGACCGTCGATGACCCCGATCCCGACCGCCTCATGGTCGGGCTCGGGGTCGTTTCGCGACGGAGCCTTGGGCTCTTCCGAGGGCTCCTTCTCGGTGCTCGGCTCTTCGAGTTCGTCGTTGCTCGGAACCTCCGACGGATCCGCGTCTTCGGGGGACTCCGCCTCCGCCGGCTTCTCGGCGGTGTTCGCCGGATCCTTGAACTCGCCGGCATCGCCGGACGAGGGCGTCGGAGTGGGAGTCTGGGCCTCGGGGTCGAGGCCGGAGGTCGGGTCCTGCTCGGGCGTGCTGTTCGTCATGATCGTCCCTTTCGCATCGAGTGCACCCCCAGCATCCGTCAGCGGCTGCGAGGCGAGAAGGGCCTTGACGACAGCCTCCGGAGCGTCCGTCTTCCTGCGCACGACGTAGGCTGAGGAGGTGACAGCGTACGTCTCGGCCTTCGATCTCTTCTCCATCGGAGTGGGCCCCTCGAGCTCCCACACGGTCGGACCGATGCGGGCGGCCCTCGCGTTCGCTCAGCGCCTGCGCTCGTCCGGAGCTCTCGATCGCGTCGCACGCATCGGATGCACGCTGTACGGCTCTCTCGGCGCCACCGGAATCGGTCACGGCACCCCGGATGCGGTCGTCGCGGGCCTTCGCGGGCTGTCGCCGGAGAGCTGCGACCCGGCCGACGTGCGCGCCGCCTGGACCGACCTTCGCGACGGCGCCACGGTGCGCGTCGACGGGGTCCATGAGATCCCGTTCTCGAAGGCCGACACCGTCTTCGAGCCGCGAACCCGGCTGCCCGGTCATCCGAACGCGATGACCATCACCGCCCGGGACGATGCCGGCGGTGTCGTCGCCGAAGAGACCTATTACTCCGTCGGCGGCGGGTTCATCCGCCGGGACGGCGAGGAGGCGAAGCTCGCCTCGGCCCCACTGCCCTACTCGTATGCCGACGCCGCGTCGCTGCTCGCACTGTGCGACGAGCACGGACTGTCGATCGCCGAGATCGCGCGACTCAACGAGACCGCTGAGCGCTCGGAAGAAGAGGTCGCCGCCGGACTCGATGCGATCTGGGACGCCATGGCTGCGTGCGTCGAGAACGGACTGCACTCGGACGGCGTCCTGCCGGGGATGCTCAAGGTCAAGAGGCGGGCGAGCATGATCCGCGCGCAGCTCGAGGAGGCGGAGGCCGACGGTCATCGCGAGCTGCCGGGAGAGTGGCTCGGTGCCTTCGCGCTCGCGGTCAACGAAGAGAACGCGGCGGGCGGTCGCGTCGTCACGGCGCCGACCAACGGCGCCGCCGGCATCCTCCCCGCCGTCGCGATGTACTGGTGGCGGTTCCTGGCGGACTCGGGCCTCGGTGCGGGCAATGCCGTGACGCCGTACGGAGAACTCGTCGGCAGTGCGCTGCTCGGCTTCGACGGCACGCGGGCGATCGAGGCGGCGCAGGCCGAGGACGACGACGCCGTCGCCGACGCGAACCGCCGCCGTGGCATCCGTCGGTTCCTCCTCACGGCCACGGCACTGGGCTCGCTGTTCAAGGCCAACGCCTCGATCTCGGGGGCCGAGGGCGGCTGCCAGGCCGAGGTCGGGTCGGCCTGCGCGATGGCTGCCGGAGGGCTCACCGCCGTGATGGGCGGCACCAACCGGCAGATCGAGAACGCCGCCGAGATCGCGATGGAGCACCACCTCGGGCTCACCTGCGACCCGATCGGCGGCCTCGTGCAGATTCCGTGCATCGAGCGCAATGCGATCGCCGCGTCGACGGCGGTGACGGCCGCCCGTCTGGCGCTGCGCGGCGACGGCAGCCACTACGTCTCCCTCGACGCGGTGGTCGAGACGATGCGCCAGACCGGAATCGACATGTCGACCAAGTACAAGGAGACCAGCGAGGGTGGTCTCGCGGTCAACGTCATCGAGTGCTGAGTCATTCCGAGCGCGTCGGCGGCTGCGGATAGCCTCCTCTGAGGAGGCGCGCATGGAATCGATCTGGACCCCGGGCAGTCGCAGGCGGCGGGAGCAGCCCATCGTCGCCGTGCGCGCGAATGGTGACGCGCCGGGTTCCGGCCGCATGTGGCCGACCACCATTCCCGCCGTCGCCCAGGTGCTCGAGGAAGGCATCGATCTCGCTCCCGGGGTGACCTTCCTCGTCGGCGAGAACGGCAGCGGCAAGTCGACGATCGTCGAGGGCATCGCCGTCGCCTACGGGCTCTCGCCCGAGGGAGGGTCCCGCCAGGCGATGCACAGCACGCGCCCCAGCGAGTCGCCGCTGTCGCAGTGGCTGCAGCTGCAGCGCGGAGTCGGAGCCAACCGCTGGGGATTCTTCCTGCGAGCCGAGACGATGCACTCGTTCTACACCTACCTCGAAGAGAATCCCTCCGCAACGGGCGACGTGGCGTTCCACGAGATGAGCCACGGCGAGTCCTTCCTCGCTCTGCTCGACAGCCGATTCGATGAACCCGGCTTCTACTGTCTCGACGAGCCAGAGGCAGCGCTCTCGTTCCAGTCCACCCTCGCCCTCATCGCGGTGCTGCAGCGCATCGTCGACGACGGAGGTCAGGTGCTGTGCGCGACGCACTCGCCGGTGCTCGCCGCGCTGCCGGGAGCTCGCATCCTCGAAGTGGGGGAGTGGGGCATCCGTCCCGCCGAGTGGAACGACCTCGAGCTGGTGAACCACTGGCGGTCGTTCCTGCAGGACCCGCCGCGGTACCTGCGGCATCTGCTCGACTGAGGGGAGCGCGCAGATCTGGTCGTAGGCTGGCGCCATGACCGAGCAGCGTGCGCCCAAGAAGCGCGGGCGTCCGCGTGGCGTCTCCGATGCGCGCGAACGCATCATCGCCGCCGCAGTCGACGAGTTCGGCGAGCACGGATACGACGGCACGACGGTGCGCTCGATCGCGGCTCGTGCCGACGTCGACTCGGCGCTCGTGCACCACTACTTCGGCACGAAGGCAGACCTCTTCGCTGAGGCGGTCGGCATCCCGCTGCGCCCCGACATCGACGTGCCGGCCATCGTCGCGGGTCCGCGTGACGCCGTCGGCGAGCGTCTCGTGCGGTACGTGCTCGAGGCCTTCGAGCAGCCCGACATCCGTCGCCGCGGGGTCATGCTCATTCGGACGGCGATCGGCAGCCGGCTCACCACGCCCCTTCTCGCGGGGTTCCTCTCTCGCGAACTCATCGGCCGGATCGCGAAGACGCTCGGCGTCGCGGATGCCGAGCTGCGCGCCACACTCGTCGCCTCGCAGATCGCTGGCCTGCTGCTGACGCGCTACGTGCTGCGGCTCGCGCCGATCGCCGCGGTATCCGTCGATGACATCGTCTCGCGGGTCGGACCGACCGTGCAGCGCTACCTCTTCGAATAGCGCGGGCCACGCGCCGCACTGCCGCCTGCATCTCGCCTCGGCTTCGGGCACGAGTACCCGTTGACCCCGCGACTCGCGCGGCGCATAATTCACCACATGATGAATAACGCGGCGGTCGAGATCTCGGGGCTGCGAGTGCGACGGGGAAGGACGCAGGTCTTCGACGGTGTCGACCTGGTGATCCTCCGGGGCGAGATCACCGGCTTGCTGGGTCCCTCGGGATGCGGCAAGACCACGCTGATGCGCTCGATCGTGGGTGTGCAGCGGATCACCGCCGGCATGGTGACGGTGCTGGGGGAGCCGGGCGGATCGCCGCGGCTGCGTCATCGGGTGGCGTACGGAACACAGGGTGCCGCCGTGTACGGCGATCTCACCGTCCGGCAGAACCTCTCGTACTTGGCGGCGGTGCTGAAAGCACCGAAGGGCGACGTCGACCGGGTGCTCGACGAGGTCGGGCTTCGGGCGCAGGCCGCCCAGCTCGTCGACTCGCTCAGCGGTGGCCAGGCGACGCGCATCTCGCTGGGGATGGCACTGATCGGATCCCCCGAGCTCATCGTCCTCGACGAACCCACGGTCGGCCTCGACCCCGTGCTGCGCGCCGAACTGTGGGACCTGTTCCGCGGCCTCGCCGCGCGCGGCGTCACCATGATCGTCTCGAGTCACGTGATGGACGAGGCGCTGCGATGCGATCGGCTCGTGCTGATGCGGGGCGGGCGGATCATCGCCGACACGGACCCAGCCGGACTCCTCGCCGACACGGGCACGACGGAGCCCGAGGCGGCGTTCCTCGCCCTGATCGAGCGGGACAGCCGAGCGACCGGGGGTCCAGCGGCGGGCAGCACCCGGCGCGCACGGCGGGAGGCCTCGGAATGAACGGCGGTCGGATGCTCGCCACCGCCGCCCGGGTGCTCGGACAGCTGCGGCACGATCCTCGCTCGATCGCGCTGATGCTGATCGCGCCGAGCCTGCTGGTCGGACTCTTCGCGTGGCTCTTCAGCGATCAGGACGGCGTGTTCGATCAGTTCGGGGGAGCGATCCTCGCGCTGTTCCCGTTCATCGTGATGTTCCTGATCACCTCGATCACCACTCTGCGGGAGCGACGCTCCGGCACCCTCGAACGTCTGATGACCACTCCGCTCGGCAAGGCCGACTTCATTCTCGGCTATGCCCTGGCGTTCGGGCTGATGGCGCTGCTGCAGGCGATCATCACCGTGTCGTTCGCGGTCGGCGTCTGCGGGCTCGACGTCGAGGGTGAGCTCTGGCAGCTCGGGCTCGTCGCCGTCGTCGACGCTCTCCTGGGCACCGCCCTGGGGCTCCTCGCGAGCGCCTTCGCGCAGACCGAGTTCCAGGCGGTGCAGTTCATGCCGCTGCTCGTCTTCCCGCAGATCATCCTCGGCGGGCTATTCATGCCGCGCGATCAGATGCCCGACGTGCTGTACGCCATCTCGGACTGGCTGCCCCTGAGCTATGCGATCGACACGATCAACGCCGTCACGGCCGGCGACGAGGGCTGGGACGTGTACGGACCCCTGCTGGTCGTCGTCGCCTTCGGAGTCGGGGCGCTCGTCCTCGCATCGCTGACCCTGCGACGTCGCACCGCGTGAGGCAGGGTCAGCGCGCGGCGCGGTTCTTGGTGTGCTTCGTGGGCACGGCCGCCCACGGGTCCTCCGGCCAGGGATGCCTCGGGTAGCGCCCTCGCATCTCCGCGCGAACCTGGGCGTAGGGGCCCGACCAGAACGAGGCGAGGTCGTCGGTGACCGCGAGAGGGCGCCCCGCGGGCGACAGCAGGTGGAACAGCACCGGCACGCGTCCGTCGACCAGTCGAGGAGTCTCGGCCCAGCCGAAGCACTCCTGCAGCTTCACAGCGACGACCGGGGGCGCCGAGATGTCGTCCGGGTCGGGGTAGGTGATGCGGATACGGGATCCGCTCGGCACCGCGAGGCGCCCGGGTGCGAGCTCCTCGAGGCGCGCCGCCTCGGGCCAGGGCAGCAGTCGACGCAGAGCCGAGGACAGATCCACTCGCGCTGCGGGGGTGCCGCCCGCCAGGGTGTCGAGCTCGGGAGCGAGCCAGTCATCGAGAGTGCTGAGCAGCCCGGAATCCGACACGTCGGGCCACGGGCCGCCGAGCTCTCGCCGCAGCAGGGCCAATCGGCGTCGGAACGCGGTCGCGGCATCCGACCAGGCGAACATGCCGAGCCCGTCGCGCAGGACCGCGCGGCGCACGGCATCCCGCCCCTCTTGAGCAGAGGGGCGCACGGGCGAGGACGAACGCAGGATCGCACCGACGCGGCGCTCACGGCGCGCCTGCACGCGACCTCCCGTGAACTCCGCCTCGACTCGGTCGGTCAGCAGGTGGCTCGCAGCGCGTTCCATCTGGGCTTCCGTGAGCACAGCCGCGGATCGGATGATCGCGCCTGACCCGGCCGCCACTCGCGCCGTGGCCCGCGCGACGTCGGCGACCGCGAGCCACTCGACTGCGGCGAGCGGGCCGGTGACTCCGGCACGGGTTCCGGACGCCAGGAGGAAGACCGCTCCGTCGGCGGTGCGCTCGACGCGATGCGCGATCCGGTCGGGGAACGCGAGTGCGATCACGAGTCCGACGCCCTCGAGATCCGATCGCACGTCTCGCGCCGGAGCGACCATGCGCTCGAGGCGGTTCGCGTCGTCACGCCAACGGCGAGCGTCCGGTGTCCGTCCGCCGCGCAGGGAGATGAGCGCCTGTGCGACGTCGGCCTCGGCGATGCGCAGGTCGCCGCCGAGCACGGCGACGACCTCTGCGGCGAGACGGCTGCCGACGACCGAGCCGCCGTCACGGAGAGCGCGGGCGAGCCGGGGGTCGGCGGGGATCCGGGCGAGAGCTCGACCCTCGGCCGTGGCGCGGCCCTCGTCGTCGATCGCGCCGAGACCGCGCAGCACCGAGACGGCATCGGCCAGGTTGTCTCGGGGCGGTGGGTCGAGCATGCGCAGGCCTTCTGCACCCGGGGCACCCCAGCAGGCGAGCAGCAGGGCGGCATCCGCGAGGTCGGTCACCGCGATCTCGGGTGCCGGGCGGGCCGGGGCGGCCGCATAGGTGCGTTCGTCGACGCAGCGGATGACGACGCCCGGTCCCTGGCGCGTGGCGCGACCGGCGCGCTGCACGCATGACGAGCGCGACGCGGCAGTCGTGACCAGACCCGTCATGCCGCGCGCGGCATCACGCTGCGGATGCCGCGACAGACAGCTGTCGACGACGAGGCGCACTCCGGGCACGGTGAGCGACGACTCCGCGAGCGAAGTCGTCACGATGATGCGCGGAGGCTCGTCCGGTCGACGGCCGCGGATCACGGCATCCTGCTCCGCCGCGGGGATCTGACCGTGCAGCTCTCGCACGTCGAACGCCGCGCTCGCATCGCGGATGCGGCGGGCGATCTCCGACACCTCCCGCGCGCCCGGGGCGAACACCAGCACATCGGCCCGAGGGTTCTCGCGGACCAGCTCGAGTGCGGCCGCTGTCGTCGTGCGTGCGACGTGGTCGAGGAAGCCCCAGGTGACACCGCGCTCATCGAGGCGCGGCGTCGGGCTGGGAGCCCAGCGCTCGGTGAGAGGGAACGCCGGCACAGCGTGGTCGACGATCGGCGCGGGCAGGTCGTCGGTGCCGAGGACGGAGGCGATGCGCGCGGCATCCAGCGTCGCCGACATGGCGACGACCACGAGGTCGTCGCGCAGCTCGCGGACCTCCGAGAGCAGGCCGATCAGCAGGTCGGTCTCGAGTGCGCGCTCGTGCACCTCGTCGAGGATGACGGCATCCACACCGTCGAGGCCGGGGTCGTCGATCATGCGACGCAGCAGCACTCCGGCGGTGACGAACTCGATGCGGGTCGCCGCACCTGCCGAGCGCTCGCCGCGCACGGTGAAGCCCACGCGGGTGCCGAGCGCCGAGCCGTCGAGATGAGCGAGGCGGCGGGCTGCGGCGCGAGCCGCGACGCGGCGAGGCTGGGTGACGACCACGCGCCCGGACGACCGTGACGCCAGCAGCGGCGGCACGAGAGTGGTCTTGCCCGTGCCGGGCGGGGCGCTCACGACCACTGATCCGCTCCCGTCGAGCGCGGCCCCGAGTTCGTCCAGCGCGGCCGCGAACGAGAGCCCGGCGCCGATGGCGGCGAGGTCGAAGGCGGCGGCGGTCATTCCCTCAGTCTGCCTGGTCTCCGGAGTCATCGAGCACGGGTGGCGGAGACGACGGATGCCGCGACCGAATCGGCCGCGGCATCCGCTGTGCGCTGTGTGCTGACTACTCCGCTGCGGGAGCCGGAGGTGCCGGCGGCGGCGGGGTGGTCGGCGCAGACTGGCGGGTCGGCGTGGACGGTGCGGATGCTGCGGCCACGCCTTCGCCGATGCCACGGCCCACGGCCTGCCCCTGGATGATCGAGGCCAGGTCGAGTCCGGTCGCCGCGCTGACGCTGTCGAACACCGACTTCAACGCCTTCGCGCTGTCGGCGCCGACGACGCTGGATGCGCCGTCTTCGCCCGAACCGCCGATGATCGAGACATTGCCGATCGCGGCGTAGCCCTTCGAGAACTCGGCCATGATCGACGGCAGGGTGTCGAGCACCCGCTGCGACAGGAACGCGTCCTGGTTCGAGGCGATGGCCTTCGCCTCTGCCTCGACGGCGGCGGCTCGCGCCTCACCCTCGGCGCGGATGGCGTCTGCTTCGGCGTTCGCACGCAGTCGGCGGGCCTCGGACTCGGCCTCGGCCTGCGCACGCAGTGCGTCGGCCTCACCGGTGGCTCGGGCGATCGCGGCTGCGGCCTCACCGTCGGCCTTGGCCTTGTCGGCCTGCGCCTGCTGCTCGGCGATGCGGGTGCGGGCCTCGGCCTGCTTCACCTGCTCGATCGCGCCCGCCTCCGCCGCACGCTCACGCGTGTAGAGCTCGGCCTGTGCCCGGGTCTCTGCCTCATAGCGCTGTGCGTCGGCGACGCGCTTGACGTCGGCGTCGAGCTGGGCCTGGCGGTTCTCCGCCTGCTGCTGCAGCACGGCCTGCTGAGCCTGCTCGCGGGCGAGGTTCTCGGCCTGCTCGGCCTCGGCGCGAGCCCGACCGATACCGGCGTTGGCGTTGGCGGTGTTCGTGTCGAGAGCCGTCTGCTCGACCAGGTTGGCTTCCTGGTTGGCGATGTTCTTCTGGTTGATCGCGCGGTCGGCATTGGTCTGCGAGATCTCGGCAGACTGACGTTTCGCCTGGATCTCGGGAGCACCCAGCGACTGGATGTATCCGACCTTGTCGGTGATGCCCTTGATCTGGAACGAGTCGAGGATCAGACCCTGCTCGGCGAGCTCCTGCGAGACGTCGGCGGCGATCTGGTCGGAGAACTTCTTGCGCTCGCGCATGAGCTCGACGACAGACAGCGTCGCGACGATTCCACGGAGCGCACCTTCGAGCTGCTCAGTGGTGAACTGCTCGATCGCCTTGTCCTGCGAGGCGAAACGCTCGGCGGCGCGGCGCACGAGGATGGGGTCGGAGCCGATCTTCACGATGGCGACGCCGTCGACGTTGAGGGTGACGCTGTCGAGCGACTGGGCCTCGGCGTTGAGCGACACCTGACGCGAGCGCAGCGAGATGATCTCGTGGCGCTGGGTGATCGGGTTGACGAGGGACTTGCCGTTCACGATGACCGTGACGGGCGACTCCGACATCTCGTCTCTGGTCGTGCCGTCGGCCGAGATGACGGCCCGCTGCACCTTCTGCTTGCGCCCCGAGATGACGAGCGCCTCATCGGCGCGAGCCACCTTGATCCAGCTGCGTGCGAACAGCAGCAGGATGAGCAGGACGACGATAGCGATGGCTATGCCGATCCCGACGATGATCAGGATGCCGACGATTCCGGCGATCTCCATGGATGACCTCCCTGGTTCCCCCCGAGGGGGCGGTCGTGGATGCCGGCGCGGCCGCGCGGGCGTTCACGCTCCACCCTGCCAGAAAAGAGGGGAGGGTGTCGGGGAGGGATGCCGCCGGATCTCGGCGATGCGGAGCCGATGTGCGATACGGAGGAGCTCAGCGCCGCGGCATCCTCCGTACGGCGGAAACCCTCCGTATGCGCCGAGCTCGTTCGGTCAGCGACCGTCGATTGCGTCCGTGCGTCGGGTCAGCGACCGCGGAGTTTCTCCGCCAGATCGCGGAGCGTCTTCAGCTCGGCGTCGTCGAGGCGCGACATCCGCTCGGCGATCGACCGGCCATGCACCGTGGCGACGCTGCGGAACTGGCGCACACCGGCATCCGTGGCCCTGATCAGCGCACCGCGCCCGTCGTCGGGGTCGGGGCACTTCGAGACGAGTCCGCGGGCGACCATGCGGTCGACGAGGCGCGAGACGCTCGGCTGGCTGATCAGCATGTTCGCCGTGACGTCGCGCAGGCGGGCCGACATGCCGGGGGAGCGGGTCACCGTGAGCAGCACGTCATACTCCGCCTGCCCGAGATCGGTGTCATCGAAGTCGGTGTTCATCTCCGTGAACAGCTCGTGCTGTGCACGGAACAGGCTCTCCCAGGCCTCGAGGGCGAGCTTGCGATCGGTCATGGAGAACAGCGTACTGGCAACAGTAAAGGGCCGGTCGGAGAGGCTCCCGACCGGCCCTTGTCCCTTGCACCAAGAGTGTCCTGCAATCACATGCGGTGTATGCCACAGCAAACATTCACCGTGCGATCACTCTATAACGGCGAGGTAACGAATGCAACGGTTTGGTCACGGAAATCTCGACGGGCCTGCGCAGCGATCCGGCTGAGGGCAGGCGAAGATGGTGATGTCTCCTGAACAGGGGACGACGCGCTCGCCGCCGACAGCCTTCCCATTCGCTCTCATGCGCACCCCGACACCGGAGACACACGATGAACCCCGAGATCATCACCTTCCTCATACTCGGTGCGGCCGTGATCGCGTTCGTGTCGAACCGCATCCCGATGGTCATCGTCGCGATGGCGGTGCCCATCGCTCTGTGGGCGACGGGAGTGCTCTCGCTCGGCGACGCCTTCGCCGGGTTCGGCGATCCCATCGTCCTGTTCATCGTCGCTCTGTTCATCGTCAGTGAGGCGCTGGATGCCACGGGCGTCACGTCGTGGGTGGGACGGCAGCTCATGCGCCGCGCCGGCAAGAGCCGTTCGCGCCTGCTGCTCATCGTGTGTCTGCTGGCCGCCGTGCTGTCGGCGGTGATCAGCATCAACGGTGCCGTGGCTGCCCTCCTTCCGATCGTGGTGCTCGTCGCGGTACGGGCAGGCATCGCGCCGTCGCGCATGCTCCTCCCGCTCGCATTCGCCGCCGGCGCGGGGTCGCTCCTCACGCTCACCGGAACGCCGGTCAACATCCTCGTGTCCGAGGCGGCCGCAGAGGCCGGTGGGCGTGCGTTCGGGTATTTCGAGTTCGCGATCGTCGGCATCCCGATGGTCGTCCTGACGGTCGTGCTCGTGCTCGCGCTCGGAGACAGGCTCCTGCCCGAGCGCGTTCCGGACCGTCTCGAGGAGCCCGCCGACCCGAGTCACGATGCCCGCGCCTGGCGCGAGACGTATGACGTCGCGCTCGATACGGGCAGCCTCTTCACGGTCGGCGAGGGCGTCGCGGAGGTGCTCATCGGGCCGAGGTCGAGCCTGATCGGCCGGGTCGTCTCGCCCGGGATGACGACGCGACAGGAGGACCTGGTGATCCTCGCGCTCCGGCACGGCAGCCGTCCGGGCGATGTGGGCGGAAGGGCGACCGGCGCGGTCACGCTGCAGGCGGGTGACTCCGTGCTCGTCCAGGGGCCGTGGGAGGCACTGCACCGCTATACGACCTCACCCGATGTGATTCCGGTCAGCTCGCCCCAGCAGATGCAGCGGACAGTGCCGCTCGGCCGGGGTGCGCGGCGCGCGCTGGTGATCCTCGGAGCGATGGTCGTGCTCCTCGCCACGGGTGTCGTCCCGCCCGTCATCGCTGGCCTTCTCGCGGCCGGTGCCCTCATCGTCACGCGGGTGCTCACCGTGACGCAGACGTTCTCGGCGATCTCGTGGCCCACTGTCACGCTCATCGCCGGGATGATCCCGCTGTCATCGGCGTTCGTCTCCACCGGCGCCGCCGATCTCGTCGGCGACGCGGTTCTCCAGCTGGTCGGCAACACCTCGCCCCATCTCGCTCTGCTCACCATCTGCGTCGCGTCGGTGATCCTCGGGCAGTTCATCTCGAACGTGGCGACCGTGCTCGTCATCGCGCCGATCGCGGTGTCGGTCGCATCGAGCATGGGCGTCAGCGTGCAGCCGTTCATGATGGCGCTCACGGTCGTCGGAGCGGCTGCGTTCCTGACGCCGATCGCGACACCCGTGAATCTCATGGTCATGCAGCCCGCCGGCTACCGATTCGGTGACTACTGGCGTCTCGGTCTCCCACTCGTCGCGATCTACGTCGCCGTCGCGGTGCTCTACGTCCCGCTCATCTGGCCGTTCTGACTCCCGATCACGCGGCATCACCGCACGAGGTGCGCGAGTTCCGGCCGACCGCCCAGCCGTGCCACGGTCGACGCGGCAGCCCGTGCAGCGAGATCCGCGACGCGATCCATCGACCACCCGTTCGCGATACCCCGCACGAGTCCCACGAAGAATGCGTCGCCGCCTCCCGTGCGGTCCACCACGGTTTCGTCGTCGTCATGTGCGCGGTAGGCGCTGCCGTCCTCCCAGACGACGAGGTCGCCTTCGCCTGCCACCTCCACGGCCGCTATGCGGGGTCCGCGAGCGAGCAGCCACCGGCACGCCTCGTGAGCCGAGTCCAGGTTCGACACGGCGATCCCCGTCAGTCCTTCGGCTTCCGTGGCGTCGGCACGCACGACGTCCGCTCCGGCGAGCAGTTCGTCGCGAACCTCCGGCTCGGGCGCTCCGTCGAGCGCCACCGTCGCGTCCGCTCGTCGCGCGATCATCAGAGCGGCCGACAGTGCATCGCCCGGTTGCTGAGACTGCAGACAGATCGTGCCTGCACGGCTGACCGCGCTCGCCGATGCCTCGACATCCGCGACGGTCAACAGCGACGTCGGCGGGACGTGCTCGAGCAGCATGCGCCGCGATGCCGGATCGACGACGTCCACCAGCACGGCCGAGCCCCCGCGCCGCACCACCCCGCAGACATCGATCGCGTCGTGCAGCAGGGCGGTGACGAGCCGCTCTCCGATGTCGTCCTCTCCGACCACGCCGACGATCGCGACCGAACCCCCGAGCTGACGAAGGCCTACGCCCTGGTTCGCGCCTTTGCCGCCGAGGAGCCGTCGCAGCTCCGAGACGCTGACGGACTCATCCGGCTCGGGGAGCGCATCGCCCCTGAGGACCAGATCCTGGGCGATCTGGCCGAACACCGCGAAGCGGTCTCTTCTCTCCGACATGCGTGCGCCGCCCTTCGACCGTTGTGACAGCACGAGGCTAAGCGTCGACGACGCCGACCGAGAGGGCATTGCGCGAGCGGGGCGCCGCTGTTAGCCGCGATGTCGAGCGAGATGCGCCGGTCATCACCCATGCGCGTGGTTCGCTCCGGGCTGGGGGATGCGCAGCACCACGTTTCCCCGCTTGCGGCCGGTGTCGACATAGCGGTGCGCCTCGACGATGTCGGCCAGCTCGAAGGTCCTGTCGATGACGGCCCGGAAGCGACCGGAATCCGCGAGGCTCACGAGGTGGGCGAGGTCCTCCGCGCCCGGCGTGCCGACGTTCCAGGTGACGAGCTTTCCCGACCGGCGAGTGTGCCCGCGGCTCGTCAGCATCGACCGCAGATCGCTGATGACGAGCAGCAGTGCACCGCCGGGGTTGATGAGTGTCTTCACCCGGCTGAAAGGGGCATTGCCGACGCAGTCGACGATCACGTCGTACGTGTCGCCCCCCGCCGCGAACTCCTCGCGGGTGTAGTCGATGACCCGATCGGCGCCGAGGGACGCGACCAGTGGGACGTTGCCGCCGCTCGTGACGGCGGTGACGTCTGCTCCGAGCTGCTTCGCGAGTTGTATCGCGGCAGTGCCGACCGCGCCGGATGCTCCGTTGACGAGCACGGAGGTGCCGGGGCCGATCGCGACCTGGGCGAAGAAGCACTGCGCGGTGATGCCGCCGAACACCAGCGTCACCGCCTCTTCGAAGCTCATCGTGTCGGGAGCTCTGGTGATCGGGCCGTCGGCAGACAGGCGCACGTACTCGGCATGACCGCCGAACGCTCCGCCGGTCGAGGCGATTACCCTGTCGCCGGGTGCGAAGGCGGTGACGCCCGAGCCGACAGCCGCGACGACGCCCGCGGCATCCATGCCCAGGATCGGCCGACTGGGACGGAACGCGCCGAGTCCGACTGCGGCGAGCACCCCGAGGCCGGCCGGGATGTCCCGAGCGCGGGCGCGATGATCGCCGACGCTCACGGTGCTCGCGTGCACCCGGATGAGCACATCGCCGGGCCGGGGCGTGGGGACCGCCCGCTGTTCGAGGCGGACCTCCTCAGGGGCGCCGAAGCGGTGGTAGACGGCCGCGGTCATGGTCGTGTCAGTGGTCATGTCTCGATGCTTGTCGTCCGGGGGATGCTCGTCATCGGCCAGTAAGCCCGGATCCGCTCGGCCGAAAGTACGGTTCCGAGTCCGTGCTGACGGCCGATGCCCCCGACTGCCGATGAGACGAGCATCGAGACATGTCGCAGCAGATGAAGGCCGCCCGATCGACTCCCGAGCAGAAGGAGCGGCGTCGGCGATCGAAGAGCGGGTGGCCGGCGATCACCGGCCTTCTGCTGCTCAGCGTGCTTCCCGTGATCGGTGGAGTGCTTCGTCTGCAGGAGGTGAGCGGGGAACCCGTGAGGACTCTCCTCCTGGCGTCGACGGTCGCGATCGTCGCGCACATCGTGGCGATGACCGTCTACTGCGTTCTCGGGGCATTCCAGTTCTCACCCGCGCTGCGAACGCGGCATGCCTGGCACCGCGTGGCCGGCCGCGTGCTGATTCCCGCAGGATTCGTCGCGGCCCTCTCAGCGGCCTGGCTCGCGGTCTTCTTCGGTGGTCCACCGGATGAACTCGCGCTCGCGATGGTTCGTCTCGTCTTCGCCGTGGCGATGACCCTGTTCCTCGTGCGGGGCGTGATCGCGATCACACGACGCGACTTCGTGGCGCACGGAGCCTGGATGACCCGCGCCTACGCCACCGCCGTGTCGGGAGGAACCCAGGCGCTCGTCTTCGCGCTGTGGACGATGCCCCTCGGTGAGGTCGACGCCTTCGGTGAGGCATTGCTCGTCGCCGCCGCGTTCATGATCAACAGTGCCGTGGCGGAGCTGCTCATCCGGCGCCGCTCGCGCCGGCAGACGCGGGGGTGTCGCGCCGTGGTGCGCTTGTATCATGACAGCGTGACCGGGCTCGTGCGTTCCGTGTGGAGTGCCCCGAGCGCTGTGCCCCCTCCGCCCTCCCGAGTCTGGCGGGATTGGGTGCTCCTGGCCCTCGTCGCCGTCCTGGCCGTGGTCGAGGGCATCGTCCGCACCGACCTGACGCAGCCGCTGCTCGCGGTGATCGCCCTCCTCGTCGTGCTGCCGACCGTGCTGTGGCGCCGCACGAAGCCGCTTCTCATGCTCATCATCGTGATGGTGCCGGTCGATCTGCTCCTGCCCGACTCGGCGCTGTACTCGAGTCTCTTCGTGATGGTGAACGTGTACGCCGTGTACCGGTGGGGGGCAGGTCGCGACCTCGTGATCGGGTCGGCCATCCTCCTGGCGAGCCTCGCGCTGACATTCGTCCGCGGGGAAGGCTTCGATGAACTCGTCGGGGGGTTCGCGCTGCTGCTGACGGTCGCCCTGTTCGGCATCGCCTTTCGCTACCGGGCGGGATCGAGACGACGAAGCCTCGACCGGATCCGGATGCTGGAGCGCGAGCACCTGGCTCGCGACCTGCACGACACGGTCGCCCACCATGTCTCGGCGATCGCGATCCGCGCCCAGGCGGGCATCGCGGTGGCCGGGCGAGACTCGCGCGCAGCGCAGGACGCGCTCGGCGTGATCGAGGCGGAGGCGGCCCGGACGCTGAGCGAGCTCAGGTCGATGGTGCGAGTCCTGCGGCAGGGAGAGTCGGCCGAGCTCGCGCCGAGCGCGCAGCTGGACGACATCGCGCAGCTCGCCGGAACGCGGCCGGGCGGAACGGTCGTCGTCGTCGAGGTCGCGCGCAACAACGACAGCATCCCGCCACCCGTGGCTGCCGCCGTCTTCCGTCTCGCGCAGGAATCGGTGACCAACGCCCTCCGTCACGCGCGACAGGTCACCCGCGTCGACGTCCGCGTGGAGGCAGACGCGGGTGGTGTGCGCCTGAGAGTGACGAACGACGGAGACGTGGCCGCGTCGCCGACTCCCGGCTTCGGCATCATCGGCATGAGGGAGCGTGCTGCCCTCCTCGGCGGTGCCTGCGAGGCGGGTCCGGCGTCAGGCGGCGGATGGATCGTCAACGCGGTGCTGCCCCGCGCCGGGTGGGCGCCATGATGATCCGAGTGCTCGTCGCCGACGATCAGGAACTCGTGCGCACCGGACTGAGCATGATCCTCGGCGCCCAAACCGACATCGAAGTCGTCGGTCAGGCGGCCGACGGCACCGAAGCGGTCGCCCTCGCCCGCAGTCTGCGACCGGACGTGTGCCTGTTCGACATCCGGATGCCCGGCCTTGATGGCATCGAGGTGACCCGGATGCTCGCCGGCCCAGGGGTGCCCGATCCCATGGCGGTCGTCCTCATCACGACCTTCGACCTCGACGAGTACATCTTCGCGGGATTGCGCGCCGGCGCCAGAGGTTTCCTGCTCAAGGACGCCGGGTCGGAGCTGCTCGCCCAGGCGATCCGCGCCGCAGCGAGCGGTGATGCCCTGATCGCCCCCAACGTGACGGTGCGCCTGCTCGAGGCCTTCGCCGGATCGGCCGCCGCCGCACCATCGCCGCCGCCGGTCGAGTCGCTGACCGAGCGTGAGGAGCAGGTGCTCGCGAAGGTGTCTGCGGGTCTGAGCAACGGCGAGATCGCGCGCGAGCTGTTCATCACCCTCAGCACGGTGAAGACGCACGTGGCGAGCCTCATGACCAAGCTCGGGGTCCGCAATCGCGTCGAGATCGCCATCTGGGCGCATCAGGCGGGGCGCATGAGCCCGCGAGCCACGGGCGGGGAAAACCGGAATCGATGACGGCCGGGACGCGTCGAGGCAGTCCCCGGTACGCCGCAGCCAACACCGCATCCCGGTATATCGGAGTTGTATACCGGTTGCCGCGTAATCCCCCCGCTTTTTCCTGATCTCTTAGATGTGTCGCATTGGGAGCGACGCGAATCGGATGGGGAGAACGATGACTGGGGAGCGTGGTGTCGTGCGTGCACGGACGAAGAGGATGAATGAGGCCAGGAGAGCCGGGGGAGCGAGGCCGCGACAGCGCGGCATCGTGGCGATCATCGTGGGGATGGTCTTGGCGATCGCGGGGCTGCTCGGCTCCACCGCGCCCGCAATGGCGGCTCCGTCCGTGACCTATCCGGGGGCGATCGGCAGCGTCTCGCTCGAGAACGAGAACGGCGGTGGCCCGCTGGTGCAATGGCAGACCGTGCGGATCACGGGCGAGTGGGCCGTCCCGACCGGGGCGCAGGCAGGGGAGACCTTCGGGATGACCCTGCCCGCGGAGTTCAGCCGTCAGTCGGCCGGTGAGTTCACGATCACAGACCCGGCGACGGGTCTGGTCATGGCGAACTGCGTCGTCGCTGCCGGGCAGGGGCCGGACATGGTGTGCACTCTGACCGCAGCGGTCGGCGGCCTCGAGGAGGTCGGCGGCTCGTTCTGGATGGAGGCGCGGGCTTCGCAGTCGACGACCAGCGAGACCGTCGAGTTCGACCTGGGTGACACGATCGAGATCGTCGACCTGCCCGGTGACGGCGGAGTCGTACCGGGAGATTCGGCGGAAGAGGACGAGCCCTACAAGTACGGCGGCGAGACCGCGACCCCTGGACTCCTGAAGTGGGTCATCGGTATTCCGAGCGGCTATGTCGACGACGGTGCCTTCACGATCGCCGACACGCTCGACGCCGGCCGCACCGACCATCACTACACCGGCGACGTCCGGCTGAGCCGGCGGGCCGTCGAGAACGGTGCACAGGTCGGCGACTGGAGCGAGGTCGACCCCTCTGCGTACACGATCGACATCGCCGGCGACGGACAGTCGTTCGAGTTCGCTGCATCCGGTCTGCCGACGGGCGGATTCGCGTATGAGCTGCTGTATTACACGCAGGCGGATGCGCCGGTGTCCGAGGGAGATGTCTTCGGCAACCACGCGATCGTCAACACGTTCGCGACCTCGGCGACCCACACGGTCGTCGAAACGGGTGGTGGCGACGGCAGTGGTGTCTCGTACACGACGTTCGGCATCACGAAGGAGCTCACCGGCGCGCAGGCGGATGCCGCTCGGGACGCGACCTACACCGTGCGCTATTCGGTCGAGGGTTCGGATGCGGCAGCCACCACGATGACGGTTCCGGTGGGGGAGTCGGTGCTCAGCGGACGTGCTCCGCTCGGTTCGACCTTCGTGATCGAGGAGATCGATCTGCCTGAGATCCAGGGGGTGACCTGGGGTGAGTGGACGATCACCGGCGACGGCGTCGTCGACGTCGGAGACGGCACCTTCGAGGTCACGCCGGAAACCACGGCCGGTATCGAGCTCACCCTCACCAACATCGCCAACCCGGTGCCCGTCGTGACGCCGACGCCGACGCCGACGCCGACGCCGACGCCGACCCCGGCCACGCCGGTTCCGACCCCGACCCCGACGCCGGTCGCAACTCCGGCACCGACTCCGGCGCCGACGCAGACCCCGGTCGCGGCTCCCGGCGAGCTCGCTCTGACGGGAGGCGAATCGGGCGCGGCATTCCTGTCGTTGGCGGTCGCACTGATCGTCGGTGGCGGACTGGCCACCGGAATCGCCGCCAGGCGCCGTTCGAGCGCCGGACGTCGCTGACCCCGACACGCACGGAAGCCCACTCGCGTTCGGCGAGTGGGCTTCCGTGCGTTCGACGTCGTTGTCTCAGCGGATCGCGTAGACGGCACTGCCGACGATCACCGCGACGATCGTCGTCCAGCCGATGATCGCGACAGCCTGCCAGATGAGGATGCGGACCTTGCCGACACCCGCCGCGGCGAGCATCGTGGCGGTGAACTGCGTCGGCAGCAGCAGCGGACCGAGCAGGCTGACCCCCGGCACGCCGTAGCGCTCGAACGCCCGCTGGAACTTCTCGCGGCGGGCGCCACCGCGGTCGGAGTCGATCGTGTCTGCGGGTGCCGCCTCGACGGCTCCGCCACCGGCCGCAACGGCCTGCCGGCTGCGGGACCGGTTCACGATCGCGGTGCGTGCACCGGAGCTCGCGATGACGAGCACGGCCACGCAGAGGAAGTTGCCGACGATCGCCGCGACGGCCGCGATCACCGGATTGATGCCGCCGATGATGCCGATCGACACGGCTCCCTCGCCCTCGATGAAGGGGATGGCGCCCGCGAGGGCGACGATGAGCGGCTGAATGAGTTCAGGCACCTGGGCGACGAAGCCCTGGAAGGTCTCGATGAGATTCATGGGTGGCTCCTGCCGGTCTGAGCGACGGTGTCTCCGTCGCGATGCATCCAGTCCACCGTCTGGCGTCGCGCTGCGGCAGTGCCGAACCGTCACTGCTTTCCGGGTGGTTCGCCCGCGGCATCCATGACATGTGTCACGCCCGTATCGTGGGGGCATGCGCAGCACTTCTCCGGTCGTCGATCCTGCCGACGACCCACCCCCGGGAGCCCGCCAGCTCGCCCGAGGCATCACCGCGACCTGGTGGTACACGGTGTCGGCCGTGGCCTTCCTCGAGCTCTTCCTGGTGCTGGTCTGGACGCTGCAGGCGCTCGCCGTGCCCGGCGATGCGACGGCGGCGTTCGTCGTCGGCGTGGGTGGCCTGCTCTGGTGGGGCTCCACCATCGTGCTGCTCGCGGACTACCGCCACCGGCTGGATGCCGAGCCGGGCATCGCGTGGACGCGCATCGCCCTTCCGCTGCTCATCGCGGTCGGCTACGGGATCGCGGGCGGCCTCGTGCTCGACAGCTGGCTGCTCGCGCTCATGCCCATCGCTCAGTCGGTGCTGCTGCTCAACTGGCCCAAGGGGGTGCGCCTGCGGATGGTCGTCCTGACCACCGTGGTGCTCGTGCTCGTCGCCGTCGCCGACGCCGCTCGGGGCGCGACCGAGATCGCGCTCCCCGGCTGGATCCCTGCGCTGTACGCGATCCTCATCCCGGCGATGTCGGTGAGCTCGCTGTGGTGGTGGGATGTGCTGGTCACCGTCGATCGTGCGAGGGCGTCGGAGGCCCGCCTCGCCGCGACGCAGGAGCGTCTGCGCGTGGCGACCGACGTGCACGACCTCCAGGGGCACCACCTGCAGGTGATCGCGTTGCAGCTCGAACTGGCCGAGCGCCTGATGAGGATCGATCCCGACGCAGCTCTCGAGCAGCTCCGGGCCGCCAGGGTCAGCGTCGACGAAGCCAGGCAGGGGACCCGAGATCTGGCGACGCGCTTCCGCTCGGTGCCGCTGGGTGACGAGGTGGCGAATGCCCGTGACCTTCTCGCCGCGGCCGGACTCTCCGTCGAGGCCGACATCGCACCCGACGCCGATGAGGCGCCGTCATCGGCTCTCGGTCCCGTCATCAGGGAGACGACCACGAACGTCCTGAGGCACGGGGCCGGGCGACGGGCTCGGCTCGACCTTCGCAGGGTCGACGACGGGTGGCGCTACGAGGTCGCGAACGATGTGGTGACCGGCGTGGCGACACACCCCGTCGGGTCGGGCCTCGACGGAGTGCGACGCCGGATCTCGGAGGCGGGAGGAACCCTGGAGATCCGGGAGGATGCCGACGAGTTCATCGTCTCGGTGACGGTTCCGCGATCCGATGTGTCGACCGCAGATGGGCAGAGCCGATGATCCGTGTGCTCCTCGCTGACGACGAGGGGATGATCCGTTCGGCGCTCGCCGCCCTGTTGCGTCTGGAAGGAGACATCGAGGTGGTCGCCGAGTGCGCCGACGGTGAGCAGGCGCTCGCTGCTGCGCTCGCTCTGACGCCCGACGTGTGCCTGCTCGATCTCGAGATGCCCGGTCTCGACGGTGTGGAGGTCGCGGAGCGATTGAACCGAGCCATCGTCACGCGCTGCGTGGTGGTCACCCGTCACGCGCGGCCCGGGGTGCTTCGGCGGGCTCTCGCATCGGGTGTCGCGGGCTTCCTGCCGAAGTCACGAGGAGCGGATCAGGTCGCCGATGTCATCCGCAGGGTCGCCGCGGGTGCCCGCTACGTCGATCCTGAGATCGCGGCCGACGCGCTGAGCGACGAACGGTCGCCCCTCACGGATCGGGAGCTGGACGTGCTCCGCGCCGGGCGCCGCGGTGAGACGACGACCCAGATCGCCAGGACCCTCTCGCTCGCGCCCGGCACGGTGCGCAACCACATCTCGGCGGTGCTCGCGAAGCTGTCGGTCGGCACCCGCCAGCAGGCGGTGCTGATGGCCGAGGAGCGCGGCTGGATCTGACTGCGCGGACGCCTGACCCGTGAAGCCCGGAAGGGCGGGTGGGGCCGTGGGAGTTGCCCCACCCGCGAGCCGCTCAAAGGGGAGAGTGCGGCTCAGACCCGAAACCGGCTCGTATCCCCCCAGGCCGACTTCAGGTCTCGTATGCAAGACCCCGAACTCGACGGAAAGTGACGCGGGCGGGAATTCTTTCTGGAACTCCGTGGTCGTCAGCGCATG
Organism: Microbacterium sp. AC132; assembly: GCF_979258525.1. NCBI lineage: Bacteria > Bacillati > Actinomycetota > Actinomycetes > Micrococcales > Microbacteriaceae > Microbacterium > Microbacterium sp. AC132. Next base: position 828,703 of record NZ_OZ409862.1, on the reverse strand, counting down.
TGAGGCGCGTCGTCGTGACGGTGGTGCTCGTGCTCGTGGTCGTGGTGCTCGTGCTCGTCCTCGAGGATCATGCCGATCGAAGTGGCACAGGCGTCGCCCTTCCAGGCTTCGAGACCCTCGCGTACCGCGAAGACCGCGATGACGAGGCCGGCGACGGCATCCGCCCACCACCACCCGAACAGGCTGTTGACGCCGAGTCCGATGAGCACGGCGGCCGAGAGGTAGCTGCAGATCAGCGTCTGCTTCGAGTCGGCGACGGCCGTGGTCGACCCGACCTCGAGGCCGGCGCGTCGCTCGGCGAACGACACGAGCGGCATCACGATCACACTGACCGCGGTCAGCACGAGACCGACCGTGCTGTGCTCCGGCCGATCACCGCCGAGCAGCGACAGCACCGACGACGTGACGACATAGGCCGCGAGAGCGAAGAACGCGACGGCGATGACACGGAGGGTGGGCGTCTCCCAGCGCTCGGGGTCGCGTCGCGTGAACTGCCAGGCCACGGCCGCTGCCGAGAGCACCTCGATGCTCGAGTCGAGCCCGAACCCGATCAGCGCGGCCGACGATGCGACTGACCCTGCGGCGATCGCGACGGCCGCCTCGATCACGTTGTAGACGATCGTGAACGCCACGATGAGGCGGATGCGGCGGTGCAGAGTCGCGCGCCGTTCGGCGGTGAGAGTGCTCGTCGACATCAGCAGCTGCATCCTTCGCCGTCGCAGCAGTCCGGTTCGACGATCAGCGTGATGCGCATGAGCTCGTCGAGCGCGGTCGCGAGATGCGGGTCGGCGAGCGCGTAGCGGCTGCGGCGTCCGTCCTGGACGCTTTCGACGAGCCCGCATCCTCGAAGGCACGCGAGATGGTTCGACAGGAGCTGTCGGCTGACCCCGAGCTCGTCCGCGATGTCGGACGGGTACGCCGGCGCCGCTCGAAGCGCCAGCAGGATGGCTGCGCGCGTCGAGTCCGACAGGGCATGACCCAGGCGGGCGACGGCGGCGGTATGGGTGGGCGAGGCGGCGAGGGTCACGATGCAACTGTACAGAAAAGCATGAATTAAGAGAATCGTGAATATATGGTGACGCGCGGCAACATCCCCGACATCTTCGCTCGGTACCGTGAATCGGGCGGCGACATCGGATCGAGAGGGCGACATGGGAGTGACGGTCGAGCGGGTGACATGGTCGCATCCGGATGCGGAGCGGCTCAGGGCCGCGCAGCGCAGCGAACTCGATGCGCGGTACGGCAGCGACGACCATGAGCCGGGCGTCATCCCCTCGGCGGACGACGTGCCCGTCTTCCTCATCGCACGAGAGGAGAGCGGGCTCGCCATCGTATGCGGCGGTCTCCGACCCCTCGATCCGGCCGTGCTCGGAACCGACGTCTCAGAGATCAAGCGGATGTACGCGGCTCCCTCCGCGCGCGGGACGGGCGCAGCCGTGGCGCTGCTGCGCGCACTCGAGGGAGAAGCGCGCCTGCTCGGCATCCGGTCCCTCGTGCTCGAGACGGGCACCGCTCAGCCGGATGCCGTGCGCTTCTACGAACGCGAGGGCTACGGACCGATCCCGCTGTTCGGCCACTACATCGGCAGCGGTCTGTCCCTGTGCTTCGCCAAGTCTCTCTGACCTGGCCGAAAGGCGATCAGCGCGCAGGTGCGACGATCGCCGCGGACTCGGGTGCGAGCACGATGGTCCGCGCGATCGTCCGCACGGGCGCCGTCTCCAGCAGTATCCGCGAGTCGGGGGCGAGATCGAACTCCACCTCCTGCTCGGCGAGATTCACGAGCACCGACACCTCGCCTCGTTCGATCCGGTAGGCCCGGTTCTCCGATGCGCCCTCCGTCTTCGACACGATGACGTGGTTGTGCGACATCTCGGGATCGGTCAACTCGGGCACCTCGCGCCGCAGGGCGATCAGGCGTCGATACAGATCGAAGATGCGGGCGTGCGATGCCGATGCGAGCTCGCTCCAGTCCAGCCGCGATCGCTCGAACGTAGCCGGGTCCTGTGGGTCGGGCACGGCGGCCGGGTCCCACCCCATGCGCGCGAACTCCGCGATCCGCCCCTCCGCGGTGGCTTTCGCGAGCTCCGGTTCCTTGTGCGACGTGAAGAACTGCCACGGGGTGGACGCAGCCCACTCCTCGCCCATGAACAGCATGGGGGTGCCCGGTGCGGTCAGGGTGAGAACCGCGGCGACGGCGAGTCGATCGGAGGAGAGCGAAGCGGCCAGCCGATCTCCCGCTGCACGGTTGCCGATCTGGTCGTGGTCCTGCGCGAATGTGACCAGTCGCCAGGCAGGGACGCTCGGCGGCAGCGGCGCGCCGTGCGTGCGCCCGCGGAACGACGAGTACGTCCCGTCGTGGAAGAACCCGGTCTGAGTGACCTTCGCCAACGCGTCCGGCGCGGCGAAGTCGGCGTAGTACCCGTCGGTCTCGCCGGTGAGCGCGACGTGCACCGCGTGATGCCAGTCGTCTGACCACTGCGCGGTGAGGCCGTTCCCTCCCTCCTCGTGGGAGAGGACCATGACCGGGTCGTTCAGATCCGACTCGGCGATCAGGCTCAGAGGGCGATCGACCTCGCGAGCGAGCGCATCTACGCGCTCGGACAGCTCGTGCAGGAGGTGCGGGGTGCTCTCGTCGTGCAGTGCGTGCACGGCGTCGAGCCGCAGCCCGTCGACGTGGAAGTCACGGAGCCACATCAGCGCGTTCTCGATGATGTACTCGCGCACGGCCGGCTCGTCGAGGTTCACCGAGTCGCCCCACGCCGTGTGCCGGCCCTCGCGCAGATACGGACCGAACTCGGGCAGGTAGTTGCCGCTGGGTCCGAGGTGGTTGTAGACGACGTCCTGGATCACCGCGATGCCGCGTGAGTGGGCGGCGTCGACGAACCGCTGGTATGCGGCGGGTCCCCCGTACCCCTCATGCACGGCGTACCAGAGCACGCCGTCGTAACCCCAGTTCCAGTCGCCGCTGAACGCGTTGACCGGGAGCAGCTCGACATGCGTGATGCCGAGTTCGACGAGGTGATCGAGATGCCCGATGAGCGCGTCGAGCGTGCCGTCCGGTGTGAATGTCCCGACGTGCAGCTCGTAGATCACGCCACCGTCGAGCGGCGCACCGCGCCAGTCCCCGTCGGTCCACTCGAAGCGGGCCGGATCGAAGAGAGCCGAGGGGCCGTGCACGCCCCGCGGCTGCCGCAGCGACCGCGGATCAGGGCGCAGGTCGGTGCTGTCGCCGAGGAGGAAGCCATAGCGCTCGCCCTCGGACATCGCCACATCGGTGCTCCACCATCCCGAACCGTCATCAGCCGACGTGAGGTCGTGCTCCGAGATCGTGGTGCACGCGGGTGTCAGACGACGCAACCGCACGCTGTCGGCGCGGGGAGCCCAGACCGAGATCATCGCTCGTCCACCAGCAGCGCGACCGGATACGTGTCGAGCAGGTCGGCCAGCCGGATCGAACCGCGGCCGAAGCGGCGACCGGTGATCGCGTCCGTCGCCGGCAGTTCGCGGCGCAGCAGCACGGTGTCGCCCCATCCGCCGCGGCGCTCGAGTCCGACGGGCAGACGCGACGCCACCGCCAGCACACCGCCCCGGTCCATCGCGACCACATGATCCGACGCCTCACCGGCGACACCGCCCGGGCGATACCGGTAGAAGAGCTCGGGGTTGTCCCGGCGCAGACGCAACGTGCGCGACGTGACGAGCATCTTCGCGAGGCCCGAGTCGTCGATGGGAGGAAGGATGCCGCGAGAGACGTCGGCATCGAGTCGACCCAGCATCGCCGAACGCGCTGCGAAATCGACCGGCCGCCGGTTGTCGGGGTCGACGAGCGAGTGGTCCCACAGCTCGGTGCCCTGGTAGACGTCGGGCACACCGGGAGCTGCGAGCTGCAGGAGCTTCGCGGACAGCGAGTTGACTCGACCGGGGTCGACGATCTCGCCGACGAATCCCTCGAGGATGGGTCGAGCCCGCCCGTTCGCCGCCTCGGCGATCGCTTCGACGCCCTTCTCGAACTCGAGGTCCGGATGCTGCCATCCGGTCGACTCCGCAGCCTCGCGCGCGGCCTTCAGCCCGTAGGCGAGCAGGCGCTCCGACGAGATCGGCCATGCTCCGACCGCGGCCTGCCAGAGAAGGGAATCGAGTGGCCCGTGTCCTGTCGAGGCGACGGCACGGAGCTCGGTCAGCACCTGCGCCCAGCGGTCCGGAATCTCGGAGAGCACCGACAGACGCGCACGGACGTCCTCGGATCGCTTGGTGTCATGGGTCGACAGAGCGGTGAGCGAGTACGGCCACGACGCGAGCCGCGCCTGCTGGGCGTCATGGAACTCGTCGACCGAGACGGAGGCGATCGAGGGATCGCCGCCGACCTCGGTGAGGGTGCCGAGGCGGGTGTGGCGGTAGAACGCGGTGTCCTCCACGCCCTTGGCCATCACCGCTCCCGTCACCTGCGGAAAGCGCTGCGAGACCTCGAGCGAGGTGTCGAGCAGCAGGGGCGTCAGCTCGGCGATCGATCCCGCGAGGTCGGGGCGGCGCCGTGCGGCGTCGTCGATCGCGTGCTGCAGATGCTCGCGTCCCGCCGGGAGGTAGGACCGGTAGACCGGGAAGCTCGCCACGATCTCGGCGAGCGCGTCCTCGGCGCCGACCACGCCGAACGGCAGAGCCCTGACGAGGCGTCGCACCTCGGACTGCAGGAGGTCGTCGGCGATCATCCGCTTCGTGGAGTGGATCAGGTCGGCCCAGGACTTCGCGGCCGGCAGACCGGTCTCGTCCCGCAGCCGCGAGTCGAGGAGGTCGAGGGCTGCGACTCCGTCGCCGTCGATCAGCACGCGGTCGATCTCGCCCATCGCGTCGTAGCCGGTCGTGCCGTCGGTGCGCCACCAGGACGGCAGCTGCTCACCCGGTTCGAGGATCTTCTCGACGACCGTGTACGCGCCGCCGGTGATGTCGGCGAGTCGCTCGAGGTACTCGCCGGGATCCGTCAGCCCGTCGGGATGGTCGACGCGGAGTCCGTCGGCCAGACCGTCGGTGATCCACCGGGCGATCTCGCGGTGCGACTCCTCGAAGACATCCGGGATCTCGACGCGGATGCCGGCGAGCTCGGACACGGCGAAGAACCGACGGTAGTCGAGGTCGGTGTTCTGGTCCTCCCAGAACCGCAGCTCGTAGTGCTGGGCGTCGAGGAGGGCAGGCAGATCGTCTGCGAGCTCTCCCGATCCCGGTGCCAGGGGAAGCACGTGGTCGAAGTACGACAGCGTTCCGTCGGGGGCATCGTCGGCCGGGGTCGTGTCGACGACGATCTCATCGGCTGACAGCACCTCCGCGAGCGACGACCCGAGGATCGGCAGTCGCACCCGTCCGTCGGACAGTCGCGGGTCGACGTCGAATGCCAGCGCATGGCGCGATGAGCGCCCGAGTCGCAGCAGATCCCACCACCAGAGGTTCGCGCGCGGGACGGCCACGCCGACGTGGTTCGGGACGATGTCGACGAGGACCCCGAGCCCCGCTGAGCGGGCCGCGGCGGAGAAGCGCTCGAGCCCCTCGGGGCCACCGCGGGCATCGTCGACCCGGGAATGATCGACGACGTCGTAGCCGTGGTCCGACCCCGGCACGGCCGCGAGCAGCGGTGAGAGGTACGCCCACGAGGCACCCAGCTCGGTGAGGTACTCCGTGATCGATGCCGCGTCGTCGAGCGTGAAACCCGCTCGGATCTGCAGACGATAGGTCGAGAGCGGGCGGTGGGTCATCGAGGCAGCTCCGGGGTCGGGGCGGGTGACGGAGCTTCGGCGCGCTCGGTCTGGATGCGCAGCGAGGCCTCGACGGAGTCGTCCGTCGGCACCTCGGTCTGATCGACTTCGCGCAGCACCAGCATCGAGTTGGCTTCGAGGGTCACCGGAGCGCCGGCGTCGATCGCGTCGCCTCCGGCACGGTCGCCGGCGGTGTCGACGGCGACCTCCCACGCACGCCCGTGGCGCTCGTCGGGGAGCACGGCGTCGATAGCCTCCGTCCCGCTGTGGAAGTAGACGAGGAAGTTCTGATCCGTCACCGGCTGTCCACGGCGGTCCTTCTCGCGGATGCCCTGTCCGTTCAAGAACATGCCGATCGCGAGACCGAATCCGGAATCCCAGTCCTCGGGCTCCATCCGGCGGCCGTCGGGTCGCAGCCAGACCACATCCGGCACTCGTTCGCCGTCCTCCGACCGCACCGGCCGGCCGTCGAAGAACCGGCTGCGGCGGAACGTCGGGTGCATGCGGCGCAGTCTCGCCACCGCTGCCGTGAACTCGACGAGAGGACGATCCGCCGCCTCCCAATCGACCCAGGTGAGCTCGTTGTCCTGCGCGTAGCCGTTGTTGTTGCCGTCCTGGGTGCGACCGAGCTCGTCGCCGTGCGCGATCATCGGCACTCCCTGCGACAGCAGCAGTGTCGCGAGGAAGTTGCGCTGCTGTCGGGCGCGGACGCGGTTGATCGTCTCGTCGTCGGTGGGCCCCTCGACGCCGTTGTTGCTCGAGCGGTTGTGGGATTCGCCGTCGTTGTTGTCCTCGCCGTTGGCCTCGTTGTGCTTCTCGTTGTACGACACGAGGTCGCGCAGCGTGAAGCCGTCGTGAGCGGTGACGAAGTTGATCGACGCCACGGGACGCCGACCGGAGTGCTCGTACAGGTCGGCGGAACCGGTGAGACGCGATGCGAACTCGCCGAGCGCCTGCGGCTCACCGCGCCAGAAGTCGCGCACGGTGTCGCGGTACTTGCCGTTCCACTCCGTCCACTGCGGAGGGAAGTTGCCGACCTGGTATCCGCCGGGGCCCACATCCCACGGCTCGGCGATGAGCTTCACCTGCGAGACGATCGGATCCTGCTGCACCAGCTCGAAGAAGGCCGCGAGACGGTCGACGTCGTAGAACTCGCGCGCGAGAGTCGAGGCGAGATCGAAGCGGAAGCCGTCGACATGCATCTCCGTGACCCAGTACCGCAGCGAGTCCATGATCAGCTGCAGCGCGTGCGGGTTGCCGGCGTTGAGGCTGTTGCCCGTGCCCGTGTAGTCGGTGTAGTAGCGACGGTCCTCTTCGAGGCGGTAGTACGCCTCGTTGTCGATGCCCCGCATCGACAGCATCGGCCCCATGTGGTTGCCCTCGGCGGTGTGGTTGTAGACCACGTCGAGGATGACCTCGATCCCCGCCGAGTGCAGTGCGCGCACCATGGCCTTGAACTCCTGCACCTGCTGACCGTGCTGCCCGCTGGAGGAGTAGTCGTTGTGCGGCGCGAAGAAGGCGAGCGTGTTGTAGCCCCAGTAGTTCGTGAGGCCCTTTTCCTCGAGGGTCGAGTCGTAGACGAACTGATGCACCGGCATCAGCTCGATCGCGGTGACGCCGAGGTGCACCAGGTGCTCGATGACCGACGGGTGGCCGATGGCCGCATACGTGCCCCGCAGCTCCTCGGGGATGTCCGGGTGCAGCTGGGTCAGTCCCTTGACGTGCGCCTCGTAGATCACGCTCTGTGCGTAAGGGGTCTTGGGCAGTCGGTCGCCCGCCCACTCGAAGAACGGGTTCACGACGACGCCCTTGACCATCGTCGCGGCGGAGTCTTCATCGTTGCGGGAATCGGGGTCGCCGAAGTCGTAGCCGAACAGGGGCTGCCCCCAGTCGACCCGGCCGGCCACGGATTTCGCGTACGGGTCGAGGAGGAGCTTGTTCGGGTTGAATCGCTTTCCCTGCGCGGGGTCGTACGGTCCGTGCACGCGGTATCCGTAGAGCTGTCCGGGCTGCACGGAGGGCAGATAGCCGTGCCAGACGAACGCGTCGACCTCTTCGAGCGGGACGCGCTCCTCGCTGCCGTCGTCGTCGAACAGGCACAGTTCGACCTTCTCGGCGCCCTCGCTGAACAGGGCGAAGTTCGTGCCCTGGCCGTCGAAGGTCGCGCCGAGCGGGTAGGGGGAACCGGGCCAGACCTCGTGGCTCACTGAGCGCGCCGCTTCGAGACGGCGCGGTGCAGGACAGTCCTCACCGCGTCGTGGAAGTCATGCACCTGAGCGATCTCGTCGGCGTGCGGGTAAGGGTGGCCGACGTAGCAGACGAAGACAGGATGCACGTGCTCGACGTATCCGACGGGGCCGTCGTGCAGCACGACGTAGCGATCGAGGTCGACACGCTCGTAGAGGGGTTCGGCCGGCGTCGAGGCTGTCGTGGGAGCCTGGCCGTCCGCGGGCTTGTGGTCATGCGCGGTATGGGTCTTCGCAGTCATGAGGGCTCCTGTTCTGTTGATGGGGTCCACGCTAAGAGATACGAGTTCACAGCGGAACACCATTGCCTCCGCGCGATGAACGCGCTATGTCGTGAGACGCGCATCCTGATCGTGAAATCACCCCGCGCCCACCTGCGACAATGGAAGCCCCGTGCCGATCCCGAACCGAGGAGCTCCCGTGCAGTACATCTCCACCCGAGGCGGCATGCAGCCGCTGCCGTACTGCGAGACCCTGCTCGAGGGGCTCGCGCCCGACGGAGGACTGGCCGTCCCCGAGACGATGCCCACGGTCGACGGAGAGACGCTCGAGCGCTGGCGTGCCCTGACGTATCCGCAGCTCGCCACCGAGGTGCTCGGTCTCTTCGCCACGGACATCCCGCGGGCCGATCTCGCCCGCATGACGGAGGCCGCCTACGAGCCGTTCCCTGAAGAGGTCGTGCCCCTGCGGTCGATCGGCGACGATCTCACCCTGGTGGGTCTCTCCGAGGGGCCGACCCTCGCTTTCAAGGACATGGCCATGCAGTTCCTCGGGCAGGTCGTCGAGTACGCGCTCGAGCGCAAGGGCTCTGTCCTCAACATTCTCGGCGCGACCTCGGGAGACACCGGCTCGGCTGCCGAGCACGCTCTTCGCGGCAAGGACCGCATCTCGGTGTTCATGCTGTCCCCGAAGGGGCGCATGAGCGCGTTCCAGCGCGCGCAGATGTTCTCGCTCGACGATGACAACATCCACAACATCGTCGTCGACGGCGTGTTCGACGATTGCCAGAACCTCGTCAAGTCCCTCGCCGGCGACCTCGACTTCAAGCGCGCTCAGCACCTCGGTGCGGTCAACTCGATCAACCTCGCGCGCATCACCGCCCAGGTCGTCTACTACTTCTGGGCGTGGCTGCGCGCGACGGACGCCGGCGGATGGACCGAGGTGTCGTTCACGGTGCCGTCCGGAAACTTCGGCAACATCCTCTCGGGGTTCTTCGCGAAGGAGATGGGGCTGCCCATCCGTCGCCTCGTGCTCGCCGCCAACGAGAACAACGTGCTCGACGAGTTCTTCCGCACCGGCGTCTACCGGCCGCGGAGCGCTGCCCAGACGCTCGCCACCTCGAGCCCGTCGATGGACATCTCGAAGGCGTCGAACCTCGAGCGCTTCATCTTCGAACTCGTGGGTCGTGACGCAAGCCGCGTCGTGAAGGCCTGGCAGGAGCTCGACACCCAGGGTTTCTTCGATTTCACCTCCGATCTGGCGCGTTTCGTCGAGGAGTTCGGCATCGTCAGCGGCACCTCGACGCACGACGACAGGCTCGCGACGATCAGGTCCGTCTATGAGGCGACGGGGGACATCATCGACCCGCACACGGCCGACGGAGTCAAGGTCGCTCGCGAGAACGTCGAGCCCGGTGTGCCCATGCTCGTGCTCGAGACGGCGAAGCCGCAGAAGTTCGCCGAGACGATCCGCGAGGCGATCGGCGTCGAGCTCGAGTACTCCTCAGAGCTGCGCGCGATGCTCGACGCTCCGCAGCGCAGGACCGAGATGGCCGACGACGAGCACGAGCTCCGAGCGTTCATCGAGGCCGAAGCCCTGCGCTGAGCGACTCACTCGGGGTCGCCGTGCAGCATCCAGGGGACTCCGAAACGATCGACGAGCATTCCGAACGTGCCGCCCCACGGCGGGGTGTCGAGCGGCATGGTGATCGCCGCACCGTCGGACAGGGCGTCCCAGACCTGTTGCGTCTTCTCCTGCGAGTTGCCGCTGAGCGAGACCGAGAATCCCTGGGGCGGCTCGAACGGGATGCCGTCGGGGGTGTCTGAGGCCATGAGCACCAGGCCGTCCGGCGTCGTGAGCTGCGCATGCATCACGAGATCGTTCTGATCCGGGTTCTGGACCATGTCGGGGAACTCGCCGAACACGTCGATCTCGAGATCACCGCCGAGCACGCCCTGATAGAACTCCATCGCCTGTCGCGCCTCGGTGCGGAACGAGAGATAGGGATTGAGATTGGCCATGACTGCCCCCAGCCTTGTCAGGCGGGGCCGCCGTCGGTCCCGCTGCGGCTCATTCTGCGCCGGGGGTCGGACATCCGCAAGAGCGACGTCGCGCTCAGGCGGGGAGGGCCTTCACCGCCGCCGTGAGCACCTGAGGCACCGTCGGCACACCTTCGGCGCGGAACACTTCTGCGCCCGAATCATCGCGGATGATGACGGTCGGGGTGACGCGGATGTCGAGCGCCTCCGCGGCATCCGGTTCTCTCGCGACGTCGATCTCGGTGACGGTCGCGTCGGGGAGGTAGCGCACGGCGTCCTCCACGACCGAGCGGGTGCGCGAGCACGCTCCGCAGAACGCGGAGGTCACGAGCGTCAGTTCCATGGCTCTCCTCTCGGCTCTCGAGGTGCAACCGCGCACCGTCTCGCGGTGTTCCCGAGCCGCGATCAGAACGAGGTGCGCTTGACGAGGCCCCGGTTCGTGCGGATGTGCTCGTAGTCCCATTGCACGACCCGCGACTCCGACAGCCAGACGGCGAGCCGGTCGGTGTCGATCTCCGAGGCGGAGGTGAATCTCTTCTCGGCGGCCTCGAAGGATCCTGAGGCGACGAGTCCGGGCTCTGCGAACGACTGGCCGCTCCAGAACATCAGTCGGACGGCATCCTTCAAGCGGTCGTATCCGACGATCGGATTGCCGTCGAGGAACCAGACCGGGTGCGCGTGCCAGACCTTGGCGGCGGCGTCGGGGAGTGCTCGGTCGATCTCGTCCGCGAGGAGGTCGCAGATCAGCCGATCCTCCGAGCTGAGCCTGCGGTGGTAGTCGGCGATCTCAGGCGCACGGGTCATGCTGCGAGTATGGCGCGTGCGACGGCAGACGTCGAGAGAGTCACACGGAAGACGTGGTCGCGCGCGGATGCAGCAAGCCGGAGATCGCACCCAGAGCAGCTCCGACGAGGGTGTCGACGATCCTCTCCCCGGCGACGTCCATCGAACCGATCTCGCCCGTCGCTGCGCCCGTCAGCAGAAGCACCAGAGGGGTGATGAAGACGAGCGCGAGAGCGTAGTGCCTGACGACGACGAGCTCGATCGTGAACTGCAGCGCGCCCAGCAGCAGAGCGAGCCACAGCCCCGACGGATGCAGCAGCGCGAGCAGCGCGTACACGCCGGCCCCGACCACGGTTCCGAGCATGCGATGGAGTCCGCGCTGGACGGCGGCGCGACGGGCGGCGGCCACGCCGATCACCGCCACCGCCGACCCCACGATCCAGTACGTCCGGGTGGGGTCGATCACCAGTCCCAGCAGGACGCCGATGACGGCGACGATCGCGACCCGGATCACGAGCATGCGCGAATCGGGGGTGAATGCGGGGCCCGGGAGCAGCTCGCTCAGCGGCCGAGCGGAGATCGAGCGCGCTCGAGGACGCAGAAGCGGCGCCATCGCGACCAGATAGGAGAACACGCAGCCGGCCGCGAGTGCCCCGAGATAGGTCAGCGGTGCCAGGGGCGAGCTCGCCACGACGTGCGCCGACAGGCCGAAGACCAGCACGAAGAAGAGCGGTCCGGGCGGGCCGAGCCGGAACCCGAACGCCAGGGCAGCGCTGACGACCGCGACCACCACGACGCCGATGCTCACGAGCCAGGCGTTGGCGGAGACAGCCACTCCGAGAGCGGCGCTGACGATGAGGCCCGCGGCGACGAACGGCAGGATCCTCGCCCGATCGATCACCGGTGCCGTCCCGGCGAAGAGGACCGTGAACGCGCCCGAGGCCGCGACGTAGCCGAGCGACGCCTCGCCGAGCACGGTCATGACCGCTATCGGCACCGCGATGCCCAGCGCCGCTTGGGTGGCGAGATGCCAGCGCGGACCGCGCTTGGGCGCCAGGGCGAACAGGCTCATCCCTCCATTGTCTCGCGTCGCCGGCGCTGAGCAGGACGGACGTCGACCGGAGTGCGGCGAGCCGGCGGGAATTGTCCCCGGCGATACGATGGCCGACGTGACGGAACCTCGACCGGGAATCGCCGAACGGCTTTCGCAGATGATCCAGCTGCCGACCGTGTCGGCCGAGGTCGAGGAGCGCGGAACCGAGCCGTTCGAGTCGTTCGTCGCTCTGATCGCGCAGCTCTACCCGCTCGTCCACGAGCATCTCGCACTCGAACGGCACACCGATTTCGGGCTGCTCTTCCACTGGACGGGCAGGGACGCCGGCGCTGCGGGGCCGGTCGTGCTGATGGCGCATTATGACGTCGTCCCCGTCGACGAGAGCGACGCATGGACGCATCCCCCGTTCGAGGGCGTCATCGCCGACGGAGTCGTCTACGGTCGTGGTGCTCTCGATGACAAGGGTCCGCTGATCGTCGTGCTCGAGGCGGTCGAGAACCTGCTCGCCGACGGGTTCACCCCCGCACGGGACGTCTACCTGTCGTTCGGGGGCAATGAGGAGACCTTCGGTCGAGCAGCCGAGGAGATCGCCCGCGTCCTGCGCGATCGCGGCATCATCCCGTGGCTCGTGGTGGACGAGGGCGGCGCCGTCGTGGATGCGCCGCTGCCCTTCGTTCCGGGACGGGCGGCGATGATCGGCGTGGGGGAGAAGGGCGTCATGACGCTCACGCTCTCGGCGCGTGGTGAGGGCGGTCACGCCTCGGCACCGCCCGCTCTCACAGCGGTCCGGCGCGTGGCGAGGGCCGTCGATCGGCTTGGCCCCCGCATGTTCCGACCGCGTCCGTCGAAGGCGATCGGACGGATGCTGTCGCAGCTCGGAGCTCAGACTCCCGGTCCGGCAGGGCATCTGCTCCGGCTGCTCGGCTCGGCCCCGCCGGTCACCGGCCGGCTGTTCGCCGCGCTCGGCGGCGAGCCCGCAGCACTCGTGCGCACAACGGTGGCTCCGACCATGCAGTCGGGCGGCACTGCCGCGAACGTCCTGCCGTCGCAGGCCTCGGCGACGGTCAACCTGCGCATCGCGCTGGGTGAGACGACGCAGCAGACGGTGCTGCGGGTGCGTCGGCGCATCCGGGATCCGCTCATCACCGTATCCGTCGAGGAGGCGAGCGAGCCGTCGCCCGAGTCCGCGACCGACAACGCCCAGTTCACGCTGCTCGCCGACGCTCTCGCCGTCTCTCACCCGGGAGTGCCCGCGGTCCCGTACGTGATGATGGCGGCGACGGACTCCCGCCACTTCCACCGTTTCGCCCCCGCCGTCTACCGCTTCGCGCCGCTCGAGATGTCGAACGCACAGCGGGCGTCGATCCACGGCGTCGATGAGAACGTCGAGATCGTCGCGCTCGAGCGGGGGGAGCGGTTCCATCGGGCGCTCCTCGAGCGGCTAGGGTGATCTCACCCCTCCGCGGGCGCTTCGGTGCCCGATCCAGTCCTTTCACCGAGGAGCCGCGATGACGCGCACCCGAACTCTGGGAACCCTCGCCACCGTCGTCGGCTTCCTCGCCTTCGTCGAGTTCACCAGCGGCGTGCTGCAGGGCTACTACACGCCCATGCTCACGGACATCGCGCGGCACCTCGGCATCCACGACGCCGATGTCAACTGGCTCGAGGGCACGCAGCTCATGCTGTCGGCTCTGGTGGTGCCCGCTTTCGCGAAGCTCGGCGACATGGTCGGCCACAAGCGGATGCTGCTCATCTCGACGGCGCTCACCGCCGCGGCGGCGCTCGTCCTGCCCTTCACCGATTCGTTCCCCGTGTTCCTGATCGGCTGGACGCTGATGGGGTTCTACGTCGTCTGGCTGCCGCTCGAGATCGCGCTCATCTGGTCGCGCTCCCGTCGCATGGAGGGGCGTTCGTCGATCACGGCGAAGGCCGCGGGACTCCTCGTCGCGGCGCTCGAAGGCGGCGCGATCATCGGTGCGCTCGTGGGCGGAGCCCTGATCGATGTCCTGCCCCTGACGGTGGTGCTGCTCATCCCCGCCGTGCTCATCGTCGTGTGCTTCTTCGTGATCCTGTTCGGGGTGAAGGAGTCTCCCGATCCGACCGGCGGTGTCTTCGACACTGTCGGCGTCGTGCTGATCTCGCTCGCCCTGATCTGCTTCACCGGGGGTCTCAGCCTGCTCCGTCTCGAGGGCGGACTCGTCAACCCCTGGTCCTGGGCCGTCGTCGTCCTCGGCCTTCTGCTCGTCATCCCGTTCGTGCTCTGGGAACTGCGCTGCGACGACCCGCTCATCGACGTGCGCATGTTCCGCTCGCCGGCACTCGGCCCGGTCTTCCTCACCGCCGGCCTGTTCGGGGTGAGCGTGCTGGGTGCACAGGCGCCGCTGTCGACGTTCGCCCGCACCGACCCCGGTGTCTACGGCTACGGGCTCGGAACCACGGGTTTCGCGACGTCCCTGATCATCGGGCTCTACCTGATCGCGATGATCGCGGGAGCCCTGCTGTTCCCGCTCATCGCTCGTCTGCTGACTCCGCGGATCACCCTGATGGGCGCATCCCTGCTCGTCGGCATCGGCTTCCTGCTGTTCCTTCCGTTCCACGATTCGTACGTGCAGGTGGTGACCAACATGGTCATCGTCGGCCTCGGCTCGGGTGCTCTCGTGGCCGCCCTTCCCGCGGCTGCGGCATCGGCGGCTCCGGCGACCCAGACGGGCGTCGCGACAGGCCTCACGAACTCGGTCAAGACCGTGGGCGGAGCGATCGCCTCGTGCATCTTCGGGATCGCGCTCCTCAACGGCGTGAGCGGGGCGGTCGAAGGCACTGCGGGATCATTCGCCGGGTACATCACCGTGTGGGTGGTCTGTGGCGTGACCGCGCTGATCGCCGCCGCGATCCTCGTCTTCGTTCCGAAAGAGGCCTTCACCGACCGCACGGATGCCGAGGCCGTCGCCGCACCCGTGGTCTGAGCTGCGGGCGGCCGGCTGCCGGTGTCAGTCGTCAGTCGCGGTCGAGGCCGAATGAGCGCTTGACGACGGCCTGCATGTCGCGGTCGAGTCCGTCGATCCGCGTGTTCACGGCATCGAAGCGGGCGTTCATCTCGCCCCGGAGTCCGCCGATCTGTGCGTTCATCTCCCCGCGCAGCCCGCCGATCTCGGTGCGCACCACGCGGATGAACAACGTCGAGACGACCGTGAGCATGCCGAACATGAGCGCGGTGAAGCACCCGATCATGGTCCAGATCTGGGCGTCGTTCATGAGGTGCACCGTGTCATCCTCGCATCGTTCCAGACGAGGAATCGGAAGAGGCGTCGCTGTATACCGCCATCCCGAACAGTGGGAGGAACTCGTGTTCCGGCCTCGGTGTGCAGGAGAGCCGGGCTCACCCGCCGCAGAGCGCGCGCGTCACTGGGACTCGCGCGGCGGGTTGTGCATGAACTCGATCCGGATGCCGTCGGCATCCTCCACGAACGAGGCGTAGTAGCGCTCCGTGTATCGCGGATATTCCTTGGGCTCGCGCACGGCCGACCATCCCGCATCGCGCGCGACGGCGTGAAGGCGGTCGACCTCGTCTCGCGTCGACACCGAGAAAGCGATGTGCTGCCATCCCACGCGGCCGTGACGATGGGGCCCGGATTCCTCATCCCAGGCGTACAGGATGATCTCGGTCTCGTCGCCGTTGTGCCACGAGATCGAGTGGTCGTCCTCACCGCCGCTCTGATAGCCGAGGGCCGTCAGCACGGGATGGAACTGCGCGCGACCGCGCTCCAGCTCGTTGACGGTGATGCCCAGGTGATCCAGAAGAGCCATGCGTCCAGTCTTCCAGTCGGCGCCCGGATCGCACTAGTGCGGAGCGTGGTACTCCGCTTCGCCCCGCTTCCAATAGCCCTTGACCACCGCGTTCGCGGAGTCGACGCCCCACCGGCTGAGCAGCGCGCGCCCGGGCTTCACGACCGACTGCTCGGCGGCGATGAACACGAACGGGTCGTCGCCGACCGAATCGTCGGCGGTCAGGCGGTTGAGGAATGCGATGAGGGCGGAGCCTTCGGCGGCGTCGCCACGGTGCAGCCATTCCACGTCGACCGGGGTGTCGATCTCGATCTCCCGGCCGACGGAGGCCGTCTCGATCACGATGCGGGCGGGCACCCCGGTGGGTATCGACGAGGCGAAGCGTCGGATCGCCGGGATGGCGGTCTCGTCTCCGACGAGAAGCCAGGATCCGGGGCTTCCGCTGAGCACGGCCGAACCGCGGGGGCCACCGACTCCGATCGATGCACCCAGCGGAGCGGTCGCGGCCCACGGGGCGCCGACCCCTGCGTCGCCGTGCACCGCGAACTCGACGTCGAGCCAGTCGTCGCCCCAGGCGAGAGGTGTGTACTCGCGACTCGGCGCCTCCCGCATCTGCGCGAGGGACTCCACGGGACCGGACGGGAAGAAGAGGCGCATGTGGTCGTCGGAGCCGGGAGAGTCGAAGCCCTCGAGGTCACTGCCACTGAGCCGGACACGCACGTAGCCAGGGACCAGCCATTCCCGGGCGGTCAGCGTGACGGTGCGGAAGCGCAGATCGAGGCCGCGGCGCTCGATGGAGAAGCGGGATTTCGTATCGCTCATAAAGTAAGGCTAACCTATCTTGGAGGTGGAGTTAGGGCATCCTAAGTCCGCCGTTCCCGCGCCGTTTCCGCGCACTCATCACCGCAGAACAGGAGTCTCTCCATGTCCATGCCCAGAATCCTCACCGCTACGAGCGTCGGTCTCGTCGGCCTCCTCACCCTCGCCGGCTGCGCCTCCGGCTCCGACGCCGAGCCGCAGGGGACCGCAGCCGCAGCGGACTCGGTCACCGTCGAGGACAACAGCGGATCGCACGAGATCGCCACGCCCCCTGCATCCGTCGTCGCACTGGACAACCGCACGTTCCAGACCCTCTCCGACTGGGGAGTCGAGCTCTCGGCCGGCGCTGTCGCGCTCATGCCGGACACCGTGTCGTACCTCGACGACGAGTCGATCGTCGACATCGGCCTGCACAGCGAGCCCGACCTCGAGGCGATCGTCGCCGTCGAACCCGACCTCATCATCAGCGGCCAGCGATTCACCCAGCACAACGAGGCGATCGCGGAGCTCGTGCCGGACGCCACGATCATCGACCTCGAGCCGCGCGAGGGCGAGCCCTTCGACGAGGAGCTCAAGCGTCAGACCACCGTCCTCGGCGAGATCTTCGGCAAGCAGGACGAGGCGCAGGCGCTCGTCGACGATTTCGACGCGGCCGTCGAGCGGGCCAAGGCCGCATACGACGACGCCGACACCGTCATGGCGGTGAACACCTCCGGCGGCGAGATCGGGTACCTCGCGCCGACCGTCGGGCGCTCGCTCGGACCGATCTACGACATCCTCGGTCTGACGCCGGCGCTCGAGGTCGATGACGCCTCCGACGACCACCAGGGCGACGACATCTCCGTCGAGGCGATCGCCTCCTCCAACCCCGACTGGCTTCTCGTGCTCGACCGCGATGCGGTCTTCGCCGCCGAGACCCCCGACTACGTGCAGGCGTCCGAGATCCTCGAGAGCTCCGAGGCGCTCGCCGGCGTCACCGCCGTTGCCGACGAGCAGATCGTCTACATGCCCACGGACACCTACCTGAACGAGGGCATCCAGACGTACACCACGTTCCTCGAGGACCTCGCCGACGCGCTCGAGGCCGCGCAGAAGTAGGGCCGACCGGCGGCATCCGCTCCGAGCGGATGCCGCCGTCCGGCGTCGCATGATGACCCGCACCCATACCCGCACCGCATCCGCCGAGTCGCCCCGCTCCGTCGGGCGGCTCTTCGACGTGAAGCTGCTCATCGGCATCCTCGTCGTCGTCGCACTCCTCGTCGTGTCGCTCTTCACGGGTGTGTACGACATCGCGGGGGCCGCGGGCGGCGCGGAGATGTTCCAGATCACCCGCGTGCCGCGCACGATCGCTCTCGTCCTCGCGGGAGCCGCCATGGCGATGGCCGGACTCGTGATGCAGCTCCTCACCCAGAACCGCTTCGTCGAACCCACGACCACCGGCACGACCGAGTGGGCAGGGCTCGGTCTGCTGACCGTCATGGTGCTGGTGCCGAACCCGTCGATCCCGTTGAGGATGACGGGCGCCATCATCGCCGCCTTCATCGGCACGATGGTCTTCTTCGCGTTCCTGCGTCGCGTCTCGCTCCGGTCGTCGCTCATCGTCCCGATCGTCGGGATCATGCTCGGCGCCGTCGTCGGATCGGTGTCGACGTACTTCGCGCTCGTCACCGACTCGCTCCAGGCGATCGGCGTCTGGTTCGCCGGCAGCTTCACCTCGGTGCTCCGCGGGCAGTACGAGATGCTCTGGATCGTGGCGGTCGTCGGGGCCGTCGTCTTCATCGTGGCGGACCGCCTCACGATCGCCGGACTCGGGGAGGAGATCGCCACCAACGTCGGCGTCGACTACAACCGCGTGATCCTGCTCGGGACCGTGCTGATCGCCGTCACCACCGGAGTCGTCACGGTCGTCGTCGGCAACCTCCCGTTCCTCGGACTGATCGTGCCCAACATCGTCTCGATGGTCCGAGGAGACGACCTGCGCAGCAACCTGCCGTGGGTGTGTCTGCTGGGCATCGCGATCGTCACGGTCTGCGACATCATCGGCCGCACGATCATCATGCCGTTCGAGGTCCCGGTCTCGCTGATCCTCGGGATCGTCGGCGCGATCGTCTTCATCCTCCTCCTGCTGAGGCAGCGTCGTCGTGGCTAGCGCACTCGCGGTCGATGCCCGCACCTCCGGATCCTTCACATCCGCGCGTGCGCGCCGTCGCTACGCCCTGGTGCTGGGCGTCCTCATCGTCCTCTCCGCGGCCTTCGCCTTCGCCCTGCTCGCCTGGGACAACCCCATGCCGATCGGATCGCCTGGGTTCTGGCGCATCGCGAAGCTCCGCGTGACGAATGTGACCGTGATGGCAGTGGTCGCGGTGGCGCAGGCGATCGCGACCGTGAGCTTTCAGACGGTCACGAACAACCGCATCATCACGCCGTCGATCATGGGGTTCGAATCGCTCTATCGGGTGGTGCAGACGACTACGGTCTACCTGTTCGGCGTCGCAGGGCTCGTCGCGATCCAGGGTGTCTGGCAGTTCGGCCTGCAGGTCGTCATCATGGTGGGGCTCGCGATGGCGCTCTACGGATGGCTGCTGTCGGGGCGCTACGGAAACCTCCAGATCATGCTCCTGATCGGGATCATCATCGGCGGCGGACTCGGGGCGATATCGACCTTCATGCAGCGGCTGCTCACACCGAGCGAGTTCGACGTGCTGGCGGCTCGCCTGTTCGGCAACGTCTCCAACGCGGACGCGTCCTACCTGCCGCTCGCGATCCCGCTGTGCGTCGCCGCGTCCGCGCTGCTGTGGCTGCGGGCACGGCGGCTGAATCTCCTCGCGCTCGGACCCGACGTGTCGCGCTCGCTCGGACTCGACCACAAGCGCGAGCTCTATGCCGTGCTCTTCCTCGTCGCCGTGCTGATGGCGACCTCCACCGCGCTGGTGGGCCCGATGACGTTCCTCGGCTTCCTCGTCGCGACCCTCGCGTACCAGTTCGCCGATACATACGACCACCGGCTCATCTTCCCGGTGGCGGTGCTCACCGCCTTCACGATCCTCGCCGGGGCGTACTTCGTCATGAAGAACGTCTTCTACGCGCAGGGCATGGTGTCGATCCTCATCGAACTCGTCGGAGGAACCGTGTTCCTCGTCGTCATCCTCAGAAAGGGCAGGCTGTGATCACACTCGACGGCGTCCGCCGCGACTACAGCGACCAGGTCGCGATCGGCCCTGTGGACCTCCGGATCCCCTCCGGCGGCATCACGGCACTGATCGGTCCGAACGGCGCGGGAAAGTCGACTCTGCTGACG
The DNA here is from genome assembly GCF_979258525.1 of Microbacterium sp. AC132. Taxonomy (NCBI): domain Bacteria; kingdom Bacillati; phylum Actinomycetota; class Actinomycetes; order Micrococcales; family Microbacteriaceae; genus Microbacterium; species Microbacterium sp. AC132. The sequence continues at coordinate 808,721 of NZ_OZ409862.1, read as the reverse complement.
ATGATCGGCCGGCTCGGCGGCATGGACGCCGGAGCGATCGAGATCGCCGGATACGACGTGGCGACCACGAAGTCGAAGGATCTCGCCAAGATCGTCTCGGTGCTGCGGCAGGAGAACCACTTCGTCACCCGTCTCACCGTGCGCCAGCTGGTGGGCTTCGGGCGCTTCCCGCATTCGAAGGGCCGGCTGACGCGCGCCGACGAGGAGCTCATCAGCAGAGCGATCGACTTCCTCGATCTCGGGGACCTCGAAGGTCGATACCTGGACGAGCTCTCCGGCGGCCAGCGACAGCGAGCCTACGTCGCCATGGTCCTGGCGCAGGACACCGAGTTCGTGCTGCTCGACGAGCCACTCAACAACCTCGACATGAAGCACGCCGTGCAGATGATGAAGCACCTGCGCCGGGCGTCGGAGGAGCTGGGGCGCACGATCGTCATCGTGCTGCATGACATCAACTTCGCGGGGCACTACGCCGACCACATCTGCGCCATGAAGGACGGTGCCGTCGTCGAGTTCGGGTCGCCCGCCGAGATCATGACCGGCGACGTGCTCACCCGGGTGTTCGATACGCCCGTGCGGGTGGTCGAGGGGCCGTCCGGTCCGTTGGCGGTCTACTACTGACGCTCAGAGCTCGACGCCGTGGTCCTCGTCGTTGACGCCGGTGTTGTGGCCGCGCCGGGACTCGTAGCCGATGAACCAGCCGAGCCAGACGATCGCGGCGAGCAGGATGCCGAGCCAGACGTTCTGGAAGATCAGGCCGATCACGACACCGACGATGAGCAGCCCTGCCGTGACGGAGAAGCGGAGTGCGTTGCGGGACATGGCCTCAGCCTAGGGGCGATCCGCGCCGTGCGGCAGGGTCAGCGACTCCGATGATCCTCGGGGGAGAGCCGCGGCCCACGACGGGGTTCGCTCACCCTGCTCGCGAAGATGAGGCGGATCACTCGCTGCCGGTGGCCGACCCACGGGGCGAGCAGCTCGAGCATCCCGTCGTCATCCGTGCGGTGGCCCGTGAGGGCATAGCCGACCTGATGAGCCAGGTGGTAGTCCCCGACGCTCACGGCGTCAGGATCGCCGAGGGCTCTGATGCGGGTCTCGGCCGAGGTCCAGATGCCGACGCCCGGCAAGCTCGTCAGCACGCGATCGCGCTCCTCGCCGGCGGGGGCGGCCAGAAGTGCGCGCGAGACGCTCTCAGCGCGCTCGGCGGCGCGCACGACGGTCTTCGACTGCGGCGGCTGCACCGCGACCCGGTGCCAGTCCCACGACGGGATGCGGCGCCACTGCGCGGCGGTGGGGGCGGTGTACATCGGCCTCGGGGTGGGACCGGGTGCGCGCTCGCCGAACTTCGTGACGAGCTGTCTCCATGCGCGGAACGCCTCGAGGCCGGTCACCTTCTGCTCGATGATCGCGCACGCGAGAGCGTCGAACACGACGCCCGTGCGAGCCAGGCGGATGCCGACCGACCGGCGTGCGACGTCGGCGATCAGCGGATGATGGGAGGGATCGAAGCCGGTGGGGTCGTCGTTCGCGCCGCACAGCTCCGGGACGCTGTCGAGCGCGTGCTCCGCTCCGTCGCCCCACGCCGTGGCGATGATCTCGTCGCCGCGGGCGCGCAGCGCGAGTGCGGCAGGACCGAGCGGCGTTCGCAGCGTGCGCCAGATCACCGGGCCGTCGAACACCATGGTCGGGTCGCCGGGCCCCCGTCGCAGCATGCCCACCGTCGCGCGGAGATCGACGGGTGCGGCCGGCCGATACACGGTCTCGCGCGGCGCGCCGCGGGAGGCCGCATCGGCGGCTCCGGCATCCGCGGTCAGGGTCATGCGCCCACCATACGTGGCGGGGCTGACACTCGGATCAGAAGCGGTCGGGCGAGGGCGTTCCGTGGCCGTAGCGGATGACGACGTCGGCGTGCCGGTCGAAGCGGTAGCCGATGCCGCGCACGGTGCGGACGATGTCCTCGTAGCGGCCGAGCTTCGCTCGCAGACGCCGCACGTGCACGTCGATCGTGCGCTCGCCGGGAGTCTCGTCGTCCTGCGCCTGCCAGAGCGCGGAGACCAGCTCGCTGCGCTCGATCGTCCGTCCTTCACGGAGCACGAGGTACTGCAGCAGCTCGAACTCCTTGTAGGTGAACGCCGCGGACTCGCCGTCGATCAGCACGCGCTTGCGCGAGATGTCGACCACGACGCCGCCTTCTTCGTCGGTCGCCTCCTCTTCGGCAGCGGCCTTGGTGCGTGCGATCGCACCCGGCTCGTGCAGTGCGAGACGGACGACGTCGAGGTCGCGGCCGCCGGAGCCGTGCGGGGCCAGGGCGACGGTGGCGTGCGTCTCGGCACCCGGTGCGAGCTCGGCGAGGGTGCGGCGCAGAGCGTCGACCAGGAGCGGGAGGCTGACGCCGGCTTCGGCCGCCTTGATCTCGTCGAGACCGACGTAGAGGGCGAATCCTCGCGGCGAGCGGACGGCGGGAAGATCTGCATCGAGCGGTGCGGCGGGCTCCGACGAGACGGTGCGGACGGCGGTGGCGGCGGCGGGACGCTCGAGAAGTGCGATGTTCGACATGATGATGTAGTCCTCAGGACGTGAGCCGGAAGAAGGCTCTGATGCGTTGCATGAATGACCGGGCGAGCCGGGAAGCGAGCACGGGGTGGGTGCTCGGAGACCAGTCCTCGCAGATCGCGAGAAGTCAGGTCAGACGGAGTGGCTGTTCGTTCAGCGACACATTCGGCAACACATGCCAACGCGACCGGGCATCATCATCCCGGCAGTCCTGTTCGCCTCCTGGGCGGACAAAGGGCTTGCGTTGGTAGTCATGGGGGGATTATGTCGGAAGAAGTCCGCGCGTGTCAAAACGGCCGCCGGCCGGGGAGCGAGGCGTAACGTGGAGAAGGTGACCACTTCGACCCTCGCTGCCGGCTTCATCCTCACTGATGAGAAGGACGCCTCGCGGTACACGCTGACGCGCGACGGGCAGCTCGTCAGCGTGCTCGACTATCGCGACGACGGGAACACGATCGCCCTGACGCGAGCCTTCACCATCCCGACTTTCCGCGGCCACGGCTACGCGGGCGTCGTCGTGGAGGGAGCGGTCGCCGAGATCGAGGAGCGCGGAGATCGCAAGGTCGACGCCGTGTGCTGGTATGTCGCCGACTGGTTCCAGGCGCATCCCGAGCACGCGTCCCTGCTGCGCTCGCGCTGACGCATCGACGTGTGACGCTGTGTTACGCGGCGTCATTCCTCCGGTAATATGGATGCTCTGCTCAGCCCCGTCGGCTGAGGTGGTCAGGCGCTGACGCGCGCTGGTCCGAGGCTCGAAACCTCCGGCATCGTCCCCGACACCGGAGGTTCTTCCATGTCATCGTCCCTGCGCGCCCGCCCCCAGACACGGTGGTGGGCGCTCGTCGTCATCTCCCTCACGCAGCTGATCGTCGTCCTCGACGGCACCATCGTCAGCATCGCCCTGCCGCAGGCGCAGGCATCGCTCGGTCTGAGCGACGGCCAGCGTCAGTGGGTGGTCACGGCCTACGCCCTCGCCTTCGGCGCGCTGCTTCTGCTCGGAGGACGCATCGCCGACTACCTCGGTCGCAAGCGCACCTTCATGATCGGGATGGTGGGCTTCGGCGCGGCGTCCCTGTTCGGCGGCCTCGCGCAGTCCGGCTGGGAGCTGATCCTCGCGCGCGGCCTCCAGGGGGTCTTCGCCGCGCTCCTCGCTCCCGCCGCCCTCGCTCTCCTCACCGTGACCTTCCCCTCCGGGAAGGAGCGCAACACGGCGTTCGCCGTCTTCGGGACGGTCGCAGGAACAGGCGCGGCCGTCGGTCTGCTCCTGGGCGGATTCCTCACCGAGTTCACCGATTGGCGCTGGTGCCTGCTCGTCAACCTGTTCTTCGTCGCGATCGGACTGATCGGCGGAGCGCTCTTCCTGACGGAGAGCAGGGCGGACGGCGACAACCGCTACGACGTCTGGGGCGCGATCACCGTGACCCTCGGTCTCGGCTCCCTCGTCTACGGGTTCAGCCTCGCCGAGAACGGCTGGGGCGACCCGCTCACCATCACCTTCCTCGTGCTCGGAGTCGTGCTGCTCGCCGCGTTCGTCTGGGTCGAGAGCCGCGTGGCCCAGCCGCTCCTTCCGCTGCGGGTCGTCGCGGACCGGGTCAGGGGTGGTGCGTTCCTGATCCAGGGCGTGGCCGGAGCGATCATGATCGGCGCGACGCTCTACCTGACCTTCCACCTGCAGTTCGTGCTCGGGATGGGCGCGCTTCAGGCGGGCGCGGCGACCCTGCCGCTGCCGATCGCCACGATGATCATCGCCCCGATCGCGACCAAGCTGCTCGGAGTGATCGGACCGCGGCCGATGATGATCGTCGGACCGCTCATCGCCGCGGCGGGTCTGTTCCTGTTGTCGGGCATCACCCCGGACGGCGCCTACCTGGTGCAGATCGCCCCGGCGCTCGTGCTGCTCGGCGTCGGCATGGGCTTCGTCTTCATCCCGCTGCAGAACCTCGCTCTCACCGGAGTGGCTCCGCACGACGCGGGCATCGCGTCGGCAGTCGCCAACTCGGCCATGCAGATCGGCGGATCGATCGGCCTGTCGGTGTTCACAGCCGTGTACGCCGCGTCGGTCGGAGGGCACGCCCAGGCGGATCTCGACCCCGGGCAGCTGACCGACGCTTACGGCTGGGTCTTCATCGTCGCGTCGATCCTCATGCTCGTCGCCGCCGTGATCGCCGCGGTGATGGTGCGGGGCACGAAGGACGAGCTGATGCCGGCGCAGCCGGGACTGGCCGTCGCTGCGCACTGACGTCGTCGTGGCGTCCTCTCTCGGCCGGATCGCGGAGATCTCGATGCGGGGAACGGGCGCCACGGCACGCCTCGGACCGAATGTCGGTGGGGGTTCGTAGCGTGTGAGTATGCGAATCCTGCACACCTCCGACTGGCACATCGGCCGCACCTTCCATGGCAACTCGACCATGGACGCGCTGGCCGAGGTGCTCGGGGCGCTCACGGCGCAGGTTCGCGACCACGCGGTCGACGTCGTCATCGTCGCCGGCGACGTGTTCGACTCGGCGACCCCCGCCGGCCCCGCGTACACGCTTCTCGGTGACGCTCTCGTGGCGCTGCACGAGACGGGGGCACGTGTGATCGTCACGAGCGGCAACCACGACTCCGCCGCGCGGCTGGGGTTCCAGGCGCGACTGCTGCGTGACGGCATCCATGTGCTGACCGACCCCCTCGCGATCGGCACTCCGGTGACACTGACAGACGCCGACGGCCCCGTGCACTTCTTCGGCATCCCCTACCTCGAGCCCGCCATCGTCCGACAGCACTGGAACGGGGCCGAACTGCGCACGCAGGCGCAGACGGTGGCGCACGCCATGGACCTCGTACGGGTCGGTATGAATGAACACCCCGGCCGGTCCGTCGCGATCGCCCACTGCTTCTCCGCCGGGGTCGACGCCACGGTGGGCCTCGAGCGCGAGGTCCGGCAGGGCGGTCTCGACGTCGTGCCGCTGACCGTGTTCGACGGTCCCGACTACGTCGCCCTCGGTCACATCCACGGGCGCCAGCAGATCAGCGAGCGCGTGCGCTACTCGGGCGCCCCCCTGCATTACAGCTTCGGCGAGCAGAACAAGCCGCGCGGGTCCTGGCTGGTCGAGCTCGACGCGACCGGACTGGCATCGGTCGAGTGGCTCGAGCTCCCCGTGCCTCGCCGTCTCGTCACGCTCACGGGCACCCTCGAGGAGATCCTGTCGACCGAGAACGTCGCCGCTCACGCGGAGGACTGGGTCTGCGCGGTCTACACCGACGCGCTCGCCCAGACAGAGCCGATGCGCCGACTCCGTGAGCGGTATCCGCACTGCGCGATGGTGCAGCATCAGCCGTCCCAGACCTCGGAGACGATCGAGCGGTCGTACGTCGAGAGATTGCAGGGTGCCGGGACCGATCCTGAACGGATCGAGGCCTTCCTCGAGCACGTCCGCTCAGGACACGGGGCGACCGAGCGCGAGGCCGAGCTGATCCGCGAGGTGCTCGATGACCGCGTTCGTGCAGAAGCCCTCGTCTAGTCCGGTGGCCGCTCGACGCGAAGACTCTCCGACAGCGAAGGAGGCGCTCTGATGCAGCTGCACCTCCTCGAGGTCGAGGGCTTCGGGCCGTTCCGCGATCGTCAGGTCGTCGACTTCGACGCCTTCGCAGACGACGGCATCTTCCTGATCGCCGGTCGCACGGGAGCAGGCAAATCCAGCATCCTCGATGCGGTCTGCTTCGCTCTCTACGGTGGGGTGCCACGGTACGAGGGTGGCGAGAAGCGACTGCGCAGCGACCACTGCGAGCCCGACGACGTCACCGAGGTCGTCGTCGAGTTCAGTACTCCGGCAGGCCGATACCGGGTCACACGTTCGCCCGAGTACGAGCGTCCCAAGAAACGTGGCGGCGGAATGACGGTGCAGTCGGCAGCCGTGCAGCTCGACACGCTGGTCGGCGGCGAGTGGATCGGACTCGCTGCGAAGGAACGCGAGGCAGCCTACGAACTCGACGAGATCCTGCAGCTCAGCCGTGAGCAGTTCCTGCAGGTGATCCTGCTCGCGCAGAACCGCTTCTCGGAGTTCCTGCTCGCCGGCAGTCGTGAGCGGCAGGCGCTGCTGCGGCGGCTGTTCGGCACCGAGCGGTTCGAGGACGTGCAGACGCGTTTCGACGAGCGACGCAAGGCGGCGGAGCGGTCACTCGGAGCCCGTCTCGCCACCGTGTCAGCCCGCCTCGACGAAGGCGAGCGACTGGTCGACAACGCCGACCTCGGGCATGACAGCGACGCGCAGGGAGGCGACACCGCTTCGAGTGAGGCGGAGTCCCTCGTGATGACGACGGACGAGCGTCTCGACCGTCTGCGTCGCGCTCAGGCTCGAGCGGACTACCGCGCCGAGCGTCGCGCGGCGGAGCGTGTCGACGCCGAGAAGGAGTCGGATGCCGCGGATGCGGCGCTCGCGACGCTGCGAGACGAGCAGAGGGCGCAGATCGAGCGCGATCGTGCCAGGGCAGCGCTCGATCGTCTCGAGGCCGAGGAGCCTCGGATCGCGGACGCGCGGACGGAACTGCACGAGGCTCGGACTGCGGAGCTTCTTCGGGGCCCGATCACGGCCGCGGCGACGGCGTCTTCTGCGCTCGATGCTTCGGTCGAAGCCGAGAAGCGCGCACGCGCCGTGTGGGCGGCTCACGACATCGTCACGGACGATCTCGCGGAATGGGCGGCTGAACGCACCAGGCAGACGGGCACGTGGCAGCGGGCGGCGGAACTGGAGGGTTCCGCGTCCGCTCTCGACGCCGAACTCACCGCGGCCGCGGATGCCGTGGCGGCCGCGACCGCGCGCATCGAGGCGGCGGAGGCCGATCGCGTCGCTCTTCCGGGACAGCTCGAACAGCTCACTCTCGACCGTGACGCGGCGAGGCAGCGTGCCGATCGCGTCGCGGATCTGGCTGCAGCGCGAGATGGTGCCGCCGTGCGGCATGCCGCGGCGCTCGAGGCGGAACGCCTCCGTGTCGCGCACGGCGGAGCGGAGCGAGAGCTCGCTGAGGCCAGCGCCGCGCTCGCCGCGGCCCAGACGGCGCTGGCTCAGCTCAGACAGCGCCGCCTCGACGGCATCGCGGGAGAGCTGGCGGCTTCCCTGCAGGACGACGAAGCGTGTCCGGTATGCGGATCCCCCGAGCATCCCGCTCCCGCCGTGCACACGGATCCGGTGTCCGCCGACGACGTCGACGAAGCCGAGACCGAGCGCGACATCATCGCCGGGCGTGAGCGGGACGCCGCCGAGCACGTGTCCTCGCTGCGTGCGGATCTCGCCGCCGCAGTCACCCGGGCCGACGGCCGAGCAGCCGATGAGGCTGCCACAGAGTTGCACGACGCGACCGCCGCACACGCGGAGAGCGTCGAGGCCTCGCACGAGCGGACGATGCTCGAACAGCGGCGCGACGCCCTGATCGAACGCATCCGGCGGCTCGAGATCGATCGCGAACGTGACACCGCCGCGCTGGCCGCAGCCCGCGAGGAGCACTCGCTCGTGGCTCAGCGCATGGCCGAGGCGCGTCAGGCGATCGCCGACGCGAAAGGACCGTTCGACTCCGTGGCAGCGCGGCTCGCTGCGACGCTCGATGAAGTTCAGGCTGCTCTCGCGCTGGTCGAGGCGTCGGCCGAACGTGAGCGCAGAGCAGAGGCGGCGACCGCGGCGATGCTCGAGCGGGACGCCGCACTCGCCGCGTCCGAGTTTCCCGACGTGGCCGCTGTCGAGCGGGCGCTGCGCTCCGCCGCTTCCCAGGCGGCGCTCGAGAGCCGGATCACGCAGCATGCCGTGCTCAGAGAGAAGGAGCGCGCGATCCTCCTCGACCTCGAACTGCGCACGCTGCCCGAGGAGCCGATCGATCTCGATCCCGCCGAGCTGAGGTCCCTCACCGCTCGGCAGCGCTGGTCGGCAGCGGTCGACGAAGCCGGGCGAGCTGCCGCCGTGGCGGAGCAGCTCGCAGCACTCATCGAGGCCGCCGCCGCCGAGCACGCGCGCACCGCGGAGGACGCCGCCGAGTACGAAGTCCTGCAGAACCTGGCCGACACCATCGCCGGGCGCGGTGCGAACACGCGCAAGATGACCCTCGAGACGTTCGTGCTGGCCGCGGAGCTCGAGGAGATCGTCGAGGCGGCCAATCGACGCCTCGGTGACATGTCGACCGGGCGCTACCAACTGCGTCACTCCGACGCGCTCGCCGCGCGCGGCGCGGCATCCGGGCTCGGGATCGTCGTGTTCGACGCATTCACCGGCCAGACAAGGCCAGCGCAGTCCCTGTCAGGCGGCGAGACGTTCCTGAGTTCGCTCGCCCTCGCTCTCGGACTCGCCGAGGTGGTCACGGCGCGAGCCGGCGGCATCCGTCTCGACACCCTCTTCATCGACGAGGGGTTCGGATCCCTCGACGGCGACACGCTCGACGTCGCTATGCGCACCCTCGACGAGCTCCGACAGGGCGGTCGGACCGTCGGGGTGATCAGCCACGTCGAGGCGATGCAGGAGCAGATCCCCGCGCAGCTCTCCGTACGCGCGACGCCGAACGGGCCGAGCGTCATCGAGACGCGCTGAGACCCCGCACCGGCGCGGTGCCCGTCTCAGACGCCGTACTCCCGACGGATCACCTCGCGCAGCTGCACGCTGCAGCGGGCGATCGCCTCGCGGAAGTCGACGAGCGCACCGTCCTCGGCTCGATCGGAGATCGCACGGAAAGCACGGATCGGCACCCCGAACTTCCCGGCGACCCAGATGTACGCATAGGTCTCCATGTCGACCAGTCCCGCACCGGACGGCCGGATGACGGCCGTGATCCCCGCATCGCCGACGAAGCTGTCTCCGGTCGCGATCAGCACACCCTCACGGCCCGTCGACACGCGCGCCGGCAGGGAGACGTGCTGCCCTGCGACACCGTCGAGGTCGAACACGTCATGCTGCAGCGCGCTGCCGATCTCGTGGACCGTCGCCTCGAGTTCAGGGTCGATCCCACCGGCGGTGCCGACGACCACGACCTCGGAGTACTCCTTGGCGTCGAGCGCACGGGTCAGGGCGTAGACGGCCTGCATCTTGCCCTCGCCGGTCACGAGCTGGTCGAATCCCTCGAGCTCTTCCGGGAACGCTGCGAGTTCGGAGGCCATGGCTGCGACGAGAAGTTTCACTCCGCCATCCTCTCAGGTGCATCGGCCGCCGCGGAGTCACGCGCGTGCGATCCACGTCATCTCGATGTAACACTGGAGGAGGATACTGACGTCGGGTAGACCGGAGGAACACATGACCCTGCAGCAGCAGATCTCTGAAGCGCTCGGCGTGAGGGCCGAGATCGACCCCGAGATCGAGGTGGAGCGCCGCGTGCAGTTCCTCGTCGACTACCTGCGCACCACCGGCGCGAAAGGTTTCGTGCTCGGCATCTCGGGCGGTCAGGACTCGACACTAGCCGGTCGTCTGGCGCAGCTCGCCGTCGAGCGGGTGCGAGCAGAGGGCGGGGAGGCGAAGTTCCTCGCCGTCCGGCTGCCGTACCGCATCCAGAAGGACGCGGCGGATGCCCAGGCAGCACTCGAGTTCATCGAGCCGGATGCGTCGGTCGAGGTGAACATCCAGAACGGCGTCGACGGCGTCGAGGAGGACATCGAGTTCGCCGTCACGAGCGACATCAGCGACTTCAATCGCGGCAACATCAAGGCGCGAGTGCGCATGGTGACGCAGTACGCGCTGGCCGGCCACGACGGTCTGCTCGTGATCGGCACCGACCACGCGGCTGAGGCCGTGACGGGCTTCTACACGAAGTTCGGCGACGGGGCCGCCGACATCCTCCCGCTCTCCGGGCTCACCAAGAGGCAGGGGCGTTCGCTTCTCCTGCTCCTCGACGCTCCCGACCAGCTCGCCTACAAGGTGCCCACCGCCGATCTGCTCGACGGTCAGCCCGGTCGCGCCGATGAGGACGAGCTCGGACTCACCTACGAGCAGATCGACGACTTCCTCGAGGGGCGCCAGGTCGACCCGGAGGTCGCCGGGCGCATCGAGTCGCGCTATCTCGCCACCCAGCACAAGCGCAACCTGCCCGTGACGCCCGACGACTCCTGGTGGCGCTGAGCGGCCCATCGTGATCCCGTGTCGGATGCCGCGGCTAGTGTCGAAGTGTCCGACAGAACGGGAGCATCGTGCGGATCGACACTCAGGCGCAGCGCGTCATCTGGAGCGCGAGCGACCTCAAGGCGGCCGCCGAATGCGAGTTCGCGTGGTGCCGCGCGATCGACGCCAAGCTGGGGCGGGTCCCCGCGGTCGACGAGCCCGAAGACGCGACGCTGGCGCGGGCGGCGCTGCTCGGAGACGTGCATGAGCGGAACGTCTTGGCGCGCTATCTCGATGATCTCGGCGCCGATCGGGTGCATCTCGTCGAGAAGGTGTCGTCCGTCGACGCAGTTGCCCTGGCGGCGGCGGTCGAAGAGACGGTTCAGGCACTCGGCTCCGACGCTGTCGTCGTCTTCCAGGCGGCTTTCGCTACACCCGAGTTCGTGGGATTCGCAGATTTCCTGAAGCGCGACGACGACGGTCGCTGGCGGGTGCAGGATTCGAAGCTCGCCCGAAAAGCGCGGGTCACGGCCCTCATGCAGCTCGCGGCATATGTCGATCAGCTCGATCGGCTCGGCATCCCACGATCCGACGAGGTCGACCTCATCCTCGGCGACGGCTCAGTGAGCACCCACTCCGTCGACGACCTCCTTCCGTTGTTCCAGGTGCGACGGGCGCGTCTGCGCGCGCTCATCGCAGATCGTCGCATCGGCGACGGTTCCGCCGGGGCCGCGCTGGCGTGGGGCGACGACCGCGGCGATCTCGAGGTCGTGGCGTGCGGGCGCTGCGCCACCTGCGAGGAACAGGTGATCGCGCACCGAGATCTCCTCATGGTCGCCCGCATGCGGCCCGTGCAGCGTGCGCGACTGAGAGCCGCCGGCATCGAGACCATCGACGCCTTGGCAGAGGCGCCCACGCACCCTGACGGCATGAACACCGACACGTTCGAGACTCTGAGGGCACAGGCCCGACTGCAGATCCAGGCGGATGCCGACGGTGCGCCGACCTATGACGTGCACTACGCGGCCGCGATCCATACGCTCCCGGTGCCGAGCCACGGAGACATCTTCTTCGACTTCGAGGGTGACCCTCTCTACACCGAGCCGGCGCCGGACGGTCAGGCTCACTGGGGGATCGACTACCTCTTCGGATGGGTCGACAACTCCGATCAGTACACCGCGCTCTGGGCACACGATTTCGCGGCGGAACGCGAGGCGTTCGAGAGGTTCCTCGACTTCGTGAAGCTGCGGCGCGCGGCTCATCCGGGCATGCACATCTATCACTACGCCCCGTATGAGACCTCGCACCTCGTGGCCATGGCGGCGCGGCACGGCGTCCGTGAGGGCGAGATCGATCGACTGCTGCGTGAAGGAGTGTTCGTCGACCTGTATCCGCTCGTGCTGCGGACCGTGCGGGTCGGCACGAGGTCGTACTCCATCAAGAAGCTCGAGCCTCTCTACATGGGCGCGGATGTGCGCACGAGCGACGTCCAGAAGGGCGATGACTCGATCGTGCAGTACGTCGCGGCTCGAGAGCTCGCGGCGGCGGAGGAGCAGGAAGAAGCGGATGCCGTGTTCGCCGACCTCGCCGACTACAACCGCTACGACTGCGTCTCCACCCGGCGCCTCCGCAACTGGCTGATCGACATCGCGAGGGCTGAGGGCGTGACTCCGGCGCCGCCGGATGAAGCGGACGAGGTGATCTACGAGCCGTCACCGCGCTCGGTGTCACTGCTCGCCGATGCGGAGCGCGCGGTCGACGCAGGCGACGACGGTCAGGTGCATCGCATCGCGGCCGCGGCGATCGACTACTTCCCGCGCGAGGCGAAGAGTTTCTGGGTCTCGCACTTCCAGCGACTGCGCGAACCCGTCACGATGTGGGACGGCACGCGTGACGTCGTGCGCATCGACCGCGCCTCATCGCGCGTGCAGAGGGATTGGAGCATCGGCGAGGGCCGACGGGTGATGTCGCGCGACATCGAGATCCGCGGCGAGGTGTCGCCGGGCACCACTCTGGGCGCCGGGGCGCAGCCGTTCGCCCTGTATCCGGTGCCGGCTCCCTTCGACACCGAGGCACCGTCACGAGCGGTGCATGTCCCTCACACCGTCACGGTCGCCGAGGTGCTCGACGACGGCTACCTGATCACCGAGACGGCGATCCAGGGGCAGACCTGGGACGAGCTTCCCCTCGCTCTCACTCCGGCTGCGCCGCCACGCGTCGTCTCGCTGCAGGGCGCGATCGATGAGTGGGCGGACTCCGTCCACGCGGCCGCACCCGGGTTCCCGCGTGACGCGGCCACCGACGTGCTTCGTCGCATCCCTCCGCGCACGCTGTCCGGTCGTCCGCTGCCCGAGCAGGGCGACGACGTGATCGACGCCATCGTCCGAGGCGTGCTCGATCTCGACCGCAGCTACCTCGCCGTGCAGGGCCCCCCGGGGACCGGCAAGACCTACACGGGCTCGCAGGTGATCGCCCGGCTGGTGAAGGAGCACGGATTCCGGATCGGTGTCGTGGCGCAGTCCCACGCGATCATCGAGAACCTCCTCGAACGAGTCGTCGCCGACGGTGTGCCGGCGAGTGAGGTCGGCAAGGCTCCGAAAGACCCCTCCGTCGAGCCGGGCTACACAGTCATCCCCAAGAACGGCATGGCGTCATTCCTCGCCGAGCACGCCGAGCACGGTGCGGTCGTCGGCGGCACAGCGTGGGACTTCAGCAACACCGCCCGCGTCGAGCGCGGAGGGCTCGATCTCCTCGTGATCGACGAAGCAGGGCAGTTCTCGCTCGCGTCGACGATCGCCGTCGCGGCCGGAGCGAAGAACCTGCTGCTCCTCGGAGACCCGCAGCAGCTTCCTCAGGTCAGTCAGGGCGCGCACCCCGAGCCGGTCGACACCTCGGCGCTCGGCTGGGTCATGGGCGGCGACGCGGTCATCAAGCCCGATCACGGCTACTTCCTCGCGAGATCGTGGCGCATGCATCCGTTGGTCGCGGCCCCGGTGTCCAGGCTCGCGTACGCGGGCCAGCTCGCCTCGGCACCCGGAACCGAGAGGCGGTCGATCGACGGCGTCGACGCGGGGCTCCACGTCGTCCCGCTGCGGCATCGAGGCAACGCCACAGAGTCGCCGGAAGAGGCGGCCGAAGTGGTGGCGCTGGTACGCGGTCTCGTCGGACGCACGTTCACCGACAATGATGCGGAGTCCACGGCGCGCCCGCTGGCGCAGAACGACATCATCGTCGTCGCGCCCTACAACGCCCAGCGTCAGACCGTGCACGATGCGCTCGCCGCGGCGGGCTTCCACGACGTCCCGGTCGGCACGGTCGACAACTTCCAGGGCAAGGAGGCGGTGGTCTCGATCACCTCGCTCGCGGCGTCCAGCGGACGCGATGCTCCGCGAGGCCCGGAGTTCCTCCTGCTGCAGAATCGGTTGAACGTGGCGATCTCGAGGGCGCAGGTCGCGGCGTACCTCATCCACTCACCGGCCCTGCTCGACGATCTTCCGCGCACTCCCGAGGGGGTCGCTCGGATGAGCGCCTTCGCGCGTCTGGTCGGAGCGGCGAGCTGAGGTCGCCGGGGGCTGGGAGAGCGATGACTCACACGATCGATGATGTCCTGCGAGCCTCGGCCGCGTGGGTGTGGTTTCCCCGCGGCAGCGAGCAGCCGCGGAGCCATCTGCAGCTGGTGCGGTATCCGACGCGATTCGGTGGCGGAGTGCGCGGCTCGCAGGTCGACTCGGATGCGGATGCCGCAACCGTCGTAGAACACGCCATCGACCGCACGAGGGCGTGGGACGAGAGCGAGCTGCGGTTCTGGACCAACGCGTCCGACCGCCCCGATCTCGAAGCCGAGCTCCTCAGGCGCGGAGCCGAGCACATCGACACCGTAGCCGTCTTCGCGAGCCGGATCGACAGCGCCACGATCGACAGCGCCGCGAGCGATGTCCCGCCTGAAGCCAGGGCGGAGGTCGTGCGAACGCTCGAGCAGGTTCGCGAAGTCGACGCGATCAATGTGCCGGTCTGGAAGCAGCAGCCGCTCGATGACGAAGGCCTTCGCATCGAACTCGACGAGATCACATCGGCGTACGACGCAGACACGCAGGTGCGTGTTCTCGCCCGGCTCGGCGCGGACGGCGAGGCGGTCAGCACGGGCGGCTGCACGATCGTCGACGGCTTCGCACGCCTCTGGGGAGCGGCGACGATCGAGCAGGCACGGGGACGAGGAGCCTACCGTGCCGTCCTCGTGGAGCGGCTTCGCCAGAGCGCGGCACGGGGAGCGACCACGGCGTTGGTGAAGGGGCGCACCGCCACCTCCGCGCCGATCCTCGCGCGAGCGGGTTTCACGAAGTACGGCGAGGAGCGCTGCTACCTCCTGAGTGTGTGAGTCACACGACGCGGCTGCTCGAGCGCGGTCAGGCGCCGGTGCCGCCGAGTTCGTCGCGCACGATTCGCGCTCCCGCTGACAGGGCGCTCATCTTGTCGAGAGCGACGCGCCTCGGTAGGGGCGCCATCCCGCAGTTCGAGCTGGGGATGAGCAGGTCCGCATCGACGAACTCGAGCGCGCGCCGCAGGGTGTCGGCGACTTCTTCCGGAGTCTCGATCTGCTCGCTCGCGACGTCGATCGCACCGAGCATCACCTTCTTGCCGCGGATCAGCTCGATGAGGTCGAGCGGCACGTGGGAGTGGTGGCTCTCCAGCGAGACGATGTCGATGGTGGATCGCTGCAGAAGCGGGAACGACTCCTCGTACTGCCTCCACTCGGCTCCGAGGGTCGCCTTCCAATCGTTGTTGGCCTTGATCCCGTAGCCGTAGCAGATGTGGACCGCGGTCTCCGCACGCAGTCCTTCTGCTGCCCGCTCCAGAGCAGCGACGCCCCAGTCCTTCATCTCGTCGAAGAACACGTTGAACGCGGGCTCGTCGAACTGGATGATGTCGACTCCGGCTGCCTCGAGCTCTTTCGCCTCCTGATTGAGGATCGTCGCGAACTCCCATGCCAGCTTCTCGCGGCTGCGGTAGTGGCGGTCCGACAGCGTGTCGATCATCGTCATCGGGCCAGGCAGCGCCCACTTGATCGGCTGGTCGGTCTGCTGGCGCAGAAAGGCCGCGTCGTCCACGAACACGGGCGCGCGGCGGCTCACTGCGCCGACGACGGTCGGCACGCTCGCGTCATAGCGATCGCGGATGCGGACCGTCTCCCGATTCTCGAAGTCGACTCCGTCGAGATGCTCGATGAAGGTGGTGACGAAGTGCTGACGGGTCTGCTCCCCGTCGCTGATGATGTCGATCCCGCGTCGACGCTGCTCGTGCACAGCGGCGCGCAGGGCGTCATGCTTGCCCTCCGCGAGCGCATCGCCCTGCAGCTCCCACGGCGACCAGAGGACTTCGGGCCGGGCGAGCCACGCCGGCTTGGGCAGACTTCCGACGATCGAGGTGGGGAGGAGTTCTCGCACGGTCGACGATCCGCGGCCGGTCATCGGACCGCAACGGGGGAGGCGGACGCGGGGGAGGACGGAGCGGGATACCCGGCAGCCCACTGGTCCAGCACCGTCCGGTGCGGCGTGACGAAGTGCTCATCGGCGTAGCGTCCCTGCACGACGGCGAGCTGGCTGCGCTCCTCGCGGTCGTACGTGATCTCCGTCTGCTGATAGTCGTCGTGGGCGAGGCTCGGACGGTAGACGCTCTCGGCCGGCGCATTCGCGTTGTAGATCTCAGGCCGGTAGATCTTCTGGAAGGTCTCCATGGTGCTGATCGTGCCGATGAGCTGCAGATCGGAGTAGTCGCTCAGGAGGTCGCCGCGGAAGTAGAAGGCGAGGGGGGCGACGCTGCCGCGTGGCATGAAGTAGCGGACCTGCAGCCCCATCTTCCCGAAGTACTCGTCGGTGAGTGAGAAGGAGTCCTGCACGTACTCGGCGCCGAGCACGGGGTGGTGGTTGCCGTTGCGGTGATAGGTTCTGCTGGTCGAGACGCTGATGCAGATCACCGGCAGGGTCGAGAAGCGCTCCTGGTACGCCTCGGACTCGAGGAAATGCTGGAAGAGCTTGCCGTGCAGCACGCCGAAGTCGTCGGGAGTGGAGAATCCGCCGGCGGCCGCGCTCGCCGCAGGCAGGACGACGCTGAAGTCGTAGTCGCGGAGGTAGGAGGAGAAGTTGTTTCCCACGATCCCATGGTGGCGTTCGCCGGTCAGCCGGTCGACGATGTGGACGTCGAGCACCTCGAGCACCGGGAACTCCTCATCGTTGCCATCGGCGAATCGCAACTGCACCGAGACGATGTCGAGCTCGACCGTGTAGCGCTCGTCGCCGCCCGCGAGGTCGTTGAAGCGACGGTCGATCATCTCCAGGGCGTTGCGGAGGTTCTGCTGGCGGCGCTCGCCGCGCGCGAGGTTGGCGAAGTTCGTGGTGATGCGCGAGCTGTCGGACGGGGCATAGTCCTCGTCGAAGCGAGTGGTCGTGATGCTGAACGTGATCTCGTTCGCCATGAGGGGCCAATCCGGGAGAGGGGAGGCCCATCGGGCCTCGCGAAAGCGGTGATCTCATAGTGCAGCGATGCCAGAGCTATCGGGTAATTCGGCTCCGCTATGCGGTGATATAGCCTTCTCCTATGCCTAGGCGATCGAGCGGGATCACACTGCAACAGCTCCAGTACTTCATCGAGGTCGCTGCGGAGGGGTCCATCACCGCGGCGGCCGACGTGCTCTATGTCGCGCAGCCCACGATGTCCGCGGCGATGAAAGACCTCGAGAGCCGAGTCGGACGCGATCTGCTCACCCGGTCGGCGCGAGGGGTGACGCTCACGAGCGACGGCACGGAGTTCCTCGGGTATGCCAGACAGATCGTCGAGCAGGCCGAGCTTCTCGAGCAGCGCTACCTCGGGCGGCCACCGTCGCGCCGCCTCCTCGGGGTGTCCACCCAGCACTACTCCTTCGCCGTCGACGCATTCGTGCGGATGGTCAAGCGCTCGAGCGCCGCCGAATACGAGTTCTCGCTCCGCGAGACCCGCACGTGGGACATCATCGAGGATGTGCGGACGCTCCGCAGCGAACTCGGCATCCTCTTCCGCAACGACTTCAACCGCAACGTGATCGACAAGCTCCTGCGGGACTCGGGTCTCGCATTCCATCCGCTCTTCATCGCCGAGCCGCACATCTTCGTCTCACGGCGGAACGCACTCGCGTCGCGAGACCGTGCGACCCTCGAGGATCTCGTCGGCCTTCCGCGTCTCACCTTCGACCAGGGCGCGAACAACTCGTTCTACTTCGCGGAGGAGATCCTCTCGACCCTCTCGAGTGCGCGGGAGATCAGGGTCTCCGATCGAGCGACGATCTTCAACCTGATGATCGGTCTCGACGGATACACGATCTCGACCGGCATCATCAGCGACGATCTCGATCCCGAGATCGTCGCCGTGCCCCTCGACGTCGACGAGCGCATCGAGATCGGCTGGATCGGACGCACGGCCATACCGCTCACCGAACAGGCTCAGCAGTACCTCGGCGAGGTGCGAGACGTGGTGGCGAGCTTCGGCGTGCCCCTTCTCGAGGACGAACCGCGCGAGCCGGAGATCCGTCAGACGGTGCCGTAGAGCCGATCGCCGGCGTCGCCGAGTCCGGGCACGATGTAGCCCTTCTCATTGAGGCGCTCATCCAGGGCCCCGAGCACGATCGTCACGTCTCGGTCTCCGACGAGCGCCTCGATGGCGGCGAGGCCTTCGGGAGTGCCGAGCAGGCAGATCGCCGTGACGTCCTTGGCCCCGCGGTCGAAGAGGAACTGGATGGCGGCAGCCAGCGAGCCGCCGGTCGCGAGCATCGGATCGATCGCGAAGCACTGACGATCGCTCAGGTCGTCGGGAAGGCGCTCGGCGTAGGTGGTCGGCTCGAAGGTCTCCTCGTCGCGGACCATGCCCAGGAACCCGACCTCTGCCGTCGGCAGCAGCTTCACCAGGCCCTCGAGCATGCCGAGGCCGGCGCGCAGGATCGGCACGACGATCGGACGGGGCTCCGAGATCTTCACGCCCATCGTCGTCGTCACGGGAGTGGTGATCTCGACCGGACTGACCTTCACGTTGCGGGTCGCCTCATACGCGAGAAGCGTCACGAGCTCTTCGGTCAGCTGCCGGAAGACGGGCGACGGGGTGCGATGGTCGCGCAGCACCGAGAGCTTGTGAGTGACGAGAGGGTGGTCGGCGACGTGGACACGCATGGATACAGGCTAATGCGCCGGGGGCTCCGGTACGACATCGGATGCCGCCGGCCGCCCGAGCGGCTGTCGTAGGCTCGATGCATGACCGCCTCCGACGCCCGTGCGATGCGACGCGCGCTCGAGCTTGCGGCCGAGGCGTCGGCGGCCTCGGAGATCCCGGTCGGCGCGGTGGTGCTCGACGCAGAGGGCCGGATCATCGCCGAAGGACGCAATCATCGTGAGGCGACCCACGACCCCACGGGGCACGCCGAGATCGCGGCGCTGCGGTCGGCCGCGGCATCCGTCGGCTCGTGGAATCTCGACGGCCACACCCTCGTCGTGACCCTCGAGCCCTGCATCATGTGCGCGGGGGCGATCCTGCAGGCGCGGATCGGCCGCGTCGTCTTCGGCGCGTGGGACGACAAGGCGGGGGCCGCCGGCTCCATGTACGACGTGCTGCGCGACCGTCGGCTGCCGTACCGCGCCGAGGTCGTCGGCGGGGTCGAAGCGGATGCCGCCACGGCCCTGCTGCGGAGCTTCTTCGAGCAGCGGCGCTGACGGCTACGGCACCCCGCGAGCGATCAGTCGGAGGACTTGAGCACGAAGACGTCGGTCGACGGCTCGGGGTCGAGCGACGGCCGGTAGACATCGGGCTCGATGTAGATCACGCGTGCGATCGGAAGAGCCTCGCGGATGCGGGCCTCGATCGCATCGATGTCGACAGCTGCCTCGCGCAGCGGCTTGTTCGCGTTGAGTGCGATCTTCGCCGCGACCATGAGCTCGTCCGGGCCCAGGTAGAGGGTCTTCATGTGGATGATCTTCTCGATCTCGTCGCCCGCGTTGATCGCGTCGACGATGCGATCGTGATCGGCCTGCGTGGCGCCCTCGCCCACGAGGAGGCTCTTCGTCTCGACGCCGAGCACGATCGCGATGAGTACGAGCAGGATGCCGATCATCAATGTGCCGAGTGCGTCGAACAGCGGGTTTCCGGTGATCACGGTGAGCCCGACGCCGAGCAGTGCGAACGTGAGACCGGTGAGTGCCCCGACGTCCTCGAGGAGCACGACGGGGAGCTCCGGCGCCTTCGCGCGGCGCACGAACGACACCCAGGACTGGCCCGTGTCACGGACGAGATTGCTCTCTCTGACGGCGGTGCGCAGCGAGAACGACTCGAGGCCGATCGCGACCACCAGCACGACGATCGGCAGCCACCACCACGTCTTGTCGAGTTCATGCGGGTGCGTGAGCTTGTCGATCGCCTCGTAGATCGCGAACAGACCTCCGACGGAGAACAGGATGATCGACACCACGAACGCGTAGACGTACCGTTCCCGCCCGTAGCCGAAGGGGTGCGCCCTGTCCGCCTCGCGCTTCGCCTTGCGTCCGCCCAGCATGAGCAGCAGCTGGTTGCCCGAGTCGGCGACCGAGTGGATCGCCTCGGCGAGCATCGATGCGGATCCCGACAGCGCCCACGCGAGGAACTTCGCCAGGGCTATGCCCAGGTTCGCCAGGAACGCCGCGAGAATGGCCTTGCCGCCGCCGGATGCACTCATGCGTCGAGTCTAGATCGGCTCGTCCGTGGTCGCCCGGTGCGCCCGCCGTAAGATGGCGACATGGCTGACTCGCTTCCCGCTCTCGCGTTCCTCGGTGCCGGATCGATGGGCGGCGCGATCCTCCGAGGGGTGGTCGCATCCGGCATCCAGGTCGACGGGGGAATCACCGCGACGAACCGCACGCCCGAGAAGGCGGCGGCCCTCGCCGACCTCGACGGGGTCAGGAGCATCGCCCTGTCCGAGACCACCGACGGCAACGCGGATGCGGTCGCGAAGGCTCGCATCGTCCTCGTCGGGGTGAAGCCCGCGATGGTGCCCGATCTGCTGCGCGAGATCGCCTCGCATCTGGCCGACGACGCGATCGTCGTGAGCCTCGCTGCGGGAGTCACGCTCCAGACCTTCGCCGACAACCTCGGCGCCGACGTGCGGGTCATCCGATCGATGCCGAACACGCCCTCGACAGTTGGCAAGGGAGTCACCGGTCTGGCCGCGGGGGCAGCGGCATCCGACGACGATCTCGCCCTCGTGCACCGCCTCTTCGCCACCGTGGGCGCGGTCGTCGAGGTTCCCGAATCGCAGATCGACGCACTCTCGACGATCTCGGGTTCCGGCCCCGCCTACGTCTACCTGCTCATCGAGGAGCTGACCAAGGCAGCCGTCGGAATGGGCTTCAGCGAGAGCGACGCGCGGGTCATGGTGGAGCAGACCTTCATCGGCGCCACTGCGCTGCTCGATGCGTCGGGTGAGGAGCCGTCCGAGCTCCGCCGCAGGGTCACGAGCCCCAAAGGCACCACCGAGAAGGCCGTGGCGGTGCTGCAGGACGCGCACCTCGATCGCACCTTCGCGGATGCCGCCGCTGCCGCACTCGCTCGCGCGAAGGAACTCGCGGCCGGAGCCTGACATGCAGCTGCGGTTCTCCGGGGAGATCTGGTTCTGGCGCGGTCCCGCGCCGTTCCATTTCGTCACCGTGCCGCCGGCGGAGAGCGAGATGATCGGTGAGGTCGCGAGCGTCGTCACCTACGGATGGGGGATGATCCCCGCATCCGTCACGATCGGCGACACGACGGTGACCACCGCCCTCTGGCCCAAGGACGGCGGCTACATCGTGCCGATCAAGAAGGCCCTGCAAGACCGTGAGGGCGTCGGCGTCGAGGACCTCGTCGAGATCACGCTCGACATCGACGCCTGACGTCCGTCGCGCGGATGCCGGTCAGCGGTCGAGGGCGGCGAAGCGCTCGATGTCGCTGTTGGTGCCCGAGACGATGATCAGATCGTGGTTGGTCACGATCGTGTTCGCCTCGGCGTAGCGGAACGGCTTGCCCGGGCTCTTCACTCCCACGACCGTGACCTTGTACTTGCTGCGCACGCCGGACTCGTTCAGACCCACGCCGCGGATGAACTTCGGCGGGTACATCTTGGCCAGCACGAAGTCGTCGTCGAAGCGGATAAAGTCGAGCATCCGGCCGGAGACGAGGTGCGCGACGCGCTCACCGGCTTCTCGCTCGGGGTAGATGACGTGGTTGGCTCCGACGCGGGCGAGGATCTTGCCGTGCGACTGCGAGACCGCCTTGGCCCAGATCTGCGGCACCTTGAGGTCGACGAGGTTCGCGGTGATCAGCACCGACGCCTCGATCGACGAGCCGACGGCGACGACGGCGACCTGGAAGTCCTGCGCGCCGATCTGCCGCAGGGCGTCGATGTTCTTGGCGTCGGCCTGCACCGTGTGCGTGACGCGGTCCGACCATTTCTGCACGAGCTCGAGGTTGTCGTCGATCGCCAGGACCTCGCGGTCGAGACGATCGAGTTCGCCTGCGCAGGCGGCACCGAACCGGCCGAGACCGATGACGAGGACGGGAGCGTCGCCCCGGAGGACTTCAACCAACGATCGGCCTTTCCACGGGCAGTGAGTAGTACTGCGTTCGCGATGTCGCGGCGACGGCCGCGGCGAGAGTCACTGTACCAACGCGCCCCATGAAGATGGTGGTCGCGAGGACGTACGAACCGGCGTCGGGGAGATCGGCGGTGAGGCCGGTCGAGAGTCCGACGGTGGCGAAAGCCGAGATGACGTCGAAGAGGACGTGGCTGATGTCCGCCTTGGTGATCTGGGCGATGATGATCGTCGAGAGTGCCACGATCGTGGCTCCCCAGGCGACGACGCTCAACGCGACGCGCTGCACGTCGCTGGGGATGCGACGGCCGAACGCCTCGACGGACTGACGGCCCTTGGCCTCGGACCACACCGCGATCGCGAGCACCGCGAGGGTCGTCACCTTGATTCCGCCGGCGGTGGAGGCCGAGCCTCCGCCGACGAACATCAGCATGCTCGCGGCGAGGAGGGATGAGCCGTTCAGATCGTCCATCTCGATCACGTTGAAGCCGCCCGACCTCGTCATCGCGGACAGGAAGAACGCCTGGAAGGTCGTGTCCGCGGCATCCATCGACCCGAACGTCTTCGGGTTCGCGTACTCGAGGATCAGGAAGACGGCGGCGCCGAGCACGAAGAGCAGCACCGTGGTGACCAGGGTGAGCTTGGTGTGCAGCGACCACTTCTTCACGTGCCACACGTGCTTGGCCAGGGTGTAGATCACCGGGAAGCCGATGCTGCCGAGGAACACGCCGGCCATCAGCAGCGTGAGGACCAGATAGTCGTCGGCGAACACGGCGACTCCGCCGGCATTCGGCGCGAAGCCGGTGTTGGTGAAGGCCATCGCGGCGAAGTAGGGGGCCTCCCAGAGCGCTGCGATCGGCTCGACCCCGGCCATCACGAGTGCGGGGTAGAGGAGGACCGCGAGCACGCCCTCGATGATCAGCGCGGAGACGGCCACGGTCGTCAGGAGCTGACCGACTTCGCCCAGCCGGACGGTCTGGCTCTCGTTCACCACGCCACCGTGCGCGCGAAGGGGGTTGGTGTCTCCCGCGGCGAGGAGCTTGGCGCGGAGTCCCAGTCTCTTGGAGATGAGCATGCCCATCAACGAGGCGAGGGTGAGAACGCCGAGCGCGCCGATGTTGACGCCGATGAAGATCAGCACGTGACCGAAGGGCGACCAGTACGTCGCCATGTCGACGGTCGCGAGTCCCGTGACGCAGATGGTGGAGACCGCGGTGAACAGTGCATCCGCCAACGGCGTGACCGTGCGCGAGGCCGAGGCGATCGGCAGCGAGAGCAGCACCGTGAAGACCAGGATGAGCAGCGCGAAGATGACGATCGCGAAGCGCGAGGGCGACGACGTGATGATGTGCTTGCCCCAGGAGGCGGCGTTCTGGAGACGCTGTCGAGGCGACGACGCCGAAACGATGCCCGACATCGCGTCCCCCTTCGATCTTCCTGCTCCGACGTACGCGGATGCACGGCGCTGATCGCCGAGCCTTCGTCATGGTACTCCGTGCCGGGGACGACTACCCTGATCACATGACGGACATCTTCGACGTGATCGCAGACGGTACGAGGCGAGACATTCTCCAGCTTCTCCTGCGACGCACCGCCGAAGGGGACGCCGGAACGAGCGTGAGCCAGATCGTCGCCGACCTCGGCATCAGCCAGCCGACCGTCTCGAAGCATCTGAAGGTCCTGCGCGAGGCCGAGCTGGTCAGCGTCCGCGAAGACGGGCAGCGTCGTTTCTACAGCTTGGCCGTCGAGCCGCTCGAGGCCGTCGACGACTGGCTCGTGCCCTTCCTCATGGATGCCTACGGCGACGACGCACCCGACATCGACTACCCCGGACTGCCGCTGCCCGACGGAGCCGCACACGCGGCCGAGGTCGTTGGCCGTGCCGCGGCATCGGCCAAGCACGTGGTCGCGACGGCTCTCAAGCGCCTCGGCGGCTGATCGCGGCCGGAGACACACATCGCCCCTGACGATCGGGGGGCGTGTCGTCAGGGGCGAGGCCGCGGGCCCCAGCCCGCGTGACTCGGATGGTGCCATCGTGAGTCGTGTGGTCAGCCTCGCAGGGCAGTCTGAGCGGTTCCGGCATACCTCCTATGTCTCCGCTGTGACCTCGCCCGTTCCGCGGGCCATGATGAGGGGATGACCACAGTTTCCGCTTCGAGTCCCCGCGTGATCGACCTCAGCCACACGATCGAGGCGGGGCTGGTGACCTACCCGGGTCTTCCGGCACCGACGATCACTCCGCACCTCACTCGCGAGGACTCGCGCTCGAAGTACGCGCCGGGGACGGAGTTCGCGATGGACATCATCACGATGATCGGGAACACGGGCACCTACCTCGACGCGCCCTACCACCGCTACGACGACGGCGGAGACCTGGCCTCGCTCGACCTGAGCTCGCTGGTCGGGCTGCGTGCCGAGGTGTTCCACCTGCGAGGCGCCTGGAGTGCTGAGCATCGCGGGATCGATGCCGACGCACTCGTCGACCGCGACCTGAGCGGAGCAGCGGTCCTGCTCGACACCGGATGGGATGAGCACTTCGGCACACCGGAGTACGGGCGCGGGGCGCCGTTCCTCACGGAAGGAGGGGCTCGTCACCTCGCCGCCGCGGGGGTAGGCCTGGTGGGAATCGACTCCCTGAACATCGACGACACCGAGAGCGGAGGAGAGCGGCCCGCCCACAGCATCCTGCTCGCCGCCGGCATCCATGTGGTCGAGCACTTGACGCACCTCGACGCTGTGCCGTCGCAGGGGGCGCGGTTCACCGCTGCACCGCCGGCCGTGCGCGGATTCGGGACCTTTCCCGTGCGCGCCTTCGCGACCATCGGGGATGCACACTGATCACACAGGCCACATGGGTTTACACGTGTCCCACCTTGCCCATAGAGTGTGCACACAATCCAGAAAGGGGTACGTGGGATGCCCGAGGTTCCAGATGTCCGGTTCCTTACGGTGGCCGAGGTCGCCGAACTCATGCGTGTGTCGAAGATGACGGTCTATCGGATGGTGCACGCTGGGGAGCTGCCAGCCATCCGCTTCGGTCGCAGTTTCCGTGTTCCGGAATCCGCGGTCGCCGAGGCCCTGCAGCGACCGATAGCCGACGTCGGCTGACGTCCTCGGCGTCGTCTCGTGAGCGCGTGCAGCAGAAGCTCCACGGTTTGCTAGACTGATCCGAGGCATTTTTCCGTGCCCGTACCCGGGTGTCCGTCACCGACGACACCCAGCCACTGACTTAGTGAGGTTTCCGTGGGTTCTGTCATCAAGAAGCGCCGCAAGCGCATGGCGAAGAAGAAGCACCGCAAGCTGCTTCGTAAGACTCGCCACCAGCGTCGCAACAAGAAGTAAGCGACCAGACACGAGCGCCTGTCTCCGGACGGGCGCTTTGTGTCTCTGCCCCCGGTTTCCCACTCGTCGCAGGAGCATGCCATGAAGTCGATCACCGTCACCGAACTCGCCGAGCGGTCGAACACCCCGCTCATCGATGTCCGAGAGGTGGATGAGTTCGCCGCCGGTCACGTACCCGGGGCCGTCAACATCCCGATGTCCGAGATCGGCAACCGGCTCGAAGAGCTGCCCGCAGAGTCGTTCGACGTCATCTGCCAAGCGGGTGGGCGGTCGGCGCGCGTCGTCGAAGCGCTCGAGTCCCGCGGATACGACGCCACCAACGTCGAGGGCGGAACGGGCGAGTGGATCGCGCAGGGCCGCGATATCGAGGTGCCGTCGGCGTGACCACGCTGACCCTCATCGGCAAGCCGGACTGCCATCTCTGCGATGTCGCGTCCGAGATCATCGACGCCGTCGTCGCCGACCTGCCTGACGCGGCAGCCGAGCGCATCGAGATCGTGGAGGCCTCGATCGCCGACGATCCTGTGCTCTACGAGCTGTGGTGGGAGAAGATCCCCGTCGTCCTGATCGACGGCGACCTGCACGCGCACTGGCGTCTGTCCGCCGACCGACTGCGCGACGCGCTCGAATCAGCCGTGCAGCAGGACGCACTCGAGAAGGAAGCCCGATGATCCGTCACGTCGTCACCTGGAAGCTCGCAGCCGACGATGCGGCGACACGCGCCGAGCAGGCCGCCGAGGTCGCCCGTCGTCTGAACGCTCTCGACGGCGTCGTGCCGCAGCTGCGCTCGATCACCGCGGGCGCGAACGTCGCTTATCCCGACGCGAACTGGGACGTCACCCTCGTCGCGGACGTCGATTCGATCGCTGCGCTCGAGGAGTATCAGGTGCACCCGGCGCACGAAGAGGTCGTGGCGTATGTGCGCTCGGTCGTCGCCTCCCGTGTGGCCGTCGACTTCGAACTCTGAACCTCTGAACCTCTGATCGGCGGTTCTCGGTGTGATGAGCGCAGGGGGAATCGCAGGCGAGACCACCTGGCGTGACATCACGATCGCCTGGGCATCGCCCTCGCAGCTGCACGATTTCACTGAAGCCGATGCCGCAGCGATGGGTCAGCGGGAACGCCTCCGCGAGCTGAGCGGCAGCCGTGCCCAGGCGTTCCTCGCCGGCAGGGCACTGATGCGCGCCCTCGTGCGCAGGGTCACCGGAACGCACGACGTCGTCATCTCGAGCCGCTGTGCCAGGTGCGGGGCGGACCATGGTCGGCCGCGCGCCGACGGCGTCTTGCTCAGCGTGAGTCATGCGAAGGGTCTCGTCGTCGTCGCAGTGGCTCCGGCAGCGGTGGGGACCGCGGCGTCGCTCGGCGTCGATGTCGAGCAGGCATCTGCGGCCGGCCGTGTCGACGAGCTGCGAACGATGTTCTCTGACGGCGCAGCCCCGGATCTCGCGGGGTGGACGCGCATCGAGGCGGCGGTCAAGGCGGATGGTCGCGGATTCGAGACAGAGCCGTCAGAGGTGCTCCTCCGACTGCGCGAGAACACGGATCCCTGCGTGTGGTCGGCAGCGCTTCCGGGTCGTGCCGCCACGATCGACGTCACGACGCTGGTCGGCCCACCGGGGTACGTGCTGAGCGTCGCTCGGGGGTGATCCCGCTCGGTCTCAGGACCGGGATGCAGGAAGTGCGGGCAGCGGGAGTTCGTCGATCCAGGTCCGCACCAGGGTGCGCGCCCGGTCGTCGGCCACCTCGCCGACGAGGCCGAGGAAGTCGTCGCTGGTGACAGCGAGTCGCGCGAACCGCGCGGTCCACTCCCGCGTCAGAGCGAAGAACCGCTCATCGCCGATCGTGAGTCGCAGGGCATGCAGGGTGAGGGCGCCGCGCTTGTAGACGCGATCGTCGAACATGTCGTTCGGACCGGGATCCGAGAGCAGCAGATCCTGGGCGAGGCCGCGGAGGGCGGCGTGATGGGCCAGAGCGTTCTCGTGGGCGGTCGACGCGCCGGACGCTTCCGACCACAGCCACTCGGCGTAGCAGGCGAATCCCTCGTTCAGCCAGATGTCCCGCCAGCGGGCGACGCCGACGCTGTTGCCGAACCACTGGTGCGCGAGCTCATGCGCGATCAGGCGCTCGCTGCCCCCGGCTCCGTCCACGTGATTCGCACCGAAGATCGCCATGCCCTGCGCTTCGAGGGGGATCTCGAGATCGTCGGGTGTGATGACGACTTTGTAGGACTCGTAGGGATACGTGCCGAAGGCTTCGACGAACGTCTCCATCATGTGCGGCAGCGGGGCGAAGTCGGAGCGCACGCGACCCGCGAGAGCCCGCGGGTGGAACAGACGCCCGGGAGTCGTACCGAGAGCGACCCTGTCATCGTCGTACTGGCCGATCTGCACGGTCATCAGGTATGTCGCGGTCGGCACCGGCTGCTCGAAGATCCATCGGGTGCGACCGCGCTGCGTCGATCGCGTGGCTGCGCCGCCGCTGACCACGGTGTACTCGGGATCGGCCGTGAACTCCAACCGATACGTCGCCTTGTCCGAGGGCAGGTCGTTGCAGGGGAACCAGGTCGGCGCGCCGGTCGGCTGCGACGCGACGAGCACGCCGTCTTCGAGTTCTTCCCACCCGAGGAGCCCCCATCGAGTGCGCCGGGGCGACGGAGAACCGGAGTACTCGACCGCGACCGTGAGCTCCTGACCGCTCGCCCGCTCGCCCCCGAAGACCACTTTGAGCCGCCGGTCGTCCTGTCTGAACGAGGCGGCGCGATCACCGACGACCCGCACCTTCGTGACTTTGAGCCCGACGAGGTCGAACGAGACGTGCTTCGCCGATTCCTGCATCTGCAGCCGGATCGTCGCCGTGCCCGCGATGCGGTTCGTGGTCACGCGATAGTCGATGGCCAGGTCGTAGTGCAGCACCCCGTAGCGCCGATCGCCGCTGTGCGGGGTGTAGGGGTCGACGGTCATGCGTTCGAGGCCTGGTAGGAGCGCACTTTGACGGCACGCCACGGCCCGATGGGGTTGCCGCTCCATCGACTGCCGATCGGCACGAACTCGCCCCGCATCACGAGTGAGGCGGGCCCGACCGTGGCATCCGATCCGATCGTGGCCGCGGGCAGGATCACGCTGTGCGGACCGAGGGTCGCACCGCTCTCGAGGGTCACTGCGTCGATGCTCATCACTCGATCATGGAACAGATGCGTCTGAACCACACATCCGCGGTTCACGGTCGCACCGTCCCCGAGGGTGACCAGGTCGGGCTCGGGCAGCCAGTAGCTGTCGGTCCAGACGCCTCGGCCGATCTTCGCGCCGAGGGTGCGCAGCCAGATGGCGAGTGCAGGAGTGCCCGATGCGGCATTGGCGAACCAGGGTGCGGCCACCATCTCCGTGAAGGTGTCCGACACCTCCGTGCGCCACACGAAGCTCGACCAGAGCGGATGCTCGCCGGCACGGATCGGCCCCACGATCAGCCACTTGGCGGCGGTGGTGATCAGAGCGGCGAAGGCGCCTGCGGCGAGCATCACGGCGCTCGAGAGCAGCACGGCCCATGCGAGTCCCCAGGCCTCGACCACCGCGGCGAGCGTGAGCATCACACTCACTCCGATCGCGCAGGTCACGAACACCGGGATGATGCGGCACAGCTCCCACAGAGCCCGCGCGAGGCGGAGTCCCGGGCGCGGGCGATACGTGCGCTCGAGATCGGAGTCGTTCACCACACGGCGCAGTCGCGCGGCGGGCGAGCCCAGCCACGATGAGCCCGCCTTGGCCTTGGGCGGAGCGACGGACAGGACGGCGACGAGGCCGTCGCGAGGCACGTTGTGCCCGCCGGCGGCCATGCCGGAGTTGCCGAGGAACGCGCGCTTGCCGATGCGCGCGGTGCCCAGCCGCATCCATCCGCCCTGCAGCTCGTAGGTCGCGACCATGGTGTCGTCGGCGAGGAACGCTCCGTCGGCGATGGTCGTGAGCTTCGGGATGAGCAGCACGGTCGACGCCTCGACGTCGCGCCCGACCTCGGCCCCGAGGGCCCTGAGCCAGAAGGGAGTGGCACTGCTCGAGTACAGCGGGAAGAGGAAGGTACGGGCGGAATCGAGCAGACGCTCGGTCGTCCACGCCTGCCAGGCGATGCGCGAGCGCACCGGGTACACGCCTTCGCCGAGACCGGCTCCGAGCACACGCACGAAGACGAGCACGAGACCGGCGAACACGAATCCGGCGAGCAGCACTGCAGGAACCAGCAGCGCCAGGATGCTCGGGACGGCCGCTGTCAGGGAGTCGGACCCGCGCATGCCCAGCGCGAGCACCCAGGCGCCGGCGGCGAGCGAGAGGACAGGGAGGACGCCGAGCGCGGCGGAGGAGGCGGCGTAGGCCCACAACCACCGGGTGCGGCTGGGTGGGCGGCCCTCCGCGAACGGCCGCGACACTCCGCCGACGCGTGCCGCCGGCGATCCTGCCCAGCGCTGCCCGGCGCGGACCCGACCGAACACGGCCGAGCCGGGTGCGATCTCGGCGCCGCGACCGATCTTCGTGCCGGGGGCGAGGGTGCTGCGGGCTCCGATGGTCGCTCCCGCGCCGATGCGGATGCCGCCGATGCGCACGGTGTCGCCATCGATCCAATAGCCGGTGAGGTCGACCTCGGGCTCGATGGAGGCTCCGGAGCCGATGTCGAGCATGCCCGTGATCGGCGGGACGGTGTGCAGATCGACATCTCTGTGGATGCGGGCGCCGAGAGCTCGTGCGTAGTAGACGACCCAGGGAGCACCGGCCAGGCCGACCGGGTCGACCTGCTGGGCGATCTGCTCCGCGAGCCACAGACGCAGATGCACTCCGCCGCCGCGCGGATAGTCGCCAGGGCGGAGTCCGGCGAGCAGCAGACGCGCGGCGACGGCGGCGATCGTCATCTTCCCCACCGGGGTGACGAAGATCAGCAGGCCGACGATGATCGTCCACACCGGAACAGCGGGCAGGAATTCGAATCCGGGGGACAGCCGCAGGAGCCAGCTCGCGGCGAGCAGGTACAGCAGCCAGCGGATGCCGGTGAACACGAACAGCGGGAGACCCGCGATCGTCTGCACCCACTGCATCCGTCGGGGGGTCGGGACGGGCTGGCTGAAGACGCGTTCCTCGGCGTCCTCATCATCGGCCTCATCGTCGACGGCATCCGACATCTGGCGCAGCCGCGGCAGATCGTAGACGTCGGTCATCGTGAACTCCGGCGCCCGGGTGCGCAGGCGGGAGACCAGCTGGGCGGCTGCGAGGGACCCGCCGCCGAGCTGGAAGAAGTCGGCGTCCTCGTCGCCCGGGCGTACGCCGAGCACGGCGAACCACTGCTCGGCGAGCCACGCCGCCGTGCCGGACAGGGACGAGTCGTTCGCGTCGCCGGAATCGAGCGGCCAGGGGAGAGCCGCCTTGTCGACCTTCCCGGACGTGCGGACGGGCAGGTCGTCGACGATGGCGAGCAGGGGGATCAGCGGAGCGGGAAGCGTCTCCGAGAGCTCACCACGCGCCACCTGCCGGTCGAACCCCTCGTCGGGCACGACATAGCCGACGAGGATCGGCATGCCCGTCTCGGTCTTCTGCACCACCACGGTCGCCGCCGAGACGGAGCTCAGCGCCTGCAGCGCCGCCTCTACCTCGCCGAGCTCGATACGGCGGCCGCCGATCTTGACCTGGTCATCGGCGCGACCCTGGAAGATCAGTCCCTCGGAGTCGACCCGCACGACGTCGCCGGAGCGGTAGGCCCGGTCCCAGCCGAGAGTGGGCATGGGCGCGTACTTCTCGGCATCCTTCGCAGGGTCGAGGTACCGGGCGAGACCGACTCCGCCGATGATCAGCTCGCCGGTCTCGCCCTCGGCGACGCGCTGTCCGTCAGCATCGACCACGGCGAGCGACCACCCGTCGAGCGGGAGGCCGATACGCACGGGACCCGTACCGTCCATCAGCGAGGCGCAGGCCACGACCGTGGCCTCGGTCGGGCCGTAGGTGTTCCACACCTCACGTCCGTCCGACGCCAACCGGGCGACGAGCTCGGGCGGGCAGGCCTCCCCGCCGAAGATCAGCAGGCGCACGTTCTCGATCGCGTCCTGCGGCCAGAGGGCGGCGAGCGTCGGCACCGTCGAGACGACGGTGATGCCGTGGCCGAGCAGCCAGGGCCCCAGGTCTTCGCCCGAGCGCACGAGAGCTCGCGGTGCGGGCACCAGGCAGGCGCCGTGGCCCCACGCGAGCCACATCTCCTCACAGGACGCGTCGAAGGCGACCGAGAGGCCTGCGAGCACGCGATCACCGGGACTCAGCGGTGCGGCCTGGAGGAACAGACGTGCCTCGGCGTCGACGAAGGCCGCGGCCGAACGGTGCGAGACCGCGACGCCCTTGGGCACGCCGGTCGACCCGGAGGTGAAGATGATCCAGGCATCGTCGTCGACCGTCGGCGGCGCGACGATCGGGATCGCGGAGGTGCGCGGATGAGGTGACTCGCCGCCGAGTAGATCGACCGCCTCGGTCGCCCCGGCCGGCATGTAGCCGGCGTCGGTGATCGTGCCCGCGATGCGGGCCTCGTGGAACACGAGATCGGCACGCTCCTGCGGGTCGTCGGCATCGACGGGGACATAGGCGGCGCCCGCCGCGATGGTGCCGAGGATCGCGATGTACAGCTCGCGGTGTCCGGACGACATGCGGATGCCGACGCGGTCGCCGCGGCGCACGCCTCTCTCGTGCAGCAGGGCCGCCGTACGCCAGACGTGCGCGAGCAGCTCGGCGTAGCTGAGCGCCCCGTCCGCGTCCTCGATGGCCGAGGCGTCGGGATATCGCCGGGTCGTCTCCTGAAGGATGTCGATCAGCGTGCGGGGAGGAGGCGCGTCGGCACCCCGGTCGAGCGCCTCCTGCACGTCAGCGCGCAAGGAGGTCGAGCAGAGCGGCCTTCGTCAGGCGCGAGTATCCGGTGCGGCCCTCGGCGCGGGCGCGGGCGCGCAGCTGGACCAGGGTCAGCGCGCTGAGCTCCGGTGCCGCTGCAGAGGTCGCTGTTGGTACCGGTGCCGGTGCCGGTGCTGGTGCTGGTGCTGGTGCCAGTGCGGGTGCCGACGTCGGGGTCGTGATCGTGACCGTCGGCTCGACGGTCGGAGCCGCGACCACGGCCTTCGTGGCCACGGCCTTCTTCGCCTCGGCCTTCTTGGGGGCCTTCTTCGGGGCCGGCTGCTTCGCATCCGGCGTCGGCGCGACGGCGGACTTCTTGTCGGCCTTCTTCTGATCCTTCTTCGCGGCGGACTTCCTGTCCGACGCCTTCTTCTCGGCCTCCAGGCGTGCGGTGGCCTGGGTGAGGCGCGCGGTCGCCGCGGTCGCCGACTTCGCGACCTTCTTGGGCCGGTCCGCGACCTTCTTCTTCGAGACTTTCGCCGCGTCCTTCGCGTCCTCGACGAGAGGCTTCAGCTTCTTGGCGTCTTTCTTGGGCAGGGACTTGATCAGCTTCTTCGCGTCCTTCGCCGCATCCTTCGCCGCGTCGAGAGCGGCTTCGGCGGTGCGCTGTGCTGAGGTCTTCTTTGCCATGATCGGGTCTCCTCTGAGTCCGGAGCGTGTCGGCTCGGGCTGTCGGCACAGAGGATACTCAGGCAAGGTGAACAATCGGTGCCGCATCGTGCGTAACACGCCCGTCATATTCGGTCACACTTGCAACACAAATGTGATCCGCAGAAGGCGGCCGACGGCGGGTTCGGCCCGGTGGTGCATGTTTAGATGTTCTCCTACCCGTCCGTGGGGAACCACACCCTCGTCCTTCAGGAGCTGACATGCAGCGTCGCAACATCATCGCCGGGATCGCGCTCGCCGCGACCGCCACCCTCGCCCTCGCCGGATGCGCGACCGGCGGCAGTGACGCGGGATCGGGTGAGCCTGCGGCCGGCGACGAGTACGACCTCATCGAGGCGGGCACCCTGACGGTCTGCTCCGACATCCCTTACGCACCGTTCGAGTTCGAGGGCGGCGACAACGGCACGGGTTACACCGGCTTCGACATCGACCTGCTCGACGCGATCGCGAAGGAGCTCGACCTGAAGCTCTCGGTGCAGGACGTCGGATTCGACGCGCTGCAGTCGGGCACCACGCTCGCCGCCGGACAGTGCGACGTCGGCGCCTCGGCCATGACGATCACCGACGAGCGCAAGGCGAACATCGACTTCTCCGAGCCGTACTACGAGTCGCTGCAGTCGCTGCTCGTGCGCACCGACTCGGGCATCGAGTCGATCGACGACCTCTCGGGCAAGAACGTCGGAGTGCAGCAGGGCACCACCGGAGAGGCCTACGCGACCGAGAACGCCGAGGGCGCAGAACTCGTCCAGTACCCCTCCGACGGAGAGCTGTGGCCCGCGATGCAGGCCGGACAGATCGACGCGATCCTTCAGGACCAGCCGGTGAACCTCGAGCACGAGAAGGCCGACAGCGCGTACAAGATCGTCGAGGAGTACGAGACCGGCGAGTCGTACGGTTTCGCATACGCGAAGGGCGAGAAGGATGCTCTGCGCGAGGCGATCGACGGCGCGCTGCAGGATCTCCGCGACAGCGGCGACTACCAGACGATCTACGACACCTACTTCACCGCGAAGTAATCGGCGAGCGACGTAGGACAGGGAGACCTTGACAATGGCGTTGAGGCGCACCACGAAGAGCAAGCTGTATCGGTACACCGTCTATGCGGTGCTGATCGCGGTCGCCGTCTGGCTGATCGTCAGCACCGACTGGGCCCGCATCGCGCAGCTGTATTTCAACCCGGAGGTCGCGGCGAAGATGCTTCCGGGCATCATCACCACGGCGCTCGTGAACACTCTGTGGTTCACGGCGGTCGCGTTCGCCGGCGGTCTGCTGCTCGGCGTCGTGCTCGCGCTGCTGAAGCTGTCGTCCATCGGACCCTTCCGATGGATCGCGACGGCGTGGATCGAGCTCTTCCGCGGGCTTCCCGCGATCCTCACGATCTTCGCCATCGCGTTCATCCTGCCGATCGGACTCGGCGTGCCGGGCACGAAGCTCGGCGGACCGGTCGTGCTCGGCCTGATCGGTCTGATCCTGGTCGCATCGGCGTACATGGCCGAGACGATCCGCGCCGGCATCCAGGCCGTTCCCAAGGGGCAGACCGAGGCGGCACGTTCGCTCGGCATGTCGCCCATGAAGACGACGTTCTGGATCGTGGTCCCGCAGGGGTTCCGCATCATCATCCCGCCGCTGACCAACGAGTTCGTCCTGCTGCTGAAGGACACGTCGCTGCTCTTCGTGGCAGGTTCCTTCATCTGGTCGAAGGAGCTGACGAACTTCGCGCGTGACGCGAGCACGCAGAACGCGAACGGAACGCCGCTCATCATGGCGGCGGCCCTCTACCTGATCGTCACGATCCCCCTCACGCGCTTCAGCGCGTACCTGGAACGAAGGATGTCGAGGCAGCGATGATCACCGATCTGATTGACGTCCACGCCCCCGCGATCGACCTGCAGGGGCTCGTGAAGAGCTTCGGCGACAACGAGGTGCTCAAGGGCATCGACCTCACCGTCACCGCCGGAGAGGTCGTCTGCATCATCGGCCCGTCGGGCTCGGGCAAGTCGACGCTGCTGCGCTCGGTGAACCTGCTCGAGGAGCCGACCGGCGGCAAGGTGCTCATCGAGGGGATCGACATCACTGATCCCGATGTCGACATCGACCGAGTGCGCACCCGCATCGGCATGGTGTTCCAGAGCTTCAACCTCTTCCCCCACCTCGATGTGATGGGCAATCTCATGATCGCGCAGCAGCGCGTGAAGAAGCGGTCCAAGGCTGAGGCTGAGCGGGTCGCGAAGGAGATGCTCGGACGCGTCGGGCTCGCCGAGAAGGCGGACGCCTTTCCCGGACACCTGTCGGGCGGTCAGCAGCAGCGTGTCGCGATCGCGCGGGCGCTGTGCATGAACCCGGACATGATGCTGTTCGACGAGCCGACGTCGGCGCTCGACCCCGAGCTCGTCGGCGAGGTGCTGCAGGTCATGCGCTCGCTCGCGGACGAGGGCATGACGATGCTCGTCGTCACGCACGAGATGGGCTTCGCCCGCGAGGTCGGATCACGTCTGATCTTCATGGACGGCGGCTACATCGTCGAAGAGGGCGACCCGCGCGAGGTGCTCGCGAACCCGCAGCATCCGCGTACGCAGGACTTCCTGGCTCGCGTCCTCTGAGTTCGCGTCTCACCTGTCACGACGAGACCCCCTCCCGCTGAGTCAGCGCGAGGGGGTCTCGTGTGCGGAGAGTGGTGTGCGAGGTCAGGCCTCCACGACCTCGGCATCCGCGGCATTGCGGCGCACCGAATCGATGCCGTTGAGCGCGGACGATCTCGACGAGTAGCCCTCGCTGATCGCGATCACCTCGCCGTTGCCGGACTTGAGGCGGAACCGGTACTCGCCGGACTTGTCGGTGTACAGCTCGAACGTGCCTGCCATGAGGTGTCCTTTCTCGACGGTGAGGAGGGCACGAGGCCCTCGAGCATCACGGTATCTCGGAGTACTGCGCCAGCGATAGGGCTCGGTCAGCCGCGCGGATGCACGGCGACGGGCTCGGGAGCGACGGCGATCCGCACGCGATCGCCGAAGGCCGGGTGGATGCCCGGAGCGTGCTGGAGGCGCACCAGCTCGCCGGATTCGGTGCGCACGAGCGTGCGGCGCATGCTGCCGAGGAACGTGCTCTCCTGCACCAGCGCATCGGTCGCGGCATCCGCCTCGGAGGCGAAGTGCACGTTCTCCGGGCGCAGATACACGTCGACGGGCCCGTCGGCCGGCGACTGCAGGGGAAGCTTCTGACCCCACACGACCACGTGATCACCCTCGGCGACACCCGAGACGACGCTCGAGAGCCCGACGAAGGCAGCGACGCCCGCCGTGGACGGCGTCGTGTAGAGCTGCTCCGGGGTTCCGATCTGCTCGATGATGCCGGCGTTCATCACGGCGATCCGGTCGGAGACCGCGAGGGCCTCCTCCTGGTCGTGCGTGACGAACACGGTGGTGATGCCGAGCCGCAGCTGGATGCGCCGGATCTCATCGCGCAGCTGCACCCGCACCTTCGCATCGAGGGCAGAGAGCGGCTCGTCGAGAAGCAGGACCTTCGGCTCGGTGACCAGAGCGCGGGCGAGCGCGACGCGCTGCTGCTGACCTCCGGAGAGCTGATGCGGGTAGCGATCGGCGAAGTCCGAGAGCCCCACGAGCGCGAGGGCATCGAGGGCGCGCGTTGCCGCCTCGGCCTTGCCGACGCCGCGGCGACGCAGCCCGAACGCCGTGTTCTCCGCGACCCGCAGGTGCGGGAACAGGGAGTACGACTGGAACACCATGCCGATGTCCCGCTTGTTCGTGGGCACCCGGGAGACATCGTTGCCGCCGAGCAGCACCGCACCGCTGTCGAGCCCCTCGAGTCCGGCGAGCACGCGAAGCAGCGTCGTCTTGCCGCAGCCGGAGGGGCCGAGCAGCGAGACGAACTCACCGGGGGCGATGTCGAGATCGACGCCGTGCAGCACCGTGTTGCCCGAGTAGCTCTTCACGATGCCCTGCAGCTGCACGCGTGTGCCCTCTCCGGCTTCGGCGAGCAGCATGTTGTCGGCGGTCTGGGGGAGGGTCATGAGCGGGCCTTTCCGGTGCCGCGGGCGA
This sequence comes from Microbacterium sp. AC132, assembly GCF_979258525.1. Taxonomy (NCBI): domain Bacteria; kingdom Bacillati; phylum Actinomycetota; class Actinomycetes; order Micrococcales; family Microbacteriaceae; genus Microbacterium; species Microbacterium sp. AC132. The sequence continues at coordinate 771,549 of NZ_OZ409862.1, read as the reverse complement.
CGCGGCCGATGAGAAGCAGAAGCAGGAAGACGAACAGCAGCGCCAGCAGGGTGAAGATCGCCGGAGCGTACGGATCCTGCTTCTGCACGACGACCATGGCCGTCTGGAACACCTGGCGGTTGAGGAGCGAGGCGATCGTGAACTCGCCGAGCACGACGGCGATCGAGATGAGAGACGCCGCGAGGAGTCCCTGACGCAGGTTGGGAGCGAGCACCTTCAGCACGACGGTAGGCCAGCCGGCGCCGAGGGATCGGGCGGCTTCGGCGAGCGTGCGCAGGTCGGCGGCGTCGATGGAGGCCTGGATCGAGCGGTACGCGAACGGCAGCACGGTGATGCCGTAGGCGAAGGCCAGCGTCCACGTGCCGGTGCCGAGGGTGCGTCCGATCTGCAGGTAGATCGGTGCGAGACCCACGACCAGCACGATCGCGGGGATCGAGATCGGCAGCAGCACGGCGAACTCGAAGACGGGTTTGAGCTTCGCGAAGCGCAGGTTCACCAGGATCATGGTCGGTGCGAGCAGCAGGAGCACGATCGCGACGGTCACGACCGCGAGGACCAGGGAGTTGCCCAGGCCCATCCAGATCGGCCTGATCGCCGCCGACTTCGCGGGATCGAAGAGCGCGGCCCACCGCTCGAGGCCGAGACTGCCGTCGGTCTGGCGCAGCGTGTAGAGCAGGGTCGAGACGAGCGGGATCGCGAAGAATGCGCCGACGACCACGCCGATGATCCAGCGGGTCGCGAGTGACGGGCCGAGGCGGTTCATGACTGCCACCTCGCTGCCCGACGCTGGATGAGCGAGTACAGGGCCATCACGACTCCCACGATGACGATCATGCCGAGCGCGAGCGCGCCGGCGAGATTCTCACGGCCGAGAAGGGTCTCGCTCGTGAGGGCGGCGCGGATCTGCAGCGGCACGATCTGCGAACCCTGACTGGCGAGGGCGGCGGCGGTGGCGTACGACGAGAAGGCGTTCGCGAAGAGCAGCAGGAGGCTCGCGAGGAACGAGGGTGCGAGCACGGGGACGCCGATGCGCAGCCAGAAGCTCGCGCGCGTGCCGCCGAGCGTGAGGTTCGCCTCGGCCCACTGCGGCTTGAGGGCTGCGAGGGCGGGCATGAAGGTGATCACCATGAGCGGGATCTGGAAGTAGATGTACGGGAGGATCAGCCCGGGAAGCTCGTAGAGCCACGTGCCGTTCGCGAAGATGTCGATACCGAGGTCGTTCTTGAGGAAGAGGGTGACGACCCCCTGGATGCCGATCGTGGCGATGAAGGCGAAGGCGAGCATCACGCCGCCGAACTGGGCGAGGACGCCGGCCGCAGCATCCACGGTCGAGCGCACGGCGCCGTCCGGGTTCATGCCGAGCAGGGCATAGCAGACCAGAGCACCCGCGATCGCGCCGACGACGGCGGTCAGCAGCGACAGGCCGGCGGAGTTGGCGAACGTGGTGAGGACGACGGGGTCTGCCAGGGCCGACAGGTTCGACCAGGTGAACGACCCGTCCTTCGTGAAGAAGCCGGAGCCGATCGCGAGGAGGGTGGGAACGGCGAGGAAGAGCACGACGTAAGCGGCGAACGGCACGAGACCGAGCCAGGCGACGGACGGCGCGGAGCGCTGGGCCCGCGACGAGGTCGCAGGCCCAGCGCTGTGCGCTGCGGGGGAGACGGGGGCGGATGCCGTGGCATCCGCCCCCGCTGCGGTGGCAGTCGTCACTGGACCGCCGCGGCCCACTTCTCGCCGAGCAGCGTGCCGGCGTTCGTCGACTGCTCCTCGGTCGGGACGACCGTCTCGCTGGGGACCTCGGGAAGAGCAGCAGCCAGGTCGGCGTCGATGGTGCCGGCCTCGGTCATGGCCTCCATGCGGGCCGGGCGTGCGCCGCCCTTCAGCCACAGGTTCTGCACCTCGTCGCTGTAGAGGAACTCCTGCCACAGGCGTGCGGCGGCCGGGTTCGGAGCATCCTTGTTGATCGCCTGGTTGTAGTAGCCCGCGTAGCCGGTGCCGTCGAGGACGACGACCTTCCAGTCCTTGTTGTCGGTGGCGTGCGCCGCGTTCAGGTAGTCCCAGTCGAAGACGACAGGGGTCTCGCCGCTGGCCACGGTCGCGGTGGTCACGTCGACCTTGAGCAGGTTGCCGGCCTTCTGAAGGTCGGAGAAGAAGTCGATGCCGGGCTGGAAGTCGTCGAGGGTGCCGTCGGACTGCACGGTCGCGAGGCCCACGGCGGCGAAGGCCGCGCCGGCCTGCGTCGGGTCTCCGTTGATGGCGACGGCGCCCTTGTAAGCGGCATCCTTCAGGTCGTCGAGCGACTCGGGAGCGTCGAACTTCGACGAGTCGTAGCCGATCGACATGTATCCGCCGTAGTCGCCGACGAAGAGGCCGGTCGGCTCCTTGAGAGCGTCGGGGATCTCGTCCCACGTCTGCACCTGGTACGGCGCGAAGACGTCGGTGTTCTGCAATGCGACGGTCAGACCCAGGTCGAACACGTCGGGCGCGGTGTCGAGGCCCTCGTTCGTCTTCGCAGCCTGGATCTCCTCGGCGCTCGACACGTCGGGAGAGGCCTCGTTGATCGTGATCTCGGGGTACTTCTCGGCGAAGAGGTCGAGGATCTCGCCGTAGTTCGCCCAGTCACGCGGAAGCGCGATGACGTTGAGCTGCCCCTCGGCCTTCGCGGCCTCTTCGAGGTCGGAGAAGGAACCGAAGTCCTCGACCGAGGTCGCGGATGCGGCGTCGACAGCGTCGCTGCCTGCGGCCGGGGTCTCCGCGCCGGTGGCGCAGGCGGTGAGACCCAGCGCGGCGGTCGTGAACAGGGCGATGCCGGCGCCGATTCGTGCGCGGCGGTGGAAGTTGGTCATCAGGGTCCTCTCGGTGCCCGGCGCTGTGAGCCGGATTCGGGTTGCGAGAGGACACTATGAGCCGAGGGTTGCCGATGATCGCGGCTCGGGTGAACGACAGGTGTCGAGGGTGTGACGGGTCGGACTGCAGTGGCGTTCGAGGTGCCGCGTGGTCTGACATCCTGGACGGATGGACATCGGCAGTGTGCTCGGGCTCGAACAGCTCACCTGGGGCACGCTGATCCTCGTCGTCGTCGCGGCCTTCGCTGCCGGGTGGATCGATGCGGTGGTGGGCGGCGGTGGTCTGCTGCAGCTCCCCGCCCTGCTGCTGATCCCCGGGATCTCGCCGATCCAGGCTCTCGCGACCAACAAGCTCGCGTCCGTGTTCGGCACGGCCACGAGCAGCGTCACCTACTACCGACGTGCGAAACCCGATATCCGCACGGCTCTGCCGATGGCCGCGATCGCCCTGGTCGGATCATTCGGGGGAGCTGCCGTCGCGACTGTTCTGCCGGCCGCCGCCTTCAAGCCGATCATCGTGGTCGCGCTGCTCGCCGTCGCGCTCTTCACGGCCTTCCGCCCGCAGATGGGCGCCGCGACGCGGCTGCGCTTCAGCGGGCACAAGCACCACATCATGGCGGGTCTCTCAGGGCTCGTGATCGGCTTCTACGACGGTCTGATCGGGCCGGGCACCGGCACGTTCCTGGTGATCTCGCTCGTCGCGCTGCTCGGCTACGACTTCCTGCAGGCGAGCGCGAAGGCGAAGATCGTCAACCTGGCCACGAACACGGGCGCCCTGCTGCTCTTCATCCCGCACGGCGCCGTGCTGTGGCTGCTCGGCGGCATCCTCGCGGTCGCGAACGTCGCAGGCAGCTACCTCGGTTCCCGCATGGCCATCTCGCGCGGCACGACCTTCATCCGCGTCGTGTTCCTCGTCGTGGTGGTCGCCCTCATCGCCAAGCTCGGCGTCGACGTGTGGAACGAGAACATCGTTCCGGCGCTCGCGCAGCTGCGCTGAGCATCCGCGCTGGCGCACCTCCGCCCCCGCGCCTGCGCTCCGGCATCCGCCTGCGCTCCGGCATCCGCCTGCGCTCCGGCATCCGCTCGCCGTCCGCGCGGTGTTCTGCGCGTGTCACGGCCGGATTCGGCGAGTCCGGCCGATCCTGACGCATTCGGCCGAGCGGGGGATGCGCGGTGCATGCGTCCGGGATCCGGCCCGGCGCATACGCAGAGACCCCGCTCCGCTGAGCGGAACGGGGTCTCGGTGCGACGGGCGATGCGGCGTCAGGCCTCGTCGTCCTCGGGCTCGAAGTCGACGCCGGCCTCGGCGCGCTGCTCGGCCGTGATCGGTGCCGGAGCGGCTGTCAGCGGGTCGAACCCGTTGCCCGACTTCGGGAAGGCGATGACGTCGCGGATCGACTCGGTCTTCGACAGGTGCTGCAGCACGCGGTCCATGCCGAGGGCGATTCCACCGTGCGGCGGGGCGCCGAACTTGAAAGCGTCCAGCAGGAAGCCGAACTGCTCCTGCGCGACCTCGTCGCTGATGCCCATGACCTCGAACACGCGCTTCTGCACGTCTTCGCGGTGGATGCGGATCGATCCGCCGCCGAGCTCGGAGCCGTTGCACACGATGTCGTATGCATAGGCGAGAGCCGAACCGGGGTCGGTGTCGAACGTGTCCTGGAACTCCGGCTTCGGCCCCGTGAACGCGTGGTGCACGGCCGTCCAGGCTCCGGCGCCGACGGCGACGTCACCCGACGCCACGGCATCCGCTGCCGGCTCGAACATCGGAGCGTCGACGACCCACGTGAACGCGAACTCGTCGGGGTTCAGGAAGCCGAGACGACGTCCGATCTCGACGCGGGCGGCGCCGAGCAGTGCACGGCTCTCCTTCGTCGATCCGGCGGCGAAGAACACGCAGTCACCCGCGGATGCGCCGACGAACTCGGCGAGGCCCGCCTGCTCCGCCTCGGACAGGTTCTTGGCGGCGGGGCCGCCGAGCGAGCCGTCCTCGTTGAAGAGGACGTACGCGAGGCCACGCGCACCGCGCTGCTTGGCCCAGTCCTGCCACGCGTCGAGCTGCTTGCGGGGCTGGCTCGCACCGCCGGGCATGACGACCGCGCCGACGTACTCGGCCTGGAACACCCGGAACGGGGTCTCGGCGAAGTACTCGGTCGCCTCGACCAGCTCGAGTCCGAAGCGCAGGTCGGGCTTGTCGGAGCCGTACTTGGCCATCGCCTCGGCGTAGGTCATGCGGGGCAGCGGGGTCTGCACGTCGACGCTGATGGTCTTCCACATCGCGACGATGAGCGACTCCATCAGCGTGATGACGTCTTCCTGGTCGACGAAGCTCATCTCGATGTCGAGCTGCGTGAACTCCGGCTGGCGGTCGGCGCGGAAGTCTTCGTCGCGGTAGCAGCGGGCGATCTGGTAGTACTTCTCGACGCCGCCGACCATGAGCAGCTGCTTGAACAGCTGCGGCGACTGCGGCAGGGCGTACCAGCTGCCCGGGTGCAGACGGGCGGGCACGACGAAGTCGCGGGCGCCCTCGGGCGTCGAGCGCGTGAGGGTCGGCGTCTCGACCTCGGTGAAGTCCTCGCCGTGCAGCACATCGCGGACGGCCTTGTAGACGTTCGAGCGCAGACGCAGAGCGGATGCCGCGGCGGGGCGGCGCAGGTCGAGATAGCGGTACTTGAGGCGCGCCTCCTCGCCGACCGTCTCGGTGTCCGCGACGGCGGTCGACACCTGGAACGGCAGCGGAGCGGACTCGTTCAGCACCTCGACGTCGGTCGCGATGAGCTCGATCTCGCCGGTGGGCAGGTTGGGGTTCGCGTTGCCCTCGGGGCGACGCGAGACCTCGCCGGTGACCTTGAGGACGAACTCGTTGCGCAGCGGGTGCGCGATCTCCTCATCGCGGATGACGACCTGCGCGATGCCGGACGCATCCCGAAGATCGATGAACGCGACTCCTCCGTGATCACGACGGCGATCGACCCAACCCGAGAGGGTGACGGTCTGACCGATATGCTCGGCTCGCAGTGAGCCTGCCGAGTGGGTGCGAAGCACGGAGGATTCCTCCTGATCTGGGAAATGATGAACCCGCCCATTCTACGTGGGCGGGTGTCGCCTCCTCTGCCCGCGGCATATCGGTCAGTAGGATCGCCACGACAGAAAGGGTCACCATGGACTCCAACGGCATCTCCGACCTGTACGCGTCGATCTTCTCCGGCACGACCGGACTCATCGTGCTCGTCTTCTACGTCCTCGTCGCGGTCGGTCTGTGGAAGGTGTTCACCAAGGCGGGGTACCCCGGCATCCTCGCCGTCATCCCGATCGTGAACGTGGTGTTCCTCGTGAAGATCGCCGGGATGTCCGGCTGGCTCGCACTGCTCTATCTCATCCCCATCGTCGGCTTCGTCTTCGGGATCATCGTGGCGGTGCGACTCGGCGAGCGGTTCGGCAAGGGAGGGCTCTTCTCCTTCTTCCTGCTCTTCGTCTTCCCCTATATCGGGTATCTCATCCTCGGCTTCGGCGACTCCCGCTACAGCAGGGCGTGACGTGGTGGCATCGCGACTGCACCTCGTCCGCCACGGCGAGGTGCACAACCCCAAGCGCGTGCTCTACGGTCGGCTCCCCGACTATCACCTGAGCAGGGCGGGGCGGAAGATGGCGCGAGCCGCCGCCGATCACATCGCCGGGCTCGATCGTCCGGTCACGGGGCTCTACTCCTCTCCGCTCGAGCGGGCGCAGGAGTCGGCTGAGCCGTTCGCCGAGCGCTTCGGCCTCTCGCCCGAGATCGACATCCGTCTGATCGAGCCGACCAACGTGTTCGAGGGCACGCAGATGCGCCGCTCGCTTCTGAACCCGCTCAAGTGGTGGCACCTGCGGCAGCCGTCGCTGCCCAGCTGGGGTGAGCCCTACGCGTCGATCGCCGAGCGGATGCTGGGCATGATGGCCGAGGCGTGGCGGTCGGTCGACGACGGCGATCTGGTGATGGTGTCCCATCAGGCGCCGATCTGGATCACCCACCTCCGGGTGGCGGGTCTGCCCCTGCAGCACGACCCGCGCACCCGGCGCTGCGCACTGTCGAGCGTCACCTCGTTCGAGCTGGTGGGCGACGTGTGGCGTGAGGTCGATTACGCCGAACCTGCGGCGACCGGCGGTGCGGTGGACGTGGGAGCAGTCTGACCCCTCGCCTCGGTCTCCCTTCCGCTGCGGTCAGTGCGCCATCAGCGACTGGATGACGCCGACCGCCGCCATCTGGCCGGCAGCGGACGCGAGCAGCACCGATGCCATGGGTCCGGGAAGCGACGCCCGGTGCGCGAGGTCGCCCGCCGCGAAGACCCCGGGCTGCGATGTGCGCCCGAAGTCGTCGATCTCGATCGAGCCGGAGGGCAGCAGTTCCAGGCCGAGCTGATCGGCGAACGGCGCACGGTGGCGCAGGGAACCGGATGCCACGAACACGCCGGCCACGGTGTGCGCGGTCGACGCCGTGGTGATGCGCACATCAGCCGCCTCCGGCGCGACGGCGGCCACCGGTTCCGCACTGACCCGAACGCCCAGGCCTTCGAGAGTCCGCGTCTCGTCGGCCGAGAATGGCTGCTCGACGGGGAACACCGTGATGTCGCCGACGATGCGCCCGAGCAGCCCGATCAGGTGATCGGCGCGAGGAGCGGGCCCGAGGATGCCGATCGAGCGACCGGCGTGCTCGTGACCGTCGCAGAACGGGCAGCTGAAGGCCTTCGTGCCCCAGAGGTCCTGAAGTCCGGGGATGTCGGGGAGGTCGTCGGCGACGCCGGTCGCGAGGATGACATGTCGGGTCTCGACCGTCTCGCCGTCGGCGAGTCGTACGACGAAGCCGCCGTCTGAGCCGGTCACCGTCTGTGCTCCGACGTCGCGGAGCTCGACATCCGGGTACTCGGCGAGCTGCGCTCGCGCCGTCGCGCGGAACTCCGTCGGGGGAGTCCCGTCGTTCGCGACGACGTTGTGCATGTGCAGCACGGTGCCGTTGCGGTATTCGCCCGAATCCAGAAGCAGCGTGGGGCGGTGCATCCGCCCGAGGGTCAATGCCGCCTGGAGGCCGGCGGGGCCTGCGCCGATCACGATCGCGTCATACATGTGGGGTCCTTCCGAGGGGTGCTCGCTTGCGTTCGTCCTCAGTCTGTGACTTCATGTCAACATGAAGTCAAGCATCGAGAGTCCGTGGTCCGTGGGAGAGGTCGCCGAACGCTTCGAGCTGCCCACGAACGTGCTCAGGCACTGGGAGTCGGTCGGCCTGCTGCGCCCCGCGCGGGACCCCGCAGGGAGGCGCCGCTACGGCCAGGACGACGTCGTGCGCATCGCCGTCATCCAGCGCAGCAAGGCAGCCGGGATGACCCTCGATCAGATCGCCGTGCTCCTCGACGACGGCAGCGCGGGGCGTCACGAGGTGCTGCAGCGGCACCTCGACGATCTCGATCGGCGCATGGAGGAGATGCGCCGTTCGCGGGAGATGACCGAGCACGCGATGGGATGCCGGTCGCACGATATCGCCACCTGCCCGCGCTTCCGGGCCAGCGTGGAGGACGTCCTCGCGCGTCTCTGACGGCGGGCGAGCCCCCCCGGGCATCCGGCCCATGCATAGGAACCCCCGCGTAAACTGGGAATCGTGCCACTCGCCTCGACGGTTCGTCCGATCCGCAGCGGCCGCTCCTCCCGCATCCGGCCATCTCGCCGCGCGGTCGGGGCCGCGCTCGCCGCGGTGCTCGCCATCGGTCTGAGCGCCTGCGCTCCCGATCCCGTGAACGACTCGTTCCTCAGCGGTGACAACCCGGGCTATGTCGCGGCAGACGGAGCGATCGTCGAGATTCCGGTCGCCGAACGCGGCGAACCCGTCACCGATTTCGGCGGACTCACCGAGGACGGCGAGGACTTCTCCAGCTCTGACCTCGCGGGCAAGGTCACGGTCGTCAACTTCTGGTACGCCGGATGCGCCCCGTGCCGCCTCGAGGCGGAAGACCTCGAGAGCGTCTGGCAGGAGCATGGCGGCGACGACGTCGCCTTCCTGGGCATCAACACGCGCGATCAGGCCGACACCGCGAAGGCGTTCTCCGCCGAGTTCGGTGTGACCTACCCGAGCCTCATCGACGTCGACACGGCCGAGGCGAAGCTCGCCTTCGCGTCGTCGGTGCCGATCCAGGCGACCCCCACCACTCTCGTGCTCGACAAGCAGGGTCGCGTGGCCGCCCGCATCATCGGGCCCATCGACGGCACCTCGATCCTCTCGACGCTCGTCAAGGACGCGCTCGCGGAGGACTCGTGAGTCTCCCGGGAGCGGCGTGAACCCCGAAGTCATCATCGGATCGGGAGCCCTCTGGCTCGCGATCCCCGTCGCGCTGCTCGCGGGCCTCGTGTCGTTCCTGTCGCCGTGCGTGCTGCCCCTGGTGCCGGGCTACCTCGGATTCCTCGGGGGAGCGGTCGCCCCCCGCCGCGTCCCGAACCCGACGGACGGCTCGGCGGTGTCGACGGTCGAGGCCCCCGCTCGCGGCCGACTCGTCGTGGGCGTGCTGCTCTTCATCCTCGGCTTCAGCCTCGTGTTCGTGTCCCTCACCGCGCTCGGCGGGCTCGCCAACGTCTTCCTGCTGCAGTGGGGCGAGCTGATCACTCGCATCCTCGGCGGCGTGATCATCCTGATGGGCCTCGTGTTCCTCGGTCTGTTCGGGTTCGCCCAGCACGAGCTGCGATTCCACGTCGACTCGAAGGCCGGCCTGATCGGCGCACCGCTGCTCGGCATCGCCCTCGGCATCGGATGGGCGCCGTGCCTCGGACCCACGCTCACCGCGATCTTCGCCCTCTCGTTCAACGCCGGCGACCCGGTGCGGGCGGGCCTGCTCGGGCTGGCGTACTCGCTCGGCCTCGGCATCCCGTTCCTGCTGGTCGCGCTCGGCTTCGGATGGGCGACGAAGGCGATCGGATTCCTGCGCCGGCACATCCGCGTCGTGAACGTGATCGGCGGCGTGCTGCTCATCCTCCTCGGCCTGCTGATGGTCACGGGGCTCTGGACGGACATCATGTCCCGACTGACGGCGGTGATGAGCAGTGTCGACCTCCCGATCTGATCAGAAGAAGACGCATCGGAAGGATGACGTGAGCAGCACAACCGAGAGGTCGAGCGATCCGCTCCGGCCGTCCGACCACGTCGACGGCGAAGAGTCGATCACCCAGCCCCGCCTCGGATTCGTGGGCTGGCTGCGCTGGGGATGGCGTCAGCTGACCTCGATGCGCACCGCGCTGATCCTGCTGCTCGTGCTCGCGATCGCGGCGATCCCCGGCTCGATCTTCCCCCAGCGGATGGCCGACCCCAACGGCGTCACGCAGTGGGAGCGCGACAACCCCGATCTCTTCCCCGTGCTCGACGGGCTGAAGATGTTCGACGTCTACCTCTCGCCGTGGTTCTCGGCGATCTACCTGCTGCTGTTCGCCTCGCTCGTCGGCTGTGTCATCCCGCGCATCCGCCACCATGCGAAGGCCCTGCAGGCACGCCCCCCGCGCACCCCTGCACGTCTGAAGCGCCTCGCCGACTTCCGCGCGGTCGAGCGCGCCTCGACGGACGCTCCGGCAGAGGCCGCCGCATCGATCGACATCGCGCAGAAGCAGCTCAAAGCCCTGGGCTACCGGGTCGAGCGGTACGACGACAAACGATCGTCGTCGGTCTCGGCCGAGCGCGGCTACTGGCGTGAATCGGGCAACCTGCTCTTCCACCTCGCTCTCGTCGGCGTCCTGATCACGGTGGGCGTCGGGGGAGGGTTCGCGTACACCGGACAGCGCGTCCTGGTCGAGGGCGAGACGTTCGCGAACACCCTGCTCGACTACGACTCGATGAACCGCGGCCGCTTCGTGAGCGACGGAGCACTCGCGCCCTACTCGATGCGTCTCGACAGCTTCGACGTCACGTACCAGCCGTTCGGCGAGCCGGGCTCGGGCCAGGCCGGCGACTTCTCGGCCAACGTCACCGTGCAGGAGAACGGCGAGGAGCGCACCGGATCGGTCAAGGTCAACGAACCCCTCGGCGTCGCCGACGACAACGTCTTCCTGCTCGGCAACGGCTACGCGCCGACGATCACCGTGCGCAACCCCGATGGGGACGTGGTGTTCACGAACAGCACGCCGTTCCTGCCGCAGGACAACAACATGACCTCGCTGGGCGTCATCAAGATCCCCGACGGCCTCAGCGAGCAGGTCGGCCTCGTCGGCTTCTTCTACCCGACGACGGGGGTGCTCGACACCGGCGCGTTCTTCTCGGGATTCGGCGACCTCACCAACCCGACCCTCACGCTCGACGTCTACACCGGCGACCTGGGCATCAACGAGGGCATCCCGCGGTCGGTCTACGTGCTCGACACCACCGGTATGACCAAGGTCACCGGGCGCACGACGGACCTCGAATCGATCGAGCTGGCACCCGGACAGACAGCCGACCTGCCGAACGGCATGGGAACCGTGACCTTCGAAGACGAGTCCCCGGCGGGTGCGACAGACGCGTCGCAGTCGGTCAAGCGCTTCGCCTCGTTGCAGATCCACCGCGACGCGTCTGGCCCCTGGGTGCTCGGCTTCGCGCTTCTCGCTCTCGGCGGTCTGATGCTCGCCCTGTTCATCCCGCGACGCCGCGTGTGGGTCAAGGCGACGGCACAGGACGGCACCGTCTCTCTCGAGTACGCCGGTCTCGCTCGCGGCGAGGACCCGACGCTCGCGACGGCCGTCGACGACCTCGTGGCAGGTCATGCGCGTCTGATGGACGCGGCCGGGGTCACGACGGCGGTCGAGGTCGAGGAGCCCGACACCGACACGGACGCCTCAGAGGCTGAAGACCCTGAGGCTGACGGCTCCGACGCAGATGGCTCCGACCAGGCGGCGACGGCACCCGAGACGCCCGCCGACCGCGACTCCGCGCGCCCCGCATCCGACACCCCGAAAGTAGACTGACACCATGTTCGATCTCGAAGTGATCTCGCCGATCCTGCTGTGGACGGCGATCGCGATCTATGCGGCGGCCTTCGTGGCCTATGCCTTCGACCTCGCCCGTCGGTCGCAGCTGTCCGCGGACGCGGCGACCGTGCAGGAGTTCGAACTCGTCGGAGCCGGAACCCGTTCGCGCGGCGGCAAGGCGGCGACGGCTGCCGCGGCATCCGGATCCGAGGTCGCCCCGCAGCGCTTCGTGATGGCCCGCATCGGGACCTCGCTGACCGTGCTCGCGTTCATCTTCCATCTCGCCGCCACGCTCACCCGTGGTCTCGCGGCCGGGCGAGTGCCGTGGGCCAACCTCTACGAATTCGCGATGATGGGAACGCTGCTGATCGTCGCCGTGTTCCTGGTGGTGCTGACGCGCATCGATCTGCGCTTCCTCGGCACGTTCATCACGGGTCTGGTCGTCGTGCTGCTGGGTCTCTCCGCCACGAACTTCTACGTCGACGTCTCGCCCCTGATGGACCCGCTGAAGAGCGTGTGGCTGGTGATCCACGTCTTCGTGGCGTCGCTTGGCACCGCGTTCTTCGCTCTGGCCTTCGCCCTCTCGGTGATCCAGCTGATGCAGTCGCGTCGCGAGCGCCTCATCTCCGAGGGAGCGGAGAAGACCGGCCCCGGATTCCTGCGCACGTTCCCCGGGTCCGAGCGGCTCGAGAGCATGGCCTACCGCTTCACGATCATCGGCTTCATCCTCTGGACGTTCACGCTGATCGCCGGCTCCATCTGGGCCTACTACGCCTGGAGCCGCTTCTGGGGCTTCGACGTCAAGGAGACCTGGACCTTCGTCATCTGGGTTCTCTACGCCGGATACATCCACGCTCGCGCGACGCGCGGCTGGCGCGGCAACCCGTCGGCGTGGCTGGCGATCGTCGGCTTCTCGGCCGTGCTCTTCAACTTCACGATCGTCAACGTCTTCTTCAAGGGTCTGCACGCATACTCGGGCCTCAGCTGAGCGCCCGAGCGCGGCTCATCTGAACGAGCGCAGTCCGAAGGGGATGACCTCGGAGTGCTCGGCTCCGTCTTCGTACCAGACGAGCTCGACTTCGCTGATGGTCTCGGCGGGGCGCGAGCTGAGCGAGCGCCGCGACTTGTGCGACAGCTCCGTCCACGCCGCGGGCGCGAGCGTCTTCGCATAGATCACCGACAGGTGGAACGTCCAGTCGTCCGTGCTGCGCTCGTCGAGACGGCGGAAGTCCGTTCCCTCGAGCGCTTCGCTGAGCGTGGCGTACGCCGACACGATGGATGCGGTGCGCCGCAGCCGCAGGATGACGACCTGCCAGGGTGCGGGGAACACGTCGACGGCCTCGGCGACGACCTCGATCGGACGCTGCGCCACCGCCCACTCGCGGATCAGCGCGAGCAGCTCTTCGCGGCGCTCGGGCTCATGGAACGCGCGCAGGGTGACGTGCTCGGTGTGCGGGTGCGGAGCATCCATCCGGCCGAGCGCCGACCTCTGCTCGGCCCGGTACACGTCCGACACGGCCCGCGTGGGTCGCAGCACGAGATACTGCTGTCCCTCGAGTGACTCGAGCTGGGCGGGAGAGGTCATGAAGGGGCGACGCATCCTCTGATCGTACGTGCGCGGGCACACGTCCGAATACCGTTCGATCGCGAGCGGGCACGGATTCGGAGCGGATACAGGACGCGCCGCGCATCGTGATCGATGCGCGGCGCGTCCTGCGTCGTGGTCCGAAGCGGTGCTCGGCGAGGTGGTTCACGCCGTCGCGAGGGCCGCCTTCACGGAGGTGGTGCGCCGCAGCGCCACCGCGACGGTGGTCGCGACGAGCGACAGCACGCCCCAGACGATGAGGGCTGCGGCTGCGCCTCCGTTCGCGGTGATCAGCCCGGCGAACGCGGGGGAGGTCGGCAGCGATGCGCCGAGATCCGCCAGCCATCCCGGCACGGTCGAGATCAGACCGGTCGCGATCGCGAGCACGCCGACGAGCGCGCTGACCCAGCGGCCGACGCCGCCGAAGACCGCGACGAGTGCCTGGTTCACGGCCGCGAAGGCGACCCCGGCGAGCACGGCGATTCCTGCGAAGGCCCACCAGGCCGCGGCGTCGTATCCGGCGACGATCTGCACGATGAGCGACACCAGCAGACCCTGGGCTGCACCGATAGCGGCAGCCGGGGCGAAGGCGCGCAGGGCGAGTCCGGCCGACGAGCGCCGGGAGGTCAGGGTGCGCGCGGTGTAGGCCCGCATGACCAGGAACGAGGCGAGAGACCCGAACCACAGCACCACGGCGGCGAGCAGCGGAATCGCGGTCGGGCCGAAGATCGTGGCGCCGTCGGCGCCCTTGGACGCCACCGGATCGGCGATCACCGACGCGAGTGAGGTCGACTCGGAGTCGCTGAACGAGGGGAGCGAATCGGATGCGGTGCGCAGGCCGCCCGCGAGATCGCCGGTTCCCGTGGCGAGGGTGTCGAGGCCGGTCGCGAGCTCGCCGGCACCGGTCGCGAGCTCGGTCGCTCCGTCCGACAGCTGGGATGCGCCCGTCGCCAGTGCTCGTGCACCGCTCGCCGATTCGTCGAGACCCTGCGACGCCAACTGGTTCAGACCGTCCGCGAGACCCGTCGCCCCCGCACCCGCCTCGCCGAGCTGGGCCGCGAGAGTGGCGGGCAGCGTGGCCAGCTGCTGGACCCCGGCGTCCGTCTGCGTGGCACCGGCCGAGAGCGCGGCGATCTGATCGCAGTACTCCTGAGGGAACCCGCTGGGCACGCAGGTTTCCGCGAGCTGCTGCAGGCCTGTCGCCAGCTGCGCTGACCCGGCGGCGAGCTGCTGGGCGCCACCGGCCTGATTCTGCAGCTCCGTCGCGCCTGCGGTCAGCCCGGTGCCGATCTGGCTCGCGCCGTTCGCGGCCTCGCGGGTCTTCGACGCGAGTGTGTCGAGCCCGGATGCCAAGGAGGATGCGCCGTTTCCGAGCTCCGTGGCACCCGAGGCGAGCTGAGTCGCGCCGTCGGGGATCGCCGCGGCTCCCGTGGCCGCATCCCGCGCGCCGGTGGCGAGTTCGGCGGCGCCGTCCGCGGCCTCACCGATCTGGTCTCCGATCGTGGTGAAGCCGACGAGGATGTTCTCCGTCGTCGCCTCCGACAGCAGTGTGCCCATGCTCGAGGCCGCCACGTTCGCGATCTGACTCGTGATCAGGTCATCGGCGACGAGCCCGTCCTCCGGGGTGGTGACCTGGATCGTGGCCTGCTCCGCGTCGCCGCCGCCGTCCGAGATCGCCTGCCCCGCCGAGGTCGCTGCGGCCGAGAACTCCTCGGGGATCGTGATGACGGCCTGATACGAGCCGTCGGCGAGACCGTCGGCGGCGTCGTCCTCGTTCGAGATCACCCAGGTGAGGTTGGAGTCGAGCTCGTCCGATCCTTCGACGAGCCCCGAGGCGAGCTGTCGACCGAGCGGAGTGAGCTGCCCGTCGATCTCGACGGGCTCGTCGAGGTTGACGATCGCCGCGGTCATCGACTCGAGACGCTCGGTGGGATTCTGCAGGGCAGCGACCAGGATGCCGCCCACTGCCGCGGGAAGCAGCAGGACGCCGAGGATCGTCAGCCACGTGATGGGCTTGCGCGAACGGGCGCGTTCGATGGGGAGGGTCATGCGTTCACCTCGGTCGATTCGGTGGTGCCGTCGACGATGCGGGGCACCGGGGACTCGGATTGCGACTGTGCGGCTGGCGCGTCGATGTCGATCGTGTCAGCCGATGAACGGCCGGCATCGGCCAGGATCTCCAGGGCCGCCTGGGGATCGAGCGCGGTGAGCAGCATCGCCGTCGTGCTGCGGGAGTCGCGCAGTCGCGCCGCGAGCTGATCGCGTTCGGGGCGGGAGAGCCGGTCGGCTCCATCGATCACCACGAGAGCCGGCCGTCCGCGCAGTGCCTCGGCGAGGTCGGCCGACAGGCTCGCGGCATCCACGGCCATGACCGCTCCGACATGCGCCCGCACCCACGCGGATCGACCGGGCAGAAGATGGCCTGCGACCCGGAGGCGGCCGTCGTCCGCAGTCGCCCGCCCGGCGATCGTCAGAGCGAGCGCGCGCAATGCGCCGGCTGACGATCCGGTGAGCACGGCGGAGGCCCCGGGTGCGAGGCGCAGGTGGAGGCCGTCGATGCCGGCATCCGTCATCGTGAGGTCGTCGGCTGCGACGATCGAGTCGTCGCCCGGCCAGCCCGCCAGGTGACGCTCGCGTTCGACCGCCTCTCCTTCGATGTCGACGCTCGGGAGGATCCGCTCCAGCCAGGCCGGGATCTCCCATGCGCGCTCCCCGAGGATGGCCATGAGTGCAGGGATCAGCGTCATCCTCACCAGGAACGCGTCGATCGCGATGCCGGCCGCGAGGCCCAGCGCGATCGGCTTGAGTGACGAGTCGCCTTCGGGGACGAACGCCACGAAGACGGCGAACATGATGAGGCCGGCAGCGGTGACGACCTTCGCCGATCCCGTGAAGCCGCTGCGCACGGCACGCAGTGCCGCGGCTCGGCGAGTCACTCGATCGGGGCTCCTGCCGTCGGGATCGTGCACGAAGTCCTCGCGCATCCGAGACACCAGGAACACCTGATAATCCATCGCGAGCCCGAACAGCACACCCATCAGGATGATCGGCATGAAGCTGATGATCGGACCGACCTTCGCGACATGGAGGGCGTCGGCGAACCAGCCCCACTCGAACACGGCTCCCACGATGCCGAACGCGGCGACGATCGAGAGCAGGTAGCCGGCGGCTGCCGTGACCGGCACCCAGAGAGAGCGGAACACGATCGTGAGCAGGATCAGGGAGAGGCCGATGACGAAGATGCCGAACGGGAGAAGGGCGTTGCCCAGCTGGTCGGAGATGTCGATGCCCACCGCGGTGAACCCGGTCACCTTCAGGTCGATGCCGAACTCGTCGAGCCACTCGTCGTGGTGCGAGCGCAGCTCTCGCACGAGATCGGCCGTCGCGGGGTCATCGGGTGCGGTCTCGGGGATGATCTGCACGATGCCGGTGTCTGCGGTCTCGTTCGGGGTGGCGAGGGCGACCTCCTTGACCCCGTCGATCTGGGCGACCTCGTCGCCGAGATCCTCCATCAGGGTCAGCGGATCGGTCGACGTGACGATCGTGCCCGTCAGGATCAGCGGTCCGTTGAACCCGGGACCGAACTGCTCGCCGACCAGGTCGTAGCTCTGCCGCGCTTCGGAGTCCTGCGGCAGCACGCCCGCGTTGGGCAGCGCGAGATTCAGGCTGAGGGCGGGCACGGCGACGATGCCGAGCCCGAGCACGACGGCCAGGGATACGAGGATCGGACGCCGGGTGACGCCGGTCACCCAGCGCTCGCTGAAGCGACGGCGCTGCGCGGGGGCTGCCTTGCCCTTCTTCGCCTTCGGAGCCCGGCGCGGTCGACCGGCGACGCGGCCCTTCATGAAGCCGAGCAGAGCGGGGGTGAGCGTCACGGCGATGGCGACGGCGACCGCGACGGCGGCGGAGGCCGCGATGCCCATCGTCGTCAGGAACGGGATGCCCGCGAACCCGAGTCCGATCAGGGCGATCAGCACGGTCACGCCCGCGAACACCACCGCCGAGCCTGCCGTGCCCACAGCCCGCGCTGTCGACTCCTCGGGGTCGACTCCCTCGCGGACCTGATCCTGGTGCCTGGCCATGATGAACAGTGCGTAGTCGATTCCGACGGCGAGCCCGAGCATCAGGGCGAGGAGGGAGTGGTCGACGAGACCGTGGCGAAGGCGGTGGCGGCGAAGATGCCGGCCATCGAGATGCCCACACCGAGCACGGCCGTGAGCAGCGGGAGCCCTGCGACGACGAACGAGCGGAACGTGACGATCAGCACCAGCAGCGCGATCAGCAGACCCACGGCCTCGGTGAGCGTGACACCGGGGATGGAGGTGGCGAAGAGCTCTCCGCCGAGGGAGGTCTGTGATCCGTCCGGCAGCTCGTCGGCGAGTTCGGCCACGACGGCTCGCAGGTCATCCTGCGTCTCCTCCGAGACATCGCTGGCCTGGCCGTCGAACTGCAGGCGGATGATACCGGCCGTCTCGTCGTCGTTGATCATGCCGCTGACCATCTCGTCGAACGGGGAGGTCGCCGAGAGCACCGAGTCGTCGAGGTCGGCGAGCTGGTCGACGGCATCCTCGATGTCGGTCTTATATGCGTCATCCGTGATCGAGTCGCCGTCGGCGGCGACCACGATGATCTGCGCGCTGGTGCCGCTGACCGCGGGGAACGAGCGGTTGAGCTGCTCGAGGCCGGCCTGGGACTCGGTGCCCGGGATCGAGAAGGAGTTGTCCGTGCCAGCCCCGAGGACGAGGGCGCCGGCCCCCGCGATGCCGAGGGCGAGCAGCCAGGAGACGAGAACGCGCCACGGGTGCCGGTAGGACCAGCGACCGAGCGAGGACAGGAGTGTGGACACGAGGCTCCTCAGGGAATACGGGCTGGATACACAGGTGTATCCAATACATACCTGTATCGTAAGGTGGTCCGAGCCCCGGAGTCTGTGTGCGGGGTGTGAGAATGAGAGGCAGGAGGATTCGATGACGACACCCGCCACCCGCAGCCGGGAGAACACGCGAGCCCGGCTTCTCGATGCGGCCGCGCAGGTCTTCGCCGAGGTCGGCCTCGACGGCGCCTCCGTCGAAGCGGTCTGCGATCGCGCCGGGTTCACCCGCGGCGCGTTCTATTCGAATTTCGAGTCGAAGGACGAGCTCTTCCTCGTGCTCGCCGGCAGCGTCGGCGAGCAGCGCGTCAATGCGGTGCGTGACCGCGTCGACGAGATCGCCGCCGAGGGCGGTCTGTCAGAGGGATGCGACCCGGTCGAGCTCGTCCAGCGGATCATGGACGCGGGCGGCGATGACCGCCTGGGCGTCATGCTGATGAGCGAAATCCGGATCCGTGCTCTGCGTGACCATCAGTTCGGCGCTGCCTACCTCGTGCAGGAGCGCGAGATGGTCTCGAGCATCGCCGTGATCATCACCGACATCGTCTCGGTGAGCTCGCTCGAGCTGAAGGTTCCCGCCGAAGAGGCCGCGCGCATGCTCATGATCATCTGGGAGGGCATGACCGTTCGCGGAGCGATGGCCGGTCAGGACTCCGACCAGCTGCGGCATTCCAGCGGCGAGGAGCTCGGGCGCCTCGTGCAGCTGCTGCTCGCGGAGTGACCTCGCAGACGAACGGCGGTCAGCGCGCGTCGAGCACGGCGTAGCACCGCGCGAGGCGATCGAGCCACCAGTCCCGTCGGTCGTCCGAGGCGGCGAGCCGCGCCAACGCGTCGGGATCCGGGGTGACCCGAGCTGCCGGGATCGAACCGTCCACCGGGCGCAGGTCGGCGACGTCGTCGAGGAACAGGGATGCCGTGCCGAGCCCGCAGTCGTAGTCGAGAGTCGGCAGGGCGGCGGCGAGCGCCGCACCCTGCGAGAGTCCGATCGCGGTGTCGAGCGCGCTGGAGACCACGACGGGCAGGCCCGCGGCGGTGATGATCTGCAGCGCATGCGTGATGCCCCCGAGCGGCTGCGCCTTGATGACGAGCAGGTCGGCGGCCTTCTCGCGCGCGACCGCGAGCGGGTCGGAGGACTTGCGGATGCTCTCGTCGGCGGCCACCGGAATGCCCATGTACTTCACCCGGGTGCGCAGTTCGGCGAGCTCCGGCACTGTCGCGCACGGCTGCTCGACGTACTCGAGATCGAACTCGTTGAGCGCATGCACGGCGTGCTCGGCCTCGTCGACGTTCCACAGGCCGTTGGCATCGACGCGGATGCGACCCTCCGGCCCCATGGCCTCGCGCACGGCCCGCACACGGGCGATGTCGTCTGCGAGCGTCTGCCCGGGTTCCGCGACCTTGACCTTGGCGGTGCGGCAGCCGGCGAAGCGGGCCAGCACTTCGGCGACCTGCGCCGCCTCGACAGCCGGGATGGTGGCGTTCACGCCGATGCGCTCGCGGAGAGGTTCGGGCTGCGTCCTCCAGGCGAAGTCGATCGCCGCCGCGAGCCAGGTGGCCGACTCGAGATCGTCGTACTCGACGAACGGAGAGAATTCCGCCCATCCCTCCGGCCCTTCGACGAGCAGCGCCTCTCTCTTGTCGACCCCGCGGAAGCGGGTGTGCATCGGAAGCGAGACGACCCTGGCCGAGCCGAGCAGATCTGCGAGCGGTGGGAGCATGTGCTCATTCTGCTCTGTCGACGCCTCGTCGGGGATCCGCCGTGCCGACGGGTCCGCCTCAGCGCAGGCGCTTCTGCAGTTCGCCCATCCGCTCGCTGGGGCGGAACCCGAGCGCGGTGTTGACGGCGAGCATGTGCGCGTTCGACTCGGCGTTGTAGGTGTAGACGGCGCGGGTCTGCGGCGCCTCCCTCTGCAGCATCCGGAGATTGGCTGCCTTGACCGCGATGCCGAGCCGGTGCCCCCGGTCCGCGGTGCGCACGAGCGTGCCCCACTGATAGGCGTTGCCGTCGTCGGTCGACACGACGAGCTGCGAATACGCCGCGGCCTCGCCGTCGGTCGCAAGGGCGATGGCCCCGAACGACACGCGCCTCTGGCGGTCGAGCAGTTCCTCGCTCTCGCGGATGCTGTCGACATCGGGTCTCTGAGGTTCGATGGCGAGTTCGCCGGTCGGGGCTTCGGTCTCGAGCGCGGCGTCGAGGATCGTCCAGCGTTCCACGACCTCGTCGGGGATGCGGCCGACCCAGCTGCGGATCTCGTACGGAGCGATCGCCGATGCGATGTCGCTCTCGATCCGGTCGAGCAGTGCGGGGCCGACCGGGAGGTCGAGCCTGCTCTGCACGTCGCCGAGGGCCAGGCTGTAGCCGCGGGCGCGTGCGAACTCACGCCCCGGCGATCCGGCACCCTCCGAACCGAGTGCGTGGCGCCACGACGTCGCCCCCTGCGCGATCGTCCGACCGGACGCCGTGACCTCTGCCTCGAGGAACGCGAGGGCCTCGGAGCCGATGCCGCGCCGTCGGTGCTCGGGCGGCACGCTGATCGCGAGATGGGCGACGTGGGTGTTGTCCTTCAGGGGGAGCGCGAGGCTCGCGGAGCCGACGATCCGGTCGGCGTGGCGCAGCAGATAGGCGCGTCGATCGACGACGGCCGACTCCTGCTGCAGCTCGCTGCGCGACTCCTCGAGCGACCACACGACGGCATCCGCGCCGCGATCCGCGCGTTCGGCGGTGGCGTACGCATCCCACCATGCATCGACGGACCGGTCATCGGTCGCGTCGATGCGGAGGATCTCGATCGCCATGCGACCACCGTACGCGCCTTGTCCCTCACATGAATGTGTGATTGACAATGGTGTGTGACGCACAGTAATGTGATCGACATGAACGAGACCCTCGACACGCATCTGCAGGAACTGCGCCGCGGCACCGTGGTGCTGGCGTGCCTGCAGCTGCTGCGCACGGCGGGGTACGGCTACGGGCTGCTCGAAGACCTCGAGCGCCGCGGCTTCGCCACCGATGCGAACACGCTGTACCCGCTGCTTCGGCGTCTCGAGAAGCAGGAGTACCTGACGAGCGAGTGGAACACCGACGAGGCGCGGCCCCGCAAGTTCTACCGCACATCGGAAGCCGGCATCCGGCTCGCCGACACCCTGACCGAAGAATGGCGATCGCTCACGACGGCGATCGCGACCCTCACAGCTGAGGAGAACTGACATGCCCTCGACAGCCACGCTCACCGAGCGATACATCAGCGCCACGATCCGCAGCCTCACACCCGAGGTGCAGGACGACGTCCGCGCCGAGCTCGAAGGATCCATCGCCGACGCGATCGACGCGAGACTCGAACAGGGGGACGACCCGGCCGAGGCCGAACGGGCGGTCCTCACAGAGCTGGGCGACCCCGGCGTCCTCGCCGCCGGCTACGCCGACCGGCCGCTGCACCTGATCGGACCCCGGTACTACCTCGTGTGGTGGCGGCTGCTCAAGTTGCTGCTCATCATCGTGCCGGTGTGCGCGATGGGCGGTGTCGCGATCGCGCAGGCGATCGAGCGCGCACCCATCGGAACGATGATCGGCGCCGCCGTCACGGTCGGCATCTCGGTCATCGTGCACGTCTGCTTCTGGGTGACCCTGGTCTTCTTCATCCTCGAACGCACCGGAGCGGACACCGGGCTGAAGTGGGACGTCGACCAGCTGCCCGAGCCGACCCAGAACGGAGCCGGCAGGGCGGATGCGATCGCGTCGCTCGTGTTCCTCGTGCTGGGGGTGGGCGCGGTCTTCTGGGACGCATTCATCGGCTTCTTCCCGACGGAAGGAGATCCGATCGCGATCCTGAACCCGGGTCTGTGGCCCTGGGGGATCACGTTCTTCCTCGGGCTCTTCGTCGCCGAGGCGCTGCTGACGGTGGTGGTCTACGCTCGCCGCCGCTGGACGATCGGTGCCGCTGTGGTCAACACCGTGCTCGCGGCGGTGTTCGCCGTCTGGTCGCTGACGCTGCTGGTGCAGGGCGAGCTGCTCAACCCCGAGTTCCTCCGCTTCGTCTTCACCGACAACGGCGTGACCGATGAGACGATGCGCATCCTGACCGTGATCACCGGGTTCGCCCTCATCGCGTTCCCGATCTGGGACATCGTCGACGGCTGGATCAAGACCGCTCGCGCTCGCCGCGGCTGATCACCGCACGCAGACGGCGTCGCCTCTTCGGGGCGACGCCGTTTCCGTGTGCAACCCGGGCGGGAATAGGCTGGATGCTGTGACCAGCGCATTCGTCTCAGACCTGTTCGACCCGGACGAATGGGTGCTCGCGCCCGGTGCCGAGGACTACACCGACATCACCGCCCACGTGAGCACGGACGGCGGAGTCGCGCGCATCGCGTTCAACCGCCCCGAGGTGCGCAACGCCTTCCGCCCGCACACGGTCGACGAGCTCTACCGGGCACTCGACGACGCACGGCAGAACCCCCGCATCGGCGCGGTCCTCCTCACCGGCAACGGACCGAGTCCGAAGGACGGCGGGTGGGCGTTCTGCTCGGGCGGCGACCAGCGCATCCGCGGCCGCGACGGATACAAGTACTCCGATGACGAGACGACCGTGCACGATCCGGCTCGCGCCGGTCGCCTGCACATCCTCGAGGTCCAGCGTCTCATCCGCTTCATGCCGAAGGTCGTCATCGCCGTCGTGCCGGGCTGGGCGGCCGGCGGAGGGCACTCGCTGCACGTGGTGTGCGACCTCACGATCGCCTCCGCCGAGGAGGCGCGGTTCAAGCAGACCGACGCCGATGTCGGCAGCTTCGATGCGGGGTACGGATCGGCGTACATGGCGAGGCAGACCGGGCAGAAGTTCGCGCGCGAGGTGTTCTTCCTCGCCGAGGAGTACTCGGCGCAGCGGGCGTACGAGGCCGGGGCGGTCAACCGGGTCGTGCCCCATGCCGACCTCGAGCGCGAGGCGCTGAAGATGGCGCGCACCGTGCTCACCAAGTCGCCCACGGCGATCCGCATGCTGAAGTTCGCCTTCAACGCGGTGGACGACGGGCTCGTGGGGCAGCAGGTGTTCGCGGGCGAGGCCACGCGTCTCGCCTACGGCACCGATGAAGCGGTCGAGGGCCGCGACTCGTTCCTCGAGAAGCGGGACGCCGACTGGACCTCGTTCCCCTGGCACTACTGAGCGGATCGAGACGCACATGGTCGCGCTGACACCGACGGATGCCGAGGATCCGGCCGAACTGCGGGCCGCTCTGGCGCGCGCGCTCGACGGCGGGCCGGCGCTCGGATTCGGGATGCTCGGAGACGCCCCGAAATGGGTGCCGGACGGCACGGCCGTCGTGATCGCCACCTCCGGCTCCAGCGGAGTCCCCAAACGGGTCGCGTTGAGCGGCGAGGCGCTGCGGGCGAGCGCCGAGGCCACGGCGGCGAGAGTCGGCGGTGGGCGCTGGCTGCTCGCGCTGCCGGCCGGATACGTCGCAGGGCTCCAGGTGGTCGTGAGGTCTCTGATCGCCGGCACGCACCCCGTCGCGCTGGGCCGTCGGTTCTCGCCCGAGTCCTTCGCCGAGGCGACGCTGTCGATGCTCCGCCCGTCTGCCGGCGGTTCCGCCGCGATCCCCGAGCTGTACACCTCTCTCGTGCCTGCGCAGCTGTCGACTCTGCTCGACGCGGCCGACGACCGACCGGTGTCGGCCGCGCTTCAGGCCTACCAGGCGATCCTCGTGGGAGGACAGGCGCTGCCCGAGCCCCTCCGCGACAGGGCCGCCGATCTCGGCATCCGACTCGTCCGCACCTATGGCTCCACCGAGACGAGCGGGGGATGCGTCTACGACGGCGTCCCCCTCGACACCGTCGCCGTGCGCACGGTGGACGGAGAGCTGCGCATCGCCGGTCCGATGCTCGCTGACGGCTATCTCGGCGACGGGGAGCTCACGGCGAAGAACTTCTCGCGCGACGAGCACGGCATCCGCTGGTATCACACCGGCGATCTCGGGCTCTACGACGACGGCGTCGTGCGGGTGCACGGTCGTGCCGACAACGTGATCGTCTCGGGCGGAATCAACATCTCCCTCGACCGCGTCGAACGGCTGGTTCGCAGTGTCCCGGGACTCACCGGCGCGGTGGTCGTCGGCGTACCGGACGAGCGATGGGGTGAGGCCTCGGTCATCGTCGCACCCAGAGGCGAAGCTCTGCGACGAAGCGAGTCGGAGCAGCTCGCGCACGCACGAGACCTCGTCGCCGAAGAGCTGGGCAGGCACGCGAGGCCGGCGCGGCTGATCATGGTCGACGAACTCGCCGTGCTGGCCTCAGGCAAACCCGACCGCGAGTCGATCAGACGGGCCGTCGTCGAACTGCACTGACGGTCGATTCGTCGGAGTGGGAACTCTCCTGCCAGAGTGAGGCATGGCCACCTACACGCACGGACATCACGAGACCGTCCTCCGCTCTCACAGCAGCCGCACCATCGCGAACTCGGCGGAGTACCTGCGCCCCCACCTCACCGCGAACACCAGGCTTCTCGACGTCGGAGCGGGGCCCGGCAGCATCACGGTCGACTTCGCGGGCGTCGTCGCCCACGTGACGGCGACCGAGATCGATGAGAACGCGCTCTCACTCTCGCGCGATCTCGCGTCGAGCAGAGGGCTCTCGAACCTCGACTTCGCGGTCGAAGACGTGCACGCGCTGAGCTTCGCCGACGACACCTTCGACGTCGTCCACGCGCACCAGGTGCTGCAGCACGTCGGCGATCCGGTGCAGGCGCTGCGTGAGATGCGCCGGGTCGCAGCGCCCGGCGGTGTCGTGGCGGCACGTGACGCCGACTACGCAGGCTTCATCTGGTTCCCCATGCTCCCTGAACTCGACCACTGGCTCGACCTCTACCGGCGAGCGGCGAGGGCCAACGGCGGCGAGCCCGATGCGGGGCGCCGCCTTCTCGCCTGGGCCCGCGCGGCCGGATTCGATGACGTCACCGCGACGACCTCCAACTGGACCTACGCGAATCCCGAGGATCGCGCCTGGTGGGGCGGCATGTGGGCCGACCGCATCCTCGAATCGGCGCTCGCGCGGCAGCTGGTCGACAGCGAGATGGCGACGTCGAGCGACCTGCAGGAGATCAGCGACGCATGGAAGCGCTGGGCCGACGACGGCGACGGCTGGTACCTCGTGCCGCACGGCGAGATCATCGCCCGCGCCTGACCGGACCGCGGATACATCTGCAGGCGGATGCGAGGCGGATGCCGTGCCGCGTAGCGTGGGGGAGTGATCCGCCCGCTCTCCCGTACGGCGCTCGTGCTCGACATCGTCGGGGCGGCGCTGCTCTTCGTCATCCTCACACCGTTCTCCG
Source organism: Microbacterium sp. AC132 (assembly GCF_979258525.1). Lineage (NCBI taxonomy): Bacteria > Bacillati > Actinomycetota > Actinomycetes > Micrococcales > Microbacteriaceae > Microbacterium > Microbacterium sp. AC132. The sequence continues at coordinate 745,986 of NZ_OZ409862.1, read as the reverse complement.
TCGTCTTCTACGGCCCTGGGGCGGTCGGCGAGGGGATCAGCGGTGCGGCGGTCGCGGCTATCGTCACCGCGGGCATCCTGATGTTCGGCGGAGTCGCGATCGGCAGGCTCGCCCCCGGACTCGCGCTCGCCGTGGCCTGGGCGGGCGCGATCGTGCAGATGCTGTCCGGGTTCGGTCCGCTGCCGATCGATGTGGCGATCCTCCTGGTGCTCTACGCGACCGCCGCCTGGGGGTCCCGCGCGGTGCTGTGGTGGGGCTTCGGCTCGGCGCTGCTCGGTGCTCTGGTCTCGGCGGTCTACCTGGTCGTCGTCACGGGCGTCACCTCCGGCGCCAGCGGGTGGGATCAGCTGACGACCGGCACGCTGCTCCTGGTCGTCTCGGTGCTCGCGCTCGGATTCGCGTGGGTCTGCGGTCTGCTGTGGCGGGTGGTGCTGCGCGCGCGGAGCACCCGTTCGGCGCAGCTGAAGGCGGAGTCGCTCGCGGCGGAGGAGCAGGAGCGTGTGCGGATCGCCCGCGACATGCACGACATCGTCGCGCACTCGCTGGCCGTGGTGATCGCGCAGGCCGACGGCGCCAGGTATGCGGCCGCCGCGAAGCCCGAAATGGCCACCGAGGCCCTCGGGACCATCGCCCAGACCGCTCGCAGCGCCCTGAGCGACGTGCGTCTGCTGCTCACGCAGCTGCGCCACCGACAGGGGGACGGTCCCCAGCCGACGCTCGCAGACCTCGAGTCGCTGTTCGCGCAGGTGCGTCAGGCAGGAGTCGAGCCCCGGATCACCGTCGATCCGATGCCCCCGGGGGAGCCGCCGGGAGCCATCCAGCTCGCGGTGTACCGGATCCTCCAGGAGGCGCTCACGAACGCCATCCGTCACGGCGACGGCGCGGTCGACGTGCACCTCGCGTGGCTTCCCGACCGTGTCGACATCCAGGTGCGCAACACCGTGGGACGGGAGCAGCCGCAGATCGGCGGCGGTCACGGGGTGATCGGAATGCGTGAACGGGCGCAGCTCGTCGGCGGTAGCCTTCAGGCGGAGCGCCAGGGAGCGCAGTTCGTCGTCCGCGCCTCGCTCCCGATCGGAGAAGTCGCATGATCAGGGTCGTCCTCGTCGATGATCAGGCGCTGTTCCGCGCCGGAGTCCGCATGCTGCTCGCCTCGCAGCCCGATCTCGACGTCGTCGGAGAAGCGGGCGATGGCCGCGAAGCCGTCGCTCTCGTGCATGCGACTCGACCGGACGTGGTGCTGATGGACATCAGGATGCCGGTCATGGACGGGCTCGCTGCGACCGCCGAGATCCTCGCTCAGCCCGACCCGCCGCGCATCGTCATGCTGACGACCTTCGACCTCGACGAGGCCGCCGCTCGCGCGATCCGTCAGGGGGCGAGCGGATTCCTCCTCAAGGACGCCGACCCCGAGTTCCTCCTCGCCGCGATCCGCACCGTCCACGCGGGCTCGAGCGTCATCGCCGCGTCGGCGACCCGCGAGCTGTTCGAGCACTTCGCCGAGGAGCCGAAGCCGGTGCCCGTGCAGTTCTCCGCGCTGACCGAGCGTGAGCGCGAGATCTTCGCGCTCGCCGCCCGGGGGCTCTCGAACTCCGAGATCGCCGCTCGCGAATATCTCAGCGAGGCGACCGTCAAGACCCACATCAGCCGCATCCTGACGAAGCTCACCCTCCGCGACCGGGTGCAGCTGGTGGTCTTCGCGTTCGAGCACGGACTCGCCTGAGCCGATTCCTGGCCGCGGGATCATCCTTGCGATGTAGGCGGATGCGCCGTCAGGCCGACGCGGCGGAGCAGCCGGCGTCCGTAGCGTCGAAGGCATGGAGATCACGACCACCGACCTCGGGCTCGCAGCCCGCGTCCAGCACCTCAAGAAGACCTACGGCGCCGGCGAGGGCACCGTCCACGCGCTGGACGACGTCAGCGTCGGCATCCGCCGCGGACAGTTCACCGCCATCATGGGACCGTCCGGTTCGGGCAAGTCCACGCTCATGCACATCATGGCCGGCCTCGACACCCCGACGCAGGGGAGGAGCTGGATCGGCGACACCGAGATCACGGAGCTCGGAGACCTCGATCTCACGATCCTGCGCCGCCGCCGGGTCGGCTTCATCTTCCAGGCGTTCAACCTCGTGCCGACGCTCACCGCCCTCGGCAACATCATGCTGCCGTTCGAACTCGACGGGCGGCGACCCAGCGCGATCGAGAAGGCGCGCATCGATGGACTGATCCAGACGCTCGGGCTCGGATCCCGTCTGCAGCACCGACCGCATCAGCTCTCGGGGGTCAGCAGCAGCGCGTCGCCATCGCCCGTGCGCTCGCCACGGCGCCCGATCTCGTGTTCGCCGACGAGCCCACGGGCAATCTCGATTCCCGCACGGGGCGCGAGGTGCTGCAGCTGCTGGCCACCGCGAGCCGCGAGCATGGACAGTCCATCGCCATGGTCACCCACGACGCGATCGCGGCGAGCCATGCCGACCGGGTGCTGTTCCTCGGAGACGGCCGGATCGTCGCCGACCACCCGCGCCAGACCGCCGAGGAGATCTCGGCCTACATGCTCGCCGCCGAGGTCGCGGCATGAGCGCCGTCATCGAGTCTCCGACTCTCGCCGTCGTACCGCAGACGTCCGCGACCGGTCCGCGCCTCGCCTGGCTGCGCGACCGGGGCATGGGCGCCAGCATCCTGGTCGCAGCGCTCTCGGCCGCTTTCGGAGTGGTGCTGGTCGAGACCACGGCCTACCTCGGAGCCGTGCTGCAGGCCGACCCCTTCATCGGCGACAGCGAGACGCTCGCGTTCATCGTGGGACTGCTCTCGGTTCTGCTCACGGGCGTCGCGATGTACGTCGCCGCGATCGTCACCGCGAACACGTTCTCGACGATCATCGCCGGGCGCACGCGTCAGATCGCCCTGATGCGCCTCATCGGCGCGACCGCGAGGTCCCAGCGGGCCGTGGTCGGCCGGCAGGGCTTCGCGGTGGGGGTCATCGGCGCGGCACTCGGGCTTCTCGCCGGCCTCGCGATCGCCGCGGTCGGCGTGCAGATCGGTTCCGGTCTGATCGAGAACGTGCCGCAGGGGTTCTCTCTCGCCCAGCCGTTCATCGCCTTGCCGGTCGTCGGCGTCGCGCTCACGACCTGGGCGGCGGCATGGGTGGGCTCCAGACGCGTCCTCGCCGTCACGCCGCTGCAGGCGATCGGCGGGTCGGTCGAGCGCACTCACGACGAGCTGTCCCGCCCCGGGCGGCACATCGGCGCATGGATCCTGCTGGTTTCCGGCACCGTGCTGCTGGCGGCAGGGGTCGTCGTCGGCCTCGTGCACCCGCTCGGGGTGGTCGTCGCCTTCGTCGGCGGACTGCTCTCCTTCACCGGACTCGCGCTCGGATCGGTGCTGTTCATGCCTCCCGTGCTGCGTCTGGTCGGGCGGATGTTCGGATCGAGTGCCACGGCACGACTCGCGGCCGAGAACGCCCTCCGCTATCCCGAGCGCTCGTCGCGCATGGCGATCGGCGTCGTGATGGGGGTCACACTGGTCACGATGTTCGCGGTCGCGCTCGAATCGGTCAAGCAGATGCTGATCGGTCAGGTCGAGGGCGAGACGCCTGCGGAGTTCTTCACCCCGTTCGACGCCTTCGCATCGGTGATGATGGTGCTCGTGGCGGTGTCGGCGGTGATCGCCGCGGTCGGTCTCGTCAACCTTCTGACGATCGGCGTCGTGCAGCGTCGTCGCGAGCTCGGACTCCTCCGGTCCATCGGCCTGTCCAATGGGCAGGTGCGCCGCATGGTGCTGCTCGAGGCGGCGCACATCACGGTGGCCGCCACGCTGACCGGGTTGATCCTGGGCATCGCCTACGGATGGATCGCGGCGCAGTCGCTGCTCGGCTCCGTGCCGACCCTGCCCGACTTCGAGGCCGCCGGGCTCGTCGCACCGCACGTGCCCTGGCTGCCCGTGGTCATCATCGTCGCGGCGACCGCTGTGCTGACCCTGGTGGCTGCCGCGACGCCGACCCGCCTCGCCACCCGCGTGGCGCCCGTCGACGCACTGGCCGCCGACTGACGACTACGCCTGGGGATGCCCCGATGACCGAATCCGTCATCGGGGCATCGGCACCCGGGCGGTCGTTCTAGGCTGGACGGATGCCGTCTCCGTTCGACCAGTCCACGTATCAGGTGCGTCTCGAGTGGGGCGTCGACGGGCTCGATCGCCTCGCGACCGCCGATGTCGTCGTGGTGGTCGACGTGCTCCGTTTCTCGTCGACGGTGGCAGACGCTGTCGCGTCGGGCTCCGCGGTCTCGCTCGACGACGCGCGTGAATGGTCCCGCAACGGCGCCGCGGTCGCCGCCCGCGCCGGCGACGCGGTCGTGCTGATCGGAAGTCTCCGCAACGCGGCGGCAGTGGCACGAGCGATCGCGACGCTGCAGGAGCGCAACCAGTCACGCACTTCCGTGAGCGTGATCGCCGCGGGCGAAGCCGACGCCGCGGGCGCCGTGCGCTTCGCGGTCGAAGACCACCTGGGAGCCGGTGCGATCGTCGCCGCGCTCACCGAACTCGGCATCGACCACACGGCGCCCGATGCGGCCGTGGCCGCCGAGGGATTCCGCGCGCTGAAGAGGGCGCTGCGCCACATGGTCAGCGCGAGCGGTTCGGCGCGTGAGCTCGCGGACGGGGTCGCCGCGACCGAGCGGATGCGGGCATCCGGTGCTGCGCCGACGACGGTGTCGGACGCCGCCGAGCTCGACGCCCTGGATGTCGTCCCCGTGCTGCGTGATGGGCTCTTCGTCGCCTTCGACTGAGCGGTCTGCGGTCGTCCCCGGCGCGCAGGTCATCCCCGCTCGGGGGTGAGGCGCCTGTGGATCTCGTCCCTGCACGCGCTCGGCAACAGGCCGTGCATCCGGCACGGGTTTCGTGTTCCGCGACGTAGGGTCATGGCATGAGGTTCGTCCCCGCTTTCATCGTCGATGCCGTCCTGGTGCTCGTCTTCGCCGTGATCGGCCGTGCCTCGCACGGAGAAGATCCCGGCGGGTTCCTGATCACCGCCTGGCCGTTCATCGTCGCCCTTCTGCTGGGTCACATCGTGGCCGCGCTTCTGCCGGCGAGACCGCGTCGTCCGTGGTCGCTGGCCTGGGGTGCCGTCGTCTGGCTCGTCACCGTGGTCGGCGGGCTGCTGCTGCGCGTCGTGGCGGGGGACACCGCGCAGATCGCGTTCATCATCGTCACGACCCTCGTGCTCGGCGTCTTCCTCGTCGGGTGGCGAGCCCTGGCAGCGCTCCTGCGTCGGCGTGCGGGGCGTGCGAGCGATGCCGGTGCGGCGCGCGGGCGGCCTGAGGAGCGGGAGGATGACGACACTCCCGTCGACCGGGACGCACCCGCCGACGCGGCAGCCTCGGAGCGAGCGCAGGAGGAGCCCTCCCCCGAGGCCGATCCGGAATCAGGTCCTCACGCGCGCTGACCGCACTCTGTGGGTTCGCGGCGCTCGGGGCGGGTCGACGTCGTGCGCGGATCAGCGCGACATCTGCGCCGCGAGCCTCGTGTCGGCCGTGATCTCGCGCCGAGTCCAGTCGAACAGGTAGCGCGCGTCGTACGAGCGGGAGCACCGCGCGCACGATGTGGCGCGTGACGGACGCCGGTGGCGGTAGGTCACGTGACCAGCGGGGCACTGGCCGACCCACGGCGCGAGTTCGACCGCCGTCTCGCCATGGTGGGTGGTTCCGCCGACGTAGCCCAGGTCTCGGGCCACGCGCTTCCAGGTCGGGCCGTGGGCCGCTTCATGACCCGCGAGGGCATGCGCCACCTCGTGCAGCAGCACCTGATGGATCTCGTCGTCCTCGAACCGCGCAGCCAGATACCGCGACACGGTGATGCGCTTCTTCGTGTAGTCGCACTGCCCCGCCCGACGCTTCGCGTGGTCGAAGCCGAATGACCAGCTGTCGTCGAGGTGCAGCGTGATCAGTGCCTCGCCCCAGACGCGCACCCGGTCAAGTTCCGCCATGCGATCAGGCTAAGCCATACCGCCGACATCGCCCCTCAGCGGGGCACCGGCGGGCGTGTGCTGCCGTCAGCCGGCGACGAGCTGCGTCGTGCGGCGCCGCTCGGCGGCTTCGATGGCGAGCAGCACCGTCTCGAGCTCTCGGTCCTCGGCCCCGGCCTCGCGGCGCAGGAAGAGGGACTGCTTGAAGCTCTCGCGAGCGGTCTCGTAGTCGCCGGCCTCGTAGGCGTTCCTGCCGTGATGGTGGTGCGCGAACGCGGCGATCGACAGCCAGCGCTGTCCCTCGGCCTCGGCGGCGCACGTCGCGAGCTCCTGCTCGGCGGCGGCGTGGGCGCCGCGGTGCTGCAGGATCGTGGCGTGCAGCACCCTCGAGCGCAGGACGTCCTTGCGTGTGCCCGCCATGCGCGACTGGCGCACGGCCTCATCGGCGAGGGGGAGCGCTTCGTCCAGACGGTCGAGGACCTTCAGCAGCCAGACCCGCTCCAGCAGTGCCGGAAGGCTCCGCTGGCTCTCGATCTCCTCCAGCCGTGCGGCGCATTCACCGAGGTCGACCAGCTCGCGAAGGCTCTCCGGGTCGTATCCCTGGATGAAACTCATTGCTCTCCTTCCGCAGCGTCCCCCGTCAAGTGTGCCTCGCGTCGGCGCAGTCGTCGGGGCGGCACGCCCCACGGCCCCGCATCCGATCTCGATCGAGGCCTCAGCGGAGGAACAGCGAGGCGTCCGGACGGGGGGAGGCGACGGCATCCGCATCGGTCACCACGCGCGCACCCTGCACGAAGGCGGTCACCTCGGCACCCTGCGCGATCTTGGCGGGATGCGGCCCCGCGGCGAGCATCCTGGGCAGCCATTCGGTGGGCAGGGGAGCCGCCGATGCGGCGATCACGAGGTTGCCGAACCTGCGCCCCTTCAGCACCTGGGTGTCGGCGAGGACGCCGATCTCGGGCAGAACCTCCGCGATCGTCGCGACCTGTCGCCGGGCGAACGCGAGGCCCGGCCCGTCGGCGACGTTCACGAGCAGCACGCCGGCGGGCGCGAGCAGTTCGGCGAGTTCGCGGTAGAACTCGATGCTGGTGAGGTGGGCCGGCGTCTGGGCTCCGGAGTAGACGTCGGACACCACCAGATCGCAGGTGCCGACGATCGCCGGGGGAGGCGGCGGACGCCCTCGCGGGCATCTCCGATGCGGAGCCGGATGGCCGCGCCTCGCGGCAGGGGGAGGTGCTCGCGCACGAGGGTGGCCAGCGGTGCCTCGAGCTCGATCACCTGCTGCCGGGAACCGGGGCGGGTCGCCTCGATGTAGCGGGGGATCGTCAGTGCGCCCGCGCCGAGGTGCACCGCCGTCAGGGGTCCGGCGGCGAGCTGGTCGATCACGGCGCCCATCCGCACGATGTACTCGAAGTGCAGGTGCGTGGGGTCATCCAGGTCGACGTGCGACTGCGGGGTGTCGTCGACGATGAGCTCGAATCCGCTGGTGAACTCCGACGGCACGATGCGGGCGATGCCTCCGTGGTCGAGACGGACCTGCGGGTGCTCGGTGTCCTTCGCTCGCGTCCTGCCCATCCTCCGAGACTACGCGCTCACTCCGCCTCGACATCGTGTGGTCGGCTCACGCGATGGGAGGATTGAGGGCTGCTGACTCGCCGCGAGTCTGCCGCGGAGGCTCGATGTTACGGCCGCATGACGTTTCCGAGAATAACTTGCAGGGAATTAGTTAGTGATGAATACTTTTTCCTACGTGGTAGGCACCCGATGCCGCCAGGACGTTCAAAGAGGAGATCCCTGATGCATAAGCGCATTCTTCCGGTCGTGGCGCTGGGCGCCGTGGCCACCCTGGGCCTGGCGGCCTGTGCCGGCGGCGGAGCCGACACCGGCGGAGCCGTCGACGGAGAGGGCCAGGAGCTCACCGTCTGGATCATGAAGGGCACGAACCCGGACGCGAGCGCGTTCTACGACGAGGTCTCGAGCGCCTTCGAAGACGAGACCGGCGCCACGGTCAAGATCGAGGAGATCCAGTGGGCGGACGCTCACGATCGCTTCGTCACGTCGATCGCCGGCGGCACCACGCCCGACATCGCCGAGACCGGAACCACCTGGACCGCGGAGTTCGCGGACGCGGGTGCCCTCGAGCCGCTCGACGAGTACGTCGACGCCGAAGACGGCCTGCGTGACGACCTCGTCGAGGGCCTCGCGGTCGCCGGCACCTACGAAGACGAGCTGTACGGCATGCCGTGGTACGCCGGAGTCCGCTCCATCGTCTACCGCACCGACGTGTTCGAGGAGCTCGGTCTCGAGGCCCCGAAGACGTGGGACGACATCGTCACCGCTGGCGAGGCCATCAAGGCCGCCAAGCCCGACATGCTGCCGTTCCCCGTCGCGGGTGACGCGGAGTTCCAGGTGTACCCCTGGGTCTGGGGCGCCGGCGGCGAGGTCGCGACCCTCGACGGCAAGACCTGGACGAGCGAACTCGACAGCAAGGAGTCGCAGGCCGGCATCGAGTTCTACACCGGACTCGCGACCGAGCACGGCTTCTCCTCCGCCGGGGCCACGACCTGGAAGGAGACGGACCTCCGTGACTCGTTCACGCAGGGCAACGTCGCCATGATGCTCTCGGGCTCCTGGACCCCGAAGGCTCTGATCGAGGCCAACCCCGAGCTCGAGGGCAAGATCGGCGCCGCCGTGATCCCCGGCGAGGACGGCGGCATCGCTCCGTCCGTGCTCGGCGGCTCGCACCTGTCGGTCTTCAACACGACCGAGAACGCCGACCTCGCATGGGAGTTCGTCAAGCTGATGACCACGGGCGAGTTCGCCGAGAAGTGGGCTGACGAGACCGGATACTTCCCGGGCGTGCAGTCCGCGATGGAGGAGGCCCTGGCCTCGACCGACCCGCTCGTCGCTCCGTTCGCGCAGCAGATGGTCGAGGGCGGCGCATCCGTGCCGGTCACGCCGAACTTCGGTGCCGTTCAGGCGAAGAAGACCACCAACTCGATGATCCAGGCGATCCTCAGCGGGCAGAAGGACGTCGCCACGGCGACGAAGGATGCCGCTGCTGAGATGACCGATCTGCTCAACCAGTAAGGCTGTATCCCTTCATGTCGATGGTGCAAGCGCCACTGCCGGTCACGGAGGCGGAGTCCACCTCCGCCTCGGTGGCCGGCGGCCGGCCGCCCAAGCGGGGTTTCTCGCTGATCACGGCCCGCCCCTGGCTTCTTCTCGCCCCCGGGCTGGTCATCCTCGCGGTGCTCATGCTCTGGCCGCTCATCCAGGTCGTCATCTTCTCGCTGCAGGACTACGGTCTTCGCGAGATCAACACCGGCGAGAACAACTGGATCGGCGTCGACAACTACGTCGAGGCGCTCACCAACTCGACCCTGTGGACCGTCGTCCTGCCGAACACCGTCGGCTTCGCCGCCGTCGCCGTGTTCGTCACGGTCGCGGTCGGCACGCTCGTGGCGCTGCTGCTCGCGAAGCTGGGCACGGTGTGGCGCACCATCGTCTCGAGCTGCATCATGGTGGCCTGGGCGATGCCGGCCGTCACCGGAACCTACGTCTGGACGTTCATCTTCGATGCCGACCGCGGCATCTTCAACACCGTCCTGCAGGATCTCGGCCTGATGGACGACCCGGTGAACTGGTTCACCAATCAGTGGTCGTTCTACGCGATCGTGCTGCTGAACGTCGTGCACCACGGCTTCCCGTTCGTCGCCATCACGGTGCTCGCGGGCCTGCTCGGCGTCTCGAAGGAGATGCTCGAGGCGGCCGCGCTCGACGGCGCGAACGCGTGGATGCGGTTCTGGAAGATCATCTTCCCCACTCTCAAGCCCGTCTTCTCGGTCGTGATCATCCTGTCGACGATCTGGGATTTCAAGGTCTTCGCGCAGGTCTACCTGATGCCCGGTGGAGGCGGCGGCAACCGGTCGGTGCTGAACCTCGGCGTCTGGTCGTACGTCGAATCCTTCGGCCAGAACCGCTACGGCTTCGGTGCCGCGCTCGCCGTGCTGCTCACCCTCGTGCTGATCGGCATCACGATCGTGTACATCCGCTCCCTCATGAAGGAGGACGAGCTGTGAACCCCCGCCCGTCTGTCATGTCGCGCGTCGGCACCGGCATCGCGATCGCCGCCGTCCTGATCTTCACGCTGTTCCCCGTCTACTGGATGGTGTCCAGTGCGCTCGACGCCAAGGCGTCCAGCGGAGGGCAGTCGCTGCTGCCTCAGGAGTTCACGTTCGACAACTTCGCCTTCGTCCTCACCGACGGCGGTTTCGGCACCTACCTCCGCAACTCCGCGATCGTGGCTCTCGTCACCGTCCTGGTCAGCGCCCTCGTGTGTCTGCTCGCGGCTGTCGCGGTCGCCCGGTTCCGCTTCAAGTTCCGCACGACCATCCTGATGATGATCCTCGTCGTGCAGATGGTTCCGCTCGAGGCCCTCGTCATCCCGCTCTTCCTGCAGGTCAAGAGCCTCGGGCTGCTCAACAGCATCCTCGGCCTGATGGTCGTGTACGTCGCGCTCTCGCTGGCGTTCGGGATCTGGATGCTGCGCGGGTTCGTCGCCGCCGTGCCCGTCGAGCTCGAGGAGGCCGCGTACATCGACGGCGCCAGCTGGTGGCGGATGTTCCGCTCGATCCTGCTGCCGCTGGTGATGCCCGGTCTCGTCGCGACCAGCATCTTCAGCTTCATCACGGCCTGGAACGAATTCATCTTCGCCATGACGATCCTCGGCAGCGCGACTGACCAGTACACGGTCTCGATCGGACTGAAGTCGTTCTTCGGCCTGCACTCCAACGACTGGGGCAGCATCATGGCCGCGTCGACGATCATCACGATCCCGGTGATGGTGTTCTTCGTGATCGTGCAGCGTCGTCTCTCGGCCGGCATGGTCGCGGGAGCGGTGAAGGGATGACCGACGACCTCGTCCGCCTCGCCAACGGGGTGCTCTGGCCGGGGTTCCTCGGCACGGAGGCCCCCGAATGGCTTCTCGACGAGCTGCGCGACGGCCTCGCGGGTGTCGTGTACTTCAGTCAGAACGTCGGCGAGGGACTTTCGCCTCTGAGCGACGAGATCCGCCGGGCCAATCCGGACGCACTGATCGGGATCGACGAGGAGGGCGGCAACGTCACACGCCTCGAGTCCGCAGCCGGCTCCACGCTTCCGGGGGCGGCTCAGCTGGGCATCGTCGACGACGTCGAGGCGACGCGGGCATCGGGTGCCGAGCTGGCTCGACGAGTGGCCGCGATCGGCGGCAACGTCGTGCTCGGTCCCGTCGCGGATGTGAACACCGATCCGCGGAATCCTGTGATCGGCGTCCGTTCCTTCGGCAGCGACCAGAAGCTCGTCGCCCGACACGTGCAGGCGGCGGTGGAGGGCCTGCAGAGCACGGCGGTCGCGGCGTGCGTCAAGCACTTCCCGGGGCACGGTGACACGCACACCGACTCGCACCACGCACTGCCCGAGATCTCGCTGGGGATCGAGGAGTTCGAGCGCGTGCACCTCGAGCCGTTCCGCGCGGCGGTGGCCGCAGGTGTCGACGCCGTCATGACCGCGCACATCGTCGTTCCCGCCTGGGGCGCCGAGCCGGCGACGCTGAATCCCCGAGTGCTCGGGCTGCTCCGCGGCTGGGGCTTCGACGGCGTGATCATCACGGATGCCCTCGACATGGCGGCCATCCGCGAGACCGTCGGCATCGGCGAAGGCGCCGCGCGGGCCCTCGCGGCCGGAGCGGATCTGCTGTGCATCGGCAACCCGACGAACCGCGGTGAGGCCACGCTCCCCGACCAGGACCGTCGAGACTTCCTCGCCGCGCGCGACGGGATCCTCGCGGCAGTGGACGACGGCTCACTCTCTCGCGAACGACTCGCCGAAGCGGCCGGGAGGGTCTCCCGCCTGGGTCAGACCCTGAGCGTCCGTGCCGAGACCGCGACTCCCGTCGAGTACGACGGATCGGACATCGTCCGACGCGCGATTACAGGAGTGACGCGCGATGCCGAGGCGCTCGCCGTCGTCGATGCTCGCCGACGTTCGACGCTCGCGGTCGACAGCGCGTCGGCGTACGTGGCTGAGACTCTGGCGGCAGACGGTCATCGCGTGCGCGTCGACGTCGCACGGACGACGATCGACGAGCAGGATGGGGCTCTCGACGCGGCTGTCGCGGCAGACGGACTGACGGTCGTCCTCGTGGATCGTCCAGACACCGACGACGGGCAGCGTGCGCTCGTCGAGCGCGCCGCTCTGCGTGATCCCGACGCGGTCGTGGTCAACGTCGGACTCGCGGCACGGCGGCCTCTGCCCCTCGCGCTCGTGGAGGTCGGATCCGCGAACCGGATCGGAGCCCAGGCCGCCAGAGATCGACTGATCGGGGGCTCGTCGCGCCGCGCCGATCCGTCGCCCGACAGCGCAGGTGCCGCCGACTGAGGCAGGATGACACCGTGGACGCCGATGTTCTCGCGCTGGTGCGCCGATCCGTTCCCCGACTGAGTGCTGCAGAAGCACGGGTCGCGGAGACGATCCTCGGAGACCCCACGCTCGTCGTCGACCTCGCCATCAACGACCTCGCCCAGCTCTGTCACACATCGCTGTCGACCGTGGCTCGCTTCGCGCAGTCGCTCGGCTTCAGCGGATACCGGGAGCTGCGGGTCGCGGTCGCCCGCACGATCACGCTCGCCCAGGCGCAGCAGGCGCGCTTCGGCCTCGACACCACGGCGATCGATCCCGATGACGAGCCGTCCGCCATCGCTGCGAAGCTCGCGGCACAGGAGATCGACGCGATCGAGAAGACGGCGCTCGGACTGGACGCCGACGCGCTTGACCGCGTCGCCAGGGCCGTCGTGGCGGCGCGCCACGTCGATCTGTTCGGGCAGGCCGCATCGTCGTTGACCGCTCAGGACCTTCAGCAGAAGCTCGCGCGCATCGGGTGCTCGGTCGCGCACTCCGCCGATCCGCACCTCGCCCTCACGACGGCGTCGCTGCGGACCCCGGAGGACGTCGTCATCGCGTTCTCCCACGGGGGCGAGACGCAGGAGGTCGTCCGGGCTGTCGAGATCGCCAGAGATGCGGGCGCCTTGTCGGTGGCCATCACCAGCGCGCCCGACTCGACGCTCGCGCTCGCCGCAGACGTCTCGCTGATCACCTACGCGCAGGAGTCGCCGTTCCGCATGGCCGCGATGTCGAGCCGCATCGCGCAGCTGGCGCTGGTCGACATCCTCTTCGTCCGGGTCGTCCAGCACCGGGGTGAACCCGTGGTCATCCCGCTGCAGCTGACGCACGACGCTGCGGCGCCGCGTCGACGTCGCTAGAGGCAGGCGATGAGATACCCGTCGACCGTCACCGGTGCCCGTGGCGACCGGCAGGAACAGCGCCGCTGATCAGTCGATGTGGTCTCGGGTGCTGACCAGTGCCCTGGTCGCGATCCGGTGCGCGCGAGCGAGGCTGCCGGTGAGCGAGAGTCCCGACAGGACGCCGGCCAGGAATCCGGCGGCGAACGCATCTCCGGCGCCGATGGACTCCACGACGGGGACATCGAGCGACCTGCTGTCGGTGCGCTCGGCGCCGTCGAAGGCCACAGCGCCGTCTGGACTCGTGGCCAGCAGATACCTCGGTTCGGGGAACAGCTCGCGCAGTCGATCGGGCTCGCCGGTGCCGAAGACCGCCTCGGCGTCGGGGCGTGTGCAGAACGCGATGTCGGCGCGGCGGACGTAGTCCGCGATCACCGCGCGCCCCTCGTCCTGTCGCCCGCGCCACAGCGCAGGTCGCCAGTTCACGTCGAAGCTGAGCAGCCGCCCGTCGCGCGGCGCATCGAAGAGGGCGTTCTGCGCTGCGTGGGCGGTGTCCGAGAGAGCAGGCGTGATCCCCGAGGTGTGCACGAGGGCGGCCTGTGACAGCAGCGCGGATGCCGCGTCGGAGTCGAGCGTCGCCGGCGACAGGGCCGCGGCCGCGGAGCCCGAGCGGTAGTAGTGCATGGTCCCGTCGACGGAGCCGTCCGGACGCGGTGACAGCTCCTTGACGTAGAGGCCGGTGGGCGCCTCGGCGTCGATCTCCACGGCGGAGTCGTCGACCTCGTGCCGGCGCAGCTCGGCGGTGAGGAAGCGCCCGAACCCGTCGTCGCCCACACGGGAGACGACGGCGGCGCGGATGCCGGCCGAGGCCAGTGCGATCGCCGTGTTCCACTCCGCTCCGGCGAGCGAGCGGTGGAACGTCCGCACGTCCTCGAGGGGCGCGGCGATGGCCGGGACGAAGGAGACGAGGCCCTCGCCGACGCAGACGGCGAGGGGAGACGTGTCGGGCACGCTCTGGAGATTACCGGATCGGCCACACCCCCGGACATCCGTAACAGGAATGAAACCTGCAGGTGTTTGGCATCGGTCTGCGCACTGGGTAGTTTCAAGGAATCACCGTTTCCGAAGTCGACGATGTCTTCGGAACGCGCACAGCAGCGCTCGACAGGAAGGTCACACAATGCACCACTCAGTCATGCGTCGGCGAGGTCTCATCGCCGTCACCGGAGCGGCAGTCGCCGCGATGGTCCTCTCAGGATGCGTCGCCAGCGAGCGCGGCGACGACGGCGGAGAGGCGTCCGGCGATGTCGACGGAACCTTCGTGTTCGCGGCGTCCTCCGACCCGGCGAGCCTCGACCCGGCCTTCGCCCAGGACGGCGAGAGCTTCCGCGTCTCGCGTCAGATCTTCGAGGGCCTCGTCGGCACCGAGCCCGGCACGGCCGACCCGGCACCGCTGCTGGCCGAGTCATGGGAATCGTCCGAAGACGGCATGAGCCACACCTTCACGCTGAAGGAGGACGTGACCTTCCACGACGGCACGCCGTTCAACGCCGAAGCCGTATGCGCGAACTTCGACCGCTGGTTCAACTGGACCGGCCTCGCGGCCTCCGAGGCGTTCGGCTACTACTACAACAAGCTCTTCAAGGGCTACGCGGAGAACCCGGCTGACGCCGTCTACAAGTCCTGCACCCCCGACGGCGACTACTCCGTGACGATCGACCTGAACAAGCCGTTCGCAGGGTTCGTGGCGTCGCTGTCGCTGCCGTCCTTCTCCATGCAGAGCCCTTCGGCCCTGCAGGAGTTCGGTGCTGACGAGGTCAGCGGCTCGGCCGAGGCACCCGTCCTCTCGGAGTACGCGATGGGGCACCCGGTCGGCACCGGCCCGTACCAGTTCGACGAGTGGGCGCCGGGCGAGCAGGTCTCGCTCAAGGCGTACGACGACTACTGGGGCGAGGCGGGTCAGATCGACGAGATCATCTTCCGCACGATCGACGACCCGACCGCGCGTCGTCAGGCTCTCGAGTCCGGCTCCATCGACGGCTACGACCTCGTCGGTCCGGCCGACACGCAGGCACTCGAGGACGACGGCTTCACCATGGTCTCCCGTCCTCCGTTCACGATCCTGTACCTCGCGTTCAACCAGGCGCTCCCTGAGCTGCAGGACCCGAAGGTCCGCGAGGCGCTCTCGTACGCGGTCGACAAGGATGCACTGATCAGCCAGGTCCTGCCCGAGGGCACCGAGAAGGCGATCGAGTTCGTGCCCGACACCGTCAACGGCTACAACCCCGATGTCACGACCTACGACTACGACCCCGAGAAGGCCAAGGAGCTGCTGGCAGAGGCCGGCTACGACGAGGCCAACCCGCTGAAGCTGACCTTCAACTACCCGGTCAACGTCTCGCGTCCCTACATGCCGGACCCCGAGCAGATCTTCACGGTCCTCTCGTCGCAGCTCGCCGAGGTCGGCGTCGAGACCACCCCGGTCTCGGAGGAGTGGGTCGAGTACCTCGACCGCACCACCGGCACGTCGGACCACGGCATCCACCTGCTCGGCTGGACCGGTGACTACAACGACACGGACAACTTCGTCGGCGTCTTCTTCGGGCAGCAGAGCTCCGAGTGGGGCTTCGACAACCCGGAGCTGTTCCAGAAGCTCAACGAGGCTCGCGGCGTCTCCAACCTCGAGGACCAGACGGCCCTCTACGAGGAGATCAACGAGATGGTCGCGCAGTTCATCCCCGGTGTCCCGCTCGCGCACCCGGCGCCCACACTGGCGTTCGACCCGCGTGTCGAGAGCTACCCCGCCAGCCCGGTGAACGACGAGGTCTTCACGGACATCGTCCTCACCGAGTAGGTCTGACCGACTGAGTTGCCCACCCGGGTCCCCGCGCTCGCCGCGGGGACCCGGGCCCGGCGTACCTTCTGATCAACGGAGACCTCTTGCTGCGCACCATCGGCAGACGACTGCTTTTCCTCATCCCCACCCTGATCGGCCTCAGCATCCTGCTGTTCGCCTGGGTCAGGGCCCTCCCCGGCGGCCCGGCCGTCGCGCTTCTCGGCGAGAAGGCGACACCCGAGGCCATCGCGAGGGTCAACGAGCTCTACGGCTTCAACAAGCCCATCATCGAGCAGTACTTCATCTGGGTCGGCCGCCTGCTGCAGGGCGACTTCGGCACATCGATCCAGACCAACCGCCCGGTCACGGAGGAGTTCTTCCGCCGATTCCCGGCCACGATCGAGCTGAGCGTCGTCGCGCTCATCTTCGCGGTCGGCGTGGGCATCCCGCTCGGATACTGGGCCGCTCGCCGCCACGGCAAGTTCACCGACCACGCGTCGGTCGTGCTGAGCCTCATCGGCATCACCATCCCGGTGTTCTTCCTCGCCTTCATCCTCAAGTACGTGTTCGCCGTGCAGCTCGGCTGGCTGCCGTCGGACGGCAGGCAGAACCCACGAATAGACGCCACCCATCCGACGGGGTTCTATGTGTGGGACGGCATCATCACCGGCGAGTTCGACGCCTCGTGGGATGCCCTCATGCACCTGGTGCTCCCGGCACTCGCGCTCGGCACCATCCCGCTCGCGATCATCGTCCGCATCACCAGGGCGAGCGTGCTCGAAGTGCAGAACGCGGACTACGTGCGGACGGGGCGGGCGAAGGGCGTCGGCTCGTCGACGCTGCGCAGTCGCTTCATCCTCCGCAACGCGATGCTGCCGGTGATCACCACGATCGGTCTGCAGACCGGGCTCCTGATCTCGGGGGCAGTGCTCACCGAGACCGTCTTCGCGTTCCCCGGCATCGGGTCCTTCCTCGCGAGGGCGATCTTCACACGGGACTTCCCCGTGCTGCAGGGGTTCATCATCTTCATCGCGATCGCCTACGCGCTGATCAACCTGGCCGTCGATGTGTCGTACAGCTTCATCGATCCGAGAGTGCGGGTGCAGTGATGATCCGTCTCGTTCTCCGAAAGGGGGTGGCGTCATGACCATCTCGCTCCCACCCGCGCAGGGACCGTCCGCGGCGAGCGGCTCGGTCGTCGACACGGTCGCCGTGAATCAGGCCGGCCTCAAAGAGGGGCCCGGGGGGTTCTGGCGCGACGTGTTCCGCCGCCTCCGCCGCAACCCGACGGCCTGGATCGGCGCCGGCATCGTGCTGGTGTTCGTCCTCGTCTCGGTGCTCGCGCCATTGCTCGCCCCGTACCCCGAGACGGCGTTGCCCGGCGCGAAGTACATCACGCCGACGCACATCCCCGGTCCGGGGGAGCTGCCGGAGTTCCCCCTCGGGCTCGACCGCTTCGGCGGCGATGTGCTCTCCAAGCTCATCTGGGGCGCGCAGGCGTCGCTGCTGATCGGTGTGATCTCGACCGCGCTCGGTCTGGTCGGCGGAATGATCCTCGGACTCCTCGCCGGCACATTCGGCGGATGGGTCGACACCCTCATCATGCGCATCGTCGACATCATCCTGTCGGTGCCGAACCTGCTGCTGGCGGTATCCATCGCCGCGATCCTGGGCCAGACGCCCTTCGCGGTGATGATCGCCATCGGAGCATCCCAGGTTCCGATCTTCGCCCGCCTCCTGCGGGCGTCGATGCTGCAGCAGCGATCGAGCGACTACGTGCTCTCGGCCCAGACGCTGGGGCTCGGTCGCGGGCAGATCACCATGTCGCACGTGCTGCCGAACGCCATCGGACCTGTCATCGTGCAGGGCACGCTCACGCTCGCGACGGCGGTGATCGATGCGGCGGCGCTGTCGTTCCTCGGTCTCGGCGGCGGTCGCCCCGAGACGGCCGAGTGGGGCCGCATGCTCACCTATGCGCAGGCCGAGCTGGCCATCGCGCCATGGCTGGCATTCCTGCCCGGCATCTGCATCGCGGTCACCGCGCTCGGCTTCACCCTGTTCGGTGAAGCCCTGCGCGAGGCCATGGACCCGAGGACGAGAGCACGATGAACGCTGCGAAAGAGACACGGACCACGGACGCTCCGCTGCTGTCCGTCGAAGGGCTGGCGGTCGACTTCGCCACCATGGACGGCGTCGTGCACGCCGTCGAGGGAGTCGACCTCGAGATCGCGCCGGGCCAGACCGTCGCGATCGTGGGGGAGTCCGGGTCGGGCAAGTCGACCACTGCCATGGCCATCATCGGGCTGCTCGCCGGTGGCGGGCGCGTGGCCGGCGGCAGCATCCGCCTCGACGGCAAGGACATCACCCGCGCTCCCGAGAGCGAGCTGCGCACCATCCGCGGGCGCGACATCGGCCTCGTGCCGCAGGACCCCATGTCGAACCTGAATCCGGTCGCGAAGATCGGCACCCAGGTCGCCGAGACCCTGCTCGCCCACGGACTCGCCACCAGGCAGAACGTGCAGCAGAAGGTCGTCGAGGCGCTGACAGCCGCCGGACTGCCGGATCCCGAGAAGCGCGCGAAGCAGTACCCGCACGAGTTCTCCGGCGGCATGCGCCAGCGCGCGCTGATCGCGATCGGCCTGGCGTGCAAACCGCGCCTGCTGATCGCGGACGAGCCGACGAGCGCGCTCGACGTGACGGTGCAGCAGACGATCCTCGACCAGATCGGCGACATGACGCGCGAGCTCGGCACCGCCGTGCTGCTCATCACGCACGATCTGGGACTCGCGGCCGAGCGTGCCGAGCGCGTCATCGTGATGCACCGCGGCAAGGTGGTCGAGCAGGGGCCGGCGAAGCAGATCCTCGAGAATCCGCAGCACCCCTACACGCAGTCGCTCGTGCAGGCGGCGCCGTCGGTGGCTGCCGCGCGTCTGCGCCCGGAGGCGTTCCACGCCGAGGAACGTCCGTCCGATCCGAACGCAGCCGAGGATGCCTCGAGCGCGCTCGCCCTGCCGACAGCGGACAACATCGTCGAGATCGAGAACCTCACCAAGGTCTATCCGGTCCGTGGGCAGAAAGAGGACTTCGTCGCCGTGAACGACGTGTCGCTCGCCATCCCGCGCGGCGAGACGGTGGCGATCGTGGGCGAGTCCGGTTCGGGCAAGACGACGACCGCGCGGATGCTGCTGAAGATCATCGAGCCGACGAGCGGTCTCATCCGCTACGAGGGAAAGGACGTCTCCTCGCTCACCCGTGCGGAGACCCGGGACTTCCGGCAGAAGGTGCAGCCGATCTTCCAGGATCCGTACTCGAGCCTGAATCCGATGTTCACCATCGAGCGCCTCATCTCCGAGCCGCTGGACTTCTACAAGCGGGGGAGCGGCGCCGATCGGCGCAAGCGCGTCCGGCAGCTGCTCGACGACGTGGCGCTGCCGCAGTCGATGCTGCGCCGGTATCCGTCCGAGCTGTCCGGCGGTCAGCGTCAGCGTGTCGCGATCGCCCGTGCGCTCGCGCTCTCGCCCGAGCTGATCGTGTGCGACGAACCCGTGTCAGCGCTCGACGTCCTCGTGCAGGATCAGATCCTGAACCTGCTGGGCGACCTGCAGACCGAGTACGGACTCAGCTATCTCTTCATCTCCCACGACCTCGCCGTGGTCCGCCTGATCAGCGACTACGTGTGCGTGATGAAGGACGGCTCGCTCGTCGAGGCGGCATCCTCGGAGGAGATCTTCACGAATCCTCGAGACCCGTACACGCGACGTCTGCTGGCGTCGATCCCGGGGAACGAACTCAACATCGCCTCCTGACGACGACGATGCGTCCCGCCCCGAGCGCGAGCTCCGGGGCGGGCGCACCGGGTCGACGGACGACGCTTCCGGGTGCCATTACCGCAGCATCCGAAGAAGGTCAAGGATTGCGCTTGCCATGTCGCAAGATCGCGCGTATAGTTGGTAGTTGCGCTCGCTTCTCCGTGCCCTCATATGGTGGTCGGCATTTCGTTGAGTCTTTGAGCGCACACTCCACCTGACGACAAAGGAATCGAGAAGCCCTGCGGGGCTCACGGAGGTTATTCCCTTGGCTGCTGCTCGCAACGCATCCACATCCACCACCACCAAGAACGGACGCGGAGCTTCCCGTCTTTCGTTCGCCAAGATCTCCGACACGCTGACGGTCCCTGACCTTCTCGCTCTGCAGACGGAATCCTTCGGATGGCTCGTCGGCAACGACGCCTGGAAGGCTCGAGTCGCAGAGGCCAAGAAGGCCGGCCGCACCGACGTGAACGAGAACAGCGGTCTCGGCGAGATCTTCGAGGAGATCTCTCCGATCGAGGACCTCGGCGAGACGATGCAGCTGTCGTTCACCAACCCTTACCTCGAGCCGGAGAAGTACTCGATCGAGGAGTGCAAGGAGCGCGGCAAGACGTACGCCGCTCCGCTGTACGTCGAGGCCGAGTTCATGAACCACCTCACGGGTGAGATCAAGACCCAGACGGTCTTCATGGGCGACTTCCCGCTGCAGACCGACAAGGGAACGTTCATCATCAACGGCTCCGAGCGCGTCGTCGTCTCGCAGCTCGTGCGTTCGCCCGGTGTGTACTTCGACAAGACCCCCGACAAGACGTCCGACAAGGACATCGTGTCGGCTCGCGTCATCCCGAGCCGTGGTGCATGGCTCGAGTTCGAGATCGACAAGCGCGACCAGGTCGGCGTGCGCGTCGACCGCAAGCGCAAGCAGTCGGTCACCGTGTTCCTCAAGGCGCTGGGCATGACCAGCGAGGAGATCCTCACGGAGTTCGCCGGCTACACCTCGATCGAGGAGACGCTCGCGAAGGACACGATCGTCACGAAGGAAGATGCGCTCCGCGACATCTACCGCAAGCTGCGTCCGGGCGAGCAGGTCGCCGCCGAGGCCGCCCGCGCGCTCCTCGACAACTTCTACTTCAACCCGAAGCGCTACGACCTCGCGAAGGTGGGTCGTTACAAGATCAACCACAAGCTCGGTCTCGACGCTCCGCTGACCGACTCGGTCCTCACGGTTCAGGACATCGTCGCGACGATCAAGTACCTCGTGCGTCTGCACGCAGGCACGGAAGAGACCTTCCCCGGCATCCGCTCGGGCAAGAAGGCCGACATCCGCATCGCGACCGATGACATCGACAACTTCGGCAACCGTCGCATCCGCGCGGTCGGCGAGCTGATCCAGAACCAGGTCCGCACCGGTCTGTCCCGCATGGAGCGCGTCGTCCGCGAGCGCATGACCACGCAGGACATCGAGGCGATCACGCCGCAGACCCTGATCAACGTGCGCCCCGTCGTCGCCGCGATCAAGGAGTTCTTCGGAACCTCGCAGCTGTCGCAGTTCATGGACCAGAACAACCCGCTCGCGGGTCTGACCAACAAGCGCCGCCTCTCGGCTCTCGGCCCCGGTGGTCTGAGCCGTGACCGCGCAGGCGTCGAGGTCCGTGACGTCCACCCGTCGCACTACGGCCGCATGTGCCCCATCGAGACCCCTGAAGGCCCGAACATCGGTCTGATCGGTGCTCTCGCGACCTTCGCGCGCATCAACTCGTTCGGTTTCATCGAGACCCCGTACCGCAAGGTCGAGGGTGGCGTCGTCACCGAGCACATCGATTACCTGACCGCTTCCGAAGAGGTCGACTTCAACATCGCGCAGGCGAACGCCCCGCTCGACAAGAACGGTCGCTTCCGCGAGAGCCACGTCCTCGCGCGCCCCAAGGGCGGTAGCGGTGAGGTGGATCTCTTCCTTCCGGAGGAGATCGGCTACATCGACGTCTCGCCGCGCCAGATGGTGTCGGTCGCGACCTCGCTCGTGCCCTTCCTCGAGCACGACGACGCACAGCGCGCACTCATGGGCGCCAACATGCAGCGTCAGGCTGTGCCGCTGCTCCGCAGCGACTCGCCGCTCGTCGGAACCGGTATGGAGGGCTACACGGCCATCGACGCCGGCGACGTGCTCACGGCTGAGAAGCCGGGTGTCGTCACCGAGGTCTCCGCAGACCGCGTCACCGTCATGCTCGACGAGGGTGGAACGCAGGACTACCACCTGCGCAAGTTCGACCGCTCGAACCAGGGCACGTCGTACAACCAGAAGGTCGTCGTCAACGAGGGCGACCGCGTCGAGGTCGGAGAGGTCATCGCCGATGGCCCCGCCACCGAGAACGGCGAACTGGCACTCGGAAAGAACCTCCTCGTCGCGTTCATGACGTGGGAGGGCTACAACTTCGAGGACGCGATCATCCTGAGCCAGGACCTGGTCAAGGACGACACCCTCTCCTCGATCCACATCGAGGAGTACGAGGTCGACGCGCGCGACACGAAGCTCGGCAAGGAGGAGATCACCCGTGACCTCCCCAACGTCAGCCCCGAGCTCCTGAAGGATCTCGACGAGCGCGGCATCATCCGCATCGGTGCCGAGGTCCGCCCCGGTGACATCCTCGTCGGCAAGGTCACGCCGAAGGGCGAGACCGAGCTGTCGGCGGAAGAGCGTCTGCTCCGCGCGATCTTCAACGAGAAGAGCCGCGAAGTCCGTGACACCTCTCTCAAGGTGCCCCACGGCGAGCAGGGCACGATCATCGCCGTCAAGGAGTTCAACGCCGAGGACGGCGACGACGAGCTCGGCTCCGGTGTCAACCGCCGCGTCGTGGTCTACATCGCCCAGAAGCGCAAGATCACCGAGGGTGACAAGCTCGCCGGTCGTCACGGTAACAAGGGTGTCATCGCCAAGATCCTCCCGATCGAGGACATGCCGTTCCTCGCGGACGGTACCCCGGTCGACATCGTCCTGAACCCGCTGGGCATCCCCGGTCGAATGAACTTCGGCCAGGTGCTCGAGACCCACCTCGGGTGGATCGCGAAGCAGGGCTGGAAGGTCGAAGGCACCCCGGAGTGGGCTGCGCGACTCCCCAAGGACGCGTTCGAGGCTGCCCCCGGCACCAAGGTCGCGACCCCGGTGTTCGACGGTGCGAGCGAGGAGGAGATCTCCGGTCTCCTCGACGCGACCACCCCGACCCGTGACGGCATCCGCCTGATCGACTCGACCGGAAAGACGCAGCTGTTCGACGGCCGCTCCGGTGAGCCGTTCCCGGCGCCGATCTCGGTGGGCTACATGTACATCCTGAAGCTGCACCACCTGGTCGACGACAAGATCCACGCACGTTCGACGGGTCCGTACTCGATGATCACCCAGCAGCCGCTCGGTGGTAAGGCGCAGTTCGGTGGCCAGCGATTCGGTGAGATGGAGGTGTGGGCCCTCGAGGCCTACGGCGCCGCATACGCGCTCCAGGAGCTCCTCACGATCAAGTCCGACGACATCCTCGGCCGCGTCAAGGTGTACGAGGCGATCGTCAAGGGCGAGAACATCCAGGAGCCCGGCATCCCCGAGTCCTTCAAGGTGCTCATGAAGGAGATGCAGTCGCTCTGCCTGAACGTCGAGGTCCTCTCGGCAGACGGCACGCTCGTCAACCTGCGTGACACCGACGACGAGGCCTTCCGCGCTGCGGAGGAACTCGGCATCAACATCTCCAGCCGCTTCGAGGCCGCCTCGATCGACGAGATCTAAGGTCCAGGCCGCCGACCGCGCGTCACGCCCGGTCGGCGGCCCACCTCCCCGATTTCTTCAGAAGAATTCCTACACAGGAGAATTTGTGCTCGAGTCAAACACTTTCGATGAGCTTCGCATCGGCCTGGCCACCGCGGACCACATCCGCGCCTGGTCATACGGCGAGGTCAAGAAGCCTGAAACCATCAACTACCGCACCCTGAAGCCGGAGAAGGACGGTCTCTTCGGAGAGCAGATCTTCGGCCCGTCCCGCGACTGGGAGTGCGCCTGCGGCAAGTACAAGCGTGTCCGCTTCAAGGGCATCGTCTGCGAGCGCTGCGGCGTCGAGGTCACCAAGTCCTCGGTCCGTCGTGAGCGCATGGGTCACATCGAGCTCGCCGCTCCCGTCACCCACATCTGGTACTTCAAGGGTGTTCCCTCGCGTCTCGGGTACCTGCTCGACATGGCGCCGAAGGACCTCGAGAAGGTCATCTACTTCGCCGCCTACATGGTCATCTCGGTCGACGAGGATGCTCGTCACCGCGACCTGGGCACGCAGGAGAACAACATCCGTCTCGAGCTGAAAACGCTCGGAGACCGCCGCGACGCGAAGATCGCCGAGCGCCTGGCTCGCCTGGAGGAGGAGCTCGCTTCCCTCGAGGCGGAGGGCGCCAAGGCCGACGCGAAGAAGAAGGTCAAGGACGCCGCCGAGAAGGAGATGTCGCTCATCCGCAAGGGTGCCGACGAGGCGATCGCCAAGCTCGAGCGCGTGTGGGAGGACTTCCGCACGCTCGAGGTCGGCGCACTGCGTCCCGAGGACGACGTCTTCCACGAGCTCCAGGACCGCTTCGGTCAGTACTTCGAGGCCTACATGGGCGCCGAGTCGATCCAGCGTCGCCTCGCGGCGTTCGACCTGGCAGCCGAGGCGGAGAGCCTGCACCTGCAGATCTCCGAGGGCAAGGGCCAGCGCAAGATCCGCGCGATCAAGCGTCTGAAGGTCGTCAACTCGTTCCTGGAGACCGGCATGAGCCCGGCCGCCATGGTCCTCGACGTCGTTCCGGTGATCCCGCCGGAGCTGCGCCCGATGGTGCAGCTCGACGGTGGCCGCTTCGCGACCTCCGACCTCAACGACCTCTACCGTCGTGTGATCAACCGCAACAACCGTCTTCGTCGTCTGATCGACCTCGGTGCTCCCGAGATCATCGTCAACAACGAGAAGCGGATGCTGCAGGAGGCCGTCGACGCACTGTTCGACAACGGTCGCCGTGGTCGTCCCGTCACCGGTACCGGCAACCGTGCCCTGAAGTCCCTCAGCGACATGCTGAAGGGTAAGCAGGGTCGTTTCCGCCAGAACCTTCTCGGCAAGCGCGTCGACTACTCGGGCCGTTCGGTCATCATCGTCGGCCCGCAGCTGAAGCTGCACCAGTGCGGTCTGCCTAAGCAGATGGCTCTGGAGCTCTTCAAGCCGTTCGTCATCAAGCGCCTGATCGACCTCGGTCACTCGCAGAACATCAAGGCGGCCAAGCGCGCCGTCGAGCGCACGCGTCCCGAGGTCTGGGACGTGCTCGAGGAGATCATCCGCGAGCGTCCGGTGCTGCTCAACCGTGCGCCCACGCTGCACCGTCTCGGCATCCAGGCCTTCGAGCCTCAGCTCGTCGAGGGCAAGGCCATCCAGCTGCACCCGCTCGTCTGCGCGGCGTTCAACGCCGACTTCGACGGTGACCAGATGGCTGTCCACCTGCCGCTGTCGGTCGAGGCTCAGGCCGAGGCCCGCGTGCTGATGCTCGCGTCGAACAACATCCTGAAGCCGTCCGACGGACGCCCGGTCACCCTGCCTTCGCAGGACATGATCATCGGTCTGCACCACCTGACCACGGTCAAGGCGGGCGCAGCCGGTGAGGGCCGTGCATTCGGTTCGGTGGGCGAGGCGATCCTGGCGAAGGACGAGGGAACCCTCGACCTGCAGGCCAAGGTCCGCATCCGCATCCCGGGTCTCACGTTCCTCGAGGGCGAAGCTCCCGAGGGCTACGAGCGTCACGGTCTCGTCGACGCATCGCTCGGTCAGGCGATCTTCAACGACACGCTGCCCAAGGGATACCCGTTCGTCCGCGAGCAGGCTGACAAGAACAAGCTGTCGCAGATCGTCAACAAGCTGGCCGAGGAGTACCCGAAGGTCGAGACGGCTGCGTCGCTGGACCGCATCAAGGACGCCGGTTTCTACTGGGCCACGCGCTCGGGTGTGACCGTCGCCCTGAGCGACATCCTCACGCCGCCGAACAAGGCTGAGATCGTCGCGGGCTACGAGAAGCAGGCCGCGAAGGTCCAGTCCCAGTACGAGAAGGGCCTCACGACCGACGTCGAGCGTCGTCAGGAGCTCATCAAGATCTGGACCGAGGCGACCGACGAGGTCCAGGCTGCGATGAAGGCCAACTTCCCCGAGGACAACACCATCAACCGCATGGTGTCGTCGGGTGCTCGTGGTAACTGGCTGCAGATCCGGAACATCGCCGGTATGCGTGGTCTGGTGAACAACCCCAAGGGTGAGATCATCCCGCGTCCGATCATCTCCTCGTACCGCGAGGGTCTGTCGGTTGCGGAGTACTTCATCGCGACGCACGGTACCCGTAAGGGTCTCGCCGACACCGCTCTGCGTACCGCCGACTCGGGTTACCTGACCCGTCGTCTGGTGGATGTCTCGCAGGACGTCATCATCCGCGAAGAGGACTGCGGCACGTCGAAGGGCCTCGAGCTCCCGATCGCCGCTCCGAACTCGCAGGGTGAGCTCGTGCGCGACGCGAACGTCGAGAACTCGGTGTTCGCTCGTACGCTGGCCTCCGACGTGGTCGACAGCAAGGGTGAGGTCCTCGCCTCTGCCGGCGACGACGTGGGTGACGTTCTCATCGACAAGCTGGTCGGTCTCGGTGTCGAGAGCATCAAGGTGCGCTCGGTCCTCACCTGCGACTCCGCCGTCGGTGTCTGCGCGCAGTGCTACGGCCGTTCGCTCGCGACGGGTAAGACCGTCGACATCGGCGAGGCCGTCGGCATCATCGCGGCACAGTCGATCGGTGAGCCCGGTACCCAGCTGACGATGCGTACGTTCCACACCGGTGGTTCGGCGTCGGCAGATGACATCACGCAGGGTCTGCCCCGCGTGCAGGAGCTCTTCGAGGCTCGCACCCCGAAGGCCGCATCGCCGATCGCCGAGGCCGATGGCCGCATCACGATCGACGAGACGGACAAGGCCAAGAAGGTCATCCTGACGCCCGACAACGGTGACGAGGAAGTGATCTACCCGGTCCTGAAGCGTGCGACGCTTCTGGTCGAGGACGGGCAGCACGTCACGGTCGGTCAGCCTCTCCTGGTCGGCACGCTCGACCCCAAGGAGGTCATGCGCGTCATGGGTGCCCGCGAGGTGCAGCGTTACCTCGTCGGCGGCGTCCAGGGCGTCTACCGCTCGCAGGGTGTGCCGATCCACGACAAGCACATCGAGGTCATCGTCCGTCAGATGCTCCGCAAGGTCACCGTCGTCGATCACGCCGACACGACCCTGCTCCCGGGTGAGATGGTCGACCTCAAGCGCTACCAGGCGATCAACCGCGAGGCTGTGGCAGAGGGCAAGCGCCCCGCGTCCGGCCGTCCGGAGCTGATGGGTATCACGAAGGCGTCGCTCGCGACCGAGTCGTGGCTGTCGGCCGCTTCCTTCCAGGAGACGACCCGCGTTCTCACGCAGGCCGCCATGGAGGGCAAGCGCGACCCGCTGGTCGGTCTCAAGGAGAACGTCATCATCGGAAAGCTCATCCCCGCCGGAACCGGTCTCTCGAAGTACCGCGACGTCACGGTCGAGGCGACGGAGGAAGCCAAGAGCGAGCGCTACCCGAACCGGATCTTCGCATCCGACGGTGCGTACGCCGACGGCGACTTCGGTTACGTCGACTTCGACGCGTTCTCGACGGACGACATCACGCCGGGTACGTACAACTGATCGAGTGAGTGAGTGAGAAGGCCCCGGGCGATTCGCCCGGGGCCTTCTTCGTGCCCGGATCCGGGGTGCCTGCCGTGGACAGGGCGACGGATCAGTCGAAGAGGTGCGCCACGATGCTCGAGGTGTATCCCTCGGGCGCGAGATTCGAGTACTGGGAGTCGATCAGCACGTCGTCCCGCCAGAAGAGGGTGCGACCGTCGGTGACAGGGTACTGCTCGTTCTGCCAGGTCTTCTCGCAGCGCGTGCCGCCGTCGGGAGTGAAGCACGTGTAGCCCTCGTCGGCCACGAGAGCGTTCAGCATGTCGAGGGCCGGCCCTCGGTTCATCAGGGAGATGGTGGTGACCAGCCGGGTGGTGTCCGCCCTCGGATCCGCCCAGATGCAGGTGAGCTCGCCATCGTCTCCTACCCCGGACGGTCCGAAGGCCGCGTCATTGAGTGGCACTCCCTCGAGCTGTGCGAGCACGTCGTCCGAGAGGATCGCCCTGCAGTCGGTCGGCAGAGCGATCGGAGTCTCTGTCGGTGTGGGAGAGGGCGACGGGCTCTCCGATTCGTCCGGTCCCGGACTCGACGACGGTTCAGCGGAATCGTTCGACGGCGTGGTGCCCGAACCGGTCGGATCGCAGCCGGTGAGCACGGCGAGGAGCAGGAGAGCCGCAGCGCCGGCGGCGATTCGAGCGTTCATGCGCTCACCGTAGCGCTGTGCCCAGCCCGCGCAGGGAGGCTGACCGAACCGCCGAAGAAGCCGCTCTCGCGGTAGTGTCGGCGGAATGAGTGATGATTCCTCCCGTATGCCCGGTGCAGTCGTCGTCGGAGACGCGCTGATCGACGAGATCCACGACGTCGGCGGGGTGCGTGAGCTGGTCGGCGGCGCGGCACTGAACGTCGCCGTCGGTCTTCGCAGGCTCGGTGTGCCGACCACCCTGATCGCGATGGTCGGGGACGACGAAGCGGGGGCGCACATCCGCGAATACCTCGACGATCACGGCGTGCGGCTGATCGCCAGCGAGGCGCCGCTGGGCTCGTCTCGGGCGATCGTGCAGCGTGGTCCCGACGGCGAGCCCGTCTACGTGTTCAACGAGGCCGCGCAGCGGCGCAGCATCCGCTATTCCGACGAGGCTGTCCGTGCGATCGCCGATTCGGATCTCGTGGCCGTCAGCTGCTTCCCCTTCGACGTGCCCGGTGAGGTCGACGCACTGCTCGACGCCGTCGGCGACACTCGTCTCGCTGTCGACCCGAACCCACGGTCGGGGATGCTGAGCGACGGTGCCGAGTTCGTGCAGGGCTTCGAGCGCGCCGCCGCAGGAGCGTCGATCGTCAAGATCGGCGCCGATGATGCGGCTCTCCTCTATGACGGCGATCTCGATGCGCTGAGGGCGCGGCTGCGCGCGCTCGGGGTGAGCGCGGTGCTCGCGACCGCAGGCGCCGATGGTGCAGCCCTCGAGTCGGATGCCGGCATCGTCACGGCGCCCATCTCGACGCTGCCCGGTCGCGTCGTCGACACCGTGGGAGCCGGAGATGCGACTCTCGCGGCCGTGGCGGCCGGCCTTGCTCAGGGGACACCCTCCGATGCGAAAGGCTGGCAGCACCTGCTCGATCGAGCCATGGATGTGGCCGCTGCGACGTGCCGAGCCGAGGGCGGCCTGCTGCGGACTCCGGAGTCGATCGCTGACGCCGATCGCGGCGTGTTCGGCAGCTGAGCGTTCGATTTCTCACGCTTGCCCTCGGCAGGTATGATTATCTATCGTGCCCCCGGTTGGCTGTCGAAGTCGGACGGGTGCGCTCTGGCGAGTTACCCAAGCGGCCAAAGGGATCTGACTGTAAATCAGACTGCTCAGCATTCGGGGGTTCGAATCCCTCACTCGCCACCACTTCGAAACAGCCCCTGACTAGGTGTTCTCAACATCGGTGCAGGGGCTTTTTCGTGTTCATGGGGCGAGTTATGGGGCAAGCCCTTGATTCATCAGCGCCGCGAACCTTTCAACCGCCGAGCGCTGCATCGTCTGAGTAACGTGCGAATACAGGTCCGCCGTGATCGCGATCGATCCGAAACACGAGCCCCGTCGGTTCGCGCAGCGGGATCGCTACGACTGACCCCATAGGCCGGGGTGGTGTCTGTAGGGCTTGCCAGATGTCACCCCTTCAACTGCTGGTCCCTGCGTCTTGAGCAGCGCGGGGGCCAGCGTCTTCAGCATCAGAGGGGCCACTCGAGGCCTTCTTCGCCAGGTCGTTCGTGCGCCGCTTGGTAACTTTCTCCCGCGTCTCCATGAACTTCGTATAGCTGGTTGCGGAATCGCCGCCACCTCCCCGCGCGGCGTCCGCAGCGAGGTCTCCACCCAGACGCAACAAGTGAATGAGCTGGTCGTAGTTGGTTCGCTGCTCGAGCTTCGCGTAGATCTCCACATCCGGGAGCGCTTGAAGGATGTGCAGGACCTTTTCTCGCAGGTCGGTCGGACCGCCGATGGCGATCGCTTTCCGAATCGAGTGATCGAAACGCTCTGCGTGCCGCTCCTCGTATATCTCCCAGATCTCGCCCCACTGGAAGGTGACCGGCATTCGAGCGAATACGTCGATCAGCTCGTAGAACTGTTCGGCGATTCTGAGACATTCTGCCCGGACGCGTTCGGCATCGCGCTCGGCTCGATCTGCCTCGCGTGCGGCCGCAGCGTCCGCTCTTCGGCGCTTCTCCTGGTTTCCGGTAATCAGCAACGTCAGCAACCCGCTTGCGAGGACCGCACCCGCCGAAATTAGAGCCGCCTGCACCGTCGAATCCATGAGCCCATCATCGCAGCAACCCTCGCTGCGACTCCCCGATCACGAGGCCGGCGTAGCCCGCCTCACTCTAACCACGCGTCTCGCACGCGACATTGCCGAAGGGCACGAAAGGACACAACATGCTGCGCAATCTCGAAGACGCGTGGGGCTGGATCAAGCAGCTCAACGCGAAGGTGGACCGTCTCTATTCCGGCGCCTTGCTGGAGAACTCGTCGATCACGAACGGCCGCATGCGTTTCATCGGCGGGCTCCTACTCATCGACACAGGCGGAACACTCCAGATCGTCGGCGCGCTCGATGGTGAGGGGAACTTCCGGTGGGTTGGCCCCTGGGAGTTCGACAGCCCCGAGGGCGGTCGTATAGCTGGCGATGTCGACCTGGCAGGGGACTTCGACCTGACCGGGATCTTCAAGTCCGGAAACGTCCGCATCGAAGACGGGAAGATCTACGTCGGCACCGGATCGAACCTGATCGTCATCGACGGAGGGACGGGGAAGATCACGGTCGGCAGCATGGTGCTCGACCCGGACGACCACGACGGCATGATCACGATGCCCAACGACGGGCAGGTACTCGGCGCCGACGGGAACCTCAAGCTATACGGCCCCAATGGCACGGGCGGACGTAACGGCGTCATCATCAAGCCAGACCACATCGCGTTCGCGAAGATGCCTGAAGCGCCTTCAATGACGGGCCTGTCCTGGGTTGCCGTCGACGTCATCGGGAACTTCTGGAAAGTCTCTCCGAACGTGGGCGGACCCGAGGGCGGTCCGTTGCAGTGGCCGTTCCCTGCCAGCACGGTCTCTTCGGAGTATGGGCCACGGGAGTCGCCTGGTCCTGGTGGGTCGACGTTCCACGAGGGTATGGACTTCGACCCGGACGCGGGCGCCCCCATTCCCGCAGCAGCAGCCGGCACCGTCGAACTCGCAGGCACCAACGGCGGATTCGGGAACTGCGTCGTCATCGACCACGGCAACGGACTTAAGACTCTGTATGGACACATGCAGTCGACCCCGAGCGTGTCGGTCGGACAGACGATCGCCGCTGGGACGATCATCGGCGCAGTCGGCAACACGGGCGTCTCGTTCGGCGCGCACCTGCACTTCGAGGTGCACGTGAACGGCAGCCCCGTGAACCCGCGCACCAAGCTCACTCAGAACTGAGGGGGATCACGATGCCCCGAGCACCGCGACAGTGCGCATACCCAGGGGGATGCGAGAACCGCATCACCACCTCGAAGTACTGCCCCACCCACACCCAGCACAACTGGGCCAGCTCCGACCGCGCCTCACGGCTACCGAGTGACTGGCGAGACCGCCGCGACCTCACACGCACGAGGGCAGGCGGACAGTGTGAAGCCACCCTCACCAACGGCACACGCTGCCCCTCACCAGGTACAGAGTGCGACCACATCACCAGAGGCGACAACCACGACCTCACCAACCTCGCCTGGCTCTGCTCCCACCACCACAAGGCGAAGACACAACGCGAAGCCGCCGAAGCACGACGCACACGCACAGTCCTCCGACACCGAGACACCTGACAACTCACGTCAGGCACCGCGACACCACTGAGAGGTAGGGGCTACCCCCGCCCCTGCCACCCTCTCCACCCTCCGGAGAGATGCTGGTGAATCTATCCTCCGCATATGCCCTTGATCCGTTTTTTCAGCCCCAGGCGCTCGTCTGACGCCCGAAAAGGAGTTCCGCCATGCCGGACAAGCCCCGACGCCCCAGAAAGGCGCACACCGAAGGAACCGTTACACCTCGACTCGATCCCCGGGCGACCCTCGACGCGGCACTACCCGAAGACACTGAGTGGGATGAGAGAGAACTCATCCTCATGGCCATACTCGAACGGCAGGCCAAGCACGTCGAGAAGCTCGAAGCGGCCGTCGAAGAGCACGGCTACATGGTGGTCGGTTCGACCGGTCAACTGCGTGTCTCGCCCGCTCTGGTAGAGCTGCGTCAGTGGTACGCATCCATGACCCGGACTACCGAAGGTGTTCGCCTCCCTGGCGAGGAGAAGACCGTCGCCGTGCGGCAGCAGCGCGCCGCGAACAAGCGATGGGACGACCTCGCCAAGAATGGGAAACCAGGGGCACCTGCCCCTGTTGAGCTCAGCACCTGGACGCCGCGGACGGACGTGAAGTGATGTCGCGCCGCAAGAGCACCGTGTCAGCGCCGACCGGGATCTCACCGGTGTACCTACACCTGCACAATCAGGCGCTGGCAGCGATCGCCGAGTACGACGACCCGCGGCGGATGGAACGGCATCGTCAGCTCGTCGCCGACGGTA
The DNA here is from genome assembly GCF_979258525.1 of Microbacterium sp. AC132. NCBI lineage: Bacteria > Bacillati > Actinomycetota > Actinomycetes > Micrococcales > Microbacteriaceae > Microbacterium > Microbacterium sp. AC132. The sequence continues at coordinate 713,302 of NZ_OZ409862.1, read as the reverse complement.
TCGCCCGGCCGCTCGACGACCTCCTCCGCTTCCATCGGGAGCGTGCCGAAGCGTGCGAACGGCAGGAACCGATGACCGTCAGCCGGTTCGAGCTCTCCCGATGGTTCAAGGACCTGCCGGAGAACGTCTGGTCCTTCACTCTGTACCCTGACGGCACGGGGAGCGACTCACAGATACAGTGATCGCGTGAACGAATGGTCAATCGTCCTCGACATCGCGAGGCTCGTCGTCGCTGCCGGCATCGGAATCGGCAGCGCCCAGCTCGCCTTGCATTTCGAGCGCAAGCGGGCCGATCGCACTGCAGACGCTGAGTGGTCGCTAACCCCGGTGGCCGAACAGGTTGCTCGACGGAGCAAGGTACGTGCCTGGGTAGTCAAGAACACCGGAACGCGCACCGCGACGGACGTTACTTTGAAGGTGAGCGGATCAGAGATCCTCCGAGACCCGGACAAGAACGACGTCTTCCAGCCTGGCGAAGCAGAGATGATCTTCTTGGACCAGACGCCCACTGGTTCGATGAAGCTCCGCATCGGCTGGACTAACCACCGCGGAGAGCCTCGCGAAACCACGCGACTTCTCGAGATCACATACTGACAGTCGTTCAGCCTATACACTGTTGCCTTCCCGTACGATATTCCTAGGGGTGAAGGAGGTAAGGGCATGACGCAGTATGCGCCGCCGGTCTCTGCCTCGCTCCTTGCGAAGTGGTTCGTGCGGCGCGCAACCGATGCTCACGCCGGCGATCTCGACAACCTCAAGTTGCAGAAGCTCCTCTTCCTTGCACATAGTCGGTTCCTACATACGAATGGAAACGCACTGCTCCGGGAGAAGGTTGAAGCCTGGAAGCACGGTCCTGTGATTGACGTGGTCTACCAGGAGTACAAGCGGTTTGGGGACGAGCAGATCGTGCAACCTCTCGCGGCAGACGGACCCTGGAATCAGCTCCCCGGTGAGGTCTGCTCAGCTCTTGAGGAGGTGTGGGATTCGTTCGCAGTGCTGTCCGGGTGGGCCCTTCGCGAACTCACCCACGATGTCGGACCCTGGCAGGAGCATTATGACCGGAATCGCCGTCATGTTGTGATCCCGAACGAAGAGATTGGAGGTGCTTGGCCCATGTTCTCGACCCACGCTGCAAACCGCGGTGCTGAGGCGACGGCCCTGCGGCGCCTCCAAGAGCTTCGGATGAAGGCGGCCGCGCTGCCTTCGGCGCCGATCCAAGTGAACACTGAGGCTCTCCTCAAGGACTATGAGTCGCTTGCGGATCTTCGGAAGGAAGCGACCTCGCTCCTCTCATGACCGTCCCCATAAGACTGGGCGGCCTCTACTGGGTGCCTGATAGCGCCGTCAGCTTGCCTCCGCAGACGTTGAAGGAGCGCAACCTCCACCGGAGGCGCCCCTTTCTGGTGATCTCGAATGACTCAGTGAATACGGCGGAGCAGTGGCCTGTCGTCTTGGGGTTCCCGCTGACCACGTCTCACGAGTTCGCGACTTCTTTTTGCGTGAAGCTCGGGAAGGGCGTTTGCGACCTGCCGGAAGAGTGCTGGGTTCAAGTTCCCTTGCTTCAGCCACTAGCAAAGCCGAAACTGCTGGAGTATGTCGGTCCTCTAGCAGCTAACTTCGTGGAAGACGTGAAGCTGAAGTTGATCACCTACACCGACAATCCGTACTGAGCCGGTTCACTCTGCGCTGTCGACGACGACCGCGTTCCCCCAGACCCAGCAGCGGAACGTCTGATCGTCGGCTTCCGATTGCACCCCGGGATCTCAATGGGCCGATACGCTGAGCGACATGACTTCCTATGACGAGATCATTCAACTGCTGTCCGGTGTCGAAGACTTCGAGCTCAATCTCGGCGACGCCACCGTCGTGGTGCGTCGAGACTCGCCCGAGTCGTGGATCGTCTACCTAGAAATGGAGTACATCGGTCGTTTCGCACGACACGAGGAGGATCGTGCGATCTTCTTCAAGTCCGAGGCCGCAGGCGATCCGACCGTCACCGAGTGGGTGAGTGACAACCCTCTGACGGTGATTAGCCGCCTGGTCGACGTTCGCGACTGAAGCGCGCAGGTTCGAACTGTAGCTCCCCACCGTCCTCCGGGGCGGGTGGGGCTTTTTCATGCTCCGCCGGTAATCATCGAGCCTCTTGCGCGTCTCCGACTCGTCGAATCTGACTGATTACACGGCATATCCGACGGATCGTTGAACGCGTCATGAAACACAGACCCCGAGCCGACCTACGGTTTCGCCATGGGAACACGACGAGCTCGAGGCACAGGGACGATCTTTCGCGACGACCGAGGCTACTGGAAGGTTGCCCTGCCTCTGCCACCCAAGGATGGGAAGCGCCGGCGCCAGGTAAAACGCTTTCGAAAGCGTGCCGACGCGATGGCGTTCCTGCATGAGTACGAGCGATCGCGCAGCGGCACCGATCTCCCGGGCGCTTCGGAGTACCCGTCCGGCGTGGGCGTAACGACCGTCGGAGAGTGGTTCAACTACTGGATCTACGAATGCGTCTACCCGCAGTTGCGTCCCCGGACTGCGGACGGTTATCGGAGTGCGGTCGACACGCACATTGTGCCCAACCTTGGTGCGTCCACTCCCTTGGTGGCGATCCGCGCCGCCGACATCCGCAGGATGCAGCATGTGGTGAGGCAGGACCGATCGCCCACGACGGTTCGCAACGTGCACACGATCGCGGGCCGTGCGTTCGATGCAGCCGTGCGCGAGGAAGAGATTCAACGGAATCCGGTTCGACTGGTCGAACAGCCGCGGCCTGCGCGCCCCCAACTCGATGTACCGACCACCGCTGAGGTGAAGCATCTACTGACCGTGCTCAGGACGCGGCCCGACGGCTGAAGTGGATGACGTACATCCTCACCGGGGCGCGGCGAGGAGAAGTCGTCGGCCTCGAGGTCGACAGAGTCGGCACCCATCTGGACATCAGCTGGCAGCTGCAGACACTGAGGCGCGGCGATACCGGCCGACCGATCGCCCCGTCCGACTTCGAGTACCGCCACCTCTACGGAGGCTTCTTCCTCACCCGTCCGAAGTCGAGAGCGGGGTGGAGAGCGGTTCCGCTCATCAGCCCACTGAGGGAGATGATGGAGCACCACCTCGCCACGAAGGAGCCCAACGAGTGGGGGTTGGTGTTCACGCGCAAGGGCCGCCCGATCGACCCCAACATGGAGACGCGCCTCTGGCCAGCAGTCCAACGCGAGCTACTCGGCGCCGATCGGCACGTCCGGCTGCACGACCTCCGCCACGCCGCCGTCGACCTTCTGTACGCGGCCGACGTCCCTGAAGAGCTCATCGTCGAACTAGTGGGGCACTCCACCCGCGCCATGACTCGGTCTTACAAGAGTCCCGCACACCTCGACCGCCTCACTCGCGCGATGTCGAACGTGGAGAAGTTGATCGACTAGCCCCATGGGGCAAACGATGGGGCACCGTTGACGATATTGCTTGCACCCTGGGGTAGTTGCTTCGATCGCTGTCTCTCGCGACCCTTGATTTCTAGCGCCTAGAAGCTCCCGGACGGATCTCCTTGTATGTATGCACGTGGGAGTTCGAATCCCTCACTCGCCACCATGGGGTATTCCCGGATCTCGAGGATTTTGTTCTCGTATCTCAGAATGCCAGGTCAAACGAGGAAAGCCCCCGGGAATACCGGGGGCTTTCCTCGTTTCGGTGCCAGTTCTGCTTCTTGCGTGAGCTGTCGGCAGGCCGCCCAGAGGTCCCTGGGCTGGCTGGGTCGCACTGTGCGCGACCGTTGGGCAGTGGCAGCTCAACCGATGAGACAACAGGCACGACGAGAGCGTCGCAGGGCGAGCTCAGTCTCGACGTAGCAGGCCCTCAGGTAGGCGATCCCCTGGGGAGAGCCAGAACCTGAGGGCGACGGCGCCGCGGCCGAATCCTGAGTTTCGCCCGCTGGCACCTCAAGCAGGAGTAGGGCAGTCGGGGGTATCCGTGGGAATCGCGAAAGGAACGCGTGGGAAACGCGTAGGAATCGCGGGCCCCGATCCCTGTAAAGGGTAGGACTCGGGGACACGGGAAAACCCAACCCTCTGTTCGTTGTTCTCGATCACGAGATCCACGAGCCGGAGAAACGCCCCCGTCCTCGGGGGCGTTTCCTTTTCACGGCGTGCTCACATCGCAGGAACCAGGACGCGATCGATCGTGTGGATCACTCCATTGTTCGCGGTGATGTTCACCCGCCACAGCACCAGGGCCGGGTCCCGCAGGGTGGGGCTCTCGTCACGCAAGAAGACGCCGCGCGGCCGGACGACCCCGCCGTTGGCCATGGTGAGCGACTTCGACGTGATGACCTTGATCGGGCCCAGCTTCTTGCCCGCGACGACGTGGTACAGCAGGATGTCGGCGATCTGGTCGGTGGTGAAGGCGGTCGTGAGCGTGGTCAGTGCCGCCGCCTCGGATGCGGGTGCGGTGCCCGTCAGGTCGGACACCAGCCGCAGGAAGGCTCGATCGTTCGGAGCGAAGACGGTGAACGTTCCCGCCGGATCTGCGAGCGTGCTGTCGAGGCCGGTGGCGAGCACCGCCTGGACGAGCAGGTCGTAGTCGTTGGCGTTTCGGTCTGGAGCGCCTCCTCCTGAGGCGGTGACGAGAACATCGACGATGCTCCCCGAGGGGCGTGCTGTCTCGGCTGCCTGAGCGGGCGCGGCGGTCAGGACGAGGGCGAGTGCGGCCACCCCTGCGAGGGAGGCGCGGATCTTTCCAGTCATCGTTCAACTCCATTGTCGATCGGGGTCACGGCGAGGGTCGTGACACAGGGTTATTCCGCTGGTCACCGCCGTTTGGATGCACCGGCCGCGAAGTTTCTCTGAGCTGTCTCGGAGAGCGGAAGACAGTTTCTGGACTGTATTCAAAAACATATGGACAGAGTGATCGGGGGCGCGCATAATCGCTTCAACACCACCGGGCACCAGCGAAGGAGCACCCCATGAGTGATGAGAAGGAAACGTCCGAACTGTTCTCCGAGGCCTCGGGGCCGAGTGGAGCATCGATCACGGACTGGACGGATCTCGGCCGAGAGATGTGGGCCTATCTGACCGGTCGCGGAGCGGCGGTCAACTACACGTTCGAGGACATGACCGTGGAAGTCCCTCGGGACATCGGGCCGGATGCGCCTCGCGCGACGTGGAAGTTCAACGGCACGCTGCGCGTGACGACCAGCGACAGCGAGTCCGGCGAGAGCCGGCCGGCCTGACGGCCTGCCACCATGATCCGTCTCGATATCGACCTGAAGGTCGAGCACGTCGCTTCGGACGGCGCATCTCCGACTCGCTTCACGGTGCGTGCCGCGGGTCGGGCGGTCGTCATCTCGTTCGAGTCCACTGCGGGCCTCACCGGCATGGGTCGCCGCGAGCTCACGCAGCTGGCACCTCTCGCCGATGCCTTGTCGCGACGAGGCCTCAGCGTGCGTGTGGAAGGGCCGAAGGGGACTCTGCTCCAGCTCGGCGACGTCAGGTCAGGGCCTGTCGGCCGTGCGATCGCCGGGTCGTCGCACATCAGGCTCGGACATCTGTCGGCGCTGCTCTCGGAGGTGAAGCAGCGGGACGATGGCAGCCGGTTCCGCCTCCCCGCCCCGCCGCCCACTCTCTTCCCCCTCGTTCCCACGTTGGCACGTCGGGTGCCGCGGCGGGTGACGACCACCCACTACCTTCCCGGATCCGGTCGACCACGGCTGATCTTCGCGGTCGGGAACGGCGACTGGAACAGCACCAGGCCGCGTGAGTTCGATCTCCTTCCCGGACGGACGACGATCGGCTCGGGCAAGGACGCCGACCTGCGGCTCGAGGGAGTGGAGGCGCTGCACGCCGAGGTCCGCCACAACGAGGACGACGAGTACGTCCTGTACTCGTACGCCCCCACCGGCGGCGGGCGGCCCAATCTGCCGCACAGCTCGGAGGATGCCCGGATTCTGCGCACCGGATCGCGGATCGAGATCGGATCCTGGCGGCTGGCGTTCTATCGTGAGGAGTTCGCCGATCACGGACGCCCCTTCGGAGGGCGTCAGGGTGGCGAGTACGCCTTCCAGAGGCAGCAGCCGATTCGACCGTACGGATCGGGGGAACTCGGCTGAACAGACGCACACGAGAGGTACCGGACATGAGTGACCAGACACGGATCGCGCAGCTCGAGAAGGAGCACGTCGAACTCGTCCTGCGCCGCTTCGACCGCAGGGACGCATGGGAGCTGGGTCGCTCGATCGCAGAACGGGCATTGGCCGAGGGTCACCCGGTCGCGGTGGACGTGCGCACCCCGTCAGGGGTCCTCTTCCATGCATCTCTGCCGGGCGCGACGGCCGACAACGACGCATGGGCGGCGAAGAAGGCGGCGACCGCTCTCAGGTTCGAGACCAGCACTGCCCTGCTCGAAGCGCGCATCGAGAATGGCGGCCGGGACATGTACGAGCCGGGATGGCTCGATCCGGTCGTCTACGCGGTCGCGGGTGGGTCGGTGCCGATCCGCGTCGACGGTGTGGGTGTCGTCGCGGTCGCGACGGTGTCGGGACTTCCGTCATCGGACGACCACGACCTGGTCGTCGAGGGGATCGCAGGGCTGGGTCTGCTCACGGAGTAGCGGCGCGGATCTCGATCTCCGCGTATGGATAGTGGCAGTCGCCGGTCGCACCTGATCGCTCGCAATCGAGATCGGGTACGAGCATCAGCATCGGCGTCCCCGTGAGATCGGGCGGCACCTCGACCGACACCGAGGTCGCTCCGACCTCGAGACGTGAACCGGTGCGCAGATCGCCCTCGGGGGAGCGGATGATCACCTCGCCCGCCCAGAGCTCGTCGAGGCACTCGGGGGGATGCACTGACACGGAGACCGTCTGCCCGGCGGTGGCTGACAGTGGATCGACCGTCAACATCACAGCCACGCCATCGCAGCTGAGAGGGCTCGCACGAGGGGCGTCGCTGACCGAACCGGCGCCAAGGGTCGTCTCAGCAGTCGACGCATCGTTCGCAGGCTGAGTTCCGCCGGAGGAGGGCGAGCAGCCGGTCAGCCCGACGCTGAGCGTCGTCGCCGCGACCAGGATCCGCACAGCGCGCCACATCGAGTTCTTCATGACTCAGAGTGTCGCGGGCCGAGGAATCGTCTCAGTAGTCCGGGTGCAACCGCAGCCGTGACGCGATCTGAGCGGCCTGCTCAGCCGGCGTCAGAGCGATGTCGATCTCGATGGCCCGCTCGTCCGCCTCCAGGGGTTCGAGCGTCGCGAACTGCGAGTCGAGCAGTGTGGCGGGCATGAAGTGCCCCTGGCGGCGCAGCATCCGCTCGAGGATCAGCTCGCGCTCGCCGGCGAAGTGCACGAACGTGACCGCATCCCGGCGAAGCACGTCGCGGTAGCTGCGTCGCAGGGCGGAGCAGGTCACGATGCCGGGCTCGCCGGCGTCGATGCGCTCATCGATCCACTCGGCGATGCGGTCGAGCCAGGGCCAGCGGTCCTCGTCGTTCAGAGCGTGGCCGGCAGCCATCTTGGCGACGTTCGCCTCGGGATGCAGGTCGTCGCCCTCTTCGAACGCCCAGCCGAGACGGCCGGCGAGCATCGCTGCCACGGTCGACTTTCCGGTGCTGGCGACGCCCATGAAGACGAGGACGGGTGCGTTGACGGACATCATGGCGCGCTCAGACGAACATGCTCAGGACGAGGACGCCGGCGAGACCGGTGACGGAGATGAGGCATTCGAGTACTGTCCATGACTTCAGAGTCTGCGGGATGCTGAGGCCGAAGTACTCCTTGATGAGCCAGAAACCCGCATCATTGACGTGCGACAGGAACACCGAGCCCGAGCCGATCGCCAGCACCAGCAGCGCGACCATGGGGGAGTCGAGGGTCTCGGTGAGCGGCTGCAGGATGCCGGCGGCGGTGATCGTCGCGACGGTCGCGGATCCCGTGGCGATGCGGATGACGACGGCGACCAGCCACGCGAGGATCAGCACGGAGACGGACGACCCGGAGACGAACTGGGCGATCACGTTGCCGATGCCGGTGTCGACCAGCACCTGCTTGAATCCGCCACCCGCGCCGACGATCAGCAGGATGCCGGCGATGGGGCCGAGCGACGAGCCGACGATGTCGTTGATCTTCGTGCGGTCGAATCCGGCGCCGCGGCCGAGGATGAAGAATCCGGCGAGCACGGCGATGAGCAGGGCGATGACCGGCGTGCCGAGGAAGTCGAGCGCGACCTTCCACGGGGCGTCGGAGCCTGCGGCCGAGATGTCGGCGACAGCCTTGGCGAGCATGAGGAACACGGGGAGCAGGATGCTGAAGAGCGTCGCGCCGAACGACGGGCGGCGACGCTGCTCGATGCCCTCGTCCTCGTCCGTCACGAACAGCTCGGGGACCGGGACGTCGACCCAGCGCTCTGCGAAGCGGGCGAACAGCGGCCCAGAGATGATCACGGCGGGGATCGCGACGATCACACCGAAGGCGAGGGTGAGGCCGAGGTTGGCTCCGAGCGCGTCGATCGCGGCGAGCGGGCCCGGGTGCGGCGGCACGAGGCCGTGCATGGCCGAGAGGCCGGCGAGCGTCGGGATCGCGATGCGCATGAGTGGCGCCCCGGAGCGCCGTGCGACGAGGATGATGACCGGCACGAGGAGCACGAGGCCGACCTCGAAGAACATCGGGAGACCGATGACCGCACCGATGAGTCCCATGACCCACGGCAGCGACCGTGCGCTGGCACGGCTGACGAGCGTATCGACGATGCGGTCGGCACCACCCGAGTCGGCGAGGAGCTTTCCGTAGATGGCACCGAGGGCGATCAGGATTCCCACCCCGCCCATCGTGGTGCCGAATCCGGTCGAGAAGCTGGTGACCGATGCCGCGATGTCCATGCCGGCGATCGCGCCGGTGGCGAGCGCGCCGATGGTGAGCGACAGGAAGGGATGCAGCTTCACCCACGTGATGAGGACGATGATGATCGCGATCCCGAGCACTGCGGCGGTGATCAGCTGACCGGCGGGGCGGTCAGGGGCTGCCGTGTCGGCGACTGCCGTCATGAGCGCGTCGGCGGCGGGGGTGAAGAGTGCCATGAGCTTCCTTGATCCGGGCGTGGTTTACGACCTTATGCCGTACATAATAAGCACGCATACCACGTCATGCGCAACATAACCGAAACAATCGCCTGAGACGTCCCACGTCAACGACCCTGTGGCGGGCATACTCGACATATGACCGTCGCCGGCCCTGCAAGCCCTGTCCACGACTCGCTCGTCGCCGAGCTCGGTCGCGCGATCGTCGACGGCGAGCACCCCCCGGGGTCGCGGATGCTGACGGTGGAGCTCGCTCAGGAGCGGGGAGTGTCCCGCTCCGCCGCCCGTGAGGCGGTGCGGGTCCTCGAGTCCTTCGGTCTTGTCTGGGTGCGGCGGAAATCGGGTGTCGAGGTGCGGCCGCGCGCCGATTGGAACGTCTACGCGCCCGAGGTGATCGCGTGGCGACTCGCGGGCCCCGGTCGCGATGAGCAGCTTCGGGAGCTCAGCCAGCTCCGTTCCGTGATCGAACCGCTCGCTGCACGACTCGCTGCGGTGAACGCGACGTCGGAACAGAAGGTCGAGCTCGTCTCACTCGTCGTCGCGATGAGCGAGGAGGACCACGAGGCCGACCGAGAGCGCTATCTCAGCGCGGACATCAGGCTTCACCGTCTTCTGCTGGATTCGTCCGGCAATCGGATGCTCGCCGCTCTGGGCGGCATGGTCGAGGCGGTGCTCAGGGGGCGCACAGCGCATGACCTCATGCCGCACGTGGCCAATCAGAGCGCTGTGCAGTGGCATCGGGATGTCGCGTTTGCGGTTGCGGGCGGAGATGCCGATGCCGCCGCGTCAGCGATGCGGAGCATCGTCATGGAGGCCGACGAGGCGATGCAGCGCGCTGCCGAATAGCCGAAGAGCGGCATACTCAGCCGATATCTCGGTATACGTCGGCTTTCGCAGTATTCCGGAATCGTTCGCAGACCTACGATCGGATCGCGGAGAGTTTCGCGTTCTCGGGGGAGGCCGGCGATGGAGCAGGGGACAGGCGGACGTGCGCGCGGCGCGCGTCTTCCCCTGCACATGCTCGATCGTCCGCGGCTGACGGAGATCTTCGATCGAGGGCATGCCCTGACGGTCATCAGCGGCCCCGCCGGAGGTGGGAAGTCGGTTCTGCTGAGCCAGTGGGCGACGGTGCAGGAAGAGCGAGCGGCTGCTGCGGTGCGACTCGGGTTCGACGAGAGCGTCACGAACGAGCACCTCATGCTTCGCGAGATCCTGACCAAGGTCATCGTCCAGGACTTGATCGCTGATCGGAGCACCGCTCGCTCGGCGCTGCGTGGGTTCGACAGCGTCCGGGATCCGGGCGGCGAGCTCGCGCGTCTGCTCGGCGACCTGAGTCGCCCGTGCGTCCTACTGATCGACAATGCGGAGCGGGCCGATGAGCGGTCGTTTCTGGAGCGGGCTCTCGATCTTCTCGACGCCGCACCGCTCCTGCGGATCGTCGTGGCGACGCGCCGCTCGACGGTGACGCGGACGCTGCAGATGCTCGCGTCCGCGGACGTGTGCGTCGTCGGACCCGCGCATCTCTTCTTCACGTGTGACGAGGCTCGAACGGTGGTGGAACGCGTATCCGGTCAGGCGCTCCCGCCGCATCCGCTCAGTGAGGAGAGCGCACTGCCCCTCGCAGCCCGGGCGTTGGGCCTTGCTCTCGCGACCCATCGGGACCCGGTCGAGATCGCCGCCGTCGAGGTGCAAGGGCTCGCTGATGCTCTGATGGCCAGCCTGATCGGTCCGGATGCTCCGGCCGACTTCCAGGAGTTCCTGCTTCGGACTTCGGTGCCGGGGAGAGTGACGCGCGAGATCGTCCGGCGTCTCGGCTGGCCGGATGGCGGGGACGAGCACCTCGATCGGGCCGAGCTCTACGGACTGGGCATGTGGGAACCGGCGGATGACGGTCTCGGGTTCGTCTACACCCCGCTGCTGCGCGCAGCGCTCGCGCGCCGACTCGATCAGCGGCCACTCGACGCCGTGGCACCGATCCGCCGAACAGTCGCGCTGTGGGCTTCCGAGCACGGCCGCCATCTCGAGGCGCTGACCAATGCGATGAGAGCGAGGGACTACGTCCTCGCGGTGCGCCTCGGGCGCAAGTCCTGGTTCATCCTCTCCCGGTCGAGTCCGCGCGAAGTCGAGACGCTGCTGCGTCGCGAGAATCCTCTCGTGCTCGCGCGTCATCCGCTGCTCGGCATGCTGCTGGCTTTGGTCCTGCTGCGTCTCGGTCAACGGCTGCGCGCGTTCGCCTATTTCCAGGGCGCCGCGCTGTCACTCGGCCGCCGGGGCATCGACGATGACCCCGTCGAGCGGTTCTGGATGCTCAGCGCGAAGGCGCTGGCCGAGCGGTTCGCCGGGCAGTTCCGGCGATCCGGGATGTCCGCCGATCTGGTTGTTCAGGTCTTCCACACGATGGATGCCGAGCAGCGTGCGGAGTGCACCGGATTCGCGGCGCTGCTGCTCAGCAACTGCGGGCTCAGCTTCCTTCAGCTGGGTCGGATCTCGGATGCCATCGAGGTCCTGGAGCTCGGAATGACGATTCAGGTCGCGCATACCGTCATGATCCTCGAAGACGGTGTCGGTCTGCGGATGCCCGATGACGACGGCGGCTGGTATCACTGCGCTGCGACTCTCGCCGGCGTATACACCCTGCGGGGACGGCTGTCCGATGCGCGGCGGGTCCTCGACGAGATCGACGGCGCCGATCCGCCGCCCGCCTGGCGATCGGAGCAGTTCGGGATACTGGAGCAGATCGCCCACGCCGTCATCGCCATCGCGGCGCTCGATCTCGACGAGGCCAGACGCCGTACGGATTCGATCGCACACCACCTGGGAACGACGGAGCTCTGGCCCTACCTCGTCTGCGTTCAGAGCGAGATCGAGGTGCGCGAGGGGCGCGCGGCCGAGGCATCGCTGGCCATCGCCCATTCGCTCGGACGGGGCGTGAACTCGGCGGTCTCCGACTACGGATCGTCCCGGCTGACTGTCGCGCAGGCGATGGCGTCGCTGGCGCTCGGCGACCAGACGGCGGCCCGACGGACTGCGGCCGGGCTCCCCGGCGATGATCCGGCTCGGCTCGCCGTCGAGGCGTTCGTCGCGCTCCTCACCGGTGACGACGCGCGTTCCTACGCCGCGGCCGAGGTCGCCCAGGCCGAACGCGACCCGGACCTCGACCGGCTCTGCCTCGCAGCCATCACGTCCTCAGCCGCGGCAGCACGGTTGGGCAGGCGTGAGGCATCTGCCCGCGCGATGTCTCGCGCCGTCGCCGTGATGCGAGAGCAGCGCTCTCAGGCTCCGCTCGCGCTCTTCGCCGGTGACGTGCTGAGCGAGGTGCGCGAACTGTGCGCGCCGACCGAGCAGGAATTCCTCGACTCCTATCTCGCGCGCGCCTCGGACGGATGCCCGTTCCCGGCGCTGCCGCCCCCGGTCAGGCTCACGTCGAGAGAACTCGCGGTGATGCGAGAGCTGCGGACGACGTCGTCCACCGACGCGCTCGCCGCGGCACTCTTCGTCTCACCGAACACGGTGAAGGTCCAACGTCGCAGCGCATATCGCAAGCTCGGTGCGTCGAACAGGGAGCAGGCTCTTCTGCGCGCCGCAGAGCTGGGGCTGCTCGAGGAATGAGCGACTGACCGGTCGATCGAGGCGCACCCCGAGTTCGGGTGACGCGCGGTGCGCCTCAGAGTCGGGAGCGTGGGAGGGGTGAACCTGGGGGTTCGTGCTCTCGTCGACCTGTGTTCACGATAGGTGCGGGCGCGTCGGGGTCGTGAGGGAGCGCATCCAACACGCGGTATTTCGCCCTGGAACTCACCCTGGCCGCGCCTCGCCGCGATCTCGGACGCCTGGTCGCGACCCCATGCGCACCGGTGTTCATAGACTGGAGCGATGCGAGCGCTCACCGAAGCAGACGTCCGTGCCTCGTTCGTCAATGCGGATGCCGACGAGCTGCGGGTCATGGAGATGCCCCACGACTTCGTCCTGATCGACTGGGACTACCTGGATTTCTTCGCGTGGCGAGACCCGAGTGCGGGTCGGCGCGGCTACGTGCTCACTCAGCACGACGGTGAGGTCTCGGGGTTCGTGCTGCGAGTCTCGGACCCCGGCCGAGGTCGTTCGGGCATGTGCAACATCTGCCACACCATGCAGCCGGGAAACCAGGTGGCGCTCTTCTCAGCACGGCTCGCAGGCGAGGCCGGTGAGCGGGGCGACTCCGTCGGCACCTACATGTGCGCCGATCTCTCCTGTCACGAGAACGTGAGACTCGCCCACCCGCTCGCCCCGAACGAGATCCTCGCCCCCGGACAGGTGGATGTCCGTCTTGACGGCACGAGGCGGCGAATGGAGGCCTTCGTGGGCCGCGTGAGGCAGCAGGCCTGATCACGGTTAGCCTGGTCGCATACGTCCTGCGCTCGAAGGAGAAGCCATGAACGATGCCATCCTGTTCACCGTCGATGAGGGGCTGGCCCGGCTCACACTGAACCGTCCGGCACGGCTCAATGCCTTCAACTCCGATCTGGCGCACGCGTGGCGCGACGCGACGGCCGAGGCGACGTCGCGCACGGATGTGAAGGCGATCCTGATCGATGCGGCGGGCCCCGCGTTCTGCGCCGGCGGTGATGTCATCGAGATGGCGACGACGATGGGATCGGGTGACGAGATCACGGCCCTGGCCGAAGTCATCAACGCAGGCATCCGGTCGCTGACCGAGTCTGCGGTGCCGGTCGTCGCCGCAGCCCACGGGACGACCGCCGGCGGCGGGCTCGGCATCCTGCTCAGCAGCGACTACGCCGTGGTCGGCTCACGCTCTCGGCTGGGCAGCCTCTATGCGAACATCGGGCTGACACCCGACCTGTCGGTCTCGGCTCAGCTCGCTCGAGCGGTCGGACAGCGCCGCGCGCTGCAGCTGGTGCTGCAGGACCGCCTCCTGACGGCCGCGGAAGCCGTGGAATGGGGCCTCGTCGCAGAGGCCGTCGACGGGGCCGACTCTGCGGACGAAGCCGACCGGGTGAGAGCACGTGCGGAAGAGATCGCCCGCTTCTGGCTCGCCGGTGCGGCTGAAGCGTACGGTCACGCGAAGCGCCTCGTCCGCTCTCAGCCCGAGCGGACGTTCGCCGAGCAGCTGAGCGAGGAGGCGCGCTCGATCGGCGCCTCCCTGGCGACCCCGGACGCTCAGGCCCGGATCGCCGCGTTCGCCGCGGCATCCGCACGCAAGGGCTGATTCCCGCGGGAGCCGGTTCGCCCCGATGTATCCACGGATCATGTCGAGGCTCCTGCCTCCGCGCCGGCGCATGCAAGGATGAACGCAACGCCGCTCAACGAGAGGAACGCGATGTCGCAGCCGGAGATCACCCAGCAGCCCCCCGCGCTGGTCGAGAAGAAGAACATGTCCCTTCTCATCAGAGGGGCGATCTGGATCGCCATCGGCGCACTCATCGCCGCGGCGCTCGTCTGCGTCGTCTGGGTTCTGATCGGTGATCAGGACGGGCTGATCGGGCGGGCATTCCTCACGATCCTCCTGCTCGCCGCGTTCGCAGGGATCGCGATCCTCGAGGCGGGACTCGCCCCCAACCGTCCCGACTGGCTCGCGCTGTCGAGCATGGTCAGCTGGATCGTGGCTCTGCTGGTCGGAGCGGTCAAGATCTGGCTGCCCGAGGACGACGCGTTCTTCACCGGTGCAGAGCGCTTCTTCCAGCTGCTGCTCGTGGTGGGAATCCTCCAGCTCGCCCTGCTGCATGTGAGGCTGTTCACTCCGGCCGCGCAGCGTCACGTGACGACGTTCACCCGCATCATCTACATCGCGACGATCGTGTTCCTCGGCGGCCTCGTGGCCATGCTGATCTTCTTCCTCACCTTCCCGCACACCTTCGACTACGGCGAGCTGTACTGGCGAATCGTCGTCGCACTCACGATCCTGGCCGCGGTCGGAACCACGTTGATCCCGCTGCTCAACGCCCTGTTCGCTCCTCGCAAGCCGGCCGGCGCTCGTGCCGCCGCCGCGGCGCAGAGTGTCGCAGCCGCTCCGGCATGGCCGACCTACGCAGACGGTGTGACGCCCCTGCCGGTGCTGCCCGACGGCTCGCCGGACTGGAATGCCTACTACACCGGCCACCCGTCGCCGCAGCCGCAGCAGGCGCTCCCTGTCGCTCCCGCGCCGCAGGGGTTCCCCGTCGCGCCGTTCCCGACCGCGCCTGAGCCGTACTCGCAGGGCCCGGCGACGCCTCCGGCTCCGCCCGCGCCCGCGGCTCACGACGCCTATCCGCCGGCTCCCACTGCTCACGACGCCTACCCGCCGGCTCCGCCGCTGCCTCCCCAGTGAGCATCGAACTCGAACTGGCTGACCTCGCCCGCCGGATCGCACGCGAGGCAGGCGACCTGGCGCGGCACCGTCGCGACGAGGGCGTGCACCTCGCCGCCACGAAGTCGACGCTGGCGGACATCGTCACCGAGGCCGATCGCGAAGTCGAAGCGCTCGTCCGCGACCGGCTGAGGGTCGCTCGACCCGGCGACGGCTTCCTGGGCGAAGAGTCGGAGGCTGAACCCGGCGTGACCGGCATCACCTGGGTCGTCGATCCGATCGACGGCACGGTGAACTACGCATACGGAATCCCCTCCTATGCCGTGAGCATCGCGGCAGTGAGGGGCAGCGCAGTCGCGGGGGAGTGGGAGGCGCTCGCCGCTGCCGTCTACGCGCCCGCAACCGCCGAGATGTTCACCGCCGCTCGAGGTCATGGCGCCTTCCTGGGAGACGTGCGGCTGTCGGTCACGACCGAGACGCCGGCGGGAGCGCTGCTCGCCACCGGATTCGGCTACGACCCCGCGACGCATGACGGCGACCTCGCGACCGTGCGCAGGATCATGCCGATCGCGAGAGATCTCCGCCGCGCAGGCTCTGCCGCCCTCGACCTCGCTTTCGTGGCCTCCGGGCGGCTGGACGGCTACTTCGAGCGCGGCCTGAAGCCGTGGGATCACGCGGCAGGCGCGCTGCTGGTCACCGAGGCGGGGGGCGATGTCTCGCTGATCGACCGTGCCTCCGCGAGACCCATGCTCATCGCGGGTGGCACTGAGGTCCATCAGCGCGTCCTCGATATTCTTCGAGATGAAACGTGAACGATTCATGGCATTCACAGGTGGATCAGGCTAGGGTTTATCCGATCGTTACTTTCATCGGCCCGAATCGGTGAAGGTCGTAAGCGCCCCCGAGCTTGACGTTTGAACCCGAGAGAATCTGATTTGCCCTTCGAGAATCCCCAGGCTGCCTCTGCGCCCACGCGCCGCTCCAGCCGTCCCCGCACTGCGGCCTTCGAGGCCTCCGCGGCAGGAGTGACGGAAGCCGTCTCCGAAGCCGCGCCCGTCTCCGAAGCCACGGCCGTCCCCTCCGAGGCTCCCCTGTCTCGTCGTGCCGCCCGCCAGCGACTGAACACCGCAGAGGTCTTCATCGCCGCGACCGCGGTCGCGGCGGCGTCAGCAGCATCCGACTCCGCCGACGTCGTCGTGAGCGAGACGGCTGAGGCTCCCGCGGACGTCGCCGAGCCGATCGTCATCGAGCCGATCGTCGCCGAGCCGATTGCGATGCCCGCAGCAGCCGAGCACGATCAGCCCGACTCGGAGCGCGCGGACGACGCAAGCCACCGTTCGAGCGACGAGGATGCCTTCGAGACGGCTGCCCGTGCATTCCGTCGCGTGGCACCCGAGGCCGCGGCCGAGCCCGCCGAGGACCCGACGGAGGCCGCCGAGGCTGACGAGACTCCGGTCGAGCATGTCGTGCGCCGTCGCCCGTCTGCACGCAAGTTCCTCGCCGTCGGCGCGACCGTCGGCGTGATGAGCCTCGCCGGTCTCCTCGCCGTCGGCATGACCCTTCCTGCCGAAGCCGTCGCCGCAGTGCAGGGAACGCCATCGCTCGCGGCGACGTCCCTCGTCGCTGCATCGGGTACGGCGTCGAAGGCTGCATCCGACGACGAGATCCAGGCGTTCGTCACGTCTTCCGACGTGCAGAACGAGCCGCTCGCGCGCTCCGACAGCTTCTCGAGCGTGTCTCTCATCCAGGTGGCATCGGAAGAGGGCATCAACTACTCGAACGAGGTCTTCACCAACGACGCCGAGGCTGCCATCCAGTGGCCGTTCAAGGTCGGCGTGGGTATGAGCTCGGGATACGGCATGCGCTGGGGTCGTCTGCACGAGGGAATCGACTTCGTCCCCGGTGAGGGAGCGCCCATCCAGGCGATCGCCGACGGCGTGGTGCGCATCGCCACCGAGCAGGGCGGCGCCTACGGCGTCACCGTGTACATCGACCACGTGATCGACGGACAGATCGTCACGAGCCACTACTCGCACATGCAGTACGGCTCGCTGCAGGTCAAGCCCGGGCAGACCGTGAAGGTCGGCGACGTCGTCGGCCACACCGGAAACACCGGTCGTTCCTACGGAGCGCACCTGCACTTCGAGATCATCATCAACGGCGGCACGATCGATCCGTTGCCGTGGTTGCGCGAGAACGCGGGTCGTACCTCGTACTGACACCTCGATTTCATGAGGACGCCACAGTGATGGTATTCTCGTGTGGTTGCCCCGCGAGGGGCAGCACGCCCCGATAGCTCAGTGGCAGAGCACTTCCATGGTAAGGAAGGGGTCGTCAGTTCAATCCTGACTCGGGGCTCACAGCGTTCGTATCTGCGATGCGGATGCGGTGTGGCAGGGTAGCTCAGCTGGTCAGAGCGCACGACTCATAATCGTGAGGTCGCGGGTTCAAGCCCCGCTCCTGCTACAGATGAAAACCCCCGGGATTCCCGGGGGTTTTTGCGTACCCGGGCTCAGGATCGACCGAGACGCACTGCGGGCACGATGTTCGCACGGTGCCCACCCGATCGGGTGAGGTTCGGCGTGCGCGATGTCAAGGGGATGCCGTGGCGAGGCCTGCGGCGGTCACACTGGTCGTCAAATACCCGGACGATAGGAGCGACTCATGTCAGACCCCCAGGCAGCACCGGACGAAGGCGCCGAGATCGACGCGACCGGCGTGGACGCCGACTTCGTGACGAACGACCCGGACCCCGAGGTCGACCCCGCCACCCCGGGTGAGAGCCAGAAGGCCGACGGCGACAATGCGGATCACCCGGACGAGCTCGAGGTCGGCGACCTCCCCTGACCACGCACGAAAGACGGGCCCGCTCCTCATCTGAGGAGCGGGCCCGTCGCTCGTGAAAAGTCAGCGACCGGCGGGCGGGATGTCGCGCCGACCGGCTGCGATGCGGTCCTCGTCGCCGGGGGCGGCGTCACTTCGACCGGAGCCGCCGCGCTGCTCCGCCTCGAGACGCTCCGCCTCCTCGCCGCTGATGGCCTCGCCCCGAGCGACGAGCCCCGCCTGATCCGACAGCGGGATCTGCTTGAGGAACAGCGAGAGCACCAGAGCGAGAGCGATGAAGGGCACCAGGTACCAGAAGACCGGTGCGAGGGCATCCGCGTAGGCCGTGACGATGCCGTCCCTGACCTCGTCCGGCAGCGAGTTCAGCGTCGCGGGGTCGATCGTCGACGCCGCCTGCGAGGCGGCATCCGGTGATGCTCCGGCGTCGGCGAAGACGCCGAGCAGGTTCTCGGTCAGGCGGGTGGTGAAGATCGTGCCGAAGACGGCGGTTCCGAGTGATGCACCCACTTCGCGGAAGTAGTTGTTCGTGCTCGTCGCTGTGCCGATCTCGCCGGCGGGGACGGCGTTCTGCACGACCAGCACGACGACCTGCATGATCAGGCCCAGACCGGCGCCGAACACGAAGAGGAAGGCGCAGATCAGCCAGATCGGCGTCTCGGCCGAGAGGGTGGTCATCGAGATCATCGCGATGCCCGTCAGGATCGTTCCGACGATCGGGTAGATCTTGTACTTCCCCGTCTTCGAGATCGCGATGCCTGAGAAGATCGACGTTCCGATCAGTCCCACCATCATCGGGATCATCAGCAGACCGGATGCGGCGGCCGACGTGCCCGACGACATCTGCAGGAACGTCGGGACGAACCCGATCGCCGCGAACATCCCGATGCCGAGCACGAGACCGATCGCGGTCGCGTTGACGAAGATCGGATTGCGGAAGAGGCTCAGCGGGATGATCGGGTCCTGCACCTTGGCCTCGGTGATGACGAATGCGGTCGCGGCCACGATGAGCCCGGCTCCCCAGGCCCATGTGGCGAGCGAATCCCAGCCGAACTCCTTGTCGCCGCCGAAGTCGGTGAAGAAGATCAGACAGGTCGTCGCTATCGAGAGGAAGATGACGCCGAAGATGTCGATCGGCTTCTGGGCCTTCTTGCTGGGCAGCTTCAACGCGACGAGGGCGATGATGAAGGCGGCGATTCCGACCGGGATGTTGATGTAGAACGCCCACTGCCAGGTGAGGTGGTCGACGAAGAACCCGCCGAGCAGGGGGCCGGCGACGGCCGACAGACCGAAGACGGCGCCCAGGGGACCCATGTACTTGCCGCGCTCGTTCGCGGGGACGATGTCGGCGATGATCGCCTGCGACAGGATCATCAGACCGCCGCCGCCGAGGCCCTGCAGTGCGCGGAAGATCACGAACATCCAGAAGTCGGTGGCGAAGGCGCATCCGACGGACGCGAGCGTGAACAGCGCGATCGCGACGAGGAAGAGGTTGCGTCTGCCCAGGACGTCACCGAACTTGCCGTAGATGGGCATGACGATGGTGGTCGCGAGCAGATAGGCCGTGGTGATCCAGACCTGGTGGTCGACGCCGCCGAGCTGTCCGACGATGGTCGGCATGGCGGTCGAAACGATCGTCTGGTCGAGGCTCGAGAGCAGCATGCCCGCTATCAGGGCGCTGAAGATGATCCAGATGCGGCGCTTCGTGAGCAGGAAGGGCGCATCCTTGGTGGCGGTGGCGGACATTCAGTGGGCTTTCTGTGATGGTGCGAACACGGTGCGAGCGATCTCGAGGCGTCGGCTGACGAGGTCGCTGAAGGAGTCGGTCGAGTGGTGGTGCAGCAGCTGGTCCATGCACAGGCGCACCAGGGCGCCGACAGTGTGGACCATGACCTCGGCGCGCAGCGCGGCATCGTCGCCTCCACCGCTTCGCTGAACGACGAGCTCGCCGTCGCGCCTCTCGTTCTTCGCCAGCTGCTCGAATGCGGCCTTGAGCAGTCGAGGCTCCTGCTCGATCACCGCGAACAGGGCCGGTGCGTCGTCGAGGGGATTGAAGAGCTCGAATCGCGCGATCGTCAACCCGATGAAGTCGTCGAGCAGCTCGCCGTCCTGCGCGACGAAGGCGGCCTCGAGCGCTTCCTGTCGCGAGTCGATCGCGGCGAACCCGAAGACGGCGTTCTCCTTGCTCTCGAAGTAGTTGAAGAACGTACGCCGGGAGACGCCGACCGCAGAGCAGAGCTCCTCGACGGTGAAGCCGGCGAAACCGTGCTCGGTCGTCAGTCGGCGAGCCTCGTCGGTGAGTGCGCGGGACGTCTCCCTCTTGCGCTGCTCTCGCAATGAATCTGCACTCTCGCTCATGAAGTGCAATATTGCACTCTGAACCTAAGAGTGCACTGTGAGCTCCGTGCTCCGATCGTGTCGAATCCGTAATATTTACGAAACACTCCGTATCGTATCGTTGGGCCATGACATCCGACTCGACCGAGAAGCCCGGCCGCCCCACTGACGAGGACCTCACGCGACGGATCCTCACGACGGCCGGCGAGATGCTCGGGGGGCGCGGCTACCAGGCGCTGAGCGTCGAGCAGGTGGCCAAGGCCGTGGGCTGCGGCAAGACCGCGATCTACCGCCGATACGCGGACAAGGGCGCGCTCGTCGCCGCGGTGCTCCGATCGCAGGTCGAGATCGGGGCGATGCCCGACCGGGGCAGCGTCCGCGCTGATCTGCTCGAACACGTGCTGCAGAACCAGCGCAACCAGGAGCTGTCCCCGGAGCAGAGTCACGGACTCCGCGCGATGTTCGAGCCGGATGTCTTTCCCACCCTGTGGGACTCCTTCTTCCAGCACCGCCGTCGGCAGGGTGTCGAGATCATCGATCGCGCCATCTCCCGCGGCGAACTCCCGGAGGACGTCCACCACGACATCCTTCTCGACACGATCGCCGGGCTCACCCTGTACCGGCAGTCCGTCAAGCGCATCCACATCGATGAGCGCCACTACGTCGACATCATCGACGCTCTCGTCAGCACCCCGCCGCGTCGCATTGCAGACGCTGATGAACAGGCTTCCCCTTGACCACTGACACTCCACCCCTGACCGCATCCCTGCCGAAGGTGAGCGCCCGCGCCGTCGTCGGCTTCCTCGTCTTCTGCGAACTCGCGAGCGGATTCGTCCAGGGGTTCTACGCCCCTCTGCTCGGCGAGATCGCAGGACACCTCCAGGTGTCGGACGCCGACATCACCTGGTTCCTCACGGTCCAGACTCTGGCGGCCGCAGTCTGCGTGCCGCTGCTCTCGAAGCTCGGAGACATCTTCGGGCATCGCCGGATGCTGCGGATCGCCGTGGTCGCGGTGCTGATCGGCACCCTCGTCACCGCGTTCCTGCCGAGCTATCCGCTGGTGCTCGCCGCCCGGATCCTCGTCGGGCCGCTCGCCGTCTGGCTCCCGCTCGAGATCGCTCTCGTGCACAACCGCATCAAGGGCGAAACCGCGCGGACCTCGATCGGTCTGCTCGTGTCCTGCCTGACGGGTGGCGCGATTCTCGGCACGATCTCGGCGGGCGTGTTCTCG
Organism: Microbacterium sp. AC132; assembly: GCF_979258525.1. Classification (NCBI taxonomy): domain Bacteria; kingdom Bacillati; phylum Actinomycetota; class Actinomycetes; order Micrococcales; family Microbacteriaceae; genus Microbacterium; species Microbacterium sp. AC132. The sequence continues at coordinate 691,556 of NZ_OZ409862.1, read as the reverse complement.
TCCGTGCTGCCCTCGCTGACCCTCACCCTGCTCGTGCCCGTGGTGTTCGTCGCGGTCAGCGTCTACGCGGTGTTCTTCAAAGTCCCCGAATCCACGTCGCGCACCGGTGCGAAGATCGACGTCCTCGGATTCATCGGCATCGGTCTCGCGATGGTCGTGCTGCTCTTCGGTCTGCGTCTCGCGTCCAGCGAGGGCTTCGGATCGATGTCGACCATCGTCACCCTGGTCGCGGCGGTCGTGATCTTCGCGTTGTGGGTGCTGTGGGAGCTGCGCGTGGCATCTCCGGCCATCGACGTGCGGCTGATCGTCTCGCCCCGGCTCGGACCTGTCTACCTGACCGCATTCCTGTTCGGCATGGTCATGTTCGGCGCGCAGGCGCCGTCGACGACGTTCCTCACCGCTGACCCTGACGTCTCGGGCTACGGCTTCGCGGCGACGGCCGGCACAGCGTCGGCCGTGACGGCGGTCGTGACGATCCTCGCGACGGTCGGCGCCGCCACCTTCGCGCCGATCGCTCGCAGAATCGGCATCCGCGCGGTCCTGGTCACCGGTGCGGTCCTGGCCGCATCCGGATCGCTCATCCAGATCGTGTTCCACGAGGAGCTGTGGCAGATCTTCATGATCTCGGCGATCAACGGGATCGGTATGGGCTTCCTCCTCGGAGCTCTCCCCGCGCTCGTCGCCGAACTGGCCCCGAGCGATTCGACCGGGATCGCGGCCGGGGTCTACAACTCGCTGCGCACCCTCGGAGGGTCGGCTGCCGGCGCGGTGTTCGCCGTGCTGCTCGCGGGCTTCACCGCATCCGGATCCCTCAGCTCGTCGATCGGCGGTTACATCACCATCTGGAGCGTCTGCGCCGGCGCGTTCATCATCTCCGCCCTCGCGCTCGCATTCATGCGGATGCCGCGCCTCACCGACTCCTCCGCACGAAAGGCCCACTCTTGAGCGCCCCCGATTTCGCGGCCGATGCCGTCGCGATCCTGCCCGACCTGGTCGCCCTGCGACGAGCTCTGCACGCCGACCCCGAGCTCGGACTCGACCTGCCGCGCACGCAGCAGAAGGTTCTCGACGCGCTCGAAGGACTGCCCCTCGAGATCACCACCGGCACGCGCACCACCTCGGTCGTGGCGGTTCTGCGCGGAGGGCGGCCGGGGCCCGCGGTGCTGCTGCGCGGTGACATGGACGCCCTGCCGATCGAGGAGACGACCGGTCTGGAGTTCGCCTCCACCAACGGCACCATGCACGCGTGCGGGCACGACCTGCACACCGCGGGCCTCGTGGGCGCGGCGAGGCTTCTCTCGGAGAGACGCGACGAGCTGCACGGCTCGGTGATCTTCATGTTCCAGCCGGGGGAGGAGGGGCACGGGGGCGCGAAGGTCATGATCGAGGAGGGGCTGCTCGACGCGGCCGGTGAACGTCCGGTCGCCGCGTACGCGATCCATGTCGCACCGGGTCCGCGCGGCCTCTTCGCGACGAGGAGCGGAGCGGTGGCCGCCGGATCCAACCAGCTCTTCGTCACGGTCGACGGCAGGGGAGGGCACGGTTCGCAGCCTCATCAGACGCTCGATCCGGTGCCCGCCGCGGCCGAGATCGTGCTGGCGCTCCAGAGCTTCGTGACGCGGCGGTTCGATGCCTTCGATCCCGTGGTGCTGTCGGTCACCCGGCTCTCGACGGGTGAGGGAGCGGTCAACGTCATCCCCGAGCAGGTCGAGCTCGCTGCGACCGTCCGCAACATGTCGCCCGCGTCGCTCGCGACCCTCCAGGAGGGGCTGCCTCGGGTGATCGAGGGGGTGGCGGCCGCGCACGGCCTCACCGCCGACGTGCGCTTCGACACGATGTATCCGGTGACCGTGAACGACCCCGCAGAGACGGCCGAGACCGTCGACGTGCTGCAGGGTGTCTTCGGCGAGCAGCGCGTCGTCATCATGCCGACGCCGATGATGGGATCAGAGGACTTCGCCTTCGTCCTCGACGAGGTGCCCGGCACGTTCATCGCGCTGATGACCTCGCCGCCCGACGCGGACCCGAGCACGATCGAGTGGAACCACTCGCCGAGGGTGCTGTTCGACGACGCGGTGCTCGGCGACCAGGCTGCAGCGCTGGCATCCGTCGCATTCGCCCGCACGGCTCGCTGACGTCCCCTCTCAGCGGAGGCCGCTCCCCGTCGGGGAGCGGCCTCCGTCATGAATGACGACCAATTTGTGACGAATCGTTCGTAGCATCCGTCTTAGTGGTGTCGCTGCACTGCGGCCCTCCCCGCAGGGGATCGGAACACACTGACGAAGGAGCACATGATGGCGAACGTCTCGAACGCACAGCAGCCCAAGGTCCAGGTCCCCCCGGCAGGTTCGACCGTCGCCTCGACGGGCGCGACGATCATCGAGAACGGCGTGGTCGCGAAGATCGCCGGCATCGCGGCTCGAGAGGTTCCCGGCGTGTACGCGCTCGGTGGCGGAGCCGCTCGCGCCGTCGGAGCCATCCGTGATGCTCTCAACTCCACCGACCTGACCCAGGGTGTCAGCGTCGAAGTGGGCGAGACGCAGGTCGCGGTCGACGTGACGATCGTCGCCGAGTACCCGGCGTCGTTGCAGAAGGTCGCGGACGATGTCCGCGCGGCGATCTCCGTCGCGATGAGCGAGTTCGTCGGCAAGCAGGCGGTCGAGGTCAACGTCACCATCAACGACGTCCACATCCCCTCCGATGACGCGTCGGACGACGACGGCGCCGCCGCCGACGACGCCGTGGAGACGCGTGTCCTGTGATCCATCGAGATGCGAACGAGTGATCGGATCAGCATCTCGTGACCTCGTGATCGGGTCGATGATCCGATCCGATCACGGGTCCGCTCCGAATCTATTCGGGGGAATGGAAAAGGGAGTCGACGCATGGCTGGGGAACGCTTTCGCTCTGCACTCGAGCAGGCCGACGACCGGATCGTCGCCGGTCGGGCGATGGATGGGGACGTCGCCGCATTCGCGGTGCTGGTGCGCAGGTACACGCCGATGATGCGCGCGTACACGCAGCGGATGCTGAACGCCTCGGCCGATGTCGACGACATCGTCCAGGAGACGTTCGTGACCGCGTGGCAGCGGTTCTCCGAACTGGACGACCCCGCGAAGGTCAAGAGCTGGCTGATGCGCATCGTGAGCCGCAAGGCGGTGGATCGCATCCGCGCACTGCGACCGATGATCGACGTCGACGACGTTGAGCAGGCCGCGCCGCCGCAGGGTGCTCCGGCGCGCGTCGTCGAGGCCCGCGCGGGGATCGAGGCGCTGGGGGCGGCGTTGCAGGAGCTGCCGGCCGCCCAGCGGGAGTGCTGGGTGCTCAGGGAGATGGGCGGGTACTCGTACGACGAGATCGCCGCCGAGCTCGACATATCGGTGTCGACGGCGCGTGGCCTTCTCGCCAGAGCCCGCAAATTCATGATCGTGCGAATGGAGGCCTGGCGATGAGCGATGATCAGGCGACCCCCGACGTCCGTCAGCTCGGTCTCGAACCGGGCGATCTCGACGGGCACACGCTCGAAGAGCTGAGCGACTATCTCGAAGCAGGGAGGGTTCCCCTCGACCCGTCGATCGAGGGCTCGCCGGGATGCCAGCTCGCTCTCGACGCACTCGAGCGGCTGCACGGCCTCGGCGGTCAGCTGATCGACGCCGATGCCGCCGCCATGCCCGAGGTCGATGACAGCTGGGTCGATCGCATCCTCTCGGGCATCGCCCTGGACGCCCGCGCCGGGCGTCGGATCCCGTTCGCAGAGACCGACCCCGCGGTCGACTTCGGAATCACCGAGGGTGCCGTCCGGGGCCTCATCCGCTCGGCGGAGAACGCTGTGCCCGGCATTCTGGTCGGGCGATCGACACTCGACGGCGACGTCACCGCCAGGGGCGAGCCGATCCGCATCGCGATCGAGGTCAACGCCGTCTACGGCGAGTCGATCCCGCAGGCGGTGGACCGGCTCCGCGAAGAGGTCGCCGAGCGTCTGCGGCGGCAGACGTCCCTCACGGTGACCGCGATCGACGTCACCGTGCGGGACATCCAGAGAATCAGCAGCGCGGCGGAGGAGACACCATGAGCGTTACCGATCCCACGGGACTCGCTGAGAGGTTCGAGGCGGCCGTGCTGGCCACCCCGGGTGTGCGCAGCGTCTACCGGTCGGGCTCACTGGTGTCGAATCTCGTCGGAGAAGGTGCGGTCGCGATCGGCATCAGCCGGGTCGACGAGCCGCTCGTGGCGGTTCGCGTCGCCGACGAGGGCGTCGTGGTCGAGGCATCGCTCGGCATCGAGTACTCGGCGAGTGCCGTCGAGCTGCTGCAGGACGTCCGCGGGGCCTTGGAGAAGGTCCTGGCGGAGGACGGGCTGGGGTCCGTCGAGATCGTGCTCACGATCGCGTATGTCCATCCTCGGGAGGCATCGTCGGACTGAGTCCGCGTGAGCGCGCTGAGGCGCCGGTCCTGGGTGAGGATCGGCGCCTCCTGGTGGGGCGGCCGGCCTGATGTCGAACGGCGGATCAGGCGATGGCGCGCAGGCCCTCGACGAGAGGCGTCGTGGGACGGCCGATGAGGCGCGCGAGCGTGCCGTCCGACTCGGAGAGCGCGCCCGACGCGATGCCGGCATCCAGAGCGACGACGAAGCCCGCCGTGCCCTCGTCGAGACCGGCCGCCTGGAGTCCGGCGAGCTGCTCGTCGGCCGTGAGCGGCTGATAGGTCACGTCGCGGCCGGAGACCTCCGCGATCGCGGCTGCGAGCTCGGTGTAGTCCCACGCGACGTCGCCGCCGAGTTCATACACCTGCCCGATGTGACCGTCTTCGAGCAGCACGACGGCTGCGGCCTCGGCGAAGTCCTTGCGGCTGGCCGACGCGACGCGGCCGTCGCCGGCTCCGGAGGCGAGCACTCCGGTCTCGGCTGCACGGGCGAGGTCAGCGGCGTAGTTCTCGGTGTACCAGTTGTTGCGCAGGATGACTGCCGGGAGACCGGACGCCGTGATGAGCTCCTCGGTGGCCTTGTGTTCGGGGGCGAGCACGAGATCGCTCGTGGTGGCCTTCGGAGCGCTGGTGTAGACGAACTTCGTGACACCGGCGGACCGGGCGGCGTCGATGACCGCCTGGTGCTGCGCGACGCGCTGCCCGACCTCGGAACCCGAGATCAGCAGGACGCTGTCCACGCCCTCGAGGGTGGAGGTGACGGAGGAGGGGTCGGTGTAGTCGAGCCGCGCGACCCGCACGCCGAGATCCTCGGCCTTCGCGACATCGCGGGCGCCGGCGATGATCGACTGCGGGTCGGCGCCGCGCTCGAGGAGGCTGGCGATGACGAGGCGTCCGAGGTTGCCGGTCGCACCGGTGACGAGGATGGTCATGGGGTGTCCTTTCGTAGGTGACAGAGGCGATAACCTGGCCACCGTGTCGGAACATTCCATACTGCGGGTACCCACTTTGAAGTAAGGTACCTACATGACGGTTAGTTATGCACAGATCCGCGAGTCGACTCCGCAGATCTTCGAGCCGGGATGCAGCACCCGCGTCATCCTCGACCACGTGATGAGCAAGTGGGGCGTGCTCGTGCTCTCGTCCCTCTCCGACGGCACCCATCGCTGGGGCGAACTGCGCCGCGAGGTCGGCGGCATCAGCGAGAAGATGCTCGCCTCGACCCTGCGAACCCTCGCCGACGACGGGCTGGTGCGTCGTGAGTCCTTCCCGACGGTGCCTCCGCACGTCGAGTACAGCCTGACTCCTCTCGGGCGGGATCTCATGGGGCGGATGCTGCCGCTCGTCGAGTGGGTCGCCGACCACGCCGACGGAATGATCGTTCGTGACTCACTCGACTGATTCCGTCGCTCAGTAGCGCAGACGCCCACGGAATCCGTCGGTATAAGAAAAGGATTGACGCGATATACGCGGTACCCGTATGTTCTGAGCATGTCAGCTACGACGCCGATCCATCTCGAACGCCCCGACGGCAAGGGCCTGGCCGCCGGCACCCTCGGTCTGTGGGGCTCGACCGTCATCGGCCTGGCCTCGACGGCCCCCGTCTACTCACTCGTCGCGACGCTCGGCTATGTGGTGCTGGCCGTCGGAGCTCAGGCACCGATCGCGTTCATCATCGCGTTCGTGCCGATGCTGCTGATCGCCTTCGCCTACCGTGAGCTGAACAACGCCGTCCCCGACTGCGGCACCACGTTCACGTGGGGGACGAAGGCGTTCGGTCCCTGGGTCGGCTGGATGGGTGGCTGGGGTGTCGCAGTCGCCGGCATGGTGGTGCTCGCCAACCTCGCCCAGATCGCATCGGTCTACTTCTGGTCCCTGATCGGGTTCGATCTCGAGAACAACGACTGGCGGATCGTCCTCGTCGCTGTGCTGTTCATCGCCGCGATGACCTGGGTCAGCTGGCGCGGCGTCGAGATCGGTGAGCGCATCCAGAACGTTCTGCTGGGCATCCAGTACCTCGCCCTGGCGATCTTCGTCGTCGCCGCTCTCTGGCAGTTCTTCGCGGGTACCGCCCCGAACCCGACGCCGTTCGAGATGGAATGGCTGAACCCGTTCGCGTTCACCAGCTGGCCCGGATTCACCGAGTCGATCCTGCTCGCTCTCTTCATCTACTGGGGCTGGGACACGTGCCTCGCGCTCAACGAGGAGACCAAGGATCCCAAGAAGATCCCCGGCCGCGCGGCGCTGCTGACGACCGTCATCCTCCTCGTCACCTACGTCGGCGTCACGATCGCCGCGATGATGTACGCCGGTCTCGGGTCGGAGGGCACCGGGCTCGGCAACGAGGCCAACGCCGACGACTTCTTCCTGGCGATCAAGGACGGCCTGCTCGGCCCGTTCGGCTGGGTGCTCGTGGTCGCCGTCGTGCTCTCGGCCATCTCGTCGACGCAGACCACGATCCTCCCCACCGCCCGCGGCACCCTCGCGATGGGCGTGTACCGCGCTCTGCCGGCGAAGTTCAAGGACGTGCACCCGACCTACAAGACTCCGTCCTTCTCGACCATCGTCATGGGGGTCGTGGCCATCGCGTACTACATCGGCATGACCCTGATCAGCGACGACATCCTCCAGGACTCGATCCTGTCGCTCGGTCTGGCGATCGCGTTCTACTACGCCATCACCGGGTTCGCCTGCGCCTGGTACTTCCGCAAGGACCTCACCCGCTCGGCGCGCGACTTCCTCTTCAAGGGGCTGTTCCCGGTGCTGGGCGCGGCCATGCTCACCTGGGCCTTCGTGCAGTCGGCGATCGACATGTGGGACGTGGACTACGGCTACACGGTGCTCTTCGGCATCGGCGGCACCTTCGTGATCGGCATCGGAGCGCTCGCGTTCGGCCTCGTGCTCATGTTCGTCTGGTACCTGTTCCCGCGGTCGAAAAGGTTCTTCCGCGGCGAGAGCCTCAACCGCGACACCCAGGTGATGGTGCCCGATGAGCCGGGCCTGATCCGCTCGATCGACGGCGGCATCTGAGCTGCGGCATCCTGTCCGAGCCGGATCGCGCGCGGGTACGCCCTAGGCTTTATCCGTGCGCATCCGGCTCGACATCGCCTACGACGGCACCCACTTCCGCGGGTGGGCCAAGCAGCCCACCCTGCGCACAGTGCAGGGGACTCTCGAGGCCGCGCTTGCTCGCATCGTCGGCTCCGAGGTGCAGTTCGTCGTCGCAGGACGGACGGATGCCGGGGTCCACGCCCTGGGTCAGGTCGCGCACGTCGACCTCGACGAGAAGCAGTGGGCCCGCATCGAGTCGCGTCAGGGTCGTGCGCCGCAGGACCCTGCGGCGTCGATCGCGCGACGGATGAGGGGAGTGCTCGGCGCCTACCCCGATGCGACCGTCACGCGCTCGTCCATCGCTCCCGATGGATTCGACGCCCGATTCTCTGCGGTCTGGCGGCGTTACCGCTACCGTCTCGCCGACTCGACGGCGGGGTACGACCCTCTTCGACGCCACGACACGACCGCGCACCGCGGCGTTCTCGACGACCAGGCGATGGATGCCGCGGCGCGGACGCTCATCGGACTCCACGATTTCGCGGCCTACTGCAAACCTCGTGAGGAGGCCACGACGATCCGGACGCTCCTCGACTACCGCTGGTCGAGGGACGCCGAGGGTGTGCTGGTCGCCGAGGTGAAGGCCGACGCGTTCTGCCACAGCATGGTGCGGGCCCTCGTCGGCGCGTGTGTCGCCGTGGGGGAAGGGCGTCTCGACATCGACGATCTGGTCGTGCTGCGCGACGCGCTCACCCGCACCAGCGAGTTCAAGGTCCTGGCGGCGCGGGGACTCACGCTCACCGAGGTCGGCTATCCCGCCGACGATCTGCTGTCGACCAGGGCGGAGCAGACGCGCGCCCGTCGTGACGGCACGAGCGCATGAGTCGGCTGGCTGCGATGTTCGTCGAAGTCACCTCCCCGGGCTGGGCGTTCTGGCGAGCGCTGGTCGACACCTGCATCGGGCTGATCGTCGGCACGCTCTACACGTTCGTCGGCATCATCGTGGTCGGCATCGTGGGGGAGGAGGCGCTGTCGTCCCTGTACTGGCAGATCGACCTCGACCCTCTGTTCCGAGCGAGCATGGGCGTCTTCCTGCTCGCGGCTGCGCTGCTGGCAGCCCTCGTCCCCGTCGTCGTGGTCGCCGAACGCTTCGCGGCACTGCGCGCCGTCGAAGCCGCTGCGCTCGAGAACCCGGATGCCGTGCCGCAGCACTCCCTGCGCCAGACGCTGCAGGCGTCACCGGCCGCACTCCTGCAGAAGACCGGCACGGTGATGTTCTGGTGCGTGGTCGGACTCGGCGCCCTCTTGGCGCTGGGGGTGCTCTTCACGGAAGATCTCCGTGAGGATGCGGTGAGCTGGGTCGCGCTCCTCGTCATCGCCGTGCTGGCCGCCGGCGCCGCGGCGGTGCGACGACTCGGGCGACGAGCCGTCGAGCGCGTTGGGCCGCGGATGAGCACGCAGTGGAGCCGGTGGAAGCGCCTGGTGCCGCTCGCGGAAAGGCGCGACGCCGACCGCAGGGACGCGGCGATGCGCACCGTCGTGCCCCGCTGGCTCGCGGTGCCGGGCGCGCGGACGGTCGGCCGGATCGCGAAGATCCTGCTGACGGCGACGCTCCTCTCGCTCGCGGCCTTCATGCTGTCGGTGTTCATGCGACAGCAGTGCCGCACCTGCGACCCGGTCTACTGGGACGAGCCCATCGAGAACGGCATCGATGTGCTGAGCCTGACCAGCGGCGCAGCGATCGCGATGTGCGCCGCCCTCGGCATCGTCGCCTGGCTCGGGGGAGTCGTCCTGCAGTTCTCGCGCGAGCGCGCGCTGGTGCGGTGGGTCTCTGACGGCGTGCCGCGTCGCGTCGACACGAGCCTGGTCGAGTCCCTGCTCGCGGGCAATCGGTCGATGGCCCGGCTGCAGATCGGTCTGTCCGTGGTCGGGGCGGGTGCTCTCATCGTGGGCACCGGCGCGATCTGGGCGGACTGGACGGCGATGGACGCACGGTGGCCCCTCGTCGCCGCCGTCGTGCTGATCGCCTCGGGCTTCGTCATCGGCTGGGCGGATTCGCGCCGACGTCGCAGAGAGCGCCAGCTCGCGCGGGATGCACTGTTCCCCGGCGACGTCGGACGCCGCGGCGACGCGACGACGCGAGGGCGGGCGATTGCCACCGGAATCCAAGACTGACGCACTACCGTGAAGTGCGATGAAGGTCATCTCGTACAACTTGCAGAAGCACCGCGCCGCAGGAGAGCTCGCGGCGCTGGCCTCGACGCACGATCCTGACATCCTGTGCCTGCAGGAGTGCGATGTCGCGGACCTGCCGGAGACCATCGGAGACCTCACCCTCGCAGATGCGACACAGGGCAACCGGCTGGGACTCGCGATGTTCTATCGCGCGAGCGAGTTCCACCTGCAGGGCATCCGCACGATCGAGCTGAAGAAGTCGCTGCACGACCGCATCGCCAAGCCCGCGCACGAGCGGGTCCTGGGCGCACGGCTGCGGGACATCGACGCGGGGCGCGAGTTCATCGCCGCGTCGTTCCATGCGGCGCCGCTCACGGCCCTGAACTCCCTGCGGCGGCATCAGATCCGGGCGGCGCTCACCGAGCTGGCGACGCTCGGCGAGGGACTGCCGCAGCTGATGGTCGGCGACTACAACTACCCCGTGTTCAAGGAGAACCTCGGTCAGACGATCCGCGAACACGGATACGCGCTGACACTGAGCGACGATCACACCTACACCCGGTACCGCGTGTTCCGCGGCCACTACGACTTCGCCACCTCTGTCGGCTTCGAGATCCAGCGGGTCACCACGCTCCCGCAGGGGATGAGCGACCACCGTCCGATCCTGGTGACCACCCGCTTCGACTGATCGCCGACCGGCCCGGTTTGGGAGAACGCTCGGAATGACGTAAGCTGTCACTTTGGTACTCGACTGCCGAGTGCCACGAACGTGAGCCCTCCACTGGCGTGTTCCTCCCTGTAGGGAAGAACCACCCCGGAGTGGGATTCACGAACTTCTCCGTTCGAACAAGAAAGCAGCACTATCGTGACGCGCACTTACACCCCTAAGGCCGGCGAGGTCCAGCGTGACTGGGTCGTCATCGACGCCACTGACGTCGTTCTCGGCCGTCTGGCCTCGCACGCCGCTACGCTCCTGCGTGGCAAGCACAAGCCCACCTTCGCCAACCACATCGACTCGGGTGACTTCGTCATCATCGTGAACGCCGACAAGGTCGCGCTCACCGGTCAGAAGCTCCAGAAGAAGCTGGCCTACCGCCACTCGGGTTACCCGGGCGGCCTGAAGTCGGTCACCTACGCCGAGCTCATGGAGAAGAACCCGGTCCGTGCTGTCGAGAAGGCCATCCGTGGCATGCTCCCCAAGAACAGCATCGGCCGTCAGCAGCTGTCGAAGCTCAAGGTCTACGTCGGTGGAGAGCACCCGCACGCCGCTCAGCAGCCGAAGACGTACACCCTCGACCAGGTCGCCCAGTAAGCGCCGTAAAGACTTAAGGACATACTCGTGGCTGACATCCAGGACACCACCGAAAACCCCCAGAACTTCTCGACGTCGACTCCCGAGACCGACGCAGTCGAGGCGGCTCCCCGCCCCGTGCTGAGCGTCCCGGGTGCCGCTGTCGGCCGTCGCAAGCAGGCCATCGCCCGCGTGCGTCTCGTCCCCGGCTCGGGAACGATCACGGTCAACGGCCGCACGCTCGAGGACTACTTCCCGAACAAGCTGCACCAGCAGCTGATCAACGACCCGTTCACCATCCTCAACCTCGCCGGCGGCTACGACGTCATCGCGCGCATCTCGGGCGGTGGCCCCTCGGGCCAGGCCGGTGCACTGCGTCTCGGCATCGCTCGTTCGCTCAACGGCATCGACGAGGAGAACAACCGTCCGACCCTGAAGAAGGCCGGCTTCCTGTCGCGCGACGCTCGCGTCAAGGAGCGCAAGAAGGCTGGACTCAAGAAGGCCCGCAAGGCGCCTCAGTACTCGAAGCGTTAAGGTCCACCGCTCCGATGCCGATCTTTGGCACGGACGGCGTGCGAGGGCTTGCCAATGGCATCCTCACCGCCGACCTCGCGCTCACCCTGGCCCAGGCGACTGCTGTCGTCCTGGGCCAGGGCCGTACTGCGGAGGCTCGTAAAGCCGAAGGCAAGCGACTCACTGCAGTCGTGGCCCGCGACCCCCGCGTCTCCGGTCACTTCCTGACCGCTGCCGTCTCCGCAGGACTCGCATCCTCCGGCGTCGACGTGCTCGAGGCCGGAGTGATCCCGACGCCGGCTCTCGCGTTCCTCGTCGCCGACCGCGACGCCGACTTCGGTGTGATGATCTCGGCCTCGCACAACGCGGCACCCGACAACGGGATCAAGATCTTCGCCCGCGGCGGCGTGAAGCTGCCCGATGTCGTCGAGCAGCGGATCGAAGAGGCCATGGCCGGCGAGAAGCTGCGTCCGACCGGTGCCGGCGTGGGCAGGATCATCCGATTCTCCGACGCCGAAGACCGCTACGTCGTCCACCTGCTCGGCTCGCTGCCGAACCGGCTCAACGGCATCAAGGTCGTTCTCGACTGCGCCCACGGCGCCGCATCCGGCGTCTCGCCGGAGACCTTCCGCGATGCCGGGGCCGATGTCACCGTGATCGGTGCCGATCCGGACGGCTGGAACATCAACGACGGCGTCGGTTCGACGCACCTCGACCAGCTCGCCGAGGCTGTCGTCCGTCTCGGTGCCGACATCGGGATCGCGCATGACGGCGATGCCGATCGATGCCTGGCTGTCGACGCTCAGGGCAACGTCATCGACGGTGATCAGATCATGGCGATCCTCGCGGTCGCGATGAAGGAACGCGGTCACCTCACCGACGACACCCTCGTCGCCACCGTGATGAGCAATCTGGGTCTGCACATCGCCATGCGCGAGCAGGGGATCACGGTTCGACAGACCGCGGTGGGCGACCGCTACGTCCTCGAGGACATGAACCGGGGCGGCTACGCCCTGGGCGGAGAGCAGTCCGGACACGTCATCATGAGCGAGTTCGCGACCACCGGTGACGGTCTGCTCACAGGGCTCCACCTCGTCGCCGAGATGGCGCGCCAGAACAAGACGATCGCCGAGCTCGCGAGCGTGATGACCGTCTACCCGCAGGTGCTGATCAACGTCCGCGACGTCGACAAGGACGCGCTCGAGTCCGATGCCGTCGTGCAGCAGGCCGTTCGCGAGGTCGCAGCCGAACTCGGCGAGACGGGCCGGGTGCTCCTGCGCAAGTCGGGCACCGAGGCGCTCGTCCGAGTCATGGTCGAGGCACCGGATGCGGAATCCGCGCAGTCGTACGCGGACCGCCTCGTCGATGTGGTGCGGGAGCGCCTCTCCCTCTGAACCGTCGAGCGCGCCGTGCGGCACCGACCCCTGGTCAGTCGCGCGGCGCGCTCCAGTTCAACTGCTCGATGTATCTCAGCAGCACGCCCTCGCGCAGCGCCCACGGCGATACTTCGAGCTCGTCGACGTCGAGCGCCGTCATTGCCGTGTGCAGCGATACGGCGGCGGCGACGATCTGGAACGTGCGATCCGCCGTGATCCCGGGCAGCTCCTGCCGCGCGGATGCGGGCAGGCGAGCGAGTCGAGGGATCCACGATCCCAGCGCTGCTCGCGGCAGCACCATGCGCTGGATCCCCGACCATCCGGGAACCGGATAGCCGGCCAGTCGAGCCAGAGACCGGATCGCCTTCGAGGAGCCGACGACGTGATCGGGCCGCGGGAGCGCGGTGAATCGGGGAAGCACCTCGGCAAGGGTGGCGCTCGCGTGCTCGCGAAGCCGCTCGACGTCGTCTTCGCCCGGCGGGTCCTGCGGAAGGAACTGCACGGTCATCCGACCGGCTCCGAGTGGGACGGATGCCGCGGCGTCGGGAAGCTCGTCACCGCCCGCCGCGACCTCGAGCGATCCGCCGCCGATGTCGAGGAGAAGGAGCTGGCCGGCCGACCAGCCGAACCAGCGCCGAACGGCGAGGAAGGTGAGTTCGGCCTCGGTCTCTCCATCGAGCACCTGCAGAGGCTGGCCGAGGGCGGCTTCGATGCGGGCGATCACGTCGGCGCCGTTCCGGGCGTCGCGCACCGCACTCGTCGCGGTGGCGAGCAGCTCATCGACCCGCTCGGCTTCCGCGACCGCGCGCGCTTGGGCCACGGCCGCTTCGAGGGCGCGCACCCCCTCTTCCGAGATCGATCCGTCATCCGTGAGGTAGCGCATCAGGCGCAGGACGGTGCGATCGCTGGTGGTCGCCAGCGGCCTGCCGCCGGGGCGGACGTCGGCGGCGAGCATGTGGACGGTGTTGGAACCGATGTCGAGTACTCCCAGGCGCACGGATAGAGACTACTCGTGCGCCGTTACGATGTATCCGTGACCACCGCCGACCCCACGCTGCCGCTGTCTCCGTATCGCGAGATCGGGCGCGATGAATGGGCGCGATTGGCGGCGGGACTCGACCAGCCGCTCACCGAGACCGAGGTCGTCGAACTCCGGGGCATCGGCGACCGGCTCGACCTCGCCGAGGTGCGCGAGGTCTATCTGCCGCTCAGTCGACTGCTGAGCCTCTACGCGACGGCCACCAAGCGTCTGGGTGCCGCGACCAGCTCGTTCCTTCAGGAGGACGATTCCACGACCCCGTTCGTGGTCGGCGTCGCCGGCTCCGTCGCCGTCGGAAAGTCGACGATCGCCCGTCTGCTGCGCGAGCTGATGAGCCGCTGGCCGGGCACCCCTCGCGTCGAGCTCGTGACGACGGACGGGTTCCTGTATTCGAATGCCGAGCTCGAGCGCAGGGGGCTGATGGAGCGAAAGGGTTTTCCGGAGTCCTACGACCGGAGAGCGCTGCTCGAGTTCCTCACCGAGGTGAAGAGCGGTGCGGCAGAGGTGCGGGCGCCGTTCTACTCGCACATGCGCTACGACATCGTCCCCGACGCCCATGTGGTCGTCCGTCGCCCCGACGTCGTGATCGTCGAGGGCCTGAACGTCCTCCAGCCGCCGCCCGCCCCCAATGACGTGGCCGTCAGCGACCTCTTCGACTTCTCGATCTTCGTCGACGCCGACACCTCGCACATCGAGAAGTGGTACGTCGATCGGTTCCTCGCACTGCGCCAGGGCGCGTTCTCGAATCCCTCGTCCTACTTCAACGTCTTCGCCCACCTGACCGATGACGAGGCGATCACGACGGCTCTCGGCTATTGGAACGAGATCAACATGCCGAACCTGGTCGAGAACGTGATGCCGACCAAGCATCGCGCGCGTCTCGTGCTCAACAAGGGCGTCGACCACAGCGTCGAGAGCGTGCTCCTGCGGAAGCTCTGACCGGTCGGCTATTTCGTTCGGAACCTTCGCAAAAAGCCCGCCTTACTCTTGACGACATGTGTGGAATCGTCGGATACGTGGGCCCGCGGCCCAGCCAGGACATCCTGCTCGCAGGCCTCGCCCGTCTCGAGTACCGCGGGTATGACTCCGCGGGTGTCGCCGTCATCGACGGCGACGGTTCCCTCGGGATGCGCAAGAAGGCGGGAAAGCTCGCCATGCTGCGCGATTCGCTGAAGGATGCCGAGCTGTCGGACGGCAACACGGGCATCGGGCACACCCGCTGGGCCACCCACGGTGGGCCCACCGACGAGAATGCGCACCCGCATCTCGCCGATGACGACAAGCTCGCCGTGATCCACAACGGCATCATCGAGAACTTCGCCTCGCTCCGCGACGAGCTGCTCGCCGATGGCGTCAGCTTCCGCAGCGAGACCGACACCGAGGTCGCTGCCGCGCTGCTCGGCCGCGAGTACCGCAACAACGGCGGAGACCTGCAGGGCGCGTTCCGCGCCGTCGTCAACCGCCTCGAGGGCGCTTTCACCCTGCTCGCGATGCATCAGGACCACCCGGGCCTGGTCGTGGGCGCTCGCCGCAACTCGCCCCTGGTGATCGGCCTCGGCGAGGGTGAGAACTTCCTCGGTTCCGACGTCGCCGCGTTCATCGAGCACACCCGCAAGGCACTGGCCATCGGCCAAGACCAGATCGTCTCGATCACCCCGGACGCCGTCACCGTCACCGACTTCGCCGGCACGCCTGTCGAGGCCGAGCCGTTCGACGTCTCGTGGGACGCCGCCGCCGCCGAGAAGGGCGGCTGGTCGAGCTTCATGGCCAAGGAGGTCGCCGAGCAGCCCGAGGCGGTCGCCAACACGATCCGTGGCCGCATCCAGGGCGACCAGGTCGTGATCCCCGAGCTCGACGGGCTCGACGACCTGTTCCTCGGCATCAACCGCATCATCATCACCGCCTGCGGTACGGCCGCGTACTCGGCGCTCGTCGGCAAGTACGCGATCGAGCAGTGGGCGCGGGTCCCCGTCGACGTCGAGCTGGCGCACGAGTTCCGCTACCGCGACCCGGTGATCGGCGACGACACCCTCGTGATCTCGATCAGCCAGTCCGGCGAGACGATGGACACGTTGATGGCCGTCAAGTACGCGAGGGAGCGCGGCGCGCGCACCCTCTCCATCTGCAACACGCAGGGTGCGACGATCCCTCGCGAGTCCGATGCGGTGGTCTACACCCACGCCGGGCCCGAGGTCGCAGTGGCGTCGACGAAAGCCTTCTCGGCGCAGATCACCGCTCTGCTGCTGCTCGGCCTGCACGTGGGGCGCGTGCGCGGCTCCGTCCAGGATGCGTCGGTCGACGTCGCCGAGCTCACCGCACTTCCCGAGAAGATCGCCAAGGTCCTCGAGAGCGAGCAGGAGCATGTCACCCAGCTCGCGAGCTGGATGGCCGACACTCGTTCGGTGCTGTTCCTCGGTCGCCACGTGGGCTTCCCGATCGCACTCGAAGGCGCGCTGAAGCTCAAGGAGATCTCGTACATCCACGCGGAGGGCTTCGCCGCCGGCGAGCTGAAGCACGGCCCGATCGCACTGATCGAGCCCGGACAGCCCGTCTTCGTGCTGGTGCCGTCGCCTCGACACTCGGCTGTGGTCCACTCCAAGGTCGTCTCGAACATCCAGGAGATCCGCGCTCGCGGAGCTCGGGTGATCGTGGTGGCGGAAGAGGGCGATGCGGCCGTGCTGCCGTTCGCCGACGAGGTCATCCGCATCCCGCTCGCCGGCGCGATGTTCGAGCCGCTGCTCGCTGTCGTCCCGCTGCAGATCTTCGCGATGGCGCTCGCCACGGCCAAGGGGCTCGACGTCGACCAGCCGCGCAACCTCGCCAAGTCCGTCACCGTCGAGTAAGCGTCGTCGGCCTCCAGTGGCCGCTCATCGAGACACGTCACCCATCCGGGGCACGGGCGCCGTGCAGAGGCTGGGCCGACCGATTCGGGATGCCGCGACTAGGCTGAACTGGTGATCATCGGGACCGGCATCGACCTCGTGGACATCCCGCGGTTCGAGCGGACGATGGAGCGCACGCCGCGGCTTCTGGAGCGGCTGTTCGCGCCGGGGGAGCGGGGTCTCCGGCTGCCGTCGCTCGCCGCGCGCTATGCCGCGAAGGAAGCGCTGATCAAGACGCTCGGCGGCTCTGACGGCGTGCACTGGATCGAGATCGAGATCGCCTCCGAGGCATCCGGCCGCCCGCATTTCGTGCTCTCCGGTTCCACCGCCGACGTCGTCGCAGAGCGCGGGATCACCCGACTGCACCTGACCCTCACCCATGACGCGGGGCTCGCCGCAGCGTTCGTGGTCGCCGAAGGAGAGCCGCTGTGACCGTTCCGTTCCGCGAAGCCCGCATCGAGCTGGATGCCATCAGCGACAACGTCCGCCATTTCCGCAGACTCACCGGCGTGCAGGTCATCGCCGTCGTGAAGGCGAACGCCTACGGCCACGGGGCTGCCGCGGCTGCCGTCGCCGCCCTCGCCGGGGGTGCCACTCGTCTGGGGGTCGCCGAGATCCCTGAGGCGCTCGAACTCCGTCGTCAGGGCATCACCGCTCCGATCGTCGCCTGGCTGCACGCGCCGGGCGAGCGTTTCGACCAGGCTGCGGCGCACGACATCGAGGTGGGAATCTCGTCGTTCGACCAGCTCGAAGCGGCGGGGGCGGTCGCCTCGGTCGACCGCCCGGTCGGCGTGCACCTCAAGTTCGAGACCGGGCTGTCGCGCAACGGCATCGCCCCGGCGGACTGGCGTCGTGTGCTCGCCGAAGCCGCGCGCCTCGAACGCATCGGGCGGTTGCGCATCGTCGGGCTCTTCAGCCACCTCTCGAACACGTCGCCTCAGGACGACCGTGAGGCACTCGCGAAGTTCGAGGAGGCGGTCACGGCGGCGGCGTCGTTCGGCATCCATCCCGAGATCCGGCACATCGCGGCGACAGCGGCCGCGATCGACCTGCCGGAGATGCGTCTGGATGCCGTGCGCATCGGCATCGGTATCTACGGCCTCTCGCCGTTCGATGACCGCTCTTCTGCGGAGCTGGGGCTTCGCCCGGCCATGACGCTGCGGGGGGCGATCGCCGCCGTCCGCCGCGTGCCGGCCGGCGCCGGGGTGTCGTACGGATACGACCACCGCACCTCCCGCGACACGACGCTGGTGCTCGTCCCGCTGGGATACGCCGACGGCGTGCCGCGCCACGCATCCGGGCGCCTGCCCGTATCGATCGCCGGGCGCCGATACACGAACGTCGGCCGCATCGCCATGGACCAGTTCGTCGTGGACGTCGGGGACGCCCCGGTGTCGATCGGCGACGAGGTCGTGCTGTTCGGCGACCCGACGCTCGGCGTGCCCTCGGCATCGGAGTGGGCGAACGCCGCATCGACCATCGACTACGAGATCGTGACGCGCATCGGCGCCCGTGTTCCCCGGCGGTCGGCATGAGCGTCGACCCGTCCTTCCTGGGGCGCCGCGAGATCGAGACCTCGGACGCGATGGAGCAGCTCGGCTTCCGTATCGGCGAGCAGCTCGAAGCGGGCGACCTGCTGATCCTCACCGGCCCGCTCGGCGCAGGCAAGACGACGTTCACCCGCGGACTCGCGGAGGGTCTGGGCGTACGCGGCCCCGTGCAGAGCCCCACCTTCGTGATCGCCCGCACGCACCCCTCGCTCGTCGGACGCGCGCCGCTCGTGCACGTCGACGCCTACCGGCTCGGCTCAGGGGCAGAGCTCGACGATCTCGACCTCGACCTCGCACGATCGGTCGTGGTGATCGAGTGGGGACGCGGGATGGCCGAGGACCTGGCCGGGACCTGGTGGGACATCGAGCTGGAGCGTCCCGTCGGCGGTGACGACGAGCTCGACCCCTCGGAGCTCGACGCCGACGCACCGCGGCACGTGTCGATCACGCGTGGCGGACGCTCAGCGATCACCGGCTGAACGACGACTACCCTGGAGAGGTGATCCTCGCCGTCGACACCTCCCTGGGCACCGCCGTCGCCCTCATCGACGACGACGGCACGCGTCTGTCAGATGCCTCGGCCGCCGATCCGCTCCGTCACGCGGAGGTCATCGGCGAGCTTCTCGTGCGGGCCCTCGACGCGCCCGGATCAGGCCCGATCGATCATGTGGTGGCCGGTATGGGCCCGGGGCCGTTCACCGGACTCCGCATCGGCATCGCGACGGCACGCACGTTCGCGCTGGGGCGTGGCATCCCCGTCGTCCCCGTGCCGAGCCACTTCGCCGCAGCGCTCACGGCCGTCGAGCATCACGCCGTGACCGGGCCGTTCGCCATCGTGACGGACGCCCGCCGCCGAGAGGTCGCCATCACCGTCTTCGACGGAACGGATGCCGACGGCATCCCGCACGTCATCACGGACACCGTGCTGGTCGCACGGGTCGACGCCGACGAGCACCTCCAGGGGATCCGTCGTATCGATGTGGAGACGCTGTCCGGCGTCGATCTGGCTCGCGTGGGCGCGAGGGCGTTGGCTGCCGGGCGCACACTCGCGGGCACCGAGCCGATCTATCTGCGTCAGCCCGACGTCACCGTGCCGGGAGCGCCCAAGAAGGTGGGGTCATGACCCTGCGCGACGCGACGCCCGACGATCTCGACGCCATCATGGCGATAGAGCACCGCTCGTTCCCCACCGACGCGTGGAGCTCGGAGGCGATGGCCCTGGAGCTCGCGAGCCCGCACGGACGCTATCTGGTCGACGAGCAGGACGGCGCGATCATCGGCTACGGCGGAGTCCGTGCACTGCAGGGGTCGAGTGACGCCGACATCCAGACCATCGCGTTCGACGTCGAGCACCGCGGTCGCGGTCGTGGCCGGGCGCTTCTGCGGTCCCTTCTCGATGCCGCGGTGGAACGCGGAGCCAGAGAGGTCTTCCTCGAGGTGCGGGCAGACAACCCCGGTGCCGAGGGGCTGTACCGCTCGGAGGGGTTCGAGGAGATCGGACGTCGCCCCCGCTACTACCAGCCCGACGACGTCGACGCGATCGTGATGCGCCTCGCCCTGCAGCATCCGCGCTCCGAGCATCGAGATGAGACGGCGTCGGATGCCGCGAAGGAGGCGACCTCATGACCGAGCCGCTGGTGCTGGGCATCGAGACGAGCTGCGACGAGACCGGCATCGGGATCGTCCGCGGACGCACGCTGCTCTCGAACACGATCGCGTCGAGCATGGACGAGCACGCCCGCTACGGCGGAGTGGTTCCCGAGGTCGCCGCCCGCGCCCATCTCGAGGCCCTGCAACCCTCGATCGATGCCGCCCTGGCCGAGGCCGGCGTGCGGCTCGGCGACCTCGACGCGGTAGCCGTCACGAGTGGACCCGGCCTCGCGGGAGCGCTCATGGTCGGCGTCGGCGCCGCCAAGGGGCTGGCGGTGTCGCTCGACAAGCCGCTGTACGCGGTCAATCACCTGGTCGGACACATCGCCGCCGACATCCTGACTCCCGACTCCGAGCCATTGGAGTACCCGACGATCGCGCTGCTGGTATCGGGCGGGCACACCTCGCTGCTGCACGTGCGCGATCTCACGACCGACGTCGAGATGCTGGGCGAGACCATGGACGATGCCGCGGGGGAGGCGTTCGACAAGGTCGCCCGACTGCTGTCGCTGCCGTACCCCGGCGGACCCGAGATCGATCGAGCGGCACTCGACGGAGATCCGAACGCGATCCGCTTCCCTCGAGGGCTTTCGCGCGCCTCCGACCTCGCGAAGCACCGTTACGACTTCTCCTTCTCCGGGCTCAAGACCGCTGTCGCGCGCTGGGTCGAGCGCTGCGAGGCAGACGGCGTTCCCGTGCCCGTCGCCGACGTCGCCGCGAGCTTCCGTGAGGCGGTCGTCGATGTGCTCGTGACGAAGGCGCTCGCCGCGTGCGCAGACCTCGGCGTGCCCCGCCTGCTGCTCGGTGGAGGAGTGATCGCCAACCGACGACTACGCGAGGTCGCCCTCGCGAGGGCGGAGAAGGCCGGCGTGACGGTGCGCATCCCGCCGTTGTCGCTGTGCACCGACAACGGCGCGATGATCGCGGCGCTGGCCGCGGAGCTCATCGCGTCCGGCCGTCGCCCGTCGACGCTGGCGTTCGGAGCCGACTCGACGCTTCCCGTCACCGAGATCCAGGTCGACGAGCGCGTCGCGGTGATGTGATGAGCGACGTGCCTCGCACTCCGGATAGGGCGGGTGCAGAACCGGGGCCCGCCTCGAGTGCCGCGGTGCCGCCGACCAAGATCGAGCGCCCGAGCGGCGAGGTCGAGCATCCGGCGGGGTCGGCACGCATACCCGGGTCGCGCCGCGAGGGATACACGAAGCTCCCCACCGGCCCGGTCGGAGTCGAGCCGGTGGTCGTCACGGGGCCAGTCGCCGAGGACATCGGTCGGGAGAGCGACTGGGAGCCGGCGACGGGCACGTCCGCCGTGGACGACACCCGCCTCGCTCCCTGGGCGCTGATGGCGGCGGTCGTCGCCTTGGCCGCGTCGTTCTTCGTCGGCTGGGGCATCCCGATCGCCATCGTCGCCGTGATCGCGTCGATCATGTCGCTGCGCCGACCGGTCGAGAGCCGCGCCATCGCTCGTTGGGCGCTCGTTCTCGGTCTGTGTGCGACCGTCTACAGCCTCGGCTGGCTCGTCTGGGCCGGGATGCAGTTCGAGAGACTCGGATAGCCGATGCTCGACGCGGACCGATCCGTCGAGCTGCGCGCGCTCCAGGCGCGGGCGTACGGCCGTGCGGGGGCGTTGAGCGCGGCGGATGCAGCGCGGCTGCGTGAGCTGGAATCCGCGAAGACGCGTCTGGCGGGGCCGCCGGCGACGAGAAGTCCGGAGACGCGTGCGCCGGACCCTGCGCAGGCTCCGCGGGGCGTTGCCGAGGAGGAGGGGAGCGCGTCACCTGCCGACCCGGTCGTGGACGTCGAGCGCCAGGGCGAGTCCCCGCTCATCGCGCTGCGACACCATCGGCGTCTCGCGGTCGCGGTCGCCACGGCCTTCGCGGTCATCGGCCTCGCGCTGGGCTGGCTTCTCTTCACCGACCGGGGTCCCGCGCCGATGCAGCTCAGCGCCCAGCAGGAGGAGTGGCAGAGCGCGATCGTCGCATCGGGGGACTTCGACCCGGGGTCGGTGCGGGCCATGGCGGAGGAAGAAGGCGTCGTGATCTGGTTCGCGACGAAGAACGAGAGCGCTGACGTGTGCCTGGTGCTCGGACACGAGGACGCGACGGCTCCCGCGTGCACGACGCGGGAGCAGGCCGTGGTCCAGGGCGTGAATGCCACTCTCACGAAACCTGTGAGCCAGAGTCAGGCTTACGACGTCGAGGCGCAGATGTTCCTCACGCCGGCCGGCGAGCCGGCGGTCGTCACCCGCAGCTACATCACCTCGCCGCAGTCCACGGCGATGTTCGCCAGCCCCGACGAGGCGGAGGCGGCGACCGCCCTCGCCGAGCGGACGGGACTGGACCGGCGGACGATCCTGGTCGCCGGCTACGACGATGATGTGCCGATCTGGACGGGGATCGACATGTCCACGCAGAGGTACTGTCTCGTCTACGACGGGTCGATGCCCGACCCTCCGATGGCCTGCGATGACAGCATCATGCTCGCCGACGCGGACAGGACGCTCGTGCTCGACGTCGTGGGTGAGGGGAAGACGACCCGCTACGAGTACCGGTTCGGCTACGGTCAGCAGTACCTGACCGTGACGAAGGGCTGGGAGGGCGACGATGCTGCAGGAGAGTGACTCTGCTGAGCTGCGCGCACTGCAGGTCAAAGCGTACGGCCGCGACGGCGGCCTGACCGAGGCCGAGGCGGCGAGGCTGAGAGAGCTCGAATCGCTGCGCGGCGAGCCTGGCAGGCCTGACCGGGTCGACCCTGGCCCGCGCGACCGGGTCGACGCGCCGGTCGGGCAGGGACCGGCCCACGAGCCGCCGACGTCGGAGAAGCCGTTCCGTGACGGTCAGGCACCCGTCGCCGACGCTTCCCCCAGCGCTCCCGACGAACACGCGGACGACGGACGCCGGTCTGCCGAGACCGGAGGCCTCCGCGCCGCATTCCGTCAGCACTGGAAGGCGGTCGCCGCGGCATCCGCACTTCTGCTCGTGATCGGTCTCGGCACCGGCTGGGCGCTCTTCGGGCGTTCCGGCGATGCCGTCGCGTTGACTTCCGCGCAGCAGGAGCGGCGTGCGGAATTGCAGGCCGCGGGCGGGTTCGACCCGGGCAGTCTGCGCGCGATCGGACAGGACGAGGACGCCCTCGTCTGGTACGCGACGAAGGACGACGGCGAGACGGTGTGCCTGACGCTCGACGCCGCCGACAAGTCGGCGGATCAGTGCCAGCCCGCGTCCGATCTCGACAACGGGAACGGCATCGGCCTGAACGCGAGCGTCGCGGTGCCGGGGGAGGGGGACGAGGGCCTCGAGGAGATCTGGGCGTCCGCCGCGCGAGCGATGAACGGGGAGGTCGTCGGCATCATCCAGCGATGGCGTTCGGACGAGAACTCCTGGCTGTCGCAGTTCCAGGGCGACGAGCGGGAACGCGCCGAGCAGCTGGTCGAGGAGGGTTTCGAAGAGTTCTCCTTCTCGGTCGTCGGGTACTTCCGCGATGCGCCGGTCTGGCGCGCACAGCGCGTCGAGAGCGACGACATCCAGGACTGCCTCATCGTCGATGCCGTCCAGGCCGTCGAATGCCGCCCGGCGAGCGAGGGACAATCGTCGGCGGACGTCATCGAGGTCGCCGGAACCATCGTGGACGAGGCCGGAGGGATGATCTCCGACTGGAGCGTGCGTCTCGCGTACACGTCGAACGGCATGCCCTACCTCGTGGTGTCCGGAGACAGCACGACGGCGACGGCTGAGCAGACGGTGAGGCCCGGTGAGACACTCGCGCTCGGCGGCGAATACCAGGATCCGATCCAGGTCGACATCCCGTCCGACGACTCCGAGGGCTAGGCGCCGGGGAGACGTCAGCCCGCTGCCGGCACCCGATCGGCGAGGATCGCTCGTCGCTGATCACCCACGCGAGTGAGGATCAGCGTCGCGGTCTGCTCGCCCCGCAGCGCCAGCTTCTTGCGGAAGGCCGCGGGGTCGATGTCCATGCCGCGCTTCTTGATCTCGAGGGATCCGATGTCGTTCGCCTTGAGGACTGCGCTGATCGCCTTCGGGTTCGCCGGCATCGTCTCGCGCACCCGGAACGACTGCACGAACGGACTGGTGACCGCGGCGTCGGAGGTGAGATACGCGATGCGCTCGTCGAGCATTCCCGCGTCGAGGCTGCGCGCGACATCGCCGATCAGACGCGCCCGGATCACCGCCCCGTCCGGCTCGTGCAGGAACGCGCCGAGTTCGCGCACGGGCTCGTCGACGGCGTCGGCGCCTGCGGTGAGTTCATGTGAGCGCTCGCCGCGGATCACGAGGGCGGAACGGCGGATGCCGTCGCGGGCGAGTGCGCGCGTCCAGAGCACGAGCTCGACCACGCTGCCGTCTGCGCTCACCCACTGCGCCTCGGCGTCGACGGGAAGCGAATCGCGGTCGTGACCGGGACCGAGCTTGATGCCCGTCGATGTGCGTGAGGCCACGTCGAAGGCCCAGTCCAGCGGCGGAGAGTAGTCATCGGACGAGACCCGGCGCGTCTCGCTGTGCCCGGCGGTGCGGCGGGCCGGATCCATCCAGATCGCCTGGTTCTCGTCGCCCTCGACGGGCACGTGCGCCTCGGCCGTGCCGTGGATCACCCTCGCGCTGTCTCCGAGAGGCGCCAGGTTGTACGCCGCGATCGCCGAGGTCACCTCGTCGGCGTCGACGGCGACGACGTCGAGCCCTGCACCGGCGAACGCAAGAGAATCCCCGCCGATGCCGCAGCCGAGATCCGCGACGCGAGTGATGCCGGCGCGGCGCATCCGCTGGGCATGCCGGGCGGCCACGCCCAGCCGTGTCGCCTGCTCGAGTCCGGCCCGGGTGAACAGCATCCGGGCCGCGAAGTCGCCGAACTTGCCTTTCGCCTTGGTGCGAAGTCGTGCCTGTCCGACCACGGCCGAGACGAGCTCGGGCGAGTGGCCGGCCGCACGCAGCCGGGATACGATCCGAGCGACGTCGGCGACCTCGTCGACGGGGCCGAGTTCGTCCAGCGCCTTCAGGCCCTCGGGGGTGAGCAGTGCGCGCAGCTCGGAGATCTCCACTGCCCCAGCTTAGGCGGCGGGCTGTTCGCCGCATTGGCACTCGCATTGCGTGAGTGCCAGCGGAACGCCTAGACTGGATTAGCACTCTCGGGTTGAGAGTGCGAAAAGTCTTCCTGTCAGCGTCAAGAAAGAAGAGGTAGACCGTGTCGGTTTCCATCAAGCCGCTCGAGGACCGCATCGTCATCAAGCAGGTCGAGGCCGAGCAGACCACCGCGAGTGGCCTGGTCATCCCCGACACCGCCAAGGAGAAGCCCCAGGAGGGCGAGGTCGTGGCCGTGGGCCCCGGCCGCATCGATGACAACGGCAACCGCGTTCCGCTCGACGTCGCCGTGGGCGACCGTGTGCTCTACAGCAAGTACGGCGGCACCGAGGTGAAGTTCGGCGCAGACGAGTACCTCGTCCTGTCGGCTCGCGACGTGCTCGCAGTCGTCGTCCGCTGAGACAACGTCTTCGGAAGGCCCGGATGCATCACGCATCCGGGCCTTCCTGCGTGTTCGGCCACCGGTGCATCGATTCCTGCCAATGTCCGGATGGCGGGTCTCGTGGGTCGGAGGCGGCGCGGCGACGGGCATAGGGTTGTGCGGTGACCCCGACGAACGCCGCCTCCCGAGCCACTCAGACGGCGGGAGTCGCGTACGCGGGGGAGCGTATCTGCTCTGGGGCGTGCTGCCCCTCTACTTCCTGCTGCTCGTGCCCACCGGTCCGTGGGAGGTCGTCGCGTGGCGCGTGCTGCTGTCGTTCGTCTTCTGCCTGCTCCTCCTCACCGTGATGCGCGGCTGGGCCGCCTTCGGCGTCATCGTCCGGCAGCCGAGGCTGCTGGGATGGACGGCTCTGGCGGGTGTCCTGATCTACGTCAACTGGCAGGTGTTCCTCATCGGAACCCTCTCCGGGAACATCGTGGAGACCAGCCTCGGGTACTTCATCAACCCGATCACCACCGTGCTGCTCGGGGTGTTCGTGCTCAAGGAGCGCATCCGCAGGCTCCAGTGGGCGGCGATCGGCATCGCGGCGGTCGCCGTGATCGTGATCGTCCTCTTCTACGGCGAGTTCCCGTGGATCGCCCTCTCGCTGACGGCTTCGTTCGGAGTCTACGGACTCATCAAGAAGAAGATCGGCCCCGCGGTCGATGCGGTCAGCGGACTCACGCTCGAGTCGTTCTGGCTGATCCCGATCGCCATCGTGCAGCTGATCCTCGTCGCCGCCACCCCCGCCGGGATCACGATGGGCTCCCAGGGTGTGTGGCATGCGGTGCTTCTCGCATTCGCCGGTGTGGCCACGGCGGTGCCCCTGCTGCTCTTCGCCGCGGGCACCCGGCGCATCAACCTCACCGTCATCGGGATGATCCAGTTCGTCACCCCCGTCATGCAGTTCATCATCGGCGCGGTCGTGCTCGGCGAGCCGATGCCGCCCGAGCGGTGGGCGGGCTTCATCATCGTCTGGGTCGCGATCCTCGTGTTCCTGATCGACCTGCTGCTCGCCGCGCGTCGCGGACGCCGGATCGATCAGCCGACACTCGTCTGAACTCCCGGTTCACCCGTCCGGAAACTCGGTGTCGGATCGTTAACGCACCGAAACATCGGCGACCCCTACGCGAAGCCTTTCAGTCCTAGTGTTAGAGCACCCGACCGTGGTCACAATCCACGGCCAGTCACGCAAGGGAGCATCATGACCTCATTCACGCGCTCGCGCAGCGCCAAGATTCTCGCCGGAGTCGCGCTGCTGAGCGTCTCGGCGATCGTCGTCGCGGGCTGCAGCGGCACGCCCTCTGAGGAGCCGTCCGACGGTGGTGGCGGCGGCGGATCGTCGGCCGACCTCACGCTCGAGCTCGGCTCGCTGCTGCCGCAGACCGGTTCGCTGTCGTTCCTCGGCCCGCCCATGGAATCCGGCGTCGGCCTCGCGGTCAAGGAGGTCAACGATGCTGCTGCCGGCGTCACGATCAACCTGACGGCTGAGGACGAAGGCGACACCGACACCAAGGCCTACGAGACGTCGATCAGCAAGCTCCAGGGCGCGGGCGTCACCGCCATCGTCGGCGCCGCGGCGTCGGGCGTCTCACGCCTGATCCTCGACGGAAACGTCAGCGCCGGCATCCTGCAGATCTCGGCCTCGAACACCGGCCCGGACTTCACCGACTGGGACGACAACGGTCTCTACTTCCGCACCGCGCCCAGCGACCTTCTGCAGGGTGAGGTCCTCGGCAACCTGATCGCCGAAGACGGACACAAGACCCTCGGCGTGATCTACCAGAACGACGCCTACGGAACCGGACTGTTCGACAACATCAAGTCGACGTTCGAGAACGCGGGTGGCGAGGTCGTCGCTGACGCGTCGTACAACGTCGGTGACGGTCAGTTCGACGCACAGGTCGAGACGATCAAGGCTCAGAACCCCGACGCCGTCGCGATCGTGTCGTTCGACCAGTTCAAGACCATCGCCCCGCTGCTGGTCAACGCCGGCATCTCGCCCGACAAGTTCTACCTCGTCGACGGAAACCTGTCGGACTACGGCTCCTCGCCCGACACGAACTTCCCGTTCTCGCTCGAGGGCGCACAGGGCACGAAGCCGGGACCGGCGCTCGAGGACGACTTCACCGACCGTCTGCAGACGTTCTGGACCGGTGAGGGCAACCCCGAGGTCAACGACTTCACCTACGCAGCCGAGGCCTACGACGCGGTCGTGCTCGTCGCACTCGCGTCTCTCGCCGCCGGTTCGACCGAGGGCGCGGACATCGCTGCGAAGATGGCCGAGGTCTCGGGCGGCAGCGGAGACGGTGAGAAGTGCACCAGCTTCGAGGACTGCGCGGCGATCATCAACGACGGTGGAACCGCCGACTACGACGGCTACTCCGGCGAGATCACGTTCGATGAGAACGGCGACCCGCAGGGTGCATCGATCGGCACGTACGAGTACGGCGCCGACAACCTGATCTCCCGCACCAACTGATCACGAGCGAAGGCCCCGGATCCTCGATCCGGGGCCTTCGTCGTGTGCGTGCCCCGAGCTGCGGCCGCGTGTCCGGAGCTGCGCGGGGGGACAGAAGAGGGGCGGATGCGAGTCGCATCCGCCCCTCTGTCGTGGGAGCCCTCAGGCGGCGTCGGTGCCGAGAGTTCCGAGGTAGAGGCCGATGACCTTCGGATCGTTCAGCAGGTCGCGTCCGGTGCCCTCGTACGCGTCCTTGCCCTGGTCGAGCACGTAGCCGCGGTCGCAGATCTGCAGGCAGCGCCGCGCGTTCTGCTCGACCATGATCGTCGTCACGCCCGCCTTGTTGATGTCGGAGACGCGGATGAACGCATCGTCCTGACGCACGGGGGAGAGGCCGGCGGAGGGCTCGTCGAGAAGCAGCACCGACGGGTCCATCATGAGTGCCCTCGACATCGCCACCATCTGCCGCTCGCCGCCCGAGAGCGACCCGGCGCGCTGCTTGAGGCGCTTGCCGAGTTCGGCGAAGATGCCGGTGACGAACTCGAGGCGCTCGGCGTAGATCTTGGGGTTCTGATACAGCCCCATCTGCAGGTTCTCCTCGATCGAGAGCGAGGGGAACACATTGTTCGTCTGCGGCACGAAGGCGACGCCCCGCTTGACGAGCTTGTCGGCCTTCAACCCGATGATGCTCTCTCCGTTCACGGTGATCTCGCCGCTGCGGACGTTCACCATCCCGAAGATCGCCTTCAGCAGGGTCGACTTGCCGGCGCCGTTGGGGCCGATGATGCCGATCAGCTCGCCCTGTCGGGCGACGAGGTTGGCGCCGTTGAGGATGTTCACACCGGGCAGGTAGCCGGCGTGCACGTCCTTCAGCTCGACGACGATGTCGTCCGTTCGCGGTGCCGCAGCGGAGGTCTCGGCGCTCATGCGTTGTCCTTCTGGTCGTGATCCGGCGTGCTCGTCGCTTCGAGCTCCGCCTCGGCTTCTGCTTCGATCTGCTCGCGGAGCTTGGCGGCGGTGGCGTTCTCGATCACGGGGATGCGACCGGTCACGGCACCGAGATCGAGGTCCTGGTGGGCGCCGAGATAGGCGTCGACCACGGCCGGGTCCTCCATGACCTCGTCGGGCGGGCCCTCGGCGACGACCTTGCCCTCGGCCATGACCACGACCCAGTCGGCGATGTGGCGGACCATGTGCATGTCGTGCTCGACGAACAGCACCGTCATGCCCAGGCCCTTGAGGTCGAGGATGTGATCGAGGAGCGACTGGGTCAGCGCCGGATTGACGCCGGCCATCGGCTCGTCGAGCATCACCAGGGTCGGATCGCTCATGAGGGCTCGCGCCATCTCGAGGAGCTTGCGCTGGCCGCCCGAGAGCGCCGCGGCGAAGTCCTTCTCCTTGGCGTCGAGCTTGAAGCGGGCCAGCAGCTCGCGGGCCTTGACCTCGATCTCCTGATCCTGCTTGCGCCACAGGAACGGGAACAGGCTCGACCAGAAGCCCTCGCCGCGCTGTCCCGGAGCACCGAGCTTCATGTTCTCGAGCACGGTGAGCAGCGACAGCGACTTGGTCAG
The DNA here is from genome assembly GCF_979258525.1 of Microbacterium sp. AC132. Lineage (NCBI taxonomy): Bacteria > Bacillati > Actinomycetota > Actinomycetes > Micrococcales > Microbacteriaceae > Microbacterium > Microbacterium sp. AC132. The sequence continues at coordinate 662,065 of NZ_OZ409862.1, read as the reverse complement.
CTGGAACGTGCGCACCTGTCCCATGCGCGCCACCTTGAAGGAGGGAACGCCCGAGAGGCTCGTGCCGTCGAACGACCAGGTCCCGCTGTTCGGCTTGTCGAAACCGCAGAGCAGGTTGAACAGGGTCGTCTTCCCTGCTCCGTTCGGGCCGATCAGAGCGGTGATGGCGCCGCGAGGGATCTCGACGTGGTCGACGTCGACGGCCGTCAGACCGCCGAAGCGCCGCTGCACGGCATCCGCGATCAGGATGGGATCGACCTTCGGCACGCCGGGGGCCGCAGGGCCCTTGGCGAGCCCGGTGGTCTTCGGTCGGCGGATGCTGCCGGTCGCGGGCGCCGTCTGGGCGCTCTCGTCGGGGGTCAGTTCATTTGACAAAGGTCATCTCCCTCTTGTCTCCGAGGATGCCCTGAGGTCGGAAGATCACGAGCAGCATCAGGGCGATGCCGACGAAGATGAACACCAGGGTCGAGGCCTGGCTGTCGGACATGGGCAGGATTCCGGACCGCGCCATCGCCGGGAGCAGGTTCGCCATGAAAGCGAAGACGACCCAGAAGAGGATGGCCCCGAGTGTCGGGCCGAACACGGTGGCCGCGCCGCCCAGCAGCAGGATCGTCCACAGGAAGAACGTGAGCGAGGTCGTGTAGCTGCCCGGCACGACAGCCGAGGGGAGGACGAAGACGATTCCTCCGGCTGCGCCGATCACGCCACCGACGACGAGCGCCTGCATCTTGTACGCGAAGACGTTCTTGCCGAGCGAGCGCACGGCATCCTCATCCTCGCGGATTCCCTTGAGGACGCGCCCCCACGGGCTGCGCATGAGCGACCAGACCAGCAGGATCGCGACGAGCAGCACGATGAGTCCGAACACCCGGTTCCACAGGTCGTTCGCGCTGTAGGTCCACGGTCCGAAGCCGTAGGTGCCCGGCGGGAACGGATTGGCGTCGCGGAACCCGCCGTTGAACTGCGCGAGACCGTCGGCCGAGTTGGTGTACTCGTCGAAGATCTGGGTGGTGAAGAGCAGTCGTACGATCTCACCCGCGGCGATCGTCGCGATGGCGAGATAGTCGGCACGGAGCCGCAGCGTCGGGATGCCGAGGAGGACTGCGAAGAACGCGCCCCCGAGGAGACCGATGAGCATGCCGACCCACCAGGGGAGCCCGAAGGTCAGCACGGAGATCGCGTATCCGTATCCGCCGACCGCCATGAAGGCGGCCATGCCGAAGTTGAGCAGGCCCGCATAGCCGAAGTGCACGGCCAGACCGGTCGCCGCCAGCGCGTAGGCGAGGGTGACGGGGCTGAACAGATAGACGGCTGTGTTCGAGAAGATGCTTCCGAAGTCCATGGCGATCAGCCCAACCTTTCCCTGCGTCCCAGCAGGCCCTGCGGTCTGACGAGGAGGATCACGATGAGCACGACCAGGGCGCTCGCATACTTCAGATCCGAGGGGATCCAGAGGGTGGAGACCTCGACCGCGATGCCGACGATGAGGGAGCCGACGAGCGCACCGAACGCCGTGCCGAGCCCGCCGAGGGTGATGGCGGCGAAGATGAGCAACAGCATCTGCATGCCCATGTCCCACTTCACGCCGGGGCGGAAGTAGGCCCAGAGGATGCCGGAGATGGCGGCGAGCGTGCCGGACAGGATCCAGACGTAGCGCACGACCTTGTCGACGTCGATGCCGGATGCTGCGGCGAGCTGCGGGTTGTCGGAGATGGCGCGGGTCGCCTTGCCGATGCGGGTGCGGGTGAGGAAGAACGCGACGCCCACGATCACGACGATGCTGACCACGATGCCGATCAGGTCGATGTAGGACAGCGAGATCGGACCGAACCGGAACGGCTCGGGGCTGGCCCCGGGGAGCTGGCGAGTGCCACCACCGATCATGTACTGGAACGCATAGCGCAGGGCGAGAGACAGACCGATGCTGACGATCATCAGCTGCACGACACCGAGGCCTCGTCGTCGCAGCGGACGCCAGATGCCGGCATCCAGGGCCCAGCCGAAGAGACCGCCCCCGATCACGGCGGCGATGATGCCGAGCCACAGCGGCAGATGCCAGAAGCTCGTCGTCACGAGGGCGACGAGGCCGCCCCACGTGACCATCTCGGCGTGAGCGAAGTTCGACAGCCGCGTCGTGCCGTAGATGAGCGCCGCGCCCATGGAGGCCAGCGCCAGCAGCAGACCGAAGTTCAGGCCGCCCACGAGACGTGAGAGGAGCTGGTCGATGAAGGACGTCGTCATCCTCTCGCCCTCACCGAGGAAGAGGTTGAGGATCTTCGTGCCGGTCAGGCCGAACTCGACCTCGAACGACGCCGTCGTGCCCGCGATGGGCTGGGTGCCCTCGGGCAGCTGCGCTGCATCGACGATCACGCCGTCGGGGAGGGTCTCCTCGTCGACGGTGAGCGTGTACGTGTCCTTCTCGGGCACGTACAGGCGCCACTTGCCCTCGGCGTCGGTCTCAGTCTCGCCTTCGAAGCCGCCGCCCTCGATCGTCATCACGACGCCTTCGACGGGGTCGTCATCGAAGGTGATGACACCGGCGAAGTAGAAGTCTGTGATCTCCTGGCCGTCGTCCGTTTCTTCGGCGGAAGCCGCAGCCGGAGGCTGCAACCACAGGAAAGCGATGGCGAGGAGCGACGCGAGCAGGATGATGACCCACCGCATTCCGCTTCGATTCGCCGAGATCGTCGGACGCACAGAACCTCCAGCCCAGTACACAGGCCATGACGGAGTTGTTCATCGGCCCTGATGTACGACGGTATGAGCGTAATGTGTCGGCTCTGTTTCGACCAAGGCACGATCTGCTCACGGTGAGAACGATCCCATCACGAAGTTGCGAAATACCGATAGGTCATCCGGGGCGTCCTGCGCGCGATGTCAGCGGGCGCAGGGAATTTCCTCAGCCGCTCCGCACTTAGAATTGGTACACCCTCGCCCCAGATCGCGCCCGCAGGAGGACTATCCATGGACCAGCACGACCCCTTCGGCTTCGTCGGACTCACGTACGACGATGTGCTGCTCCTTCCCGGGCACACCGACGTCATCCCCAGCGAGGCAGACACCTCGTCGCGGATCACTCGCCGTATCTCGGTCGCGACTCCGCTGCTCTCCAGCGCCATGGACACAGTTACCGAGTCCCGCATGGCCATCGCGATGGCGCGAGAGGGCGGCATCGGCATCCTGCACCGCAACCTCTCCATCGCCGATCAGGCGGCCCACGTCGACCGCGTCAAGCGCAGCGAGTCGGGCATGATCACCGACCCGATCACGACGTCGCCCGACGCGACCGTGGAAGAGGTCGACGCGCTCTGCGCCAAGTACCGCATCTCCGGTCTGCCGGTCGTCGACCCCGACGGCCGCCTCGTCGGCATCATCACCAACCGCGACATGCGCTTCGTCTCGGGCTTCGAGCGTCAGACCACCTTCGTGAAGGACGTCATGACGTCGGAGGGTCTCGTCACCGCACCGGTGGGCGTCGCCGCCGGCGAGGTCATCGCCCTGTTCGCGCATCACCGTGTCGAGAAGCTGCCCCTCATCGATGAGGACGGCCAGCTGGCCGGTCTCATCACCATCAAGGACTTCGACAAGAGCGAGAAGTATCCGCTCGCCACGAAGGACGACCAGGGTCGTCTGCGTGTCGGCGCGGCCATCGGCTTCTTCGGCGATGCCTGGGAGCGCGCAGAGGCGCTGCGTGACGCCGGAGTCGACGTCCTCGTCGTCGACACGGCCAACGGCCAGTCACAGGGCGTGATCGACCTCGTCACGCGGCTCAAGGCGGACGAGAGCTTCGCGCACATCGACGTCATCGGCGGCAACGTCGCCACCCGCGAGGGCGCTCAGGCGCTCATCGACGCAGGTGTCGACGCGGTCAAGGTGGGCGTGGGGCCAGGCTCCATCTGCACGACGCGCGTCGTCGCCGGCGTCGGCGTGCCCCAGGTCACGGCCGTCTACGAGGCGTCGCTCGCCGCACGTCCGGCCGGCGTCCCTGTGATCGCCGACGGTGGTCTGCAGTACTCCGGCGACATCGCCAAGGCGCTCGTCGCGGGTGCTGACGCCGTGATGCTCGGCTCGCTGCTCGCCGGCACCGACGAGTCGCCGGGCGAGATCGTCTTCCAGTCGGGCAAGCAGTTCAAGCAGTACCGCGGCATGGGCTCCCTCGGGGCCATGCAGACCCGCGGCAAGCAGACCTCGTACTCGAAGGACCGCTACTTCCAGGCCGACGTGCCCAGCGACGACAAGCTGATCCCCGAGGGCATCGAGGGACAGGTGCCGTACCGTGGCCCCGTGTCGGCCGTCGCGTATCAGCTGGTCGGCGGACTGCGGCAGTCGATGTTCTACGTCGGAGCCCGCACCATCGAAGAGCTCAAGCAGCGCGGCAAGTTCGTGCGCATCACCGCGGCGGGTCTCAAGGAGTCGCACCCGCACGACGTGCAGATCGTGGTCGAGGCGCCGAACTACAAGCGCTGAGACGAATCGAGAAGGGGCCGGATGCGATCGCATCCGGCCCCTTTCTCGTCCGGCCGCGAACTCAGCTGCAGGTGTAGGTGACTCCGCCGACCTGCCACACGCCCGGACCGAGGTCGGCGCACATCGCGAACAGGTTCGCGAAGACGCTCACGAGCACGATGATGCCGATGATCCAGATGACGGTGATGACGGCGCCGACCGTGATTCCCGCGATGGCGAGGCCGCGCGGTGCCCCGGCCTTGCCGAGCCTGACGGCGGCGACGATGCTCAGGATCAGTCCGAGCGGAGCGATGACGAAGGCCAGGACGAGTCCCGCGACCGCCAGCCCCTGCCCGGCGGGGGAGGTGTACGGCGTGGGCTGTCCCGGGCCGGCCATCGGGTAGGCGGCAGGATCCACGGCGGCATCCGCCGGTCGCGCTCCGTCCCACGCGGGAGGGCTGTACTGCGGGTCTTCGGGCCGCGTCGAGTCGGTCATGGTCGCTCCGTTTCGAGAGGGGCGGCCGTCCGCAGACCGCTTTCATCCTCGAGAGTACTGAGGGAGCAGCCGTGGCCGCCATCGCGGCGGTCTGTTGATATGCCAGTATTTAGAGACACCCGCTCGACTTCCCCTCGAGCTCCCGGCGCGAAGGGCGCAGGGAGTGCCACGCCGGCCGCTGACCGGCAGGGGGACTTCCCCACTGAGAGCTGCAGATATGCCCCAGGATGCTCCCCGCGTCCTCGTCGTCGACGACGACCCAGACGTCGCCCTGCTCGTCAAGACCGTGCTCGAGAGGCGGGCCGGCTGCGAGGTCGTGGTCGCTCACGATGGCGAGTCCGCCGTCGCGCGGCTCGAGACCTTCACGCCGGACGTGGTCGTCACGGACATCGAGATGCCCGGACTCGACGGGCTGGAGCTGCTCGCGCAGCTGCGTCGGAACGACCCGCTCCTGCCGGTGGTCGTCATGACCGCGCACGTCTCGGTCGAGTACGCCGTCTCGGCTCTGCGCGCGCAGGCCGACGAGTTCCTCACCAAGCCGCTCGACAACGTGAAGCTCGTCGAGGCGGTCACCCGGCTCGTGACGGAGGGCCGCACGCGCCGCGAGGCCAACCGCACCAAAGAGGTGGTGCTCGCCATCGGCGCGCACCCCGACGATGTCGAGATCGGCGTCGGAGGACTCCTCGCCGCGCACTCCCAGGCGGGCGACTCGATCACGATCCTCACCCTCTCGCGCGGTGCGCGCGGGGGAGACGCTGACAGCAGGCAGCACGAATCGCTCGCCTCGGCGGAGATGCTCGGTGCGCGACTGTTCGTCAAAGACCTCATCGACACCGAGATCTCCGGCGGCGGGGCCACGGTCCGGTTGATCGAGGAGGTCGTGCAGGAGGTCCAGCCGACGATCGTCTACACGCACTCGTCGAACGATCGGCACCAGGATCATCGAGCGGTGAGCGAGGCGACGATCGCCGCGACCCGGCGGGTCGGAACGGTCGCCTGCTACCAGAGCCCCTCGGCGACGATCGACTTCCGCCCGACGCGGTTCGTCCGCATCGACCAGTACATCGGTCAGAAGCTGCGGCTGCTCGAATGCTTCGGCTCGCAGACGGCGACCCGGGACTACCTCGAACCCGAGTTCGTGACGGCCACCGCTCGCTACTGGTCCCGCTTCGGCGGAGGATCGGCGGTCGAGCCGCTCGAGGTCGTCCGTGAGACCGCCGAGTTCATCGGCGCCCACGAACTCACACGACGGGAGAGCTGATGAGCGCGCGCGTACTGGTGACGGGCGCCGGTGGCCCGGCGGGCGTCGCCGTCATCCGCTCGCTGCTTCGTCGTGAAGACCTCGAGGTCTTCGCCGCGGACATGGACGGCTGGGCGAGCGGCATCTACCTCGTGCCGCCGACGCACCGCCGTCTCGTGCCGCCGGGGCGCGATGTCGACTTCGTCTCGGCGATAGCCCGCATGGTCGAGGATGACCGGCTCGATCTCGTGATCTCCACCGTCGATGTCGAGCTGATCGCGCTCGCCGGCAGGCGCGAGGAGCTGGCTCCGGCTGTGCTCGCCGCGCCCTCGCAGGACACGCTCGCCGTCGCCCTCGACAAGCTGCTGCTCGCCGAGCGGTGCGAGTCGACCGGTCTCACGCCGCGTACTGTCCTCGCGGGCCCCGATGCGCTGGCGGTCGATTGGGAGTTCCCCGTCTTCGCCAAGCCTCGTCAGGGAGCCGGCAGCCGCGGCGTACGGCTCGTCCCCGACCGGGCGGCGCTCGAAGCGCTGCCGCAGGACGAAGGACTCATCGTGCAGGACTTCCTCCCGGGCGAGGAGTACTCGGTCGATGTGATCGCAGATGCCTCCGGCTCGGTGGTCGCGGCGGTGCCGCGGACCCGAGCCAGGGTCGACTCCGGTGTGGCCATCGCGGGGCGCACGGTGCACGACGACGAACTCGAGAACGCGGCGGCATCCATCGCCCGGGCGATCGGACTCGTCGGCGTCGCCAACGTCCAGCTCCGGCGCGACCGCGACGGCCGAGCGGTGCTCCTCGAGGTGAATCCCCGATTCCCTGGCGCGCTTCCGCTCACGATCGCCGCGGGAGTCGACATCCCCTCGCTCGTCGCCGACCTGTTCCTGGGCCGCGGGATCCCGTCGACGGTCGCCTTCCGCGAGATCGCGTCGGTGCGCTTCCTCGAGGACGTGATCGTCGAGGTCGACGAGATCCTCGTCTCCGCGCACGCGGGACATCAGGAGGAACTGTGAGTCACGCGCTGCTGCGAGGCGACCACCACGTGCATTCGACGTTCTCGGATGACGCGGTCTCCACTCTCGCCGAGAACGTCGCCGCGGCATCCGCTGCCGGTCTCACGACCGTGCGCCTGGTCGACCACGTGCGGCAGTCGACGCCCTGGGTGCCCGAGTACCTCGCGGCGGTGAGGGCGCTGCGCGTGCCCGAGGGTCTGACGGTACTGACGGGAGTCGAGGCGAAGATCCTCGATGCCTCGGGAGAACTGGACATCCCCGAGCTGCCGAGCGGGATCGATCGCATTCTGATCGCCGACCACCAGTTCCCCGGAATCGACGGACCCCTCGGTCCGAGCGCCGTCCGCGAACGGCTCGACGCCGGCTGGGCCGCCGAGGACGCGCTCGATCAGCTCGTGTCGGCACTGATCGCGGCGATGCGACGTCACCCCGGCAATCAGCTCGCCCACTGCTTCTCGATCCTGCCCAAGATCGGTCTCTCCGAAGCGGAACTCGGTGCCGATCGCATCACCGCGTGGGCGACGACGGCGGCCGAGACCGACACGCAGGTCGAGGTGAACGAGAAGTGGGGCTGCCCCGGCATCCCCCTGCTCGACGCGCTGCGCAGCGCCGGCGCCGAGATCGTCGCGTCCACGGACAGCCACATCGCGTCCGACGTCGGACGCTACGCGCGCGTGACAGAGATCCTCGACCGATGGAGGGCGAGCTGATGGCCGAACTGAACTGGGTCGAGACCGTCGTCGTCGTCATCCTCCTGCTCTGCGTGCTGGTCGGCACCCTGCCGGTGATCAACACCGGGCTGCAGTTCCTCGCCCTGCCCGTGCACGCGTTCCGCAACCACTACGGCAAGGCGGCACCGCACCATCCCCGCATCGCGGTGCTGATCCCGGCGTGGAACGAGGGCCTCGTGCTCGGCCAGGCGATCGAACGCCTGATGCAGCTCGAGTACCCGGCCGACCGCCTGCGCATCTTCGTCATCGACGATGCATCGACCGATGACACCCCCGAGGTGGTCGCTGCGAAGGCGGCGGCATTCCCCGGACGGGTCGTGCATCTGCGCCGGGACAAGGGTGGCGAGGGCAAGGCGCACACGCTCAACCACGGACTCGACATCGTGCTCGCGGACGAGTGGACCGAAGCGGTGCTGATCATGGACGCCGATGTGATCTTCGCCCGGGATTCCCTGCGCAAGATGAGCCGGCATCTCGCCGATGAGAAGGTCGGCGCCGTCACCGCGTATATCGCCGAGGGCAGTCGCGACCGCAACTACCTCACCCGGTTCATCGCGATCGAGTACGTCATCGGGCAGCTCTCGGCCCGCCGGACGCAGAACGTCGGGGGAGCGATCGCGTGCCTCGCCGGAGGTGCGCAGCTGCATTCGCGCGCGAATCTCGAGGCGATCGGCGGCCGGATCCCGACGGGAACGCTCGCCGAGGACACCATGACGACCTTCGAAGGGCAGCTGGCCGGGCGCAGGATGGTGTTCGAGCCGCACGCGGTCGTGCTGGCCGAAGAGCCGCGCACGATCGACAGTCTGTGGAAGCAGCGCCTCCGGTGGGCCCGCGGCAATGTGCAGCTGACGTCGATCTACCGGCATCTGTGGTTCCGCCCGAGCCGAGTGCACAACCTCGGCAGCTTCGCCTTCGGGCTCGCGTGGTTCACCATCCTGCTGCTGCCGGCCTTCATGATCCTCGCAGCCACCGCGCTGCTCGTGCTGCTGGTCCTGCACAGCGACATCGCCGAGTTCGTGTTCCGATTCATGTGGATCGCCGCTGCGTGCATCTATCTGTTCTCGATGCTCTACGCCGTGCAGCTCGATGGGCGGATCGGCCGACAGTCGTGGCGTGAGGCGCTGATGTTCCCCGGGCTCGGCGCCCTCATCCTGATGGCGATCGCCCTGTTCCCCTGGCTGTTCGAATCGGGCCTGAACGACCTCGGGCTCGCGCTCACCGACGAGACGCGGTTGATGTGGGCTGTCGTCTTCTACCTCTGGGGACCGATCTCGATGCTCGGGATCTGGCTCGCCCGTGTCGTCGAGCCCCTGCCGGCAGGACGGTTCTTCGCCGGGCTGCTGCTCTACGTCTGCGGGTACGGCTCGCTGCTCTGCGCCATCACGGTGGACTCCTACATCAAAGAGTGGCGCCACGCCGACGCCGCATGGATCAAGACCGAGAAGATCGGACGGGTCGACTCATGACCGAAGCACCTTCGAGAAGCGCCGAGGAGGAGGAGATCGCCGCCGACGCCCGTCGGGAGAAGCTCCTGATCCCGCAGGCCCTCCTCGCCCTGGGCGTCGTCGTCGTCATCGTGATCGTGCGAGAGCTGTTCCTGCGATGACCGCGCGGCCGCTGGCCCTCGTGGTCGAGGACAGCGCAGACCAGACGGCGCTCCTGAAGCGCTATCTCGACCGCGAGGGCTTCGACGTGTTCGCCGCGGTGGACGCCGAATCGGCGATCGCCGCATTCTCGACGATCTCACCGGTCGTCGCCGTGCTCGACCTGCTGCTGCCCGGCATCAGCGGCTCGGAGCTGGCGAGACTCATCAAGACCCGCTTCCCGGAGTGCTTCCTGATCGTGAGCTCCGTGCTCGACGTCGCCGACTACCCCGACGCCGACGCGGCACTGCCCAAGCCGATCATCGGGGCCGAACTGCGGGCACTCCTCAGAGAAGTGGCACGATGACTCCGACCAGCACCGTCCAGCAGACGATGGAGCGCAGCTGGCGCCGGTACTTCGACAATCCGACGCCGCTGATGAAGCAGGGTCCCACGGCGATCGCCGTCGCGGTCGCCTCCGTCCTCATGTTCACGATCCCCGGCATCCCGGTGACCGACACCGGCGTCGCGATCTTCGGCCTCGCCACCATCGCGGTGGTGACGGCACTCGCGGCGGTGCTCTCGGTGCGCGGGGTGTACGACGGCTGGGTCGTGATGCTCATTCCGATGATCGACATCCTCGGATTGGGTGCGATCAGGGCGGGTACCGGCGGGCCGGCATCCCTCTTCTCCTCATTCGTGCTCCTCCCGGTCATCTGGATCGCCGCAGCCCCCGGTCGGCGCCAGGTCGTGATCGTCGGTGTGTTCTCATCGATCGCGCTGCTCATGCCGAACATCATCGATCCGCCGGAAGACCCCGTGGCCTGGCTTCGCGGTGTCATCGGCCCGCTGGTGTTCGCCACCGTCGGTGCGATCGTGAACGAGCTCTCCCGACTGCAGAGACTGCGCACGGCCCAGGCCGAGGCGCATGTCGTCGAGCGCACGGCCGCTCTCGCCGCGAACGAGGCGATGCTCGAGCAGCTGAAGTCGAGCGAGCAGCAGTACCGCGCGCTCTCCGAGTCCTTCACGAGCCTGTGGAACTCCATCACCGGCCAGGCGGTCATCGCCACCGACAACTGCGGGGTGATCACGGCATGGAATCCGGGTGCGGTGCGCCTGCTCGGCATGGCGGTGCCGGACGCGCTCGCCGCCGTTCCGGTCGACCGGTTCTTCCCCTCGCACGCTCTCGCCCCGTTCGCGACCGAGGCCGCCGCCCACGCTGACGACGGGCTCCACCCCGGCCTGCGTGCGCTGTTCGACGATGCCGACGCCGGTCTGCCGGTGGACTCGCACATCGACGTGGCGACCGTCGGCGGATCGACGGTTCCCGCGCGCGTCACCGTCACTCCCTACCAGGACTCCGACGGCTCCCGACACGGCTACCTGCTGGTGATCACCGACGAGACCAGGGCGGTGGAGGTCGCGCGCATGAAGGACGAGTTCGTCGGCATGATCTCGCACGAGCTGCGGACACCGCTCAGCGCCATCATCGGCTTCCTCGACCTGCTGCAGAACGATCCCGCGCAGCCTCTGACGACCGACCAGCAGGAGTTCGTCGACATCATCGAGCGCAACGCGCAGCGCCTGCTCAACCTCGTCGGGGACCTGCTGTTCACCGCCCAGGTGGAGTCGGGCCGCTTCCCGCTCGAGCGCCGAGACGCCGACGTCACCGAGCTGGTGCGCAGCGCCGTCGCATCGTCCGGCCCGCATGCGCAGCGCGAGGGCATCGAGATCGTGGCCGAGATCCCGGCGACTCCCGTCGTGCTCTCGGTCGACTCGGGACGTATCGGACAGGCCCTCGACAACCTGCTCTCGAATGCGATCAAGTTCACCGCTGCGGGCGGGCGGGTCACCGCGGGCGTGCGTCTCGTCGACGGAGGCGTCGAGCTCTCCGTGCGCGACACCGGTGTGGGCATCCCCGAAGACGAGCAGGGCATGCTGTTCACCCGGTTCTTCCGCGCGTCGACAGCGACCCGCAACGCCGTGCCCGGCGTCGGTCTCGGCCTCACGATCACCCGGGCGATCGTGCTCGCCCACGGCGGCACGATGGACGTGACGAGCAGAGAGGGCGTCGGCACCGAGTTCCGGATGCTGCTCCCGGCGGCGCCGCGCACCGAGGCGATCCAGGTGGTCGGCCGCACTCGCTGACCGGTCGGCCCGATTGCTGATAGCCTGGTCGGCTCGCCAAGCGGGCGGAAGGACGGCCACGCACGGTGGGATACATAGATGTTGCGGGGGTCTCGCTGACCCTTCCCGACGGCAGACCGCTGTTGGACGAGACGAGCTTTCGCGTCGGAGCCGGGTCGACGAGCGCCCTCATCGGGCCCAACGGGGCCGGCAAGACGACGCTGCTCCGCATCATCCGAGGCGACCAGCCCGCCGATGACGGCGTCGTGACGATCGACGGCGGCCTCGGCGTGATGGACCAGTTCGTCGGCCACGGCGAGTCCGGTCAGACCGTTCACGAGCTGCTGGTGCGGGTCGCGCCCCATCGCATCCGGCAGGCGGCGCAGGCTCTCGAGGCTGCGGAGGACGCGCTGATCGAGCGCGATGAGCACGACACGCAGATGGCGTATGCGACGGCGATCGCGGAGTACGCGGATGCCGGCGGCTACGAGCACGAGACGGTCTGGGACCAGTGCACGGTCGCCGCGTTGGGAGTGCCCTTCGAGCGTGCCCGCTTCCGCGATCTCACGACGCTGTCGGGTGGCGAGCAGAAGCGACTCGCTCTGGAGGCGCTGCTGCGCGGACCCGACGAGGTGCTGCTGCTCGACGAGCCGGACAACTATCTGGACGTTCCCACCAAGCGCTGGCTCGAGGAGCAGCTCAGGCAGACGCCGAAGACCGTGCTGCTGGTATCGCACGACCGGGAGCTGCTGGCCCGTGCGGTCGATCGGCTGATCACCCTCGAGCCCGGCGGCGCGGGGGCCTCGGCGTGGGTGCACGGCGGCGGATTCGCGACCTACCACCAGGCGCGCAGCGACCGCATGGACAGACTCGACGAGCTGCGCCGCCGGTGGGACGAGCAGCACGAGAAGCTGCGGACCCTCGTCGCGAACCTCAAGGTGAAGGCGTCGGCGAACGACGGATTCGCGTCGCGGTACCAGGCGGCGCAGACGCGACTGCGCAAATTCGAGGAGGCCGGACCGCCGGAGGAGCGACCCCCGGCTCAGGACTTCGACATGAGGCTGCGAGGGTCACGCACGGGCAAACGCGCGGTGGTCGCACACGGGCTCGAGCTCTCCGGGCTGATGAGGCCGTTCGACGCCGAGGTCTGGTACGGCGATCGGGTCGCCGTGCTCGGGTCGAACGGATCGGGGAAGTCGCACTTCCTCCGCCTCCTCGCACGCGGGGGCAGCGATCCGGACCCGACGCTGGGTCACGTGACGTCCACCGGGGAGCAGCTCGCGACGGTCGATCACCGTGGGCAGGCCGTGCTGGGAGCGCGCGTCGTGCCGGGGCTGTTCGCGCAGACGCATGCGCATCCCGAGTTCGTCGGCCGAACGCTGCTCGAGATCCTCCACAGGGGAGACGAACGACGGGCCGGCATGCCGCGGGATGCCGCGAGCTCGGCGCTCGACCGGTACGGACTCGTGCGGCAGGCGCAGCAGACCTTCGAATCGCTGTCGGGCGGCCAGCAGGCCCGGTTCCAGGTGCTGCTGCTCGAGCTCTCCGGTGCGACGCTGCTGCTGCTCGACGAGCCGACGGACAACCTGGACATCGAGTCGGCCGAGGCGCTCGAAGACGCTCTGCGTCGTTTCGAGGGGACCGTGCTCGCGGTCACGCATGATCGCTGGTTCGCCCGCTCGTTCGACCGGTTCCTCGTGTTCGGCTCGGACGGCGAGGTGTACGAAGCCGATGCCCCCGTGTGGGACGAGCGCCGCGTGGTGCGAGCCCGCTGAGTTCAGCGCAGTCGGAACGGCTCCGCCGCGAGAGCGGAGGGATCGAGGGCCAGATCGGCGAGGGTCGCGCCCACGCCAGGGGCGAACTTGAAGCCGTGGCCGGAGAAGCCGGCGCCGACCACGATCCGCCCCGATCGGTCGAGCACGAAGGCGCTGTCATCGGTCGAGGTGTAGGTGCAGCTGATCGGCTCCGCGGATGCCGGGTCGAGGCCCGGCATCCACTCGCCCACATAGTCGGCGAGGGCCTGCGCGTGCGTCACCGCGTGCGGGCGGGCATCCGGGTCGACGACGTCGCCCACGCGGTGGAACCCGACCTTGACGCCCTCGCCGGGCGTCGGCATCCCGTAGACCGTCGCCGGGTAGCGGCCGGGATCGACGTAGTGATTGAACGAGGGCCACACCGAGCCGGCGGCGGGGCGGAAGTGCGCGGGGAACTCCTCGGTGACCTCCAGGCGCGGCAGCGGGATGCCGGGAAGCATCCGCTCGGTCCAGGCGCCGGCCGCGACGACGACGACGTCTGCCCGCACGCGGGCGTCAGGCAGCACGATGTCGACGCCCTCGTCGGTCTCGTCGATCCGCGTGACGGGGGTCTCCCAGCGCACCTCGCCTCCCGCGGCGACGATCCGTCGCTCGAACTCGCCCAGCGCGGCGGATGCGCGGGCGACGCCCGCGTCGCGGGAGAAGAGCACATCGCCGCCGAAGCGCATGCCCGACCATCGCGACGATGCCTCGTGCGCCGTCAGCATCTCGGCGTGGATGCCGCGCTCGGACAGCCGCCGTTCGATCGCGGCGACGTCGACATCTCCGTGGGTGACCAGGCCGTGCAGACGCAGCAGCGGCTCGCCGCCCACCTGCCCGAGGGCGTCCCATCCGGCGCGTGCGCGGACGAGCAGGTCGAGATAGTGGTCCTCGTCGTAGGCGTTGTTGAAGTTGCGCGTGGCGCCGTGCGAGGCGCCCTGGTGGTGGCCACGGGCGAAGCGCTCGAAGACGACGGGCTTCCTCCCTCGTCGGGTGAGCTCCCACGCGGTCGCAAGGCCCATCACGCCGCCACCGACGACGGCGACCTCCACCGAATCCGACATATTGCCTCCCGACCTCTCTCTCAGTCTCCCAGCCGTCGGTGTCATCGCGTACGCCCGGTAGTCTGGGGTGGTGACCATGGAGATCGAGCTCGGCCGAGGCAAGCGTGCGCGTCGCGCGTACACGTTCGACGACATCGCGGTGGTGCCCTCGCGGCGCACCCGCAACCCGGAGGACGTGTCGACCGCCTGGACGATCGACGCCTTCGGCTTCGGGATCCCGGTGCTCGGCGCACCGATGGACTCCGTCGTGAGCCCTCAGACGGCGATCATGCTCGGGCAGCTCGGCGGACTCGGCGTCCTCGACCTCGAAGGACTGTGGACCCGTTACGAGAACCCCGAGCCCCTTCTTGCGGAGATCGCATCCCTCGGTGAGGGAGAGGCGACCGCGCGCATGCAGCAGCTCTACTCCGAGCCGATCAAGCCCGCGCTCATCACGCAGCGTCTCGCCGAGATCCGTGAAGCCGGAGTGACCGTCGCCGGATCGCTGACGCCGCAGCGCACGCAGGAGTTCTACGACACGGTCGCCGCCGCAGGGGTCGACCTGTTCGTCATCCGCGGCACCACCGTGTCGGCCGAGCACGTCTCGAGCGTCGACGAGCCACTGAATCTCAAGAAGTTCATCTACGACCTCGACGTGCCCGTCATCGTCGGAGGCGCAGCCACCTACACCGCGGCCCTGCATCTGATGCGCACGGGTGCGGCCGGTGTCCTCGTCGGGTTCGGCGGGGGAGCGGCGTCGACCACGCGCGCGACCCTCGGCATCCACGCTCCGATGGCCACGGCCGTATCGGACGTGGCCGCGGCCCGCCGTGACTACCTCGACGAGTCCGGCGGACGCTACGTGCACGTCATCGCAGACGGTGGCGTCGGCACGTCCGGTGACATCGTCAAGGCACTCGCGATGGGTGCTGACGCGGTCATGCTCGGCGTCGCCCTCGCACGCGCCACCGATGCACCGGGTCGTGGCTTCCACTGGGGTCCCGAGGCGCATCACCCCAAGCTCCCGCGCGGTCGTCGCGTCGAGGTCGGCGGCATCGGCACGCTCGAGGAGATCCTCTACGGTCCGGCGCCCGTCGTCGACGGCACGGCGAACCTCATCGGGGCGCTGCGCAAGTCGATGGCCACCACCGGATACTCCGACCTCAAGGAATTCCAGCGGGTCGAGGTCGTCCTCGCACCGTACGAGGCCTGAGGCCCGCACCACGCCGTGACTTCTGCTGCTCTGTTCCCCCCGACTCTCCGCGAGGTCATGCTCCGGGGACGCTGGATCGGGATGCTCGTGCTGTGCCTCGTGGTGGCCGGCGTGTTCGCGTGGCTGGGGCAGTGGCAGCTCGAGCGCGCGATCGAGACCAATCCGCCGCCCGCAGGAGCGACCGAGCAGGTGCGACCGCTGACCGATGTGGTCGAGCCGGGTGCGTACCTCCCCGAGCCGCTGGTCGGGCAGAAGGTCGAGACGTCGGGGACCTGGATCCGCGATGACTTCCTCATCGTGTCGAGCCGGTTCAACGACGGCGTCGAGGGCTACTGGGTGACCGGTCAGCTGCGGGTCGCGGAGCGCACGTCGATCGCGGTCGCGATCGGATGGACCGCCGACCGTGCCGTCGCCGAGGCGGCCGTCGAGAAGCTCGACGAGAGCGCAGAGGACGTATCCCTCGTCGGTCGGGTGATCTCGGACGAGGGGCCATCGGTGCCGCCGAAGGACGATCCCCAGCGCATGGACCGCATGTCGACCGCTGCGCTGCTCAGCCACTGGCACGACGTCGACGAGCTCGACGTGTATCGGCCGTACCTCGCCTCGATGACGGCGACGGCAGGTCTCACGGACATCTCCTCGCCTGCACCCGAGGAGCAGTCGCCGGTGAACTGGCTCAACATCTTCTATGCCGCGGAGTGGGCGATCTTCGCCGGGTTCGCCTTCTACCTCTGGTATCGACTCGCCAAGGACGCCTGGGAGCGTGAGGTCGAGGAGTTCGAGGACGCAGCGACCGCCGCCGGCGACTCCGTCTGATTCCGCCTGACCCGACCCGCATCCGCGCGGCGCATCGCGCTCATGTGAGCGGTTCGCGGTCCGATATTCCACCTTCGTCAGGGTCGGGTCCGGACGTTCGGTGAGGGCTTGGTTACCAATCGGAAAACTCCGTTGAGGTTGTCGGAGGGCCTCCGTATGCTCGCTCACATGTGCGTCGGCTGAGAGCCCGCACCGCCCGGTTTCACGAGAGCCGTCGCCAGAACACACCCGAGGAGACAACACAGATGATGTCCGCTCCCGACGCCGCGAATCACCAGGTTCCCGGGTCAGACCGCAGAAGTCGGGGGCGTCTCGGCGTTCTCGCCGCCACCTGCGTGGCCGCACTGGGCGCCAGCGCCCTGATCGCCGCGCCAGCCTCCGCAGACGTCTCGGGAACGGGGGTGGTGATCAACGAGGCCTACCTCTCCGGGGGCAGTGCCGGGGCGGCGTTCACGAACAAGTTCGTCGAGCTCTACAACCCCACGGCGGCACCCGTCACCCTCGACGGACTCTCGCTGCAGTATCGATCCGCGACAGGAACGGGCGGTTCGAACGGCGTCGCGCCGCTGACCGGCGTCATCCCCGCCGGCGGCCACTATCTCGTGCAGGCGGGCAGCAACGGAGCCAACGGCGCAGCACTGCCGACGGCCGACGTCGTCAGCACCCTCAACCCGAGCGGAACGAACGGCACTCTCGCGCTGGTCGAGGGCACCGCGGCGGTCACGCTGACCCCCGGCTCGGTCACGGGTGTCGACGGCGTCATCGACGTGCTCGGCTACGGCACCTCGAACACATTCGAGACCTCCGCCGCGACTCCTCCCACGGGCAACACCGACGTCAAGTCGCTCAACCGCACGGGTGGCAAGGACACCGACGACAACAAGGCGGACTTCAGCCTGTCGGCCACCATCACGCCGCAGAATGCGGGCACGGTTCCCGACCCCGACCCCGATCCTGAGCCTGAGCCCGAGCCGACCGACGTGTCGATCGCCGACGTCCAGGGAACGACCGACGTCTCGCCGCTGAACGGCCAGACCGTCACGGTCGAGGGCATCGTCACCGCCGACTATCGGACCGGCGGCTACAAGGGCATCGTGATCCAGACCGAGGGCTCCGGCGGTGCGGTCGACGCGACCCCCGGCGCATCGGACGGCGTCTTCGTCTTCCTCAACGCGCTCGCTCCCACGCTCGCGATCGGCGATCGCGTCTCGGTCACCGGCTCGGTCAGCGAGTACTTCGGCCAGACGCAGATCAACCCGGCAGCGCTGACCGGCATCTCGGTCTTGCAGGCAGGGGTGGGCGTTCCCGAGGTCACCCCGCTTCCCGATGCCGCCGTCGGCGGCGACCGTGAGCAGTACGAGAACATGTACGTGGCCCCGGCGGGCACCTATCGCCTGGCTTCCAGCCACCAGCTCTTCAACTTCGGAACCCTCTGGCTGAACGCCGGGGCGGATCTCAACGTCAAGAGCACGGAGCTCGTGCGTCCGGGAGCCGAAGCGGCGGCGATCACCGCGGCGAACCGCGCCAACCGGATCCTGCTCGACGACGGGTGGTCGATCCAGGTCTCGAACAGCGGGCACCCCAACGACCAGCCGTACTTCACGAAGGACCTCGTCGTCCGCAACGGCGACACGGTCGACTTCAGCGAGAACGGGTACGTGCTCCAGTACGGCTTCGACGACTGGCGTCTTCAGCCGGTCGTGCCGATCGACAGCACGTCGTCCGCCGACCTGAAGGTCGGCTTCCAGCCCACGAACCCTCGCACGGACACCGCCCCGACAGTCGGCGGCGACGTGCAGGTGGCGTCGTTCAACGTCTTCAACTACTTCACCACGCTGAAGAGCGAGAACTCGAACGCACGAGGCGCGGCGAATGCTGCCCAGTTCGAGATCCAGAAGTCGAAGATCGTCGCGGCGATCAACGGCCTCGACGCCGAGATCGTGTCGCTGATGGAGATCGAGAACTCGATCAAGCTCGGCGGCTCGCTCGACGAGGCGCTGGCCGATCTGGTCGACGGGCTCAACGACGCACTCGGCAGCGCGGAGTGGGACTACGTCCGCACTCCCGATGAGCTGAACGACTCGGCGACGACCGACTTCATCACGAGCGCGATCATCTACAAGAAGGACGCGGTCGAGACGGTCGGCGACAGCCTGACCGTGACGGACGAGAGCGTCTGGGGCAACGCCCGCGAGCCGATCGCGCAGGCGTTCGACATCGACGGACGCGTCGTCACGGTGGTGGCGAACCACTTCAAGTCGAAGTCGGCACCCGAGGGCGGCGGCGCCGAGCCGGCAGACGGCCAGGGCTTCTTCAACGCCGACCGCGTGAAGCAGGCGAACTCGCTCAAGACCTTCACCACCGAGATCGAGGAGACGACCGGCAGCAGCGACATCCTGCTGATCGGTGACTTCAACGCCTACGCGAAGGAGGACCCGATCGAGGTCTTCACGAGCGAGGGGTGGAGCGACGTCGCACGCGAGAAGGCTCCGGAACAGCACACGTACACGTTCGACGGCGAGCTCGGCTCGCTCGACCACGTGCTCGCGTCGCCGTCGCTCGCCGCATCCATCACGGGCGCGGGTGTGTGGAGCATCAACTCTCCGGAGTGGAGCGACCGCGGCTACGCGTTCGGCGCCACCGAGGCGGGAACACCGTTCCGCTCCAGCGACCACGACCCGATCATCGTCGGCGTCTCCTCCGAGGTCCCGCCGGTGAGCATCGACGTCGTCACCATGAACGACTTCCACGGTCGCATCGAGGCCGACGGCGCTGCCGCAGGCGCGGCGGTCGTCGCCGGAGCCGTGCAGCAGTTCCGTTCCGAGAACCCGAACACGATCTTCGCCGGTGTCGGCGATCTGATCGGCGCATCGACGTTCACCTCCTTCATCAACGATGACAACCCGACGATCGACGCGCTCAACGCCGCCGGCCTCGACGTAAGTGCCGCGGGCAACCACGAGTTCGACCAGGGCTGGGAGGACCTGCGCGACCGCGTGCAGGACCGCGCGGACTGGGAGTACATCTCGTCGAACGTGTTCGTCACCGAGACGGGCGAGCCCGCGCTCGCACCGGCCTGGGTGAAGGAGCTCGACGGCGTGCGCGTCGGCTTCGTCGGCGCCGTCACCGAAGACCTCGACTCGCTCGTGTCGCCTGAGGGCATCGCGGATCTCGAGGTGCGCAGCATCGTCGATTCGGTGAACGCCGTGGCCGACGACCTGCGTGACGGAGACGCGTCCAACGGCGAAGCGGATGTCGTCATCCTTCTCGTTCACGAGGGCGCGTCGAGCGTCGAGCTGTCGAGCATCACGCCGGATTCGCCCCTGGGCGAGATCGTCTACGGCGTGGACGATGACGTGAACGCGATCGTCTCGGCCCACACGCACCTCGCCTACAACCACGTGATCGACGGGCGTCCGGTCATCTCGGCCGGGCAGTACGGCGAGAACCTCGGACTGATGAACATCCAGGTCGACCCGAAGACGAAGGACCTGATCTCGATCACCAACGAGATCAAGCCCCTCACCTCGGCAGGGAAGGCGCTCTACCCGGCCGTCCCGGAGGTCGCCGACATCGTCGCGAAGGCGAAGGCTGAGGCCGACGTGCTCGGCGCGGTCAAGGTCGGAGACATCACCGCCGACTTCAACCGCGCTCGTCAGACGAACGGCTCGGAGAACCGCGGTGGGGAGTCCACCATCGGCAACTTCGTCGCCGACGTGCAGAAGTGGTCCACCGGTGCGGACATCGCGCTGATGAACCCGGGAGGCATCCGCGCCAACCTGACGTACGCCTCGTCGAACGCCAACGACCCGAACGGCAATGTCACCTACCGCGAGGCGGCCACGGTGCAGCCGTTCGCCAACACGCTGGTGACCCTGTCGCTGAGCGGCGTGCAGCTCAAGGGCGTGCTCGAAGAGCAGTGGCAGCCGGTAGGCTCGGCCCGTCCGTTCCTGAAGCTCGGCGTATCGGAGGGTCTCGTCTACACCTACGATCCGGCCGCGGCTCAGGGATCGAGGATCACGTCGATCACGCTCAACGGCACGCCGATCGACCCTGCGGCGAACTACACGGTCGCAGCGAACTCGTTCCTCGCCGGGGGTGGAGACAACTTCTTCACCTTCAAGGAGGGCGCGAGCAAGCGTGACACCGGCAAGATCGACCTGCAGTCGATGGTCGACTGGTTCGATGCGAACAAGACGGCGACCCCCGACCTCGCGCAGCGCGCGGTGGGAGTCTCGGTCAGTGCACCGGATGCCGACGGCTACAGCGCCGGCGACCAGGTGACGGTCGCTCTCTCGTCGCTGGCGTTCAGTGCGGGGGAGCAGGCGCCCGGCGAGGTGACCCTGTCGCTCGGCGGCACCCAGCTCGCTGCGAGCGCCGTCGATCCCACGATCGTCGACACGACCGATGAGGCAGGGCGCGCGTCGCTCGGCTTCACGGTTCCGGCGGGTGTCTTCGGTGAGCAGCTGCTCACCGTCGCCGTCGCCGGTACCGGGACCACCGTGCAGGTGCCGTTCTCGATCGCGGGGGAGGAGCCGGTCGAGTTCGCAGGATCGATCGACCTCGGCTCGTCGAAGGTGGCAGCGGGCAAGAAGCTCACGATCACCGGCGAGGGCTACCAGCCGGGTGAGACGGTGACCGTGCAGCTGCGACCGAAGAAGGGCGCGGCCCTCGACGTCGGCACCGTTCAGGTCACCGCCGACGGCACGTTCTCGACCACCGTCACGGTGCCGAAGAGCACGCAGCCGGGCAAGTACACGGTCGCGGTCGCTCAGGCCGACGGCGATGAGGCGACGGCCACCGTCACCGTCAACCGCGCGGGCGGCATCATCGGCGGCATCATCGACTGGCTGTGGGATCTCATCTCCGGCTGGTTCTGACCTCGATAGGCGGCACGCCCGCCTGACACGCACGAAGGCCGTCGGGAGTGATCCCGGCGGCCTTCGTCGTTCCCGTGGTTCGTCAGGGTGCCGCGTTGCAGCGCGGAGGAGGGATGTCATGGTGCTGGCATGGGGGTAGCAGTCGAGGTCGATTTCGACCAGATCCAGACCATGATCGATGTCCTGCTCGGGTCGCTTTCCGATCTGCGGGCCGAGGGTGCCGCTCTCGACAGCGCTTCGCAGCTGATGCTCGCAGGTTGGGACGGCGAAGCCGCAGACGCCTACGAGAGTCGGCACGCCCAGTGGCAAGCGGACCATGCCTACAGTCTCGACGCATGACTCCCTCAGACGACCTGACCGCCCGCATCGACGCTGTCATCGGACGAGGCGACTCGGAGTCTCGCGCATCCGTGCTCTCGGGGGTTCTCTCGTCCACCGCCCTGCCCTCGTGGCCCCAGCCCTCGTTCGCCTCATGAGCGGCGGCGGACCCGTTGCGCCGGGCTGGTACGACGTCCATCGACGCACCCAGAGGTGGTGGGACGGTCGCCAATGGACGGAGAACGTCATCCATCACGGGCGACCGATCACGGCCACGGCACTTCGCACAGCGACGACCAGGATGCAGTGGATGTGGGTCGGAGTCGGCGTGGTCGCCTGGGCGGCGTTCCTGGTCTTCTCGTTCGCCTTCGGGGCGAGCGCGGCGTTCGCGCTCGCCCTGCTGCCGGTCGCCGGCACGGCGGCGATCGTCGCCGCCGCGATCACCGGGTCGCGCCTGATCGCGGCTGTTCCCCCCACCCCCGGTGGCCCGGTCGCCTCCCGATGACGAGAGCGGTCAGGCTGAGGGGCTGATGACCTCGACCTCTGCCTGCGCGAGAGCGGCGGCGAAGGCCGGGGCCGGAGACGAATCCGTCACCAGGTAGTCGGCTCGGTCGAGCGTGGTGACCTGAGCGAACAGTCGTCGGCCGAACTTCGACGAGTCGGCAAGGATCGCGGTGCGCTCGGCCCGCTGGATCATCTCGGCCATCATGTTCGCGTCCCCCATGTTCGACGTCGAGAACCCGGCCTCGTCGATGGCGCCCACGGCGATCAGTGCCAGATCGCAGCGGATGTCCACTTCCGGGCCGCCCGGGGTCATCATGAACGCGACGGGTCCGGTGGTGGCCTGGGTGATCGCCCGCACGGCCCCGCCGAACACGTAGAGGTCGCGGAAGGCGGATGGCGAGATCTCCGCGGGGATCCGCAGGTTGTTCGTGGCGATCGTCAGGTCGCGATGGTTGCGAAGCGCCCGAGCGAGAGCCAGCGTCGTCGTTCCGGCGTTGAGCATCACAACCGCTCCGTCGTCGATGAGTCCCGCCGCGAGACGCGCGATCGTCTCCTTCTCCTCCGTCTGCAGCCGGAGACGGACGTCGAGCGCCCGGTCCTTGAGCTGCCCCTCGGCGCTGACCGCTCCGCCGTGGGTGCGGATGACGACGCCCTCTCGGTCGAGCTGATCGAGGTCCCGACGGATCGTGTCGATGGAGACGTGGAAGTGCTCTGCGAGACCTCCGACGGTCACTTCGCCGACCTGTTCGACGTAGGCGGCGAGGTCGGCTTTGCGGCCGGCGGGGAGTCGACGCTTGGGCGACGGAGTTGCTTCCATGCAGACATCTCTAGCACAGGTGCGCAGATAAACCGGCAGACTTCGGCAGAGATCGGCATCCGACGTATCCACGCGACCAACTTGGTTTTCGCCGTGACAATGCGGGTACAGTCGTGAAATCTGTAGTTACAAGTCGAAATAGATGCAGAGAATGCTTGACGATCTCGCAAACTACGGCATAACATTGCTCAAAACCGCATGAACAAGCATTGAAGCGCGAATGCGGCACGATCTCGAAGAGGAGAAGTGATGATCACAGTGGGGCGAGGGCGACGCATTCTGAAGCTCGCCGGCGCAGCGACAGCAGCCGTGACAGTCCTGGCCGTGGCAGGGTGCGCGGCAGGCGACAGCGGAACCGATGGAGGGGATGGCGGAGACGTCACCATCGAGTTCGCCCAGTGGTGGGAGCCCGAGCTCCCCGACGGTGAGTTCCGGGCGCTCATCGACGAATTCGAGGACGCCAACCCGGGCGTCACGGTCAAGCTCGTGAGCGGACCGTACGCATCGACCAAGGAGCAGCTGTTCGCGGGAGCGGCCTCCGGCACCATGCCGGACGTCGTCGGCCTCGACGGCGCGTGGGTCAACGACTTCGCCTCTCAGGGAGTGATCGCAGACCTCACCGCACTCATGGAGGAGTACGACTACGACGACAGCGAGCTGGCGAGCCAGATCCAGGTCGACGACAGCACATACATGATCCCGGTGGTGAACTTCGTCTACCCGATGTTCACCAACGACACGCTGCTGGCAGATGCGGGCGTCACCGCCCCGCCGGCCACGCGCACGGAGTTCGCCGACGCGGCATCGAAGGTCTCGGCGCTCGGCGGCGACGTGTCGGGCTGGGTGCTCCCGCTCTCCCTGGAAGCGCCGAACGGCGTGCAGAACGACGTCATGTCGTGGGTGTGGGCCTCCGGAGGCTCGATGCTCGAAGACGGTCAGCCCGATCTGACGAACGACGATGTGACGTCGGCGGTGGACTTCATCGGCGGCATGTGGGATGACGGCTCGATCGCCTCCGGTTCCTTCACGATGAAGGAGCAGGACAAGGTCGAGGAGTTCACCAACGGTCGTGTCGGCATGATGATCGACTCGCTCGCGCACATCAACCTGATCCGCGAGACGAACCCCGATCTGAAGTTCTCGATCTCGGCGCTGCCGGCCGAGGACGGATACGACGGCGAGCGCGGCATCCCCTACGCATCCTGGGGCATCGGCGTCGCCGAGAACTCGGAGCACAAGGAGGCGGCATTCAAGCTGGTCGAGTTCCTCATGAGCGAGCAGACCAACTCGGAGCTCTCGACGATGGCGAACGCGTTCCCCGGCAACTCGAAGTCGGTCCCCGGGTTCGTCGAGGACGATGAGCTGTTCAAGACGGCGTTCGAGATCTACCAGGCGGGCTACCCGGCGAACGAGTTCACCGGGCTCCCCGTGGCGGAGGAGCTGATGCGTCAGCTCGGCGAGCAGCTGCAGTCGGCCTTCGACGGTCAGCAGTCGATCGACGACGCGCTCAAGAAGGCGCAGGACGCGTGGGTCGCGGAGTTCTGATCTCCCACGACCCGCATTGAACGGGGTGCCGCATCGCTCCCGATGCGATGCGGCACCCGACCAACCAAGGAGCCACGCTTCCCATGAGCCTGAGAACGTCCGACGACACCGAGGTGATCGTCACCGGAGTCGCGCTGTCGCGTCGCCGACGGCAGCTGCGCAAGACGACCGAGTCGTACGCCTTCCTCTCGCCGACCATCATCCTGCTGTTCGTGCTGATGATCGTGCCGATCGTCATGGTGATCGGCTATTCGTTCCAGGACAACGTGATCCTGAACAAGTCGCCCGAGTTCGTCGGCATCGGCAACTACGTCGAGATCCTGTCGGATCCGCGCTTCTGGAAGGCGACGGGCAACACCATCCTCTTCACAGTGACCAGCGTGGTGGCGCACCTGGTGCTCGGTCTCGCCTTCGCGATGATGCTCAACAGCCCGCTGCTCGGTCGGTTCTCACGGTCCTTCTTCCGGGCCCTGTACGTGCTGCCGTGGCTGTTCACGGTCGCCGTGATCGCCGTGCTGTGGCGGATGCTGCTGGCCCCGAACGGTGTGGT
Source organism: Microbacterium sp. AC132 (assembly GCF_979258525.1). Lineage (NCBI taxonomy): Bacteria > Bacillati > Actinomycetota > Actinomycetes > Micrococcales > Microbacteriaceae > Microbacterium > Microbacterium sp. AC132. Next base: position 636,953 of record NZ_OZ409862.1, on the reverse strand, counting down.
GAACTTCCTGCTCAACACCGACATCGAATGGCTCGCATCGCCGCAGCTCGCGCTCGGCACCATCATCTTCATCAACATCTGGGCGGGATACCCCTTCTTCATGGTCAGCCTGCTGGCCGGCCTCCAGGGCATCCCGAATGAGCTGAACGAGGCTGCCACCGTCGATGGCGCGGGTGCCGTGCAGCGCTTCTGGAACGTCACCATCCCGCAGCTGCGTCCCATCATCGTCAGCCTCGTGCTGCTCGACCTGATCTGGACGTCGCAGCAGTTCGCGCTCATCTGGATGACCACGGGTGGCGGACCGATCGACGTGACCGAGGTGCTCAGCACCTTCACCTACAAGCTCGCCTTCGCGAAGTACGACTTCTCGCTCGCGGCGACCTCCGCTGTGCTGGTCCTGCTCATGTCGATGGTGCTCGCCGTCTTCTACGTCCGTCACCAGAAAGCGAGGGACTGACCATGGCTCTCACCGTGCAGAACCAGCGCCGCGTCGCCAAGACCGGGGTCATGATCGGCCTCATCCTCGGAGCGGTGTTCGCCGCAGGGCCCGTGCTGTGGATGCTGTCGAGCTCGTTCAAGTCGAACACGCAGATCTTCGAACTGCCTCCTCGTCTGGTCACCGACACGTTCTCGTTCGACGCCTACATCGCGATCTTCACGAACCCCGAGACGATGCGGTTCTTCTTCAACAGCTACGTCGTCGCGGGCTCCGTCACGATCCTCACCCTCCTCGTCGCGATCCAGGCGGCGTACGCGTTCAGCCGGTTCGACTTCCGGGGCAAGCGCATCCTCAACGTTGTCATCGTCAGCGTGCAGGCCGTACCACCCATCACCCTGCTGATCCCGTACTTCGGTCTGATGGTGGCGCTCGGGCTGTACAACTCGTACCTCGGGCTGATCCTCACCTACATGGTGTTCACGCTGCCCTACGCGATCATCATGATGACCGGCTACTTCAACACCCTCCCCAAGGAGCTCGACGAGGCCGTCCGCGTCGACGGCGCCGGATCCATGACCGCCCTGTGGCGCATCCTCGTGCCGATCTCGATCCCCGGGATCGTGTCCGTCGGCATCTACACGTTCATGATCGCGTGGAACGAGTACCTCTTCGCTCTCACCCTCACCCGCACGATCGACATGCGCACGGTGCCCATCGGCATCCAGCTGCTCATGGGGCAGCACTCGTACGAGTGGAACCAGATCATGGCGATGAGCGTGCTCGGCTCGATCCCGGTCCTCATTCTCTTCCTCATCTTCCAGCGGTACTTCATCAGCGGTCTCACGGCGGGGTCCGTGAAGAGCTGACGTCGTCCCGACGGATCCACGACCACCACGAAACAGGAGAAATCACGTGCTCTACACCGGCAAATCCATCCTCGATGTCGCCAATGCCAACAACTTCGCCATCCCGGCGTTCAACATCAGCGACTGGGCGATGTTCAACGGAATCATGGACATCAGCGAGGAGAAGGCCGCTCCGGTCATCATCGCGATCCACCCCGACGAGGTGTCGCACATCACCACCGACCTCATCCCCGCGATGCACGCCCGCGCCCACCGGTCGAGCGTGCCCGTCGCGATCCACTGGGACCACGGCGGAAGCTACGAGGAGATCATCTCGGCCATCAAGGCCGGCTTCACCTCGGTCATGATCGACGCATCGCTGCTGCCGTTCGACGAGAACGTCGCGCTCACGCGCAAGGTGGTCGACGCGGCGCATGCCGTCGGCATCCAGGTCGAGGGCGAACTCGGCACGATCGGCGCCAACGACAGCTACGGCGAGTCGGGAGCGGCCGAGATCATCTACACGAACCCGGAAGACGCGGTGCGCTTCGTCGAGGAGACAGGCGTCGACAGTCTCGCCATCGCGATCGGCACGTCGCACGGCCTGTACCCGAGCGACAAGAACCCTGAGCTGCGTCACGACCTGCTCGAGCAGATCAAGGCCGCGGTCGGCATCCCGCTCGTGCTACATGGCGGATCCTCGAACCCGGATGCGGAACTCCGCCGCGCCGTCGAGCTGGGTGTGAACAAGATCAACATCTCGAGCGACATCAAGGTCTCGTACCACAACCGCATGCGCGAGATCCTCGGCACCGATCAGCGTCTGCGCGAGCCGAACGCGATCCAGCCGGCGGCGCTCGAGGCCATGAAAGCCACCGCTGCTGAGAAGATCGAGCTGTTCGGTGCGGACGGCAAGGCGTCGCTGTACTGAATCCCGGATCTCGGAAGGATGATCGGCGACGTGGGCAGAACTCTCGTACTCGGACTCGGCGGCACCGTCGACTACGAGCTGAAGTGGGATTCGTCGGTGTTCGACAGGCTGGCGCACGCGCACGGAGTGCGGCGGCACGAGCTCACCACCACGGCGCCGATCACCGACGAACGGTCGTTGCTGGTGGCGGTACTCGCGTTCGTCGCCTCGGGGACCGGGGCGGAGCGTTTCGTCGCCTCGTCCGAGGTGATCGAGGACTTCGTGTCGCACTTCGAGCACGCGATCACGCTCGGTGGCACCGGTGTGCGAGCGGGGCTCGTGCTCGACGCCCTCGGCATCCCGAGCGTGCAGCACCTCGTCAGCATCGACGACAACGTCCGTCGTCTGCTGCCGGACACGATCTCCTACATCTGCTCGGCGACCGAGGACACCCTCGACCCGCATCTGATCGTGCAGTATCCGGTCGGCGCGCACGTGCGCCTCACGGACGGCGACGTCCTGTCGCCCGCGCCCAATCGGCTGATCTTCGCGAACGATCCGCCGAACCGGAGGATGCTGCTCGCCACCGATCTGCCGACGACGCTGGCCGACGCGGGCGTCTTCCTCGTCTCGGGATTCAACACGATGCAGGATCACGACCTGCTGGAGCTCCGGCTCGCCGAGGTGCAGGGCGCGATGCGCAGCCTCCCCGACGACGCGCTCGTCTACTACGAGGACGCGGGCTTCTACACGCGCGATTTCGCCGACACCGTGCGCCGCCGTCTGCTGCCGCAGATCCATGTCTACGGCATGAACGAGGATGAGCTGCAGGAGTACCTCGGACGCGCGGTGAACCTCCTCGACACCGACGACGTCATCCGCGCCCTCCGCGCGGTGCACGCGATCATCCCCGCGCGGGCACTCGTCGTACACACCCGCTACTGGGCGATCGCCATCGGACCGGATGCCGCCCGGCACGGTGCCGCCCTCGACTCCGCCGTCCGCGTCGCCGCCACCCGCTACCGCGTGGGTGACGGCCTGACCGCCGCGGACGTCGACGACACCGATGCGATGCCCCGCCACGGGGAGGGGAGGCGCTCGTCGCCGCTGTCGAGGCCGGTCTGCCCGGTTCCGCCGGGGTCGCCGCATTCTCGCTCGACGTCGCCACCCCGACGACCGTCGGACTCGGCGACACGTTCGTCGGCGGCTTCCTCGCCGGAGCCGTGCGATCGAAGGAGAACGTGTGAACCCGATCCTGCTGCCGTCCAACCGGCCCGCCGAGCGCTTCTACCGCGGCGGTGCGCGCATCAGCGCCTTCCGCGGCGAAGCCAGTGACGCTCCCCGCGAGCCGGAGGACTGGATCGGCTCGACGACCACGGTCAACGGCGAGCCCCTGCTCGGGCTCACCACGCTCCCGGACGGCCGCGTGCTGCGTGACGCGATCGAGCACGATCCGACGGCCTGGCTGGGCGATGCCCACGTCGCACGGTGGGGTGCGGACACACGACTGCTCGTGAAGCTGTTGGACGCGGGGCAGCGACTGCCGGTGCATGCGCACCCGCACGACGACTTCGCAGCGACGCATCTCGGTCGAGCACACGGCAAGGCAGAGGCGTGGTACATGCTGCAGGGCGGCACGGTGCATGTGGGACTTCGGGAGGACGTCGATGCCGCGGCGCTCGCCGACCTCGTGGATCGGCAGGACGTGGACGCACTGCTCGGTCTGCTGCACGAGGTGGAGGTCGCTGCGGGCGACGTCGTCTGGGTGCCGCCGGGCGAACTGCACGCGATCGGCGCCGGAATCCTGCTGCTCGAACTCCAGCAGCCCGAAGATCTGTCGATCCTTCTCGAGTGGGACGGCTTCGCGATCGACGGTGCCGAGGCCGGGCATCTCGGCCTCGGCTTCGAGCTGGCGCTCGCCGCGGTGAACACCCGTGGGCGTTCGGCGGCCGACCTGGATGCGCTGATCGGAACCGCCCCCGATTCCGGTTCCGTCTTTCCAGCCGCCGCGGACGAGTACTTCCGACTCGAGCGGATCCCCGTCGACGGCTCGACCGTCGTCGGTCGCGGCTTCTCGATCGTGATCGTGAGCGGCGGTGACATCGAGATCGACGGACGGAGACTCCGCATCGGTTCCTCGCTGCTCGTGCCGGACGCGGCCGGGGTGCTCGAGGCGACGGGCGCGGGCGAGCTTCTCGTCGCCCGCCCGCCCGCGCCCTGACTCGGAATCGACGCGGACTCTCCCCGGCTAGACTGGAGCCATGCCCGAACCGAAAGTCGCCAGCTTTCCGGCGATCCGTGGTGCGCTGAAGTTCTACCAGATCGCGTCGATCATCACCGGAATCATGCTGCTCCTGCTGGTCGCCGAGATGGTGCTGAAGTACACGCCGATCCGACTCGAGCTCTTCGCAGGGGGATCCGGCGGTCTGCTGTGGTTCGCACCCGTGGTCGAGGGACCCGAGGGCCTCGAATCGACCGGCGACGGACTCAACATCTCGCTCTCGATCCTCGTCGCGCACGGCTGGTTCTACGTCGTCTACCTCTTCGCGTGCTTCCGGATGTGGAGCCTGATGCGCTGGCCGTTCCTGCGCTTCATCCTGCTCGCGCTCGGCGGCGTCATCCCGCTGCTGTCGTTCTTCATGGAGGCCATCGTCGCCCGCGATGTCAAGGCCTACCTCGCTTCCCGGGAGGCCGCCGCGGCCCCCGCCCCTGCCACGGAAGGTGTCCGGTGACCGAACAGTCCGAGACCCAGCAGCGCCCCGCGCTCGTCGTCGACTTCGGCGCGCAGTACGCGCAGCTGATCGCCCGCCGAGTGCGTGAGGCGGGTGTCTACAGCGAGATCGTGCCGCACACCGCCACGGCCGCCGAGATCGCCGAGAAGAACCCCGTCGCCATCATCCTCTCGGGTGGTCCGTCGTCGGTCTACGAAGAGGGCGCCCCGCGCCTCGACCCGGCCGTGTTCGACCTCGGAGTGCCCACGCTGGGCATCTGCTACGGCTTCCAGTACATGGCGCAGACGCTCGGCGGCGAGGTCGCGAACACCGGGCTTCGCGAGTACGGCGCGACGGATGCCGTCATCTCCGGCGACGGCGGCACGCTGCTCGGCGGCCAGCCGGCAGCGCAGAACGTCTGGATGAGCCACGGCGACCAGGTCGCCAAGGCGCCCGAGGGGTTCGACGTGCTCGCCACGACCGACGCGACGAAGGTCGCGGCGTTCGCGAACGAGGAGCGCGGCTTCTACGGTGTGCAGTGGCATCCCGAGGTCAAGCACTCCGACCACGGACAGCAGGTGCTCGAGAACTTCCTGCACAAGGGAGCCGGGCTCGCCTCCGACTGGAACAGCGACAACGTGATCGCCGAGCAGGTCGAGCGCATCCGCGAGCAGGTCGGTGACGCCCGCGTCATCTCCGCCCTCTCCGGCGGTGTCGACTCGGCGGTCTCGACCGCGCTCGTGCACAAGGCGATCGGCGACCAGCTGACCGCGGTGTTCGTCGACCACGGCCTTCTCCGCAAGGGCGAGCGCGAGCAGGTCGAGAAGGACTACGTCGAGTCGACCGGCGTGCGTCTGATCACGGTCGACGCGGCTGATGTCTTCCTCGGTCACCTCGAGGGCGTCACCGACCCCGAGGAGAAGCGCAAGATCATCGGGCGCGAGTTCATCCGCGCTTTCGAGAAGGTGCAGCTCGACCTCGTCGCCGAGGCGAAGGCCTCGGGCGGCGCCCCGGTCAAGTTCCTCGTGCAGGGCACGCTCTACCCCGACGTCGTCGAGTCGGGCGGCGGTGCAGGCACCGCGAACATCAAGTCGCACCACAACGTCGGCGGGCTGCCCGATGACCTCGACTTCGAGCTCATCGAGCCGCTGCGCGCGCTGTTCAAGGACGAGGTCCGTGCGATCGGCCGCGAGCTCGGCATCCCCGAGGCCATCGTCGGGCGCCAGCCGTTCCCCGGCCCCGGCCTCGGAATCCGTATCATCGGCGAGGTCACGCAGGACCGCCTCGAGATCCTCCGCGAGGCCGATGCCATCGCTCGCGAGGAGCTCACCAAGGCCGGACTCGACCAGGACATCTGGCAGTGCCCGGTCGTTCTCCTCGCCGACGTCCGCTCGGTCGGCGTGCAGGGCGACGGACGCACCTACGGCCACCCGATCGTGCTGCGTCCGGTGTCGAGTGAAGACGCCATGACCGCCGACTGGACACGCCTGCCCTATGACGTGCTGGCCAAGATCTCCAACCGGATCACCAACGGCGTGCGCGACGTCAACCGCGTCGTGCTCGACGTGACGTCGAAGCCGCCGGGGACCATCGAATGGGAGTGAGCGTCTCGCTCACCTGATCTCGAACGGGCACGGACCATCACGGTCCGTGCCCGTTCGCGTTATTTCGGGCAGGATGAGCGTATGACCAAGGCGCGGACGAAGATCACGGTGATCGGTGCAGGCAGTGTGGGCGTCAGCGTCGCGTATGCGGCGCTGATCCGGGGAGTGCGGCCGAGGTCGCGCTCTACGACATCGCCACCGACAAGGTGGATGCCGAGGTGCTCGATCTCGCGCACGGGACGCAGTTCACCTCCGCGGCCGTGAGCGGCGGCTCCGACCTCGCCGTCGTCGAGGGCAGCGACGTGATCGTCGTCACCGCCGGAGCGAAGCAGCAGCCGGGACAGACCCGCATGGAGCTCTCGGGCATCAACGCTCGTCTGCTCGAGAAGCTCATGCCCCAGCTCGTCGAGCGCGCGCCGAACGCCGTCTTCATCATCGTCACGAATCCGGCCGATGTGATGACGGTCGTCGCCCAGCGTGTCTCGGGCCTGCCGCCGCATCGCGTCTTCGGATCCGGAACCGTGCTCGACACGTCGCGTCTGCGCTGGCGGCTCGCGCATCGCGCGAATGTGAGCACCGCGAGCGTGCACGCCGACATCGTGGGCGAGCACGGCGACACGGAGTTCCCGCTCTGGTCGAACGCGACCATCGGCTCGGTGCCGATTCTCGACTGGCCCTCCGATGAGCCGTTCACCGTCGACGAGCTCGACCGCATCGCCGTCGAGGTGCGCGATGCGGCCTATGCCGTCATCCGCGGCAAGGGAGCCACGAATCTCGCGATCGGCGTCAGCTGCGCCCGCATCGCCGAGGCAGTGCTGCACGACGAGCGGGCGGTGCTTCCGGTCGCGACGGTGCTCGACGGCGAATACGGGCTTCGCGGTGTCGCGCTGTCGGTGCCCTCGGTGGTGGGCGCTGCCGGGGCCGTGCCGTTGGCCGAGACGCCCATGAGCGAGCACGAATTCGCACTGCTGCGGGCCTCGGCCGACGCGATCCGGGCTGCGGTCGACGAGCTCGACTGAACGGCCATCGGAGAATCCCAGAGTTTTTTCGCGGAGATGTCGATCTGCGGCACCTTCGTTCGACGTCTTCAATGAGAGGGTCGACAGGCGGCCCCACCACCGAGGAGAACACCATGAAGTACATGCTGATCATGCGCTCGAACGACGAAGCGGTCGAGGCGTACAAGGAGATGCCGTTCGAGCAGGTCATCGAGGCGATGGGCAAGTACAACGAGTCGATGATCAAGGCCGGCGTGCTGGCTGCGGGCGAGGGCCTCAGCGACGCGGCGGAGGGATTCGTCGTCGACTTCAGCGCCGAGAAGCCTCTCATCACCGACGGCCCCTACGGAGAGACGAAGGAGCTGTTCAACGGCTTCTGGATCCTCGAGGTATCCAGTCGTGAAGAGGCGGCGGAGTGGGCGAGCAGGGCTCCCCTCGGCAAGGGGTCGTTCCTCGAGGTGCGGCGCGTGACCGACGAGTCCGACTTCCCGGCCGACAACGAGTGGATCGAGAAGGAGAAGGGCTGGCGCGAAGAGGAAGAGGCGCGTCGCGCCCAGCAGTGAGATGACCGACTCCGCACACCGCGAGACGGTCCGCCACGCACCCGACGAGGGCGTGCGGCGGGCCGTCGCCGCCGTGTGGCGCATCGAGTCGGCGAAGATCGTCGCGACCCTGACGCGTGTGGTCGGCGACTTCGGCCTCGCCGAGGACCTCGCGCAGGAGGCGCTGCTCGATGCCCTGCGGCAGTGGCCGGTCGAGGGCGTGCCGCGCAACGGCGCCGCCTGGCTCACGGCGGTCGCGAAGCGCAAGGCGATCGACGGCTGGCGGCGCCGCGAACGTCTCGACGACAGGATGGCCGTGCTCGCCCACGACCTCGAGCGAGAGCAGGCGGATGCCGCAGACGCGCCGCCCTGGGACCCGGATGCGGTCGACGACGACGTGCTGCGGCTGATCTTCATCTCGTGCCACCCGGTGCTCTCGCGCGAGGCGCAGGTGGCGCTCACCCTCCGCGTGGTGGGCGGCCTGTCGAGCGAGGAGATCGCCCGGGCGTTCCTCGTGCCGACGGCGACCGTGCAGCAGCGCATCGTGCGGGCCAAGAAGACTCTCGGTGCGGCGCAGGTCCCGTTCGAGATGCCACCACGGGAGGAGCACGCAGAGCGCCTGGGAGCGATCCTGGGCGTGCTCTACCTGATCTTCAACGAGGGGCACGCCGCGAGCAGCGGTCCCGACTGGATGCGCCCCGAGCTGAGTCTCGAGGCGATCAGACTCACGCGGGTGCTGGCCGCGCTGATGCCGCGCGAGCGCGACGTGCACAGCCTGCTGGCCCTGATGGAGCTCACCGCCGCGCGGTTCCCCGCCCGGATCGATGCCCACGGCGAACCGGTGCTCCTGTCCGACCAGGACCGTCGTCGCTGGGATCGCAGCCGCATCGCGCGGGGACGTGCTGCGCTCGCGGCCGCTGACGCACTCGGCTCGGGTCGCGGCCCCTACGGCCTTCAGGCGGGGATCGCGGAATGCCATGCGACAGCCGCGTCCGTCGACGACACCGACTGGGAGCGGATCGTGCTCCTGTACGAGGCGCTCGGTCGGATCGCTCCCTCGCCGGTCGTGGAGCTCAACCGGGCGGCTGCCGTCGCGATGGCGACGGGCCCGGCATCCGCTCTGCAGATCATCGACCGGCTCGGCGCCTCGGGTGCGCTGGCCGGTTACCACCTGCTGCCCGCGACGCGGGGGAACTGCTGCTGCGACTCGGTCGCGCGGAGGAGGCGCGCAGCGAGTTCGCCGTCGCCGCAGCGCTCGCAGGCAACGACAGGGAGCGGGCGCTGCTGCAGGCCAAGGCCGACGCGCGCTGACCAGACGGCACACAGAGAAACCGCCCTCTTCACCAGCGTCGCTGGGGAAGAGGGCGGTTTCCTGTTTGCTATGAGGTCAGCTGCGGGCCTTGCTGCCGCGGTTGACGATCAGGCCGTAGATCAGCAGCACGATGATCGAGCCGCCGATGGCGAGGAGCCACGTGCCCAGGTCCCAGAACTCCGTGAGAGGACGGTTCAGGATCAGGCTTCCGAGCCAGCCGCCGAGGAGGGCGCCGACGACGCCGAGGAGGAGGGTGATGAACCATCCGCCACCCTGCTTGCCGGGAAGGATCAGCTTCGCGATGGCTCCGGCGATGAGGCCGAGAAGAAGGAATCCGAGAAAGCTCATGTTCAGCTCCTTTGTTTCGTGAGCCCTGGGGTGCCAAGGCTCGTGTGATCCACTGTGCCCTCTCAGCTGATTATCAGCCAACCCCTTGCGCTGGAGGCCTCGGATATGCCAAGAGGCCCGCCCCCGAAGGGACGGGCCTCTGAGTGAGGCGGTTCGCGGTCAGTTGTTGCCGCGGACGATCGCGATGATGCGCAGGATCTCGACGTAGAGCCAGACGACCGTGACCATGATGCCGAAGGCGCCGAGCCAGCCGTACTTGCGGGGAGCGCCGTTGCGCACGCCCTGCTGGATCTGGTCGAAGTCGAGGACCAGCGAGTAGGCCGCCATGATGACGACCAGGACGCCGATGATCAGACCGAGCGGGATGCCGAAGATCTCAGCGCTGTAGAGGCCGAACGCCTGTCCCTGGGGGAGGACGCCGGTCCACATGAGCACGAGGTTCAGCAGCGAGAACACGAGGTAGCCGACCATGGCGATCATGAAGATCTTGGTGGCCTTCTTCGACGCGCGGACCTTGCCGCTGGCGAAGAGAGCGAGGGTCACGCCGACGACCGAGACCGTGGCGAGCGTGGCCTGCACGACGATGCCGGGCCACATGACCTCGAAGAACGCCGAGATGCCGCCGACGAAGAGGCCCTCGAATGCGGCGTAGGCGAAGATCAGCGCGGGGCGGACCTTCTTGCGCGAGGTGAACGTGATGACCATCGCGAGCACGAAGCCGCCGAGTGCGCCGACGATCCACGGCATGAGGTTCGGCTCGAAGCGGTTGTAGGGGTTCAGCTCGGGAGCGGCGACGCCGCCCAGAGTCAGGAACCAGCCGACGGCGGCGGTGACGAGCAGGATGGCGAAGAGTCCGGCGGTCTTCCAGACGGTGTCCTCGACGGACATGCGGTCGGTCTCGATCGCGCCGGCCGGGGGAGCCGCGTACATGCCCTCCAGCTGTGCGTTCGCCGCGGCGTCCATGGTGCCGTGCTGGAACGACGCGGCTTGCGCCCCCTGCGCTCCCTGCGGGGCACCCGGGTAGGTCGCGACGTTGCGCGGATCCTGCTGCTGGAACGCCGGGTTGTTGAAGGCGAAGTTGCTCATGTGGGCCTCACTCCAAAGTGGGTTGTAGGTCGCTTTCCTCCACGATACCCGGAAGGGCAGGTCATCAGGGTGTTCTACGCTGAGAGCGTGCCCAGGAAATCGCCTCTCGTGATCGGGCATCGCGGTGCGCCCGGCTATCGTCCGGAACACAGTCGCTCGTCATACGAGCTCGCCCTCGCGATGGGGGTCGATGCGGTCGAACCCGACGTCGTCGCCACGAAGGACGGCGTGCTCATCGTGCGGCACGAGAACGAGATCTCCGGCACCACGGATGTGGCCGAGCACCGGGAGTTCGCCGACCGGAAGACGACCAAGCGCGTCGACGGCGAGGCCCTCACCGGCTGGTTCACCGAGGACTTCACCTGGGATGAGCTCACGACGTTGCGCAGCCGGGAGCGCCTTCCGAAGGTGCGCGTGTCGAGCGCGAGCTTCGACGGTTCGCAGGCGATCCTGCGGTTGACCGACGTGCTCGACATCGTCCGCGCCGGCTCGGTCGAGTACGGACGCGAGATCGGCGTGGTGCTCGAGGTCAAGCACGCCACATACTTCGCGAGCATCGGCCTCGACCTCGCGCCGCTGATCGAACGCGACCTGCGTGCGGCGGGGTGGGCCGAGGGCGAGCTGCCGCTGATCGTGGAGTCCTTCGAGTCGACGATCCTCGGACAGCTGAGGGCCCGAGGCATCGCGGCGTCGTACGTCTATCTGATCGAGGCGTCGGGACGCGCGTACGATCTGGTCGTCGCTCAGGGCACGCAGGCGCCCACGTATGCGGCCACCGTCACCCCGCAGGGACTCGATGCGCTCGTCGGCCGGGTCGACGGAATCAGCGTCGACAAGCGCATGCTGCTCGCCGCAGGCAACTCGATCGTCCCCGATGCGCACGCGCGCGGGCTCACGGTCTTCACATGGACCTGTCGGCCGGAGAACGCCTTCCTCTCGGCGGAGTTCCGCGGCCACGGAGGCAAGAGCGCCTACGGGGACTACGAGGCCGAATGGGGCGTCATCGCTCGCACGGGAGTCGACGGGGTCTTCGTCGATCACCCCGACCTCGGGGTCGGTTTCTTTCGCGTCTGACCTCGATCAGAACGGGCCGAGCACGTCCGGAACGGGGCGATCGAGGTGGAGCGCTCGCAGCGGCTCGAGGATCTCGCGCTCCTCGAAGCGGAAGTGCGACTCCATGATCGCGCCGATGCCGTCGAGGTGGCGCTTCAGCGTCTCGCTGCCCTCTCCGCTCTCGACGGCCGTGCGGAGTCCTCCGAGCAGGTGGGCCAGCATCGAGTGATCCTGCATCAGCTTGGCGATCACGTCGCCGAGTTCCGGGTGCTGGTCGCGCAGCGCGGGGAACAGGGCGCGGTCCTCGCTCAGATGATGCCCATCGAGGGCCGAGCAGAAGCCGATGCAGAACAGCGCGAGCTCGCGCGCGGCATCCGGAGCATCCGAACCGTCCTGCACCGCCTCCCTCGTGGCCTCGAGGGCGGCGCGGAGTCTCGTGTGCGCCCGGCGCAGCTCTGCGTCCCAGGCGATCAGGCGATCGGCATCCATCCCGGCAATTCTAGAGCCGGCATCCGCGGTCAGAGCGTGCGGTCGAAGGCGCCGCGGCGCGACACGATCTCCTTGCCGAGAGGCATCAGCGAGACGGGCACCATCTTGAAGTCGGCGATGCCCATCGGGATGCCGATGATCGTGATGCAGAGCGCGAGGCCGGAGACGATGTGTCCGATCGCCAACCACCAGCCGGCGAGGATGACCCAGAGCACGTTGCCGAGGAACGAGCCGACTCCGGAGGTCGGCTTGCTGACGATCTCACGCCCGAACGGCCAGATCGCGTAGCGGGCGATGCGGAACGAGGCGATGGCCCAGGGGATCGTCACGATCGGAATGCACAGCAGGATGCCGGCCAGCATGTAGCCGAGGAAGAGAGCGAGTCCGGCGAAGATCAGCCAGATGATGTTGAGGATCGTGCGCACGGGCCGATTCTCGCATCGACGGCTGAGCATCCGCCTGTTCGCGGCCTCCCGGGCCGATGGCGAACCGCCACCGGTCGTTCACCATCCGTGCACCTGCACGCCGTCGTTCGGCCATGCGGGATCGCTGATGTGGAGTCCTACCCGACTGATTCCCTCAGGAGCCCTATGTCCCGCCTGCACTCTGCGGCTGCGGTCACGACGGTCTGCGCACTCAGCGCTGCCGCCCTGCTCGCCGTGCCGCTCGCCGCCACCGGAGCCGAACCCGGTGTCCGCATCAACGAAGTCGAGTCGAGCGGGGGAGCACCCGGCGACTGGATCGAGTTCGTCAACACGTCCGCCGTCGCGGTCGACCTGAGCGGTTTCGTCGTCAAGGACGACGGCGAAGATGAGGCGTACACGTTCCCGGACGGATCGGTGATCGAGCCCGGCGCGCATCTCGTTCTCGACCAGGCCGATGCCGGAGCGGGCGACTTCGCCTTCGGCCTCGGCAAAGAAGACCAGGTGCGACTGTTCGACCCGAGCGCCGTGCTCGTGGACGAGACATCGTGGGCGGCTCACGCTGCAGTGTCCTGGGGAGCGCGGGAGGTCGACGGCATCGTCGAATGGGCGGAGACGTCCGAGTCCACGAAGGGCGCGGCGAACGTCTTCGCATCCGACGAACCTCTGGGCGGCACCATCGCGATCAACGAGGTCGACTCGCAGCCGGCGGACTGGGTGGAGTTCCACAACGCGGGCGATGCTTCTCTCGACATCTCGGGCTACGAGATCCGCGACAACTCCGACGACCACCGCTGGCAGTTCCTGCCGGGCACGGAGATCGCCGCAGGCGAGTTCCTCGTCGTCGAGGAGGGCACCATCGGTCTCGTCGGTGGCGTCGAGACGGCCTTCCGCGATCCGATCGGAATCGGCAGCGCCGACCGCATCCGCCTGTTCGACACGGCTGGCGTGCTGGTCGACGACACGCAGGCATGGAGCGGCCATGCCGCCATCGACGGCGACGCCATCGCCGCGACCCTCGCACGCTGCCCCGACGGAGAGGGCGCCTTCGTGCTCGCATATGCGACCCCGGGGGTGACGAACACGTGCGTCATGCCGGACATCGTGATCAACGAGATCGAATCCGACGGCGACGCGACCGACTGGGTCGAGGTCGTCAACTCGGGCAGCACACCGGTCGACCTCTCCGGCTGGACCGTCATGGACGGCGACCCGGTCGGCCACGCGGCGGAGACGACGCCGCTGCCCGCGGGCACCGTGCTCGAACCCGGCGCGTACCTCGTCTTCGACCAGCCGAAGGACTTCGTGTTCGGTCTGGGCAACGGCGACACCGTCACGCTGCGCGACGCGAACCTCAACATCGTCGACGAGCACGTCTACGCGGCGCATGCGGCGGGCGTCCTCGCGCGATGCGCGGACGGAGCTGGAGAGTTCGCCGACATCGCGGTCTCGACCAAGGGCCAGCGCAACGCGTGCGGCAACCCGGTGCGGATCAACGAGGTCGAGTCCGACGGCGGATCGCCCGGTGACTGGATCGAACTCGTCAACCCGACCGCATCCGCCCTCGACGTCTCCGGCGTCGTCGTGAAGGACGACGACGACACCCACTCCTACGTCATTCCGGCCGCGACCACCATCGCCGCGGGCGGATACCTCGTCATCGAGGGCACGGACCTCGGCTTCGGTCTGGGTGACGGCGACTCCGTTCGCGTCTTCGACGGAGATCTGCTCATCGACTCCACCACGTGGGGCGCAGGGCACGCGGCCACCACGTGGGGGCGCTGCCCGGACATCGCCGGCACCTTCGCGGCGACCGCGGAGAGCACGAAGGGTGCGGCGAACATCTGCGCCGGCGAGATCCCCGTCTCGCCATGGCCGGGTTCGGCCGACGTCCGGGTGCTCGACACCGCGCCGACGTTCCTCGAGGACAGCTCGGGTCTCGACGTGCAGGAGACGTCGGACGGATCGTTCCTCTGGGCCGTGGACAACGGCGAGGGGCGCATCTGGAAGCTCGAGGCCCACGCCGACGGCTCGTTCTCGCAGATCGCCGGGTGGGAGTCGGGCAAGCGCGTGCGATTCCAGAAGGATGCCGGCGACCCGAACGCCGCAGGCCCCGACACCGAGGGCATCACCGTCGACGGCGAGGGATCGGTCTACGTCGCCTCCGAGCGTGACAACAGCGCCAAGGGCGTGAACCAGAACACCATCCTGAAGGTCGACCCTGAAGCCTCCGCCGACGACCTCGTCGCCGAGCAGGAGTGGGATCTGACCTCGTCGCTCCCCGCCGTGGGAGCGAACCTCGGCATGGAGGCGGTGCAGTGGGTGCCGGACAGCGCTCTTGACGGCGCACTCTTCGACGTCAACACCGCGGCCCCGTACGACTCGGCAGACTACGCCGGACACGGCGGCGGCCTGTTCTTCGTCGCGGTCGAGGACAACGGTCACGTTTACGCGTTCGCGCTCGGCGCCGACGGCCAGGCCACGCTGGTGTCGGAGATCGCACCCGGTCTGCCCGGCGTCATGGCGCTCGACTACGACAGCGTGCTCGACGTGCTGTGGGCGGTCTGCGACGACGGCTGCCAGGGGCAGTCGGCCCAGATCACGCTGAACGGCACCGAACAGCCCGGCATCGCGCACTTCGCCCGCCCTGCCGGCATGCCCGACATCAACAACG
Source organism: Microbacterium sp. AC132 (assembly GCF_979258525.1). Classification (NCBI taxonomy): domain Bacteria; kingdom Bacillati; phylum Actinomycetota; class Actinomycetes; order Micrococcales; family Microbacteriaceae; genus Microbacterium; species Microbacterium sp. AC132. The sequence goes on along the minus strand of NZ_OZ409862.1, from coordinate 621,520 downwards.
AGGGATTCGCGACCGCCCCGGCCTCGCTGTCGGTCGACGGTGAGCGTCCGGTCTGGTGGTTCGCCGACGGTTTCGCCGCCGAGGCGCTGCGAGTCGGCACCCTTCCCGGAGTGACCGGAGAGACGCCCGGCGAAGGGCCCGGGGAGAACCCGGGGCAGACTCCTGGCGAAGGCCCGGTCTCGAGCCAGCCCGGCGGCGCGCCTTCCGGTGACGACCGTGACGGTGCCGCCGGCCTCGCTGCGACCGGCGCGGAGGCGCCCGTGGCCCTGATCGCTCTGGCCCTGATGCTCGTCGTCGGCGGTGCGCTCGTCGCCGGTCGGCGCCGGCGCGTCAGCTGACACGAGCGACGCGACGACGATGGGGCGGATGCACGGGATCCCGTGCATCCGCCCCATCCGCCGGCAGTGTCGGTGGCGCGGCCTAGACTCGTAGAGCCATGACCGAAGCCCCCCTCATCGTCCCCGGATCCGTCGGCCCTCGCTCCACCGGAGCGCAGGGACAGGACGACCTCCTCGCCGGCCTCAACCCGCAGCAGCTCGAAGCGGTGACCTACCGCGGACCCGCGCTGCTGATCGTCGCGGGTGCAGGCTCCGGCAAGACCAGCGTGCTGACACGGCGCATCGCCTCTCTGCTGAGGTCACGCGAGGCATGGCCCAGCCAGATCCTCGCGATCACCTTCACCAACAAGGCCGCCGGTGAGATGCGCGAGCGCGTCGAGGCGATCGTGGGCGACGCGGCGCGGGGCATGTGGATCTCGACGTTCCACTCCGCCTGCGTGCGGATCCTCCGGCGTGAGGCTCAGCAGTTCGGGTTCACCAAGTCATTCACGATCTACGACTCCGGTGATTCGCGGGCGCTCATCAAGCGGCTGGTCAAGCAGCACGAGGCCGATGCCTACGGTCTCACTCCCGGGGCCGTGCAGTCGCGCATCTCCAAGCTCAAGAACGAGCTGTCGGATGCCGACGCGTATGCGCGACAGGCGAACATGAACGACCCGGCCGAGCGGATCTTCGTCGAGCTTTTCGCCGACTACCAGCGGCAGCTGCAGAAGGCGAACGCGTTCGACTTCGACGACCTGATCGGCCAGACCGTCTATCTGTTCCGCGCCTTCCCGCAGGTCGCCGACACCTATCGGCGCAGGTTCCGTCATGTGCTGGTCGACGAGTACCAGGACACGAACCACGCTCAGTACGCCCTCATCCACGAGCTGACGCGTCCGGTCTCGGGCGATTCGCCCGACCCGTATGCCTCCGACGGCATGATGATCTTCGAGCCGGAGACCACGCCGGAGCTCGAAGGCGCGTCACTCACCGTGGTGGGTGATTCCGACCAGTCGATCTACGCGTTCCGCGGCGCCGACATCCGCAACATCAGCGAGTTCGAGCGCGACTTCCCCGGCGCTCGCGTCGTGCTGCTCGAGCAGAACTATCGCTCGACGCAGAACATCCTCTCGGCGGCGAACGCGGTGATCGGCAACAACTTCGACCGCAAGGACAAGAAGCTCTGGAGCGACAAGGGCGACGGTGACATGATCGTCGGCTTCACCGGGTACTCCCAGCACGATGAGGCCCAATTCGTCGCCGACGAGGTCGAGGCGCTGCACCGCGCCGGCATGCCGTACTCCGAGATGGCCGTCTTCTACCGCACGAACTCGCAATCGCGTGCGCTGGAGGAGATCTTCATCCGCTCCGCCGTGCCCTACAAGATCATGGGCGGCACGAAGTTCTACGAGCGTGCCGAGATCAAGGACGCCCTCGCCTACCTGGTCGCCGTCGCGAACCCGGCCGACGAGATGGCTGTCCGCCGCATCCTGAACAAGCCCAGGCGCGGCATCGGCGATGTGACCGAGACGGCGATCGCGCGGTTCGCCGAAGACCACGACATCACGTTCCGGCAGGCCCTGTCCGTGCCCGAGCAGCTGGGCTTCGGTCCGAAGATCCAGGCCGGCATCGCCCAGCTCGATGCCGTGCTGGCCGAGGCGACGGAGATCATGCTCCCCGCCTCCGGCGAGGTTCCCGCTCCGACCACCGTCGCCGACGGGCTCAGCGTGCTGCTGTCGAAGAGCGGCTACCTCGACGCCCTGCGGGCGAGCCGCGACCCACAGGATGAGGCGCGCGTCGAGAACCTCGACGAGTTCGTCGCCGTCGCGCGGGACTTCGCGCGCAACAATCCTGACGGGACGATCGTGGACTTCCTCACAGAGGTCGCCCTGGTCTCGGATGCCGATGACCTCGATGACGAATCAGGGTCGGTGTCGATGATGACGATGCACACCGCGAAGGGGCTCGAGTACGACGCGGTCTTCGTGACCGGCGTCGAAGAGGATCTGATCCCGCACCGCATCTCGGCGGGGGAGCCGGGCGGTCCTCAGGAAGAGCGGAGGCTCTTCTACGTCGGCATCACGCGCGCGCGGAAGCGCCTGCACCTGTCGCTCGCGATGACCAGGGCCCAGTTCGGCGAGGTCTCGGTCGCGATGCCCAGCCGCTTCCTGCAGGAGATCCCCGCCGGACTCATCGACTGGCGCCAGTCGCCCGGCGACGTCAACTCCCGGGGAGGCATGCAGTCCCGTGCGCTCAATGCGCGCCGGGCAGGCGGATTCGGCGGCTCCGGTTCCGGCGACCGTTTCGCGGTGAAGCAGCTGCCGGGGCGCGACTCTCTCAAGCCGCTCTCGACCGCGATGGACAAGTTCCCCAACCGCGTGACGGCGAAGATGCGTGACAACGGCGACCTCGAACTCGCCGCCGGGGATCGCATCCGCCACACGGACTTCGGCGACGGACGGGTCGACGCGGTGACGGGCGAGGGTGCCAAGCGCATCGCGCACGTGCGCTTCGATTCCGCCGGCCAGAAGAAGCTCCTGATCAAGGTCGCGCCGATCGAGAAGATCTAGCCCTCTGGCGGGTTAGGCTGGCTGATATGGCCCTGTTCTCCCGCCGCAAGAAGTCCGCCGACGACGTCGTCGCCGACCAGTTCGACACCGAGACCGAGGAGTCCGCCGACGAGACTCCGGACGGTGCGGAGGCGCCGGCGGACGCCGCCGAGGCCACGCCCACCATCGGTATCTCCGTCCAGGCGTTCCGTGGGGTCGGTGCTCAGGCGGGACCGGAGGTCGAGCTGCCCGGTCCTGACGCGCCGGCAGCATCGGCGCCTGCGACAGCACCCGCCCCTGCTCCCGCTGCGCCGGCACCTGCCCCCGTGGCCGAGCCCGAGCGTCGACTGCCGCTGGCGCCCGCGATGCCGCCCGAGCAGACCGAGACCGTCCCGGGCATGAAGGACAACGTCCTGCTGCGTGAATCCCTGAAAGAGGTCGAGCAGGGCGCCACGAACGAGCAGCTGCTCGGAGTGCTCCGCCAGGCGCTGCAGGGGCACATGTACATCCGCGTCAACGGTGATGCACGCGCGCAGATCAGTGAGGGCAAGCCTCTCGCTGTCGCGGTCGTGCGTGATGGCGATCGTCAGTTCATGCTCGCGTTCAGTTCGGCCGCCGCTGTCCGAGACTCCGTGCAGCTCGAGAAGGACCCGACGGCGACATCTGCCGTCGCCCAGCCTGTCACGTCCGTTCTGCAGCAGGTCGTCTCGGGTGACTTCGCCGGCCTCATCGTCGACAACGCCTCTGCACCGCACCGCGTGGTGTTCCCGTCCGAGCTCCTGCAGAAGGCGCTCGAGCAGGCAGACGTCGACATGACGGTCAAGTCGCTGATCGCCGCACCGCGAGAGCAGGACACCGCATCGAAGGTCGGTGAGGCGCTCGCGACGAAGCGCATGTGGGTCGCCGTCAACGAGGGAAACCCCGGCGGACAGGTCGGGATCGCCGAAGCGCAGACTCCCGACGGCAAGCGGTTCCTCCAGCTCTTCTCGCACCCGCTCGAGGTGCTCGCGCTCGGTCGGGGCGATCGACCGCTGCCGTTCGAGCCGCTGCAGCTGGCCAAGATCCTCTCCAGCCACATCGATATGGCCGGGGTCATCATCGATCCGGCCGGCCCCAGCATCGTGGTCGAGCGCGACGCTCTCACCTCGGTGCTGATCCTCGCGATCGACATCGACGACTGACGGGCTTCCCCCGCGTCGCACCGGCCCTCTAGGGTCGGAGCATGGCCTCAGAACGCGTGACCCTGACAGTCATCGATCCCGATGGAGAGCGCGAGGTCGCGCTCTCGAGCCCGAACAGGGTCGTCTGGCCGAAGGACGGCATCACGAAGGCCGAGCTCGCGGAGTACTTCCAGCTCGTCAGCGTGCCGTTCCTCGAGGCGAACGGGAATCGTCCCGTCTCGCTCGAGCGCTTCCGCGACGGCGTGGGAAGCGACGGGTTCTTCTCGAAGAACCCGCCCAAGGGAACGCCCGACTATGTCGACGCCGTCACCGTGACCTACAACAGTGCGCGTCGGCATCCGCAGATCGTCCTGAATCGCCCGAGCGCGATCGTCTGGGCGGCGCAGATGAACACGATCGTCTTCCACCCCTGGGCGTCCCTCGCCACCGACCCGGACAATCCCGTCGAGTTGCGGATCGACCTCGACCCGCAGCCCGGCACGGGGTTCGCGGATGCCATCCCCGCCGCGCACGCGCTGAGAGAGGTGCTCGAGGAGGTCGGTCTCACCGCGTTCGTGAAGACCAGCGGCAACCGTGGACTGCACGTGTTCGCGCCCATCGAACCGACTCATGAGTTCCTCGATGTGCGGCACGCCGTGATCGCAGCCGGCCGCGAGCTGGAGCGACGGATGCCGGAGCAGGTCACGATGAGCTGGTGGAAGGAGGAGCGTGGTCAGCGGGTCTTCATCGACTTCAACCAGGCGAACCGCGACCGCACGATGGCCGGTGCCTACAGCCCCCGCGCGCTTCCCGGGGCCACGGTCTCGACGCCCGTGTACTGGGACGAGCTGGACGGTCTCGACCCCGCGGTCTTCACCGTCCGCAGCATCCCGAAGAGACTCGCCGAGGTCGGTGATCCCTGGGCGGGCAAGCAGGACGAGCCGGGGCGCATCGACACGCTTCTCGAGTGGTGGGAGCGGGACAAGGCGGCGGGCCTCGGCGAGTTGTCGTTCCCGCCCGAGTTTCCCAAGATGCCCGGAGAGCCCCCACGCGTGCAGCCCAGCAAGAAGGTCGACGCCCACTGGGATGCGAACGGTGATCCCGTCGAGGAGTGAGCCTCAGCCGATGACCTCGGCCAGGTCGTACCCGGCCACGGTGTCGAGCTGGTCGTAGGTGCACGACCGCGCATCCCGGTCCGGACGCCAGCGGTCGAACTGCACCGTATGGCGGAACCGCGAACCCTCGAGCTGGTCGTAGCGCACCTCGAGCACGAGCTCGGGGCGCAGCCGGACGAACGAGACATCCTTGGACCCGCTGAAGCGCGAACGCTCACCCTCGCCGGTGAGGGCCTCGCCGGAGTCGTTGCGCTGCACGAGCGGGGCGAGCTCCTCGACGAGCTCCCGGCGGCGCACATCACTCCATGCGGCCACGCCGCCGACCTGCCGCAGGGTGCGGTCGGAGTCGTAGAGGCCGACGAGCAGAGACCCGACGCCCGACCCGGACTTGTGCACGCGGTAGCCGAGCGCGACCACGTCAGCGGTGCGGGCATGCTTGATCTTGATGAGGGTGCGCTTTCCGGGCGCGTACGGCTGATCGAGTGGCTTGGCGACGACCCCGTCGAGCCCTGCGCCCTCGAACTCGGCGAGCCAGCGCACGGCGGCGTCCCGATCGCGGGTGGTGCGCGTGATGTGCAGGGGATGCTCGACCCCTTCCATCAGGGTCTCCAGGCGCGCGCGGCGTTCGGCGAACGGAGCGCTCAGGAGGTCTTCGTCGCCGACGGCCAGCAGATCGAAGGCGATGAACATCGCAGGCGTCTCCGCGGCGAGCTTCGCCACTCGTGAGGCCGCGGGATGGATGCGCTGACTCAGCGCCTCCCAATCGAGTCGCTGCGCCCCCTCGTGTCCCGTGGCCACGACGATCTCTCCGTCGAGCAGGCACGGCCTCGGAAGCAGTCGCGGGATCGCCTCGACGAGCTCGGGGAAGTATCTCGTCAGCGGTTTCGCGCCGCGGGAGCCGATCTCGACGGTCTCGCCGTCCCAGGCGATTAGCCCGCGGAATCCGTCCCACTTGGGCTCGAACAGCAGCCCTCCGGCGGTCTTCGCGGGATCGGGGACGGATGCTGCCGCCTTCGCCAGCATCGGGGACGGGATCTCGTAGCGCATGGATCCATCCTGGCGTCGGTCGCGTCGTGGCGGAAGGGTGATTTCGCCCGTCAGGAGAAGAGGTCGTCGAGGGAGACGCGCATGCCGGCATCCTTGAGCGCCGTGCGGGCGGCATGCCATCCCGCCATGCCGTTGACGCCCGGGCCGGGCGGTGTCGACGCCGACGCGAGGTACACCCCGTGCATCGGAGTGCGCCAGGGCGCGATGCCGAGGACCGGGCGCCGCAGCGCCTGCGGGATCGTGAACGCCCCGCCGAGGATGTCGCCGCCGATCTCCGACGGGTTGACCGCCTCGCGCGACGACGCCGGCACCGAGTGGTGCGCGAGGATGAGGTCCCGGAATCCCGGTGCGAATCGCTCGACCTGACGCGTGATGAGTTCGGTGGCGTCGAGATCGGAGTCCCGGGGAACATGGATGTACGCCCACAGCACCGCCTTGCCCTCCGGCGCCCTGCTGGGGTCGAAGACCGAGGGCTGCACCGTCAGGACGTACGGTCGGTCGCTGATCCGTCCCCGGGCGACAGCGTTCTCACTCGCCCACGTCTCCGCCGCCGATCCGCCGATGTGGACGGTGGGCGACTGGGCGACGTCGGGATTCGCCCAGGGAATCGGCCCGTCGAGAGCGAAATCCACCTTCGCAGCGGCGGGGCCGTATCGGTAGTTGCGGATCGCCCGCGCGTAGGCCGCGGGGATGTCCGGATGGGTGAGGGTGAGGCGGGGCGATGTGTTCAGCATCAGCAGATCACCACGGGCGGGGTCGCCCCAGTCGAGCGATCCCAGGTCGGTGACGTGGATGCCCGATTCGACGGATCCGCCATGGGCCTCGATATCGGCGACCATGCTGTCGGCGATGCGCTGCGCGCCGCTTCGCGGGTACATCCATCCGCCGGCGTGCGCCTGCGCGGCGAGCAGCAGCCCGGCTGCGGCGCCGGCGAGCGAGGGGAGCGGGGTGTTCGCGTGCGCCAGGACACCGGCCATCAGCGCGGCGGCCTCTTCGGTGCGGAAGCTGCGCCGGGCGAGCGGCGTGCCCTGGTCGAGCATCCGCAGCGCGAACCGGAGAGCCGTGATCGGCTCGCGAGGCACCCTGAGCATCTGATTGCCGGTGAAGTCGACGACGCCCTCGACGTGAGTGCTGAGCGGGCGCAGGAGCGACAGCCAGGCCCGCTCGTCGACGCCGAGCCCTGCCGCGGTGCGTTCGATGTCGCGCCATGCGATTCCGGCTCTGCCGCCGTCTAGCGGGTGCGCGTACGAGATGTCGGGGAGGATCCAGTCCACCCGTTCGGCGAGGCCGAACGCCTGGAAGAACGACGAAGAGAGCGCGGCCGGGTGCACGGCGGCGCAGACGTCGTGCCGGAAGCCCGAGAGGGTCGATTCCGTCGTGCGGACTCCGCCGCCGATCGTGTCGGCGGCTTCGAGCACGTGCACCTCGTAGCCGGCGCGCGCGAGGGACACAGCCGCCGCCAGGCCGTTCGGTCCGGAGCCGATGATCGTCGCGCGTGCCATTCGGCCAGTCTTCCATGCCCGGGCGTGAGATCCTTGAGGAAATGAATGAAGTTCAGGGCCCGACCCCCACAGGCAACTCCCGTCCGTACCGAACCCTCGCGGAGGCGCTCCGCGCGCATCGCATCGCCGAGGAGAACCACGAGTTCATCTCCGCGATCACCGACGCCGTCGGCATCTCCTCCTATATCGACCGCGGTCGCTACATCGAGGCGATCCGCCGCGGCGACGGCGCCCCGCTGCACATCGGCAAGACCTACACCAACGGCTTCACCGAGGACGAGACGATCGTCATCGGCTCGACGCCCCTGCGACTGCAGCCGAGCGAGGGACGCGCACCGTACTTCTACGTGACGCACCCGAGCGAGTTCCGCCCGATCGCGCCTGTCAAGGCGAAGAGATCGACGACCCCTCGTGTCGCGGCTGCGCCGAAGGCCGAGCGCGCGACCAAGACGGAAGAGCGCGACTACGGCGTGTGCGACGTCTGCTTCATGGTGAAGACGCCGGCCGGCGGCTGCGGCTGCGACTGACGTCCTCGTCGGCGCCGCGGTGGTGAGCGCTCAGGTGAAGGCGCTCATCCCCGTGATGTCGCGCCCGAGCAGCAGCGCCTGCACGCTCTCGGTGCCCTCGTAGGTGTGGATCGCCTCGATGTCGGCCATGTGCTGCATCACACCGTTCTCGAGCAGGATGCCGTTGCCGCCGAGGAGGTCGCGGGCGACGGATGCCACGCGTCGAGCTGCTCGCGTGTTGTGGAACTTCGCCAGCGAGGCCTGCGTGGGGCGAAGCTCACCCGCGGTCTCGAGGTCTGCGAGGCGACGGCAGTACAGCTGCATGGCCGTGAGGTCCTCGAGCATGTGCGTGAGGCGCTCCTGCACCATCTGGAACTTGGCGAGCGGCTTGCCGAACTGGATGCGCTGGGTCGAGTAGGCCAGCGCCGCCTCGTAGCAGGCCGTCGCGTGGCCGAGGGCCGACCACGCGACCCCTGAGCGGGTGGCGTAGAGGACGACCGACGCGTCCTTGAAGCTCTTGGTGCCAGGGAGCACGGAGTCGAGCGGCACCCGGACGTCGTCGAGCACGATGTGAGCCTGGTGGATCGCCCTCAGCGAGGCCTTGCCGCGGATCGGGGTCCCTGAGTATCCGGGGGTGTCCTGTTCGACGAGGAAGCACCGGACCGCACCGTGTTCGGGCGCCGTCTCGTCGTCGACGCGGGCCCACACGAAAGTGATGCCGCCCGAGGCGCCGTTGCCGATCCACTTCTTCGCGCCGCGGATGACCCACTCGTCGCCGTCGCGGCGGGCGACGGTCTCCAGCGATACCGAATCAGACCCGTGGTCGGGCTCGGTGAGGGCGAAGGATCCGAAGACCGAGCCGTCGGCTAGAGCCGTGAGCCACTTCTCCTGCTGAGCGGGGGATCCGAAGAGCGCCAGGGTGCGCAGCGCGAGCCCGCCTTGGACGGCGAGCACGGTGCCGAGCGACCCGTCGCCGCGCGAGATCTCCATGTTCACGAGCCCGGCAGCGAGGGGAGAGAGCCGGGTGAGGGCAGGATGCTCGATGCCATCGACGACGAGATCCATCTCGCCCATTCGGCGCGCGGCCTCGAGCGGATACTCCGCGCGATCCCAGGCGTCCGCCATCTGAGGCCCGACCTCGTCGATGTAGGCCTTGGCGCGATCCCAGGCCGACCGGTCGGCGTCGGGGATGTCGGCGAAGACGGTGTAGTAATCGCTGTCCTGTCGCCCGGTGATGTCGTACGACGAGACGCGCTCGCCGGGCAGGGGAGAGGCTGCGGTGCTCATGGTGACTCCTTCGTGACACCAAGTATCGTACGCTCTGAAACTCGGTTTCACGACTCCGGTGGAGAGAGTCCTGGTTCAGTCGAGTTGAGAGCGCAGGCGCCGGGTGACCTCGGCGATCGGCATCGAGCGAGGGAACACGGCGACGACCACGTCATCCGGAGCCTCGGAGACCGCGTCGGAAGGCACCCCGTAGCGGCGGCGGACGTCGGCGAGCGCCGTCTGCAGCGTCGAGAGCGGCACCTTCTTCTTGCCGCGCAGCAGCTGCCGCAGCACATGGTTGTGCACGGCGGTGACGAGGGCGGAGAACCCGACGGCATCGAGAGGATCGATCCCGGGGAGCGAGCTGCGCAGATAGTCGTCGAACAGCCGCTCGTAGCGGAACACCGTGATGATCTCGCGCTCACGGAGCACCGGCACCTGGCGGACGATCTGATAGCGGCGACGCGCGAGTTCGGGATCGTGCGCGAAGTGGGCGAAGACCGACTCGGATGCCGCGCAGACCGCACGCCAGGGATCGTCATGCCCTTCCGCGAGGAAGGTCCGCAACTGGTCGAGCAGCACCTCATGGTCCGCGAAGACCACATCCTCTTTGCCGCCGAACTGGCGGAAGAAGGTCGAGCGTGAGACGCCTGCGGCCTTCGCGATCTGCTCGACGGAGGTCTGGTCGAAGCCCTGTGACGCGAAGAGCTCGAGTGCAGCGGCCACGACGCCGGTGCGCAGTTCTGCGGATTCGTGCATGGAATGAGCCTAGACCTGTCGATGTCGTCGACGATCATGGGCGGTCGCCGTAGGGCCTGAGGCCGTGGCGACCGGACGGAGGCGTGGCCGTCTATGCCGTCGGACGGACGCCGCTGACGCGGTTCCAGATCTCCACCCGGTGGGTGAAGTCGGCGAGGGCCTCGGATTCCGCGTCGAAGGCGCGGAGCGAACCGGCGATGGGTTGTGCGCGTTCGTCTTGGATCCAGGTCTGGAAACCGTTCCTGCTGAAGGTCAGGACGATGACGTTCGGCTTGCCGCGCGGGTCCTCGAAGAGCGAGTACCCGGCATGGCCGCGTGCGCGGAGGTCGGCGAGCACGGTGTCACGGTTCATGCCAGTCCTCCAGGGACGCTCAGTTCGCGCACGAGTCCGAGTCGCAGATAGAACGAGAGCGGCAGGGGCAGCACGAGCTGGGTGGCGCCGCCGGGTTCGCCGAATGCGGGAGCCACCCTGCCGCTGTAGATGGGCTCGTCCCAGCGGTAGTAGCCGATCTCCACGAGATCGTCCAGGTCGCGGCGAAGCACGGCATCGCCGGATCGCTCGTATGCAGCACGGACGTGTACGCAATCGCCGATGACGATGAACTGGTGGTACGCCGACGGGTTCTCGACCCAGGGGAGCGAGCGCTCAGGATACGCAGCGGGCTGCCCGTTCTCGACGAGGTAGACGTAGCGGGTGTTCACGGGGCCGTACATGTCCCAGACCTCCGCGCCGGCCGGCACGGGCTCGCGAGTGAGGGCGCGGCCGTCGGGGCCGATCCAGAGCTCGGTCATGCGGAGTCCCCGATCCGGCGCACAGCGGTGGAATCCGCTGCCTTGTGCGACCGTGCCATCCGCAGGAACTGGTCGAGAGCCTCGGCTTCGGAGGAGAAGCGCGACGGGCCGAAGAACCGGTCGCCGCGCTCGTCGGTGTCCCACACGATCCACTCATCGCCGTCGCGATCGATCCATGCCGACCGTTCGCGACGGCCGGTGCGCCCGAACCAGTTCGCGGTGGCGGTGAGCTGTTCGTCCTGGATGATGCGCTGTGCGTCGGCGGCGGTGAGGTTCGTCATGGGATCTCCTTAAGCAGGCCCAGCGCGATGAGCTGCTCCGCGGTGAGCGGAAGCTGCACCTGGGAGCCGCCGCCCGGCGAGCCGAATCCGGGCGCGATGTCTCCCTGGTACCCCTGTGAACCGAGGTATTCGGGCTTGAGACCGCCCGCCAGGAGTTCGTCCTTGACGTGCTGAGGGGCACTGTCGAACGCACCACGCAGATCGGACAGATCGCCGACGACCTCGTAGCGGTGGTAATGCGCGGGATTCTCGACGTAGGGCAGGGAACGCTGGTCGTACGTGTACGGCCCGTCATCCGGCACCGGTGAGGTGTATCGACCGTCGGGGGGACCGTAGCGGTCGAGCACGTCACCGGGCTGCGGCGTGTGCGGCTGTCGGATCGGATTGTCGTTGGCATCCAGCACGTACCCGCCGCCGGGCACCTGGCTCCAGTCGATGCTCCCATCCGGCTGAAGGACCTCAGGCCCCTTGGGGATCTGCACGTCGGGTGGGAGCGTGCCGGTGTCGGCGAAGTCGTCGGCGTACTGCGGGTAGTTGCGCTCGAGATATGTCTGGAGCTGCTCGTCGGTGAGCATGCTCTGGTCGCGCACGCTGGGACCGGGCGAGGCGGGCCCGTCCGGCGTCGTGCCGTCGGGCGGGGTGTGGGGAGGTGTGCCGTTCGGGCTGTGCGGTGCTCCGGGGCCGGAGGGAGCGTTTCCGCCGCCCGGACCGCGCGAGAAGAGGTCTCCGAGGCGCTGGAAGAGCGCCTTGAGTTCGTCCAGGTGCTTGGCGAGAGCCGTGACGGCGTCGACGAGCTTGAGCACCGTGCCGGAGATCCGGGCGGTCATCGCCGAGACCCGGCTCGTCGCCTGCGCGATGACGTACGGGGTTGCAGTGCCGAGTGAGATCACCAGCGTGCTCGCGTAGGAGATCAGCGAGCCCACGAGCTGCGAGAGCGTGTCGCGCACGAGCTCATGAACGACCTGGACGAGCATGGATGCCGCTTCCATGCCGGTCTTCATGCCGCCCGCCCACGCGCCCGCGGCGGAGATATGAGCGGCGACGTCCGCCTGGAGTCGGAGGTACGCGGCGATCGCCTCGCCCGACATCGAGCTCACGTCGGCGAGTCGGGAATCGAGGGTCTCGCCCGCCTGCTGCAGATGCTGGGCGATGTTGCCCCACGTCGCGGCGAATCCGGCGACTTCACCTGCGTCGCCGGTCAGGTCGTTGAGCCAGCCTTTGAGCGGCTCGAGATGGTCCATGAGCCAGCCCAGACCCGCCGCGATCAGCGATCCGAGCGGATCCATCGCCGTCGCGACGGTGTTCGCCAGGGCGGAGAACGATGCGAGGCCTCCGGCCACCCAGTCTCCGCTCTCGATGGCGTTGACGAGCTCATAGCCGTCCTCGAGCAGCCCTGCGCCGCTGAACGGCGTCGTCGGATCGATCGGTCCGGCCACCAGCGGGTTCGGCGGCGTCATAGGACGCCGCCCTCGACCGATGCCATCAGACCGCTGATCGTGTCGAGCTGTCGCTGCTCGCCCTCATCGAAGTCATCGGCGAGACCTTTGAGCTGTTCCTCGGACTGCTCGAGCATGGTCGCCGCGGCGGAGATCGCGCCGATGGCGATCGACGAGACGAGTTGCGCAGGCGGAACCAGGAATGCGCACATCACCCCGAACGCCCCGCCGCCGACGTTCATCGACCCGGCGGCGTTCTCGGCGAGCCTGACATCCGACGCGATCTGGCCGACGCGCTGCGCGTGCCTGCGCACCGTCTCGGTGTCTACCGCGATCAGCTCCGCCATCAGCGGTACTCGATCCGTGGCTGGCCGTCCTGACTCGGGTCGGGGAGCTGAGCGATCTCTTCACGCAGGTGCTCGACGGCTGCGTCGTCCGCGCCGAACGCCTCGGCGGCGATCTCGACGGCCTTCGCGCCGGCCGCGCGCTGCGCATCTCCGGCGAGGGAGACGATCAGAGCGCCCAGCGCTGCGGGGGATCGGTCGTATGCGGCATCCGTGAGCGTGACCTCGGCGAGCCGACCGGAGGAATCCACCGTGACCGCGACATCACGGCCAGGCGACGTCGCCCGCTCACGCACGGCAGCGATGTCGTCGCGCACCTGCTCGGTCTGTGCCGCGCGGCGCTCTGCGTCTCTGACCTGCTGCTCGATGCGGGCCCGTGTGGCGATCGGATCCGACCAGTCGAACGTGTCCGTCATTGTCTCCCCCTGATTCAACGCACAAGAATGCTACCGGACGACATCGGCTCGTCGCCCGCGCTCTGCGGACGTAGGGGCGCTCAGGCGGCGGTAGTAGGCTGGGGGATTGATCGATGTCTCGACATCGAGAGAATTCCAGGCCGCAGCCCAGTGAAGGAAGCACAGTGGATCTGTACGAGTACCAGGCACGAGACGTTTTCGAGAAGTACGGAGTGCCGGTCCTCGCCGGCATCGTCGCCGACACCCCTGAGGAGGTGAAGGCAGCCGCTGAGAAGATCGGCGGCGTCGTCGTCGTCAAGGCCCAGGTCAAGACCGGTGGTCGCGGCAAGGCCGGCGGCGTCAAGGTCGCCAAGACCCCCGACGAGGCGTACGAGGCGGCCAAGGCCATCCTCGGTCTCGACATCAAGGGCCACATCGTCAAGCGCGTCATGGTCGCGCAGGGCGCCCGCATCGCTGAGGAGTTCTACTTCTCCGTGCTGCTCGACCGTGCCAACCGCTCGTACCTGAGCCTCTGCTCGGTCGAGGGCGGCATGGAGATCGAGGAGCTCGCTGTCGAGCGTCCCGAGGCGCTCGCGCGCGTCGAGGTCAACCCGCTGGCCGGCATCGACAAGGAGAAGGCCGTCGAGATCGCTCGCGCCGCCAACTTCCCGGAGGACCTCATCGAGAAGGTCTCCGACGTGTTCGTCAAGCTCTTCGACGTCTACAAGGGCGAGGACGCGACTCTCGTCGAGGTCAACCCGCTGGTCCGCACCGAAGAGGGCGACATCATCGCCCTCGACGGCAAGGTCACGCTCGACGACAACGCCTCCGAGATCCGCCACCCCGAGCACGAGGCGCTCGAGGACAAGGACGCAGCGGACCCGCTCGAGGCGAAGGCCAAGAAGAGCGGTCTGAACTACGTCAAGCTCGACGGCGAGGTCGGCATCATCGGCAACGGCGCAGGTCTCGTCATGTCGACGCTCGACGTGGTCGCCTACGCCGGCGAGAACCACAACGGCGTCAAGCCCGCGAACTTCCTCGACATCGGCGGCGGCGCCTCGGCAGAGGTCATGGCCGCAGGCCTCGACGTCATCCTGGGCGACCCGCAGGTCAAGAGCGTGTTCGTCAATGTCTTCGGCGGCATCACGGCGTGCGACGCCGTCGCCAACGGCATCAAGGGCGCACTCGAGACGCTCGGCTCCACGGCGTCCAAGCCGCTGGTCGTGCGCCTCGACGGCAACCGCGTCGACGAGGGTCGTGCGATCCTCGCCGAGTACGCGCACCCGCTCGTCACGCTCGCCAGCACCATGGACGAAGGCGCCGACAAGGCCGCCGAACTCGCCAACGCCTGATCGCAGAGAGACACAAGGACTAGAGAAATGTCGATCTACCTCAACAAGGATTCCAAGGTCATCGTCCAGGGCATCACCGGCGGCGAGGGCACCAAGCACACGGCGCTCATGCTGAAGGCCGGCACCCAGGTCGTCGGCGGCGTGAACGCACGCAAAGCCGGCACCACGGTCGCGCACACCGACAAGGACGGCAACGCCGTCGAGCTCCCCGTCTTCGGCTCGGTCGCCGAGGCCATGAAGGAGACCGGCGCAGATGTGTCGATCGCCTTCGTGCCCGGCGCCTTCACCAAGGACGCGATGATCGAGGCCATCGATGCCGAGATCCCGCTGCTCGTCGTGATCACCGAGGGTGTCCCCGTCGGCGACTCGGCAGAGGCCTGGGCTTACGCCCAGAGCAAGGGCAACACGACTCGCATCATCGGACCGAACTGCCCCGGGATCATCACCCCCGGTGAGGCGCTCGTCGGCATCACGCCGGCGAACATCACCGGAAAGGGACCGATCGGGCTCGTGTCGAAGTCGGGCACCCTGACGTACCAGATGATGTTCGAGCTGCGCGACCTGGGCTTCTCGACGGCCATCGGCATCGGCGGCGACCCCGTCATCGGCACGACGCACATCGACGCGCTCGCCGCGTTCGAGGCCGACCCCGAGACCAAGGCGATCGTGATGATCGGCGAGATCGGTGGCGACGCCGAAGAGCGCGCGGCCGACTACATCAAGGCGCACGTCACCAAGCCGGTCGTCGGCTACGTCGCGGGCTTCACGGCTCCCGAGGGCAAGACCATGGGCCACGCCGGCGCGATCGTGTCGGGCTCCGCGGGCACCGCCCAGGCGAAGAAGGAGGCCCTCGAGGCCGCGGGGGTCAAGGTCGGCAAGACGCCGTCCGAGACGGCCGCACTCATGCGTGAGATCGTCGAGTCGCTCTAAGCGCTAGACTGTAGGAGAAGGCCCTGGACTCCACTCCGGGGCCTTCTTCTATGCCCGGACGCTTTCGACACGCCATGTGCGTAGGGACGACGAAGGGCGGATGCCGCAGCATCCGCCCTTCGTGTTGTTCGTCGTCGCTCAGGCGACGCCGAAGAGCGCCTCGATGGGACCTCGGGCGAAGAAGATCACGAAGCCGACGGCGACGATCCACAGCAGCGGGCTGATCTTGCGGGCCTTGCCGGAGAACGCCTGGATGAGCACCCAACTGACGAAGCCGGCGCCGATTCCGTTGGCGATCGAGTAGGTCAGCGGCATCACGGTCACGGTCAGGAAGACGGGCAGCAGCACGTCGAACTCCGTGAGGTCGATGTACTTGATCTGCGCCATCATCATCGCGCCGACGATCACGAGCGCGGCGGCCGCGATCTCGGTCGGGACGATCGAGGTGAGCGGCGTGAGGAACATCGCGAGCAGGAACATGCCACCGGTGATCAGGTTGGCGAATCCGGTGCGCGCACCCTCTCCGATACCCGCTCCGGACTCGATGAACACGGTGCTCGACGACGAGGACGTACCACCACCGACGATCGCGCCGACACCTTCGACGACCAGCGCCGACTTGATGCGCGGGAAGTCGCCGTTCTCATTCGCGAGGTCGGCCTCCTTGGCGAGACCGGTCATGGTGCCCATGGCGTCGAAGAAGTTCGAGAAGACGAGGGTGAAGACGATCATCACGATCGCGACGAGGCTCACCTTGCTGAAGTCGAAGCTGAAGTCGACCGCGCCGACCAGGCTCAGGTCGGGCAGACCGAACGGCGATCCCGTGAGAGTCGGAACCGTGAGCCCCCAGCCGCCCGCGTTGTCGTCGGATGCGGCTCCGAGATGCCAGATCGCCTCGACGATCACCGCGAGGACGGTGCCGGTGACGAGGCCGATGAGCAGCCCGCCCTTGACCTTGCGCGCGACCAGGATGCCGGTGACGATGAGCGTGACGATGAACAGCACGGTGGGCACGGTCGCGACCGATCCGCCGACGCCGAGACCGACCGGCGGAGATGCGCTGCCGGTCGCGGTGACGAAGCCGGAGTTCACGAACCCGATGAAGGCGATGAACAGGCCGATTCCGACCGTGATCGCGATCTTCAGCTGGAACGGAACCGCGTCGAAGATCATCTTGCGCAGGCCGGTCGCCGCGAGAAGCACGATGACGAGACCGTTGATCATCACGAGAGCCATCGCCTCGGGCCAGGTGACCTGACCGACGACCGAGAAGGCCACGAAGGCGTTGATGCCGAGGCCGGCGGCGAAGCCGAACGGCAGGCGGGTGATGAGACCGAACAGGATCGTCATGATGCCGGCGGTCAACGCGGTGGCGGCGCCGACGGCGCTGAAATCGAGCGTGTCGCCGGCGACGTCGGCCGAGCCGGACAGGATGATCGGGTTGAGGATCACGATGTAGGCCATCGTGACGAAGGTCACCAGGCCCCCTCGGATCTCGGTGCCGATCGTGGATCCGCGCTTGCTGATCTCGAAGAAGCGGTCGAGGGCGTTCTTGGGTTGGGCCTCTGAGCGGGTGGGGGACGGGGCAGTTGTCATCGGGAAACCTCCGCTGGAGACGATATCGTGTCGCCCGAGTCGCGCGCGCCCACAGGCGACGACAGGGTTCTCGTCGTAGTCTCGATTCGATATGCAACGCCTCCTCGTCGCGCTCCTCGCCGCCTTCGATGCCGCAATCGCTGCGGCGGTCGGTCTCGTGGTCCTGCTGGCGCCGCTCACCCTGCTCTGGACGCTCTCGTTCGGCGTCACGGCCGACTGGGGAGCGCTCTGGCCGCTCACCGGGACCCTGTGGCAGTTCGGCCACGGCGTGCCGCTGAGCATCGACGTATCGACCGAGGTGCTCCGCACGACGGGCATCGCACCGGCGGCCGCCGCCTTCACGCTCTCGGTGACACCGCTCGCGTTCCTGATCTTCACGCTGCTCTTCGCAGCCCGCTCCGGCACCCGCGCCGCGCGCGCGGGGCCTGGCTCCTCGGCTCGCTCTCCGGCTCCCTCACGTTCGCGGCGATCGCGACCGGAGTCGCACTGACCGCCCATCTCGGAGCCGTCGAGACGCCCGTCGTCGAGGCGATCCTGCTTCCGACAGCCGTCTATCTCGTGGGCGCCGTGTGCGGTGCCGTCCGCATCGCCTGGGAGGACGGTGACGGCGGCTTCCTCGACCGGATCCACGACGTCGTCGACTCGTGGGGCGATTGGGGGCCGGTTCCGAGTGCGGCCGTGCGCGGAGCGGCCTTCGCCGTCGTGGGGACCACCGCAGTCTCCGCAGTGGCTGTCGCCGTGCTCACGGCGGCACGAGGCGGCGAGATGGTGGCTCTCTTCCAGGCGGCGCGGGTCGATGCGCTCGGCGCCGGAGTCATCACTCTCGGGCATCTCGCCTATCTGCCCACCATCCTCGTCTGGGCGGCGTCTTGGCTCGCCGGACCCGGATTCGCCGTGGGGGTCGGCACAGCGGTGTCCCCGGCGGGCACCCAGCTCGGCGTGGTCCCCGGAATCCCCGTGCTGGGGCTGCTTCCCGAGAGCACGTCGATCTGGATGCTCATCGTCATCATCCTCCCGATCGGCGCCGGTGCCTTCGCCGGCTGGGCGGTCCGGTCCCGCCTCGTCTGGGAGGGCACGCCGCTCGGCCTCGCCCCCCGTGCGACGATCGCCATCGGGATCGGCGTGCTGACCGCCGCTGTCGCCGCGATCGCCGCCCTGTTCGCCGGAGGGTCGATGGGGCCGGGGCGGCTCTCCGAAGCCGGGCCTGCCCCGCTGCCGTTCGCTCTCGCGCTGGGGGGAGAGGTCCTGCTCGGCGCAGCGATCCTGCTCCTGTCGCCCCGCAATCGCGATGAGCTCGCGGAAGAGCGCACCGACCGCTGGGTCGCCGAGATGACGGCATCCGATGCGGTGTCGAACGCACGCACGGATCCCAGCGACGGAACGGTCGGCTGGCCGGACGGACCGTCGACCTATGACACGGCGCCGCTGGATGACGCGGGCGGATTCCGGCTCCCGCGGCGCGATCCGCGCGATCCCGTCGGCTGACATGCGGCTCGGGTCCTCCCATCGGCCCCGGTAGACTGGGCGCGTGCTCACGGTCGCCGTTCTCATCTCGGGCACCGGCTCGAACCTTCGCGCCCTCCTCGAGGCTGCTCGCCACCCCGATTTCCCTGCGCGGGTGGTGGTCGTCGGCGCCGACCGCGAAGCCGATGGCCTGGCTCACGCCGAGGAATTCGGCATCCCGAGCTTCACGGTTCCGTGGCACGAGCACGAATCGCGCGAAGCCTGGGGCGAAGAGCTCGGCCGCCAGCTCGCCGTCTGGAACGCAGACCTCGTCGTGCTCAGCGGCCTGATGCGTCTGCTTCCTGCCGCCCTCGTCGCCGACCTCTCGCCACGACTGATCAACACGCATCCCGCATACCTGCCCGAGTTCCCCGGCGCACACGGAGTGCGCGACGCGCTCGCCGCGGGCGTCTCGGAGACCGGCGCGAGCGTGATCGTCGTCGACGACGGCGTCGACACCGGCCCGATCCTCGCGCAGGAGCGCGTGCCGGTCGTCGCCGGTGACACCGAGCACAGCCTCCACGAGCGCATCAAGCCCGTCGAGCGCCGACTTCTCATCGACGTGGTGCGCCGCATCGCGACCGGTGAGCTCTCGCTGACCTCAGCATCCTGAACCGATCCACGCACGCCCCCCTCGCACGAAGGAGCCCATCATGGCCGGCCCCCGCCACGACCACTCGCTGTACCGCGATCGCGACACCGTCCCGGTTCGCCGCGCACTCGTCTCGGTGAGCGACAAGTCCGGTCTGCTCGATCTCGCTGCCGCTCTCGCCGGCGCGGGCGTGCAGATCGTCTCGACCGGCTCGACGGCCTCCACGATCCGCGAGGCGGGCTTCGAGGTCACCGACGTCGCCGCCGTCACGGGAGTCGCCGAGATGCTCGACGGTCGTGTGAAGACGCTGCACCCGAAGATCCACGGCGGTCTGCTCGCGGACCTGCGCCTCGAGGATCACGAACGTCAGCTCGCGGATCTCGACATCGCGCCGTTCGAGCTCGTCGTCGTGAACCTGTATCCCTTCGTCGAGACGGTCGCCTCCGGTGCTGAGGGCGACGACGTCGTCGAGCAGATCGACATCGGCGGCCCCGCCATGGTGCGCGCCGCGGCCAAGAACCACGCGAACGTCGCGATCGTCGTCTCGCCGCAGTCGTATCCGGGCATCATCAGCGCCATCGAGAACGGCGGCACCACGCTGACCCAGCGCCGCGAGCTCGCGGCCCGCGCCTTCGCCCACACCGCCGCCTACGACACCGCGGTGGCCTCATGGTTCGCGGAGGGCACGCTCGGCGAGGGCGAGGACCTGCCGACGCACCTCACGATCCAGGCCGAGCTGCTGGCGACGCTGCGCTACGGCGAGAACTCGCACCAGCGCGGCGCGATCTACACCCGTGTCGGCGGCCACGGCATCGCCCAGGCGACGCAGCTGCAGGGCAAGGAGATGTCGTACAACAACTACGTCGACGCGGATGCCGCGCTGCGCGCCGCCTACGACATGGTTAAGCCGGCCGTCGCGATCATCAAGCACGCGAACCCGTGCGGCATCGCCACGACCGCACCGAACGCCCTCGACCCGATCGCGAGCGCGCACATCCGCGCCCACGAGTGCGATCCGGTGTCGGCCTACGGGGGAGTGATCGCCGCGAACGGCACCGTCACCCTCAAGATGGCCGAGAATCTGAAGGACATCTTCACCGAGGTCATCGTCGCGCCGTCGTTCGAACCCGCAGCCCTCGAGGTGTTCAAGGCGAAGAAGAACCTGCGCCTGCTGCAGCTGCCGGAGGACTGGCAGCAGGAGCGCATGGATGTGCGCCTCGTCTCGGGCGGACTTCTGCTGCAGGATGCCGATCGGTTCCCCGACGACATCGTCTCGGTCGCGAAGAACTGGGAGCTCGTCTCGGGCGAGCGCCCCAGCGACGAGGAGATGGAGAACCTCATCTTCGCGTGGAAGGCGTGCCGCGCCGTCAAGTCGAACGCGATCGTGCTCGCGAAGGACAACGCCACGGTCGGCGTCGGCATGGGTCAGGTCAACCGTGTCGACTCGTGCCGCCTCGCGGTCGAGCGAGCCGGTGATCGTGCAGCCGGTTCTGTCGCTGCCTCCGATGCCTTCTTCCCGTTCGCCGACGGTGCACAGGTGCTCATCGACGCGGGCGTCACCGCGATCGTGCAGCCCGGTGGCTCGGTGCGCGATGAAGAGGTCGTCGACGCCGCACGCAAGGCCGGCGTCACGATGTTCTTCACCGGGGAGCGTCACTTCTTCCACTGAGTGCGGCGGCCCTGAGGCCCAGGCACATCCGAGACCCCTCGCGCCGATGCAGGTGCGAGGGGTCTCGTCGTCGGATGATGCGGCCGATCCCGATGTCCACCGTGATGTCCGATTTCCGCCAGTCGATGTCGGAGGGCGGTGGCAGAGTGGAGGCATGAGCTTCCCCGTGACCGACTTCGATGAGCGATACCGTGCGATCAGCGCGCGCGACACCCGCTTCGATGGGCAGTTCGTGACCGCCGTGCGCTCTACCGGGATCTACTGCCGTCCGAGCTGCCCCGCGCGCACGCCCAAGCCGCAGAACGTCACCTTCTATCCCACCAGCGCAGCGGCGCACGAGGCGGGCTTCCGGGCGTGCAAGCGCTGTCTGCCCGAAGCTGCCCCGGGCTCGCCTGCGTGGGACCTGCGCAGTGACGTCGCGGCGCGGGCGATGCGTCTCATCGCCTCGGGCGTCGTCGAGCGCGAGGGAGTGTCGGGCCTCGCCGTGCGTCTCGGCTATTCGACACGGCACCTGACCCGACTGCTCTCGACCGAGCTGGGGGCAGGTCCGCTCGCCCTCGCGCGGGCGCATCGCGCGCACACGGCGCGCATGCTGCTGGTGGGCACGGACATGCAGATCTCGGATGTGGCTTTCTCGGCGGGTTTCGCGAGCATTCGGCAGTGCAACGACACGATCCGCGAGGTGTTCACTCTGACTCCGGGCGAGCTCCGGGCTCGACGGAAGACCCCGGCGTCCGCTGCTCCCGGTGCGATCGACCTCGTCCTCCCGTACCGCGGGCCGCTCGATGCGTCCGGAATCTTCCAGTGGATGGCTGCGCGTGCGGTATCGGGGGTCGAAGAGGCCGCGACCACATCTTTCTCTCGGCACCTGCGTATGGCGGGCGGGCCCGCGTGGTTCGAAGTGCATCAGGACTCGACGCAGCGACTGCACCTTCGGGCGCGCGTCGCTCAGCTCGGCGACCTCGCTCCGCTGGTGTCGACCGTGCGACGGATCTTCGACCTCGACGCCGACCCTCTCGCGGTCGACGAGGCGCTGAGCGCCCACCCCGAGATCGCTCCGCTGGTCGCGCGCACTCCGGGCATCCGCGTGCCGGGCTCGGCGGATCCGCACGAGATGCTGATCCGTGCCATGGTCGGTCAGCAGATCACCGTCGTCGCCGCGCGCACTGCCCTCACCGCGCTCGCCGACGCGCTGGGGGAGCGCACGGAGCAGGGGCTGCTCTTCCCGACGATGGCGGCGATCGCCGAGCACGGGGCCTCGGTGCTGCGCGGACCGGCCGCCCGCATCAGGGCGATCGTCGGCGCAGCCACGGCCCTCGCCGACGGCAGCCTCGCTCTCACGGTCGGCGACGACGGAGTCGAGCAGCGCGCTGCCCTGCTCGCGATGCCCGGCATCGGCCCCTGGACGGCCGACTATGTCCGGATGCGGGTGCTGGGCGACCCCGACGTGCTGCTCCCCGGCGACGTCGCACTTCGTGCGGGGGCCGCCGCGTCCGGACTGCCGGCGGATCCGCTGCCGCTGGTCGCGTGGGCCGAGCGGGCTGCCCCGTGGCGCAGTTATCTCAGTGCTCACCTCTGGCGAGCAGCGCCCGCACGTCCGGTTCGACGGCCGAGCGCGAGACAGACCACCGCCCTTGTGAAGGAGACCTCATGAACGCCATCATCCAGACCGTCGAGACGCTCGACGGACCGTTCACCATCCTCGCCGACGACCGTCAGCGGGTGCTCGCCTCTGGATGGACGGCCGACCAGGCGACGATCCTCGCACGGCTCGCCGTCCCGGTGCGGCCGACGGAGGTGCGCGAGGGCGAGACGGATGCGGCTGCCGCTGCGCTCTCGTTCTATGCCGGGGACCTCTCGGCGATCGACGCGGTCGCCGTGAAGCAGACGGGCACGGCGCTCCAGCTCACCGGATGGTCGGCGCTGAGGTCGATCGAGCCGGGGGAGCCGCTGACCTACACCTCGTTCGCAGCGCGGCTCGGCAACCCCCGTGCGGTGCGCGCCGCGGCATCGATCTGCGCCCGCAACGCCCCCGCGCTGTTCGTGCCGTGCCACCGTGTGCTGCGATCGGATGGCACCCTCGGCGGGTTCGCCTGGGGTCTCGACGTCAAGGCGAGCCTGCTGGAGCGAGAAGCCGCGCGGGCATGAATCGGGAATCTCTCTTGTGCTCAGCTTGTTCACAGGAATAGGCTGGTGGGCTGTCGCACCGACCGGGACGACATAGCCGAGCCCCTGAGGAGGACACCATGACATCGATCGCCGCTGTGCAGATCGCCGCTCTCGGCTCGACCCCGGTGCGCCCGCTCCGCTAGAGCCACTTTCCGACACGCACGACCACCGGATGCCGGACTCCGAGAGTCCTTCGCTGCGTCTGCCGCCTTCAGCAACCGCTTCCCCATACGAAACTCGTCTGAGAGACATGTCTTCCTCGCCTTCATCGCAGAACGCCTCCCCTTCCTCCTCCCTTTCCACACCGGCCGCACTGTGGCGCCTGAAGCCTTTCGTCAAGCCCGTCATCTGGCGGCTCGCGGGAGGCGCTGCGAGCGCGCTCGTCGCCGCGATCATCGCACTGATGATTCCCATCGTCCTCGAGCAGATCATCCGCGGTCCTGTGCGGACGGGCGCGATCGATGCGATCGCGTGGGGTGCGCTCGCGGTCTTCGGCCTCGCGCTGGGTGAGGCGCTCATGGTCTGGCTGCGCCGCCAGTTCGTGCTCAACCCCGCAACACAGGTCGAGTACAAGATGCGCACCGAGCTCTACTCGCGCCTGCAGACGCTGCCGGTCTCCTTCCATGACCGCTGGCAGTCGGGGCAGCTGCTGAGCCGGATGATGCAGGACATCGGCCTGATCCGCCGGTGGCTGGCCTTCGGCCTCGTCCTGCTGGTGGTCAACGTCCTGACCATCATCATCGGATCCGTGCTCCTGTTCCGCTGGCACTGGCTGCTCGGAGTGATCTTCATCGTCACCGCCATTCCGCTCTGGATCCGCGGCTACCTCTTCGAGAAGCGCTACGGCGCGCTCACTCGCCGCAGCCAGGACCAGGCCGGCGACCTCGCCACCAGCGTCGAGGAGAGCGTGCACGGCATCCGCGTGCTCAAGGCGTTCGGTCGGGGCAAGCACGCTCTGAGCCGCTTCAGCCGCCAGGCCGAGACGCTGCGTGAGACCGAGATGAGCAAGGCCGGCGCGATCGCGTCGATCTGGTTCTGGCTCGATCTCATGCCGCAGATCGCGTTCGGGCTGAGCTTGATGTCCGGCATCTGGCTGATCTCGCAGGGACAGATCGACGAGGCTCAGCTGTTCGCGTTCTTCGCCATGGCCGTCGTGCTGCGCTGGCCGATCGAATCGATCGGGTTCCTGTTCTCGTTCATGCTCGACGCCCGCACGGCGACCGATCGCGTGTTCGACATCTACTCCGAGACGAACAGCATCACCGACCCCGAGAACCCCGTGCACATCGCGGAACCCCGTGGCGAGCTCGCATTCGACAAGGCGCACTTCCGGTACCAGGACGCGGGCGCGAACGAGCGCGATCTGCTCGACGGCATCGATCTCGTGCTGCGCCCGGGCGAGACCATGGCGCTCGTGGGGCTGACCGGCAGCGGCAAGACCACCCTGACCACCCTGCCCACGCGCCTCTACGACGTCACCGGCGGGCGCGTGACGCTCGACGGCGTCGACGTGCGCGACCTGCCGCTCGCCGAGCTGCGTCAGCACATCGCGATGGCGTTCGAGGACGCCACGCTGTTCTCGGCCACCGTGCGCGAGAACGTCCTGCTCGGTCGGGCCGATCTCGACGTGCACAGCGACGAGGCCGAACGAGTGCTGCGCGAAGCGCTCGACGTGGCACAGGCCTCTTTCGTGGACTCGCTCCCCGAAGGGGTCGAGACCGTCATCGGCGAGGAAGGGTTGAGCCTGTCCGGCGGACAGCGTCAGCGTCTCGCACTGGCCAGGGCGGTCGCCGCCAAGCCGAAGGTGCTCGTGCTCGATGACCCGTTGTCGGCGCTCGACGTCGACACCGAGGCTCTCGTCGAAGAGGCGCTGCGGCACGTGCTGGCCGATACGACCGCCATGATCGTGGCGCACAGGCCCTCGACCGTGGCTCTGGCCGACCGGGTCGCGCTGCTCGAATCGGGCCGAGTCACCGCCGTCGGGACGCACAGCGAGCTGCTGAAGACGAGTCGTCACTACCGCCACGTCATCTCCAGCCTCGAGGCTGAGGAGGCGGCGCGCACCGGCGCGATCCCGATCATCCGCGATGAGGAAGACGAGATCGACGCCGTCGTGCAGGACGGGATCCGCCAGGACGCCGCCGACGAAGACATCATCACCGAGAAGGAGGTGCAGCGATGAGCTCCGCGATCACCGGAACCCAGGACGAAGACCGCTCCAGCTACACCAAGGAGGAGAGCCGGGCCATCCGTCGCCGGTCGCTCCGACTGCTGGGATCGCTCGTGCGTCCGCTGAAGCCGCAGATCACTCTGGCGGCCATCGTTCTCGTCATCTCGACGGCGCTCCAGGTCGCGGGACCGATCCTCATCAGCATCGGTCTCGACCGTGCCCTGCCCGCTGTGCTCGAGCGCGCCGATTGGATGCCGACCTTCATGATCGGCGGGATCTACCTTCTCGCCGGCGCCGTCGCGGCGGCGATGATCGCCTGGTACGTGATCATCGCGGCCAAGCTCACGCAGGCAGTGCTGCTCGACCTCCGCAAGCGGATCTTCCTGCACACCCAGCGCCTCAGCCTGGAATTCCATGAGTCCTACACGTCCGGTCGCATCATCTCGCGTCAGACGAGCGACCTCGACTCGATCAAGGAGCTGCTCGACGGCGGGCTGAACGAGCTCGTCTCCGGCGTGCTGTTCGGCCTGTTCACCTTCATCGCGCTGTGCGTGTGGGACTGGCAGTCCGGGCTCATCCTCGCGATCGGCGGCGTACCCCTGTTCTTCCTGATGCGCTGGTTCTACTCGCGCTCGCAGCTCGTCTACCGTGAGTCGCGCGTCATCAGCGCGAAGGTCATCGTGCAGTTCGTCGAGACCATGACCGGTATCCGTGCCGTCAAGGCCTTCCGCAAGGAGCCTCGCAACGACGTGACCTTCCAGAAGATCGCCGGCGACTACCGGGACGTCAACCGACGCTCGATGCTGCTGTTCGGCACGTTCGAGCCCGGCCTGATGGGCGTCGCGGCGCTCGTGCTCGGAATCGTCGTGCTGTGGGGCGGCATCAGGGTCTCGAACGAGACCCTCACCGTCGGCGTGCTGCTGTCGGCCGTGCTGTACGTGCGAAACTTCTTCGCGCCGATGCAGGAGATCGCGATGTTCCTGAACTCCTACCAGTCCGCCACCGCGGCCCTGGAGAAGGTGTCCGGAGTGCTCGAAGAGGTGCCGACGGTTCCGGATCCCGAGAAGCCGGTCGACCTGTGGGAGTCGCGCGGACACGTGCGGTTCGACGAGGTCACGTTCGGATACAACGGCGAGAAGACCATCCTGCCGAACTTCTCGCTCGACATCCCTGCCGGGCAGACGATCGCGCTGGTGGGTACCACGGGCGCGGGCAAGTCCACTCTGGCGAAGCTGATCTCCCGGTTCTACGACCCGTCGATCGGCACGGTCACGCTCGATGGAGTCGACCTGCGCAGCCTGCATCCGAAGGACCTGCGTCGCGCCATCGTGATGGTCACGCAAGAGGCCTACCTCTTCAGCGGCACGGTCGCCGACAACATCGCTCTCGGAAAGCCCGATGCCTCGCTGGATGAGATCCGTGCGGCTGCCCGCGCGGTCGGGGCAGACGAGTTCATCTCGTCGCTGCCCGACGGATACGGCACCGACGTCAACAAGCGCGGTGGCCGGGTGTCGGCGGGGCAGCGTCAGCTGATCTCGTTCGCGCGGGCGTTCCTCGCGGACCCTGCGGTGCTGATCCTCGACGAGGCGACCGCGTCGCTCGACATCCCCTCGGAACGTCTGATCCAGGATGCGCTGCAGACGCTTCTCAAGGACCGCACGGCGATCATCATCGCGCACCGGCTGTCGACGGTCGCGATCGCCGACCGGGTGCTCGTGATGGAGCACGGCAAGATCATCGAGGACGACACCCCGGAGACCCTCATCAGCGGCACGGGCAAGTTCGCTCAGTTGCACGCCGCCTGGCAGCAGACGCTGGTGTGACCGTCGCCTGAGCGAGCGCGACTGCTGTCGCCCTCCGCGTCTTCTGCGGCCAGGGCGCACTTCTGCGGCCACGACGAGAAGTCGTGGCCGCAGAAGGTCACTGTGGCCGCACGAACCGCTGGCCATCATCGGCGCCGACGGGGTGGAAGATGCAACCCCCGCGCGATCGCGGCCTGCAGAGTGCGCTCGACGGCTTCCCACCCGTTCACGATCTGCGCATAGGACAGCCGCAACACGGTGTACCCGCGCAGGCGCAGCTCGGCATCATGGGCGACATCGGATCCCCGCTGCGCCGACGAGGAGTGATGTGCGTATCCGTCGATCTGCACGACCAGGTGTGAGCCGATCACGATGTCGACCCGGCGACCCGCGAGCCGGACCTGCTGGCGCAGGGGCACGCCCCAACCACTGAGCCGTACGACCACCATCGTCTCCAGGCCGGAGTCCGACAGTCCGATGACCTCCTCGGCCAGTGCGCGCGACCGCGGCTCACGCCATTCCACCAGTCGAAGAGCTTCGACGTCGAGCCGCTCGATGCGGACGGCCGACTCCCAGATCACCCGTGCGTCCTCGTGGAGGCAGCAGCCGGCGATGTGCGCCAAAGCGTCTTCGACGGACGCCGTGAGTCGCCGCGGGCCGCAGTCGACGAGCGGCGCGCCCCAATGCAGGGTCGCGTCATCTCGGTGGCGGTGCGCATTGGGCCCGACCTGCAGGTGCAGACCGCCCGGCGCTCGATCCGGCACCCACCACCCGCGACGACGTGCGAGCGACACGCAGGTCAGCCGCGCGGATGCCGCGGCAGCCGCCACCAGGTCGTCGGGAGCCGATGCCAGGGCCACCCACTGAGCGCGCAGGCGGCGCACTGCTCCGGAGCGGATCGCCCCACGAACCTGTCTCGGGGCGAAGCCGTGTTCGGCAGCGTCCGATCGGTGGGCGATGCCGCCTCGCGCAGTGAGCCATTCCCTCAGATCCATCGCCTCAGGATGCCGCCCCGCCCACCTCCTCGAATGCCGGCTACCCGCATCCTGAGGAGAACCGACTGCCGAAGCGGGATGTGGAGGGGCAGTCACGCCCTCCACTTCGGCGGCTCGGGTGAGCTTCTGCGGCCGTGAGCATCGGCCCTGGCCGCAGAAGGTGACCAAAGCCGCAGATGTGGGGAGGGGGAGGGGGACAGGAGAAGGGGAGGGGGACACGAGGGAGGAGGGGAGGAGGACAGGAGAGGGGAGGAGAGAGAGGGGGAAGGGACACGAGCCTTGGCTCTGGGTACCATCGAGGTATGGATCCGCTGCTGCTCGCCGTCGAGTTGTGGTGGATCGCGCCCGCCGCAGCCGGGGGTGTCGCAGCCGGCGCGGTCGGGCTGCGTCGCCGCAGCATCAAGAGCGGACGCCGACTCGAGTACGACGCGGCTCGGCATGATCTCAAAGCCGCCAGGCAGACGGCGGTCGAGAGGCGGATGGCCGTCAAGCTGGCGCGCGCCGACGTCGCCCGCATCTCGGCCGAACGCAGCGCGCGGCGTGCGACCCCGGAGCAGGTCGCGGGTGCCAAGCGGATGCTGCGGGCGAAGGAGAACGACGCCAAAGCCGCGTCCGCCGACGTCCGCGCCAAGCAGGTGCGCCTGAACGCCGCCCGTGCGGCGATCCCGCCGGCATCCGCACCACGCCCCCTGGAGAGGCTTCAGGCGCAGCACGAGGCGATCGTCGTGCGCTGGATGAGCTACGAGACCGATCCGGGGCTGCAGATCGCCTACCCGGAGATGACCGACGTCCGACAGCCGGCGACTGCGGCGTATCTGCGCGCGGCAGCGCACGCGGTCGAGATGCGCCGCACCGCCACCGGAAGGGTCAGCGCGGCGGACTTCGCCGCGTACCGCGACGCCGTCGCCGATCTCGAGCGGGCCTTCGAAGCGGCCGAGCATGCCGCTCGGGTGCACGCGGGAGAGGCGTCTTCGGCATCGTCCACCTGGCAGGATGCCGCGCAGGATGTGATCAGTCGGTCGGCCGAGGCGATCGACCGTGCCGCCGGTGCCGCCGCATCGGCGTTCGCCGCGTGGAACGAACGCAAACGCCCGGACAAGCGCTGAGCGCCGCCTCCGCAGGGCGAAGACGGCGCTCGATGCTCACGTGAGTGCGGTGCCTCAGGCGCCGATCGTCCGTGAGGCGATCAGCTGTCGATACCAGTGCCCCGAGTCCTTGACGGTGCGTTCGAGCGAGTCGAAGTCCACGCGCACGATGCCGAATCTCTTGGCATAGCCGTAGCCCCACTCGAAGTTGTCGAGGAGCGACCACACGAAGTAGCCGCGCAGGTCGACACCGCGCTGGATCGCACGATGAGCGGCCGTGAAGTGCCTGCGCAGGTAGTCGGTGCGCTCGGGATCGGGGACGGAGCCGTCCTCAGCCACCTCGTCGTCGAACGCCGCCCCGTTCTCGGTGACCATGAGCGGCTGCGACGGGAACTGCTCCGACAGCGAGACGAGCAGCTCCTCCAGTCCCTCGGGCGCGATGTTCCATCCCATCGCCGTGTACGGCCCCGGCTGCTCGACGAACTCGACCAGCTGATCGCTGCCCGGCCACGCCGTGCCTCCGGCCGTGCCCTTGTGCCCGTCGTTCTGCTGCTTCTCCGACACCCCGTCCCACAGGCGGACGGTCGCCGTCGAGTAGTAGTTGACCCCGAGCACGTCGATCGGCTGGTTGATCGTGGCGAGGTCGCCATCCTGCACGAACGACCAGTTGGTGACCGATGCCGTGTCGTCCAGGAGGTCTGCGGGGTACTCGCCGCGCAGCATCGGGTTGGTGAAGGCGCGATTCGCGAGACCGTAGATCCGGCGCATGGCCTCGTCAGCGCCGTCGCCGACGCCCCGCAGGACATGGAAGTTCAACGTCACCGAGTAGTCCGGGTCACCGGTCGACGTCGCCCGGAGCGCCTGGATGGCGCGCCCGTGCGCAAGGTTCAGGTGGTGCACGGCCGACAGCGCGGAGGCGGGCTCGTGCCGACCCGGCGCGTGACCGCCCTGACCGTAGCCCAGGTAGGCGGAGCACCAGGGCTCGTTGAGCGTGGTCCAGGTGTGCACCCGGTCGCCCAGTGCTGCGCCCACGATCGACGCGTATCGCTCGAAGGCATCGGTCGTGGCGCGAGAGGTCCACCCGCCCGCATCCTCGAGGTACTGCGGAAGATCCCAGTGGTAGAGCGTCGCCACGGGGCGGATGCCGCGCTCGAGGAGTCCGTCGACGAGACGCGAGTAGAAGTCGATGCCCGCCTGATTGACTCGTCCGTCTGCCGCAGGGACGATGCGCGGCCAGGCGATCGAGAATCGGTAGGCCTGCAGTCCGAGATCCGACATCAGGTCGAGGTCCTCATCGACGCGATGGTAGTGATCGCAGGCCACATCGCCGGTGTCGCCGTTCCACACCTTGCCCGGCGTTCGGCTGAACGTGTCCCAGATCGACGGCGTCCTGCCGTCCTCGTCTGCCGCACCCTCGATCTGGTACGCGGCGGTCGCCGATCCGAACGTGAAGCCCTCGGGGAGGACGAGTCCGGATCCGCGGTAGTCATCGGCGGGGGAGAGAGTCACCGGGTCACCTCCGTCAGGTCGGTTTCGTAGATCTTCTCACGGCCGTCGGGGCTCGTGACCGTCACCGTCGTCGACCCCGATCCGCCGGGGAACACGCGCAGTCGCAGGCCGTCGTGATAGTCGTAGTCCGGCCGATCGGTGCGGGCGCCCCAGGGGAGCGCGGTGCCGGGGCGCACGTACAGCGGCAGTGAATCGAAGGCATGGGTCTCCCGGCGCCATCCGCCGCCCGCGACCGTCTCTCCGGTCAGCAGCGACGTCCACTCGCCCTCCGGGAGATAGAACTCCACCGTTCCGTCCTCCGAGAAGACCGGCGCGACGAGCAGGTCAGAGCCCAGCATGTACTGCCGGTCGAGGTAGCCGACGGCCGGGTCGTCCGGGAACTCCAGCTGCATCGGACGCATCACCGGCAGCCCGGTTCTCGAGGCGATGATGCCCTGCTGATAGAGGTAGGGCATGAGCTGCATCTTCAGGTGCGTGAAGCGCCTCGTCACGTCGACGGCCTCCTCGTCGAAGGCCCACGGCACCCGGTACGAGCTCGAGCCGTGGAAGCGCGAGTGCGAGCCGAGCAGGCCGAACGCCGTCCAGCGTTTGAAGACCCCGGCATCCGGAGTGCCCTCGAAGCCCCCGATGTCGTGACTCCAGAAGGCGAAGCCGCTGAGCGCCAGCGACAGCCCTCCGCGCAGGGTCTCGGCCATCGACGCATAGGTCGAGGTGGAATCCCCGCCCCAGTGCACCGGCATGCTCTGTCCGCCCGCCGTGGCCGAGCGCGCGAACAGCACGGCGTCATCCGCGCCGCGGGCGTCGACGAGCACATCGTGCACCGCGCGATTGTAGAGATCGGTGTACAGGTTGTGCATGCGCTCGGGGTCGGAGCCGTCGGCCCAGACGACCTCGGTCGGGATGCGCTCGCCGAAGTCGGTCTTGAAGCAGTCCACGCCCTGGTCGATCAACCCACGGAGCTTCGACTGGTACCAGGCGGTGGCCTCGGGGTTCGTGAAGTCCACGAGACCCATACCCGCCTGCCACAGGTCCCACTGCCAGACCGATCCGTCGGGGCGCTGCACGAGGAAGCCCTGATCGGCGGCCTCGCGGAACAGCGGGGAGCGCTGGGCGATGTAGGGGTTGATCCAGACGCAGACGCGCAGGTCCTTGTCGTGCAGTCGCGACAGCATGCCCTCGGGATCGGGGAACACCCGCGAATCCCAGACGAAGTCGGTCCAGTTGAATTCCCGCATCCAGAAGCAGTCGAAATGGAACACCGACACCGGCAGCTCCCGCGCCGCCATCTCGTCGATGAACGAGTTGACGGTCTGCTCGTCGTAGTCGGTCGTGAAGCTCGTCGACAGCCAGAGCCCGTACGACCAGGCGGGAACCACCGGCGGCCGTCCGGTGAGAGCGGTGTAGCGCGAGAGCACCTCCTTCGGCGTCGGACCGGCGATGACGAAGTACTCGAGCACCTCTCCCGAGACCGAGAACTGCACGCGCTCGACCGATTCCGAGCCGATCTCGTACGACACGTGACCCGGATCGTTCACGAGAACCCCGTACCCGCGGTTCGACACATGGAACGGGATGCTCTTGTACGCCTGCTCGCTCGAGGTCCCGCCGTCGGCGTTCCAGATGTCGACCGACTGACCGTTCTTCACCAGCGGGCCGAAGCGTTCGCCGAGTCCGTAGATGAGCTCGCCCACTCCCAGGTCGAGCTGTTCGTGCACGAAGACGGATCCGCTGGGGGTCGAGCCGCCCTGGCGGGCGTTGTCGACGATTCCGGCATCCACCTGCGCGTCCGGAGCGAGCCGGACGTAGCCCTGAGCCTTGTGCCCGCTTCCGGTCACACGCCTGCCGTCGACCTCGAAGGACAGGCCCCACGGCGCACCGTGGGTGATCCGCGCCACGAGCGAACCGGCATCCAGGACGCCGCCCGCCTCGCTCACGGATACGGAGGCGGCCCCCGCTCCTGCGCCGGGGAGGCCGAATCCGCCGTGCCAGCGGCCGCCTTCGTGGTGCGCGATGCGCACGCGCACCACCCCTTCGGCGGGAGAGGAGAGCGTGGTCGTGAGCACGGGACGGTTCAGGGTGTCGCCGCGCTTGGCGATCACCATGGTGGGCGCCGTGATGACGATCCCTCGCCCGTCGGGGGTGTCGGTGGTCTCGGCGATGTCATAGGCCTCCTGCGCGTACAGCGCGGTGACCCCTGGACGCAGTTGCCAGAACCCGTCGGTGAACTTCATTACTTGACTGCTCCTGCCGTGATGCCGCGCGTGAGGGTGCGCTGGAAGATGAGGAAGAAGATGAGCGTGGGGATGATGCCGAGCAGCGCTGACGCGCTCGTCGTCGTGACGTCCATGAGCCGGTCGCCCTGCAGCACGCTGATCGCCACGGGGACCGTCTGGTTGGCGTTCGACGCGAGGAAGGTCAGCGGGATCAGGAACTCGTTCCACGTCCAGATGAAGAAGAAGATGAGCAGCACCGACAGGGTCGGACGGCTGATCGGGAAGACGACCCGCCACAGGATCTGCCAGCGGCTCGCGCCGTCGAGAGACGCCGCCTCGAGGATCTCCTTCGGGAACGTCCCGTAGACCGACGACAGCAGATACGTGCCGAACGCCGCCTGGATCACGGTGAAGACGATGATCACCGACCACACGTTGTCGTACAGGCCGACGGACTTGAACATGTAGTAGAGCGGGTAGAGGAGGGCCTCCTGCGGCAGCAGGTTCGCGAGCAGGAAGAGCAGCACGATCCAGCTGCGTCCGCGGACTCGCCCGATGCCGATCGCGAAGGCGTTGAGCATCGAGATGACCACGGCGAGGACGGAGACCACGCCAGCGATGAAGAGCGAGTTCCAGACCTTCTCGGGGAAGTTCACCCTCTCCCAGAACTTGATGATCCCACCGAAGTCGAGGGTCTCGGGGAACGCCAGCGGACCCGACGTCGCGTAGTCGACCGGCGACTTGAACGAGTTGACCAGCACGAGGTAGAACGGCGCGATGATCAGCAGCGCACCGATCACGACGAGGGCGAGCATGAGCCAGTCGATCGGACGCTTCTTGGTCATGCCGCCGCGCGGACGGCTGGTGGCCGGCTTGCCGGTGACGATGGCGGTGGTGGCGTGCATCAGAGACCCGCCCTTTCCTTGCGCTCGAGCGAGTTCTGCACGCGGATGAAGATGATCGACACGATCACCACGACGATGGTCAGCACGGTGGCGATGGTCGCGCCGTAGCCGACGTTCCGCTTCGTGAAGAACTCCTGGTAGGCGTAGTACGCGGGCACCAGGGTGGCGCCGGCGGGGCCGCCGCGGGTGATGATGTAGACGGGGCCGAAGACCTTGAGCGCCGCGATCGTGCAGGTCAGAGTGACGACGAAGATCTCCGGGCGGATGATGCTCATCGTGATCGCCGAGAATCGCTGGAACCAGTTCGCCCCGTCGAGTTCGGCGGCTTCGTAGAGCTCAGGGTCGACGCGCTGCAGCGCCGCCATGAAGACGACCACGGGGTAGCCGAGCTGCACCCACACCATGACGACCATCAGCACGATGAGGGCCGAGGGCATCTGGCCGAGCCAGTCGTAGGCGGGGATGCCGAACCATCCGAGGATCTGGTTCAGCGCGCCGTCGCCACCCGGCCGGACGATCCAGCCGATCACGATGCCGGCGACGGCGATCGGGAGGATCTGGGGGAGGTAGTACGTCGCCCGCAGGAAGCTGCCCACCTTGCCGCCGAACTTGCGTCCGACGACGTCGAAGAGAAGGGCGGCGACGATGAGACCGACGATCGTGGGCACCACGACCATGGCGATGATCATCCACACCGAGTTCGTGAACGAGGTCCAGAAGTCGCTGTCGGTGAGGATCTTCTGCCAGTTCTCGAGACCGATGAACTCCGGTGCGCGGACGCCCTTCCACTTCGTGAAGGTCAGATACACGTTCCAGATCAGCGGGACGATGACGACGACGAGGAGCAGGACGAAGCCCGGGAGCAGGTACATCCAGTAGGCCCCGGTCCCACCGCTGCGCTGCGGGATTGACGGCTCTTCGGGCGGCAGCTTCGTGCGGCCCTCGCGGCGGGTGACGAGTGACATGTTCATCTCCAGGAGGATGCGGGGGCGGCGACGTGCGGTCGCCGCCCCCGCGAGTGGATCAACGGAATTCGGCCGTGCCCTCGTCGTACTGCTCGCCGAGGTTGGCGTTGGTCGTCTCGGCGTCCTGCGTGCCGGTGATCAGACCCTGGAGCTCCTGGACGATCACGTCGTAGAAGCCGGGGGCGGGCCAGTCGGGGTAGAACGAGAGTCCGTCGGCGTCGAGCACGCCGTTGAACGTCTCGATCAGGGCCGCGCTCTTCTCATCGGTGATGTCGGCGGTGTCTGCCGCGACGGGGAGGCCGCCGTTGTTGCCGATGATCGCCTGGATCTCCGGCCGCATCGTGATGTCGATGAACTCGTACGCGAGCTCCTTGTTCGCGGCGTTCTCGGGGACGACCCACAGGTTGCCGGACGAGCCGAGCGAGAGATCCGCTCCAGGGAACGCCGTCATCGTCCAATCGAAGCCGGTGGCCTCCGAGACGAAGCGTCCGAACCACCAGGAGCCCGAGACGAAGATCGGCGAGGTGCCGTTGATGAACGAGACACCGGCGTCCTCGGCCTTGACCGATGAGACGTCCGAGGCGATGTAGCCCTTGTCGACGTAGTCCTGGAGCGTCTCGGAGGCGGCGGTGACCTCCGGGCCCTGCCAATCGACCTCTCCGTCGTAGAGCTGATAGGAGTCGACGAAGTCGCGGTCTCCCTCGAGCAGCGCGAGCTGATACCACAGCTGTCCGAGCGGGTACTCCGCGCCGGCCTCGGCGAGAGGGGTGACTCCCTGTGCGACGAACGCGTCGAGCACGTCGATGAACTCCTCGTAGGTGGTGGGGATCTCGAGCCCTGCCGCGGCGAACGCGTCCTGGTTGTAGTAGACGCCGACGAACTCGCCGTAGTTCGGGACGCCGAACCACGTGTCACCGCCCATCACACCGTCTTCGGAGTACTTCGCGGTGGTCTGGAGAGAGGGTGCGAGCTTCTCGTCCCACCCGTACTCCTCGACGGCGTCGGAGATGTCGGCGATCAGGCCGGTGGAGGCGAGGAAGCCGGCCGTCGCGTTGCCCTTGTTGAACTCCATGAGGTCGGGGGCGGCGTCCGTGTCGAGCACCTGGCTGGCGGTCTTCTGGATCTGCTCGAAGGACTTCTCCTCGAACTCGACCTTCGCGCCGGTCTCCTCCTCGAAGATCGCGATCGCCTCGGCCCACGCCTTGCCCATCGCGCTGTCGGCGCCCTCGTAGTGCCAGAGCTTGAGGGTGTCGCCGCCGCCCCCCTCGTCGCCGGAACCGGCGGTGCATCCGCTCAGGGCGATGCCTGTCGCGGTGAGAGCGGCGAGAGCCGCCAACGTCTTCGTCCTGCGGGTGGTGCGTGCCATCGTCGGCACTCCTTTCTCGGTGGCCCTGGGGCCGGACACTTCAGTGGGTCGAGTGTTCAGTTGTGATGAGGCGATCGTCGAAGCGTTTCGATGATCGCGATGCGGCTACGTGGTCGACGCCCGTCACTCCCGAGCGGGAGCGACGGAGCCGGCGGACTGGTATTCGGGTGGGATCAGGTGGATCTGCGCGGGCAGGCCCGGTTCCTCCAGGCGTCGCACCGCGAGGTCGACGGCGAGCTCGCACGACCTCTGCGGCACGAGCGGGATCGTGTCGATCGGGACGACGAGCGCAGACGTGTCGAACGATGCGGCCGCCGAGATGACGGAGACGTCTTCTCCCACCGTCAGCCCCTGGGACGAGATCGTCTCGAGGAGGACATCGTGGACGTCGCCGACGGCGTGGACGATGAAGGCGCGGACGCCGCGCTCCAGCGCCAGCGCTGCGGCCGCGCGCACGGAGGAGGCATCGGTGGTCGTGACGCCCGTCGTCACCCAGTCGAGGTCGACGCCCCGCTCGGCCGCTCGCTCCTGCACGCCGAGGAGCAGGCGGCGAGGGAAGTTCGACTTCCGGTAGGAGACCTCGGTCTGGCCGAACAGCGTGACCGACGTATGTCCGGCATCGGCCAGTCGATCCATCGCGAGATGCCCCGTCGCCTCGAAGTCGAGGTCGACACAGGTCAGATCCCGGGCGTCGTCGGGGATGCCGATGAACACGGTGGGGGAGCGCAGGGAGCGGGCGATGTCCGCGCGCTCGTCGTCGGGGGCGACGTCGAGCACGAGGATGGCGTCGACCAGATTGCTCGCGGCGACGCGGTTCATGCCCTCTGACGCCTGCTCGTCGGTCAGGAGGAGGATGTCGTAACCGCGGCGCCGCGCGGCGACCGCGGTCGCGAGCACGAACGCCATGTGGGTCGGGGCGTGCGTGTCGGCGCGGAGGGGCTCGGTGAGCCCGAAGATCTGAGTGCGGCGCCCGGCGAGCATCCGTGCTCCGGCGTCGGGTTCGTAACCGAGCGTGTGCACCGCGTCCTCGATGCGTCGGCGCGTCTTCTCGGAGACGGGGCGCTTGCCGCTCAGAGCGTAGGAGACCGTGCTGATTGACACTCCGGCGGCTTCTGCCACCTCGTGGATCGTCGTCATCAGGACTCCATCGTCGTGTTTCGGTCACATCGTCGAAGCGTTTCGCTCTCGCCTCTGACAGCGATGATAGGCACGGTTCGACGCTGCACGCAACCCTTTTGTGGTCACTCGCAACAAATCGATCGCGGAGAACGCGGGAGCGGTCCCATCGATTCACCGGACAGGGCGACGGGGCCTCGATGGGGGAGGGGATTCGAGACCCCGCCGCCGGTCTACGAAGGGATGCGGATCTGAGCGATGACCTCGGAGTACTCGGTCTCGCCGACAGGGGTGAAGCCGACACGCAGGAAGAACGCCTCGGGGCCGTCTTCTCCGGCCTCGTAGATGACGTTGATGTGGTCGAATCCGCGGACTCGCGCCTCTTCGATGAGCTGCTCGACCGCGAAGCGACCCACGCCCTTGCCCTGGTCGTCGGCGTCGACGTTGATGCGCCACAGCACGGAGCGGAAGTGCTCTTCCGGGGCGTCGGCGTCGAAGTTCGCACTGACGAAACCGACGACCTGGTCGTCGTCGAGGACGACTCGCTGCCAGGAGGTCTGGGGGTTGATGACGGTCGCGGCGATGCCATAGGACACCGGAGCGAGGAACTGCTCCTGTCCGGGCTTGAGCGACATGTTGTTCACGGCGACGATCGTCGCAGCGGAGAGTTCGACCATGCGCAGTTCGGACATGATCACAGGCTAGCCCCTCATCGGGTCGCCGCGCAGAAACCTCGACTTTCGTCAGGGGTGCAGCTCTGCGGGATGCCGGAAGTCGATGTCCACCCCGCCTCGGGGCGAACGTGCGTCGGGAGCGGCTCAGGTATCTTGGTATCGAGACAAATATGCCCTCGCGAACGGAGAACCTCCTGGTGACCGACGACGCCATCATCTACACCTACACGGACGAGGCTCCGGCTCTCGCCACCGCTTCCTTCCTGCCGATCATCAAGGCCTACACGGGGCAGGCGGGCATCGAGGTCGAGACCCGCGACATCTCGCTCGGCGGACGCATCCTCGCGGCATTCCCGCAGAAGCTCACCCCGGAGCAGCAGGTCGGTGATTCCCTCGCCGAGCTCGGTGGCCTCGCCACGCTCCCCGAGGCGAACATCATCAAGCTGCCGAACATCTCGGCCTCGATCCCGCAGCTCAAGGGCGCGATCGCCGAGCTGCAGGCCCAGGGCTACGACATCCCCGACTTCCCGGACGAGCCGACCTCTCTCGAGGAGAAGGACGTCCGCGCCCGCTACGACCG
Organism: Microbacterium sp. AC132; assembly: GCF_979258525.1. Classification (NCBI taxonomy): domain Bacteria; kingdom Bacillati; phylum Actinomycetota; class Actinomycetes; order Micrococcales; family Microbacteriaceae; genus Microbacterium; species Microbacterium sp. AC132. Next base: position 582,857 of record NZ_OZ409862.1, on the reverse strand, counting down.
CATCAAGGGCTCAGCGGTGAACCCCGTGCTCCGCGAGGGGAACAGCGACCGTCGGGCACCTCTGGCCGTGAAGAACTACGCGAAGAAGCACCCGCACCGCAACAAGCCGTTCGCCGAGGGATCGAAGACCCGCGTCGCGACGCTCGGTCACGACGACTTCAAGCACAACGAGCGCTCCTGGGTCGCCGCCCATGACGACGTCCTGAGCTTCCGCCACACCGCCGCAGACGGCACTGTGACGATCCTCAAGGAGGGGCTGAAGGTCCTTCCGCGCGAGATCATCGACGCGACGTTCCTCTCGGCCGCGCACCTCGACGCCTTCCTCGCCGAGACGCTCGAGACGGCCAAGAACGACGACGTCCTCTACTCGGTGCACCTCAAGGCCACCATGATGAAGGTCAGCGACCCGATCATCTTCGGTCACGTCGTGAGGGTGTTCTTCAAGGACGTGTTCGCGCAGTACGGCGACAAGCTGGCCGCCGCGGGACTCAACCCCAACGACGGTCTCGGCTCGATCCTCTCGGGCCTCGGTGACATCGCCGACGGCGACGAGATCGCCGCAGCGTTCGACAGGGCCATCGCCGAGGGGCCGCGTCTCTCGTACGTGAACTCCGACAAGGGGACCACGAACCTGCACGTCCCGAGCGACGTCATCGTCGACGCCTCCATGCCCGCGCTCGTCCGCAACGGCGGCAAGCTGTGGGGCAAGGACGGCGGCGAGGCCGACACGCTCGCGGTGATCCCGGACTCCTCGTATGCGAGCGTCTATCAGGCGGTCATCGACGATGTGATCGCCAACGGCCCGCTCGACCCCGCCACGATCGGCACCGTGCCGAACGTGGGCCTCATGGCGCAGGCGGCTGAGGAGTACGGCAGCCACGACAAGACGTTCGAGATCGCCGCCGCAGGCACTGTTCAGGTGCTCGACAGCGAGGGCACCGTGCTGATCGAGCACGAGGTCGGCGCGGGTGACATCTGGCGTGCGACGCAGACGAAGCACATCCCGGTGATGGACTGGGTCAAGCTCGCCGTCTCCCGCGCTCGCGCCACGGGCGTGCCCGCGGTGTTCTGGCTCGATGCCAACCGCTCGCACGACGCGCAGATCATCGCCAAGGTGCACCAGGGTCTCGCGACGCTCGACACCAAGGGCCTCACGATCACGATCCTCGCTCCCGAGGAAGCCACTCGCTACACGCTGGCGCGGATGCGCCACGGCCTCGACACCATCTCGGTGACGGGCAACGTGCTGCGCGACTACCTGACCGACCTGTTCCCGATCCTCGAGGTCGGCACCAGCGCGAAGATGCTGTCGATCGTCCCGCTGCTCGCCGGCGGTGGCCTCTTCGAGACGGGCGCCGGCGGATCGGCCCCCAAGCACGTGCAGCAGCTCGTCGAGGAGAACTACCTGCGGTGGGACTCGCTGGGCGAGTTCTTCGCGCTGGCCGCGTCGCTCGAGCACTTCGCCGACCGCACCGGGAACGAGAAGGCCCGGGTCCTCGCGGAGACCCTCGATGCGGCGACCGGAACGTTCCTCGAAGAGGACCGCTCCCCGGGCCGCGCTCTCGGCACGATCGACAACCGCGGCAGCCACTTCTACCTGGGTCTGTACTGGGCGCAGGAGCTGGCGAAGCAGACGAAGGATGCCGAGCTCGCCGCGTCCTTCGCACCGATCGCCGCCACGCTCGCCGAGAACGAGGAGAAGATCGTCTCCGAGCTCAACGCCGTGCAGGGCAAGCCCGTCGAGATCGGCGGGTACTACCGCCCCGACGACGCGCTCGTCACCGCAGTCATGCGCCCGTCCACCACGCTGAACGGCATCGTCGACGCGCTGAGCTGACGCAGATCACAGAAGAGGGGGCCGGATGCGAGAGCATCCGGCCCCTTCTTCGCGTGATCCCTCCGCGGAATCGACGACGCGTCGCGTGCGGGGGATCTGCTCGGTGAGAGCGGGGATCAGTAGTGGACCGCGACCTCGAGGCCCACGGGCGACCATTCGTAGACGTACCGGGCGACATCGATCGGCATGTTCACGCAACCGTGGCTGCGGGGATTGCCGAAGTCGTTGTGCCAGTAGGTGCCGTGGAAGCCCTCGTCGCCGTTGAAGTAGGTGACCCAGGGGACGTTGGGCGTCTCGGTGATCGAGCCGTCCGGCTCGCGGCTCTTCATGGTCTGCTCGCGCACGTGCGCGTAGACACGGAAGTTGCCGGTGTCGGTGGGTGTCGCGCTCTTGCCCGAGGAGATCGCCCAGGAGCGCACGACCGCGCCGTTCTCGATGAGGGTCGCGGTCTGCGACCCGAGGTCGACATCGATCTTGCGCACGAGGTTGACGGACTCGAACGGCGTCTCGGTGACCTCGATGGGGAAGATGCCCTCGCCGGCCTCGAGCTTCGTCGCGACGTCCGATGCGAGGGCAGAGGTGTCGCCGATCGCGCGACCGCTCACTCCCTCGGCCTCGGTGCGGAGGATCTTGCCGGCCGAATCGACGATGTTCGTCGCGTTGACCGGGGCCCGGTCGACGGCTGCCGGGAGGGCGTCGATCGTCGCCTGGATCGAAGCCTCGTCGGCGACCACGCTGAGCTCGCCACCGTCGTCGACGACGGAGATCCAGGTCGAGGCGGTCGCCGCGTCGACGGGCACCGTGCGCTCTTCGCCGATGTAGAAGCCGATCGAGCCGAGCATCGTGTTCAGTGAGGTCGCGAAAGCCGTGGCGTCTTCATCAGTGATCGCCGGCGCGGCTTCGGCCGGGTCGCCGGAGAACTCGAGGCTCGTGCCACCGTCCGCGATCGTGTCGACGATGGCGGCGGTGAGACCGTCGAGGTCGACGGCCGTCCCGGTGGCTGAGGGGGTGATCGCGTAGCCACCGCCTGCGGCGTCGAAGACGACGCCGGCATCGACCGCGTCTTCGAAACTCGACGGCACGGCCTCACGCAACGCGGCCTCGGCCGTCGCGGGATCGAGAGTGATCTCGCCGGCGACGGGTTCACCCATCCAGGCGGTCACGTTCCAGAGCGGACGCTCCGCGAAAGCGGCGTCCGCGAGTGCGGTCGCGTCGATCTCGGCGCCGAGATCCGCTCCCGTCAGCACGGTGTCGCCGCCTGCTCCGGTCAGAGTGACCTCTGCATCGGCGACGTGGGCCTGGATCGTGTCGGCCGCGGCACCGGGCGTGAGCCAGCCGACGGGAATCCCGGCGACCGTGGTGCCCGGCGCGATCAGGATCATCGAGGCGGCGGCCGTGCCCAGGGCCAGCGCGCCCACGCCGAGGCCGATCCACAGGCCGAGGCGCTTCTTCTTCGGAGCCGGTTCGATCGGCGCCCAGGCGAGTTCCTGGTCGCCGCTGCGCGGCGGCTGGGAGTCGGTGGGTGCGTCGCCGGAGTCGGCGGGCGCGACAGGATTCGGCTGGTCGCCGGAGGCGGTCGCCTCGGTCAGCTTCTCGGTCTTCGCATCCTGCGCTGAGATCAGATCGGTCACGAACTCACCCCCGGTTTCTCACGTGTCCTTAGCGATATGCTACGCGATCGCTGATAACGAGGAGGCAACGGTCCGTGGACCGCGGAAATTCCCGATGCGTCAGTCGCTGATGACGGCGAGGCCGTCGATCTCGACCAGCATCTCCTCGCGGGGGAGGCCCGTGAAGACGGTCGTGCGCGAAGGCAGGACCCCGCTGGTGGTGTGCGCTGTCACGAACGCGCCATACGCGTCGTTCATGATCGCGAAGTCCTCGCGCTTGGTCAGGTAGACGCGCAGCATCACGACATCGTCGAATGTCGCGCCGGATGCCTCGACGATCGCCTTGACGTTCTCGAGCGTGCGCGTGGTCTGAGCCGCGACATCGCCGGGGAAGAGGTATTCGCTCGTCTGGGGGTCGACAGGGCCCTGTCCGGAGACCTGCACGATCGGGCCCTTTCGGATCCCCTGCGAGAAGGTGTGAGCGGGAGCGGGGGCGGCGTCGGTCGACACTCGGATCTTCGCGGTCATGCGACCAGCCTAGTAGCCTTGTTAGATGCCTCTACAAATCCCGGATCCTGTACTCGGCACCTGGGCGAAGGGTTTCCCTCCGCGTTCCGCGGGGCTGCGGCTGTCGGAGGTACCCGACGCGGGCCTGCACCTGTCCGATCTCGTGACGCCGGTGCTGACGGTCCACGAGGCGGCGCTCTCCCACAACGAATCGACCGTCTTCGCCTGGGCGTCGGAACAGGGAGTCGTCCTCGCACCGCACGGCAAGACGACGATGGCGCCGGCGCTCTGGCAGCGGCTGCTCGATGCCGGCGCATGGGGGATCTCCGTCGCGACGCCGTGGCAGGCCGAAGTCGCGGTCGAGGCAGGGGTCTCCACCGTGCTCATCGCGAACGCCGTCACGGATCGTGGCGCCGCGCACCACCTCGGCGCTCTGCTCGCTGCGGCGGGCGATCTCCGGATCCTCTGCTGGGCGGACTCCGTCGAGACCGTCGGCATCCTCGCCGACGCGCTTCACGATGCCGAGCGTCCTCTCGACGTGCTCGTCGAACTCGGTGGCCGGGGCGGGCGCACGGGCGCACGCAGCGTGGAAGAGGGGGAGCGCATCTCCCAGGCGATCGTCGCGGCCCCCGGTCTGCGGCTCGCCGGAGTCGCCGGCTACGAAGGACCGTTCGGTCCCGACCGGTCGGAGGCGTCTGTCGCCGCCGTCGACGCCTATCTGTCCACACTCGTCGACCTCCACCGTCGCCTCGAGTATCCGCCCGGCGTTCGGCCCGTGCTCAGCGCAGGAGGCAGCGCCTTCCCCGACCGGGCAGCGGCGATCCTGGCCCCTCACGGAGCGGATGCCGACATCGTGCTGCGGTCGGGTGCGTTCCAGATCCACGATGACGGCTTCTACTCGCGCATGTCGCCGTTCGGCGCCCTGACATCGACGGCGCCGCTGCGTTCCGCCATGCACGCGTGGTCGCGCGTCGTCTCGCAGCCCGAAGAGGGACTCGCACTGCTGGACGCGGGCCGTCGAGATGTGCCGTTCGACCTCGACCTGCCGGTCCCGCAATCGGTCGAGGGGCGGATCACGGCCCTGAACGACCAGCACGCCTTCCTCGCTCTTGCAGACGGGGCAGATGTCTCCGTCGGCGACGTGGTGCGTCTCGGGCTGTCGCATCCCTGCACGGCTTTCGACAAATGGCGCGTGGTGGCGGTCATCGATGACCCGGATGCGGCGGACCCCCGGGTGATCGGAGCGGTCGCGACATGCTTCTGAGCACCGAGAAGCCCGTGCGGGTGTACCGAGGCGTCACCGTGGTCGACGGCACCGGAGCCGAGAGGTTCGCGGCCGACGTCGCGGTCGAAGGAGCCCGCATCGTCGCGGTGATCCGCGACGGAGATGAGAGGGTCCTGGAACTGCCGGCGGATGCGGTGGAGGTCGCGGGGGCGGGGCGGGTGCTGGCTCCCGGGTTCATCGACATGCACGCGCACAGCGAGCTGGCCGTGCTGCAGGGAGCAGCCCACGACGCGAAGATCCTCCAGGGCGTCACGACGGAGGTGCTCGGCCAGGACGGGCTCGGCTATGCCCCGCTGGACGACGCGACGGCGGCGGTGATCCCGGCTCAGATCGCGGGCTGGAACGGCATGCCGCCCGCCGTCCCCTGGCGTTCGATGGATGACCTGCTCGCTGCGATCGACTCGGCCGCGGTGGGCAACGCCGCGGTCCTGGTGCCGCAGGGCAATCTGCGCATGATGGTGGTCGGTCACGAGAACCGGGCGGCCACACCTGCGGAGATCGCAGCGATGTCCGGCATCCTCGGCGTGGCGCTCGACGCAGGCGCGTTCGGCATGTCGAGCGGATTGACCTACACCCCGGGGATGTACGCCGACACGGCGGAGCTGGAAGCGCTCTGCCGAGTCGTCGCCGAACGCGGCGGCTACTGGGCGCCCCACACCCGAAGCTACGGCGGGGGAGCCCTGGACGCCTATCGGGAGGCGCTCGACATCGGCCGTCGCACCGGGTGCCCGATCCATCTCACGCATGCGACCATGAACTTCGCTCCGAACCGCGGGCGTGCAGCAGAGCTGCTCGCTCTGGTCGATGAGGCCCTCGACGACGGCGTCGACGTGACCCTCGACACCTACCCTTATCTTCCCGGTGCCACCACGCTCGCGGCGCTGCTTCCGAGCCGACTGGCCGAGAGCGGCGACCTGCTCGCGACCCTCGCTGCGCTCGATGAGAGCGGACGCGAGACCGTCCGCGTCGAGCTCGAGGAGATCGGCTGCGACGGTTTCCACGGGGAGCGTGCCGACTGGTCGGCCATCCAGATCTCCGGCACCTCGTCGCCCGAACTCGCGGACCTCGTCGGACGGACCGTCGCGGAGATCGCCGAGTCGTCCGGCAGGCGCTCGGTCGACGTGGTGCTGGACACGATCCTCGAGGATGCGGGAGCCACCGGCATCTTGATGCACATCGGCGACGAGGAGAACGTCCGCACCATCATGCGGCACCCGCGGCACAGCGGCGGCAGCGACGGGATCCTGATCGGCGCGAGACCGCACCCGCGGGGCCGAGGGACCTTCCCGCGCTACCTCGGGCACTACGTGCGAGAACTCGGGGTGCTCTCCCTCGAACAGGCTGTGCAGCACCTGTCCGGCACGCCGGCGATGCGGCTGGGCCTCGACCGGGGTGACGCGCCGCGCGGTGTGATCCGCGAGGGAGCCACGGCCGACCTCGTGCTGTTCGATCCCGAGACCATCACGGCGGGGGCGACCTTCGATGCTCCCCACGAGGCGCCGATCGGCGTCGACGAGGTGCTCGTCGGCGGTGTGCCGGTGGTGCTGGCGGGGCACGCGTCCGGCGCGACCCCGGGTCGAGCGCTGCGAATGACGCCCGCCGCGCATCGTGCCCCGGTCCCGAACATCCCGTCGGTGACCGATCCCGCTGCCGAGCCGTTCGAGTGGACGGTTCACACCCCGGTGTCGGCTCCGGAAGCCCTCGTCGCGAGCGCATCCCGTCTCGGCGAGCATCTCGAAACCGCGAATGCGGCACCCGCGATCACGTTGAGAATCGACGAGTCTCTCGCGGGGGAGCCGTTCGCTCGAGGGCGTGTCGGCGCCGAGGCATTCCGCGTGACGGTGACGGCCGAGGGAATCGACGTCGCGGGGGCGAGTGCGGCGGGCGTGTTCCGGGGCGTCACGCTGCTCCGGCAGCTGCGCGAGCCCGGCTCCGATCGCGCTCGGATCCCCGCAGGAACATGGCAGTCTGCTCCGGCTCACACGTGGCGGGGGTCATGCTCGATGTCGCGCGGCACTTCCGCCCGGTCGAGGACCTGATGCGACTCGTCGATCTGATGGCCGACCACCATCTCACGGTGCTGCACCTCCACCTCACCGACGATCAGGGCTGGCGCTTCGAGGTGCCGGGGTATCCGCTGCTCACAGAGGTGGGCGCGCGCCGCGAGGAGACACAGCGGGGCCACGGGCCGCACGCCACAATGGTGCCGGGGCTGCACGAGGGTCATTACACGGATGCGGAGCTGCGCGACCTGGTCGCCTACGCCGCGGAGCGATTCGTGGCGGTCGTGCCGGAAGTCGAACTGCCCGGGCACATCCAGGCGGCGCTCGCCGCGTACCCCGCGCTCGGCAACACGGATGCGAGCGAGCGAGCTGTCGCGCCGTGGTCGCGCTTCGGCGTGAACCCTCGCACCCTCGCGCTGACGGATGACGCCCTCGCGTTCGGGCGCGCGGCGATCGACGCCCTGTGCGACCTCTTCGACTCTGCGTGGATCGGCATCGGCGGCGATGAGGTGCCGGTCACCGAGTGGGCGCAGAGCGCCGCTGCGCGCGAGCGGATGGGCGAGCTCGGTCTCGCGGCTCCCCACGACGTGCAGCCCTGGTTCACCGATCATTTCGTCGCCCACCTCCGCAGCCGTGGGCGCATCGCCCTGGCATGGGACGAGGTGCTCGAGGGCGATGTCCCCGAGGGTGTGCGGATCCTCGCGTGGCGGGGTCCCGTCGCGATGCGCGAGGCGCTGAGGCGCGGCATCCCCGTGATCGCGTGCCCCGACCTCGAGGTGTATCTCGACTACCCCCAGTCGGAGTCGGCGGAGGAGCCGATCCGGGTCGGCCCGCCGCTGCCGATCGAGCAGGCCTACACGCTGCGCATCAAGGACGGCGCGGTCGGCGGACAGGCCAACGTGTGGACCGAGCACCTCCCGACGAGAGATCGGGTCGACTTCGCGATGTTCCCTCGTCTCGCAGCGATCGCCGAACGGCTGTGGGACGGCGGCGAACCACCCTCGTATGAGGGGTTCGCGCGACGTCTTCCCGTGCATCTCAGACGCCTCGCCGAGTCCGGTGTGCGGTATCGTCCTCTCGACGGTCCGACGCCCGTGCAGAGGCGTCCTGGAGTGCCGGGGAAGCCTCTGACACGCGAGGCGCGGCAGGCGATAGTCGCGGGCCTCGTCGAAGGCCTGGCGGACTCGTCGGGCACCGCCGCCGGAGTACTCTCGGCATAATGTAACGTTTCCGTAACCCTCCCTGTGCTAACTGTGGCAGGGGTTGCGAAATTTTTGTTCGTAAGGTCTACTAACAAACATGTCCGTATCGGATGGATCGCGTCCTTCGACGTCGCCAGATTACGTCGCCGCGAGCGCGCACGCCTTCGGCCCGGGGCGCCACCTGCGCTCTCGCTCGAAGGTGCTCCCGGAACACGCTCGCGGTCACAACCGCGCGCTCGTGCTGCAGACGCTCTATCACTCGGGAGCGATGAGTCGAGCGGACCTCTCTCGCGAGACCGGCCTCACTCGGGTCACCATCTCCGACCTCGTCGCGGAGTTCATCTCCGACGGCATCGTCGTCGAGATGGGAGTGCGCGAGACGGTCGGACCGGGCAAGCCTCCGATCCTCATCGACATCGACCGAGTCGGGCACCAGATCATCGGGATCGATCTCTCCGGCCCCCATGCCTTCGTCGGCGCTCTGCTCAGCCTCGACGGCGACGTGCTCGAGCGCCGTGAGGTGCCGCGACCCGAGAGCGCAGACGGCGACGCCGCCTACGCCGCCACGCTGGAGCTGGCCCGAGCGCTCGCCGAGACGGCCACGCAGCCCATCCTCGGCGTCGGGATCGGCAGCCCCGGTGTCGTGCGTCCTGACGGCGTCGTGCTCAGCTCGCCCAACCTCGGGTGGAGCAATCTCCCTCTCGAGGCGAAGCTGGGCGTCGATCTCGATCTGCCGGTCCTCGTGCGCAACGACGCCAACGCCGCGGTGCTCGCCGAGTACACGTTCGGCGAGGCGAAGGCCGACTTCATGCTCATCAAGATCGGTCGCGGAGTCGGAGCCGGCGTCATCACCGGCAGCCAGCCGCTGCTCGGCAGTCGCTTCGCAGCGGGCGAGATCGGCCACGTCGTCGTGGGCACCGACGGGGGACCCCGCTGCGCGTGCGGCAAAGACGGCTGCCTCGAAGCGTGGCTGAGTGAGACGCGGCTGCGTCCCGCCATCGCAGACGCCCCCGGATCGCGCGACGAGATCCTCCGCGATGCGGGCACCCGCATGGGCATCGCGATCGCCCCGATCGTCGCGGCACTCGATCTGTCCGAGGTCGTGCTCTCGGGTCCCGAGGATCTGCTCGACGGCGTGCTGATCGACGCCGCGGTCGAGACCCTGCACGCGCGCACGCTCGAGGGCGTCTTCGAGGACGCGCTCATCCGCCGCACCCACCAGGACGACATCGTCCTGCGCGGTGCCGCCGTGATGGTGCTCTCCAGCCAGCTGGGCGTCTCGTGATCCGTACCGGCGGGAGCGACCGCGTCCACGAGCCGAAGACGAGCAGGGGCACCATCCGATGACGGATGCGCTCGCCGTCGACCTGTCCGGTCGGCCCATACGAGTGGGCCTGGACGTCGGCGGAACCAAGATCGATGCCGTCGCGGTGTCCGCGGACGGAGACATTCTGGCGCGCCTGCGCCGACCCACCGGCTGGGGTGAGGAGGCAGTCGTCGTCAGCATCCTCGAGACGGTCGATGCGCTCGCCGACGAGGGAGGATTCGCTCGCTCGTCGGTCAGATCGGTGGGCGTCGGGATCCCCGGGCTGGTCGACGCCGACACCGGTCGGGTGCTCCATGCCGTGAATCTCGGCGTCGAGTCCCTGGATCTCGCCGGGCGCGCCGGTCGACAGCTGGGCATCCCCGTCCGCGTGGAGAACGACGTGAAAGCGGCCGCCCTCGGGGCTGCGGTGCTGCGCGGCGTCGACGGGTCGATGGCCTATCTCAATCTCGGCACCGGGGTCGCTGCCGGGATCGTCGTCGACGGCACGATCTGGCGTGGCGCGCGAGGCACGGCCGGCGAGGTCGGGCACCTCTCGGTCGACCCGAACGGCCGTCTCTGCGGCTGTGGACAGCGCGGCTGCATCGAGACCTTCTGCGGCGGAGGCGCGCTCGCCCGAGCCTGGGATCGTCCCGGTGCGCTCCCGGTGCGCGACATCTTCGACGCAGCCGACACCGGTGACGAACTGGCGCTCGCGCTCCGCGCCGATCTCTTCCACGGCGGGGCCGCGGCGGTGCGTGCGCTCGTGCTCTCCGCCGACGTCGAACGCGTGATCATCGGCGGCGGCCTCACTTCGCTCGGCGACAGGCTCTACACGGGCATCCGCGACGCTCTCCGGTCCGATGCCGAGGCCTCGCCCTTCATGCGCTCGCTCCACCTGGACGACAGGATCGAACTGCTCCCTGCCGGCTCTCCCGCCGCGGCCTTCGGGGCCGCGGTCGTCGGCGCAACCACCCCCTCTAAGGAGACCGTTTCCCATGGCTGAAGTCGTCATCGTCGAGAACGCAGAAGCGGCAGGCGCCCTCGTCGCCGCCGAGATCGTCGAGCTGATCGACGGACGTGCGGATGCCGTGCTCGGCCTCGCCACCGGTTCGACGCCCCTCCCCGTCTACAAGGCGCTGCGAGACAGGCTCGCGGGTCGCGACGTCTCGCAGGTGCGCGGTTTCGCCCTGGACGAGTACGTGGGGATCGACCCCGCTCATCCCGAGAGCTACCGCTCGGTCATCACCCGCGAGGTCGTCGAGCCGCTAGGGCTCGACCCGCGACGGATCCATGTGCCCAACGGCGCACAGGCCACCATCCAGCACGCAGGTGACGACTACGAGACCGCGATCGACGCGGCCGGAGGAGTGGATCTGCAGATCCTCGGCATCGGCACCGACGGACATATCGGCTTCAACGAACCCGGCTCGTCGTTCGCCTCGCGCACGCGCGTGAAGACCCTCACCGAGCAGACCCGCGAAGACAACGCTCGCTTCTTCGACTCGATCGATGACGTGCCCATGCACTGCATCACCCAAGGGCTCGGCACGATCCTTCGCGCTCGGCACCTCGTGCTGCTCGCCTTCGGAGAGGGCAAGGCACAGGCCGTGGCGGATGCCGTCGAGGGGCCGCTGTCGGCCATCCTCCCGGGTTCGGCGATCCAGCTGCACCCGCACGCGACCGTCGTCGTCGACGAGGCCGCGGCGTCCCGGCTGAAGCTCGCCGACTACTACCGCTACACCTTCGCGAACAAGCCGAGCTGGCAGGGGATCTGACGCGGTCGGCTCTCAGGGCCGAATCGTCGGCCACGCCAGCGGCAGCAGGTGCTCGATGCTGAGCGGCGCCAGCGGCAGCGTCTCGGCATCCGCGGGTGTGATCCATCGCAGCTCGGCGAGCTCCGCCTGGACGACGACCTCCGCCGCGGCGATGGACACCGAGAACGCGTCGGCCACGACTCGGTGACCGGGCTCGTTGGCCGCCTCGGAGACGAACGTGCCGAGCGGCTCCAGATCGCCCTCATCCAGGCGAAGGCCGAGCTCTTCGTGCAGCTCGCGGATCAGCGTCTGCGACGGGGTCTCCCCGGGCTCGGGCTTGCCGCCGGGTTGCATGAAGCGCGTCGTGCCCTGCTTGCGCACGACGAGCACCCTGCCGGCGTCATCGACGATGACCGCGGCGCTGACGTGGATGTCAGGCATCGGGAGCGAAGACCTTGCCGGGGTTGAGGATTCCCAGCGGATCGAACACCCGAGTGATCTGACGCTGCAGCTCCCACTGGTCGTCTCCGAGCTCGTCGGCCAACCAGCGGCTCTTCAGCGTTCCGATGCCGTGCTCTCCGGTCAGCGTGCCGCCGAGCGCGATCGCGGCCCGGAACAGCTCGTCCGCCGCCGCCCAGACCTCAGCGGGAGGCTCTGCGCCCTCGAAGATGAAGTTCGGATGCAGGTTGCCGTCGCCCGCGTGAGCGACCGTGGGGATCGCCATCGAGTAGGCCTTCTCGATGCGGGCGATCTCGTCGAACATGGCGGGCATGGCGCTGCGCGGCACCGACACGTCTTCGATGAGGGTCGTGCCGAGCGCCGACATGGCGGGGTGCATGGCACGCCGGATGGCCAGGAGGCGCTCTCCTTCTTCGCGGTCATGGGAGACCTCGGTCACACCCTGATGAGCCGTCAGGATGTCGGAGATCATCGTCGCCTCGGCCACTGCCGCCGGACCATCGGTCTGGATCGTCAGCTGGGCGCTCCCGGCCACGGGCGAGGGAAGGTCGAGCAGGGCTGCGACGGCGGCGAGGCTCGCGGAGTCCATCAGCTCCATGATCGCCGGCTGCGCACCCGAGGCGGTGACCGCGGCCGAGCCGGACGCTGCGGCACGCACATCGGGGAAGACGGCCGTCACGGTGCAGGTCGTTCCCTCGACCAGTCGGCGCAGCTTGAGGGTGGCCCCGACGACCACGCCCAGCGTGCCCTCGGAGCCGATCACGAGCGAGGTGAGGTCGAGTCCTGTCACGCCTTTGACGCTGCGGTGGCCGAGGTGCAGCAGTCGGCCGTCGGCGAGAACCAGATCGACACCGAGGACCGCGTCTCGCACGACGCCGTACTTCGCACAGAGCAGCCCACCCGCTCCGGTGGCGATGTTGCCGCCGACCGTCGAGATCGCACGGCTCGCAGGATCCGGCGCCCACCAGAGTCCGTGCTCCGCGAGCACGTCGTTGAGGTCGGCGTTGAGGATTCCGGGTTCGACGACGGCAAGCAGGTCGTCGGCCCGGATCTCGTGGATCGCGGTCATCCGGCGAGTGGACAGGACGATCTCGCCCTCGCCGCCGTTCGCCGCGCCGGCGAGACCGGTGCCGGCGCCACGCACCACGACAGGGGTCGCCGTCTCGGTCGCGATGCGCATCACCGTCTGGACGTGCTCGACCGTCTCGGCGTGCACGACCGCGAGCGGCCGCCCGGGCGCCGCATGCCCGGATCTGTCGGCGCGGGCTTCTTCGAGGACCGTCGCATCGGTGTCGACGATGTCGCCGAGTGCGGCGACGAGCAGGTCGAGGGCGCTCATCGGATGCGACGCCGGCCGCTCACGACGCCGGCGCCGACGGCGACCACGGCGAACGCGATGCCGATGAGGGGCTGGTCCATCAGCCACCACGCGATCGTGACGCCGACGTAGATCAGCAGCTCGACGACGACGCGAAGGAACGGATGCAGTCGCAGGACGGGTCGCGGCGAGAGGAAGAGCGCCCAGATCAGGATCACGACGACCGGAGCCCCGATGCCGAGGATGACGTTGTACGGGAAGGGCCAGGTGGCGAATCCCCACAGGGCGAGGGTGCCCACTGCGACGATCAGGACGACCGATCGGACGACGTCGAGAGCGGTGATGGTGGGGCGGTCGACGCCGGGAACGGAGGCGGGATCCTGGGACATGGATCCAGTCTATTCGCCGCCGATGGCGGGTCAGAGCGCGGGCGCGGCCTCGTCTGCGGCCACCTGGTCGACCGGCGCGGTCTCGTCGGCGGGCGCGGTGTCGTCAGCGGGGGCAGGCTCTGCCGGAAGGGCGGTCTGGTCCTCGGTCACGGGCTCTGCCGGAGGAGCGGTCTCGACGGGAGCGGCCGGGGCCTCCGTCTCGGGTGCCGGCGTCTCAGGGGACGCCTCGGCGTCCGGGGACTCGGTCGGGGCAGCGGGTGCTGCCTCGTCCGTCGGCTCGGGGATCGGCGCGATCGCGTCGTCCGGAGTCGGCTCGGAGGGTATCGTCTCGGCGGGATCCGCAGCCGGCCCTCCGCACGAGGGAGCGAGGGCCACGGAACCGAGGGTCACCCCGAGAGCCGAGAGGCTCGTGGTCGTCGGCAGCATCGGACCGGCCGCCGTCACGTAGTGGACCTCGAGGGGCGCGCCGAGGAGAATCTGGACGAGACCGGGGCGCAACTCGATCGTGCCGGTCCCTGCGTCACTCAGCGATGTGCCGTCGACGCCGCCGCGGCGTCCGCCGAGCAGCGCTTCGATGTCCGCGCCCGGTTCGCCGGACACATTCACGGTCACATAGGTGACAGCGCGTGCGTCGAGGCAGATGCTCGCGAGGCTCACTTCGATCGGAGTCGTCGGCGCGGCCGGTTCCGTGGGGTTCTCGCCGGGGGTTTCTCCGGGGTTCTCGCCGGGGGTTTCGCCGCCGGGGGTTTCTCCGGGGTTCTCGCCGGGGGTTTCGCCGCCGGGGGTTTCTCCGGGGTTCTCGCCGGGGGTTTCGCCGCCGGGGGTCTCTCCGGGGTTCTCGCCGGGGGTTTCGCCGCCGGGGGTCTCTCCGGGGTTCTCGCCCGGGACCTCGCCATCGGGGTTCTCGCCGTCGGGGTTCTCGTCGTCAGGCTCTTCGTCCACGGGAGGGGACGTGGACTCGGGCAGTGCCGGCGCGGTCGACTCGGTCGGGGCCGGGGGTGAGACGATCGCCGGCGCGATGTCCTCAGCGGGCTGGGGGGTGACGGGTGCTTCGACGGGCGGGGTGACGGGCTCGGGCTCGGTCTCCGCTTCATCGACGATCGGCGTCTTGTCGTCGGACATCGACTCGTCGGGCCCGACGTCTGCACTGATCGACGAGGAATCGCTGTCGCCCGCACTCGGCATCGATGCCGCGGGCGTCGCGCCCGTGAGGCTCGGGATGATTGTGGCGGCCGCCACGACGCCGGCGACCACGAGGGCCGCCGATCCTGCGCTGACGAGCGCACCGACTCCGCTGAAGATGCCTCCGGTCGCCGTGCCACCGGCTCCGCCACCGGTCGCTGTGCCTGCGCCGGTCTCGCCGGCTCCGCCGGTGCCGCTCGACGATCCGGCGGCGGCTGTTCCGCCTCCCGCAGCCACGACAGCTCCCTCGGTGATCCCCGAGGGCATGGCCGCGAGCGCGACGATGGGCGTACCGCCACCCTGGAGGGTGGCGAGGTAGCCTGCGGAACCCGTGACTCCGAGGACGAGGGGCAGCAGCACGAGGGCCAGCCGCTTGGAGACGTCCTTCGCCTCCGCGGCGACGATCATGCAGCGTGCGCACTGGTCGAGGTGCTGCTCGAGACGGTTGTGGTCTCGCGTGCTGAGGTTGCCGCGCGAGTAGGCGCCCAGGTGCTCGATGGTCCACTGGCAGTCGGAACCTTCGGCCGCGCTGCGGAGGTGAGCCTGGATCCACGCTTCGCGAAGTCCTTCACGCGCTCTGAAAGCCAGCTGCGAGACGGCGCCGGACTTCATGCCGAGCAGGGTCGCGGCCTCCTGCGGCTTCATCTGCTCGATCTCTGTGTACCAGAGCACTTCCTGCCAGCGGGAGGGCAGGCTGCGGAACGCCTGCGCGGTCAGGCTGCGATCGAGGGCCTCGTTGGCCGCCTGGTCGGTGCTGTCGGGATCGGCGACGGAGTCGAGCTCGTCGATGGCGGACTCGCGTCGAGAGCGGCCCCAGGCGGCGGCGGTGTTGCGGATGCTCGTGAACAGGTAGGCGCGGAACGATCCGTTCGGTCCGCCGCCCTTGATGATCGCCTGATAGATGCGGGTGTAGGACTCCTGCACGAGGTCGTCGGGGTCGATCGACGACGTGATCGATCGCGCGACCGACATGCCGGAGGGATAGTGCCGCCTCCACAGTTCGCCGAAGGCCGCCGCGTCACCCGAGCGGGTGCGCAGGACGAGATCGGCGTCGGCGATCGTTTCCTCGTGTGAAGTGCTGTCCTGATCCACTGTCATCCATCTGTCGTGGAGCGCGAGTGCGCCTCCACATGAAGAGACGCGTGAACCCCATTTTCATCACGCGTCATCTCCATTCTCTCTCCTATCTCTCAGGCTTGCCACCCCTTCTCGAAAAGTGCTCGCAGAAGACCGGGCGCGAATAAAGACCTGATCACGGGCAGATCAGTCGGGCGCGCGGAAGAACCGTGAAAAAAGATCTGAGAAATCGCGTAATGAATCGGCGTCGACGTCGTCTCATCACTAGAGACAGCCGTGGGGCTCCACCGGGGGCGGAGCTCAGGCGCTGGTGCAAGGGGTAAGTGCACCGGCATGGTGGGTCGGGCACCTCGGGGAGGAGCGCTCGGCCCGCCAGCTCTCGCAACGTGGGGGGAATTGTGACGGGGTCGCCGATCTGGGGAACGGCGGCCCCTCACCCGCACCGGGCTACGGCCGGTCGCCGACCCACACGCGAGCGACCTGCAGCTGTGCGTTCAGCAGCACCGCGTCAGCGACGAACCCGACCGCCAGGCGACCGATCCGGTCGCCGTATCCGATCGCTCCCGCCGGTGTCTCGGTGAGCGCCCGGACGGCTTCCGTGAGAGGTGCGCCCGCCGCGGTCGCCCTGCGCAGCGCCACGTCGAGGGTGAGCGTCGACCCCGCGATCGATCCCGTGTCGTCCGCGCGCGCGATGCCGTCGAGGACCGTCACGCTCACCGCACCCAGGTCGTAGTGCCCGTCGGCGCTGCCGGCAGCCGCCATGGCATCCGTGATGAGTGCGACGCGACCGGGTGCCGAGTCGAACACGAGCTTGACCACGTGCGGGTCGAGGTGGATGTCGTCGGCGATCACCTCGAGCACCACGCGGCGGTCGGCCGCCGCCGCCAGTACCGGCCCCGGCGCTCGGTGATGGATTCCGGGCATGGCGTTGAAGGCGTGGGTCAGCACGGAGGCGCCGGTCCCGAATGCCGCGTTCGCAGTCGCGGCATCCGCACTCGTGTGTCCCACCGCTGCGACAGCGCCGGCGTCCACGATCATCCGGATCGCCTCGAGCCCGCCGGGGAGCTCCGGTGCGATCGTCACCTGCCGGATCGTCCCGCGGCCGGCGTCGAGCAGTCGGGCGACGTCGTCTCGTGTCGGAGTGCGCAGCAGGGACGGCTCGTGAGCTCCGTGGTGCGCCGGGTCGAGGAACGGCCCTTCCAGATGCGAACCCAGGATGTCGGCATCCGACTCCATCAGGTCGGCGATCTGCGCCACGCGTCGAGCGAGGGCGTCGACGGGGGCGGTGACGAGGGAGATCACCGATCGTGTCGTGCCATGAGCGCGGTGCAGAGCGCGAGCCGATCGGATCGCCTCCGGCCCGTCGTCGAATGACGCTCCCGCGCCGCCGTGGCAGTGGATGTCGATGAATCCGGGTGTGAGCACGGCATCCGGCCCGGCGACGACGGTCGCGTCGACGACCTCATCGGCGGGGGCCCACGTCTGGCCGGTGCCGAGAGCGGCGACCCGCCCGTGTTCCATGCGAACCCAGGCGTCCGCGACCTCGACGCCGTGGTCGATCAGTCGGGCCGAGTGGATGACGACCGATCCCGTCGCTGTCGAAACGGATGTCATTGCTCGCTCCAGGGGATCTCGTCTGCGGGGTGGAAGTCCACGCCCTCAGCCTTCCACAGCGGGGCGAGTGCGCCGAGTCGCCCGCGGAACGACTCCCAGTCCCGGCCGTCGGCGTCGCGCGGTGACCACGCGACCTCCGCCTGAGCGGCGGCCCGCGGGAAGACCAGCTGCTCGACCTCGCTCAGGGTGCGGGTGGTCTCGCTCCACAGCGGAGCCTCGATGCCGAGGATCGCGGACTCCGGGACGTCGAGCACAGCGGTCGGCTCCCACTCGTACGCCCTGCGGACATCGATGATCGCGGCCCAGGTGAGTCCGAGCGGAAAATCCTCGGTGTACTTCATGTCGAGGTAGGCGACGTCGGCGGTCGACATGATCAGCGCCCCGCCGCGCTCGACGAAGTGCGCCGCCTCCTCAGCGTGCGATCCCTCGGGTGTCGTCTTGCCCCAGTACTGGCCGATCGTCCCCTCGGCGATGTCCTTCGCTGCGCCCACCTCGTGCCAGGCGACGGGGATCTTGCCCTCTTCGAACACGATCGCGGTGGCGCGCTCGACGAACAGATCGAAGTCCGCCTGCGGGGTGCCGAGGGACTCGTCGCCGCCGATGTGGATGTACGGCCCCGGGGTCATCTCGGCGAGCTCGCGCACGACGTCACGGACGAACTCGTAGGTGCGCTCTTCATGGATGCGGACGCTCGAGTGCCCGACGCCCCACCCGAGATAGGGCTCGCCTGCGACGGGGAGCGGCTGCCCCAGGCGCGCCGATTCGGCGATCAGGCTGTCGTTCATGACCGGATCCTCGACGAGCTCCGGATACGCGACGCCGATGGCGTGCGTGTGACCGGGGAGGTCGATCTCAGGGATCACGACCATGTGCCGCTCAGCGGCGTACGCGACGATCTCGCGATAGTCGTCCTTCGTGTAGAAGCCGCCGGGGTCGCCGAGGGAGGCCGTGGACGAGGCGAGGTCGGTGAGCTTCGGCCACGAGTCAATCTGGATGCGCCAGCCCTGGTCGTCGCTGAGGTGCAGGTGCAGGTGATTGAACTTCAGGGCACTGGTGCTGTCGATGAACTTCTTGACCTCATCGACGTCGAAGAAGTGACGCGTGACGTCGAGCATGACGCCGCGACGTGCGAATCGTGGCGCGTCGGTGATCTCGGCGCGCAGGAACGCCCATCCCTCGCCGTCCTCGCGGAGCAGCTGCAGCAGCGTCTGCACGCCGTAGAAGAGCCCTGCCTCGTCGCCGCCCACGATCTCGACGGAGTCGCCGACTGTGAGTCCGTATCCTTCGGGCGTAGTGGCGGGGTCGATCCGCAGGACGATCGTCGACCCGACGCCGTCGCCGGCGCCGTCGCTGTCCGTCGAGTGCGACAGCCGGATGCCGCTGCGGCGCGCGACGGCGTCGATCAGCTGGGCCGCCGCGGGGGAGTCGCCGATGACTCGCAAGCCGTCGGAGACGGGCAGCCGACCATCCACGGCGATGGAGGAAGCGGGAAGAGGAACAAGGGGCATGGAATGGGGAAGGACCATGAACAAAACCTACCGTGCGCAGAGTCGGCAGCACAGGGAAATCCGCTATGCTTTCTCACGTCGCGACTGGCGTCTGGGTGGACTACCACCGGGGAGCGACTGACCACGGAATTCGACCGCGCGCCTGGGCCGATAGGTACACCCTTCGAATCCGTTGTCAGAGGAGCATGTCATGACCGACCGTTACTTCAACGCCCCACTCTCCGAGGTCGACCCCGAGATCGCACAGGTCCTCGACCGAGAGCTCGCACGGCAGCAGACGTTCCTCGAGATGATCGCATCCGAGAACTTCGTGCCCGTCTCCGTGCTCCAGTCCCAGGGCTCGGTGCTGACGAACAAGTACGCCGAGGGATACCCCGGCCGTCGTTACTACGGCGGCTGCGAAGAGGTCGACGTCGCGGAGGAGCTCGCGATCCAGCGCGCCAAGGATCTGTTCGGCGCGGAGT
Source organism: Microbacterium sp. AC132 (assembly GCF_979258525.1). Taxonomy (NCBI): domain Bacteria; kingdom Bacillati; phylum Actinomycetota; class Actinomycetes; order Micrococcales; family Microbacteriaceae; genus Microbacterium; species Microbacterium sp. AC132. Next base: position 563,342 of record NZ_OZ409862.1, on the reverse strand, counting down.
TCGCCAACGTCCAGCCGCACTCGGGAGCATCCGCGAACGCCGCCGTGCTGCACGCGATCGCTCGGCCCGGCGACACGCTGCTCGGCCTCGCCCTCGACCAGGGCGGTCACCTCACTCACGGCATGAAGATCAACTTCTCCGGCCGCCTGTACGACATCGTCGCCTACGGCGTCGACCCCGAGACCTCGACCATCGACATGGACGAGGTGCGTCGCCTCGCCCTCGAGCACAAGCCGAAGGTCATCATCGCCGGCTGGTCGGCATACCCGCGCACGCTCGACTTCGCCGCCTTCCGTGCGATCGCCGACGAGGTCGGCGCGCTGCTCTGGGTCGACATGGCGCACTTCGCCGGCCTCGTCGCCGCCGGCCTCCACCCGAACCCGGTGCCGCACGCGCACGTCGTCTCGTCGACCGTGCACAAGACGATCGGCGGCCCCCGTTCGGGCTTCATCCTGACGAACGACGCCGACCTCGCGAAGAAGCTCAACACGGCTGTGTTCCCGGGGCAGCAGGGCGGCCCCCTGATGCACGTGATCGCCGCGAAGGCGACGGCGTTCAAGCTCGCGGGCACCCCGGAGTTCAAGGAGCGCCAGGAGCGCACGCTGCGCGGAGCGTCCATCCTCGCCGAGCGTCTCTCGCAGCAGGATGTGAAGGATGCCGGCATCGGAGTGCGCTCCGGCGGCACCGATGTGCACCTGGTGCTCGTCGACCTGCGTGACGCCGCGATCGACGGCAAGCAGGCCGAGGACCTGCTGCACGACATCCACATCACCGTCAACCGCAATGCGGTGCCGAATGACCCGCGCCCGCCGATGGTCACCTCGGGTCTGCGCATCGGGACGCCGGCACTCGCCACCCGCGGCTTCGGCGACGCCGAGTTCACCGAGGTCGCCGACGTGATCGCACTCGCGCTGCTCCCCGGCGCCGACGTCGAGGCGCTCCGTGCGCGTGTCGATGCGCTCGCCGCAGGCTTCCCGCTCTACCCGGACCTGCAGCAGTGACCGCGAAGATCCTCGACGGCAAGGCGGCGTCGGCCGCGATCAAGGCCGAGCTCACCGAACGGGTCGCCGCGCTGAAGGCGAAGGGCGTGGTGCCCGGCATCGCGACCGTTCTCGTCGGAGCCGACCCGGCATCTCAGCTCTACGTCGGTATGAAGCACCGTCAGTCCGAGGCGATCGGGATGAACTCGATCCAGCGCGAGCTGCCGGCCGATGCCACCCAGGCCGACGTCGAGGCGCTGATCGACGAGCTCAACGCCGATCCGGACTGCCACGGATACATCGTGCAGCTGCCGCTGCCGAAGCACATCGACACGGACGCGATCCTCGAGCGGATCGACCCGGCGAAGGATGCGGACGGACTGCACCCGACCAACCTCGGTCGACTCGTGCTCAACGTCAACAACCCGATCCACACCCCGCTGCCGTGCACGCCGCGGGGTGTCATCGAGCTGCTGCTGCGCAACGGCTACGACTTCGCCGGCAAGCACGTCGTGGTCGTCGGACGAGGTGTGACGATCGGTCGCTCGATCGGCCTGCTGCTGACGCGCCGCGACCTGAACGCGACGGTCACGCTCACGCACACCGGCACGGTCGACATGCCGCGGTACCTGCGGGAGGCCGACGTCATCGTCGCCGCCGCAGGCGTCAAGCACCTCATCCGCGCCGAGGACGTCAAGCCGGGCGCCGCCGTGCTCGACGTCGGCGTGACCCGCGAGACCGACCCGGAGACGGGCAAGAACCTCGTCTTCGGAGACGTGCACCCGGATGTCGCCGAGGTCGCGGGCTGGGTGTCGCCGAACCCGGGCGGAGTCGGTCCGATGACCGTCGCCCTGCTCATGACCAACGTCGTCGAGGCGGCGGAACGCCTGGTCTGACCGTCGCCGGTCTCGATCTGCATCGTCGGTCCCGGTCCGTGGACTTCCCCGTCCGATCCGCTTGCGGATCGGGGTGAGGCCCGGGATCGGGGCCGTCTGCGTTCAGCCCAGCTCGTCGAGCATCCGCCGCTGCTCCGGGGTCAGACCGTCGTGGAGCTCCTCCCGCGCCTCCGCGGCGGCGGTCGTCTCCGGGGCGGGCGTGGAGGCTGCGGGCGCCGGCTTGCGGCGCGACACCTTGCCCTGCACGGCGTCGTACAGCTCGCCGGCCTTCGCCCGCAGCCTGTCGTCGACCTGGTCGTAGATCATCCAGCCGAACAGCAGGAAGAGCGGCGGGAGCGCGTAGCTCCAGAAGCCCGAGGCGCGGACGCCGCTCAGCCAGACGACGGCCACCCAGATGAGCAGCTCGACGAGGTAGACGAGGACGTACTGGACGACCTTCTCGCCGGTTCTCGTGCGATCGGCCGCGGACTTCGCCGCCGCGTTGCGGAACGCCGTGGTGAGCAGCGGCTTCACGAAGAGCGCCGCGAGCGTCAGGATGACGGCCGCCCACAGCGCGGTGAACCCGACAGAGACACCCGACGACAGCAGGCCGATGAGCAGCAGCACCGCGACGTTGAACACGTAGAGTGCGGCGAACCGGACGATTCCGTTCTTCATCTGATCAGAATTCCACACACTCTCGGATGCCGCGGCATCTCCGTGCGGAGCCTGGTGGGGATCAGCGTGCGGGAAACGCGCGTTCGACCGCATCGACCACGGTGCCGTAGACGGAGTCCCACGGGACGAGCGGGGGAGTGACCCCGGCGAGTTCGAGGCTCACGGCTCCATGCACCTGCGCCCAGACGGTGAGAGCGGCGGCCATGACCTGCGGTTCGTCGACGCGGGCCGCGAGCGCGCGCACGAGCGGCGCCATCGCCGTGCTCATGGTTGCGTCATCGGGGCGGCAGTCCTCGGTCGCCACTGCGCCGCCGAACATGAGGCGGTAGAGCGCGGGATTCTCCATCGCCCACGTCCGATACGCGAATCCGAGTGCGCGGAGCCCTTCCGGTTCGGCCGTGGCCTGCGCCTCGCCGAACGACGCGAAGCCGTGCTCGATGACCGCGACGAGCAGTTCGGTCTTCCCGCCGAACAGCGCGTAGACCGCTGAGGTCGAGGTGCCGGCGTTCTGTGCGATGTCGCGGAGACTGATCCGCTCGGGGCCCTTGTCGTCGACCATCTCGGCCGTCGCGTCGAGCAGGCGGTCGCGCAGGGCGTCGTCGTACAGGGGAGGTCTTGCCATGAGATCGATCTTATCGTAACGTTGTTGCATAACGCAGTTACGTAACGATGTTCCAAGGAGAGCGCATGACTCAGCACGTCTTCCCCGGCAGGTTCACGGCCGCTCCGGAAGGATCGGATGTGACGGTCTTCCTGATCGGGATGCGAGCCAATCGGTGGTGGCAGCTCGGCAGGGTGTGGCGCACGGCCAGCAAGATGCCCCCGATGCTGCAGCATCTCGCGACGCACCCGGAGGCGGGGATGCTCGGAGTGCACAGCTGGTTCGGTCGCACGACGATCCTGCTGTCGTACTGGGAGAGTCCGGAGCATCTGCAGCGGTTCGCCGCAGACCGCGACGCACCCCATCTGCAGCCCTGGCGCGACTTCATGCGCACGCTGCAGGGAACGGGGAGCGTCGGCGTGTGGCATGAGACCTATCAGGTGCCGACAGCGGATCTGGAGGCCGTCTACGTCGACATGCCGGCATTCGGACTCGCGGCGGCGACCGCGCACGTCCCCGTAGGGCCGGGCATGAAGACGGCGCGCCAGCGGATGGGTCGCTGACGCGCCGGCATCATCAGAGCTCAGCCCTGGGGGTGCAGGCTGCTCTCGATGTTCGTGATGCGAGCCTGCTCGTCGAAGCGGAAGGTCGCAGTGCCCGTGCCGTCGGCGACCGTGGCCCCCGAGAACGCCTCGTCGGTCCACGTGAGGTTCCACCCGGCGAGACGGGCGGCGTCCCAGACCGCCGTCCGGGCATCAGGCAGAGCCAGGCCCGAGAGGATCCGCGGAAGGGCGATGGAGGCTGCGGCGACGGTCAGGGCGGGGAGCGGCGCATCGAGCAGGAAGACGGCGTACGTGCCGCCGCCGACCGGCGCGAGGTAGTAGGGCGCTCGACCGGTGAGCTCGACCGCGACCGCGCCGACCGTGTGGGCGGCTGCGGTGATCCAGTCGGCGTCGCCGGCGGCGTCCGCGGGGAAGGGGAGCTCCTGCTCGCTCAGCTCCGGGATGCCGTGCTCCCTGCCGTAATCGCGCAGCTGGCCGGCGATGCCGGCAGGGTCGCCCTGCGGGTGCGCCCACGCCCAGAGCAGCGAGCGGGGACCGGGGGCGATCGTCGCGACGAGGTGGGCGCGGGCCACGAGCCGGCGCGCGGCATCGGCGTTCGAGGTGAAGGTGAGGGTGCCCGCCGCCATGTCGGCATCCCATCGATTGTCACCGAGGTCCTCGAGGGCGGTGGCCAGGGAGTCCTGACGGAGGGCGGAGAACAGTGCGGCACGGTCTGCGAGCGGCTGGAGCGCGGCGAAGGTCATGCCCACAGTCTCGCCCGGATTGCTATGAATCCGCCAACTCCGAGCGCGGGGACACTGCATCGGAGGGGCGGCCCATCCGCCAGACACTCGGTACCACCAGTGTCACGGCGGCGAGCACGGCATAGAGGATCCCCGAGGTGACCAGCACCGTCTCGACATCGCTGCGGGTGATCAGCCAGCCGTAGACGAGGGTGCCGATCGGCATCACGACGAAGCTGCCGAGCATGTCGTAGCTCGAGACGCGGGACAGCTTGTCGCCCGGGATGTTCTCCATCATCGCGAGGTTCCACCCGGTGCTGAACACCTCGGCCCCGGCGCCGGCGAGGAAGGCGGCGATGGCGAGCAGCACCACCGCGGGGTGCACGCCGAGGACGGTGAGCGGGATCGCGAACGCGGCCATGCCGATCATGCCGTAGCGCAGGGGGCGTTTCAGCGGGAACCACATCAGGACGAGGGTCATGAGCAGGATGCCGACGCCTTCGGCGCTGACGACCCACCCCCAGCCGGCGATGCCGAGCCGTTCGTCGTTCTTGGCGATGTACGGACCGACGACGCCCCACGCGCCGATGTGGATGGCGTTCATCACCATGAAGGCGAGAACGATGACCCACAGCCACGTGCGACTCCAGAACTCCTGCCACCCGATCCTGAGGTCGTGGAACATCGTGGTTCCGCCCGCATGATCAGGCGGAGGCAGTCGGACCATCGCCAGGACGGGGATCGCGATGACCCAGCCGATCGCCTGCACGACCATGGCCCAGGCGGGGCCGGCCGCGGCCACGACGATGCCCGCGATGATCGGGCCGCCGATCGTGGTCGCCGAGCGCACGAACGACAGCATCGCGTTGGCCTGCTGCAGGTGCTCGGGGGAGGTCAGCTGCGGGATGATCCCCTGCATGGCGGGGAGCACGAACGCGGTGGACGCACCGTTCACGACCGACAGCAGAGCGAGCAGGGGAACCGTGGCTGTGCCGCTGAACAGGAGGGCGGCCATCGCGCCCACCGTCAGGATGTCGATGACGTAGCAGGACTGAATGATCAGCGCGCGAGGCAGCCGGTCGGCGATCACGCCGCCGAAGAGCAGGAAGACGATGTTGCTGACGGTGAAGGCGGCCAGGACCAGGGAGAGCGAGCGTGCGTCGTTGTCGATCTCGAGCACGGCGAAGGCCAGCGCGATCGACGACATCGACCCTGCGATCAGGGTGATGGCGCGGGCGAGGAAGAACCAGCGGAATCCTCGGTCCTGCATCGCTGCGAGGGCGCGGATCATGACGGCTCGTCGCTGCTCTGCATCCGTCAATCCTGCCACTCGAGGGCAGCGGCAGGCGTCAGTAGCTGGCGCGGGTCGTGTCGTCGGATGCCGGGATGAAGCGGGCGGCCAGAGCCTCGGATGCGCGTGCCAGCATCGCCACGTCGGCACCGACCGCCACGAAGTCCGCGCCGGCGGCGGTGTACGCATCGGCGGCGGAGGGATCGAAGGCGTTCACACCGACGGGCGTGCCTGCGGCCGCGACCGCGGCGAACACCTGCTCGACGGCGGCGACGACATCCGGATGCGTCTGCTGCCCGAGCAGGCCCATCGACGCGGAGAGGTCGGACGGGCCCACGAACACGGCGTCCACGCCCTCGACCGCCGCGATCTCGGAGGCGGCCTCCACCCCGGCGACCGTCTCGATCTGCACGATGAGGGAGGTGTGCCGCGCCGAGTCGCGCAGGTAGCCGTCGACCCGGTTCCAGCGGGCGCTGCGGGCGAGCGCGCTCCCGACTCCTCGGACACCCTCTGGCGGATAGCGGGTCGCCGAGACGGCCGCGCGTGCCTCCTCGGCCGACGAGACCATCGGGACGATGAGGTTCTGTGCTCCGAGGTCGAGGACCTGTTTGATCGCCACGGTGTCGTTGGACGGCACGCGCACCACCGGGGTGATCGGATAGGCGGCGACGACCTGCAGCTGCAGCAGCGTGGACTCGAGCGTGTTGGCCGAATGCTCCATGTCGATCAGCAGCCAGTCGAGGCCCGAGCCCGCAGCCACCTCGGTGACGAGGGCACTGCCGGAGCACGCCCACATCCCGATGAGCGGGCGATCGGAGGCGGCGAGATGCTCGCGGAAGGAGGGGCTCAGATGAAGCGGCATTCGATCGTTCCCATCGGTCCGTAGTCGCACAGCACCTGATCGCCGCGAGACACCCACATCGGGCGTGTGAACGATCCTGCCAGGATGACCTCGCCGGCCTCGAGACGCGCGCCGTGCTGGTGGAACTTGTTCGCGAGCCAGGCGACGCCGGTGGCGGGGTGGCCCAGCACGCCGGCGGCGACTCCGGTCTCCTCGATCTCGCCGTTGCGCGAGAGCACGCCGGGCACCCATCGCAGGTCGATCTCGTCCGGGCGCCTGTGCACATCGCCGAGGACCATGGCCCCGTAGGCGGCGTTGTCGCTGATCGTGTCGACGATCGTCCTGCCCTCGAGTTCGATGTGCGAGTTCAGCACCTCGAGCGCCGGCACGGCGTAGTCGATCGCGGCGAGGGCGTCGTCGAGCGTGCAGTCGGGCCCCTCGAGCGGATGCTTGAGCACGAACGCGAGCTCGACCTCGATGCGCACGTTCGAGAAGTGGTCGACCGGGATCTCGGCACCCGACTCGTAGACGGTGTCGTCGAACATCACCCCGTAGTCGGGCTCGGTGATGCCGGTGGCCTGCTGCATCGCCTTCGACGTCAATCCGATCTTGCGTCCGACGAGACGGCGTCCCGCGGCGATCTGCGAGTCGCGCCAGACTCCCTGGATCGCGTACGAATCCTCGACCGTCGAGTCCGGGTACCGGGCGGTGATCCGGGGGATCACCGAGTGGGTCCGGTCGGCCTCGGCGAGCTCTCCGGCGATCTGCGCGACGATGTCTGCTGACAGCATCCGTCTCTCCTGTGTGTGCGAATCGATCAGAGCTGGTGGCCGAGCTTGTACTCGCCCTGCTTGTACTCCGGCATGGCCTCGTCGTCGCCGGGTCGCGTGTACGAGAAGCCGTCGGCACCGATCGTGACGGCCATCTCGGAGTCGTCGGTGCGGGCGACGACGGGCTGCGGGTCGCCGTCGAGGTCGAGCACGAGCGAGGCCTCGGTGTACCAGGACGGGACGACCGGGTTTCCCCACCAGTCGCGGCGCTGGTTGTCGTGCACATCCCAGGTGATGACGGGGTTGTCGGGGTCGCCCGTGTAGTAGTCCTGCGTGTAGACCTCGACACGGTGACCGTCGGGGTCGCGGAGGTAGAGGTAGAACGCGTTCGAGACGCCGTGACGGCCCGGGCCCCGCTCGATCGCGTCGGAGCGGCGGAGGGCTCCGAGCTTGTCGCAGATCGCCAAGATGTTGTGCTTCTCGTGCGTCGCGAAGCAGACGTGGTGCATACGCGGACCGTCGCCGCCGGTCATCGCGGTGTCGTGCACGGTGGGCTTGCGACGCATCCACGCCGCATACACGGTGCCCTCATCGTCCTGGATGTCCTCCGTGACGCGGAACCCCAGATCCTGCATGAACTTCACGGCGCGGGGCACGTCGGGGGTGACCTGGTTGAAGTGGTCGAGTCGAACGAGCTCGCCCGGGATGTGCAGGTCGTAGCGCCACGACATGCGCTCGACGTGGTCGGACTGGTGGAAGAACTCGATGGGGAAGCCCAGCGGGTCGACCACGCGCACCGAGTCGCCGACGCCCTTGACGAAGCCCTCCGGGCTGCGGCGCACGTCGCAGCCGAGCTCGGTGTAGAACGCCACGGCGAGGTCGAGATCCTCAGCCGAGCGCACGCGGTAGGAGAACGCGGCGACAGCGGCGATCGGCCCCTTTCGCAGCACGAGGTTGTGGTGGATGAACTCCTCGGTCGAGCGGAGGTAGATCGCCTCGTCGTCCTCTTCGGTGACATACAGCCCCAGGACGTCGACGTAGAACACCCGCGAGGCCGCGAGGTCGGTGACGACCAGCTCCATGTAGGCGCAGCGCAGCACGTCCGGGGGAGTGCTCTCGGGGGTCGCGATCGGGTTGGCGGTCTCGATCGGAGCCTCCTGGCTCACGTAGTAGCCCGAGGAGGTCAGCGTCTTCGCAGTCTTGTCGGTCATGTCGGGTCCTTGCTCAGTTCTTGCCGAAGGTCGGGTTGTGCGCGCCGCCGAGCGTGATGTGCACGCTCTGCTGGTCGGTGTAGAAGTCGATCGAGCGGTAGCCGCCCTCGTGGCCCAGGCCCGAAGCCTTGACGCCGCCGAAGGGGGTGCGCAGGTCGCGCACGTTGTTGCTGTTCAGCCATACCATGCCCGCCTCCACGGACTGCGCGAAGTTGTGGGCGCGCTTCAGGTCGTTCGTCCAGATGTAGGCGGCCAGGCCGTACTTCGTGTTGTTCGCGAGCGAGAGCGCCTCGTCGTCGGAGTCGAACGGGGTGATGGCGACGACGGGGCCGAAGATCTCCTCCTGGAAGATGCGGGCATCGGGGGAGACGTCGGCGAACACCGTCGGCGCGACGAAGTTGCCCTCGTCGAAGCCCTCGGGGCGGCCGCCGCCGGCGACGAGGCGGCCCTCGGTCTTGCCGATCTCGACGTAGCTCATCACCTTGTCGTAGTGCTCGGGGTGCACGAGCGCGCCGACCTCGGTGGCCGGGTCGTGCGGGTAGCCGACCTTCACGCGCTTCGCCTGGGCGGCGTAGCGCTCGACGAACTCCTCGTAGATGGAGCGCTCGACGAGGATGCGGGAGCCGGCGGTGCAGCGCTCGCCGTTGAGGGAGAACACGCCGAAGATCGTCGCGTCGACCGCGGCCTCGATGTCAGCATCGGCGAAGACGACGGCGGGGGACTTGCCGCCGAGCTCCATCGACAGGCCCTTGAGGAACGGTGCGGCGTTGCCGAAGATCAGCTGCCCGGTCGAGCTCTCGCCCGTGAACGAGATGAGCGGCACGTCGGGGTGCTTCACGAGGGCGTCTCCGGCGTCTTCGCCGAGGCCGTTCACGAGATTGAACACGCCCTGCGGCAGCCCGGCCTCCTCGAAGATGCCCGCCCAGAGCGAGGCGGAGAGCGGCGTGAACTCGGCGGGCTTGAGCACCACGGTGTTGCCGGTCGCGAGTGCGGGGCCGAGCTTCCACGACTCGAGCATGAACGGCGTGTTCCACGGCGTGATGAGGCCGGCGACGCCGATCGGCTTGCGGTTGACGTAGTTCATCTGCTTGCCGGGAACCTTGAAGGCGTCATCGGACTGGGCGACGATCAGGTCGGCGAAGAAGCGGAAGTTCTCGGCCGCGCGGCGGGCCTGGCCGAGCGCCTGGGTGATCGGCAGTCCGGAGTCGTACGACTCGAGCTCGGCGAGGCGGGCATCCCGCGACTCGACGATGTCGGCGATCCTGTGCAGCACCCGCGAGCGCTCCCGCGGCAGCATCCGAGGCCAGGGGCCCTCGTCGAACGCGCGCGTGGCAGCGGCGACGGCGAGCTCGATGTCGGCCTTCTTGCCGGCGGCTGCGGTCGTGTAGGTCTTGTTCGTCACCGGATCGAGCACATCGAACGTGTCACCGTCGACGGAGTCGACGAACGCTCCGTCGATGTAGTGCTGGATGTGGTCGGGCAGGTCTGCGGGGATGCGGGAATCGGTCATGACTCGTCTCCTGAGTTGTGGTGAGAACGGGTGTGCAGCGCGTCGAGGAAGGCGTCCCTCGTGCGCAGGCGGTGATTGCGGGCGGCGAGCTCGATCTCGAGCGGGTCGGCGCCCGTTCGGATCAGCTCGAGGATCTGCGCGTGCTCCTCGACCGAGTGCTGAGCCCTGCCGGGCACGTAGGCGAAGGTCGAATCCCGGATGCCGGACAGCCGCGCCCAGCCGCGGTGCACGAGGTCGAGGAGGTGCGGATTCGGGCAGGGTTCGAAGAGCAGCGAATGGAACTGCCTGTTGAGCTCGGTGAACGCATGGGCGTCGAGATGACCGAGCATCTGGATCATCCGCTCGTTCACTGCCTCCGCGGCGTCGAGCGCCTCGGCGTCGAGGAAGGGAGCGGAGAGGGCGGTGGCCGAGCCTTCGACCAGCCCGAGCGTCTGCATCGTGTGCGCGTATTCACTCTCGTCGACGAGGGTCACCCGCGCGCCCACGTTGCGCTCGAACGTCACGAGGCCCTCGGCTTCGAGCCGGCGGATCGCTTCACGCACCGGCACGACGCTCATCCCGAGCTCTTCCGCCAACGATCCCAGCACCAGACGGTAACCGGGGCCGAAGACGTGTCCCGAGATCCGCGAGCGGATCCAGGCGTACGCCTGCTCCGACTTGCTGGAGTTCGCCACCGTCGTCATGAGCCGGCACCGGTGCCGGTGGCGGCTTCGTACTTCTCCCGCCACGCGGCGTTGAGCGGGAAGAGGCCGTCGACCGGATGTCCGGCGGCGACCTGCTCGGCGATCCACGCGTCCTCGATCTCCTGCGCGAGCGCATCGTCTGCGACCTGCTCGGCGAGCGAGGGAGGGATCACGATGACGCCGTCGCCGTCGCCCACGATGATGTCGCCCGGCTGGACCGTGGCGCCGCCGCACGAGATGGTGACGTCGGAGTCCCACGGCACGTGCCTGCGTCCGAGGACGGAGGGATGAGCGCCCTGCGAGAAGACCGGGAGGCCGATCTCGGCGACCGCGTCGAAGTCGCGCACACCGCCGTCGGTCACGACTCCGGCGGCGCCGCGGGCGCGGGCGCGGAGCGCGAGGATGTCGCCCAGTGTTCCGGTGGTCGCGTCGCCGCGCGCTTCGATCACGATGATCTCGCCCTCGCCGACGGCATCGAACGCCCGCTTCTGGGCGTTGTATCCGCCGCCATGGCTCGCGAACAGGTCTTCTCTGAACGGCACGAAGCGCAGCGTCTTGGCTGTGCCGACGATCTTGCTGCCGGGGAGGTTCGCAGAGACGCCATCGATGAAGCACGAGTGGTGTCCGCGCTTGCGCAGCTGCGACGAGAGGCCGGCTGTCGGAGCTTCCATCAGCTTGGCGCGGAGCTCGGGGGACAGCGCGGACGTGGCCTCAGGCGGCAGACCCGCGTCTTCGCGGGAGCCCCATGCCTCGGTGCGCTGCAGATCGTCGACGGCGGGAAGCGAGCCGACCTCGGCGTCGAAGGGCACATCGCCCTGCGTGACGGTGGTCACCAGGCGTCCCGAGGAGGGGGAGCCCTCGGCATCCGGAGCATCCACCTCGATCTCGACCACATCGCCGGGGACGATCACGGAGGAACCCGCCGGCGTGCCGGTGAGGATGACGTCGCCGGGTTCGAGCGTGAAGTGCTGAGAGAGGTCGGCGACCAGCTGGGCGAGGGGGAAGATGAGGCCGGCGGTGGTGTCGTCCTGACGCAGGTCTCCGTTGACCCAGGCCCGGACACGCAGGGCCGCGGGGTCGACCGCGCGGGCGTCGATCAGCTCGGGACCGAGAGGCGTGTAGCCGTCGCCGCCCTTGGATCGCACGTTGGATCCCTTGTCGTTGGCGCGCAGGTCGTAGAGGCCGAGGTCGTTCGAGGCGGTGACCCAGCCGACATGGCTCCACGCGTCATCGAGCGAGACGCGGCGGGCAGGGGTGCCGATGACGAGCGCGATCTCGCCCTCGAAGGCGAGCAGCTCGGTGCCCGCCGGGCGCTCGACCGTGCCCCCGGAGACGCCGACGGAGCTCGCCGGCTTGAAGAAGTAGGAGGGAGCTGCGGGGCGCCGGCCGCGCTGGTCGGCTCGGGATGCGTAGCTCAGATGGATCGCGATGATCTTGCCGGGGCGGGTCATGGATGCCGTCACGGGGCGCCTCCTCGCGCTTCACGTCGACGCCTTGTGCGTCGTATTCGAAATCATATATCATCGTGTCACCCCTCGGCAAGCAACTCGACACACCTCGGACGCGAGCCGTGACAATGCGGTCACAATCAAAGGAGACACCCCTATGAGCGGGCAGTCACATGCTGGGTTCACACCCACCGGAACCATCGCGACACCGGCCGATCGGCGCCGGGTCGTGTTCGCCACCGTCGTCGGCACCACGGTCGAGTGGTACGACTTCTTCATCTACGCCACGGCGGTCGGGCTGGTCTTCGGGCAGCTCTTCTTCGAGCCGCTCGGCGCGAACAGCGCGTTGATCGCCTTCGCCACCGTCGGCGTCAGCTTCCTCTTCCGCCCGCTCGGAGCGTTCCTCGCGGGACACTACGGCGACAAGCTCGGGCGCAAGACCGTTCTCATGTGGACGCTGATCCTGATGGGAGCGGCGACCGCGCTCATCGGAGTCCTGCCGACCTACGACGCGATCGGGATCGCCGCACCCATCCTGCTGGTGCTGCTGCGCATCCTGCAGGGCATCTCGGCCGGAGGCGAGTGGGGCGGTGCGGTGCTGATGGCCGTCGAGCACGCCCCGAAGAAGAAGCGCGGGATCTTCGGCGCATCGCCCCAGATCGGTGTGCCGCTCGGTCTGCTGCTCGCGTCGGGAGTGATGGCGCTGATGACGGCGATCGCCCCCGGAGACCAGTTCATCCAGTGGGGCTGGCGCATCCCGTTCCTGCTCAGCGTCGTCCTGATCCTGGTCGGCTACTACGTGCGCCGCAAGGTCGAGGAGAGCCCGGTGTTCATCGAGCTCGCCGAGCGCAAGGAGAAGGCGAGCATGCCGATCGTGCAGCTGTTCCGCAAGCACCTCCTGCTCGTCATCGTCGCCGCCCTCGTCTTCGCCGGCAACAACGCGGTCGGGTACATGACGACCGGCGGATACATCCAGGGCTACGCCACCAACCCCGAGGGCCCGATCGGTCTCGAGCGCGGACCGGTGCTGTGGGCGGTCACCGGCTCGGCCGTCACCTGGCTCATCACGACGCTCATCGCCGGGTGGCTGTCGGACCGCATCGGTCGGCGCACGACCTACATCATCGGCTGGGTGATGCAGCTCGTCGGTGTGTTCACGCTCTTCCCGCTCGTGAACACCGGCCAGGTCGGACTGCTGTTCGCCGGCCTCGCGATCCTCACGATCGGTCTCGGCTTCACCTACGGGCCGCAGGCGGCGCTCTACACCGAGCTCTTCCCCGCCAGCATCCGCTTCTCGGGCGTCTCGATCTCGTATGCGATCGGCGCCATCGCCGGCGGTGCGTTCGCGCCGACCATCGCGACCGCCATCGTGCAGGCGACCGGCTCGACGCAGGCCGTCACGTGGTACCTCGCCGGCATGACGCTGCTCGGCCTCGTGGCGACGCTGCTGCTGCGTGATCGCTCGGGCATCCCGCTGGGGCCGGATCACGAGGAGGAGCAGTCCGTGAGCCCGATCCGCGGGCTCGCCAGGGCCTGACCCGCATCCACGCACGAGCGCACGTCCGCCTGGCGGGCGTGCGCTCGTGCGTGTGCAGGAGAGCGTCGGTCCGGTTCTCCGCCGCCGAGCGCTCAGCCGTCGAGCGCGTCGCGGATCGCGGATGCCGAGCGCCTCAGGCGGTCCGCGATCTCGGCGTCGTCGAGGGCGGTCGCGACGTGGACGACCGCGATCGCCGCGGGCCGCTGGCCGCGCAGCACGAGGGGCACGGCGACGGACTGCACGGTGGGGATGACCTCGTCATGGCTCGTCGCATATCCGCGGGCGCGAGCTCGGTCGACCTCTGCGCGCAGTGTCGCCCCCGGTTCTCCGGGCCACTGGGACACCGGGAGCTGCGTGAGGATCGCCTTGCCGGGCGCTCCGACCGTGACGGAGTGCCTGGCGCCCGGTCGCTGGGCGACGCTCGCGATCGCGTGGCGGGGTTCGATGCTCGCGAGCGTGATGCAGTCATCGCCGTCGAGCACGCCGAGGAAGCAGGTCATGCCGAGCTCGTTGGCGATCGCGGTCAGCTCGGGGATGGCCTCGGCCTGCAGATCGTGAGCCACGCCCGCTGCCAGCGCGGCCATGCGCGGTCCCAGGGTCACGGCGCCTGAGGCGTCCCTTCCGATGAGTCGGTGGTCTTCCAAGGTGCGCAGCAGGCGATACGCCACCGAGCGATGCACGTCGAGTCGCGCGGCGATCTCGTCGATCGTCAGGGGGATCCGCGCATCGGCGAGAACCTCCAGGATGCGGATGCCGCGGCTCAGGGTCTGCGAGGCCGGAGTGCCTTCGGGCATGCGTGCGCTCCCTTGCGTTTCGAGACGACCGTCCCTAAGCTGTGTTCAATAGTAGAACGTTGTGTTCGAATATAGAACACGAGCCGTTCGAAGGCAACACCTGACAGAGAAGTCCGGAAGGAATCGACGACGATGCAGTTCCACCACCACGGCTATGTCTCCGGAGACCCCCGCGTGAAGGACGCCGCGGGGCTCGGCGCGGACCGACCCGCCGACCTCCCCGACGAGATCGATGTGCTGATCGTCGGCTCGGGCCCCGCCGGCATGCTGCTCGCGGCGCAGATGTCGCAGTATCCCGACATCTCCACGCGCATCATCGAGAAGCGCGAGGGCCGTCTGGTGCTCGGGCAGGCCGACGGCATCCAGCCGCGCAGCGTCGAGACGTTCCAGGCGTTCGGATTCGCCGAGCGCATCATCGCCGAGGCCTACAACATCGGCTGGATGAACTTCTGGGGTCCGAATCCCGAGAAGCCCGACGAGATCGTCCGCACGTCGCGGACGGCGGACTACGCCTACGACATCTGCGAGTTCCCGCACCTCATCGTCAACCAGGCACGCGTGCTCGACTACTTCGCCGAGGCGGCGTCGAACGGTCCCGGCCGCATCGCGCCCGACTACGGCATCGAGTTCGCCGGACTCACCGTGCACGACGAGGGCGAGCACCCGGTCGAGGTCTCCCTGCGCTACGTCGCAGGGGAGCGCACCGGCGAGGAGCGCACGATCCGCGCGAAGTACGTCGTCGGCTGCGACGGCGCACGCAGCGGCGTGCGCCAGGCGATCGGCCGCACGCACGTCGGCGGCAGCGCCGCGCATGCCTGGGGTGTCATGGACGTCCTCGTGAACACCGACTTCCCCGACTGGCGCACCAAGTGCGCGATCAACTCGGAGGCGGGCAACATCCTGCACATCCCGCGGGAGGGCGGGTACCTCAGCCGGATGTACATCGACCTCGGCGAGGTCGCCGAGGACGACGACCACCGCGTGCGGCAGACGCCCATCGAGGACATCATCGCCAAGGCGAACGCGATCCTCAGCCCCTACACGCTGGACGTGAAGGAGGTCGCGTGGCACAGCGTCTACGAGGTCGGCCACCGGGTCACCGACGGGTTCGACGACGTGATCGACGGGTCGGGTCGCACGCCGCACGTGTTCCTCACAGGCGATGCCTGCCACACCCACAGCGCGAAGGCCGGCCAGGGCATGAACGTGTCGATGCAGGACGGGTTCAACCTCGGCTGGAAACTCGGATCGGTGCTGACCGGTCGGGCGCCCGAGGCGCTGCTCGCGACCTACGGCGCCGAGCGTCGGCCCGTCGCGCAGCAGCTCATCGACTTCGATCGGGAGTGGTCGACCCTGATGGCGCGCAAGCCGTCGGAGATCACCGACCCCACGGACCTCGCGACGTACTACCTGGCGACGGCGGAGTTCCCCTCCGGCTTCATGACGCAGTACACCTCGTCGATGATCACCGGGTCGGACGCACATCAGGCACTCGCGGGCGGCTTCCCCCTCGGCAAGCGCTTCAAGTCGGCCGAGGTCGTGCGGGTGGGCGACGGCAACGCGATCCATCTCGGGCACCACGCCAAGGCGGACGGGCGCTGGCGCGTCTACGCGTTCGCGGGTCGCGATGCGGCGACGCTCGACGCGTGGGCCGAGTCGGCGGCTCCGGTGCTCTCCCGGTTCACGCCTGCGGATGCCGACGTCGATGCCGTCTTCGATGTCAAGGCGATCTACCAGCAGCCGCACGAGGAGGTCGAGGTCACCTCGGCGCCTGCGCTGTTCCAGCCGAAGACCGGTCCGCTCGGGCTCACCGACTGGGAGAAGGTCTACGCGGCCGGCCCGTCGAAGTGGACCGAGACCGACATCTTCGAGGCGCGGGAGCTGTCGCGCGACGGCGTCATCGTCGTGGTGCGGCCCGATCAGTACGTCGCCGCGATCCTGCCCCTCGACGCGACGGACGAGCTGGCGTCATTCTTCGAGGGGGCGCTGCTGGCGGCATCCTGAGCCTGCGATCCGGGAGGGGATTTGCGATCCGGAGGGGATCTGCGATCCGGAGGTCGTGGTCCAGGAGGGCGCGATCCGGAGGGCATCTGTGATCCGGAGGGGATCTGCGATCGGGAGGTGCTTCCTGCGCAGGGCGCCCTCCCGATCGCAGATCTCCTCCCCATCGGGCGTCAGTGACGAGCGCAGACTGCGTCGGGCGAGAGCCTCTGGTGGGTGTCGGAGGCCCCGCGTACTCTGAGGGCCGATGGGCGAAGGCGCCCCGACAGGAGGAGTGCGCGATGGAGTGGAAGATCGAATTGATCTTCGTCCCGGTCTCGGATGTCGACCGGTCGAAGGAGTTCTACGAGAGGATCGGCTTCCACGCCGATCATGATCAGGTGCCCTACGAGGGCCTGAGGTTCGTGCAGCTGACACCGCCGGGGTCGGCCTGCTCGATCGCCTTCGGCACCAACCTGGGCGAGGGACTGCTGCCGGGGCAGCAGAACACGATCCAGGTGGTCGTTCCGGATGCCGATGAGGCGCTGGCGCACCTGACGGGCCTCGGCGTCGAGGCGCAGGGGGTCGATGAGCAGGCGTGGGGCCGTTTCGTGACCTTCGACGACCCCGACGGCAACACCTGGACACTGCAGGAGCTTCCCGACTACGGCGCGCAGTCCTGACGTGCTGTGATCCGGACGCTCACCGGACGCGCTCGACGAGGGTGAGCAGCGCTTCCGGTGCGCCCTCGGGGAACAGGACGCGGGTGCCGGCACGGATGTCGTCGATCGGCACCCAGCGAACCGGGCTGCCCTCGTCGAGGATGTGAAGCTCGGCGTCGAGGGGCACCGCATCCAGCTCGGCGGATGTCACCGCGAACACATGGGCGATCTCGTGACCGGGCGCGCCTTCGTACGTGAAGATGTTCTCGAAGACGCCGAGCGGCTCGGCGCCCTCGAGAGTGACGCCGAGCTCCTCCATGAACTCGCGACCGAGAGCTTCTGCGGCGGTCTCACCGAATTCGATCCCGCCGCCGATCGCCCGGAGGAAGTCCAGGCCGCGCGAGGCGTCGTGCCCTTCGAGCGCGAGCAGGTGTCCGTCCTTGACGGGCAGGCCGACGGCGATGTTGCGGATGGCAGGCATCTCGGAAGGCTAACGCAGCGGGTGCGTCGACGGGCTCAGGTCAGGGACGGGCTCAGGTCAGGAGAGACGCCCCGCCGGAGACCTCGATGCCGCCGGTCGGCGGGATCGTCACGGTCAAGAGGCTCGGACGACGCACGTGAGCGCCCTGATGGATGCGGACGGTCGTCGCCGGGTGTCCGAGGTCGCGCAGATACGCCCCGACCGATGCAGCCGCCGAGCCCGTCGCCGGGTCCTCGGTGATCCGTCCCACCGGGAAGAGGTTGCGGGCATCGAAGTCGGCGGTGCTCGCCGCGTGCAGCACTGTCGAGGTGCCGAACCACCCCTGCTCGCGCATGAGTGCGGCGACCTCGGCGGGCGAGAAGCGGAACTGATCGAACAGCTCCCGATCACGGAGCACGACGATCGGATGCCAGTTGCCGGCGAACGATTCCTTGGCGGGGAAGCGCTCATCGAGATCCGCCGGGGTGAGTCCGAGCAGCGCGAGGAATCGGTCGAGCACGTCGGAGCCGAGATCGCGCACCTGCGGCTCGACGCTCGTGAACGACACGGTCACCGCGCCATCCCGGTCCACCGTCGAGCGCAGCGTCACAGCGCCCGCGTTCGTGTCGAACACGACATCGCCCGGCCCGTCGCGCTCGGCGAGGGCGACCGCCGTCGCGACGGTCGCGTGTCCGCAGAACGGCACCTCAGCCGCCGGCGACCAGTAACGCGCCCGGTAGCGCGGCACACCGTCGCCGTCGGTGCGTGCGACGAGGAAGGCGGTCTCGGAGAATCCGACGTCCACGGCGATCCGCTGCATCTGCTCGTCGCTCAGATCTGAGCCATCGAGTACGACTCCCGCGGGGTTGCCTCCGTCAGGCGTCGCGGCGAATGCGCTGTATCGCAGGACTCCGGAATTCTCGGTCATGACGAGGATCCTAGCGACTCGGCGAGGTCAGGAATTCACGCGGATGATCTCCTGCTGGTACGGCGCGATCACGTCACCCGAGATGCGCAGGTCGAGCAGCAGGAACCGCCGCGTCGCAGCATCCTCCTGCGTCCATGTGGCGAGTCGATCGAGGTCTGCGAGCGTCTTCACGACGACCCCCTCCGCGCCCACCGCGGCGCCGAACGCCGCGAAGTCGACCTCGGGGATGCGCATCGGGCCCTCGGCGAGCCCCTTGAGCCCGTAGAGGTTGACCTCGGCACCGTAGGCGGCGTCGTTCCAGATCACGGCGATGCCTCGACCCGCTGCCGCGCGCACTGCCGACTCGAGGTCGGCGATCGCCATGAGTCCGCCGCCGTCGCCCGACGTCAGTACGACGGTCGACTCGCGGCGGGCGAGGGCTGCGCCGACGACACTCGGCCAGCCCTGCCCGATCGACTGGAAGGCGGTGCCGACCATCATCATGCGGTCGGGGGCCTCGACCGGCCAGTACATGTTCGCCCAGCCGATGAAGTGGCCGCCGTCGGAGACGACGACGCGATCGGGGGGCAGGAGCTCGGCGATGCGACGCGCGGCGGAGCGGGGGTCGAGGCGTCCGTCGGGAGCGAGCTCGTCGCCCTCGTCGTACGCGCGTGCGGCCTCGACGTCGACCGTCTCGCGCCACGGCTGTGCGGGCACAGCGTCGGATGCCGGGTGCGACTCGCCGTGCTGGACAGTCGGAGTCTCGGCGCGGTGTGCCTCCGCTCCGAGGCCGTGCTCGGCAGAACCGCTCTCAGGGGCGGCGCCGGAGCCGAGCGAGCCGACCCGGGCGACGAGCTCCTCGGCCGCCACGCGAGCATCCGCACGCACGAAGCCGCCGACGTGCGGGTGCGTGGCTGCGGGCGCGATGTCGATCTGGAAGACCCTGGTGCCCGGTGCGAAGAGTTCGCCGAATCGCATCGTGAACTGGTTCAGCGAGGCGCCGAACACCACGGCGACATCGGCGGTGCGCACGAGTTGCATGGCGCCGTCGGCCCCGAATCCTCCCGTGACGCCGAGGTCGAACCGGGTGTCGGGGAAGACACCGCGCCCCAGCGCCGACGACGCCGTCAGAGCGCCGGTGAGGGTCGCCAGCTCGCCGAGCGCCGCACCGGCCCCCGCGAGCCAGGCGCCGCGACCGGCCAGCAGGAAGGGGCGCGATGCTCCGTGAAGCGCCTGGGCGATCTCGTCGAGCGTGCCCTCGGCGAACTCGCCGCGCGGCGCGAGCGGCGCGGGGATGCGGGGCAGCGGAGCCTCGGGCACCGGGCCGGCCTCGCGTGAGGCCACGTCGTAGGGGATCGCCAGCACGACGGGCACGCGGTAGGTCAGTGCGTGCTCGATCGCGATGACGGTGGTCGCTGCGGCATCCGCGTGCCCGACCGTATAGGTGCGGGCGCCGACCGCCGAGGCCAGGGCGATCTGGTCGACGTCCCATGGACGAGGACCGGACGTCGGCTCATCGCCCACCACCAGCACGAGGGGGACATGCGCCTGCACGGCCTCGGCGAGTGCTGTGAGGGTGTTCGTGAAACCGGCGCCGTAGGTCGAGGTGCCCGCGGCGATCCTGCCGGACGCGCGGAAGTGCGCATCGGCGGCGACCACTGCGCCCTGCTCATGACGGACGGCCGTGAAGACGGCATCCGTCTGGGTCTCGATCGCGTCGAGGAAGTAGGCGTTGCCGTTGCCCATCACACCGAAGACGGCGTCGATGTGCTGGGCGAGAGTGAGTGCGACGTGCGCGGAGACGGAGGGCATGCGAAAGCCTTTCGAGACAGGGACGGAGAACGTTCGTATTCCGTATGTGTCTCGCCCCCGCGTCATCGTGGGGAGCTTCGTGCCTCTTTTTCAGGCACCGGCGTCGGAGAGCGCCGGACGCGTCGATCCTATCGCGCCCGTGCCGACGCGGCGCCGACTCGCGCGCGTAACACCGCCGAAACCGCGACACGGAAACATGCGGTCATGGAGTCACTGTTCGACGGATACACCTCGCGCCGGTCGCCGCAGCGAGCGGGGGCCGCGCCGTGGGACGAGATGTTCCCTGCCGATGCGCAGCCCGGTGGTGGGGGAGTGCGCCTGCCCTATCAGGACATGTATCCCGCGCTCGCGAGCATGGACGACGCCGAGCTGAGGGCACGGACCGACGCGCTCGCCAGCTCGTACCTCGCGCAGGGCGTGACGTTCGACTTCGCCGGGGAGGAGCGTCCGTTCCCGCTCGACGTGGTGCCTCGCGTGGTCGCCTCCGACGACTGGCGCTATGTCGAGTCGGGGGTGAAGCAGCGGGTGCGTGCGCTCGAGGCCTTCCTCGCCGACGTCTACGGTCGGCAGCACGCGGTGCAGGACGGCGTGATCCCCTCGTCGCTGATCAGCTCCTCCGCGCACTTCCACCGTCAGGCGGCCGGCATCGTCGGAGCGAACGGCGTGCGCATCCATGTCGCGGGGATCGACGTCATCCGCGACGAGCTCGGAGCCTGGCGCGTGCTCGAGGACAACGTGCGCGTGCCGAGCGGCGTCAGCTACGTGCTCGCGAATCGCCGGGTGATGGCGCAGACGCTCCCCGAGCTGTTCACCAGCCTGCGCGTGCGTCCCGTCGTCGACTACCCGGGCCGGCTGCTCCAGGCGCTGCGTGCGGCGGCGCCGGACGGCGTCGATGATCCGACCGTCGTCGTGCTGACCCCCGGGGTGCACAACTCGGCGTACTACGAGCACACCCTGCTCGCTCGCATGATGGGCATCGAGCTCGTCGAAGGACGCGATCTCTTCTGCTCGGGCGGTCGGGTGTGGATGCACACGACCTCGGGGCCGACGCGGGTGGACGTGATCTACCGCAGGGTCGATGACGAGTTCCTCGACCCGCAGCAGTTCCGTCCGGACTCGGTGCTGGGCGCGCCGGGGCTGATGCTCGCGGCGCGCCTCGGCACCGTGACGCTCGCGAACGCCGTCGGCAACGGCGTGGCCGACGACAAGCTCGTGTACACGTACGTCCCCGATCTGATCCGCTACTACCTGGGAGAGGAGCCGGTGATCCCGAACGTCGACACCTGGCGGCTCGAGGAGCCGGACGCGCTGGAGGAGGTGCTCGACAGGCTCGACGAGCTGGTGGTGAAGCCCGTCGACGGATCCGGCGGAAAGGGGCTGGTCGTCGGCCCCGACGCGTCGCGCGAGACGCTGGACGAGCTGCGTCGGTCGCTGCGGGCGGATCCCCGAGGCTGGATCGCCCAGCCGGTCGTGCAGCTCTCGACCATCCCGACGCTCGTGGAGGACGGATTCCGCCCGAGACACGTCGATCTGCGACCCTTCGCCGTGAATGACGGGCACGACATCTGGGTGCTGCCCGGCGGTCTCACGCGCGTCGCTCTGCCCGAGGGGCAGCTCGTCGTGAACTCGAGCCAGGGCGGAGGGTCGAAGGACACCTGGGTGCTGGATCCGTCGCTCTTCACCGGGCCGACGTCGACTCTGGACGGCGACCCGGACGCCGCCGCAGACGAGGTGTCGCTGGCGACCGGGGCGATCGCCGTGGTCGCTCCGGCGCGTGAGGAACCGCATCCGCCCTTCCTCTCGTCTCCGCAGGACGAGGACCTGGACCTGCGTCACCACCAGCAGCAACAGCAGCAACAGCAGCAGCAGCAGGGAGGCGCAGGATGCTGAGTCGCATCGCCGAGGCGCTGTTCTGGATCGGCCGCTACGTCGAGCGCGCCGACGGCACCGCCCGCATCCTCGATGTGCACCTGCAGCTGCTGCTCGAGGATCCGTGGGTCGAGGAGGACACCGCATGTCGGGCGCTCCTGTCGGTGATGGGGACGACGGCGGATGCCGGCACCGTGCTGAGCCGGGACGACGTCGTGCGGCTGCTCGCGCTGGATCGTGAGCACTCCGCGTCGATCGCCCATTCGATCGCGGCGGCGCGGGAGAACGCTCGTCGAGCGCGCGAGATCATCTCGACGGACCTCTGGGAGACGCTGAACGAGTCGAACGCACGGATGCCGCGGCGGATCGCCTCGGACAAGACGCACCCGTTCTTCCGCTGGGTGCGTGATCGGTCGGCGCTGGCCTTCGGGGTCGTCGACTCCTCGACGAGCCGGGATGAGGCCTGGCACTTCTTCGTGCTCGGCCGCTCGATCGAGCGCGCGGACATGACGGCGCGGCTGCTGGCGACGCGGTCGCTGACCGACGCAGGGGGCCGAGCTGGACGACGCTGCTGCGCAGCTGCGGGGCATACGAAGCCCATCTGCGCAGCCACCGGGCGGTGCCCACGGGAGCGTCCGCCGTGGAGTTCCTCCTGATCGACCGGCTGTTCCCCCGATCGGTGCTCTCGAGCATCCTCCAGGCCGAGGAGTGTCTGCGCGGTATCGATCCGGCGGGTGCGTTCGGCGTGCCCGATCGGGCGCATCGCGTCTTGGGACGCATGCGGTCGGAGCTCGAGTACCGACCGATCGGCGACACCGTGCATCGGCTGTCGGAGAGCATGGAGGAGGTCCAGGTGGGGATGTCGGTGGCGAGTGACGCGATCAGGGAGCGGTACTTCCCCTCGATCGCGATGCCGGTGTGGATCGGAGAGGCGCTGTGAGTCGGCTCAAGATCGTTCACCGCACCGGCTTCCGCTACGAGCAGCCGGCGACGGCGTCGTACAACGAGGCGCGGATGCTGCCGCACTCCCGGGACGGACAGTTCGTGCTGCAGGCGACGCTCGACATATCGCCGACCGCGACCCAGCACTCGTACACCGACTACTGGGACACCCGGGTCTCGACGTTCGAGCTGCTGACCCCGCATCAGATGCTCTCGGTCACCGCGACGAGCGTGGTGGATGTGAGGCCGCTGCCGACGGGAGAGGCGGACATCGACTGGGACGAGCTGGCAGCCCGGATACCCCAATCGCTCGAACTCGCGGAATGCGTGGCGCAGACGCCTGCCACCGCTCCCGATGACGAGATGCGCGACCTCGCCCTGCACATCGAAGCGGAGGGTGGTGGCGTCGACGAGACGGCCCGAGAGATCTGCCGCACCGTCGGGGAGGCCATGGAGTATCGCAGCGGCGTCACCG
Source organism: Microbacterium sp. AC132 (assembly GCF_979258525.1). NCBI lineage: Bacteria > Bacillati > Actinomycetota > Actinomycetes > Micrococcales > Microbacteriaceae > Microbacterium > Microbacterium sp. AC132. The sequence goes on along the minus strand of NZ_OZ409862.1, from coordinate 539,731 downwards.
GCGTGAGCTCGACCGCCCGCGACGCGTGGCCCACCCGGTCCGGCGTCTGCCAGGACATCGCTCATGTGGCGCTGGGCGTGCTGCGCGCCGCGGGGATCCCGGCGCGCTACGTGTCGGGGTACCTGCATCCCGATCCGACGGCGGCGATCGGACAGGCTGTGACGGGGGAGTCGCACGCCTGGGTCGAGTGGTACTCCGGCGAGTGGCGCGGATACGACCCCACCAACCTCGTCGACATCGGCGAATCGCACGTCTATGTCGGCCACGGTCGGGACTACGCCGATGTCGCACCGCTGCGCGGGGTGTACGCGGGACCCAGCGCCTCCGAGCTGTTCGTCTCGGTCGAGGTCACGCGCCTCGGCTGAGGCGACGGCGTGGCGGGAGTTCGAGTGGTGGTGCAGGAGAATGAGACGATGACGGATGCATCGATCGAGCGCGAGACGCTCACCTGGGACGGCTTCGGATCCGCGACGCGAGACCTCGCGCGCCGGATCCTGGACAGCGGCTTCATGCCCGAGGTCGTGGTGGCCATCGCGCGGGGCGGTCTGCTGCCTGCCGGTGCCATCGCCTACGGTCTCGGAGCGAAGAACTGCGGTGCGATCAACGTCGAGTTCTACACCGGCATCGGCACGGTGCTCGACGCGCCGGAGGTGCTGCCGCCCGAACTCGACATGGCGTATCTCGACGGTCGACGTGTGCTGCTGGTCGACGACGTCGCAGATTCGGGTCGCACGCTCGCCCTCGCCGTGCAGCTGCTGAAGGACAAGGGCGCCGACGTGCGCTCGGTCACGATCTACACCAAGCCGTCGACGATCATCCAGCCCGACTACGCCTGGAAGGACACCGACCTGTGGATCAACTTCCCCTGGTCGTTCCAGGGCACGGTGCGCGAAGAGGACCTCGGTCTCGCTCCGTCGGCCTGACGAGAGTCACCCGCGCAGCAGCGCCCGCAGGGTCTGGATCGTGTCGGCGTCGGCAGGGTTCTTGTCGGGTCGATAGCCCTTGACTCTCGCGAACCTCAACGCGATGCCTCCGGGGTATCGCGGCGAGCGCTGCACGCCGTCGATCGCGATCTCGACCACGAACTCCGGTCTCAGGAACACCGCGCCCTGAGTGCGCCTCGTCTCGAGCGGCGGGAAGTTCTCCGTCTGCCAGCGCAGCAGCTCGTCGGTGAGCCCCTTGAACGTCTTGCCGACCATGACGAGACCGCCGGGCTCGCCGAACTCGCCGGTCGGGTCGAGTGCGCCGAGGTGCAGGTTCGACAGGAGCCCCTGGCGCCGACCCGACCCCCATTCGGCGGCGAGCACGACCAGGTCGTAGGTGAGCACGGGCTTGACCTTGACCCAGGACTTGCCGCGGCGTCCCGCCGAGTAAGGCGCATCGATCCCTTTGACGAGCACCCCCTCGTGGCCCGCGGCGAGAGCCTCGCGCGACAGCTGCTCGGCCGCTTCGGCGTCGTCGGTGACGATGCCCGGCATACGCCATTCGCCGACGACCCTCTCGAGTTCGGTCAGGCGGGTGGACAGGGGCTCGTCGAGCAGATCGCGTCCGTCGACGTGCAGGATGTCGAAGAACCAGGGCCGCAGCACGAGCTCGCGCGAGACGTCTGCCCCGAACCGCGACATCGTCTGCTGGAACGGCCGAGGGCCGCCGTCTTCGTCGAGTGACAGCGTCTCACCGTCGAGGATCAGATCGTGTGCGGGGAGCGCGCGCACGATCTCGACGATCTCCGGCACCCGGTGGGTGATGTCGGCGAGGCTGCGGGTGTAGACGCTCACATCGTCTCCCTGGCGATGCACCTGGATGCGCGCGCCATCGAGCTTGTACTCGACGGACGCGGTGCCGGTGATGTCGAGCGCGGCGGTCGGGGTGGCCGCGGTCGATGCGAGCATCGGCAGCACGGGGCGACCGACCACCAGGCCGACCGCATCGAGTTCGTCCTCCGTGCCGGTGAGTGCGAGCACGGCGGTCTCGCCCAGGTCGCCGGAGAGCATCGCTGCTCGTCGCACCGATGCCGCCGGGCGATCCGCGGCACGGGCGATGGCATCGAGCAGGACGCCGCCGAGCGCGCCCGTGCGCAGCTCGCCGAGCATGGCCCGCGACAGGAAGTCCCATTCGGGAGCCGTCGCTCGCGACGCGAGAGCCGAGAGGATCGCGGAACGCGCCGCGGCCGACCCCGACCCTGACGAGCCGGTCAAGGCCTCGAACGCGTCATCGACATCACGGATCGACAGCGAGGGCTCGGCAGCGTGCTGCACGTCGAGCGCCGCCACTCCGCGCCAGCCGACACCCAGCCGTCCCTGTCGCGGCGCCGCGAGCAGCAGCCCGACGAGGGCGGGCACGTCGGCAGCGTTAGCGCGTGCGAGCAGCCGGGACACGGCGTCGATCTTCGCCAGGCGCGATGCGGTGGCGGTGACCTCTTCGGCGGTGGAGACGAGCTCCGAGAGCAACATGCAGGCAGTCTCGCACCCGCATCCGACATCGGCGACGGCCTTGCGTCCGTCCGTCCTGCCGCAGTAAGCGGATGCGACTCAGCGGCCGCGGAACTCCGGCGTGCGTTTCTCCTGGAACGCCGCGAACCCCTCGCGGTAGTCGTCGGTGTCGCACAGGGCGGCCTGGGCGGCGTTCTCGAGATCGATCGACTCCCACAGCGCCAGGCGCTCGTCGCGGATCCTGGCGACCAGCTGCTTGCTCGCCAGGAAGGCGGCGGTGGCGCCACGCGCAGCGGTCGCCGCGGCATCCGTCGTCGCCTGCACGACCTCGTCGTCGGGCAGCACCCGGGAGAAGAGCCCCGATGACACGGCCTCGGTGCCGCTCATCAGCCGACCGGTGTAGATGAGGTCGAGTGCCCGGTGCGCCCCGAGACGTTCGACGAAGAGGGCGTGGCCGCCGGAGTCGAGAGTGGCACCGAGCGCGGCGAACGGTGACCCGATCTTGGCCGACTCTGCGACGTACACGACGTCGGTGGCGATGAGGAGTCCGAGGCCGACGCCGAGACAGGCGCCGTGCGCCACCGCGAAGGTCGGGGCGGGGAACCGTGCCATCCGCTGCAGCAGCGGGGTCACGAGCCCGCCGAGATACCCGATCACGTCGTCGTCACGGGGGTCGACGCCCGAGATGTCGCGACCGGCGCAGAAGGCCCGGCCCTCGCCCCGCAGCACCAGCGCGCGCACTCCCGCGGCATCCGCCTCGTCGTAGGCGCGGCCGAGATCGCGGAGCGCCTGCTCGTCGAGTGAATTCCGTTTCGTCGGCGCATTCAGGACGACGGTGGCGACGTCGCCGGCGACGGTCAGATCGATCATCCGATGCTCCTCAGACGTCGTAGTCGACCACGATGCGGTCGCTCGTGGGGTGGGATTGGCAGGTGAGGACGTAGCCGCGCTCGAGCTCATCGGGCTCCAGCGCGTAGTTCTCCGTCATCGTCACGCTGCCCTCGATGACCCTCGCACGGCAGGTTCCGCAGACGCCGCCCGCACACGCGAACGGCGCATCGGGTCGCACCCGCAGAGCAGCATTGAGCACGGACTCGTGCGCGTCGACCGGACTCTCGACGGTCGACGAGACGCCGTCGAGATTCACCTCGATGCGGATCGTCTTCTCGCCCGCGCGCACCTCGACAGGGCGGGCGGCGCGCGCCGGCTCGTCACCCGTCGTGAAGAGCTCGAAGCGGATGTGCTCACGCGGCACACCGACGTCGGCGAGCACGTCTCGGCACAGGTCGATCAGTGAGAGCGGTCCGCACAGGAACCATTCGTCGACGTCGGTCGGATCGATGAGCGCCCCCAGGATGGTGCGCAGCTTCTCCTCGTCGATGCGTCCGGAGAGCACGGGGGCCGTGCGCTGCTCGCGGGACAGCACATGGTGCAGCGTCAGGCGCGTCGGGTAGCGATCCTTGAGGTCGGCGAGATCCTCGAGGAACATCACGTCGAGCGTCGAGCGGTTCGTGTAGAGCAGGGTGAAGCGGGAGGTGTCGGAGCGCGTCAGCACGGTGTGGGCGAGAGCCATCAGCGGCGTGATGCCGGAACCGGCCGCGATGCCCACGACGTGACGCTGATCGAGATCGTCGAGCCCGGAGGTGAACGTGCCCTGCGGACTCATCACGTCGATCTCGAACCCGGGGTGAAGGCCCGTCTGCGCCCAGGTCGAGAAGAGCCCGCCCTCGTCGCGCTTCACGGCGACACTGAGCCGGGTCGGGACACCGGCGGAGATCTGCTCTGCCGTGCGGTGCTCGGGTGCGCGGCACAGCGAGTACGACCGGCGCACCTCCGTGCCGTCGAGCGACGTGCGCAGGGCGACATACTGGCCGGGCAGGTGGTCGTAGTCGTCGGCGAGGTCGGCGGGAACCGAGAAGGTCACCTCGACCGAGTCGTCGGTCAGCGGCCGCACCTCCTCGACGGAGAGGGTGTGGAAGCGCGCGCGCTTCTTCGTCGGCGCGGCGGCTCGACGAGGCGACGGCGCGGGCGTGGGACCGGAGAGGGCGAACAGCGACATCAGTGCACCTTGAAGTGGTCGAAGGGTTCGAGGCAGGCGCGGCATTCGAACAGCGCCTTGCACGAGGTCGAACCGAAGCGCGAGACCTCGCGGGTGTCCAGCGAGCCGCACCGAGGGCACCGCACGCTGATCGCGAGGCGGATCGGGCCGGACGAGATCGCCGAGCGCCCGGTCGGAGGCGCGATGCCGTACTCGGCGAGCTTCTGCCTGCCGGCATCCGACATCCAGTCCGTCGTCCATGCGGGGGAGAGCACGAGCCGGACCTCGACCTGTGAATATCCCGCGGCGGTCAGGGCGAGGATGACGTCGTCGCGGATCGTGTCCATCGCCGGGCATCCGCTGTAGGTCGGGGTGATGTCGACGCGCACCACGTCGCCGTCGACGCTGACCGCGCGCAGCACGCCGAGGTCCTCGATCGTCAGCACGGGCACCTCGGGGTCGGCCACGGCCGCGGCGATCCGCCAGGCGGTTGACCGGGGCGCGGTCTGCAGCGTGCCGGTCACCATGATGCTCCCGGATGCCGTCGCGCCAGGACCTGCATCTCCGCGAGGACATGGCCGAACGGACTCGCGTGCGCTCCTCGCCGTCCTCCGGCCGAGGATGCCGCGACGGCGGGAAGCGTCAGCTCGGCCTCGGCGAAGACGGCGGCGACGACGGCGTCGAAGCCCGCTCGCAGCGTCGACGGACGCGCCGCGGCGTCCCCGAGGCGGTCGATCAGGGGCTCGTCGCGGAAGAGCTCGTCGGCATACGGCCAGACGTCGCCCAGCGCGCGGATCATCCGCCGCCGGGATTCGTCGGTGCCGCCGGCGAGCCGCAGCACCCATTGCACCGCGTGGTCTCGGTGGTAGTCGACCTCTTTGAGGGACTTCTCGGCGATCGCCGCGAGGGTCGGGTCGCTGCTCGCCCGCAGGGCCGAGTACAGCTCGAACATGTAGGTCGACACGACGAACTGACGGGCGATGGTCTGCGCGAAGTCGCCGTTGGGCTGCTCGACGATCCAGGCGCAGCGGAACTCCGGCTCGTCGCGGAAGTACGCGAGGTCGTCTTCGGAGCGTCCGTCGAAAGACCCCGCGAAGTGAAGGAACGAGCGGGCATGCCCGAGCAGGTCGAGCGCGATGTTGCCGAGGGCGACGTCCTCTTCGAGTTCGGGCGCGCGGGAGATCCACTCACCGAGCTGCTGCGACAGGATCAGCGCGTCGTCGCCGAGCCAGAGCGCGTACTCGGCGACGTCGGCGGATGCCGCCGCGGAGCCGGTTCCGGTGAGCTCGTCACCGAGCCGCAGCTCGTCGACCGAGACGTCCCCGTGCGGGTCGCCGTGGATATCGCCCTGGATGTGGCTCACAGGTGCGGCACCCCCTCGGACGCCGTGTAGTACACGGCGTGCCGATAGTTCTTGCCGGCGGGGCTCTCGAAGTAGGCGCCCTTCGCGTCGGGGTCGCTGGTCGTGATCGCCTCGGCGGGCACCGCCCAGATCGACACGCCCTCGCCGCGTCGCGTGTAGAGATCGCGGGCGTTGCGGATGGCCATGTCGGCATCCGGGGCGTGCAGCGACCCGACGTGGACGTGGCTCAGGCCGCGGTTCGCGCGGACGAAGACCTCCCAGAGCGGCCAGGGCTCGCGGTCGTCGGCACCGGGCGTCGCCATCACGCCACCGCCTTCGTCTTCAGCGCCTGCTTGCGGGCGTACTCGGCCGCAGCCTCGCGCACCCACGCGCCGTCCTCATGGGCCGTGCGGCGGCGTTCGAGACGCTCGGCATTGCACGGGCCGTTGCCGCGCAGCACCTCGAAGAACTCGTCCCAGTCGATCTCGCCGATCACGTACTGGCCGGTCTCGTCGTCGAAGCGCAGATCAGGGTCGGGCAGGGTCACGCCGAGGATCTCGGCCTGGGGCACGAGCATGCTGACGAAGCGCTGACGCAGCTCGTCGTTCGTGAAGCGCTTGATCTTCCACTTCATCGACTGCGCGGAGTTGGGGGACTGGTCGTCGGGCGGACCGAACATCGCCAGGCTCGGCCAGTACCAGCGGTTCACGGCATCCTGCGCCATCGTCTTCTGCTCGTCGGTTCCCTGCATCAGCGACAGCAGGATCTCGAATCCCTGGCGCTGATGGAACGACTCCTCCTTGCAGACGCGCACCATCGCGCGGCCGTAGGGCCCGTAGGAGGCGCGGCACAGCGGCACCTGGTTGCAGATGGCGGCTCCGTCGACGAGCCACCCGATCGCCCCCATGTCGGCCCAGGTGGGCGTCGGGTAGTTGAAGATCGACGAGTACTTGGCCTTGCCGCTGATGAGCTGATCCATCATCTCGTCGCGCGTGATGCCGAGCGTCTGTGCGGCGGAGTAGAGATAGAGTCCGTGCCCCGCCTCGTCCTGGACCTTGGCCATCAGGATCGCCTTGCGCTTGAGGCTCGGCGCCCGGGTGATCCAGTTGCCCTCCGGCTGCATGCCGATGATCTCGGAGTGCGCGTGCTGCGAGATCTGACGGATCAGCGTCTTGCGATAGGCATCGGGCATCCAGTCGCGAGGCTCGATGCGCTGCTCGTTCGCGATGAGCTCGTCGAACAGGCGCTCGTCGTCGGACAGCTCTCCGTCGACGAGGGAGAGATCTGCGGGGCTGGTCATCATCGACTCCTCGGTTTCCGATCCGCTTTACTGACCGGTCGTTAGGTAATTCTGACACGGAGGTCGTCGCGGCGCAAGGAAGACCCCCGATGCGGCGCTCGGCGATATGCTCGGAGAGTTGCTCAGCGCGAGCGGGAGACGAGGTCGAGGAGGGCTCTGCCGTACGCCTCGGCGGGATCCGGATGCTCGAAACGCAGGGTCTCGCCGGCGATCTCGACCTCGACCACGAAGGTGTCGGAGAGGCGGCTCAGCGCCCGGAAGGTGCCGCGCAGCAGCTCGCGCAGCTGATCCTCGCGGGGGAGCCACACCGCGTCCGCGAGGGTCACGGCGTCGAGCGCCCACTCCGTCGTGCCGTTGAAGGCGAGGTCGGTGCCGCTCGGGGTCTGGCGGGCCTCGATCGTCATCTCGCTGACCGTGAAGACATCGGCTTCGGCCTCGAGCTCGACATCGTTCGGAAGATCGAGCTGAAAGCGGTCGCCCTCGGCGGGATGCCAAACGAGTCCGGCGTCGCGCAGGGATACGGCCAGTTCTCGGGTGATCATCGTCCCACGCTAGACGACGTCACCGAGGCTCGGCTCGAATCCGCCTGTGGATGGTGGCGCACCGGGTGTCGGAGGCATCGGGCAGAGTGGAGACATGACTTCTCCCGCCTCTGTCGACACCCGCACCGCTGCGCTCTCGGCTCTGCGCGAGCTGGTCGGCCGCCCGGACGCCGACTTCCACGACGGTCAGTACGAGGCGATCGAGGCTCTGGTCGAGGGGCGCCGCCGCGCGCTCGTCGTGCAGCGCACCGGGTGGGGCAAGTCGGCTGTGTACTTCGTCGCGACGCTGCTGCTGCGCCGCCAGGGGGCAGGGCCGACCGTCCTCGTCTCGCCGCTTCTCGCGCTGATGCGCGATCAGATCGCCGCGGCCGAGCGGGCAGGCGTTCGAGCGGTGGCGATCAACTCGACCAACGCGCACGAGTGGTCGGAGGTCATGGAGCAGCTCGACCGAGACGAGGTCGATGTGCTGCTCGTCTCTCCCGAACGACTCAACAATCCCGCGTTCCGCGAGCAGCAGCTGCCGGCGCTCGTTCGACGAATCGGCATGCTGGTGGTCGACGAGGCGCACTGCATCAGCGACTGGGGGCACGACTTCCGCCCCGACTACCGGCGACTGCGCGACCTCATCGAGCAGATGCCGCCCGAGGTGCCCGTGCTCGCGACGACGGCGACCGCGAACAGCAGGGTCGTGGCCGACGTCGCCGAGCAGCTCGGCACGGGAGGGGCGTCGGATGCCGCCGGCTCCGAGGTGCTCACGATCCGCGGCCCGCTCGCGCGCACCTCGCTGCGTCTCGGCGTCCTGCGTCTGCGCGACTCCGCCAGCCGGCTCGCGTGGCTGCTCAGTCATATCGACGACCTGCCCGGTTCGGGCATCATCTACACCCTGACGGTCGCGGCCGCGGTCGACACCGCCCGGCTGCTGCGCGATCACGGGCATGACGTGCGCGCGTACACCGGACAGACGGACACCGACGAGCGCACCGAGTCGGAAGGGATGCTGAAGCGCAACGAGGTCAAGGCCCTCGTCGCCACGAGCGCGCTCGGGATGGGCTTCGACAAGCCGGACCTCGGTTTCGTGCTGCACCTCGGCGCGCCGTCGTCGCCGGTCGCGTACTACCAGCAGGTCGGCCGTGCCGGTCGTGCGAGCGAGAGCGCCGACGTGCTCCTGCTGCCCGGCGTCGAAGACCGCGACATCTGGCACTACTTCGCGACCGCGTCGATGCCGGATCGGGAGCGCGCCGAGCGGGTGATCGCCGCCCTCGGCGATCAGCCCATCTCGACGCCCGCGCTCGAGGCGATGGTCGACATCCGGCGTACTCCGCTCGAACTGCTGCTCAAGGTTCTCGACGTCGACGGCGCGGTGCGCCGGGTGCAGGGCGGGTGGGTCGCGACGGGGCAGCCGTGGGCCTACGACGCCGAGCGCTATGAGCGCATCGCGGCCGAGCGTCGCGCCGAGCAGCAGCACATGATCGACTACGAGCAGACCGACGGATGCCGCATGGAATTCCTCCAGCGCTCACTCGACGACGACACGGCTGCGCCCTGCGGGAGATGCGACAACTGCGCCGGCATCTGGTTCCCGAGCGAGATCGGCGAATCGGCGACGACGCAGGCCGCGGAATCGCTCGATCGCGTCGGTGTCCCGGTCGAGCCTCGCCGCGCCTGGCCGACCGGAGCCGACAAGCTCGACGTGCCGGTGAAGGGGCGCATCCCCGCGGGGGAGCAGGCCGGAGAAGGGCGCGCACTCGCCCGTCTCACCGACCTCGGCTGGGGCGGCACGCTGCGCGAGCTCTTCGCGGCGGGAGCCCCTGACGCGGTGGTGACGCCCCAGGTCCTCGGCGGCTGCGTGCGCGTGCTCGCCGACTGGGGGTGGACCGAGCGCCCCGTCGCGGTCGTCGCCATGCCGTCGCGATCGCATCCGCTGCTCGTCGACTCACTCGCCCGCGGGATCGCCGAGATCGGCCGCCTGCCGTATCTCGGTGCGCTCGACCTCGTGAACGGCGGGCCGACGGGCCAACCCGGTGGCAACAGCGTGTTCCGGCTGGCAGGTCTGTGGGACAGATTCAGCGCGCAGGGCGTCGACGTGCCGACCGGTCCCGTGCTGCTCGTCGACGATCTCGCCGACAGCCGCTGGACGCTCACGGTCGCCGCGCGCACGCTGCGCCAGGCGGGGGCGAGCGACGTGCTCCCGTTCGTGCTCGCGCTGCGCGGCTGACGGCGGGGACACCCGGCTCGAGCCCTACCGCAGGTCGTAGACCCGCTGGTATTTGCCCTCGCTCCGGGGCAGCGTGCCCGGCTCCTCGACCGTCACGTCGACGCTGGTGCCGATGTGCATCTTGATGCGGTGGGTGAGCACCGCAGCGGCGGCATCGCAGTCCTCGGCACTCAGCGACGGGTGTCGCTCGATGCGCACGGTCATCGTGTCGAGCTGCCCGACGTGGTGCAGCTCGAGCACGAAGTGCGGGGTGAGCGTCTCGATGCCCATCACCAGCTCCTCGATCTGGGTGGGGAAGAGGTTCACGCCGCGCAGGATGATCATGTCGTCGTTGCGGCCGGTGATCTTCTCCATGCGTCGAAGCGCCGGAAAGGTGGTTCCCGGCAGCAGGCGCGTCAGATCGCGCGTGCGATACCGGATCACAGGAAAAGCCTCTTTGGTCAGCGACGTGAAGACGAGCTCGCCGAGCGCATCGTCCGGCAGCCGTTCCCCGGTCTCTCCGTCGATGATCTCGGGCAGGAAATGGTCCTCCCAGATGTGCGGGCCGTCTTTCGTGAGCACGCTCTCGCTCGCGACCCCCGGCCCCATCACCTCGCTGAGCCCGTAGATGTCGACGGCATCGATGTTCAGTCGCCGCTCGATCTCACGACGCATCTCGTTCGTCCACGGCTCGGCGCCGAGCACCGCGACGCGCAGCGACGTGGTCGTCGGATCGATGCCCGAGGCTTCCATCGCGTCAGCGATCGTGAGCAGATAACTCGGCGTGCAGAGGATGGCATCCGGTTCGAAATCCCTGATCAGCTGCACCTGCCGGGCGGTCTGCCCTCCCGACACCGGGATCACGGTCGCTCCGAGACGCTCGATCCCGGCATGCGCGCCGAGTCCGCCGGTGAAGAGCCCGTAGCCGTAGGCATTGTGCACCTTCATCCCCGCGCGGATGCCCGCGGCGTGCAGCGACCGCGCCACCAGGTCGCTCCACCGGTCGAGGTCTCCTTCGGTGTAGCCGACCACCGTCGGCCGCCCCGTCGTGCCCGACGACGCGTGGACGCGTCGCACGTCGGCCATCGGCACGGCGAACATGCCGAACGGATAGCTCTCGCGCAGGTCGGCCTTGGTGGTGAACGGCAGACGCCGCACGTCGTCGAGGGTGCGCACGTCGTCGGGGTGCACGCCGTGCTCGTCGAACTTGCGGCGATAGGTCGGCACGTTCTCGTAGGCATGCCGGACGGTCCACTGCAGGCGCTGCAGCTGCAGCCGCGCCAGTCGTTCAGGTGAATGCAGCTCGGCCTCGGCACCGATCTCGGCATGTGTTGCGGTCATCGTCGACTCCTTCGTCGGGGACAGAGCAGTGAGCGTGCGTGCGCTCAGGCGGGGTGCGACCGGTTCGTCGTGAGCGAGCGGCCGCGGACCTCGGCGACGACATCGCCCGATTCGTCGGTCACCGTCACGTCGTACAGGCCGTTGCGTCCGCTGACGACACGGCGCACCGCGCGCGCTGTCAGTCGCTGGCCGGCGGTCGTGGATTTCAGGAAGGTGATGTCGGCACCACCCGCGACCGTGACGCGATCGTCCTCGTTGCAGGCGATCGCGAAGGCGGTGTCGGCGAGGGTGAACACCAGTCCGCCATGCGTGATGGCGAACCCGTTCAGCATGTCGTCGCGCACGGTCATCGAGACGACGGCCTCTCCGGGGGCGTCCTCCTCGACGGTCATGCCGAGCATCTGCGATGCGGCATCGCGCTGCATCATCTCTCTCATGCGGCGACGACCTCGGGTGTCGGCTGCTTGTTCACCAGCGTGAGCACGTCGTAGGTGGCGACGAGCTCGTCGCTCTGATTGCGGATCACCGCGTCCCAGCGCACCTCTCCGTACTCGTCCGTCTCACGCGGCGTGATCTGCTTCGCGGTCAGCTCGACGCGGATCGTGTCGCCGGGGGAGACCGGCGTGATGAATCGCAGATTCTCCAGACCGTAGTTCGCGAGCACGGGTCCGGGCTCCGGATCGACGAAGAGACCCGCGGCCCACGAGACGAGCAGGTAGCCGTGCGCGACCCGTCCGGGGAAGAACGGGTTCGCGGCGGCGGATGCCTCGTCCATGTGGGCGTAGAACGTGTCGCCCGTGAAGTGCGCGAACGTCTCGATGTCGGCGAGGGTCACCTCGCGCGAGCCGGAGACGATCTGGTCGCCGATGCGGAGTTCCGCGAGCGACTTGCGGAACGGATGCCGACCGTCGCTGCGCGCGGCCGCCCCCGCGTGCCAGACACCCGTCAAGGCAGTCAGCATCTCGGGTGAACCCTGCACTGCCGTGCGCTGCATGTGATGCAGCACCGCGCGGATGCCGCCGAGCTCCTCACCGCCGCCGGCTCGACCGGGGCCGCCGTGCACGAGGTTGGGCAGGGGCGATCCGTGCCCGGTCGACGATCGTGCATCGTCGCGGTCGAGCAGCAGCATCCGGCCGTTGAACGGTGCGATGCGCGTGGCGAGCTCGACGGCCTGCGCCGGGTCATGCGTGGCGATGCTGGTGACCAGCGAGCCGCCACCCCGGGCGACGAGCGCTGCGGCCTCGGCGATGGTGTCGTAGGTGAGCAGCGACGACACGGGGCCGAAGGCCTCGATCGAGTGCGCCGCGTCGGACTGCGAGTCCTCGAAGCGCAGCAGCAGCGGCGACACGAAGGCTCCGTCGGGTGCGGTGCCGGTGCTGCCGTCTGCGCGGCGGACCTCGGGAGCATCCGTCGTCCCGACGACGACCTGCCCGCCCGCCGCCTGCAGGCGATCCACCTGGCGCAGCACCTCATCGCGCTGCCCCGTCGAGGCCAGGGGACCCATGGTGACGCCCTCGGCGCGGGGGTCGCCCAGCACGGTCTTCTCGGCGAGGCGCGCCTGCACGGCGCCGATGATCGCGTCGGCCGAGCCCGCCGGCACGATCGCACGCCGGATGGCCGTGCACTTCTGGCCGGCCTTGCTCGTCATCTCGGTGACGAGCTGGCGCACGTAGGCGTCGAACTCCGGGGTTCCCTCGATCGCGTCGGTGCCGAGCACCGAGGCGTTGATCGAGTCGGTCTCGGCGGTGAACCGCACGCCGCCGGTCTGCACCGCGGCGTGGGCTTTGAGGCTCTCCGCGGTCGACGCGCTGCCGGTGAACCCGACGATGTCGCCGAGCCGCAGGTTCTCGAACAGGTCAGGCACGCTGCCGCTGACGAGCTGCAGCGATCCGTCGGGCAGCAGTCCCGATTCGACGAGGATGCGCACCATCGCCTCGGCGACGTAGCCGGTGGGCGTCGCGGGCTTCACGAGCGTCGGCATGCCGGCGAGGAACGCGGGTGCGAACTTCTCGAGCGAACCCCACACCGGGAAGTTGAACGCGTTGATCTGCACAGCGACCCCGGGGAGCGTCGTGTAGACATGACGACCCAGGAACGACCCGTCCTTCGACAGCGGCTCCACGGGGCCGTCGACATGCACGCGGCTGTTCGGCAGCTCGCGGCGGCCCTTGCCCGAGTACGAGAAGAGCACGCCGATGCCGCCGTCGATGTCGACCCACGAGTCGGCCTTCGTGGCGCCGGTACGGGCGGACAGCGCATACAGCTCGTCCTTGCGCTCGGTGAGAGCGAGGGCGAACTGCTTCAGCAGCACGGCCCGCTGGTGGAACGTGAGCGCACCGAGGCTCTTCTGCCCGACGGAGCGGGCGTACTCCAGTGCCCCGGCCAGGTCGAGGCCCACGGACGACACGACGGCGACGACGTCGCCGGTGGACGCATCGCGGACCTCTGTGGATCGCGTGGGTGACGACGGCGTCCACCACTCGCCCTGGACGTAGCTCGGCAGATACTCGGTCATCTCTCCTCGTTCCATGCGTAGAACCCTTCGCCGCTCTTGCGGCCCAGCTTTCCCTCGGCGACCATGCGGCGCAGCAGTTCCGGTGCAGCGAATCGCTCGCCGAGCGTGCGCTCCAGCTCTTCGGCGATGCCGAGGCGTACATCGAGCCCGACGATGTCGGTGGTGCGCAGCGGACCCATCGGATGCCGATACCCGAGCGTCATCGCGGCATCGATGTCGGCGGCCGAGGCGACGCCCTCCTCGAGCATCCGGATCGCCTCGAGGCCCAGCATCACGCCCAGCCGCGACGACGCGAAGCCCGGGGAGTCGCTGACGACGATCGGCGTCTTGCCGAGGGCGGCCACCCAGGCGGTGGCGCTCTCGACGACCGACCGGTCGGTCGCTGCGCCGCGCACGACCTCGACTAGGGCCGACGCGGGCACCGGATTGAAGAAGTGCAGGCCGAGGAATCGCTCCGGATGCCTGCGGCCCGCAGCGAGATCGTCGATCGAGATCGACGAGGTGTTGCTCGCCAGAACCGCCGACGGGGGCAGCACGGCTTCGGCCCGCGACAGTGCGTCCTCCTTGAGGGCCCGGTCTTCGGGAACCGCCTCGATCGCGAGGTCGACCGCGGCGAAGGCTCCGGGATCGACGCCGGTCGTGATGCGCGCGGTCAATTCGGCCTCGTCGAGAGAGGGGTCGCGGTCGACGGATCTGCGGATGCTGCCGCCGATGCGGGTCAGCGCCGCATCGGCGCTCGCCGCATCGCGCTCGATCACGCTGACGTGAGATCCGGCGAGCAGGAACGCATGTGCGATGCCGGCTCCCATGCGGCCGCCTCCGAGCACGCCGACCCGATTCGGGGCGCTGCCGATGTCGCTCATCGTCTCTTCTCCAGGAAGTCGGTCATGCGGCGGATCTTCTCGGGCGACTCGAACAGCTCGGCCTGCAGTTCGACCTCGATCGCCGGGTGGCCTGCTCGCGGAGTGCGCAGAGCGCGTTTGATGTGCTGCGTCGCGAGGGGATCGTTCGCCGCGATGCGATCGACGATCCGGTGTGCGGCCGCGAGCAGCTCGTCGGCCGGATGGAGCGACGACACGAGTCCCCACCTCAGCGCCTCTTCGGCATCCAGAGCTCGGCCGGTGAGGAGCAGCTCGCTCGCCCTCGCGTCTCCGACGATCTCGGGCAGGCGCCAGGTCGCGCCGGCTGCGGCGATGATGCCGAGCCCGGTCTCGGGGTTGCCGATGCGGAGGGACGGCGTCGCGATGCGGATGTCGGCGGCGTAGGCGAGTTCGGCTCCGCCCCCGAGCGCGTATCCGTCGAGTGCGGCGATCACCGGCATCGGGAGATCATGGATGCGGATGAATGCGGTCGCATTGATGGCGCGTCGGGCGTCGTCGGCGGTGCGATCGCGCAGCTGGGCGATGTCGGCGCCCGCCGCGAAGACGCCGTCGGTGCCGGTGATGATCAGCGTGCGCGGCGTCCGCTCGAGCAGCGCGCAGAGGTCGTGCAGCGCGTCGATCGTCGCCTGGTCGATGGCGTTGCGCTTCTCGGGCCGGTCGAGCGTGGCGACCACCCGGTCTCGATGCTCCTCGATGCGCAGAGTCATGTCAGACGCTCCACGATCATCGCGGTGCCCTGACCCACGCCGACGCACATCGTGGCCAGACCGTAGCGCGCGTTCTCGCGCTCGAGTCGGCCGAGCAGTGTGACGATCAGGCGGGATCCGCTGGAGCCGAGGGGATGGCCGAGCGCGATGGCTCCGCCGTCGGCGTTGACGATCGACGGGTCGAGTCCGAGGCGGCGGATGCAGGCGAGGGACTGCGTGGCGAAGGCCTCGTTGAGCTCGACGGCTCCGAGGTCGCCGACCTGTAGGCCCGCCTTCGCGAGCGCTTTCTGCGTTGCCGGCACGGGACCCAGGCCCATGATCTCGGGGGCGAGCGCGGCGGTCGCCGAGGCGACGATCCGTGCGCGCGGACGAAGGCCATGTCGCTCGACCGCCTCGGCGCTCGCCACGATGATCGCCGAGGCTCCGTCGTTCAAGGAACTGGAGTTGCCCGCCGTGACGACCTGGCCGCCTGCGACGACCGGACGGAGTGCGGCCAGCGCGTCGAGCGTGCTGTCCCTGCGCGGGCCTTCGTCGGTGTCGACGAGTCCGCGGCCCGTCTCGACGCCCACGATCTCCGGGGCGAGGCGTCCCCCGTCGATCGCCGAGATGGCGCGCTGATGGCTCAGAAGCGCGAAGGCGTCGGCATCCGCTCTGGTGATCCCGTCGATGCGTGCGACCTCTTCGGCGGTCTCGGGCATCGAGAACGTGGCTTTGTCGCGGGCGCTCAGCCGCGGGTTCGTGAAGCGCCAGCCGATCGATGTGTCGAAGGCCGCGCCGGGCTTGGCCCATGCCCGCTCGGGCTTCGCCTGCACCCAGGGCGCGCGTGTCATGGACTCGACGCCACCCGCGACGATGAGGTCGGCGTCCCCTGCGCGCACGGCGTTCGCGGCGAGTGCGATGGCTGACATCCCCGAGGCGCAGAGGCGGTTGACGGTCAATCCGGGGATCGAATCGGGGAGGCCCGCGAGCAGCACGGCCATCCGTGCGACGTTGCGGTTGTCCTCGCCCGCCTGATTCGCGGCGCCGAGGATCACCTCGTCGATGTCGTCGCCGGGGATGGCGGCTCGCGAGACTGTGGCGGCGACGACGAGGGCCGCCAGATCGTCCGGACGGATGCCGGCGAGTGCGCCTCCGTAGCGACCGACGGGGGTGCGGACCCCGTCGACGAGATAGGCCTCGGACATCGTCATCCTCTCGAACGCCCACGCTGGCGATATTTTCAGACCGATCGGTCAGGAATACGATCTCAGATCCTTCCGCGAATGGCAACTCATCCGGACTGACAGACTGGGCCCATGGCAGAGCCCGGAATCCAGGCGCCGGCCCCCAAGCGCGGCCGGCCAGGTTATGACCGCGAGCAGGTGCTCGCGGTCGCCGTCAAGGTCTTCAACGAGCACGGCTACGACGCGACGAGCGTGGCCGACCTCAGCGCGACGCTGGGGCTGACGAAGTCGGCGCTGTACCACCACTTCGAATCCAAGTCGGCGATCCTCGAGCTCGCGCTGAACGATGCGCTCGATGCGCTCGAGGCCGTCGTCGATGATGCGACCGCGCAGCACTCGCTGGCCTCCGACCGGCTGCGGGCGATCATCCGCGGCGCGGTGCGGGTGCTCACCGAGAAGCTCCCCTCGGTGACGCTGCTGCTGCGCGTGCGGGGGAACGGCGATGTCGAGACCTCCGCGCTGGTGCGCAGACGTGCGTTCGACCAGCGCGTGACCGCGATCGTGTCGGAAGCGCAGACCGAGGGGCTGATCCGTGACGACGTCGATGCGGCGGTCGCCACCAGGCTCATCTTCGGGATGATCAACTCGGTCGTCGAGTGGTATCGACCCGGGGGTCCCGTCGATCCCGACGAGCTGGGGGAGGACATCCTGCGGGTGAGCCTCGACGGGCTGCAGTCCCGCTGAGCGGGCTCAGTCGTCGGCCGGCGCCACGCGGGGAGGCCAGCTGGTCGCTCCGAGCTCGCGGGAGATGTTGCGCGCCGTCTCGCGCAGCGCGTTGAGCACCGCGTCCGAGGCGGGAGCCTGCGATGTGGGCATCACGACGGCGACCGCGGCGACGATGTCGTTCGACGCGTCGGCGACCGGCGCGGCGACGGACGACTCTCCGAGCACGGCCTCATCGGTCTCCGAGGCGCTGCCCCGCTCGGCGATGGCCGGCAGGTCGAGCAGCAGTCGGGCGACGTCGGTGATCGTGTCCCCGGTGAGGCTGTGCAGCGGCCGCTCGAAGACGGTGCGCTGGAAGCCGAGGTCGTGCGCCAGCAGGACCTTTCCCATCGCGGAGGCATGCGCGGGGATCGCCACGCCGGTCTCGAGCATCTGCTGGCTGTCGTCCGGACGCAGGTCGTGGTGGATCACGAGCACCTCGTGGAAGTGCGGCGCCCCGAGGCGCACCGGCAGGTTCGTGCGGCGTGCGAGCTCCTGCGTCCACCGCATGGCTCTGGCCCGGACGTCGAGGGTGTCGAGGTAGACGTTGCTCAGCCGCAGCAGGGTGGGACCGAGCATGTAGCGCTGCCCGCCGCGCTCCTTCGCGACGAGTCCGTGCTCGCGCAGGGACTTGACGATCCCGTGCACGGTCGACGGGGGAAGGCTCAGGGCGAGCGCGAGATCCGTGATGCCGAGATGGCGCGCACCCTGCAGCAGCTCGAGCACTTTCGCTGCGCGATCGATGGCTTGGATCATCGCGGCTCCTCTCTCCGGATCGTCGTCGAGCCGGGCGGTCGCATCGGTCGTCAGGTCGATCTTGACAACTCGACTGCGCCCGAGCATATTCGACATTGACGAATAACTTTCCAATATTGCGAAAGAGCGCCGCCGTAGAGATCAAAGGAGATCGAACGATGAAGAAGCTCATCAACAACCCCGCCGATGTGCTGGTCGAGTCGCTGCGCGGCGTCGCGCTCGCGCATCCGGAGCTCTCGGTCGACCTCGAGACGCACGTGATCACCCGCTCGACGCCGAAGGCGGAGGGGAAGGTCGCGATCGTCTCGGGTGGAGGGTCCGGCCACGAACCGCTGCATGGGGGATACGTGGGCCTCGGCATGCTCGACGCCGCCGTCGCCGGCGAGGTCTTCACCTCGCCCACCCCCGATCGAGTGCAGGCCGCCACGAAGGCCGTCGATCGCGGGGCCGGTGTGCTGCACATCGTGAAGAACTACACGGGAGACGTGCTCAACTTCGAGATGGCGGCGGAGCTCGCCTCGATGGAGGGCATCGAGGTCGGCACCGTGATCGTCGATGACGATGTCGCCGTGCAGGACTCGCTCTACACGGCAGGGCGTCGTGGCGTCGGACTCACGGTGCTGCTCGAAAAGCTGGTCGGCGCCGCGGCTGAAGAGGGGCAGGATCTCGACGCCGTCGTCGCCCTCGCGAAGCGCATCAACGGACAGGGGCGGTCGATGGGCATGGCGCTCACCAGCTGCACGGTTCCCGCAGCGGGCAAGCCGACGTTCGATCTGCCCGAGGACCAGATGGAGATCGGCATCGGCATCCATGGCGAGCCCGGTCGGCACCGGGAGCCACTGGCGCCGGCATCCGAGATCGCCCGGCAGCTCGTGGAGCCGATCCTCGCCGATCTCGACGTCTCAGGTCCCGCCATCGTGATGCTCAACGGCATGGGCGGATCCCCGCTGATCGAGCTGTATCTGATGTACGGCGAGGTGGCCGCGCTGCTCGAGCAGGCGGGAGTGCAGATCGCCCGCAACCTGGTCGGCGACTACATCACCTCGCTCGACATGGCCGGCTGCTCGCTCACGGTGCTGAAGGCCGACGACGAGCTGCTCAGGCTGTGGGACGCACCCGTCAACACCCCCGGACTGCGGTGGGGTGCATGATGGCGGCGATCGACACCGCGGCCCTGGCCGACTGGATCCGGCGGTTCCGCGACGTCATCGCCGAGAAGCGCGAATGGCTCACCGAGCTGGACTCGGCGATCGGAGACGCCGACCACGGCGCGAACATGGCCCGTGGCATGGATGCGGTCGTGGCGAAGCTCGACTCGGGTGTGCCCGACACGGTCGACGAGCTGCTCAAGACCGTCGGCATGACTCTCGTGAGCTCGGTCGGAGGCGCCAGCGGGCCGCTCTACGGCACGCTGTTCCTGCGGATGGGGATGGCTGCAGGGCCCGTGACCGAGCTCGATGGCGCCGGACTCGGCGGCTCGCTGCGTGCCGGCCTCGATGGCATCGTCGCTCGCGGCAAGGCCGAGGCCGGCGACAAGACCATGTTCGACGCCATGGCGCCCGCGGTGGACGCGTTCGACGCCGCGATCTCCGGAGGGGAGACCTGTCTGCCGCGACGGCGGCGGCCGCAGAGGCTGCCGCGTCCGGTCGGGATGCCACCGAACCGCTCGTCGCCCGGAAGGGACGTGCGAGCTATCTCGGGGAACGCAGTGCCGGCCATCTCGACCCCGGTGCGGCGTCGACGACACTGCTGTTCGAGTCCCTCGCCCAGGCGACCGCGGAATCCTCCTGATGATCGGCATCGTCGCCGTCTCCCACAGCGCTCGACTCGGGGAGGCGGCGCTGGAGCTCGCCCTGCAGATGGTGCAGGGCGGGGAGCGCGAGTGAGAGTCGCCGCAGGCGCCGGAACGGATGCCGACGGCGCGCCCGTCCTCGGCACGGATGCCGTCGCTGTCGCCGCGGCGATCGATGAGCTGGCCGCCGACTGCGACGGTGTCCTCGTGCTGATGGATCTCGGCTCCGCAGTGCTGAGCGCCGAGCTCGCGCTGGAGCTGCGGACGAGCGATGTGCCGGTGCGCCTCGCCCCCGCGCCGTTCGTGGAAGGGCTGCTGGCGGCCGTCGTGTCGGCCGCTGCCGGCGCATCGCTGGACGTCGTCGCGGGGGAGGCGTCGATCGCGCTCGCCGCCAAGAGCGGCCAGCTCGAGGACCCGTCGACGGGAGCCGCTCCGATCGAGTCCGCATCGACCGACCGGTCGGGTGCCATGACGCGGACGGTGGTCGTGCGCAATCCGCTCGGTATCCACGCGCGACCGGCGGCTCTGATCGCCGAGGCATCGGCGGGCATCGATGTGCGACTGCGTCGACTGCCCGACGGCGCTGAGGCGTCGGGTGCGAG
Organism: Microbacterium sp. AC132; assembly: GCF_979258525.1. Taxonomy (NCBI): domain Bacteria; kingdom Bacillati; phylum Actinomycetota; class Actinomycetes; order Micrococcales; family Microbacteriaceae; genus Microbacterium; species Microbacterium sp. AC132. Next base: position 519,364 of record NZ_OZ409862.1, on the reverse strand, counting down.
TCTGTCACGCCTGCTGATCCTCGGTGCCAGGCAGGGCGACCGGATCGAGCTGTCGGCACTCGGGCCCGACGCCGAGGGGGCGCTCGACCGACTGGTGGCCCTTTTCGACGACGGATTCGGTGAAGGCACGGACGTCGACGCCGTCGCCTCGGGGTCGGTCGGGGCGCACGCTGCAGAGACAGCCCTCGAGTCCCCTCCCGTCCGGGCAGGCGACGTGCTGCGTGGTCGCGGCGTGAGCTCGGGCAGGGTCGCCGCCGAGGCCGTGCTCCTCGCCGCGCCCGTGCGTGAGCCGGAGGAGAGCACCGTCGTCGCGCCTGGTGATCGGGAGGCCGAGGCATCTGCGATCGAGTGGGCCGCAGTGGCGGTGGCAGACCAGCTGCGGGCGCGCACGAGGGCGGCGACCGGCGAGGCTCGGGCGATCCTCGACGCGTCGCGTCTGCTGGCCTCCGACCCCGAACTGGTGGCCGAGGCGGCGGACCTCGTGCGGTCGCGGGGTCGAACGGCCGCGCGGGCGATCTGGGAGACATCGGCGGCGCACGAGAAAGGACTCGCGGCTCTCGGTGGGCGGATGGCCGAGCGAGCGGCCGACATCCGCGATGTCCGTGATCGGATGATCGCGGAGATCCTCGAGGTCGAGATGCCGGGCGTTCCCGAGCGTGAGGAGCCTTTCGTGCTGGTCGCGTCGGATCTCGCCCCCGCGGACACGGCAGCCTTGGAAGGCGGCAACTGCGTCGCGCTCGTGACGCAGCAGGGCGGCCCCACCTCGCATACGGCGATCATCGCCCGGTCGCTCGGAATCCCCGCAGTGGTCGGAGTCATCGGCGCGACCGGGATCCCGCGCGGTGCGGTCGTGCTCGTCGACGGCGATCGGGGCACGGTCGAGATCGACCCGAGCAGCTCTCGAGTCACCGAGGCGAAGGCCGCGTCGCTCGTGGTGCCGTTCGACGGCGAGGGGGTGCTCGCCGACGGACGGCGCATCCCGCTCCTCGCCAATGTCGGGGGAGCGGCCGAGGCCGTCGTGGCCGCTGCCTCGAAGGCCCAGGGCGTCGGTCTCTTCCGCACCGAGTTCTGCTTCCTCGACCGCGCCGACGCACCGACGATCGACGAGCAGGTCGACGCCTACCGAGGTGTCCTCGCCGCGTTTCCGGGGCAGAGGGTCGTGGTGCGCACGCTCGATGCCGGCAGTGACAAACCGCTGCCTTTCGCGAACTCCGACGCGGAGGACAATCCCGCTCTCGGCGTGCGGGGACTCCGGATCGCGCGACGGGCTCCGAAGCTGCTGGACGATCAGCTCAGGGCACTGGCGCTCGCCGCGGGGGCGGAGTCGGCACTCGTCGAGGTGATGGCTCCGATGGTGGCCACGGTCGATGAGGCACGCGACTTCGCGGAGCGTGCGCGAGAAGCCGGTCTGGAGACTGTGGGGGTGATGATCGAGACGCCCTCCGCCGCGCTCCTCGCGTCGGAGATGCTCGAGGTCGTCGACTTCGTGAGCATCGGGACCAACGACCTCGCCCAGTACGCGCTCGCGGCTGATCGACTGCTCGGAGAGCTGGGCGATCTGAACGATCCGTGGCAGCCGGCCGTGCTGCGACTGATCGGGCAGGCGGGTGCGGCCGGACGCCGGTGGAGCCTGCCGGTGGGGGTATGCGGCGAGGCCGCTGCCGATCCCGCTCTGGCCGCCGTGCTCGTGGGGCTCGGCGTCACGTCGCTGTCGATGACACCCCGTGCGCTGGGTCGAGTCGCGGCGGCGCTCGCGGGCGTCACGGGCGAACAGTGCGATGCCGCTGCGCAAGCGGTCCTGAGAGCAGCGACGGCTGTCGATGCCCGCGCCGCCGCAGCCGCCGTACTCAACGGAGAGTGACGCGGTCGTCGCGTCAACGACATATGCGCTCTCCGGCATCATTCTGATCTCGACATGTACGGGCTCCTGGTCGAGGTCGTCCCAGCGCGCCTAGGCTCCAGGAGGGGACGTCTGCATCGGCGAATGACGAGGTCGGAGGATTCAATGGCTGTCTTCATCACGGGTCGAGCGCGAGTGACGCTCGCCTTGATCGGGATCGGTGCCGTGGCCGCCGTGAGCGCCTGCGCCCCGAGTCCCCAGACGTCATCGCCTCCGTCGCCATCGCCGTCCCGGACGACCGCCGCGCCCGAGCCGTATGCCGGACCGATCGTGTTCGTCGGCGACGAGCTCGACGCATTCGCGCTCGCCCCCGAGGAGATCGTGGGGATCGTTCCGGACGCCACGGACGTCGGCGATCCGTCGCCGGTCCTCGAACAGATATCGGACGGCGGAAGCCTCCCTGCGGATCCGCCGATCTGCGACGCTCTCTACGCCGAGCAGTCACTCGGCAGCGTCGGGGCGAGGACGATCGAGTGGCAGGTGCCGACGGATCCCACGAACGGCTTCGGCCGGATGACGATCATGCAGTTCGCCGACGAGGCTCACGCCGAGGGCCGCATGGATCAGCTGCTCCAGGCGGCCGAGCAGTGCGCCGAGTTCGTCAAGGAGGGAACCGTCTCCTTCGATGCCGTGATCCCCGAAGCGTCCGAGAACACCCGGGCCTTCGCGGGCTCGCTGATCGATGCGGCGCTCGACTGGCGGTCGTTCAGCGCGTTCGCCTCGACCGGGAACGTGATCGTGCAGCTGTGGCAGCCTTTCAGCGGCGATCGCGACTTCGACGCCGAGGCGGCGGCGCTGCTGCTTCGAGAACGCGCTGAGGAGGCCCGGTCCGGGCTGGTCGAGGAGCTCACCGAGAACCCGCCCGTCGCCGAGACAGACCCGTCCGGCGATCCCGGAACCGCGTGGAGTGACTGGCAGGTCGGAGTCGGCGGCGTGGGTCCGCTCCGACTCGGCGACTCGGTCGAGTCCGCGGTCGCCGCCGCCGGCGAGGACGCGCAGGTCGTCGAACCCGAGTACGACGGCGGCCCGTGGACCCTCATCGCCCCCGCGGAGGCGGGGACGATCCTGGTGCGCCCCGTCGAGGCCGGCGATGCCGTCGGGTCGATCACCGTCGGGAGCGACCGCAGCCTCGGCGACATCGTCGGTGACGGAGCCGCGCTGCCGTCGCGAGGTGATATCCGCCTCGGCGCCCCCGTCGCGGATGCGATGGCTGCTTACCCCGGAGGCACCGTGGTCGAGGTCGTGTCGTCGAGCGATCACTTCTACGCCGTCACGACGCGCGACGGGCAGGTCTTCCGTTTCCAGGCCGATCGCGAGGTGCTCGAGGAGGGGGCGACGATCGTCGGCATCACGGTCGAGGACGCGACGGCACGCACGCCGCTGGTCTTCGGCTGACGACGGGCCGGTCGGATGACCGACCGGCCCGCAGCATGCCGGGAAGACGATGATCAGGCGTGCAGATCCACGCCCTTGGTCTCCTTCACCATCGACACGGCGATGAGGGAGATCACCGCCGTGATGGCGATGTAGACGCCGATCGTCCAGGCCGCCTGGAACTGGTTCATCAGAGCCTCCGCGATCATCGGTGCGAACGCCCCGCCGAGGATGGCACCCAGCGCGTATCCGATCGAGACGCCCGAGTAGCGGACGTTGGCCGGGAACATCTCGGCATAGAGAGCCGCCTGCGGGCCGTACGAGAGCCCGAGCGCGAACGTCATCACGAACAGCGCCACGAAGTACCAGAAGATGTTCGCCGTGTCGATCAGGAACCACATCGGCACCGCCCACAGCGCGAGCGCGATGTATCCGATCTGGAAGGTGCGGACGCGTCCGAGACGATCGGAGAGGTGGCCGCCCCAGAGCGTGAAGATGAGCCAGCCGAACGACGCGAGCGTCGTCGCCAGCAGCACGGGAGGACGCTCCATGCCGAGGGCGGTGACGGCGTAGGTCGCGAAGAACGCGATGAGCAGGTACCCGGCGGCGTTGTTGCCGATGAAGATCAGTGCAGTGAGCACGACCTGCTTGGTGTTCTTGCGGAACAGGCGACCCAGCGGCGCGGAGGCCTCCTGACGACGACGACGGAGATCCTCGAAGACGGGGCTCTCGTCGACGGCGCGCCTGATCACGTAGCCGACGGCGATCAGCACGATCGACATCAGGAACGGGATCCGCCAGCCCCACTCGAGGAACGCCTCGGGGGACATCGAGCTCGTCAGCACCCAGAGCGTGGCTGTGGCGAGGATCATGCCGATCGGGACGCCGATCTGCGGGAAGGCGCCGAAGAGCCCCCGGCGGGCCGTGGGGGCGTGCTCGACGGCCATCAGTGCCGCTCCGCCCCACTCGCCGCCCGCCGAGAACCCCTGCAGGATGCGGAGCACGATGAGAAGGATCGGAGCGGCGACGCCGATCGCGGCGTACGTCGGCAGCACGCCGATCAGCGAGGTGGAGAGTCCCATCATCACGAGCGTGAAGACGAGCATCTTCTTGCGGCCCAGCTTGTCGCCCAGGTGCCCGGCGACGATGGCTCCCAAGGGGCGGAAGAGGAAGGAGATCCCGATCGTGGCGAAGGAGAGGATCTGCGCGAATCCCTTGTTCTCCTCAGCGATCGGGGCGAGGAAAAGCGGCGCGAGCACGAGGCCTGCTGCTTGCGCGTAGATGAAGAAGTCGTACCACTCGATCGAGGTGCCGACCAGGGTGCTGGCGAGGACTCGCCGCTCCTCGGCGGGCATTCGCGCCGTCGAGGTGCGCGCGGATACTGCTGACGTCATGAAGAACTCCATTGTTCTGCGGGTGCGGAGGAGCGACGCTGCGTCACCCCGAGCTACTTACCGAATGATCGGTCAGTAATTGACGAGAGTAGCGCACGGTGGCCGGGCGACCCAAGCCCCACATCTGCGACCGCGCGACTCAGACGCCCTCAGACCTTGCCGAACGCGCGCAGCGGATGCTCGATGAGCTCCGTGACGCGGCGGAGGAAGCTCGCCGCATACCCGCCGTCGCACACGCGGTGATCGAACACCAGCGACAGTTGAGCGACGCGGCGGGCGACGATCTGACCGTCGATCACCCACGGGCGCTCGATGATGCGACCGATGCCGAGGATCGCGACGTCGGGGTGGTTGATGATCGCGGCCGAGCCGTCGACCCCGAGCCCGCCGTAGTTGTTGAGGGTGAACGTCGACCCCCGCAGCCGCTCCGGAGGCATCGCCCCCGAACGCGCCGTCGCCGACAGCTCGCGCAGCGCGACATCGAGCTGTTCGACGGTGAGCTCGTGCGCCCGCGGGATGACGGGCACCAGGAGGCCGCGCTCGGTGTCGGCGGCGACGCCGAGGTTGAGGCCGTCGAAGGAGATGATCTCCGACCCGTCGTCGCTCAGGCGGGAGGCGAGCACCGGATGCTCCGCGAGCGCGAGCACGACGAAGCGTGCCACGAGGGCAGTGATCGACGGTGCCCTGCCGCCGGCCGGAACCATCTCGGAGCGCAGATTCCAGAGCTCGGTGGCATCGACGTCGACCCAGACCGTGGCCTCGGGGATCTCGGAGCGGCTGCGGGTCAGTCGTGCGCTGACCGCCTTGCGCAGCGGGGACATCCGCTCACGGGAGACGACGGCGAGGCCATCGAGACGTTCGGCGTTCGCGGGCTGCGGTTGGTGATCATCGCGGCGATGCTGCGCCGCTGCCCCGTCGACGGCGTCGTCGACAGCGGCAGCCAGCACGTCGGCGCGCGTGACGGCGCCGTCATGGCCGGTCGGGGTGATGGCGTGGACGTCGAGTCCGAGGTCGCGGGCTAGTCGTCGCACCAGGGGAGAGCGGACGGCCACGGGCCGCCGTTCCGAAGCATTCGCGTCCGGCTTCTCGCGTGGCATCTCGGATGTCGCCTTCGCCTTCGGGCGCCGTCGGCCGGTCGCGCCGCGCTCCGTGGTCCCATAGCCGATCAGGACGTTGCCGGACCCTGCGCGCTCCTCTTCGCGGTACGCCTCCTGCTCCGAATCGCCGGCATCCGCACGGAGATCGCCTCCCGCATCCGTGTTCGGAGCGTCTGCCGAGGAAGGATCCGCAGAAGAAGAAGAGGCGCCGTCGGCGACCTCGAGCACCGGCGCTCCGACGTCGATGGTCTCGCCCGGTTCTCCGTGCAGTGCGGTGACGACGCCGGCGAAGGGCGACGGCAGCTCGACCACGCTCTTCGCCGTCTCGACCTCGGCGATCGCCTGGTCGGTGACGATCGTGTCGCCGACGGAGACGAGCCACTGCACGAGTCCGGCCTCGGTGAGTCCCTCGCCGAGGTCCGGCAGCCGGAAGACGTGGGTGGTCAGCGCCGTCATGACTCGTCCTCCCAATGCAGCGAGTCGATGGCGTCCAGCACGCGGTCGACGTCGGGCAGGTACCAGTGCTCGAGCTTGGGCGGGGCGTAGGGGGTGTCGAATCCGGTGACGCGGCGCACCGGAGCCTCGAGGTACTCGAAGCAGCGCTCGAAGACGCGCGCCTGGATCTCGGAGGCCACGCTGGCGAATCCGGGAGCCTCGGCGATCACGACCGCTCGTCCGGTCGCGCGCACGGCGGCGGTGACCGTGGCGTCGTCGAACGGGGACAGCGAACGGATGTCGACGACCTGCACGCTGCGCCCCTCGGATGCCGCCACATCGGCGGCCTCGAGCGCGAGCGGCACCGAGGCGCCGTAGGCGAGCAGGGTGACGTCGGTGCCCTCGCGGGCGATGCGGGCGGAGCCGATGTCCGCCGTCGCCGAGGTGTCGACCTCTCCCTTCGTCCAGTACAGCTTCTTCGGCTCGAGGAAGATCACCGGGTCGGGCGAGGCGATCGCCGCCCGGAGCAGCGAATAGGCGTCCTGGGGAGTCGACGGGCTCACGACGGTGAGGCCCGGGGTGTGCGCGTAGTACGCCTCGGAGGAGTCGCAGTGGTGCTCGACCCCGCCGATGCCGCCGCCGAAGGGGATGCGGATCACGAGCGGCATCCGCACCGCACCGCGCGTCCGGTTGCCGAGCTTCGCGACGTGACTGACGATCTGCTCGAACGCCGGCAGTGCGAAGGCGTCGAACTGCAGCTCGACGACGGGACGCATGCCGTTCATGGCCATGCCGACGGCTGTGCCGACGATGCCGGATTCGGCGAGCGGGGTGTCGAAGCAGCGGTCCTCGCCGAACCGCGCCGTGAGTCCGTCGGTGATGCGGAACACGCCGCCGAGCGCTCCGACGTCCTCGCCGAAGACGACGACCTCGGGATCGCTCTCGATCGCATCCGCGAGGGCGAGGTTCAGTGCGGCGGCCATGCTCATGGTCGACACGGACAGTGCGCGGGTGTCGACCCGGATGTCGTCGTGGGCGATGGTCATCGTGCACCTCCGGCTGCTGCGTGGTTGCGTGCGATCTCGTCCCTCAGCATCTGCCACTGCTCCTCGCGCTGCGGAGAGCGGGTCTCTGTGACGAAGCGGAACAGATCCTCGGGATCGATCTCGGCATCGACGTTGAGCGCCTCTCGCATCGCCGCGGCGGTCTTCTCGGCCTCCGCCGCGTACTCGGCTTCACGGTCGGCCGTGAGGACGCCGGCGCTCGTCAGGTGTGCTCGCAGTCGCGTCAGCGGGTCGCGCTCGACCCACGCCTGGACCTCGGCGCGCTCGCGATAGCGCGTGTCGTCGTCGGCGTTCGTGTGCGCCTGCATCCGATAGGTGTGCGCCTCGATGAGCGTCGGCCCGTCGCCCGAGCGGGCATGGGCGATGGCCTCGCCGAGAACGGCCAGCACGGCGGCGACGTCGTTGCCGTCGACGCGCTGCCCCGGCATCCCGTATCCGATCGCCTTGTGGGCCAGCGACGGCGCGGCGGTCTGGCGGCTGAGCGGTACCGAGATCGCGAACTCATTGTTCTGCACGAGGAAGACGACCGGCACACGGAAGACGGCGGCGAAGTTCAGCGCCTCGTGGAAGTCGCCCTCACTGGTCGCACCGTCGCCGCACAGTGCCAGGACGGCCGTCTGCTCTCCGCGCTTCTTCGCGGCATACGCGAAGCCGACCGCGTGCAGCAGCTGTGTGGCGAGCGGAGTGGCCTGAGGCGCGACGTGGTGCGCTCGCACGTCGTAGCCCGAATGCCAGTCGCCCTTCAGCAGCACCATCGCCTCGGCCGGTGCGACACCCCGGGCGATGACCGCGACCGAGTCCCGATACGTGGGGAAGAGCCAGTCGCCGGCGTCGAGGGCGAGGGCCGCTCCGATCTGGCACGCCTCCTGACCGTGCGACGACGGGTAGACGGCGAGGCGGCCCTGGCGGACGAGAGCGCTGGCCTGATCGTTGATGCGGCGCCCCTCGACGAGACCGCGATAGGCGGCGAGCAGGGTGTCCGTATCCGGCAGCGGGAAGTGCGGGTCGTCGACGACACGGCCCTCTGCGTCGATGAGCTGCACCGCCGTGTCGCGCGGGAGCAGGTGTGCGTGTTCCATCCGTTCGCCCTCCTTGCCGAACTCGATGACGCCAGCATGCTCTCCTCGCGACAGACGTCCAAGAACATTCGGCGCATCGTGGACGAATGCGATCTACTTGCTCACCTCCGTGACGAAATGTCAGAATTCAGGTAGAGGACGAAGGGGTTCCATGATCACGCTGGACGACACCGATCACGCGATTCTCGAGCAGCTGCGCATCGACGCCCGGGCGTCGATGACCGCCATCGCCGAGGCCGTGCACATCTCGAGAGCGGGCGCTCACGCACGGATCAAGCGGCTGACCGATGCGGGCATCATCACCGGCTACTCGGTGCGCACCGACCCCGTGCTGCTCGGCCACCATGCGAGCGCCTATGTGACACTCGCCATCGAGCAGGCCACCTGGCAGGAGGTCAGCGCCAGGCTGCGGATGATTCCCGAGATCGAGCACATGGCGCTCGTCGGCGGTGACTTCGACGTCATCCTGCTCGTGCGGGCGAGCGACGCGCGCGACCTCCGCCGCATCGTCTTGGAGGACATCCAGGCGATCCCCTCGATCCGCTCCACACGCACGACCCTCATCTTCGAGGACTTCACCCTGATCTGAGCGGATGCGGAGGTCATCCCTTCGCACTCGGACATCTGCGGCGCGCTCCGCGACAAGTGGGCTGCCGCATCGCGTTCGACAATGAGACGACCCGCCAGATCCTTGGCATGCGTCCCGCTCGAAGGAGAGTCCCGATGTCCGAATCCGCCGCATCCGCAGCCGCCGCGCTGCTCGACCGCATCCAGGCGCCGGAGGGCGCGGGGCGAGACATCCCGGATGCCGCCACACGCGAGGTCATGGGTCGTGCGCCCGAGCACTCGGTCAGCGACCTCGACGATGCGATCGCGCGAGCGCGAGCCGCTCAGCCCGGCTGGGAGTCCCTCGGCCACGCGAAGCGCAGCGAGCTGCTGATCGCTGCGGCCGATGCGATCGACGCGAACGCCGAGGCGCTCGCGCACCTGCTCTCGCGCGAGCAGGGCAAGCCGTTGAACGGCCCCAACGCGCGCTTCGAACTGGGTGCGTGCTCGGCCTGGCTGCGCACCAATGCGTCGATCCCGCTCGAGTCGCAGGTGCTCGTCGACGACGAGACCCTGCACGCCGAGCTCGTCTACAAGGCCGCCGGAGTGGTCGGCGCGATCGGTCCGTGGAACTGGCCGCTCATGATCACTATCTGGCAGATCGGTCCGTCGCTGCGGATGGGCAACACCGTCGTCGCGAAGCCGAGCGAGTACACGCCCCTGAGCGTCCTCGCGATGCTGGCGGTGATGAACGACGTGCTGCCCGCCGACGTTCTGATCGGTGTCTCCGGCGATCGCGAGGTGGGTGCGCGCCTCGCCTCGCACCCCGACATCGACAAGATCATGTTCACCGGATCCACCGCCACCGGGCGACGCATCATCGAGAGCTCGGCAGGCAACCTCGCCCGCCTCACCCTCGAGCTCGGCGGGAACGACGCCGGCATCGTGCTGCCGGGCACCGATGTGTCGGCGATCGCGCAGGACCTCTTCTGGGGCGCCTTCATCAACACCGGTCAGACCTGCGCCGCGATGAAGCGCCTCTACGTGCACGACTCCGTCTACGACGAGGTCGTCACCGCGCTCGCCGAGATCGCGGCATCCGTCCCGATGGGCAACGGGCTTGACGAGGACAACGTGCTGGGTCCGCTGCAGAATCGCGCCCAGTTCGACATCGTGTCGCGCCTGGTCGACGAGGCGAAGGGACGCGGCGCCCGTGTCGTCACGGGCGGCGAGGCGGCTCCCGAGCTCGGCGAGCTCTTCTATCGCCCCACGATCGTCGCCGACATCGACAACGACGCGGCCCTCGTGCAGGAGGAGCAGTTCGGCCCGGTGCTGCCGGTGATCCGGTACAGCGACGTCGACGAGGCGTTCGCGTTCGCCAACTCGGTCGACGTCGGTCTCGGCGCATCGGTGTGGTCGAGCGATCCGGACGCCGCCCGCGAGGCCGCGACGCGCATGGAGTCCGGCACGGTGTGGATCAACTCGCACGGCGGGCTGCACCCGATGGTGCCGTTCGGCGGCGTGAAGAGCTCGGGCTACGGCCTGGAGTTCGGTGTCGAGGGGCTCAAGTCCGTCGCCGTGACGCAGGTCGTGTCGGGGCCGGGCCGCAAGGCGCAGGCATGAGGACCGCGATCGTCGTCGGGGCCGGGACCTCGGGCGCGATCGTCGCGCGACGCCTGGTGGACGCCGGCGTCGAGGTGACGCTGATCGAAGCCGGAGGATACGACGCGAATCCGGCGATCCACGACCCGTCGAGGGCGGGGGAGCTGTGGCACTCCGCCGACGACTGGGACTTCTTCACCGTTCCGCAGAAGCACGCCGGCGGACGCCGACTGCACCTGCCGCGCGGGAAGGTCACCGGAGGCTCGCATGCGCTCAACGCCATGATCTGGGTGCGCGGCGCCGCCTCCGACTACGACGCCTGGGAACGCGCGGGCGCGACGGGGTGGGGCTGGAACACGGTCGAACCCGTCTTCGCCGCGCTCGAGCACGATGTGCTGCCCGTCACCGACGACTACGAGCTCTCGCCGATCCAGGCCTCGATCATCGACGCAGCCGTCGAAGAGGGGCTGCCCCGCAACCCGGACTACAACGGCGGCACCCTCGACGGCGTCTCGCAGCAGCAGGTGACGATCCGCGACGGCCGGCGGGTGAACACGTGGATGGCCTACGCGCAGCCGGTCGTCGACAGGCTCACGATCCTCACCGAGCGCGAGGTGCATTCGGTGATCGTCGAGGAGGGCCGCGCCGTCGGAGTCCGACTCGGCTCGGGCGCCGACTCCGAGGAGGTCTTCGCCGACGAGGTCGTGCTGTCGGCCGGTGCGATCGGATCACCCGTGATCCTCCTGCGCTCGGGCATCGGTCCCGCCGACGAGCTCGCCGCGCTCGGCATCCCCGTCGTGCTGGATGCACCGGGCGTCGGCAAGAACCTGCACGACCATCTGCTCTCACCGGTCATCTTCACCACCGAGAGGCCGGTCGGACCGCCGCAGCCGGGCGCTTCGGTCACGCAGTCGCACCTGTTCTGGCGCAGCCGCGACGACCTCGCCGAGCCCGACACTCAGCCCATCCACTTCTCGGTGCCGATGTGGGGCGAGCTCGAACCTCGAGGGGATGACGGATTCACCCTCATGGCCGGTCTCGTGACGCCGTACAGCCGCGGTGGGCTCACCCTGTCCGGTCCGGATCTCGCGGACCCGCCTCTGATCGACCTCGCCGCGCTCGAAGACGACAGGGACGTGGCAGCGCTCGCGGCATCGGTTCGTCAGTGCCGCCGGATCGGCGCGCAGCCGGCGCTCGCCGAGGAATGGGGAGCGACCGAGGTGTACCCCGGCCCCGACGTGTCGGACGACGGGATCGACGACTGGGTGCGCCGCACGGCCATCACCTACCACCACCAGGTCGGCACCTGCCGGATGGGATCGGATGCCGAGGCGGTGGTCGACCCTCTGCTGCGGGTGCGCGGTCTCGAGGGGCTGAGCGTGATCGACGCGTCGGTGATCCCCACCGTTCCGACGGGCAACACCAACGCCCCCGCGGCGATGATCGGCGAGCTGGGGGCGAGGTTCCTGCTCGGACGCTGACGTCGACGCTCGCGATGCCCCCTCCTGCCGAGTAGGGGGAAGGGGCATCAGCGTCTCATCCGGCGTGCGAGGTCGAACCTGCGTGTCGTCCCGCATGCGGGGTCACCAACGCATCCGAATCGCTGCTGAGCGGTGCGTCATCGACCCCGCAGGAAAAAGACGCGCACGCCAGGCGACGTGATCAGCCCGCGGAGTACACCTCGCGACCGGCGAACCACGTCGACCGCACGGGAGTGTGCACGATCTCGTCGGCCGGGCCGGCGATCGCATCTCGGGCGAGCACGACGAAGTCCGCGGACTTGCCCGGCGTCAGCGATCCGGTCTCCGCGCCGAGGCCCATCGCGGTCGCGGCATTGATCGTGAAGACCTGCAGGGCCTCCTCCGCCGTGATCGCCTGCTCGGGCCAGAGGACGCCGGGCGCTCGGCCGAGAGGATCGGCGCGCGTGACGAGACCCTGCAGCCCCTCGAGGGTGTTCGGCGATTCGCTCACCGGCCAGTCCGAGCCGCCGGCGACGAGCGCGCCGGCGTCGAGCAGGGCACGGTTGGGCTGCGAATGCTCGGCGCGGTCGCCGAGGACCTCGGCCAGCGCCTGCGGGATCACACCCGGGAACCAGATGAACGGCGAGATGTCGGCCGAGACGTCGAGGGCTCGCAAGCGCGGGATGTCGTCGTCGGCGAGGAACTGGCCGTGCGCGATCTGGATCGGGGTGGTGAAGCCGTCGGACCGGATGCGCTCGGCGACGTCGAGCACGAGACGCGCCGATCCGTCTCCCGTGCAGTGCACCTTGGCGCCGAGTCCGCGCTCGGCCACCGACCGCAGCCAGGTGTGCAGCTCGTCGAAGTCCATCGTCGTCTCGCCGTGGAAGTGCGCACCGTGCACGGCATCCGCGATGTACGGCTCGAGGAACGACGCCGTGCGCGCGGGTGGCACTCCGTCGAGGAAGATCTTCACGAAGTCGGGCCGGTGGTGCGGGGTGCGGAACTGCTCACCGAGATCGATGAGCGGGGTGCCGATCGGATCGAACCCGAAGATCTCATCGTTGATCAGCAGCGACGAGACGACCCAGGCGGTGAGCTCGTGCGACCGGTCGAGGGTCGCGAGGGCGGCGAGGATGTCGGTCGACACTCCGGCATCCTGGAAGGTCGTGATGCCGTAGGAGTTGAGGATCTCGACGCCGCGGCGCGACGCGGCCACGTGCTGCTCGCCCGTCAGCCCACCGCTGCGATCGTAGGCCTCCTGCACCGGGATTCCCGCTGCCTCGAACAGCACCCCGGTCGGCGTGCCGTCATCGGGATCGAGCACGGTGACTCCGCCGGAGGGGATGCTGTCGGCGGTGATCCCGGCGAGCTGCAGCGCCCGCGTGCTCGCCCACCTGTTGTGCCTCGAGTCCTCGACCAGGACGACGGGGCGACCGCCGGCCGCCTCATCGAGACGCTGCCTGATCGCGCTGTTCGCGAGGCCGGGCAGCAGAGTTGTCGACACCGGGCCGCCCACGATCCACGCGTCGGGCGGCAGCGCGCTGGCCTTCTCGCGCACCAGGTCGAGGATGTCGTCGAGGCCCAGCGAGGGCGGCAGCGAGAGCTCGAACAGCTCGGTGCGCCCGGCGAGAGCGTGGTGGTTGTGCACGTCGACGAAGCCGGGGTAGACCGCGGCATCGCCGACATCCAGCATCCTCGTGTCCGGTCCGCGGTGCGCGTCCATCTCGGCCCGCGTGCCGACGTCGAGGATCCGCCCGTCGCGCACCGCGAACGCCTCGACGATCGGTGCTCGGTGATCCGCCGTGCGGATCACCGAGCCCGTCACGATGAGCTCGGCCGTCGTCATCTCAGAGGGTTCCGAAGAGCGCCGGCTCGAGGCCGTTCGCGTGATGGGTCGTCGAGAGCAGTCGGCCGTGAGCGCCGAACGTGAAGTGCGTGGGCACCTCACCCGACTCGTCGAGCCCGAAGAGCACCCCGTGCGAGCGGATCGCGTTCACGTCCCGATGGTCGGCGATCGTGACCGATGCGCAGGGGATGACCTTCTCGCGCCACGCGAAGACGTAGATCCCGGGGCGCACCTCCCACACGCTGTTCTCGTCGGTGTCTGCGAGGCCGCGCTCGGGGCCGGCGAGGCACTGCCATGAGTACCAGCGCTCCGAGAGGTACACGTGCTCGTAGGCGTGCTCCTCGCTGTAGATCCACTCGACCCGGCGACCGATGAGCGTCGTCGTCGGCGCCGGCTCTGCACCCGTCACGGTCGCTCCGTCGATGATGCTCGGCGCGAAGACGTGCTGCACGCGGGTGCGTCCCTGCTCGGGCGCGGGCAGGATCACCGAGATGACGGCGAGGGCGCGGCCGTGGCGCAGGTCGACGATCAGAGACACTGCTTCGTTCGGCAGGTAGTCGTGATGGAACTGCACGAAGTACAGGTCGTCGTCGACCTCGAACGCCTCGTAGTCGTCGGTGTCGGAGGCGGGTGCTGTCGTGTCGTCGGCACCGGGCCGGTAGTCCCACGCGACCGTGGTGTCGGCGAACCGGTGCGAGATGCGGGTTCCCCGTGCGTCCACGACGGTGATCTCCCGACCGCTCAACGCGGTCGTATGCGGAGCCTTGTTCGCGTCGAAGCCGGGAGCCAGGCCCTCGAGCGGGAGCCAGGTGGAGGTGTCTGCGGGGTTCAGGGTCGTCATGTCTCTCCTCAGGTGAGTGGGGTTGCGGGAGCGTCAGCGGTCGCTGAAACGCTCGAGGTCGGATGCGAGGCCCTCGTACACGGCGGGCCGGGAGCGCTTGAGATACGCGCCGTAGACGATGCCGCCGATCAGCGCCACCACGAGCAGCAGCGGCATGAGACGGATGGCGAGCTCCTCGGATCCGGCGACGATGTTGAAGTTCACGATCGCCAGCACCGAGATCGCGGCGATGCCGAGGAATCCGATTCCGGGTGCGATGAAGGTGCTCCACCATCGTGGATCGCCGGCACGGCGGAAGTACACGACGATCGAGATCGCGGCGAGCCCCTGCAGGATCAGCACACTCAGGGTGCCGAAGCCGAGCATCGCCGGCACGAGCGTGAGGATGGGGTCGGCACCGGCGATCGCGAAGATGATCGCGACGAGCGCCGCGAACGATGCCTGCACGATCCCGGCCAGCTGCGGGGCGCCGTTGCGGCGGGTGCGGGCCAGCGCGTGCGGCAGGATGCGCGAGCGCCCCAGGGAGTAGAGATAGCGCGTCGCGGAGTTGTGGAACGCGAGCATCGCCGCGAACAGACTGACCAGCAGCAGGATCATCATCACGGTCGTCAACGGACCGCCGAGGTACTGCTGCGACAGCATGAAGATCAGGTCGCCCGTCGGCAGGTGTTCGAGAGCGGTTGCCTGCGCCTGCGCGACGCCGGTCGCGCTCACAACAGCCCAGGTGGTGACGCCGAGGATCACGCCGATCGCGATGATCGAGGTGTACGTCGCCCGCGGGATCGTGCGCAGCGGCTGCTTCGCCTCTTCGCTGAACAGGGCGGTCGCCTCGAAGCCGAGGAAGCCCGTCGCGGCCAGGAGGAGGCCGATCGGCAGCGACCCCGAGAACACGGCTTCCGGGCTGAACGCGGCCACGTCGTATCCGGTCTGCACGAGCACCGACACGTCGAACACCACGAGCATCAGCACCTCGAGCACCAGGCACACACCGAGGATCTTCGACGAGAAGTCCACCCCGACCCGTGCGAGCACGAAGCACACGACGATCGACAGCAGACCCCAGATGAGCCAGTGCACGTCGAGGCCGGTGAGGTCGCGGATGATGTTCTGCATGAAGAAGCCGCTGGTGCCGATCGTGCCGACGACGAAGAAGTTGTAGCCGAGCGTGGCGATGAGGCCGGCGACCAGACCGCCGGTGCGACCGAGGCCCTTCACGACGAAGGCGTAGAAGCCGCCGGCGTTGACCAGCTGCTTCGACATCTGCGCGTATCCCACGGCGAACAGCAGCAGGATCGCGGCCACGATGAAGAAGGCCATCGGCGTGCCGCCGCCGTTTCCGAGGGCGATCGCCAGCGAGGCGACCACGACGATGCCGGTCAGTGGTGCGACGGCGGCGAGCACGAGGAAGACGATCCCGGCGACGCCCAGCGCGCCGGGTCGAAGAGAGGTGTGGTCCTGCTGCGTCGTGGACGCAGATATCGGGTCTGCCACGTCGGCTCCTTTGCTCGGTGACGGCCGTGTCGGCACGGCATCGACGACGAGGGGTTCGTCGATACAGCGAGTCTGCTCGTGCCGGGAGCGCGGCGGTTGACCCTGAGCGAAGGACGATGGTGCCAGCGCGCACAGCCGTCCTGGTCGTGTTCCCGGCCCGGATCCGGCGGAGCAGGATGACGGTGATGACACCGCCGTCCTCGCGGAGCGCCGCCGGCGCCGCGGCGATGTCTCGAGGAGATCATGGACCTGCAGCTGACGGGCACGACCGCGCTGATCACCGGCGCCGCGAGCGGTATCGGCCGCGCGACCGCCCGCGCGCTCGCCGCGGAGGGGGTGCGCGTGGCGCTCCTCGATCGGGATGCCGTTGCGCTCGCAGAGACGGCACGCGGATGCGGTGACGCTGTGGTCCGGGTGGTCGATGTCACCGACGAGACACAGGTCGCGCTGGCGGTCTCCACGTCCGTCGAGGAGCTCGGCGGGGTGGATGCGGTCGTGTGCTGCGCGGGGATCTCGGGTCCGGTCGGATCGACGATCGAGCAGATCTCGCTTCACGACTGGAACGCCGTGTTCGCGGTCAATGTCACGGGGGCGTTCCTGGTTCTCGCGCAGGTCCTTCCCGCGTTGCGGGCGTCGCCTTCGGCATCCGTCGTGCTGCTCGCGAGCGACTCGGCGTTCGTGTCGTCGCCCGGCATGGCGCCCTATTGCGCATCGAAGGCCGCGCTCGTGCAGCTGGGGCGATCGTTGTCGGTGGATCTCGCCGGCACTGATGTCCGGGTGAACACGGTGGCGCCGTCGATCGTCGACACCCCGATGAGCCGTGGAGACCTCGGGGAGCACGCGTTCGTCTCCCCGGCTTTCGAGGTGCAGACGCCCGAGGACGTCGCTTCACACGTGCTGTATCTGGTGTCGCCGCGGAGCAGAGCGATCAACGGCACGACCATCCTCAGTGATTTCGGGTATTCGGCCCGATCAGGATTCCCGGCCTGATGGTCACGGGGACGACGGACCCGCGCACGAGCGCGGCGAGAGCGCGTGAGCGCGGCGAGAACAGGAGCGAACATGGGTAGTGCAGTGGGATCGACGGTCTCCGGGCGGGTCATCGTGATCACCGGCGGGGGTACCGGCATCGGGGCGGCGATCGCCGAACGGTATGCCGCTGAAGGGGCGCACGTCGTGGTCGTGGGGCGTCGGCCCGAGCCGCTGCGCGCCGTGGCCGACGCCGTCGGCGCGCATCCGATCATCGCGGATGCCGCGGACACCGCATCGGCGCAGGCAGCGGTGGCGGAGGTGCTCGCGACATTCGGGCGCCTCGACGTGCTGGTGGCGAATGCCGGCGGACACGGCTTCTCGCCGGTCGCCGACACCGACGACGACAGCTGGGATGCGGCGATCCGCGCGAACCTCACCACGGCGTTCGTCATGGCGCGAGAGACGTTGCCTGCGCTGATCGAGGCGAAAGGGCAGATCGTGATCGTGTCGTCTCTCGCAGGTCTCTTCGCGGGTCCGTCGGTGGCGGGATACACCGTGGGCAAGCACGCGCTGATCGGGCTGACGCGGACCCTCGCCCGCGACTACGGAAGGTAGGGTGTGCGCGTCAACGCGGTGTGCCCAGGGTGGGTGCAGACGCCGATGGCCGACGACGAGATGGACGAGTTCGCCACCCATGCCGGGCTGGGCTCGCGGGAAGAGGCTTATGCGACCGTCACGGCGGATGTGCCGCTGCGGCGCCCGGCTCGGCCGGCGGAGATCGCGTCGGTCGTGCGGTTCCTGGGATCGGGGGAGTCGTCGTACGTCACCGGTGCCGTGATCGTGGCGGATGGCGGGTCACACGTCGTTGATGTGCCGACGATCGCCTTCGACCGGGCGGGGATGTAGGAGGCGGTCGCTCGGGTGCCTGGTCGGTCGTCCCCGGCGTGGGCGCTCTCGTTCTGGTTCGGTCGTTAGCGCTCCGATGACGCCTCTGTGTTCTCCGTTCTCACGTATCCCGTCTTTCGCCTCTTCCCCGCTTCCTCCTGTCGGTCGCGCCTCTTGGGGGTTTCCCCTGCATCTCTCGCGCGATCTGGGCGCCTGCGCTGTGCCATTCCGGGAGATTGGAATACGGATCTGATCTGGGGTAATTCGGGGTGGTTTCGGGTCTCGGATGTCGGTGGCCCGGGGTTGACTAGGGGGTATGAACAGCACTGCGGAGCTTCTGGATCGGGTCATCGCCGACCTCGACACGGTGCTGTCCGATGACGCGCTGGCGGGGTTGTCGGATGCGGATCGGGTGACTGTTCTGCAGGGTGCGGGTGCTGTCTTCCGCCGCGCGGAGGCCGTGATTGTCGAGACGGTCGCGACGGGCGACGCGGCGGACTTTCCGCATTCGGCGGGGTGCCGTGGCCTGAACGAGCTGTTGCAGCGGACGGTGTCGGTGGATGTGCGGGGCGCGTCCCGGGTCGACAGGGTCGTCGATCTGGTGCGGCGTCCGGTGAGTCTGGCGGGGGAGAGGATGCCGGCCCGGTGGTCGGAGTTGCGTCTCGCGTTGCTGGATGGGGTGGTCGGCGTGGCCGGGTTTCTTGCGGCGACGGGGCCGATCGAGAAGGTGTGGGATCGGCTGACGGTGGATCAGCGGTTGGCGGCGGATGTCGCGTTGGCGGGGTGTGCCCGCGGCCACGGCGTCGTGGTCGACGCTGATGATGAGGGCCTGGAGGCTGATGAGCCGGGTCCGGCGCCGACCCCGCAGGACTTGAAAGCTCTCGCCGAGGATCTCGCGTCGATGTTCGACCCCGATGGGGAAGAACCCAAGGATGAGGACTCCCGGCGCCGGCGGGGCATCACGATCGGCCGTCTCACGCACGGCGTGCACGCGATCCGCGGGTATCTGACCCCGGACGTCGCGGCGCAGCTGCAGCTGATCCTGGACGCGATCCTCAACCCCAAAGGTGACGGCCCGCCCGTGCCCGGAGTGCACTTCGCCCCGAGCGAGGGCGCGGGTGCTGGTGCGGGTGCTGGTGCGGGTGCTGGTGCTGGTGCTGGTGCGGACGGTGACGATACGGATCCGTTCAACTCGGATCCGCGGTGTGTACTCGATGACCGCTCCGCGGCGCAGAAGCGTCACGACGCCCTCGCGATGGTGTTCGCCATCGCCGCGCGACACAAGGACATGCCCACCCTCGGCGGTTCCGCGCCGGTCCTCGTCGTGAACGTCGACGCGAAGGATCTCGTGGGCGGAATGGGAAACGGTGGGTGGGCGACGATCCCCGGATCCGGTGCCCACGTCCCGGTCTCCGTCGCCGCGCACGTCGGATGCGCGGGGACGATTCAACGGGTGCTGGTGGATGAGGGCAGGATCATCGGGATCACGACCACCGACCGGGTGTTCACCGTGCACCAACGCCGGGCGATCATCGCCCGCGACAAGGAGTGCCTCATCCCCGGGTGCCACGTTCCCGCGTCGTGGTGCGAGATCCACCATGTCGTCGAGCATGCCAGGGGTGGTCCGACGCATACCGACAACGGGGTGCCGTTGTGCTGGTGGCACCACCGATCCCTCGGGACCTCGGGGTGGGAGATCCGCATGGACGACGGGGTCCCGCAGGTACGAGGACCGAGATGGTGGGATCCCGACGAACGATGGCGCACACCGAGGCTCAGCGTGGCCCGACTCACACTCACCGTGCCGCTCGCCCGCACCGGATGACGCGGGTGATCGTCACCGATGCGACCGCAGCAGCGCATCAGCGCATCAGCGCATCAGCGCATCAGCGAATCGCGAGCTCGAAACCGTCCGCCGTCGGAATCACGGCCACCTGGGAGAGGTCATCGACATGGAAGGTCGGCTGATGAGACGTCGCGTGCGCGCCCACGCCGATGACCCGCATCCCCGCAGCATGCGCGGCCTGGATGCCGGCGCCCGAGTCCTCGAACACCACGCAGTCGGCGGGGTCGACGCCGAGCAGCTCCGCACCCAGCAGGAAGCCCTCGGGGTCGGGCTTGGAGGCCGACACGTTCTCGGCCGTGACCGTCAGTGCGGGCACGGTCAGGCCGGCCTGGCCCATCCGCGCGTTCATCAGCGTCACATCGGCCGAGGTGACGATCGCGTGGGGGTAGGGGAGCAGGGCGGCGAGCAGGGCGTCCGCACCCTCGATCGGGATGACGCCATCGACATCCTTGCTCTCGTTCGCGAGCATCACCGCGTTCTCGCGGATGTTGATCTCGTGGTCGCGCTCCGGCAGCATGATCGCCATGCTCTGATGCCCCTGCCGGCCGTGCACGACGCGCAAGACAGTCTCGGGAGCGATTCCGTGGGGCTCGGCCCACGCCAGCCAGAGCCGTTCCACGACAGCCGTCGAATCGACGAGAGTGCCGTCCATGTCGAGCAGGACGGCGCGGGCGCTGATGGTCTCGGTCATCCCCTCAGGCTACTGCCGCAGCATCTGAAGCCCGACCTGACGGCGCTACCCACCGAGGTACGCGCGGTGCAGCAGCTGCGAATCCTCCTTCAACGCCTCGGCGGTGCCCTGGAAGGAGACGCGCCCACCGGCCACCACCACGGCCTCGCGAGCCAGGCCCAGGGCGAGCTGCGTGAACTGCTCCACGAGCAGCACCCCGACGCCCGACTCGGCGATCGACTTCACGATCGGCATGAGCCGCATGAACACGACAGGCGCGAGACCGAGCGACATCTCATCGATCAACAGGATCCGCGGCTTCGCGGCGAAGGCACGTGCCAGCACCACCATCTGCTGCTCGCCACCCGACAGCAGCGCGGTGGGGGAGTCGATGCGCTTCTCGAGCTCAGGGAACTGCGCGAGCGCCGCATCCTGTTCCGCAGGCGTCCGCGCGGTGAGCGAGATGTTCTCGCGCACGGTCAGCGATGGGAACACCGCTCGCCCCTGCTCGATGTGCACGATGCCGCGCCGCGCTCTCGACACCCGGGACAGCTTGTCGAGCGGCTCGCCGTCGAGCATCATCGATCCCGCGGAGTGCGGGGTCACCCCCGACACCGATTCGATCAGACTGGTCTTGCCGGCCCCGTTCGGTCCGACGAGCGCCAGCACCTCGCCACCGCGCACGGTCAGCGACACATCCGAGATCACCGGCCCCGCGCCCCGGCTGACCGTCACCCCGTCCAGCACCAGTTCGCTCACTTCAGCAGCTCCGTCTCTCCCATGTACGCCTTCACGACCTCCGGGTTCGCGAGCACCTCGGCCTGCGGACCGCTCGCGAGCACTCGACCGAAGTCGAGCACAGTCAGCGTCGGGCACACCGAGCGCACGAGATCGAGGTCGTGCTCGATGATGATCAATGCCACGCCGAACCGGGCCGGCAGCTCGCGCAGACGCGCGGCGAGAGCCAGGTGCTCATCGTGCGACAGGCCGGCCGCGGGCTCGTCGAGGATCAGCAGCCGCGGACGAGAGATCACGTTCGCCGCGACCTCGACGAGTCGCCTGGTGCCGACGTCGACGCTCGACAGGCGCGCACCCGCCGGCGGGCATCCGAAGAACTCGAGAACCTCATCGATGTCGGATGCGGCGAGTCGGCGTCGAGCGACGAATCTCACGTACGCGCCGACCGTGAGCGACGGCGGGACCCTGTCCTGCTGGAAGGTCCTGCGCAGCCCGAGCCGGGCGCGACGCGTCGGAGACAGGCCGGCGAGATCACGATCTCCGAGCAGTACTCGACCGCCGTGCTTCGGCAGGAACCCGCTGATCGCATCCACGAACGTCGACGTGCCTGCCCCGTTCGGACCGATCAGGCCCATGATCGACGCCGCCGGCACCTGGAACGACACATCGTCCAACGCTGTGAGAGCACCGAACTGCACCGTGAGTCCGTCGACAGTGAGCACGGGTGCACCATCGAGCGCGCGCTCATCGACCGTCGCGGTGGTCGTTGTCGTGATCGCCCGATCCTCGGCATCCGCATCGGGAGGCAGCGCGGTCAGCTTCGCCGAGGCGGTCCTGCGATCCGCGCGCTTCCAGATGAGATTGCGGATGCCCTGACCGAGGTTGGTCCCGCTGGTGAGCGCCTGCACGCCGAGCACGCCGAAGACCACGAACGCCCAGTCCTGGGGAACGCCCCAGCGCTTCAGCAGCTCGGGCACGAGCACCCAGAGGATGCCGCCGAGGATCGCCATGTCGATCAGATGGGCCCCCGACATGACGGCGAGGACGTAGAGCGCCAGCGACTGCAACGGGGTGAAGCTCGATGCGAACGGAAGCTGCACCTGGCCGGCGAGGAGTCCTCCGGCGATGCCTCCCAGTGCGGCCGAGACGGCGAACGCGGTGAGCTTGGCGCTCTGCACGCTCTGCCCGGCGGCCGCGGTGCCGCGTTCCGAGAAGGCGACCGCCTTCCAGCTCGAGCCCCACCGTCCGCGCTGCAGGAAGAAGACTCCCAGCGCGCAGACGGCGAGCACCACGACCGAGAGGAAGAAGAACTCGCGATCGTTCGAGAACAGCGTCGGGCGCTCGACAGCCGTGCCGTCGGCGGACCCGGGGAACTGGATCTGCACGAGGGTGACATCCGCCGCCGCAGCGAAGCCGAGCGTGACGACGGCGAGATTCACGCCGCGCAGCCGCAGCGCGGGGAGCCCGACGAGGATGCCCACAAGACCGGCGGCAATGCCGCCGAGGAGGAGCCAGACGACGAAGCCGCCCGGCGCCTGCATGACGTTGAGCAGCGAGACGATCCAGGCGCCCACGGCGGCGAACGTGAGCTGGCACAGCGCGATCATGCCGGCGGAGCCCGTGACGATGCCCAGTCCCAGGATCGCGATGGCCGCGACGACTGCGCTGATCGCGAGGAACACGAAGTAGCCCGGAAGCGCCGCGCTCAGGATGGCACCCAGTCCGACCGCGGCGGCGGCGACGGCGAGGGGCCAGGACAGACGGAACCAGGGACGGTCAGCGAGCGGCATCCCACACCTCCTTGCGCTGCGTCCACAGGAGCAGGACGACGATGAATAGGAACGGGAGGAAATTGCGCACGAGCGCGACCTCGTCGATCTGCGCGACGAGCCCTCCCAGAACGCCCAGTACGACTCCGCCGACGACGGCGAGGTCGAGACGGCGGAAGCCGCCGAGCAGCGCAGCGGCTGCGGCGGGGACGATGAGCATCGCGAGGCTGGTCGCGTCGTTCGACTGCGACGGCGCCACGATCATGATGGCGATCGCGCTGATTACACCGGTCACGAACCACACCGCGATGGAGAGCGGACGGGAACGGATGCCGAGCAGCTCGGCGGTGGTGGGGCGCTCGGAGAGCGCGCGCAGCTGCGTGCCCACTCTCGTCCGGCGCAGCACGATCCGCACCACGACCGCCGTGACGACCGCCATGGCGACGGTGGCGACGGTGACCTGACTGATCACCACGCCCCCGAACGAGAAGGCGGGGCCCGCGATGATCGGGGTGAACGGCTGCGGTTTGTTGCCGAACAGGATGAACGACATCGAGATGAGCAGGAGAAGCGGACCGACGGTCATCGCCGAGCGAGTGGTGGTGGAGGCCTCGGAGAGCCAGGTCGCGGCGATCCACCCGATGGTGGCGGAGAGCGCCCCGCCGACGACGACGCCGAGCACGGAGCCGAGCCAGATCGGCACCGCCAGTTCGCTGACGAACCACACGGCGCTGAAGGCACCGAACATCCCGGTCGCGGCCTGGGCGAAGTTGACGACCCGCACGAGGCGCGACATCAGGGTCAGGCACACTCCGAGGACCGCATAGAGACCGCCGGCGGCGAGACCGGCGATGGCGCCTTGCAGCATGAGGCGTCCTTTCTGATGAGAGGGGAGAGGACCTGCCGCCGAGAATGCGCTCGGCGGCAGGTGAAGGGCGGCTACTCGCCGATGCGGAGCCAGTCGTCGGCGACCTTCTCCCAGGCGTTCGTGCCGGATTCGAGGATGATCGGCCATCCCGCGGTGTTCTGCGTGCCGAAGGCGTAGGGCGTTCCGACCATGGGGTTCTCGATCGGATCCATTCCGCGCAGCGCCTCGGTGACCGTCTCGCGGGTGATGTCGCCGTCCATGCCCTCGAGCACCTCGATGAAGTAGGTCGCGGCGAGGTATCCGCCCTGGCTGAATGAGGTGAGTGGGATGTCGTTGGCCTCCATCAGCTCCCGCCAGTCGGTGTTGATCTCGTCGTCGTCCGTGAACGGGTAGAACTCGGCGGGCACGTAGATGCCGGCCCCGGCGTCATCGATCGCATCCGCGAAGTTCTCGCTGTAGACGCTCGTCAGATAGAGCCAGGTCACGTCGTCCCAGCCCTGCGCGTTCGCGGCCTTGACCTGGCCGATCGCGTCGGGCTCGACGGGGTTGATCGCGAGCGCCTTGCAGCCCTGTTCGCGGGCCTTCACGATGTAGGGCGTATAGTCCGAGGCGCCGTACGGCACGGTGTCGTCGACGTACTTCGGCTCCTTGCCCGTGATCTCGGTCCACTTGTCGATCGCCGCCTGGTAGGTGGGTCGGGTGGATCCTGCGATCTCCAGCAGGATGCAGATGTCGTCGAGTCCGAGCACCTCCGAGCCGTACTGCAGCGTGAGGGTCATGTCGTTGAACGGACCGACGTTGGCGGGGGAGATGTTGTCGCTCGCGAAGCAGCCGGTATCGACTCCGATGCCGGGCAGCGAGAGGATCTCCTCCTGCTCGTAGTACTTCGCGTTGATCTCGCACTCGATCAGGCTCGCTGATCCGACCAGCGCGACGGCCCCGTCGCTGCCGACGAGCTCTCGGGCTGACGCGGTGGCTGTGGCCGGGTCGCCCTTGTCGTCGAGGGTCTTGTACTCGATGGTGCGTCCGTCGAGGCCTCCGGCCTCGTTGAAGGCGTCGAACACCGCGGCCGCCGCCTGCGACGCCTCGGGGAACGTCGCCGGACCGCTGATCGTGTTCACGGAGCCGACGACGATCGGGGCGCCGTCGCCACCTCCGCTGCCGTCTCCGCCGGCGCAACCTGCCAGAGTGAGGGCTGCCACGGCGATGAGCGCCGCAGTGCCGGATACTCGCTTGTTCATGTGATTCCTGCCTCTCGTGTGCTTGTGGTGCTGCGGTCAGTCGCGCAGCGCGCGGTTGACCAGTTCGGTGTCGGTGAACTGCTCGAACGCGACGACCCGGTGATCGGCCAGGCGCCAGACATGCGCGACACGTGCCGCGAAGAATCGGCCGGTCGCGCGGTACGTGCCCGAGTAGGTGCCGATGCCGACGACCACGTCCCCGCCGTCGATGACCTCGTCGATCGCGACCGTGTAGTCGTCCCACTCGTCCTGGATGCGCTGGAAGACGCCTGCCGCGACCGCATCCGGCCCGATGTACGTGCCGGCGTACGGGAAACCGGCGGCCTCGGTCCAGCTCACGTCGTCGGCGAGCGGCGCCAGCATGCCGTCGAGGTCGCCGCGGTCGCTGGCCGCGTAGTGCGCTGCGATGATGTCGGCGTTGCTCATGGGAGGTCCTCTCCTGGATCTCGTCGCGGGGTCAGACGGGCTGGGCGTCGGGGTAGTCGACGGACCCGAGCGGATAGATGTGACCGCCGCCGCGGGAGTGCTCCGCGGCGCCGTCGCCGGTGAGGCCGAGGAAGATCCCCGTCGTCATGAGCTGGTAGCCGAGGTCGTGCAGCCAGACGCTCGCGACCGCGATGCGGAACTCCCGGAAGCAGAAGAGGTAGAGGCCGTCGGCGAACTTCCAGACGGTCGACAGGTCCATGTCGCCGTGGCCCCGCTGCACGCCCTCGAGGCACTGCCAGGCGTAGCGCCGGCTCGAGATGTAGACGTGCTCGTAGAGGTGGTGCGGGCTGTACCGATAGATGTTGCGCTTGCCGATGAGGTCTCGGCTCGGCCCCGGCACCTCGCCCGTCGCGGGACCGGCATCGGTCGTCGCCGCCCAGAAGTCCTGACCGACCTGCGGTGTGCCCTCGACAGCCTCGGGCGCGATGCGTGATCGCACGACGGTGGCCCGGTGGGTCGAGGTCGAATAGACGACGGTGATCGCTTCGCGTTCACGGCTCTCGAGCGGGATGTTCACGAAGATGACGTCGTCGCGCACTGCGACGGCGTCGTACGGGTCGGTGCCCGACTCGCCGAGTCCTGACCAGGTGACAGCGACCGCATCGAACGTCAGCGCCAGCGCGGATCCATCGTCGAGCGTGAGCGTCAGCGCGGTGCCCGACAGCGAGGCGTTCGGCAGTCGGAAGGTGTCGATCCCGGCGGCGAACTCGTCGTACGTGCGCCATTCGTCGAGTGCGGGATCGGTCGTGACGGGAGCGGTCATGGGAGTCCTGACGTCGCATGCGGCGGAGCGTCCTCGCCCCGGGCACCGCATCCTCGCGGTGTGCTTGCCTCATGCTCCGGCTCGCCCTGGCATCCGCTCAAGTGAAGCGGCGCCATCGCGCGCCGACAGTCAACCGGCGTGCCCTGCAGAGCAAGGACGGGCCTGGGAATCCGCCGTGGCGTCAGCGGCGCGGCTCCGGGCGGGTGTCAGGATGAGTCATGCGAACAGAACCCCGGGCCGCCCTCTCGCCGGCGGTCAAGGCGGTCGCCTGGACGGCATCCGTCTTCTTCGCTCTCCTGTTCTTCGCCGTCGCGTGGGTCTGGTGCGGGATGTCGTACGAGGAGGAGTTCAGCGAGCAGTCGAAGGCCGTCTCCGCAGGGTCGACGATGGAGGGCTGGGGGTTCACCATCGGCCTCGTGCCCGTGCTGGTGCTCCACGCCCTGATCGCGATCGGCGCCTTCTTCGCCGTCCGGGACGGAGGACGCCGCGGGGTGCTTCTCAGTGCGATGCTCGCGCTCGCGCTCGTGGCGGCCGTGTCGCTGCCGGGCTTCGTCGCCGTGCAGATGCTGTACGGCGGCACGATGTTCGCGCCGCCGGTCTACGTCCCCTGACGGACGTTCTCCCGCTGCGCTGCGCTCAGTGCGCCGCGCGGTACTCGCTGGGGGAGATGCCGAACGCCGACTTGAACGCGCGGCTGAAGTGCGCCGCATCCACGAAGCCCCATCGGGCCGCGATCGCGGCGACGGGCCGGTCGGCGAGCATCGGGTCGAGCAGATCGCGACGGCACTGCTCGAGGCGGCGGGTGCGGATCCAGGTCGACACCGTCACGCCCTGCTCCTGGAACAGGCCGTGCAGGTGACGGGTCGAGATGAAGTGCGCCGATGCGATCGTCGCGGGTCCGAGATCCGTCGAGGCGAGGTTGCGGTCGATGTACGAGCGGATGCGCTGCACGAGCGCGCGATGAGGGTCGGCCGACACCTCGTCGAGGCCCAGCTCGCGGGTGAACACCGTCGTGACGAGGTCGAGCGCGCTGTGCGCCAGTCGTGCCCCTGTCGTGCCGGCGAGCTGGTCGAGGTTGCCTGCGAGCTGCGTCAGATACGGCACGACCATTCCGCCGAGACCGCCCTGACCCGAGATGCGCACCGCGGTGAGCTGGCCGATCATGTCGGAGGGCAGGCTGATCAGGTGCTTGGGGAACATCACGACCATCGTGCGGAAGTCGTCGTCGAAGACCAGCGAGTACGGGCGGTCGGTGTCGTAGACGGCGAGATCGCCGGCCTGGAGCACGGCCTCCCGGTCGTCCTGGATCAGCATCCCGGTGCCGGCGAGCATGAGGCTCAGCTTGAAGTACGACCGGTCGCTGCGTGCGATGAGCTCGGGTGTCCGCTCGACGACGTGCGAGGTGGCGCGCACCTCGTTGACGTGCACCTCGTCGACTGAGGCGCCGCGGATGATCCCGCGGAAGTGGTCGGGCCCGTCCGTCGACACCTGGAGCGGCACGAAGGACTCCGAGACGGCGGCCCGGAACTCGCTGATGTTGCGCGCGACGAGCGTCGACACCGATTCGGCGGGGGCGGCGAGTGCACCGTTCATGACTGATCACCTCGGGTGGTGGAACGACGACGTTGTATACGATCCGTGCCGTGATGCTATCACCGGCGCGGTCCGGAGGGCGAGGCTTCTATGATGTGGGCGGAGGCCAGTGATGCGATATCTCGGCGAGAAGGTCATGCAGGTCCTGCGTCAGCTGCGCGGACCCGACACAGCGGATGCGGTCTTCGAGGCCACCGCGCTCATAGTCGGGGCGGTGTTCTTCGTGCTCGGCTTCGCCATCGGGTGGCCGGTCTTCTGGGGTCAGGAGATGGCGATCAGCGGCACCGGATCGATCGGCGCGTTCGCCGCCTACGGCGGCGCGATCACCGCCGTCCTGGCGTTCGCGCTCGGGCGTCTCGTCGTGCGACCGGCGGCGGTCGCGCCGGACGGCACCCGTGATGGATTCAGCGTCCCCGGGGATCGGCTCCGCTGGTACGACCTGGCCGCCATCGCCTTCGCGCACGCCGCGATCGCGTACCTCGGATGGCTCGGAATCGCCGAACTGCTCGATCGCAGCTTCACCGACGCCCCGGTGTTCGCCTTCCCCGGGGCGATCCTGGTGGCCGTCGCGTTCGCCCTCACCGCCTATGTGACGTTCCTGAGCGCGGTGGCGCTCACGCCGATGGTGCTCTCCCTCGTCCTGGCGGTCTTCCTCGTGGTGGGCGCCTTCGCGGCGATGCTCGCCTCCAGCGATGTGCACTGGTGGCAGGACAACCTGTCGGCGCTGGGGATGAGCAGCAACAGCGCGTCTCTGGCGTTCAACGCGACGTTGATCATCGCCGGGGTCCTGGTGACGACGATCGCCCGCTATGCCACGGCGGGGCTGCCGGTCGACGACCACGTCGATCGTCGCGGACGGCGCGTGGTGCGAGGCGGGCTGATCCTGATCGGGATCTTCCTCGCGTGCGTCGGGATCTTCCCGGTCGACGAGTTCTTCCTCGTGCACAACACCGTCGCCACCGGGATGACCGTCGCGTTCGCCGTGATCGTCGTCGGGCTGCCCTGGTTCGTGCGCACGATCCCACGGGTGTTCGTGGTGCTCGGGTGGATCTACGTGCTCGTGATCGTGCTGCTCGGCGTGTTCTTCGCCGTCGGCTACTACAACCTCACGGCGGTCGAGCTGATCGCGGCGGTGCTGATCTTCAGCTGGATCATCGTGTTCCTCCGGACCGCAGGATCGGTGCACCCCGCCGCATCAGCGCACCCCGCCGGGCCCGTGCACGCGGGGCAGCGGCCCGGTCCGACCCCGGCCTGAGCGTCGGTCCTCAGCGCAGCGGCTGCGTGGCATCCGCCGTGCGCTGCAGCGCATGGATGGTGTGCGCGTGCCGGCGCTGGGCGACGCCGACGAACAGGCAGTCGACCAGTGCGAGCTGCGCGATGCGGCTCACCATCGCGCCCGCGCGGAGGCGAGGCTCACGCGCCCGCGTGAGCAGAGCGTGGTCGCAGTTCTCGGCGAGCGGCGAGGCCGGCCCACCCGTGACGCCGATCGTGGTGCCGGATGCAGCCCGTGCCGTCTGGAGGAAGTGCACGGTCTCGCGGCTCGTTCCCGAGTGGGAGAACCCGATCGCCACGGTCTTCCTTGCTCCGAGCGATGCGGCGGCGCTCGCCTCGTGCGCGTCCGTCAGGACGATCGCCGCGTGTCCGATGCGGAGCAGCTTGCGGCCGAGATCCGCAGCCGCCTGTCCGCTCGCGCCGATCCCGAAGAGCAGGACGCGGTCGGCGTCGTCGATCGCCTCGACCGCGGCCGCGAGCTCGTCGTAGTCGAGGTTCGCGACGGTCTCCTCGATGGCCAGCAGTTCGAGTGCGGCGACCTTCGCGGTCGCCTCCCGCAGGGTGTCGGCCGCGGAGATCTCGGATCCGAAACCGGATGCCGCGGGGAACTGCACGGATTCGCGACCGAGCTCTGTGGCCAGCGCCATCCGCAGCGCGGCGTAGCCGTTCACGCCGATGGTGCGGCAGAAGCGGACGACAGAGGCGACCGACGTGTGGCACCTCGCCGCGATCTCGGTGATCGTGCTGTCGACGACGATGGTGGGATCATCGGCGATCGTCCGAGCGATGCGGGCCAGCGACGGCGGCAGCTTCTCGGCGGCCGAGGCGATCGTCGTCTGGATGCTCATGGCTCTCCTGCGTCAGAGGCGGATTTCGGGCGTGTGAACAATTCTTTCATGATCGGATGCTCGTGCGTAGACTATTTCCATGCCCTCTTCGCATGCTCTCGTCGCCGTCGACCTCGGCAAGTCGCGCTGCCGGGCCGTGATCGCCGAATCATCCGGTGTCGACTCTGGCGTCGTCTCTGCCGCCGATGAGCGTCGAGTGCCCCGGCGTCCCGTGTACGACGGGATCGGGGCTCCCGGGCTCGCGGCCGCAGGCGGCGTCGACGCAGCTCTCGCCGCGATTCTGCCGATGAGAGATCATCTCGATGCACAGATCTCCGTGGTCTCGGTGGGTGCGGCCGGAGCCTGGGCCGCCCCCGAGGCCGCATCAGAGCTCGCCGCCGTCCTCGCCGATGCCTTTCACGTGCCCGTCGCGGTGACCTCCGACGTGGTGTCCGCTCATGCCGGAGCGCTCGGGGGCGGTGCGGGCGTACTGCTGATCGCCGGAACGGGCGCTGCGGCCCTCGGCATCGACGGCGAGGTGGCGACGCTGGTCGACGGGTGGGGGCCCGAGCTGGGAGACCTCGGCAGCGGATCCTGGTTCGGGCGCGAGGCGCTGCGTGCCGTCCTGCGCGCCTCGGTCGGGCTCGCGGTCGAGACCGTGCTCACCGATGCGGTCGCGGCGACGATCGGCGAGCCCGCCGCGGTTCCCGCCTGGATCTCCATGGACGGGCCGGTGCCTCGCCGTCTCGCGACTCTGGCGCCGCTGCTCCTAGATGCGGCGCAGAGCGGCGACGCCGTCTCCGCGGACATCGCCGCCGAGGGCATCCGCCTGCTCGTCGCGTCGGCGATCGCGGCGTCCTCGAGCAGTCGCGAGGTCGCCCTGCATGGAGGGCTCACCGACCATGTCTGGTTCCGCTCGTCGCTCGCCCAGGCGCTCCGCGCCGCTGACCGCACGGTCGTCGTCTCCTCCGGCGACGCCCTCGACGGTGCGCTCCTGCTCGCGGAGCGCACCGATCTTCCCCACGAAAGGTTCGTGCATCGTGCCGAATGAACACGCCAGACTGACTGCGCTCCTCGACGTCCTCTCGACGCTCGGCACCGAGGCGTCGACGACCGATCGCGGCGACCTCGATCTGCTCGACACCGATGAGCTCGTGCGGCGCATGAACGCGGAAGATCATCGTGTGCCGGCGGCCGTCGGCGAGCGGAGTGCGGAGATCGCCGCGGCGGTCGACGGCATCACCGCCCGCTTCCGCGCCGGCGGACGACTCATCTATCTCGGGGCGGGCACCGCAGGCCGCGTCGGAGTTCTCGACGCGAGCGAATGCCCGCCGACCTTCGGCACCGACCCCTCGATGGTGGTGGGGCTGATCGCCGGAGGCGAGACGGCCATCCGGTCGGCGGTCGAGAATGCCGAGGACGACGACGCGGCGGCAGCGGCCTCGCTGCGCGAGCTCGGCCTCACCGAGCGCGACGCCGTCGTCGGGATCTCGGCGTCGGGTCGCACCCCGTACGTCGTCGGCGGTCTGGAGTTCGCTCGGGGAGTCGGCGCGCTCACCGTGGCGATCGCCTCGAATCCGGCATCCGAGATCGGTGCGGTCGCCGAGATCGCGATCGAGGTGGTCACGGGGCCCGAGTTCATCTCGGGATCGACGCGTCTGAAGTCGGGAACAGCCCAGAAGCTCGTCGTGAACATGCTCACCACGCTGTCGATGATCAAGCTCGGCAAGACCTATCACGGCGTGATGGTCGATCTTCAGGCGACGAACGAGAAGCTGCGCGCGCGCTCGATCCGCACCGTGACGGAGCTCACCGGCGCAGAGGTCGACCAGGCTTCCGCCGCCCTGGATGCGGCGGGGGGATCCGTCAAGCTCGCGATCCTGATGGTCGCCACGGGGGCGTCCGCAGAAGCCTCGGCCCACGCGCTCGACAGCGCCGACGGCATCCTCCGTGTCGCGATCGCCGCACTGTCGTGAGGGGTACCTTCGCCGCGTGCTTCCGCCAGGGCGTTCCCGATGACGACGCGGCGTCGACCGCCGAGGCCGACGCCGCGGCTCAATGGGAGCAGGTGCAGCCCTCGCCACCTCCGCAGCATCCGGCGTCCTCGGTGACGTGCGCCTGAGACGACTCGGGAACATCCATCGCGGGGTTCTGATCGAGGAAGCCGTTCGGCTTGAACCAGAATCCGGCATAGTCGACCGGCATGATCGGCCAGTCCTCGGGGCGCGGGAAGTGCGTGAGTCCGAAGGTGTGCCACAGCACGATGTCCTCGCCGTCGAGCGAACGGTCGCCCGCCGAGTACTCCGGCAGGCCGGAGCCTCCCTGGTGCGCGTTCGGATACCGGCCGGCCGGCCAGATCTGCCCGTGTTCATGGCGGGTGGCCCAGAGATGCTTGGTCGCGAACGCCGCACGCGCGGCGACGGATGACGCGGGGTCGGCCATCAGCAGAGCGGTGGGCTCCGGGATCAGGTGATAGGCCGTGGGGCGGCCGACGTGGTTCGTCCGAGTGGTGCTCTGCACCTCCCACGCGCGCGCGACCGAGGTGTCCGCCTCCCGCTGCGCCCCGCCCTCGGAGAGCAACGGAGTCTCCGACCACGTGAAGGCGTTGCCGAACGGGTTGTCCGGCCCCATCGGGATGCGCTGCGCGTCGATCTCGACCAGACGGTTCTCCTCGCCGTCGACGGCGACATCGAGCCGTGCGCAGAACAGGTGCTGGTGCACCGGCGCGAAGACGCCCGGCGCGAGCTCGGTGGCGTGCTTCTGCCGCACCCCCGGTTCGCCGGCGCCGGCGAACACGATCCCCGTGGCCTTGGCGACGACCTCGATCGAGCCGTCGAGGGAGAAGTGCCAGTAGAACCCGTAGTCGTAGTTGCCGATCGTCGAGAAGTACGACACCACGAAGCGGCGCGAGCGGCGCACGTCCGAGCGGCCGGCGAGGTCGGTGTGCTTCCAGAGGACGCCGTAGTCCTCCTCGTGCATGCACACCACGTTCGGGATGCGCACCGGATGGCCGTGGTCGTCGGCGACATAGCCGTCGAGGTAGCGGATCACCCCCAGGCAGTCGCAGCCGAGCTCGAGGTGGTTCGCGTTCTTGCCGAGAAGGTACTCGCCGGCGTCGAAGTAGCTGATCCAGAAGCGCCCGGGTGCGGTGTCGCCGTAGGGCACGACCATCTCGGGCACGCTCGCCCGACTGAGAACCGACCGTCCGTCGAACCTGACGTCGTGCAGCACGAGACCCTCGCGAGCGTTGAAGCTCACCCGCATCGACCAGTTCTCCCACTCGACGAGCGAGGCGCTGACGGCGAAGCTGGGGCCTTCCGGCTGCGTGATCTCGATCGGCTTGAGCGAGGTGCGCGCGGCGCCCTGCACCTCGGGGTAGTAGTTTCCGTGGCCCGCCGGCACAGGCACGTCGCCCTCGTCGTCGATGCGGATCACGCTGTTCGTCGTGAGGTCGATGTGCACGACCAGCCCTTCGACGGGATGCGCCCAGGGGGAGTCGTGCTCGTCGTATTTGAGGAAGGTGAGAGAGCGGATGACCCGGCGGCCCACCTCATCGGCGCGGCCGGTGTACCCGGGGGCGAGCGGTCCGCAGAACGCGAGGGCCATGTGCGCGGCGAGTCCTCGGCGCGTCATCGCCGCCTGCCACTCCGGTGACGCCTTCGCGATCGCCTCAGCGCGCTCGTACTCCTCGAAGAGGTACTGGGGCTGGCCGTAGGGTGGCGCATCGTTGGGGACCCGCTCGGCGCGCAGCACCTCGCCGCGGGTGATCGAGACGACGACTTCGCTCGCGACGCCGGTCGCGGTGTCGAGCAGGGTCGCGTCGATGCGGCGATCGATGGGGGCGCCCGGCCTCCATGCGGCGAGCTCCTCCTTGGTGGGCTCATCGGGCAGCAGCATCGGCACGCGGACGGTCTCGCCGAGCAGTCCGGCGGACTCGAGCACGGCTCGGGCCGCCGCGATCTCCTCGCCGGTGAGGGGGTCGAGCGGGTGCGGCGCGGCGATCCTGTCGATGGTGACGGGCTGGGGGTGGGACATCGGCGTACCTCACTATTTCGAGCGTTCGCTCAATAAACGGATTGGGTCGATGGTACGACGGCGCGACGGGGCGCACAAGAGCGACGGGCGAGGATTCCGAGGGGCTCGGGCGGCGGCCGGACGAGGCGGCATCGGCGAACGGCAGGGGAGCGCGGTGTGCTCAGCTGCGCCAGGGGGCGAGGATGCTGTCGTACACCGCGAGGTGCGCTGAGGCCTCCTGCGGCTCGGTGACCTCGATGACCTGCTGTCCGTAGGTGATCGAGCGCAGCAACTCCATCACGGCGCCGGTCGGAGTCGACGGTGACAGCTCGCCGTCGGTGATCGCCTGATCGAGGGCGTCACGGATGCCCTCCTGCCAGGTCGCGACCGTGGGTGCCCCTGCGTTCGGCGCGGGCGCGAGAGTCGCGATGCGCCCCCAGAACCCGACGACGACGTAGGCCTCGGTGCGCGTGCGGTCGTCGATGGGGAGCACTTCGTGCATGAGCGCGTCGAGGCGTGCGAGTCCACTGAGCCCATCCGTGGCCGCGGCGATCCGTTCATCGGTGCGCCGGGTCACGATGGTCGCTGCGGCGCGGATCACATCGTCGAACCCGTCGAAGTAGTGCCAGAGCGAGCCTGTCGCGACACCGAGCTCCTTGGCCACGGCGCGAGACGACACCGCCTCATGGCCGTCGCGCGCGGCCACGGCCAGCAGCGCCTCGGCGATCTGCCGGCGGCGCTCATCATGGTCTACGACGCGGGGCACATGCCCATCCTGACGCATCCACCGCGGGTATCGCTATTTTGAGCAGTTGATCAATATGATGCGAGTGTGGATCACCTCCTCCCCGCAGCACCGTGGCTGATGGCGCTCGCCGCCGTCGTCTCGGCTGCGGCGTGCGTGGCTGCCTGGCGGGCCGTGCCGTGGCAGGGGCGGCAGAGCGCGCTGATCATGGCGGCGGCGATGCTCGTCATCGCAGTGAGCGGCGGTGATCCGCTGATCGGGCTGGTGACCGGACTCGTCCTCATCGTCTCCGCGATGCTGGGCACGGCCGGCGTGCGGGGCACCCCGGCGGCTGCGACCTGCTGCCACCGCGCGCTGGTCTCCCTCGTCATGGCGATCTGCTCTTTCGAGAGCCTGTCGGCGGGTGACGGGCGTGGGGCGACGCAGTCGGTGGTCGAGTCAGGCGGCCACGGCGGGCACGGGCTCGACGGACTCCTCTCGGTGCTCGTGATAGCCGGAGTCATCGGCGTGGTGCTCTGGACGGTCGTCTCCGAGTGGGTGCTCGTGCCCGTGCATCAGGGGCGGACCGCCCGCCTGCTCGCGGTGGAGTCGTGGGCGATGGCGGCGGGAGTCACCGTGATGTGCGTGGGGTTCTGAGGTCACGTCAGTGCGCGCCGCCGAACTCGATCAGCACGACGCCCAGGGCGATCAGTGCGACGCCGATCGCCATCATGACTGAGATGTGATCCTTGAAGATCACTCGGCCCAGGATCGCCGTGATCGCGACGCCGGCCGCTGACCATACTCCGTAGGCGACGCCCACCGGCATGCCCATGGCGAGGATCGTGCCGAGCAGTGTGAACGCGGCGAGATAGCCGACGACGATCACGGGGATCCACCCTCGGCGTCGGAGGCCTTCAGACGCGCGCAGACTGAGGGTCGCGGTGACCTCGCTCGCGATCGCGAGGGCGAGGAGCGTCCAGGTCACGACGCCACCTCGACCGGTGTCTCGCGTGAGTGGGATCCGAGCTCGACGAGCAGCACACCGAGCACGATCGCGCCGATCCCGATGATCTGCACCGTCCCGAGAAGCTCGCCGAAGAGCACCGTGCCCATGATCGCGGTGAGGACGACGCCGATCGCGGCCCAGATGCCGTAGGCCACACCCACGGGCATCCCTCGATCCAGCACGATCGACAGCAGCCAGAGCGAGCCGGTGTAGCCGATCACGACGGGGATCAGCCACAGCGGATGGGTGAAACCCTCGGCGGCCCGCAGCGACAGGGTGGCCGACACCTCGAGGACGATCGCGATCAGCAGCGGTGGCCACGCCGACGGGCGGGAGGGGGCGGTCATATGGAGCCTTTCGACGCGGGGCGTGCCCGGGGGACAACGCGTCGGATGGTCGCAGGATTCCCTGTCGTGTGGGTGAACGACGGGCGACAGGCCGCGATTTCAGAACCCTGCCGCGCGGCGCGTACCCTGGACGCATCCCCCGAAGCTCACCCGGCAATCTCGCGCGCCGGCGACCTCGGCGCGCTCACACATGCAAGGACGCAGATGAACGTAACCGCCGCACCCTACGACGACTGGACGGCGAGAGAAGAGCTGGCCGAGCGGATGATCCCGCTCATCGGCGCTCTCAAGCGCGAACGCGACGTGGTCACCTCCCTCCACGGCCACCGACTTCTCGGCCTCTCGGCCACCGGCATCGTCGAGGTGCACGACAGGGTGGCGCAGCTCGGGCATGAACAGCTCCCGCTCGACGAGACCCTCGGGGTGCTCGAGGCGGTACACGAACTCGCACCCGGTGCGTCGTCGCTCGACCTCGCGCGCCTCGCCGCGGGCCACGCCGACAGTGACCTGCCCCTCGACGCGTACCTGGCCGAGGTGCTCGCGCCGGCGATGGGTGCGGTCGCGGCAGCGCCCACCGACGTCGTGCTGTACGGCTTCGGTCGCATCGGGCGGCTGCTCGCCCGCATCCTCGTCGCGCACAACGGGGGTGGCAGCGGTCTGCGACTGCGCGCGATCGTGGTGCGTCGAGGATCCGAGAACGACCTCGTGAAGCGCGCGTCGCTGCTGCTGCGCGACTCGGTGCACGGCCGCTTCGCCGGCTCCGTCACGGTCGACGAGGACGCCGATCAGATCATCGCGAACGGCACCCGCATCCAGGTGATCTACTCCGATGACCCCTCGACGATCGACTACACGGCGTACGGCATCGACGACGCGATCGTCGTCGACAACACCGGACGATGGCGCGACGAGGCGGGTCTCAGCCGCCACCTGGAGTCGGCGGGGGTCGCTCGCGTGCTGCTCACGGCGCCTGGCAAGGGCGCACTCAAGAACATCGTGCACGGCATCAACGACAGCACGATCGAGCCCGACGACCGGATCATCACGGCGGCCTCGTGCACCACGAACGCCATCACCCCGGTGCTCAAGGCGATCGACGAGGCCTACGGCATCGTGCGGGGTCACGTCGAGACGGTGCACTCGTTCACCAACGACCAGAACCTGATCGACAACTTCCACAGCGGTGACCGTCGTGGCCGGTCTGCCGTGCTCAACATGGTGATCACCGAGACGGGCGCGGCGAAGGCCGTGGCGCGAGCGCTGCCCGAGCTCGAGGGCAAGCTCACCGGCTCTGCGATCCGCGTGCCGACTCCCGACGTCTCGCTGGCCGTGCTGCACCTCGGCCTCGAGCGCCCCGCGGTCAAGGACGAGCTGAACGACTACCTGCGTCGCGTCTCGCTGCACTCGAAGCTGCGTCAGCAGATCGACTACGTCGAGAGCCCCGAGGTCGTCTCGACGGACTTCGTCGGCTCGCATCGCGCGGGCATCGTCGACGGTCTCGCGACCATCGC
Organism: Microbacterium sp. AC132; assembly: GCF_979258525.1. Classification (NCBI taxonomy): domain Bacteria; kingdom Bacillati; phylum Actinomycetota; class Actinomycetes; order Micrococcales; family Microbacteriaceae; genus Microbacterium; species Microbacterium sp. AC132. The sequence continues at coordinate 481,700 of NZ_OZ409862.1, read as the reverse complement.
GAACGACCGCGACGTCGTGCTGTACGTCTGGTACGACAACGAGTACGGCTACTCCTGCCAGGTGATCCGCGTGCTCGAGGTCATGGCGGGCTCGCACCCCATCGTGCTGCCGGAACGTCGCGAGGTGACGCTGCACGGGTGAGTGCGCGATGTCGGTCGTGCCCGGCATGATGAGGGCATGAAGACCGCGACTCTGCGCGCCGAGCGGCTCCGCTCGCATCGTCTCAGCGCTCCGGCGCGCACGGTGACGGATGCCGCGTCGCACATGCTCGCGGTGCAGAGCCAGGACTTCACCGCCGGACGGTGGGTCCTGGCTTCGCGCACCCGTGGCGAGCCGCCGCTCCGCGCGGTCGACCGGGCCTTCGCCCGGGGCGACCTGGTGCGCGCGTGGACCATGCGCGGCACGCTGCACATCATCCCGGCGCGTGACCTGCGCTGGGTGCTCTCGGTGACCGCCGCGCGGCAGCGTCAGCAGGCGGCGGGCAGGCGTCGCGATCTCGGGATCGATGCGTCGATGGTCGCCGCGGTCGTGGCGGCGGCGGTGCCGCGTCTGCGCGACGGAGGACTCACGCGGGCCGAGATGTTCGAGGTGTTCGCCGGTATCGGCATCGATCCCGCCGGGCAGCGCGGCATCCATCTGCTGAGCGAGCTCACCCTCGACGGGCTGATCTGCCAGGGTCCGGTCGTCGCGCGCGATGGTGTGAGCCGGGAGCAGCGCTTCGTGCTCGTCGAGCAGCACATCAGCGAGCATGCGGCGCCCGACGATCCGCTCGCCGAGCTCTTCGTGCGCTACATCGACGGGCACGGTCCGGCCGGCGTCGCGGACTTCGCCTGGTGGTCCGGCCTCACGCTGGGACAGGCGCGCGAAGCGCGGGATCACGCGGCGGCTCGCGTGGTCGAGGTCGAAGAGGGTGTGTTCGTCGGCGTCGCTCGTCCGCGGCGGTCATCGAGTGCCCCGGCGGTGCTGGCGCTCGGAGCCTTCGACGAGTACTACATCTCCTACGCCGACCGCACGGATGTCTGCGCCCCTGAGCATCTCGCTCTCGTCGGACCGGGCAAGAACGGCATGGTGCGGGCGACGCTCGTCGCCGACGGCCGGGTGATCGGATGCTGGACGCACGCGAGCGCCTCGCTCGGGTCTCCGCCGGAGCTCTTCGAGTCAGTGCCGGATTCGCGGCCGGTCGACGACGAGGCGGTGCGGGCGGCCCTCGCTCGGTTCACGCGCTTCCTCGACGTTTGAGTCGCCGAGTCGGTGCGAATCACTCGCTCGCGTGGCGTCCGAGGAAGTTGTAGACCTCGTTGTCATCGACGCCGGGGAACGCGCCACGGGGGAGCGGCGAGAACATGTGGGTGTGCACGCGGGCGCTCGGCCAGGCCTTCCCGTTCCACCGTTCGGTGAGGTCGGCCGAGGGGCGGCGGCAGCACGCCTCATCCGGGCAGGTCGAGACCGCGCGGTCGGCGGTCTCGCGTCCACGCCACCAGCGCGCGTCGTCGAAGGGAACGCCCACCGTGATCGAGAACTCGCCGTCGGTCGAGGCGCCGGTCTGCGTCGAGCACCAGAAGGTGCCGGAGGGTGTGTCGGTGTACTGGTGGTGTTCGTTCGTGCGGTTCTGCTGCGTGAACGCCGCGCGCGCCTGGAACTTCCGGCACACCCGCTGGCCCTCGACAGCGCCCGTGACGTCCATCGGCAGGGGGAGGTCGTCGTTCTCGTAGACCCGCGTGATCGCACCGGTGGCGTCGACACGGAGGAAGTGCAGTGACATGCCCAGGTGCTGGGTGAGGAGGTTCGTCATGCGCATCCCGGCCGCTTCGTGGGTCACGCCGAATGCGTCGCGGAAGTCTTCGACCGCGAGGTTGCGATCCTTCTTCGCCTGCTGCAGGAAGGCGACGGACGCCGTCTCGGGCATCAGGCACGCGGCGGCGAAGTAGTTGATCTCGAGCCGCTGCTGCAGGAAGTCGGCGTAGTCGGTGGGCGGGGTGTGTCCGAGCAGTCGGTGCGCCATCGCCTGCAGCGCCATGGACCGCAGGCCGTGACCCCCGGGGATCGATGCGGGCGGCAGGTAGATGCGCCCGTTCTCGAGGTCGGTGACCGAGCGGGTCGAGTGCGGCAGATCGTTGACGTAGATCAGTTCGAAGCCGAGCTTGTCGGCCATGATGCTCACGGTGCGGTGCGTCAGCGCGCCCTGCACATGCCCGGCGGACCGCAGCTGCTTCTCGGCGAGTCTCTCGATGTCCGCGAGGTAGTTGTTCTGCTCGCGCATCCGCAGACGCAGCTCGGTGTTCGCTCGTCTGGCTTCTTCGGGCGTGGCGATCGCCTCTCGTTCGCGTCGCTGGAGTTCACGGTGAAGGCCCAGAAGCGACTCGATCGTCTCGTCGCTCATCCCCTTCGTGACGCGCACGGGGGCGATGCCGAGCTGCCGGAACACCGGGCTCTCCTGGGCGCGTTCGAGTTCGATCTCGAGAGCGGCGCGACGGTTCGGCGGCTCGCCCGAGATGAGGTCGGTGACCTCGGTGCCCGTCGCCAGCGCGATGGCCTGCAGCAGTGAGAGCTTCGGTTCGCGCTTGCCGTTCTCGATCAGGCTCAGCTGCGAACCGGCGACGCCGACGAGTGCGCCCAGCTCATCGAGCGTGAAGCCCTTCTCGAGGCGGTGGTGTCTGATGCGGTGGCCGAGGGTCGCGAGGTGGATGCCGGAAGGAGCCATTCCTTGATACTAGCGAAAGAAGCGCGATTCTTATCGCTCGAAATGGCAGAAAGTCGTGCACGAACCGGAAGAAGATGGAACAAACGCCCCTCACTTCAAAGGAGTAGTCATGGCGATCGCCGAAGTCTTCACCCCCGAGCATCATCTGTCGCACCTGTGCGCACCTTCGGGACGGCTCCGACGTATGACACCCCTGCGATGGCAGAGCTCGCCGCCTGGGTCGATGAGATCGCGGCGCTCACGCAGCCGGCCTCGATCCACTGGGTCGACGGCTCGCGTGCCGAGAACGACTGGCTGCTGCGCGGGCTCGTCGACCAGGGCAAGCTGATCAAGCTGAACCCCGAGTGGCGTCCCGGCTCGTACCTCGCCCGCTCGCACCCCAGCGACGTCGCACGCACGGAGGGCCGCACCTACATCTCGTCCGAGAGTGAAGAGGATGCCGGCCCGACCAACAACTGGGCTCCTCCTGCGCAGATGCGCGAGAAGATGACCGAGATCTTCGAGGGATCCATGCGAGGCCGCACGATGTTCGTCGTGCCCTTCTCGATGGGGCCCGTCGGGGGACCGCTCTCGCACATCGGCGTCCAGGTCACCGACAGCGCCTACGCTGTCGCGTCGATCGGCATCATGACGCGCGTCGGCGATGCGGTCACCCGCCAGATCGCCGACGGCGCTCCGTGGGTCAAGACCGTGCACTCCGTCGGCGCGCCGCTCGCTGCGGGAGAGCCCGACGTCGAGTGGCCCTGCAACGACGACAAGTACATCGTGCACTTCCCCGAGACGCTCGAGGTCTACTCCTTCGGCTCGGGCTACGGCGGCAACGCGATCCTCGCGAAGAAGTGCTTCGCCCTGCGCATCGCCTCGGTCATCGCCCGCGACGAGGGCTGGCTCGCCGAGCACATGCTGCTCATCCGGGTGATCGATCCCACGGGCAAGGCGTACCACGTGGCTGCGGCGTTCCCCTCGGCGTGCGGCAAGACGAACCTCGCGATGCTGCGCCCGACCATCCCGGGATGGCGCGTCGAGACGCTCGGCGACGACATCGCGTGGATCCGCCCCGGTGAAGACGGCCGCCTCTGGGCGATCAACCCGGAAGCCGGATTCTTCGGCGTCGCGCCGGGCACGGGCGAGTCGACGAACGTCACGGCGGTCGAGACCCTCTGGGGCAACACGATCTTCACGAACGTCGCGCTCCGCCCCGACGGAGACGTCTGGTGGGAGGGTCTGACCGATCAGGCGCCCGCCCACCTCACGGACTGGGAGGGCAACGACTGGACACCGGACTCCGGCCGCCCCGCCGCGCACCCGAACTCGCGCTTCACGGTCTCGGCCGCGCAGTGCCCGCAGATCTCGGAGGACTGGGAGGAGGCGGTGCCGCTCGACGTGATCCTCTTCGGCGGACGTCGGGCGACCAATGTGCCGCTCGTCGTCGAGGCCACCGACTGGACCCACGGCGTGTTCCTCGGCTCCAACATCTCGTCCGAGCGCACCGCGGCCGCCGAGGGCAAGGTCGGCGAGCTGCGTCGCGATCCGTTCGCCATGCTCCCGTTCTGCGGCTACAACATGGCCGACTACTTCGGTCACTGGCTGAAGGTCGGCCGTGGTCTCCGGTTCGACCGCGCACCGCGCATCTTCCAGGTGAACTGGTTCCGTCGTGGCGAGGACGGCCGCTTCCTGTGGCCCGGATTCGGCGACAACTCGCGAGTCGTCGACTGGATCATCCGTCGCGTCTCCGGCGAGGTCTCGACGGTCGACAGCCCGATCGGTCGCCTGCCGCTGATCGAGGACCTCAATCTCGACGGCATCGACGTGCCCGAGGCCGACCTCGAGGAGCTCTTCTCGATCGACACCGACGCCTGGAAGACCGAGGCCGACCTCACCGAGGAGTTCTACGACACCTTCGGCGACAAGGTCCCCGCCGCCCTCCGGGCCGAGCTCGCCTCGCTGCGCTACCGCCTCGACAAGGCGTGACAGACCGGGCGCCGGTTCGGGGGAGCCGGCGCTCCACGGCCCCCGTGGCCCCAGACCCGCGAAGGCGGGACGTCAGAGACGAACCCATGGCTGAGTGGTCTCCGGCATCCCGCCTTCGCGTACTTCTCCCGCGCTGACCGCGTGCGCCCCTGCCGCGACGCTCAGGCGAGCAGCTGGTGCCGAGCCAGGTCGCGATAGAGCGGCGTCGACTCGATCAGCTCGGCGTGAGTGCCCTGACCGACCACTGCGCCGTCCTGCAGCACGACGATGAGATCGCTGTCGACGACGGTCGACAGTCGATGAGCGATCACGATGAGGGTGCGATCGGTCGAGACCGCGTCGATGGCCTCGCGCATGCGCTGCTCGTTCACGCCGTCGAGCGACGAGGTCGACTCGTCGAGCAGCAGGATCGGTGCGTCGGTGAGCAGCGCGCGGGCGATCGCGAGACGCTGGCGTTCTCCTCCTGAGAGCATCACGCCGTCTTCGCCGACGGGGGCATCGAGACGCAGCGGATCGCGATCGAGCACGTCGCCCAGGTTCACCGCGCGCAGCACCTGTTCGCAGGCCGCATCCGAGGCATCCGGCGAGGCGAGACGCAGGTTGTCGCCGAGCGTGCCGGCGAGGGTGGGGGCGTCCTGCTCGACGTAGCCGAACTGCGCGCGCAGCTCGTCGCGCGGGTAGGTGCGCGAGTCGTGGCCGTAGAGGCGGATCGAACCGCCTGTCGGGTCGTAGAAGCGCTCCACCAGCGAGAGGATCGTGCTCTTGCCGGCACCGCTGGGCCCGACGAGCGCGACGCGCGCACCTCGGGGCACCGCGAACGAGACGCCGCGCAGCACCTCGCGCTCCGCCACGGCGGCCGAGTCGTCGGTCGGTTCGAGGTGCGCGTCGGCCAGAAGCGTCTGCGCCTCCTTCGCGGCGGCGAGGCGAGCGGCGACCACGTTCTCGGGATAGCGGAAGCGCACGTCACGGAACTCGATCGCCGGAGCGAGGGGGTCTGCCGCATCGCGCGGGACGGACGCGGCGATCTCGGCGTCGTGCTGGGTCTCCGTCGGCAGGTTCAGCACCTCCTGGATGCGGCCGAGGGCGCCGAGTGCCTGGTTCACCGAGGTGATCGCCCCGAAGGTGGTGGCGAGCGGCATCACGAGCATGAACAGGAACAGGATGAACGTGATCAGCGAGGCGATCGTGATCGTGCCGGCCGCGACCCGGAAGCCGCCGACGCCCAGCACCACCAGGAGCGACACCTGCAGTGCGACTCCGGCGATGGGGACCACGAGCGACGAGATCTTGGCGATCCGCACCCCGATGCCGTAGGCCTCCGAGGCGAGCGCCGACACGGTCTCGGTCTCGCGCTCGGTGGCTCCCGAGGCGCGCACGGTGCGGATCGAGCCGACGGCGCGCTCGACCCCGGAGGCGAGTTCGCCGACCTTCTCCTGCTGAGCGGTGGACGCGGTGCGGATGCGGCCGCTGAGCGCCGTGACGACGACGACCGAGGCTCCGATCACGACGACGATGAGCAGCAGCAGGACCGGGTCGATCACGAGCATGGCGATCAGCGCGCCGAGGAAGAGGATCGCGCTGCCGACGGCATCCGCCAGCCCCTGGGTGAGCACGGCGTAGAGCAGTGTCGTGTCGGTGCCCACGCGCGAGACGAGGTCTCCGGTCCGGCGGGCGTCGAACTCGCTGATGGGCAGGTGAAGGATGCGCGAGATCAGCTTGCGACGGCTCGAGTACACGACCGCGGTGCCGGTGCGCTGCAGCAGATAGTGCTGGTAGCCGGAGATGATCGACGACACGATCACGAGACCGACGAGGACCCACACCAGGATCCCGAGGCCCTGATCGGACTGCACGGCTTCGATGAGCTGCCCGACCAGCAGCGGTTGCGCGAGCGAGGTGGCCGCCCCGAAGACGCTGAGCACAGCGACGACGATGAGCGTGCGCCTGTGCTCGAAGAGGAAGGGGAGGAGCTGGCGGAAAGTGGCGCGCGGGCCGTCGTAGTGCGCGCCGCGTCCGCGTCGGCGTGATGTCGCCGTGCTGGACATGCGGGACCTCGTTCTGAAAGGGGTAGTTCGACCGTACTTCGTGTACGGGCGGATCCTGTGGATGGGCTGTATGAGTGTCAGTGCCTGCCGAAACGGCGGTGCGCCGCCTGCTTCGAGACGCCGAGGGAGCTCGCGATCGCCTGCCAGGAATAGCCGAGATTGCGCGCCCGTCGCACCTGTGTCTCCTCGGCCCTGGCCAGCTCGCTGCGCAGAGCGGCGAGGCGGTGGAGCTCCGAGAGCGGCTCGCCGGCGTCATCCTGTGCGATGGCGGTCTTCATGGTCATGGGGAACCTCCTGCGTCAATACTTGTTGACGATCGACCCCTTGTCAACATGCATTGACGTTATCTCGGTGCTCAGGATGCGAGACTGGGCCGATGCTGTCCGCATCGAAACCCGTGCCCGGCGACCGCGTCGCCGTCCTGTCGCCCGCCTTCGCCGCGCCCGCGGTCGCGCCCGAGCTCCACGAGCAGGCGCTCAGCCGACTCGAGCAGCTGACCGGACTGATCCCGGTCGAGTATCCGACCACGCGGCAGCTCGATGCGAGTCCTGAAGCCCGGGCCGCCGACGTGAACGCGGCCTTCGCCGACCCGAGCATCCGGGCGATCCTGGCGACGATCGGCGGGGACGACCAGATCCTGGTGGTGCCGCACCTCGACGCCGCGCTCGCCCAGGCCGACCCGAAGCCGTTCCTCGGCTACAGCGACAACACCAACATCCTCAACTGGCTGTGGAGCCTCGGGATCCGCGGCTACTACGGCGGATCCACGGCCGTGCATCTCGGTCCCGGGCCTGCGGTCGATGACGTGCATCTGCGGTCGCTGCGCGCGGCGCTGCTCGACGGCGGCACGGTCGAGATCACGGAGCCCGGAGAGTCGGAGGACGTGGGGAGGCGCTGGACGGACCCGCGCGCTCTCACCGAATACGGCGATCGGGTCGCGACCGAGGACTGGACCTGGTCGGGTCCGGCTGTCCGCGTCGAAGGTCGCACCTGGGGCGGCTGCCTCGAGGTCGTCGATCAGCTCGCGCTCGCCGACAGGCTGCCCTCGGCATACGACCTGCGCGGCGGGATCCTGCTGCTCGAGACCAGCGAAGAGCGTCCGCCGGCGAGCTGGGTGGCGCGATGGATGCGCGCGCTGGGCGAGCGTGGCATCCTCGATGTGGTCGCGGGAGTGGTCGTCGCGCGTCCGCCCGTGAGCGATTTCGAGTTCCTCCCCTCGTCGACCGAGGCCGACGCGCTGCGTGCCGCGCAACGGGATGCGGTGATCGAGACGGTCTCGCAGTACAACCCCGACGCGGTGGTCTGCGTCGGTGTGCCTTTCGGCCACACGCGGCCGCAGTGGATCGTCCCGTTCGGCGGGACGATGGTGCTCGACGGCTCGACGCGCACCATCCACGCCGCCTACTGACCGCCGGACGACGAAGGGCGGCACCTCCCGAGGAGATGCCGCCCTTCGTGTGGACGAGCGCGTCAGAGTTCGACGGCGGCCGCGACTCCGAGATCCGATTCGTAGTCGTTGTCCTTGGTCTCCTTCGACAGCAGGAGCGCGATGAAGGTCAGCACGCCCATCGCCGACAGGTACAGTCCCACCAGCCACGGAGCGCCGTCGCCGAGCTCCCAGAGCCAGAGCGCGATGAGCGGAGCGACGGCTGCGCCGAGGATCGACGAGACGTTGTAGGAGATCGCGGATCCCGTGTAGCGGACGTTCGTCGGGAAGAGCTCGGGCAGCAGCGCTCCCATCGGACCGAACGTCGCGCCCATGAGCATGAACCCGAACACGAGGAACGCCTGCGCGAGGGCGCCCGTGAACTTCGGGTCCATCGCGGGGAGCAGGAACGCGTTGAACGTGAAGCCGAACACGATGATGAGCCCGGTGACCCACAGCAGCAGCTTGCGACGCCCGATCGTGTCGGCGATGGGACCGGAGAGCAGGGTGAAGATGCCGAAGAACACGACGCCGACGATCTGCATGAGCACGAAGTCCGTGTAGGCGAACCCGAGTCCCGGATAGAACTGCGCGGCGAAGGCCGACGCGTCGAAGTCCTTGCCCGTCGCCTCGGCAGCGGCCTGAGCGGCGGCGGACGCCGTCTCGAGCGTGGCCGGCTTGGTGCCGTACGCGAGGGTGAAGTTGGTCATCAGGTAGAACAGCACGTAGGTCGCCAGCATGATGAACGTGCCGAGGATCAGCTGCTTCCAATGGTGGCGGAACACGGTCGCGAGGGGCAGCTTGCGGATCGCGCCCTTCTTCTCGGCCTTCTTGAAGGTGTCGGACTCGACGAGCTTCAGACGCACCCACAGGCCGATGATGACCATGACGGCCGAGAAGAGGAACGGGATGCGCCAGCCCCAAGACAGGAAGGCCTCGGACTTCAGCGCGGGGTTGTCGGCGTGGGGAAGCAGCCAGTTGATGCCGAGGAAGAGGAAGTTGGCGATGATGAAGCCGAGCGGCGCGCCCAGCTGCGGGAACGTGCCGTACCAGGCGCGCTTGCCGGCCGGAGCGTTCTCGGTGGCGACCAGCGCGGCACCCGACCACTCGCCGCCGAGGGCGAAGCCCTGAGCGAGGCGCAGGATCAGCAGCAGCAGTGCCGCCCACCAGCCGATCTGCTGGAACGTGGGAAGGAGGCCGATGATGAAGGTCGCGATGCCCATCGTGAGCAGCGAGGCGACGAGCGTCGCCTTGCGTCCGAACTTGTCGCCGAAGTGGCCGAAGACGACCGCGCCGATGGGGCGGGCGACCATGGCGGCGCCGAACACGGCGAACGATGACAGCAGCGACGTGGTGTCGTTGCCGGTGGGGAAGAACAGCACGGGGAACACGAGCACGGCCGCTGTCGCATAGGCGTAGAAGTCGTAGAACTCGATCGTGGTGCCGACCAGGCTCGCCGTGATGACACGCGAACGCGGGTTCGCGGGGGCGGTGGACGTACTCATACAGCTCCTTAGATCCATGGCCCGGTATACCAAGGCACCGAGAGATCCTACGCCTTCCTGAGCGTTTGCTGGGTGCGTGTGACATCCCGCTGGATCGCGTGCGTAGAGTCGGAGGCGGATGCCCGTGCCCACCCGAGACGGAGAACCGTGACGACGAGACTGCTGCTGATCGCCGATACGCATGTGCCCGCCCGTGCGAAGCGACTGCCCGACGCGGTGCTGCGAGCGGTCGACGACGCCGACATCGTCGTGCACGCGGGGGACTGGATCGACCTCGCGACGTTGGATCTGATCGAGTCCCGGTCGCGGCTGCTCGTCGGCGTCCACGGGAACAACGACGGCCCCGCGCTGCGAGAGCGACTGCCCGAGATCGCACGGCTGACGGTCGAGGACGTCGAGGTCGCTGTGGTGCACGAGACCGGACCGAAGCAGCGGCGCGAGGAGCGGATGGATGCGGCGTTCCCGGGCGTCGACCTGCTCGTGTTCGGCCACTCCCACATCCCGTGGGACACCGTCGCCCCATCCGGGATGCGCCTGCTGAACCCGGGGTCGCCGACCGACCGCCGCAGGCAGCCCGTCTGCACGATGATGTCGGTCGCGATCGACGGCGCACGGGTCGACGCCACGCTGGTGCCGCTCGCATGACCACCGCACCTCGCGCGGGCGACGACATCGAGGTTCCCGCGGCGTACCGCGCCCCGATGAGGTCGCGCGACGACGGGGTGCGCGAGGGGCTCGCGGTCGAGCGCGCGCTGCGGATCGGGGTCTGCGGAGTGGGAGGTCGCCTCGACCGCATCCCGGAGTCGCCGGCCGACGCGCTCGCCGCAGTCGATGCCGCCTTCGGTGAGCGGATGGCGCGCAGGCTCGAGAGGTTCTCCTCGGTCGCCGAGGGGTCGTTCGTCTGGACGCGCGATGTCGACGGACTGCTGTGGCTCGGCCGGATCGCCGGGCCCTGGCGCTACGACGCGTCGGGCGAAGCCCGTGCAGCCGACCTCGTGCACGTGCGCGCGTGCGACTGGCTCGATCGTCCGGTGGAGCCGGCCGCGGTGCCGTCCGGCGTGCACGAGTCGTTCGCGCGGGGCGGTCGCAACTGGCAGAGCATCACCCGGGCCGACGCCGCGCACCTCACCGCGGCCGTCTGGAAGTCCCGCCGCAGCGGGTGACGGGCCCGATCAGTCGGTCGGGCGCAGGTCGCGGAGAATGGCGTCATACCGGCTGAGGAAGGCGCGCTCGTCGAGTCGCTTGCGTCGGAGCCACGACGTGACCTCGTCGTTGCGCTTGCTCGCATTGCAGGACCCGCACGCGGGCACCACGTTCTCGACGGTGTAGCGACCGCCGCGGGAGATCGGCATCACGCAGTCGCGTTGGAGCGCGATGTCGCCCGCTCCGCAGTACGCACATCCGCCCCAGGCCTCCTGCAGCGAGGCCCACTGCTCGGCGGTGAGGTCGTTGTCCGCTCTGGCCACCCGGCCCCGGCGTCGCTTCGCATGACGGGCGCGCGCAGCGGGCGTGGGGGTGGAGAATCTTCGGCGCGGCACAGACACACGGTACTGGGCGGATGCCCGTGCCTGTGATCTATTCCTCTGTGTCGCCGAGAGCGAGCGCCGGCACGAAGTCGGCCGTGGGCGCGAGCAGCTGCTCCAACTCGAGCACGATGAGCCGGTTGTCTCCCGCTCGCGTCGCCGGGGCCGGCACGAAGAGGGTGCGCTGCGGCCCGTTGCGCCAGTACCGTCCGAGGAAGAACCCGTTGACGAACGCATAGCCCTTGCTCCAGGCAACGGTGTCGAGGAACAGGTCGGCGGCGGAGTCGAGCGCGAAGTCTGCGACCCACGCAGAGGGTGCACTTCCGGAGCCGCTCGACGTGTTCCCGGCGCTGGAGCCGATCTCCGCCGCGATCCCTGCGACGTCCAGCGCGGTCGAGTGCCAGCCGGTCAGCGGCGTGCCGTCGAGGGCAGGAGCGCCGATCAGACCCTTCTGCTCGCCGAGTCGGTGGTCGTAGTTCACGCGGCCGCCCTCCTCGACGAGGATGCTGAGCGTCCGTCCCGCGGGAATCCGCAGGGAACGGTCGTGACGCGTGCGGGAGAGCGTGCCGACGGGCTGGCCGTCGACGCTCACCCAGGCGAGGTCGCGCACCTCGTCGAGCACGAGCTGACCGCCGCGACCTTCGGGAAGCTCGACGTCGTAGCGGACCAGAGCGCTCAGGTGTTCCAGCTCGTCGAATGTCCGCGGAACTGCGGATGCGGGCGTCGATGCCGCGGCATCCGTCCATGATCCCGCCGGCTTCAGCGGCACGGAGAAGATCGGTGCCGCGGTGGCCGCGGCGGGCAGCTCGTCGGGGACGGGCGCGTACTTCGCGATGACGTCGCGGAAGGCGAAGAACTTCGCGGTCGGGTTGCCGGCCTCGTCGAGAGGCGCGTCGTAGTCGTATGACGTGACGATCGGCAGGTAACGGCCCTTGTGGTTGGCACCGTTCGTGAGACCGAAGTTCGTGCCGCCGTGGAACATGTAGATGTTCACCGAGGCCCCCGCGGCCAGCAGTTCGTCGAGATCGGCGGCGGCGGTGTCCACGTCGGTCGTGTGATGCACGCCGCCCCACCAGTCGAACCAGCCGTCCCAGAACTCGGAGCACATCAGGGGGCCGGTGGGCTGGTGGGCGCGCAGGGTGGCGAGGCGCTCGGCGCTGCGCGATCCGAAGGATCCGGTCTTGTGCAGCTCGGGGAGGCTGCCGTCTGCCAGCATCCGATCGGTCGGCTGGTCGACCGTGGTGAGGGGCACGGTGATACCGGCTTCTCGGGTGAGGGCGACGAGCGCCTCGAGGTAGTCCTTGTCCGAGCCGTACGCGCCGTACTCGTTCTCGATCTGCACGAGCACGACCGAGCCGCCACGGTCGATCTGCCGGGGCGCGACGATGTCGTAGACCCGGCGGAGGTAGTCGCTGACATCGGCGAGGAACGTCGGCTCGGAGGAGCGCAGCTCGCGCTCGCCCGCGGTGAGCCAGTTCGGCAGCCCGCCGTTGTGCCACTCGGCGCAGATGTAGGGGCCGGGCCGCACGATCGCATCCATGCCCTCCGCCTGGATCAGGTCGAGGAACCGGCCCAGGTCGTTCCAACCCGTGGCATCCCACTCGCCGCGCCGAGGCTCGTGAGCGTTCCATGCGACGTAGGTCTCGATCGTGTTGAGTCCCATCAGACGGGCCTTGCGGATGCGGTCCTGCCACTGGTCGGGGTGCACCCGGAAGTAGTGGATGGCACCGGAGATCACCTGGTGGGGGAGCCCGGCGCGGAGGAAGTCTGTCTCGCCGATGGAGAAGGAGGTCACGATGAGGTGCTTTCGATGGGGAGGGCCGGACGGAGAGCGAGTCCCCGTCCGGCCCGGACGTGCGATTACTTGTTGACGGCGAAGCCCTGCGAGTTGCCGTACTCGACCAGCGCGTCCTGCCAGGTCATGAGGCCCTCGTTCAGGTCGGTGCCGTTCTGGTACGACTGGCCCACGGTGTCTCCGAAGATGCTGTTGCCGTAGACCTGGTAGGGCAGGTAGCTCCAGCCCTCGACCACGTCGTCGGCCGCTGCGGCGAGGACCTCGTTGATCTTCTGGCCGCCGAAGTACTCGGGCGCGTCGGCGAGGAACTCCTCGCTCGACAGCTCGGCGGTCGTCGACGGGAATCCGCCGGACTCGAGGAACGTCGAGATGCTCTCCTCCGAGTTGTTCAGCCACCACAGGAATCCGGCGGCGAGTGCCGGGTTCTTGCTCTGCGTGGTCACGGCCTGGCCGCCGCCGCCGTTCTCCGCCGTCGCCGGGGTGCCGTCGTAGGTCGGCATCGGAGCGACGCGCCAGTCACCGGCACCGTCGGGGGCGCCCGTGATCAGGTTGCCCGGCATCCAGGCGCCGATCACGAGGGTCGCGAGGCTGCCGTCGCCGAGAGCGCGGAACCACTCGTCGCTCCAGCTGCCGTAGGGCGCGAGCAGGTCCTCCTCGACGAGGCGGTTCCAGTTCTCGGTCCACTTCTTCGATCCGTCGTCCTGCAGGTCGATCGTGACGTCGGTGCCCGACGTGTCGAACGGCTTGCCGCCGGCCTGCCAGATCATCGAGGTCGCGAAGCCGGCGTCGCCGGTGTCGTTCGTGATGTAGGCGTCGGGGTTCGCGGCGTGGATCGCCTTCGCCGCCTCGTAGTACTCGTCCCACGTGGTGGGCACGGCGACGCCGGCGGCGTCGAACACGGCCTTGTTGTAGAAGAGCGCCATGGGGCCGGAGTCCTGCGGGAGGCCGTAGATCGCGTCGCCGTCGGTGACGGAGTTCCAGGTCGAGGCGGTGTAGTCGTCCTCGAAGTCGGCGAAGCCGTACTGCGAGAGGTCGACGAAGGCATCCGTCAGCGCGAACTGCGGGAAGGCGTAGTACTCCATCTGCACGACGTCGGGGGCGCCGGAGCCCGCCTTGATGGCGTTCTGCAGCTTGGTGTACTCCTCGTTGTTGGTGCCCGCGTTGACCACGTTCACCTTGACGTTCGGGTACTCCTTCTCGAACGCCTCGACCTGAGCCTCGGCGGAGGGGTCCACGACCAGTACGTTATCTCGCCCCCTTCTCGAGAGCGGCCTCGACGGAGTCGAACGAGCCGTCGCCGGCAGCGCTGCCGCCGGAGCCGGAGTCGCCGGTGCTGCAGCCGGCCAGCGCCAGCGCTGCCACGGTTCCGGCCGCGAGCACCGTGAGGGTGCGCCGTGCGGCGGGTGAGGGAAGGTGCTTCATTGCTGTGTCCTTTCGGGGGTGCGGTCCAGCGTCGGACCGACAGGGGGGCGGTGCGGAGGGTGCCGGAGGCTACTGCTTGACGCTTCCGGCGGTGAGACCTGACTGCCAGAACCTCTGCAGCAGCAGGAAGGCGATGACGATCGGGATGATGGTGAGGAGAGAGCCCATGATCACGAGGTTGTAGATCGGCTGAGACCCGGCGCCGATCGCCTGAGCGCTCCACTGGTTCAGGCCGACGGTGAGCGGGTACCAGGCCGGGTCGGAGAGCATGATCAGCGGCAGGAAGTAGTTGTTCCACGTCGCGACCACGGTGAACAGGGTCACCGTCACGATGCCCGGTGCGAGCAGTCGCATCGAGATCGTGAAGAAGGTGCGGAACTCTCCGGCGCCGTCGATGCGCGCCGCTTCCAGCAGCTCCGTCGGCACGGACTCCGACGCGAACACCCAGATCAGGTACAGGCCGAACGGGCTGATCAGCGAGGGGATGATCACTGCCCACGGGGTGTTCGTGAGCCCGAGCTCGCTGAAGAGCAGGAAGGTCGGCACGGCGAGGGCGGTGCCCGGCACGGCGACCGCGCCGAGCACGACGGCGAACACCGCGCGGCGGCCGGGGAAGCGGTACTTCGCCAGGCCGTAGCCGGCCATGGTGGCGAGCAGCGTCGCGCCGCCGGCGCCGACCACGACGTAGAGCAGCGTGTTGCCGAGCCAGCGCAGGAAGATGCCGTCCTGATACGAGAAGGTCGCCACCAGATTGTCGACGAATGCGAAGTCGTCGGAGAACCAGAGCCCGAACGAGCTGAACAGCCCGGACTGCGTCTTGGTCGAGCTGAACAGCAGCCAGACGAGCGGCACCAGTGTGTACAGGGCGTACATCACCATGACGATCAGCAGGATCTTCGACTTGCGCGGATTCATCAGATCGTGGCGCTTCTGCGAGGGACGGGCGAGGGGGAGTGCCATGTCAGCGCACCTCCGACTTCGAGCCGCGCAGCTGCACGACGTAGGCGATCACTGCGGTGATGACGCCCATGATGATGGCGATCGTCGCGGCGTAGTTGAACTGCTGTCCGGCGAACGAGAGGTTGTACGCGTACATGTTGGGGGTGAAGTACGTCGTGATCACGTTCGGAGCCAGGGGCCGCAGGATGTTGGGTTCGTTGAAGAGCTGGAAGCTGCCGATGATCGAGAAGATCGTGGCGATCACGAGAGCACCGCGCACCGAGGGGATCTTGATCGAGAAGATCGTGCGCCAGGCACCCGCGCCGTCGAGCGACGCCGCCTCGTACATGTCGGTGGGGATGGTCTTCAGCGACGAGTAGAAGATCAGCATGTTGTAGCCGACGAACTGCCAGGTCACGATGTTGCCGATCGAGACCAGGATCCACTCCCGGGCGAAGGGCGTGATGAGGTCGCTGCCGAGGAAGTCGTTGAAATTCGACGTCAGACCGAACTGGTCGCCGTAGATGTACCCCCACATGAGCACCGCGACGACCGCGGGCACCGCGTACGGCAGGAAGATCAGGATGCGGAAGAACGATGCGCCGCGCAGGCGTGCGCTGTCGAGGGCGAGCGCCGCGGCCAGCGCCAGGACGAGCATGATCGGCACCTGCACCACGAGGAACAGCACCACGCGGCCGAAAGCCTCCCAGAACTGCGGGTCGGTGAGAGCGCGGACGTAGTTGTCGAAGCCGACGAACGCCGTGCCGCCGATCAGCTTCTCCTGGAAGAAGCTGAGGTAGAGCGCGTAGGCGAGCGGGGTCAGGAAGACCAGGGCGAAGACGACCATGAACGGGCCGACGAAGGCCCATCCCTTCCAGTCGCGCTTCTCACGCCGGCGGATGCCGTGGTCCGCCAGGGCTGCGGAATCTTGAGTCGTCATTGACGAGAACCTTCTTAGAGATCGGGCGCTCACGGCGCCGTGTGTCAACGTCAACATATTCGATGCACTGCTAGTGTGTCAACGTCAACACATGAATGGATGAGTGCTCGTGACCTCGGTACAGTCGGCAGAGCCGCCGCAGCGGCGGCGAGACCCCTCCATGGAGGACGTGGCCCGCGAGGCCGGCGTCTCCGGACAGACCGTGTCGCGCGTCGTGAACGCGCGCGGCTACGTCGGCGCGGCCACCAGGGAGCGCGTCGAAGACGCCATGCAGCGGCTCGGCTACCGGCCCAACAGTGCGGCTCGTGCGCTGCGATCCGGCCGATTCCGGGCGATCGGCGTCATCATGTTCTCCTTCAGCTCGTACGGCAACCAGCGCACGCTCGATGCGATCGCCGTGCGCGCCTCGCAGATGGGATACGCCCTCACCCTCATCCCCGTCGAGTCGAGTGCCCGCGACACCGTCGCGGGAGCCTTCCGCCGCCTGGAGGAGCACGCCGTCGACGGGATCATCATCGTGATCGAGGCGCATCAGCTCGACGAGGCCGAAGTCGAGATCCCCGACGGTCTGCCCGTCGTGCTCGTCGACTCGAACCGCGGCACGACTCACCCGTTCGTCGACACGGATCAGGCTCAGGGTGCGCGCCTCGCGACCGAGCACCTGCTCGACCTCGGCCATGAGACCGTCTGGCACGTCGCAGGACCGGCGAAGTCCTACTCCGCAGAGCGTCGACGCGAGTCCTGGCGCTCGACTCTCATGGATCGCGGCATCGAGGCACCCGAGCCGCTGCAGGGCGACTGGTCAGCCGAATCCGGCTATCGCGCCGGGCTCCGCCTGCGTGACGACGACGGCGTCACGGCCGTGTTCGCGGCGAACGACCAGATGGCGATCGGCGTCGTGCGGGCATTCCGCGAGGCCGGTCGAGACATTCCCGGCGACGTCAGCGTGGTCGGGTTCGACGGCCTGCCGGATGCCGCCCAGCTGTGGCCGCCGCTGACCACGGTGCAGCAGCATCCCGAGAAGGTCGGCGCTCTCGCGGTCGACGCCCTCCTCGCCGAGCTCGATGGGGGAGAGCGCAGTCAGACGCCGCTCGTCGGCACCGAGCTCATCGTGCGCGAGAGCTCGGCCCCGCCGCGCGCCGCGCGCTGACTCCGGCATCCTCTCGCGCGCCCTCCCTCACTTCCAGCTCCCCGAGGTCAGAATCCGCTGATCCGGCGGAAGGGAAGGAGAGTCAGCGCCAGATGGCGGCGATGCCCGCGTTGAGGGCGGTCAGGATGCCGACGAGCCAGAACATCGCGGGCGGCACTCTGCCGGACTTGCGCTGCTTCGACGTGCCGATGCCGAGGAGCGCACCGATCGCGAGCAGCACCACGAGCTTCGTGCCGATCTTGGCGTAGTTCATCTCGACGCCCTCCGGCAGACCCCACGGAGCGGCGAGGGCGAGACCCGCGATCGCTGCGATGGTCATGCCGATGCTCATCAGGCGCGTGAACTCGCGCTTGCCGCCGAACGCCTGCACCGCCCAGGCGCCGAACAGCACGGCGAAGCCGATGAGATGGACGAACAGAACGACGTGCCGCAGAGTCTCCATGCCCTCACGGTACGAGCACGCGGGACGTGCGCGCCACCAAGGGGAGGCTGACCTACGGGGCAGGCTGACCTCAGCCCACGCGAGGGCCGGCCTCAGCCGCGCAGCGAGCGCACCAGGAGGGCCGTGCGCAGCGCGGCATCCGCAGCCTCCGCGCCCTTGTCCTCCTTCGAGCCCTCGAGTCCGGCGCGGTCGAGACCCTGCTTCTCGTCGTCGAGCGTCAGCACGCCGAATCCGACGGGCTTGCCCGCGTCGAGCGAGACCCGCGTCAGTCCGTCGGTCGTGGCTGCCGAGACGTATTCGAAGTGCGGGGTGCCTCCGCGGATGATCACGCCGAGTGCGACGACGGCATCCGCTCCACCTGCGAAGGCGGCTTGGGCGGCGAGGGCGAGTTCGAACGACCCCGGCACGCGGACGAGGCGGTAGTCGGCGTCCGCGTCATCGAGCACACGCTGGGCGCCGGCGATGAGGCCGTTCGTGATGACGTCGTGCCAGGTGCCGGCGACGATGACGACCTTCAGGCCTCGTCCGTCGATCTTCTCGGTCTTGGGTGCTCCTGCGCCGCTCATGCGTCGTCCTTCCGTCCGTCGGCGAGAGCTTCTGCGAGCTCCGCCTCACCGATGATGTGACCCATGCGGTCACGCTTGGTCTCGAGGTATTGATGGTTGTTCGGTCCGACGCCGACGATCAGCGGCACCTGCTCGACGACATCGAGTCCGAGGGTGCGCAGCTGGTTCACCTTGTCGGTGTTGTTGGTCAACAGGCGAACCTTCGAGACGCCGAGATCGGCGAGGATGCCGGCCGCAGCCGCGTAGTCCCGCGCATCCGCGGGAAGCCCGAGTGCGAGATTCGCATCGACCGTGTCGAGCCCCTCCTCCTGCAGGCTGTAGGCACGGAGCTTGTTGATCAGGCCGATTCCGCGACCTTCATGGCCGCGCATGTAGATGACGATGCCGCCGTCCTGCTCGATCGCGTCGAGGGCGGCGTCGAGCTGCGGGCCGCATTCGCATTTGAGCGACCCGAAGGCCTCTCCGGTCAGGCACTCGGAGTGCACGCGCACGAGCGCGGTCTCGCCGGGCTCGCCCGACACGACGGCGATGTGATCGGTGCCGGTCACCCGGTCCTTGTAGGCGAGGAACCGGAACGTCCCGTGCGTGGTCGGCACGGTCGCGTCTGCCCGCAGGCTGACACGACGACTGGCGCGTTCGGGCGACCAGCCGGTGGGGTCGACCTCGTTGAGGTGGGCGATGAGCTGCTCGATCGTGATGACCGGCATTCCGTCGCGTGCACCCAGCTCGATGAGTCCGGGCAGTCGCATCATGCTGCCGTCCTCTGCCACGACCTCGGCGATCGCGCCCACGGGCCGCAGGCCCGCGAGCTTCATCAGATCGACCGCGGCCTCGGTGTGGCCGCTGCGCTCGCGCACTCCGCCGTCGACGGCGCGCAGCGGCAGGACGTGACCGGGGCGGATGATGCTCGTCGCGGTCGAATCGGGATTCGCCAGGACGTTCAGCGTGTGCGCGCGGTCGTGCGCGCTGATTCCGGTGGTCACGCCTTCGGCCGCGTCGACACTCACGGTGTAGGCGGTCGAACGGGCGTCCTCGGAGGCGGCCACCATCGGCTGCAGGTTGAGGTTGTCGGCGAGGTCGGCGGGCATCGGCGCGCAGATGAACCCGGACGACCAGCGGACCGTCCATGCCACCCATTCGGGCGTGGCGAGCTCGGCCGACATGATGACGTCGCCCTCGTTCTCGCGGTTCTCGTCGTCTGCGACGAGCACGGGGCGCCCCGCGCGAAGGGCCTCGAGGGCTTCGGTGATGGTGGAAAGGCTCATCGCGAGCCTCCTTCCGGTGCTGCCCGGAACGCCAGCAGGCGCTCGACGTGACGGGCGAGGATGTCGGTCTCGAGGTTGACGCGGTCGCCGACCGCGCGGGAGCCGAGGGTGGTGGCGGCGAGAGTCTCGGGGATGAGCGAGATCTCGAACCAGTGAGCGTCCGCGTCGACAGCGCTGACCGCGCTCACGGTGAGGGAGGTGCCGTCGACCGAGATGGAGCCCTTGTCGACCACGAGCGGCGCGAGGTCGTCGGGCAGCGAGATGCGCAGCACGCTCCACTGCTCGCCGGGTCGCACCTCGAGGACATCGCCGACGCCGTCGACATGTCCCTGCACGATGTGACCGCCGAGCCGCGCGCCGACCGGCATCGCCTTCTCGATGTTCACGCGGGTGCCGACGGATGCGCCGCCCAGAGCGGCCACGTCGAGGGTCTGCCTCATGACGTCGGCGTCGAAGGTGTCGCCGGTCGAGTCGACGACGGTGAGGCAGACTCCCGAGACCGCGATGGACTCGCCGTGCACGGCGTCGGAGACCGCCTTGGGGGCGCGAACCGTCAGCCGCCAGCCGTCTCCGGCGGGCGCGATAGCGGTGATCTCGCCGATCTCCTCGATGATTCCGGTGAACATCAGGCGGCTCCTTCTTCGGTGGTGAGCGCGGGATGAGCGATCGCGAGCAGGTCGGACCCGAGGGGCTGCCACTGGTCGATCGTCAGTCGTCGGGCGGCGTCGATGGATCCGACGCCGATGTCGGTCAGTGCCAGCCGGTCGCCGCCGAGCAGCACCGGCGCGATGTAGACGAGCACGCGATCGGCGAGCCCCGCGGCGACGAAGGCGCTCGCGAGCGTCGGGCCCCCCTCGATGAACACGCTCTGGATGCCGCGAGCGTGCAGGTCGGCGAGCACGGCATGCAGATCATGGGTGTCGTAGAAGAGCGGAGTCTGCGGATGCCGGCGGATCGCCGCATCGTCGGGGGTGATGCGCGAGCCGATCACGACCGGGACGGGCTGGTGTTCATGGAGCGCCTCGCCGTGGCGAGCCGTCAGCGAGGGATCGTCGGAGAGCAGAGTGCCTGTGCCGACGACGATCGCATCGGCCGCAGCGCGACGTCGATGGACGTCCGCGCGGGCTTCAGGTCCCGTGATCCACCGGCTGCTGCCGTCGGATGCCGCCGCGCGGCCGTCGAGGGACTGCGCCCACTTCACGGTGACGTGGGGGCGGCCGAGGCGCTGAGCGGTGAGCCAGCCGTCGATGATGCGGTGTGCGACATCGCTCTGTTCGCCCGCATCGACGCTGACGCCCGCCGAGCGGAGGCGGTCGGCACCGCCGCCCGAGACGGCTCCCGGATCGTCGAGGGCGTAGACGACACGCGAGACGCCGGCCTCGATCAGCGCGACGGAGCAGGGGCCGGTGCGACCGGTGTGGTTGCACGGTTCGAGGGTGACGACGGCGGTCGCCCCCTCGGCGGCACCGGCGGAGAGTCGCGAGAGGGCATCGACCTCGGCGTGGGGCGTTCCGGCGCCGTGATGCCACCCTTCGGCGATGATCTCGCCGTCGGGGGAGAGGATGACGGCACCGACCTGCGGGTTCACTCCGCGAGGTCCGAGCGTCGCGAGCTCGAGCGCACGGGTCATCGCCCGGCGTTCCGCCTCGTTCACTGCCATCCGTGGTCCTCTCTGAGGCTCCGGGGGATCTCCTCGAGGGAGACGTCGGCAGAACGCGCGCGCGGCGGCGCACCGTGCTGCCTCCCTTCCGGACTAGCGAGGCTGGGCCTCGCACCACCGTCGGTCCCGGAATTCCACCGGATCGGCATCTCGGAGAACCGAGACGCTCGCGGACTGTCACCGCCGGTTCGGATTCTCACCGACCCCGGAGCACGTTGATGCTCTGAGTGTACTCAACACATCCGGATGCATTTCATTCCGCGTCGAAGTGCTACTTGAGCAGCCGTGACAACCGACGATCGGCGAGCGGTTTGCCACCGGTCTGGCACGTGGGGCAGTACTCCATCGAGCGATCTGCGAAGAAGACGCTGCGCACCGTGTCGCCGCACACGGGGCAGGCCTCGCCACGACGGGCATGCACCTGCATCCCACGGCGCTTGGCGTCTTTGAGGTCGGCCGGCGGCTTGCCCGAGGCCTCGGCGACCGCATCCGCGAGAGTCGTCTGCATGGCGGCATACAGGCGATCGACCTCGTCGTCGTCGAGCTTGTCGGCGATCGCGTACGGCGACATCCGCGCGGCGTGCAGGATCTCGTCGGAGTAGGTATTCCCGATTCCGGCGATCACGCCCTGATCGCGGAGCAAGCCCTTGATCTGCGTGCGCCGCCCCTGGAGCAGACCGCCGAAGACCTCCCGGGTGAACGACTCGTCGAGAGGGTCGGGCCCGAGCCGGGCGATCCCCGGGACGTCCTGCGGGTCGCGCACGACATACACGGCGAGCGACTTCTTGGTGCCGGCCTCGGTGAGGTCGAATCCGCTCTCGTCGTCGAGGCCGACACGGACGGCGATGGGCGACTTGCCGGGTTTGATCGGCGTCGTGGGCAGCGTCTCGTACCAGCGCAGCCAGCCCGCCTTGGCCAGGTGGAAGACGAGATGCAGGTCGTCGCCGCACGAGAGCACGACGAACTTTCCCCGTCGAGAGGCCGCAGTGATCTGCTGACCGTGCAGTGCGGAGTTCGGCGGGTCGTATGTCTTGAGCGCGGCGATCGCGCCCACGCTGGTTCGCACGATCGTCCGCCCCACCGCGCGCTGGGTGAGGAATGTGGTCAGGCCCTGTACTTCCGGCATCTCCGGCATGCGTTCATCCTGCCATCGGGGTCGGACACGCGACTAGAGCACCGGCCAGTCGACCGGTGTGCGGTCGTCGGATGCGAGGAGTCCGCCGAACCAGCCGTCGTCGCGGCCGCGCTCGCTCGTGAGCGCCTGGCGTGCGAATCCCTCGTAGCGGAACCCGAGCGCCCTCGCCGACCGTGCCGACGCGATGTTGCCCGCGACCGCCCGCCAGCCCAGCCGTGCGAGACCGAGCTCGTCGAAGCCCCAGTCGACGACGGCGCGCGCGGCCTCGACGAGGTAGCCGTTGCCGCGCGCGGCAGAGGTGACCCAGTATCCGAGCTCCGCGTGCCCGCCGGTGTGGTGCGGCGTGATGTGGTGCAACCCGATCGAGGCGACGAGCTCCTCGTCGCGATACGCGCACCAGATCGTCTGGCTCCCGTCGGCCCACCACTCGCCGATCAGGCGCACATAGTCCGCGGCGTGCTCTCGCGTGTAGGGGCTCGGCACGGTCGTCCACCGCGGGATCTCCGGATCCTGGCAGGCTGCGACGATCGCGTCGATGTCCGACTCGTCCGGCACATGCAGCGTGAGGCGGTCCGTGGTGAGGGTGACCGGTTCCATCCCGGAATCCTACGGGTCGGAGAACGCGTGTGCGCGCGGCTCCCGGTCCCGGTGTCGGCGGCCGCGACTAGGCTTGTCCGGTGACTGTTCCGGGGATTCTGCGCGCCTTGGAAGAGGCGTCTCTTTTTCGTGACGCCCTCGGCTGGGCGCAGACCGATGCCGATCTCGGCCTCGTCGACGGCCTCGACGCGCCGGCGCTCGCCGGCCTGCTCGAGAAGCGCCGCGCCGCAGGTCATCCCGCAGCGCTGCTGACCGTCGTCCCCACGGGGCGGCGCGCCGAGAGCCTCGCCGCGGCGCTCGGCGCCTACATCCCCGACGCCGAGGTCGTGACCTTCCCCGCGTGGGAGACACTGCCGCATGAGCGACTGAGTCCCAGCCCCGACACCGTCGGTCAGCGACTGCAGACCCTCCGTCGCGTCGCCGAGTGGTCGGGTGATCACCCCCTCGTCGTCGTCGCGTCGGTACGAGCAGCGCTCCAGCCCATCGCCGGCAACCTCGGCGAGATCGCTCCGCTCGAGCTGCGCGCCGGCACGCGCGGTCATGAGCTCGACCGCGTCGTCGAGCAGCTGGTCGAGCGCGCCTACTCGCGCGTCGATATGGTGTCGCGTCGCGGCGAGTTCGCCGTGCGCGGCGGCATCCTCGATGTCTTCCCCGCGATCTCGGAACACCCCTTCCGCGTCGAGTTCTTCGGCGATGAGGTCGACCAGATCCGCGCGTTCTCCGTCGCCGACCAGCGCTCGCTTCCGGGCGACGTCGACGGCGTCGATCTGCCTCCGAGCCGCGAGCTGCTGCTGACCCCCGATGTGCGCGATCGTGCGCGGGCGCTGATCGGCGGCTTCCCGGCGATCGCCGGCATGCTCGAGAAGATGGCAGAGGGCATTCCGGTCGAGGGAATGGAGTCGCTGCTCCCGGCGGTGTCCGGTCCGCTCAAGTCCCTGGCCGAGTATCTGCCCGAGGGCAGCGCGACCGCGGTCGTCGATCCCGAGCGCTCCAGCGCGCGGGCCATCACGCTGGGCGAGACGAACCGCGAGTTCCTCGATGCGGCCTGGAGCGCGGCGACGTCCGGCGCATCGGCTCCCATCGACCTCGGCGCCGGCGACTTCCTCACCATCGCCCGACTGCGCGAGGTCGTCCGCGACCGTGGCGGCGTGTGGTGGCGGCTGAGCCCGTTCGCGATGGGCGGCGAGGACGCCGAGACCATCGACGCCCAGGTCATCCCGTCGTTCCACGGCAACGTCGACGGCGCGATCTCGTTCGTCGACGCCAAGGTGGCCGAGGGGTGGCGCGTGGTGGTCATCGCCGCCGGTGCCGGACTCGTCGACCGCGCCCGCGACGTGCTCTCCGACCGCGGCATCGCCGCGCGCATCGTCTCCGAGCTCATCGAGGCGCCCGACACCGGCGTCGCGACGCTCGTCACAGGGTCCGTCGAGGCCGGCTTCCAGATCGGCGAGGCGAAGCTCGCCGTCCTCACCGACAACGAGTTCTACGGCCGCACCATCGGCGGCGACCAGCGGGTCGTCAAGAAGCTCGCCTCGCGCCGCAAGAACGTCGTCGACCCGTTGCAGCTCAAACAGGGCGACTTCGTCGTGCACAACACCCACGGCATCGGCCGCTTCGTCGAGATGACGCAGCGCGAGGTCTCCACGGGGGGCCGCAATGCGACCAAGTCGGTGCGCGACTACCTCGTGCTCGAGTACGCGCCGTCGAAGCGCGGCTACCCGGGCGACAAGCTCTACGTGCCGACCGACCAGCTCGACCTGCTCTCGAAGTACGTCGGCGGCGAGGGCCCCACGCTCTCGAAGATGGGCGGCAGCGACTGGTCGCAGGCGAAGGGCAAAGCGCGCAAGGCAGTGCGCGATATCGCCGTCGAGCTCGTCAAGCTGTATTCGGCGCGGATGAGCGCCAAGGGGCATGCCTTCGGTCCGGACACGCCCTGGCAGCGCGAGCTCGAAGAGGCGTTCCCGTTCGCGGAGACCCTCGATCAGCTGCAGACCATCGACGAGATCAAGGCCGACATGGAGCGGCCGATCCCGATGGACCGCCTGCTCTCGGGCGATGTCGGGTTCGGCAAGACCGAGGTCGCCGTGCGTGCGGCGTTCAAGGCGATCCAGGACGGCAAACAGGTCGCGATGCTGGTGCCGACCACGCTTCTCGTGAAGCAGCATCTCGAGACCTTCACCGAGCGCTTCGCCGGATTCCCGGTCAAGGTGCGGCCGCTGTCCCGCTTCCAGACCGACAAGGAGGCTCGTCTCACGCTCGACGGCCTGCTCGACGGCACGGTCGACATGGTGATCGGCACGCATCGCATCCTCACCGACCAGGTCATGTTCAAGGATCTCGGTCTGATGATCATCGACGAGGAGCAGCGCTTCGGCGTCGAGCACAAGGACACCCTCAAGAAGATGAAGACCAACGTCGACATCCTCGCGATGAGTGCGACGCCGATCCCGCGCACGCTCGAGATGGCGGTCACCGGCATCCGCGAGATGTCGACGCTCGCCACCCCGCCGGAGGACCGGCATCCGATCCTCTCGTTCGTCGGCCCCCGCAGCGACAAGCAGATCGCGGCGGCGATCCGGCGCGAGATCCTGCGCGAAGGACAGGTGTTCTTCGTGCACAACCGTGTGCAGTCGATCCAGCGGGTCGCGGCACAGCTCGCCGAGCTCGTGCCCGAGGCGCGCATCGCGGTCGCACACGGTCAGATGGGCGAGCACGCGCTCGAGCAGGTCGTCGACGACTTCTGGGAGCGCAAGTTCGACGTGCTCGTCTCGACGACGATCATCGAGACCGGCCTCGACATCTCGAACGCGAACACGATCATCATCGACCGCGCCGACAAGTACGGACTCAGCCAGCTGCATCAGCTGCGCGGACGTGTCGGGCGAGGTCGCGAGCGTGCGTACGCCTACTTCCTCTACGACGAGATGAAGCCGCTGAGCGAGACGGCGGCTGACCGACTCCAGACGATCGCCGTGAACAACGACCTCGGCTCCGGCATGCAGGTCGCGCTCAAGGACCTCGAACTGCGCGGCGCGGGCAACCTGCTCGGCGGCGAGCAGGCCGGGCATATCGCCGGCGTCGGATTCGATCTCTACCTTCGGATGATCGGCGAGGCCGTCGCGACGTTCCGCGGCGAGGATGTCGAGTCGGGACAGGAGCTGCGACTCGAGCTGCCTTTGGACGCGCGCATTCCGGAGCACTACATCGACAGCGAGCGACTCCGTCTCGAGGCTTACCAGAAGCTCTCCTCCGCCTCGGCGGCCACGGCGAAGGACGACGCGATCGACCTCGTCATCGACGAGCTCACCGACCGCTACGGCACCCCGCCCGACGAGGTCGAGGGTCTGATCGCCGTCGCACGTCTGCGTCGGCGCGCGGCCAGAGCAGGACTCTCCGACGTGGTGGTCATGGGATCGAACCTGCGCATCGCGCCGGCGCGGCTCGAGGACTCGATCAAGGTGCGTCTGCAGCGGCTGTATCCCAAGGCGAAGCTGGTCGCCGGGGGTGAGGCCCTCGTCGTGCCCATGCCCACCGTGCCGGCCGCCGTGGGAGTCGGCCTCGAACCGCTGCAGGCGGCCGAGCTGCTCGAGTGGGTCGGGCAGCTGTTCACCGCGATCTTCCCCGAGCCCGTCTCGGCCGAGAAGACCGTCGACGCCTAGGCGCGGCGCAGCGACCTCGCGTGCGTCACAGCGAGAACCCGCCGTCCGTGGTCAGCACCTGACCCACCACCCAGGAGCCGGCGTCGGTGCACAGCCAGCCGATCAGCCGCGCCGGGTCGTCCGGTCGACCGACTCGGCCGAACGGCGTGCCGGCGATCCATTCGTCGACGCCGGAGAGATCGCGATCCGTGGTGTCCGCATCGAGGTAGCCCGTGTTCACGGGGCCCGGGTTGACGGTGTTCAGCACGATCCCGACGTCGAGCAGCTCCGCCGCCGTCGACCGCGTGATGCCCGCGAGCGCGGCCTTGCTCGTCGCATAGGAGATCTCTCCGCGCATCGCTCCGTGGCCCTGACCGGAGGTCATCCAGATGACGTGCGCCGTCGGCTTCTCGAACGGGCCGAGTGAGGGGATGCTGTCGCCCGGGCGGGCGACGAGGGTGTCCGCGCCGCCGAGCTCGACCCGGACTCGACGCGCCAGGCCCGCGGTGAGCAGCAGTGATGCGCGCGCGTTCGCCTGCCAGTGCGCGTCCAGCCGGTCGGCGGTCATGTCGAAGATCGTCCCGTCGCCTCCGCTCATCGCCTGATTGCAGACGACGATGTCGAGCCGTCCTGACAGCGAGGACGCCGCATCGAGCAGCGGTTCGATGCTGTCGGGGTCACGGAGATCCGCCTCGGCGTCGCCCATCACCGCTCGGGATGCGAGCGAGTCCCGGATGCCGGTGCGGACGGCGTCGAGATCGTCGCCGCCCCAGGGGTGGTCGAGATCATGCGGGCGGAAGTGATGGACGAACACGTTCGCGCCGAGGGAGGCGAGCGTCGTGGCGGTCGCGAATCCGATGCCGCGCCTGCGCGAGACGCCGGTCACGAGCGCGGTGCGTCCGAGCAGGGGAAGGTCGGCGGAGTGCATGAGGATGCCTTTCGATCGAGGATGCCGCGGCATGCCGAGGGGCGGCCGGAGGCGGGGGAGAGATCGAGTCACCTGCATTGCATGGGCGTCAGCGTAGCAGGACGCCGCCGTCGGCCTTCTCGTCCCGTGCGCCGCACCACTACGCTGGCGTCATGTTGTACGAGCACCTCGGGACTCGGCCCCGGATCCATGACACCGCCGTCGTCGCTCCCACCGCCGTGATCTCCGGAGACGTGACGATCGGACCGGACTGCCAAGTGCTGCACGGCGCCGTGATCACCGCCGAGGGCGGGCCCATCACGCTTGGCGAGCACGTGATCGTGATGGAGAACGCGCTCATCAGGGCGACGGCCGCGAACGCCGTGCACATCGGCTCGCACACGCTCGTCGGAACCCTCGCGAGCATCGCGGGTGCGACCGTCGGCGAAGAGGTCTTCCTCGCGTCGGGCGCCCGGATCTTCAACGGCGCGCTGGTCGGGGACCAGTGCGAGGTGCGCGTGAACGCCATCGTGCACCGGCGGGCGGTGCTGCCGTCCGGCACCGTCGTGCCGATCGGCTGGGTCGCGGTCGGGGATCCCGTCCAGCTCCTCTCTCCCGACCGCGAGGAGGAGATCTCCGCGGCCCAGCCCGAGCTCGACTTCCCGGGGCACGTCTTCGGCGTGGACCGCGACACCCCCGACCTGATGGTTCAGCTGACCGAGCGGTACGGCAGTTCCCTGGCCCGGCATGCCGACGACGTGCGTCTCGATGCCGACGGCCACGCGGCGGGCCGAGGGTGAGTGACGGGGCAGGGCTCGTCCGACCGGACATCAGCACGGAGGACGCCGCGCTGATCGCTCGCGACTGCTACGGGGTCGACGCCCAGGCGAGCGAGCTCGGGAGCAACCAGGATCGGAACTTCGTCCTGATCGAGCCGGACGGATCACGCAGCGTGCTGCGCGTCGACAACCCGGTGTTCGGCGACGACGCGAGAGCCGCGCAGCATGCGGCGCTCGACGCCTACCGTGCAGCCGGCGTTCGTGTTCCCACCGTGCTCCCCGGGCTCGACGGTGAGCTCACCCAGCGCTGGCGAGGATTCGCGGTGCGGCGCAGCGAGTTCGCTGAGGGCGAGCCGATGGTCGACGCGGGCTATCTCGCTCCCGTCGTCCTGGGGGAGTTCGGCACGCTGGCTGCGGCGTCCGTGAACGCGCTCGCAGGTCTCGTGCATCCGGGGCTCGACCGTGAGCAGATGTGGGACATGCGCGTCGCGTACGAGCAGATCATCGCGCTGGCCCCGGCAGTGACCGAGGCCGCACTGCGCGTGCGCGTGCGCACGGCAGCCGATGAGGCTCACGCCGCTGTCTCGACCGTCGCTGCCGGCCTGCCTGTGCAGCCGATCCATGGCGACCTGACCGACGACAACGTCACCGGAATGCGCGGTGCCGACTCGCGGCTGCATCCGCACACGGTGCTCGATCTGGGAGACCTGGGTCTCGGTTGGCGCGTCGCGGAACTGGCTGTCTGCGTGTCGTCGATGCTGCACCATGAGCCGGAGCGCCCGCTTCGCGCACTCGACACCGTCGCGGCGTTCCACGCCGATGCCCCGCTCACTCGCGACGAGGCGGTCGCGGTGTGGCCCCTCGTCGTGCTGAGAGCAGCGCTGCTCGTCGCGAGCGGCTGGCGTCAGCTCGCGATCGACGGGGACAACGACTACGCCCGCGAGAGGATCGAGGGGGAGCAGGCCATCTTCGACGCGGCGACCGCCGTTCCGCTCGCCGAGATGTCCGAGCATGTGCTCGCGCGGCTCGGTTTCGCGTCTCCGGAGTTCGAGATGTCGGATGCCGAGACTCCGGATGAGACTCCGGATGCAGGGACTCCGGATGCTGGGACTCCGGATGCCGAGATTCCGGGTGCCGAGATTCCGGGGGACGCTCCCGACGTGCCTGACGCTCCCGACGTACCCGACGCTTCCCGCCGGGAACTGTCGATGCTGCTTCCCGATCTCGACGGCCGAGTCCTCCTGGTCGATCCGGGCATCGAAGCCGAGGGGCTCGATGCAGGGCGCTGGTCGCATCCGGATGCCGAGGCGATTCTCGTGGCCGAGGCCCACGCGGCGGGTGCTCGCGCTGCCGTGGTTCCCTACGGCGTCTTCCGGCTCACCCGGACGACCGTCGACGCCGTGAGCGCGGCCGCCACCTGGCCGGTGGAGACGGAGGTGCATGTCGCCCCCGGTCCGTCGTCGCGACTGGTCGCACCGACCGCGGGGGAGCTGAAGATCACCGACGACGGGGTGCGCATCGAGCTCGACGGCGGGTGGAGGCTCGCGCTCCGTGGCACCGACATCGAGCCGAATCGCAGCGGGAGAGTCGAGAGGGGCGAGAGCATCGGCAGGCTCGCCGCATCTTTCGAGAACCGCACGATGGTCATCGGGCTGACGCGAGGGGATGCTCCGCCGCTCCGCTCCCCGCTGCCGAATCCGCCGATCGCCGCGCGGCTCGTTACCCCGGAACGCGTCGCGGCCTGGCGTCGCTTCACCGCGGACCCCGCTCCGCTGCTGGGCCTCCGGTCCGCCGCGCAGCACGACGAGGCCGGTCAGGAGCTCGAGCGCCGCGAGCGCATCTTCGCGGCCGCACAGGAGCGCTATTACGAGCACCCGCCGCAGATCGAGCGAGGCTGGCGGCACCACCTCGTCGACACGACCGGTCGCAGCTACATCGACATGGTGAACAACGTCGCCGGGCTCGGCCACGGGCACCCGCGAGTCGCGGCGGCGGCGAACCGCCAGCTGAAGACTCTCGCCACGAACTCCAGGTTCCTGTTCCGCGGCCTCGCCGAGTACAGCGAGCGACTCATCGCGCTGATGCCCGAGGGGAGCGGCCTCGACACCGTGCTGCTCGTGAACAGCGGATCGGAGGCGGTGGACCTCGGCATCCGTCTCGCGCAGGCGGCCACCGGCCGACGAACTCTCGTCGCGTTGCGAGAGGCCTATCACGGGTGGACGATGGCGAGCGATGCGGTCAGCACCAGCGCCTATGACAATCCTGATGCGCTCGCGACGCGTCCCGACTGGGTGCACGTCGCCGATGTGCCCAACTCGTTCCGCGGCACGCACCGCGGCCAGGACTCGGCGGACCGGTACCTCGCCGACCTCGCCGCCGACCTCGACCGACTCAGCGTCGAGGGCCGGGATCCGGCCGGGTTCGTGTGCGAGTCCGTGCTCGGCAACGCGGGCGGGGTGGTCCTTCCCGACGGATATCTGACCGGTGCGTACGACCTCGTGCGTTCACACGGTGGCCTGTGCATCGCCGACGAGGTGCAGGTGGGCTTCGGGCGCATGGGATCCACGTTCTGGGGATTCGAGCAGTCCGGAGTGATCCCCGACATCGTCACGATCGCGAAGCCGATGGGCAACGGCTTCCCGATCGGCGGCGTGATCACCTCGAAGAGGATCGCCGACGCGCTGAGCGAGCAGGGCCAGTTCTTCTCCTCGGGCGGTGGCAGCACGCTCAGCAGCAGCGTCGGCCTCGCGGTCCTCGATGCCATGGTCGAGGACGACCTGCAGCGCAATGCGCTCGACGTCGGTCGGCATCTGGCGGAGTCGCTCCGTGGACTCGCGCTACGGCATCCGATCGTCGGGCCTGTGCACGGGCAGGGTCTGTACCTCGGGGTCGAGCTCGTGCGCGACCCCGAGACCCTGCACCCGGCGGCGGCCGAGGCGGCCGCGATCTGCGAGAGGCTTCGCGAGCTCGGCGTGATCGTGCTCACCACCTCGGAGCGCTCGAACGTGCTGAAGATCAAACCCCCGCTCTGTCTGTCGGTCGAGAGCGCCGACCATGTCGTCGCGATGCTCGACCGCGTGCTCACCGAGGGCTGGTGATCGAGCGGGGTCTTCGAATCGAGTCGGTTGTCGGCATGTTAAATGCGTATTTCGAATCAGATCCGCTCTTCCGCTGACGAATCTCCGGGGTACATACTGAGCGTCAGTGTCGGACCGCCCGAAGTCCGGCCCATGCGCTGTTCCCGAAGGAGTACTCATGGTCACGCCCATCAAGACGAAGCCGCTCGCGCAGGGCGGAGGAACCCTCCGCCGCAATCTCGGCCTCTGGGCGATCGTCGGTCTCGGACTCGGCTATATGACGCCGACCGTCGTCTTCGACACGTTCGGCATGGTGGCTCGCGACACCGACAACGTCGTCCCCGCGGCCTACCTCGTCGCCCTCGTCGTGATGGTGTTCACCGCCATCAGCTACGGCAAGATCTCCCGCGCCATCCCGAGCGCCGGGTCTGCGTACACGTACGTCCGCGAGTCGATCCACCCGAACCTCGGGTTCATGGTCGGCTGGACCTCGCTCATCGACTATGTGCTGCTCCCGATGGTCAACTGCCTCATCATCCGCAGCTACCTCGAAGCGCTCTTTCCCGACATCCCCGGCTGGATCTGGGTCGTGCTGTACTGCATCCTCGTCACGAGCATCATCTACATGACGATGCGCGGCACCTCGAACATGAACATGATCCTGCTCGTGTTCTCGATCGTCGTGATGGTCGTGTTCGTCGTCATGGTCGTCGCGCAGCTGATGCGCGGCGAAGGAGCGGGCACGATCGCATCGGCCGCGCCTTTCATCCACGACGGTGCGACGATCGGCGCGGTGCTCATGGGCGCGACGATCGTCTGCTTCTCGTTCATCGGGTTCGACGCCGTGACGATGTACGCCGAGGAGGCGAAGGATCCGAAGACGATGCCCAAGGCGATCCTGCTGACCGTGCTGCTCGGCGGCGCGATCTTCCTCGTCGCCGCGTACGTCACGCAGCTGCGCTTCCCCGACTGGAACGAGTTCGCACCCGGTGGCGACATGCAGTACGTCGAGGATTCGACGCTGCCGATCATCGGAAACCTCGTCGGGGGCAACGTGCTCATGGCCGTGCTGACCGCCGCCGGGTTCTGCGCCACGCTCGCCTCGGGTCTCGCCTCGCACGCATCCGTCTCGCGGATGCTGCTCGTGATGGGTCGCAACAACGTCCTTCCGCAGAAGGCCTTCGGCTACATCAACCCGCGCACACACACGCCCACCTTCAACATCGTGCTGGTCGGCGCGATCTCGCTGCTCGCGATCCCGTTCACCCTCGAGCTGATCGCGGCGTGGATCAACTACGGCGCCCTGATCGCGTTCACCTTCGTCAACATCTCGGTGATCGCCTGGTTCGCCGTGCGCAAGGGGCGGCGCCACACACCGCGCGACATCTTCTCGTACATCGTGATGCCGGGCATCGGCATGCTCCTCACGGGTCTGCTGTGGGTGAACCTGCACTCCGACGCCCTGACAGGGGGACTCATCTGGACCGCTCTCGGCCTGATCTACCTCGCCGTGATCACGAAGGGGTTCCGCAAGAAGGTGGTCGCGTTCGATGAGAACCAGGCGGTGACCGGGTTCAACAAGGTCGTGAAGGTGCCGGTCGACGAGAACTGAGAACCTCAGGCGTAGAGACGCGCAAGAGCCGCCTGCCCGGGAGGGAGGCGGCTCTTGTGTCGTGTGCAGTGGGTGCGACTCCGGTCAGATCACGCCCTGGGCGAGCATCGCGCCCGCGACGCGCTCGAAGCCCGCGATGTTCGCCCCGGCGACATAGTCGCCGGCCACGTCGTAGCGCTCCGCGGCGTCGAACGCCGCGCGGTGGATGTCCGCCATGATCTCGCGCAGCTTGTTCTCGCTCGCGTCGAAGCTCCACCGCTGGCGAGACGCGTTCTGGCTCATCTCGAGAGCGGAGGTGGCGACGCCTCCCGCGTTCGCGGCCTTGCCCGGCGCGAAGAGGACTCCGGCGCTCTGGAACGCATCGACGGCAGCGGGGACGCAGGGCATGTTCGCGCCCTCCGAGACCGCTCGCACGCCGTTGGCGATCAGGGTCTCGGCGGCGTGGAGATCGAGTTCGTTCTGGGTCGCCGACGGCACGGCGATGTCGACCGGGACCTCCCAGACGCTGCCGCCTTCGATGAATCGGGCGCCGGGGCGACGGTGGGCGTACTCGACGATGCGCGCGCGCTCGACCTCCTTGATCTGGCGCAGCAGGTCGACGTCGATGCCGGCGTCGTCGACGACGTACCCCGACGAGTCGGATGCCGTGACGGCGGTCGCGCCGAGCTGGGATGCCTTCTGGATCGCGTAGATCGCGACGTTGCCCGAGCCCGAGACGCCGACGCGCTTGCCGTCGAGCGAGTCGCTGTGCACGCCGAGCATCTCCTGTGCGAAGAACACCGCGCCGTAGCCGGTCGCCTCGGTGCGCACCTCTGCGCCACCCCAGCCGGTGCCCTTGCCGGTGAACATGCCGGACTCGTGGCGGTTGGTGATCTTGCGGTACTGGCCGAACAGGTAGCCGATCTCGCGACCGCCGACGCCGATGTCGCCGGCGGGGACGTCGGTGTGCTCGCCGAGGTGACGGTAGAGCTCGTTCATGAACGACTGGCAGAAGCGCATGATCTCGGCATCCGACCTGCCGTGCGGGTCGAAGTCGGATCCGCCCTTGCCGCCGCCGATGCCCTGGCCGGTCAGTGCGTTCTTGAAGATCTGCTCGAACCCGAGGAACTTGATGATCGACAGGTTGACCGACGGGTGGAAGCGCAGGCCGCCCTTGTACGGTCCGAGCACCGAGGAGAACTGGATCCGGTAGCCGCGGTTGACCTGCAGACGCCCGGCATCGTCGACCCACGGCACGCGGAACAGGATCTGCCGCTCCGGCTCCACCAGACGCTCGAGGATGCCGCCGTCGACGTACTGCGGGTTGCGCGCGAGCACCGGTGCGATCGAGTTCAGCACCTCGTGCACGGCCTGCTGGAACTCGGGCTCGTGCGGGCTGCGGGCGAGCACCGTGTCGAACACGGGCTGCACGTCGTCGGCGAGCGGATGGAAGTCGACGGAAGACGGAGAGGTCACGCGAAAGAGCTTTCTGATCGGGGGATGGTGCTGCGTGCGATCGTGTCGCGTGAGGGTGCGCCGGATACGGCGAAGTTTTCACTCTAGTGGGCACGCCGAGGTGAGCACCTTCACACCGGCATGCGCTTGATCGGGGACGACGACGCGGGGGTCACCCGGTGTTCTGCAGGCCCGCCGCGACGCCGCTCACCGAGAGCAGCAGCAGTCGCCGCTGCTCGTCGTCGGCACCCGACCCGGTCGCCTCGGCCGGGTCGCGCAGTGCGCGGAGGGCGCGCAGCTGCAGCAGCGACAGGGCGTCGACGTACGGAGTGCGCAGCTGCACGGCGCGCTGCAGGATCGGCTTGTTCTCGAGCAGGCCCACGCCGCCGGTGAGACGGATGACCCACTCGCGCGTCAGCGACAGCTCGTCGAGCACGAGCTGCGCGAGATCGTCCCGATCGCCGAGGGCGAGGTACTGGCGGGCGATGCGCTCATCGGTCTTCGCGAGGCTCATGGCGACGTTGTCGATCATGGTGCGCAGCAGCGGCCAGTCGCGATAGGCCTCGGCGAGACGGGCCTCGTCGCCGACGGCGGCGAGAGCGGTTCCGAGTCCGAACCAGCCGGCGAGGTTGATGCGGGCCTGGGTCCAGGCGAAGACCCACGGGATCGCGCGCAGGTCTTCCAGCGACTCGACCGACAGCCCGCGTCGAGCCGGACGGGAGCCCAGGGCGAGCAGGCCGATCTCCTCGAGAGGGGTGACCGTGGCGAACCAGGGGGCGAAGCCCTCCGCCTTGACGAGCGAGAAGAAACGCTCGCGCGACGAGGTGTCCATGACGGCGGCGATGTCGGCGAAGCGTGCGGCGGCGTCGCTCGTGTGCTTCTCGACGGACGGCGACGAGGCGAGCAGCGTCGCCGCGGCGACCTGATCGATGTGGCGCATCGCGATGGCCGGCTCGCCGTAGCGCGCGAAGATGACCTCGCCCTGCTCGGTGAGCTTGAAGCGACCGTCGACCGAGTGCGGCGGCTGAGCGAGGATGGCCGAATTGGCGGGTCCGCCGCCTCGGCCCAGAGCACCGCCGCGACCATGGAACAGGGTCAGTTCGATGTCGGAGTCTTTGGCCCACTGCGCGATCTTCTCCTGCGCCTCGTACAGGGCGAGGTTCGCGGCGACCGGGCCGACGTCCTTCGACGAGTCGGAGTAGCCGAGCATGACCTCGAGCCGGTTGCCCGTCGCGGCGAGGCGTTCCTGGAACTCCGGGAACGTCACGGCCTCCGCGAGGATGGCGGGCGCCGCCTGCAGGTCGGCGAAGGTCTCGAACAGGGGAACGACGTCGAGCACGGGGGCGTCGTCGCCCAGCGCGTGCCTCGCGAGCGCATACACGTTCGCGAGGTCGGGCGCCGACTGAGTGAACGACACGACATAGCGGCCGGCAGCCCGCAGGCCGCGGTCGCGCTGGATCTCGGCGATCACGCGGAAGACCTCGAGCACCTCCTCGGTCTGCGCGCTGATCGCGTCGCCGCTGGAGAGCTCCGAGAGCGCCTTGCGATGCACCTGCGAGTGCTGACGCACCTCGAGCTCGGTCAGATGGAAGCCGTAGGTCTCCACCTGCCAGATGAGGTGCTGCACGCCGCCGAACCCATGGCGCTTCGCGCCCGCATCCGCCAGCGACGACTGCACCGTGCGCAGGTCGTCGAGCAGCTCCTCGGGGCGCGAGTAGCGCTGCTCCTCGCCGCGGCGGGTGGCCGCGACACGGTGGGCGAGGGCGAGCAGCACGCGGCGGTGCGGCTCACCGGGGGAGCGGGCGCCCAGCTCCTCGGCGACGCGCGGCTCAGCGGCGGCGAAGGCCTCCCACAGAGCCGTGACTC
The DNA here is from genome assembly GCF_979258525.1 of Microbacterium sp. AC132. NCBI lineage: Bacteria > Bacillati > Actinomycetota > Actinomycetes > Micrococcales > Microbacteriaceae > Microbacterium > Microbacterium sp. AC132. The sequence continues at coordinate 445,304 of NZ_OZ409862.1, read as the reverse complement.
CTGCGCTCGCAGGGGTGTCCTCGGCGTCCAGCGTGAGGGCGCGGCCGATGCGCTCGAGTGCGCGCTCCAGTCCGCGCAGCACGTGGTCGGACGCGATCTGCGACGCCTCACGGGTGACGGATGCGGTCACGAACGGGTTGCCGTCGCGGTCGCCGCCGACCCAGGACCCGATGCGCACGAACGCCGGCACGACCGGAGCGCTCGAGCCGGAGTCGTCGCCGCGGAGTGCGTCGTCGATGCGCCGGTACACGTGCGGCACGGTGGTGAACAGGGTCTCGTCGAACACGCCCATGACCGTGCGCACCTCGTCGGTCGGCGAGGGCTTCTCGGCGCGGAGCGGCGCGGTGCGCCAGAGGGTGTCGATCTCCTCCAGCATCCTCCGGCGCGCGCGGTGCTCCTCAGACCCGCCCTCGCTCGCGGCGTCGTGCTGGGTGAGCAGCTCGGAGAGGCGGCGGATGCTCGACGACACCGCGCGACGGCGTGCCTCGGTCGGGTGGGCGGTGAACACCGGGTGGAAGCGCAGGCCCTCGAGACGGCGGAGCGCCTCGTCGTCACCGACCTCCGTCTTCAGACGCGCATAGGCGGTGGCGACGGTGTCGGCCGCATCCTCGCGGCCCGGCTGGCCGGCCCGCTCGCGGAGCACCCGCACGCGCTGGTGCTCCTCGGCGAGATTGACGAGGTGGAAGTAGCAGGTGAACGCCCGGGCGACCTCGTCGGCGCGCGCGATGCTGAACGACTCGGCGATCGCGGCCGCCCGATCGAAGGCGTCGGAGGTCTCTTCGTCATAGGCCTGGATCGTCGCCAGCCGCAGCCGCTCGACGTCCTCGAAGAGGTCGTCACCGCCTGCTTCGCGCAGTACCTGTCCGAGAAGGGCGCCGAGCATTCTGACATCGGTGCGCATGGCATCCGGAATGCCGCGGCCCGCTTCGAAACGGCCGATGATGCGGATGGCCGAGGTGTCAGTGGGCTCGGGGAAGGCGTGTTCGGGGGTCACCGTTCGAGAGTATCCCGGGTCGGGGTCGTGCTCTGAACGCATGACGATGTGAGACGTGCGGGGCGCTCGCAACTACCATGGGGGCGATGCGCATCTCCGCGAACCCTCTCCGTGGCCAGCAGTTCCCTGCTGTCCTGCTCCTCGTCGCGGCAGGGCTCGGCATCCTGCTGGCGAATCTTCCCTCGCATGATGCGCTCGCCGCGGTGCTCGACTTCCACATCGCCGTGCCCGGCACAGTGCTCGACCTCTCGATCGAGCACTGGGTGTCCGACGGTCTTCTCGCCGTGTTCTTCCTCGTGGTGGCGATCGAGCTGCGGCACGAGCTCACCCACGGCGAGCTCGATTCGCCCAGCAAGGCCGTGCAGCCGGCCATCGCCGCCGCCGGCGGTGTGCTGGTGCCGATCGCTGTCTATCTGCTCATCGCGGGCGACTCCGCGACCGCCACCGGCTGGCCCATCCCGACGGCGACCGACATCGCCTTCGCGCTCGGCGTGCTCGCGATGTTCGGACGGGGGCTTCCGTCGAACGTCCGCGTCTTCCTGCTCGCGCTCGCGATCCTCGACGACATCATCGGCATCATCTTCATCGCGGTCCTCTTCGCGCACGACGTGCAGTGGCTGTTCCTCGCGCTCGCCGTCGCCGCCGTCGTCGCGTTCTGGCTGCTCAGCAGACTGCTCCACGCCAAGGGGCATCCGGCGGTGGCCGTCGCGATGATCATCGTCGGCGTCGTCGCCTGGGGCCTGGTGGCCTCGTCGGGCATCCACGCCACCATCGCCGGTGTGATGCTCGGGCTCGTGATGTCGCCCGTTCCTGCCGCGCGCACCAGGCACGTGCTCGAACCGACCGTGAACGGCGCGATCCTGCCGATCTTCGCGTTCGTCGCCGCCTTCGTGGTGATCCCCGCCCTCGCACCGTCGGAGCTCTCTCCCGCCTTCTGGGGGATCGTCGTGGCGCTGCCCGTCGGAAAGATCATCGGCATCTCCCTGTTCGGGTGGCTCGCGATGCGGATCCGGCCCCGAGGCGCGGCGCCGGCCCTGCCGTTCGCCGACATCTTCGCCGCCGGCGCGCTGGGCGGCATCGGCTTCACCGTCTCGCTTCTGCTCGCCAACCTCGCCTTCGCGGCCGACGCCGGCACCCGCGATCAGGCGATCCTCGGTGTGCTCGTCGGCTCGCTCGTGGCTCTCGTGCTCTCGGGTGTGATCGTGTCACTCCGCGCCCGTACGTACCGACGACGGGGCGCCGTGACCTCGTGACCGCGAGGCGACCCGAGTGGCGTTCGAAGGAGGACCGGTGAGTGCAGAGCCCGCCCGCGACCCGCTGCGCGCCGCAGCCGAGACGATGCGCGAGGTCCGGGATCGCTGCGTCTGGTCGCAGCAGATCACCCATCGTGATCTCGTGCCGTATCTCATCGAGGAGTCGCACGAGGTGATCGACGCCGTCGAGGACGGCTCACGGGCCGACCTGCGTGAGGAGCTCGGCGACCTGCTCTGGCAGGTGCTGTTCCACGCCGCGATCGCCGCGCAGGACCCCGACGACCCGTTCGACATCGACGATGTCGCGGCCACGCTCACCGAGAAGATGGTGCGGCGGCATCCTCACGTCTTCGCGGACGAGGTCGCGACGACCCCTGAAGAGGTCCTGGTGCACTGGAACGCCGCGAAGGCGGCGGAGAAACGCGCGAGACGCAGCGTCCTCGACGGGATCCCGCGCGGTATGCCGGCGCTCGCGCTGGCACAGAAGGTCGCCGGTCGAGCCGAGGGGGCCGGCGTCGTCGTCGCCCGGACCGATGCGGACGGGGCTGGACCGGCGCCCTCCTCGGAAGCAGAGCTCGGCGACGCACTTCTCCGCCTCGTGGCGGTCGCGCGCGCCGAGGGCTGGGATGCCGAACGAGCGCTGCGCGAACGGCTCCGAGCGGTCGAGGCCGAGGTCCGCGAGGCGGAATCCGAAGCCTGAGTCCACGGCCTGGCCCGCCGACCTGGAAAGATGGAGGCGTGGCTACTGTGAACCCGCCGCGCGGAATGCGCGACATCCTCCCCGCCGACAAGGCTCGCCGCGAGCGCGTCCTCTCCGTGATCCGTGATCGTTACCGCTCGCACGGGTTCGACGAGATCGAGACCCCGGCGCTCGAGGAGTACTCGCGACTGCACGCCGGCATCGGCGGCGACAACGAGAAGCTCGCCTACAACGTGCTGCGCCGCGGCCTCGATGCGGATGCCATCCGCGACGCTGCCGACGACCAGGGCGCCCTGGCCGACCTCGGTCTGCGATACGACCTCACGGTTCCGCTCGCGCGCTTCTACGCGAGCAATCGCGCTCAGCTCCCCGGTGTGTTCCGCGCGATCCAGATCGGTCCGGTCTGGCGTGCTGAGCGACCGCAGAAGGGGCGCTACCGCCAGTTCGTGCAGTGCGACATCGACATCATCGGCGACGACTCCTCGCGCGCGGAGGCCGAGCTCATGGTCGCCTCGCTCGATGCGGTCGACGCACTGGGTCTCGAGGGCGCCACCGTGCGCATCAACGACCGCCGTGCGCTGGACTGGATGCTCGACAGCTTCGGCTTCACGGGCGACGAACGTCCCGGGGTCCTCATCACGATCGACAAGCTCGACAAGATCGGGCCCGACGGCGTCGCCGCCGAGCTGCGCGAGCGCGGTTCGGCGCCATCGGCCGTCGACGCGTTCGAAGCCTTCCTCCTGCGCCCGCAGACCATGGAGTACAACCCCTTCGGCGAACGTCAGATCCGCAAGGCGCTTCCCGACGGTGCCCCGGACGAGATCGTCGGACACCTCGTCGCGATCGGCGAGGCCGTCGCCGCCGGCCGAGGCGCGACCGACATCCCGCTGGTCTTCGACCCGTTCCTCGTGCGCGGCATGGGCTACTACACGGGCACGATCTTCGAGCTGGCCCACCCTTCGGTGTCGTACTCGCTCGGCGGCGGCGGTCGCTATGACGGCATGATCGGCCGCTTCCTCGGCCAGCAGGTCCCTGCCGTCGGGTTCTCGCTGGGCTTCGAGCGCCTCGTCGACCTCGTGACGGCGGGCGCGGATGCCGGCGAGCGCGCCGTCGTGCTCATCCACGACGCCGACGTGCCGGTCGCCGAGCTCGTCATGCACAAGGCGGGTCTCGTGGGCTCCGGGGCGCGAGTGCGGCTGGAACGGCGCACGAAGAACGTGAAAGCCCTGCTCGAGCGCTCGGCCGCCGACGGATACACGGAGTTCGCGACCGTCTCGGCGGGAACCTCGGAGCTGGAGCTCAAGCCCCTCTCCTGAGTTCGGGGGATGCCGTTCACTCGGCGTTCACGCCGTTCCGGTCGAATCGGGACATGAGCCGACCGCCGTTCGTCGCCGTCGCGGCGGTGGGTGTCGCCACCGCGGTGGCCGCCGCCGGAATCCGGGTCGTCCTCACCCGACAGGCCGCGATCGCGCGTCGACGCATCGGCAAGCCGCTCGGTGAGGAGTCGATCGACGCCGACCGCGTCTGGCGTCGTTCGCTCGACGGCATGCCGATCGATCTGCTCGTGCTCGGAGACTCGCTGGCGGCGGGCCTCGGCGCCGAGCGGCGCAAGGAGACACTGGGCGGACGACTCGCCAAGGGTCTGGCGCGACGGATGCGACGACCGGTCCATCTGCGCACGGCCGCCGTCGTCGGGTCCGAATCGCCCGACCTCGCCGCCCAGCTCGACGCGCTGCCCGAGGACTACGCCCCGCATGTCGCCGTGATCGTGGTCGGGGGCAACGATGTGACGCACCGCATCCCCGTCGCCGTCTCGACGCAGCACCTGCGGGAGGCCGTCCGACGGCTGCGTGCTCGGGGTGCGGAGGTCGTGGTCGGCACCTGTCCCGATCTCGGAGCCCTCCGCCCGGTACCGCAGCCTCTGCGGCGCCTGATGTCGAGCATGTCCCGTCGACTCGCCAGGGTACAGGCCGAGACCGCTCGTGCCGAGGGCGCGCACCCCGTCGACCTCCGCCGCGCCGTCGGCCCGATGTTCTTCGACGATCCGGAGGCGATGTTCAGCCTCGATCGCTTCCACCCGAGTCCGCTCGGCTATCGGCGCACGGCGGAGGCACTGCTCCCGGCCGCGTGTCGGGCTGCCGAGACCGCGCTCAGCTCGCGCCGTCAGACGGGGCAGCACTGAAGGACGCCGCCCAGTCGGCGACCCGCCGTGCGCTCTCCTCGTCCGAGAGGTCTTCGACCCGGGTCATCACCGACCATCGCACGCCGAACGGATCCCGGATGCTGGCGAATCGGTCTCCCGACACGAACGCCGACGGAGCCTCGCGCACGGTCGCGCCCGCGGCGACGGCACGCTCGACGACGGCGTCGACGTCCGAGACATAGAGTCCCATCGAGTAGCAGTCGTCGTCTCCCGACGGCGCAGAAACCAGATGATAGTCGGGGCTCGGCTCGCCCAGCTGCAGGTGGCCGAACCCGAAGTCGAGGTCCGCATGGGCGACGACACCGCCGAACTCCGTGACATCGATGACGCGAGCGCCGAAGACGTCCCGGTAGAACTCGATCGCCTCCCGCGCCCGGGGGACCGCGAGGAAGGGAGTGAGGGAGGTCGCGCTGTTCGGTCGGCCGTCCGTCGTGTGCTCGCCGGTCACGCCGGTCCTGCTCTCGGTGCTCATGCAGCCACAGTAGGGAGCAGTCGCGGACGCGCGCTTGAACTTGAGCGACACGATCGTGCGCCGGGGTCATAGGGTCGAGGCATGGACGTCGACGACCTCGGACCGACCGTGTCCGCCATGCGGGTCACCGTGGCGATCCTCGCCGGCGGCTAGCGATGCGTGCGACCCGCGGTGTGCTGTATCCGGCCCGGCTGCCGGACTTCCATCGTCTGCCGCCTGCGACCGCCGCGCGGGACCTCGCGGTGTGGTTCTGGATCCCCGAGTGGAGCATCGAGCCCGCTCGATCGTCTCGCCAGGAGATCGTCGGCTACCCGGCGCTGAACCTCGTCGTCGAGAACGGTGACGTGAGTCTGTCCGGGGCGACGACACGGGCTTCGCATCGCGAGCTGACCGGCGCGGGCTGGGCAGTGGGCGCCCTGCTGCGACCCGCAGCTGTCGCGGCCCTCATCGACGACCCTGCCGCACTCGTCGATTCCGAGCGGCCGGTCGTCGCTCCCGAGCTCGCGGACGGGGTCAGTGCTGCGATGGCGTCGGGGGAGGGGCATCGCGAACGCGCCGTCGCGGTGTTCTCGGAGTGGCTCGCTCGTCGGGTCGGACCCCTCGACGACAGTGCGAGGCATGCGAACGCGCTGGTCGAGGCGCTCATGGAGGAGGGCGCGGCCGACTCGGTCGAGGAGGCCGCGACCCGACTCGCGGTCTCGCTGCGCACGCTGCAGCGCCTCGCCCATCGTCACGTCGGAGTGTCGCCGGCCGCCATGATCCGGCGCCGCAGGCTGCAGGAGGCCGCGGAGCACCTGCGTCTGCACCCATCGGTCGATCTGGCGGATCTCGCCGCCGACCTGGGGTACGCGGATCACGCCCATCTCACCCGCGACTTCCGGAACGTGCTCGGAATCGCGCCCCGCGCGTACCGGGCGTCCTCCGCGCAGGACGTTCGGAGCGCTGCCGCGCCACCCTGATCAGCGCGCGAGCCGCAGCCGGATCATCCGATAGAGCACACCGACCAGCACGACCGCGGTACCCACCACCGAAGCCACCACCGGCAGCGTGTTCACGAGCACGAGGCACCCGAGCGCACCGACGACCTGCAGCACCCGCGGATAGCGGCGAGCCGCAGTGCGCTGGCGGAATGCCGCCGCATTGGCGATGAGGTAGTACAGCAGTACACCGAACGAGGAGAAGCCGATCGCGTCGCGCAGATCGGCGACGAGCACGATCATCAGGATGATGACCGCGATCGTGATCTCGGCCCGACGGGGTACGTGCCAACGCTCGTCGACCTTCGCGAGGAAGCGCGGCAGATCCTCTTCGCGGGCCATCGCCAGTGTGGTGCGACCGATGCCGGTCAGGAGGGCGAGCAGAGCTCCGAGCGAGGCGGCGGCCGCGGCCACGCGGACGACAGGAGTGAGAGCCGTCCACCCCGAGGCCGTGACGACATCGGCGAGAGGGGTGGTGCTCGTGACCGCGTCGCCGCCGAGCACGACGACGACCGTGATCGCGACGAGCGTGTAGACGACGACCGTGCCGCCGAGGGCCAGGGCGATCGCCCGGGGGATCGTCCGGGCGGGGTCGACGACCTCTTCGCCCATCGTCGCGATGCGCGCGTATCCCGCGAACGCGAAGAAGAGCAGGCCTGCGCCCTGCAGCACCCCGTACGCGGAGGCATCCGGAAGGGGAGCCGGGGCGGTAGACGAGGAACCGCCGAGGCCCACCGCGACCACCACGGCGAGTCCGAGCAGCGAGCACACGACGAGGATGCGCGTGACGAGGGCGGTTCGCGTCACGCCGAAGCAGTTGACCGCCGCGAGAGCGACGACGGCAGCGACGGCGACCGGCACCTGCCAGCCGCCCGGTGCGGCGTAGGCGGCGAAGGTCATGGCCATCGCCGCGCAGCTGGCGATCTTGCCGATCACGAAGCTCCATCCGGCGACGAATCCCCACCACGGGCCGATCTCGGCGCGGGCGTACGCGTAGGTGCCGCCGGCGACGGGATGCGCCGCGGCGAGCTGCGCCGAGGCGGTCGCGTTGCAGTAGGCGACGATCGCGGCGATCGCCAGGGCGATCAGGATGCCGCTTCCGGCGACTCCCATGGCCGGTGCCCACACGGAGAACACGCCGGCGCCGATCATCGAACCGAGACCGATCGCGACGGCGTCGACCAGTGTCAGGCGGCGGGCGAGGGGCATCCCGTCATCGTGTCACGTCCGGGTGAACGTCCGGTATCGCCGTCGCCGTCAGCTCCGAGCGGTGGTGACGCGCTGCTTCTCGCGGATGTAGACCTGTCGGCGGACTCTGGCGACGACGTCTCCGTCGCGGTCGGTGATGACGGTCTCGAACCACTCGAGCACCTTCGCACCGCCGCGCGCCCGCTCGCGGATCTCCTCGGCCCGCTCGCGGCTGACCTCGAACTCGGCCGTCAGCACCCCGCGCCCGGGCTTGACGAACTCGATCTCGCCCCGGGTGTCCCAGACGACATAGTCCCGGCCGAGCTGATGCATCACGAGCATGAAGAAGTACGGGTCCGTCATCGCGGACATCGAGCCGCCGAATGCCGTCTTCACGTAATTGCGGGTGAACACGTTGACGTGCAGCTCGACCGTGGCGTGCGTCCAGTCCTCGCTGAAGCGGCGGATGCGGATGCCGCTGAACAGATTGGGGACCCACAGGCTCATGCCCGTGGCGAGACGACGGGGAGTGATGCGCATGAGGTCAGTGTGGCCGACGGCCTGATCCGGACAAAGCTCGCTGGAGGGTTGCGACAGTTGTTATAGTTTATGTAGAACTACTAGAAGATTGGAGGACGGGATGCTGATCCGCATCGACGCCGACAGCGCTCGGCCGCTCTTCGATCAGGTCGCGGCATCCGTTCGCGCCGATGTCCTCGCCGGACGTCTCGTGCCGGGTGACCGGCTGCCTGCCGCCCGTGAACTCGCCGAGGCGCTCGAGATCAACCTGCACACCGTGCTCCGTGCCTATCAGCAGCTGCGCGACGAGGGGCTGATCGATCTGCGCCGTGGCAGGGGAGCGGTGGTGTCCGCTGCTGCATCTCCGCTCGCCGAGCTCTCACAGGACATCGCCGCGCTCGTCGCCCGCGCCGCATCCCTCGGACTCTCTTCCTCGACACTGGCCGCGCTCATCAAGGAGACCGACGCATGACCCCCGAGATCCGCCGCGCCCGCACCGCCTTCTGGTGGGTCGGGGTCATCGTCCCCGCCGCTCTGATCGTGCTCGCCGCCGTCATCGTCCTGGCGTGGCTGCCCGACATCCCCGATCCTGCGGCGATCCACTGGGGCCTCGACGGGGCCGATGGCTTCGCGCCGCGGTGGACGCCACTGGTCATGCTGATCGGCCTGGGCGGAGGGATCGTGGCGATGTTCGCGATCATCGTCCTGGTCTCGCACAGGCTGCCCCCACGGGGCTCGGGCGGGCCGCTTCCTCAGTCGCAGTGGTCGACGACCGCCCGTCTGCTCGGAGCGGCCGGCCTCGCGATGGCGGGCCTGATGTCCATGCTCGCGATCACGACGACCGGCTCCCAGCGAGGGCTCTCCGATGCGACCGAGGCGCCCGACATCACCCTCTGGGTCCCGGTCATCGTCGCGATCGCCGCCGGCCTCGGGGTGATCGGATGGTTCGCGCAGCCGAAGGTTCCCGTCGCATCCGTCGCGTCCGCGGATCCGGCGGCACCTCTGCCTCTCGCCGACCACGAGCGCGCCGTGTGGATGAAGACCGTGAACGTGGCCCGCAGTGGCCAGGTCGTCCTCGGGATCAGCGTCTTCTTCACGGTCGCCGTGAGCGTGCTGCTGCTCGCCCGGGGCATCGCCGCCGGGTGGATCGTGGCGGGCATCACTGCGGTCCTCGTCATCGTCGTGGCGACGGGTCTGTCGTTCCGGGTGCGGGCGAGCACCGCTGGCCTTCGGGTGCGCTCCGTCGCCGGATGGCCGCGTCTCGAGATCGCCGCGGCCGACATCGCCAGCGCTCGCGCGGTGCAGGTCGACCCGTTCGCCGAGTTCGGCGGCTGGGGCTACCGAATCAGCACCGACGGGCGCCGCGGATTCGTGCTGCGCACCGGCGAGGCCCTCGAGATCACCCGCACAGACGGTCGCGTGTTCGTCGTCACCGTCGACGACGCCTCCACAGCGGCATCCGTCCTCGCTTCCGCAGCATCCCGATGATCGCACCGCACATCGACACCGAACAGCACATCGACACCGAACAGCACATCGACGCCGAACAGCACATCGACACCGAACCGGGAGTCAATCCATGACCCGCATCAGAGCCGCATCCGTCGTCCTCTTCGTCGCGCTCGCGTGCGGGCTCGCCTGGCTCGTCGCCCTGCCGCTGTGGCTGGGCGACGGCCTCGCCGAGCCCAGCACCTGGTTCCTGCTGCCCGTGATGATGCTGACCCCCGCGCTCGCCGCGCTCGTGGTCACCCTCGCCCTGCGTGTGCCGGCACCGGGGGAGCGGCTCCGCTTCCTGGGCATCTGGCCCCTGCGCCCGGCCAGGCGGGTCGTCTGGCTGATGGTGGCGGGCTGGCTCGTCCCTCCGGTTCTCGTCGCGCTCGGCATCGTGGTCGCGGCGGCCTTCGGATGGGTGCAGCTCGACCCGACGTTCTCGGCGTTCTCCGCTGAGATCGCGAGGTCGCTGCCCGCCGGTGCGCCGATGCCCCCGATCGAGCTCATCGTGATCTCGCAGATCGTGATGATCCCTGTCGGCGCCCTGATCAACAGTGTGCTGGCGTTCGGCGAAGAACTCGGCTGGCGCGGGTGGCTCGTCCCGGCCCTGCGACCGCTCGGCACGTGGCCGGCACTCCTCATCAGCGGAGCGATCTGGGGCTTCTGGCACAGCCCGGTGATCCTGCTGGGCTACAACTTCGGGCGCACCGACATCACCGGCGTGCTGTTCATGATCGGCGGCTGCATGGCCTGGGGTGTGCTGCTGGGCTGGCTGCGTCTGCGCTCCGCATCCGTCTGGCCCGCCGTCCTCGCGCACGGCTCGCTGAACGCGGCCGCCGGACTCGTCCTCATCTTCGCCGCATCGCAGCCCGATCTCGCACTCGCCGGACCTCTCGGCGTCGCGGGATGGATCGTCGCGGCGGCGGTGATCGCCGCATTGGCACTCACGGGCCAGTTCCGTCGTCAGCCCGAGCTCGCGGGCGCGCCCGGGCGGCTGCTGTCCGCTCCCCGAGCCGGGAGGGGTCCGCAACCCTCTTGACGCTCTTCGGGGCTCACGGTTTGCTGAGGGCATGGAATCCACTCCCGCCGCCTGGTCGAATGCCGACGCCTATCTCGCTGATCTCCTCGTCGGTCATGATCCGCAGCTGGAGGCGGCGCTGGCCGCTCAGCACGATGCCGGTCTTCCCGAGATCGAGGTCGCGCCGGTCGGCGGCAAGCTCCTCAACCTCCTGGCCCGCATCAGCGGCGCTCGCCGCGTGCTGGAGATCGGGACGCTCGGCGGCTACTCGACGATCTGGCTCGCACGGGCGGTGGGTCCCGAGGGGCGGGTGATCACCGTCGAGGCCGAAGCGGACAACGCCGCCGTGGCCCGCGCGAGCATCGATGCCGCCGGCGTCGGAGACCGCGTCGACATCCGGATCGGCCGAGGTGCCGACGTGCTCCCCACGCTGGTCGGCGGCTTCGACCTGGTCTTCATCGACGCCGACAAGGAGTCGAACACGGTCTACCTCGACTGGGCCGCGAAGCTGGGCCGTCCCGGAACCGTGATCGTGCTCGACAACATCGGACGGGAGGGTGAGATCGTGCGCGACGATGCGACCGACCCCAAGGTCGTCGGCACCAGGGATGCACTGCGGATGCTGGGCGAGGACCCGCGCTTCGACGCCACCGCGCTGCAGACGGTCGGTGTCAAAGGCTGGGACGGCGTCGCGCTCGCTGTCGTCGTGTGAACCTCCGGCCCCGACCCGGGTGCTGAGGGCCGGGCGGGCTAGACTGGGCGCGGATCGACGACGCTCCACACACCTTTTCTCTGAGCAAGGAGCACATCAGTGGCACTGATCGAGGCTGTAGGCGCACGCGAGATTCTCGACTCGCGCGGAAACCCGACCGTTGAGGTGGAGGTGCTCCTCGACGACGGCGTAGTCCAGCGGGCAGCCGTCCCGTCGGGTGCATCCACCGGCGCATTCGAGGCGTACGAGCTGCGCGACGGCGACAAGAGCCGTTATGGCGGCAAGGGCGTGCTCAAGGCCGTCGACGCCATCATCGACGAGCTCGGACCGGCGCTCGAGGGCATCGAGGCGAGCGAGCAGCGCATCGTCGACGAGATCCTGATCGAGACCGACGGCACCGAGAACAAGCAGCGTACCGGCGCCAACGCGATCCTCGGCGTCAGCCTCGCCGTCGCGAAGGCCGCGGCCGACTCGGCCGATCTGCCCCTGTTCCGCTACCTGGGCGGCCCCAACGCGCACGTGCTGCCCGTGCCGCTCTTCAACGTGATCAACGGCGGCGAGCACGCCGACAACGGCATCGACATGCAGGAGTTCTTCCTCGCGCCGATCGGCGCCGAGACGTATTCCGAGGCGCTCCGCTGGGGTGTCGAGACCTACCACGTGCTGCGCGGCGAGCTGAAGGCCGCCGGCTACGCGACGGGCCTCGGCGACGAGGGCGGCTTCGCCCCCGACCTGCCCAGCAACCGCGAGGGTCTCGACTTCCTCGTCAAGGCGATCGAGAAGGCCGGCTTCAAGCCGGGCACCGAGATCGCGCTCGGCCTCGACGTCGCAGCGACCGAGTTCTTCAGCGACGGCGTGTACCGCCTCGACAACAAGGACTGGACCGGCCCCGAGCTGATCGAGTACTACCAGGGTCTGGTCAACGACTTCCCGATCGTCACCATCGAGGACGCCCTCGCCGAGGACGACTGGGACAACTGGAAGCTCCTCACCGACGCTCTCGGCTCGAAGGTCCAGCTCGTCGGAGACGACCTGTTCGTCACGAACCCGACGCGTCTGGCTGACGGCATCAAGCGCGGCGTCGCCAACTCGCTGCTCGTGAAGGTCAACCAGATCGGAACGCTCACCGAGACGTTCGACGCGGTCAGCCTGGCACAGCGCTCGGGTTACACCGCCATGCTGTCGCACCGCTCGGGTGAGACCGAGGACACGACGATCGCCGACCTCGTGGTCGCGACGAACGCGGGTCAGATCAAGGCGGGTGCGCCTGCTCGCAGCGAGCGCGTCGCGAAGTACAATCAGCTTCTGCGCATCGAGGAAGAGCTGGGCGACGCGGCTGTCTTCGCCGGCCGCTCCGCGTTCCCGCGCTACCAGGGCTGAACACAGCTGAGACAGACAGAAGCCGCCTGAGCGGCTCGAACGGAGGAGGAGCCGTGGCACGACGACCGGCTCCTCCTTCGGCGTCTCCGGGGTCGTCCCGGCCCGCCTCAGCGCCGCCGTCGCCCGTACGGCGGCCCGCGGGTCGGACGCCCCGGGGCGCGGCGAGCAGAGGCGCGCAGGACCGCAGGGTCGATGTGCGCGAGTGGGCCTCCGGCATCCGCCTGTCGGCCTTCTCGGTCATCATGCTGTCTCTCGTGGTCCTCGGCGCATGGGTGCTGGTGCCGACCCTCGGCACCTTCATCGATCAGAGGCAGAAGATCTCGGCTCTGGAGCAATCGATCCAGGTCTCCGAAGACCAGATCGCCGCGCTCGAGAAAGAGCGTGAACGCTGGAACGACCCGGCGTACATCACCACCCAGGCGCGTGAGCGCCTGTATTACGTCAAGCCCGGCGAAGTCGTGTACCTGATCGACAACGACCTCGACCCCGCCGCGCTTCCGCAGCAGCAGGGCCCGGTCAGCGACACGCTCGAGGAGACGCCCTCCGACTGGATGCCGCAGCTCCTGCGCACTCTCACGTCCGCCGGACTCAGCGACACGGCCGCAGTCGCCCGCTGACCTGCGCCGCCGCCGCACGGTGCGTGTGCTCCGAGCATCCTCCCGGTCGGCTCCCGTACGCTGGACGGGTGACCACGCCGCCATTCCCCGCCCCCACGACCGCCGAACTCGCCGTGGTGTCGGCCCAGTTGGGGAGAACCGCGCGCGGCGTCGTCGGCATCGCAGCCCGTTGCGTGTGCGGCAACCCCACGGTCGTCGCCACCACGCCGAGGCTGCCGGACGGAACGCCGTTCCCCACCTTCTACTACCTCACCCACCCTGCCGCGACTGCGGCCATGTCGACTCTCGAGGCCACTCAGGTCATGCCGGAGCTCGCGGCGCTCCTCGCCGAGGACGACGGGGTCGCGGCGGCCTACCTCGCGGCGCACGAGGCCTACCTCGCCGACCGTGCGCAGTTCGGCGAGGTCACTGAGATCGACGGCATCTCGGCGGGCGGCATGCCCACGCGCGTCAAGTGCCTGCACGCTCTGGCCGGTCACGCTCTCGCGGCCGGCCCCGGCGTGAACCCCATCGGCGACGTGGCGCTCGAGCGTTCGACGTGGTCTCCCGAGAAGTGCCGGTGCGACGCCCCGGGCGCGGCACTGCGCGACGTCGAGGCGTCGACCGAATGAGGCCGACGCGGGTGCTGCGCAACGGCGTCGCGGTGGCGACGATCGTGGCATCCGTCCTGCTCCTCGGCGCAGCGGCGACGCCGCCGCCAGTGCCCGATGATCCCGCCGATCCGGTGCGCGCCGCCGAATACTGGCTCGATGGCGCCGGGATCCGAGACGCCTGGCAGACCACCCGCGGCGACGGAGTGACCATCGCCGTCATCGACACCGGGATCGCCAAGGTCCCGGGAGTGTTCGACGGGGCCGTCGTCGGCGGCACGGACGTGTCCGGCACCGGGACACCCGACGGGCGCACCCCGGTGGGTGCCATCGACGGCAATCACGGCTCGTGGGTCGCATCCCTCGCCGCCGGGCGCGGCGCGGCCGACGGCAAGGGCATGATCGGCGTCGCCCCCGAGGCCGATCTGCTCTCGATCTCCGTGGGGTTCGGCGCAGCTGCCGCCGTGCCGTTCACCGAGCAGGTGGCGAAGGCGATGCGCTGGGCGGTCGATCACGGGGCGGACATCATCAACCTCTCGTTCACCACGAACACGCTGGACTGGGACAAGAGTTGGGACGACGCGTTCCTCTACGCCTTCGAGAACGACGTCGTGGTCGTGGTCGCGGCGGGCAATCGGGGGAGCGGCACCGACATCATCGGCGCCCCCGCGACGATCCCCGGCGTGCTCACGGTCGGCGGAGTCGATCAGACGGGCACGGCGAGCATCGAAGCCTCGACGCAGGGGATCACCATCGGCATCGCGGCACCCAGCGAGGGCCTGCGCGGCGTCTCGGCGGACGGCACGGTCGTGCCCTGGAGCGGCACCAGCGGTGCGGCGCCCATCGTCGCGGGCATCGCGGCCCTCGTCCGGTCCGCGCATCCCGAGCTCGATGCCGCCAACGTCATCAACCGCATCATCAAGACGGCGATCGAGGTCCCCGGCATGGCGGATCCTCCCGACCCCCTCTACGGCTACGGTCTGGTGGATGCCGAGGCGGCGATCAGCGGGGACGTGCCCAAGGTCTCCGAGAACCCCATGGGAGACCTCGCCGAGTGGGTCCGCCTGTTCCGTCGGGCGGAGACGGTCCCGCAGCCGGAACCCACCGCCGCGCCGGTCGAGGTGCCGCCTCTGCCGGATGCGGACGCGCCGACGGAAGCCGGTTCACCGCTGCTTCCCAGCGCTGAATCGCTGCGCTACGGTACCCTGCCGCTCATCGCGCTCACAGTCCCTGGTATCCTGATAGCGCTTGGCGTCACCGCAGCTGCCCGGCGCATCCGATCGGCGCGCGCACGCACGCCACATTCCTGACTCCCGAGGAGTTGTCCCCCTGTGCCTCAGAACAGCACTGTGCCCAAGATTCTGATCGTCGGTGGAGGCTATGCAGGCTTCTACACGGCGTGGAAGCTGGAGAAGCACCTTCGCAAGGGTGAAGCAGACGTCACCATGGTCGACCCGCTGCCGTACATGACGTACCAGCCGTTCCTCCCCGAGGTGGCCGCCGGCTCGATCGAAGCCCGACACTCCGTCGTCGCCCACCGCCGTCACCTCAAGCGCACGAACGTGCTCACCGCCAAGGTGACCGGAATCAACCACGCCGAGAAGGTCGCGACGATCACGCCTCCCGTGGGCGAGCCGTACGAGTTCGCGTACGACCAGATCGTGGTGACCGCGGGTGCCGTCTCGCGCACCTTCCCGATCCCGGGCATCGCAGACAACGCGATCGGCCTGAAGACGATCGAGGAGGCCGTCGCGATCCGTGACCGCCTGATGTCGAACTTCGACAAGGCGGCGTCGCTGCCTGCGGGCCCCGCGCGTGATCGCCTGCTCTCCGTCGTCGTCGTCGGCGGTGGCTTCGCCGGCATCGAGGTGTTCGCCGAGCTGCGCTCGCTCGCCTCGTCGCTGGTCAGCAAGTACCCGCAGCTGACCTTCGACGACACCCACTTCCACCTCATCGAGGCGATGGGGCGCATCATGCCCGAGGTCTCGCTGCAGACGAGCGAGTGGGTGCTCAAGGACCTCGCGAAGCGCGGCGCCAACGTGCACCTCGACACGCAGCTCACCAGCGCGGTCGACGGCAACGTCGAGCTGTCGACGGGTGAGGTCATCCCCACCGATCTGATCGTCTGGACCGCCGGTGTCATGGCGAACCCGACGGTGGTGCGCGGTGGCGACCTCCCGATCGAGGAGCGCGGCCGCATCCAGACCCGTGCAGACCTCCGTGTCGGCACCCCCGAGGCCTTCGTTCCCGGGGCCTGGGCCGCCGGTGACGTCTCTGCCGTCCCCGACCTGTCCGGTGGTGGCGTCGGCGGCTTCTGCGTGCCGAACGCCCAGCACGCCGTCCGTCAGGCGAAGCTCCTCGCGAAGAACATCGTCGCCGTGCTGCGTGGCGAGGACCCGAAGGAGTACTTCCACAAGAACCTCGGCGCCGTCGCGGGCCTCGGGCTCTACAACGGTGTCTTCCAGTCCGGCAAGATCGCCCTCAAGGGGTTCGTCGCCTGGGTCGCCCACCGTGGATACCACGGCCTCGCGATGCCCACGTGGGAGCGCAAGTTCCGCGTGGTGTGGGGCTGGTGGAACAACCTGTGGCTCGGTCGCGACCTGGTGAACCTGGAGACGGTCCAGAACCCGCGCTATGTCTTCGAGGAGTTCGCCGCTCGCCCGCGTCCGGCCGCCGATGCGCCGGCTCCCGCCGTCACGGCTCCGGCCGCGCAGGCGACCGCCGTCGACAAGGCTGCTGATGAGAAGCCCGCCGGCCAGAAGACCGGTGCCAAGAAGCCGGCCGCCAAGAAGACCGCCGAGACGGCTGCCGCCAAGTAGTCTTCTCCTCGAACGCCCCGATTCCTCCGGAGTCGGGGCGTTCGTCGTCTCCGCCGACGGGGCGTGTCTCGCACCCCGTTCATAGGCGCGCTTGCTACCGTCGGCAGCGCAAGGGGAGTACTCCCGTCTGCGGTGGTGTCGTCATTACGGATACGAGGTCGTGTCCCGGCCCACCGGCCCGTGAGGGTGGAGGAGACCTGGCGTCCGTATCCGCGGACGGCCAAGGACCCCTCACCGCACCGCTGTCGAGATCCGTGGTCGTCCACACCACGAAGGAATCGTCACCATGGGAAAACTCAACCGACTGCTCGGGATGGCCGCTCGCGCCCTCGATCTCGACGAGAGCGGATCCCGCACGGATCGCGACGGCTCGCGGGGGCAGACGCCTCCCGCGCCCGGACGGCGTCACCCGGAGAATGATCGATACTCTCCTCCGCCGGTGCACCGGACGTCGCGTGACCCGTACTCTCCGCCTCCTGCCGGTGCCGCCTCCGCCTCCCGTGCAGCCGGATCGGGGTCGGACGCCGACCGGGCCGCGATCGCACGATACGACTACCTGCTCGAGACCGCCGATCCGCACCGCGTCGAGCAGATCCATCGCGAGGCGTTCGCGCGGCTGACGCCGGCGCAGCGCGCGCAGGTGCAGGAGCGCATGAACACGGAGCTCGCGCCCGGCGAACGCCCGACCTCGTCCTCGCCGGAGGATCTCGCACGCGCGGCCGGGCGCTCCGAGGCGGCGCACCCCGGACGCATGCGCGGCATCCTGTCGCGGGTGCGCGGGTTCGGCGCTGCCGGTGCCGTCGGCGGCGCCGCCGTGGGCGCGTTGGGCATCGTGGCGGTCGGCGCCGTCGGCAGTGCCGTCGCCGCCCCCCTTCTCGAGCAGGCGGCCGGGCTCGGTGTCGACTTCGACGCGCTCGCGCAGGGTGTCGACGTCGAGGCGATCGCGAGCGGACTCGGCGGAGAGGAGCTCGCGGGAGCCGCTGAGGGTGTTCTCGGATCGGCCGGCGAGACCGTCTCGGGCCTCGGCGACACCGCGAGCGAATGGGGCCAGCGGCTCGGCGACCTGGGCATCCCCGGAATCGGCGATCTGTTCGGCCGATGAGCGGCGCGATCATGGCGGCCGCCGAGTCATCGCCGTCGGATCACGGATTCTCCGGCCTCACCGGGTTCGCCGCCGACGTCCTCACCCAGCTCGGCGACATCGGGGTGGGCGTGCTGGTATTCCTCGAGGTGCTCGTCCCGCCCATTCCGAGCGAGGTGATTCTCCCGTTCGCCGGCTACCTGAGTCAGAGCGGCGACCTCACGCTCGGCTGGCTGATCGTGTGGAGCACCCTCGCCTCATGGATCGGGGCGCTCCTGCTCTACTGGCTCGGGGCGGCCATCGGCATCGAGCGGGCCGTGCGGCTTCTCGCGGCCACCAAGCTGGTCAGCCGCGGCGATCTGGACCGGGGAGTGGCCTGGTTCCAGCGAAGCGGAGGGTGGACGGTGCTCGTGGGGCGGATGGTCCCCGGCGTCCGCAGCCTGATCTCGATCCCTGCGGGTGCCACGCGGATGAACCTGGCCCGATTCAGCGTCTACACCATCGTGGGCAGCGGCCTGTGGAACACTCTGCTCATCGGGGTGGGTGCCCTGCTGGGAACCCAGCACGAGCAGCTCGAGCACCTGCTCGGGTATCTCGACTACGCCGTGTATTCAGCGCTGGCGATCGCCGTCGGTGTGCTGGTCCTGCGCCGAATCCGTGAGGCGCGCGGGTCGGCATCCGCGAACGGACAGACCCGCGGCGCGGCAGATGGACGCGCGGACGGCTGAGAAGCGCGCTGTGCCCCCGCTGGGACTCGAACCCAGACTGAAGCGATTTTAAGTCGCCTGCCTCTGCCATTGGGCTACGGGGGCTCCATGTGACTGGCTCAGATTACACGGGTATATCGGCCGCTCCGGCGCCGCATCCCGCACGGACAGGGCGAAGGGAGACGGGCGTCCCAGCGCCCGTCTCCCTGTGATGCTGCTGAGACAGCATCGCTACCCCCGGCAACCGGCCGGGCACGGCCGGTGAGCCGCCACGAATGACGGCCTCAGTGATAGAGACGGCGACCGTGGATGTTCATTACGAGCATTGCGGCTAAAGTACCGGGATTCCGGACGTGGCCGTACGAC
The DNA here is from genome assembly GCF_979258525.1 of Microbacterium sp. AC132. Taxonomy (NCBI): domain Bacteria; kingdom Bacillati; phylum Actinomycetota; class Actinomycetes; order Micrococcales; family Microbacteriaceae; genus Microbacterium; species Microbacterium sp. AC132. The sequence goes on along the minus strand of NZ_OZ409862.1, from coordinate 426,217 downwards.
TGCGCTGCGACTCGATCTCAGAAAGCATGAATCCGCGTCCGCGCTGGACATAGGGTGGGGGAGTGCTCGACCTCATCGCCGATATGAGCCCCGATCAGGGACGAAACGCAGTCTCCCCCGAGTGGCACGACCCGTCACGGTACTGGCCGCGCCTGTCTGCGGCGACCGGCCACCTCTCTGCTCCCGTGGCGGTGATCGACAGAGAAGCGCTCCGGCACAACGCCCTGGATCTGCTGGTCCGTGCGGGCGGACTGCCGATCCGCGTCGCCTCGAAGTCGGTGCGCGTGCGCTCGGTGCTCGACGCGGTGCTGCAGCTTCCCGGCTACCGGGGGATTCTCGCGTTCACCCTCGCCGAAGCGCTCTGGCTCGCCGAGACCCATGACGACATCGTGATCGGCTACCCGACGGTCGATCGCGCGGGACTCGCGCAGCTCTTCGAATCCGAAGAGGCGGCGCGGCGCATCACGCTCATGGTCGACGACCCGGCGCATCTCGACATCGTCGACAGCGTCGCGCCTGCCGGCCATCGCCCCGACATCCGTGTCGCGATCGACGCGGACGCCTCACTGCGATCGGCGGCGCTCGGTCATATCGGCGTCCGCAGGTCCGCGCTGTTCACTCCGGGAGAGGTGGCGGCCTTCGCACGCACGATCGTCCGCCGCCCCGGCTTCACGCTCGTCGGCCTGCAGATGTACGAGGCCCAGATCGCCGGGCAGGGCGACAACGCGGGACCGGACGCGCCGGTGATCCGTCTGATGCAGGCGCGCTCGCGGTCAGAGCTGCGAGACCGACGAGCCGCGATCGTCGGCGCACTCTCGGAGATCGCCCCTCTCGAGTTCCTCAACGGCGGAGGGACCGGCTCCCTCGAGTTCACCGGCAGCGATGAATCGCTGACCGAGGCGAGTGCCGGCAGCGGACTGCTCGGAGGGCACCTCTTCGACGGGTATCGATCCTTCCGCCCGGCACCGGCGTCCGCGTTCGCGTTCGACGTGGTGCGGCGGCCGGCCGCCGACATCGCGACCGTGCTCGGTGGCGGATGGATCGCCTCGGGCCCCGCCGTGGCGTCGCGACAGCCGTCGCCTGTCTGGCCGCAGGGATTGCGCACTCTGTCGCGCGAGGCCGCGGGCGAGGTGCAGACACCGCTGCAGGGGCGAGAGGCCCAGCACCTCGGAGTGGGCGATCGGGTCTGGTTCCGCCACGCGAAGAGCGGCGAGCCTGCCGAGCGCATCGACAGCTACCAGCTCGTCTCCGGCGACGAGATCGTCGACGAGCTTCCCACGTATCGCGGCGAGGGGAAGGCGTTCCTGTGACCCGGATCGGCGGAACCTGGCAGAACTGGGGGCGGTCGGCGCAGGTGAAGCCGCTCCGCGTCGAGCGCCCGCGCACGCCGGAAGGCGTGCAGCGCGCCGTCCGGGCAGCTGTGTCGCAAGGTCTCACCGTGAAGGCGGTCGGAGCGGGGCACAGCTTCACGGGCATCGCCGTCGCCCCCGGAGTGCTCCTGGAACTCGACGACATGCAAGGACTCGTATCGGCCGACGCGTCCACCGGCCGCGCGACTCTGCTCGCGGGAACCCGGCTGCACCGCATCCCCTCACTGCTTGCGCCGTTCGGTCTCGCCATGGAGAACCTCGGCGACATCGACCGTCAGTCCATCTCCGGCGCGATCTCGACCGGGACCCATGGGACCGGGTCCGGGTTCGGAGGACTCGCCACACAGGTCGTCGCGGCGACCATGGTGACCGCAGCCGGCGAGTTCCTGAGAGTGGACGAGAGGCAGAACACCGATCTGCTGCCCGCGGTCACTCTGGGGCTCGGCGCACTCGGGATCCTGGTCGACATCACGCTGCAGTGCGTGCCGAACCTCCTCATGGAGGCAGTCGACGAGCCAGCGCCTCTCGACGACGTTCTCGAGACCCTGCACAGTCGGGTCGAGGAATCGGACCATTTCGAGTTCTACTGGTTCCCGCACACGGACATCGCTCTGACCAAGAGACAGACCAGACTGCCGGAGTCGACTCGGCGGCAGCCTCTCCCCGTCGTAGGGCGCTGGATCGATGAGACCCTGCTCTCGAACGGCGTGTACCGGGCGGTATGCGCCGCCGGGCAGGTGGCGCCCGTCATCACTCCGCCGTTCAACAGGCTCGCGGTGAAGCTCACGGGCGACCGGCGCTACACCGAGCTGTCGCACCGCGTCCTGACACAGAGCCGCACGGTGCGGTTCCGCGAGATGGAGTACGCGCTGCCCGTCGAGAACGTCGTGCCGGCCTTCCGCGCTGTGCGCGAGCTCATCGAGCGACGAGGATGGCGCATCGAATTCCCGATCGAGGTGCGCTTCGCGGCGGGCGACGACAGGTGGCTGTCGACGGCGTACGGCAGGGCCACGGGGTACATCGCGGTCCACCGCTACTGGCGCGCCGATCCTTCGGTGTACTTCGAGGCCGTGGAGCAGATCATGCTCGAGCACGGCGGACGCCCCCACTGGGGCAAGCTGCACACGCTCACCGCCGAGCAGCTGCGAGAGCGCTATCCGCGGTTCGACGACTTCACCGCCGTGCGCGACCGGCTCGACCCGGATCGCCGATTCACGAACCGATACCTGGATCGCGTTCTCGGCGCATGACGGGGCTGCAGCTGACCGTCGCACACCCAGTCGACGCGCAGGCTGCGCCGATAGGATGAGACAAACACGAGGAAGGGTGGGCCTCTGATGGAATGGCTCGTGCCGGTACTGATCGTCGTCGGTGTGATTCTGCTCATCGGAATCTACCTCTGGGCGACCTACAACTCGCTGGTGCAGCTCAACGTCCGCGTCGACGAGGCCTGGAGCGGCATCACGGTTCAGCTGAAGCGCAGAGCGGATCTGATACCCAACCTCATCGAGACGGTGAAGGGCTACGCCTCGCACGAGAAGGCGGTGTTCGAGAACGTCACGCGTGCGCGAGCGGAGACGCTGTCTGCCGGCAGCCCCGGCGAGGCGGGCATCGCCGAAGGTCATCTGCAGCAGGCGCTCCGCAGCCTGTTCGCGGTCGCCGAGGCCTATCCGCAGCTGCAGGCGAGCCAGAACTTCCTTCAGGTGCAGCAGGCCCTCGTCGACACCGAGGACAAGATCCAGGCTGCGCGCCGCTTCTACAACGGCGGGGTCCGCGAGCTGAACACCAAGATCAAGGTCTTCCCCAACAATCTCTTCGCCAAGGGACTCGGATTCACCGAGCGCGAGTTCTTCGAGGTCGCCGACAGCGGCGCGATCTCCGAGCCGCCACGCGTGCAGTTCTGATGTGTCACAAGGCCCGATGCGCACCAGCGCATCGGGCCTTCTGCATGTCCGGCCGCCCGTGGCGAGTCGATCGCGGGGCCTGAGCGACGCTCACCAGACGTCGAGCTCCACAACGTCACCCTCGACGGTCACGCCACCGCGGAGCGTCCAGGAGTCCGTGCGATACGTCTCGGTCCTCGGACTGCCGTCCTGACCTGTGCCCGACACGGTGGCGACGAGGACGCCCCCGTCGGCGACGAATCCACCGTCCGTGAGCTCCAGGACCGGCAGCTGCTCTATGCGGAACCGGACGTCGTCGACCGCGGCGAACTCGGTGCCCCACGGGATCCTGATCCCGCATCCGTCGGGAACGGCGTCATCGGAGACCTCCGCAGACGTGCACTCCTCGAGGTGGTCGTCCAGCGCCTGCTGTGCGGTCGTGCGCACATCGATCTCAGGCGTCGGTGAGCTGCTCGTCGCCAGGGGATCGGCGGCAGGGGACACATCTCCGGATGACAGCCACAGCCATGATGCCGCCACCATGACGACGAGAGCGGCAGCGACGCCGCCGATCGCCCATGCCCTGCGGCGATTCACGAGGGCACCTCTCTCGCGTGCACATGGCGGCGCACGGACGAGTCCGGGCGAACCGAGAGTGCGGCGTGAAGAGCCTCTGCCGCGGTGCCCCACCGCGAGACCGAGACATGCGCGAGGCCCTGCCATTCCGCTGCGAGCGCCAGCTCTGCGGCGATCCGCTCAGCGTCGGCGTCAGGCCTGGCCTGAGGTTCCCACCAGGCCGACTGCACCTGAAGCGTCGACGTCGCGCGGTCGGCCTTCAGATCGACGCGGGCCACGATCCGGTCGCCGACGAGCACGGGCAGCGAGTAGTAGCCGTATCGCCGCTTGTCGGCGGGGACGTAGATCTCGATCCTGTAGTCGAGCTCGAAGGCGCGCAGCGCTCTGTCGCGGAACCAGACGACGGGATCGAACGGTGTCAGCAGCGCTGACGCGTCGATGCGGCGCGGCAGCACGGCATCCCGATGTCGCCAGCTCGGGAGCGGGCGCCCACCGCGGTCCCAGCCCCGCACCGACACCGGGAGCAGCTCGCCCGTGTCGACCAGATCGGCGATCGACTGCGAGACCGCCGCGCGATCGCGGATGCGGTGGTAGTCGGCGAGATCCGACTGCGTCGCGACTCCCGACGAGAGCGCCGCCCGACGTGTGAGCTCGCGGATCGCATCGTCCCGCGGCACGTGGCGCGACAGGATGGCGTCGGGGATCACCTGCTCGGCGAGAGCGTAGCTGCGCTCGAAGCCCTTCCGACCGCTGATCGCGACGTCCCCGGTGCGCCACAGATGCTCGAGCGCGAGCTTGACGTCATCCCAGTCCCACCATGTGCCGCGCTCGCGGGGCGCATCTTCTCGGAGATCCGCCGGTCGCAGTGGGCCCCGCGCCCTGAGCTCGTCCTGCACCCAGCGCAGCGTCCGCGTGTTCAGGCTCATCCACGAGTCGGCCGCCGCCCATCGAGCGCGGAAGTGATCCATCCGGAATCGCCACAGCGGCCAATCCTCGATGGGGATGAACGTCGCCTCATGAGCCATGTACTCGACGTAGTGGGTGGTCCGGGAGTGGAACACCCGATCGAACAGCGCCGGATCGTAGGCTCCCAGACGCGAGAACAGCGGCATGTAGTGCGACCTCGCGAACACGTTGACCGAGTCGATCTGCAGCACGCCCAGCCGATCCATCACCCGGTGGATGTGCCGGGCCGACACCGATGCGGGGCGTGCGCGGGAGAAGCCCTGCGCGGCCAGCGCGATGCGACGGGCCTGGGCGGAGCTGAGGGTCTCGGTCACCTCGTCAGGGTATCTCCGAGCGCCGACATCCGGGCCTCGTACGTCCGGACGCGCGGCGCCCGCGCCGTAGACTTGGGCGATGAGCGAAGAGCTGCGTCCACGGCTGAGAGACCTCTTCCGTCCGCGCCCGGTCTCGCCGGATCGCACGGTGACCACCGAGGCCGATGAAGCCGTCCCGCGAGGACTCCGCATCACTGCCGCGTATTCCTGGCGCATCCTGCTGATCGCAGCGGTGGTGGCCGGATTCATCTGGCTCGTGATCGAGCTGAAGCTCCTCGTGATCCCCCTCATGGTCGGCATCCTCATCACGGCTCTGCTGTGGCCGGGATTCCAGTGGATGCTGCGCCACCGGTTCCCGCGCTGGCTGGCAGTGGCGCTGTCGATCATCGGCACGCTCGCGATCGTCTCCCTGCTGCTCTGGCTCGTCATCTGGCAGGTCCGCGCCCAGCTGCCCGACGTGCAGGCGCGGAGTTCCCAGGCGATCGAGGAGTTCCGGCAGTTCCTTCTCAACGGACCGCTGCACCTGAGTGAGACGCAGATCCAGGACTACATCGATCAGGGACTCGGCATCATCAACGAGCAGACGCAGACGCTCCTCAACGGGGCTCTCGCGGTCGGCACGACCGCCGCGCATGTGGTGACCGGAGCGGTCCTCTCACTGTTCATCCTGATCTGCCTGCTCGCCGACGGTCGGGGGATCTGGCGCTGGACGCTGCGCCTGTTCCCGCGCGCGGCGCGACCGGCCGCCGACGCGGCCGCGAGCAACGGCTTCGCGACGATCGTCAACTACGCCCGCACGCAGCTGCTGGTGGCCGCGATCGACGCGGTCGGCATCGGCGTGGGTGCCGCTCTGCTCGGCGTCCCGCTGGCGATACCGGTCGCCGTGCTCGTCTTCCTCGGATCCTTCGTGCCGATCGTCGGTGCGGTCGTGACCGGTGCGATCGCGGTCCTGCTGGCCCTCGTCTACAACGGGCCGTGGATCGCTCTGGCGATGCTGGCCGTCGTGCTCGGCGTGCAGCAGCTCGAGGGGCACATCCTGCAGCCGATCCTGATGGGCTCCGCGGTGAAGGTGCACCCGCTCGCGGTCGTGCTCGTCGTCGCCGGCGGCTCGATGGTCGGCGGCATCCCCGGAGCGCTGTTCGCGGTGCCTCTCGCAGCGTTCGTCAACGTCGCAGCGGTGACCGTCAGCACGGGATCGTGGAAGACCGGCGACGTCCCGAACGCAGACCTAATCTGGAGCACAGTTCCGCGCGAGCGGAGACGGAGGAATCGATGAGCGCAGTCCCCAGCCTGGACGAGTTCGAGAAGGCAGCTCAGAGTCTGGCTGAGGTGATCACGCGGACGCCGACGTTGCCTTCGCGCGCTCTGTCGGATGTCCTCGGAGCGCCGGTCGTGCTCAAGATGGAGAACCTGCAGCGAACGGGGTCCTTCAAGATCCGGGGATCCGCATATCGCCTCTCCCAGCTGAGTGCCGAAGAGCGCGCGCGCGGCGTGGTCGCGGCCTCCGCCGGCAATCACGCGCAGGGCGTCGCCCTCGCGGCGCAGACCCTCGGAATCCCGGCGACCATCTTCGTGCCGATCGGCATCCCGGTGCCCAAGCTGCTGGCGACCAGGAGCTACGGCGCCGAGGTCGTGCTCGAGGGAGAGACGGTCGCGACGTCGCTGCGGCTCGCCGCCGAGTTCGCCGAGCGCACGGGAGCGGTGATCATCCATCCGTTCGACCACCGCGATGTCGTCATCGGCCAGGGCACGCTCGGACTCGAGCTGCTCGAGGATGCTCCGGACGTCGACACGATCGTGCTGGGGATCGGCGGGGGAGGCCTGATCGCCGGTGTCGCCGCCGCGGTGAAGGCGAAGGCCGCCGAGATGGGCCGCACCGTCCGCATCATCGGCGTCCAGGCCGAGAACGCCGCGGCGATGCTTCCCTCGCTCGAAGCGGGATACCCGGTCGACATCGAGACGAAGCCCACGATCGCCGACGGCATCCTGGTCGCGCGCCCCGGCGCCATCCCGTTCGAGATCATCAAGGACCTCGTCGACGAGGTCGTCACGGTGACGGACGACGACCTCGCACGCGCCATCCTCGTGCTGCTCGAGCAGTCCAAGGTGATCGCAGAGCCGGCGGGTGCCGTCGGAGTCGCCGCGATCCTCGCCGGCAAGGTGAAGGCCAGCGGCAAGACCATGGCCGTGGTCTCCGGTGGCAACATCGACCCGCTGCTGCTGCAGCGCGTGGTCTCTCACGGTCTGGCGGCATCCGGCCGGTACCTGACGATCCGCATCCCGCTGCCCGACCGTCCCGGTCAGCTGGCGCGGGTGTCCGAGCTGATCGCGGAGGCCGGCGCCAACGTGATCGAGGCGATGCACACCCGTCACGGGCACGGGCTGCAGATCAGCGAGGTCTTCCTCGAGCTCAGCGTCGAGACGCGGGGCACCGAGCATTCCGAGCACACCCTCGACACCCTCCGTCGTGCCGGCTTCCAGCCGATGATCGTTCCGGACTGACCCGCGACGACAGAAGGCCCCGTCCATTTGGACGGGGCCTTCTGTCGTCGCGGAACGCGCGCGTGATCGGAGCGCGTCAGCCGGTGTAGGTCTCGACGTTCACGATCTCGACCGAGATCGCGCGGCCGTTCGGCGCCTCGTACGAGGACTTCTCGCCGACCTTGAGTCCGAGGATCGCCTGTCCGAGCGGGCTGGCCTCGCTGTACACGTCGAGGTCGCTGCCCACGGCGATCTCACGGCTGCCGAGGAGGAAGACCTCTTCGCCACCGGCGACCACGGCGGTCACGACCGTGCCGGGCTCGACGATGCCGCGGCTCGCGGGCGCCTCGCCGACCTTGGCGGTCTTGAGAAGGTTCTCGAGGGTGCGGATCCGCGCCTCCTGCTTGCCCTGCTCGTCCTTGGCGGCGTGGTACCCGCCGTTCTCCTTGAGGTCGCCCTCTTCGCGTGCCGCTTCGATGCGCTTGGCGATCTCTTCGCGACCGGTGGTGGAGAGGTGCTCGAGCTCGGCGACGAGCCGGTCATACGCTTCCTGCGTGAGGAAGGGAACCTGAGCGTCAGTAGACATGACGAAGCTCCTTCGTTAGGTACCCGGCGACGTTCCGCGGGGGATATGCCAAGACGCCCCGGCACGGTGCCAGGGCGTCATCTGTCTGGCTCGAGTCTAAGCGACCCAGCAGCTGTTCACCAAACCTGTCGTGGCGCTCGAGACGGTGGGAACCGTGGCAGAGAGCGCCTGCGAATGGGCATCTCCGGCGGGGATCTCGACGACCTTCCAGCCGACGACCCCGAACTCCTCGTCCAGCGCCTCGACGATGCAGGCCACGTCCTTGCCCTGCACCCCGGTGATCTGGAAGCGCACGGTGACGCTGTGCTCATCCACCAGATCGAAGCCGAGATCGTCCGAGTCGACCGCGTTCATCTGCGCCGCGACGATCATCCAGCCGAACGCGCCGACGAGAAGTGCCGCGATGGCGATCAGGACGATCCATGGCCCCCGGCGGGAGCGGGTGCGACCGTAGCGGTCGTCGAGCTGTTGTGCGGTCGTCACGGGGTAGGTCTTCCGGTCGTTAGGCTGGTAACTCCAGGTTATGCGACCTGCGCATGAAAGGCAGACTCCATGCTCGCTCTGACCGAGACACCGATGCCGACGCCCACGATGACGGTGGCACCGGAGCTGGTCACGCCCGGATTCGTCGGCTTCGCCGCCGTCGTGATCATCCTGATCGCGGTGATCCTGCTGATCCTCGACATGAACCGTCGCATCCGTCGGGTCCGCTACCGCGAAGAGGTCAGGGATGAGCTCGACGCCGAAGAGGCCGCGCGGGCGGCTGACGAGGCGACCGAGACGGATGCCGACCTGCCGATCGTGCGCGAGGGCGACGACGACCCCGAGAAGCGCTGACCGAGCCTTCGGCGGGTCAGGCCCCGAGTGACGGGGACAGCGGTGCGAGGGCGATGAGCAGACACGCGACCCAGTGGCACAGGAAAGCGAGCACCGTGCATACGTGGAAGATCTCGTGGAACCCGAAATGGCCGGGCCACGGGTTGGGCTTCTTGATCGCGTAGACGACCGCGCCGCCCGTATAGAGGAGCCCTCCGACGATGACGAGCACCATCATCGTGGCGTTCGCGACGAAGAGGTCGGCGAGGTACATCACCGCAGCCCAGCCCAGAAGCAGGTAGAGGGCGACGTACAGCCACCGCGGAGCATTGATCCAGAACACCCGGAACAGGATGCCGAGAAGCGCCCCGCTCCACACGAACACGAGCAGCAGGGCGCCCTTCTGAGGGGGCAGAGCGAGCACGGCGAGCGGCGTATAGGTGCCGGCGATCAGCAGCAGGATGTTCGCGTGGTCGATCCGCTTGAGGATCACCTTGACCTTCGGGCTCCAGTCGATCCGGTGATAGAGAGCGGAGTTGCCGAAGAGCAGCAGCGAGGTGGCCATGAACACGGCGGCGGCCCACTTGGCCGCGCCGCCCTGCGCGACGGTGATCAGCACCACCCCGGCGACGATCGCGACGGGGAACGTGGCCGCGTGGATCCAGCCGCGCCAGGTCGGCTTGATCTCGACGGCGGCGTCGTGCGCCGCCTCCTCCAGGAGGGGCAGCTGGGGGACGTCAGGTACCGAGGAGTCGGGAGTGCTCACGCCTTCACTCTATGCGGGCGCCCATGCAGGCGAGCGTACATATCCTGAGCGTCGGCCCTGGGTCCGCCGACGCCGACGCGATAGCGTAGGGAGGTGATGACACGCGATGGTCAGGGGCGGGGGCCGCTGTACCGCCTCTACACCAGCCGGCTGCGCCGCCATCTCGATCCGGAGACCGTTCCCCATCACGTCGCCATGATGATCGACGGCAATCGGCGCTGGGCCAGGCAGCTCGGCTACGAGACTCCCGCGGAGGGACACAGGGCGGGTGCCGCCAAGATGCGCGAGTTCCTCGGCTGGTGCGACGAACTCGGGGTGCGGGTCGTGTCGCTGTATCTCCTGTCGAGCGACAACCTGCGAAAGCGCGACTCCGCCGAGCTCGCCGATCTGATCGAGATCATCGCCGAGCTCGCCGAGGCACTGTCGCGCGAGGGCAATTGGCGTGTGAAGCACGTCGGACGCTCGGACATCCTTCCCGCGGAGCTCGCGAAGGTGCTGGACGACGCACAGGAGCGCACGCGCGACCACACCGGCCTCCACGTCAACCTCGCGGTCGGCTACGGCGGACGCAACGAGATCGTCGATGCGGTGCGCAGCATCGTCACGGCGCATCAGGCGTCCGGCGGCACGATCGAGGACCTCGCCGCTCATCTGACCCCCGAGATGATCGGGGAGCATCTGTACACCGGCGGCCAGCCGGACCCCGATCTCGTCATCCGCACGAGCGGCGAGCAGCGTCTGAGCGACTTCCTGCTCTGGCAGAGCGCCCACAGCGAGTTCTACTTCGTGGAGGCGCTCGGGCCGGACCTGCGCCAGGTCGACTTCCTCCGCGCGATCCGCGACTTCGCCGACCGCGACCGGCGCTTCGGCCGCTGACCTCGACGACGACGCCACCCCGCGTTAACCAACACGTAACGAACTCGTGGCGTGTCGAGTCCGTCAAATGTCGGCGGCTGGTCGTAGCTTCTAGGCATCGGGCAAGGTGCCCGTCGGGTCGGCCTCAGGATGACGACTCGTGACCCCCTGGTCGACTCGTTCGAATAACCGGGAGTTCCCCGGGTCGGGAGTGGGTCGTGACCTCACGTACAGCGCAGCAGTCCACCAGCACCGCGCAGCAGTCCACCCGTAAGACGACGATGCGAGCGGGGGCGGAGGGTCCTGATCAGGATCTTCGGACCTATGTGCTCGACACGTCCGTCCTGCTGAGCGATCCGCAGGCGTTCTTCCGGTTCGCCGAGCACTCGGTCGTCCTTCCGGTGGTGGTCATCACCGAACTCGAAGGCAAGCGGCACGACCCGGAGATCGGATACTTCGCCCGTCAGGCGCTTCGCCACCTCGATGACCTTCGCGTCGAGCACGGACGGCTGGACTTCCCCGTCGAGGTCGGCGAGGGCGGCACGCTTCGGGTCGAGCTGGCCAACACGGACTCCTCGGTGCTCCCGGCCGGCATCCGGCTGAGCGACAACGACACCCGCATCCTCTCGGTCGCGATGAACCTCGCGCAGGACGGTCAGGACGTCACGATCGTCTCGAAGGACCTCCCGATGCGCGTCAAGGCGGCCTCGCTCGGTCTGCGTGCCGAGGAGTACCTCGCCGAGCAGGCCGTCGATTCGGGATGGACCGGAATCACCACGCTCGACCTGTCCGGTGACGAGATCAGCGATCTCTACGAGAGCGAGGTGGGCATCAGCGAAGATGCGAGGGGCCTGCCGGTGAACACCGGGCTCATCATCCACTCCGAGCGCGGTTCCGCACTCGGCAGGATCACGGGAGACGGCGAGTACAAGCTCGTCCGCGGCGACCGCGACATCTTCGGCATGCACGGGCGGTCCGCCGAGCAGCGGATCGCGATCGACCTGCTCACCGACCCGGACATCGGCATCGTCTCGCTGGGCGGGCGCGCGGGCACCGGAAAGTCCGCCCTGGCTCTCTGCGCCGGCCTCGAGGCGGTGCTCGAACGACAGCAGCAGAAGAAGATCATCGTCTTCCGCCCGCTGTTCGCCGTCGGAGGCCAGGAGCTCGGCTACCTGCCCGGCGATCAGGGCGAGAAGATGGGCCCGTGGGGGCAGGCGGTGTTCGACACGCTCGGTTCGGTCGTGTCAGGCAACGTCATGGAGGAGGTCGTCGAACGGGGCATTCTCGAGGTGCTCCCGCTCACGCACATCCGCGGTCGGTCGCTGCACGACGCGTTCGTGATCGTCGACGAGGCGCAGTCGCTCGAGCGCAACGTGCTGCTGACCGTCCTCAGCCGCATGGGGCAGAACTCGCGCGTGATCCTGACCCACGACGTCGGCCAGCGCGACAACCTCCGTGTCGGCCGTCATGACGGCATCGCCAGCGTGATCGAGACGCTCAAGGGGCATGACCTGTTCGCCCACGTGACGCTGATGCGGTCCGAGCGCTCCGCGATCGCCGCCCTGGTGACCGAGCTTCTCGAAGGGGGCGAACTCAGCTGACCTGAGTGGTCCGACAGCGGATGCCGTGATGTCACGGCATCCGCTGTCGCATGTTCCGGCGGATGCGTCGGCGATTCGCTTCCGTCGGCGTGGTCGTCGGATTACGCTCGTGGCACCGAACGCAGACGATGGAGTGATGCGCCATGAGTGACACAACGAAGACTGTCGAAGACCACTCGCTTCCCCCGGTGGCTGTCGATGAGAAGCCGCGCTGGACACCGCTGAAGATCGTCCTCTGGGCGGCGATCGCGCTACTGGGCGGTGTCGCCTGGACGATGCTCGCCATCGTCAGAGGCGAGACGGTGAACGCGATCTGGTTCGTGTTCGCGGCGGTCTGCACCTATCTCGTCTTCTACCGTTTCTACTCGAAGTTCATCGAGCGCAACCTCGTCAAGCCGAACGACCGACGCGCGACACCCGCCGAGTACAAGGCGGACGGCAAGGACTACGTCGCGACCGACCGTCGAGTGCTGTTCGGACACCACTTCGCCGCGATCGCGGGTGCCGGCCCTCTCGTGGGACCCGTGCTCGCCGCGCAGATGGGCTACCTGCCGGGCACGATCTGGATCATCGTCGGAGTCGTCCTGGCGGGTGCCGTGCAGGACTACCTCGTGATGTTCTTCTCGATGCGCCGGGGCGGGCGCTCTCTCGGCCAGATGGCCCGCGACGAGCTCGGTCGATTCGGCGGCACGGCGGCCATCGTCGCCACACTCCTCATCATGATCATCATCACGGCGATCCTCGCTCTCGTCGTGGTGAACGCCCTCGGCGAGAGCCCCTGGGGCGTGTTCTCCGTGGCCATGACGATCCCGATCGCCCTGTTCATGGGTGCGTACCTCCGGTGGATCCGACCAGGCAAGATCACCGAGGTGTCGCTCATCGGGTTCGTGCTCCTGATGGCGGCGATCATCGGCGGCGGGATGGTCGCCGAGACCGACTGGGGTCAGGCGGTCTTCACCCTCGACCGCACGACGATCGCGTGGGGGATCATCATCTACGGCTTCATCGCCGCGGTGCTGCCGGTGTGGATGCTGCTCGCTCCGCGCGACTACCTCTCGACCTTCATGAAGATCGGCGTGATCGTGGCACTCGCCGTCGCGATTCTTTTCGTGCGGCCCGAGATCACCGTCCCGGCCTTCAGTGAATTCGCTGCGGGGGAGACGGGGCCGGTCTGGGCGGGCTCCCTCTTCCCGTTCCTGTTCGTGACGATCGCCTGCGGGGCGCTGAGCGGATTCCATGCGCTCATCGCGTCGGGCACCACGCCGAAGATGATCGAGAAGGAGAAGCAGACCCGCTTCATCGGCTACGGCGGCATGCTCATGGAGTCGTTCGTCGCGATCATGGCGCTCGTCGCCGCGATCTCGATCGACCGTGGTCTGTACTTCGCGATGAACTCCTCGCCGGCCGCGACCCTCGGCACCGTCGAAGGCGCCGTGCAGTTCGTCAACAGCCTCGGGCTGACGGGGGTGAACCTGACCCCCGAGATGCTCACGAGCACGGCCGAAGCTGTGGGGGAGGAGTCGATCGTCTCCCGGACCGGCGGTGCGCCGACCCTCGCTCTCGGCCTCGCGCACATCATGCAGCAGTGGATCGGCGGCACCGGGATGATGGCGTTCTGGTATCACTTCGCGATCATGTTCGAGGCGCTGTTCATCCTGACCGCGGTGGATGCCGGCACCCGTGTCGCGCGATTCATGCTGCAGGACTCGGTCGGCAACGTCATCCCCCGTTTCAAGGACACGTCGTGGCGGGTCGGGGCCTGGATCTGCACGGCGGTGATGGTCGCGGGCTGGGGCGCGGTGCTGATCATGGGCGTCACGGACCCTCTCGGCGGCATCAACACCCTGTTCCCGTTGTTCGGCATCGCCAACCAGCTGCTGGCGGCCATCGCGCTCGCCGTGGTGCTCACCATCGTCGCCCGCAGGCGCACGTTCACGGTTCTCTGGGTGGTCGCTCTGCCGCTGGCATTCGTGACGGTCGTCACCGTCACGGCGTCGCTGCAGAAGATCTTCTCGAGCGTGCCGCAGGTCGGCTACTTCGCCAATCACGTCGCCTTCCGCGACGCGCTGGCTGCGGGCGAGACGTCGTTCGGCACGGCGACCAGCGTCGCCGCGATGGAGGCGGTGGTGCGCAACACGATGATCCAGGGCATCCTGTCGGTGACTTTCCTGGTGCTGTCTGTGATCGTCATCACGATCTCGATCGTCAAGGTCATCCAGGCGGTGCGACCCGGGCCGATCATCGATCACGAGGACCCGGAGGTGCCGTCGCGTCGGTTCGCTCCGGCAGGACTCATCGCCTCACCGGAGGAGCGCGCGGTCGAGAAGGAGTGGAACGCGCTGCCCTCGTCCGCCCAGCCGACGAGGGGGCACTGATGTCTGCGGCGGTGACCGACGCGGCGCGCAGGATCTGGCACTCCGTCGCCTGGTACATGAACGGCGTGACAGGGCAGTCGCGGTACACGGCCTACGTCGCGCACGAACGGGAGCGGCATCCCGAGCGAGAGCCGCTCACCGAACGCGAGTTCTGGCGGGCGCACTACGCCCAGCAGGATGCCGACCCCGGAGCCCGCTGCTGCTGAGGGGCAGAGACGACGGATGCCGCAGGGAACAAGTCCCTGCGGCATCCGTCGTGTCAGTATCCGGTGATCAACCCGGGTGGGTCATCGACAGCAGGTCGAGCTTCTCGTCGAGCTGCTCGAGCGTCAGGTCTCCGCGCTCGACATAGCCGAGGTCGATCACGGCGTCGCGCACCGTGATGCCCTTCGCGACCGAGTGCTTGGCGATCTTCGCCGCAGCCTCGTAGCCGATGAGCTTGTTGAGCGGGGTGACGATCGACGGGCTCATTCCGGCGAAAGCCGCCGCGCGGTCGAGGTTCGCCTGCAGTCCGTCGACGGTCTTGTCGGCGAGCACGCGCGAGGCGTTGGCGAGCAGACGGATCGACTCGAGAACGGCGGTGCCCATGACCGGGATCGCGACGTTGAGCTCGAACGAGCCGGATGCTCCGGCCCAGGCGACGGTCGCGTCGTTGCCGATCACTCGTGCGCACACCATCAGCACGGCCTCGGGGACGACCGGGTTCACCTTTCCGGGCATGATCGAGGAACCCGGCTGCAGGTCGGGGATGTGCAGTTCGCCGAGTCCGGTGTTGGGGCCGGAGCCCATCCAGCGCAGGTCGTTGTTGATCTTGGTCAGCGAGACGGCGATCGTGCGCAGCGCGCCGGACGCCTCGACGAGACCGTCGCGGTTGGCCTGTGCCTCGAAGTGATCCTTGGCCTCGGTGATCGGAAGCTCGGTCTCGGCTGCGAGCAGCTCGATGACCTTCTGCGGGAACCCGAGCGGCGTGTTGATGCCGGTGCCGGTGGCGGTGCCGCCGAGCGGGACCTCGGCGACGCGGGGGAGCGCCGACTGCACGCGCTCGATGCCGAGGCGCATCTGACGGGCGTAGCCGCCGAACTCCTGGCCCAGGGTGACGGGAGTGGCGTCCATGAGGTGCGTGCGACCCGACTTCACCGCGTCCTTCCACAGCTCGGCCTTCGCCTCGAAGGCGACGGCGAGGTGGTCGAGCGCGGGGATGAGGGTGTCGATGAGCGCCTGCGTGACCGCGATGTGCACCGAGGTCGGGAACACGTCGTTCGACGACTGCGAGGCGTTCACATGGTCGTTCGGGTGCACATCCGCACCGAGGATGCGCGTCGCGAGGGTCGCGAGCACCTCGTTCATGTTCATGTTCGACGACGTGCCGGAGCCCGTCTGGTAGGTGTCGACGGGGAACTCGCCGTCATGTGCACCGGATGCGACCTCGTCGGCGGCCTGGGCGATCGCGTCCGCGATGGCCCCATCGAGCGTGCCCAGCTCCTTGTTCGCGAGCGCGGCGGCCTTCTTGATGCGCGCGAGGGCGGCGATCTGCGTGGATTCGAGGCCCTTGCCCGAGATCGGGAAGTTCTCGACGGCGCGCTGCGTCTGTGCGCCGTAGAGCGCGTTCACGGGAACCCGCACCTCGCCCATCGTGTCGTGCTCGATGCGGTAGCCCTGCGCGTCTGCGCCGCTGTGCTGGTCGGTCATTCCGAACCCTCCTTGGTTGCGGGGCTGTGCCCCTCGGTGTCGTTTCCGTCTGTGTCGAGTCCGACCGTGATGACGGGAATCGCGGTTCCCTCGGCCAGACGGTAGTTGGCGCCGACGATGCCCAGACGACCCTCGGCGACGGCGTGGGAGATCACCTCGGACGACTGCAGCAGGTCGCGGACCGTGTTGCGCAGGTGCTCCTGGCCGACCAGGTCGGCGTCGATCTCGGCGACCGTGGTCCCGCCGCTCTCGACGAGCACCTTCCGGGCCGCAGGCACGATCGGTGCGATGAGCTTCCAGATGTGCGGCGGCAGCGGCGCCGCGTCGATCGCGGTGCCGTCGATGGCGGCGCGCACAGCACCGCACGAGTCGTGTGCGAGCACGACGATCAGGGGGACGTTCAGCACCGCGACCGCGTACTCGAGGCTCGCGACGATCGACTCGCCGATCACCTGACCGGCATTGCGGACGACGAACAGGTCGCCGAGCCCCAGGTCGAAGATGATCTCCGCGGCCAGCCGGGAGTCGGAGCATCCGAACAGGGTGGCGACAGGATGCTGCGCTGCAGCCAGGTGCTTGCGTCGGGCGACATCCTGATTCGGGTGCCGCGGGGCGTCATCGACGAATCGCTGGTTGCCCTCCTGCATCTGCTTCCAGGCGGCGGCGGGCGTGAGCGTGTCTGTCATGAGGGCTACTCCGAGAGGTCGCGGATCTGGGGGACGAGGGACTCGGCGAGCTCGGCGGTGGAGTCGGCGGAGCGTGAGCCGTAGAGCAGCAGGTAGTCGTCACCCGCCTGGGTGCCGATCGCATAGGTGATGTTCTGCTTCGCACCGGCATCGCCGAGGTCGTAGACGTCCCACTCCAGCCCGCCGATCGACGTCGTGTCCGTCGGCGCGGTTCCGTTGAGGCGCTGCGGGGCCCAGGCTGCGTCAGCATCGAAGGCCTGTGCCAGCTTGATGAATCCGCGCTCATCCTCGGCTGACGGGGCGAGGGTGACATCCCAGACCGTCGTCGCGCCGCTCGTGAGCTCGGCCGTGTTGACTCTCCAGAAGTCGGCCAGGTCGGGCACGATCACCGGGCGATCCATGGTGGACTCCACGTCCGCGGCTACGCCGACCACGTCGATCTTCTGGGCGGTCGCGGGTTCGCCACGGGGAACTGCGAGCACGATCACCGTGACGATGGCCAGCGTGACGATCAGAGCGGCCACCAGGCTGCGCACCGTCTGGCTCGAGCGATAGGCCTTGCTCGACGCGGCCTTGCGGGCCGCCGTCTCTTCGGGGGTCTCCGGCCGGCCCAGTTCGGCGACGATGGGAGCGGGCTTGCTCATGAGTCGTCTCCGTCGGCGGCACCGGTCGACGTCGCACGGGCGGCCTCGAGGCGACGCTTGGCGCCGAGCAGCCATTCCTCGCAGCGGGCCGCCAGGGCCTCGCCGCGCTCCCAGAGAGCGAGCGACTGCTCGAGGGTCGGAGCGCCCTGTTCGAGTTCGGAGACGACCTTCACGAGCTCATCGCGAGCGGCCTCGAATGACAGCGTGTCCACAGGGGTGTCGTTCGGCGCACTCACGCCTCCATCCTACGCGGTGCGCGGGACCCGCTCATCCGGAGCGGGGCACCGGTGCTTCCGCGATCTCGCCCTCGGAACGGGCCGCGACGGAGCCGCGGTCGACCGTGATCGTCAGGCTGCTGCCGGCCGGAGCGTCGGCGGCGTCGCGGAGGATCATTCCGCCCTCGAGATGGGCGATCGCATAGCCGCGCGACAGCGTGGCCGCGGGGGAGAGCGCCCGCAGTGAGGCTCGCAGCTCGCTCGTCGCACGGCCGGCCGCATCGTGCTGACGGGTGATCGTGTCGCGTCCTCGCGAGAGCAGCAGCCACACGTCCTGAGAACGCGACTCGATGATCGGGTCGGGGGAGCGCAGCGAGGGACGGGACCGCAGCTGCTCGAGCTGCGCGATGTCGTGCGACAGCCGCTGCGTCAGTCGGGTCGTGGCTCGGGATCGCAGCTGCGCGATCAGCGCCCGCTGCTCGCTGACGTCGGGTACGACGCGCTTCGCAGCATCCGTCGGAGTCGATGCACGCAGGTCGGCCACGTCGTCCAGAAGCGGATGATCGTTCTCGTGTCCGATCGCGCTGACGATCGGAGTCGTTGCCGCGGCCACAGCCCGGACGAGCCGTTCGTCACTGAATCCGAGCAGCGTCTGCGGATCGCCGCCGCCGCGGGCGATGACGATCACGTCGACATCCGGGTCGGCATCCAGTCGTGCCAGAGCGGCGAGGGTCTCGGGGACGCACCGGTCGCCCTGAACAGCCGCATACTCCGTGCGGAAGCGCACCTGGGGCCAGCGCAACTCGGCGTTGCGGTGCACGTCCTTCTCGGCATCCGACTTCTCTCCCGTGATCAGGCCGATCACATGGGGGAGGAACGGGAGGCGCTTCTTGCGCGACGCGTCGAACAGGCCCTCCTGGCGCAGCTGCAGTCGCAGCTTCTCCAGCTTCTCCAACTGATCGCCGAGGCCCACGTGCTTCATCGCCGAGACGGCGAAGCTGAAATCGCCGGCCTTGACGAAGTAGTCGGCCTTGACGGCGGCGACGACATGGTCGCCGACAGCCAGATCACCGGGGATCCGCGGGCGCACACTCGACCAGATCCTGATGGAGATCTGCGCGTCGGAGCGGGTGTCCTTGAGCCGGGCGAAGATGTTGCCCCCGCGCACGTTCCAGGAGGTGATCTCGCCTTCGACCCACACCGTGTTCCAGCGCGCCACGAAGTCGCGGATCGTGGCGTTCAGGCGTGCGACCGAGGTCGGTGCGTCGGCCGAGGAGTCGCGTGGGGCGACCGCATCCGCCGGCGGAGTCTCGCCAGGACGCGTCGATGCTTCGAAGACCGTCATGCGCTCGGTGCCCCTTCCCGCTCCTGCTCAGGTTCTCGGCGGTAGAATTCAAGGGTGACCTCGACTGCCGTTCATCTGCCTCTGCCGCGCATCCCCCGAGTACGTGGGGCGGCCGGGCGGCTTCAGGATAACCCGGTCGTCGGGAACAAGCGTGTTCTGCTCGCCGCTCCGCGCGGATACTGCGCCGGCGTCGACCGGGCTGTGGTCGCCGTCGAGAAGGCGCTCGAGCGCTACGGCGCGCCGGTCTACGTGCGCAAGCAGATCGTGCACAACATCCACGTCGTCACCGAGCTCGAGGAGAAGGGCGCGATCTTCGTCGAGGAGGTCGACGAGGTTCCCGAGGGCGCTCACGTCGTCTTCAGTGCGCACGGAGTCTCGCCCGCGGTCGTCGAGGCGGCGTCGGACCGCGGCCTGCACGCCATCGACGCGACCTGCCCGCTGGTCACCAAGGTTCACCGCGAGGCAGTGCGTTTCGCCCGCGACGATTTCGAGATCCTGCTCATCGGCCACGAGGGGCACGAGGAGGTCGAGGGCACTGCGGGAGAGGCTCCCGAGCATGTGACCATCGTGAACTCGCCCGCCGAAGCCGACACCGTGCAGGTGAAGGACCCCTCGAAGGTGGTCTGGCTCTCGCAGACCACGCTCTCGGTCGACGAGACCATGGAGACCGTGAACCGACTGCGGGCCCGGTTCCCCGAGATGCACAATCCGCCGTCCGATGACATCTGCTACGCCACGCAGAACCGCCAGGTCGCCATCAAGAAGGTCGCGGCGAACGCCGACCTCGTGATCGTCGTCGGTTCCTCGAACTCGTCGAATTCGGTGCGCCTCGTCGAGGTCGCGCTCGAATACGGCGCGAAGGCCGCCTATCGCGTGGACTACGCCGAAGAGGTCAAGCAGGAGTGGCTCGACGGCGTTGCGACGGTCGGTGTCACCTCCGGCGCCTCCGTGCCCGAGGTGCTGGTTCGCGAGGTCCTCGACGCACTCGACGGAGCGGGTTACCGCGACGTCGAAGAGGTCAAGACGGCGGAGGAGGACCTCATGTTCTCCCTGCCCAAGGAGCTGCGACAGGATGCCGCGGGTCAGCGAGATGCTCGTGCGCTGGGAGGCCGTTCCTCCAGCGGGAACGCCTGACGGTGGCCGCCACAGAGGCGGCGCCGACGCTGATCGGCTCGGTGCAGCGCGCGCTCCGACTCGTCGACATGGTCGCGAACTCTCCGCGCCCGGTGCCGGTCAAGACTCTCGCCATGCGAACCGGCCTCACCCCGGGCACGACCTACAACCTCGTGCGCACACTGGTGCATGAGGGGTATCTCGTGAGCGAGCCCGACGGTCTGGTCCTCGGCGAGAACTTCCCCGCCTTCCGGCTGCAGTCCGACGCCGGGGGCGTGTTCTTCGCGCACGTCCGCATGGCCCTGCGTCAGACCGCCGACGAGGTGGGTGCTTCCGCATACCTGTCCCGCTATCAGGACGGCGAAGTGCACCTCATCGACATCGTGGATGCCCCGCGCAGTCCTCGGCTCGATCTGTGGGTGGGTCTGGATTCGAGCGCGCATGCCACGGCGCTCGGCAAGCAGATCCTCAGCGATCTGAGCGGAGAGGAGCGTGACGACTATCTCTCGCGGCATCCGCTGGAGGAACTCACGTCTCGCACGATCAGTGACCGGCGTGCGCTGATCGCGGAGCTCGACCGCTCTCCGGGATTCGCCGTGGACCGCGAGGAGTATGCCATCGGCAACACCTGCATCGCCGTTCCCGTGATCGCCCCGAGCGTCAGAGCCTCACTCGCCGTCTCGCTTCCGGTGGGACACCCGCGCTTCGATCGCGGCCTGGTCGGGAAGCTCAAGCTCGTGGCGAGGCGGTTGTCCATGCAGTTGGGGGCGGACGCTCTGGGCGGCGGCGCAGCCCGTCTGGCGACGCCGATCTGACGCAGCACGTGTCGCCCGTCTGATGCTCTTCACTATCTGAAGAAGTGCCTCTGGTGCTCGGGCACGCGCTTTCCTAACATGTGAGGTGTAGTCGTCTGTGCAATCGGCGCTACAGGTGGAGGAATGTCCCCAGCGTTCCTCACCCCACTTGGATGACGAGCGTCCCCAGCGTTCCGAGTCCGCGGCCCCGAGGAGTCCCCACTCCTCCGGGGCCGCCATTCTTTTGACGCCCGCAGTCTGTGAGTCGTGCAGAGACCGGGCGGATACCATGGCCGAATGACCGATCAGCGTCCCCAGTACGGCGAAATCGCGACCCTCGAAGAGCAGCGGAGGGCAGCAGGGCTGCCGCCGCTGGGCGAGGTGCCGGCTGTGGATGTGAGCGGGGCCGAGAACGCGCCCGCTCCCGGTGACCGAGTCCCGTCCGCATCGGCAGCGGCTCGTCCGCGTCCCGTCGATCGCTTCGTGACCATCGCACTGCTCGCCTACGGGCTGATCAATGTCGTGATGACAGGACTGTCATACCTCGACTTCTCCACCGCGATGAATCAGATGATGACGGTGCTCGGCGTGGACGGCGAGTTCACCAACTTCGCTGAGGGCCGGATCTGGGGCACCGTCGCGGCGATCGTGCTCGCCGTGGGCTGGTCGCTCACCGCTTTCCTGTCGATCCGCCGCCTGCGCGCCGGCAAGCTCTCGTGGTGGGTTCCGCTGGTCGGTGCGGCCGTGACCCTGCTCGTGGCGTCTGTGTGCGCCGCGATTCCGCTGATGAACGACCCGGCGTTCATCGACTTCGTCGCCAAGACGGCGGGTGGATGACCCCGTGAAACAGGAGATGCCCCCGGCCGTTCGGTCGGGGGCATCTGCGTTGTCAGGCTGGATCAGCTCTGGGACTGGCCGTACGAGCCGAGCTGGCGCGTGGACTCGACGACGCGAGCGGCCATGGCCGTCTCCGCGATCTTGCCCCAGGCGCGCGGGTCGTACTGCTTCTTGTTGCCGACCTCGCCGTCGACCTTGAGCACACCGTCGTAGTTCTTGAACATGTAGTCCGCGATGGCACGCGTGTAGGCGTACTGCGTGTCGGTGTCGATGTTCATCTTGATGACGCCGTTGGCCACCGCGAGGGCGATCTCCTCATCGGTCGAACCAGAACCGCCGTGGAAGACGAGGTCGAGCGGCTTCGCGCCGGTGTTGTACTTCGCGGCGACCTGCTGCTGGATCTCTCCGAGGAGCTCGGGACGCAGCTTCACTCCGCCCGGCTTGTAGACGCCGTGGACGTTGCCGAACGTGAGGGCTGCGATGTAGCGCCCCTGCTCGCCGAGACCGAGCGCCTGTACGGCCTGGTCGACGTCCGCGAACGTCGTGTAGAGGGCATCGTTGGATCCCTCGTGCGCCACACCGTCTTCCTCGCCGCCGACGACGCCGATCTCGACCTCGAGGATGGCGTTGATGTTCTTCATGCGGGGCAGGAGATCCTTGGCGATCTCGATGTTCTCCGCGAGCGGCACGGCCGAGCCGTCCCACATGTGGGACTGGAAGATCGGGTTGCGTCCCGCCTTGACCTCGTCTTCGGAGGCGGAGATCAGCGGCTCGACGAAGCCGGCGAGAGCATCCTTCGGGCAGTGGTCGGTGTGCAGCGCGACGGTGATCGGGTAGTTCTTCGCGACCTCGGTCGCGAAGCGCGCGAAGGCGAGTGCGCCGGTCGCGCGGGCCTTGACCGTGTGGCCGGCGAAGTAGTCGGCGCCGCCGGTGGTGACCTGGATGATTCCGTCGGAACCTGCCTCGGTCAGTCCCTGGAGGACGGAGTTGATGGTCTGCGAGCTCGAGACGTTGAAAGCCGGGTACGCGAAGCCGCCGGCCTTCGCGCGGTCGAGCATTTCGGCGTACTGATCCGGGGTGGCGACGGGCATGAGAACTCCTGCGATTTTGGGGAAGCCGGGACAGCAGTCACTCTATCGGGGCTGACTGCCCGATGCTGTCGGCGGTGACCGGGCGAGCACGCCCTCCTACCCGTGTGTTAAGAATCGGGATTCCTTCGTCGTCGCTCGACCGAAAACTGCCGTTTCAGACGTTCACGCTGGTTAGGCTGACCGCATGGTTAGTCTTACAGCGGATCTCAGCCCCCTTCGTCCCGATCGAAACCTCGCGATGGAGCTGGTGCGGGCCACTGAAGCAGCCGCCATCCGCGCCGTTCCGTTCATCGGTCGTGGCGCGAAGGAGGCGGCGGACGGCGCCGCCGTCGATGCGATGCGTGCCTTCCTCGGGACAGTGGCCTTTCAGGGGCGAGTGGTCATCGGTGAGGGCGAGAAGGACAATGCTCCGATGCTCTTCAACGGCGAAGAGGTCGGCACCGGCAGCGGCCCGGAGTGCGACATCGCGGTCGACCCGATCGATGGCACCTCGCTGACCGCAGCAGGACGTCAGAATGCGCTCTCGGTCATCGCCGTCTCCGATCGCGGATCGATGCTCGACGCGTCCAGCGTCTTCTATATGGACAAGCTCGTCACGGGCCCTGCCGGTGTCGGAGTGGTCGACATCCGCCTGCCGATCGGCGAGAACATCCGCAAGCTCGCGGGGGCTCTCGGCAAGCCGGTGGACGAGATCGTCGTCTCGGTGCTGAACCGTCCGCGTCACGAGCAGCTGATCCAGGAGATCCGGGATGCCGGTGCCGGGACGCGACTCATGAGCGACGGCGACGTCGCCGGCGGGATCAACGCGGCGCGTCACGCGGCCCGAACCGACATGTGCGTCGGGGTGGGCGGCAGCCCCGAGGGAATCGTGACGGCGTGTGCGATCAAGGCTCTCGGCGGTCACATCCAGGGGCGTCTCTGGCCTCGCGACGACGATGAGCGCCAGCGCGGAATCGACGCCGGCCTCGACATGGACAAGGTCTACGAGGCCGACGATCTCGTGCGCGGGGACAACACGATCTTCGTCGCCACCGGCGTCACGGACGGCCAGCTGGTGGCCGGCGTCCGACGCGAGGGCGGCTACATCTACACCGAGAGCGTCGTGCTGCGCGGTGCCTCGGGAACCCTTCGCCGGATCGCCTCGGAGCACCTCGTCTCGAAGTGGCTCTGACTGCCGAGACCTGAGAGCGCGAGTCGGGAACGGGCCCCTCATCGTTACCGACCCGGTACCGCTTTTGCGGTGCTGAGCCGAGCTTTCTCGTGCGTTCGTGTGACAATTGACACTGGATTTGTCGCCGTCGACGGAGCCGCCAGGCACCGCAGGCACAGGAGGGCAGACCGATGACAACGCAGCACACGAATGGTTCCCAGGGCACGCCGACCAAGATCGTGACGACGCCGACCGGCCGGATCATGCGGATCAACGTCGACGAGGCCGGAGTGCCTCTGCCGATCGCGACTCCGGCGGCGCCTGTCGTCAAGACGGCTGTCTCAGATCCCGCTCGACGTGCGGACGTGCTGTTCCGCAAGCGCCTCGACGAGGGGCACGAGATCAGCTCCTGGTGGATGGTCGGAGCTTTCGTCGTGACCAGCGGCCTCGTGATCCTGCTGCTCAGCGGCGTACCGGGCGTCGCCTGATCTCAGCGGCGGGGCTCTTCCGCCTCGACCGGTCGGGATGCTGAATCCGCGTTCGCCGATTCGTCGCTGACCCGGCCGCGAACGTCTCCGACATCGGCCTGGATCGACGTACCCGGCGCAGCGGACGCATCGTCAGCAGCATGGGGGATGCGGAGCTCGGAGCCGATCTCCGCTCCTGAGCCGCTCATGAGCTCTGCCGAGGTGAAACGTCGCGTCTGCGCGGTGATCGCCGGTGGAGCGGAGTCGAGCGTCGACGCGCTGATTCCGGGGAACTGCCTGGCCGTCACGAGCACACGGCTCTCGAGCGAACCCGCGAATCTGTTGTAGCTGTCGACCGTGCGCTCGAGTGCGCGGCGCAGATCGTCGGCGTGCCCCGCGAGGATGCCGAGTCGGTCGTAGAGCTGGGTGCCGAGATTCAGCAGTGCGCGCGCCTCGGTCGACACCTCTTGCTGCGTCCAGCTGTAGGCCACGGTCTTGAGCACGGCCCACAGATTCACCGGGGACGCGAGCGCCACCTTCTTCGTGAATGCGTAGTCCAGCAGCGTCGGGTCTTCGTCGATGGCTGCGGCGAGCAGCGACTCGCTCGGCAGGAAGCAGATGACGAACTCAGGACTGGCGTCGAGGCCCGTCCAGTACGCCTTCTTCGCGAGTGCGTCCACGTGCGCGCGAACGGCCTTCACGTGCTTCTGCATGTGGGAGCGACGCTGTGTCTCATGCGCGTCCCCGATCGGCAGTGCCGATGCCTCGAGGTAGGCATCGAGCGGAACCTTGGCGTCGACCGCGATCGATGTGCCGCCGGCGAGACGGATCACCATGTCGGGCCGTCCCTGACCCCGGTCCGACGAGATGCTGGACTGCAGATCGAAGTCGACGTGTCGGATCAGCCCTGCGGCCTCGACGACCCGTCGCAGCTGCGTCTCACCCCAGACCCCTCGTGTGGCTGTCGAGCGCAGTGCTCCGGCGAGCGACTCGGTCGTCGAGCGCAACGCCTCGTCGGACTCCTGCGCGCGCCTGAGCTGCTCCGCGAGCGATCCGAACTGCGCATGACGCTCCTGCTCGATCGCCGAGACCTTCTGCTGCATCTGCTGGAGACTCTCGCGCACGGGAGCGAGAGCGGTGAGCACCGCATTCTGCTGCTGCACCCGCTGCGCCTCGGCGCGCTGCTCGAGCCTCGCGTGCTCGACGGCATCCCGATACAGGTCGTACTGTCGGTCGCGATCGTCTCGAGCTGCGGCGAGCTCGGCCTCGGCGCGAGCGAGGTCTGCTGCTCCGCGCGATCCGCGGAGGAACCACCCCACGGCGGCGCCGGCCGCGAGCGCGACCAGGAGAAGAACGAGCGTGAGAGCATCCATGTGCTCCATGATGCGCTCGGCCACGGACATTCGTCCGGTGCGACTCAGGCGACCGCGCGCTCCGGGGTGGCGAGGACCGGCTCGGTCACTCGCAGCGACAATGCATCCGCCAGGGAGAAGACGTCGGACGCGCCGTGTCGGCGAGCGGCGTCGATGATGATGTGGGCGCACGCGAGCGCGTCCGCGAGCGCGTCATGGTGCGAGAAGCCGGTGAAGCCCGCAGCCTCTGCGGCCTTCGGGAGTCGGTACGACTCGAGGTCGTAGGTCTTGCGAGCCACCTGCAGGCTGCACAGCGAGCGATACGGCGGGCAGTCGCCGCCGGTGGCCTCGGACGCCCGGCGGAGCACGTTGAGGTCGAAGCCCGCGTTGTGCGCCACGAGCACGTCGGCGCCGGCGAAGGCGCACAGGCGGTCGAACTGATCGGCCCAGGTGGCCGCGTCGATCACGTCGTGGGCGCGGATGCCGTGGATCTTGGTGTTCCACTCCTGGAACTCGTCGTGACCGGCGGGCGGGCGGATCAACCATCCGGCGGTGGCGACGATCCTGCCGTCGCGCACCCGCACGAGGCCGACGGAGCAGGCCGAGGCGGGGCTGGAGTTCGCCGTCTCGAAGTCGATTGCGGTGAAATCCAGTGGCACATCCCCACTCTCTCCCGGCATCCGAGACGCTCCAGGATGACGCGCCGTAGGCTGGCGACATGAGTACCGACCGAGCGACATCCTTCGGCGCCGAGGCCGCGAACTACGAGGCGGGAAGACCCGAGTATCCCTTCGAGGCCGTGTCGTGGATGCTCGATCCGATGCCTCACGGCTCCCGTCGCACCGCCGACGTGGGCGCGGGCACCGGAAAGCTCACACGTGTGCTCGCGCAGGCCCCGGATGCCGAGGTCGTCGCCGTGGATCCGGACGCCGCCATGCTCGCGACACTGCGGCGGAGCGTTCCCGGTGTTCCGACTTTCCAGGGAACAGCCGAACGGATGCCGCTGCCCGACGCCAGCCTCGACGCCGCCGTGCTGGGTCAGGCCTGGCACTGGGTCGAGCCGTCTGCGGCGTCCCTCGAACTCGGACGAGTCGTCCGCACCGGGGGAGTGCTGGGGCTGATCTGGAACATCCGCGACGAACGCGCGGACTGGGTGCGCCGTCTCACTGACATCATGCACAGCAGTCCGGCGGAGGACATGGTCAACGGACCCGGCTCCGACGGCCCGCGCATCGAGGCCCCGTTCACGGGGATCGAGAAGCAGCAGTGGGAGTGGACCCGGGCGATGAACCGGACGCAGCTGCATCAGATGGCGCGCTCGCGCAGCTACCTGATCGCGGCGTCGAACGACGAACGCTCAGAGATCACACGGCAGATGGACGTGCTGTTCGACGAGCTCGGACTCGACGGTGAGGGGACGATCGACCTGCCCTACGTGACGCACGCATTCCGCGCCGTGCGAGCCTGACGCCGACACCCGCAGGGGCTGCGCATCTGCGACCGGTAGACTCGACCCCCGTGGCTCTCACTATCGGAATCGTCGGCCTGCCCAATGTCGGCAAGTCCACCCTCTTCAACGCTCTGACCAAGAACGACGTGCTCGCGGCGAACTATCCGTTCGCGACGATCGAGCCGAACGTCGGGGTGGTGAACCTGCCCGATCCTCGTCTCGACAAGCTCGCCGAGATCTTCGGCAGCGAGCGCATCCTGCCCGCCGCGGTGTCGTTCGTCGACATCGCCGGCATCGTGCGCGGCGCGAGCGAGGGCGAGGGACTCGGCAACAAGTTCCTCGCGAACATCCGTGAGGCGGATGCCATCGCCCAGGTCGTGCGCGGGTTCGCGGATGACGACGTCGTGCACGTGGACGGTGCGGTCAATCCGGCATCCGACATGGAGACCATCAACGCCGAGCTCATGCTGGCCGACCTCGAGACCGTCGACAAGGCGATCACGCGGTACGAGAAGGAGGTGCGCGGCAAGAAGATCGAGCCCGTCGTCCTCGAGACCGCCAACGCGGCGAAGGATGCGCTCGAGCGCGGTGTGCTGCTGTCCGTCGCGGGCATCGATCTGACGCCGATCCGCGAGCTCGGACTCCTCACTGCCAAGCCGGTCATCTTCGTCTTCAACGTCGACGAGGGCGTGCTCACCGACGACGCACGCAAGGCGGAGCTCGCCGCGCTGGTCGCCCCGGCGAAGGCCATCTTCCTCGACGCCAAGATCGAGTCCGAGCTGATCGACCTCGACCCCGAGGATGCCGCAGAGCTGCTCGCGTCGACCGGGCAGGACGAGTCCGGTCTCGACCAGCTCGCCCGCATCGGCTTCGACACTCTCGGACTGCAGACCTACCTCACGGCTGGCCCGAAAGAGGCGCGCGCGTGGACGATCCCCAAGGGATCCAAGGCGCCGCAGGCCGCCGGAGTCATCCACACCGACTTCGAGAAGGGCTTCATCAAGGCTGAGATCGTCTCGTTCGACGACCTCGTCGAGACCGGGTCCGTCGTCGAAGCCCGCTCCAAGGGCAAGGCGCGCCTCGAGGGCAAGGACTACGTCATGCAGGACGGCGACGTCGTGGAGTTCCGTTTCAACAACTGAGCGACGTTCTGCCCGAGTGCTGAGGAGATCGGCGCCGGCGCCTACGAAGCCGCGGGGTGCTAATCAGATCTCGTCGCGACGTCGAGCACGCACGGTCCAGCCGACCTGCGTCAGTGCCTCCGTGAGGCGGTCGGCGGCAGCGCTCGCGACGTCGACGCTTGCGTCAGAGCAGACGTCGATGGCGATCGGCGGCGGATCCGCGAAACGTGGGATCTGCACCTCTGCCCAGGCCTCGGGCGACAGCGGTACCCGAGGGGACGCGGTGCGGGCGTCTCGGATGGCGCTGTCCGCCGCGAAAGCGATGACGTCCAGCGCATGGAGCTTGGTGATCGGCATGTCCACCACGAGGGTGACGGCGAAAGTCGCGTCTGCGGTATCCCCGAATTCTGGCCTCACCGCATGAAGATATCACTGCGCGGTCGGTGCGGATACGAGCGTGACAGCGACGGGCGATGACCGCCATGCCGTGGAGTCGCGAGCGAACTCGGCGCGCACAGCCGGTCTAGCTGCGACGCTCGACATCCTGACTCAAGAGCTCGGGCCAGACTTGAACGTCTCCCGGAGTGCGGGCGACCCTCAGGGTCGCGTGCGGGAGCAGCTCGGCAAGGGATTCTGCGGTCGACAGCGGGTGGCCGGGGTCGTCCACCCAGGCCAATATCGTCGTCGGCACATCGATCCCTGCGACCGCCTCAGGGGCGGGCAAGTCGCTGAGCGCTGCACCGCGAAGCAACGACGGCAGAACGGCATCGGCGACGTCGGGCCATGTCTCCGGTGCCGAGACGGTGGCCGGGGGTGGCGTCGATCCGCGCGTGCCGGCGAGGAACGCCTCCACACCATCGGCTTCGATCAGCGCAGCCGCGGCTCGGTAGATATCCGCTTGAGCGGGTCTGGTCTTCCACCCGGTGGGCGGCACCATGAGTGTGAGTCCCGTGAAGCGGTCCGGCTCGAGCGACGCAGCGTGCAGAAGGGTCGCGGCACCCATCGAGGGGCCGACCCCGTGGACGTGCTCGCCGGGGAACCAATGATCGAGCAACCGCAGAAGATCATCCGCCAGGTTCGGCCAGCGATAGTCGTCGGCAACCTTCCGCCCGGTCGAACGGCCATGGCCGCGTGCGTCGTACCGCAGGAGTCGAGTTCCGCTCAGTCCGCGACCGAGGTCGAGATTGAGCACCCGGTCGCGGGCCCGGCTCGACGTGAGGCCATGCAGCTGGACGACGGGGTGCCCGCCTTCATCGCTCAGGGCGACAGCCAGCTCGGCTCCGGGTACCTCGAAGGTGGGCATCAGGCTCCTCGATCGATGACTGAGCGAGTCTGCTCGGGCAGTCGTGTTGAGTGATCAGGTTATCCGGACGATATGGTGCTACCCATGCGACTGACCAACGTCACGCACCTCCGCCTCCCCTTCGGACGGCTCTGGGGGTACGACGTCAGCGCGTCCGCGCTCGGACGACCCCTGCCCGTGTCGTTCGACCAGCGACTGCATGTCGGAGCGGGTGACCGACCCGGCTCCTGGATGGCTCTGTCGTTCCGGTTGCCCGCACAGACCGATCGTGAATCGATCGCGGATGCGTGGCTGGCTGTCGTCGCTCGACATGGCACGCTGCGATCGGCCTTCGCACGTGGTGCGGACGGCGATCCGACGCTTCACGAGATCGAGATCAGCCCCGGAAGCTGGGTCGAGCATCAGGTGGGCCCTGGTCAGGCGGTCAATGACGCGCTGCGCGATATCCTCGACGCGGAGTGCTCCCCATACGGACGTCCGTCCCATCGGCTGTGCGTACTGGAGACCGCTGCGGGGCTCACGGTCGTGATCGCGGCGGACCACGCGCACGTCGACATGTGGTCGATGCTCGTGATCGTGCGCGATCTGCTGTCGGCGCTGGACGCGGGCACGGCGGGCGCGAAGCCGATGTCGACGCCGAGGTCGGCGCCGGCATTCGTCGAACACACGCAGGCGCTGCTGGACAAGGACCCTGCACCGGACCACGTGCGGCGGCGATGGGAAGCGATCATCGCGGACAGCGGCGGGGTGATGCCGCAGTTCCCCCTATCTCTCGGCGCACCCGAGCCGCATCGCGAGCGCGTGGAAGTGCGCGATGTCTTCGATGTCGACGACGCCGCGGCATTCGCCGCGCAGGCCCGTGACGATGGCGTCTCCACGCTCGCATCGGCGGTGGTCGCGATGACCGCGGTGACGCGCGAAGTCGCGGGTACTGCGCTGCGAGCCGTGTTTCCCGTGCACAGTCGCTTCGAGGACGACTGGCATGACTCGGTCGGCTGGTTCATCACGAATTCCGTCCTCGAATCGGAGCTCGCCGAACCGCACGCTGGAGCAGCGGCCGTCAAGGAAGCAGTACAACTCGGTGCGTGGCCGCTCGCAGATGTGCTCGCACCGTGGGGTGGGATGCCGGTGGCTCCAGGGATGTTCGCGATCTCGTGGCTGGATCTGCGCAGGCTGCCCGTGCGGATCGACTCCGTCGGGCTCGACGCCCAGTACGTCAGCGCGGCAACCGACACCGACGGCGTCATGCTGTGGTTCATCCTGGACGAGTCCGGTCTGCACCTGAGATGCCGCTATCCCGACACCGCAGAGGCTCGCACCAATGTCGGCGGATGGCTCGACCTGCTCGTAGCCAGGATGCAGGCCGACGCGCGGTCCTCAGTGCGGGGACGACTGCAGGTGGCGGGCCGAACCTTCCGTGTCGAGCGGGCGACTCGGGATGACATCGAGGCGATCGCAGCGCTGCTGTCGGACGATCGATTCGGTGCAGACCGTGAGAGCGTCGAACTCGACCGATACGAGGCGGGCTTCCGCGCCGTCATCCGCGACGCATCCAACTACCTGGGGGTCGTCCGGGACAACGCCGACCGCATCGTCGCCACCATGCAGTTGACCGTCATCCCGGGGCTCTCTCGCGGCGGGTCGACCCGACTGCAGATCGAGGGACTGCGTGTCGCGACGGCGGAGCGATCACGGGGCCTGGGCGCGGCGATGCTGGAGTGGGCGCACGAGTTCGGTCGTGCGCGGGGGGCGACGCTGTCACAGATCACCACCGATGAGACTCGGGATCGCACCCGCGCGTTCTACACCCGGCTCGGCTACCAGACGGCCCACGTCGGGCTCAAACGGAACATCTAGCGCGCGTCACACCGCCAGGGCGTGCGGGTAATCCGTCGATCGTCCCTGGAAGCTCAGGATGCTCGGGTTCTGGATCCTTCCGTCGCGGATCTCGATCGCGCGTGTGAGCGTCGAGCTCTCGGCCCACGCGTCGGGGCCTTCGAGCACAGTGCGGAGGAAAGGCAGGAGAGCCTCGCTGATGTCCCACGTGGCCGAGTTCCAGAGATACGACGGGCTGTGGTCGACGGCGTAGTAGTTCACGCCCTGACCCACCGTGAACATCGGCTCGTCGAAGGTCGTCGGGGTCGCCCACTCGAAGCCCATGCCCTCGTCGCACGACACATCGATGATCAGGCTGCCCGAGGCGAAACGGGACAGGTCCTCGGTGCGCAGATACGTCAACGGCGCCGCGACATCCTGCAGGGTGCAGTTCACGACGATGTCGTACGTCGCCAGGAAGTCGGGGAGCAGCACGGAGCCGTCCTCCGTCTCGACCTCGCTGAGGTGCGTGGGTCCGTCGTCGGTGTTCAGCTGAGTGAGGTGCGAGTTGTGGATGGGGGAGCCCACGGCGGCCGCCCCGCGCTGAGTGAGGACTTCGATGTCGTGCACCCCGTGAGCATTCAATGCCGTCACCGCGCCGCGTGCCGTCGCCCCGAAGCCGATGACGACCGCGCGCAGGCGCGGGCCGTAGTCCCCGGTCGAGCCGACGAGGCTCATCGCATGGATGACCGAGCAGTAGCCGGCCAGCTCGTTGTTCTTGTGGAAGACGTGCAGGCTCATGTCTCCCTGCGGGGTCCAGTGGTTCATGGCCTCGAAGGCGATCAGCGTGAGACGGCTGTCGATCGCGGTCTGCGTGAGAGCGACGTCCTGCACGCAGTGCGGCCAGCCCCACAGAATGCCGCCAGCGCTGATCTCGGCGACATCCGCGAGCTGCGGCTTGGGCAGCAGCAGCACGTCAGCGGAGGCGAGCACGTCAGACCGCGCGGCGACCTGGCCGACGCGGGACTCCACATAGCCGGGCTCCAGCTGGAAGTCGACGCCGTACCCGTGCTCGACGATCATGCGAGCGCGCACATCCGCGTCGATGCGGTCGAGATGGCGGGGATGGATCGGGAGGCGCCGTTCGTTCTCCATCGAGGAGTTCGCCAGCAGGCCGAGGGTCAGAAGCTCCGGGCCGGAGGTCTGGGTATGGACGGACGAGCGTGTCGTGTCTGACAACGGGTTCCCATCTTCGGGGAACCAGAGTCAGCTCCTGGCCTGACTCTACGCCCCTGCGCGCCTGAGGTGGGGCGGCGACGATCTCCGCCGACGGGCTCGACTACGCTGGAAAGCGATCCCTGACATCCGAACGAGGAGCCGCGCGCCCATGACCGATACCCAGATCTTCGAGCCAGAGGGCCGCGCGATCCCCTTCGTGGATGAGGGAGACGGTCCGGTCAAGCTGGTTCTGATCCAGGAGCAGGGACTCGCCGCCGACGTGCTGGGCGTCGCCGCGCACTATCTCGCCGAAGAGGCGGGTTTCCATGTGCTGAGGATCGGCCACCGCGCGGCATCCGATGCCTCGCTCGACGAGCGTGTCGACGACGTCATCGACGTGATCGATCACGTCGGAATCGAGGACACCTGGGTCGGCGGTCATGGCTTCGGCGGGACGATCGCACGCGCCCTCGTGGCAGCGCACAGCGACCGGGCCAACGGTCTGCTGCTGCTCGGCGTCGAGGACGTCGACATCGCCGTCGCACCGGCGATCCCCGTGCTGATCGTTCAGGGAACCGAAGACACCGACACCCCGGCCGCCACTGCCGAGGCGTTGCAGGCCACGATGCCTGACCGTTCCAGCATCAAGACGATCGCCGGCGACCACCTGTTCCCGATGCACCACCCGATCGAGACCGGCGTGATCATCGAGGAATACCTGGACTGGGACTGACTCGGATGCCATCATCTGACCGCACTGTCGTCCTCGCGATCGACCTGCAGGCCGGCGTGATGCCGGGATGCTTCGACGAGCACAGTGTGCTCGCGCGTGCCGCAAGCCTCGTCGAGCGCGCTCGCGACGGTGGGGTTCCCGTGGTCTGGGTCCACCACGACCCCGTCGGAGTGGGCACACCCGAGTGGGAGCTCGCCGCGCCGCTGCGGCGGGACGAAGGAGAGCCGTTGGTTCGCAAGAGCTACCGCGACTCCTTCGCCGACACGAACCTGCGCGAGACCCTGGACGCCCTCGGCGCGACACGACTGGTGATCACCGGCGCGCAGTCCGACTTCTGCGTACGCACCACGATGCAGCGCGCGGCGGCGGAAGGCTATGACGTGACCCTCGTGAGTGACGCGCACACGACGGTCGACACGGAGTGGGACGGCGTGCCGATCTCAGGTGAGCAGATCGTCGCGCACACGAACATGTACTTCTCGGGACTGCGGTATCCCGGGCAGGAGTTCGCGATCGCGACGCATGATCAGGTCGCGCTCTGACGAGAGTCGCGCCCTCTCGGCACGCTCGCTCAGGTCGCCTTCTTCATCCTCTGGTTCTCGCTCTTCTTCCGCGCCGTGGCCTGACGGTCACCGGGCCGGGGCGGGCGTGGACCAGCCGTGAGCCTGACAGACTGGTCTGATGACCGCCACCCTCGTCGCCCAGAACCTGGCAGGCGGCTACGGCCACCGCATCCTCTTCGAGGGCCTCGACCTGACCGTCGCTCCCGGCGACGTCATCGGCGTGGTAGGCGCGAACGGCGCGGGGAAATCGACTCTGCTCCGCCTGCTCGCCGGTGTGGATGCGCCGATGGGCGGGTCGATCTCGCTCGCGCCCACCGACGCTTTCGTCGGCTGGCTGCCTCAGGAGCATGAGCGCGTCGACGGCGAGACGGTGGCGGGATACATCGCGCGCCGCACGGGCTGCGCGACGGCGACGAGTGAGATGGATGCCGCTGCAGCGGCGCTCGGCGATCCCACGCTCGCCCCGGCGGGCACGGACCCCGCCGACACCTATTCTCAGGCGCTCGATCGGTGGCTCGCGAGCGGTGCCGCCGATCTCGAGGAGCGCATCCCTGTGGTGCTCGCCGACCTCGGACTCCCGAGCACGAGCGGCGTCGCGGAGGACGCGCTCATGACCGGCCTGTCCGGCGGCCAGGCGGCTCGCGTCGGACTCGCCGCACTGCTGCTGTCGCGGTTCGACATCGTCTTCCTCGACGAGCCGACCAACGACCTCGACCTCGATGGGCTGGAGCGCCTCGAGGCGTTCGTACGCGGTCTCCGCGGCGGCGTCGTTCTCGTCAGCCACGACCGCGAGTTCCTGGCTCGCAGCGTCACCCGCGTGCTCGAACTCGATCTCGCCCAGGGATCGAATCGTCTCTACGGGGGCGGCTACGACGCCTACATCGAGGAACGCGCCGTCGTGCGTCGGCACCTGCGGGAGAAGTACGACGAGTTCGCCGACAAGAAGGCGGACCTCGTCGCGCGGGCGCGCACCCAGCGAGAATGGTCGAGCCAGGGCGTCCGGAACGCGATGAAGAAGGCTCCGGACAACGACAAGATCAGGCGCAAGGCGTCGACGGAGTCGAGTGAGAAGCAGGCGCAGAAGGTGCGTCAGATGGAGAGCCGGATCGCACGACTGGACGAGGTCGAGGAGCCGCGCAAGGAATGGCAGCTGGAGTTCACGATCGGCTCTGCGCCCCGATCGAGCAGCGTGGTCTCGACACTCAACGGGGCGGTCTTCCAGCAGGGCGCGTTCACGCTGGGGCCGCTGTCTCTGCAGGTGGACGTCGGCGACCGCATCGGAATCACCGGTCCCAACGGCGCCGGCAAGTCGACTCTGCTCCGTGGGCTCCTCGGACGACAGCAACCCGTCGAGGGGACCGCGGCGCTCGGGAGCAGCGTGCAGATCGGCGAGATCGACCAGGCTCGGTCGCTGCTGATCGGCGATTCTGCGCTCGCCGATGCGTTCGAGGCTCTCGTGCCCGAGATGTCGTCGGCCGAGGTGCGCACTCTGCTGGCGAAGTTCGGTCTGAGGGCAGACCACGTCACGCGTTCCGTCGAAGCCCTGTCACCGGGTGAACGCACGCGGGCGGCACTGGCGCTGCTGCAGGCGCGGGGAGTCAATCTGCTCGTCCTCGACGAGCCGACCAACCACCTCGACCTGCCGGCGATCGAACAGCTCGAGCAGGCGCTCCAGTCGTACACCGGAACTCTGCTGCTGGTCACGCACGACCGACGGATGCTGGAGGCTGTCCAGACCGATCGGCGGTGGTCCGTCGAGAGCGGCCAGGTCACCGAACGCTGAGGCTCAGCGACCCTGACGCTTCTTGTAGGGCTTCGGCTGACCCTTCACGATGGGCGCGCGACCTTTGCCCTTGGACGCCTTGGCCTTGCCGCCCGCCGGGCCCGCCGTCTTCGGCGCGGGCGGGGGAGCGGCGGCCACGGTCGCCTGCGCTTCAGCGAGGAACAGCTCTCCCACGTTCGTGAGTCGCGGCGTCCCTTCGCGATTGATCAGCGTGTGTCCGACCTCGTCCTCGAGCTTGTCGAGAGAGGTGTACAGGGAGGCCAGGGGAATGCCCAGCTGGGAAGCGGCTCGGGGGAAGTGCAGCGTCTCAGCGAGGACGACGTAGCGACGGAGCAATGCCAGCTTCATGCGGGGGAACGGTCCTTCTGGATCCGCGACGATCACGGGTCTCCGTCTAACCTACGCGAGGCGGATGCGCGGCAGTCCCAGACGCACGGATGCCGCGGCTCGATGAGCCGCGGCATCCGGTGGCGGATCTCCTCAGGAGACCTGCGGAAGCACGGCGAAGGACACGGATCCCTCGTCATCGACGCCGGCGTCGAGCACCTTGTCATCGAGCGCGGCTGCGGCGGTCTCATCGAGGAAGAGTCGGGTGCCCGACACCTCGACGACCTGGTCGTCGGGTTCCGGGTCCGGCGTCACGAGGACGGCGAGGCGCGCACCCCCATCCGGTCCAGGGGCGGGCGTGGAGTGGATGCGAAGCCCGGCGTCGTCAGCGTCGGTCTGACGGCTGACGAGGGTGTTCACGATTGCGGTGGCGTTATCGGTGAGGGTGAGCACAAGACTCTCCTTCCGGTTGCGGTCACGACGCGGGTGCGGCGTGACGGGCCACGATTCCGCACTCGGCGGGACGATTCAACCCGACGCGCCCGTTCAGAGGGGTCTCACACCTGATGCAGAGGTTTTCTCAGGAACACCTGCTCGGTTCCGTCGCCCTGCGGCACGCGCTCGGCCTCCTCGTATCCGCACGACTCGTACAGGCGGATGTTGGCTTCGCTCAGACTGCCGGTGAAGAGCTCGGCCACATCCGCGCTCGACGCGCGTTCGGCCGCGTCGAGCAGCGTGCGCCCGATGCCCTCTCCCTGCATGTCGGGCGCGATCGCGATCCTGCCGATCAGTAGCACGCCGTCGTCCTCGACGAACCGGATGACCCCGACCAGCCGTCCGTCCTTCCGCGCCGCGAGGCCGCTGCTGGAACGCAGCTCGGCCTCCACTTCGGGGAGCGTCTGGGTCAGCGGGGGCATATCGGCGCTGCCGTAGATCTGCGCCTCCGACACGAACGCCGCGCGCTGCAGGGTGAGCACCTCACCCGCATCCGACTCCGAGGTCGGGCCGATCACCACATCCGATGCGTGGTCGTCGATCTCGGTCTGTGCTCTCTCTGATTTCGTCACTGCGCCACGATCTGATGAGACCGGGGGGACTGTCAACCCCCTCGATACGGGCCGCGAGCGGAGCTAATCTCGCAGTTTCCAACCCCAGGAGGACTCATGGCTGAGAAGAGCACGTCCAAGAGCGCGTCCAAGACCGGCACCGCATCCAAGCGCGGAGCGAAGACGACGAGAAGGCAGAACGCCGAGAAGGGATTCACGGCGTCGCCCACCCTCGCCGCGAACCTGCAGCTCGTGCTGGTCGACCTGATCGAGCTCTCACTACAGGGCAAGCAGGCTCACTGGAACGTCGTCGGACGCAACTTCCGCGACACCCACCGTCAGCTCGACGAGATCATCGACGCCGCGCGCACGTTCAGCGACACGGTCGCCGAGCGGATGCGGGCACTGCACGCGGTGCCCGACGGACGCACGGACACCATCGCGGAATCGACCTCTCTTCCCGCGTTCCCGATGGGCGAGGTCTCGACGACCGACACGATCGACCTCATCACCGCGCGCCTCGAGGCGACGATCGGGACGATCCGCGACGTGCACGATGCCGTCGACGAGGAAGACCCCACGTCGGCCGACATCCTGCACGCGGTGCTCGAGAGCCTGGAGCAGTTCGCGTGGATGGTGAGTGCCGAGAACCGCACTCCCGCGACCAGCTGAGCTGACGTCTCACTCTCGTTCGTCCTCCCGCGTACGTTCGGCCTCTCGCCGGACCAGGCGCGGGAGGACGAGCCAGAGGAGGAGGACGGCGACCAGTGAGGAGACGAGCGCGATGAGCCCGGCGGCGCGATCGACGGTGAAGTCGATGATGAGGGTGGTCACACCGATCGTCAGCGCGGAGATCGCCACGAGGTCGATCTTCACGATCCGAGCGGCCACCCGGACGAGTTCGGGTTTGCGGCGGCGACCGAACAGCGCCCGGTGCATGCCCACCGGCGCGAGCGCCAGGATCGTCGCCAGCGCGGCGAGTGCCACCAGCACCACGTACAGATCCCTCTGGACCTCGTCCATGTCCTCGAAGCGGGGAGTGAAGGCGACGGCCAGCAGGAATCCGGTGAGGATCTGCGTACCGGTCTGCATCACTCGCAGCTCCTGCAGGAGCTCCTCCCAGTTGCGGTCGGCGCGCTCGTTCCGAGTCTCGTCGCGTCCGTCTCGTCGGTCGTCGAGCTCGCTCGACGGTGCAGATCGGTGGTCGGGTTCCATGCAGTCAGTTTTGCGGCACCGCTCGGAGTCTGTCCAGACTCTTGCGCAGATGCACTCGAGGAGCAGGGGATGACGCTTCCACCGATCCGCGAGTGGTGGCCCGGGCTGTCGCTCGAGGCACGAGTCGAGGTGCTCGGAGATACCGCGCCGCACCTCGGCGAGCGAACGCGGGATGAGATCAGGACGATCACCGGGGCTGTGGTCGGCATGGCCGAGACGCTGTCCGACGACGATCTGGAGTACGCCCGTTCCGAGGCCCGGTCGGAGATCGAGCAGGAGGACTCGGCCTGAGACGGCGTTGTCAGCTGTCGCCGTTCGGGTGCTCCTCGCGCAGCCGCGGCACGGTGCGGCGTTCGGGACGGAGACCGGCCTTGTCTGCGTAGAACGCCCGGATCCTGTCCATGTCAGCGGCGACGTCCCCCGTCAGCTCGATCGTGGGGCCGAGTCCGGTGGTCATCGTGGTGCGGTCGACGAAACCGAGAGTCACCGGCATCCCGGTCTCTCGTGCGATCCGATAGAAGCCGGACTTCCAGTACTCGTTGCCCCCGCGAGTGCCGTCGGGCGTGATCACGAGGCCGAAGACGCTGCCGGAATGGACCT
This sequence comes from Microbacterium sp. AC132, assembly GCF_979258525.1. Classification (NCBI taxonomy): domain Bacteria; kingdom Bacillati; phylum Actinomycetota; class Actinomycetes; order Micrococcales; family Microbacteriaceae; genus Microbacterium; species Microbacterium sp. AC132. Next base: position 387,071 of record NZ_OZ409862.1, on the reverse strand, counting down.
GCTCCACGACGTCGTTGACGACCCGCGCCGGGTCGGCGCGGTCGACGGCGATGCCGCCGAGACGACGCATGATCGGACCCCGCCACCCGCGGAACAGGCTGTTCTTGCCGAGCCAGTGCACCTCGATGCCCAGTCTCCACGCGATCGCCAGCATGAGCACGAAGTCCCAGTTGGACGTGTGCGGCGCACCGATGAGGATGGTGGGTCTCTGAGGAGTGGCCTCGGCGGTGAGGGTCCAGCGGCTGACTGCCCAGAAGAAGCGGGCGAGGAGTCGTTTGAGCACTCGTCCACCGTAGGGCAGAACGTCTGATGATCAGCCGCCCCCGGCCGCGGCCGCATTTCCGCGCCATGCCGTCGCCACAGGCGTACGATCGAATGATGGCCAAGACACAGGACTCCGCCGAGCAGGACGCACCGACCGTGCTTCAGCCGCTGACCGGAACTCCGAACCTGCTTGATGACGACGCCGCCGGGTACTGCAGCGGCGGCGTCTGCCACTTCCCTGCGCCGAAGACGCAGTAGCAGGAGACGCCGCCGCAGCGGGACGATCAGTGTCCGCCGTGCGCTCCGCCGGAGACGTCGTCAGCGGGCTTGCGGACGAAGGGGCTCAGCGCCACCGCAGCCAGCGAGATGATCGCGGCGATGAGGAATGCCATGCGGGCACCCGGCGCACCGGCGACCGCCGTGGGGAGCCCTTCGGCTTCTCCGGCGTGCAGGATGGCGGAGTACGTCACCGTCAGCACCGCCACGCCCGCCGCGCCACCGACCTGCTGGAGGGTGTTCAGCACAGCGGAGCCGTGTGAGTACAGCGAACGCTGCAGCGACCCGAGCGACGCGGAGAACAACGGCGTGAACGACATCGCGAGTCCGACCGACATGGCCGCCTGCACGATGATGAGGACCCACCACACGGTGTGCTCGCCGACGGTCGAGTAGTAGAACAGCGCGGCCGACACCAGGATCGTTCCGGGGATCAGCAGCGGGCGAGTGCCGCGTGCGTCGTACACCCGACCCATGATGGGGCCGAGCAGACCCATCAGCACCGAACCGGGAAGCAGGATGAGGCCGGACTCGAGGGCGTTGAGGCCGGCGACGTTCTGCAGGTACTGCGGCAGAAGGGTCAGCGTCCCGAACATCGACAGCGCGAGGATCGTCATGATGACGACCGAGAATGTGAAGTTCGCCGAACGGAACACGCGCAGGTCGAGCAGTGCGTCGTCGACCCGCTGCAGCACCAGCTGGCGCCACACGAACAGCGCGAGTGCGACGGCACCCACGACGAGAGCGACGACACCGGCGGTCTCGCCGGATCCGCCTTCGCCGCCGAACTGGCTGAGACCGAAGACGATGCCGCCGAATCCGAGAGCGGCGAGCGGGATGGAGACGACATCGAGGGGGACCACGCGGGTCTCACCCAGGTTGGTCATCCACTTGACGCCGATGAGCAGCGAGACGAGCGCGATGGGCAGGATGATCGCGAACAGCGCACGCCAGTGGAGCGTCTCGAGGACCGCACCGGCGAGCGTCGGTCCGATCGCGGGAGCGAGCGAGATGACGAGTCCGACGCGCCCCATCATGCGTCCGCGCGACTGGGCGGGGACGACGTTCATGATGGTGGTCATGAGGAGCGGCATCATGATGCCCGTGCCGGCGGCCTGGATGACGCGGCCGGCGAGGAGGATCTCGAAGCCGGGCGCCACGAGGGCGACCAGGGTTCCGAGCGAGAACGAGATCATCGCGGCGATGAAGACCTGACGGGTCGTGAAGCGCTGCAGGATGAACCCGGTCGTCGGGATGACGACCGCCATGGTGAGCATGAATGCGCTCGTCAGCCACTGGCCGAGCTCGGGCGGGATGCCCAGATCGACGTTCAGATGGGGGATCGCGATGCCCATCGTGGTCTCGTTGAGGATCGCGACGAACGCGGCGACGAGCAGGAGCCAGATCACGCGCATGTCGCTGCGGGGGATCTCGCCGCTGCGCGCGGGAGGGGGCGTGGTGATCGACCCGGTGTCGACGGCAGACATACGGCCTCCAAGGCACTGAAGAGAGGGGAGATCGCGCGAGTGCGCGGGGACCACTCAGCGTAACCACAGGTTCGGACATTTCATTCCGGATCCCTCTGAATCCGCTCTCAGCGGACGGACGCCCGCGCTGAGCGCGTCCCGGGGTCATGCGTGCTGACTACGCTGGCGACATGAGCATGGGTGGTGGACGCGGGGGATTCCGCGGTGTGGACGAGAGCGCACAGCGTCGGCTCAACGCCGAGGCACCGCGCATCAGCGGGCTCGGATCCAGGGTGATCGCGCTGTTCCGTCCGTACCGCTGGCGCATCTTCTGGACCGGCGTATTGGTCGTGATCGGCGCCGCCATCGCCGTGATCCCGCCGCTGATCGTGCAGCGCATCTTCGACGACGCGCTCTTCCCCGTCGACGGCGGTGGCCCCCAGCTGCAGCTCCTGATCTGGCTGGTCTCGGCGATGGTCGGGCTCTTCCTCCTCTCCGCCGTCCTCGGCGTCGCGCAGACCTGGCTCACCTCGACCGTCGGCAACAGCGTCACGGGCGACCTGCGGGTCCGGCTGTTCGAGCATCTGCAGGCCATGGAGCTCGGATTCTTCACCCGGACGAAGACCGGCGTCATCCAGTCGCGTCTGCAGAACGACGTCGGCGGCGTCTCGGGCGTCCTGACCAACACCGTGACCAGCATCCTCGGCAATGTCGTGACGGTCATCGCCTCCCTCGTCGCGATGATCCTGATCGATTGGCGACTCACGCTGATCGCTGTCGTGCTCATGCCGTTCCTCATCATCGTGCAGCGACGCGTGGGGCAGGTCCGTGCGCGCATCGCCGGCGAGACCCAGGAGTCGCTGTCCGAGCTCACCTCCATCACGCAGGAGACTCTGAGCGTGTCGGGGATGCTCCTGTCGAAGGCGTTCAACCGACAGCGCACCGAATCGCAGCGGTACCAGGCCGAGAACCGCAACCAGGTGAGGCTGCAGGTACGGCGGGCGATGAGCGGGCAGGGCTTCTTCGCGGTCGTCCAGGTGCTGATGGCGAGCGTCCCCGCGGTCATCTACCTCGTCTCGGGCTACCTGATCGCCGGCGGCACCGGCGCGATCACCGCGGGAACCGTCGTCGCCTTCACGACCGTCCAGGCCCGTCTGCTGCAGCCGCTGATGGGCCTCATGCGGGTGTCGCTCGACCTCCAGACGTCGTCTGCGCTGTTCGCGCGCATCTTCGAGTACCTCGACCTGGTGCCCGAGATCCAGGACGCCCCGGATGCGATCACGGTCGCTGAAGCGCCGGGGCCACGGGGACGGATCGAGTTCGCCGACGTCGTCTTCCGCTATCCGGACGCGGCACCCGATGCTCGCCCCACCCTGCAGGGCGTCTCCTTCGTGGCCGAGCCCGGTCAGCACGTCGCATTCGTCGGTCCCTCGGGTGCGGGCAAGACGACGGTGCTGTATCTGGCGCCGAGACTGTACGAGGCGCATGGCGGCGCGGTGCTGTTCGCGGGAGCGGACGTGAAGACCCTCACGCAGGAGTCGATCATCGACCAGGTCGGCATCGTCTCGCAGGAGACGTACCTGTTCCACGCGACGATCCGCGAGAACCTGCTGTACGCCAGACCCGACGCGACGGACGAGGAGATGATCGCCGCCTGCACCGCAGCGAACATCCATCACATCATCAGCGGGTTCGAAGACGGCTATGACACCGTGGTCGGAGAACGGGGATACCGTCTCTCGGGCGGTGAGAAGCAGCGCATCGCGATCGCCCGAGTGCTGTTGAAGGATCCGCCCGTGCTGCTGCTCGACGAAGCGACGTCCGCTCTCGACACGGTGTCGGAGCGCGTCGTGCAGGAGGCGTTGGACGAAGCGGCCAAGGGGCGCACGACGCTGACGATCGCGCATCGACTCTCGACGATCATGGGGGCCGACGTCATCCATGTCGTCGAAGCCGGCCTGATCGTGGAGTCGGGCACTCACGCAGAGCTCCTCGCGCGGGGCGGTCTCTATGCCGAGCTCGCCGCGCAGCAGGTGGCCGCTTCGCGTGTGCTCGATACGGAGAGGGCCGTCGAGACGGCCGTCTCGGGAGGCGTGCGCGCGGCCCTCGCCCACCGTCGGGCCGACCGGGCTCCGGAGGATTCCGCCGGGGCGGATGCGGTCGACGCGCTCACCGCTCCGGTTCCGCTGCTCGACGTGTCCCGTGCCGACGAGCGGGTCTACCCGGCCGAGGGGTGAGACGTGCTCAGTGCACCGACAGGCCGCCGTCGATGAACAGCGACTGCCCGGTGACGTAGCTCGAGCCGGCGCCGGCGAGGAACACGGCCGCGGCCGCGAAATCCGATGGCAGTCCGTTGCGTCCGATCATGGTCCGTGCGGCGAGGGCGGCGATCTGCTCGGGGTCCTCCTGCAGCCGGGCGTTGAGCGGGGTGAGCACGAACCCCGGGACGAGACTGTTGCTCGTGACTCCGGTGCCTCCCCATGCCTCGGCCTCCGAGCGCATCAGCGACTCCACGGCTCCCTTCGAGGCGCCATAGACGCCGCTGCCGACGAACGCGCGGTGCGCCTGCTGTGAGCTGATGTGGATCAGGCGCCCGTAGCCCCGCTCGGCCATGCCGGTGGCATAGCGCTGGCCGAGCAGGAAAGGGGCGAGCGCATTCACGGTCATCGTCGCGTCCCAGTCGCCCTCGGTGATCTCGGAGAACGGCGGGCGGATGTTGATCCCTGCGGAGTTCACCAGGATGTCCGGCTCGCCGAACGGCTCGACGGCCGCTTCAGCGAGGGCTCGGATTCCCTCCCGCGTGCCGAGGTCTCCGACGACTCCTGCCGCCCGGCATCCGGCGCGGGTGAGCTCCGCCACGGTCTCGGCAATCCGCGCTTCACCGCGCGCCACGATCACGGTCGAGGCGCCTGCGCTCGCGAGTGCCGTCGCGATGCCGCGTCCGATGCCCGAGCTGCCACCGGTGACGACGGCGGTGCGCCCCTCGAGCGAGAAGAGGTCGGCGAGGTACTGGTTCATCGGTCTCCAGAGTGCGCGTCTCACCACGCCAGCGCGGCGGTGAGGGCGGGATCGGGGCGGGCGGCGGCGTGCTCGGGGAGTGCTTCGATCTCGGCGACGAACGCGTCGACCTCGTCTGAGTAGTCCGGTTCGGTGTGCGTGCGCGCGATCTCGAGCAGCGGCGGAATGTCCATGGCCAGGATCAGCTCGAGACGGGCAGTGACGGCGGCCTGTGCCCCCGCCTCGTGCAGCACGCGGATTCCTCCGCGCAGAGCCGTGAGATAGTCGCGCAGCACGGGGAGCTTCGCACGCCCCTGCGTGATCGAGGTGCCGTCCGCGCGCAGGCGCCAGCGCACCACGGTGTCGGGGATGACATCGAAGCTGCGCGCCCGTGTGTACATCAGCTGGGCGACCACCTGATCCTCGTAGGCGACGCCCTCGGGGAACCTCAAGTCGTTCCAGAACTCGGTGCGGCTGACCTTCGACCAAGCCACGATGTTCGCGCTCGCTCGAGGGTGCTCCGCGATCGTGGTGGCGAGTCGTTCGGGCGACGTCGCTGCCGACACCCACGGCTGCACGCGCCCCGCGACGTAGCGCTCGCCGTCGAAGCGCGACCGCACGTAGGCGCCGGCGACGAAATCGCTGCCGGTCTCGGCGAGCGTCCCGACGAGTCGTTCGAGGGCCGAGGGCGTGAGTTCGTCGTCTGCGTCGAGGAAGCCGATCAGGGGAGTGTCGACGAGGTCGATGCCGACGTTCCTTGCGGCACCCAGGCCGCGGGACGCCTCATGCTGCACCGCCCGGAACCGTGGATCCGATGCGGCGGCCGCGGCGAAGATCTCCGCCGTGTCGTCTCTGGATCCGTCGTCGATGAGGATCGCGTTCCACCGCGTCTCGGTCTGCGAGCGCAGCGACTCGAGTGCGGCAGGAGCGAAGGCGCCGATGTCGCGGCCGGGGACGATCAGGGTCACGATCGGGGCGGAGGCGGTCACGAGCCGAGTCTATGGCCGGCCGGTCGGGCTCGTCGTTCAGGGGTGGGTGACCGCGCGCACCGATTCGGCGACCAGCCCGGCGAGCCGTTCGGCCAGGTCGTGCGGGAGCGCCTCGCGTCCGAAGGTGAACCGCACAGAGGTCTGCGCGACCGTGGGGGAGATCCCGCATGCGAGAAGCACATGCGAGGGCTCGTCGCTTCCGGCGGCGCAGGCAGAGCCGCTCGACGACACCACGCCCCGACGCTCGAGCTCGAGCAGGACAGCCTCCCCGCTGACTCCGGCGAACGTGAAGCTCGCTGTGCCGGGCAGCCGTGTCACGGGGTCGCCGGTGAGGGCCGCCTGCGGCACGAGTGCGTGCACCGCGGCGATGAAGCGCCCCGTCGACTCAGCGACCCGGGCGCTCGCCTCCTCGCGCTCCGCGTCGGCGAGCTCCAGCGCTGTCGCGAGGGCCACCGCGCCGGCGACGTTCTCGGTGCCCGAACGGCGTCCTCTTTCCTGGCCGCCCCCGTGCATGAGCGGCTCGAGCGCGACGCGCCCTCGCACGGCGAGCGCTCCGACCCCCTTCGGAGCTCCGAGCTTATGCCCGGCGATCGCGACGGCATCCGCTCCGAGGCCGCTGAGCGGCAGCCACCCCGCAGACTGCACGGCGTCGACATGCACCGGGACGCCTGCCTCCCTCGCGGCTGCTGCGAGGGAGGCGACGTCCTGGACCGTGCCGATCTCGTTGTTGGCGTGTCCGAAGGCGGCCAGTGCGGTGTCATCGCGCAGGGCCTGCGTCAGAGCGGCGACGGAGATCCTGCCGAGGCCGTCGACGGGGATCGGCGTCACCTCGACGTCGTGGAAGCGCCGCAGGTGGTCGGCGGATTCGAGGATCGACTCGTGCTCGATCGGCGAGACGACCAGATGCCGGCGACCGCGTGCGAGGGCTGCCAGCACGATGCCCTTCACCGCGAGATTGTTCGATTCCGTTCCACCGGATGTGAAGATCACATCGCCCGCGCGCATGCCCAGCACTCGGGCCACCCGCGACCGCGCGTCGTCGAGTGCGCTCGCCGCGGCCTCACCGTACGTGTGGTGGCTCGACGGATTACCGAAGACCCCGGTCAGGAACGGGCGCATGGCCTCGACGACCTCCGGTCGCACCGGAGCCGTTGCGGCGTGATCGAGATAGAGCATCCCCGTCAGTCGATCCGCACGTCGAGACCGAGATCGAGCGCCCGGGCGGAGTGCGTCAGGGCGCCGACCGAGATGACGTCGACCCCGGTCGCCGCGATCGCCCCGACCGTGTCGAGAGCGACCCCGCCCGAGGCTTCGACCTGCGCGCGATCGCCGATCATCGAGACCCCGGCGCGCAGGTCGTCGAGAGAGAAGTTGTCGAGCAGCACCGTGTGCGCACCCCCGTCGAGCACGGCGGGGATCTGATCGAGCCGGTCGACCTCGACGACCACGTGCGTCGTGTGAGGCAGTCGGGAGAGCGCATCCCGCAGAGCCGAGGCGAGGTCGACGCCCGAGCGCTTCAGCACCGCGAGATGGTTGTCCTTGGCCATCACCGCATCGGACAGCGAGAACCGGTGGTTGTGACCACCGCCCGAGAGCACCGCATGCCGTTCGAACGCTCGCATGCCCGGGGTCGTCTTCCGCGTGTCGGCGATCCGCGCCGATGTCCCCTCGACCGCGCGCACGTAGGCGGCGGTGGCTGTCGCGACACCGCTCATCCGCTGGGTGAAGTTCAGAGCGATGCGCTCGGCGGTGAGGATGCCGCGGGCCGAGCCGGATACCGAGGCGAGCACGTCGCCTGCATCGAAGGCGTCTCCGTCGCCCACATGCACGTCGACCGCGATCGCCGGATCGGTGAGGTGGAACGCGGCCGCGAACACCTCGCCGCCGCTGAAGGTGCCCGCTTCGCGGGCGACGAGGTCGGCAGTGGCGGTGGCATCCGCGGGAAGCAGGGTCGCGCTCGTCAGGTCGCCCCAGGGGGCGTCTTCCTCGAGGGCTGCGCTGACGACGCGGGTGATGTGGGCGGCGGTGAGCATCAGACTGTCTCCAGGAGAGGTGAGGCGAGGGGGTCGCGGAAGTGCGCACCGACGGAATCGGTGCGAGCGAGCGCGGCAGACGCGGTCGCGCGGGCGAGCAGGAGGAGGTTCGCATCCTCGCGCTCGCGGACGGTGGCCGGCTCGGGAATCGCGGCGAGCCAGCGGCCGACGATGGTTGCGGCGTGTCGCAGACCCTCGTCCGAGCGCAGCAGGCCGACGTGGTCCCACATCAGGCGCTGCAGCGCTGCGCGACTGAAGTCGGCGCCGACAGCGATCTCGCCGGTGGATTCCGACTCCTCGGACAGAGGTGCGCGAGGCGCCGAGCCGCGCTGCGAGCTGACGGGAGGATGCTGCCAGGGCGTGCCGAGCGCGGCTGCCGCGCGGGCTCCGAAGACCGCGCCTTCGAGCAGCGAGTTCGAGGCGAGGCGATTCGCACCGTGCACACCGGTGCGCGCGACCTCGCCCACGGCGAAGAGCCCGGGGACGGAGGTGCGCCCGTCGAGGTCGGTGACGACGCCTCCCATCAGATAGTGGGCGGCGGGTGTCACCGGGATCGGAGTGGAGGCCCAGTCGAGACCGCGTTCCCGCGTCACGCGATCGATCGTCGGGAACCGCTGCGCGAGCCTGAGTCCGCCGATCATGGTCGCGTCGAGACGCACGGGGGAGCTCTGTCGGGTGGACTGGCGGGCGATCGCCCGCGCGACGACGTCGCGCGGGGCGAGCTCGCCGTCCGGGTGGCTGTCGAAGACGAATCGCCGACCGTCGGCGTCCACCAGCGTCGCCCCTTCGCCGCGGACCGCTTCCGAGACGAGGAAGGCGGGACCCTCGGCCAGGATCGTCGGATGGAACTGCACGAACTCGAGGTCGGCCACCGCGGCCCCGATCCGCAGGGCGGCGGCGATGCCGTCGCCCGTGGTGCCGAGGGGATTCGTGGTGTGCGCATACAGGTGCCCTGCGCCGCCCGTGGCGAGCACGACCGCGTCGGCGGAGAGCTCCGAGACCGCCCCGCCGACCTGGACACGCACGCCGCGCACGACGCCGTCCTCGGCGATCACGTCGGCCAGGAAGGCGCCCTCCACGACGGTGACATCCGCGTCGCGGACCGAGGCCACCAACGCCCGGGTGATCGCTGCTCCCGTGGCATCCCCTCCGGCGTGCACGATGCGTGCGTGACGGTGCGCGGCCTCCCGCCCGAGCAGCACCCGCCCGTCGGGTGAGCGGTCGAACGTGACGCCTCGGGCGATCAGCTCCGCGATCCTGGTCGCGCCCTCGTGCACGAGAACATCGACCGCGGCGGGATCCGAGAGTCCTGCTCCGGCATCGATGGTGTCTGCGGCGTGCTGTGCCGCCGAGTCGCCGACGCCGTAGATTCCGGCGACGCCGCCCTGCGCGTACCCTGTGCAGCCGTCGCCCAGCGCACCCTTCGTCACGATCGTGACCGAGTGGCCGGTCTCGTGCGCGTGCAGGGCCGTCGTGAGTCCGGCGATGCCCGAGCCGACGACGACGACGTTCATCGGGCGCTCGCCGCCACGGGCGGCTTCGCCGCCAGCATCCGTTCGAGGGCGATGCGGGCGGGGTCGGCCACGTCCGCCGTCACCGTGATCCGATTCGGCGTGCGGCCCGCGACGAGCTCTTCGAGCACCCAGGCGAGATACCCGGGGTGGATGCGGTACATCGTCGAGCAGGGGCACACCACCGGGTCCAGGCAGAAGATCTCGTGCTGGGGGAACTGCGCCGCGAGGCGACGGACGAGGTTGATCTCGGTGCCGATCGCGAAGGTGGTCGGCGTGGTCGCTGCGGCGATCGCCCGACGGATGTAGTCGGTCGATCCCGCCTGGTCCGCCGCGTCCACGACGGCCATGGGGCACTCGGGATGCACGATCACCCGGACCCCGGGGTGCTCGGCCCGCGCCTGGTCGATCTGATCCACGGTGAAGCGGCGGTGCACCGAGCAGAACCCGTGCCAGAGGATCACCTGCGAGTCGACGAGCTGTGCCGCGGAGGATCCACCGAGCGCCTGGCGTGGGTTCCACATCGGCATCCGCTCGAGCGGTACGCCCATCGCCTTCGCGGTGTTGCGGCCGAGGTGCTGGTCGGGGAAGAAGAGCACGCGCTGACCGCGCTCGAACGCCCACTCGAGTACGGTCTGCGCATTCGAGGAGGTGCACACGATTCCTCCGTGGCGCCCCACGAAGCCCTTGATCGCGGCCGACGAGTTCATATACGTGACGGGGATCACCGGCACCCGTCCACCCGCATCGGGTGTGTCGAGGTCGCCCAGCACGTCTGCGAGCTGCTCCCAGCAGTCCTCGACCTGATCGATGTCCGCCATATCGGCCATCGAGCATCCGGCCGCCAGATTGGGCAGGATCACGGCCTGGTCGGGTCCCGAGAGCAGATCAGCCGTCTCGGCCATGAAGTGCACTCCGCAGAACACGATCGCCTCGGCGTTCGGACGCTCCTTCGCCGCGGTCGCGAGCTGGAACGAGTCGCCCACGTAGTCGGCGTGCCGCACGACCTCTTCGCGCTGGTAGAAGTGCCCGAGCACGACGGCGCGGTCACCGAGGGTGGCCTTCGCGATGCGGATGCGCTCGTCGAGGTCGGCCTCGCCGGCCTCTCGGTACTCGGCGGGGAGCTCTCCCTGCCGCGGAGCGCCGGTGGGGATGACGTCGCCCATCGACGACCCGGGACCGTATCCGGGGCGGGAGTCGAAGTCCCAGGGGCCGGCGGCGAGGTCGGTCGCGCACGTCGCGTCGGTCGAGGCGCCGGACACGATCGACTGGATCGCGTGATCGACAGAGGCGTCGATCGGCTGGACGACCGGTGTGGGAACGAAGGTGATGCTCATCGGGTGCTCGTCTCCTCGGGGCCGAGGGGGCCGTGATCGGCCAGCTCGACGTCGGTGTTGTAGCGGTACAGGCGGGCGGGTCGGTGGTTGCCGGTGCGGAACCGGTCGGTGGGAAGGAGGTTGCCGGCGGATTCGACCTGGCGGCGGAAGTTGGCCGGATCCAGGTGCTTGCCGAGAATGGCCTCGTACGCCTCGCGGAGATCCGCCAGGGTGAACTCGGCAGGAAGGAAGCCGTGGGCGACGCGGCTGTAGCCGACCTTGTTCCGCAGCCGCCACAGGGCGTACTCGACGATCTTCGTGTGATCGAAGGCCAGCGCCGGGAGCTCATCGAGGTCGACCCAGCGCACGTTCTCCGGAGCCTTGCCGGATGCCCGATGCGCCGCGCTCTGCGCGTCGACGTCATCCTGGCGGAGCAGTGCCCAGTACACGATCGACACGACGCGGGTGGGGGAGCGGTCGACGGCCCCGAAGGCGTAGAGCTGCTCGAGATAGCTCGGCGTCAGTCCCGTCGTCTCGGCCAGAGTCCTGGCTGCGGCGTCGACAGCCGATTCGGTCTCGGTGAGCCAGCCGCCGGGGAGGGCCCACTGGCCGGCGAACGGCTCGCGCGTGCGCAGCACGAGTGGCAGCGCGAGCACCGCCGAGCCGTCCTCGGTGCGTCGAAGGGTGAGGATCACGGTCGACACGGCGACGTCGATGCCTCTGCTTTGGGTCATATGTACCTTAACCTCCTGCTCCGATCTTAGTGTCATCTCGACTGTTAGTGCATCTTCATGACGCCACCGCCCCTGAGGCCGAAACGTTATATACCAGCGTTCTGGACTCTTGTCGCTATGAAAGGGATTTGTTAGGTTACTGTCCTAACAAATCCCTTTCGGGATCTGTTGCGAACTCCGTCCGGAGTTCGACTCCACCCGGAGAAATCCCTCCTGCAGTGCAGCACCGAGAGGAAATACAGAATGATCCGTAACGGAAGGCGCAAGATCGCGCTCACCGCTGTGGCGGGGGCATCCGTCCTCGCCCTGGGCCTGACGGCCTGTGGCGCAGGCGGAGGCAACGAGGGGAGCGGTGGCGATGGCGACCGTGCTCTTCGTGTCTGGGCCGGCAGCCAGACCCCCATCACCGCGAACTACAACCCGTTCGCCCCGACCGTGCTCCACGGTGCACTCGGGCCGATCTACGAGCCGCTGTTCTTCTTCAACAAGACGGCGGATTCCGAGCCCGTCGGTCTGATCGGAGACTCGTACGAATACAACGAGGACGGCACGGTGATCACGATCGCCATCAAGCCCGATCTCAAGTGGAGCGACGGAGAGCCGCTGACCGCCGCGGACGTCGCGTTCTCCTTCACCTACGAGGCCAACAACCCTGAGGGCAACGGTCTCGTCTCGGCGGAGGCGACCGACGACACCACGGTCGTCCTCACGTACACGACCGCGCAGTACACGACCGAGTTCCAGCGCCTCGGTTCGACCTACATCCTCCCCGAGCACGTGTGGGCGGAGGTCACCGACTTCGCGAACTTCGCCAACGAAGAGCCGGTCGGCTCCGGCGCCTACGTGGTCGACAAGACGACGAGCGAGTCGTACACGCTCGTCGCCAACGAGAACTTCCGCGACGCCGACGAGCTCGGAGTCAAGAAGGTCCAGTACATCGCGGTCGACAACAACCAGACCGCACAGGACCTGCTCGCCGCCGGCAAGCTCGACTGGACGGGCATGTTCATCCCGAACCCGGACGACGTCACGGGCAACGGAGCGATCGATTGGATCAACACGCCGCAGGACCCGACCGTCCTGTACACGTGCTCGAACGCCGAGCTCGGCTGCACGGGTCCCCAGACCGACGTCGCGGTTCGACAGGCGCTCAACGTCGCGATCGACCGCGCGGCCATCAAGGACAAGGCGTTCGTCGGTCTGACCGGCGACATCTCGCCGACCTTCGCGCTGCTGCCCCGTGACGAGAAGTGGGTCGCGGACTCCGCCAACGAGATCAGCCCCCAGGAGGCGAACGCCGACGAGGCTGGCGAGATCCTCGAGGCCGCCGGCTACACGAAGGACGGCGACTTCTACGCGAAGGACGGCGTGCCGCTCGAGCTCAGCCTGATCTCGGTCGACGGCTGGACCGACTACAACGATGCGGCGAAGCTGATCGCCGAGCAGGCAGAGGCTGCCGGCATCAAGATCACGGCATCCACGGTGCAGTGGCAGGAATTCTCGGACGCCCGTCAGGGCGGTGACTTCCAGCTGATCGTCGGCGGTGTGGTCGGAACCTCGGTGGCCGACCCGTTCCAGATCTACCGCGACTGGTTCGGCGGCACGACCGTCGGTTCGACCGCAGCGGTGGGCTCGGAGGTGCCCGCGGGGCGTTGGAACTTCAGCCGATACAGCAACCCCGTCGTCGACACGGCCGTCCAGGCCGCGATCAGCACGAACGACGAGGCAGAGAAGAAGGAGCTGTACGGCACGATCCAGACCGAGATCGTCCGTGATCTGCCCTACATCCCGCTCGTGATCAACGCGACGCAGACCTTCTACAACACGAAGGACTTCACGGGATGGCCGACGGAGGAGGACCTCTACGCCTTCCCGCCGTCCTGGGGTGCGATCGCGGCGGGCTACGTCCTGACGCAGCTCGAGCCGGCGAACTAAGCACATGGAGTCGGGGGAGCAGGAAGCACGGTCAGTGACATGAAGTTCTATGCACGAAGAATCGGGTTCTACGCGTTCACGCTATGGGCCGCGATCTCACTCAACTTCCTGCTTCCCCGGCTCATGCCGGGGAACCCGGCGGACATCATGATCGCCAAGATGCAGCGAGCGGGCGGCGAGGTCTCCGAGACCACGATCCGCAACATCAAGCTGCTTCTCGGCGGTGATGACTCGTCCCTCTGGGATCAGTACATCGCGTACTGGGGGCGCATGTTCCAGGGCGACCTGGGCATCTCCGTCACCAAGTTCCCCGCGCCGGTGAGCGAGCTGATCGGGCAGGCGCTGCCCTGGACGCTCATCCTCGTCGGCACGGTGACCGTGATCTCCTTCATCCTCGGCGTCGTCCTCGGCGCCTGGGCGGGATGGAAGCGCGGAACGTGGGTCGACCACCTCATCCCGGCGACCACCGTGCTGCAGTCCATCCCGTACTTCTGGATGGCGCTGCTGCTCGTCTCGGTGTTCGCGGTCGGGCTCGGCTGGTTCCCGATCTTCGGCGGCTACGACGTGTTCGACTTCCCGGACGGTCCCGAGCCGACCTGGGCGTTCTTCATGGATGCGCTCTCGCACGCCATCCTGCCCGCACTGACGATCGTGATCTCGTCGGTGGGCGGCTGGATGTTCGGGATGCGCAACATGATGGTGCAGACCATGGCCGAGGACTACGTGCTCACGGCCGAGGCCAAGGGGCTCCGTCCGCGTCGCATCATGACGACGTACGCCGCCCGCAATGCCGCGATCCCGTCGATCGCCGGCTTCTCGATCACCCTGGGATTCGTTGTCGCCGGCTCCATCGTCATGGAGCAGGTCTTCACCTACCCGGGCATCGGGAAGCTGATGTTCCAGGCGGTCACGAACAACGACTACGCGCTGATGCAGGGACTCTTCCTCGTCATCACGATCACGGTGCTCGCCGCCAACTTCATCATGGACCTCGTCTATGGCTTCATCGACCCGAGGGCTCGCCAGAATGTCTGACACCGAGAACACAGTGCTGATCACGAAGGATCAGCCCATGACCCAGCCTGCGAGCACGATCTCTCTCGCCACCCAGCGGGGCCGCAGACGCCGCCGCGTCCTTCCCACCTCATCGACGAAATTCATCATCGGCGCGAGCATCGTGATCGCGATCGTGCTGTTCGCGATCATCGCGCCGATCTTCTCGCAGGACCCTCGAAGCACCGACAACCCCGCACTGCTCCCGCCCTCGCCGGAGCACTGGTTGGGCACCACCAAGCTCGGCAACGACATGTTCGCCCAGCTCGCCATCGGCGCCCAGGGCTCGCTCCTCGTGGGCGTGGTAGCGGGCGGAATCGCCATCATCCTGTCGCTTGTCTTCGGAGTCCTCGCGGGGTACCTCGGCGGATGGCGCGAGGACACCCTGGCGCTGCTGACCAACGTGATGATCGTGATCCCCGGCCTGCCGCTGGTGATGGTGATCTCCTCTTTCGTCCCGCAGCGCAGCTGGCAGCTCGTCGCGTTCGTTCTCGGCATCACGTCCTGGGCCGGTGCCGCCTACGTGCTCAGGCTGCAGACCCGATCTCTGCGCACCCGTGACTACGTCTACGCGTCCAAGGTCGCGGGAGAGCGATCCTTCCGCGTCATCCTGGTCGAGATCATGCCGAACCTGCTGCCGTTGCTCACCGCGCAGTTCCTGTTCGCGATCATCTTCGCGATCCTCGGCGAGGCCGGTCTCTCGTACCTCGGTCTCGGCCCCAACTCCTCCATCACCTGGGGGACGATCCTCAACGACGCGCAGTCAGGTCAGGCGCTCGGACGAGGCGCCTGGTGGTGGTTCGTCCCACCGGGAATCATGATCGCCATGCTCGGCGCGGGACTCTCGCTCATCAACTTCGCGATCGACGAGGTCATCAACCCCAAGCTCCGCAATGCACCCGACGCCGCTCGGCGCGTGCGCAAGGCCGCCAAGACGAAGGGGGTCGCCGCATGAGCGCTCCGGATGCCGTGCTGACCGCACGCGACGTGTCGATCGAGTACGAGGTGGATCCGCCCGTGAAGGCGGTCCGCAACGTCTCTCTCACACTCAACCGAGGCGAGATCCTCGGCCTCGCCGGTGAGTCCGGCTGCGGCAAGACGACGCTCGCCTACGGCATGAATCGGCTGCTCAAGGCTCCTGCGCTCATGACCAGCGGCGAGATCGTGTTCCATGACCGCGACGGCCACGACATCGACATCGTCGCTCTCGACGGCGATGGGCTGCGGGCCTTCCGCTGGGACAAGATCTCGATGGTGTTCCAGGGAGCGATGAACTCGCTCAATCCGGTCATCAGCGTCAAGGCGCAGATCTTCGACATCTTCGAGACCCATCGCCCCGGCATGTCCAAGAAGGACAAGCAGGCGCGGGCCGAAGAGCTGCTGACCCTGGTCGGGGTCGACCCGTCGAGACTGACGAGCTTCCCCCATGAGCTGTCCGGTGGCATGCGTCAGCGCATGATGATCGCGATGGCGCTCGCGCTGGACCCTCAGGTGATGATCATGGACGAGCCGACCACGGCGCTCGACGTGGTCGTGCAGCGCGGGATCATCCGCGAGATCATGCGGTTGCGTGAGCGGCTGGGCTTCGCGGTGATCTTCATCACGCACGACCTGCCCATGCTGATCGAGATCAGCGACCGCATCGCCGTGATGCTGCAGGGGCAGATCGTCGAGGAGGGCACCGCGGAGGAGATCTACCGCACGCCCCAGCACGAATACACCAAGAAGCTCCTGTCGAGCTTCCCGAGTCTGACCGGCGAGCGCGGAGATTTCGTCCGCACCGGCAACCAGCCCAGTCAGGAGGAGGTCCGATGAGTGCTCCCACCCTCGAAGCCCGCAACCTGGTGAAGGACTTCACGCTGCGATCCGGCCTCAAGACGTCGGTCCTGCACGCGGTGAAGGACGTCTCGTTCACCATCGAAGCGGGGAAGACGGTCGCTCTCGTCGGCGAATCCGGGTCGGGCAAGTCGACGATCGCCCGGATGCTGATGAAGCTCGAGACGCCGACGGGCGGGCAGATCCTGCTCGACGGCAAGGACTCGGGCATGCGCGGCCGCGCCGTGGAGGACTACCGCTCCCAGGTGCAGATGGTCTTCCAGGACCCCTTCGCGTCACTCAACCCCTTCCACACGATCATCCATCACCTGGAGCGGCCGATCCGGCTCCACCACCCCAAGCTGTCTGGCTCCCAGGTGCGGGCGCGGGCGATCGAGCTGCTCGAGCGCGTGCGGCTGTCGCCCGGCGAGAGCTTCGCCGAACGTCGCCCGCATGAGCTGTCCGGTGGCCAGCGGCAGCGCGTGGCGATCGCTCGTGCGCTCGCCCCGGGAGCGCGGTTCATCGTCGCGGATGAGCCGGTCTCGATGCTCGATGTCTCGATCCGACTGGGAGTGCTCAACCTGCTGGCAGATCTGCAGCGGGAGGAGAACCTCGGCGTGCTCTACATCACGCACGATCTCGCGACGGCACGTCACTTCAGCGACGAGATCATGGTGCTCTACAAGGGCGATGTCGTCGAGCGCGGCCCCGCCGACGAGGTCATCCTCAATCCGCAGCACGAGTACACCAGGACATTGCTGGGCGCCGCACCCGAGCCCGAGAACCTCGGGCGTCTGCGAGACGAGGTCAGAGCCGAGCTGGCGGGTCGCTGACCTCTAGTGCATGACGCCGCGCTCGCCTGGCGCCCCACCCTCGGGGCGTCGGGGGAGCGCGGCTTTCTGCGGCCTGTGCCGACGACGTCGACCCGCTAGACTGAGGCCACAAGTGAAGACAGGCCGAATGACCCACGCGGGAGAGCCCCGGCGAATGCAGCCGGGCACCGAAGGAGCAAGCCTCCCCGCCAATCTCTCAGGTACGCGTACCGCGCGGTTCCGGCCACTCTGAAAAGCGATCTCGACCGACGCCGCGTCAGCTCGGATCCGCCGACGGTGAAAGCCCAGTCTCTGGGCGAAGCTCTCAGGCTCATGACAGAGGGGGAGTTCCCAGGAGCAGCGTCGCTGTTCCGCCCGATCCAGCCCGGGAGAACTCCATGTCCGACCCCCGCTACACCCCGCTGCGTGAGCGCCACGAGGCGCTCGGTGCATCGTTCACCGACTTCGGCGGTTGGCAGATGCCGGTGCGATACACGTCCGACCTCGCCGAGCACCACGCCGTGCGGCAGGCGGCCGGCATCTTCGACATCTCCCACATGGCGGAGTTCCTCGTCACCGGCGACTTCGCCGGGGAGTTCCTCGACTACTCGCTCGCGGGCCGGCTGTCGGCGATGGCGGTCGGCAAGGCGAAGTACTCCCTGATGCTCGCCGACGACGGCGGGATCATCGACGACGTCATCGTCTACCGGCTCGCAGACGACCGCTTCCTGGTGATCGCGAACGCGGGAAACCGCGGATTCGTCGACCAGGCGCTCGCATCGCGCGTCCGTTCGTTCCCATCGCGGATCGAACGCGAGATGCCCGCCAGGGCCGAGGGAGAGGACCGCAGCTTCGCGGGGTTCATCGGCGACAGGGGCGTGGACGTCGAAGACGTCTCCGACGACTATGCCCTGCTCGCGGTCCAGGGCCCCGCCTCCGAGGCGATCGTCTCGTCGACGCCGGGCATCACCGATCTCGGCACCCCATGGGCGGAGCAGAAGTACTACGCCTGGGCCGATGCGCTGTTCCAGGGTGCACCGCTGCTGCTCGCCCGCACCGGCTACACGGGCGAGGACGGATTCGAGCTTCTGGTGAGAGCCGCCGACGCACCCGCCCTGTGGGATGCCCTCGTCGAGGCGGGTCAGCCGCACGGGCTCGTCCCCGCGGGCCTCGCTGCGCGCGACACCCTCCGGCTCGAAGCGGGGATGCCTCTCTACGGTCACGAGCTCTCGCGCGAGACGAAGCCGTCTCAGGCCGGTCTCGGGCGAGTGGTGGTGTCCGACAAAGATGACTTCATCGGCAAGGGGGCGGTGGATGCCGCATCCGACGCTCCGGTGCTCGTCGGCCTGGTCGCCGAGGGCAAGCGAGCCGGACGCGCGGGCTACTCGGTGGTCGACGCGGACGGCATCGTGCTGGGCGAGGTCACCAGCGGTGCACTGAGCCCGACGCTCGGCCACCCGATCGCGATGGCCTACGTGGCACCTTCTTCCGCTGCCGCGGGAACCGCAGTATTCCTTGATGTGCGGGGGACCAGGATCCCCGCGACCGTGACCGCCCTGCCTTTCTACCGGAGGACCAAATGACCGATCTCAACGCACTCACCTATACCGACGAGCACGAGTGGATCGCCGCTGACGGTGACACCGTGACCATCGGGATCACCGACTACGCGGCCGACAAGCTGGGAGACGTCGTGTTCGTCGAACTCCCCGCCGTCGGCACCGAGATCACCGCAGGGTCGGTCGTCGGTGAGATCGAGTCGACCAAGTCGGTCGGCGAACTCTACGCCCCGGTCACCGGCACGGTCGTCGAGATCAACGACGCCGTCGTCGACGACCCGTCGCTCGTGAACGCCGAGCCGTTCGACGGAGGCTGGCTCATCAAGGTCTCCGTCGCCACCGGTGCGCTCGAGGGCCTGATGGACCGCGACGCGTACGTCGCTCTCACGGAGGGCTGATCGTCCAGTGGTCTCTTTCGCCGATCGTCATATCGGAACCACCGCCGCCGCCCAGCGCCAGATGCTCGACACGCTGGGCGTCGAGTCGAAGCTCGAGGACTGGAGCCCGGTCGAGGCGCTGATGCGTCAGGCCGTGCCCGCTTCGATCTTCACCCCCGCCTCCACCGAGTCCGTGATCCCGCGCGCAGCGAGCGAGACCGAGGCGCTCGCCGAGCTGCGCGCGCTCGCGTCCCGCAACACGGTGAACCGGCCGATGATCGGTCTCGGGTACTACGGCACGATCACCCCTCAGGTGATCCAGCGCAACGTGCTCGAGAATCCGTCGTGGTACACCGCGTACACGCCGTACCAGCCCGAGATCTCGCAGGGTCGCCTCGAAGCACTCATCAACTTCCAGACGATGGTCGCCGAACTGACCGGCCTGACCACCGCGAACGCGTCGATGCTCGACGAATCGACCGCTGTGGTCGAGGGGATGCTGCTGGCGCGCCGCGCGTCGAAGAAGGCGTCGAACGTCTTCGCCGTCGACGCCGACGCGTTCCCGCAGACGAAGGCACTGCTCGAGACCCGTGCCGAGGCCGTGGGCATCGAACTGGTGTCCGTCGACTTCGCGGCGGGTGAAGAGCTGCCCGCCGAGTTGTTCGGCGTCTTCGTGCAGTACCCGGGGGCCTCCGGGCGAGTCTGGAACCCGGCGGCCGTGATCGATGCGGCGCACCTCGCGGGCGGGCTCGCCGTCGTCGCGGCCGACCTTCTCGCGCTCACCCTCATCGCGTCGCCGGGCTCGCTCGGGGCCGATGTCGCGGTCGGGACGACGCAGCGCTTCGGCGTGCCGATCGGCTTCGGAGGCCCGCACGCGGGCTACATGGCTGTGCGCGCAGGGCTCGAACGTCAGCTGCCCGGCCGTCTCGTCGGCGTCTCTGTCGATGCCGACGGCAAGCCGGCGTATCGGCTGTCGCTGCAGACCCGTGAGCAGCACATCCGCCGCGAGAAGGCGACGAGCAACATCTGCACCGCTCAGGTGCTGCTCGCCGTGATGGCGTCGATGTACGCCGTCTACCACGGTCCCGATGGACTGAAGGCGATCGCCCGGGAGGTCGCGGCCAAGACCGCGATGCTGCGCGACTGGCTCGCCGATGCGGGTGCGGACGTCGTGCACGACTCGTTCTTCGACACCCTCCAGGTGCGGGTGCCGGGGCGCGCTGCCGAGTTCGTGGAGCAGGCCCATCACGGTTTCGGCATCCTGCTGCACGCCGCGGATGCCGACACGATCGGCATCTCGATCGACGAGACCACGACGGTCGCCGAGCTCCATCAGGTCGCTCAGGTCTTCGGCGGTGCCCGGGAGCGCGCATTCGGATTCTTCGGCTCCGGTTCGCAGGGCGGCCTCCCCGGCGATCTGCTCCGTCAGGACGAGTACCTCACGCACCCCGTCTTCCACGCGCACCGCAGCGAGACGGCGATGATGCGCTATCTCAAGAGCCTCGCCGATCGTGATTATGCGCTCGACCGCGGCATGATCCCGCTCGGGTCCTGCACGATGAAGCTCAACGCGGCGACCGAGATGGCATCGATCACGTGGCCGGAGTTCGCGGGCATCCACCCGTTCGCGCCGGCATCCGATGTCGCGGGGTATCTCGACATGATCACGCAGCTCGAAGCGTGGCTCGCCGAGGTCACGGGGTACGACGCCGTCTCGCTGCAGCCGAACGCCGGCTCGCAGGGCGAGCTGGCCGGCCTCCTCGCCATCCGCGGATACCACCTCGCGAACGGCGACACGCAGCGCACGGCGTGCCTGATCCCGTCGTCCGCGCACGGCACCAACGCGGCCTCCGCTGTGCTCGCCGGAATGAAGGTCGTCGTCGTGGCGTGCGATGAGCTCGGGAACGTCGACCTCGACGACCTGCGGGCGAAGATCGCGGCGCACGCCGACGAGCTCTCGGCGCTGATGATCACCTACCCGTCGACGCATGGCGTCTACGAGCAGGACGTGGTCGAGATCACGACCGCGGTGCACGACGCCGGCGGCCAGGTGTACGTGGACGGTGCGAACCTCAACGCGCTGCTCGGCTACGCCCGGTTCGGCGATCTCGGCGGCGACGTCTCGCATCTCAACCTGCACAAGACGTTCGCGATCCCGCACGGCGGCGGCGGCCCCGGTGTGGGCCCCGTCGCAGCCAAGGCGCACCTCGCGGCCCACCTGCCGTCGCACCCGCTCGCGCAGCGGGCGGAGCATGCGGGCGGATTCGTCTTTGAAGGCGGCGCGGTGTCGGCGGCACCGTACGGATCTGCGGGCATTCTGCCGATCTCCTGGTCCTATGTGCGAATGATGGGCGCCGACGGCCTCCGTCACGCGACCGCGGCCGCGGTGCTGTCCGCGAACTACATCGCCGCGCGCCTGGGCGAGCACTTCCCCGTGCTGTACGCGGGGGAGGACGGCCGGGTGGCGCACGAGTGCATCCTCGACCTGCGTCCGCTTCGCGAGGAGACCGGGATCACCGTCGACGACGTCGCCAAGCGACTGATCGACTTCGGCTTCCACGCACCGACCATGTCGTTCCCGGTCGCGGGGACTCTGATGGTCGAACCCACCGAGTCCGAGGACCTCGGCGAGATCGAGCGGTTCATCGAGGCCATGATCATGATCAAGGCCGAAGCGGATGCCGTCGCCGCCGGGCGCTGGCCCGCGGACGACAACCCTCTCGTCAACGCTCCGCACACGGCCGTCTCGCTGATCGCGGGGGAGTGGGAGCACGCCTACAGCCGTGAAGACGCCGCCTATCCGGTGCACGCTCTGGTGGCAGGCAAGTACTGGCCGCCCGTGCGCCGCATCGACCAGGCGTACGGTGACCGCAACCTCGTGTGCGCCTGCCCGCCGATCGAGGCGTTCGCCTGAACCGAATCCTGAGGGGTGACGGCGTCGTGTCCATGCGGACACGACGCCGTCACTCGTTTCCGTGCATTTCCGCGTGTTTCGGGGATGTTTCAGTTGGTCACCACTCAGTAACGGTTCATTAGCCGAGAGCAGCGTCCGCGAAACCGCGGGTTACAGTCAACTATCCCTACGCGTTCGACGATGAGCGCGCAGTCTGATGAATACCCGTCCACAGGAGGACACAAAGTGAAGCGCAACAAGATCGCCCTTGCGGGCACTGCGCTGTTCGCGATCGGCGCCCTGGCGCTCGCGGGCTGCGCGAGCGGTGGAAGCGGCAATGAAGGCGACGGCGGCTCCGGTGCGAACACCGACGCCGACGCCATCATCACCACGAACGGCTCGGAGCCCGAGAACCCGCTGATCCCCACCAACACCAACGAGGTGGGCGGCGGAAAGATCCTCGACGAGATCTTCGCCGGTCTGATCTACTACGACGCCGACGGCAAGCCCGTCAACGACGTCGCTGAGGAGATCACCACGGAGGACCCGCAGAACCTCACCGTCAAGATCAAGGAAGGCCTGACCTTCACCGACGGTGAAGAAGTCACCGCCGACAACTTCATCAAGGCGTGGAACGAGGGCGCCAAGGCGTCGAACGCTCACCTCTCCAGCTACTTCTTCGAGGACATCGAGGGCTTCAGCTATGACACCGACTCCGAGCTCACGGGTCTCAAGCAGGTCGATGACTACACCTTCACGATCGCGCTGAACAAGCCGGCATCCGACTTCGCTCTGCGTCTCGGCTACTCGGCCTTCTACCCGCTCCCCGACGTCGCGTTCGAGGACATGGAAGCGTTCGGTCAGAACCCGATCGGCAACGGTCCGTACATGATCGACGGCGAAGACGCGTGGCAGCACGACGTCCAGATCGACCTCGTCCGCAACGACGACTACGACGGTGGCCGTCAGGCCGCCAACGGCGGTCTGACCATCAAGTTCTACGCCACGCAGGAGGCCGCATACGCCGACCTGCTGTCGAACGAGGTCGACGTCATCGACGCGATCCCGACGAACTCGCTCCCGGTCTTCACCGACGAGCTCGGCGACCGTGCTGTGAACCAGCCGTCCGCTGTGTTCCAGTCCTTCACCATCGGCCAGTTCCTCCCGCACTTCAGCGGCGAAGAGGGCCAGCTGCGTCGTCAGGCGCTGTCGATGGCGATCAACCGCGAGGAGATCACCGAGACGATCTTCTCGGGCACCCGTACCCCGGCATCCGACTTCACCTCTCCGGTCATCGACGGCTGGTCCGACTCGGTTCCCGGCAGCGAGGTCCTCGACTTCGACCCCGAGAAGGCGAAGGAGCTGTGGGCTGAGGCCGACGCCATCGCACCGTGGGACGGCGAGTTCAAGATCGCGTACAACTCCGACGGCGGCCACGACGCCTGGGTCGACGCGGTGAGCAACAGCATCAAGAACACGCTCGGCATCGAGGCATCGGGTGACCCGTACCCGACCTTCCAGGACCTTCGCACGAAGATCAACGACCGCACCATCACCACGGCTGCGCGCTCGGGCTGGCAGGCCGACTACCCGGGTCTGTACAACTTCCTCGGACCGCTCTACGCCACCGGCGCAGGCTCCAACGACGGTGACTACACGAACCCCGAGTTCGACGAGCTCATCTCCGCCGGCATCAGCAACCCCGACGCCGAGGCTCAGATCGAGGACTTCACCAAGGCGCAGGAGGTCCTGTTCCAGGATCTTCCCGCGATCCCGCTGTGGTACTCGAACGTGACCGGTGGCTTCAGCGAGAACGTCGACAACGTCACGTTCGGCTGGAACTCGGTTCCGCTGTACTACGAGATCACGAAGGCCGGCGAGTAAGTCTGACGGCACTTCACCTGTGAGGCGGTGACGATTCTTCGTCACCGCCTCACAGGCTTGTGTTCACGTAGCTTTCTTTCCCCTCAAGAAGGGACAAGCGGATGCTCGGTTACATTCTGAGACGTCTCCTGCAGGTGATCCCGGTCTTCTTCGGAGCCACCCTGCTCATTTACTTCCTCGTGTTCGCCATGCCCGGCGACCCGATCCTCGCCCTGTTCGGCGACAAGACGCCCAACCCGGCGGTCGTCGAGCAGCTGCGCGCGCAGTACCACCTGGACCAGCCGTTCATCGTGCAGTACTGGTACTACATCACCGGCGTCTTCCAGGGCGACCTGGGCACGACCTACTCGGGCCGCCCGGTCTCGGCTGTGCTCGCCGCCACGCTTCCTGTCACCGGCCGACTCGCAGTCATGGCCATCGCCATCGAGTTCGTGCTCGCCATCGTCATCGGCACCATCTCGGCGCTGCGCAAGGGCAAGCTGTTCGACAACGTCTCGCTCGTCGTGGCGCTGGTCGCGATCGCGATCCCGATCTTCGTGGTGGCGTTCCTCGCGCAGTACTTCCTCGCGATCCAGCTCGGCTGGTTCAAACCCACGGTGGGTGCGGACAACGACTGGGGCGGGTTGTGGCTGCCGGCGATCGTGCTCGGTTTCAGCCTCTATGCGGTGAGCATGCGTCTCATGCGCAGCTCGGTCATCGAGACCCTGAACCAGGACTGGGTGCGCACGGCGTACAGCAAGGGGCTCTCGCGCAACCGCGTGCTGCCCGTGCACGTGCTGCGCAACTCCCTGATCCCGGTGATCACGAACTCCGCCACGAACTTCGGCGTGCTGCTCGTGGGCGCCACCGTCACCGAGGGCATCTTCAACGTCCCCGGTGTGGGAAACACGCTCTTCCAGGCGATCCAGCGCGGCGAGGGACCCACGGTCGTCTCGTTCGTGACCGTGTTCGTCATCCTGTACGTGTTGGTGAACCTTCTCATCGACCTGCTCTACGGTCTGCTCGACCCGAGGATTCGCTATGCCTGATCCCACATCTCAGAAGCACTACGTCGCTCCGATCGAGACGGAGTCGATCGCGGTCGACGCCGTTCGGATCTCGGACAAGCCCAGCAACCTCTGGCGTGACGCCTGGTTCGACCTGCGTCGTCGTCCGCTGTTCTGGTTCTCGGTCGTTCTCGCGCTGTTCTTCCTCGTGATGGCGCTGTGGCCGACTCTTTTCACCGCGACGCCGCCGAACAACGACTGCCAGCTGTCGAACAGCAACGGCGGTCCGACGGACGGACACCCGCTCGGGTTCACGTTCCAGGGCTGCGACATCTATGCGCGCATCGTCTGGGGTGCTCAGACGTCGCTGGCCGTCGGCCTCATCGCGACGCTGATCTCGTCCGTTCTCGGCCTGATCATGGGAGCTCTCGCGGGCTTCTACGGCGGATGGCTCGACTCGGTGCTCTCGCGCATCGGCGACATCTTCTTCGCCATCCCGTACATCCTCGCGGCCGTCGTCGTGATGACCGTGTTCCGGGATTCCCGTTCGGTGTGGACGCTCGCGTTCGCCATCGGAGCGTTCGCCTGGGCGTCCACGGCTCGCGTCGTGCGGGCCGAGGTGCTCCGTGTGCGTCAGGCGGACTTCGTGATGGCGTCGCAGGCGCTCGGTCAGTCGAAGTTCAAGATCCTCCTGAACCACGTGGTCCCGAACGCCATCGCTCCGCTGCTCGTCGTCTCGACGCTCGGCCTCGCCGCCGCGATCGTCGCGGAAGCGACGCTCTCGTTCCTCGGGGTGGGTCTCGGCAGCGACGTGATGTCGTGGGGAAATGACATCGCGAAGGCTCAGGCATCGCTGCGTGTCGCGCCGATGGCGCTCATCTATCCGTCGATCGCTCTCACCCTCGCGGTGCTGGCGTTCGTCACCCTGGGCGAGCTCATCCGAGACGCCCTCGACCCGAAGGCGAGGGCACGCCGATGAGCGAGCGAATCACCGAACAGGTCCCGCTGCTGAGCATCCGCGACCTGAGCGTCGCGTTCCGCACGCAGGAGGGTCTGCGCGAAGTGCTCCACGGAGTGAGCTTCGACGTCATGCCCGGAGAGACCGTCGCGATCGTGGGCGAGTCGGGCTCGGGCAAGTCCACGACGGCCACGGCCATCGTGAACCTGCTGCCCGGCACCGGCCAGGTCACCGCGGGATCGATCACCCTCGAGGGACGCGAGCTCACGACGCTCAACCGTCGCGAGATCGAGGCCGTCCGAGGCCGGGACATCGGCTTCGTGCCGCAGGACCCGATGTCGAACCTCAACCCCGTCTGGAGCATCGGCTTCCAGGTGAAGGAGGCGATCCGTGCGAACGGCATCGCCCAGGGGCGCGACGCGGCCAAGGCGCGCACCGTCGAGGTGCTGCAGCAGGCCGGACTCGCCGACGCCGAGAAGCGTCTGCACCAGTTCCCGCACCAGTTCTCGGGAGGCATGCGCCAGCGCGCGCTGATCGGGATGGGCCTCGCGGCCGACCCCAAGCTGCTCATCGCCGACGAGCCGACCTCGGCTCTCGACGTCACCGTGCAGCGCGTGATCCTCGACCACATGGCGTCGCTCACCCGTGACAAGGGCACCTCGGTGCTCCTGATCACGCACGATCTCGGTCTCGCAGCCGAGCGTGCGGACAAGATCATCGTGATGAACGGCGGCAACATCGTCGAGTCCGGTCCCAGCCGCGAGATCCTCGAGAACCCGCAGCACCCGTACACGAAGCGACTGGTCGCCGCGGCGCCCAGCGTCGCATCGCAGCGCATCCAGGCGGTGGTGGAGGACCGGGGGATCGAGACGCTCGACGACCTCGCCGACATCCCGCCGACGGTGCGCGTCGCCGGACTCACGAAGGACTACCGGATCCGCCAGGGGAACTTCCGCAGTGAAGCGTTCCGCGCTGTCGACGACGTGTCCTTCGAGATCCCTCGCGGCAAGACGCTCGCGCTCGTGGGCGAGTCGGGCTCTGGCAAGTCCACGGTCGCCAAGATGGTGCTGAAGCTCGAAGAGCCGACCAGCGGAACCATCGAGATCGACGGGCAGGATGTGTCGAGGCTGTCGAATGCGCAGGCGTTCGGTCTGCGTCGGCGCATGCAGCCGGTCTTCCAGGACCCGTACGGCTCGCTCGATCCACTGCGCAACATCGGCAACACGATCGCCGAGCCGATGCAGATCCACGGCGTCGGCGATCGCGCCTCGCAGCGCGAGCGGGTCGAGGAGTTGCTCGACCAGGTCTCGCTTCCGCGCGTCCTCGCGACCCGGTATCCGAACGAGCTCTCGGGC
The DNA here is from genome assembly GCF_979258525.1 of Microbacterium sp. AC132. Taxonomy (NCBI): domain Bacteria; kingdom Bacillati; phylum Actinomycetota; class Actinomycetes; order Micrococcales; family Microbacteriaceae; genus Microbacterium; species Microbacterium sp. AC132. Next base: position 359,858 of record NZ_OZ409862.1, on the reverse strand, counting down.
GGTCAGCGTCAGCGTGTCGCGATCGCACGCGCTCTCGCGCTCAAGCCCGACATCATCGTCCTCGACGAGGCGGTGTCGGCGCTCGACGTGCTGGTGCAGGATCAGGTGCTGCAGCTGCTGGCCGAGCTCCAGTCGGAGCTGGGGCTCACCTACCTGTTCATCACTCACGACCTCGCGGTCGTCCGAGTGTCGAGCGATCTGGTGTGCGTCATGGAGAAGGGCAAGATCGTCGAGCAGGGCACTGTCGACGAGATCTTCACGAATCCCCAGCAGGAGTACACCGATCGTCTGCTCAAGGCGATCCCCGGGGCGACCATCACCCTCGGCGGTCACTGAGAGTGAGCATCGACCCTCGACCGGAGGCCGCACGGACTTTCCGTGCGGCCTCCGGGCCTGTCTCCCTCGTGCTGTGCTCGCTGCTCGCGATCTTCCTGCTCGGTGACGCCGTCGTACGCGCCGGCTGGGGCCAGATGCTCCTGCTCGCACCCTGGGTGCTGCTCGGACTCTGGGTGGTCTACGAGATCGCGTTCGTCTCGGTCGTCCGCATCGACGACCAGGGAGCGATGGTGCAGAACATGCTGCGTCGCACCTCGTTCGGCTGGAGCCGCGTGCGCGACGTCGACCTGCGCTGGCAGCTTGTCTTCTCGCTCGACGACGGCACCGACCTGTCGAGCTACGGAGGGCCGGCTCGAGCGCGGCCCGTGCGACGCGCGACCGGCGACGACGAGGCCAAGGCCCCCGTCGCGCTCCGCGACCTCACCGACGTCCGTGACCGCTGGCAGGCGGCTCTCTCCGGTGCGGACGCGCCGATCCGCCGCACGTGGGACTATCGGGCGCTCATCGCCCTCGGTGTCATCGTGCTCTGGGCCGTGGCGTCGATCCTGATCGCGAACGGCTGACCCCGCCTCGGCTCTCAGCCGGGCAACCCGAACAGCGCCGGCCAGGTCGCCGCAGCCCACAGGTAGCCGACGAACACGGTCGCGTCGATCAGGAAGTGCGCCACCAGGAACGGCATCAGCCGGCCACTGCGCTGGAACAGCCAGCCGAACAGCAGGCCCATCGCGAAGTTGCCGATGAAGGCGCCGGGCCCCTGGTAGAGGTGGTAGCTCGCGCGCAGCAGCGATGTGGCGACGATGATGGCCCACGGACCCCAGCCGAGCTGCCTGAGCCGGGCGAAGAGATATCCGAGCACGACGAACTCCTCCTGCAGCGATGCGCGCGCTGCAGCGAGGAGAAGCACCGGGATGGTCCACCAGTGGCTGTCGAGCCCCGCGGGATTCACCGCGACGAACAGCCCGAGTGCGCGGCCGGCGAGATACAGCCCGATGCCCGGGATGCCGATGGCTGCCACCAGGAGGATCCCGCGACCGACGTCCGGACCCACCCGGGTGCCGTCGAGACCCAGGCGCGCGAGGTGCGGCCTCGAGGATTGCCAGAGAAGGAAGCACACCAGCAGCACCGGGACGAGGGAGAAGCCGATCGACAGGATCTGGTAGATCAGGTCGAAGATCTCCCGATCGCTCCGGGAGGGGTTCAGGGTCGCGGTCTGGTCGGCGAGCGGCGTCTCGTCGGTGAGGCGGTACGCCAGCTGAACGACCGCATACACCGCTGACTGACCGAGGCCGAGCGCGAGGACGATCGCCACCTCCCACCACAGACGACTGCGTGAGGGAGCGGGGGAGAGGTCGGCGACGGTCACGATCACGATGCTACTTCGAGAGCGCTCAGGAACGACTCGCCCGAATACGATAGTCTGGAACGTCGGCTTCTCGGCAAAACCCCACACTCTTTAGGACATCTGCATGGCGCACGCCCTTCGCTCTGACCTCCGCAACGTCGCAATCGTCGCGCACGTCGACCACGGCAAGACCACTCTCGTCGACGCCATGCTGCGTCAGACCGGCTCGTTCGGCGAACACGCCCACGTCGATGAGCGCGCGATGGACTCGAACGACCTCGAGCGCGAGAAGGGCATCACGATCCTCGCCAAGAACACGGCGATCACCTACAAGGGCAAGCATGCTCAGGGCAAGGAGATCACGATCAACGTGATCGACACCCCCGGCCACGCCGACTTCGGTGGTGAGGTCGAGCGCGGCCTGTCGATGGTCGACGGCGTCGTGCTGCTCGTCGACGCCAGCGAGGGCCCGCTCCCGCAGACCCGTTTCGTGCTGCGCAAGGCTCTCGAGGCCAAGCTGCCCGTCATCCTCCTGGTCAACAAGACCGACCGTCCCGACGCTCGTATCGCCGAGGTCGAGGAAGAGGCTCACGACCTGCTGCTCGGCCTCGCGTCCGACCTCGTCGACGACGTGCCCGACCTCGATGTCGACGCCCTGCTCGACGTTCCCGTCGTCTACGCGTCCGGCCGTGCCGGCGCGGCCTCGCAGAACCGCCCCGCCGACGGATCGCTGCCCGACAACGACGACCTCGAGCCGCTGTTCGAGGCGATCCTCGAGCACGTCCCCGCTCCCGCCTACGACGACGAGCACCCGCTGCAGGCCTGGGTCACCAACCTCGACTCCAGCCCCTTCCTCGGTCGTCTCGCTCTGCTGCGCGTCTTCAACGGCACGCTGAAGAAGGGCCAGACGGTCGCCTGGGTCCGCGCTGACGGCACGCACCAGAACGCACGCATCACCGAGCTGCTCAAGACGCGGGCGCTCGAGCGCTACCCGGCCGATTCGGCGGGCCCGGGCGACATCGTCGCCATCGCCGGCTTCGAGAACATCACGATCGGCGAGACCATCGCCGACCCCGAGGATGTCCGGCCGCTTCCCGCGATCACCGTCGACGACCCGGCCATCTCGATGACGATCGGCACCAACACCTCGCCGCTCATGGGCAAGGTCAAGGGTCACAAGCTCACCGCTCGCATGGTCAAGGACCGTCTCGACAAGGAGCTGATCGGCAACGTCTCGCTCAAGGTCGTCGACATCGGACGCCCGGACGCCTGGGAGGTGCAGGGCCGCGGAGAGCTGGCGCTGGCCATCCTCGTCGAGAACATGCGCCGTGAGGGCTTCGAGCTCACCGTCGGCAAGCCGCAGGTGGTCACGAAGAAGATCGACGGCAAGACGTACGAGCCGTTCGAGCACCTCACGATCGACACGCCGGAGGAGCACCTCGGCGCGATCACGCAGCTTCTGGCGAACCGCAAGGGCCGCATGGAGAACATGACGAACCACGGCACCGGCTGGGTGCGCATGGAGTTCATCGTCCCGTCGCGCGGTCTCATCGGGTTCCGCAGCGAGTTCCTCACGACGACCCGAGGCACCGGCATCGCGAACGCGATCTCGCACGGCTACGAGCCGTGGGCCGGTTCCATCACGACCCGTCAGAACGGCTCGATCGTGGCCGACCGTCAGGGCGTCGTGACTCCGTTCGCGATGATCGCCCTGCAGGAGCGCATGTCGTTCTTCGTGCAGCCCACGCAGGAGGTCTACGAGGGCATGGTCATCGGCGAGAACTCCCGCGCCGACGACATGGACGTCAACATCACGAAGGAGAAGAAGCTCACCAACATGCGTGCGGCGAGCTCCGACACCTTCGAGTCGATGACGCCCCCGCGCCAGCCGACGCTCGAGGAAAGCCTCGAGTTCGCCCGTGACGACGAATGCGTCGAGGTCACGCCCGAGGTCGTCCGCATCCGCAAGGTGAATCTCGACGCGAACACTCGTGCGCGTGAGACCGCTCGCCTGAAGCGCCAGGACGCGAACGTCTGAGAATCGTCTGAGAGAAGGGGCCCTGTACCGCCGGAATCGGCGGTACAGGGCCCCTTTCTCACGAAACGTCCAGGAGTGCCGTTGCAGAATCGTTACCTTGCGCCTGGGGCGATCTCCCGATGAGTGTCCTGTGACGGGCGTACGACGACCCGAAAGTCGAACCCAATGCTTCACACCACCCGTGCGCTTCGGCGCGCCCACGCGGCGGCGACAGCTCGTGACGCCATCACGGCGCGTCGCCCGAAACTGATTCTCGGAACGATCACCGGAGGCGTGCTCGGCCTCGCTCTGACGGTCGGCATCGTGTCCGCCCCCGCGGCCGGCGCCGAGCTGCCGGACGCCGTCGCAGGCGTCACCTCGTTCGTCACCGGCGAGCCGGACGCCCCGGCCAAGAGCGCGGATGACTCGGCGCTCACGATGGTCGCCGCTCAGGATGCCGTCGCGGCAGCGGAGGCGCTGAACGCAGAGGTCGCGGCATCGGGCCTCGATCTGGGCGCCGCACCCTCGAGCGTCGACACCGCTGACGTGACCACGTGGGTCGATCAGCTGGCGGACCGTGATGACTTCTCGAACAGAGAGCTCTCGAGCCTGACCGCGTACGCAGTCACCGGAACCGACGAGATCGTCGCGGAGACCGCTGCGCTGCAGGCGTCCTATGTCGCGGCCCAGGAGGCGAAGGCCGCTGCGGACGCGGCTGCGGCCCAGGCGGCGGCTGAGGCCGCGGCGCTCGCTCAGACGAACACCGTCGACGGCGCGAAGGCCGCGGCTCGCGACATCGCGTCGAGCGAGTACGGCTGGGGCGAGGACCAGTTCTCCTGCCTGAACTCGCTGTGGACCAAGGAGTCCGGCTGGAACTACAAGGCGTACAACGCCTCGGGTGGCGCGACGGGGATCCCGCAGGCTCTGCCCGGAAGCAAGATGGCGTCAGCCGGGTCCGACTGGCAGACCAACGCGGCCACTCAGATCCGCTGGGGCCTCGGGTACATCTCGTCGGTCTACGGCACCCCCTGCAGTGCGTGGGGCCACTCCCAGTCGGTGAACTGGTACTGAGCCGCAGCTCCGCACACCCTCCCTCCGAGACCCACCCCGCCTGCGTGCGGTGGTGGGTCTCGGTGTGTCCGGACATGTGTCGCAACAGGGCACTGCATGCCCTAGGCAGCGCGACGCATTGGCACTACGGTGAGCGATGACGGCTGGGGGGTCGTGGACTCGAAGGAGAACGCATGGACGTCGCGGCGCTGGCTGGCATCCCGCAGCAGGTCTCGACGGGTGGGCTGCCCGGGTGGGAGAGGGTCGACCAGCTCGTGCGTGAGGCTCATCGTCTGTATGCGCAGGACCACGGCGGCGCGGTCGCCGACTACATCCCGGTGCTCGCCGAGGCCGACCCCGAGCTGTTCGGTCTCGCGGTCATCGAGGTCGACGGCGGCCTGCATGACGCCGGGGATGCGCAGCATCCGTTCTCGATCCAGTCGATCTCGAAGATGTTCGTCTACGCCCTGGCGATCCAGGAGCACGGCCATGAGCGGGTGCGCGACATCGTCGGCGTCAACAACACCGGCCTCGCCTTCAACTCCCTGATGGCGCTCGAGCTCAACGGCGGACACCCCATGAATCCGATGGTCAACGCCGGTGCGATCGCGACGACGGCACTGATGCCGGGGCAGACGGCTGTCGAGCAGTGGGAGCGCGTGCGCGAGGGGCTCTCTGCTTTCGCCGGGCGCGCGCTGAGCCTCGACGGCGTGGTGTACGCCTCGGAAGCCGCGACCAACGAGCGCAACCGGGCGATGGGCTGGCTGCTCCGCAGCTACGGACGGCTGGTCGGCGACCCCGACGAGGTCGTCGACGTCTACACGCGTCAGTGCGCTCTCAGCGTCACGGCCCACGACCTCGCGGTGATGGGGGCGACGCTCGCCGACGGCGGCGTGAATCCGATCACGGGCGAGCGGGTGGTCTCTGCGGACGTCTGCCGCGACACTCTCGCAGTGGTGGCATCCACGGGCCTCTACGAGGCCTCGGGGGAGTGGCTGTTCGAGATCGGGCTGCCCGCCAAGTCGGGTGTGGCAGGAGGGATCGTCGCCGTCGCGCCGGGCAAGGGTGCCGTCGCCGGATTCTCACCGCGCCTCGACGCGGCGGGAAACTCCGTGCGATCGCAGCTCGCCATCGGTCACCTCTCCCGCGCTCTCGGACTGAACCTGTTCGCCTCCGCGCCCGCGCCGACCGCTCGGTCGACGGATTGACCTCCTTCCCCGCTCAGAGGACCCTGCCATGACACTCACTGCTCCGGCATCCACGAAGACCTCCTGGATGCCGCTCGTCAGTCTCTTCCTCGCCCAGGTGCTCATGTCGTTCAACGTGGCAGCCCTGCCGATATCCCTCGGTGGCATGGTCAGTGAGTTCGGCGTGCCGCCGACGGTCGCCAGCACCACCATCGTGATGTACGGCCTCGCCGTGGCCGCCCTCGTGATGACCGGCGCGAAGCTCGGTCAGCGGGTCGGCTGGGTCCTCATCTTCCGGATCGTGATCGGCCTGTTCGCCGCGTCGTCGGTGCTGATGATCGTGTCCCCGAGTGTGGGCTGGGCCATCGCGGGGCAGGCGGTCGCCGGCGCCGCCGCAGCGATCATCGTCCCCTCGATCGTGGCGCTGATCGCCGAGAACTATCGGGGCGCGCAGCAGGCGACGGCGATCGGTGCGATCGGGTCCGCCCGAGCCATTTCGGGAGTCACCGCGTTCCTCATCGGCGGCACGCTCGGCACCCTGGTCGGATGGCGGCCGATGTTCTTCATCGTGTTCGGCATCGCCGTGGTCGTCTTCGCGTTCAGCTTCACGCTGCGAGGTGATGGGGGAGACGCGTCGATCCGCATCGACCTCGTGGCGTCGCTCCTCATCGGCGCGGCCATCGTGCTTCTGACCCTGGGTTTCAACAACCTCAACGGGTGGGGTGCCGTCGCTGCGACCGAGGCCGCACCGTTCAACATCCTCGGGCTCTCGCCTGCGCCCGCCTTCGTCGTCGTCGGGATCGTGCTCGGTCAATGCTTCTTCGTCTGGACTCGCCGTCGGATGGCCGAGGGCAAGGTGCCGCTGATCGACCTCAGCATCCTCGACTCGTCGAAGGAGCGCGCTGCCGTGTACGCGATGTTCATCGTCGTGGCGCTCGAGGCGTGCGTGAACTTCACCATCCCCCTGTACATCCAGATCGTGCAGGGAAGGACGCCCTTCGACACGTCGCTCGCGATGATGCCTTTCAACCTGACCGTGTTCATCACCGCCACACTCGTCGTCCGGTTCTACAAGCGCTACCCGCCGCGGGTCATCGGCGTCTTCGGCTTCATCCTCACCACGGTCGCGCTCGTCTGGCTGTCCTTCGTGGTGAACAACAACTGGGAGACGCTTCCGACGATCCTCGGGCTGGTCGTGTTCGGCATCGGTCAGGGTGCGCTCGTGACCCTCGTCTTCAACGTGCTCGTCACCGCGGCGCCGGCTGAGCTCGCGGGTGATGTCGGCTCGTTGCGCGGCACCACGCAGAATCTCGCCTCGGCGGTCGGGACCGCTCTGGCCGGCGCACTCCTCGTCTCGCTCCTCGGGGTGAGCATCGGCCGCGCGGTCGTCGAGCACCCCGAGCTGCCGCCGTCGCTCGTCGCGCAGGTCGACATGGACAACCTGAACTTCGTCAGCAACGACGACCTGCGCGCAGCACTCGAGCAGACGGATGCGACGCCCGAGCAGGTCGACGCGGCGGTGGCCGTCAACGAGGAGTCCCGTCTGGGGACGCTGCGACTCGGCCTGCTGCTGCTCGCGGGACTCAGTGCCGTGGCGATCCTGCCTGCATCCCGGCTGCCGAAGTACAAGCCGGACGAGATCCCGGACCCGTCACCGGTCTCGGGCTCCGCGCCGAAGTGATGCTCAGCGCAGCTCCGAGATGAGCACCGCACTGGTCGAGGCGATGGTCGCCTCGAACACGTGGGGCGCGTCTCCGGCGTACGAGAGATAGTCGCCCGGGTTCAGTAGCACGGGGGCGTCCGACGGACCGATCCGAGCCTGGCCGGAGATGAGGATCACGTGTTCGGTCGTTCCCACGTGATGCGGATCGGAGCGGCGTGGATCCCCCGGATCCGCGTGGATCAGGTACACATCCCGCCTCGCACCCGGCGGGCTCGCTGAGAGCAGGGTCGCGCTGTACGCGGCGACCGACGACGGGACGCCCGTGAGATCATCGGCGCGGATGAGCGTCGGCGCGTTGCTCTGCTGATCGACGAGGACGGCGAACGGCACCCCGAGCGCGACGCCGAGCGCCCAGAGCGTCTCGACGCTGGGGTTGCCGGCACCGGACTCCAGCTGGGAGACGGTCGCCTTCGAGATTCCCGCTCGACGCGCCAACTCCGACACGGACAGTCCGGCTCTCTCCCTCTCTCTGCGCAGAGTGCGGGCGATGCGTGTTCGGAGTTCCTCCATGTGTTCATCATGTCAAACGATCGTTCGCTTGACTATCCCGGACACCGCGTTCAGAATGATGGTCATGTGTTCACCGCAGCGAACGATCGTGCGATGAGCGCCGACCGCGAGGTCTGGCGTGAAGCGCTGGGAGTCGTGCTCGCCACCAGCGCCTATGGCATCTCGTTCGGCGCGCTGGCCGTGGCATCCGGACTCGACGTCTGGCAGGCGTGCGTGCTGAGCCTGCTGATGTTCACGGGCGGGTCGCAGTTCGCCTTCGTCGGAGTCTTCGCCGCCGGAGGAGTGTCCGCACTGCCGTCGGCGATCGCGTCGGCCGCGCTGCTGGGAGTGCGCAATGTCGCATACGGCATGCGGATGTCACCCGTCGTCGGCACGACCACCGGACGGCGGATAGCGGCGGCGCACTTCACGATCGACGAGTCGACCGCCGTGGCCATCTCGCAGACTGATCCGCGGCTGAGGCAGGTCGGCTTCTGGGTCACCGGGATCGGCATCTTCATCGGCTGGAACATCACGACCCTGATCGGGGCACTCGTCGGCGACGTGCTCGGTGACCCCAAGACCTGGGGGCTGGATGCTGCGGCGGCCGCGGCGTTCCTGGCTCTGCTCTGGCCGCGCCTGAAGGAACGTCAGGCCATAGCGGTCGGGGTGGCTGCGGCGGTGGTGGCGGCCGCCCTCACGCCGTTCATCATGCCCGGGCTGCCCGTGCTCGTGGCAGCCGTCGTCGCGATCATCGTGGGCTGGTTCAACTGGCTCGGTCGAGTCGATGCCTCCGCACCTGACGGTGGGGAGGCCGCCGCGTGAGCATCTGGAGTGCGATCCTTCTCGCTGCGGTGATCTGCCTCGCTCTGAAGGCCGCCGGGTACCTCGTGCCGCCCTCGGTGCTCGAGGCACCGCGACCGGCGCGCATCTCCGATCTGCTCACCGTGGCCCTGCTCGCCGCGCTCGTGGCCGTGCAGACCCTCGGAGCCGGGCAGGCCGTCGTCGTCGATGCACGGGTTCCCGCTCTGCTCGTCGCGGCCGGGCTTCTCTGGCTGCGTCAGTCGTTCCTCGTCGTGGTGGTCGCGGCCGCCCTCGTCGCGGCTCTCCTGCGCCTGTTCGGGCTCGCTGTCTGAGCGCTCCTTCGCGGCGGCGCGCGTAGGATCGACTCGTGCGTATCGGATGGATCTCCCGGGTGCTCTCCTGGATCGCCGCGGCTCTCGTCGGCGGCGTGTTCGGCGTCGCAGGGACGATCGGTCACAGCCTCATGTGGGGTCCCGTGCCCGTCGGACTCATCGTCGGAGCGATCGCGTGCGGCGCGATCCTCGTCGCGATCCGCGCGCTCACCCACGACCGAGGCGCGACTCTCGCCGCGGGGCTCGGCATGCTCGGCATGCTGGTGCTCATCTCCGGCGTCGGGCCCGGGGGATCGGTGGTGGTCGAAGACACGCTCAGCGGTCGCATCTGGACCTATCTCGTCGCGGGGCTCGTGCTCCTCGCTGTCGCATGGCCCTCGTTCTCGCGGCTTCCGACTCGCACCGAGGCGCAGGCGTCGACGGCCGCGGCATCCGGCACGGCGCCCGGCGCAGACGAGGCGACCGCTCCTCGTGCCCCCGTCCTGGGCGATCAGACCGGCGGCGAGTCGTAGACTGGAGGGGTGACGTATGTGATCGCCCTCCCGTGCGTCGATGTCAAGGATCGCGCCTGCATCGACGAGTGCCCCGTTGACTGTATCTACGAGGGCGAACGCTCGCTGTACATCCACCCCGACGAATGCGTCGACTGCGGCGCGTGCGAACCCGTCTGCCCGGTCGAGGCGATCTACTACGAAGACGACCTGCCCGACGAGTGGCAGGACTACTACAAGGCCAACGTCGAGTTCTTCGACGAGGTGGGCTCCCCGGGCGGTGCGGCCAAGGTCGGCGTCATCGCACACGATCACCCGATCATCGCCGCTCTCCCGCCGCAGGGCGAGTAGTCCGTGAGTGTTCGCGATCTCGCCGACTACCCGTGGGATGCGGTCGTTCCCTACCGCGAACGCGCCGCGCGTCATCCGGACGGAATCGTCGACCTGTCGGTCGGTTCGCCCGTCGACCCGACGCCCGAGCTGATCCGCCGGGCACTGTCGGAGGCGACCGATGCGCACGCCTACCCTCAGACCGTCGGCACTCCCGCCCTTCGTGAGGCGATCGTCGAGTGGTACGCGCGGCGCAGGGGAGTGAGCGACCTGACCGTCGACAACGTCCTGCCCACCATCGGCTCGAAGGAGCTGGTGGCTCTGCTGCCGACTCTTCTGGGTCTGGGGGAGGGCGACATCGTGGTGCATCCCCGAATCGCCTACCCGACCTATGAGGTGGGTGCTCGCGTCGTGGGAGCGACCCCGCTGCCGTCCGACGATCCGACGGAGTGGCCTGACGGCACCAAGCTCATCTGGATCAACACGCCCGGGAATCCGGACGGCCGTACCTGGACCGTGGAGGAACTGGCTGCTGCGGTCGAGCGGGCTCGAGAGCTGGGAGCCGTGCTCGCGAGCGACGAGTGCTACGCCGAGCTCGGCTGGGACGGCCGCTGGGCGACTGAGCCGATTCCGTCGATCCTCGATCCTCGCGTGACCGGTGGCAGCAGGGCGAATCTGCTGAGCGTCTACTCGCTCAGCAAGCAGTCGAATCTCGCCGGCTATCGTGCGGCATTCGTCGCAGGGTGTGCGCGCATCGTCGGCGAACTGCTCACCGCCCGCAAGCACCTGGGCCTGATGCCGCCAGAGCCGGTGCAGCACGCCATGGCAGCGGCGCTGGGCGATGACGAGCACGTCGCCGCTCAGAAGGCGCTCTACCGAGCGCGACGCGACATGCTGCGGCCTGCGCTCGAGGCGGCGGGGTTCCGGATCGACGGCTCGGAGGCCGGGCTCTACCTGTGGGCGACGGAGGGGCAGGACGCGTGGGCGAGCATCGAGCGGCTCGCCGATCTCGGCATCCTGGCGGGTCCCGGTCCGTTCTACGGTGAGTTCTCGACCCAGCACGTGCGACTGGCTCTGACGGCTCCCTCCGACAGGATCGCTGAGGGCGCGCGGCGTCTGCACGCACAGGCCGTGTAGGTTCTGGCCTCAGATCAGTGGTTCTTTTGTCGGTTGTCACAGTAGGCCTGTGTGCCTACTAGGCTGTAAAGGCGATTCGGTCGTGTATCGACGATCTCGAACTGACCTGGTGCACAGCGCCGTGACATCGCCACATCCGACTTGATGAAGATCCATGAGGAGGCCCGCGTGAGCGCAGCGGCAGAGCAGCAGGCGACGGCGAAGCTGACGATCGGCGATACGACCGCTGAATTCCCACTCGTGCGCGGCACGGCCGGCAACGACAGCATCGACTTCTCGACGCTGACGCGGCAGACGGGTTACACGGGACTCGACTACGGGTTCGTCAACACGGCGTCGACGAAGTCCGCGATCACGTTCATCGACGGAGACAAGGGCATCCTGCGCTACCGCGGGTATCCGATCGAGCAGCTTGCCGGTTCGACGAGCTACCTCGAGGTCGCCTGGCTCCTCATCTACGGCGAGCTTCCCTCCGCCGCCGAGCTCGCCGAGTTCGACGAGAAGATCCGTCGGCACACACTGCTGCATGAAGACCTCAAGCGCTTCTTCTCGGCGCTTCCGCACACCGCGCACCCCATGTCGGTGCTGTCGTCTGCCGTCGCAGCCCTCTCGACCTACTACGAGGGTCAGACCGACCCGCACAACCCCGAGCACGTCGAGCTGAACATGATCCGGATGCTGGCCAAGCTGCCGGTCATCGCGGCGTATGCACACAAGAAGAGCATCGGCCAGGCGTTCCTGTACCCCGACAACTCGCTCGGCTTCGTCGAGAACTTCCTGAAGCTCAACTTCGGCGTGCATTCCGAGGAGTATCAGGTCAACCCCGTGATGTCGAAGGCCCTCGAGCTGCTGCTGATCCTGCACGAGGACCACGAGCAGAACGCGTCGACCTCGACTGTGCGTCTCGTCGGCTCGACGGGCGCGAACCAGTTCGCCTCGATCTCCGCCGGCATCCAGGCTCTCTCCGGCCCGCTGCACGGCGGTGCGAACGAAGCCGTGCTCACCATGCTCGGGCAGATCCGCGATTCCGGTCAGAGCGTCTCGCGCTTCGTCGAGCGGGTGAAGAACAAGGAAGAGGGCGTGAAGCTGATGGGCTTCGGGCACCGGGTCTACAAGAACTACGACCCGCGCGCCAAGCTCGTCAAGGAGGCGGCGGGCGAGGTGCTCGCCGAGCTCGGCGTCACGGATCCGCTGCTCGACCTCGCTCAGGAGCTCGAGGAGCTGGCTCTCGCCGACGATTACTTCAAGGAGCGTCGTCTCTACCCGAACGTCGACTTCTACACCGGCGTGATCTACAAGGCGATGGGCTTCCCGACGCGCATGTTCACCGTGCTGTTCGCGATCGGCCGTCTGCCCGGTTGGCTCGCACAGTGGCGCGAGCTGCAGCTCGACCCGCAGACCAAGATCGGTCGCCCGCAGCAGCTCTACACAGGATCTCCCGAGCGCACCTTCCAGACCCGCTGAATCGACTCGCGATGCCTGTCGTGAGCGCGGAGGCCGTCGTGCCGGTGGATCCGGCGACGGCCTTCGCCGTCTCACAGACGACGGGTGCGATCCGACGCCGGTGGGATCCGTTCATCAGTGAGCAGCACTTCCTCGATGGCGCCGATGTCGCGGCCAAGGATGTACGGACGTTCACCAGGCAGCGCTTCGGCTTGTCGATGGTGAGCCGGTATGTGTCCTACGCCCCGCCGAGGAACGTCGGGATGGTCATGGAGACCGGGCCGTGGTTCTTCACGAAGCTCGGCGGAGGCTGGCGGTTCACCGAGGTGCCTGAGGGCACGCTCGCCGTCTGGAAGTACAACTTCTCGTGTCAGCCGACCTGGCTCGCGCCGATCACCGAGTGGATCGGCGCGCGGGTGCTCGGGTTCGAGATCCGTCGGCGCATCGCCGGTTTCGCCCGAGGGTGCTCAGACCCGCAGGTGCTGGCCGCCGTTCGCGGCTGACCTCGCGCAGGCGGGACGAAGAAGGCGGGTGCCCCGACGCTGAGCGTCGGCGCACCCGCCTGTATGTCTCTCGGGTCAGCGGCCCTGCGAGCCGCGACCACGGCCGCCCTGGCCACCGGAGCGGGATCCGCCCTGGCCACCCTGACGGCTGCCGGCCGTGGCGCCCTGGCCGCCCTGGCCCGAGCGGGGACGACGGCTGCGGCGCGACGGCGGGTTTGCCGCTGAATTGCGCTCGCCGCCGGCGGGGCGCTGCTTCGACGACTGACGCTGCTGCTGCTGGGGCTGAACCGGAGCCGGACGCACGTGCGGCGCACGCTCGGGGACGAGCTCGGTGACGGCGTTCGACGTGACGGGCTCGAGCGCGGCGGTGATCGACGCCTTGCGCAGGAGGTCCTTCACATCACGACGCTGCTCGGGGAGGACCACCGTGACGACGGTTCCCGCGGCTCCCGCACGGGCGGTGCGGCCGGAGCGGTGCAGGTATGCCTTGTGCTCCATGGGCGGGTCGACGTGGACGACGAGGTCGACGTTGTCGACGTGCACGCCACGGGCGGCGACGTCGGTCGCGACGAGGACGCGCACGCCTCCGTCGGCGGGATCTGACGAGAAGGCGCCGAGGTTGCGCTCACGCGCGTTCTGCGAGAGGTTTCCGTGCAGATCGACAGCGGGGATGCCCGCCGCGGTCAGCTGCTTCGCGAGCTTCTTCGCCTGGTGCTTCGTGCGGGTGAAGAGGATGCGGCGACCGGTGCCCGAGGCGAGCTCGCGCACGAGAGTGGTCTTGTTGTCGGTGGAATCGACGACGAGCACGCGGTGCGTCATCTCGCCGACGGGCACGCTCTCCTCGTCCACCTCGTGGCTCACGGCGTTCGAGAGGAACCGGCGGGCGAGGGTGTCGATGCCGCGGTCCAGCGTGGCGCTGAACAGCAGGCGCTGTCCGCCGGCGGGCGTGGCGGTGAGGATGCGGGTGACACCCGGCAGGAAGCCGAGGTCGGCCATGTGATCGGCCTCGTCGAGCACAGTCACCTCGACGGAGTCGAGCTGCACGACCCGCTGCTTCATCAGGTCTTCGAGGCGGCCGGGGCACGCGACGACGATGTCGACGCCGTTGCGCATGGCCTGTTCCTGGGGACGCTGGCTGACGCCGCCGAACACGGTGGTGACGCGCAGGCCTTTCGCCTCGGCGAGGGGCGCGATGGTCGCGGCGATCTGGGTCGCGAGCTCACGGGTCGGAGCGAGGACGAGTCCTCGGGGGTGCCCGGGACGGCTCTTGCGCGACGAGGCGGCGAGGCGGGCGACGAGGGGGAGCGCGAAGGCGATCGTCTTGCCGCTGCCGGTGCGGCCGCGGCCTAGGAGGTCGCGTCCGCCGAGCGAGTCGGGAAGCGTGTCGCGCTGAATCGCGAACGCCTCGGTCTTGCCGTCCTTCGCGAGGACGGCGGCGAGGTCGGCGGGCACGCCGAGATCGAGGAAGGAAGTCATGAAGTATCTCCGAGAAATGCACGCACGAGCCGAGGGGCCGGGTGCGGAAGGTGGGCGACGGCGCGGGATCGCGCATCGTTTCGCCGTTCGAAATGGCCAGAACCAGGCAAGTGGCGCGGGAGCGTGTCGACGACGCAGACGTCTCGCAGTGCGAGTGGCGTCACCGCGACACTATCACGGCAGTCCCGGAGAAGGCTGAGACGGCCCGCTCTCAGCGAGTCGTGCGATCAGGCGTGGAGTGCGTCGTTGAGGGTCACACCGACGCCGGCGCGCTGCACGGCTTCGACCGCGCCGCTCAGCGAGTTGCGGCGGAACAGCAGTCCGTCGCGCCCGGACAGCTCGGAACCCTTGGCGGTCTTCCTGCCGCCGTCAGGCGTCGCCGGGCCGTCGACCAGCACGACCTTCGTGCCGGCCGTCACGTACAGTCCGGCCTCGACGACGCAGTCATCGCCGAGCGAGATGCCGATGCCCGCGTTGGCTCCCAGCAGCGTGCGTGCCCCGATGGAGACGCGGTGTGCGCCGCCGCCCGAGAGCGTGCCCATGATCGACGAGCCGCCGCCGATGTCGCTGCCGTCGCCCACCACGACGCCCTGGGAGATACGTCCTTCGACCATCGACGCACCGAGGGTGCCTGCGTTGAAGTTCACGAAGCCCTCGTGCATGACGGTCGTGCCGGGGGAGAGATGCGCGCCCAGGCGGACGCGCGACGCATCTGCGATGCGCACACCGGCAGGCTGCACGTAGTCGGTGAGCCGGGGGAACTTGTCGAGCCCCTGAACCTGGATCCCTGAGCGCTGGAGCACGGGTCGAAGCCGCGCGGCATCCACGGGGTGCATGGGGCCGGCGTTCGTCCACGCCACGTTCGGCAGATGCGCGAAGATGCCGTCGAGGTTGAGTTCGTTCGGTCGCACCAGGAGGTGCGACAGTGTGTGCAGCCGCAGATAGGCGTCAGCGGTCGAGGCCGGCGCAGCATCGAGATCGATCTGCAGCTGTACCGTCTGCACCGAGACGTTTCGACGTTCGTCCGGACCGGTGAACTCCTCGAGCGCCGCGAGCGCGGTGGCCGCATCGTCGGCACCGGGCTCGACGGCCGTCACCTCGGGGAACCAGGCATCGAGTACGGTGCCGTCACCGGCGATCGTCGACAGTCCAGTACCCCACACGGTGCGCGCCTCAGTCATACCTCCACGGTATCGCTACCGGCGACGGGGGATGGTCCAGATGTCGGGGTAAGTAGGCTGGGGTCATGATGCTCGATCTGACCGCGTCCTCCGTCGACCTGACCCGTGCGATCTGCGACATCCCGAGCGTGTCGGGTGACGAGAAGGCGCTTGCGGATGCCATCGAGCAGGCGATCTCCGCGTATCCCCATCTCGAGGTGATCCGCCACGGCAACACGATCGTCGCGCGCACCGATCTCGGGCGAGCGCAGCGGGTCGCGATCGCCGGACACATCGACACCGTGCCGATCAACGGCAACGTGCCGACGAAGGACGTCGAGATCGACGGCGTCGAGTACATCTGGGGCCGGGGAACCGTCGACATGAAGAGCGGCACCGCTGTGCAGCTGAAGCTCGCCGCCGAGCTCACCGAGCCCTCGGTCGACATCACCTGGATGTGGTACGACAACGAAGAGGTGGAGGCCTCGAAGAACGGGCTGGCGCTCCTCGCCGCGGTGCGGCCGGATCTCTTCCAGGCCGACTTCGCGATCCTCGGCGAGCCGTCCAACGGCGAGGTCGAGGGTGGCTGCAACGGCACGATGCGCGCGATCGTGCGCACCACCGGCGTGCGTGCGCACGCGGCACGTGCGTGGATCGGTGAGAACGCCATCCATCGGGCAGCCCCGATCCTCGCGCGCCTGGCCGAGTACCGTGCACGAGAGATCGCGGTCGACGGACTCCTGTATCGGGAGAGCATGAGCGCCGTGCGCATCACAGGCGGGGTCGCAGGCAACGTGATCCCCGATGCCTGCGAGGTCGAGGTGAACTACCGGTTCGCTCCGAGCAAGTCGGCAGCAGATGCAGAAGCGCACATCCGCAACCTCCTCGCCGGCTTCGACGTGGAGATCACGGACGCCGCAGAAGGCGCGCGGCCGGGCCTCGACGCGCCGATCGCCCAAGACTTCGTGGCGGCCGTCGGCGCCGAGCCTCGCCCGAAGTACGGCTGGACCGATGTCGCTCGGTTCTCCGCCCTCGGCATCCCCGCCGTGAACTACGGACCGGGAGACCCGCACCTCGCGCACCATGACGAGGAGCGCGTGCCGCTCGCGCAGATCGACGCCGTCGAGCGAGGACTGCGCGCATGGCTCAGCTCGCGCTGACCGCGACCCGCCGGTGGGCCGCAGCGCCACTGGCGCTGCGCGTGGCCCTGATCTACCTCGCCGCTCGCGCGGTGACGACCGCGATGATGATCGCGGCGGCGACGCAGTCGACATCGCTGTCGAGGTTCGGCGCAGAACCGGGCCTCGCCGATTTCATCGTCGGGTGGGACGCGCAGTGGTACTGGCTCGTCGCCGAAGAGGGATACCCCTCGGATCTGCCGCTCACCGAATCGGGTGACGTCGCTGAGAACGCCTGGGCGTTCATGCCGGTGTTCGCCTTCGCCGCCAAGGCGATCGGCTTCGTGTTCGGGTCGTGGGGGATGGGCGCCTTCCTGCTGTCATTCGTGGCCGGCTACCTCGCCTGTCTCGCGCTGCACCGATTGCTGCGCGATCGGATCGGCGCGCGTGCGGCGATGTGGGCGGTGGTGTTCTTCGCCTCCGGACCGATCGCGGCGATGTTCCAGGTGGGGTACGCCGAGACCCTGTTCCTGCTGCTGCTCTTCCTGGCTCTCGATGCCACGGTGCGACGGAACTACGCCTGGCTGTATCTCCTCATCCCCGTGATGGCGTTCACCAGACCGGGGATTCTCGCGTTCGCGCTGTACCTGGGTCTGCACGGCATCCTCCGCTGGTGGCATCGCAGGGATGATCCGCTCGCCCCGCGGGAGATCATGCACATCGTGGCGCTCGGCGCACTCGCCACGGTCGCGGGCTTCTCGTGGCAGGTCATCGCCGGTGTCGTGACCGGCGATCCCGGTGCGTACCTGGCGACCGAGCTCTCCTGGCGTCGCAACTGGCTCGTGGGGGGTGTGGACGGGTTCGTGCCTTTCGAAGGGTGGGTCCAGGCATCCCAGTTCTGGTTCGGTCAGTGGGGACTCCCCGGCTCGTGGGGGCCGGTCGCCGTCGCGCTCCTGGTGGTGGCAGTGGGTGCCGCCCTGCTCTACGTGCCGCAGGTGCGTGTGCTGGGTCCCGACCTGCGGCTGTGGAGCGCGAGTTACCTCCTCTACCTGCTCGCGGTGTTCTTCCCCCAGTCGAGCACCTTCCGGCTGCTGCTGCCCGTGAGCCCGATCGGGGGAGCACTCGCGGTGCCGCGCTCGCGCGTCTGGCGGCTCGGGGTCCTGGCCGTCTGCCTGTTGGGGCAGTGGCTGTGGATATTCCACATCTACGCCCTGGGGAACACCTTCTGGCAGGTGCCGTGAATGTTAAGGCTTGATGCATTTCTTCATAGGGGACATCCAGGTTCCGGTAACACCCGATAAACTGATCGCATACCACCGGAGGAAAAGGAGCCCACGATGGCAGCGATGAAGCCGAGGACCGGAGACGGACCCATGGAGGCCGTGAAAGAAGGGCGACTCATCATCGTGCGCGTCCCGCTCGAAGGCGGCGGCCGTTTGGTCGTCTCCGTGAACGACGCAGAGGCGAAGGAGCTTCACGACGTGCTGGCAGCCGTCGTGACGCCCGCCTGATCGAACTCGAATTCGCGCACGCGGATTCACGAAGAGGGCGACGGATCGATGATCCGTCGCCCTCTTCCGTCCGTTCACGACGGTGTTCGGCTCAGCTCTCGCCGACGCTGATCAGCTGCAGCAGCCCCTCGCCGGAGGCAGAGACGGTCGCGAGCACGGCTGATGACTCCTGAGTCTCCTGCACGAGCGAGCGGTAGGCGGAGGTCACCTCGTCGCGCTGCACCGGATCGGCGACACGGCCGCCTCCGAGAATGCGGGGGACGAGAACCATTCCGCCTCGACGCACCAGCCGCAGGCCATGCTCGACGTAGTCGATGACGTTCTCGGGGTCGGCATCGACCAGCACGATGTCGTATGACGCCTCGTTCATGCGGGGCAGCACGTCGGCCGCGCGACCTGTGATGAAACGCGCCTTCGTCGCGGGGACGCGTGCGTCGGAGAAGGCCTGACGGGCGGCGGCGAGGTGCTCGGGCTCGTTGTCGATCGAGGTCAGCACCGCCTGCGGCGCGCCGCGCAGCAGCCAGAGACCCGAGACTCCGGCGCCCGTGCCGATCTCGACGATCGATCTGGCACCGGTCGCGGCGGCCAGCACGGCGATCTGCGAGCCGACGGCCGCGCTGATCGGCGACGCGCCGAGTTCGATGGCGTGCGCACGCGCGCGGGCGATCGGCGACGGCTCCGCGATGGACTCGCGGATGAAACGTGCATTCGCATCGTTCTCGCTCATTGCCTGATTCTCCCGACTGAGATATGTGTTCTCCCAGGGTATGCGCTCGGTGCGCGGCACAACGGCAGGCGCGGCGGTAGCCTGGACAGATGCAGTTCGGGATCACCTTCGAGAAGCTGCTGCTCATCGGTCTGATCGCTGTGCTTCTCATCGGACCGGAGCGGCTGCCCCGCTACGCCGAGAGCGTCGCCAAGCTCGCTCGGCGCGCCGGCGAGTTCCTCCGCGACACCAAATCGCGTGTCCGCGACGAGATGGGTCCCGAGATCGACGACGTCGACTGGCGCAAACTCGATCCACGGCAGTACGACCCCCGGCGCATCATCCGCGACGCGCTCTTCGAAGACGACGCTGCGCCCGGTCCCGCCCGTGCGGAGGCAGTCGTTGCGGAGCCGACGGTGAAACCGGTGCGGACGGCGAGGGTGCGACCGGAGTTCTCGGTCGCGAGTCCTCCGCCGTACGATTCCGAAGCGACATAGCCCGAGTCTCCGCCCGGCGGAGCTCCGCTGCGAAGGCTCAGCCGATGCGCGCGCGCAGCGTGGCGAGGTCGTCGTCCGTCACCAGTGACCGGGGGATGGCGGTGATCGCCGACGCGCCACGCAGCTTGAGCAGCACCGCGTCAGCGCCTGCTCGCACGCTCTGGAAGGTGCTGTAGTCGATGTCGGACGAGCGATGCCCCGCGCCGATGTGCAGGGCAGTGTCGCCCAGTCGCACCCAGACGACGGTGCCTGGCGGGGTCGCCGAATGCACGGCACGCCGTGCTCCGACGATCGTCATCACGACGGCATAGACCATCAGACCGATGCTCGCGACGGGGAGCAGACCCGACAGCCCCGGGTTGCCTCCGGTCGCGCTCAGATTCAGGATGCTCAGCGCGAGCGCTGCAGCGAGGGCGATCCACATCACGATCGCCGCAGGACGAGTGAGCGCGTAGACCGCCGCATCTCGAGCCATTCCCCGAAGCAACCGCTCATCGACGGTGACAGTCATGGTCGGGCCTATCCGACATTCATGGGAAGCGACCGGCCGGCGAGTCCGCGCCCCTGTCCGGCGAGAGTGCGGGCCAGATCACGGATCGCCGTCGCCGCCGCATCGGCGCCGTCGCTCAGGACGACCGGCACACCGTCGTCGCCTCCGGAGCGCAGCGCGGGGCTGAGCGGGATCGACGCCAGCAGCGGAACGGACTGCGTCTCGGACAGCGCCTCTGCGACGGCCGCACCTCCGCCCGAGCCGAACAGGTCTATCACGCTGCCGTCCGGCAGGGTGAGCGCGCCCATGTTCTCGACCACGCCGATCACCCGCTGACCGGTCTGACGCGCCACCAGCCCGCTGCGGATCGCCACGTCGGATGCGGCCGCCTGCGGGGTCGTCACGACGAGCACCTCGGCGTGTGGCAACAGCTGCCCGATCGAGATCGCGATGTCGCCGGTGCCGGGGGGCATGTCGATCAGCAGGATGTCGAGGTCGCCGAAGAACACGTCCGTCAGGAACTGCTGCACTGTGCGGTGCAGCATCGGACCGCGCCAGGCCACCACGGCCTCGCCGTCGCGCAGGAACATGCCGATGGAGATCGTCTTCACTCCGTGGGCGACGGGCGGGAGCATGAGGTCGTCGATGCGCGTGGGCTGTGTCCCCGCGGGGATGCCGAGGAGCCCGGGGATCGAGAAGCCGTGCACATCGGCGTCGACGAGACCGACTGCGAGACCCTGCGCGGCGAGTGCGACCGCGAGGTTCGCCGTCACCGTGGACTTGCCGACCCCGCCCTTGCCGCTGGAGACGAGGATCACCCGCGTGAGCGAGTCCGGGCCGAAGGGCATCTGGCGCGGCGGCCGGCCGTCGCGCAGCTTCTCGGTGAGCGCCTTGCGCTCGGTGGGCGTCATGACACCGACCTCGACGTCCACCTCGGTGATCCCCGGCACGGAGGCGGCGGCCGCGCGGACGTCCGATTCGATGCGGGCGGCAGCCGGGCAGCCGACGATCGTGAGGACGATCGCGACGTGCGCGCGCGGACCGTCGACGTCGATCTCCCTGACCATGTCGAGATCGCCGATGGGGCGTCGCAGCTCGGGATCTGTGACCGCGGCTACGGCCGCCCGCACGGAATCAGCCGTGCTCATGATGATGCGGCGCGGCCGCGGGGGCGTCGCTCGACCGGCTCGTCGTCATGGTCTCCGAGCTCGGCGAGCAGCGACTTGAGCTCCTGCCGCAGCACATCGCGGGTCACGACCTGGTTGTTGCGCTCCTCGAGCGACATCCGCAGCGCGACGATCTCACGGGCGAGGTACTCGGTGTCGGCGAGGTTGCGCTCGGCCCGCTGACGATCCTGTTCGATCTGCACCCGGTCACGGTCGTCCTGGCGGTTCTGCGCGAGAAGGATCAGAGGGGCCGCGTACGACGCCTGCAGCGAGAGCATGAGGGTGAGGGCCGTGAAACCGAGCGCCGCGTCATCGAAGCGCAGGTGGTCGGGCAGCAGTGTGTTCCAGCAGATCCAGAGCACACAGAACAGAGTGAGGATCAGCAGGAACGCGGGGGTGCCCATGGCGCGGGCGACCCACTCGGTGAAACGGCCGAAGCGATCACGAGACGTCGAGCGCTGGCGGGAGGTGCCGCGGCCCAGGGGTGCGTCGAGCCGAGGCGAGCGCGAGCGGGAGCGGGGCATCAGCGCACCTCCTTGGAGACCGTCGGCTCGTCGCTGTCGTGCGTGCGCCAGTCATCCGGCAGCAGGTAGTCGAGGACGTCGTCGATGCTGATCGCGCCGACCAGTCGGTGGGCGGCATCGATCACGGGGAGCGAGACGAGGTCGTAGCTCGCCAGCATCCTGGCGACCTCAGCGGCGGACGCGGTGACCCGCACCGGCTCGAGGCTGTCGTCCATGATGGCCCCGAGACGTTCGTGCGGCGGGTAGCGCAGCATCCGCTGGAAGTGCACCATGCCGAGCAGCCGACCGGTCGGCGTCTCGAACGGCGGCAGGGTCACGAAGACCGCGGCTGCGAGGGCGGGGTGCAGCTCGTGGCGCCGGATGAGGGCGAGCGCCTCGGCCACCGTCGCGTCGGCCGACAGGATGATCGGCTCGGGCGTCATGAGTCCACCGGCCGTGTCGGGGCCGTAACGGAGCAGCATCCTGACGTCCTCGGCCTCTTCGGGCTCCATCAGCTCGAGCAGCTGCTCGAGACGATTCGGCGGAAGCTGCGCGAGGAGGTCCGCGGCGTCGTCCGGTTCCATCTGGTCGAGGATGTCGGCGGCGCGCTCGTCGCCGAGTCGATCGAGGATATGCACCTGCTCGTCTTCGGGCATCTCCTCCAGGGCATCGGCCAGGCGGTCGTCCGAGAGCTCCTCGGCCACCTCGATCATGCGCTGCTGGGGGAGGTCGAGCAGGGTGTTCGCGAGGTCGGCTGCGTGGAGCTCCGAGTACGACGCGACGAGCTGCTCGGCCGACTGGGACTCGCCGGGGGAGTGCTGCTCGGCGACCTCGCTCCAGGCTGCGAACGTGGTCGGTCCCTTCGCGAACGGAGAGGCGCTGGTCTTCGGTCGACGCAGGAAGAGCTGACTGATCGCCCATTCCCCGATGCGGTTCGGCTCGATGGCGACGTCTTCGATCACGGCGGTGCCGCTGCCGTCGACGAGGCTCACCCGACGCCCGAGGAGCTCGGCGAGAACGCGCACCTCGCCGGCGCGCGGTGAGAATCTGCGCACATTGATGAGACCGGTGCTGATCACCTGGCCCGCGCGGATCGACGTCACCCGTCCGATGGAGAGGAAGACCTGTCTGCGCCCGGGGATCTCGACGACGAGGCCGATGACGCGGGGAGCACCCGTACTTCGGTACACGATGACGACATCACGGACTTTGCCGAGCCGGTCGCCCACGGGGTCGAAGACGGCGCAGCCAGCAAGGCGCGCGGCGAATACCCGTTGTGTGCTCACTCGTCCAGCGTAGTCGCCGGTGTCGCAGGGGTGGGCCCCGGCGGCACCGCTGCACGACACACTCCCGGCCCTGTCACCACAAGGCATGGAACAATGGCGGGATGAGCATGCTGAACCGTCCAGCCGACAGCCGCGATGAGGGCGAGATCGTCGCCTCCACACGCGATTACGAAGGCGCCCAGAAGACGGTGTCGAAACTGATCGCCCAGGAGGTGCCCGCCCGGGACATCGCGATCATCGGACAGAGCGTCCGGACGGTCGAGCGCATCACCGGGCGTCTGGGCTATGCAGCAGCCGCCCGATCGGGAGCGATCAACGGCGTGCTCATCGGTCTCTTCCTCTCTGCGATCCTCGTGATCGGCAACCCGGAGGTTCCGATCCAGTTGTTCGTCGGATTCGTCTTCATCGGCGTCGCACTCGGGATGCTGCTGAGCCTCGTCACGTATGCGATCGTGCGGCGACGCCGCGACTTCGCGAGCGTCACGCAGTTCGCGGCCGATCACTACGAGGTCCGCGTCCAGGCCGCTTCGCTCGCGAAGGCCCGTCTCGCCCTGGGTGCGGCCACGCCGGCACCGGCGCGGGCACTGGTGAACCTCGACGAGCCGCCGCGGTACGGCGAGCGCATCACCCCCGGCGCGCACGAACCGGCCGGACAGCCGACGACCACGACACAGCCGACGCCCGAAGAGCCGACGCCCGGAGCTGATCCGACTCCCGGCAGCGAGCCGACACCGCCGCTGGGCGGTGGTGTCACTCCGCCTGCAGAGCCGGCCGTCCCGCCGAGGCCCGCGGATTCGGAGCCGCCGTCTCCCGCGGCGCCCGGGACCGGTGGCGCGGGGGTTCCTCCGAAGTCTGCGGAGCCCGCCTGATGTCAGACGCACCCCGCGATCCGTCGACCCCGTCCGAGCGATCGGCGCAGCCCGCACCGCCGCCCGTGCCTCCCGTTCCGCCCTTCCCTGACGGGCAGCAGCCCGCGGCGCCGGCCCGTCCGCTGAACCCGTACGCCCCGCCGCCGGCGCCCGGCTCAGCCCCGCAGCAGTCGCACGGCTACGCACCGCCCCAGGGCTCCGCGTACGCACCGCCGCAGGCCCCGGGGTATGCGGCACCCCAGGCCCCGGGGTATGCGCCGCCTCAGGCGCCGGGCTACGCGCCGCAGCAATCGGCACCGGGCTACGCGCCGCAGCAATCGGCACCGGGCTACGCGCCGCCGGCCTACCCCGTACAGGGGTACCCCGTCGGCGCCTACCCTGCGGCCGTCCCCCCGCGGGGTCTGCTTCCGTGGGCACTGGGCCTGCTGATCCTCATCCCGTTCCCGTTCGTCGGCGGACTCGCGTCCGGACTCGCCATGGCCGTGAGCGGCGGGGCGTCCCGTCGATACGGCGGGGTCGCGCGTGAGAACGCTCGCGCTGCGCTGAACTGGGGGCTGACGTACCTTCTGGTCTCCACGGTGCTCCTGGTCACGCACTTCGTGCTGCTCTTCGCGCTGACCTCCGATTCGCCGACCACCGGCTTCTACCCGCTCGGCATCCCCATCACGCTCTATTTCGCGCTCTCGGTGCTGCACGTCGTGCTCGTGATCGTGGGCATGGTGCGTGCGTCGAGCGGCAAGGTCATGCGCGTGCCGTTCGCCATCCCGTACCTGCGGGCCTGATGATCGAGATCCCTGTCGAGCTGCCCTCCGGGGTGACGACGGTCTCTGCCGACTGGGCGCCCGGAGACAACGGCGCGACAGTCCTGATCGCCCACGGCGCCGGTGCGGGCAAGGACCATCCATTCCTCGTGGGATTCTCGGATGCGCTCTCGGACCGGGGATTCTCCACCCTGCGGTTCAACTTCCCCTACGTGGAGCAGGGGCGCAGGATGCCGGGGCCTGCGGCGCACGCGATCGCGACGTGGAACGCGGCGGTGGCCTTCGCGCGCGATCTCGACGCGGAGGCCGCCATCTGGGCCACAGGCAAGTCCTACGGCGGACGCATGGCATCGATGGCCGTGGCCGAGGGACTGGCGGTCGACGGTCTCGTCTACCTCGGCTACCCGCTGCACGCTCCGGGCAGACCGGAGAAGCCGAGAGCTGAGCACCTGCCGGCGGTCGCTGCGCCGCAGCTGTTCATCGAGGGCACGAACGACCCCTTCATCCAACCTCTGACACAGTTCGATGACGTCGTCTCCACGTGTCAGGACGCCCGCGTCGTCTGGATCGAGGGTGGCGGTCACACCTTCGAGGTGAAGGGGCGCAAGCGTGCGGCATCCGACATCGGCGCGTCGCTCGCGCCGATCGTCGCGGAGTTCGTCCGGCCCTGACAGCATGGCAGGGTGAGTCTCGAACGCATCGCCCTGATCTCCGATGTCCACGGAAACCTGACCGCTCTCGAGGCGGTGCTCGCCGACATCCATCGCCGGGGCATCGCCCGCATCGTCAACCTCGGAGACACGGCGGGCAAGGGACCACGAGGCGAGGACGCCGTGCGGCGCTGCCGCGACGTGTGCGAGGTGAACGTCCGCGGCAACTGGGACGACTTCCTGCCGACCATCCCCGACGACGGGCCGTCCGAGATGCTGTGGTGGCGAGATGAGCTGTCGGCGTCGAGCAGGGCGTGGCTCCGGTCGCTTCCGCTGAGTGTCGATCTGGTCCTCAGCGGTCATCGGATCCGCCTGTTCCACGCGTCGGCGCAGAGCCCGCACGTCCGCGTGCACTTCGCCCACACGCCCGAGCAGTTCTCCGCGATGTTCGAGGCGACGGAGATGACCGGCGACGGCCCGCTGCCCGATGTGGTGGGCTACGCCGACATCCACGACGCCTACATCGAATCGAACGACGGACGTACGCTGTTCAACGTCGGAAGCGTCGGGAACCCGCTCGACACACCCGTTCCGTCCTACGTGATCCTCGAAGGAGGACAGTCGGCGGACGATCCCTTCGGGATCCAGTTCGTGCGCGTGCCCTACGACGTCGAG
This sequence comes from Microbacterium sp. AC132, assembly GCF_979258525.1. Taxonomy (NCBI): domain Bacteria; kingdom Bacillati; phylum Actinomycetota; class Actinomycetes; order Micrococcales; family Microbacteriaceae; genus Microbacterium; species Microbacterium sp. AC132. The sequence continues at coordinate 333,806 of NZ_OZ409862.1, read as the reverse complement.
GCCGAGATCGCCGTCGCCGAATCGCTCGACATGCCGACCGCCGATGTCTGGGCCGTCGAGCTCCGCACTGCCGTATATCGAGGGCGGCAGGCATCGCAGACGGCGACGCCATGATCGCTCAGAGGTTCGCGAGGTCCGGATCGTCGAGCAGACGCCTCATCGTCGACCGTCCCAGACCGCTCATGGCGGGGTTCGAGGACTCGTAGGACCAGACGAGGCCCATCGCCTGCTGCAGCGCCCAGGCTGCTCCTCGCCGCCACTCGCTGTCGGAGACGCGCAGACGGTCACGCACGACGGATCGCCCCCGAGCGTCGAACAGATGCCACGCGGCGACGAGATCGAGCGCAGGGTCGGCAGGGCCGAAGCCCCCGCCGTCGAGGACACCGACGAGACGACCGTCCGCCACCAGCAGGTTGAACGGCGTGAGGTCCCGGTGGCTCATGACGTCCGCACCCTCGCGGGGCGCGTCGCGCAGCGAGCTCCAGAGTCGATCCACGCGATCAGGATCGACCTGGTGCGCGCTGCGCTCGATGCAGAGCGCGACCCACTCGTCGTGGTCGCGGAGAACACCACCGCGGCCGCGCCCGTCGAACTTCCGTCCGCGGGTCTCGGTCGACCGCAGCGCAGCGATCAGCCCGGAGACGTCCGAGACGAGCGACTCCGACGATGCGTGGCCGGCGGGGGTCGCGGCGACACCCGCCAACCAGGTCTGGATCGACCAGGCAGACGGATGCTCCTCGGTCGCCGCGGCGAGTCCGACAGGCCGCGTCGCCGGCACGACGCAGACGTCGGCGAGCTCAGCCATCGCCGCGGCCTCGGCGCCGAGGACATCGCGCGATTCTGCGACGAGCGGGAACCGTGCCGCGAGGTCGTCGCCGATCCGGAAGATCGTGTTCACCGTGCCCATCGAGCGGACGCGCTCGATCGGCAGGTGGGCGAGCTCGGGGAACGTCTGCGCGATCAGCCGCGCAGCGCGATCGTCCGTGAGTGCGAGCTCGCCCTCGTGCATCCGTGAGGTCAGTGCTGGACTCGTGCGATCCAGGCTTCGACCTCGTCCGCCGTGCGCGGGATGTCCGCCGAGAGGTTCACCGGGCCGTCCTCGGTCATCAGGATGTCGTCCTCGATTCGCACACCGATACCCCGGTACTCCTCGGGAACGGTGAGGTCGTCGATCTGGAAGTAGAGGCCGGGTTCGATCGTGAAGACCATTCCCAGGGCGAGGATGCCGTCGTAGTACATCTCCCGCCGGGCCTGCGCGCAGTCATGGACGTCGATGCCAAGGTGGTGCGATGTGCCGTGCACCATGTAGCGGCGGTGCTGCCCGCCGGTGTCGCCGTCCAGCGCCTCCTGCGCGGTCACGGGGAGCATTCCCCACTCGGCGACGCGCGCGGCGATGACGCGCATGGCCGCCTCGTGGACCTCGCGGAAGCGCACCCCGATGCGAGCCGCGGCGAACGCGGCATCAGCGGCCTCGCGCACCGTCTCGTACACCCGGCGCTGCACCTCGGTGAAGGTTCCGGAGACGGGGAGCGTGCGGGTGATGTCCGCGGTGTACAGGCTGTCCGCTTCGACGCCCGCGTCGACGAGGATGAGGTCTCCCGGCACAACCGTGCCGTCGTTGCGGGTCCAGTGCAGGTAGCAGGCATGGGGACCTGATGCGGCGATCGTGTCGTAGCCCTCGCCGTTGCCGTCTTCGCGCGCGCGGCGGTGGAAGACGCCCTCGACGACGCGCTCGCCGCGAGCATGAGCGATCGCGTCGGGAAGCGAACGGATGACGTCCTCGAATCCCTGCGCGGTGATGTCCACCGCTCGGCGCATCTCGGCGATCTCGTACTCGTCCTTCACGAGCCGCAGCTCCGAGACGAAGCGGGTGAGGTCGTCGTCCTCGTCGAGCACGAGCTCTCCCTCGGCGGCCGAGAACCTCTCGAGGTGGTCGGTCGCGATGTCGAGGTCTGCCGCGACGCCGGCGAGAGACGGGCGAGGGCCGATCCAGAATTCACCGACCGTGGCGTCCGCATAGAACTCCGTGGTGGTGCGATCGGCGCGCTCCCGGAAGTACAGCGTCACATCGTGGCCGGACTCGCCCGGCTCGAACACGAGGATCGAGTCGGGCTCGGCATCCGAAGCCCATCCCGTGAGGTGTGCGAAGGCCGAATGCGCACGGTACGGGTAGTCGGTGTCGTTGCTGCGCTGCTTGAGCGAACCGGCAGGGATGACGAGTCGCTTGCCGGGGAAGGCAGCGGACAGGGCGGCGCGACGCACAGCGGCGAACGGCGCCTGCGCTCGCGGCGCGGGGATCGACTCGGGGCGCTCCGCCCATCCGGTCGAGATCGTGTCGAGGAATCCGCGGGGGAAGGGCTGCTTCCGATTCGTGGTGGTCGTCTCGGCGGGAGTCTCGGTCGTGGGCTCTGCGATCGTGTCGCGCTCAGCGGTGCTCATCCCTCCAGTCTGTCACCTGAGCGACGGCCACGGCATGTCAGCCTGCGGGTTCGAGCTGCACCACGAGACCGCGGTGGTCGCTTCCCGAGCCGCCGATCACGACGGAACCCGTCGTGGACCAGCTCGGCGACGCCATGACGTGGTCGATCGGGGTGCTCAGCAGCGCCGGCAGCGAGCTCGGCCATGTGCCGCTGTATCCGTTGCCGGAGCGGCTCGCGCCGTCGCGGCAGTACCCCATGTCGCCGCCGTCGACGCCGAGCCCCGCCATGTGGTCGATCGTCGCGTTGAAGTCACCCGCGAGGATGAAGTTCCCCTCGGGGCACTGGTCGGCGATCCAGCGCAGGTCGCTCTGCCACTGCGCCATGTCCTCCATCCGGGGCGCGACGGCGTGCACCGCGACGATCGTCGGACCCTCGCCATCGACCGGCATCAGCACCGCGCTGGGCACCGAGCCGGTGTTGTTGGAGCCGTCCTCGGACGACTCGATCACGGAGTACTCGCCGAGGTCGGGGGAGACGAGGACGGTCGTGTGCCAGGACTTGGGGCCGTCGACGACGTCGGGCTTGAACTGCACATGGTGCACCCACATGGGGTGATCCTGATCGCGCAGCAGCACGGCGATCTGCTCGCCCACCTCTTCGGTGGTCTCGGGCAATGCGACGACGTCAGCGCCACGCTCGAGGATCTCCCGCGCGATCTCCTCGGCGGACACCTCGTCGCCGGCGGTGTTCCAGGTGAGCACACGGATGCTCGAATCGGTGGCGGCGGGGAGCGTGTCCGCGCCGAACCCGCGCATGAAGCCGATGGCTCCCGTCGCACCGGCGCCGAGCAGGGCGACGATCAGCACGGATGCCGCGAAGCCGCGCAACGGCTTCGCGAACAGGAGCAGCAGCGAAACGGCCGCGACGAGGAGGAATGCCGCCAGGACCACGCCGCGGGCGGCGACGATCTGCGCGAACGGATAGGTCTGCTCGAGATGGAAGAACTGCGGCCAGACGACGACGGCCGTCGCGATCGCGAGCAGCACGGTGACGAGGATCCCCAGTAGTCGAAACATCCTCTTCAGCCTAGAAGTCCTCTCTGTGAAGTCCCTAGAGCGACAGGCGTGCGCGGCCGACGTCCACGGTCGTCGGTACGCTCGGAGCATGGCCACCGCTCGATCCCGCCGTTTCGCCGGTCCGTCCGACCTGCACATGCACTCGAATCACTCGGACGGAACGGAGTCGCCCGGCGATGTCGTGCGCCAGGCACACCGGTTCGGGGTGCGTACGATGGCGCTGACCGATCACGATCGCACGACGGGGTGGGACGAGGCGGCGGCGGCGACGGCCGAGCTCGGGATGACGTTCATCCCCGGCATGGAACTCTCCGCGAAACACGAGTGGCGCAGTGTGCACGTGCTGAGCTACCTCTTCGATCCGCTCGACGAGGCGCTCGGATCCGAGACCGATCGCATCAGAGGCGACCGGATCGGTCGTGCCGAGCGGATCGTCCGCAGCATCGGTCGTGACTACGACCTCGACTGGGACGATGTCCTCGCCCAGACCACTCTCGACGCGACGGTCGGCCGTCCGCACATCGCCGATGCCCTTGTGGCCCGCGGAATCGTGCGCGACCGCACCGAGGCGTTCGACGGGATTCTGCACCCCAGAGAGGGTTACTACGAGCCCCACTACGCGCCCGACCCGCTCACGGCAGTGCGTCTGATCACCGAGGCCGGAGGGGTGGCGATCATCGCGCACCCTGCCACGATCGGCCGCGACCACATGATGCCGGTGCCGTTCATCGAGCAGCTCATCGCCGCAGGCCTGGGCGGTTTCGAGATCGATCATCGGGAGAACACCGCGGCAGGCCGGAAGACGCTGCACGCGATCGCCGCGAAGCACGATCTCATCGTCACCGGCTCGAGCGACTATCACGGCACCGGGAAACCCAATCTGCCGGGCGAGAACACCACATCCGACGAGATGGTGGAGCGACTGATCGAGCGCGCGACCGGCTCCGCGCCCCGCTACGCCTGACGCCGGGACGGCAGAGGGGCGGATGCCGCAGCTGCAGCATCCGCCCCTCTGTGAGTCCCTGAGGTGGAGTCGATCAGGCTCCGACGACCGGAGCCGCTCCCGCGCCGCCCGAACCCCCGCGGCGACGACGGCGACGACGGGCCGGGGCCGGCTTGCCGTCGTGGTGCTCCTTGCCTGCGCCGTCGTGGGTGCCGGCGCCCTCGGCGCCGCGGTCCGCTGACGGCGAGGACTGAGAGTCTCCGGGTGATGCGTCGGCAGCGCCCTCGGCGAACGTCGAGCCCACCGGGGTCGAGCCGCCCCGACGACGCCGACGACGGCGGGTGCCGCCCTCATCCGTGCCCTCGGCCGCGGCATCGGCCGCACGCTCGGGGCGCGGTGCGCGCTCGGTCTTGACCGACTGGGTCTTGGGAGCCGAGACGAGACGGCCCTTGGTGCCTGCGGGGATGTCGAGGTCACTGAACAGGTGCGGGCTCGAGGAGTAGGTCTCGACCGGGTCGGGCTGCCCGAATTCGAGGGCGCGGTTGATCAGCGCCCACTTGTGCAGGTCCTCCCAGTCGACGAAGGTCACGGCGATGCCGGTCTTGCCCGCACGGCCGGTGCGACCGGCGCGGTGCAGGTACGTCTTGTCCTCGTCGGGGATGGTGTGGTTGATGACGTGCGTGACATCGTCGACGTCGATGCCGCGGGCGGCGACATCGGTCGCGACGAGGACGTCGCGCTTGCCGGCCTTGAACGCGGCCATCGACCGCTCGCGCTGGTCCTGTCCCATGTCGCCGTGCACGCCGCCGACGTTGAAGCCGCGGTCGCTGAGCTCGTCGACGAGGCGCTGCGCGGCGCGCTTGGTACGGGTGAAGATCACCGTCTTGCCGCGACCCTCCGCCTGGAGGATGCGGGCGATGATCTCGTCCTTGTCGAGCGAGTGGGCGCGGTACACCAGGTGCTTGATGTTCGCCTGCGTGAGACCCTCGTCGGGGTCGGTCGCGCGGATGTGGATCGGGTTCGTCATGAACCGACGAGCCAGCGCGACGATCGGTCCGGGCATGGTCGCGGAGAACAGCTGGGTGTGACGGACGGCCGGGACCTTCTGGAAGATCTTCTCGATGTCCGCGAGGAATCCGAGGTCGAGCATCTTGTCGGCCTCGTCGAGCACGACCTCGGTCGCGTTGGAGAGGTCGAGCAGACGCTGGCCGGCGAGGTCGATCAGGCGACCGGGCGTGCCGACGACGATCTGGGCGCCCGCCTTGAGCTGGTCGATCTGGCCCTCGTATGCCTTGCCGCCGTAGATCGCGACGACGCTGGTGGAGCGGTTGCTCGTCAGCAGGTCGATGTCCTCGTACACCTGCACCGCGAGCTCGCGCGTCGGCACCACGATGAGCGCCTTGACGCCGTGCTCGGGGTCGAGGCCGAGCCGCTGCACCACGGGGATGCCGAAGCCGAAGGTCTTGCCTGTTCCGGTCTTGGCCTGGCCGATGATGTCCTGGCCCGGAAGGCCGAGGGGGATGGTCTGCTCCTGGATCGGGAATGCGTCGACGATGCCCTTGGAGGCGAGAGCGTCGATGATGTCCTGATCGATTCCGAGATCAGCGAAGGTTGTCAATGTTCAGATGCCTGTCCGGCGACCTGCGAGGATCGCCATGTTCACGGATCCACGCCGTCTCTTGTGCCACAGGCGCGGGCCCCGCTCCGACGGCGGGGACAGGGACAGCCTACCCGAGGGGGTGGCGACGCCCGGGAATATCGCGTCTCCCGGGTAGTGTGAACCCCGTGGTGAACTGGTTCTGGAAGCGTAGGACGCCCCGGCGCACGATGACGTTGCGCAGTCGGGGCGATCAAGGAGCGGCGACGCGGGTCGACTTCGCCGAACTCGCGCCGGAGCTGCCGCGATTCCTGGGACAGGCGGCGTACCTCCAGCTGGGGTACTTCGAGACGCTCACGCGGCTGATCAGGGCGACTCCGGAGCTCTCCGAGAAGGAGGCGCTCTCCCGGGCAGCCGGTGCTGCGCTCACCAAGCATCGGGCGATAGTCGAACTCATCGCGGAGCGCGGAGACGATCCGACGCAGCTCATGCTCCCGTTCCGGGAGAACCTCGACGCCTTCCGGCGCAAGACCATCGGCGCGCGTCCGCGGGAGACTCTCCTCGCCGTCTACATCACGGCAGGCATGCTCGACGACTTCTACTTCGCGCTCGCCTCGAGCTACGGCGACACGGGGGAGAGGGTCGCGGAGATCCTCTCCGAGGACGATGCGCGACACGAGATCGTCGCCATCATCCAGGAGACGATCGACGGCGACGGCGAGTGGCGGTCGCTGCTCTCGATGTGGGCGCGCCGGCTCGTGGGGGACACGATCCTGGTGTGCCGGTCGGCGCTGCGTCAGCCCGAGCTCGCCGCGATGAGCGAGGACCGCGTCGAATTGGTCTACACCGAGCTGATGGGCGCGCACGCACGCCGCATGGATGCGATGGGTCTCGCCTCCTAGCCGACGGACCCGGCCGACGGCATCAGATGCCGAGTGCCGCCTTGGCCGCGGCATCGCTGCGTCGGCGCGACGCGACGATCGCGACGGTGGCGACTGCCGCGATGCCGACGGAGCCCACGACGCTCGCGAGCCATAGCCAGATGCTGTCCTCGCCCACGCCGAGCCACTGCAGGCCGGTGTAGATGACGGCCGCGAGGGCCGTGGCGACAGCGGGGGTGAGAGCGACCCCGCGCAACTCCCGCCCACCGATCATGTAGTGGGCCGCGATGCCGAGCGCGCACGCTCCGACGAGAGCGAGGAGGATGTACATCGTGGGGTCAGGCGAAGAAGCCGACGCGACGAGACTCCTCGGTGCCGAGCTCGATGTACGCGAGGTTCGCGGTCGGAACCAGGTAGGAGTTGCCCTTGACATCGGCGAAGCTCAGGTGAGAAGTGTTCTGCTCGAGAGCCGAGGAGACCTGCGTGCGGACCTCGTCCGCGCTCGATGCGGTCTCGAAGCTGAGCTCACGGCCGGTGTTGATGATGCCGATGCGGATTTCCACGCGTACTCCTGTTTTCCAGTCGACGATGCTGTGGTCGAGTCGACCTCGGAGGTCTACGACTGAGCCCAACTCTACCGGGCGGCGAGGTGACGGGATCCGCGGATCGGGCCGGTTTCGCCCTGAGCGCACACCGTCGCGAGACGCCGACGCCCGGTGATGTCGGCGCGCCGCAGTAGCGTGGAGGACATGACAGAGGATGCCGCGCAGAACGCCGTGATCGGTGCAGACGCCTCGGCATCCGGCGTCATCATCGGGGCGCCGGGCACAGGCAAGACCCGCACTCTCACCGAGCGCGTCGTCCATCTGCTCGACACAGCGGGGATGCGTCCGGAGCAGGTCCTCGTCCTCACTCCCAGCAGGCAGGCGGCGACCGCGCTGCGGGACCGCATCGGGGTCAGGATCGGTCAGGCCACTCCCGGGCCGCTGGCCAGGTCGCTCGGGTCGTTCGCATTCCAGGTGGTGCGCGGAGCGATGGTTCGCGAAGGGGCGGAGCCACCGGCTCTGCTGACCGGTGCAGACCAGGACCGCCTGATCGCCGAGCTCCTCGCCGGCGATGCGGAGGACGAGCGCATCGACTGGCCGCAGGCGCTGAGCCCCGCCGTACGCGCCTCCAAGGGGTTCCGCTCCGAGCTCCGTGCCTTCCTCGCGGAATGCGTCGAACTGGGGGCGCAGCCCGACGAGCTGCGCACGTCCGATGTCCCCGCCTGGTCGTCCGTCGCCGAGTTCCTCGTCGAATACCGCGCCGTGCTCGACCTGGCACGGGCATCCCACCGCGACGCGGCAGACCTGCTCGCCGAGGCGTGCACGATCCTGCGCACCGCGGAGCCGAGTGCCCTCGGCCCTCTCGCCGACCTCAGGGTGGTGCTCATCGACGACGCGCAGGAGCTGACACGCGGTGGCATCGCGGTGGTCGAGGCGCTCCGTGCGCGAGGGACGGCAGTGCTCGCCTTCGGTGATCCTGACATCTCCTCCGGAGCTTTCCGCGGCGCGAGCCCCGAGTTGTTCGCGCACCTCGCCACGGCGCTGGGCGAGGTCCACGTGCTCGATGTCCCTCATCGTCAGGCGCCGGCGCTCACCGCGCTGACCCGCACCGTCACGCAGGCGATCGGCGTGTCGGGTCGCGTCGACCACAGGCGCGCGCCCGAGCACGTCGCCGCGCACAGCCCGGGCGCCCCCGGCGACGTGAGCACCTTCATCGCCCCGTCACCGCATGAAGAGCTCGACCGCATCGCGGGTGTCATGCGCGAATGGCATCTCGTGGATGACGTCCCGTGGGATCGCATCGCGGTCATCGCACACGACACCAGGCAGGTCACGCAGCTCGACGCAGAGCTCGCCGCGCGGGAGATCCCGACGAGAGCCGCGGGCGTGCAACGTCCTCTCGGCTCCGAGCCGATCGTGCGCGACATCGTCGGCATCGTGCGCCTGGCCCTCACGCCGGCCGAGGAGCGGACTCCCCAGGACTGGGAGGAGGCGCTCCGCACTCCCTTCGGAGGCATGGATGCGATCGGGCTCCGACGCCTTCGCGCTCGTCTGCGCCATATCGAGCTCGACCTGGGGGGCTCGACGCCCGCACGGGAACTGCTGCGCCAGGCGCTGGCATCGCCCGACCACTTCACGCTCATCGACGCCCAGGAATCGCGCCTGGCCGCGCGCTTCGCCGCGACGATCGCAGATGTGGCCGCCGCGGCTGCCGACGGCGAGACGATCCACGATCTCCTGTGGCGGGTCTGGGACCAGGCCAGAGCGGTCGACGGGCGCAAGCTCCAGATCGCCTGGCGTGAGATGTCGTTGCAGACCAGCGGCGCGGAGACGGCGCGAGCCCTCGATGCGCTCGTCTCCCTGTTCGGTGCGGCCAAGCGATTCGTCGAGCGCACCCCGAACGAGAAGCCGGAGGTCTTCGTGCGCGACATCCTCGACAGCGAGGTGCCCGAAGACTCCCTCTCGAGTCCCGACCGGCCGGGCCGTGTGACCCTGCTCACACCGGCGACCGCACTCGGAACGGAGTTCGACGCGGTCGTGGTGGCCGGAGTGCAGGACGGAATCTGGCCGAATGTGCGGCTGCGCGGCGGGATGCTCCAGTCCTGGCGTCTCGCCGACGCACTGCTCGCATCCCGCACCGGAACCGCCGAGCACCCGCCCGAGGCACTCGACAGGCGCCGCGCCGCTCTGCACGATGAGCTGCGCCTGTTCGTCCGCGCCATCTCTCGTTCGCGGAGCAGACTCCTCATCACCGCGGTCGATGACGACGACATGACACCCAGTGCGTTCTTCGGCTTCCTCCCGCCGCCCGACCCGCCCGAGCTGCATGCCTCGGCCGAGCACCCGCTCACGCTGCGCGGTCTCGTCGCGCGTCATCGTCGGGTACTGACGACCTCGAGCGTCCGTGCCGCCCGAGACCACGCCTCCGCCCAGCTGGCGGTGCTCGCGCGGGAGGGAGTGCCGGGCGCCGATCCGGACGAGTGGTACGGAGTGACGCCGCCGACGACCGATGCACCGCTGCACGACCTCGCCGTCGACGCCGCCCGGGTCTCGCCGTCGCGGATGGAGTCCTTCGAGGAGTGCGAGCTGAACTGGGCGGTGTCCGCCCTGGGCGGCGACACCGTGATGCCGCCGTCGGCCGGAATCGGCACGATCATCCACGAGGCGATGGAGCAGGTGCCCGACGGCGAACTGGACCGTCTGCGTGAGGTCCTGGCCGAGCATTGGCCGGAGCTCGATTTCGAGACGGCCTGGATAGGTCGCAAGGAGAGGCGCCGCGCCGATCTGTACATCGATCGACTGCACAGCTACCTGTCGGACGTGTCGGACGAAGGCGGTCGAGTGATCGCCGGCGAGGTGGAGTTCCGGTTCGCGGTCGAGGTGCCCGAGCAGGAGGGCATCGCGCCGGGCGTGCGTGCGGCGAGCGTCGACGGCGACCCCCATCCGCACCATGCGATCGTGCACGGCTTCATCGACCGGGTCGAGGCGTACACCGCGGGTGGTGGAGAGCATGCGAAGGCGCGGGGACAGAAGTGGACGCGCATGGCCGATGCGCAGAGCGGGGAGCGCGTCGTGGTCGTGGACTTGAAGACCGGCAAGTACGAGCCGGAGAGCGAGCAGAAGGTGGCGGACCACGCCCAGCTCGCCGCATACCAGGTGGCGGTGCAGGAAGGACTCGTGGCGGGAGCGGATCCTGCGGCCCTCGCCGGCGCGCGCCTCGTCCTGGTCGCCAAGACCCTGGCCGGCAGCGATTTCCGCGTCGCGCACCAGCACACCCTCGCCGGTGAAGAGCGTGTCCAGTTCCTCGGGCGGATCGCGGAAGCCGCCCGAGGGATGTCGGCGGCGAGCTTCACGGCCCATGTCGAGGCTCACTGCGCGGATACGCAATGGCGAGTCCAGCCGTGTCGCATCCACACCGTCGCCGCGGTGAGCGCGTGACGGCGTGGACGGGAGCGGGGAACGGGATCTCTGCTCTGGACGTCGCCGCCGCGCTCGGTCTCCCCGCACCGACGGAGGCTCAGCAGCGGGTGATCGAGTCGCCACCGGCGCCGGCTTTGGTGGTCGCGGGCGCGGGCAGCGGAAAGACCGAGACGATGGCCGGCCGCGTCGTCTGGCTGGTCGCGAACGGGCATGTGCGACGCGATCAGATCCTCGGCCTGACCTTCACGCGCAAGGCTGCGGGTGAGCTCGCGGAGCGCATCGGCGTCCGTCTGGCGCTCATCGACGAATACGGGAGACGAGGACTGCTGCCGCACCTGCCCGAGATCGTGGCGAGCGGTGCCCTCGATCGGGTGTCGAGAGCCGCGAACGCCAGACAGCGCGAGGTCGTCCGATCGCAGGTGCTCGACGAGCTCGCCGCACGTTTCGGCACCGGGGCGGTCTCGACCCCCGTTCGGCCGAGGATCTGTTGATCCGTCCCAAGGTCTCGACCTACAACGCGTTCGCGGATGGCATCGTGCGCGAGCACGCGGCGCGCATCGGCCGCGACTCCGACGTCGCCATGCTCAGCCAGGCCGCATCCTGGATGCTCGTGCGCGACGTGGTGCTGCGCGCCGACCTGCCGGAGCTGGAGGAGATCGACCGGTCGGTGGCGGGGGTGGTCGACGCGGTTCAGAGATTGGCCGGCGACTCGCTCGATCACCGGGTCGATCTCGACCGCGCCGATCGCATCGCGCTGCGCCAGGCCGAGGCGTTCGAGCCGTACCTCAGCAACGCGGAGGTCGCGACCGCGGCTGCGAACCTGCGCGCTCTTCCCGCTCTGTCCGTCCTGGTGCGCGATTACATCGCCGAGAAGGAGCGCCGCGGAGTGCTGGACTTCGCCGACCAGGTCAGCGGCGCCTACGACATCGTGGAGTCGTCTCCCGACGTGCGCGAGGACCTGCGGCAGCAGCATCAGGTGGTGCTGCTGGACGAATACCAGGACACCTCGGTGATCCAGACGCAGTTCCTCGCCCGACTCTTCCGCGACACCGCGGTGATGGCGGTCGGGGATCCGCACCAGTCGATCTACGGATGGCGAGGCGCCAGCGCGGACAATCTGCACGCCTTCGCGCGCACCTTCTCCGAACACGAGAGCGTCGGCAACTACAGTCTGATGACGAGCTGGCGCAACGACCGGAGCATCCTCGGTGTCGCCAACCGCATCCTCGGTCCGCTGCGCAGGCCCGGATTGGATGTGCCACCGCTCGAGTCTCGTCCCGGCGCCGGCCCCGGGGCGGTCGAGATGAGCTTCCCGCTCACCGTCGATGACGAGGCTCGCGCGGTCGCCGAATGGTTCGCGGCGCGTCGCGCGGAGCACGACGACCTCGCGAAGCCGCATACCGGAGCGGTGCTGTTCCGGTCGAAGCGGCACATGCAGACGTTCGCGGCGGCCCTTGCCGCAGAAGGTATTCCGCACCGCATCCTGGGGCTCGGGGGACTCCTGGCGACCCCCGAGGTCGTCGATGTCGTGTCGACGCTGCGCGTGCTGCACGATCCGACGGCGGGCTCTGCGTTGATCAGGCTCCTCGTCGGTCCTCGATTCTCCGTCGGTGTCGCCGACATGGCGGCGTTGCAGCAGCTCGCGGCGGAGCTCTCCCGTCGGGACAGCGGGCTGCTGCCGCTGGACGACGAGCTCCGCAAACGCATCCGCGCGTCACGGGGGGCGGACGAGGCGCTGTCGATCATCGACGCCGTCGACGTGCTCCGCGGTCTCAGCGACGACTACCGCCTTCTCGCCGGGATCACGCCGGACGGGCGTTCTCGCATCCGTGCCGCGGGCGAGATGCTCGAACGCCTCCGACGGGCGTCGTCGCTTCCGCTTCCCGATCTGCTGAGGCTGATCGAGCTCGAGCTGCGTTTGGACATCGAGCTCGCCGCGAACGAGACCAGAGGGCCGGCGCGTATCGCGGCGACGCAGCTGCGCGCGTTCACTGACGAGGTTCGGTCGTTCCTCGCCGCAGACGAACGGGGGACCATCTCGAGTCTCCTCGCCTGGTTGGAGAAGGCCGAGAGCACGGACGAGCTGGTGCCGCGGCCCGAGCCGCCCGAACCCGGGGTCGTCCAGCTTCTGACGATCCACGGATCCAAGGGGCTGGAGTGGGATGCGGTCGCCGTCGTCCGCATGGTCGAGGGCGAACTGCCGTCGCGCCCGACGGACACCTCAGGATGGTTCGGCTTCGGAGTGCTGCCGTTCGCTCTGCGAGGCGACAGCGCGGCCCTGCCGACCTTCAGTTGGATAGCGCCCTCGGACGAAGAGCTCGATGCGGAGAAGCGGCTGAAGGCAGGTATCACATCGCTGACCAGCAGGAGCAAGACAGCGCCGGGCGCGATCACGGTCTTCAAGGACGCCTACCGCGAGTATCAGCAGGAGGAGGAGCGTCGACTCGCCTACGTCGCCGTCACCAGGGCGCGCAGTCATCTGCTTCTGACCGGGGCCCACTGGGCGGGGCAGAAGCAGCCGAAGAAGCCGAGCCCCTATCTGACCGAGGCGATGGAGATTCTCGGAATCGCTCCGATCGAGCCCGTGGATCCGGACGAGAACCCCTACGACGGCCCCGGCGCGACGCTCACCTGGCCTCTCGACCCGCTCGGCGCTCGGCGTGGAGTCGTCGAGGCAGCCGCCGCCGCCGTGCGCGCGGCAGCCGACGGGGAGCCGGAGGCCGCTCCCGAACTGGCGCGTCTGCTCGCCGAGCGCGCCGCCCGATTGCGTGGCACCGACGCATCACCGCCCACCCGGGTGCCGGCCTCCCGCTTCAAGGACTACGTCACCGATTTCACCGGCACCGTGTCTTCCATCGTCCGTCCGATGCCTGAGCGGCCATATCGGCAGACCCGGCTGGGCACGCTGTTCCACGCATGGGTCGAGCGGCGGAGCGAACTCGTCGGCGTCGGTCAGCGCGTCGACGAGGCGCTGTGGGAGGTCGACGAGGATGATCTCTCGTTCATCGAGACCGTCGGCGGAGCGGAGGTCTCGTCCGCCGACGCCGCCGACCTCGAGACCCTGCAGTCGATCTTCGAGGCCAGCGAGTGGGGAGCGCTCAAGCCCATCGCGGTCGAGATCGAGATCGACTTCGCGCTGGGTGGCGCTGTGCCGGGTGACGAACGCCATATCGTCATCTGCAAACTCGACGCGGTCTATCGACGCGAGGATCGCGGCGGGCGCATCGAGATCGTCGACTGGAAGACGGGCAAGGCCCCACGCACACCTCGGGAACGGGAGGAGCGGATGCTGCAGCTCGCGCTCTACCGTCTCGCCTACCACCGTCGTTTCGGAGTGCCCCTGGAGGAGATCGACGTGGCGCTGTACTACGTCGCGGACGACCTCGTCATCCGCGGTGACCGCGTCTACTCCGAGTCGGAGCTCTTCCAGCGCTGGAGCGCTGCTCGGGCGGCCCGCTGAGCCTCGTCCTCCGGCGATCCCTCGTCTGAGCCGTCCGCTCGCTCAGTCCGCGCCGGGTCATCGACCGGGCGTCGCTCCGCGGTGGGCTCCTGCGCGGTGTGCCTGCGCACGCCTGAAAGATCTTCCGTCTCGAGGCCACCGACCTCGAGACGACGAGCGGCGTCCGCGGCGGCGTCGCTGAGATCGCTCGTCGCCTGATCGTCGGCATCGCCATCAGGACCGTCGGCGTCGTCGTCGCGCCACAGCTCGTTCGGGTTGTACGCGTCGGTCTGCATCGACGTGTCGGCCCCCGCCGAGGCGCGTGCCGGCACTCTGTCGAGCGCGTCCAGGGCGGACTCGACGCCCTCGTTGCGCGACGCGATCACGCCGAGATCGTCGCTGTGCAATCCTTCGGCGAGTGCCTCGAGAAGGGCGGCGGCGTCGTCGACGATGTCGGGTCGGTGCAAGGAGTCGCCGTGGACGAGCCATCGGGCGAATTCGAGCTCGGCGAGCAGGCGTGCGCGCACCTCGAGAGCGCCGTCCGGCCCGCGGTCGGCGGCCCGAGCGTACGCGGCATGGACGTCGTGCGCCGCATCAGGGGCGGTGGACAGCCACGACAGATCGATCGCCGGATCTCCGACGGCCAGCGAGTGCCAGCCGATGAGTCCGGTGACCTCGGGACCGAGATCCGGGTCGTCCCGGAAGATGAAGGAGGTCGACTGCACGCCGCCCAGCACGACCGTCGATTCGAACCGCCAGAGATCGTCATCGGCGACGGCGTCGCGCCATCGCACGGTGAGCCGCGCGGGGACGCGCCCGGTCGATGCCGCGGAGTCGATCAGTCGAGCGAGTTCGTCGCGGCTCTCCTGCGCAGACCGCGTCGTCAATCCGGCGCCTCTCACGACGGAGGTGGGCAGGGAGTGCACTGCCGCGATCGCCGCACCCATCGATTCGGCGGCGCCACGGCCGGCCGGCACCATCGCCGCCTCGATCTGGAATCCGGGCAGCAGCTCCGTCACGAGCGCGCGGGCGTCTGCGAGTCGCGTCTCGCCGATGTATTCGGGGGCTCGGAAGGGGAGCATCGCCCGCGCACCGGCCGTCAGAGCCCGCAGCGCGAGGGCCTCGGCGGCCAGCTCGCGTGAGGTCTCATCGTCATCGGCGACACGGATCGCGAGCTCGCGCCCGTCTGCGAGAGTGGCGACCGCGGAGTCGAAGCGTCCGTCACCGTCGGCGCTGAGCGTGCGGGCCCCGATCACCTCGGCGCCGGGCAGTGCGGCAGTCACCGCCGCGGCTAGAGTGAATGGAGAGCGTCCCATGCCTCCAGGGTAGGTGGACGTGGGGGTGGTCCAGCTTCCGCCACGCCCGTGAGAGAGGGAGACGATGATCGCCGGCAGCAGCACATCCCTCGATCGCGCAGCGGATCTGCGGGTCGAACCCGGAGTCCTCGATCGTCTGCGCGCCGACGAGGCGACGCGGGTCATCGCCGTACGAGACGGCCGCGTGCGCATTTCGGGCGCCGACCTCGAATCGGCCACGCTGCTGCGGGTTCCCGCCGGCGAGATCGTCGATGCGACCTGGGCGCTCCTCGGGCGCGAAGGTGACGGTACCGCCGTGCTTCTCGCCGTTCTGCAGCCCGAGGGCGACACCGTCGACACCGCACCCGACGAGGTGTGGCTGGGACTCCGCGACCTCGGCGCGCGTCTCGGCTCGGGTGACACAGAGCTGCTCATCGAGGCGCTCGCGCTGGGAGGCTGGCTGCGGGACGCACCGTTCTGCCCCCGATGCGGCGGAGGGACGGAGCTGCGCCAGGCCGGATGGTCGCGCCGCTGCCTCGTCTGCGGTCGCGAGCACTTCCCTCGGACGGACCCAGCCGTCATCGTCGCGGTGGAGAGCTCTGACGGCGAACGGCTCCTGCTCGGGGCGAACGCCAATTGGGGCGGCCGGATGTACTCATGCTTCGCCGGATTCACCGAGGCGGGCGAGTCGTTGGAGTCGACCGTGCATCGTGAGCTCGAGGAGGAATCCGGCGTTCGGCTGGCCTCGCTGCGTTACGTCTCGTCTCAGCCGTGGCCGTTCCCTCGCTCGCTCATGCTCGGCTTCCGTGCCGTCGCTCTGGATGAGCACGAGCTGCGGCCCGACGGGGAGGAGATCATCGACGTCCGCTGGTTCACCCGTGACGAGATCGGGTCCGCTCTCGCCGGTGACGGACCCGTCGGCCTCCCCGGACCCGCGTCCATCGCG
Organism: Microbacterium sp. AC132; assembly: GCF_979258525.1. NCBI lineage: Bacteria > Bacillati > Actinomycetota > Actinomycetes > Micrococcales > Microbacteriaceae > Microbacterium > Microbacterium sp. AC132. The sequence goes on along the minus strand of NZ_OZ409862.1, from coordinate 317,244 downwards.
CGCGCACTGATCCTCGACTGGTTCGAGGAGCGCGCGTGAGCGCGCTCGAAGCCCTCGACGATCGACAGCGGGAGGCGGCATCCGTGCTGCGCGGTCCCGTCGCCGTGCTCGCAGGTGCGGGAACCGGGAAGACCCGAGTGATCACCCACCGGATCGCCCATGGCGTCGACACCGGTGCATACTCGCCGTCGCGCGTCATGGCGGTGACCTTCACGGCCAAGGCGGCGGGCGAGCTCAGGGGTCGTCTGCGCGCGCTCGGCGTCGAGGGCGTGGCCGCGCGGACATTCCACGCCGCCGCCCTCGCCCAGCTGAACTTCTTCTGGCCCACACTGGCCGGATCACCCGCTCCGTCGATCATCGACAACAAGGTGAGGCTGCTCGGCCAGGCTGCCGACGCGATGCGACTGCGGCCGAGCACCGCGACGCTTCGCGACCTCGCCTCGGAGATCGAATGGCGCAAGGTGTCGATGTTGTCGATCGAACAGCACGCGTCGCTCGGCCGCACGTTGAGCGGCGTCGACTCCGCTCAGTTCGTCGAACTGCAACAGCGCTATGAAGCGTTGAAGGACGAGCGGCGCCAACTCGACTTCGAGGACGTGCTGCTGGCCTGCGCCGGGATGCTCGAGGCCGAACCTCGCGTCGCAGCGTCCGTGCACGAGCAGTATCGGCATTTCACGGTCGACGAGTACCAGGACGTCTCTCCGCTCCAGAACCGCCTGCTCGAACTCTGGCTGGGCGATCGCAAGGACATCTGCGTCGTCGGTGACGCGAGTCAGACCATCTACTCGTTCGCCGGCGCCGAACAGCGATTCCTCCTCGAGTTCGAGCGGCGGCATCCCGATGCCACGGTCGTGCGTCTCGAGACCAACTACCGTTCGCAGGCCCCGATCCTCGAAGCGGCGAACGCCCTGATGAAGGGGCGGCCGGGCGCCCTCGAACTCGTCCCGGCGAGAGAGACGTTCAACGCGGATTCGCCCACGGTCACGGCGTACGACTCCGAGCGCGACGAGGCAGAGGGGATCGCCGCCGCCGTGGCGGCGCGGATCGAGTCAGGGGCGTCGCCCTCAGAGATCGCCGTGCTCTACCGGGCTCATGCGCAGTCCGCGGTGCTGCAGCAGGCGCTCGCCGCCGAGGGCATCGCGACATCGGTGCTGGGTGGAACCCGGTTCTTCGCGATGCCCGAGGTGCGACAGGCGATCCTGGCCCTGCGGGCCGCCGCGGTCGCGCCGACCGAGCACGGTTTCCTGCCCGGGGTCCAGAGGGTCCTCCGCGAGCTCGGTCTCTCCGACGAGCCACCGGCGGCCGGGGGAGCTCAGCGCGACGGCTGGGAGGCTCGGCGGGCGATTCTGCGTCTCGCCGAAGACGCCGGACCCGATGAGACCCTGCGCACCTTCAGCGACGCGCTCATGGCGCGCGCGAAGGACCAGCACGAGCCCACCATGCGCACCGTGACTCTGTCGACGTTGCACGCCGCCAAGGGTCTCGAATGGCCGCATGTCTACCTCGCGGGGTGGGCGGAGGGCGCACTTCCGATCTCCTACGCCACCGGCTTCGAGGCGATCGACGAAGAGCGCCGCCTCGCTTACGTCGGCGTCACGCGGGCCGCGCGTACTCTCTCGCTGTCGTGGTCGCGCTCAGCGGGACGCGGGGAACGCGCCCCGTCGCGGTTCCTGGCAGAGATGGGAACGACTGCTCGCGGCACCGGCATTCTTCGTGAAACGTCACCGAGCGCCAGTCGCGGCGCCCCTCGCCGCTGACCTCGACGAACGAGCCCGGGGCCGCGCTCTCTGCGAGCAGCCGCGCGACGAGCGTCGCCGCCTCCGTGATCCGCGCGGCACTGATCGGACCCGCGCCGCGCCCGATGAGTTGGGCGTGCATGCGGGGCCAGGCATCGTCGCGCTCGCGTTCATGCTCGTCGCGGCAGGTCAGGCAGGCCGATTCGCCGGGCACCACCAGGGGTCCGACCGTGATCCGTCCTCGCTCGAGCGCGACCGGAAGGTGCGAGGTGTCGTCGCGAAGGTAGCGTGCGAAGTGCAGCGCGGCCGCCGCACCTTCGACCAGCACGATGCCGATGTCGCGGGGATTCTCCCGCTCGCCGACGGCGATGCCCTCGTCGAGGAGCGCCTCGCGCATGCGGAACTCGCATCGCGCGTCGGCGACGTCGATGCTCTCCACCCACGCAGCCGGGGGAGCGGGAGAATCGTCGACGAGCAGCGGCTCGAGCCGCGACAGGAGCATCCGCGCCTCTGCGCGCGGGGCGCCGGCGGCATGTGCCACGACATCGAAGCCCCCGCGCCGGAATCCGGCGGCCATCCGAGCGATCAGACGCTCGACCCACGGCTCCGAGGCGGCGATGCGCAGTGTCCCCTCGATGCCGATCTGCAGGGTCTCACCGTCGCGCCAGAGCAGCGGAACCGCGGGGTCCAGGCGAGTGATGGTCTTGGGTGTCAGAGGAGACATCCCTCGATTCTGCGCAAAGCCGAGCTCCCGGTGGGGGAGTCGCGGGCATCCGTGGAAAAGTCCTCGCGCCTCTGCCACCCCGTCGGTCACACGGGTCGGTCGCCCCCTGGGCCGTCGTCACCGTCCGTGTCCTGCTCGCCTTCGGGCGTCTCCGGCTGCTCTCGCGAGAAGTCGTCGCCATCCAGCAGACGTGCCAGCGCCTCGTCGAACTCATCGGCGACCGGCTGCTCTCCCCGCGCGCTCGCCTGCAGTCGCGCCACGAGCGCCGACGGGTCGTCGATGTCGTCCGACGTCGGCATGAGGTCGGGGTAGTCCCACAGGGAGTCGCGCCCGGCGATGCCCACGGCGTCTGTCACCGCCTGCCACATGGCCGATGCCTCGCGCAGACGACGGGGCCGCAGCTTGAGTCCGACGAGAGCGCCGAGTGCGTCCTCGGCGGGACCGCCCACCGCGCGGCGGCGACGAGCGGCTTCTGCGATGCGGGCACCGTCGGGAAGACGGGAGGTGGCCTGCGCGGTCACGACGTCGACCCAGCCGTCGATCGTCGCGACGAGGTTCTCGAGTCGGTCCAGTGCCTCGCGCTGCGCGTCGGTCTGCGTGGGAAGCAGCGCACCGCCTTCGATGGCCGCGCGGAGCTCTTCGGGGTTGGACGGGTCGAGGCGGCTTGCGACGTCCTCGAGTGCATCCACGTCGACCGTGACCCCGCGGGCGAAATCGGTGATCTGCGCCATGACGTGCAGGTGCAGCCACTTCGAGTGGCGATACAGCCGGGCGTATGCGAGTTCGCGGGTCGCGAGATAGAGGGTGATCTGGTCTTCGGGGATCTCGAGACCCTCGCCGAACGCTGTCAGGTTCTGGGGGATGACAGCGGCAGTGCCGGCCGGAAGCACCGGGATGCCGACGTCTCCGCCCGACACCACTTCGAGTGCGAGGTTGCCGAGGACCTGGCCGAACTGCGCCGCGAAGACCGAGCCGCCGAGACCGCGCATGAGCTTGCCCGCGCCCTGCACGACGTCGCGCATCTCTTCGGGCACCTGCGTGTCGAGCGCGCTGGTGAGCGCATCGGCGATGCTCGTCGACACGGGGCCGGCGATCTCCTTCCACACGGGCAGGGTCGCTTCGACCCATTCGCCGCGCGTCATGGCCTTCGGCGACTCGCCGAGTTCGGAGATCGTGGTCGCCTCGCCGAGCCAGAGGTCCGCGAGGGCGAAGGAGTCGACGAGCGAGGTCCGCGAGCCGTCGGTGATGCCGAGACCGTCGCGGTTGGCGATGTGCAGCGCCTGCCGCAGCGCGTTCTCCCAGGGATCGCCGCCGAACGCACCCTGCAGCTGCGACATGATCGTCTGCATCATCGCCGGGTCGATCTGGATCCCATCCATGCCCGCGAAGGCGTTCTGCAGCGCCTCGGGGTCGATGTCTCCGGCGCCCTGGCCGGACATCATGCGTCGGAGGAACTCTTGGAAGTCCTCGGGGGTCGGGTCGTTGTCTGACATGTCGCTCGCCTCTCAGCACGCCTAAAGCCGTGGCATCTACGCTAGTCACAGGATCGGCCGCGAGACCCCGAAGCGGGCAGATCGCTGTACGCCGCCCGCGAACGACGGAGGAACCCTGTGGATCGAACCCGGTCTGTCAAGCTCGGACTGGGAGTCTGGGCGCTGGTCGTCGCGTTGATCGCGCTCGTCGTGCTGACCTTCCTCCCGACGCCTTACGTGATCCAGCGCCCGGGCCCGGTCTACGACACCCTCGGCACCGCGGCAGGAGCCGACGGCGAGCAGGTTCCGCTCATCCAGGTCGACGGCGCCGAGACGTTCGAGACCGGAGGCACTCTCGACCTCACGACCGTGCAGGTCGTCGGAAACCGTGAGCGCACCCCGAGCTGGTTCGAGCTCGCTCTCGCGTGGATGGACTCCTCACGAGCGGTGGTGCCTCTCGACTCCGTGTTCCCCGAGGGGGTCACGACGGAGCAGCGTGACGAACGCAACGCGACACTCATGGTGGACTCGCAGCACGAGGCGACCGCGGCAGCGCTCAACGAGCTGGGCTACGACACCGGAGCCGAGGTCGTCGTCCAGGAGGTCGTCGAGGATGCACCGGCCGAGGGAGCGCTCGAGGCGGAGGACGTCATCACCGCCGTGGACGGCGCCGCGGTGACCTCCGCGAAGCAGCTGCGTCAGGCGATCCAGGATGGGGAGGGCGCGCCGGTCTCGCTCACCGTGCAGCGCTCCGGCGAGGAACAGGTGGTCGAGGTGACGCCCGTCGAGCAGACCGACGGTGACGTGACGACGTGGCTGATCGGTGTCACGTTGCGCACGGACTACGATTTCGAGATCGATGTGACGCTCCAGCTCGACAATGTCGGTGGACCCAGCGCCGGGATGATGTTCGCGCTCGGCATCATCGACACCCTCACCGAAGGGGAGTTGAACGGCGGCGAGAACGTCGCCGGCACCGGCACGATCGAGGCCGATGGGACGGTCGGGCCGATCGGCGGCATCCGTCAGAAGCTCTACGGTGCCCGTGATGCGGGGGCGGAGTACTTCCTCGCTCCGTCGACGAACTGCGACGAGGTCACCGGCCACGTGCCGGACGGACTGACCGTGATCAGCACCTCGACGCTGGAGGAATCGCTCGACGCGCTCGAGGTGATAGCGGACGGCGGCGACGTGGGATCGCTCCCGACCTGCGACGTCGTGACCTCCCCGTGACAGGTATGACAGCCGCAGCACAGTAAGGCGTGCCTAGGATGGGAGGGTGACCTCGACTTCTGCACCGAACCCGGCCACTCCCCGAACCTCGCGAAGAATCTTCGGTATCTCGCTGGCGATCATCGCCGCGCTGATCGCCGCCTTCTTCGTCTTCGCGTCGCTCTACACCGAATTCCTCTGGTTCGACCAGGTGGGCTTCGCGGGAGTGCTCACCACCCAATGGTTCGCCACGGCGGTGATGTTCGTCGTCGGATTCCTCGGCATGGCCGTGCCGCTGTTCGTCGCCATCCAGCTCGCGTACCGACTGCGCCCCGTCTACGTGCGGCTCAGCTCGCAGCTCGACAGGTACCAGGAGGTCATCGAGCCGCTCCGCCGCCTCGCGATGTGGGGCATGCCGATCTTCTTCGGCCTCTTCGCCGGCTTCTCGGCGGCCAGCCAGTGGAAGACCGTCTGGCTCTGGGCCAACGGCGTCGCGACCGACGCCACCGACCCGCAGTTCGGCGTCGACACCGGCTTCTACATGTTCGCGATGCCGTTCTACTCGATCCTGCTGGCTTTCGTGTCTGCGGTCCTGCTGCTCACCCTCATCGTCACCGCGCTGGTGTCGTACCTCTACGGGTCGGTCCGCATCGGTCAGGGCGAGCTGCGCATCTCGAAGCCCGCACGCATCCAGCTCGCTGTGATCGCGGGGCTGTACCTTCTGGTTCAGGCGGCGAGCCTGTGGCTCGACCGCTACAAGACCCTCGTCGCACAGGACGACCGCATCGTCGGCCCGGCCTACACGGGCGTCAACGCCACGATCCCCGGCCTCGCGATCCTCGCGATCATCGCCGCGCTCGTCGCCATCCTCTTCTTCGTCACGGCCGTCATCGGCCGGTGGCGGTTCCCTCTCGCCGCGACCGCGCTGCTCATCGTCGCCTCGCTCGTCGTCGGCGTCGGATTCCCGTGGGCCGTCACCACGTTCCAGGTCCGCCCGAACCAGAACGCCTACCAGGCCGAGTTCTACCAGCGGAACATCGACGGCACCAAGGAGGCGTACGGGGTCGCCGACCTCGAGACCACCCCGTTCGAAGCCGAGACCGATGCCGAGGCCGGCCAGCTGCGTGAAGACGCCGAGACCACCGCATCGATCCGCATCGTCGACCCCAACGTGATCAGCCCCGCCGTGCGACAGCTCGAGCAGTACCGCGGCTACTACCAGTTCCAGGAGAAGCTCGACGTCGACCGCTACGAGATCGGCGGGGAGATGCAGGACACGGTCGTCTCCGTCCGCGACCTCGACATGAACGGCGTCGACGTCACGAACTGGAACAACCGCGCCGCTGTCTACACGCACGGCTACGGCTTGGTCGTCGCAGCGGGCAACCAGCGCACGCCCGACGGCGAGCCGGTCTTCCTCGAGCGTGGCATCCCGTCCGACGGCTTCCTCACCCAGCAGGAGGAGTTCGAGCCGCGCGTGTACTTCGGCGAGAACTCGCCGGGGTACTCGATCGTCGGCTCTCCCGACGGAACCGATCCTGTCGAGATCGACTATCCGCGAGGCAAGGACGGCGCCAGCGAGACCAAGACGACGTTCGAGGGCGACGGCGGACCGAAGATCGGGAGCAGCTTCACGAAGCTGCTGTACGCGCTGAAGTTCCAGTCGGAGCAGATCCTGTTCTCGAACCTCGTGAACGAGGACTCGCAGATCCTGTACGACCGCGATCCCAAGACGCGCGTGCAGAAGGTCGCCCCGTACCTCGAGCTCGACAGCGACCCGTACCCGAGCGTCGTGGACGGCAGGATCGTCTGGATCGTCGACGGATACACCACGAGCTCGACCTACCCCTACTCGACGAACGTGAGCCTGTCGGATGCGATCGCCGACTCGAACCTCCCGTCGCCGACGCTCGCGATCGACGAGATCAACTACATCCGCAACTCGGTCAAGGCCACGGTCGACGCCTACGACGGTTCGGTCACCCTGTACGCATGGGACGACCAGGATCCCGTGCTGCAGACCTGGCAGAACATCTACCCGTCGACGCTCAAGCCGGTGAGCGACATGTCGGCCGATCTGATGAGCCACGTCCGCTACCCGACAGACCTGTTCAAGGTGCAGCGCGACATCCTCGGCACCTACCACATCGACACCGCCGGCTCCTTCGCGCAGCAGGACAACCGCTGGCAGACACCGAACGACCCGCGCAGCGAGCAGGTCCTGCAGCCGCCGTACTACCTGACGATGCAGATGCCGGGTCAGGATTCCCCGCGCTTCTCGATGTTCTCGACGTTCATTCCTTCGGCGCAGGGCGGCAGCAACCGTGACGTGCTGATGGGCTATCTCGCGGTCGACTCGGATGCCGGATCGGAGGCCGGCGTGAAGGCGGAAGGCTACGGCCAGCTTCGAATGCTCGAGATCGACACCGATACGACCGTGCCGGGCCCGGGCCAGGTGCAGAACACCTACAACTCGGACACGGCTGTGGTGCCGCAGCTCAACCTGCTGCAGCAGGGCGAGTCCGAGGTGCTGTACGGAAACCTCCTCACTCTGCCCGTGGGCGGCGGCCTGCTCTACGTGCAGCCGGTGTACGTGCAGTCCTCGGAGGGCACCAAGCTGCCGCGTCTGCAGAAGGTCCTCGTGGCCTTCGGCGACAAGGTCGCGTTCGAAGACACGCTGACCGCCGCGCTCGACACCCTCTTCGGCGGAGATGCCGGCGCGACCGGTGGAGACGATGAGGTCGAGCCGACCGAGCCCGACCCGGACACCGGTGAGGCCCCGACCGAGCCGACGGTGCCGACCGACGCCGAGGCCGAGGCTCTTGCAGCCGCGCAGCAGGCGCTGACCGACCGAGAGGCCGCATTGAAGGCAGGCGACCTGACCAAGTTCGCCGAGGCCGACAAGCGTCTCACGGATGCCGTGAACACGCTGCTCGGACTGGAAGCCGCCTCGGGGGAGTAACAGCCCCGGCCCCGTCTGCAGACGATGCCGTCCCTCGTTCGCGAGGGGCGGCATCGTCCGTTTCTGCCGACGCCCGCGGAGGCAGGTGCCGGGCGCGACGAGCAGTCCGCTGACGCCGCCTCGATCCGCCCGGGCCGATCAGTCCGGTCGGTCAGTCCGCGTCGTAACGGCAGGTCACGGAGCCCGTGCCGCTCTGCTCGACGACCAGCTCGTCGTTCCACAGAATCTGACAGCTCACGGTCGCGTCCGTGTCGTCGTCCGGGGCGGTGACGACGATCTCCGCCGAATCGCCGGTCGTCGTGTACTGCTTCCAGCCGCTGGAGGCCCACTCCTCGTCGTACGCCTGTGTGTCATCGGCGAAGGAGACCGTGAATGTGGGTCCGCCCGTGGCACGCACCTCGACGTGGTTGAGGCCGTTGCCGGCGAGGACGCCGACTGCCATCACGACGACGAGAATGAGATCGACGATGAGGGCGACCGCTGCGACGACGACGGCCGCCGTTCCCGTGCGAGCGACCGCGGAGCGTCTCGCTCGACCGGCCAGCAGGAGAGCGACGATCGCCAGCAGCGCGGCGGCTGCTGCGACCGGGAGCAGGGCCGGTACGGGCACGAGGAGCACGATCAATGCGACGGAGATCAGCAGAGCCACGGCGCCGATCCAGAGGCTGACGATCGCGCGCCGCGATGAGCCTGATGCAAGCGCGGGACGGTTCCCCGCGGCGCTGTCGGGAGTCTGCGTCATCATGGACCTCCGGGTCATTGTTTCCACCGACCGCGCCGCCGTCGACGGTCGCGCCGTTCGGTGGGACAGTCTAACGAGTGGATCCGAGGGCGTTGCGGGTGTCGTCTGGTCGCGAGCGAAGGAGTCCGGGAATCGATTAGTCTCTCGGTGGAGCCGCCCCGACGCGTCGAGAGATGTCCGGGCGGCACTTCACGGAAATCGAGACTGGAGGGGATCGAGATATGCCTGACTATTCGGAGTTGCCGGACATCATCGGCAAGATGAAGCGCGCTGCGATCGACTGTTTCATGGCGGACCAGGGCTTTCACCCGAACTGGGGAAATGACCAGATCTACGCGAAGTGGGGCTTCATGCTCAACTTCTACAACCGGCCGAATGCCGCAGGCGAGGGCGGGGGCGACGGCAACGGCGTGAACCACTCGGTCGCACCGGCTTTCGACGACATCCGGGCCGCGATCGATGCCCGCGTGTCGAAGTGGCTTGATCTGCCGGACGGCGGCGACGCCTGCGAGGCACCGGCGAGTGCGACCTCGGCGGCAGCAGCGATCCTCGGCACCTCGGGCGCGGGTGCGTCGGTGCAGAACACCGGTGCGATCGGCACAGCCAATGACTCGGTGCACGAGATGATGGCGAACAAGATCGAGGGCAGCTTCAAGCCCGCGTTCATCGACAAGTACTACATCCAGTTCCAGTCCGTCACCCACGGCCTGGGGGACGCATGCGTGATCCTCCAGCTCAACTACAGCGCTCAGGCCGCCATGTGGCCCGCCGCGCGACAGGACGTCGTGTCGATCTGCGACAGCGCTCGCGCCGCCTGGGACCAGAAGGCGGGGAACGCCGCTGCGGCCAACGGGACGCTCGTGCTGACCGTCGTCGGAGCGGTGGCGGGCGTCGTATCCGCGATCGTGACGGCCGGCACGGGCACGGTGGCCGCAGCAGCCGTGCTCTCGGGAATCGCCGGCGCGGCCAGCAGCGCCGTGCAGGGGATCGCCCGCAACGTCGTCATCGAGGGCAACACCTATTCCGACATCCTGTCGTCTCTCGACGAGGCGCTCGGCAATCTCGATAAGGCGCTCGAGAAGCAGGAGAACGAGCTCAACGACGCGATGACCGAAGCCGCGAGCATCATCCGCTCCGACAACGCCACCTACAATCTGGACGCGTTCGCTCTCGGCCCGTACCCGGTCGGTGACGGCACGATGAGCATGGACAGGAGCAATGCGACCGTGGTGTCGAACAGCATGGGCCGGATCGATACGGAGCTCGCCAGTGCCGCGGCGGCGCTCGGCAGCGCGCCGGCGTCGAACCCGACTCCCCGCGGCGCCGGCGTCGGGCGCTCGTCGAACGGCACGCATTACGCGGCGAGCGACCTCTACGCGCTGACGGCGCGCTGCCTGGCCCTCACCGTGGCCGAGTATGCCCGAGGGCATCAGCTGTTCGACGCGACTGTCGAGGACTTCTTCTCGTCGGATTCCGCGGCTTCGCAGGAGGTCTCGCGCCTCCTTGCCGAAGAGATCCTCAGCGCGAATCTGGGGGTGTGAGCTGATGGAGAGCCGTCATCTCGGACAGATCACCCTCGACGGCGGAACCGGAGGAGGCGCGATGAACGGCTCGGTGCCGTTCGACGGAGACGATGTGCAGGTGCGCATCGAGATCGACTATCCTGACCGCTTCGACGAGTCCGTCCTCAACGACGTCGATATGGTTCTCGACAATCTCGCCTTCCTCGACGAGATGGCGCGCACCACCATCTCCGAGGGAGTGCAGCGCGACAGCTCACCCGCGGCGAGTGTCTTCCGCACCTGGGAACAGGGCCGGGTCGGGGGCGCCTCGGCGGGTGACTTCGTGGACGCGCTCTCGGTCGCGCGCGTCCTCATCCTGCCGGACGGCGGAACCGCGAACAGGGACCGCGTCGTGATGAGCTACGTCGCGGCCGGCGCGGCGGCGCTGGGCAGCGTCCGAGTCAAGTTCGTCGAGCCGACCGGTCCTGAGCTCACACTCAGCTACCGCTGATCCTTCGCAGCCGAGCGATCTCGATGTCGCTCGGCTGCGAGGCCGGCGTGAGGTACACATGCGAAAGGCCCCTGATCGGAATATCTCCCGATCAGGGGCCTTTCGTGTGTCGCATTCTCGTTGCGGGGACAGGATTTGAACCTGCGACCTCCGGGTTATGAGCCCGGCGAGCTACCGAACTGCTCCACCCCGCGGCACGATCAATAGCCTAACACGCGAATCAGGAGTGCGCGAATCGAGGCCGCGAGGACGCGTGTGCGAGAGGATGGGAGCATGCCAGAGACCCCCGCCGTGCCCGTCGCTGTGCCCGTCGCCGTCTGTCAGTTCGCCCCCATCGCCTCCCGTGCGGCCAACCGGGATCGGATCGCGGAGCTGACGGCGGAGGCCGCCGCACGCGGTGCCAGGCTGGTCGTGTTCCCCGAGTACTCGAGCTACTTCGTGGATCCGATGGACGCCACTCTCGCCGAGAACGCGGAGCCACTCGATGGTGAGTTCGTGTCGACACTGACTGCGCTGGCCTCCGACTACGCAGTGGTGATCGTGGCGGGGCTGGCCGAGCAGGCCTCGGACGCCGCTCATGTGAGGAACACGGTGGTCGCGGTGCGCGGCGACGGCATCCTCGCGACCTATCGCAAGCAGCACCTGTATGACGCCTTCGGCCAGACCGAGTCCGACTGGGTCGAGGCGGGGGAGGTCGGGGGAGCGGCGACGTTCGAGCTCGCGGGCATCCGCTTCGGACTGATGACCTGTTACGATCTGCGATTCCCCGAGGTGTCGCGCACTCTGATGGATGCCGGCGCCGACGCCCTGGTGGTGCCGGCCGAGTGGGTCCGCGGTCCGCTCAAGGAGCACCACTGGACCACGCTGCTGGCGGCACGCGCCATCGAGAACACCGCGTACGTGATCGCCGCCGACCACCCGACCCCGATCGGCGTCGGGCACTCGCAGATCGTCGATCCGCAGGGCGTCGTGCTCGCCGGGGTGGGAACGACCGAGGGCATCGCGGTCGCGACAGTCGAGCGGAGCACGATCGATCGCGTGCGGGCAGTGAACCCGTCCCTGCGCGGGCGCCGCTACGCCGTCGGTCCGCGCTGAACGGGTGCGTTCAGAAGCTCGTCGCGAGCCTCGTCGCCGCGTCCTCCAGGATCTCGACGCGTTTGCACGCCGCGAAGCGGACGAGCCCGGCGTACTCGCGTCGGCGTGACTGCGACACGAAGGCGGTCAGCGGGATCGCCACCACTCCTGCGCGTTCGGGAAGTGCGCGGCAGAACTCCGCGGCATCCGCTCCGCCGATCGCTGACGCGTCGGCCACCGTGAAATAGCCGCCCTGGGGCGGATGCACGGTGAACCCGGCGGCGCGCAGGCCGGCGCCGAGTATCTCGTGCTTGCGCGCCAGCGTCGACGCGGCATCCGCGAAGAACGCATCTCCGAGGCGCAGACCCACGGCGATCGCCGGCTGGAACGGCGAGCCGTTCACGTATGTCAGATACTGCTTCACGGTCAGCACAGCGGTGATGAGATCGGCGGGGCCGTGCACCCAGCCGATCTTCCAGCCGGTCGCGGAGAACGTCTTGCCTGCCGACGAGATCGTGAGCGTGCGCTCGGCGGCACCCGGCAGGGTGGCGACGGGGGTGTGCGGGATCTGGAAAGCGAGATGCTCGTAGACCTCGTCGGTGACGATGATCGCATCGTGCAGGTCGGCGAGACGGACGACCTCCGAGAGCACCTCGCGACCGAAGACGGCTCCGGTGGGGTTGTGGGGGTCATTGACCAGGATGATGCGCGTGCGGTCGGACACCGCGGCCGCCAGCTGCTCCAGATCGGGCTGGAAGTCCGGTGCTCGCAACGGCACCGTTCGCAGTCGTGCGCCGGCGAGAGCGACCGCCGCCGCGTAGGAGTCGTAGTACGGCTCGAAGACGACGACCTCGTCGTCAGGACCGTCGATGAGGGCGAGCAGCGTCGCGGTCAGCGCCTCGGTGGCACCGGCCGTCACGATCACCTCTGTGGAGGGGTCGACCGCGAGCCCGTAGAAGCGCCGCTGGTGTTCGCTGATCGCGGCGAGCAGGTCGGCGTTCCCTCTTCCGGGCGGGTACTGATTCACCCCGCGGGAGATCGCGTCCCTGGCAGCGTCGAGCACCTCTGCAGGACCGTCCTCGTCGGGGAAACCCTGGCCGAGATTGATCGCACCGGTTCGGGCCGCAGCAGCGGACATCTCTGCGAAGATGGTGGGCGCGACGGTTCCGTCTGGTGCGAGCAGACCGGCTCCCGCTGCCGTGCGCCGCCATGCGCCGGGGATGACACTCATGAAGAACAGGCTAAGGCCATAGGTGAAACTCATCTTCGCCATACGAAACGCACAGATACAGGCGTCACTCTGAGAGGGCGTTGTTGAAGGAGCACACACCATGAACGAAGACAGCACCCAGGACCACACGGCACCTGCGTCGAATGACGCAGCGTCGTCCACCGAGGCAGCAGAGGTCGTCGACCGTTCGACGACGGATGCCGCCGCTCAGACCCCCGGCATCGTCGCCGCCCCGGGGCCATATCAGGGACACCACGTTCCCGCGACGTTCACATCGTCACCCGCGCCGGCATTCGAGGCGCCGGCCGCCCCGGTGGCGCCGGACGCCCAGACCGTCCCGCAGCAGTACCTCGGAGCGCCGGGACACCACCCTGGCCACGCATCGGGCCCGGTCGGCGGACCGGCCGCGGCCTCTCCCGGTGCGGCGTTCGGTCTGCACACCGGAGCGCAGCCCGGGCAGCCGGTCGACGGCTCCGTCAAGGTCAAAGAGCAGAAGCCGCGCGCCGGAGTGAAGTTCGCCGCGATCGTCGTGGCGGCTGCGCTCGTCGGCGGTGTCGCGGGCTTCGGCGGCGGAGCGATCCTCAACGGGATCTCCGACCAGAGTTCGACGGGCGTCGCCCAGGGTCCCGAGACCATCACCGTCAACAACCCCGGCTCCGTCAACGAGACGACGGCCGTCGCGACCGCGGCGCTCCCGTCGGTCGTCACCATCGAGGTGGCCGGCTCCGATCAGGGCGGCAGCGGATCGGGCGTCATCATCAGCGACGACGGCTACGTGCTCACGAACACTCACGTGGTGACGCTCGGCGGCGCAGTCGCCGATCCCACGATCCGCGTCACCACGTCGGACGGCCGCATCTTCTCGGCGACCGTCGTCGGGACCGACCCGATCTACGACCTCGCCGTCATCAAGCTCGAGGACGCGACAGATCTCACCCCGATCGACTTCGCAGACTCCTCCAAGCTCAACGTGGGGGACACCGCGGTGGCTCTGGGCGCACCGCTCGGCCTGTCGAACTCGGTCACGACCGGAATCGTCAGCGCTCTGAACCGCAGCATCCAGATCGCGTCGTCGGCGCTTCCGGACTCGTCCTCGGAAGATGCTCCGCAGAACGAGCAGCAGACGCCTGAGGAGGGCGAGGGTCCGTTCCAGTTCGATCTGCCCGGCAACACCTCGCAGCAGACGTCGGAGTCGATCTCGATCGCCGTGATCCAGACGGATGCCGCCATCAACCACGGCAACTCCGGCGGAGCGCTCGTGAACAGCAAGGGCGAGCTCATCGGCATCAACGTCGCGATCGCGAGCTCCGGGAGCTCGGAGGAGTCGGGATCCATCGGGATCGGCTTCGCCATCCCCGCGAACATCGCTCAGCGGGTGTCGGAGGAGATCATCGCCGACGGCGCAGCCACCCATGGCCTGCTCGGGGCGTCGGTGCAGGATGCGGCCAGCGTCAAGGATGCCGACGTGTCGGGTGCCTACATCGCGGATGTCACCGGTGGCGGCGCTGCCGCGGCCGGCGGGCTGAAGGCCGATGACATCGTGACCGCGTTCAACGGCGTGCCCATCACGAGCGCCAGCGACCTCACGGCGCAGGTGCGGGCGGCAGCCGGGGGCAGCGACGCGAAGGTCACGTACATCCGTGGCGGCAAGGAATACGAGGCCGATGTGACCCTGGGCGACCTCGCCGGCTGACTCCGGCAACCGTGCTCACCGAGAAGGACGCCACCCCGCGATAGGCTCGCGGGGTGGCGTCCTTCTCTTTCGGCTCCGGCAATGCGGCCAAGCTGCTTCGGATACCGCTCTACCTCGCCGGACGCGCCGGCACCCTCGTGATTCCGCGCGGCGCCCGATGGGTGTTCGGGTGCGGTGCTGGCGTCGGGGATGGGGCTCTCGCCCTGCACCGTGTCGCCGCAGCAGAGGGGCACGACACCGTGTGGCTCACGTCCTCCGATCGGGAAGACCGCGATGCCGCGGCGCTCGGCCTCCGCACGATGCGCAAGGGCAGCCTGCGAGGGTGGTGGGCGACGGCGCGTGCCCGCGTCGTCGTCGTCACGCACGGCCTCGGCGACGTCAACCGCTATGCGGTGTCCGGTGCCTTCGTCGTGCAGCTCTGGCACGGCATCCCCCTCAAGCGGATCGGATTGGACTCACCCGCGACCACGCAGGTTCCGGAAGTCCCCGGTGCGCCGCTGCTGCGTCGTCTCGTCGGCTTCCTGTACCGCCGAGCCGCTCAGCGGATCCGAGTCTTCCCGGCCGCATCGCACCGGTCGAGGGGTCGGCTCGAGTCGGCCTTCGCGCTCGGCGACGGCCGCGTCGTCGTCACGGGCGAGCCGCGCGTCGACGTGCTGTCCGCAGGCGACCCGACCGAGCGTCGGGCCGCCGCGTCCGATGCGCTGGCGCGCGTCGTCGGCGAATTGCCGACCGCATCTCGGACGATCCTCTACGCCCCGACCTGGCGCGACGGAGCCGATGATCCGGCAGTCCCGTCGGCGACTCAGTGGGTGCGGATCATCCAGATGCTCGAGCAGCGGGATGCCGTGCTGCTCGTTCGCTCCCACCCGCTCGGAGAGGGCGGGTATGCGCCTCCGCTGCCCAGCAGAAGGGTGCGGATGCTCGGCTCCGGCCTGCTCACCGACGTCACGCCGGTGCTGCCGGCGATCGATGTGCTCATCACCGACTACTCCTCGATGGCGTACGACGTGGGACTCTTGAGAATGCCGGTGCTGTTCCTCGCTCCCGACGCCGAGGACTATGCGCGGACGAGAGGCTTCTACGGTCGGTTCCAGGACGTCGCCGGCGACGACGCCGCGACCGGCTGGGACTCGCTCTTGCCGCAGCTGTCTGCACTTCTGGACGACGAGGACCTCTTCTCTGCACGCGCCGAGCGTTCGGATACGCTCAGCGCGGAGATGCACGCCTTCCGCGACGGCGGCAACACCCGGCGCGTCTACGAGACAATCCGTGCGCGGGGGATCCCCGCGCCGAAGGGAGCAGCATGACCACGGCCCGGATCGATGAGGCGGCAGAGACGCTGGTCATCGCAGGCGCCGGCCAGCGCCCCACCACCGCCGAGCTGATCGGGCCGCGCGCCCGGGTCGGCGCGCGCATCACCGGCGGAGGCAAGACCTGGAAGGCGACGTTCCCGCTGCGCGCAGCACGGTGGGGCGGCCCTGAGCTTCCCCTGCCGACTGGGGACTACGAGCTGCACATTGCCGACGTGGAGCTCGGTGATCTCCTCGTCGCAGCGGAGGTGCTGACCGGCGTGCGCGTCGCCGTCGACGGGACGACCGTGCGCATCGCGGCCCCGATCGATCCCGCCTATGAGACGAGCGAGGGGCAGGCGACGCTCGAGGGCCGCTACCTCGCACATCCCGGGGCGACCGAGAACGCCGTCTTCTTCGAGAGCTTCTACGGACGTGCCGTCGGCTGCAACCCGCAGGCGATCGACCGCGCCTTGTACGCGCAGGCGCCGGACGTCACGCGCTACTGGAGTGTGGTCGACCTGTCGGTGGCGGTTCCCGACGGGGCGATCGCGGTGGTCGAAGGCAGCCCGGAGTGGTGGCGTGCCCGCGCGGCATCCCGCCTGCTCGTGGTCAACGACTGGCTGCGCCGCCGCTTCGCCCGCAAGCCCGGCCAGAAGGTGCTGCAGACCTGGCACGGCACGCCCCTGAAGCGGCTGGCGCTGCATCGTCCGGGGTTCGCTCCTCGACGGATGGCGGCGGTCATCAAGGAGTCTCGACGCTGGGACGTGCTTCTGGCACAGAACACCTACTCCGAGCGCATTCTCCGCAAGGCGTACGCATTCTTCGGACGGCCCATCTGGGTCGAGGGGTATCCGAGGAACGACGCTCTGGTCACCGGGGATGCCGCAGCGATCCGCGCGGACCTGGGCATCGCCGACGGCGAGCGCGTGCTGCTGTATGCGCCCACCTGGCGCGACGACCGACCCGAGATGGTCGACTTCATCGACGCGGAGGAGCTCGCGAGGCAGACGGACTCCGTCGTGCTCGTGCGCGGCCACTCGCGCACGATCGACACGGGACGGGACCGAGCGGGCGCTCGCGTGATCGACGTCACCGGATACCCCGAGACCTCGCAGCTTCTGCTCGCCGCCGACGTGTTGATCACCGACTATTCCTCGGTGATGTTCGATTTCAGTGTCACGGGCAAGCCGATGTTCTTCCTCGTGCCCGACCTCGACCACTATCGCGGAGAGCTCCGTGGGTTCTACTTCGATCTCGAGACCCGCGCCCCCGGCCCTCTGGTCCGCACGCAGGATGAACTGGTCGCGGCACTCGCCGACGGCGAGCACGGGAACGTCTATGCCGAGCGATATCGTGCCTGGCGGGCGCAGTTCAACCCGCGGGATGACGGTCGCTCCGCCGAGCGGGTCGTCGCGCGGATCCTGGACCAGGGGTACGTCACCCGGTGAGCCGGTCGGCGGTGCGGCGCGTCAGGGGAGTGGCGTGTTGCGGGTGCCGAGTCGGGACGCGTCGACCGTGTCGCGAGCGCCGCGCAGCACGCCCTCGATGAAGCCGAGGCCCCAGGAGAGGTGCATGGTGGGCAGAACCAGCAGTGTCCACAGTCTCTGGCGCAGCCCGCCACCGCCGGGAAGGCAGGCGACGCCCACCACGAGCAGCAGATACGCCACCAGCGGCAGATAGACCACAGCCCCGACGACGAGCGAGAGAGCGCCGGAGAGGATGCCGGTCAGCTGCAGGACGCCGGTGAGGAGAGCGGCCGAGACGAGGACGACGAGCGCCGGGGGAGCGAAGTACCGGATGCCGTTGCGGCGTCCGTATCGTCGCACGAGTTCGCCGCGCCACGCGCCCGTGGCCCGGAACTGACGGGCGAGCCGCAGCCAGCTCTCGCGAGGCCAGTAGGTCACCGAGAGATCGGGATCGAACCAGACGAGATGTCCTGCCTGGCGGATGCGGAGGTTGAGCTCCCAGTCCTCTCCGCGACGGATCGACTCGTCGAAGAGCCCGACCTCGTCGAGCACCGACCGACGCATGACGCCGAGGTAGGCGGATTCGGCCTCGCCCTCGTGGGTGCCGCCGTGGTAAGCCCCGCCGCCGAGGCCGACGGGGGAGTTGTAGAGGCGCGCGACGGAGGTCTGGAACGGCGTGCGCCCGTCAGCGCGCATCACACCGCCGACGTTCGCGGCACCCGTGCGTTCGAGAGTCGCGAGGGCGAGGGCCGCATAGCCCGGAGCGAGTTCGGAATGGGCGTCGACGCGGACGATCGTCGCGAAGCGGCTGGCCCGGATCGCGGCGTTCAATCCGACCGGGATGTGAGCTGCGGGGTTGTCGACGAGCCGGATCCGCGCGTCCCCGGCGGCCAGGCGCTGAGCGAGTTCTGTCGTGCCATCGGTGGAAGGCCCGAGCGCGAGCACCAGCTCGGCGGGGACAGTGAGCTCCTGCTGGAGCACGGAGGCGACTGCGTGCTCCAGATAGGCGCGCTCGTTGAGCACGGGCATGACGAAAGACACTCCGTTCTCCGGGGCGGCGATGTCGTTGTCAGGCACATGACGATCATGGCATGCGCTTCTCGCGCGTTCGCTGATTCCCGGCACCGGTGATCTCGGAAGGCGTCAGGCGGGGCGAGCCGCCGCACTCGGTATCCTGGAGGGATGGGTGCTGTGTCCGATGCGAAGAAGGCCTACCGTCTGCTGAAGCGGGCGCTCGCCTCGCGCAAGGCTGTGCAGCGAGTGCGGCGGCGCCTCGCCGAGCGCGAACCGCACCCGCCGGAGCACTACCAGGTGGCGGTGTACTTCGCCGACGGCGACGTGAACATGTACCAGATGCGGCAGTGGTATCGCCCTCTCGTGGAGCTGTCGAAGCACTGGCCAGTCGTCGTGCTGTCCCGGTCGGCGACGGGCGCCGACAAGCTGCTCGACGAGGCCGGTCCTCCCGTCGCCTTCGTCCCGACGATCCGTGATCTCGAACGCTTCCTCAGCACGCAGGACATCCGTGTCGTCCTCTACGTGAATCAGAACACCCGCAACTTCCAGATGTTCCGCTACGGCAGGCGCTGGCACGTGTTCATCAATCACGGCGAGTCGGACAAGATGTACATGACGACCAATCAGTACAAGGCGTACGACTACGCCCTGGTCGCAGGACAGGCTGCCCGTGACCGCCTGTCACGGACTCTCTGGGACTGGGACATCGATCGACGGACGATCGAGATCGGCCGGCCGCAGGCCGACCACTACTCGGGCACGCTGCCGTACGTTCCGGACGAGCGCACCGTGGTGCTCTACGCCCCGACGTGGGAGGGCGACCGCCCGAGCGCGCACTACGGGTCGATCGCCACCCACGGCGAGACCCTCGTCACGACGCTGCTCGCGTCGGAGAGGCACCGCGTGATCTACCGCCCGCACCCGCGAAGCGGCGTGATCGACGACGCGTACGGTGCCGCGCACCGACGCATCATCGCCGCCATCGCGGCCGCCAACGCCGCGGATCCGTCCGCACAGCACGTCTACGACGACGGCGCGGAGCTCGGATGGCAGCTGGCCGCCGCCGATGTCGCGATCGTCGACATCTCGGCGATGGTCTACGACCGCCTCGCAGTAGGCAAGCCGCTGATGATCACACGGCCGGCCGATGAGAGGGCATCGATCGACACCAACGGCTACCTGTCGGACTGTGAATGGCTCGACGCCGGCGCTGCGGGTGACATCGTCGCCGAGGTGGAACGCGTGCGTGCCGACGAGGTCGCCATCGCGAGGCTGCGCATGTGGGTGCAGCACTACTTCGGAGACACGACCCCCGGAGTGGCCACGGAGAAGTTCCACGCCGCGATCGCGCAGCTCATGCAGAAGTGGGATCGTTGGCAGGCGAACGAGATCGGGGCAGTGCGCACCGATGAGGACGATGACGACGAAGAGGCCGACGAAGAGGAGGTCTGACGTGGACCTTCCACTCACTGCCGCGGTCGCCTCACGTCTCGAGGTGCTGACCGAAGCAGGCTCGACGAACGACATCTTGAGCGAGCGAGCGCGCGATTCGCCGTCGACGCCGCACCTGTCCGTTGTCGTCACCGACAACCAGACGGCGGGGCGCGGCAGACTCGGCCGCTCCTGGACATCCGCGCCTGGCGCATCGCTCGCCGTCTCCGTGCTGCTGCGGAGGCTGCCCTCGGCGGCGGATTCGCGAGGCTGGATCCCGCTCGCGGCCGGAGTGGCGATGGCGGATGCGATCGCCGAACAGCTTCCCGACCACGACGTGGCGGTCAAATGGCCGAACGACATCTTGGTCGACGGTCGCAAGATCTGCGGAATCCTGGCGCAGGCGACTCCGGATGCCGTCGTCGTCGGAACCGGTGTGAACACGGCGATGACAGAGTCGGAGCTTCCGGTGCCGACCGCGACGTCCTTCGCGATCCTCGGCGTCGAGGCCGACGCCGACAGGCTTCTCGCCACCTACCTGCGCGCACTCGATCAGCTGGTCGCCGAGCTCGGGGGAGCGGGCGACGCCGTCTCGAGCGGTCTCCACGCCGCCGCGACCGAGCGGTGCGCCACGATCGGTCTCGACGTCAGGGTCTCCCTTCCCGGCGATTCCGTCCTCGTCGGAAGAGCCACCAAACTCGACGTGGACGGTCGGCTCGTCGTGCAGGGGGAGGGTGCCGAGACATCGATCTCTGCCGGAGATGTGGTGCACGTCCGTCCGGCGTGAGTCTGACACGCCCGGCGCGCGAGCCGCGATGTCGGCGGTTGCGGGCACAATGGAGGGGTGACTCAGCCCGTGACTCTCGGCGGAAGGCCGACGATGCCACCGCCGGGTGCGCCCGCGGAAGAGCTGCTCATCGCCCGGTTCCGCACTCACGCCCGGAGGCTCTTCTGGTCGGCGCTCGTGCTCATCGCCGTCTTCGGTGCGACGTCCTTCTTCTACGACAACCTCCCGGCGCCGTTCGAGAACTGGATGCTGCTGAGTGCAGCCGGGGCGATCGTCCTCCTGTTGGTCGTCGTGCCCTGGGTCATCTGGTACTCGCGCTCCGTTACTCTCACCACGCGGAGGGTCATCGTCAATCACGGTATCGGCGCCCGCAACAGGCGGGAGATGTCGCACGCTCGGGGATACACGATCGGCGTCCGCCGCGGCATGATCCAGCGGATGTGGGGCGTCGGAACGATCACCCTCTCGAACGGGGTCGATGCGCCGTTGCGTCTGCCCAATGTCCCGAACGTGACGCTCGTGCACGAGACACTGGCCGATCAGATCGAGGTGAGCCAGATCCTGGCGCACCGCGATGCGCAGTCAGGTCACGACGGCACTGCCGGATTCTGAGCGCGGTACCGCGTCGGGCGGGACGCGTGAACGGCGCCCGCGCTGATGCGCGAGAATGGTCAGGACGAAATGGAGGCGGCCCATGGCGCTGCGCGTTGGTGTGATCGGTGGAGGCCAGCTGGCTCGGATGATGATCGCTCCGGCGGTCGAACTCGGACTCGATCTGAGGGTGCTCGCTGAGGACGAGGGGATGTCCGCGCAGCTCGCCGCGACGGCGGTCGGCGACTACCACGACCTCGAGGTCGTCCGCGCGTTCGTCCGCGACGTGGACGTCGTCACCTTCGACCACGAGCACGTGCCGCAGGAGGTGCTGCGGGCACTGGTCGCCGACGGGGTCGCCGTGCACCCGGGGCCGGACGCCCTGCAGTTCGCCCAGGACAAGCTCCTGATGAGGGCGAGGCTCGAAGAGCTCGGGGTTCCTCAGCCGGACTGGGCGCCGGTGCGCGACTCCTCCGAGCTGCAGGCATTCCTCGACGAGCACGACGGGCAGGGTGTCGTGAAGACCCCCCGCGGCGGATACGACGGCAAGGGAGTCCGCGTGGTCCGAGAGGCCGGCGAGGCTCAGGACTGGTTCGACGGGCTCGCCGACGGCGAGGCGCTGCTGGTCGAGGAGCTGGTCGGATTCGTGCGCGAGCTCGCGCAGCAGGTGGCTCGTCGTCCGGGCGGCCAGATCGTCGCCTACCCGGTGGTCGAGACGGTGCAGCGCGGGGGCGTGTGCGCAGAGGTGATCGCGCCGGCGCCTCATGCGGCCGAGCGCCTCGTCCGGGTCGCCGAGGAGATCGGTCGATCGATCGCGGAAGGACTCGGGGTCACCGGGATGCTCGCGGTCGAGCTCTTCGAGACCGACGATGAGCGCATCCTCGTGAACGAACTCGCCATGCGTCCGCACAACAGCGGCCACTGGAGCCAGGACGGCGCGGTGACCGGGCAGTTCGAACAGCACCTGCGCGCTGTCGCGGACCTGCCCCTCGGCGACACCGCGCCTCAGGCGGCGTGGTCCGTGATGGTGAACATCCTCGGAGGGCCGCAGACCGGCACGCTCGGCGACCGTTTCGCCGGAGCCATGGCCGAGCATCCGTCGGCGAAGATCCACACCTACGGAAAGAGCCCGCGACCGGGTCGCAAGGTCGGGCACGTCAATGTGACGGGCGACGACCTCGACGACGCGGTGTACGTCGCGCGCGCCGCGGCGGCGCACTTCGACTGAGCGTGCGGTCAGGGGTGTGCCGTTCGGGGTTTCTCCCAGCACCAGACCGTAGCCTGAGTGGGTGACTGAGCCACTGCACTCCTCCACCGCGCCCCTCGTCGGCGTCGTCATGGGTTCCGACTCCGACTGGCGCGTGATGAGCGACGCCTCTCAGTCGCTGAGCGACTTCGCTATCCCGCACGAGGTGGAGGTCGTCTCGGCGCACCGCACCCCCGACAAGCTCATGCAGTACGCGCGGGAAGCGCGCGGTCGCGGCATCCGTGTGATCATCGCAGGTGCCGGCGGGGCCGCTCATCTTCCCGGGATGCTGGCCTCGATGACCGCGTTGCCGGTCATCGGAGTCCCCGTTCCGCTCGCGTACCTCGACGGGATGGACTCGCTTCTCTCCATCGTGCAGATGCCCGCCGGAATCCCGGTCGCGACGGTGTCGATAGCGGGAGCGCGCAACGCGGGCATCCTCGCGGCGCGGATCCTCGGCACCTCCGACGACGACCTCGCTGATCGTGTCGAGGCCTACGCGCTCGACCTCGAAGCGCAGGTCGAGGAGAAGAACGATCGGCTGAAGGGGTCCCTGTGACCCTTGCGCCGCCGCGAGGTACGGCGCGACCACTGATCGAGAGCCGCCCGATCCGGCATCCGAACACCGCCGATGCGGGGATGATGACCAAACGCGGGTGGTGGCTGGTGCTGCTCAACCTGCTGGTGCCCGGTTCTGCCCAGGTTCTCGCCGGCAATCGCAGGCTCGGACGCTTCGGTCTCGGGGCGACGCTGACCGCATGGCTGCTCGTGATCGTGGGCGCAGGGCTGGCGCTGTTCGCTCGTCCTGTGCTGCTGTGGCTCACGGTCGGCGGAGGCTGGTTCTCCGCGGTCATCCTGACTCTCGTTCAGGTGCTGCTGATCGCCTACCTCGTGCTGTGGGTGGTGCTCACCTTCGATGTGCTGCGGCTCGTCCGACTGGTCAGGGTCCCGGGCCCGTCCAAGTTCGCGATCCCACTCGTCGCCCTGCTTCTGCTCGGTCTCGTCGGAACCGGAACGGCATACGCGGCGTCGTACGTCGGCACAGCGCGGGGAACGATCAGCACGATCTTCGGACAGAGCGGGCCCAGCCTGCCGCCGAGCGAGGGGTATTACAACATCCTGCTGCTCGGAGCGGACAGCGGCGAGGGCCGAGACTCGATGAGGTTCGACAGCATCTCGGTGGTCTCGGTGAACGCGACCACCGGCGCCGTGACGATCACCGGGATCCCGCGCGAGCTGCCCAATGCACCCTTCAGCGAGGGAAGCCCGATGCAGGCTCTGTATCCGAACGGCTTCGAGGGCCACAGCTCCAGCGCGTGCGGCTGGAACGGCTGGATGAACCACGTGCGCAATGCCGCAGAGATCTGCCGTGACGACAACGGCACCGGCCTGTACCCGGACGCCGCATCGCACGGTTCCGATCCCGGCATCGAGGCGACCAAGGATGCGGCGGAGGGCGTTCTCGGCATCGAGATCCCGTACTACGTCTTCGTCGACATGCACGGCTTCGCTGCGCTCGTCGACGCGCTCGGCGGTGTGGACATCACTGTGACGGAGCGGCTGCCCAAGGGGGGCCCACCCGAGGGCACCGACCCGTATGACGTCGACGCATGGGCGATCGGGTGGATCGAGGTCGGCGAGCAGCACATGGACGGTGACACGGCGCAGTGGTATGCGCGATCGCGGTACACGACGAGCGACTGGGATCGGATGAAGCGCCAGCGCGAACTGCAGGAGGCGATCCTCGCGCAGTTCACCCCGCAGACCGTGCTCACGCGCTTCAACGAGGTCGCTGCCGCGGGTACCGCGCTGATCAGCACCGATCTGCCTCAGGACAAGCTGCCCGAGTTCTTCGACCTGATGACGAAGGCCCGAGAGCAGACCGTCGCCACGATCGAGCTCACTCCTGACAACGGGGTGGACGAGCACACACCTGACTACGGGTACATCCACGAGCTGGTCCGGCAGACGCTGCACCCGCCGACGGAGACGCCGACGCCGACTCCGTGAGCGGTGGCGTCGATCGGGATGTTCTCCCTCGAACGGCCGGTGCGCATGAGTGAGCCCACGGCCGCCACCTGAGAGTGAAGGTGGTGGCCGTGGGCCTCCGGTTCAGGACCGGATTCACCAGACGACGGTGATCGGAGGGGAGGGATCACCGTCGTCCAGTCGGTTCCCGCTGAAAGCGGGGACCTGACCTAGGCGCGCTTACGGCGCGTGACGCCTGTGGCGACGAGTACTCCACCAGCCACCAGAGCAGCTGCCCCACCTCCGAGAACCCACGGCGAGACGCTGCCACCCGTGAGAGCGAGCTCGAGCCCGCCGCCGGTGAGCGGAAGCTCCGTGCCCGCGGCCGCGACACCGGGATCGTGGTCGCAGCTCACCGCCGAATCGTGGCCGTGCGAGACGGTGATCGTCGCCGTGTACGACCGCGACCCGTCGAAGGCGAGTGCGTAGGAGCCCTCGCCGTCGGCCGGCGGGCGGAAGGTGACGACGAGGCTGCCGTCCGCCGCGGCCGTGTTGCCCGAGACAGCGGAGTCGCCCGCGTTGAGGCCCGAGACCGACACTCCGACGTTCTCAGACGGCAGGAAATAGCCTGCGCCGAAGACGACGGTGGACACTTCGCAGATGTCGATGATCGGATCATCGACGCTCACCCGCGGCGTGCCGGCATACGAGTCGGACTCGGTCGGAACGACCGGCGAGGCGGAGGCGACAGCAGGTGCCATGAGCACGAGTACGCCAGCGGTAAGGCTGATGGCAGCCAGTTTCTTCAGCATGATTCTCCCCAGAAATACACGCGGAATCGCCTTCGGATACACCCCTGCATCCGACTGCGTGAGCTCTTCCTGTCCCCACGACAGAATTGCAGAACTCAGATATTCCCCAGTGAGAATGACCCTACATCATCGAAACAGGAAAGTCACGACGCGCAACGCAGTTGTTCGCGGGACACGTCGGGTGCGGTGACCATGGGGGTGTGATCGACCACCGTCAGTCGTTCTCCGGCACCGGTTCCCTGATATTCGACGGTGATCGTCGACGATTCGCCCGGAGCCAGCAGCACCTCGTGCTGAACGGCGGAGCGGGAGCCGAGCAGAGCCGTTTGCACACTGACCTCTTCTCCGTCGCGATCGATATGAGACGGGGTCGCGCCCTCGGGGCCGTACACGGTGATCAGGGTCCTGGTCGACCCGGCGGGTACTCCGTAGAACCCGTTAGCGGTCACGTATGGCGGCAGCGCCGTCCCGGCGTCCGCGGGCGCGTCGTTCTTCCAGGTCACCGTCACCTGCGTGGTCGGTTCGCCGTCGCACGTGCCGATCGACGTCGTGATGGCCGCGTCCGCGTAGAAGTCCATCTTCCCGCCGGTCGTGTCGTTGAAGAGCACGCCGACGTGGGTCTGGGGGCCGTCCTCGGGCAGCGCCCCGCCGAGCGTCGACGCCGACAGGATCGCCTCTTCGTCCTCATGCGCGCTCCAGATGCGGATGCGTCCCTCGTCGGCCGACTCGGCGAGGGCGGCGACGAGATCCTTCGGGGCCGCTTCGGTCAGTGCAGCGGACAGCAGCGCTCCCGCCGCCTGGGAGAAGATCTCATCCTGCGCCGCCGGATCGGGCACGCTGGCGTAGATCTCCGAGATCAGCAGGCCCACGACGGTGTCTTTCGTCGCGCTGAACGGCCCGAAGGTGAGCGGGCCCGTGGCTGCGACGAGGTTCTCCGTCATCACGGCGTCGACCGCGATGACGCCATCGATGGGGTGCCCGAATCGGTTCTGCCACCGCGCCGCGATCGCGGGGCCCGCTTCGGTGAAGTCCGGAATGCTCGTCAGGTTCTGCATATACCGACCGGGGCTGTCCTCGAAGAGGGCGACGGTCGACTCGCTCAACGGCAGCGGCGTGTCGAGGGAGGGGAAGTCCGGAACGGAGGCTTGCTGCACGAGCGTGATCCGGCCGTTCTCGGCGTGCAGCAGGGCGATCGCCCCGATGATGCCGCCGGACGATCGCAGCTCGGCATTGTTCTGCATCGCGAGCACATAATTGCGGGGACCCTCGCCGCCGAGCATGCTGGGCAGCAGTGCGGACGCTCCATGCAGCGCTCCCACGACGGTGGCAGCCTGCGTGACGGCCGATCGCATCTCTCTCACGGCATCGGCGAGTGGAGGAATCGTCGCGCCCGCGTCGATGTCGAGCGCTCGCGTCTCCGCAGAGGTCAGCGTGGCACTCGCCTCAGCCAACGGGGGCTCGATCTGCGCGAAAGGCGTGAGGTCCACGACGCCACCCGAGAGGCCCAGACTCGCCAGATCGAGTTCCTCAGCGGCGGCCAGCACCGGAACGAGCGCGTCCGACGCGACGTCGTCGGCGATCTCGGCGACGTCGCTCACCGCCGAGAAGTTCGGTCCGAGCCAGGGCAGCAGACCGAAGCCTGACCAGATCGGATCGGATGTCAGGTCGTGCGCGGACCCCGCGTGGTGAGCGATGCGCGCAGAGAGCGCCGCGGCCGTGTCGAGGTCACCCTGCCCGATCGCCTGCTTGAGCTTCGATGACGACGCGGAGACCTGCTGCAGATCGTTCACAGCACCGATTCCGCGGATGCCCACCCAGCCGATCGCGAGCACGATGAGGGTCACGATCACGCCGATGGTCCACCGCAACCATCGACGACGCACAGGCAGACGTCCGTCACTCACCCCTGCATTCAAGCACGAAGCGAGATATCGGCGGCGGACGGCCCCGCAATCCTCCGCGCACCCGGTGCTGCTCCCAGGTTCGGGGCGGGTGGGCGATTACTGTTGTCGCATGGGTGCTCGGCTGCGTGTTGTTCTGGATCAGCTGACGCATGTCGTGCACGCGGACCACGCCTCAGCGGCGTCGGACCTCACCGCTGCGCTCATCTCGACCGCCCCCTCCGGGTGCGAGGTCGAGGCCATCGTCCCGTCGGGCGTCGACGTGCAGATCCCGGGTCTGGTCGACGTGCGCAGACTGTCACTCGCGCGGCGCGAGCTCGCGGCGTCCTGGCAGTTGGGCATCGTCCCCGGGGTGGGCGGGGGGCTCATCCACTCGCCGACCCTGATGGCTCCGCTGGTGCGTCACGACCGCCTGCACGACCTCGATCAGACGACAGTCACGCTGTGGGATCTGCAGGCGTGGGACGAGCCGGATTCGCTCACCAAGTCCGTGGTCGCCTGGCAGCGGGCGATGCTGAAGCGAGCCGTCAAGCACGCGGATGCCGTCGTGGTGCCCTCCCACTCGGTCGGTGAGCGACTGACGGAGATCGCGAAGCTGAGCGGACGGATCCGCGTCATCCCTGGGGCCGCCCCAACTGCTCTGGTGATGCCCCTCGACGCGCGAGAACGACGAGCCGCTCTGTCCCTGACGGAAGGGTATGTGCTGCTCACCGGATCGGCGCAGTCGCTCGAGCACGGCTTCCGGGCAGCTGTCGCGTCCGGCAGGGATGCCGTCGTGCTCGACGCTCCGGAGGGGGCAGAGCCGCGACTCGTCGAGGTCGCAGTGGCCGCAGGGCTGCCTGAAGCACGGGCCCACATCCGCGGCGCTCTGTCGACGGAGGATCGGGCGGCCGTCTTCGCCGGGGCGTCGGCGCTGGTCGCGACCAGCCCACGCGCTGCGTGGCCATGGCGTGCGGTCGAGGCCATGACCCTCGGTGTGCCGGTGGTCGCCGTCGACAGCGGAGTCCATCAGGATGTGATCGCTGACGGGGGCGCGATCGTGCCGTCGACCGAGATGGCCGAGGCCGTCGTCGATGCGGTCGGCGACGGCGCACGGCGTCTGAGCGTGCTCGGCGCGGATCGATCGAGGTCGTTCTCCTGGCTCGGCGCGGCCGAGCGTGTGTGGGGACTCCACGCGGATCTCTGAGAGGACCGTCACCGCTGTCGTCGAGCTCGCCGACAGCGTCAGCGGGGTCTCAGGAGCGCATGACCTCGACGGCTTCCGCGCTCGGTCCGTCGAAGCGCACTTTGCCCTTCTGAAGCAGGATGCCGCGGTCGCACAGGTTCGAGACCATGTTGAGGTCGTGGCTGACCACGACGAGCGTCTTCCCCTCAGCGTGCAGTTCGCGCACGCGAGCGAGGCACTTCTTCTGGAACGGCTCGTCGCCGACGGAGAGGATCTCGTCGATCAGCAGAACGTCCATCTCGGTGTGGATCGCCACGGAGAACGCGAGTCTGAGGAACATGCCGGACGAATAGTGCTTCACCTCGGTGTCGATGAACTGCTCGATCTCGCTGAACGCGACGATCTCGTCGTACCGAGCCTCGGTCTCCTTCTTGCTCATGCCGAGGATCGCGGCGTTGAGGAAGATGTTCTCGCGTCCGGACAGATCGGGGTGGAACCCCGCGCCGACCTCGATCAGGCCGGCGATGCGGCCGCGAGTGAGCACGGTGCCGGCATCGGGCTCGAGAACACCCGAGATCAGCTTGAGCATCGTCGACTTGCCCGATCCGTTGAAACCGAGGAGAGCGACGGATTCGCCCTGCTGGATGTCGAACGACACGCCGTCCAGGGCGTGGAAGTCGGTCGTCAGCGGCTTGCGACGGATCGCGGCGAGAGCCGTCTCCTTGATCGAATGCGTGTGCCGGAGCTTGAAGGTCTTGTGGACGTCGTCGATGATGATCCGCGGAAGTGGCTGCGCATCAGAGATCTTGGGCAAAGCGGCCCTCCAGTCGGCGGAAGACGAGCTGGCCGATGACCAGCGCGATGAGAGACGTCACGAGGGCGATGAGCCCGTACATCCACACGTCGGGGAGCGGGGACGCGTCAGGCCCGAGCGGGAACCAGACGCCGTAGTGGAAGAGCTCCACGGCGGCGGTGATGGGGTTCAGTCGATAGAGGACGAAGAGCCAGTCGGGTACGACATTGGCGACCTGCGTCCACTCGTACATCACGGGGGAGGCCCAGATCGCGACCATCACGATGATCTCGACGAAGCTCTGCGCATCGCGGAACGTCACGTTGATCGACCCGAAGAAGAGCCCGAGGCCACTGGCGAGCACGGCGATGATGACGAGTGCGAGAAGGATGGCGCCGAGCGAGGCGAAGGTGGGCGCCCACCCGAAGAACAGCGAGATGGCGATCACGACGATGATCTGCGGCACCGTGTTCACGGCGGCGATCATCATGCTGGCGATCGGGAACATCTCGCGAGGCAGGTAGATCTTCTTGATGAGCGCCGCGTTGTCCACCAGGGACCGGGTGCCGTTGGAGAACGCCTCGTTGAAGAAGGTGACGACGGTGATGCCCGAGAGCAGATAGATCGGGAAGTAGTCGACGCGGTCGTTCAGGCCGAGGAACACGCCGATCGCGACGAAGAACACCACGAACTGCACGAGTGGCTTCACGTACGACCACAGCCAGCCGAAGATGGAACCCCGATACCGGATCTGGACTTCCTTGCGCACGATGAGCGAGAGGAGATGCCGTTGCCGGAAGACCTCGAGGAGCCCTCGATTCGCGCCAGGAGTCGTCATTCTCTGGTCGTCGGCTGTGCGAGCCTGTTGCACCGCGATTCCACCTTCCGAGGCGCCGACGGTCTCGGGCGCACCGAGAGCAATCATACGATCCTCCGCGCGGTGTCCCTGGCAGATCGATGGGGATGCGTCCGAACGCGCGGCACAGGCGCAACCCAGGGTCAGGGGCTGGGCCGCTGGTAGGATCGCGGAGGTCTCGTGCGTCCGTCGATCCGAAAGCAAACTGTATCCGTGACACCTCTTCAAGCTCTCGATCAGCCTGCACTCTTCCGCTTCGAGGACCCGCAGACGGGCGCCGATCTGTCGGAGCGCGAACGCCGCCTTCTCGTCGGCGCGTTGAACTTCCACGCGCTCATGGCACCTCAGCGAAAGCTGCGGATCCATCTCTACGACGGCTCGGTGGAGACGACGCCTCGACTGACCGACGACAGCACGTTCGACGGACTCTCGAGGAACAACCGACACCGCATCGTGAGCTTCGACATCGTCAGCTCCGTCTCCGTCGAAGAGCGTGAGCCCGAGCGTGCGGAAGCGGCCTCGGCCCGTCTCGTGGCGTCGCCCGCCAGGCATCTGCACGTGTCATCCGACGATGTGCTCGACTCGGACCCTTACCGCCCGCAGCGTCCCGGCCTGGTCGGCCGGATCGCACGGAGCGTCAAGTCGCGCGCGCCGCTGCTCTACGACGACGCCCGGGACCTCTCGCTGCTCAGATTCCGCCGCAAGCTCACGACGGCCATCGAGCCTCGCGATTACGAGGCGGAGTTCCGTCCGGGGGGCGCACACGAGGACGACGTGATCGTGCCGGCCGGCCCGGTTCTCGACGGGGCGCCGAAGGCCGTGATCATCGGACTCCACTGGTTCGAGCTCGGTGGCGCCGAACTCTGGGCGTTCGAGACGGTGCGTCTGGTGCGCGAAGCCGGCTTCCTTCCCATCGTGCTGACCAATCGGGACTCTCACCAGCCATGGGTCACGCGGCCCGAGCTCGACGGAGCGCTGCTCATCCCGTTCTCCGAGCCCACCGTCACCTCGCAGACCGCCGGCGTCGAACCGCTGCTCCGCTCGCTGCTGCGCACCTTCGACGTGCGCGGTGTCGTCATCCACCACAACCAGTGGCTGTACGACCGGGTCGCCTGGATCGCCGCATCGCGTCCCGGCATCCCCATCATCGACAGCACTCACATCGTCGAGTACACCGGCGGCGGGTATCCGCTGAGCAGTGCGATCGCGTCCCGATCGATCACGACGCATCACGTCATCTCGCCGAGCCTCGCCCGCTGGATGACCGATGTGCAGCGCATCCCTGCTGACCGTGTGGTCATGGCACCGCTCGGCGGACTCACCGTGAAGCCGAAGGATGCCGTGTTCCGTCCGCGGACCGCGGGTGAGCAGTTCACCGTCGCGTTCATCGGCCGGATGGCCCGGCAGAAGGCGCCCGAGGTGTACATCACCATGGCGAGGCGGTTGAAGCGCCAGGGATACTCGCTGCGTTTCATCCTTCACGGCGGCGGCGAGCTGTCGAGCTGGGTCGATGACATCATCCGTGCCGAGGGGCTGGGGGAGGACATCGTCCGACGCAGCTCGGACACCCCTGTCTCCGAGACGCTCGATGAAGCGCATGTGCTCGTCGTCGCGTCGCACAATGAGGGACTCACGCTCACGACGCTCGAGGCGATCGCACACGGCGTGCCGGTGATCTCGACGGATGTCGGGGCACAGAGCGACATCATCCCCGAATCCGCTCTGGTTCCGCGTCACGCACGTGTCGCCGCTCGTCGGCTCGCCGAGGCGGTGGCCCCGCTCGTCGACGACGAGGAGTCGAGGGAAGCGCTGTGGCGGAAGGAGCGCAAGGCGGAGAAGAAGTTGCTGTCCCAGCAGTCCGCGAGTTCATGGTTCAAGGAAGAGGTGGGCTCATGGTGAGTGTCGCTGGAGTGGTCGTCACGTTCAATCGGCTCGAGAAGCTGAAGACGGTGATCGCATCGATCGAGGCGCAGACGCACGCCGTCGAGACGCTGTTCGTCATCGACAACGCCTCGACCGACGGCACGGCGGAGTACCTGGCATCCCTCGAGACGTCCGTCCCCCTCGAAGTCGTGACCATGTCGACCAACTCCGGGGGAGCGGGTGGCTTCTCCGAGGGGATGCTGCGCGGATACGCCTCCGGCGCGGACCACGTGTGGATCATGGACGATGACTGCTATCCGAAGCCGGAAGCGCTCGAGAGCCTCATCGCCGGATTCGACGGGGCCGTCCAGGAACTCGGCGGCGACGTCCCCTTCGCATGCTCCGTCGTCGAGTTCACCGACGGCAGCATCTGCGAGATGAACAACCCCGTGACGACGTGGGACTGGGGTCGTCTGCTCGTCAAGGGCCAGAACAATGTCATGGTCACAGCGTGCTCGTTCGTCTCCGTGCTCATTCCACGCTGGGCGATCGCGGAGTACGGGCTTCCTTACTCCGAGTACTTCATCTGGTTCGACGACCGCGAGTACACCCTTCGCCTCACCGCTCGTTGCCCCGGCGTGCAGGTGCTCGACAGCGTCGTGGTCCACGACATGGGCGACAACCGCGGAGTGAACTTCGCGATGGTCGACCGCAAGAGCCTCTGGAAGTTCTCGTACGGCGTGCGCAACGAGGCCTCCTGGCAGCTGCACCATCGCGGATTCCTGTACTTCATCGAGTTCGGCGCACGGCTCTTCGTGAGCCTGCACCGCGGTCGCGTCCCGCTGGATCTGCGCGCGAAGCTGCTCGGCAAGTGGCTGAAGGGCATCACCTTCAATCCGAAGGTCCGCTACCCGGAGGCTGAGGCGGCGTGAGCTGGGTCTCGATCCTGCCCGCACTGATCGTCACCGGAGCTCTTCTCTTCCTCCCGGGACTCCTGCTCGGCTTCCTCCTCCGCCTGCGCGGAATGAGACTCCTCGCGCTGGCACCGGCGCTGAGCGTCTCCCTCGTCGCGGTCGCCGCCATCGCAGCGCCTTTCGTGGGAATCCGATGGAGCATCCTGCCCGTCCTCGTACTCACCGCGGTGGCGTCGCTCGCCGCCTTCTTCTGGTCGAAGCACGTCGGAGTCCCGGCGCGACCACGCACGCACGTGAGCGCGAGGCAGCTGGTCGCGATCATCGTCTCCATCGCAGTGCCCGCTGCGCTGATCGCGTTCGTGCTCGTGCGGAGCATGCACGACCCAGAGTTCTTCTCACAGCGTTACGACAACTTCTTCCATCTGAACGCTGTGCAGTACGTCCTGGACACCGGGAACGCATCGCCGCTGTGGCTGGGAAGCATGACGTCGCCGGCCGGCGTCCCCTTCTACCCGTCCGGATGGCACGCGCTCGTCTCCATCGTCGTCGCCCTGAGCGGGGCATCCGTGCCCCTCGCCACCAATGCGATGATCATCGTCGTCGCGGCGGTCGTCTGGCCGATCGGCGCGGTGTTCCTCGTGCGCGAGCTTCTGGGACGAAACCAGATCATGACGGTGATCGCGGGCGCTCTGGCTGCCGCCTTCCCCGCGTTCCCCTTCCTGCTCCTGCACTACGGGGTGCTCTATCCGCTGTTCCTCGGCCTGGCCGTGGCTCCGGCCGCGATCGTCGTCGCCTGGTGGCTGCTCAGGCCCGGGCGAGTGTCGCGCCGCCAGGACTGGGCCCTGCTGTTGGTGCTCGTCGTGCCGGGCCTGGGTGTCGCGCACCCCGGGGCTCTCATGGCGGTCGTCGCTCTCACGGTGCCTTTCGTCCTCGCCAGGCTTCTGCATCAGATGAGGGCTCCCGGACGCCCGCGGGTGATCGCGATCGGCCTGCTCGTCGCCTACGCCGCCGTCGGCGTGGTCCTCCTGCAGGTCGTGCGTCCCCCCGGAAGCCAGATCTACTGGCCCATCATCAACACCGTGCCCGACTCCATCGGAGAGGTCGTCGCGGCGAGCGTGTACGGCTACCCGAGTTCGCTCGGGATCACCGCTCTGATGATCATCGGCGCGTACAGCGTGATCCGCCGAGGCACCTATGCGCGGTGGTCGGTCCTGGCGATGGCGGTCATCTCCGCCGTGCTCTATATCATCGTGTCGGCGTCACCGTATGAGACGCTCCGGTTCTGGTTCACGGCCCCGTGGTACAACAACCCGCCTCGTATCGCCGCGTTCTGGGCGATCGGAGTCCTCCCGCTCGCCGCGCTCGGCGGCATCGTGCTGGTCACGTGGCTTCTGCGCCAGCGGCTGCTCGCGCCGGTGAGGCGCTTCTCCGAGCGTCTGCCGATCGTCCTGATCGCCGTCGTCGTGATCGCACTCGTCGGAGTCACCCAGAACGCCGCGATCCGGCAGGCCGCAGCAGATATCGAGTTCACCTACGAGCTGCGACCGGGTGGGCCGATCCTGTCTCCGGACGAGCTCGATCTCATGGAGGATCTGGACGAGCTCGTTCCCGAGGATGCCGTCATCGCGGGGGACCCGTGGACCGGAGCGTCCTTCGCCTATGGCGTGAGCGGGCGACGCGTCCTCATGCCGCATCTCCTGATGGATCTCACCGACGACGCCGAGGCGATCAACACGAAGCTGAACACAGACGGCGACTCTCCGCAGGTGTGCGACGCCCTCGAGGACACCGGTGTCGCGTACGTCCTCGACTTCAGCGCCGACGGCGACTTCCAGGAGAACGACGGCGACTACTCGGGACTCGAGGACCTCGAGAGCTCGCCTTACGTCGAGCTCGTCGAGCAGCGCGGAGATGCGAAGCTCTACAAGATCGTCTCGTGCGGACTCGGCTCATGACGTACGAGATCTTCGTGCCTTTCTGGGGAGACCCCGAACAGCTCTACGAGACCGTCGAATCGGTGCGCGCCCAGACGGACCCGGACTGGCGGCTGACAATCATCGACGACTGCTATCCCGATGAGTCCGTCGCGGCGCACTTCGACGAGGAGTCGGACGAGCGGATCATCTACACCCGGAACGAGCACAACGTCGGGATCACCGAGAACTTCCGGGAGTCGGTCCGCCGCGCGTCCGGGGACTTCGTCACGATCCTCGGCTGCGACGACCTCCTGCACCCGAACTACGTGGCGGTCGTCCGCGCCGCGGCGCGTGCCGTGCCCCACGCGGATGTGATCCAGCCGGGAGTCCAGGTCATCGATGAGCGCGGCGCGGTCGTGCTGCCCCTCGTCGATCGGATCAAGCAGCGCCTGCTCACCCCGAAGGGCCAGGGGATCACCGTGTTCAACGGCCCTGACATGGCCACGACGCTGATCCGGGGCAACTGGCTGTATTGGCCCTCGCTCTCGCTGCGGGTCGAGACGCTGCGCAGGATCGACTTCACGGATGACCTCGCCGTCATCCAGGATCTCGCTCTCCTCATGGACATCGCGTTCGACGGGGGCACGCTGGCGTATACGCCGCCGCTCGCGTTCTCCTATCGGCGTCATCTGGCGAGCGCGTCTCAGAAGACGCTGCTCGACGGCAGCCGTTTCCTCGACGAGCGTCGGTACTACCGCATCGCGCGTCGATCGGCCGCTGCGCGGGGATGGAGCCGCACAGCGCGGACCGCGCGAGTACGCCTCATGTCCCGTCTGCACGGAATCGCCGCGTTGCCCCTCGTCCTGAGGCATGGCACGGCGCGGGGTGTGCGGTCGGCCCTGGCGCACGTCGCGGATCCCCGCTGAGGGTCGGCACGGGAAGCGGCTCAGCCGCTGTCTACGGGGCTGAGCGGCCTCGGCTGAGTCGCCGTGCCGCGGCGACGCGACGTGATGCCTCGCGCCAGGCACGGAGAAGCATCC
Source organism: Microbacterium sp. AC132 (assembly GCF_979258525.1). NCBI lineage: Bacteria > Bacillati > Actinomycetota > Actinomycetes > Micrococcales > Microbacteriaceae > Microbacterium > Microbacterium sp. AC132. The sequence goes on along the minus strand of NZ_OZ409862.1, from coordinate 281,330 downwards.
ACCGCGACTGCAGAGCCTTTCGGAGACCCCGTGGCCTCGGTGCCGACGCATTGGCATCGTGCAGCCGACGTCGCAGAACCGGGCTCTGCACATGCGCGAGCACACGGGCCGTGTTGCCGACCGTCGCGATCCACAGGTCGTGGGACTCGACCAGGAACCCCGGGAAAGGCAGGATCAGCTCCGAGGCCTCACGTCGGATCGCCATCGCGCAGCCGTAGTAGGGGGCATCGCCGGCCAGCAGACGCAGCTCGTTCGCCAGCGATCCGCCCGAGGGCAGCGGAGCGAGGCGCCAGGGTCGTCCGGTGAGCGGCGAGCTCAGTGGCGAGTCGTCAGGGAGCAGCACCAGGTCGCCGGCGGCGATCGAGCGGTCGCGGAGTGCCTCGACCAACAGGTCGCGACGCCCGGCGACCCACTCATCGTCCTGGTCGGAGAGGAAGATGACGTCACGGTCCGCCAGCGACAGCGCACGCTCGAACGTCTTGACGTAACCGAGGTTCTTCGGGTTTCTGTACACGGTCACGCGCGCATCGCGGTATGTCTCGAGAAGGGCGACGGTGCCGTCGGTACTCGCGTCGTCGACGATGACGACCTGATCGTCCGGCCGCAGTCCCGCGAGGATCGAGTCGAGTTGCTCGCGCAGATACCCTGTGCCGTTGTACGTCGCCATGCATACGCACACGGTCTCAGTCATGTGCGACTCCTCGCTCAGACGGTGCCACGAGAGCGAAAGCCGCCCGCCTCTCCCGCAGCAGATGATGTGTTCCGGCCGACCCGACGACGGCGAGGATCACGAGCTCCGAGGCGGCGAGGCCGGCGATGATCCCGCTGAGACCCCACTGGGACGCCCAGATCATGAGCGGCACTCCGACGACAGCGGCGCCGAGGGTGCCGTAGAGCACGTAGCGGTTGAGGCCGGCCGGCACCAGGACGTTGCGGATGAAGGGGGTCGTCAGGCTCGTCAGCGCGAAGGTGGCGCCGAAGCCCAGGAACACGGCGATCTCGGGCGTCGCCGCGCGGCCGAACAGGAGCGTGGACAGCACAGGGCCGAGCAGAGCCAGCGCCGTACCGCCGAAGAGAGCGAGGGCTGTGTGGAGGCCGAATGCCACGAGATGGCGGCGCGCCCGGCCATGCGCATAAGACACTTCGAGCACCCACTTCTGCAGAGTGTTCGACAGCACCGTGACGGCGAAGAGGGCGATGCGGAAGAACTTGTCGGCGGAGGTCGCCTGACCACTGGCCGTCGCGCCGAGGAGGCCCTGGGCGAGCGGGATGGGCGCAGAGGTGTAGGTTCCGCCGATCGTCTCGGCCGCGGCGACCGAGACGTTCGCGCGATATGCGCGCAGGACGCGCCGCCCGGCGAACGGAGGCACGGGTCGTCGGTAGAGGCGGAGGTTCAGAAGCAGCGGGCCGGTGAGGAAGCCGATCAGAGTGAGGACCGGATACCACAGCAGCTGCTCGGTGAGCAGGAGGAGCGGGATCGCGAGAGCGACGCTGAGGCTCACTGGCACGGTCTCGAACAGCAGGACGACCCGCGCATCCCCGACGCCGACTGCGTACCAGACGACGGTCATGGCCGCGGCGGTGGTCGCCAGCGTGACGAGGGCGGCGACAAGGCGGAACTCGGGGGGAACCAGGGCCGAGCTGAGGGCGGCACCGACGAGTCCCGCCGCGACGACGAGCAGTCCGCGGCACCAGAACGAATCACCGAAGAGCTGACGTCGGGCGTCGTCGTCGGCACTGAGCGCGATGCGCGCTCCGCCCGAGATGTTCCAGCCGAATCCCGCGACTATCGCGCAGACGGTTCCCACGGCCTGAGCCGTGCCCACGGAGCCCCACGCCGCCAGACCGAAGACGTTCGGGATGATCGGCAGCAGGAACAGCGGCGCGATGAATGAGATCAGAGGAACGGCGCTGAAGCCCGCGAAGCGTGACAGCAGAACCTTCATCGATGGGACTCCTCGGACCATTGCGGCCCGACACCATTCCGGATGGCGCGGACGTGAACGCGTGCGACCCTAGACTACTTGAGTCGGCGTGAACGAGAGGTCAGGGTCCCATGGTTGGTGTCATCGTGCTCGCCGCCTACCGACCTTCCCGGGAACTCTTCAGCCGCCAGCTCGCCTCTATTCGCGATCAGACGGTCACCGACTGGGAGTGCATCATCTCCGTCGACGGAGAACTGGAGACCGTCGAGGAGGTCGTCGCCGAGGTCGCGGCCGGGGACGAGCGCTTCCGCATCGTCGCGGACGGCAGACGCCTGGGTTTCTACCTGAACTTCGAGAGGGGTCTCGCAGCGGTGCCCGCCGAGACCGAGTGGGTGGCGCTGAGCGACCAGGACGACTTCTGGTATCCCGACAAGCTCGAGAAGCTGCTCCCGTACCTCTCGCATTCGGCGATCGTCTCCGGGCAGGCGCGTCTGGTGTCCCATCCCGGTGACGAGGTGCTCGGATTCACCGACCGCCGGCAGCTCGACCCGGCATCGACGATGATCGTGAATCAGTTCACCGGTTCGTTGTGCCTCTTCCGCCGAGACCTGCTGACGACGGCGCTGCCGTTTCCCCGCCTCTCCTCACACACGGTCGCGCACGATCACTGGCTCGCTGTCGTCGGGATGGCGCAGGGAGGCGGTCGCATCGTGGATGAGGTCGTGCAGGACTACGTGCAGCACTCCGCGAACGTGTTCGGCGACCCGAGCAGGCTGAGACTCGGACCGATCGCGACTCTGCGGAGAGCCTGGGGCAATGCCGTCACGTTCGCCGTGCGGTACGAGGGGGCGGCGACGCCGTCCGCGATGACCCGGATGCTGTTCTGGATCTATGTGGGGTGGCGCCAGCTCATGGCGCAGACGCTCCTGGAGCGTGATCCCCGCGCGGCACGCGCGATCGAGTTGGATCGGCTCTTCGGCTCGGGTCGGCGACTGCCGGTGACCCTGGGGATGTTGCGGAGGGTTCGCCGCGCGCGGGCCGTCCCGACGCCTTTCGTCATCGCCTATGTCGCGAGCTGGGCAGCGGGGTGGCTGATCCGGGGCCGGCGGCGCACTCCGACGGTGGCACGCTGAGCGGTCCGTTCGCAGATCTCGCGCCGGTCACACAGGGCGCGCGCGCCAGGTGACTCGAGCGGCGTCAGCGGCGAGTTCCGGGCTCATCCTGCCCAGGCGCTCAGCGCGTCCGTCACGGAACCCCGCGATGAGCAGCTTGCGCATGGTGGATCGGGGCCTGGCCAGCATCCACGCGATGAGGAAGTACGCGTAGTCGGCTCGCGCGTCGCGACGCAGGCGCGCCCGATGACGCGGATGCCGCCGTCCCACGACGATCCGATTCCTCGCCCTGTAGTAGTACCGGAACGGCGTGCTCAGCGTGAGGGTGGGAAGCACCGCTCCGAGCGGGCCGGGTACCCGGTAGCGTGCACCCAGGCGGTGGGGCAGGCGGAGGCCGGGGGCGACGATGCACGGCAGGTCGGCATCCAGGCAGCGGATCTCGAAGTCCGTATCCACGAGGTCGATGAAGAGGGCTTCGTCCATCAGCCCGACCCGTTCGAGCACCTCTGACGGAAGATACATGCCGGACTGGATCGCGTGGGCGGCGTGGACCACTCCCTGCGGCGTCGATGACCCGGCCTGGGAGACGTCCGCGAAGAACTCCGGAACCACGGGGCCCGCGGGAACGCCGTGCGCGCGCGCATGCTCGTGCGCGGCGCCCAGAGCGGCGACGAAGCCGGGGGCGATGGTCGAGTCCTGGTCGAATGTCACGACCGCGCTCGCGCCGTGTTCGATGGCGCAGCGGATGCCGTGATTCAGTGCCGCACCGATGCCGCGGTTGCTCTCCAACGTGATCACCTGCGCACCGGTCGATGCGATGTCCGCGCGGATCACGTCGAACTCTGCACCGCTGCCGTCATCGACCACGATGATGCCGGTGACTTGCGGAGCGAGATCTCCCAGAAGCGGAGGCACCTGTGCCGGGCGATGCACGGTGACGACGCCCCAGACATCGGCGCTCGGGGCTCCGGACGTCATGCCGGGGGAGCGCTGTCGGCGTCGCGGCCGCGGTGCTGAGCCTCCAGAGCGGCGATGCGGCGATCCAACCTGTCGATCTCGGCGCGCGACAGCGCCGCTTCCTCCGCGACGCGGCGGATCTCGTCCTCTGCCTGGGAGAGCTCCCAGGAGAGGTGCAGCGCGACTCCCAGGAGCAGGGTGATCGCGAGAGCGAACAGCAGGTTCGCCGGCACTTGCACGCCGAGCAGCGATGTCGCCCAGAGCAGGAGCTGGGGGAAGATCCCGAGCAGCAGGACGCTCAGCGCGATGACGATCCACATCACCGCGTACTTCTCGCGAAGACGTCGCGTCAGCAGCATCCAGAAGACCAGTGCGAGGATGACGAGAGCGAGAGCGATCCCGACGATGACGATCATCGTGCGACCTCCGGTTCGCCCACGGATGTGGACCGACTCGTCGAACCGGGTCGTCGCAGCATCGCCAGGCCGAGGGTGAACACCGAACGCAGCAGGTAGATCGATGCTCCGATCGGGCCCTGACTCGGGGTGCCGTGCACGCGCGGGCGCATCGCCACCGGCACCTGCGTCACCGTCAATCCGGCGTGGCACGCTGCGACGAGCGAGTCGATGGTGTCGCCGAGGTACTCGGCGGGGTAATAGCGGACGTACTGTTCGATGGCTCTGCTGTTGGCAGCGCGGAAGCCGCTCGTCACGTCTGTCAGACGGGTCTTCGCGACCCGGGACACGGTCTTGGCCAGGAACACCATCGCCCAGTGGCGCGGGCCGCGAACCGAATAGTCGCCGACGTCCGCGAAACGTGCGCCGATCGAGATGTCCGCGGTGTCGAGACCGTCGAGGACTCGCGCGATGTCGACGGGGTTGTGCTGGCCGTCGGCGTCGACCTGGATGGCCCGGGTGTAGCCGTGGCGCTTCGCGTAGGTGAAGCCGGTGCGCATCGCTCCGCCGACGCCGAGGTTGAAGGGGAGGGAGATGACCGTGGCGCCGGCCTCTCGCGCGACCGCGCTCGTGTCATCGGTCGATCCGTCGTCGACGACGAGCAGATCGAAGTCGGCGCTCGCTGCCCGGATCTCGTGCACGGTGCGTCCGACGTTGCGGGCCTCGTTCCATGCGGGGACGATCACGAGGACACGGTCCGACGACAAGCTCATAGTTCACCGATCCTATCCGATCGGCCGAACGCGACGATCACGTGATCGGAGCGCCCATGGCGTAGTCGGCCTTGAAGGCGGGGGCGAGCTGGAGCACTGCGGGTGCACGCCCTCCACCGAGCCGGAGGAGAACCCCGATCGACGTCACATGTCGGAGCTTGCCGTTCTCGTAGAAGTAGATCTCCGGCGCGCCGGTGAACTGCACGAAGTCGGTTCCGCTGGTCAGCAGAGGGGATCCCACCTTGTATCGCGACAGCTGATCACCCGGGAGCACGTATTCGCGCGGCGCGGTTCCCCCGTTCAGCTGGAGCAGGGTCGTGATGCTGCGGACGTGACGCAACGTCCCGTTCTCGTATCGGTAGATCTCCTCGCGCCCGGTGAAGCGCACGAACGACTTCTCGGGCAGGTTCGCCGCACCGGTGCCGAACCATTCGACGGTGGCCGGTGACCAGGGCAGCACCTTCAACGGCCTGGACCCGTTGAGGGCCAGCAGGTCGGCAGGGGACGGCACATGACGCAGCGTGCCGCCCGAGACGACGTAGATCTCCGGGGCTCCCTGCGGCTGGATGAACAGAGGTGCGGAGACCGTGGTCTTCGAGCGGGGCATCGCGCCGCATTCCCCGCTGCCCAGCGTGGTCGGCTTGATGCCGCCATACTGCGTGCCCGACACCGGATGGAGCTTGCCGCCCGCGGCGATCAGAGTGCTGCTGCCGCACGAGACGACGGGGGTGAGCGTCGAACCGACTCTCGTGTTGGCTGCGACCGAGCTGCTCGGCACCACGGTGATGCCGGCAGCGCCGAACTCACGGGCGAGGGCGGTGCTCGGTACGCGCAGCAGGCGGTCGCCGAGAAGCGTGAGGAACACATCCTGTGTTCCCGCGGCGCGGATCAGGCTGTTCGCCTTGATGACGAGGAGCCCGTTGCCGATCGATGCGGCCGCGGACGGCTTCATCGACGCGACGTACCCGGATGTTCCTTTGGAGACCTCGAGCCAGGTCTGCTGGTTGGCCACATGCCTGCGCAGACCGCCCTGGTAGAGGTAGACCTCGGGGTCCGCCCCCGAGCGGAAGAACGAACCGACAGGGGCACCCTCGGAGAATCGGTCCGCAGTAGTGCCGGTGAGGTTGACGTACGAGCTGAACGCGTATCCGAACAGAGCGACTTGAGCAGCGTCGACGAAGCGATGGCGGGTGCCGTCCGGTTCCAGGAGGTACAGCGTCCCGGTGCGAGGGTCGTGCACGTACCGCGTGACCGGCTTGCCCTCGGGCATCGGGTCGAGGTACGCCGCGGCCACGGACACGGCACCGCCGAGCCTCGACCGCAGCGCGGCGAGGTCCTCCGCAGCGACGACATGGTGGCGGACACCGGACTGCACGAGGTAGATCTCCGCGCGACCCGGCACCTGCGCGAGGGTGGCCGGAGCGGCGCCCGTCGTCTGAGTGCTGCCGAACCAATCGGTGAAGAGCTGGTAGAAGTTGCGATTGCCGTAGCTGGAGCATCCGTCCCCGGTGCCGTATCCGGCGTTGAGCGCCGCCCGATTCGGCTGGTAGGGCGTGTAGTAGTACAGAGCGGCGGTCGCCTTGTTCTCGACCCTGACCGGGGCGGACCCGCAGGCCCGGTTGGGGTCCGGGTGGTAGAGGATGTTCCAGGTCTTCCCCGGCGCGTAGTACGTGAACCAGCGTCCCTCGGCGTAGATCTGCATCTGCCGGGCGGCGCCGTAGATCTGGTAGAAGAAGCCTGCGTAGGCCGGATCGCACGGCGCAGTGTCCGGGCACCCCTGGCCGAGGGCCATGTCGAAGCGCCAGGTGCTCGGCCACGTGTGCGTGACCAGGCTCTGCTCCTTCTCGAGCATGACGATGAGCACCCGCGGGTTGATGCCGCAGGACTGCGCGACCCGCGCGATGATCGTCGCCGCCGACTCGTTCGGTGCTCCGGAGTATCCGCGGCAGTAGCTGTCCGCAGGACGGTTCGGTGTGTTCTGACGGTAGTCCTTGAGGCAGACGTACCCACCTCGGCACGAAGCCACCTTCCCGCGGAAGAACGAGTCGATCTGGCCGGCGGACATGGTGTCGCTCTGGAAGAACACGCCATCGGAGATGATGTTCCCCGGCTTGAACTGCGCGAGGTTCGCGGTGTCCCGGATGGATGCGTCCGCGGAACCCGTCACCGCGGTCGAGGATGTCAGCGTGGCCCCCGCAGTCGACAGAGCGCCGGAGGAGGAGGGCGCGACGGCGTTGGCCGGCGTCGCCACGAGCAGGGATGCGGCGAAGACGACAGCCGCTGCACTGGCGATGAGGCCGAGCAGGTGGGGGGATTTTGAGCCGGTCACCTGCTCATTGTGACGGAAATGCACAGACGATGCCAGTGTGAACGATGTGACGCAAGTAAATCGTGCCTGTCTGAGTCCCAGCTGGGATGTGGCACGATATGGGGGTGAAAGGCATAATTCTCGCTGGTGGCTCAGGAACCCGACTGCATCCGATCACGATCGGCATCTCCAAGCAGCTGATACCCGTGTACGACAAGCCGATGGTCTACTACCCGCTGTCGACGCTGATGCTGGCGGGGATCCGGGACATCCTGATCATCACCACGCCTCACGACGCCGAGCAGTTCGAGCGTCTTCTCGGTGACGGGTCGCAGTTCGGGGTCAATCTCACGTTCGCGCAGCAGCCGTCGCCGGACGGCCTCGCACAGGCCTTCGTGATCGGAGCCGACTTCATCGGCGACGACAAGGTCGCCCTCGTGCTCGGTGACAACCTGCTCTACGGTCCGGGGCTCGGCACCCAGCTCAAGCGCTACACGGACGTCGAGGGCGGTGCCGTGTTCGCCTACTGGGTCGCAGAGCCCAACGCCTACGGTGTCGTCGAGTTCGACGCCGACGGTCGCGCCGTCTCTCTCGAGGAGAAGCCGGAGCACCCCAAGAGCAACTACGCCGTGCCCGGACTCTACTTCTACGACAACGACGTGGTCGAGATCGCCCGCACCCTCGAGCCGAGCGCTCGCGGCGAGTACGAGATCACCGACATCAACCGCGCATATCTCGAGCGCGGCGGGCTCCAGGTCGAGGTGCTTCCTCGCGGAACCGCGTGGCTCGACACCGGAACGTTCGATCAGATGTCGGATGCCGGTGACTACGTGCGCACCATGGAGCGCCGCACCGGGCTGCGCATCGGCGTGCCGGAAGAGGTCGCCTGGCGCCAGGGCTTCCTCACCGACGACGAACTGCGTGAACGGGCCACGAAGCTCGTGAAGTCCGGCTACGGCACATACCTGCTCGAGACCCTGGAAAGAGGTCGTTGATGTCGAACATCCTCGTCACCGGAGGCGCCGGATTCATCGGGTCGAACTTCGTCCACTATGTGGTCGAGCACACGGACCACACCGTCACGGTCCTCGACGCGCTCACCTACGCCGGCAACAGGGCCTCGCTCGCGGGGTTGCCTGAAGACCGTGTGCGGTTCGTGCACGGCGACATCACCGATGCCGAGCTCGTCGACGGGCTCACCGCCGAGGCGGACGCCGTGGTGCACTACGCGGCGGAGTCGCACAACGACAACTCGCTGCACAGCCCCCGTCCTTTCCTGGACACCAACATCATCGGCACCTACACGCTGCTCGAAGCCGCGCGCAAGCACGAGACACGGTTCCACCACATCTCCACCGACGAGGTCTACGGCGACCTCGAGCTCGACGACCCCGAGCGGTTCACCGAGCAGACTCCGTACAACCCGTCGTCGCCGTACTCATCGACGAAGGCGGGCAGCGACTTGCTCGTCCGTGCCTGGGTCCGCTCGTTCGGCGTGCAGGCGACGATCTCGAACTGCTCCAACAACTACGGCCCCTATCAGCACGTCGAGAAGTTCATCCCTCGGCAGATCACCAATGTCATCCGCGGCATCCGTCCCAAGCTCTACGGGGCGGGCGAGAACGTCCGGGACTGGATCCACGCGAACGACCACTCGTCTGCAGTGCTGACGATCCTCGAGAAGGGTCAGATCGGCGAGACCTATCTGATCGGAGCCGACGGCGAGCGGAACAACAAGGACGTCGTCGAACTGATCCTCGAAGAGATGGGCCAGCCGCGAGACGCGTACGACCACGTCACCGACCGCGCAGGTCACGATCTTAGGTATGCGATCGACTCCACGAAGCTGCGCACGGAGCTGGGCTGGAAGCCGGAGTTCGCGGACTTCGAGTCCGGACTGGCGGCCACCATCGAGTGGTACCGCGACAATGAGTCGTGGTGGGCACCGTCCAAGGATCAGACCGAGGCGTTCTACGCCTCCAAGGGGCAGTGACCGATGACCGAGATCGACTTCGGCAAGTCCCTGAGCCGCACTGAGACGACGATCCCGGGGCTCGAGATCTTCGATCTGCCGGTGCACGGCGATTCGCGTGGGTGGTTCAAGGAGAACTGGCAGCGCGAGAAGATGACCGCACTGGGCCTCGCCGATTTCGGTCCGGTGCAGAACAACGTCTCCTTCAACGACGCCGTCGGCACGACTCGCGGGATCCACGCCGAGCCGTGGGACAAGTGGGTGTCGATCGCGACCGGTCGGATCTTCGGGGCCTGGGTCGACCTGCGAGAAGGCCCGACATTCGGAGCGGTCTTCACGGCGGAGTTGGATCCCTCGAAGGCGATCTTCGTGCCTCGCGGCGTCGGCAACTCCTACCAGACCCTCGAGCCCGACACCGCGTACACCTACCTCGTGAACGATCACTGGTCGCCGGACGCCTCGTACTCGTTCCTGAATCTCGCTGACGAGACCGTCGCGATCGAGTGGCCCATCCCGCTCGCCGAGGCCGAGGTGTCTGCGAAGGACCTCGCACACCCGCGTCTCGCGGATGTCGAGCCGGTCGCCCCGAAGAAGACCCTCGTCATCGGCTCGGGCGGGCAGCTGGGAACCGCGCTGCGAGCCGAGTTCGAAGGCGTCGGCAGCGTCGAATGGACGACGCGCGCGGATTTCGATCTCGGATCGACGACTCTGACCGACGCGCGACGGTGGCGCGACTACGACACGATCATCAACGCCGCCGCGTACACGGCCGTGGATCGTGCGGAGACGCCCGAGGGCAGGCGGGATGCGTGGGCGGTCAACGCCGCCGGACCGGCAGCTCTCGCTCGCATCGCTGCGGAGCACGGCATCACCCTCGTGCATGTGTCGAGTGACTACGTCTTCGACGGAACCGCCGAGCGACCGTACACGGAGGACGACGTCGTGTGTCCACTCGGTGTCTACGGCCAGTCGAAGGCGGCGGGCGATCTCGCCGTCTCCACAGCCCCTCGTCACTACATCGTCCGCACCTCGTGGGTGATCGGGAGTGGTGGGAACTTCGTGCGCACCATGGCGTCGCTGGCCGCGAAGGGAGTCGACCCGAAGGTCGTCGACGACCAGCGGGGGAGACTCACGTTCGCTGAAGAGATCGCGCGCCTCATCCGCACCGTCGTCGAGACCCGCCCGCCGTTCGGCGTCTACAACCTGACGTCCGAGGGCGAGAGCGTCACCTGGGCCGACATCGCCCGCCGTGTGTTCGAACTCGTCGGCGAGGATCCGGCGCGGGTCACGGGTGTGTCGACTGACGCGTACTTCGCCGCGGCGACGTCGCCCGTCGCCCCGCGCCCCACGAACAGCGTCCTCGACCTGACCCGGGTGCAGAGCATCGGCTTCACCCCTCGCGTGGGAGACGAGCTCCTCAGGGACTATCTCGGGTCGTGAGCGTGTCGTTGCGGAGCGCAGACGCTCCGACCGCGGCGCCGAAGGCGCGGGTGTTCCGAACCGACATCCAAGCACTTCGCGCCGTGGCCATCGGCCTGGTGGTGCTCAATCACCTCTGGCCGATGCGCCTGCCCGGCGGCTACGTCGGAGTCGACGTGTTCTTCGTGATCTCCGGCTTCCTCATCACGGGGCACCTGGTGGGCGAGATGACACGGACCGGGGGAGTGCGCCTCGGTGCGTTCTACGCCCGACGGATCCGGCGCCTGCTTCCGGCGGCGCTGCTCGTCCTCGCGGTGTCGCTGGTGCTTCTCGTGCTGTTCCTTCCCTACCCTCGCTGGGAGCGGGGCGCCTGGGAGGTCGCAGCGAGCGCGGGGTACGTCGAGAACTGGTTCCTGGCATCGATGTCGGTCAACTACTCGGCGCTCAATGATGCGGCGAGCGTGGTCCAGCACTATTGGTCGCTCTCGGTCGAAGAGCAGTTCTACATCGTCTGGCCCGTGCTGCTGGTGGCCGCGCTGGCCGTGTCGCGGCGCACCGGACGACCGGACACGCGACGCGGAGTGAGAGCGCGGACGGCCACGGCGCTGATCGCGGTCGTCGCGCTGGTGGGGGTCGCCTCCTTCGTCGCCAGCGTCGTCTACACGACCATGGCTCCGCCTCAGGCGTACTTCGCGACGTTCACGCGCGGGTGGGAATTCGCGATCGGCGGGGCGGTCGCGCTGCTCGGCAGTCGAATCCCGCTCGGACGCGCCGCGGCCGACATCGTCAGCCTGCTCGGGTTCGGCCTCATCGTCGTCGCCGCCTTCGCCTATGATCATGCGACTTCTTTCCCCGGGTACGCCGCACTGCTGCCGGTTCTCGGCACCGCAGCGGTGATCCTCGCCGGAAACTCGCACGCCGCTCTCTGGCATGCGAAGGTGACCGCACTGAGACCTGTGCAGTGGATCGGCGGAATCTCGTACTCGCTCTATCTCTGGCACTGGCCGCTCATCGTCGTCGCCCCGTTCGTCATCGGTGGCGAAGCGAGCACTCTCTCGAAGATCGCGGTTCTGGCCATCTCGCTGGTGTTGGCCGTGCTCACGAAGAGGTTCGTCGAAGACGCCGGACAGACCTGGGGATATTGGCGTGGCTCCTCGCGCCGCGCGTTCGGGCTCATGGTCACGGGGATGCTCGTCATCGCGGCGCTCGTGGCGGCGGTCCTTGCCGCATATGCGGCGAGGGTCGAGGCGGACAGCCCACCGGACGACCTCGCCGCGTCGACGTGCGACGGGCCTTCGGCGCTCGCACCGGGGGCCGAGTGCGACGACCCTTTCGGGGCTGCGGACTATTCGGTGATGACCAAGAAGAACGAGTACTTCTACACGCCTGCGGAGTGCGGCGAGTTCCTGCCGATTCTCACGTATGGGGACCTCAAGACCACCCACGAGTGCGATTTCTCGCGAGGCGAAGAGGATCCGACGAGGGTGTGGCTCATCGGGGACTCCCATGCGCAGCAGTGGCAGGGAGCTGTGTTCGACATCGCAGAGGAGCACGGCTGGATCGTCGACACGAGTTTCTACGGCGGGTGTCCCGCAGCCGACGTCGAGTTCATCGGGTTCCGCAGCGCGTGGGGTGCCGCCGACGTCGAGAGGTGCCGCGAGTGGTCGAGCGACCTCGCCGACACCGTCGCCGAAGAGGATCCGGACCTCGTCATCACCGCGATGGCGTCGCGGCTCCAGCTGGTGGACGACGGCAGCGACCGGCCGCAGGTCTATCAGATGTCGGACGGACTGCTCGATTACTGGACGCGGTGGAGCGAGGAGGGGATCAAGGTGCTCGCGCTGGCGGATCCTCCGTTCAACGCTGAGGTCAGAAGCCCCGACTGCGTGCTGCACAATGCCGAGGACCCGAAGTCCTGCGCGCGCCCTCGAGCCGAGGCACACCCGGTCGACCCGGTGGTCGTGGCGGGCGCTCAGGCAGAGTCACCGTCGATCAGCGTGCTGGATCTGACCGACCGATTCTGCGACGCGACATCGTGCTACGCCGTGGTCGGCGGCATCCCCGTCTACTACGACGCGGATCATCTCAATCTCGAATACGCCAGACTGCTGGGAACCGAGATCGACGCGGCGGCCGAGCGACTGCTCGCAACGGGCGGATAGGCTGGCAGAGGCAGACGGTCGACCCGAGACGACTGCGGCGACACCCCTCGCCGATACGCCGCCCCTCATGAAAACGACGCACCCGACACCGCTTCCTCCGACCGCGCCTGTCGCCGGGGATCCGCTCACCCGCCGCGCGGACATCGACGGTCTGCGCGCGCTTGCCATCCTGCTGGTCGTGGCGTACCACGTGTGGCTGGGGCGCGTCTCGGGCGGCGTCGACGTGTTCCTGATGGTCTCCGCCTTCTTCCTCACCGCGTCGTTCGTGCGACGAGTCGGGTCGGAGCGTCCGCTCGCGCTCGCGTCCTTCTGGTTGCGCCGCTTCCGGCGGCTGCTGCCCGCCGCGGCCGTGACGATCGTCGGCGTCCTCGGCGTCGCGTTCGCGGCGTATCCGCAGACCGAGTGGCCGCGCGTCTGGCGTGAGGCCTGGTCGAGTCTCTTCTACGTCGAGAACTGGACGCTGGCCCTGTCGGAGGTCGACTACTACGCTCGCGACTCCGTGACCCCGAGTCCGTTCCAGCACTTCTGGTCGCTGTCGGTCCAAGGACAGGTCTTCATCCTGTGGCCGCTCATCATCGCCGCGGTCTGGCTGATCCTCCGTCGTCGGCGCCACCTCGTCATCCCCGCACTCGCCGTCGTCTTCGGGACGATCTTCGTCGCCTCGCTTGCATTCTCGGTCGTCGAGACGATGCGCGCCCAGTCCTTCGCCTATTTCGACACCCGCACGCGACTGTGGGAGTTCGCGGCCGGCTCGCTCGTCGCGATCGCTCTCCCGCATGTCCGCGTCCGACCGTCGATCGCCGCACTCCTCGGTTGGGTCGGGATCGTCGGCATCGTCATGTGCGGAATCGTGCTCGACGTGCAGGGCGGATTCCCCGGGTATCTCGCTCTGTGGCCGGTGATCTGCACGGCGCTCGTCATCGTCGCCGGGCGCGACCGCCCGCGTGGCGGCCCCGCGATGATCCTCGAGTCGGCGCCGCTGCGATTCGTCTCCCATGACGCGTACGCGCTCTACCTCGTCCACTGGCCGGTCCTCGTGACCTGGATGATGGTGAGCGGCAGGTCCGAGCCGGGATGGCTGGCCGGCGCCGGTATCGTCCTGGTCTCGTTCGTGCTGGCGCGGATCGTGTCGACGCTCGTGGAGCGCCCGATCCGCGACGCCGCGTTCTTCGATGGCTCCCGTCGTCTCGGCGTCCTCGCACTCGCAGCCTCGGTCCTGCTGGTCGCCGCACCCCTCGCCGCCTGGCAGCTCACGATCCAGCATCGTGCGGCGGCGCTGATGGACAGCGACAGCGGCGGGTATCCGGGTGCCGCCCAGATCGACTCGCCGATCGATCTCGCCGTCACCGATCTCCCGCTGATGCCGCCGGCCACGGCGCTCGATGACGAGTGGGTGGACCTGAACGGCAGCTGCGCGGGAGACCTCGAACCTGTGGAGCCTGCGCTGGAAGGCAGCTGCGCCCAGACCGCGGCAGCGGAGGACTCCGACGCCTGGCGAGTGCTCGTGATGGGGGATTCGCACGCACAGCAGCTCATGTCGCCTCTCGCCGTTCTCGCCGATCAGCAGGGATGGGGCCTCGTCGCTCTGCTGAAGGGAGGGTGCGCCATCGGCATCGGAGCTCCGACCTGGTCGGCGGCGGGTACACCCTGCGACGAATGGCGCGCCGCGGCGATCGAGTATGCGATGCGGGTCCAGCCGGATGCGGTCTACCTGGTCGCGACCCGGGCGACGCCCTCGTCTCCCGAGGTTCTCGTCGAGGGGATCCGCGAGATCGCGGAGGAGCTCACGGCGAACGGCATCCAGGTGATCGCCGTGCGCGACAATCCTCGCTTCGATTTCGACATGTACGAGTGCGTGTCGGAGGATTCGGAGGTCGTTCCGGGTGCCGACGCCGCATCGTGCGACGTGCCCGAACTCGCCTTCGTCGACGGAGAGGATTTCGACGATCTCACGGCGGCTGACGGGGTGATCGCGGTGGACTTCCGACCCTGGCTGTGTCCTGAGGGCGTGTGCAGGGGCTCGATCGGCAACGTCGCCGTCTACATCGACGACAATCACCTCTCCGACTCGTATGGGCGCACGCTCGCCCCGATGCTCCAGCAGATGCTGGACGTGGGAGGGCGTGTCGGCACCGACGCGGGCTGACAGGCAGCGCCGAGTGCGCTGCAGGTAGAGTTGTCTGCTGTGTGCCGCGCGACGCCGTGCGGATGTCAGCCTTGTGGGCAGAAAGCAGCAACATGGATCTTCTTGTCGTCGGGTCGGGCTTCTTCGGCCTCACCATCGCAGAACGCGCCGCCGATGCAGGCCGCAAGGTGACGGTCATCGATCGTCGCCACCACATCGGCGGGAACGCCTACAGCGAGGCCGAGCCCGAGACGGGCATCGAGGTCCACCGCTACGGCGCGCATCTGTTCCACACCTCCAACGCCACGGTGTGGGAGTATGTCAACCGTTTCACGAGCTTCACGAACTACGTGCACCGCGTGTACACGACACACAAGGGCACCGTGTTCCCGATGCCGGTCAACCTCGGCACGATCAACCAGTTCTTCCAGTCGGCCTACACGCCCGACCAGGCACGGGCCCTCGTGCGCGAGCAGGCGGGGGAGTTCGACGTCAAGACGGCGTCCAACTTCGAGGAGAAGGGCATCGCGCTCGTCGGCCGCCCCCTGTTCGAGGCGTTCTTCCGCGACTACACCGCGAAGCAGTGGCAGACGGATCCGCAGAAGCTGTCCGGCGACATCATCAGCCGCCTGCCTGTGCGATACACATACGACAACCGCTACTTCAACGACACGTGGGAGGGGCTGCCGACGGACGGCTACACCGCGTGGATCGAGCGGATGGCCGATCACCCCAACATCGAGGTGAAGCTGAACGTCGACTTCTTCGATGAGGCTCAGCCCCTGAACAAGAAGGCGACGGTCGGACAGCTGCCCATCGTCTACACGGGCCCCGTGGACCGCTACTTCGACTACACGGCGGGTGCCCTCAGCTGGCGCACGCTCGACTTCGAGCAGGAGGTGCTGAACATCGGCGACTTCCAGGGCACCAGCGTGATGAACTACCCCGACATGGACGTGCCGTACACGCGCATCCACGAGTTCAAGCATTTCCACCCGGAGCGTAAGGACGTCTACGAGTCGGACAAGACGGTCATCATGCGGGAGTTCTCTCGCTTCGCGAACCGCGAGGACGAGCCGTACTACCCGGTGAACACCCCGACGGACCGTGACGGCCTGCTCGCCTATCGCGAGCTCACGAGGGGCGAGAAGGACGTGCACTTCGGCGGACGCCTCGGCACGTACCAGTACCTCGACATGCACATGGCCATCGGCTCGGCGCTGTCGCTGTGGAACAACTCGCTCTCGTAGACTCGACACCGTGAGTCACGCTGCTGTCGGGGCGCCCGGGACGCCCCGGCGCTATCTGCATTCTCTGTGGTTGTTGTCGGCCAGAGACCTCAAGGTGCGGTACTCGACGAGCCTGCTCGGCTATCTGTGGTCGGTGCTCGATCCGCTCGTCATGAGCGTGATCTACTGGTTCGTCTTCACGCAGATCTTCAACCGCGACGTCGGCGAGGACCCGTACATCGTGTTCCTCATCAGCGCTCTGCTGCCCTGGGTGTGGTTCAACACGTCGGTCACGGACTTCACGCGCGCGTTCAAGAAGGATGCGCGGCTCGTACGATCCACCGCGATCCCGCGCTCGATCTGGGTCAACCGCATCGTGTTGAGCAAGGGAATCGAGTTCCTCTTCTCGCTGCCTGTGCTCGCTGCCTTCGTGATCATCAACCTGCTGGTCGAGCAGGATCCGGCGCACACGGTGCAGGTGGGCTGGGGAGTCCTCTGGGTGCCGGTCGCGATCTTCCTGCAGACCGTCCTGCTCGTGGGCCTGGGGCTTTTGGTCGCCCCGCTCTGCGTCCTCTTCGTCGACCTGGAGCGCACGACCGCGCTGATTCTGCGCGCCATGTTCTATGCGACTCCGATCATCTACAACGTCACCGACCTCCCCGGCATCTTCCAGACGCTCGGTGCATTCAATCCTCTCGCCGGGATCTTCATGCTCTATCGGATGCCGTTCTTCCCCGACCAGTGGAACCCCTTCACTCTGCTGGTCAGCGTGGGCATGACCCTCGTCATTCTGGCGCTCGGCGTGTGGACGTTCCGCTCCCTCGAGCGCTCCGTGCTGAAGGAGCTGGGATGACCGTCGCGATCGAGGCCAAGGATCTCGGTGTCCGCTTCCGTCGGAACCGCCGTGGAAGCCGAAACTTCAAGGACCTGTTCGCGGGTGCGTCGCGTCGCTCGCGTCCGGGCGAGTTCTGGGCGCTGCGCGATGTCTCGTTCACGGTGCAGCAAGGAGAATCGATCGGCGTCGTCGGGCGCAACGGTCAGGGGAAGTCCACGCTTCTCCGTCTCGTCGCCAAGGTGCTGCTCCCCGACGAGGGATCGGTGACCGTGCACGGCGGGGTCGCTCCGCTGATCGAGATCACGGGTGGATTCGTGGGGGACCTGACCGTGCGGGAGAATGTCGCCTTGATGGCGGGTCTGCACGGAATGCCGCGCGACGCTGTCGCGCTGCGCTACGACGACATGATCGCCTTCGCCGAGCTGGCGGGATTCGAGGACACTCCCTACAAGCACCTGTCCAACGGCATGAAGGTGCGCCTGGCGTTCTCGGTCGTGTCCCAGCTCGACGAGCCGATCCTGCTCGTTGACGAGGTTCTCGCCGTTGGAGACAAGGCGTTCAAAGACAAGTGCTACAAGCGCATCGACGAGCTCCTCGCCGAAGGGCGCACGCTCTTCTTCGTCAGCCACAACGAGCGGGACCTCCGTCGCTTCTGCACCCGAGGTCTGTATCTCGACAAGGGCACGCTCGCCCTGGACGGGCCGATCACCGACGTCCTCGACCGGTACAACGCCGACTACAACCGCGGCTGAGCGGGATTCGCCGGCGATCTCCCGGTCATTCCCCGAGCTTCTTCTGTTCGACGTGCGCGTTGAACGCGGCGAGCTCGGGATGCGCGTCGAGCACCGCCACGATCCCGGTCGCGTCCAGCGACGCGGCACCGTGCTCTTCGATCAGCCTGCGGATGACCGTCAGGTCCTCCGGAGTGTCCAGCGTCACCCGATAGCGCGAGGCATCGACGTCCTGCGTGATCGAGTGGATGTTCGCCCGCGGTGACCCGCCCGCGTAGAGATAAGGGGTGACGTGCTCGCGCTCCGCCGGCTCGGTGGCGTTCCTGTCGGCGTCGGCGAGAGCGGCCGCGGAGAACACCTCGAAGTCGAAGCCTCGCGGGTACGTGCGCTGGAGGACGTTGGAGACATGAGCGTGAGGATCGTCCAGCTCGATGAATCGACGGACGCCTTCGAGGACCACGGCGGGATCGATCAGCGGGCAGTCCGACGTCACTCGGACGACGACATCCAACTCGGCGGAGGAAGCCGCCCCCGAGAACCGACTCAGCACATCGGTCTCGCTGCCGCGGAACACGTCGATGCCGCGTGCGTGCCCCAGGGCCGCGAGAGGGTCGTCTGCGGCGTTCGTGGTGGTGGCGAGCACGATCGGCAGATCGGCGGCGGCGAGCCTGTCGAGGTGGTGGTCGAGCATGGAGCGGCCGCCGGCCGGGATCAGCACCTTCCCCGGAAGACGGGTGCTGGTCATCCGCGCCTGCGTGATGATCCCGATCCGCGTCAACGCAGAGCCCTGAGGAGCGACTCGACGACCTGGTCGACCTGGTCGTCGGTGAGCTCGGGGTGGATGGGGAGCGAGAGCTCCTCGGCGTAGAAGGCCTCCGCGTTCGGGCACATTCCGCGGCGATAACCGGCGTCCGCGTACACGGGGTGCCAGTACACGGGCATGTAGTTGACCTGCACCCCGATGCCGTCCGCGCGCATCCGGTCGAAGACCGTCCGACGCCGTCCGTCGAGGATGCGCACCGGATAGAGATGCCGGATCAGCTCGACGTCGTCACGCTGGATCGGAGTACGGACCCCGTCGACGCCTGCGAGAGCCGCGTCGTAGCGCCGCGTGATCTCGGCGCGTCGCCGCCGGAACAAGTCGAGCCGCGCCAGCTGGGCGATCCCGAGTGCACAGGCGATGTCGTCGAGGCGATAGTTGAACCCGAACTCATGGACTTCCTGATGCCACGCGCCTTCCGTCGTCATCGCGAAGCGATCGGCATCCCGCACCAGCCCGATGAAGTGGAACTCGTGGGCGCGCTGGGCGATCTTCGGATCCTTGGCGACGAGCGCACCGCCCTCGCCGGTCGTGAGGTTCTTCGTCGGGAAGAACGAGAACGTCGTCAGGTCCGCGAGATCGCCGACCGGCCGGCCCCGGTACGTGCTGCCGATCGAATGGGCGGCGTCGTCGAGGACGAGCGCGTCCACACGCGCCGCGATCTCTGTCAGTCTGTCGTAGTCGGCGGGGTGTCCCGCATAGTCCACGGCGGCGATCACCTTGGTGCGTTCATCGACGAGGGCGTCGACCGCGTCCGGGTCGATGAGCGCTGTGTCCTCCTCGACGTCTGCGAAGACGATGTCGGCCCCGAGGACCGACGCCATCGAGGTCGTGGCGATGAAGGTCATCGGAGTCGAGATCACGGTGTCTCCGTGCGTGACCCCCGCAGCCGCGTACGCCATGTGCAGCGCCGCCGTGCCCGAGGTCGCGGTGACCGCCCGGTGCCCGCCGGCGATCTCGCCGAGTCGCGCTTCGAATGCGGCCACTGCCGGGCCGGTCGTGAGCCAGTCGCCACGGAGCACCTCGACGACGGCCTGGATGTCCTCCTCGGAGATCGACTGCCGTCCGTAGGGCAGCATCGTCAGATCCCCGCCTCGATGATCTCGGAGATCTCCTGCTGCGAGTACCACTGATCGTTGCTGTCCGACCGGTACGCGAAGCCCTCCGGCACGGGTACGGCTCCGGCGGGCATCTGATACCCCCAGGACGCGAGGTCGGGCTGGATGATGAAGTACTTCCCATCGCTGACCGTGACGGCGCGACGGCCCTCTTCCGGGCTGATCATCTCCTCGTGGAGCTTCTCGCCCGGGCGCAGGCCCACATCGACGAGTTCCGCTCCCGGCACGACGGCGTGGGCGAGATCGGTGACCTTCATCGACGGGATCCGCGGAACGAGGAGCTCGCCGCCCTGCATGAGCTCGAACGTGTCGATCACCATCTCGACCGCCTGGGGGAGTGTGATGAAGAACCGCGTGCATCGAAGATCAGTGATGGGAAGCGGCTTTCCCTCGGCACCCAGGCGGGAGAAGAAGGGGATGACCGAGCCGCGGGATCCCATGACGTTGCCGTAGCGGACCACCGCGAACCGCGTGTCGTACGCGGCTGCGTAGTGATTGCCGGTGATGAAGAGCTTGTCGGCCGTGAGCTTGGTCGCACCGTAGAGGTTGATCGGACTCGAGGCCTTGTCCGTCGACAGCGCGACGACGCGCTTCACACCGGCGTCGATCGACGCCTCGATCACGTTCTGGCTGCCGAGGATGTTCGTCTTCACGAACTCGAACGGGTTGTACTCGGCCGTGTCCACCTGCTTGAGGGCAGCGGCGTGAACGACGTAGTCGACGCCGTGCAGCGCGCGAGCGAGTCGCCTCTCGTCGCGGATGTCGCCGATGAACCACCGGAGTCGAGGGTCGTCGCCGAACTGCTGCCGCACCTCGTACTGCTTGAGTTCGTCGCGCGAGAAGATGACGAGACGCCGGGGATTGATGTGGGTCAGGGCGTGACGTATGAACGCCTTGCCGAACGACCCGGTGCCGCCAGTGATGAGGATGCTCGCGCCCTCGAGAACCGACACTCTGTCTCCTCAGCGTTGTCGTGATGGCACGGATGCTCGGGTTGTTCCATGCCCGGCCTATCCTATCGGGTGGGCGCAGCCGCGCCCCCGAGGAGAGGGACGTGTGATGAGCGGGCGACGGGTCCTCCTGCACTGCAATGCCGGTGTCGAGGCGGGCATGGGGCACCTCATGCGCACTCTCACCATCGCCCGCGAGGCGCGGGACCGGGGGTGGGCGGCGTCGGTGTTCGGCGATGTGGATGCGGTCGGCGCGGAGGTCCTGCGCCGGATGGATCCGGAACTCGAGCTGCTCACCGTGGACGGCGCCGCGGCGAGCCTCGGCGACTTCGCGGAGCTCGGGCGGGACGCCGACGTGATCCATCTGGACACCTATCGCGAAGTCCCCGACCTCTCGTCCCTCGCAGTGCTGCTCAGCAACATGCAGGATGGTCCGTTCGGTGTGCGCGACGCCGATCTGGCCATCGATGCCAATCTGGCGTCCGAGCGCACCTTCGCGAGTCCTGAACGCAGCCGGAGTCATCTGGCCGGCATCGACGCGGCTGTCGTACGCGCTCAGGTGCTCGCTCAGCGCGACGCCCGGAGGACGGCGGCGGCAGCGCCTCGCGTGCTGATCGTGATGGGCGGCACGGACCCTCACGGCGTGACCGCGCGCGTCGTCGCCGCGTTCGATCGCGTTCCTTCTCCGGTGGAGATCACGGTGATCGACCCCCGGCGGCGTCCCGACGTGCTGTCCGCGGCGGGGTCCTCGCGTCATGCCGTCCAGGTCCTCGGCTTCGTCGAGGACCTCCCCGCGATCGCCGCGTCCCACGACCTGGCCGTGACCGCTGCCGGCACCTCGGTCTGGGACTTCGCGTGCATGGGTCTTCCCATGGCGCTCGTCTGCGTGGCGGACAACCAGCGGGTCGGCTACCGTCAGGTCGTCGAACAGGGGCTCGCGGTGGGCCTCGGGGAGCCGCCCCATCACGGACTCGAGGAGAGGATCGGCGCGCTCGCCGATCTTCTGGCTTCTCCGGCATCGCTCGCCCGGACGGCCGCCGAGCTGAAGCGGACCGTCGACGGACTCGGGAGCTGGCGGATCGTGGCGTCCTGGGAACAGCTGCTGACGACCCGCCCTTCCGTCGAGCCTCCCTCCGGACTCGTCGCCCGTGCGGCGAACGTCGACGACGGGCGGAGACTGTTCGAGTGGCGCAACGACCCGGAGGTCCGCTCCGGCTCGCGCTCACGCGGCGAGATCGACTGGAGATCGCACACCGATTGGCTCGCGCGAAGCCTGCGGAACCCGGACCGGCGACTCCTGATCGTCGAGTCCGACGGGGTGCCGGTCGCCACCTGCCGATGGGACCGACGGTCGGCCGACGAGTGGGAGATCTCGATCACGGTCGCACCCGAGAGCCGTGGCCGCGGGCTGGCGGCATCGGTGCTCCAGGCCGCGGAGCGAGCCCTCGCCGCACAGCCGCCGGTGCGCATGGTGGCCACCGTGCACGGCGACAACGTCGCATCACGACGATTGTTCGAGCGCGCCGGCTATCTGCCGTACCTGCCCGCCGACGATGCCGGCTTCCTCACCCTCGCCCGGTGGCGGCTCACGTAGGACTCGCGGTCTAGAGCGCATCCCAGGTCAGCGGGGTGCCGCGTTCGACGTCTCGCGTGAACGTGCGTCCGCTCACCAGGGCGAAGTCATCGGGGCGGAGTCCGCCGGCGGGGCGAATCGACCGCACGTTCTCGGGTCCCACGGTGTCGCCCGCTCGGACGTCGGTGACGACGAACAGCGAACGGCGAAGGGCGAGCACCGCTTCTTCCTGAGCGGTCGGTCCGAAGGACACACCGCTCGCGGATGCGACGCGCGCCTGTTCGGAGGCCACGACGAGAGCGCTGAACTCGTCGGGTGTGAGAGAGAAGTCCGCGTCGACGCCGCCGTCCGTTCGGTCGAGCGTGACGTGCTTCTCGATCACGACCGCGCCGAGGGCCGCAGCGGCGACCGCGACCCCGATCCCGAGCGTGTGGTCCGAGAGCCCCACCGGCACGTCGAAGGCGTCTCGGAGCGCCGCGATGTTGCCCAGTCGCGCCTCTTCGGGAACCGCGGGATAGGCCGCTGTGCAGGCCAGCAGCACGAGCTGGGTGCCTCCGGCACCGCGGATGGCGGTGACCGCCGCATCGATCTCCGAGAGCGTCGCCATGCCGGTCGACACGATCATCGGCTTACCGGTGCGGGCGACCTCCCGGAGGAGCGGGATATCGACGATCTCAGCGGATGCCGTCTTGTAGATCTCGACCCCCAGCTCTTCGAGGAACGAGACCGAGCTCGGATCGAAGGGCGTCGAGAAGGGGATGAGTCCGTGGCTGCGCGCGCGATCGAAGATCGGCGCATGCCACTCCCACGGCGTGTGAGCCTCCTGGTAGAGGGAATAGAGGTTCCTGCCGCCCCAGAGCCCGTGGTCGCTCGCGACCCGGAAGGCGGGCTTGTCGGAGTCGATCGTGAGCGTGTCGGCGGTGTAAGTCTGGATCTTGAGAGCGTCGGCGCCGGTGGCGGCGACCGCGTCGACGATCGCGAGCGCCCGATCGATGTCGCCGTTGTGGTTTCCCGACATCTCAGCGATCGTGAACACGGGGGAGCCGGTGCCGATGCTCGCCGTGGAGAGCGGGATGGTCTGCGAAGAAGTCACGCCGACAACTCTAGACGCGTCCTCTCCGTGACTCGCCGCCCCGCCGATGGGACAGCCGCCGCGGTGCCCTAAGCTGAGGTCTCATGGGGCGTGTGACGGATCTTGTCGGTGATGACAGGGCGATTGCCGGAGAGGTCGACTTCTACGACCGACTCCGTCCGCTCGTCACGGCATACGGGCGAGCGGATACCGCTCGTCGGATCGCCGTCGTCGGAAATCAGCCGCTCGAGCCGTCCGACGAGCGCGCCGCGATGATCGACACGGCTGACATCGTGTTCCGAGTCAACGGCTTCCGTGTCGACGACGTCGACGGCATGCCGTCGGTGGGTCGGCGCGCCGACGTCGTCGTGTTCAATCGCGGTGTGCGTCCGACGCCCTGGTTCTTCGAGGGCTACTCCGAGCGCCTCTACCTGATGATCGAACCCGGGCGCCTGCTCTGGGAGAACCCGAAGCTCCCGGCCTTCTGGCCCGCGGATCTCGGAATCGTGACGATGCCGAACCGCGAGGTGGTGCTGCCACTCGGCGAGGCGATGGGAGCCGATCCGCGCAGCGGTGGCCAGTGGGCGACGACGGGGACGGTGATGCTCTGGATCGCCACCCGCCTGTTCCCGGACGCCGCGGTCGATGCAGCCGGATTCTCCTTCGTCGACGCGCCGGATCAGACATCATGGAACCACGCCTACGGAGACCCCTCGGCGGTCGGAGCAGAGCACCGGATCGACCTGGAGTCGGCGCTCGTGCGGCACTGGATCGACTCCGGCCGCGTCACCTATCACCGCTGAATCCCACAGACCATCGACAATCACCCGAATGATTGAGGACTGAATGCTGAACCGACTCCGTCGCAGACTCGACGCCGTCGTCGAACGCCGTGTAGACGCGAGAGTGGACGCCCGCATGGGGCGTGCTCTCGAGCAGGTCGAACACGCGCAGCGCGACTACGAGGCACGCCTCGCGGGAACCCAGGCCGACTTCTCTTACATCAGATCCGAGTTCGATCGCATCGCTCCTCAGGTCGCCGCGCTCGAGCAGCGGTTCGAGTGGCTGCGCGTGCGCCTCGATGTGGCTGATCTGGAAGCCGACGAGGCGCTCAGCCGCGCCCAGTCGGAGCACGAGCGTGCGCGACTGCGCCTCGAACTCGCGGCGCACTACGAGGAGCGCCTGCGCCGCCTCGAGTCCGACGGCGACTGAGCCGAACGGATCGGGCCGCCGCCGCGGGATCAGAGCCCGACGAGGCCTCGAAGCTGATTCGCAGCCGAGCGTGCGCTGTCGACGCTCGGCTGCATCCCTGCGGCCGCGTCGGAGTGCAGCGAGCTGAGCGCCTGGTCGTACTCGCTCAGCGCGCTGCCCCAGGCGGATTCGATGGATGAGGGCGGAGCGCTCTCGCCGAGCCGCTGCGCGTCGGCCTGGAGGCTCTCGATGACCTCGGTCGCGTCCTGTCCACTGGACTCGCTGACGATCTGCAGTCCTGTCAGCGCATCATCGAGCCAGCCCTGAACCTGTCCGCGGAAGGCGTCGACCGAGGGGTCCGCGACGGGGGCGGGGTCGTGATCGGTGTCATCGTCGGCGCGGGCTCCGCCGTCGGCTGAGGGGTCTCGGTCTGCGTCGGCGACGCTGACGGGGACGGGGACGGGGATGTCGATGCCGACGCGGAAGGGGAGGGCGAGCCGCTGGCTCCCGGAGTCGGGGTCTCGCCCCGCGGGAGGAGGAAGAACAGCAGCACGCCCACGATGACGAGCACGGCGACGACGAGCCCGACGATGAGCCAGACACGACCACGATTGCTCGGCTTCGGCTCCAGTGGCGCCCAGCGGAGTTCCGGCTGCGGTTCGTCGGTCATGCGGTCAGTCCTTCAGAGCGGGCATGGGCGTCCAGGAGCGATCGCGGCCGAGCTTGCCGCCCTCCTTGAGTCCCCGGAACAGATTGCTCGTCCCTCGCACCGTGCGCTCGACGAACAGGAGCCGGATGAGCTCCTTCGCGAACGTCATCGACGTCCCGAGCCCGAACAGCACCGGGTTGTAGTTGCGGTGAACGCGGTAGTACTGCTTGATGTACGCCCGGTTGCGCATGATGTAGAACCGGTAGGCGTTGCTCGAGGCGTTCATGTGGCGGATGCCCATGTCCCACTGCTTGATCTCGCGAGTGCGTCGCAGGACGAACTCGTCGACGATCACCGCAGTGGTCTTGCGCGAGGCGAGCCACCCGTACATCTGGTCATCCCAGTAGATGAAGAAGCGGTGGTCGGGCAGACCGATCTGCTTCACGATGGACCGATGGATGAACATGCCTTCGAAGCATCCGCTGTTCATCTCCTTGTAGCCCGACGCATCGAACCCGGACGGCGCGAACGGGATCGGGATGCCCATGCGCTCGGCGATCCGGTACTGCCAGTAGAACTCGCTGCCGTCGTAGTCGTACCGGCGGCCCTGGATGCTCTTGAACCGCGGGGCCCACTTGCCCATCTTCGCCAGGCCGTCGGTCACGACCTCGACGTCGTCGTCCATCATCCAGATCCACTCCGAACCCAGCTCGTACGCCGTGCGCATGCCTTCGCTGAAGCCGCCCGACCCACCGGTGTTCGTCTCGAGGCGTCGGTAGACGATCTCGGTGCCGAGCCGAGGACGGAAGGAGTCGACGACCTCGGTGGTGTCGTCGGACGAGGCGTTGTCGATGATCACGACGTGGCCCGGCTTCGGGTCCATCGCCGTGATGCTCTCGAGGAGGCCGGTCAGGAGGTGAGACCGGTTGTACGTGACGATGACGATCGTCGCGGAGGCCGGGTCGAAGGGGGCGTGAGTCACGAGGTGAAATCTCCGGAGGCTCGGGGCCCGCAGGGCGCCGCGAGCAGATCCACCCTACCCGGAGCAGTTCGGAATCCGCCGAGGGCGCGGCGCGGAGGTCATCGTTCGGGACGCAGCGTCGGGATCGCTCCGGTGTGCGCGGCGTCGATGTTCTCCCGCCACGACCTCGTCTGGCCGGCCCGCAGCGCACAGAGCACGAGCATGAACCAGCCTGCGCCGACGATCGTGAAGCTCTCGAACATCGACTCGACGGCGAGTGTGACGAGCATGAGCGGGGTCCAGGCGTAGACCACCGAACGCCGAGCGCTCGCGACGAGCCAGGACCGGACGGTGGCGATGCCGCCGAACAGGAGGAAGAGCACGAGGCCGGCGGCGCCCAGTTGCAGCAGGACGTCGAAGTATGCGTTCAGCGCGCTCTGGTGGTGGTCGTCGAGCAGGAAGTTGATGTACGTGAACGGGAACTCTCCGCGGGCCCACGCGCCGTACCAGCCCCACCCCTCGACCGGCTTGAGAGCGACGAAATCGAGGATCGTGTTCCACAGGGTCGCTCTGATCGAGAAGTCCGACCCGGCATCGAGCAGCGCGATGATCACATGGCGCAGTGCGAACGCGGCGGCGAGGGCGAGAGCGACGAGGACACCGAGCACCCACTGCACGATGGTCCGCCGCTCGGGCGGGGTGTGACGGACGATCGCGAGCGCGACGGCGACGACGCCGACTGCGGCCGCGAGCACGAGCACGGTGGGGGAGGAGGAGAAGAAGGCCAGCAGCGCCGCGAGCGCGATCGAGGGGATCGCGATGCGAGCGGTCAGCGACTGCGACCGCCACTCCACCACGAAAGTGATGAGTGCGATCACGGTGACGAAACCGAGCATGTTCCTGCTGCCGAAGATCCCCTGCACGGGTCCGCCGACGGCCAGGTCTCCCTGGATGCCGAGGAAGAGGAAGGGCGTGTCGAGCAGCACGCCGGAGAGGAGCTCCAGGCCCAGAGACACGAGGAGGAGGAACCTCAGCGAGTCGCCCAGGGCTCGGACGGTCTGGAGGGTGTCGCGGATGTGGCCGACGGTGATCGCCAGGAAGGCGAAGCCGAAGAGCTCCATCCACCCGAACGCGGTGTCGGACTTGTCGGTCGTCCACACGATGCTGACGGCGGCCCACGCCAGGAAGGCCAGCAGCGAGGAGGGAGCGATCCGCAGCAGCGACAGCTCCTCCCTGCGCACCCACAGGATCCAGGCGCCGACGACGCACAGGACGGCGATGATCGTCGCGAGGGTGACCGATGAGGCGATGTGCTCGATCGCGAACGACGAGAAGACCGCTGTGAGGACCGCGATCGTGTACGCGCGGGCGAACTCGGCCGAGCCGAGCAGATCGCTCAGACGACGTTCGGGCGTCACGGAACCCGCCGGCTTCGCTCGCCGCGCTCGATCACACGCTCGCGTTCACCGACGCCGACCAGGGGCACGACCTTGATCTTGAACGAGAGCAGGACCAGCAGCATCCAGCCCCAGAGCATGATCGGGGTCGATTCCGTCAGACCCTGCACGAGCAGCACGACCGTGAAGAGGCTCGGAAGCAGAGTGATCGCCGAATAGTCGCGGTCCGACCTCAGATCCCAGCGCGGGCGGTCGATGGCGAAGAACCACGAACGCCAGAGCAGGCTGAGATAGGCGAGAGCCATGAGGGCGACCCCCACCGCGCCCAGCTGCATCAGCACGTCGAGCCACATGTTGTGCGCGTGGAACACCGTGATGCCGTGATCCTTGATCCATCCGGCGAAGGCAGGATCGAAGGGGACCCAGGGACTCGAGAACCCGTTGCCGAAGATCGGATGCTCCGCGGCACGCGCGAGGACCTTGTCCCAGATCTTGTCGGAGCGCCCGGTGAGGTCTGCGCTGCGACCGATGAGGGCGAACAGGGGTTCACGCAGGAGCCAGACGGCGGATCCGATGACCACGGCGCCGCCGATGAACAGCACATACAGTCGGGTTCGTGCGCCCGGAGACGTCGCGCGGCGCATCAGCAGAGCGACGACCAGGACTACGGCGGCAGCGGCGGCGCACACGTATGCCGTCGCGGATCCGGCCCGGACGAGGAAGTATCCCGCGAGGAGGGCCCAGAGCGCGAGAGTGGTGCGCCAGCGCGTGCGCGCGGCGAACAGCACGCCGAAGGTGAGTATCGCGAACAGGCAGATGATGGCGAGCACGTTCGAATTGCCCACGATGCCCTGGATCCGGCCGCCGTCCACGAGGTTGCCGCGAACCCAGTACCAGTGGGCATTGGTCTCGCCGTCCGGCCGCACGAAGAAGTTCGGCAGGATCGGAGCGTGGACGACAAGGGCGACCCACAGCTCGAGCGCGAGGGACAGGCCGAGGATCCACTTGAACGCGGAAGCGAGCGCCCGCACGATCTCGTGCCAGGTGAGCACATGGACGATGAAGAGCGCGTTCACCGTGACGGTGGCGAGCAGGACCCAGGTGATGACGGTCGCTCCGCGCCACTGAGACCACGCGATCGAGAGCAGGGCCAGCGCGGTGTACGCGACGGCGGCCCAGGGCAGGCGACGCCACGCGAACGCGGCAGGTCGCCGACGGGCGATCATCGGAACGCCGATGGAGAGCGTCGCGATCAGGAAGACGAGGAGGGTGATGAATGCGCCGATCTCGCCCACGAGGTTGTACACCGCCGAGTGCGCGAAGGTCGCGAACAGCACCAGGCCGATGTACCCGCGCAGCAGAAGGTGCCCCGTGGACTCGCGCTCGGGAGCGGCGGGCGGGGCGGCGACCGGGTGCTTCGTGTATTGCGCCATCGCGTTCAGGCTACCGCGCGGAAGTCGGGAGTCACCGATGGGACGGTCGTGGCACCGCAGGGGTTCCCTGCCAATAGCCTGGTGGCATGCTGCTCAGTCTCTCGAATGCACCCCGTGACTACGCGTGGGGATCCCCGACGCTCCTGGCCGACCTGGAAGGCCGCACCCCCACGGGTGCGCCTGAGGCGGAGGTGTGGTTCGGCGACCACCCGGGAGACCCGTCCGACGTGCAGGGCGGCGGGACGCTGGACGCCGTCACGGGCGGTGCTCTGCCGTACCTGCTCAAGCTCCTCGCGGCCGCATCGCCGCTGTCCATCCAGGTGCACCCGACCGTCGAGCAGGCGAGAGCCGGGTGGGCGAAGGAGTCGACGCTCGACGCCACGGACCCGACTCGCAACTACCGCGATGACAACCACAAGCCCGAGCTGATCGTCGCCCTGAGCGACCGGTTCGAATCCCTGAGCGGGCTGCGCCCCGTCGGCGACACCCTGGGCCTGTTGGGGGAGTTGAAGCAGAGCGCCGGGGTCGAGGAACTCGCTGATCGTCTCCGCGGTGAGGGCGACGTCCTGCGCGACACGATCGGCTGGCTGCTGTCCGGCGATGCGCGGTCCGTGGTCGACGACGTCGTCGCCTCGGTGAGCGCGGCCGCAGCCTCCGCGTCGGGCGAATGGGCCGAGACGCTCCGCGGTGTGGCGGCGATCGCGGAGACCTATCCGGGAGACCCCGGTGTGGTCGTCGCGCTGCTCATGAACCACGTGGTGCTTCGCAGGGGCGAGGGCATCTTCCTGCGGGCCGGGCTCCTGCATGCCTACATCGCCGGTCTCGGAGTGGAGATCATGGCGGCGAGCGACAACGTCCTGCGCGGCGGTCTCACGCCCAAGCGCATCGATGTGGCCGAGCTGCTCTCGGTCCTCGACACGACGACCGGCGAGGTGCCGGTGCTGCGCCCGACGACGGATGGTGCGATCACGGAGTACCCGGTGCCCGTCGCGGACTTCTCGCTGAGAAGGGTCGAACTCGACGGCCAGGACGTCGTCATCGACGTGGACGGACCGACGATGGTCCTCGCGACGTCCGGTCGCGTCAGGGTGGGCGGTGCGGACGGTGCAGTGCTCGATGTTCCGGTCGGCACCGTCGCGTTCGCGTCCCCCGACGAGGTTCGATTGACCGTCGGCGGCCAGGGCGAGGCGTTCGTCGCATCGCCCGGCGATCTCACCTCCGGCCGCTGACTCCTCGGGCGGACGTGCGACACGCCGTACGGAGGTCAAGAACCTTCAAGACCGGATTGAGGGTTTACGATCCGCGACTTGACCGATGGGAATGACACGGGTGTAATTAGTTGAGCACGGCCCGCCGAGGGGGCGGAATTTAGGGGTTGGAGAGCGAGATGACGGGTTACCGTTCAGACGTACCGGAGAACTGGTTCGTCGATCCGATCAACCTCGGTGTTCCCGGGGTTCGCAAGGTCGAGACCGACGATGACAATGCTCTCGCATGGCAGAGCGATGCACTGTGCTCGCAGACTGATCCTGAGGCCTTCTTCCCCGAGAAGGGCGGATCGACCCGCGACGCCAAGAGGATCTGCACGTCCTGCGATGTCCGCGGCGAGTGCCTCGAGTACGCGCTCAACAACGACGAGCGCTTCGGAATCTGGGGCGGTCTCTCCGAGCGCGAGCGCCGCAAGCTCAAGCGTCGCGCGAGCTGACCCGGCAGTGATTCGTCCGCGTTCATAGCTTCGCGGCCACGCCGGGTCGGGTCAGCCCCCGATTCCTGTCGCACGCATAGGCTGACCACGTCATGCCAGCCCGAGTTCACGCAATCATCGTCGCGCGCCCCGGTTCCTCCGCCCGCGCGCAGCTGCTCCGCACACTCGATGCGTTGCGCTCCCAGACGACGCCCGCAGCCGCCATCACCCTGGTGATGTGCGGCGACGCGGCGTCGGCTCGCGAGAGCGAGGCCGTGACGAGCACAGTCGAGGGCATCATCCAGGCGCGCGGCAACACCTCATTCGCGGATGCCGTCGAACTCGCCAGACCCCGCATCCTCGAGGGCAGCGCCGTCTGGCTGCTCGCACAGGACACCGCTCCGCACCCGCGAGCGCTCGAGCGCCTGATCGGCACTCTCGAACGATCTCCGTCGGCGGCGATCGTGGCGCCCAAGCTCGTGCAGACCGACAACGACCGCGAGATCGTCTCTCTGGGCGTCAGCATGACGACTCTGGGGCGCTCGGTGGAGCTGGCCGGCGGCGAGCTCGACCAAGGACAGCACGATGCCAGCGACGACGCGCTCGGTGCGGACATCCGCGGCATGCTGATCCGCGGCGAGGTCCGCGATGCGCTCCGTCCGGATCCGGCGCTCGCGGGAGCCGACCTGGGTCTCGACCTCGGAGTCCGTGCCCGCCTCGGTGGCGGACGCGTCGTGCTCGCGCCCTCGGCGCGCGTATCCGTGTCACCGGACGGACCAGGGACACCTCCGACCGCGCGGGGCAGGCGCGCGTTCGCGACCAGACTCGCCCAGCTGCACCGCCGCCTCGCTTATGCCCCGGCGATCTCCGTCCCGCTGCACTGGCTCACTCTGCTTCCTCTCGCGCTCTGGCGATCCATGGCCGACCTGATCGGCAAGCGGCCGGAGGCCGTCGCGCCCGAGTGGGCGGCTGCGGTGACGGCGATGTTCCGCTTCGGCGCGATCGCGCGGTCTCGTTCTCGCATCCGCTCCTTCCGCACCTCGAGCTGGTCGAGCATCGCCCCGCTGCGTGTGAGCAGCTCCGATCTTCGTCGTCGGCTGGATGACGGCCACGGCAGCGAGGGCGGAGCGGTCAGTGAGCTCCGGTTCTTCTCGGGCGGCGGCGCTTGGGCGGTGCTGGGCGCCCTCGTCGTCAGCATCGCGACCTTCACCACGATCCTCGCGTGGCCCGTGCTCGGTGGCGGTGCGCTGCTTCCGCTGCGGTCGACGGTGGGTGCGCTGTGGAATGACGCCGCCTGGGGGCTGCGCGGTCTCGGAGTCGACGTCGTCGGCCCCGCGGACCCCTTCTCCGGAGTGCTCGCTGTGCTCGGCTCTCTCTGGCCGGCCGCCCCGTCGTTCTCCCTCGTGCTCCTCTGGGTGCTGGCGCTGCCCCTCGCCGTGCTCGGCGGCTGGTTCGCGGCCACGCGAGTGACCGATCGTGCGGGTCTGCGCATCTTCGCCGGAATCGTGTGGGCGCTCGCTCCCACCTTCCTCACCGCGCTCGTCGACGGTCGCCCCGCCGCTGTGCTGGTGCACCTCCTCCTGCCCTGGCTCTTCCACGCAGGGGCGGTAGCCCATCGTTCGTGGGGCGCGGCAGGTGCAGCATCGCTCCTCTTCGCCGCGGTCACGGCATGTGCGCCCTCGCTCGCCCCGGCACTCCTCCTGCTGTGGGTCGTGGCGCTCGGCATCACCCTCGCCGGCGCTCGTATCCGCGGAGCCGTCCGCCTGGTCTGGGTGCCGATTCCCGCCGTCGCCCTCTTCGCGCCGCTCGTGGTCTGGCAGCTGAGCCGCGGCGACATCCTCGCGGTGCTCGCGGATCCCGGCTCGATCTGGGCCGGTCCGCAGGCAGCGGCCGATGCCGCAGGCAGGCTCGCGTTGGCCAGTGGGTTCCCCAGCGGTGACATGGCCGGGTGGGCGACGTGGCTCGGCCTCGAGCTCGCGCCGTGGGTGGGGGTGCTGCTCGCCCCGCTCGCGCTCCTCGCTCTCGCATCAGCGGTCGCCCCGCGCTGGCGAGCCGGAATCACTCTTCTGCTTGTCGCGCTCTGCGGCCTGGCCACCGCGTTCTTGGCCGTGGGAGTCGCCGTGTCCTTCGCCCAAGGGACTCCCGTCGCCATCTGGCCGGGTTCGGGTCTCAGCCTCGCGTGGATCGGCGTCACCGGAGCCGCCCTCGTGACGCTCGACACCGCGGTGACCATGCCACGGGTCCGGGTGCTCAGCGCGGCGGTCGCCGGTCTTGCGATCGCCGTGTGCGCTGTTCCTGCCCTGGCCGCGGTCCACGCGGACGAGTCGGAGCTCCGAGACGGTCCCGCATCGACGCTGCCGGCGTATGTCGCAGCGCAGGCGGGTGCCGACCGTCAGATCGGAACCCTCGTGCTCACCCCGCAGAACGACGGCGGCCTGGCGACCGAGGTGGCGTGGGGCGGAAGCGAGACGCTGAGCGCCCAGACGACGATCCTCTCGACAGCGACGGAGCTGCGCGGCTCCGACCTCACGACGCTCGCGGTCGATCTGCTCTCGGCCAGGGACTTCGATGCGGCTGATGAGCTGGCTCGGACGGGGATCTCGTACGTCCTGCTCGCACAGGTCTCGGGTGAGGAGTCGGACCGTGCTCGCTCTCTGCGCACGGCCGCGGTGACATCGCTCGACCAGCGGGCCGGTTTCGTCCAGGCCGGCTCGACCGACCGTGGTGTGCTCTACAGGCTCGAGGCCGACGCCTCGCCACGGGCTCCGCTCTCGACCGCTCAGCAGGCGACAGCGCGCCTCGTGATCACGGTCCAGCTCGTGCTCGTGCTCGCGGCGCTGCTGCTGTCCGTGCCGACACGTGCGTCGCGGCGAGCAGCCCGCGCCCGCTCGCGCATCGTCGGACGAGCACCGGAAGAGCCGCTCGTGCTGCCTCGGCACCCCGAGGACCGCGACGGCGCCGCAGAACCGCACGGCGATCCGGAGGTCGCTGAGACAGCCGCAACAGCCGACGCCGCGCCCTCGGACGGGCCCGAGCCGGATGCGGCAGTCGAGGCCCATCCGTCGACCGAACAGGGTGAGGAGGAGCGGCGATGACCCGCAACCGCGCATTCCGGGTGGCGGCGACCGGCGCTCGAGTCCTGACAGGCGCCGTCGTCGCAGGAGCGTGCGTCGTCGGTGTCGTCGTCGGCATCACCGCGCCGTGGCCGACTGTCTCGCACGAGCCCGCTCAGGCGCAGGTGGCGCCCCTTCCGGGTGACACCGTTCTCGTCTGCAACGGTGACCTTCGCGCGGTCGGTCGAGATCCCTCCAACCCGCTCGAGATGGTGTCGGCGGCGTCTCCCCAACTGACCTCCGAGGGGTCGTCCGGGCGACCGGAGTCGAGTCCCCTGCCTGCGAAGGACCTCGCCGACGGCGGATCCGCGCAACGCCTCGTGGGCCCTGTCGAGGGACGCCAGGCGCCGCTGCTCGGCGCCACGGAGTCGGTCAGCGTGCAGGAGGCGGACCTGTTCGGTCTCGCCGCGGCGCCCTGCCGTCCTGCGGGCATCGAGTCGTGGCTCGTCGGCGGAACGGTCGCCACCGGGACCGAGGACCTGATCGTTCTCACGAACCCCGGGGTCGTGCCCTCCACTGTTTCTCTCGGCGTGTTCGGGTCTGCGCGGGCGTCCAGCACCGTGATCGTCCCCGCGGAGTCTCAGGTCGCGCTCGCGCTGTCATCGATCGCCGCCGGATCGGACTTCCCGATCGTCAAGGTGACCGCGACAGGGTCGCCCGTGCGCGCTGTACTGCAGTCGTCGCTCACCCGGACCCTCGATCCCTCGGGCATCGACCTGCAGGATGCGGTTCCCGCTGCGCAGCGTCAGCCGGTGCTCCCGGGCATCCAGGTCTTCGAGAACCAGGGCGACAACGCAGACATGGCGGTTCTGCGGCTGATGTCACCCGAGGTCGATTCCCAGGCCGTCGTGACGGTCAGAGAGGTCGGTGCGTCCACGATCGCCGACGAGTTCACCGTTCCGCTCACCGCCGACGCGCCCACCGAGCTGTCGCTCTCCGCGCTGTCGCCGGGGGAGTACACGATGAGCATCGAATCGGACAACCCTGTGCTCGCCGCGGTGCGGCAGCAGGATGTCGCCGGGCCGCAGGACGATTTCGCCTGGGTCACGCCGGCGCCGGAGCTCGAGGATGACGTGTACGTCGCCGTTCCTGCCGGGCCGACGCCGCGCCTCGTGCTCGCCAACGACGAGGATTCCGATGCGACGGTGCAGGTCGCATCGACATCGGGCGGAGAGCCCGTCGAGGTCACTGTCCCCGCCCACTCGTCGGCGTCGGTCGATGTGACGCCGCGCACGGTGTATGCGCTGTCGACCTCGGCGCCGGTGCATGCCTCCGTCACGATGAGCGCGCCCGGAGCGCTCGCGGTCTGGCCGGTATGGCCGGCTGCGGGAGCGCAGCAGAGCATCACCGTCTACCCGTGACCTGCGGACCGGCGAGGACGGTCTCTGAGTTCAGTGCTCGTGGCCGCCGAGGTCCCAGGGCTCGCGGCCGACGTACTCGGCCGCAGCTCTGAACACGGCGCTCTCGATCGCCATCCTTCGGTGGGCGGAGTCGTCGTGTCCCGGCGGCAGCAGCCGTTCGATGGGAAGCCGGAAGAGCACGATGCGCGCCTTCTCGTGATCGAGGTACCAGCGCGGGACCTCGTCTGCGGCCTCGAACGCGGGCATGGCGCCGATCTCGAACCGCACCTCCTGCAGTTCGGGCCAGGTTCCTCGAAGGAACTCCACCGCAGTGCCGACGGTCAGATCGAACCGGTCGATGCGCCCGTCGAGAGGGGCGAGTGGAGGGCGCACGACCTCGCTGCGTCCGAGCCGACCGTGGCGCCCGTGCCTGGCCCCGCGGCGGGGTGCGTCAGAGGTGCGGGAGCGACGGGGCATAGCGAAAGTCTAGGCTGAGTCCGACGGGCGCGGCGGCGCGGCATCCGCTCATCCGATGAACCTCGACGTAGCCTGGCGTGAATGGACGGAAGACTCTGCTCTAAGGTCGGCTGCGCGCGCGAGGCCGTGGCCACTCTCACCTACGACTACGGCGATCAGATGGCCGCGCTCGGGCCCCTGGGGATGGCGCGCCACCCGAACGCGCATGATCTGTGCGCACAGCATGCGGACCGCCTGTCCGTTCCCGCAGGATGGCTCGTCGTCCGGCACGAGGCGCTTCGCGCCTGATATACCGTCCGCATCGCCGACGGGGACACGCCGCCTCGGGGCGGGTGGGTCATCGACGCATGCCGATACGCTGACCGCGGATGCGCCAGGGCGGCGCCGCCGGAAAGGCAGCCGTGATCGTCTGGCGACGCTGGATCTTCCCTCTTCTTCTCGTTCTCGTCTTCGGCGCGTGCGCCGCGGCTCTCGTGAAGATCGCGTTCTTCCCGGACGCCACAGAGGCGATGGTCAGCCCCGAGTCGTCGATCGTCGATCCCGTCATCCCGGTCGAACGGGGCTCGGTGGTGAACGCTCTCACCCTGAGCGGCAACGTCGCACGCGATGACGCGTTCCCGGTGCGGTCGGAGATCACCGGAACGGTCATCGCCGTGCATGTCCCCGACGGGGCGACCGTCGCGGCGGGGCAGAAGCTCTTCACGATCAGGCAGGACGAGCCCAAGAAGGATGTGGACGTCGTCGCGCCGGAGGCCGGCGACGTCTCGGAGATCGCTCTCGTGAAGGGTCAGGCGACATCCACCGGAACCGAGATCTTCACGCTCACGCCCGCGCGCTACCACCTGCTCGCGACCGTCGAGCCGGTCCAGCTGTACCGCCTGGTGAATGCGCCGGCCGACGCATCGGTGACGATCACCGGGGGGCCCGCGCCGTTCGTGTGCACAGGAGTGCGGGTGCAGGTGAGCGCTGAGGGCACAGCGAGCGTGCGATGCGCGGTGCCCGGTGACCAGGTCGTCTTCGCCGGTCTGCCGGCGACGATGGATCTGGCGCTCGGGCAGGTGGACGACGCCCTGGTGGTGCCGGTCACCGCTGTGCAGGGTGGCGCGGGCACGGGCAACGTCTGGGTCGATGCCGGCGACGGCGCTGAACCGGAAGAGCGAGCGGTCGAGCTCGGCGTGAACGACGGGGCCATGGTCGAGGTGGTCTCCGGCCTCGAAGAGGGGGAGTCGATCCGCCAGTTCGTCCCCGGCTTCGTCGCCCCGGTCGAGGAGGTCTGCTACGAGGTGGCTCCCGGAGTCGAGCAGTGCGACAGCGGGGTCAGCTGGTGACTCTCGTCGCGCTGAGCGATGTGACGAAGAGCGTGCGGCTCGCTGACGACTCGGAGCTGGAGATCCTGCGAGGGATCACGCTCGAGGTCAGTGCGGGCGATCACGTCTCGATCGTCGGCAGGTCGGGCTCCGGGAAGTCGACGCTGCTCAACATCCTCGGGATGCTCGACGCTCCGACCACCGGCTCCGTGTCGTTCGAGGATCGCGAAGTGCGTCGGATGCGGTCGGGGCGGCTGGACCGGCTGCGCGGCGACAACGTCGGCTTCGTGTTCCAACAGTTCAATCTGCTCCCGGGGCGCACCGCGCTCGACAATGTGATGATGCCACTCGGCCATGCGCGCGGTCGGCTGTTCTGGAACAGGAGGCAGATCGCCGCTGACATGCTCGAGAGAGTCGGCCTCGGTCATCGCATCGAGCAGGTCGCCGATCGACTCTCGGGAGGAGAACAGCAGCGGGTCGCGATCGCGAGGGCCCTCGTGCGCAGGCCCGTGCTGATCCTCGCGGACGAGCCGACCGGCGCACTCGACATCGACACGGGCGCGTCCGTCATGTCGCTGCTCGACGAGGTCGCGACCGAGACCGACGCGGCGCTCGTGACCATCACGCACGACCTCCATGTGGCCGCCCGTGCCCGACGGCACTACCGACTCGACGCCGGGGTCCTCGAGCCTGCGGATCTCAGCCGCGCCTTCGAAGCCTCGACCCTCGCGGCGTCCGTTCCC
Source organism: Microbacterium sp. AC132 (assembly GCF_979258525.1). Lineage (NCBI taxonomy): Bacteria > Bacillati > Actinomycetota > Actinomycetes > Micrococcales > Microbacteriaceae > Microbacterium > Microbacterium sp. AC132. The sequence continues at coordinate 243,559 of NZ_OZ409862.1, read as the reverse complement.
TCCGCATCCGTTCCCTCTTCATCCGTCCCGGCCGCATCCGCACCGGCGGCTGCGTCCAACGGGGCCGAGATGCCGACACCCGGCAGCATGCCGGCCATGCCGTACTCGCGTCGCGGGGCCGCGTCATGACCGGCATCCTCGGAGCGCTGTCGGATGCGTGGGCGGAGATCCGCGTCCACAAGCTGCGTGTGCTGCTCAGCCTGATCGGCATCGCGGTCTCGGTGGCAGCCCTCACCGGGGTCGTCGCCGTCTCGGAATATCAGCGTCAGTTCCAGGCGGAGCAGTCGGATCGCTGGGGAGGCAGGGCGGCGACCCTGGTCGTCACGATCAGCAGCGACGACGGGGCGCCGGTCGACTTCGACGCCTTCGATGAGAGGTTCACGCGCGTCACCGAGCGGTTCGAGTTCAGCCACACGGCCCGGATCGCGCAGGGCATGGTCGTTCCGGTGCAGCTGCCGGACGGCATCGTCGATGTCAACTCACGATTGATCGATCCGCTCTACTCCGAGATCCACCGCGAGCAGCTGCTCGTGGGCCGATGGATGCGGGATGCGGATGCCGACGCACTCTCCCCGCCCGTCGTGATCACGGAGGCGCTGTGGGATCGCATCGGTCGCACGCCCGTCGCGGAGCATCCGATTCTCACGCTCGCGGGGCCTGCGGGTGGTACTTATCAGGTCGTGGGTGTCGTGCCTCGCCAGGGGTTCGGAGACGAGGAGCTTCGGGTCGACATCCTCTACGACGCGTATCGTGCCCGCGTCGATGCTCTGCCGGAGAGCGCCTGGCCGCAGTACGAGGTCTGGCTCGGACAGGAGCAGGTCGACGAGATCGCACCCGTGCTCGCCATGGATCTCCGCGCAGGGCTCCCGGACGGGCAGACGGTGTCGGTGAGCCGCTCGGACTGGGCTGCTCAGCCGGGTGCGCTGGATGCGCAGGCGACCTTCGAGATGGTCACCGGCGGCATCGCTGCCGTGATCCTCGCGCTGGGAGCTCTGAGTCTGATCAACATCCAGCTCGTCGCGATGCGGCAGCGAGTGCGTGAGATCGGCGTGCGTCGCGCTTTCGGCGCCACCTCGGGCCGGGTCTTCTTCTCGGTCTTCCTCGAGAGCCTCGTCGCGACGACGGTGGCGGGGCTCGTCGGCATCGCGATCGTCGTCGCGGTGCTCCGTTCGGACTGGGTCGTCACCTCGCTGTTCTACGGGATCCAGGACGTTCCGCCGTTCCCGATGCGCGCGGCCTTCGTGGGGCTCGCCGCGTCGATCCTGGTGGGCGCCGTCGCCGGCTTCATCCCTGCACTGGTCGCCCTTCGCGTCAAGGTGATCGACGCGATCCGATTCTGACGGCGCCGGGGTTCGCGAAGAGACCGGTGTGCTCAGGCCCCGACGCGTCGGCCGGTGAGCTTCTCCGCTCGGCGGTCGGCGTTCTCCAGCGCTCTGCGCTCCCGCTCGCGCCGCAGCACGGTGATGCCGATGAGCGCAACCTCCGGGGCGGCCTGAGGCAGAGGCGAGACGAACGGCGATGCCTCGGTCAGGAGATCCTGCGCCACTCGGGCGCGAGCTGACGGGACCATCCGCTGAGCGCTCTGCAGGAACTGCGAGATGCGGCGCGCGAGACGGTCGGGGAGGCGCGCGACATCGGCGATCTGCGCCCAGCCGGCGAGCATCGGCGGCAGCACGGGGACGCTCGGGATCAGCTTCGGCGTGCGCACGCGCTGGCTGTAGGTGCCGGCGACCATGTCTCCCAGCCGCTGCGAGCGGGCGCTGAACGCTCCGGCGAGCACCGCGATGCTGCCCAGCGTCATGTAGATCTCGAGGACGCCGAGGAGTGCCCTGATGAACGCATGGCGGAAACCGGTCGCGCCACCGTCGAGTCGCACGATCCGACCCCCGACGGCGAGCTTGCCCAGGCTGCGGCCCTTGAGGGCGACCTCCATGGTGATCGGCAGCACCACGAAGCTGATCACGATCGAGGCGATCAAGGCGATCGTGTCTGTCGCCTGGGTCAGGATGCCGATGTCGAGGAGCCAGATCCGCAGGAAGATCGTCGACAGGAACACCGCGAGCCCGACCAGGAGGTCGATGATCGCGCCCGCGGCTCGCAACACGAAGCCGATCGGCTGCACATCGATCGCGACGGCCTCGCCCGAGAGGACCTCGTCGGATGCATCGAGCGCGGCGGACATGAGTACAGTAAATCAGGTGGATGCCGATGCGCTGACAGATGCACGCCGCGCCGAGTGGGAACGGCTCGACCAGCTGAGCCGTGCTCGGCTCGACGGCGCGGGCGTCGACGAGCTGATCGTCCGCTACCGCGCGGCATCCGCGGATCTCGCTGAGCTCAAGACCTCGGTGGGGGAGTCACCTCAAGGTGCGTACCTCTCGACGATCCTCGTGCGCGCGCGGCTGCGACTCACCGGGGCGTCCGACAGCATCCTCACCCAGACCGGCCGATTCTTCTCGCTGCAGCTGCCCGCCGCGCTCTATCGACTGCGCTGGACGACGCTCGTGATCGCGGCGTCATTCATCGCGATCGTCGTCGGGACCGCGACATGGATCTCCGCAGATCCGGCACTCCTCGCGACCCTCGGCCCGCCGGACCTGCTGGAGCAGTACGCCGACGAGAGCTTCACCGGCTATTACACCGAGAACCCGGCCGCGGTGTTCATGGGCATGGTCTGGTGGAACAACGCCTGGATCGCCCTGCAATGCGTGCTGTTCGGCATCACCGGCATCTGGCCGATCAACGTCCTCGTGCAGAACGCGATGGGGCTGGGCGTGTCGGGCGCCGTCATGGCCGCACACGACCAGGTCGATGTGATGATCCTCTACATCCTCCCGCACGGACTGCTGGAGATGACGTCGATCTTCGTCGCGGCTGCGGCGGGTCTGCACCTGTTCTGGTCGTGGGTCGCGCCGGGACACCGTTCGAGAGGCGAGTCACTCGCGTCCGAGGGACGCTCGCTCGCGACAGTGGCGATCGGACTCGTCTTCGCGCTGTTCGTGTCCGGACTGATCGAGGGATTCGTGACGGGGTGGGCGCTGCCCTGGCCTGTCAAGATCGGCATCGGCGTCGCCGCCCTCGCCGCGTTCCTCATCTATATGCTCGTGATCGGCGGTCGAGCGTATCGCCGCGGCGAGACCGGAGACCTCGTCGAGTACGAGGCAGGTACGCCCAGGCTCCTGGCCGGCTGACTCTCTGCGTTCAGAGGCGCCCGGCGGCCTTCAGCTCCAGGTACCGGTCTGCGATCCTCGGAGGCAGCGACTCGGGGTCAGCGGCGATCGCCTCGCCTCCCGCGCGGCGCACCGCGTCGGCCACGTTCTCCGCGTCGCGCATCGTGCGTTCGGCCGCCGCAGCGAGGTAGATCTCCTCTCGAGATCCGCGCCGCGTCGTGAGATCCGCGATGCCGTCGTCGGTGACCGAACCGACGAGGATCGATGTCGACCTGCTCGCGTCGGGGAACGCACCGAGGAATCCGCGAGCCGACTCGGCCGCATCCTGAGCGGTGAGCACCACGATGAGCGAAGGACGGGTCGTGAGCGTGCGCACGGCAGCGAAAGCACCCGGCCAGTCGGTGTCGACGAGACGCGCGTGCACCGGAGCCATCGCATCGGTCAGCGCCGGAAGCAGCGCTGTCCCCTCCACACCGGTCACGCGCGCCCGCACGACCCGGTCGTACATGAGCAGATGCACGTGGTCGCCCGCACGCGCGGCGAGGGCCGCGAGCAGAAGAGACGCCTCCAGGGCGGCATCGACCCTCGTGCCGTCGCCGACGCGCGCGGCGGCCGTGCGGCCGGTGTCGATGATGATCACGACGTGGCGGTCGCGCTCCGGTCGCCACGTCCTCAGCATCGTGGTGCCCGCGCGAGCGGTGGCGCGCCAGTCGATCGACCGCACGTCATCCCCTCGGACGTACTCACGGAGCGAGTCGAACTCGGTACCCTGACCGCGCACCTGGATGCTCGTGTTCCCGTCGAGCTCCCGCAGACGCGCGAGGCGGGAGGGGAGGTGCTTCCGCGACGAGAAGGCGGGCAGCACCCGGATGGTCCCGCGTACGAGGTGACGGGCCTGCCGGCCGGCGAGGCCGAGCGGACCGAGCGAGCGGATCATCACGAACTCGCTCGCCAGCTCGCCGCGACGTCGTGGCAGCAGGGGGATGGAGACGCGTCGCCGTTCACCCGGCGGGACGCTGAGTCGCTGACGGGCCTCACCCGCTCCAGCCGTCGGCTGCCAGGCATCGCGGATCAGCGCATGGAGCGTCCGGGGACCCTGATTCTGCAGCGCGACGCTCACGGGGACCTGCTCGCCGATGCGGGTGCGCGTCGGCACGCGCCTGGTCACGACGACGGAGCGGGGGCTCGGAGCCAGCAGCACATCGACGACGATCAGCAGGACGCAGAGCAGCACCCAGATGCCGAGGGCGGCATAGGGCGGGAAGTCCGCCAGCCCGGCGAGGACGAGCGGGACGATGCCGACGGCGACGGCAAGCGCGAGACGGCCGGTGACGAACACCTAGATCGGCACCCTGGTCTGCTGGACGACGGATGTGAGCACGGCATCCGCTGACACGCCCTCCATCTGGGCGTCCGGACGGAGCTGCAGCCGGTGCCGCCAGACGGGGACGAGCATCGTCTGCACGTGATCCGGCGTGACGGCAGAGGATGCGTTGAGCCACGCCCACGCCTTCGCAGCGGCGAGCAGACCCGTGGAGGCGCGGGGGCTCGCGCCGAGCTCGACCGAGGGCGATTGCCTCGTGGCTCTGGCGAGGTCGACGACATAGCCGAGGACGTCATCGGTGACCTCGACGCGTCCTGCCGCATCCTGAGCCGCACGGATCTCGTCCGCGGAGACGGTGGCCTCCACGCCGGTGAGCTCGCGCGGGGAGAAGCCGGAGGCGTGCTTGCGCAGCACGGACACCTCGGCATCCCGCTCCGGCATTCCCACGACCAGCTTCATCAGGAAGCGGTCGAGCTGGGCCTCCGGCAGCGAATACGTGCCCTCGTGCTCGATCGGGTTCTGCGTCGCGGCGACGAGGAACGGGTCGGGCAGAGCTCGGCTGACACCGTCGGCGGACACCTGACGTTCTTCCATCGCCTCGAGCAGGGCGGCCTGGGTCTTCGGAGGCGTGCGGTTGATCTCGTCGGCGAGAAGGATGTTCGTGAACACCGGACCCGCACGGAAGTCGAACTCGCCCGTGCGGGCGTCGTAGACCAGCGAACCGGTGACGTCTCCCGGCATGAGGTCGGGGGTGAACTGCACGCGCTTCGTGTCGAGGCCGAGCGCCCGCGCGAACGAGCGCACGACCAGGGTCTTCGCCACCCCGGGCACGCCCTCGAGCAGCACATGTCCTCGCGCGAGCAGCGACACCAGCAGGCCGGTCACCGTGCCCGCCTGGCCCACGACGGCCTTGTCGACCTCCGTGCGCACGCGGTGCATGGCCTGACGCAGCTCGGCGTCGTTGAAGTTCTCAGCGGTCACGTGGTGTCCTCGGCTTCCGGTCGGATGATGGATGGACGGCGGTTCGGCGGGGGCGGTTCATTCGGATCTCCGCTCCGTGAAGGACGAGGCGTCGACGGCGCTCTCGAGTTCCTGCAGTCGGCGCGCGAGGTCGATCAGTGACGGATCGTCGACGGGTGGCGCGCCCGCGAGCAGCTCGTGCAGCGAGCCACGCGGCACGCGCAGCCGGTCGGCTGCGGCATCCGCGACCTCCTCGGCACTCGCGGTGACAGCGAGGCCGAGCCTGCGCGCCAGGCGGCGCCGGCTCCCGTCTCGGAGAGCTTCGCCCGCGTGCGCAGCGTCGCCGGCCTTCGCGGTCAGACGTGCGCGACCGTGCATGGTCTCCGAGGCGCGCACCGTCACCGGCAGCGTCTCGGCGACGAGCGGTCCGAAGCGCTGACCGCGCCACAGTGCTGCCGCGACGCCGGCGAGCATGAGCAGCAGGATGGCCGGTGTCACCCATCCCGGTGTGAGCGACCCGAGGGTGTCCTCGGTCTCGCCCTCGATGTCCGTGTCGCCGAAACTGGGCACGTACCAGACGACGCGCTCGGTCTGTCCGAGCAGCGCGAGCGCGAGTGCGGCGTTGCCGTCGTCTGCGAGATAGGCGTTGCTGAAGAGGCGCGCACCCTCGACGACGACATGCGTGGCTCCGTCGCTCTCATCGATGAGCACGGCCGCCGCGTCGTCGTCGCCGAAGCATCCCTTCACGCCGTCGGCGGGCGTGAACAGCCGATCAGGACGGATCGAGCCGACGTCCGCGAACTCGGGTGCGTCGCAGTCTGCCTGCGCCGGGGTGAAATCCGGGGTGGCGTTGTCGCCGATCCTCAAGAGGCTCAGCAGGTGCGTACTGCTCGACAGGAAGACCACCCGGTCGGCGGGCTCGATGAGCTCGGTGATCGCCTCGTCGGAGAGCGTGTACGGATTCGCCATCACGAGCGTGGCGTCGTCATCGAGCGCTTGGCGCGCCTCGGCGCGCGAACGGAAGACCGAGACCTCGACACCGTTCTCCTGCAGGATCTGCGCGATGGCCATGGCACCCGAGTCGCTCACGCTCTCGGGATCGAGTGAACCCCGCTGATCGGGCATGCGCACACCGACCTGTATCGCGACGAAGACGCCGCCGAGGACGAGCGCCACGATGATCAGCCATCCGAGCAGAGCTCGCGACCGTCGGCCTCGAGGCGCGCGTTCGGCGGTCGACGCGGGGACGTCCCGCTGCTCGAGAACGCTCACGCGGTCACTGCTTCCGGGCGCAGGGCACTGAGCCGGTCGTCTGTCGCTGCGAGCTCCGCGTAGCGATCAGCGGTCGCGGGATGCCGCAGATAGCGCACGTCGTCGAAGAACACGGCGGCCTGGCGGACGGGCGTCGTCTCCGCAGGGAACACGACAGAGACCTCGCGCGCGATCGCCTGGGCCGTCGCGCCGGGGGACGGCTCGATGAGGTCGCGCTCGAGGAGTCCTCTCGCGAGCGCGCGGAACCGCAGGACCGTCGCCTCGTCCCAGTCCGCCGCTCGCGCGGCACGGTCGGCATCCGCACGCAGCTGCGCCGCCGAACGGTCGTCCTCGGCGCCGAGAAGCCCGGCACCCGGCCGACGGATCGCCTGGGAGCGGCGAGGGCGACCCCAGATGATGAGGGCCGCCACAAGAGCGCCGAAGACGATGACGCTGACGATGATCAGTGCAGACGGCCCGACGCTGGCGCCGTTGTCGGAGCTGAACAGATCGGCGAGGAACCGTCCGATGTCACGCGCGACGAGATCGAACCACGTCGGCTTCGCATCGGCATAGCGCGGGTCGGAGAGCTCCTGCTCGGCCCACTGTCTCGCCTCGTCTCCGTCGGGCACCAGCACATCGTCCAGCGGGCGGATCATGCAGATCCTTCGCTGCCCGCTCCGGGGGCCGCCCAGGTGGAGTCGTCCGCGGGCGCTGAGGATGCCGGGGGAGCGGCGGGCGCCGGTGCCGGCCGATACGCCGGTGGCTGAGGCGGGACGGTCGCAGCCGGCGGCGCGTACGGCGGCTGTGAAGGGGGAGGCTGAGTCGGGTACCCGTACTGCTGCCCGGGGTACGGCTGTGCCGGGTACTGCTGCCCGGGGTACTGCTGCCCGGGGTACGGCTGCCCTCCATACGGCTGCGCCTCATGGCCGGCCGGCGTCATCGTCGCCCATTCGGGCACCTGCTTGGGCGGCGGTGCACTCGAGACGGCGCGCGTGGCGTCGACGACGAAGGGGTCGCCGAGCTGTTCCTCCGTCCACCCCAGGTCGCGTCGCTCGACATGACTGATCAGCGCCTGGTCGAGACCCTCGTAGCGCATCCGACTGTCGAGATACACGAGGGTTCCTGCGGTGCTCTGCACCACGAGCGTGATGGCCTGCAGCACGAGGAGCAGGATCTGCGGGGCGAGGAGGGCGAAGACGAACCCCATGATGGCGGCAGTGTCCGCAGAGCCGGTCGGGGCGATGACCGATCCGAGCATCGAGCTCAGCAGCGACACGGGGAGATTCACGAGCTGCATCGCGGCGCCCATGATGGCGCCGATCAGGAAGGTGACTCCCCAGGCGATCCAGAAGCGACCGCGGGTGAGTCGCCACGAGCGCACGAGCGCATCGCGGAGCTTCGCGCGCTCGAGGACGAGGATGGACGGCACCAGCAGCAGCTTGGTCGTCAGCCAGACCAGGAGGGGGATCGTCGTGAGCAGGACGAGCAGCACGAGGATGACGACGCCGCCGATGGCCTCAGCGGATCCGCCGAGCCCGCTGGCGACGAAGCCGGCGACGATGACGAAGAGGATGACGATCACACCGAAGATGAAGATGACCGAGAGTGAAGCGAAGGCGGCCAGCCGCCAGAACGACGGGGTCATCTTGCGCCAGAGGGTCTTCAGCGTGGCCTTCACGCCGATCGCGGCGTAGCCGATCTCGGCTGCGACGACGCCCTGCATCAGAGCGGTGAAAGCGACGGACGCGAGACCGACGGAGATGCCCGCGACGATGTTCATCGCGATCGTTCCGGCGAACACGGCCTCGAAGTCCGGGGAGGAGGGAGAGAGCGACTCGAGCCGCGTGAACGTCGTGACGAACACGAAGCCCATCACCGTGGCGCTGAGCACCACGACCGCGAGCTGGATGACGACTCCGAAGCCGAAGAGGACCTTGGGGTTGTGGCGCAGTGCGACGAACGACTTGCTCAACAGCATCCCGAACGTCAGCGGATGCAGGGGGATGATGCCCTTCTTCGGGGCAGGGGTCCATGTCTGGCCGCTCACCGGCACTCCCTCCGTCGTGCGCTCCCATCGTGTCACATGACCCGTCGGGCGCGTAGACAGGAGGACCGTGGTACTGAGTGCCATAAGGTAACAGTTATGACCTCACGCATTCTTGTGGTCGACGACGACACCGCGCTCGCCGAGATGATCGGCATCGTGCTGCGCACGGAAGGTTTCGAGCCGGTGTTCTGCGCCGACGGTGCGCGGGCGGTCGACGAGTGGCGCGCACAGCGTCCCGATCTCGTGCTGCTCGACCTGATGCTGCCCGGGATGGACGGCATCGAGATCTGCACGCGCATCCGCGCCGAATCCGGAGTCCCCGTCATCATGCTCACCGCCCGCAGCGACACCGCTGATGTGGTCAGAGGACTCGAGGTCGGAGCCGACGACTACATCGTCAAGCCCTTCAATCCGAAGGAGCTCGTCGCTCGTATCAGAACCCGACTGCGGCCCACGTCGCAGAACGTGGGGGAGCAGCTGCGCGTGGGGGACCTCACCGTCGACGTCGACGCCCATGAGGTGCGCCGCGGTACGGCTCCGATCGCTCTCACTCCACTGGAGTTCCAACTGCTCGTCGCGCTCGCGTCGAAGCCCCAGCAGGTGTTCTCGAGGGAGATGCTGCTCGAGCAGGTGTGGGGTTACCACTACAAGGCCGATACGCGGCTGGTCAACGTGCACGTGCAGCGTCTGCGGGCGAAGGTCGAACTCGACCCGGACAACCCCAAGATCGTCATGACGGTACGGGGCGTCGGCTACCGTGCCGGGAGCGCGGGCTAGGCCCACGATGGCCGCGACCACAGCGACCACCACGGCGGTCGCTGTCATCCGCGACTGGCGTGGCTGGCCGACCGTCGTCCAGGCGTTGTGGCGCAGTTCTCTGCGATTCCGGACGCTCACGATCACGCTTCTGCTGACGTCCACCGCGATCCTGATCACCTGCGTGACGATGGCGCTGGTGATCCAGAACGATCTGTTCGAATCCCGCAAGAACGAGGCGCTCGAAGACGCGGCACGCTCGGTGAACCAGGCGCAGGCGACCCTGGACGCGACGGCGCTGGGCGATGACCCGGCAGCCCTGCCGGAGCTGTGGGACAGCGTGCAGGAGGACCTCGGACGCAATTCGACGGCCGAAGGTCTTGCCGGATTCCGCATGGAGGTCGACCCCGACGTCCCGCTCAACGGCTTCACCGCCGGGCTGAGCGACAATCTGATCACCTCGGGCCTCAGGAACAGGGTGGTCGAGTTCGACGACTGGCAGTCCTGGCAGTCCGTATCACTCGAGGTCGGCGGCCGAGCTGTGCCCGGGATCATCGTGGGGCAGCAGCTGCGGGTTCCCGAGGCGGGGCCGTTCGAGATCTACTTCGCGTACGACCTCGCGGATGCAGACAACACTCTCACCTTCGTGCAGCGCACCCTGTGGGTCGCCGGCATAGGTCTGGTGGCGATCGTCGCCGCGATCTCCTTCATCGTTCTCCGCACCGTGTCGACGCCTATCGTCGAGGCTGCCGAGACGAGCGCACGTCTGGCCTCGGGCGACCTCGGCGTCCGCATCGACGTGCACGGGGAAGACGAGATCGCGACCCTGGGACGCTCCTTCAACGCCATGGCCGACAGCATCGAATCCCAGATCAAGGAGCTCGGCGAGCTGTCACTCGTGCAGCAGCGCTTCGTGTCAGATGTGTCGCATGAGCTGCGGACTCCGCTCACCACGATCCGCCTCGCCGCAGACATGCTGAACGATCAGCGGGAGGAGTTCGATCCGACGACCGCTCGCACCACCGAGCTCCTGCACACGCAGGTGCAGCGGTTCGAGACGCTGCTGTCGGATCTGCTCGAGATCAGCCGCTACGACGCAGGCTCCGTGCAGCTCGAGCTCGAGGCGACGAGCCTCGCGCATCTCGCAGAGGACATCATCGAGCAGATGCGTCCTCTCGCCGACGATCGCGGCAGCGAGCTGAGGCTCGTCGCCCCCGGCGGTTACTCGCCGGTCGACATGGATCCGCGGCGGGTGCGACGAGTGCTGCGCAACCTGATCGGCAATGCGATCGAGCACGGCGAGGGTCGGCCGATCGTCGTCACCGTCGACAGCAATCAGCATGCGGTCGCCGCCGGCGTCCGCGACTTCGGGCTCGGCATGGACCCGGCGGATGCCGAGCGGGTGTTCGACCGATTCTGGCGCGCTGATCCCTCCCGCCAGCGCACTCTCGGGGGGACGGGTCTCGGACTGTCGATCGCGCTCGGCGACGCGACTCTCCACGGCGGATCGCTCGCGGTATGGTCCGAACTCGGCGTCGGGACGAACTTCGTTCTGACCCTGCCTCGCCGTGGCGATGCGACGGATGGGCCTTCGCCCATCCCGATCGAGCCGCAGGAGCCGCTCGCCGAACTCGGCGATGCCACGCAGCCGATCCAGCTCGCCGACGTCCCGGCGGAGCTCTTCGATCGAGGGAGCATCGAATGACCGCGCGGACTCGGCGCGCGCTGCGCGGTCTCGTGATCGCGGCGACCGTGCTCATCCTGTCAGCGTGCACAGGTCTTCCGACCAGCGGAGACGCACAGCCGGGAAAGCCTCTCGGGGCGTCCCCCGAGGGGCAGGACTTCCTCCCGCTCGCTTCGGGCCCGGTGGACGGCGCGGGGCCTGCGGCGATCGTCGAAGGCTTCATGGAGGCCGCGATCACCCCGGCCGACAACTGGAACACCGCTCGCAGCTTTCTCACCCCGGAGCTCGCATCGACCTGGCGTCCGAACACCGGCGTGTCGATCGATGTGAGCTCGGCGACCCGCTCCTTCAGCTCGAATGTCGACGAAGACGACGATGCCGATGACGGCGACACGGCCGACGTGAGGGTCGCCTTCGATCAGGTCGCCAGCGTCGACGCGACCGGAGCGTACTCCGAGGCGTTCGGCGCCTCGAACTCGGCTTTCGTGGTCGAACTCACTGACGGCCAGTGGCGGATCGCCGAGGCGCCGGACGGCGTGGTGATCGACGAATCCAGGTTCTCGCGCGTGTACGACGACTACGCGCTGCAGTACTTCGATCAGACGTGGGAACGACTCGTGCCCGATGTGCGCTGGTTCCCTCGACGCGCCACGGTGGCGACGACCATCGCGCAGTCGCTGATCGGCGGCGCGCCCAGCCCCTGGCTCGATCCGGCCGTGCAGAGCGCGTTCCCGCAGGAGGTGCAGCTCGCACGGGACTCCGTGCCGATCGACCCCGACCAGATCGCCGACGTCGCCCTGAACCGGGCGGCGCTGGGCCTCGACCCGACCACCCTCGCGCGCATGCGCACTCAGCTCCAGGCGACCCTGACCGCCGGGGGCGTGCAGATCGACCAGGTGCGCTTCACGGTCGACGGCCGCACACTGGAGGCCGGGGTCGTCGAGGTCGTGACGGACAAGGCCGATCCGGGCAGCCTCGTGCTGAAGGACGGGACCTTCGGCATGCTGGTCGGTGGAGAGATCACGCCGATCCCCGGCGTCTCGGACCAGATCGTGAACGCGGGTCAGCCCGTCACAGCGGTCGACGTGTCGGTCGACAGCTCCCACGCGGCCGTGCAGCTCATCGACGGGCACGTGTGGCTCGCAGGTGAAGGCAGCTTCAACGAGCTGGACGACCGCCCATCGCTGGTGCGGCCGTCCATGGATCCCTACGACTACACGTGGTCGGTCCCGTCTAACGCACCGGCGGCTCTGCAGGCGATCGGCAGCGATGTCGCCCCTCAGAGCATCGCGGGCGCGTGGCCGGAGGCCTCCTCCGTATCCGCCATCCGCGTCTCGGCGGATGGGGCCCGCGTCGCCGCGGCCGTCGTGATCGGGGGCGAGCGCTGGATCGTCGTGTCATCGGTGATCCGCGATGAGGCCGGGCTTCCGACCGAGCTCGGGCCCACCGAGCCGCTGGCGCAGCTCGACGGCGGCGCCATCGGCCTCGTCTGGCTGGGCGCGGATCGTCTCGGACTGCTGACGGATCCCGCAGACCGGATGGTCGTCACGCAGGTGGTCGGAGGGCCTGGCACGTCAGAGGTGGCTCCGACCGGCGCGGTGTCCCTGGCGGGTGCGCGCGCAGCCACCGGTCTGCGAGTGCTGGGCGCGGACGGCGCCGTGTTCGCCCGTGCGGGCTCGGCATGGAGCGAGTCGATCAGCGGAGTCTCACTTCTCGCGACGCGTGCGGGGCACTGAGCGCGACTGTCCCTGCACGGCCGTCCGACATCGACTGACAGTCCATGACGGCCGCGTTCCGCGCAGCCTCTGCAGCCCCGGCGCCGGACTGTTGCGAGAGCATCGACGGATGTCACCGCATCCACCGGCCCGCGCCGTAGGACTCGAGATACTCGCCCTTCTGCTCGCGGCGACCTGCGCGGGGTGCGGCCGGCCCGGGACGCTGCTCTGCGGCTCGTGCCGACAGAGCATCCGACCGGAGCCGCTCGTCCGCCGCACGCCCGCCGGACTGGAGGTCCGAGCGGCGATGCCCTTCGAGTCGGTCGCGGCGCGATGCATCCGCAGGATGAAGGACGACGGCGAGACGCTGCTCGCTCGCCCGTTCGGATCGGCGCTGGGGGAGGTGGTCGACGTGCTCGAGGCACGCGCGGATACCGATCGACCGCTCCACCTCGTGCCGATCCCGACATCGGTGGCCGCCTTTCGACGGCGCGGCTACCGGGTGCCCGAGCTGCTGATCCGGCGGGCGGGTCGGCTTCCCGACCGGTTGCTCGTTCTGCGGGGTCGGCGCACGGATCAGCGAGGCCTCGATTCCGTGAGCCGAGCGGAGAACGTCCGCGGGAGCATGCGAGCGCGACGTGTGCTCGAGGGGGAGACCGTCGTGCTCGTCGACGACGTGGTCACGACGGGTGCGACGTTCGATGAGGCGGCTCGCGCGCTGAAAGACGCGGGCGCCCATGTCCTGGCAGCGGTCGCGCTCGCCGCCACGCCGCGTCACAGCGAACGGAATGTGAACGCATCGGGGACACGCAGCAACTGACCCGTGACATCCGAGGTCAGGCCGACTACCGTTGGGGGTCACAAGGCGACCACGGTCCGCCCTTGGCCGGGAGGACCGGGACAAGGAGGCAGCAATGGAAACGAGCATCGTTGGCGTCGGGGTGGGTATCACCGATCGATTCCGAGCCGTTGTCGAAGAGAAGATCGCCAAGATCCAGACGTTCGCGTCCCGTGCGCAACGGCTGGATGTCAAGGTCACCCACCGGGTGTACCGCAACGGTCACGTGCCGGACGAGACCGTGGAGCTCACGCTCGTCAGCAAGGGCCCCGTCGTGCGCGCTGAAGCCACGGACGGAGACAAGTTCGTCGCACTCGACATGGCCGTCGACAAGATGGCCGAGCAGCTTCGTCGAGCGAAGGAGAAGCGAGTCGACGGACGTCAGCACCCACGCGGGGCGCACTTCGAGAAGGAGAGCGGAGCGCTGGAGGGCATCGATGTCCAGCCGGCATCCGTGGATGTCCTGCGGGCCGTCGCGACCGGCAACGTGCCGATCCAGAACGAGGACGACGAGGTCTACTCACCGGTGGTCATCCGCACCAAGAACTTCGGAGCGGAATGGATGACCGTCGAAGAGGCCGTCGACCGGATGGAGTTGGTCGGGCACGATTTCTTCCTGTTCGTGGACGTGCGCACCGACCACCCGAGCGTCGTCTACCGACGCAAGGGCTGGGATTACGGTGTGATCGCTCTCGAGACGCAGGCTCCGCCCACTGAGGCGCTCGCCTCCTGAGGCTGAGACGACGACGGCCCGGCTCCAGAGGGAGCCGGGCCGTCGTCGCGTTGTGCGACGGCGTCAGTCGAAGATGCCGTCGAGGATGCTGCCGATGACGAGACCGCCGAGGATGCCCGAGGCGACGTCGCCGCCACCGCCGCGTCGGCCCCCGCCGCTCCAGCCGCCGCCGCCCCAGCCGTTTCCGCCGCCCCAGCCCTGATCCTGCGGCCGTGAGGAATCGATGTCGCGCTGGGCGAGCTGCAGGGCCTCAGAAGCCAGGTGTGCGACGCGTCGTGCACTGGTCAGAGCCTCGTCGCGCGTCTCTTCCGCCGGAAGCAGATCCGACAGATCGACCCGCAGCCTCTCGGCCTCGGCGAGGCGCGTGCGCGCGTCGGCGCCGATCCAGCCGCGGTGCCCGGCGATGAGTCCGCGGGCGACGCCGAGCTGGCGGTCGGCATCATCGATCGCATGCTGCACCTGCTGGATGCTGGGCAGCGGGTGCGCCTCGCGGTGCCGAGCGGTGGCGATCGCGTCGTCGAGAGCCGTGTTCGCGTCGCGCAGCTGCGACAGCTCGGCGAAGGGATCTCCGGGGGTCCCCGCGGGCGACAGGGCGCTCAGCGCGTCCTGCAGCGCGGAGACGGCGGCCGCGACGGCCGGCGCCTGGGGTGCGGTGCGCGCGGCGATGAGGTCGTTGCGTGAATCCGCGACGACCTCGGCAAGGGTCGACTCCGCACGCAGCGCTTCGATCTCGAAGTCCTCCACGGCGTCGAGCAGCGCGGAAGCGCGCCGCGTGGCCTCGGTGGCGGTCTCCAGTGCGAGGTTCGCCTCCTCGTTCTGCTTCGCTGCGCGGCGACGTTCTGAGACGGCCGCGCCGTGCGTTGCGAACGCGATCAGCTGCTCTGCTTCGGCGGCGCTCGCCGTGATCTGGTGCATCGCCGAGTCCGAGTAACGCGCGGAGAGACGCGCGACGGTCTCGTTCGTGTGCGGGATCCGTGCGCTCAGCGCCTCGGCATCGGCACGCACCTGGGCGATGATCTCGGGTGCGCGACGCACCTTCGAGATCGATGCGGCGAGATCGGACGTCTTCTCGTCGAGCAGATCCTGCGCCCAGTCGCACAGCTGGATGATCCTCGCGTTGCGGGTGCGGAGCTCCTCAGGCGTGTCGGGAATCTCATCGTGGTTGAGCTGGTGGAGCTGAAATGCCTCGCGCAGATGCGTGCGCACCGCAGCGAGCGCCTTCTTCAGGTCGCGAGTCAGCTGATCCCCGAGTTCGGCCTCCGCGAACGCCAGTTCGTCGGAGGTGCTCCTGATGCGCTCGTCCGCCGAGACGAGTGCCTGCTCAGCGCGGCGAGCCAGGTCGGCGTCCTGTGCGGCCAGCTCTTCCTGCTCGCGCTTGCGTCTGCCCCATATTCCAGCCATAGGACTGATCCTAGTTTCCCGGGCGACGCCGCTGGCTGTGCATACGCTTGAGGCGAAACCCGTCAGACGAGTGCCGCCACGTCTGACCTCGAAGGCCTGCCACGTTTGGGTCGATCGGTCGTCAACTCGAGAGCGAGGGCGTGGACAGGGTGCTGGGCGAGCCGGGTCTGCACATGGTCGAGCCAGCGGATCTCGGCCTCCGCCGTGAAGATCATCGAATCGACGACGAGCGACCATGCGAGCCCCTCGGGGCTGTCGTCCTCGCGCGTCGCCCTCGTCGCGGTGAGATCTGCGAGATGCTCTTCCGACGCCGCGCGCTGGGCCGCGATGACTCGGGCGGCGTCCGCGCCGGGGAGGGTCGCCGCCACAGCCAGCTTGATGGCGAGCTCGTTGCGCGTCGCCTGGCTTCGTGGCGCGGGAGACGCGAGCCAGCGGTCCACCTCGGACGCGCCGGTGGCCGTGATCTCCCAGTAGACGTGGCCGTGCTCGTCCGCTGCACCGCGAGCGACGAGCCCGTCACGCTCGAGGCGCTCGAGCGTGTTGTAGATCTGACCGACGTTGAGCGGCCATACCGAGCCCGTGCGGCGGTCGAACTCGTGCCGCAACTGGTAGCCGTAGCAGGGGCCCTGAGCGAGGATCGCGAGCAGACTCTGTCGGACCGACATATGGACCTCCCGGTGTCGTGGACCAATATATACATACTCGGAAACGCGTTGGAGGCACGCCATGCAGACGACGTGCAGGTCACGGACCGGTAACATGACAAGGTATGCCTGGCACGCGCCCGACACGCGGCGCCGCCGGAACCATCGACAGGGAGATGACATCTGTGGCCAATCCTCTTGAGAAGCTGCTGCGCGCTGGAGAAGGGCGGGTCATCCGACGCCTGAACCAGGTGGTCAAGGCCGTGAACGCGCTGGAAGAGGACATCTCCAAGCTCACGGACGACGAACTTCGCAACGAGACCACCGAGCTGCGTGAGCGGTTCGCGAAGGGCGAGTCGCTCGATCAGCTCATGCCCGAGGCGTTCGCCGCCGTGCGCGAAGCGGCGAAGCGCACCCTCGGTATGCGCGCGTACGACGTGCAGATCATGGGTGGTGCTGCTCTCCACCTCGGCAACATCGCAGAGATGAAGACCGGTGAGGGCAAGACCCTGGTCGCCACCTTCCCGGCGTACCTCAATGCGATCGCGGGCGAGGGCGTCCACGTGATCACGGTCAACGACTTCCTCGCGAGTTATCAGGCAGAGCTCATGGGGCGCGTGTACCGGGCCCTCGGCATGTCGACGGGAATCATCGTCTCGGGCCAGACCCCGGCTGTGCGCCGCGAGCAGTATGCGTCCGACATCACCTACGGCACGAACAACGAGTTCGGCTTCGACTACCTCCGCGACAACATGGCGTGGCGCAAGGAAGACCTCGTCCAGCGCGAGCACTACTTCGCGATCGTCGACGAGGTCGACTCCATCCTGATCGATGAGGCGCGCACGCCGCTGATCATCTCAGGACCGTCTTCCGGTGAGGCGAACCGCTGGTTCGCGGAGTTCGCGAAGATCGCGCGCACCCTCGAGGCGGGCGTCGACTACGAGGTCGACGAGAAGAAGCGCACCGTCGGCGTTCTCGAACCCGGCATCGAGAAGGTCGAGGACTACCTCGGCATCGACAACCTGTACGAGTCCGCGAACACGCCACTGATCTCGTTCCTCAACAACTCGATCAAGGCCCTCGCCCTGTTCAAGAAGGACACCGACTACGTCGTCATGAACGACGAGGTCATGATCGTCGACGAGCACACCGGTCGCATCCTGGTCGGACGTCGCTACAACGAGGGCATCCACCAGGCCATCGAGGCGAAGGAGGCCGTGCCGGTCAAGGCCGAGAACCAGACTCTCGCCACGGTCACGCTTCAGAACTACTTCCGCCTGTACGACAAGCTCGCCGGCATGACCGGTACCGCCGAGACCGAAGCGGCCGAGTTCATGTCGACCTACAAGCTCGGTGTCATCCCGATCCCGACGAACCGTCCGATGATCCGCAAGGACCAGTCCGACCTCGTCTACAAGAACGAGACCGCCAAGTTCACGCAGGTGGTCGAGGACATCGCCGAGCGTCACGCGCAGGGGCAGCCGGTGCTCGTGGGCACCGTGAGCGTCGAGAAGAGCGAGTACCTGTCGCGGCTCCTCGCGAAGAAGGGCGTCAAGCACGAGGTCCTCAACGCGAAGAACCACGCGCGCGAGGCCGAGATCGTCGCTCGCGCAGGGCGCCTCGGCGCCGTGACCGTCGCCACCAACATGGCCGGTCGTGGAACCGACATCATGCTCGGCGGCAACGCCGAGTTCCTCGCCGTGCAGGAGCTCAAGGGCAAGGGACTCGACCCCGTCGAGACGCCCGAGGAGTACGAGATCGCGTGGGACGAGACGTACGAGGCGATGAAGTCCATCGTGTCCGAAGAGGCCGAGAAGGTCATCGAGGCCGGTGGGCTCTATGTCCTGGGCACGGAGCGCCACGAGTCGCGCCGCATCGACAACCAGCTGCGCGGTCGCTCGGGCCGTCAGGGCGACCCCGGCGAGAGCCGTTTCTATCTGAGCCTCACCGACGATCTCATGCGCCTGTTCCAGTCGGGCGCCGCCGAGGCGATCCTCGCGCGCACCAACTTCCCCGACGACGTCCCGATCGAGTCGGGCCTGGTGTCGCGGGCGATCCGCAGCGCTCAGTCGCAGGTCGAGTCGCGCAACGCCGAGATGCGCAAGAACGTCCTCAAGTACGACGACGTCCTGAACCGTCAGCGCGAGGCGATCTACGCCGACCGCCGCCACATCCTGCAGGGCGATGACATCGCCGACCGCGTCCAGCACTTCATCGAGGACGCGATCAGTGGCGTGGTGCGCGATCACACCGGCGAGGGTCACAACGAGAGCTGGGACTTCGACGCACTCTGGACCGAGCTCAAGACGCTGTACCCGGTGAGCGTGACCATCGACGAGGTTGTGTCCGAGGCTGCCGGCCGCAAGGGTGGCATCACCGCAGAGGGTCTGACCCGCGAGCTGCTGTCGGACGCGAAGATCGCATACGAGACCCGTGAGGAGTCGCTCGGAGAAGCGGCGACCCGTGAGCTCGAACGACGCGTGGTGCTGCAGGTGCTCGATCGCCGCTGGCGCGACCACCTCTACGAGATGGACTACCTCAAGGACGGCATCGGTCTCCGTGCGATGGCGCAGCGCGACCCGCTCATCGAGTACCAGCGCGAGGGCTACGCGATGTTCCAGTCGATGATGGGGCAGATCAAGGAGGAGTCGGTCGGCTACCTCTACAATCTCGAGGTCGAGGTGCGTCGGGCGGGCGATTCGCAGACGGCCGAGGTCGAGGCGAAGGGCCTCGCCGAAGACGGTGGAGACCAGCGGCTCGAGTACTCTGCCGCGAACGACGCCGGCGAGGTCGAGGTCCGCAACGACCGCGGTCAGGTTCAGCAGGCCGCGACCGAGAAGCTTCGTCAGGCAGCGGCCGCGCGTCAGGCGCCCGCCGAGGAGGCCGAGTCGGCTGAGGCTCCGCGCGGCGCGTTCGGGCAGCGCACCGAGGGCTCGGCAGCTCCCGCGGGCAACCGCGAGCAGCGGCGGGCGCAGGGCAAGAAGAAGAAGTAGCAGAGCGCATGACGAGGGGCCGGTCCGTGGGGATCGGCCCCTCGTCGCGTCATTGTAGGCTTGCTCAATGACACCAACGCGCCACTTCGACCAGTCGTCGAAGCTCAAGAACGTCCTGTACGAGATCCGTGGAAACACGCTCGTCGAGGCGGCGCGGCTCGAGGCCGAGGGACATCGGATCCTCAAGCTCAACACGGGCAACCCCGCCATCTTCGGCTTCGAGGCACCCCACCAGATCGTGCATGACATGCTGGCGGCGCTTCCGACCGCTCACGGGTACAGCGACAGCAAGGGGATCATCTCGGCACGGCGAGCAGTCGTCAGCCGGTACGAGGAGATCCCCGGGTTCCCGCGGTTCGATCCCGAGGATGTCTTCCTCGGCAACGGCGTCTCCGAGCTCATCACGATGACGATGCAGGCTCTTCTCGACGAGGGCGATGAGGTGCTCATCCCGGCAC
This sequence comes from Microbacterium sp. AC132, assembly GCF_979258525.1. Taxonomy (NCBI): domain Bacteria; kingdom Bacillati; phylum Actinomycetota; class Actinomycetes; order Micrococcales; family Microbacteriaceae; genus Microbacterium; species Microbacterium sp. AC132. The sequence continues at coordinate 223,582 of NZ_OZ409862.1, read as the reverse complement.
CCGACTACCCGCTGTGGACCGCCATGACGAGTCTCGCCGACGGCACCCCGGTCCATTACCTGTGCGATGAGGACAACGGATGGCAGCCCGACCTCGAGGACATCCGATCCAAGATCACTCCGCGCACCAAAGCTCTCGTCATCATCAACCCCAACAACCCGACCGGCGTGGTCTACTCACGCGAAGTTCTCGAGGGCATGGTGCAGATCGCCCGTGAGAACCAGCTGCTGCTGCTTTCCGACGAGATCTACGATCGCATCCTGTTCGATGATGCGGTGCACATCCCGACGGCGACCCTGGCGCCGGACCTGCTGTGTCTGACGTTCAACGGGCTCTCGAAGACCTACCGGGTCGCCGGCTTCCGGTCCGGGTGGCTCGTGATCACCGGGCCGCAGGACCACGCGAAGGGGTTCCTCGAGGGGATCAACCTGCTCGCCTCGACGCGTCTCTGCCCGAACGTCCCCGCCCAGTACGCGGTTCAGGCGGCTCTCGGGGGAGTGCAGTCCATCGACGCGCTGATCGCGCCGACCGGGCGCCTGCATGAGCAGCGTGACATCGCCTGGAAGGGACTCGAATCGATCCCCGGTGTCTCGTGCGTCAAGCCCGTCGGCGCGTTGTACGCCTTCCCGCGTCTGGACCCGAACGTCCACGAGATCAGGGACGACGCGAAGCTGGTCTACGACCTGCTGGTCTCCGAACACATCCTCCTCGTGCAGGGAACCGGCTTCAACTGGCCGACCCCCGACCACCTCCGACTCGTCACGCTCCCCGAGCCCCGCGTGCTCGCAGAAGCCGTCGAGCGCCTCGGGAACTTCCTCTCGAGCTACCGCCAGTAGGCGGCTCTGCTGATGTGGAGACGAGAGTCTCCACGACGCGGCGCACGCCGGCGACGAGGGACGAGCGCGGAGTGAGGTCCGCCATCGGTCGGGCGTGCAGGAGGGCGGCGTCGGCGGCCCGCTGATCGAAAGGGAGGAACGCGACGTCCGCGATGCCGGCGAACCTCTCGAGCGTGCGCCGGATCTGACCTCGCGCATCCATGCCCAGGGGGCCGGGGCGCACGCGGTTCACCACCACTCTGATGGGCGTCGGGGTCGTGAGCCGTCGTAGCTCGGCATGCTCCCTGATGAACCTGCTCATGCCGAGCGGGTCGGCCGCCGCGATGGCGATGATCAGGTCTGCCTCCTGCAGCGCGGCAACGGTGGCTGCGTGGCGACGCGGGCCGGTGAGGTCGTACGTCGCCTCATCGTCGGCGTCGAAGGCGCTCGCGACATCGACGACGGTCTCCTCTGCCCAGCTGCGGCATGCGCGCAGCGTCGCCTCCAATCGACGTGCGCCGAGTTCCGGCCAGCGCCCAGGGCGATTGATGCCCCCGAGGACCTCGATCTCTCCTGCGCTCGTGTCGAGGACGGTCGCCAGCCGTGTGAGTTCTGCCGAGTCGAGTGCGCCGAGTTCTGCCCGACGGCACGCGGCGGCGATCCCGGGTGCATCATCGCTGAGTCCCAGCAGCAGCGCGAGGGAGGGAGCGACGGTGTCGGCATCCACCAGGGCAGTGCGGCGTCCTGCCCTGGACAGCTCGACGGCGAGCTGGATTGCGACGGTCGATCGTCCCGGCGCACCGGACGGACCCCAGACCACCGTGACACGACGCGGAGATTGCGCGATTCGCTCGACGGAGCCCGCAAGGTCGGCGGTGAGCGCGGCAGCGATCTCCCAGCCGCGCGCTTCTGTCGGGAGTGCGGCCGCGAGGCCGTAGCGCCCGAGCAGTCTGCTGTCGCCGTCGCCGAGCGGCAGGATCCGCACCCCTGCCCTGTCGCAGTCGGCGACGAGCGCGGGCGTCAGCACCGCGCGGCTGGCGGGAACGATGACGGCATCGACGCCGTCGGGCAGGGGCAGGATCCTGCTCGGCGCGACGACGGAAACCACGCTGATGCCTTCGAGCTCGAGTTCCTCGGCCAGGGTGCGCGCACGGGAATCGGGTAGGGCGATGATTACCGACGTCATGAGGTCGAGCCGATCGGCACGACGGACAGGACAGAGCCGCCGGTGATCGCGGACAGCACATCGGCGACATCCGCTCGGTCGATCACGATCTCAGCCGTGGTGCCGTCGGCGGCGAGCATTCCTTCGGTCTTCGTCACCGATGTGACGATCGCATCGGCGACGAGGATGCGCGGCGTCCCCGGGAGGGCGCCTTCGTCCACCGGAGGAGATTGCCAGAGTTCGATGATGCTCCCGGCGCCCACATCGGCCGGGATGCCGGTGCTGCTCTCGACGACGATCGTGGTGGTTCTGTTCGCATCCGCGTCCTCGGCGGCAGAAGTCGGCATCAGCTCGCCGTCGACGACCGTCCGGGACGCGATCTGACCGGGCCGAAGGTCTTGGGGCGCGAGGTAGCGATCCGAGACGGCGCCGAGTCCCACGTCCACCACCTGGAAGTCACCGGAGACGAGCGCTTCGCCGAGCGGTATCGTTCGCGTCGCCTGGAGTACCGGTGTCGTGGCGCCGGAGGAGGAGACGACGGCCCACACGCCGGCGACAGACAGCGCGACCACGGCGATGCCGATCAGGAAGCGGGCATCACCCCAGACGGCACGCCGTGAACGGGAGAACTTGCTCATGGCGACATGGTCACAGAAATCGCCGCGGCTGCTCGAGACTTATCCACAGCATCGGATGGGCCCTGGCGTATCGGCACGGCAGGGGGAGAATGGGAGCATGCCCCATTCCTCTCCGGCCACGCAGCGCTTCCTGGCGCCGGCGCAGGTGGCGGAACTGCTGAGCATCGGGGTCGACGAGGTCATCGAACTCATCTACGCGGGACGTCTGCGCGGGTCCAAGCTCGGTGCACCCGCCCGGTGGCGCGTCGAGGAGTCGAGCCTTTCGGAGTATCTCGCCGAGCAGTCCGAAGAGGCCAGACGGATGGCGCTGTGGCGTGAGGCGAATGAGGCGAGTTTCCCAGAGGTCTGGGGCACATCCCGCCGTCACGGCATCTGATCTCCCGCGGTCTGAACCGACGTGACGGCTGCGAACGGGATGATCTGGAACGCACGCACCGCCGAGGCGGTCCTCGCCTCGCCCGGGTCGTGCAGGGCGAGATCCAGATGGTCCGCACCCGCTCGGTCGATCGTCCCGTGGAGGTCGGATGCATCGACGCTGACGATTCTGACCGGAACCCGCCGCCGGGCGAGGTCACGGAGGACGAACCCGAGCGACATGCGCTCGCGGAGCACGGGGGCGGGGTCGTCCTCTTCGTCCAGGCTCGACAGCAGCAGACCGTGATCGACGGTGAGTCCGCGGAGCGCGTGGAGGGGGACGATCACGGTCGACCGCGTCGTCCGTGATTCCTCGGCCTGCGCGATCGTCGCAGCGATCCAATCGGAGCCCAGCGCGTTCAGTCGTGCCCGAACGCGAGCTCCACCCGGCAGATCCAGGGTGGCGGGAGCGGCCGATGCGCAGAGCACTCTGAGCCGGCTGCGAAGCTCGAGCCTCGAGATGCGCAGGCGCTCCGACTCGGCGTCGAGCGCCGCGCGCTCGCTCTCCCACTCGGAGGCCAGCTGGCCTTCGAGGTCTTCGAACAGTCGATCCCAGTGCACGCGGACCACCGTAAATGAAGTCCGGGAGCGCATGTACGAGTTATCCACATACATCACGAACGCGACCGGATCGGCCAGTCGACGCATGCTCTACTTGGCGCAGTCTTCCCGATGGAGAGTGCCTCAGATGATGCTTCACGAGTACTTCGCACCACAGCCGACGCCCCGCGCCGAGCTGCCGGATCCGAGTCCGCTGCTGCGGAGCCTGACCCAGGGCGTGCTCGAGGTGCTCGCGGGAGTCAGAGAAGTCGATCAGCTCGCCCGCTGGTTCAATGAAGACGCGTACCGGAGTTTGGTGACGCGGGCGAATCTGTCGGCGAGGGCGCGCAGCGCGAGGGGGTCTCGCCTGCGCGCCCGACTTTCGAGATCCTGTCGATCCGCGTGACGGAACCGGTGGACGGCAAGGTGGAGGCTGTCGTCGTGGTCGCGGGTCCCGGTCGCACCCGGGCGGTGGCGATTCGCCTCGAAGGTCTCGACCGACGCTGGCGGGCGACGTCGCTGGCCGTTCTCTGAGCGGACGCGCTCTAGGCTGGTGGGGTGTCAACGCTCAGCGACCTCGCCAATGCCCAGGGCCGTCTTGCCGAGAACGATGTCGAGTGGCTGCATCGACTCGCCGGCGACGGTCAGCTTCTCGCGGACCTCGCGTCGGCGGACATCGTCGTCTGGATCGAGACCGACGACGGATCGTTCGTCGCCGTAGCCCACGCCCGTCCGAGCGGAGCGGCCACCCTGTTCTACCGCGACATCGTGGGCGAGCGGGTGCGGCCGCAGTGGCGCACGCAGGTACAGGGGGCGTTCGATTCGGCGGAGATCGTGGACTCGTCCTCGCCGGATTGGTTCGAGGAGACCCCGACGCGCGTGAGGGCGGTGCCGATCGTCAACGAGCGCCGCGGCAGTGAGCACCAGGGGACCGTCATCGGCGTCGTCACCCGGCACACGAACCTCGGCGAGGCCCGGACGCCGTCGCGACAGCAGATCACGTTCGACGAGTGCGCGAACGACATCTTCCGGATGATCGCCGACGGCAGCTTTCCCGATCCGGCGGCTCCGACCTCCCCGCGCCGCGGAGCTCCCCGAGCGTCAGACGGCTTGATCCGGATCGACGTCGACGGCATCACGACGTTCGCCAGTCCGAACGCGCTCTCGGCGTTCAATCGCATGGGTTTCGATGACGAACTGGAGGGCGAGTCTCTCGCCGAGGTCACCACGAGGCTCGTGCCGCCGTCGCGACAGGTCGACGAGTCGCTGCCCGTCGTCGTGACCGGGCGGGCCCCCTGGCGCACCGACATCGAAGCACGCGGCGTCACTGTCTCGCTGCGGGCGATTCCCCTCAAGGATCACGGGACGCGCATCGGTGCCATCGTGCTGTGCCGGGACGTGTCGGAGCTGCGTCATCAGGAGCAGGAGCTCATCACCAAGGACGCGACGATCCGTGAGATCCATCACCGTGTCAAGAACAACCTGCAGACGGTCGCATCGCTGTTGCGCATCCAGGCGCGTCGTACGCACTCGGACGAGGCGCGCGATGCGCTGACCCAGGCGATGAGACGTGTGGACTCCATCGCGGTGGTTCACGACACCCTCGCTCAGGGGCTGACTCAGAAGGTCGACTTCGACGAGGTGTTCCACCGGGTTCTGAAGCTCGTCGCCGAGGTCGCATCCGCGCCGAACACCCGTGCGCGCACTCGGTCGACCGGGCGCTTCGGGGTCCTGCCGAGCGAGTATGCGACGCCGTTGGCTCTCGCGCTCACCGAGGTCGTCACGAACGCGGTGGAGCACGGCCTCGCAGGGCAGGAGGGCATGGTCACGATCGACGCCGCGCGCACCGAGGAGAATCTGCGCGTCACGGTGCACGACACCGGCAAGGGCCTGCCGGAGGGGCGCATCGGTCAGGGACTGGGAACGCAGATCATCCGCACCCTGATCCAGGGGGAACTCAGCGGATCGATCGAGTGGCGGGGGAGCGAGGGAGAGGGCACCGAGGTCGTCATCGACATCCCGCTCCGCTGGCTCACCGCGTGACGAGTCCGCCGCTACGGTGAGCAGATACGCAGAAGCGGCCCGAGACATCGTCTCGGGCCGCTTCTCGATGTTCAGGAGGCGCGGCGGGCGCGGGCGGCGCGGCGCTTGAGTGCGCGGCGCTCGTCCTCGGAGAGGCCGCCCCACACGCCCGAGTCCTGGCTGGACTCGAGGGCGTACTGCAGGCAGATCTCGGTCACCGTGCAGGTGGCGCAGACGGTCTTCGCCTTCTCGATCTGGTCGACGGCCGGACCCGTGTTCCCGACAGGGAAGAACAGTTCGGGGTCGACAGTCAAGCAGGCGGCCTTATCGCGCCAGTCCATGGGGGCTCCTCGGTGTGGTTTTTCAGAAATCGACGCACTGCGACGACTCGGATTTCGGGTGCAGATCGGGTTCAGCTACCCTGTATGAGATACGGACGGATGCCCGCTTTCTGTGATGCGAGCTCGAAGCCCGCCCCACGCCGCTGTGGGAGCACATGACGCTGTCTATTCTGTTACATGAAACCGGCGAAATCAAGGGTTTCCGCCGTTCTCATCCGATTCTCAGGAGACAACTGTGCGCTCACCCGGCCTCGCTCTGGCGGCATCCGCGGTCCTCGCGGCGGAGGGCGCCGCCTTGATCGTCTTCGCTCTCATCGAGCTCGTGGGCCTCGGTGCAGGGGACGCAGCCTCACTGCCGACAGCGCTCGCTCTCATCGTGCTCACTCTCCTCGGCGCCGCCGCGCTCATCGCGTTCGCGATCGGGACGAGGACGGGGCGGTCATGGGCGCGATCGGGTGGCGTCGTCTTCCAGGTGCTCGCCATCGCGCTCGCGCTCGCCTCGCTGACGCTGCAGCCGGTCGCGTGGGCGTTCACCGTCGGAGTGGGTCTGCCAGCACTGCTGTGCTTCGCGCTGCTGATCGCCAGCACGCGAGCCGAGAACGAGCGCCCGGCGGAGTGACCGTCAGGCGTCGACGCCGAGGAGCTTGCGCAGGCGCGCGACGTGTCCGGTGGCCTTGACGTTGTACTGGGCGAGTGCGATCGTGCCCTGCTCATCGAGCACGAAGGTCGATCGGATGACGCCCTCCACGACCTTGCCGTAGTTCATCTTCTCGCCCCATACGCCGTACGCGGAGTGCACCGCGTGGTCGGGGTCGCTGAGAAGGGTGAAGGTGAGGCCGTCGCGCTCGCGGAACTCGGCGAGCTTTGCAGGCTCGTCGCGCGAGACCCCGATCACCCGGTATCCGGCGCCCTCGAGCGACGAGATGCTGTCGCGGAAGTCGCAGGCCTGCGTCGTGCAGCCCGGGGTCATGGCCGCGGGATAGAAGTACAGCACCGTCCTGCGGCCGCGCAGATCGTCGAGGGTGACGGTCTGTCCGTCTTGGTCGAGGAGAGCGAAGTCGGGGGCAGCGGTTCCGGGTTCCAGGCGCACAGTCACCCCTCCAGCCTAGCGGCCGGGCGTCTGCTCCGCCTTGTCGGCGAAGGTCTGCAGGAGCCGCTGGAGGGAGTCCAGACGCGCTCGTCCCGTCTCGCTGAGCTCGCCGCTCTCCGCGGCTTCGATGAGAGCGCAATCCGGGGCATCGGCGAGGTGCGTGCATCCGCGCGGACAGTTCTCGGCGATCTCGGCGAGTTCGGTGAATGCGGCGAGGATGTTCGCGGGGTTGACGTGCCCGAGTCCGAAGGACCGGACCCCCGGGGTGTCGATCACCCAGCCGCGACCTTCGGGGCCGACGTACCGCAGAGAGACGGTGGACGAGGAGGTGTGCCTGCCACGGCCGGTGACCTGGTTGACGTGCCCTGTAGCGCGGAGCGCGCTGGGTACCAGGGCGTTCACGAGCGTCGACTTGCCCACGCCGGAGTGGCCGACGAACACCGTCGAGTGACCGACCAGTGCCGCGCCGATCTCATCGACGGGCATCTCCTCCTGCGCACTCGTGAAGACGCGCAGGTCGAGGCCGTCGAAGTGCGACAGGAAGGCGCTGGGATCGGCCAGGTCGGTCTTGGTCACGACGAGGAGCGGGCGGATGCCGGCGTCCAGAGCGGCGACGAGATAGCGGTCGACCAGTCGGGCTCGCGGCTCGGGGTCGGCCGCGGCGACGACGACCAGCATCTGATCGGCGTTCGCGACGATGACGCGCTCGACCTGGTCGGTGTCGTCGGCGCTGCGCCGGAGCAGAGAGGTGCGATCGGCGATGCCGATGATGCGCCCCAGTGTGCCGTCCTCGCCGGAGATGTCGCCGACGACCTTCGCCTGGTCGCCCGTCACGATCGGGTTCCTGCGGAGTTCTCGTGCCCGTGCCGCGGTGATCATCCGCTCATCGGGCGTGTCCTCATCGAGCAGCACGGAGTAGCGGCCGCGGTCGACACCGAGGACGCGTCCGATCTGCGCATCGTCATGGGCGGGCCGCCGCTTCGTGCGGGGGCGATTCGCCTTCGGGTTCGGACGCGCGCGGATGCTGCTCTCATCGAAGTCCTCGAAGTCGTCCTCGAGGTCGTCGGAGTCGTCGAGCCAGCTCACGCGGACGCGCCCCGCAGCATGCGCTCCCACAGGAGGGTGAATTCCGGGAGGGTCTTCGATGTCGTTCCGATGTCGTCGATCTCGACTCCCGGAACGCGCAGGCCGATGAGGGCGCCCGTCGTCGCCATGCGGTGGTCATGGTGCGCCGCCCAGCCGCCGCCTTGCAGATCCCGCGGGATGATGCGCAGACCGTCGGAGAGCTCCTCGGCCTCGCCTCCCAGCGCGCGGATGTTGCCCACGAGGGCCGCGATGCGATCGGTCTCGTGGAGTCGGATGTGACCGATTCCGCGGATCGTCGTCGGGCCGGACGCGAACGCCGCGAGCCCGACGAGGGTGGGAGTCAGCTCGCTCGCTGCGGACAGGTCCATGTCGAGTCCGCGGATCTCGGAGCCGGCCCTGACCGTCAGCGTCCCGCTGTGCCGGCCGACGTGCGCGCCCATCGCCTGCAGGATCTCGGGAAGCAGTGCGCCGGGCTGGGTGGAGTGCACCGGCCAGCCGGGAACCGACACCGCCCCGCCCGTGACCAGGGCCGCGGCGAGGAACGGCGCGGCGTTCGAGAGATCGGGCTCGATGGCGATCTCCTTGGCGCGGGGCACCCCGGCTTCGACGAGCCACTCTCCGGTGGCGGGCCGCTCGATGCGAATGCCACGACGACTCAGCGCCTCGATCGTCATGTCGATGTGGGGCAGGCTCGGCAGATGCTCGCCGGTGTGCACCAGGTGCAGACCCACGTCGAACCGCGGCGCCGCGAGCAGCAGTCCCGAGACGAACTGGCTGGATGCCGAGGCATCGATCTCGACCCGTCCACCGCGGATGCGGCCGTGTCCGCGGACGGTGAACGGCAGCGCCCACGTCCCCTCGTCGTCGATGTCGACTCCCAGGTCGCGCAGTGCGCTGATGAGGCCGCCCATCGGCCTGTGCAGGGCGGTCTCGTGAGCGGTGAGGTGCACGTCGTGCTGCGCGAGGCCCGCGAGCGGCGCGATGAAGCGCATGACCGTGCCGGCCTGGCCGCAGTCGATCGTGGTGCCGCCGACGAGTTTGGCGGGAGTGATCGCCAGATCGGGGCCGAAGTCTCCGTTGCCGTCGACCTCCTCGATGCCCACACCCAACGCCCGCAGCGCGTCGATCATCCGGCGGGAGTCGTCGGAGTGCAGCGGAGCGATGAGCCGGCCCGGTCCGTCGGCGATCGCGGCGATGATGAGCTCGCGATTCGTGAGCGATTTCGAGCCCGGGATCGTCACGGTCGCGTGGACGGCGTTCGCGCTGGTCGGCGCGACGTAGACGCCCTGGACAGGGAGGGGGAATACCTGTTGGCGCTCATCGGTTCCCACCTTAGTAAACGCGAGTGCTCGCATGACGGAATCCGGGCGCTCGACGACAAGGAGAGAGCATGCTCGCAACGCTGGAACGCGAGTCGGTGGACCTCGCCCGCCTAGACTGGCCGGTGATGGATGACACGGCAACCGCAGAGACGGTCAGCGACCCTCGGCGCGAATTCGAGGAACAGGCGATCCCGTTCATGGATCAGCTCTACGCCGCGGCGATGCGCATGACGCGCAACCCGGCTGATGCTGCTGACCTCGTGCAGGAGACCTTCGTCAAGGCGTACGGATCCTGGGCGACGTTCTCGCAGGGCACGAACCTCAAGGCGTGGCTCTATCGGATCCTCACGAACACCTACATCAACATCTACCGCAAGAAGCAGCGGGAGCCGTTCCAGGGCACGATCGACGAGCTCGAGGACTGGCAGATGGGCGGTGCGGAGTCGACCACGACCACCGCGTCGCACAGCCGTTCGGCGGAGGCGGAAGCCATCGACCACATGCCCGCATCGGTCGTCAAGGACGCGTTGCAGGCCGTACCCGAGGACTTCCGGCTGGCGGTGTACCTCGCGGACGTCGAGGGCTTCGCCTACCAGGAGATCGCGGACATCATGAAGACGCCCATCGGCACCGTGATGAGTCGCCTGCATAGAGGCAGGCGGATGCTGCGGGAGCTGCTGGCTGACTACGCCGTGGAGCGGGGAATCTCCGCGGCCGACCCGAGGAGCAAGAAATGACCGACTGCGGCTGCGACAAGGCCCGCAAGGATCTCGAGGAGTACCTCCGCAACGAGGTCTGCAACACCGAGCACACGGAGATCCGCGAGCATCTCGAGAACTGCCCGTCCTGTCGGGACGAGGCACTCGTGGCGACGACCCTCACCGAGGTCGTGGCGCGCGCCTGCAAGGAGACGGCTCCGGAGGAGCTGCGCGACCAGGTGTTCGCGCGACTGCGCGAGGTGCAGTCCGCTCAGCACTGACCGCGGGCGAGCAGCCGTCGACCCCTGAGATCGTGATGTCGGCATCCGCCCATAGGCTGGAAGCATGACGCTCATCGATTCACGCGACATCCCGGCCGATCCGACCTCCACCGAGCGACTGGCGGCGGAATCGCTGGTCTACCGGGTCGTCGACACCGCTGACGACGCACAGTCCGAGAGCTTCCAGAGGGCGATGACCCGAGGTTTCCTCGGCGCGGAGCCCACACCGGAGGTGCTCGCCTTCGGCCGAGCGGCCTTCGAGTCGCGACGCAACATCGGCGTCTACGACGCAGCGGCGACGGACGCCCCTCCGGTCGCCACGATCGACTCCTGGGTCACGCCGCTGACGCTGCCCGGTGGGGGCGAGATCCCGATGTGGGCGATCAGCGGAGTCACGGTGTCGGCCACGCACCGACGTCGCGGCATCGCGCGAGCGCTCCTCGAGGGCGAGCTCAGGGCAGCGGCGACGGCAGGAGTGCCGATCGCGGGGCTGACGGTCTCGGAGGCGACCATCTACGGCAGGTACGGCTTCGGGTCGGCTGTGCATATGTCGCGCGTCACGGTCGATACCCGTCGCGCCGGCTGGGCAGGTCCGTCTTCGGACGGCCGCGTCGAATACCTCGACCGCGAGTCGCTCGCCGCGGAACTCGGAGCGGTGCATGATCGGGTCCGCGGTCATCGTGGCGGCCAGATCCCCGGGTGGCACTCGCGATGGACCGGCATCGCGGGCCTGTCACCGAGTGACACCGACCGCGATCAGGTGCGCGGCATCCGCTTCGTCGATGCGGACGGCGAGGTGCGCGGGGCGATGGCCTTCACCCTCAGCGAGCGCACCGGATCCTTCCGATTCGCCCTCGCCGTGCGCCTGCTGGTCGCGGAGACTCCCGAAGCGACTGCCGCCCTGTGGGGGTTCGCGCTGCAGCACGATCTCGTCGACGAGGTCACCGCCGATCTGCGTCCGCTCGACGACGCGCTTCCGTGGCTGGTTCGCGACCCGCGTGGTGTCACCCAGACGGTGCACGACCATGGCTGGCTGCGCCTGCTCGACGTCCCCGCGGCTCTCCCTGCGCGACGGTACTCGGCGCCCATCGATGTGATTCTGCGCGTTCGCGATCCGCTCGGCTTCGCGTCGGGTGACTGGCGTCTGCGCGTCGACGAGACGGGGGAGGCATCCGTCGAGGCCGTGGACGATGCCGCGGCCGTGGATGCGGAGCTCGATGTGTCCGCGCTCTCCATCCTCTATGCCGGGGGTGTGCGGGCCTCGTCTCTGCACGTCGCCGGACGGATCGATGCCGACGCCGCCGTCGTGGAAGAGCTGGACCGCGCGTTCGTGGCATTCCCCGTGCCGGCACTCGACATCTGGTACTGAACTCTCAGACGAAAGGGGCGCCTCGACCGAAGTCGAGGCGCCCCTTTCGTGTCTGCCGAGTATCAGCCGAGCGTGAGGGCATCCCGCAGCAGCTTCGCCTGCTCCGCCGCGTGCACCTTCGACGAGCCCGTCGCGGGCGATGCCGAAGCCGGACGCGACACCGGACGGAAGCTGCGGTCACCCGGGACATCGGCGAAGGCGAGTGCCAGGAACGGCCAGGCTCCCTGGTTCTCCGGCTCCTCCTGCACCCACACCAGCTCGGCGTTCGGGTACGAATCGGTGATGGCCTTCAGTCCGTCGATCGGGGTCGGGTAGAGCTGCTCGAGCCTGACCAGCGCGATCTCGGGGTTCGGGTTCTTCTCGAGTTCGGCCTTGAGATCCCAGTGCACCTTGCCGGAGTGCACGAGGACGCGCTTCACGGCATTGCGATCGAGGCCCCGGTTGTCGTCGAGAACCGGCTCGAAACGGCCCTGCGTGAAGGCCTCGACCGGGCTCGTCGCCCCACGCAGACGCAGCATGGCCTTCGGGGTGAAGACGATGAGCGGCTTGCGCGGACGCGCGTAGGCCTGTCGGCGCAGCAGGTGGAAGTACGACGCGGGCGTCGAGGGGCGCGCGACGATCATGTTGTCCTGCGCGCACATCTGCAGGAACCGCTCGATGCGCGAGGAGGAGTGGTCCGGCCCCTGACCCTCGTAGCCGTGGGGAAGGAGCAGCGTGACGCTGGACTGCTGTCCCCACTTCTGCTCCGCAGCCGAGATGTACTCGTCGATGACCGACTGAGCGCCGTTGACGAAGTCGCCGAACTGGGCCTCCCACAGCACGAGGGCCTCGGGAGCCTCGACGGAGTAGCCGTACTCGAAGCCGAGCGCCGCATACTCGCTGAGGAGCGAGTCGTAGACGAAGAAGCGGCCCTGGGACTCGGAGAGGTTCGACAGCGGCAGCCACTCCTGGCCGTTCGCGCGGTCGTGCAGAGTCGCGTGACGCTGCACGAACGTGCCGCGGCGCGAGTCCTGCCCGGCGAGCCGCACGGGCGTTCCCTCGACGAGGAGCGAACCGAAGGCGAGAAGCTCGCCGAAGCCCCAGTCGATGTTGCCGTTGCGGCTCATGTCGAGACGCTTCTCGAGCTGCTGCTGCAGCTTGGGGTGCACGGTGAAGCCCTCGGGCTTGTTCACGAACGCGTCGCCGATGAGCTGGATGACCTCGTTCGAGACTCCGGTGATCTCAGGAGCGCCGACCTGCTCGTCGACCGGCGGCAGATCCTGGGCGACCGGGTTGGCACCGGTCTCGGCGGCGTGCGTCTCGGCGAACGCGATCTCCAGACGGTTCTGGAAGTCGGCCTTGGCCTCGTCGTACTCCTCTTCGGTGATGTCGCCACGACCGACGAGCGACTCCGTGTACAGCTTGCGCACCGATCGCTTCGCCTGGATCAGGTCGGTCATCAGCGGCTGCGTCATCGAGGGGTCGTCTCCCTCGTTGTGACCACGGCGGCGGTAGCAGACGAGGTCGATGACGACGTCGCGGTGGAACCGCTCGCGGTATTCGAACGCGAGCTGCGCGACGTGGATCACAGCCTCGGGGTCGTCGCCGTTCACGTGGAACACGGGTGCCTGGATGGTCTTCGCGACATCGGTCGAGTACACCGAGGAACGCGAGTCGTTCGGGAGGGTCGTGAAGCCGACCTGGTTGTTGACCACCACGTGGATCGTGCCGCCGGTGCGATACCCGCGCAGCTGAGACATCTGCAGCGTCTCGACCACCACGCCCTGACCGGCGAACGCCGCGTCGCCGTGCACGAGGATCGGCAGCCAGGCGAACGTGCCGATCGGCCTGCGGTCCTGCTTGGCGCGCACGATGCCCTCGAGGACTCCGTCGACCGTCTCGAGGTGAGACGGGTTCGCGGCCAGATACACCGGGAGCTCGGAGCCGTCATCGGCGACGAACGTTCCCTCGGTGCCCAGGTGGTACTTCACATCGCCCGAGCCGCGCTGGTTGCCGGGGGTCTGCGTGCCCTCGAACTCCTGGAACACGTGACCGTAGGTCTTGCCCGCGATGTTCGTCAGCACGTTCAGACGGCCACGGTGCGCCATGCCGATCGCGGCGCCCTCGAGTCCGGATGTGGCCGCACCCTGGAGGATCTCGTCGAGCAGCGGGACGAGAGACTCGCCGCCCTCGAGCGAGAACCGCTTCTGACCGACGAACTTGGTCTGCAGGAAGGTCTCGAACGCCTCGGCCTCGTTGAGCTTGCGGAGAACCCTCAGCTGCTCGTCGTGGCCGGGCTTCTGGTACTTGACCTCGACCTTCTCCTGGAACCAGCGGCGCTGCTCGGGGTCCTGGATGTGCATGTACTCGATGCCGAGCGTGCGGCAGTACGAGTCGCGAAGGACGCCGAGGATGTCGCGCAGCTTGGCGACCCGACGGCCACCGAACCCGCCCGTCACGAACTCGCGGTCGAGATCCCAGAAGGTGAGCCCGTGGCTCTCGATCTCGAGGTCGGGGTGCGAGCGCTGGACGTACTCGAGCGGATCGATGTCGGCCATCAGGTGACCGCGCACGCGGAACGAGTTGATGAGCTCCTGCACGCGGGACTGCTTGTCGACGCGCTCGGCGAGATCCACCGCGATGTCGGGGTTCCAGCGGATGGGGGAGTACGGGATGCGCAGAGCGGCGAAGATGTCGTCGTAGAAGCCGCGCTGTCCGATCAGGAGCTCGTGGACCTTCTTCAGGAACTCGCCGGAGCCGGCGCCCTGGATGACTCGGTGGTCATAGGTGCTGGTCAGCGTGATCGTCTTGCCGATCGCCAGCTCGTTGAGCGTCTTCTCGCTCGCTCCCTGGAACTCGGCCGGGTACTCGAGGGCGCCGGCGCCGATGATGCAGCCCTGCCCTTTCATCAGACGAGGCACGGAGTGCACGGTGCCGATGCCGCCGGGGTTGGTGAGTGAGACCGTGGTGCCCTGGAAGTCGGCCGCCGTCAGCTTGTTGTTGCGGGCGCGCGTCACGAGGTCTTCGTAGGCGACGAGGTACTCGCTGAAGGTCAGCGTGTCGGCGCGCTTGATGCTGGGGACCATCAGAGCGCGCGTGCCGTCGGGCTTGGGCAGATCGATCGCGATGCCGAGGTTCACGTGAGCCGGAGCCACGACCGAGGGCTTGCCGTCGATCTCGGCGTAGAAGACGTTCTGGCTGCGGAACTCGTCGAGCGTGCGGATCAGCGCCCAGCCGATGAGGTGGGTGAAGCTGATCTTGCCGCCGCGCGTGCGCGCCATGTGGTTGTTGATGACGATCCGGTTGTCGATCATCAGCTTCGCGGGCACCGTGCGCACGCTCGTCGCGGTCGGAACCGTCAGCGACTCGTCCATGTTCGCGGCGAGGGTCTTGGGCAGACCGCGGAGGGGCGTGACCTTGTCCTCTTCGACGGGCTCGGCTGACTCGGGCGCCTCAGCCTTGGCTGCGGGCTTCGGAGCCTGCGCGGGGATCGGGGCTGCAGCGGCGGGCTTGGTCGTGGTCCGAGCGACCGGCTGTGCGCCGATGACCGGGATGGGCGCGGTCACGGGGTGAGCCGGCTGCTCCGTGGCGGCTGCGGGGACCGCGCTGCCGGTCGCGGCATCCGACTGGTACTTCTCGAGGATCGGCCACCACTCCTTGTCGACGGAGTCGCGGTTCACCTTGTACTGCTCGTAGAGCTCTTCCACGAGCCAGGAATTGGCTCCGAACCCCCCGTCGCCCCCGACGCCGGTCACCTGGTTCGACACGCTCGATCGCCCTCTTTCATCGCTGAAGTCCATATATGCACACCAGGACGCGTGATGCGTCCGGGCCCGCACACTCTCGACTTCCAAGCCTAACGTGTTTCCTCGGGCATTCGTCGAAGGCATGCGCCCTCGGCGGCGCTATCTGAGTACCGTGGGGGTATGGAGTTCTCCGGTGAGTCACCCGCAGTCGATCTGACCTATTCCGACGTGTTCCTCGTGCCGCGACGATCGGCTGTCACGAGTCGTCTGCAGGTCGATCTGGCGCCGCAGGACGGGACTCCCGCGACGCTCCCGATCGTGGCCTCGAACATGAATTCCGTCACCGGTCCTCGGCTCGCCGCGGTGCTCGCACGGCGGGGCGGGCTCGGAGTGCTTCCGCAGGACATGCCCCTGCAGGGGCTGGACGCCGCGATCCGCGATGTCAAGGCGCAGCCGGTGCTGTGGGACACGCCGATCGTGCTGCCGCCCGAGGCGTCGGTGGCGGACGCCCTTCGTCTGATGCCGGCCACCGCCGGGCACGGCATCGTCGTCGCCACGGGAGAGGCACCGCACGATGCGGAGAGGATCCTCGGCGTCCTGCCCGCGACACGGCTGGCGACCGCGCTGCCCGATGCGCAGCTGGGCGATCTCGTGCACGTCGGCACACCGTCGCTCGACGCCGACGACATCGGATCCGAGCGTCATGCGTTCGACGTGATCACCGACGCGGGCGTCGACATGGTCACGATCACGCACCACGGACATCTCGTGGGCACCCTCAGTGCGCGCAGTGCTCTGCGCTCGACGCTGTATCAGCCGGCCCTGGACCGCGATGGCCGTCTCGCCGTCGCGGCGGCGGTCGGCATCAACGGAGACGTCGCCGCCAAGGCGAAGGCACTGGCGGCCGCAGGCGTCGACGTGCTCGTGGTCGACACGGCGCACGGGCACCAGGAGGGGATGCTGCGTGCGCTGAGCGCCGTGGCCGCTCTGGACCTCGGCATCCCGATCGTGGCGGGGAACATCGTCACCGCCGACGGCGTCAAGGACCTCGTCGAGGCGGGCGCCTCGATCCTCAAGGTCGGCGTGGGGCCCGGCGCCATGTGCACGACGCGGATGATGACCGCGGTCGGCCGCCCGCAGTTCTCCGCCGTGCTCGAGACCGCAGAAGCGGCACGCGAGCAGGGCGCGCACGTCTGGGCGGACGGGGGTGTGCGATATCCGCGCGATGTGGCGCTCGCGCTCGCCGCAGGCGCAGCATCCGTCATGGTCGGCTCCTGGTTCGCCGGGACGATCGAAGCGCCCGGAGAGCTGCAGAGCGACGCGGAGGGCCGTCTCTACAAGGAATCCTGGGGGATGGCCTCGACGAAGGCGGTGCAGGCCCGATTCGGACGCCTCGATGCCTATGAGCGCGCACGGAAGGAGCTGTTCGCGGAGGGGATCTCCTCGTCGAAGATCTACCTCGATCCGCTGCGCCCGGGACTCGAGGACCTGCTCGACATGATCACCTCGGGCGTGCGGTCGTCGTTCACCTATGCCGGTGCGTCTTCGGTGCCCGAGTTCCACGACAGGGCGCTCGTCGGGCTGCAGTCCGCGGCCGGATACGAAGAGGGCAAGGCGCTGCCGGTCAGCTGGTAGCGGTCCGTCCTCCGTCGCACCGGCATCCCGTAGAATCGTGGACACCATGGACGACCCTCCCAGTTGTAGTACATCGCCCCACTGCCTGCCTCTCCACATCGGGAGGAACGACTGATGGACTACATCCTCTTGGGCGTGGGGCTTCTGCTCACTGTGGGCACGGGGCTGTTCGTCGCGAGCGAGTTCGCGCTGGTCAATCTCGACCGTGCCGACCTCGAAGCCCGCCAGGCCCGAGGCGAGTCCCGCCTGTCGCTGACGATCAGCGCACTCAAGCACACCTCGACCCACCTGTCGTCCGCCCAGCTCGGCATCACCCTGACGACGCTGCTGACCGGGTACACGATGGAGCCGGCGCTCTCGAACCTCCTCGGTCCGACGCTCGTCGCGTGGAGCATCCCCGACGCGGCCGTCGGCCCGATCGCCACCATCGTCGCCATGCTGGTCGCCACGGTGCTGTCGATGATCCTCGGCGAGCTCGTTCCGAAGAACTTCGCTCTCGCCCTGCCGCTCGCGACCGCGAAGCTCGTCATCCCGTTCCAGGTCGCCTTCACCACCGTCTTCAAGCCCGCCGTCGTCGTGCTCAACGGCAGCGCGAACGGGGTCCTGCGGAGCATCGGCATCGAGCCGAAGGAGGAGCTCTCGGGCGCCCGCAGCGCAGAAGAGCTCTCCTCTCTCGTGCGTCGTTCGGCGAGCGCCGGGCTGCTCGAAGCCGACACCGCCAGCCTGCTCGACCGCACCCTGACATTCTCGCGATTGACGGCCGCCGATGTGATGACGGCTCGGCCGAGCATGCATGCGCTCGCCGTCGGAGACTCGGCGGACGACGTCATCCAGCTCGCTCGCCGGACGGGGCACAGTCGCTTCCCGGTGTACGACGACGATCTCGACGACATCACGGGTGTCGTTCACCTCAAGGCCGCGATCTCCGTGCCGCGCGAGCGACGCGGCGAGGTCCCTGTCGGCGCGCTCTCGACCGATCCGCTGCGCGTGCCGGAGACCGTGCACGTCGATGCGCTCATCTCTGAGCTCAGAGCCCGCGGATATCAGCTGGCGGTGGTCGTCGACGAGTACGGCGGAACTGCCGGTCTCGTCACGCTGGAGGACCTCGTGGAGGAACTCGTTGGCGAGGTCTCCGACGAGCACGACCGCACGCGCGCCGGTGTCGTCCGCAATCGGGACGGCATCACGTTCCCCGGGGAGCTGCGGCCCGACGAGCTGCGCCGCAGAGCGGGCGTGGAGGTTCCCGAGGGAGATGTGTACGACACCGTGGGCGGGTATGTCATGAGCGTCCTCGAGCGCGTGCCGTCGGTGGGCGACGAGGTCGCCCTCGACACGGGCACGCTCCAGGTCGTCCGGATGGACGGTCGCCGCGTCGATCGGATCCGCTACGTTCCGAGTCCGGATCTGCCGGGAGAGGTGGTCGGACGATGAACGACTGGGGAGGACTGGCCTGGCTGGTCGTGCTGCTGGTGGCGAACGCGTTCTTCGTGGGCGCAGAGTTCGCAGTGATCTCCGCGCGTCGATCGCAGATCGAGCCGAAGGCCGACCGCGGGTCGCGCGCCGCCAAGACCGCGCTCTACGCGATGGAGCACGCGACGCTGATGCTCGCGACCTCGCAGCTGGGCATCACCATCTGCTCGCTGCTGATCCTGAACGTCTCAGAGCCCGCCATCCATCATCTGCTCGCTGTGCCGCTGCACGCGATCGGCTGGTCGGACGGCGTCGTCGACGCGGTGTCGTTCACGATCGCCCTGCTCATCGTGTCGTTCCTTCACGTCGTGTTCGGTGAGATGGTGCCGAAGAACCTCGCGTTCTCGGTGCCGGATCGCGCGGTGCTCATACTCGCGCCGCCGCTCGTGCTGGTGTCCAAGATCTTCATGCCGGTGATCTGGCTGCTGAACGCGGCCGCCAACGGCGTGCTGCGGCTGTTCCGGGTCGAGCCCAAGAACGAGGCGGCGTCGACGTTCACACTCGACGAGGTCGCGACGATCGTCGACCAGTCACGGCGCGAGGGCGTGCTCACCGACACTGCGGGCACGGTCGCGGCCGCCGTGGAGTTCACCGACAAGAAGGCTCGCGACGTGGCTGTTCCGCTCAGCGATCTCGTGACCCTTCCGCAGTCCACGACGCCCGACGACATCGAGAAGGCCGTCGCCCGGTACGGATTCTCGCGCTACGTGATCGTCGACGACGAGGGTGCGCCGGTCGGGTACGTCCACCTGAAGGACATCCTGCGGGCGTCGGACGGGCCGGGCTCTGCCGCGAAGCTGGTCGAGCCGCTGCCCTCGAAGCGCATCAACCACATGGTGCCGATCCAGGAGGACACGGATCTGGAAGACGCACTCGCGGTGATGCGCCGAGCGGGTCGACACCTGGCGAAGGTGCGCGACTCCCAGGGGCGCACGACCGCCGTGCTCTTCCTGGAGGACATCCTCGAGGAGCTCGTGGGCGAGGTGCAGGACGCGACCCGTCGCATCCGCGGCCATTGAGCCGCACACATGACGAAGGCCTCGGTCCGAGCGGACCGGGGCCTTCGCCGTGGGTGGTGGTCAGCGCCAGTGCGCGCGCTCGTACTGCGGCGGCCAGGTGATGTCCGCGCCGAGTTCGTGCGCGGCGCGGAGCGCGAAGTGCGGGTCGCGCAGCCACTCCCGGCCGGCAAAGATCGCGTCGGCGGCCCCGTCGGCGAGCACCTGCTCGGCCTGTTCGGCAGCGGTGATCAGGCCCACGGCGGACACCGGGATGCGTCCGCCCTGGCGCACAGACTCGGCCAGCGGCACCTGGTATCCGGGGAACACGCTGATCTGCTGATGCGCGACGAGCCCGCCGCTGGAGACGTCGATGAGATCGGCCCCGTGCTCGGTGGCCCAGGTGCTCACCGTCGCCGCCTCCTCGGGCGTGAACCCGCCCTCGGCGTGATCGGTCGCCGAGATGCGGACGAACACCGGCACATCGTCACCGGCGACCTCGCGGATCGCGTCGACCACCCGGAGGAGCAGCCGAGCCCGGTTCTCGAGCGATCCGCCGTACTCGTCGTCCCGCAGGTTCGACAGAGGAGAGAGGAACTGGTGAAGCAGGTATCCGTGTGCGCCGTGGACCTCGAGCACGTCGAAGCCGGCGTCGAGCGCCCGTCGAGTGGCGGCGGCGAATCCCGCCACGACGGCGTCGATGCCGGCCGCATCGAGTGCGACCGGTGCGGCGAAGCCCTCGAAGGCGATCGCGGACGGGGCCGTGGTCGTCCATCCGCCGTCGGTCTCGGGCACGGATCCGCGCTCGTCGGCCCAGGGCCACCAGGTCGACGCCTTGCGGCCGGCGTGCGCCAATTGGATGCCCGCAGCGGCACCGCGCGAGTGGATCGCCTCGACGATCGGCGCCCAGGCGTCGCGCTGCTCGTCGTTCCAGAGCCCGGCGTCTCGCGGTGAGATGCGACCTTCCGGCACGACAGCGGTCGCCTCGGCGACGATCAGGCCCGCGCCGCCGGAGGCGAACTGCGCGAGGTGAGTGTGGTGCCACTCCTGCACGACGCCGTCCACCGCGCTGTACATGCACATGGGGGACACCCAGAGCCGGTTGCGGAAAGTGGAGGAACGGATGCTCAGGGGAGAGAAGAGAATGCTCACCCCTCGACGCTACTGTGCGGCTGGGGCGAGGAGGGCCGTCGCACTAACGTGGAGTCATGCCCGACGCACGCGATTGGTCCCGCGACGACACCGCCCGCCTCCTGCGCGTGCCGGGCGCGGATGACGACAAGTACTCCCGCGGGGTCGTGGGCCTGCGCACCGGGTCTTCGGACTACCCCGGCGCAGCCGTGCTCGGCGTGGAAGCGGCGTGGCGTGCCGGAGCAGGATTCGTCCGGTATATCGGTGAGGGACGAGCGGCGGATGCCGTGATCGCTCGCCGCCCCGAGACGGTGGTCAGCCCGCGGGCCGCCGGCGCACGCGTCGGCGCCTGGGTCATCGGATCGGGGACGAATGCCGCGAGCAGGACCTCCGACGAGGAACGCGAGCTCCGCGACCTGCTCGACGGCTCCGTCCCGGTGGTCGTCGACGCGGGGGCACTGGATCTCGCGCCCGGGAGCCGCGCGCCGCTCGTGCTGACGCCGCATCGACGCGAGTTCGAGCGGCTGCAGACTCAGCTCGGCTTCGCCGGTGACGATGATCGGGCGACCGCGGTCGCCCGCGTGGCGAGCGAGATCGACGCGACCGTGCTGCTGAAGGGCGCGCAGACGCTGATCGCAGACCCCGACGGCGGCGTCATCCGAGTGGAGGCAGGCACCGGCTGGCTGGCGACGGCCGGCACCGGTGATGTCCTCGGGGGTGTTCTCGGAGCGCTGCTCGCGGGCGACGTCGACGCATCGACTGCGGAGATCGCGGCCGCCGCCGCCTGGCTGCACGGTCACGCCGGGCGCATCGCTGCGGGCATCGGCGCAATCGGCGGCGCGCAGGGGCATCCGATCGTCGCCCTGGATGTCGCGGAGGCTCTTCCTCGCGCGATCGCGGACGTCATCGCGTGAGTCGCACCACGACGGTTCGTCTCGTCGCGCTGTGGAGCGCGTTCGCGACCGTGCATATCGCGATCGCGGTCATGGGGTGGCTGTACCCGAGCCAGCCGATGGGCGACGTGGTGCTGGTCTACGAACCCTGGTCGACCGCCGCGCTCTCGGGAGGAGCGATCGTCGGGATCACCGAGTCGTGGGTCTATCCCCAGCTCGCGCTCGTTCCCATGCTGCTCGCCAAGGTCCTGTCGGCCCCGCTCATCGCCGTCGTGGGCGCCTCGGAGGCCTATCTGATCGCGTGGGCTGCGCTTGTGACGGTGCTCGATGCGATCGCCTTCGCGGTGCTTCTCGGCCGCGCATCATCTCGGCCGCGGCGTGCGGCGGCGTGGTTCTGGGTCGCCGCCCTGCTTCTGCTAGGCCCGATCGCGATGTACCGCATCGACGCGATCACCGTGCCTCTGACGGTGATCGGCGGGCTCTGGCTGGTCCGTCGCCCCGCTGCGGCAGCCGCGCTGCTGACGATCGGCGCCTGGATCAAGATCTGGCCGGCCGCCCTCGTGCTCGCCGCCGTGGTCGCGCTCGTGAGCAGGATGCGCGTCCTGCTCACGGCTGCAGCCGTGTCCGCCGTCGTCATCTCGCTGCTGTTCC
The DNA here is from genome assembly GCF_979258525.1 of Microbacterium sp. AC132. NCBI lineage: Bacteria > Bacillati > Actinomycetota > Actinomycetes > Micrococcales > Microbacteriaceae > Microbacterium > Microbacterium sp. AC132. Next base: position 201,301 of record NZ_OZ409862.1, on the reverse strand, counting down.
TGCTCGGAGCCGACACCGAGATCTTCGGATTCCTGACGGAGCAGACCGGGCGGGGCCTCCAGATCGAAGCCGTCGCGGCGACCCCGTTCCTCTGGCTCGCGATCTCGGGTGCCGCTCGCATCGAGTACAGCTTCGACATCCTGACCTTCCAGATCAGTGCTCAGGGTGCGGACGCGGTCAGTGCGGTGCTCACACCGCTGATGGCGGTCCTCGTGGTCGTCGTGATGGTCGTCGGGGGACTCAAGGCTGCGCGGGGCGCATCGTCGGCGCGGTTGTTGCCTCCTCTCGCGCTGAGTCTCGTCACGACCCTGATCGTGATGAACAAGGTGGGCTCGCCGCAGTTCCAGACGTGGCTGATCGCTCCGGTCATCCTGTGGTTCGTCTTCGACCGCGCACGAGCCGTCTGGCCCGCCGTGCTCGTGCTCGCGCTCTGTGCCCTCACGTGCCTGGTCTACCCGCTCAGCTACGACGCGCTGCTGCGCGCGGAGCTGCAGCCCATCGTCATCCTGACCGCGCGGAACGTCCTCCTCATCGTGCTCCTCGCCGTCGGCATCCGCGCCGTCGTCCGTGTGCCCGCCCGCAATCCGTCCACCACCCGGGAGTGAACCCATGTTGATCGCCTTCTCCGTCGCGCCGAGCGGCACACCCTCCGACGGATCGGAGCGCTCAGACGCGTCGGTCCACGACGCGGTCGCCGCCGCCGTGCGGGTCGTGCGCGAGTCGGGACTGCCGCACCGCACGACCAGCATGTTCACCGAGATCGAAGGACCGGACTGGGACTCGGTGATGGACGTCGTCAAGCGCGCGACCGAGGCCGTGATGCCGTTCGGGTCGCGGGTCTCGCTGGTGCTCAAGGCTGACATCCGACCCGGGTACGCGGGGGAGCTCGATGCGAAGATCGAGCGGCTCGAAGCGGCGATCGACGACTCGGACACCCCGTAGACTCGACGGGTGAATCCCTCGACTGAATCGAGGGGTGCGGCGAAGTGGGCGCTCCTCTCCCTCGCCATCGGCAGCTTCGGCATCGGCATGACCGAGTTCGTCGTCATGGGCCTGCTGCCCAACATCGCTGACGAGCTGCTGCCCACGCTGTGGGCCAGCAGCCCCGAAGACGCGCTGAGCCAGGCCGGCTGGCTGATCTCGCTCTACGCTCTCGGCGTCGTCGTCGGAGCTCCCACGATCGCCGGCTTCGTCGCGCGCTACCCGCGGCATCGCGTGATGATCGGGCTGGCTCTGGCGCTGACCCTGTTCAACGCGCTCACGGTCTTCCTCCCGACCTTCGAACTCGTCGGTGCCTCGCGATTCCTCGCGGGGCTGCCTCACGGCGCCTACTTCGGCATCGGCGCGCTGGTCGCGGCTGACGTGATGGGGCCGGGCAACCGAGCCAAGGGCGTCGCCTTCATCCTCACCGGATTGACGGTGGCGAACGTGGTCGGGGTGCCGTTCGGGACCTTCCTCGGTCAGCTCTGGGGGTGGCGGGCAGCCTTCGCGGTCGTGACCCTCGTCTTCGCCCTCGCGACCGTCTGCATCATCTTCTTCGTGCCCGAGCATCCCGGCTCTCCCGGCCGGACCATGCGCGAGGAGCTCGGCGTGTTCCGCATCCCGCAGGTCTGGTTCACGCTCGGCGTCGGTGCGATCGGGTTCGGCGGCTTCTTCGCGGTCTACAGCTACATCGCGCCCCTGGTGACCGAGGTGGCGGGCTCTCCCGAGTGGGCGGTGCCGATCGTGCTGGTGCTGATGGGATTGGGCATGACCGCCGGCAACCTCGTCGGCGGGCATCTCGCCGACATCGACCTGCGACGCACGCTGCTCTTCGGACTCGCAGCGATGGCGCTCGTGTTCGCACTCCTCGCCGTGCTCGCATTCTGGATCGTCAGCCTCGCCCTCCTCGTATTCGTCGTGGGCTTCGTGTCCTCGGTGCTCAGCCCGACGATCCAGACGCGGTTGATGGATGTCGCCGGAGACAATCAGTCGATCGCCGCGGCGATGAACCACTCTGCGCTCAACATCGGCAACAGCCTCGGCGCGTTCCTCGGCGGCATGGTGATCGCGGCCGGATGGGGCTTCGTCGCGCCGTCGTGGACGGGGGCGGCCCTCGCCGTCGCGGGCCTCGTGATCGCGTTGCTGTCGTATCGCACAGAGGCGCGCAAGCCCGTCCTCGTTCAGGCCTGAGCGGCATTGCGCCTCATAGAGTGAGGCTGTGACCGATCTCGACCATCTGCCCGTCGCCGGGACGGCCGTGCTGCTGCGCTCGACACCCGGCGGCTTCGCTGTGCTGCTGATGCGCCGGCCGGATCGCGGTTCGTTCGCCGGTGCGTGGGTGTTCCCGGGCGGCAAGGTGGAGCCGTCCGACCGCCGCGCGGGGGCGGAGGAGAGCGACGACGCGCGTCGAGCGGCGATCCGTGAGACGCGCGAGGAGGTCGGCCTGACGATCGCCGATCCGGTGCTGCTGTCCCGCTGGCAGCCGCCGGCCGAGGCGCCGATCCGCATCCGGACGTGGTTCTTCCTCGCCGGAGCGCCGCGAGGGGACCTGCGGTTCTCGCCCGACGAGGTCGTCGACGCGGTCTGGCTGAGCCCTGCCGAAGCTCTGTCGAGGCATGCGACGGGGGAGTGGACGCTCTTCCCGCCGACCTGGGTCACCCTGCATCAGCTCAGCCGGTTCGACACGGCCGAGGACGCTCTCGCGTCGGCTGGCGAGGCGCAGCACTTCGCGACCCGAGTGGTCCAGTCGCCACAGGGCACCGACTTCGAGTGGGAGGGCCTACGGCTGCGCACCGGATGCCTGCCGTGGACGATCGATCCGATCTAGCTCGCGAGCAGCCGCCGCAGGTTGCTGCCGACCGCCTCGGTCTCGATGAGGAAGCCGTCATGCCCGAAATCGCTGTTCAGCACCACGGCCTCGGTGCCGTCGAGGGTGTTCGGGATGCTGCGGGAGATGCGGTGCTGGCCGTCGACGGGGAAGAGGCGGTCGCTGTCGATGCCGAGGACGAGCGTCGTCGCCGTCACGGCGCGCAGCGCCTCTTCGACCCCGCCGCGATCGCGGCCGACGTCGTGCGAGTTCATCGCCTCGACGAGGGTGATGTAGCTGTTCGCGTCGAAACGGCGGGTGAACTTGTTGCCGTGGAAGTCCAGGTACGACTCGACCGCGAAACGTCCGCCATGGCCGAGAGGCGACACCCCTGACTGCCACGAGCGCTGGAACCGCTGGTTGAGCTCGATCGGACTGCGGTAGTTGAGCAGTGCCATACGACGGGCGAGCGCCAGTCCGCGGTGCGGGCCGTCGCCGTCGGCCAGATCGTAGTACTCGCCGCCCAGGAACCGGGGATCCATCCGGATGGTCTCGAGCTGCACCGTGTTCAGGGCGATCTGATCGGCTGTCGTGACCGGAGGCGATGACAGCACGGCGAGGCGAGCGACACGCTCGGGGTGCGAGACCGCCCATTCGAGCGCGTGCATCCCGCCCATGGAGCCGCCGATCACCGCGGCCCAGCTGTCGATGCCCAGCGAGTCGGCGAGGCGTACCTGCGCGGCGACCTGGTCGCGGATCGTCAGGTAGGGGAAGCGCGAGGCCCACTCGTATCCGGAGGGGGCGATGCTGGCCGGGCCGGTGGATCCCTGGCAGCCGCCGAGCATGTTGGGTGCGATGACGAACCAGCGGTCGGTGTCGAGCGGTGCTCCGGGGCCGGTGATGTCCTCCCACCAGCCGGCGGTCGGGTGTCCCGCCCCGGCGGCGCCGCGCACGTGACTGTCGCCGGTGAGCGCATGCAGGACGAGGATCGCGTTGTCCCGGTCGTCGTTCAGCTCGCCCCAGGTCTCGAACGCGAGGCGGAAGCCCGGGAGCTCGGCGCCGCTCTCGGTCGGGAAAGCGCCGAACGAGGTGAAACGCCGTCCGCCGGCCGGGTCCCCGTCGCGCCAGGCGCCGGTGGCGGGAGGTCGTGCGCGAAGCAGGCGCACGTCGGCCTCCGTCACGGGCGCCGACGGCACCGTGTCCTCAGAGGTCGTCTGCCAGTCCATGCTTCCATTCTCGCCTGACGCGCGACGCGCCGGCCGCAGGTTACGCGCCCGGTGCGCCGCGGACGGATGCGTCGTCGGATCGCTCAGAACGCGAGGGTGGTGACCGTCGCCAGGTGGTCGCTGCTGCCTGCCCGCATGGTCGTCGAACCGAGCACGGTCAGGCCGCGCGTGAAGACATGATCGATCCTGGCGAGCGGGAGTGCGGCGGGCCACGTGAACCCGAGGGCGCCGTCGGTCGGCCTGACCCAGTCGAGCTGAGATCGGATGGCGCCCAGGGCAGGATCTGCAGAGGCGGCGTTGAAGTCGCCGACGACGACGACCGACCCCGATGAATCGGCGGCGACGGCATCGGCGATGCCGGACAGCATCGCGTCCCGCTCGCTCTGCACGCCTGGGCGGACGGACGCCGCGTGCATGACGTAGACGGCCACGTCGCCGTCCGGCGCATTCACGACCACACGCAGTGCGCGCTTCCAGTCGAGTCCGAGCGACAGCGCCTGCGCATCCGCGATCGGCAGGCGGCTCCACACGGCGACCGTGCCGACGGCATACGAGTGCGGGTAGTCGGCGGCGAGCGTGTCGCGTGCCGCCGCGAGGCTGTCGGCGTCGAGCTCGGTGAGGGCGATGACCTCGGCGCCGGAGCCAGCGAGGTCTGTCGCGGATTCCGCCGCGCCACCGGAGTGGGCGCGCACGTTCTGGCTGACGATCCGCACGCCGGGCGATTCGTCGGCGCTGCCCGATGCGAAGCCCGGAGCAGACGGAGCGATCGCCAGCATCCACGCGACGATAGGCACGAGCAGCACCAGGAGGACACGTCGGGCGAGGAGGAGGGCGACCACCGCCAGCACTCCGAGCGCGAGACCGCACCAGGGGAGAAGCGCAGCGGCCGCGGTTCCCACCACGCCCGGGACCCAGACGCACACGATCATGACCAGCACGACCAGTGCGACGACGGCGATGGCTCGCCCCGCGGGTACGTGCGTGCGTCGGCGGGTCGGCGGATGCGTCGTGGCGGCGATCGTGAGCTCCTCGGGTGGGTTCTCATTGTCGTCCGCGCCGCCTGTGCACGGGCCGAACGAGCCGGGGACGAGAAGTGCCCCGAGCCGAAGCCCGGGGCACTTGCTCTGCGTGATGGCGGTCAGGCGCGAGCGGCCTCCGACACGCGGCGAGCCGCGGCGAGTGCCTCGTCGAGGTCTGCCTTGAGGTCGTCGATGTTCTCGATGCCCACCGACAGTCGCACGAGGCCGGGGGTGACGCCGGCCGTGAGCTGCTGCTCGGGCGTGAGCTGCGCGTGGGTGGTCGACGCCGGGTGGATGACGAGAGAGCGCACGTCGCCGATGTTCGCGAGGTGGCTGAACAGCGACAGGCTGTTGACGAACTCGCGACCGGCTTCGACGCCGCCCTTGAGCTCGAACGACAGCACCGCGCCGACGCCCTTGGGCGCGTACTGGTTCGCCTTGGCGTACCAGGGCGACGAGGGCAGGCCAGAGTAGTTGACGGATGCCACGTCGTCCCGGCTGTCGAGCCACTCGGCGATCTCCTGGGCGTTCTGCACGTGACGCTCGATGCGCAGCGACAGCGTCTCGATGCCCTGGATGAGGTTCCAGGCGCTCTGCGGCGCGATGGCCGAGCCGAGGTCGCGGAGCAGCTGCACCCGGGCCTTGATGATGTAGGCGAGCGGGTCACCGACCGCGGCGGTGTAGCTCGCGCCGTGGTACGACGGGTCGGGCTCGGTGAGGCCGGGGAAGCGCTCGACGTTCTTCGACCACTCGAAGGTGCCGCCGTCGATGATCGCGCCGCCGATGGTGGTGCCGTGGCCGCCGAGGAACTTGGTGACCGAGTGCACGACGATGTCGGCGCCGTGCTCGAACGGGCGGATCAGGTACGGAGTCGCGATCGTGTTGTCGACGATCAGCGGGACGCCGCCCTCGTGCGCCACGTCGGCGACGGTGCGGATGTCGAGGATGTTGATCTGCGGGTTGCCGATGGTCTCCGCGAAGAAGAGCTTGGTGTTCGGTCGCAGCGCGCGGCGCCACTCCTCGGGGTCGTCCTGGTTCTCGACGAACGTGACCTCGATGCCGAGCTTGGCGAGCGTGTACTTGAACAGGTTGTACGTGCCGCCGTAGATCGAGCTGGACGAGACGATGTGGTCACCGGCCTGCGCGATGTTGAGCACAGCGAACGTCGACGCCGCCTGACCGCTGGCGAGGACGAGGGCTCCGGTGCCCCCCTCGAGCGCCGCGAGGCGCTGCTCCAGGACGTCCTGCGTCGGGTTCTGGATGCGGGTGTAGATGTTGCCGAACTCCGCCAGGGCGAACAGGTTCGCGGCGTGATCCGCGCTGTCGAACACGTAGGACGTGGTCTGGTAGATCGGAGTGGCGCGGGCCTTGGTCACGGGGTCGGGAGCAGCGCCGGAGTGGATCTGCTTGGTCTCGAAACGCCAGGTCTCGGGTGCGGACATGTGTTCCCCCTGGAACTGTTGGAAGGTCGATTCGACTGATGTCGTTGATGCGACAGTACGGAATATCGGAAGTTGTCAACAGTGGGTGGGAAATGTGACGTAATGAACACCGGCCGGATCCCGGCGCCGGTGCGCGTGCGGGTTCAGGGCCGGCCGAGCAGCCTCGCCGCCCACGTGCGAGCGATCGCGAACGGCTCGGCGAACGTCGTCATCCCGACCGTGACGATCGCGCCCTCGTACAGCAGCATCATCGCCTGTGCCATCGCCTGCGGATCGGTGATCCCCGCTTCGCTGCAGAGCTCCTCGAACAGATCGAGGAGCCAGGCCTTCTGGCGAGACACCTCGGGGAACACCGGGTGGTCGTCGTTGCCCTCGCCGATCTCGGCTCGGGCGTTGATCGCGCTGCATCCCTTCGGGCTGTTCTCGTCGGACCAGGAGATCGCGGCGTCGAAGACCGCGAGCACACGGTCGGCGCCGGGATCGGGCACCCGGGCGAGCTGGCCGGCGACGTGGTCGCGCCACCGCGCATCCCGGTGCTGGAGGTAGGAGACGACCAGCGCCTCCTTCGACCCGAAGCGGTCGTAGAGCGTCTTCTTCGTGACTCCGGCCGCCTCGGCGATCGTGTCGACCCCGACCGCGTGGATGCCTCGCTCGTAGAACAGTCGGGATGCGGCGTCGAGAACGCGCCGCCCTCCGGGCGTGAGCGGGACGAGTTCGGGAACGGACGAGGTCATGCGGACGACTATACCAGTCTGTATAGTCGACATCATGAGTAAACAGATCGGTGTACTTCCGGTCGTGACGACGGCGACCGCCGCGACCGCATTCGTCGTGACCTGGAGCTCGGGGTTCATCATCCCGGCGTTCGCCACCGTCGAGGTCTCGCCCCTGACGCTCCTCGTGTGGCGGTTCGCACCCCTGGCCGTCGCGCTGCTCGTGCTCGTCGTCGTCTCAGGAGCGGCGACGGGGATGCACCGACGTGAGCTCCGGATCCAGGCTTCGATAGGGATCTTCGCGCAGTTCGGCTACTGCATCGCGGTCTACGGTGCCGTCGCCGCAGGCATCGCCACCGGCACCGTGGCTCTCATCGACGCGGTGCAGCCCCTGGTGGTGGCTGTGCTCGTCGGGCCCATCCTCGGTCTGCGTGTGCGCGGAGCTCAATGGGTCGGGCTCGGAGTGGGCGCGATCGGAGTGCTGCTCGTCGTCCAGTCGCAGCTCGGCGCCACCGAGGCTCCACCTGCGGCCTATGCGCTGCCGGCCGTCGCCATGGTGTGCCTCATCGTCGGCACCCTGCTGCAGCGGAAGACCGGGGTGCAGACCGGCGTGCTCGTGACGCTGACCGTCCATGTGACGGTGACGGCGGCGCTGCTCGTGGTGATCGCGGCGGTGACGGGGACGCTGGTTCCGCCCGCCTCCGGATCGTTCTGGCTCGCCGTGGTGCTGACCGCGGCCGCTCCGACGCTCGCCGCATACGGTCTGTACTGGTGGCTGCTGAAGCGCATCGGCATCACCGCCCTGCAGGCGCTGCTCTTCCTGATCGCGCCGACGACGTCACTGGCCGGAACCATCCTGCTGGGGGAGCCTCTGACGATCCTCACGATCGCCGGATTCGCCCTCTGCGGAGCCGGGGTCGCACTCGTCCTCGTCTCCGAGGTCCGGTCGGCGCGCGTCGACTCCCGACGCGGCGCGTCGAGACGACCCGACGATGCGCAGCGGCTTTCGCGGCCGGAACATCGTACGGTGGAGGAATGGTGAACAGGCGTGCAGTGGTGACGGGTGCGAGTTCGGGTATCGGACAGGCGACGGTGCGCGCGCTGCGCGCCCGCGGCTGGGGGGTCGTGGGAGTCGCGCGACGGGCGTCCCGACTGGAGGCGCTCTCGGCGGAGACCGGGGCGTCGACGATCGCGTGCGACCTGACGAACCCGGAAGCCGTCGCAGCGCTGGTCTCGGAGCTCGAGGATTCGGGACCCGTGCATGCTCTCGTGCAGGTCGCGGGCGGAGCGCGAGGCACGGATCGCATCGAGAACGCGTCGATCGACGACTGGCAGTGGATGTACGACGCGAACGTGCTCTCGAGCCAGCGTCTGGTGGCGGGGCTCCTGCCTCTGCTTCGTCGGGCAGCCGCCGCAGACGGTCACGCGGACACCGTGTTCGTGACCTCGACGGCCGCCCAGGTGGCCTACCCGGGCGGCGGAGGCTACAACGCCGCCAAGGCCGCGCAGGCCATGCTCGTGCACGCCCTCCGTCTCGAGTTGAACGGCGAGCCGATCCGCGTGTCCGAGATCGCTCCCGGAATGGTGCACACCGAGGAGTTCACGCTCAACCGTCTGGGCGGAGACGCGGTCGCGGCAGAGGCCGTGTATTCGGGCGTCGAGGCGCCGCTGCGCGCCGAGGACGTCGCCGACGTGATCGCCTATGCCCTCGACGCGCCCGCTCACGTGAATCTCGACCTCGTCACGATGCGACCCGTCGCGCAGTCGGCCAACCATCTTCTCGCCCGCGGACCGCTGCGCGTGCGGCCGATCGACTGAGGATGACCGCGCGCACTCTCGCCGAGCTCGCCGGCGACGGTCTCATGGACCCCGAATGGGCGGACGCACTCGCTCCGGTTCAGCAGACGATCACCGCCCTCGGGGAGCGGCTGCGGGAGGAGCAGGCCGCAGGACGCGGTTATCTTCCCGCGGGCGATCACGTGCTGCGCGCCTTCGAACGCCCGATGTCCGACGTCAAGGTGCTCATCACCGGTCAGGACCCGTATCCGACTCCCGGGCACCCGATCGGGCTGTCGTTCGCCGTCGACCATGACGTGCGGCCGCTGCCGCGCAGCCTGGGGAACATCTACCGGGAACTCGAGAGCGATCTCGGCATCCCGCCCGCCCCGCACGGAGATCTGTCCGCGTGGAGCGACCAGGGGGTCCTGCTGCTCAACAGGGTGCTGACCGTGCGGCCCGGCGAGGCCGGCTCCCATCGCCGCTGGGGATGGGAGCAGGTGACCGAGCTCGCGATCCGCGCACTCGTCGCGCGGGACCAGCCGCTCGTCGCGATCCTGTGGGGCAAGGACGCGGCGAATCTGCAGCCCCTCCTCGGCGAGACCCCCGTGATCGCCTCGGCGCACCCGTCTCCGCTCTCCGCACGGCGCGGATTCTTCGGCTCTCGGCCGTTCTCGCGAGCGAACGAGCTGCTCGACGGGCTCGGTGCGAGTCCGATCGACTGGCGCGTCGGCGAAGCGCCCCCTCTAAGCTGATCGCATGCAGTTCGAGCCCGGTGATCGCCGCCGTGTGCTGCCGCGCCATCTGCGCCCGCAGCCCGAACCCGACGTGTTCTCGTACTCGATCCGCCCCGCACGTTCGGGCGACCTCCCGTACGTGCGCGAGATCTACAACCATTTCGTCAGCAATTCGGTGGTCACTCTCGATGAGCGGCGCAGCAGCATCCCCTACTGGCGTGAGAAGTTCGCGCTGCTGAGCAAGCTCGGCCTGCCCTTCCTGGTGGCGGTCTCGCCGGCGGGGGTCGTGATCGGGTACGCGCTGGCGCAGCCGTGGGCGGGCAAGAACGCGTACCGGTACACGGTCGAGGACTCGATCTACCTCGGTCCGGGAGCCGGCGGCAAGGGGCTCGGAGCTGCGCTGCTGCAGGCGCTGATCGACGCCTGCGAACAGCTCGGCATCCGCGAGATGGTGGCCGTGATCAGCGACACGAAGGCCGACGCCTCGATCCGGCTCCACGCGAAGCTCGGCTTCGTCGAGGCCGGACGGATGGGCCGAGTCGGGCACAAGTTCGGCCGCGACCTCGGGACGGTCTACATGCGCCGCGCGCTGCGTCCCAGCCGTCGACGGAAGTTCTTCAGCACGAGCTCGGCGCGCTGACGACTCTGCTCACGACGGGGGAGCGGGGATCACGGGGATCGCGGCGAGGAGCGCCTTCGTGTAGTCCTGCGTCGGGCGCAGCAGCACGTCTGCGGTGGGTCCTCGCTCGACGACGGCGCCGTCCTTCATCACGACCACCGTGTCGCACAGGTTCTGCACCACGCCGATGTCGTGCGACACCACCACGAGCGTCAGGTCGGCGCTGCGTCGCAGCTCGATCAGGAGCTCGAGGATCTGAGCTCGCACGGTCACGTCGAGCGCCGACAGGGGCTCGTCTCCGACGAGGATGCGGGGTCGATGCACGATGGCGCGGGCCAACGCGATCCGCTGCCGCTGCCCTCCCGAGAACTCATGCGGGTAGCGGTCGCCCATCTCGGGTTCGAGGCCGACCTGCTCGAGCACGTCGCGTACACGTGCGCGGTGGTCTCCCTCGATGCCGAGCGCCCAGAGGGGCTCGCGGATGATCTGGGCGGCGGTCATGCGAGGGTCCAGCGATGCGTACGGGTCCTGGAACACGAGCCCGGTCTGACGGCGCAGCCAGTGCAGCGAGCGGGCGGATGCCGCGGCATCCACGGCTCTTCCGTCGACGGTGACGGTGCCGGACGTCGGACGGTCGAGTCCGAGCAGCAGTCTGACGAGCGTCGATTTCCCCGACCCGGATTCGCCGATGATCCCGACGGACGACCCCTCGACGATGTCGAGGTCGGTCGGTGCCAAGGCTGTCTGCCTGCGCGTCGGCTCGAAGGCGGAGCGCTTGGGGATCACGAAGTCACGCCGCAGAGACCGCGCCTCGATCAGGCTCATCGCGTGCCTCCCTCGGGCCGCCACAGGGTCGCGGTCGCGTCGCGGAGCAGCCCCTGGGTGATCGGCGACGTCGGGGCGGTGAGGAGCGTGCTCACGGGAGCCGCCTCGACCACGTGGCCGTCTTCGAGAACCACGCCCTGGGTCGCGACCTGAGCGAGGACGGCGAGATCGTGGGTGATGAACACGAGTGACATGCCCTGCTCCTCGACGAGGTTCAACAGTAGAGCGAGGATCTCGGCTTGGATCGTGACGTCGAGAGCGGTCGTCGGCTCATCGGCGATGAGCAGACGCGGTCGGCACGCGAGCGCCATCGCGATCGCCACCCGCTGCCTCTGACCGCCGGACAGCTGGTGCGGATACCGATCGACGATCGACGTCGGGTCGGGCAGGCGCACGCGAGCCGCCTCCTGGATCGCTCGCTCTCGGGCCTCTCGTCGACCGATGCCCTCGTGGATGCGGATCGACTCGGCGATCTGCCTGCCGACCGTGCGGATCGGGTTCAGAGCGGTGCGCGGCTCCTGGAAGACGATCCCGATCTCGTCACCGCGCAGGCGTGCGAGCTCGCGATCCGGCATTCCGATCAGCTCAGTGCCGTTCCAGCGGATGCTGCCGCTCGCGGTCGCGCCGTCGGGAAGGAGCCCGAGAACGGCCAGGGCGGTCAAGGACTTGCCGGATCCGGATTCGCCGATCAGGCCCAGGCGCGATCCGTCCGGCACCTCGAACGAGACGCCGTCGACCACCGGCCGTCCGTCGATGCGGACGACGAGGTCGGTCACTTCGAGACTCATGCGATCACCGCCGGCGTGTGGATCTCGGCGGCGCGATGGCGCAGCGTGGGATCGGTGGCCTCGCGCAGGCCGTCGCCCAGGAGGTTGAGAGCGAGCACCGTGATCGTGATCGCGAGGCCCGGCCAGATGACCGAGAGGGGATGCACGCCGATGTAGCGCTGGAGATCGGCGAGCAGCAGCCCCCAGCTCGGCTCCACCACCGACGCGCCGAAGCCCAGGTACGACAGTCCCGCTTCGGCGAGCACGGCGACCGCCATCGACCACGACAGCTGCACGATGAACACCGGCGCGACGTTGGGCAGCAGGTGGCGTGCGAGGCTCTGACCGGTCGTCAGGCCGGAGGCCCGCGCGGCGAGGACGAAGTCGCTCTGCTGCACGCGGCGCAGCTCTGGTCGGGTGACGCGAGCGATGTTGACGCCGAAGCCGATGCCCACCGACCAGATCACCACCCAGAGCGAGCCGCCCCAGACCGACGAGATCATCATCGCGATGAGCAGCACGGGGAAGGCGATCAGGATGTCGACGAGCACGGCCACCGTCTCACGCAGCCACCGTGCCGTGAGCGCGCCGAGCGCGGCCAGGGCGATGCCGACGACCGTGGCGACGAGCCCGGCGCCGATGCTCACGAACACCGTCGTCCGAGAGCCCGCCATGAGCAGACTGAGGATGTCGCGCCCGGTGTCGTCGGTGCCGAGCAGATGGGGCCAGCCGGGGACACCCCAGCGAGCCGCCAGATCGGACTCCTGCGGGTCGAACGGCGTCCAGAACAGCGAGACGAGCGCCGTGAGAGCGACGATGGCGACGACGATCAGACCGAATCGCCCGGTCGCGGTCCGCCACAGTCTCGACAGCCAACCGGACATCAGGCCTCCCTCTGCCGAGGATCGATCGCACGATGGACCAGATCGACGACGAAGCCCACCACGAGCACGAAACCGGTGAGCACGAGCAGCTCGCTCTGCACCTTGACGAGGTCGCGCGTTCCGACGTCGGCCACGAGCATCCGCCCGATACCCGGGAGGGTGAACAGCTGCTCGATGACGACCGAGCCGACGATGATGCCCGCGACCTGCAGTCCGAGGACAGTGATGATCGAGAGTCCGACTGCCGGTATGCCGTGGGAGATGAGTGCGCGCGTGCGGGTGAGTCCCTTGGCGGCGGCGGTGCGGACGAAGTCCTGTCCCGCAGCCTGCAGGGTCGCACTGCGCACGAATCTCATGAGCATCGCGCCCTCGACGATGCCGATCGTGAGAGCGGGCAGCAGCAGCGATTCGATCGCTCGCCAGGGCGTGCTCCACCCGGTGCGGGGGAAGCCCTGCGGGGGAAGCCAGCCGAGCCAGACCGAGAAGACGACGATGAGCATCATGCCCGCCCAGACGACGGGCACCGCGGCGAGAGCCTGCGCGCCCACGCTCAGCGCCGTGCCTCCGCGACCGCCACGACGAAGCGCGGCCAGGATGCCGAACGGCACGGCGATGAGGACGGCGATGAGCAGGGAGAGGATGCCGAGCGGGACCGTGACCTGCGCCTTCTCGAGCAGCTCCTCGCCGACCGAGGCGCCCGAGAGGAGCGACGTGCCAAGATCGCCGCGGAAGATCCCGCCGATCCACTCCGCGTACTGCGCGGGGAGAGGACGGTTCAGACCGAGGGATTCGCGAAGGGCCTCCACCTCGTCGGGGGAGGCCTGCGTGCCCGCGATCAGCTGCGCGACATCGCCGGGGAAGACCCGGAGGGTCAGGAAGATCACCGCACTCGAGACGAGGAGCCCTGCGATGAGCAGGGCTCCTCGAACGAGCGCGTAGCGGATCACGACGTGCGCGTCATCACTTCTCGGTGGCCACGGTCACCCCGGCCAGGTTGATGCGGGAGTTGATCGAGTCCTCGGGGAAGCCGGTCACGAGCGGGCTCACGGCCGTGATGGTCGCACCGTTGTACAGCCAGTCCGCCGCGTGGTCCTCGGACACGATGCGCGCGGCTTCGGCGAGCAGGTCCGCGGACTTGTCGGGATCGACCTCGGCCAGCGCCTCGGTGTACAGGCCCTGCACCTCGGCGTTGTCGTAGCCGAAGTAGTAGTCGGGGTCCGCGAAGTTGCCGAAGTCGCGCGGCTCGACGTGCAGCACGAAGCTGAGGTCGTAGTCGTGGTTGGTGTAGACGTCCTCCAACCAGGCCGGGAACTCGACGGAGTCGACATCGAGGGTGACGCCGACCTTCTGGAAGTCCGAGATGAGCACCTTGGGGACCGTCGTTCCGTAGAAGCTGGGGATCGTCAGGGTGAGCTCGAGATCCTCCTGGCCGGCTTCTGCAAGCAACTCCTTCGCCTTCTCCGGATCGTAGGAGACGACATCGGAGAGGTCCTCGTAACCGGGGTCCAGCTCGGGGATCGGTCCGTACAGGGTGGATCCCGCACCGACGGCCTCGACGAAGGCCTCGTGATCGATCGCGAGGCGGAGTGCCTCGCGTACCCGCACGTCGTCGAGAGGCGCCTTGGCGTTGTTGAACGCGAGCGTGGCCTTGTCTGTGGTGCGGCCGGTCGTGAGGGTGAAGTCGCCGGAATCCTCGAGCTGCGGGGCGAGATTCGGGTCGACGGCTGTGAGAACCTGAACCCCGCCGTCGAGAGCGGTGTTCACTCCGGCGGTGAAGTCGGGGATGTACTGGAACTCGACCTCGGCGACTCCCGCCGGTTCGCCCCAATAGGCGTCGTTGCGGGCGAAGGTGATGGCGCTGCCCTTGTTCCACCGAGTCAGGGTGAAGGGGCCGGTTCCGTTCTCGGCGGTCTTGAGGTCGGTCGTGTCGCCCGTCTGGAAGACGAGACCCGCAGGCCCGGTGAGCGAGAACAGGAAGTTCTGGTTCGGCTCCGTGAGCACGATCTGCACCGTCGCGGGGTCCGGGGCGGTGATAGAGGCCACCGAGGCGAACTCGGCGTTGCCCTGCAGCGTCGCGTCCGTGCGCACGGCCTCGTACGAGGCGACCACGTCGGCCGAGGTGAGTGCGGTTCCGCTGTGGAACGTGATGCCCTCGTTGAGGGTGAACGTGTAGGTGAGTCCGTCGTCGGAGACCTCGTAGTCCGAGGCGAGGCGGGGCACGATCTCGTTCTCCTGCGTCCGGCTGATCAGACCCTCGTAGATGTTGTCGATGAGGATCTGCTCGAGGGCGGCGCCGCTGGTGTGACGGATGTCGAGATTGGTGGGTTCGAGGACGAGCCCTACCTGGAGCGTCGCGTCCGGATCGGGCTCTCCGACGGGCTCAGTGGTCTCGGGCTCTGCGGCACCTGCGCAGGCGGTGAGGACGATGGCGCTCGCCGCGATGGCGGAGATCAGCGCGAGTCGTCGCGTACGTCGGAACATGGGTTGTTTCCTCTCGGTGCGGCAGTTGCTGTGTGCCGATGGATCGAGCCTAGGGATGTGTCGGGTGGGTGAGGGCGGAATGTGGAACGGAACGTCACATTCCGTGCGGCGGGAGCGAGGACGAGATCACCGCGGCGAGCTGCCCGGGCGCGGTCTCCTGAACGTTGTGGGTGGCCTGGACGGCGACCACGCGGGCCTGGGGCAGACGATCGGCGAACTCCTGCGCATCCGCTGCGGTCACGAAGCCGTCGATCGCGCGGAGGAGCGTGATCGGTGCCGACGTCTGCGAGAGATCCTGCCAGCCGGTGGTGTGAAGTGCGGACGGCGCTGAGACGTCGCCGCGGTCGTGCGCAGCGAGCGTTTGGGCCGCGAGGTGCGCGAAGTGGTGCTTCCACTCGACGCGGCCGTCGGCGCGCACGCGGGTGTTCAGGAACACACCCCGCTCGGTGTCAGACCTGGCGCCCCCGAACCCGAACGAGATCGCGCGGTCGACGAGCTCGTCGCGCGTCTCGAAATCCGTGGGGCCGGCGTAGAACTCGCGCAGAGCGGCGGGCCCGGCGGACGTGTCGATGCCCGGGGTGATGTCGACCACGATCAGCTCCGACACGAGGTCGGGACGGGCAGCGGCGAGAGCTGCGCCGGTGAGGCCGCCGAGCGAGTGGCCCACGACCAGCTGCGGGGCGTCCGTCCAGGCGTCGAGCGCCGCGGCGACGTCGAGGGCGAGAGTGCGAGGGTGTAATCGAGGTCGTCTCGCCACGACGAGTCGCCGTGACCGGCGAGGTCGATCGCCAGCACCGGCTGCTGGAGTGCGAGCACGGTCGTGTCCCACGTGTGCGCGTTGAGACCGGCGCCGTGCAGCAGCGTCACTCGAGGCGCCTCGTCGCCGAATCGCAGCGCGCTCACCTGGCGGCCGTCCGGCAGGGGCAGCGTCAGGCGTCGAACGGACGGTTCGGCGACCCCCATCGTCTGCGCCTGTGCGGGAAGATAGCTGAACTCGCTGGTGTCGATCGCCACCTGCATATTCTGCTCTGCTTCGAGGGCGGTGGGGAAATGCGGGAGCATTATGTTTGCCGTAACCCGGCTCACCCTTGGCGAAAAGGCATCAAATCGGCGCTGTCATTTCGCGCTCTGCATTCTCGCTTCCTGTGAGCGGCTCGCCAGCTTGAGTGCACAACGGAATATCATTGAGCCATGAGCGAGACGCGAGTGCACCTCTCAAAGACCGAGCCGGCGGCCTACCAGGCGCTCGACGCCTTCGCCCGCACCGTGGGAGACATCTGCGCAGCCAACGGGATCGACGATCGGCTCAAGGAGATCGTGATGATCCACTCGTCGCAACTCAACGGGTGCAGCTACTGCACGCGTCTGCATGTGGATCGCGCGCTCAAGGCGGGCATCGACACCGACACGCTCATGCAGATCGCGACGTGGCGCGAGAGCAATGTCTTCAGTGACCGCGAGGAAGCCGCGCTCGAGCTCGCCGAGGCTTTCACCTTCATCTCCGAGGAGGGCATCTCCGACGACGTGTACAACCGGGTCGGTGGAGTGTTCACCGAGAAGGAGTACGCGGCACTGAGCTGGGCCTGCATCTCGATCAACGCCTTCAACCGAGTCGTGATCGCCGGAAGGTACCCGGTTCCGCCGCGCTCGCCGCAGGCGCAGGCGCAGGCGCAGGCATGAGCGTTCTCGAGGTCGACGGGGTCAACAACTTCCGCGACGTCGGAGGGATGCTCGCAGACGGTGGTCGGATCCGTTCGGGCGTGCTGTTGCGATCCGGCCAGCTCTCGGCGGCGACCACTGCCGGGGTGAACGAGGTCCGTCGCCGCGTCGCTCACATCGTCGATCTCCGCGACGGCGAAGAGGTCGCCGCAGAGCCGACCGAGATCGAGGGTCCCGACACCACTCACCTTCCGCTGTTCCTCGGATCCGTGCGGTCGTTCTTCGAGACGGACACGAGCCTGGAGGATCTCTATCTGCACCTGCTCGAGGAGAGCGGAGATCGGCTCGTCGCCGCGATCCGCATCATCGCTGAGGGGGAGCCGACTCTCGTTCACTGCACGGTCGGCAAGGACCGCACCGGGGTGACCGTCGCGCTCGCACTCGCCGCAGTGGGCGCCGACCGTGAGGCGATCGTCGCGGACTACGCGCTCACGGAGTCGCTGCTGCCCGCCGAGCGGTCGCAGCGCATCGCTGCATACCTGAGGTCGCAGCATCCGCAGGCTGTGCACGCCGTCGCTCTGGCGACGCAGTCGCCGGCACCGGTGATGCGGGCGCTGCTCGAGCAGGTCGACGAACGTTGGGGTTCGGCCGCCGGCTACCTGCGCGCGAACGGGATGACGGACCAGGAACTCGAGGCTCTGCGATACGCACTTGTGGAAGAAGTCCCCGAGCAAGGTTAGGCAACCCTTCATGTGCTGTATGATGGATGCATCATGGAGACCTTCCTCGAGACCCGCAGCACGCGTGCCGAACGCCGCGCCGCACGTCGCCGTGCTCACCACCTGGTGACGGCCGACGAGCACTCGCTCACCGAGCTCGAGGTCTTCCTCGCCACTCTGCCGCTGTGCGCGTCGGGTCGGATCTTCATCGAGGTCGCCGACGCGTCCGACATCGGCGTGATCGAAGCCCCTGGACGCATGACGGTCACGTGGCTCGCTCGATCCCAGCGATCGGGCGCACCGGGAAGCGGGCGAGCGTGCGCACCCGGCGAGGCTCTCGCCCGAGCGACCTGCGCATGGGCAGACGAGATGCTCTGCGACGACGAACTCGACACCCACGTCACCCTTCTCGGAGGCTTCCTCGGCACGGCTGACATCGTCGAGCACCTGACGGGCGCCCTCGAGATCGAGCCTGCTCAGATCCACGCTCCTGAGCGCTTCGGGCTGCTGCCCGTCGACCGCTGAGCGCCTCCGCGCTCTACGGCCGCGACCTGCTGCGGCGCACGTAGTTGCCGTCTTCCAGGCCTGCCTCGATCTCGAAGCGGTTACGCAGCGGATCCCTGCCCGCGAACAGGTAGAGCACCGGAAGCAGGATGCCGTAGCGCAGCCACTGCGCCTTGTGCACCGCCTCGTGGCGCAGCACGGCGTCGCTCGGACGGGCGTCACCCGTCAGGAAGCAGCCGCCGACGCACACTCCGCCGCGGTTGAACGTCCAGTTCGGCATCCCCTGGAACACCCACAGGCCCGATCGGCGTTCGACGGGACCCGTGCTCCACAGGGACCCCCAGATCCAGCCCACGGACGTGCCCCACCAGTAGCCGATCCGGCTGATCGGCGAACGCAGGAGGAACGCGGGGATCCGGCGGTCGAGTCTCCGACCGCGAGCCACAGCGCGCTCGGCGGCCGGCCGCCAGTCGGACGTCATGCGACGGCTCCGACGAGACGGAGCAGCGCGCCGAGGTCGTCGACCGCGTCAGCGGGTGAGCGAGGGGCGAACCCCGCGATGGTGGCGCCCGCCAGCGGCACACGGGACCGCAGTGCGCGGATCGCGGTGCTCAGACTCGCGGGCGAGAGTCCGAACGGTGCGGGGGAGGAGACGCCGGCGATCTCCGCAGGGTCGAGCACATCGACGTCGATGTGCACCCATACGCGGCGCGCGCCGGTCGCTTCGACCGCGTCGGCGAGAGCGTCGGGCGATTCCAGATCGTCGACGGAGAGCTGGGCGAGGCCGTCGAGGGCGGTGACCTCGTCGTCGTCGAGATTGCGCATGCCCACCGTGACCACCCGATCGCGGGGGATCCCGGGCGAGAGCGCGAGTTGAGGCTCTCCGTCGCCGAGTACCGCGCGAAGCGCCATGCCGGAGAACGCTCCGGAGGGTGAGGTGTCCGGCGTGTGCAGGTCGGCGTGGGCATCGCACCACACGACGGCCAGGTCGTCGGTTCCGCCGGGAAGCGCCGCCAGGGCGGCGACGGTCACGCTGCAGTCGCCGCCGATGATCACGGTGTCGGCGGTCATGCCGGTTTCGACGAGCTCTCGGGTGCGAAGGAGAGCGCTGAGTCGGCGGACGCCGGTGCCAAGGGATTCACCGGCTTCGACCGGCACATCGAGCACCGTGGTCGCGGCACGCGGAAGGTCGCCGGCGATCGCCGAGGCGCCGTCGACGAGCAGCATCGCGCGAGCGGCGGGGGAGCCCTGCCACTGCGGGACGACGAGGAAACGCACCATGGGTGCCTCCAGCTGAGAAAGAGGAGCGGGTGCCTCGGACGCGAGGATCCGAGGCACCCGCAGGTGTGTCAGGAGCCTTCGATGGCCTGGCGAGGGGCGGAACCGCCCGCCTTCAGCTCGGCGAGACGAGCCTCGACCTCGGTGAGCTCACCGAGGTCTTCGAGGCTCTCGAACTGAGCGTCGAGGCTGGATGCCGCGAGCTCGATCTTGCCCTGGGCGAGGGCCTCCTGACGGCGGACCTTGTCTTCGAAACGTCCCAGCTCGCTGGTGGGGTCGAGGACGTTGATCGAGGAGACCGCATCCTGCACCTTCGTCTGAGCCTCGGCGACCTTGGCGCGGGCGAGCAGCTCGCTGCGCTTGTTCTTCAGCTCGCCGAGCTTGTCCTTCATGCCGTTGAGGCCGGACTTCAGCTTGTCGACGATCTCGGTCTGAGCGGCGATCTGCGGCTCGGCCCCGGTCGCCTCGCGCTCGGCGCTGATCTGGCGCTGCAGAGCGATCTTCGCGAGGTTGTCGAACTTGTCGGCATCGGCGGCGTCGCCGGTGGAGCGCATCTCGTCGGCCTTGCGGCTGGCGGCGAGAGCCTTGTTGCCCCACTCGGTGGCGGCCTGGACGTCTTCCTCGTGGTCGCGCTCCAGCAGACGCAGGTTGCCGATGGTCTCGGCGATGGCCGACTCCGCGTCGGCGATGCTGTTCGTGTAGTCGCGAACGAGCTGGTCGATCATCTTCTGCGGGTCTTCCGCAGAGTCCAGGAGCGAGTTGATGTTCGCGCGGACGAGGGTCGAGATACGTCCGAAGATGGACTGCTTGGTCATGCGTGGTTCCTTTCAGAGGGTCGGACTCGATGTCTGGGGTCGATAGGTGTGCGGTTCAGAAGCGTCGCCCTCCCGAACGGCCGCTGCGGCCGCTGGAGCGGCTGCCGCCGCCTCCGCCGAAACCGGAGCTGCGGAACCCGCCGCCACCGCTGGAACGCCAGCTGCTGCTGCGCGAGGAGCCGCCGCCTCCGCCGCCGCCGGAGAGCAGACCGCCGATGATGCCGCCCAGGATGTCGCCGCCGAGGCCGGAACCGCCGGAGCCTGATCCGCCGCCGAAGATGCTGCCGCCGGCGCCGCCCCATCCGCTCTCATAGCGGCTCGGACTCATGGCCGCGACATCCGCCTGGGCGGACGAGGTGGCCTGCCGGGCGAGTTCGAGCGCGCGTCCTGCTTCTGCGAGCGCGGTCTCGGGATCCGACGACCGCAGACTCACGGCCTGAGTAAGGGTCGCGTCGGCCTGGGAGAGGCGGGTGCGAGCCGTGGAGCCGACGGTTCCCCGCCGCGTCTCGATGTACTCGCGCGCTGCTCGGATCTCGGAGCCCGCCTGCGTCAGGGTCTGCTCGAGAAGCTGCTGCACGCGTCGCGCCCGTTCCACGGCCTGGGTGCCCTCCGCGATCGCGGCGTCGATCTGCGTGTTCGCCGCGCTGAGCGCTTCGAGCACGCGCTGCGGACTGCGCGATGCTCCGGAGAGGTCGGCCTGCGCACGCTGCAGCTGCTGCGAGGTTGCGGCCGCGACCGCGGCGAGCGTGCCTCCGGCGTCAGGCAGCTGCTGTGCCGCGGCGATGTCGGCCTGCAGCTCGGCGACGAGAGCCTGCGCCTGCGATTCGATACGGGAGAGTTCGGTGCCCAGCGCGGTGATGGCCTCGACCAGCTGTGTCGCCTGCGCCACCGACTGCTCGGCCGTGCGGATGGCGAACGCCGCCTCGCCGGAGCGACCGGCCGCTATCGCCTGCTGCGCGGCCTCGATCGAGCGGTCGGCCAGGGCTGCCCGCTCCTGAGCCTGTGCCGGGTTGTCGGACACCGTGCTTAGTGCCGATGCGTCGTAGGTGGCGGACAGCGCGGCCAGAGCGGGAGCAGCGGAAGTCAGAAGCGGGATGAGAGCGGCTCGCTCGCCGCGGACTCTGTCGAGTTCCTGTGGTGCGTTCTGCTCGAGCTTGCGGAGCGCGTCGAACGCGTCGGTGTTCTCGTCGAGGACGTCGTCGATCTCGTCGCACAGCCGGATGATGCGGATGTGCCAGGCGCGGCGATCGTGGACGGTGTCCTCGATCTCGTCGTCGAGCTTCTGCTTCAGATCGAAGGCCTCGGACATCTTCGACTTCGCGGTCTCGACTGCTCCGCTGAACTCGGCGGTCGCCGCGTCGCCGAACTGGGCGACGGCGAAGCCGAGCTCCTCGCGGCTCGAGGTGATCGCATCGTCCGCCTGCACGAGTGCGGCCCCCGCCTGCGTCTCCACCTGCTCGTCGGTCAGCGTGGAG
Source organism: Microbacterium sp. AC132 (assembly GCF_979258525.1). NCBI lineage: Bacteria > Bacillati > Actinomycetota > Actinomycetes > Micrococcales > Microbacteriaceae > Microbacterium > Microbacterium sp. AC132. Next base: position 179,574 of record NZ_OZ409862.1, on the reverse strand, counting down.
AACGGATCGTTCGGATCGGGCATCTCGGGCATGGCGCCACGCCTGCGGATCGCGGCATTGCGACGCGCGCGGCGAATGAGGGCGATGACCAGCCAGATGATCAGGCCGACCGCGATGACGGCGACCACGATCAGTGTGGCCCGTAGAGCGCCCGCACCGCCGTCGCCCTCGATCTCGTCGGCGGCGAGGACGATCATGCCCTCCCAGTCCTCCTGTGCGGCCAGACCCTGGATCTTGTTTTCCACGTCGTCGAGCTTGCTGTCGCTGAGCGGGCCGTCGGGTGCTGCCGAGATGTAGTAGCTGCGTCCCTCTACCGCGATCGCGAGCAGGTACTGCTCGGAGCCGAGGTTGTTGTTCTCTGCGACGGTATCGGCCCAGGCGACGTTGTCGGTCGGCGAGGTGAAGTCATCGACGAGGACGACGAAGAGATCGGACGAGGAATTGTCGCTGAGCGTCTGGAGTCGAGCCTCGACGGCGTCCTCTTGGCTCGGGCTGAGGACGTCGGCGTCGTCCGTCACGTATCCCGAGTCGAGCGTCACGGGGTCGGTCGCGGAGGCAGCAGATGCGGAGAACGCGGCTGCTGCAGCCGCCGCAGTCAGTGCGGCCAGCGCCAGCCACCGTGTCTTCATCGTGTTCCCTCCGACCGGCAGCCGAGCCCCATGGCACGAGTCTATGCACAGAGGCCGACACGCGACACCTTCCGAGCGGGGATAGCCGTTCGCCCTCAGCGGAGACACATACGCTGGATGGCATGGACGACAGGTACGGATCCGATGTGCTCGCTGCCGGCTGGAGGGAACGAGCAGCCAAGCCGGTGCCGCAGGTTCCCGCCGAGCTCGATCTCGTCGTCGAGGTGGCGCAGGACGGATTCTGCGGAGCGGTCACACGGGTGCAGGGCGGCAACGTCGAACTCGAGGACCGGGTGGGGCGCAAGCGCCTCTTCCCGCTCGGAGGCGGGTTCCTGATCGACGGATCACCGGTGCGGCTCACGGTCCCGGCCGCGAAGGAGCAGGGCCTCCGACGCACGGCATCCGGCTCGTTCGTCGCCGCCGATCAACGAGCCAGGGTCGCGCTTCCCAGCCGGATCCTGGTCGAGGGCAAGCACGACGCCGAGCTGGTCGAGAAGGTATGGGGAGCGGACCTGCGGGTCGAGGGCGTCGTCGTCGAGTTCCTGCAGGGAGTCGACCTGCTCGACGAGCTGCTCGCCGCAGAGCCTCCCAGCGCATCGCGCCGCTACGGGGTCCTCGTGGATCACCTCGTGCCCGGGTCGAAGGAATCGCGCATCGCCGACGCCGTCGCCCGGGGTCCGCACGGCAGGCATGTGAAGATCGTCGGCCACCCGTTCGTGGATGTCTGGCAGTGCGTCACCCCTCGGGCTCTCGGTATCGCGAGATGGCCGGAGATCCCCCGGGGCACGGACTGGAAGACCGGGATCTGCCGCGCATTCGGGTGGCCGTACGAGACGCAGGCGGACACCGGTCGCGCCTGGCAGCACATCCTGTCGAAGGTGCACACCTACCGCGACCTCGAGCCCGCGCTCCTCGGTCGGGTGGAGGAGCTGATCGACTTCGTGACGGCACCGGCCTCCTGACCCGCGGTCGGTGGCGTTCAGCGCCGCCGACTACCCTGGAAGCATGCCCGAACCCCGCACCTTCCGCGACGAACCGGTCTCCTTCGTGCGCCGCAGCGGCCGGATGTCCGATGCTCAGGAGCGCGCGTTCGAAGAGCTCGGACCGCACTACCTCCTCGACGTGCCCCGCGATGTCGCCTGGACCTCGGTGCACCCGGAGGCGCGTCTCGATCCCGCCTCCGAGTACGGGCGGGATGCGGACCTGTACGTCGAGATCGGCTCCGGTCAGGGGCACGCCATCGTCGCTGCCGCATCGTCCCGCCCCGACGACGACTTCCTCGCGGTCGAGGTCTTCCGTGCGGGTCTCGCCAGGACCATGCTCGACGCCGACCGCGAAGGCGCTCGCAACGTCCGCGTGGTCGAGGCGAATGCGCCGGAGGTGCTCTCGTCGTACCTCCCCGAAGCGGCAGCGGCAGAGGTCTGGATCTTCTTCCCTGATCCGTGGCACAAGAAGAAGCACACCAAGCGCCGTCTCGTCCGCCAGGGGTTCGCCGACACCGCCGCTCGCGCACTCCGTGACGGCGGTCTGCTCCGCCTCGCGACCGACTGGGAGGACTACGCGCTGCAGATGCGCGAGGTGCTCGACGCGGAGCCTCTGTTCGAGCGCGCCTTCGACGGCGACTGGGCCGAGCGATTCGATGGACGCGTCATGACCGCATTCGAACGCAAGGGGATCGCCAAGGGGCGAGACATCCGCGATCTCGTGTATCGGCGGAAGTCGCGCGCGTGATCACCGCGCAGCGCATCTCGGCGACGTGGCCGGCGGTCGTCTCCGCGCTCTTCGTGTGCGCTGCGGCGCCGGCGTTCTTCGTGGTGCAGATCCCGTGGCTCGGCTGGGCGCTGCTCGCACTCGGCGTCGGGAGCGCGTGGCTCGTCGAGCGCCGTCTGCCGGTGACGGCGGATCAGGCGGTGCGCGTGGGCACGCGTCGAGAGAGCGCCCGAGTCGTGGGGACCAGCCGTCAGCCCTCGCTCACCAGGGACCTGTCCCTGATCGCCCTCGGCATGCTCATCGTCAGCGTGATCCCGCTCGCGGCAGAGCTCGACAACCTCGCGATGCTGCGGTTCACGCTCGCCCTCGGCGGCGCGGTGGCGGTTCCGTACGTCGTCTCCCGCTTCGTGTTCCGCGACCGGGCGATCGGCTTCCCCTGGCGGGCGCATCGCCGGTGGGGGCGCCTGCAGTGGGGCTGGCTCGTCGCCGTCCTGGTGCTCGGCTGGCTGATCCTGCCGTTCTACTTCATCACCAGCGGCGTCTATCAGAACTGGCCGGTCGTGGACTCGCCCGACCTCATCGCCCGGCTGTTCGTCGGCGTCGGAGCGGTCGGCATCTGGGACGAGCTGTTCTTCATCTGCACCGTCTTCGCCCTGCTGCGCAGGCATTTCCCCGACGCCCTTGCCAACGTGCTGCAGATGATCGTGTTCGTCTCATTCCTGTGGGAGCTGGGCTATCGCGAGTGGGGACCGCTGCTGACCATCCCGTTCGCGCTGCTGCAGGGGTTCATCTTCATGCGGACGCACTCGCTGGCCTATGTCGTCACGGTGCACCTGCTGTTCGATGCGGTGGTGTTCGGGGTGCTCGTACACGCCCACAACCCCGGGCTTCTGCCGATCTTCCTGATCTAGCGCGAGCGGACATCGATACGATCGAGTCATGCTCATCGTCGGACTCGTCCTCGCCGCGGCCGCTGCCGCCTTCCACGTCTTCATCTTCGCGCTCGAGTCGCTGAGATGGACAGAGCCCGAGACGAGGAAGATCTTCGGCGTCGCGAGCGAGGCGGACGCCCTCACGACGAAGGCGCTCGCCTTCAACCAGGGCTTCTACAACCTGTTCCTCGCGCTGACCGCGCTGCTCGGCGTCGGCTTCGTGATCATCGGCTTCACAACGGTGGGACTGACTCTCGTGTTCGCCGGAACGGGGATGATGCTCGCCGCCGCACTGGTGCTGATCCTCTCCGATCGCACGAAGGCGCGTGCCGCGGTGATGCAGGGCACGCTGCCGCTCCTCGCCGTGATCGCGACCGCGATCGCCGTCTCGATCGGCTGATCTCGGTGATGCGCTGATCGTCTCCGAGGGGTGACAACTCGCCCGGCACGGGCCACACTCGGTGCATGACCGACTGGGTGCTGCACGTCGACATGGATCAGTTCATCGCTGCGGTCGAGGTGCTGCGCCGACCGGAGCTCGCAGGGCTTCCCGTGATCGTCGGCGGCCGGGGTGACCCGACGGAGCGCGCCGTCGTGTCGACGGCGTCGTACGAGGCGCGGAAGTTCGGCATCGGATCCGGGATGCCGCTGAAGATCGCGGCGCGCAAGGCGCCTGAGAACGCGGTCTTCCTGCCGGTGGACCACGACGCGTATGAATCGGCCTCCACCGAGGTGATGTCGACACTGCGTGCACTGCCCGGGGTGGTGCTCGAGGTCATCGGCTGGGACGAGTGCTTTCTCGGCGTGACCACGGACGACCCCGAGCAGACGGCGCGCAGCGCGCAGAACGCGGTGCTCGAGTCGACGGCACTGCACTGCTCGGTCGGCATCGGCGACAACAAGGTGCGGGCCAAGATCGCCACCGAGTTCGGCAAGCCCCGGGGCGTCTTCCGGCTCACCGCCGAGAACTGGTTCGACGTGATGGGAGACCGGCCTACTCGGGACCTGTGGGGAGTCGGCCCGAAGGTTCAGAAGCGGCTCGCCACCCACGGCATCACGACGGTCCGGGAACTCGCTGACGCGGACGAGGCAGAGCTCATCGCGGAGTTCGGACCGCGGATGGGCGTCTGGTACCACGGGCTGGGCTCGGGTCGCGGTCCGACCGTGGTCGACAGCACCCCATGGGTGGCCCGCAGCCACAGTCGCGAGATGACGTACCAGCAGAACCTCACGACGACTGCAGAGGTTCAGGCGGCGCTGACCGAACTGGCGGGGCAGGCCTTCGACGACTGCGCCGCCGAGGGGCGTCCGGTCGTCCGCGTGCATCTGAAGGTGCGCTATGCGCCGTTCGAGACCAAGACCTTCGGCCGCAAGCTGCCGGAGCCGACCACCCGGCGCGCGACGGTCATCGAGGCGGCACTGGCGCTCGGTGCCACGCTCGATCACGACCGGGAGGTCAGACTGCTCGGCGTCCGCGCGGAGATGGCGATGCCCGAGGGCGGTGACTCGGCCGAGCGGACCCCGGTGCGCGGAAGGATCTGAGTCGGCTCGCCGCGGTCATTCGCGGATGACGGCGGCGATCGCGCTCACCTCGATCACTGCGCCCGGGACGCCGAGGCCGGCCACGAGGGCTGCGGTCACCAGCGGAGGGGCGCCATCACGGGCGAGCGTCGCTGCGACGGCACCGTAGGCGGCACGAAGATCGGCATCCTGGTGGATGTAGATCGTCCAGCTGATGACATCGTCGAGGCCTGCGCCCGCCGACTCGAGCGCGATCCGAGCGTTCTCGACCGCTCGGAGCGACTGATCGGCGGCATCCGTCGAGACGAGCGCGCCCGTCTCATCGACGCCGTTCTGGCCGCCGACGTGGATCGTCGTGGCCCCGGGCGGGACGACGGCGACATGACTGAAGGCGGGGCTCACGACGAGTCCCGCCGGCTGTGCGAGTGTGATTTCCATCTGCAGAGTGTGCACCCGGGGGCGGACATCCGCGAGAGGGTTCGTCGGCGGTGCATCGGGGCGGGCACGGGGCCCGCCCCGACGGGGATCAGCCGACCTTCTTGACCGTGTATCGGAACACGTCCGTGCGGAGCACGTCTCCTGACGTCTTCACGACCTTGATCGTGTGCTCGCCGTCCTTCAGCCCGGTCGCCTCGAACAGGGTCTGATTCGAGACGCGCGACTCGGCGTGGGTGTCGACGCTCTTCACCTTCTTGCCGTCGATGTACACATCGACGGCTCCCTGGTCGGGTGCCTTCGGGCCGAGCCACGCGACGCCCGTCCCGCGGAACGTGAACGACACGGAGTCGCCGTCGGCCGTGGTGGCGTGGACATCGTCGAGATGGTCTCCGGTGAACGCGAAGTCCAGCGTCGCGTCTCCCACCGGGAGTGCGGCGAGGTACGACGACTTCAGTGTGACCGTCGATCCGGACAGCGTGTAGTCGGCGTCGCGCTCGAGCGGCTCACCGCCGAGGCTGATCGAGGAGAGCTCGCTCGGGTCGCGCAGCACATCGACCGTCACGTCGGCGGGAGCGGCCTTGTTGAACGCACCCGAGGTCGTGCTCAGCTGGCTGTCGAGAGTGACGACGAGCTTGTCGAGCAGCATGAAGGATCCGGACTTCTTGACCACCCGCAGGGTGTGACTTCCGCTCGCGAGATCGGCGACGGCGTAGACCACCTGCTGGGAGAGGCGCCCGTCGGCCGCGGGCAGCGAGGTGTCGACGGTCTCGACCAGCTGTCCGTCGAGGTAGACCTCGACCTCGCCCTGCGATTCGTGCTTCTCGGTGACGTACTGGATCCCGGTTCCCTGGAACGTGTACTCGAAGGTCGCTCCGTTCGTCTCGACGTAGTGGACGTCGTCGCCGTGGTCGCCCAGCCCGCGGTTGTTGCTGTCGCCCCAGGACCCGCTGTAGCCGATGCGTGAATCGTCGTCGTTCAGGGTCACTGTCAGCCCGGTGGCGGGCGGTTCGGGCGTGCCTCCACCCGGGGTGTCGGACACCGCGACGGTGAAGGGCTGCGATGTCGCAGGCACCTCGTTGCCGTCGTTGCGGACCCACGCCCCGTCGTAGCCCACCCGCAGCGAGTCGTCGTTGACGGTGAGTGCCGCCTGCTTCGCGGGCGTCACCTTCAGCAGCCGCACGCCATGGATCGGCACGCTCTCGGCGGTGAAGCCCTCCGCTTCCGATCCCAGGTTCTTGCCGGCCCAGAGATCACGGACCTTCGCGGAGCCGTCGAGTCCGATGTCGGACCAGTCGACCGTGATGTCGGCGTCTGCACGGCCCAGGTTGTACAGCGCCACGGTGTAGGTGCCATCCGGGTTCAGTGCGTACCAGACCTGCTGCTTCGTCGCCGTCGAGACGGGGCGAGCGGGCACGCCTGCCTGGTTCACGGCGATGACCTCGCGGTTGGTGATCAGCTCGAGCCCGTACTCGTCGAGGTTCGTCAGATCGTTGCCCAGGTACATCGGCGCCGCGGAGGTCGCCCAGAGCGTCGTCGCGGTGCGGCGTTCGTCGCGCGTGAGGCCGTCCATCTTCCCGTTGCCCACGTTGAGAGAGTCGAGGTCGTTCCAGCCTGCGGGCCCGGCGTGGCGCCACCAGTCCGAGAGCCTCGGGAACAGGCGGGCGACGTTCTCCCAGGTGGTCAGGGCCTCATCGCCGCAGTAGCACTCGACGTCCCAGTCGATGCGCCAGCCGTCTGCATATTGCTTCCAGTAGTCCGCGTAGTCGATGTCGACGGCCCAGGAGAGCTCGAACCAGATGTCGTTGCGGTCGAGTGCCCGAGACCAGGCGGCGACCTCCTCGCGGGCGTCCATCGACAGGTCGCTGATTCCGGAGCCGGGGGTGACGCTGTCGAACTTGATGAAGTCGACTCCCCATTCGCCGAGCAGATCGGCGATCGAGTCGATGTACTTCTCGGTGCAGGGGTTGTCGAAGTCGAGTCGGTACCCGTAGCCCCAGTAGTCGCCCTGCTGGAGAGGCTGCTTGAGCAGATTCTCGGTCGTGCAGCCGGGAGCGCCGTAGATCGGGAGCGCCTTCTGCGCCGTCTCGAGGCTCATCCCGGGAATCAGATACAGACCCACCTTCTGGCCGTTGTCGTGCACGTGGTCGATCACCGCGTCGAGCCCGTCGGGGAACAGCGTCGTGCTGGGAATGGGGCGTCCGTACTCGTCCTGGCCTCCGTTCCAGCCGGCGTCGATGTTGATGTAGTCGTAGCCGAAATCTTGGAGCTTGTCATGCATGGCATCCGACTGAGCCATGATCTGATCGGCGGTGATCCACTGGCCTCCTTCGTACACCTGCATGCTGTAGCTGCTCCAGCCCATGTAGGGGGCGGCCGATCGGTTCGAGATGCCGTCATCGGTCTCGTCCGCAGGCGTGCGCGTCGCATCCGCCGGTGGCTCCTGCTCCGGGGTGCTCGAGGGAGCAGGTTCCGGTGCCGGCTCTTCAGTCGGTGCCTGCTCTTCGGTCGGTGCCGGGTCGTCCGTCGGCGCGGGAGCCGTCGTCGGCGTCGTCTCCGGCGCCGGAGTCGGTTCCGGTGTCGCCTCGGTGGCCCAGCTCGCGCCAGGTGCCAGAGCGAGGACGATCGCTGTCGCGGCGAGTGCCGCGGTCAACGAGGCCGCTCTCCTTCTCTGTCGGTGTGCGTTCATTGCTTTCCTCTCGCGTTCGACTGCTCTGTCGGGGGATGGGAAGGAGGTGTGACCGTCAGCCGTCTGCGCGCCTGATCTCGATGAGCATCGCCTGCTGCGGATTGAGCGTCGGCAGGGGTACGCCGGCGGTGGCGAGGACGGACCCCGGCATCTCGACCGGAGCGGCGACGGCGGCCGTCACCCACTCGGGGTCTCCGCCGTGTCTGCTCGACGCGCCGAGATCCTCGCGGATCCGGACGATGTACGGCGCAGCGGTATCCAGTCCGGGAAAACGCACCCGACCGGACTGACCCGATGCCGATGTCGTGAACCGGCTCCAGGTGAACAGCGCTTCGGATGCGTCTCGGGCCACGATTCCCGAAAGTGATGTCGCGGGATCCGCGAGGTCCGCGTTGACGACGCGACCGCTGTGCAGCAGGTCGCGGAATTCGCGGTACATCGCGGTCCAGCGGGCGATCGCCGCCAGCTCGCCGTCGTCGACGACGGTGAGGTCCTGCTCGATGCCGGCGTGCGCGGTCAGCGACGTCGCCAGACGGAACGACAGATCGGTGGTGCGGGCGGTGGTGTGCGATCGCGCGGAGCCGAGGTGGGAGCCGATGAGTTCGGGAGGGACGAGGCTGCGCGTCCACCGCTCGATCTGGACGCGTTCGACCGGATCGTTGCAGTCCGAGGCCCAGACACGATCGGTGCGGTCGAGGATCCCGAGGTCGATGCGTCCGCCGCCGCCCGAGCATGTCTCGATCTCGAGCCCCGGGTGCCGCGACCGCAGCTCGTCGAGCAGGCGGTAGAGCGCGGCCGTCTGCCGGTGCACGCTGGGCCTGTCCCCCTCGCCGCCGCGACTGACCGCTTCGAGAAGATCGCGGTTGTGATCCCATTTCAGGTAATCGATCGAGTGCTCGCGCACAAGAGCGTCGAGACGCGCGAGAAGGTAGTCGTACGCCTCGGGGCGCGCGATGTCGAGAACGTGCTGCGACCGGGATTCCGGGCCGAGGCCCTCGGCCGGACCCAGTACCCAGTCCGGATGGGCGCGCGCGAGATCGGAGTCGAGATTGATCATCTCGGGCTCGAACCAGAGACCGAACTGCATCCCCTGAGCACGCACGACATCGACGAGGGGCCCGAGTCCGTCCGGCCACACCTCATCGTCGACGAACCAGTCGCCCAGGCCGGCATCCGCTTCGCGGCGTCCGCGGAACCAGCCGTCGTCGAGCACGATGCGCTCGACCCCCACCTCCGCCGCACGCTCGATCAGCGCGGTGAGGCGCTCGAGGTCGTGGTCGAAGTAGACCGCCTCCCAGGTGTTGAGCACCAGGGGTCGCGGCGAGCGCGGATGCGTCGGACGCGCGCGCAGGCGCCGGTGGAGTCGGTCGCTGATGGCGTCGAGTCCGCTGTCGGACCAGAGGAACAGCGCGGTCGGTGCGTCGTAGCGGTCGCCGTCGTCGAGGATGATCTCGCCTGGGTGGAGCTCCTCACCGGCTCCGATGACCGAACTGAACACGCCGGCGCCCTCGGGAAGGCGCTCGGCGAGGTACTGCTGTTCACCGCTCCACGCGAGGTGCACGGCCCAGATCTCTCCGTGCCGGAAGCCGAATCCGGCGGTTCCGGCCGCGAGCAGGAAGGGCGAGTCGTGTCCCGGCTTGCCGCGGTGCGCGGCGCGACGGTGGGTGCCGAAGCCGAAGGGCGAACGCTGCGGGGAGCGCTCGCGGCACCACTTCCCGGTGAAGTCGAGGATCTCGGTCGCGCGCTCGGGGAGCGGAAGCAGCGACAGCACGGCGCCCACCGTGTAGGGGGTCCGACCGATGCGCGGACTGAGGGCGGCGTCGCGTGCGAGGGACGTGTCGACCGCGAGAACTCCGTGCGGGTCGAGGTGATATGCGAGTTCGGTGCGGATGCCGCTGATCGTGTCGTCGAACCGGAGCACGATGCGCCCGCCGACGCCGTCGGACGGGATCTCGACATCGTGTCCCACGAGTCGAGGTCGGGGGGTCGTGGCGCGTCCGCTCGCGTGACCGGAGAGAGCTGCGGTTCCCGACCAGCCCTCGTACTCGGTGGGTAGCGCGGAGAAGGCACGCGGGATGTCGGGGGAGTTGTTCAGCTGGGCGGGCCCGGCGGTGAGGGCGAGCGACGAGACGGCTGCGGGATCGAGGTCTCCGAGATCCGCGCCCCAGTGCAGCACACGGGGGATCGGGTCGGAGATCTGGACGATGAAGGCGGCACCAGCGGCGCGGAGTGCGACGACGGTGTCTGCACGGGAAGTCATGGGATGAGACCCTCCGGTAGTTACTTGACAACGTCAATAAATCACGTTTGAGATGGACGTGCAAGCGATCCCTCGAAATCGCCGACCGGAAATCGAGCGTTTACTTTTTCGGCTCGGCGTGATTTTATTACGACGTAAAGTAATCCTGCCCTGGGAGGGCGATCATGAAGCTCAGTGCTGAGCACGCACCACCGGTCGAGATCTCGCCGCCGAGTCCTCGACGCACCGACGCACGTTCGCGATTCGTCCGCAGCCTGCGCCGCTACTGGCAGCTGTACCTGCTGCTGCTCCTGCCCGTCATCTGGTTCATCGTGTTCCGATACGTGCCGATGGCCAACGCGGTGATCGCGTTCAAGAACTACAACCCCATCGACGGCGTGTGGGGGAGTCCCTGGGTGGGATTCGACAACTTCACCGCACTCTTCCGCAACCCGGTGTTCCCCAAGCTCATCGGCAACACGTTCATCCTCGCGGTCTACACCCTCATCGCGAGCTTCCCGCTGCCGATCATCCTCGCGATCCTGCTCAACGAGGTCCGACTGCGGTTCTTCACCCGCACGGTCCAGCTCGTCACGTACGCGCCGTACTTCATCTCCACCGTCGTGATCGTGTCGATGACGATCCTGCTGCTGTCTCCACGCGTGGGCATCCTGGGCCGGACGCTGAGCTTCTTCGGCGCAGGTCAGGTCGATCTGCTGGCGAGCGCCGACTTCTTCCGGCACATCTATGTGGCGACCGACATCTGGACGACCACCGGGTACTCCGCGGTCATCTACCTCGCCGCCCTCGCGTCCGTGGACACCTCCCTCTACGAGGCCGCCAAGATCGACGGCGCATCACGGCTGCAGAAGATCTGGTACGTCGACCTGCCGTCCCTGCTGCCGACAGCGACGATCATCCTGATCCTCGGGGTCGGCAACATCATGGCGATCGGGTTCGAGAAGGCGTTCCTCCTGCAGAACGCGCTGAACCTCTCGACGTCGGAGATCATCCCGACGTACGTCTACAAGACCGGCATCCTGAACGCCAACTTCAGCCTCGGAGCCACCATCGGACTCTTCAACGCCGTCATCAGCCTCGTGCTCCTGCTCGTCGTCAACGGCATATCCAAGCGAGTGACAGGAAGTGGGCTGTGGTGAGCACCGTGATCAGAGAGCAGCCCCTGCTCACCGAGGAGATCGTCGTCGGATCGGGCTCAGGGCGCGGCCGCCGCCGACGGGATCCCCTGGCCTCCGGGGTGAAGGTGAAGGAGACCAGAGCGGATCGCGTCTTCGTGATCGCCGCCTACCTGCTGCTGACGGTCTTCCTGCTCGTCGTGCTCCTGCCGCTGCTGAACATCGTCGCCAGCTCGTTCTCCAGCCCTCAGGCGGTGTCATCCGGCCGGGTGCTGTTCTGGCCCGTCGACTTCACCCTCCGTGGGTACACCGAAGCTCTCAACAACCCCGCGATCCTCCGCGGATTCGGCAACTCGGTGTTCTACACCGTGGTCGGCACGATCATCAGCGTCGCCGGGACGGTCGCCATCGCGTATCCGCTGTCCCGGGCGAACCTGTTCGGGCGCAAGACCCTCACCGGCGGCGTCGTCTTCACGATGCTGTTCTCCGGCGGAGTGATCCCGATGTACATCGTCGTCCAGTCGCTCGGCCTGCTCGACACCCGATGGTCGATGCTCCTCCCGAACGCGATCGGCGTCTGGCAGGTGATCATCGCGATGGTCTACTTCCGCTCGTCGATCCCCGACGAGGTCTACGAGGCGGCACAGCTCGACGGTGCGAGCGAACTCCGCATCCTCTGGACCATCGTGCTGCCGCTCGCCAAGCCGCTGCTCGCGGTCATCGCGCTGATGTACGCGATCATGCAGTGGAACTCGTACTTCGACGCGCTGCTCTATCTGCGCGACGCCGACCTGCAGCCGCTGCAGCTCGTGCTGCGAGGCATCCTCATCCTCAATGACGGCGGAGGCGGCGGTGACCTGGCCGCCCAACTCGAACGTCGAGAGCTCGCCGACCTGCTCAAGTACTCGACCGTCATCATCGCCACCGTGCCGATGCTGATCGTGTACCCGTTCGTCGCGAAGCACTTCAGCAAGGGGATCATGGTCGGCGCCGTCAAGGGCTGACCACTTCTCTCACAGACCCACCACACCCACCCGCACACCTGAACCGGTCAAAGGAGATTCCGGCAATGACACACCGCATCACACGAGGCGCGATCGCGGCGGTCACCGTCGTCGCGACGGGACTGGCGCTCGCCGCCTGCACCCCGGCGAGCGACGACAACGGCCAGCTCGTCGCATTCGGCCCGCAGGGCGAGAACGGCTCGCTCAAGGACAATCTGTTCACCCAGGAGGTCGAGAAGAAGTTCGACATCGACTTCGACTGGCAGACCACGACCTACGACGGCAGCGTCGCGGGGGAGAAGCGACAGATCTCGCTCGCCAGCGGCGACTACCCCGACGCGTACTTCCTCGTGCCGTGGGTCGACGGATTCTCGCGCAATGAGATCCTCAAGTACGGGCAGCAGGGGGTGCTCGTGCCCCTCGAAGACCTCATCGACGAATACGCCCCCAACCTCGCCGAGCGATTCGAGGAGAAGCCCGATTGGAAGCAGTCGGTCACCGCGCCTGACGGCCACATCTACGCGATCACCCAGTGGAGCGAGTGCTTCCACTGCAGCTACCCGTCGAAGCTCTGGATGAACACGACCTGGCTCGACGCCCTGGGACTCGAGCAGCCGACCACCACCGAGGAGCTGCGCACGGTGCTGCGCGCCTTCAAGGACGGCGACCCGAACGGCAACGGCGCCGCCGACGAGGTGCCGCTGAGCGGCTCGGCGTCGGAGCCGATCATCAACTATCTGATGAACGCCTTCACCTATGCGCCGGTCGGCGGACCCTCGAGCCCGCCGCCTCTCGTGCTCGACGGCGATGAGGTCGCGCTGAACGCCACCTCGGACAGCTGGCGGGCGGGGCTGGAGTACATCACGTCGCTGGCGCAGGAAGGGCTGCTCGACACCGGGGCGTTCACGCAGAACGGCGACGCCCTCAAGGCGCTCGGAGACAGCGGGGACGCGCAGATCCTCGGCTCCGCCGTCACGCTGCACCCGTACGTGTTCGTCTCGGCGGACTCTCCTGACGGACGTGACAAGAACTACGACGCCGTCGCGCCGATCGCGGGTCCGGACGGCACTCAGCTCGCCACGTGGCGGTCGCCGGTGAATCCGGTGGGAACGTTCGCGCTGACCAACAAGTCGACCGAGGACGAGCGCATCGAGGCCATCAAGCTGCTCGACTACCTCGCGACGGACGAGGGCCAGATCCGCGCGTCGATGGGACCGGAGGGGGAGGCGTGGGTGCCCGCGGTCGACGGCGACCTCGCGCTCGACCCCGAGCTCGAGCCGACATTCCGTCCCATCACGTATGACGAGACCTCCAACGCCGCGTGGCGTTCGATGTCGCAGTACTGGGACTCGCTGGAGTTCCGCAACGCCCAGGTCGTGCCGGAGGACATCTACACGCCCGACGGATACGAGCGACGTCTGCTCTACGCGACGCAGGAGTACGAGCCCTTCCAGCCCGACGAGAGCGTGATCTTCCCGATCGAGAAGCTGTGGCCCGACCTCGAGACCTCGGCCGAGCTCGCGGAGCTGCAGACGAACATCGCCACCTACATCACGCAGGCTCAGGCGGAGTTCGTCACGGGGCAGCGCGACATCACGGACGACGGCGCGTGGGACGCGTACGTCGCCGACATCGAGGGCCTCGGGCTCGCACGCTACCTGGAGCTGCTGCAGACCGCGTACGACGCACTCTGATCGACACGGGATGCGCGGGACGGATCATCCGTCCCGCGCATCTCTGCATTGCGGACCGTGGCGGGCCGGGCGCGAGAAGGGGACGGATGCCGATGGCATCCGTCCCCTTTCTTCCGCTCGTCCCGAACGGTCAGCGCACGAGCGACTGGATGGCGGCGGCGGATGCGCCTCGCGCCCAGTCCTCGAAGGTGTGCGGACGGGTCAGGATGCGGCAGCGCGCCGCAGCGCCGAACGCGTGCGCCTCGAACGCGTCGTGCAGGGTCTTCTCGAACAGGTCGAAGTCCGAGACGCCCTCGCCGCCGATGATGACGACCTCGGGACCGGTGAGGTTCACGAGGGTGGCGATGGCCGTGCCGATGAGGCGGGCGGCTTCGCGGAACGCGGCGTCGGCGTCGGCGTCTCCGGCGTGGGCGAGAGCCACGGCTTCATCGATCGCGACCGGCCGGCCGAGGGCACCGGAGACCGCCGCCTCGATCGCTCCGGTCGAGGCGGCGGCCTCGACGCAGCCGCGACGCCCGCACGGGCAGACGAGTGCCGGATCGGCGAGCGGCAGGTGCCCGATCTCGCCCGCGACACCGAACGCCCCGCTCACGACCTCTCCGTTGAGGTGCAGTCCGCTGCCGATCCCGCGTCCGATGGTGACGATCGCGAACGAGGCGGTGCCGAGCCCGACACCGAACCAGTGCTCTCCGATCGTCAGCGCGTGCACGTCGTTCTCGAGCGTGACGGGCCAGGGGAGGCGCTCCTGGAGCAGGTCGCCGAGCGGCACATCCGCCCACCCCATGATGTTCGACTCGCGCACGATCCCGGTGATGCTGTCGACGTCACCCGACACCGACACTCCGACTCCCGCGATGGCCGACGCGCTCTCGCCGAGCTCGGCCGCGAGCGCGGCGACGACGTCGGAGATGGCGTCGATGACGGTGTGGGGATCGTCGGCGGGAAGCGCACGACGGGTGCTGGCGAGCACGGTCGTGGCGAGATCGGTCGCGACGGCGATGATCTCGTCGACGTTGACCTTGACGCCGATCATGACCATCGACTCGAGGACGATGGAGACGGGGCTCACCGGGCGTCCGGGGGTGCCGTCGCGATGCGAGGCGGGCGGCGCGTCGACGAGGCCGGCCGCGACGAGCGGGGCCACCGCCTTCGTGACGGCGGCCTGGGAGAGCCCCGTCTGGCGGGCGATGTCGATCCGGCTGATGGGACTGCGCGTCAGGATCGTCTCGAAGACCCGTGATCCCGCGTCGGACGCCGAGCGGATCAGGGTGGTTCGCGCTGCGGTGTCGTGGTCCATCAGGTCCTTCGTGTCGTGTCGGCTATCGTAGCGAATCCGCCGTGAGGCGGTCGGCTGTGCAGGCCCAGGTGCTCGGCCGCGAACTCCAGGGCGTTCTCCTCGTCGAGGTCTCCGCCGGCCTCGTGCCCGTTGTACGGCCACAGGACCACGGTCTTCTGGCCGCCGTACGCGGCGAATGCGGGCAGCACGGTCTCGGGCGGCGCGATGCCGTCGAGAAGTCCCGTGCTCAGCAGAGCCGGGGCCGTCGCACGCTTCGCGTGGTTGATCCCGTCGAAATATCGGAGCGTCTCGAGAGCCGCTGCGGCGTCGCCGCGCCGATCCGCGAAGTACTGGGTGAGCAAGGTGTACGGGTGCTCGGTGCTCAGCGTGGCGGCCCGGTCGAGTTCGCAGAGGAAAGGTGCCTGCACGATCGCGACGGCGAGGTCGGGGACCAGGCCGGCGATCGCCAGCGCGATTCCACCTCCCTGGCTCGCGCCCACCGCGCCCACGCGATCCGCGTCGACGACGTCGACGGCACGGAGCGCGTCGACGGCACGCACGGCATCCGCATACACCCTGCGGTAGTAGTACTCCTGAGGCGAGCGGATGCCGCGGGTGAGGAATCCGCCGGCGGACGGACCGCCGTCGGCATGATCGTCATCGGTGTCGCCGTGTCCCTGCCCCCGCGCGTCCACCACCAAGTGCGCGTAGCCCGCGGCAGCCCACCGCAGATCGCGCAGGGCATGACCTCGGCCGTTGCCGTAGCCGAAGAACTGCACGAGCCCGGGGAGGGGCTCCGTGGCACCGCGCGGCACGCGCAGCCAGGCATGGATCGGTGTTCCGCCGTACCCGCGGAACGACACGTCGTACACGTCTATCTGAGTGAGACGCGTGGGCATCGGGGTCACGGAGAGGTCGAGCGGAAAGCTCCGAGTGCGAGCGATCGTGTCCGCCCAGAAAGCATCGAAGTCATCAGGCTCGGTCTGCGTGGTGGGGGCGACGACATCACGCACCTCACCGCGCACGGGACTCCTCCTGGTCGGCCGACGCGGAGAAGAGAAGATCATGATCGGCGAGGTCGATCCGAGCGCCCGGCGGCACAGCGATGATCGCCTCCCGCTCGCCGTTCGAGACGGAGACCTCCCTGTCGCGCTCGCCGGGGTTGCGGAGCGCACCCGATATCACCCGCCCGTCCGCCCAGGCGAGGTCGAGCACGAGGCCCGGTCGCACGGCGATGCCCTGGATGTCTCCGTGAGTCCAGGATGCGGGGAGCGCGGGAAGCAGACGCACTGTGCGGCCGTGGCTCTGCACGAGCATCTCGGTAATCGCGGCGGGGAATCCCAGGTTGCCGTCGATCTGGAAGGGCGGATGCGTGCTGAAGAGGTTGGGGAGCAGGCCTCCCCACTCCGAGCCGTCGACGGGCCCGTGCCGCGTGGCGTCGCCGTCGAACGGCGTCAGCGCCTCCTCGAGCAGCGATGCGGCGATGTCGCCCTGCCGTGCCCTGGCACGCAGTGCCACCTTCCACGCCCAGGACCAGCCCATGGCTCCCGGCCCGCGTGCGTCGATGAGCGCCACAGACGCGTCGAACAGCTCCGGAGTCCGCTCAGGCGTCACCTGGTCGAGCGGGAAGAGTCCGACCACGGGGGAGAGGTGCCGGTGCAGCGGTTCATGCTCGTCGACCTCTTCGGACCATTCGAGCAGTCGGCCGTCGGAGCCGATGCGCAACGGAGCGAGGGCTGCCAGCGCCTCGCGCACCTCGGCTTCCAGTGCGTCGTCGATGCCGAGTCGGCGGATCGCGACGAGCGCGCGCTCGAAGAGCGAGCCGATGAGGCTGAGATCCGACGTCGCGGTCAGGCCGAGCGGCGTCGGCAGACCGTCGGCGGCCACATAGGAGTTCTCGGGGGCCGTCGACGGCGAGGTGTGCAGGTGCCCGTCGGGGCCCGGAGTCAGCCAGTCGAGGCAGAACTCCACCGCGCCCCGCATCAGCGGCCAGATGCGAGCGCGGAGCAGCTCATCGTCGCCACCGAACTCGTACGCGTCCCAGAGATTGTGGGTGAGCCAGACTCCGCCCATCATCCAGATCGCCCAGCTCGCCGCCCCGTGCCCGTCGCCGACCGGCAGGCTCCACCCCCAGACGTCGCTGTTGTGATGCGCCACCCATCCGCGTGTTCCGTACAGCTCCCTGGCGGTGTCGGAGCCGGTGCGGGCGAGGCGCTCGACGAGGGAGATCAACGGCTCGAGGACATCAGGATCGAGCAGCATCGGCGCCGCCCAGTAGTTCATCTCGGTGTTGATGTTGATCGTGTAGTTCGACGACCAGGCCGGTTGCAGCTGGTCGTTCCAGATCCCCTGCAGGTTGGCCGCAGGGCTGCCGGCACGAGAGCTCGACGCGAGGAGGTACATCCCGAATTCGGCGGCGATCGTCGCGCGGAGCAGGGGGTCGGAGCCGCGGAGAACGTCGCGATCGACGCTCCACTCGCCCTCACGCCGACTGCCGATCGCGAATCGCGCCCGAGTCATGCGGCGCCGGTCGGCGACGTGTTCGGCGAGGAGAGACGAGGCGTCGCGCTGAGCCGCGGCCTCCGTCCTCTCTCGTGCGCGATCCCGGATCGCCTCGCGTGAGGCGATCCGCCAGTCCCCGTCGGCGTCGGCCCACCACGACCCGGCGCGCGACGAAGTGGACAGGGCGATCAGCAGGCGGCGGGCATGGCGGACGACGATGTGATCGTCGCGGCGACCCACCTCGCCATCCGTGTCGAGGGAGACGGCGACGGCCGCGTAGGCGTCGAACTCGGCATCGTCGTCGGCGTAGCGCAGGGGGTCGACGGAGTCCTCGTGCAGCGGGGCGCCGTCGATCGGAACCTGCACATCCAGCACGAGCGCGTCGGACGCGTCGACGACGCGACCGCGGAGCGGGGTGGACAGCTCGACGGTGGTCTCGAACTCGTCGTCCGAGGTGAGCTCGATGATCAGGGCGTGAGCCGGAGCCGAGACCCAGGACCGTCGCGTCACTCGGCCGGCGGGGGTGCGCAGTAACTCGACGAGGGTCGCCCTGTCGAGATCGAGGATGCGAGCGGGGACGGTCTCATCCGATCGAGCGTCCGCCACGCGCACGAGCAGATCGGCGAGAGGGAGGAACTCCTGCGAGTAGGGGCCCTCGAACGCCATCAGCAGCTCCTCCGCCCGGCGCACGTCGGCGGCAGCGAGGGCCTCACGGACGGCCGCGAGCCGTTCGGGACCGGCACCCCCGGCGCGCACCTTCTGCAGTGCACGCGCGGGGCCGTCGGGCGTTCCCGACCAGATCGTCGAGTCGTTCAGCTGATAGTGGCCGTCGGAGCCGCCGAACGCCATCGCGCCGATGCGGCCGTTGCCGAGGGGCGTCGCCTCCTCCCAGCGGGTGGCGGGGGCGTCCCAGGTGAGGCGCAGGGTGTCGGTCATCGCACTCCGGTGTGTTCGATCGATCTCGATGTCACCGTCAGCGTAGGCGGCATTAATTGCCGCTGTCAAGTAATCCGACCGCCCTGCGCCTGACCAGGTTAGAACTGCAGGAGAACCTTGCCCACCCGGCCCGCGGTGTTGCTCGCGCGGACTGCCTCGGCGGCATCTGCCGCATCGAAGACGCCGGCGACGGGCAGAGTCAGCGTGCCGTCGCTGACGCGCTGGATCAGTTCGCCGAACAGGGCGCCGCGCGTGCCGGCATCCATGGTCTGGATCACCTTGCTGCCCCAGAAGCCCTTGACGGTCGCCTGCTTGAAGATGACATCGCCCGAGGCGATCTCCATCGTGGGGGAGTTCATGGCACCGAACGCGACGAGAATGCCGCCCTCGCCGATGAGCGACAGGACTTCGCCGGCCGACGAGCCGCCCACCGAGTCGATGCCGAAGGCGACGTGCGCGCCACCGGTGATCGCGGCGACCTGCTCGCGCCAGTCGTCCGCATCCGTGGAGACCACGTTCTCGATGCCCTGATCGCGCAGTTCATCGACCCCGGCCGAGCGCCGGACGAGCCCGATGACGTTGACGCCACGAGCGGCGCCGAGCTGTGCCAGCATGCGACCGACCGCGCCGTTCGCCGCGTTCTGGACGATCCAGTCGCCTTTCTCGGCGCCCAGGAAGTGCAGCAGGCTGATGGTGCTGAACGGCATCGACACGAGCTGCGCGGCGCTCTCGTCGCTGAGCGACTCCGGCACGGGGATGAGGCCCGCGGCGTTCGCGACGACGTACTCCGCCCAGGCGCCGAAGGTGCCGCCCGTCGCGACGCGCTGACCGACGGAGAGATTGTCGACGCCCTCGCCGAGAGCATCCACGATTCCCAGAGCCTCGGTGCCCGATGCTGCCGGGAGCTCCGGCTTGAAGCCGTAGGTGCCGCGGATCGTCCACAGGTCGTGGTTGTGGATGGGGGAGAGGACGATCTTCAGTCGGACCTGGCCGGGGCCGGGCTCCGGCGTCGGACGCTCGGTGACGGCGAGGACCTCTTCGGGTTCTCCGAAGGTCTCGTGGGTGAGGGCGCGCATGATGTTCTCCTTGTGGGATCGGTCGTGGTGGAGGTCGAGCGGGATCAGTCGTCGGAGACGGTGATCGCGACGTCGATGTTGCCGCGCGTCGCGTTGGAGTACGGGCAGACCTGGTGGGCGGCGTCTGCGAGCGCCTGAGCCTGCTCGTGCGGAAGGTCGGGGATGACGACCTCGAGCTGCACGGCGAGGCCGAATCCGCCCTCGCCGTTCGACCCGATCTGCACGCGGGCCCCGACCGACGAATCGGTGATCTTCACCTTCTGCGCACGCGCGACGGTCTGCAGTGCGGAGTGGAAGCAGGCGGCGTACCCGGCCGCGAACAGCTGCTCGGGGTTGGCGCCGTCGCCGCTGCCGCCCATCTCCTTCGGGATGGCGAGGTCGAGGTCGAGTCGGCCCTCGCCCGTGGTGACGCGGCCGTTTCGTCCGGCTCCGGTGGCGAGTGCTTCGGCGGTGTAGAGAGCGTCCATCGTGTGGACTCCTTCCGGGTTGGGGTCAGTCGGCGAGCTGCAGGCGTGCGGTGAGCTCCTGCAGCTCGGTGATCAGGCGGTGACGCTGGTCGTCGTCCTGCATTCCGGCGAGGGCGGCGATCTTGGTGTGAACCGGAGCGACTTCAGTGCGCAGAGCCATGCCGGTGTCGGTCAGTCGCACGGTGACGACGCGCTCATCGGCCGTGCTGCGGGCCCGCGCGACGTAGCCCGCCTGCTCGAGGCGGCGGACCAGGGGGAGAGGGTGCCGGAGTCGAGCTGCATGGCGTCGCCCAGCGAGCCGATCGTCTGCTCGCCCTCCATCCAGAGGATCGCGAGCACGAGGTACTGCGGGTAGGTCAGACCCCACGGGGCCAAGAGGGCACGGTACGCCTGCGTCGTCGCTCGGGCGGCGGAGTACAGCGAGAAGCACACCATCTCATCGGTCACGGCCATACCTCGAGTATTGCACGCGATTAAATTGTGCACAACCTATCTGCGAGAGACTGCGCACCCGGGATGCCGAGATCCCGGGTGCGCGCTCCGTCAATCCCTGGCCATCGCCGCGGCCAGATGCGCCTCCAGGTCGAGGTAGGCGTCATCAGCGATGTCGAACACCACCTGCGCGATCTCTCCTCCGGTGAAGTCGAACCCGTAGCCGTACAGAGACGAGACGGGGTCGGCGCTGTCACGGCCGATCGTCAGTCCCTCGCCGCAGAGCGAGAAGTGTCCCAACACGGTCCGGATCCTCTTCTCGCCGACCTGCTGCTCGTCGATGTACAGCTTCACCGGACCGACGCCCTCGCGGTGCTCGCCCATGCCCTCCTTGGTGAACTCCACGCCGATGATGTGTCTGCCGGAGGTCGGCGCAGGAGCGGAGACGCGATCCTCCGGCGGGATCCCGAGGAAGTTGTAGAGGTAATGCACCTCGCCGTCCTTCACGACGAGCGCATGGCCGCCGAACCGTGAGCCGTGGGCGAAGATGACGCCCTCGGTCTCGGGCGTGAACTCGATCTCGGCCGCGATCTTGTACGACACGTTGTGCGTGTTCGCCGCAGAGCGCTCCGGCACCTCGGTCGTGCCCGGGTAGTACACGAAACGTCCGGACGGCGGGGTCGGCTGGTGGAACTCCATCGCGACGAAGGTCTCGAAGTCCTTCGGGTTGCCGATGATCTGCAGGTCGTTCAGGGGCAGCACATCGTTGGCCTTCGCCTCTTCCATCCAGAGCGCCTTGAGCTCCTCGAGACGATCCGGGTGCTCGGCCGCCAGGTTCACGGCCTCCGCCCTGTCGACATCCGTGTGGTAAAGCTCCCACTCGTCGTTCTCGAACCCGCTCGTGCCGGCCATGGGGCCATGCACGGCGACGGCCTTCCAGCCGTCGTGCCAGATGCCGCGCTGGCCGAGCATCTCGTAGTACTGCGTGTGCTTCTCGGTCGGCCCGTCGGCGGCCGCATCGAATGAATAGGTCATCGAGACCCCCGCGAGCGGCGTCTGCTCGACGCCGTTGTACACGTCGGGGAACTGCACCCCGCACGCCTCCAGAATGGTCGGCACGATGTCAGTCGAGTGGTGGTACTGATGCCGCACCTCGCCACGCGCCCGCATTCCGGCGGGCCAGTGAATCACCAGAGGGTCGCAGACACCGCCCTGATAGGTGTAACGCTTGAACATCTTGTAGGGCGTCGAGAAGGCGGCCGCCCAGCCGGTGGGGTAATGGTTGTACGTCTCCGGAGAGCCGAGCTTGTCGACCATCCGCAGGTTCTCCGCCTCGTCGTCGGGGTAGCCGCCGAAGATCTTGCCCTCGTTGACCGATCCGTTGGGGCTGCCTTCACCGGACGCCCCGTTGTCGGCGCAGTACAGGATCAGCGTGTTGTCGAGTTGACCGGAATCCTCGAGATAGTCCACGATGCGTCCGATCTGCGAATCGGTGTACTCGCTGAACCCCGCGTAGACCTCGGCCATCCGCGAGAACATCGCCTTCTCCTCGTCATTCAGCGTGTCCCAGGGCCGCACCTCGTCGGTGGGGTTGAACGTGCCGTCCGGCATCGGATTGAACGCGGTGAGCTCGGTGTCCTCCGGCAGGATGCCGCGTTCGATCATCCGGGCGAGCACCCATTCGCGATAGGCGTCATAGCCGTCGTCGAACGCGCCCTTGTACTTGTCGATGTACTCCTGCGGCGCGTGGTGGGGCGCGTGGTTGGCACCCGGGCAGAACCAGAGGTACCACGGCTTGTCGGGCTCGGTCTGCTTGACGTCTCGGATCATCGTCAGCGCCTGATCGGCGAGGTCCTTCGACAGGTGGTAGCCCTGCTCCGGCAGATAGGGCTGATCGATGTAATGGTTGTCCTCCGCGAGCGAGGGATACCAGTTGTTCGTCTCGCCGCCGATGAAGCCGTAGAAGCGGTCGTAGCCCTGCGCCAGCGGCCAGTGCTTCTTCGACGCCCCCGCGGTCCACTCGTCGATCGGGACGTTGTGGTTCTTGCCCACCCAGAAAGTCGCCCAGCCCGCGTCGCGGAGGACATGTGCCATGGTCGCGTTCGACTCGGGGATGTGCGAGTTGTAGCCCGGGAATCCGGTCGACGACTCCGAGATGGTGGCGAAGCCGTTCTGGTGGTGGTTCCGGCCCGTGAGAAAGGTCGAACGCGTGGGTGAGCAGAGTGCGGTCG
The DNA here is from genome assembly GCF_979258525.1 of Microbacterium sp. AC132. Classification (NCBI taxonomy): domain Bacteria; kingdom Bacillati; phylum Actinomycetota; class Actinomycetes; order Micrococcales; family Microbacteriaceae; genus Microbacterium; species Microbacterium sp. AC132. The sequence goes on along the minus strand of NZ_OZ409862.1, from coordinate 156,665 downwards.
TGTGCCACTGCGAGTACGTCAGACCGTTCTTCGCCAGCCGATCCATGGTCGGCATGTTGATCCTGCCTCCGTAGGGGGACCACGCGGCCATACCGGTGTCGTCGTAGAGCACCACCAGCACGTTCGGCGCCCCCTGCGGCGGCGGCGAGGCGAGGAAGGCGTCCCAGTCCGCCTGCGAATCGCGGACGTCGAGCTCGATCTTCCCTTGGAATTCACGGACCATCTCTGCCTCCTTCGTCTCTCGGGAACGCGGTGTTCCCGAGCAGTGCAGCCGGCCGACCCGAAGTGGATCGGGGCGAGTCATGGTGCGTCATGACGCAACGAATTCGTTCGCTCACAGGAGCCCTGAGATGCCCTTCTGCAGCTGGAGGGCGCCGATCACGAGCAGCAGAGCGGCGTTCATCACGTGGGTGTTTCCGGCGACCCATCGTCGGGCGGAGTCGAGCAGCGGCTGCGAGCGCTCGCCTCGGATCGCGACGTAGAACACCGGCACCGCGATGGGCAACGTCCCGACGACCACGAACGCCAGGGCGACCCAGACCGCGTCGTCGCCGACCTGCGCGAGCGAGATGTCGAGCGCTGCGATGATGGCGCAGGACGCGTCGACGGGGTTCAGCACGAAGAGCGCCAGCCCGAGGAATCCGGTGCGCACGGGCCGGAACGTCTCGACGGCATGCAGCCACCCCGGCAGCTGCGGAGCGGCCGCGACCACCTGCTGCGGCGAGGATGCGGCGGCCATCTGACGGATGCGCGCAGAGCCCTTGCGGTAGACCCAGACGGCGGCGCCCGCGAGGAACAGCCCGATCACCAGACGGAGGATCGGCACCCAGAGCGGCGGTTCGCGAAGCCCGTGCACCTCGAAGACGCCGAAGAGCCAGAGAGCCAGCGCCAGAAGGCCGGCGAGCCCCACGACCCACCCGATCAGGAACGCGATGCCGTTCGCACTCGCTCGTCGGGAGAGCAGCACGGCCACCAGAGCCATGATCGCCAAGGGGCTCAGGACGACTCCGAGCGCGACGGGGATGAGTGTGACCAGCAGTTCACCCATGGCCGGCCTCATCCGTCATCGCGAACCTCCCCGCGCGCGATCCGGCGCGCTGATCTCAGAGTGCACCGAGGACGGCGCGGATGGCGTGTCCCTCACCCGATGCGGGTGAGGGCTCGCGGGACGGTGTCGTCGGGAACGTGACGACGTGGAACCGCTCCCACCGACTGGTGATCGTCAGGGAGACATGCTCTTGTCCGATATACCGCCCGTCGCTAGGTTGAGGGCATGGCCTCCCCCACGCGCCTGTCTCGTCCTGTACCCGCTGTGCGCTTCCGCCCTCCGGAACGACAACCGGGAGGCGTGCGGCGAGCGCGTGTGAACGATGCGCTGGTCGAGGCGGCGAGCGGGCGGCACCTCAGCGTCGTCAGCGCTCCGAGCGGATACGGCAAGACGACGGCAGTCGCCGAATGGGCATCCGGCACCGACGAACTCGCCTGGCTCGCTCTGACTCCGTCGGATGCTGAATCCGGGTTCCTCGCGCAGGGAGTGATCGATGCGCTCATCGTCGGCAGTGAGAGAGCGGGCCGCTCCCTCGCCCTCACACGCGGTCTCCTCGACCCGATGCGTGCCTACGCCGAGATCTGCGAGGGCCTCGAGACGGTCGACGACATCGTGCACCTCGTCATCGACGACGCGCAGCGCGCCGGTGAGCACTGGCGAGACGGACTGCTCGGACTGCTGGCCGAACAGCCGCCGGACAATCTCCACCTGGTGCTCGTGGGAACGACCCTTCTGGACATCACGCTGTCGCGGGAGCATCTGATGGACCCCGGCGCCTTCGTCGGATCCGACACACTGCGCTTCACGCGGTCCGAGATCGAGCGGATCGAGGGCGTGGGGGCGACGGGACTGGACGCGGAGACGATCCTGCGCGAGACGCACGGATGGCCGATCGCCGTGAAGCTCGTGGCGATCGGCGGGGCGCGCCCCTCATCCGACGCCGCCACGGCATCCGCGTTCCTCGGCGACTACGTGCGCGACCACGTGCTCAGCGCGCTGCCTGACGGGACCAGAGAGTTCGTGCTCGATGCCGCCATCTGTCATGAGCTCACGCCAGACCTCGCGAGCGCTGTGACCGGGCGTGCCGATGCGGCGTCGCTGCTCGACGACTGCGTGAGGCTCGGGCTCTTCCTCGACCGGTTCGAGGCGCCGCACGGTGTCGTCTACCGCTGGCATGGCTCGTTCGCCCGGCAGTGCATCGAGATCGCTCGCAAGGATCCCGAGCGCAGCGCCGAGCGTCATAGACGCGTGGCGCAGTTCTGGGAGGCCACCGATCCGCTGATGTCGGTCGCTCACTCGCTGCGGGCGAACGATCCGACGGGGGCCAGAGCCACCTTCATGCGCCACTGGATGCGTCTGGTCATGGGAGTGTGCGCGGCCGAGGTCGAGCGCCTCGCCACCGTCCTGCTGGGCTATCACCCGGACGACGCCGAGATCTTCGCCGTCCGAGCCTGCGCGACGGATGTGCTGGGCGAGCATCATCTCGCCCGCGAGCTGCTGGATCGCGCCGAGGCCGCACACCAGCGCGCCGGGGGAGGGTGCTCGACGACCCTCGCGATCGCACAGCTGTTCGTCGCCGATGACCGCGAGCACGCGATGTCTGCCGGTTCCACGTTGCGCTCGCTGCTCGCCAGCTCGAAAGACCTCGCGGTCGACCGCGCCGCGGTCAACTACCTCATCGGATGGTCGGAGATCCGGCATCCCACCAACCCCACGCTTCCGGCCGAGTACTTCGGCGCCGCAGCCCGAGAGATCGAGGGCTCGGGCGAGGTGGGGCTGTGGAAGCGGGCGCTCGGCCACCTCGCATTCGGCCAGACCTGGGAGGGCCGGTTCACGGATGCGGAGAGAACCCTCGCCGAGATCCAGGCACCCGGCACCGCGCTGTCGGCCGCGATCGGCTATGCCGGCGGCAGCACCTCAGCAGCAGCCGGTCTGGTCGCCTACTGGGCGGGTGAGACCGACGATGCGGTGCGGCACTTCGAGGCGGTGCTTCTGACCAGCGGGCATGACCCGTCATTCACGGCGGTCGCGCGGATGATGCTGGCGTACGCGGCCGCAGAGGGAGGCGAGGCCGCAGCATGCCGACGGGCTGCGATCGGCGTCCAGGACATCCCCCTCGAACTGCTCCACGGCGTCTCGTGGCCCGTGTTCCGAGAGTCGGCCATCGCACTCCTCGAGGAGGCCGTCGGAAACGAGGAGCGAGCCCTGCGGATCGCTCGCCGACACCTGGCGATCCCCGACCTCCCCCTCATCGGCGTCGCGCTCGCCGGGGTGCTCCGCCGGGGTGGAGACTACGCCGCGGCGTTGGAGATGCTGCGATCCATGCGCATCTTCGCGGAGGTCTCGTACGTCAAGTCATCGACGCTGATCACGGCCGCGGTCATGCGCCGTCACGTGGGCGATCACGACAAGGCGCATGACCTGTGCGAGGCGGCGATCGCGGTCGCGTCAGGCGAAAACGTGCGTCTGCCGTTCGGGCGCCGGGAGACGGCTGTCCGGCGACTCCTCAGCGAGCACGTGCACCATGGCTCCGAATTCGAGGACTTCATCGGCCGATGCCTGGCATCGGATGCAGCGAGTCCCGTGACCGGCTCGCTGTCCGACCGTGAGAGAGACGTCTTCCGGCAGCTGCAGACCTCTCGCACCCTCCCGGAGATCGCGAGCGAGCTGGGCCTGTCCATCAACACGGTGAAGACCCATCAGCGGTCGATCTATCGCAAACTGGCGGTGTCGTCGCGACGGGAGGCCGTGCGGACCACGCTGTGAGGCGCAGGCTCCGCACCCGGGTGATATCCCACCTCAGGTGCGGCGACGGGCGCGCTCCCAGACGGCGTTGGCCGTCGCCGCGGACACGGAATAGGTTCCGATGAGCGGGTGGCCGAGACGGGCGAGGTCGGAGGAGAGCTGTGCGAACCACATCGGCTCCACGAGAACCACGGCTGCCCAGGCGCCGACAGGGAGCTCCATCGCGATGCGCCGGGCGTCGTCGCTGCCGACCAGGCCTGCGACCTGCAGTGACAGGCCGGCGAGCGAGAACTCGGCTTCGTCGATCTCGGTGAGGTCGTAGCCCCCTTCGCTCCGTCGATGCAGGAGGAAGAAGTCGAGCAGCTGCACCGTGCTGGTCTCGACCTGGCGCAGCAGCGACTCGAGCAGTGCAGGACTGGGACGGTCGGATCCGATCCTCACGACGAGGATCTGCACATCCCCGAGTTCGCGAGGCATCTGTCCGCCCGCCCCAGTCTCGGCTGTCAGGCCAGGGCCCGAGCCTTGATGGAGGCGAACTCCGCATCGGTGATCGTTCCGGAGGCCAGGAGCTTGGCCGCCTTGTCGATCTCGTCGCTCGGGCTGCTGCCTGCGACGCTGCGGATGTAGCTGTCGGCCGCGTGCTGCTGCGCCTGCATGGACGAGACGTTGCGCTCTGCCATGCCGGGGCCGCGGGCGATCAGGTACACCAGTGCCGTGAGGAAGGGCACGAAGACCAGGAAGATGATCCACAGCGCTTTGAGCCATCCGTTCAGCGCATGGTCACGGAACAGGTCAGCGACGATGTTGAAGAGCACCATCAGGTAGGAGATGAATACGAAAGCCCAGAAGAACCACCAGATGATGGCCCAGAAGCTATCCCATATGGACATTGCAGACTCCTCTCGTTGAGTTTCTGTCTGTGGTGATAGTGGCACCGAGCATCATCGAAATCGCCGCCCCCTCACCCGGAGCGGGCTAGCGGCCGCCCGGACCCGTCCGGACGCCTCGATACAGTCCTCGTGTGGATGTGACCGACCCGCAGGATCCTGTGGCCACGCCGGCGACCCCGTCGCGGTGGGGTCGTCTGCAGCGAGTGCTCCCGGCGCATCCGCTGCGCTCGGGTTTCGCGGTCGCCCTCGGAGTGCTTCTCGCGATGGCGATCGCCGCCACGATCGCGGGCATCTCCACCGTGCTGATGTCGATCTTCCTCGGCGTCTTCCTCGCCCTCGGGCTCGATCCGGCGGTGCGGGCGCTGGAACGCCGCGGCGTGCGCCGCCCCATCGGCGTCGCGATCGTCGCGGTCGCTTTCCTGCTGCTCGTCGTCGCGATCCTGCTCGTCGTCGTTCCGGCCATCGTGCGTCAGCTCGCCGCGGTGGTCGTCGGCGCGCCCGAGACGATCGAGTCGATGCAGCAGAGCCAGTGGTACCTCGATCTCGAACGCAATCTCGGCGTCGACCTCTCGGCGGTGGTCGCGGAGGGGGTGCAGTCGCTCACGACCCTGTCATCGTTCCTGACGATCTCGGGCGGGGTCCTGAAAGCGGGATTCGGAGTGATCGGGGCGGTGTCGAGCTTCGTGATGGTCTCGGTGCTGACGCTCTACTTCGTCGCGTCGCTGGAGAGCATCAAGCAGTCAGCCGCTCGGCTCGTCCCCGCCTATCGGCGAGCGAGCTTCTCACGACTGCTCGACGAGGTGACGTCGTCGGTGGGCGGGGTGGTCGCCGGGGGAGTCACGCTGTCGTCCATCAATGCCGCCGTGGTGCTCGTCCTCCAGCTGCTCGTGGGGTCGCCCGCGCCGGCGGTGCTGGCGATCGCCGCGTTCTTCGTCACCCTCGTGCCGATGATCGGGTCACTGGTCTTCCTCGTGATCGGCGGCATCGCCACGCTGTTCGTGAGCCCGACGGCTGCGCTGATCTTCGTGATCGCGTACTTCGCCTACATCCAGATCGAGGCCTACGTCGTCACGCCGCGGGTGATGGGTCGCGCTGCCGCCGTGCCGAGCGTGCTCGTGATCATCGGCGCGATGATCGGCGCCACGCTTCTCGGTCTGCTCGGGGCGCTCGTCGCGATCCCGATCACCGCATCGATCCTGATCGTCATCCGCCAGGTGTGGATCCCGCGCCAGGACAGCGAGACGACGCCGCCGATCGAGTGACCGGCGTCCTTCACCCGCTTCGGGTGAGCGGCGGCGTCTCCGCAGACGCACCGATGTCAGCATGGGCACATCGTCCCGCATCGAGGGCGCGAGCGCGGAGGTGACGAGGTGCAGAGACCGCTGGCCGGCGTCACCCGTCACAACCTCGTGCGCGAGCTGCTCGCCGGCGTCACGCTCCTCGCGATCGCGATCCCCCTGAACATCGGGTATGCGCAGATCGCAGGTCTTCCCCCGACCGCAGGGCTCTACGCACTCGTCGTGCCGACGATCGTCTACGTGCTGGTCGTCTCGTCGAGACAGCTCGTCGCCTCGCCGGACGCGGCGGCGGCGGCGCTGGTCGCCTCCTCGATCGGAGGCCTCGCCGCGGCCGGCTCAGACGACTACATCACCATGGCACTCGCGCAGGCGATCATCTGCGGCGTCATGTTCGTGCTGCTCGCGGTCTTCAAACTGGGATTCCTCGCGAACTTCCTCTCGAAGCCGATCCTGGTCGGATTCGTCGGGGGCCTGGCCCTCGACATCCTCGTCTCGCAGATCGCCAAGATGCTGGGCGTCTCGATCGATTCAGGCGGCGAGTTCGTCGACAAGCTGGCGGGTCTCGTCGGGGGTCTCGGCACCACGAACCCGTGGTCGCTCGCGATCTCCATCGCGTCGGTCGCGATCCTCGTGCTGGGTCGGCGGATGCTGAGCGCGGTGCCCTGGGCGCTCGTCGTGATGGTGCTCGCCACCGTGGTGGTGCTCGGCACCGGCCTCGCGGATCGTGGCGTGGCCGTGCTCGGCGAGGTGCCTGCGGGCGCACCGACCCTCACCTGGCCCGTGCTCGACTGGCACACGTGGCTGCTGCTCGTGCCGTCGGCCATGGCTCTGACCCTCGTGACCACAGCCGAGGGGCTGCTCGTCTCCCGCTCGTACGGCGAGAAGCGGCACTACCGCACGTCTCCGAACCGAGACCTGCTCGCGTTCGGCGTCGCGAACATCGCCGCCGGGGCCCAGGGCAGCTTCGCCGTCGGGTCGTCGACCAGCCGCACCGCGGCGATGGACCAGTCGGGCTCGCGCACCCAGCTGCCCTCGCTCGTGCTCGCCGCCGGGACCCTGCTGCTGCTGCTGTTCGGCACCGGACTGCTCGAGGACATCCCCTCGCCCGCGATCGGCGCGATCGTGGGGGTCGCGATCCTCCCGCTGCTGGGCATCAGGGAATTCGCCGCACTGTGGCGGATCGATCGGTTCGAGTTCGCCATCGGCGCCGTGTGCTTCCTGGTGACGCTGTTCGTCGGTTCGATCCCCGGCATCCTGATCGCCTTCGTGCTCGCTCTCATCAACCTGGCGAGACGCGCGTCGAGCCCGGCGATCGACGTGCTCGCCGACGATGATCGGCCGACGGCATCGCTGCTCGACGCCGCGCAACCGGGCGCGATGACCGCACCCGGGATCGTCGTGGTGCGGATGGCTGCGCCGCTGTTCTTCGCGAATGCGGATGCGTTCGCGACGGCGGTGCGCTCGGCGGTCGAGGCGCCGGGGCCGGGTGCCGTGCGCCACCTCGTCATCGACATGGAGGCGGTCACCGATGCGGATGTCACCGCGGCGGAATCGTTCGAGAGCCTCATGGAGTCGATGCGATCCCATGGCGTGACGGTGTCGTTCAGCCGTCTGCGCGCATCGGCGGAAGACCGACTGAAGAAGCTGGGGATCCTCGACGATCAGAGGGTCTTCGACACCAATCGTGCGGCGATCGAAGAGCTCAGCGCGCGCGCACCGTCAGAGAGAGGAACACGAGATGAATGATTTCCGCTACGGACCCGTGGAGTACTACCTCGTCGGGTTCGAGGGGAGGCATCCGGATCCGAGCATCTTCGGAGCGCTGGACGACCTCATAGGCGCGGGGACGGTGCGACTGCTCGATGTCGTCGTCCTCGCGAAATCGGACGACGGGGAGATCGAGGTCTTCGACCTCGAAGCGGGCGAGGTGCCAGGCCTCAGCGAGCTCGACCCGCTGGCCGCAGGTCTCGCCGGCGACGAGGACATCGAGATGCTCGCCGAGCTCGTGCCCGCCGGCAGCTCGGCCGCGATCGTCGTGCTCGAGCTCGCCTTCGCGAGGGCGCTCGCCGAGAACCTCGCACGTGCCGGGGGAGAGGTGCTGCGGACCGACCGCATCCCCGCCCCGGTCGTCAACGCCATGATGGACATCCTCGAGCAGGAAGGAGAGTGACATGCCTCTGAGGAGATTCGGCCGTCCGGGACTGATCGGACTCGCCGCGAGAACAGCAGTCGTCGCAGGAACCGCGTCGGCGGTGTCGGGGGCGTCGATGCGTCACCAGCAGCAGCGGGCGGAGGGACAGTACGAGCAGCAGCAGTACGAGGCCGCCCAGCAGCAGGCGCAGATAGATGCTGCAGCCCAGAACGCGGCGGCGCAGTACGCAGCCGCTCCCGCAGCTCCCCCTGCGCCTCCGGCTGCGGGCGGCGCAGACGACATGATCGCCAAGCTCCAGCAGCTGGCATCGCTGCGAGACTCCGGCGTGCTGTCGGAGGAGGAGTTCTCCGCGGCGAAGCAGAAGCTGCTGAGCTGAGCGGCCGAGCGGGCGAGGAGAGGGAGACGTCATGGGTCCGGTGATCGGTCAGCTGCTGCCGCTCGCGGTGGGCATCGCGATCAGCCCGCTGCCGGTGATCGCCGGCATCCTGATGCTGATGTCTCCCCGCGCCCGCTCCACAGGGGTCGGCTTCCTCGTCGGATGGCTCGGGGGGATCGTGATCGTGGCTGTGCTGTTCGCCGCCCTCTCGTCGGTCCTCCCGGACCAGTCCGGCGACGGAGCCACTCCGATTCTCGGGGTGGTGCAGCTCGTCCTCGGTGTGCTGATGCTGCTCATGGCGGTGCGCCAATGGCGGGGTCGGCCGAAGCCGGGCGCACAGCCCGAGATGCCGAAGTGGATGGCGCAGATCGACGGGATGACGTTCTTCGCGGCACTCGGGCTCGGACTGCTGCTCGCGGCGCTGAACCCCAAGAACCTGCTGCTCGGAGCCAGTGCCGGCGTGACTCTGGGTGGCGCGGGGCTCGGTGTCGGAGACATGGTCGTCGTGGTGGTGATCTACACGATCCTCGCGTCGTCGACGGTGTTGATCCCGGTCGTCGGATTCCTGCTCGCGTCGGAGCGCCTGCGCGCGCCGCTGGGCAGATTGCGCGACTGGCTGCAGGCGGAGAACGCCGTCATCATGACGGTGCTGCTTCTCGTGCTGGGTGTGGTGATCATCGGCAAGGGCATCGCCGCCTTCGGGTGAGCGACGCAGAACGGAGGGGACTCGGATGAGTGAACTGGATGAGCTCCGCGAGCGCGTCGTCGCGCTCGAACGGGAGAACGACGAACTCCGCACGCCGAAGAAGCGACGATTCCGAGCGAAGAGCGTCGTCGGTGCGATCCTGCTCGTGCTGGCTGTGGTGCTCGCGCCCGTCGCCGCGATGGGAACCTGGGCCCGTCTGCAGTTGGTCGACACCGAGCGCTTCGTCGCCACATTCGCCCCGCTCGCGTCCGATCCGGATGTGCAGGATTTCGTCGCCGATCAGGTGACCACCGCGATAGACGAGCAGGTCGACATCTCGGCGGTCGTCGGCGAGGTGTTCGACGGCATCCGGTCGCTCGGGCTTCCACCGCGCGCCGACACGGCGATCTCGCTGCTCGAGGGCCCCGCCGCGAACGGCGCGATCTCGCTGATCGACGGAGTGGTGCGCGATGTGGTGCGGTCAGACCAGTTCGCCGACATCTGGACGCAGTCGCTGCGCTTCACCCATGAGCGGGCCACGGCGATCATCCAGAACGCACCGGGCACGGCGGTGCAGCTCGGCGACGACGGCGCGGTCACGATCGAACTCGGAGTGGTGATCGACCGGGTCAAAGAGGCGATGTCGGAGCGCGGGATCGGCCTCGCCGACGTGATCCCCGAGATCGACAGGTCGATTCCCATCGCCCAGGCGGATGCCCTCACACTGGTGCGCACGGTGTACCAGGTCGCGGACATCGGCGGCTTCTGGCTGCCGTGGCTCGTGCTCGGCCTCTTCGTCGCCGGCGTGCTGCTGATGCGCGATCGACCTCGAGCGCTCTTCTGGTCGAGCGCAGGTTTCGCTCTCGTGTTCCTGCTGCTCACGGCGGGCATGGGCATCGGGCGAGGTGTGTTCATCCGCGCGGTGAGCCCGTCGATCATGTCGGCCGCGGCGGCGACGGCGCTGTTCGAACAGCTCACGTCGCTCCTTGCGGGGACGATCGCCGCGCTCGCCCTCGTCGGTGTGCTCATCGCGATCTGGGCGTGGCTCGCAGGCTCGGGTCGAACGGCGGTCGCGTTCAGGGGACTCCTCGAGAGCGGGTTCTCGGCCGTACGCGGTGCGGCCGAGAAGCGAGGCCTCACGACCGGTGCCTTCGGTCGAGGGGTGGACCGCTTCCGAGGTCCGATCTTCCTCGTCGGTGCGCTCGCGGCGATGACGCTGCTGATCGTCACGCGACCGGTGTCGTTCGGGGTGGTCATCGGAGTCGGAGCGGGCCTGCTGGTCCTCGCGATCCTCATCGAGCTGCTGCGTCGGCCGGAGGGGGACGCGGACATCGCGCCAGTGGCACGTGATCCGCGAGCCGAACCGGTGTCGGAGACTCTGACGGAGCGTGCTCCGGATGCCGTGAGCTAGCCCGGCCCCGGCGGCGCTCACCCTCGACGGGTGAGCGCCGCTGCATTCGACACGGATCAACGCAGAAGATGGGCGCATGACGGACGACTCGACACCCGAACGCACGAGAGCCACGCGGATCCTCGACATCGTCACGGTCGTCCTGCTCTCGATCACCGCGGTCGTCACGGCCTGGTGCGGATTCGAGGCGTCGAAGTGGGGCGGCGAGATGTCGATCGCCTTCAGCCAGGCATCCAGTGCCCGGGTGCAGGCGGCGTCGGCCCAGTCGACAGCCCAGGCCGCGCGTCAGTACGACCTCACCATCTACACCGAGTGGGTGCTGGCGGAGGCGGACGGCAGGCGGGAGCTGGTGCAGTTCATCGAGCAGCGGTTCACCCCCGAGTTCACGGTCGCGTTCGACGCCTGGATCGCTGAAGACCGCGAATCGCAGGGACCGTTCGTGATGGAGGAGTACGTGCCCCCGGGCACGAGGGAGGCCGAGGAGCTCAACGCGCGAGCCGATGCGAAATTCGACGAGGCCCTCGCCAACAACCAGCGCGGCGACGACTATTCGCTGCTGACGGTGCTGTTCGCCCTGGTGCTGTTCTTCGCCGCACTGTCGCAGCACCAGAGCGCGGTCTGGCGGCGCAGGACATTCCTCGCACTCAGCGGTGTGATCGCCCTCGTGGGGCTCGTGATCCTGCTGACGTTCCCGATCAAGATCTGACTCCGCTCCGATGCAGATGACCGGGGAGGAGCTGCGACAGCGCTGGTTGCGCTATCGGCGTCGGTTCGGCTCGCGCCGCACCATCCTCAGCGATCTGAAGGCCGGAATCGTGCTGGGGGTCGAGAGCGTTCCCGACGGGCTCGCGTCGGGTCTGCTCGCCGGGGTGAACCCCGTGATGGGGTTGAACGCCTACATCGTCGGGACGTTCGCCGGCGCGCTGGCCACCGGATCGGTCTTCATGTCCGTGCAGGCGACAGGCGCGATGGCGGTGATCATCGCCGATGTGCCCGAGGTCCACGGAGACGACGGCATGGGCGCGATGGCGATGCTGACCGTGATGGCAGGCATCGTGATGCTGGTGCTCGGCGTCGCACGGCTCGGCAGCCTCGTGCGCTTCATCCCGACGGCGGTGCTGATCGGATTCGTCAACGCCGTCGCCGTCAACATCGTGCTCAGTCAGCTCGAGAACTTCACGGGGTTCGACAGCGATGCCGACGCTCGTCTGCTGAGGGTCGTCGACATCGCCGCGAACCTGCTGCAGATCAGCTGGTGGTCCGTGATCGTGGGCACCGTCACGATCGGACTGATTCTTCTGCTCGAGCGCACCCCGCTCGGCGCGCTCTCGATGGTCGTCGCGATCATCGTCGGATCCGCGCTCGCCGTGGTGCTGCCCGACGGCGCGGTCGCGACGATCTCCGACGTGGCAGAGGCGGGTCGGAGTCTTCCCTCGATCTCCTTGCCCGACCTGTCGATGATCTTCGTGCTCATCGTCCCCGCGCTGTCGCTCGCACTGGTCGGTCTCGTGCAGGGAGCCGCGATCTCCGGGTCCATCCCGAACCCCGACGGTCGCTACCCCGATGCCTCCGCCGACTTCCGCGGGCAGGGCATCGCCAACATCGCCACCGGGATGCTGCAGGGCATCCCCGTCGGAGGATCCATGTCGGCGACGGCGCTGTCCCGGGCAGCAGGGGCCCGCAGTGCGGCCGGCAATCTCATCGCCGCCGTCGTGATGGTGCTCAGCGTGCTCGTGTTCGGGCCGCTCATCGGATACATCGCGATGCCCGCGCTCGCCGGCCTCCTGATCCTGGTCGGAGTCCGCACGGTCAAGCCGCGGCAGATCGTCATGGTGTTCAAGACGGGCGCCGTGCAGATCGCCGTGTTCCTCGTCACCTTCGCGCTCACGCTCCTCATCCCGCTGCAGTACGCGGTGCTCGCAGGTGTCGGTCTCGCCGTGGTGCTGCAGATCGCACGCCAGTCGAATCGCGTGCGGGTGCGTCGGTGGGTGTTCGACGAGCCGAACGGGCGTCCGATCGAGCAGGATCCGCCCCCGACCCTCGAACCGGGGGAGACGGTCGTGCTGACCCCCTACGGCAGTCTGTTCTTCGCCTCCGCGCCCTCGTTCCGTCAGCAGCTGCCCGACGCCGAGCACAGCAGCCCCGGAGCATTCGTGATCATCCGCCTCCGCGGCACGGACGAGCTGGGAGTGACCTTCCTCACGATGATCCGCACTTACGCCCAAGAGCTTGCGGCGGTGGGGGCCACTCTGATGGTCGCGGGCGTCGGCCCCCGGGTGCAGGCGCAGCTGGCGTCGACGGGGGTGCGCGCCGTCGTCGGCGAGGAGAACATCTTCGTCGAGCAGCCCCGACTCGGAGACGCGCTGCAGGACGCGCTCGCCGAGGTGTCGCGTCGCCGACTCGACGCCGGGTGATCGATGTCCCTCACCCGTCACGGGTGACGCGTGAGGGTGGGGGGGATCGCGGCATGACTAGCCTCCTCGGGACGGACCATTTCTCATACGGCGACGAAGGAGAGACGATGTCGGAATTCAACGCGGACTTCTCGGGCAGGATCGAGCTGGACGTCCGGGACTCCGTGCCCGACTGGTCGCCGTACGAGCTGCCGGTGGCACCCGAGGGCGCGCCGAACGTGCTGGTGGTTCTCTACGACGACACCGGCCTCGCCTCCTGGTCCCCGTACGGCGGACGCATCAACATGCCGACCATGGATCGCCTCGCTCAAGCGGGTCTCACGTACACGCAGTGGCACACCACGTCGCTGTGCTCGCCGACCCGGTCGACCATGCTCACCGGCCGCAACCATCACGTCAACCGTGCGGGCGTGATCATGGAGGGTACGAACGGCTTCCCGGGGTTCGCGGGGCGGCTCCCTGCCGAATGCGCCACGGTCGGTCAGATCCTGCAGCAGAACGGATACTCGACGTTCTGGGTCGGCAAGAACCACAACGTCCCCGAGGAGGACGTCGCCCCGGGCGGCAACCGCTCGATGTGGCCCCTTCAGCTCGGCTTCGACCGCTTCTACGGCTTCCTCGGCGGCGAGACGAACAACTGGTATCCCGATCTCGTCGAGGACAACCACTTCATCGACGCCCCCGCAACGCCGGAGGAGGGATACCACCTCTCGAAGGACCTCGCGGATCAGGCTCTGCGGATGATCCGCAACCAGCAGTCCTCGAACCCGTCGAAGCCCTGGTACATGTGGTTCTGCCCGGGTGCCAACCACGCGCCCCACCACGCGCCGCAGGAGTACATCGACAAGTACAAGGGCGCGTTCGACGACGGCTATGACGCGTATCGCGAGTGGGTGCTCGCCCGCATGGTCGAGAAGGGCATCGTCCCGGAGGGGACTGCCCTGACGCCGATCAACCCGCTGCCGGACGACGTCGCGAACCCCGCCGACGAGGTGCGCCCCTGGGACGAGCTGAACGACGACGAGAAGCGTCTGTTCGCGAGGTTCGCGGAGGTGTTCGCCGGGTTCTCCGAGTACACCGACGCGCAGGTCGGGCGCATCATCGACTATCTCGAGGAGAGCGGCCAGCTGGACAACACGCTGGTCTTCTACTGCGCCGACAACGGTGCGTCGGGCGAGGGCAGCCCCAACGGCTCCGTCAATGAGAACAAGTTCTTCAACGGATACCCGGACGACCTCGCCGAGAACCTGGCGATGCTCGATCGCCTGGGGTCTGCTGACACCTACAACCACTATCCGACGGGTTGGGCGGTGGCGTTCTCGACACCGTTCCAGATGTTCAAGCGCTACTCGCAGTTCGCCGGCGGCACGTGCGACCCGATGGTCATCCACTGGCCGAAGGGCATCCGCGCGCAGGGAGAGCTGCGTCACCAGTACCACCACTCGGTCGACGTGGTCGCCACGGTGCTCGACGTGGTCGGCATCGACATGCCTGAGGTCTTCCGTGGCGTGGAGCAGCATCCGCTCGACGGGGTCTCGATGAAGTACAGCTTCGACGCGGCGCCGGATGCGGCGACCGAGAAGAAGACGCAGTATTACGCGATGCTCGGCACGAGAGGGATCTGGAAAGACGGCTGGAAGGCGGCTGCCGTGCACGCGCCGCTGACCGGCAAAGGACACTTCGAGGACGACGTGTGGGAGCTCTACAACGTCGAGGTCGACCGTTCGGAGTCGAACGACCTCGCGGCCAGCGAGCCCGAGAAGCTGAAGGAGCTCATCGCCGCGTGGTTCGAGGAGGCCGATGCCAACTTCGTCCTTCCTCTGGACGACCGCTCCGCGAGAGAGCAGCTCACCATCGATCGGCCCCAGGCCGAGAAGCCCCGGGAGCGGTACGTCTACTACCCCGACACCGCAGCGGTGCCCGAGAGTGTCGCGGTCAACGTGCGAGGGCGCTCGTACAAGATCATCGCCGACGTCGTGCTCGACGAGGGCGCACAGGGGGTGCTGTTCGCCCACGGATCGAGGTTCGGCGGGCACTCGCTGTTCATCAAGGACAACCGCCTCACCTACGTGTACAACTTCCTCGGCATCCCGCCGGAGCAGACCTTCACCTCCGAGGAGCTGACTCCCGGTCCGCACACCCTCGGCGTGGAGTTCGTGCGGGAGGGGGCGGGGAGCACGGAGAGTCGCTCGGCACAGCCACGCTCTACGTCGACGACCAGGCGGTCGCCTCTGGACCCATGCGTGCCCAGATCGGCAAGTTCACGCTGTGCGGAGACGGGCTCTGCATCGGATGGGACAGCGCGGATCCGGTGAGCAGCCAGTACGGGGTGCCGTTCCCGTTCACCGGGGGCAAGCTGCTCGGGGTCGGTGTCGACGTCAGCGGCGAGCAGTACCTCGATCTCGAACTGGAGGCCGCCGCGATGCTCTCCCGGGAGTAGACCGCAGGCCCGGCCTCTAGCGGGTCGCGGTGAACGCCTCGTCGACGTTCGCGTGCACCCGGCCCTCGGCGATCATGCGCTGATACCACTCCGTCTTCACCGCGATCGCCGTGGCACGTTCCGGCAGCGCGGCGATGTGCAGCGTGCTGTCCATCGCGGTCAGCTCACGGTCGAGGTCCTCCAGCATGTCGAGGACCGTGATCGTGACGATGTCGAGCCGCAGGGCGTCGAAGATCACGATGCGCACCGGTTCGGGCCGTTCGGCGACGATGTCGATGATCGCCCTCTCGCATGCGAGAGCGTTGGCCGTGTAGAGCCCGCGGACAGTGTGGATCGCGAGGCGTCCGTCGCGCTCTCCGATGATCTCGAGCCGCGGGATGTTGAGCTCTCGCAGTACCAGGATCAGCGTCAACGCCACTCCGGCGGCCACTGCGGCCAGCAGCCCGACGGTCAGGCCGAGCACGGCGACGATGAGCGCGATCCAGAAGTCCGTCGGACTGATCCGCGCCCACCGGACCAGCAGGGGGATGTCGATGAGCCCGGCCACGGCGAGGAAGACCATCGCCGCGAGAGTCGCCTGGGGAAGCAGCGAGACCACCGGGCCGAGGAAGACGGCGACCACGATCGCGAGCGCGACGGTGACGAGCGTCGCGAGCTGGGTCCTGGCACCGGCGTCCCGATTGACCGCGCTCTGCGAGAACCCGCCGGCGGCGGGGAGCACGGTGAAGAAGGTGCCGGCGAGGTTGGCGGCTCCCACGGCGACGAGCTCCTGGTCGGCGTCGATGGCGGGCTCGGTCATGCGACGCATGCTGCGCGCGACTGCTGCGGTCTCGAGGAAGACCATCACCGCGATCGCGAGGGCGCCGGGAAGCAACGCTCCGATCTGCGTGAGGTCGGGAATGCCGGGGGTCGGGAGTCCCGAGGGCACGGGATCGATGAGCGCCACACCTCTCTCGTCGAGGTTCGCGAGTGCGACGAGGACGATTCCGCCGACCACGACGACGAGGGTTCCGGGGATCCGAGGGGCGAACCGCTTCAGCACGAGGAGGACGATCAGGCTCCCGACCGAGAGCGCGACCGTGGGCAGGTTGATGCTCGCAGCGGCCGCGATCGCGGCCTCGATGGTTCGGAAGAACCCCTCTCCCGAGACTTCCGATGTCTCGCCCAGGAGCTTGGGGAGCTGCCCCACGGCGACTGTGCCGCCGACACCGATCTTGACCCCCAGGATCGTCGCCGCACTGATGTTCTCGACCAGCGATCCCCACCGCAGCAGGCGCGCACCGATGAGCAGCAGACCGACCAGCATCGCCAGGGTCATCAGGCTTCCGGCCGGGTCCTCGGCGCTCGACGCGACGGATGCCGTCACCAGCGTCGTGGCCGTGAGAGTGGCGATGGTCGAGGTCGTCGACACGCTCATCGCGCGGGATCCGCCGAGCAGCGCGTATACCAGCATCGGGATGATGCACGTGTAGAGCCCCACCTGCACGGGCAGGTTCGCGATGGTGGCGTATGCCATCGCCTGCGGCACCACGACGGCACCGGCTGCGAGGCCGGCGACGACATCGCGCATCAGCCATTCGCGACGGTACCCCGCCATGCTCGGCAGGAGGACTCGCGGGGCGCGTCGCGTGGCGTGGTCGCTCATGTGCTCATGCTGGCATCGAGACGCAGACCGGTCGCCGGCATGTCACCCGTCGAGGGCGAGGAGCGTCGTGTCGGTCACAGCTGCTCACGGGTCTCGTCGCGGTGGGCGATCCGTCGCACCCGGTCTCCGATGTACGAGATGACGAGCGCCGAGGTGGTGCCCACGATCGCGATGCCGCCGATCATCAGACACACCGCGTACACCCGTCCGAGAGTCGTCACCGGGTAGGTGTCGCCGTAGCCGACTGTCGCGATGGTGACGCACGCCCACCAGATCGCCGTGCCGAAGTCGATGATCGTCGCTTCAGGGGCGCCGCGCTCCACCTGCAGGGTGGCGAGCGAGATGAAGTAGACGAAGAGCACCGTGTACGCGAGGGCGAAGGTGATGATCTGCGCCCGGACCGCGTCGCCGGTGCGGCGATGGAAATAGGGGAGGCCGCGTGCGAGCTCGACGACGCGGAACGCTCGGAACAGGGGGACGACAACGGACAGGACTTCGACGGGATGGTGCACCAGGAATGCGACGCGGCTCCCGGCCGGGGTGAGCGCCACTCGCACGATGAGGTCGATGACCAATGCGAGCCAGGTGATCGCGATCTCGACCACGAGCACGAGGCGTACCCAGTCTGGAAGGCCCGGCACGAGCACGATCACCGAGTACGCGACGATGAAGCCGAGGCCGAGCACCGTGAGGGGAACGGTCGCAGCGGACTCCCAGCGCTGCAGCGTCTCCCGCGCACCCTGCGGCTCGTCTCGGGCGGTGCCGGTCACGTCGTCGGTCACCGCGACCACCGTCGGACGCGGCGTGAATCCCAGGGGATGCGACGAACGACGCGCCCTTCCCTGGTCGCCGGTGACGGGCGAGCGCCGCGGTCTCCCGATACCCAGCGCAGCCAGAGGGTGTCGTCACTGCCTTCGAGAAGCAGAGTGCGCGCCAGGAGAGTCAGCGGCACAGCCAGCAGTGCACCGACCGGTCCGATGATCACGGTCCAGAACACGACGGCGAAGAAGCTCAGCGTGACGCTGAGCCCGACGGCATCACTGACGAAAGCCGGCTGAACGAACACCTGCAGAACGACGTTGACGACGCAGTACACGATCACCACGCCGAGAAGCAGCGGCCACCCACCCACCGCGAGAGCCAGGATCGCCGGGGGCACGAGTCCGATGACGAATCCGATGTTGGGGATGAAGTTCGTCACGAAGGCCAGGACGGCCCAGAGGACGGGGGCCGGCACTCCCAGCCACCAGAGCGCGAGGCCGTCCAGCGTCGCGACGATGGCGCCGAACACGGTGTTCACCACGTAGTAGCGCCGGATGTTCGTGTTCAGCCGCGATATGCGCGCGATCGTCTCGGCCTTGTGAGCGCCGAACACGGTCGACGCATGCTGGTAGCGTCCGGCATCCACCGCCATCACGACCACGTAGGCGCAGACCAGGAAGAGAGCGACGGCGATGCCGAGGACGGCGCTGCTCACGCGCTGGGCGACGGCGACGAGAGCGGGCACGACGATGCGCGCGGCGTCACCGGAGTCCGAGCTCGGGCCTCCGGTGCCCAGAGCGGCCCAGCTGTCGAGCTGCGATGCGACATGCGTGAGATCGCCGCCGGGGGAGAGGTCGCCGAGGAGATCGATGAACTGCACTCCGGCGATCCACACCAAGGCGCCCATCGTGAGCAGCACAGAGTAGGCGAGGAGGATGATCGCCGTCACGCCGAGTCCTCGTGGCCACCCGCGCCGGACGAGAGCGCTGCTCGCCGGGCTGCAGATCACGACGACCACCAGAGCGACCGCGAGCGGCGCGATCACGTCGCGGAGGAGCCATGCTCCCGCCAGTGCGATCGTCGCGCACGCCAGCACCACGAGGACGTGGGTGCCGGCGGCGCGGGGGGTGCTCACGGCACGTCTGCGGGTGATCCGGAAACGCCCGGGAACACCGTCTCCCAGTCGTCTCGCACGCTCACGACGATGTAACCGGCGTCGACGGCGCTCGCGAGAGCCGTCTCGGCACCCGCATCGTACGGAGTGTCCTCGCGGGCGTCGTCGTCATGGTGGATCAGCAGGGCCAGGCCCGGACGGGGGCCACGGCGAGCGAAATCGAGCATCGGCATGTCGCCGTTGGAGTTCCCGGCTGCGAAGAGCGGTCGGCGTCCGATCCTGCTCCAGATCCGCACGGGCTTCTCCGGCCCGTCATCGAAGAACGCCAAGGACGGCGCGTAGCGCACCACCGCCTTCTCCGCGTCGTAGCCGAGCCCGAACGCCGAGCCGATGACGCGTTCCGGCGGTATGCCGTAGTTGCTCTGCGTCATGGGTCGCATGAAATCGCGCTCGCCGCCTGACACGATGTAGCAGGTGAAGCCGTGCTGCTCGAGATACCGGAGGAGCTCCACCATCGGCTGATAGACCGCGTCGGCGTAGCGTCGCTGCAGCACGGGATGTGTCGCGGTCGCGAAGAACTCCGCCACCGACTCGGCGTACTTCTCCACGCTGACGCCATCGGTGAGTCCGCCGAGGGCTTGGAGGATGACGCCCAGATCCGAGTCGTCACCCGAATAGTGCTTGTCGATGGCCGCGCCCAGCCACTCGAGATCTCCGCTCACGGCGGCGCGGTACGGCTGCTTCTGCGCGAGCTCCGGGTCGAGCTCGGCGGCCACACGCCACTGCTCGACGACGTAGTGGAGCTGCGTCGGCATGGGCTTCTCCGACCAGAGGGTGCCGTCGTTGTCGAATACGGCGATGCGGTCTTCGACGGGAACCGCGTCCGCACCTTCCGTGACCGACAGGACGAAGCGCTCGATCGCGTCGCGCGTCGCGCCCTGGTTCCAGGATCGCAGCTGTGCCGGGTCGTCCATCGCGCTCTCGATTCTCTCGATACTGGTGCGTCGTGCGGGCCGTTCGTCGGCCCATCCTGACACCGGCCGAGCGCGCGGTGGAGACCCCGTCACCCGCTTCGGGCGAGGGAGCGCAGCCGTCCTGGGGCCTCAGTCGGCTGCTGCAGTGGGGCTCCACCCGGAGTCCGGGCCGACAGCCGACGAGATCCGTCGACTGATCGTTGCGAGCTGTCGAGCTTGCGCGGCGGTGATCGCATCGAAGACGAGCTGCTGCACGAGAGCGTGGTGGCCGGGCGTCGACCGTGTGACCTTCTCGTGTCCCGCCGCCGTCAGCACTCCGAGCGTGAAGCGCCCGTCATCGGGGTCCGCGAGGCGACGCACCCAGTCTCTCGATTCGAGACGGGTGATCGCCCGCGAGAGGCGCGAGAGGGTGCAGCTCGCGTACCCGGCGAGCACACTCAGGCGCAGCGATCGTTCGGGCGCCGAGTCGAGGGCGAACAGTATGCCGTGCTCGAAGTGCGTCAGACCGCTGTCGCGTTGCAGCTGCGCGTCGAGTGCCGTCGGCAGTCGTTCGATGAGCGTGGCGACGGATGCCCAGATCTCGAGCTGTTCCGTGGTCAGGGGGAGGCGTCCGGCTGCTCTGACATGACCTCAGACTAGTTCATCGTGCCTTGGAGATGGTTATCGGTGAACTTGCCTGAGCAAGCCCCAGGATCTACGGTTAACTTTCCCAAGCAAGTAAACAGACGCGTGTGCGTCGAGGAGAGGAAGCACCATGGATCTGCAGCTGCACGGGAAGACGGCGTTCATCAGCGGCTCGACGCAGGGCATCGGGTTCGCGATCGCCTCCGCGCTCGCCCGCGAAGGCGTGGACGTGACGGTGAACGGACGTGATGAGCAGCGTGTGGATGCGACGGTCCGGCGACTGCGTGCGGAGCACCCCGGCTCGACGGTCTCGGGACTGGCGGCGGACTTCGCGAGGAGAGAAGAGGTGGAGCGCCTGACGAAGGCCCTGGGCGACGTCGACATTCTCGTCAACAATGTGGGAATCGTCGGCCTTGCCGAGTTCGAGACGATCACGGACGACGACTGGACTCGCTACTTCGAGGTGAACGTCATGAGCGGAGTCCGGCTGTCCCGCCACCTTCTCGCAGGCATGCTCGCGCGGGGGTGGGGCCGCATCGTCTTCATCAGCAGCGAGTCCGGGGTGAACATCCCCGCCGACATGGTGCACTACGGCACGACGAAGGCCGCGATGGCCGCTCTCGGCAGCGGGCTGGCCAAGCGCACCAGAGGCACCGCGGTGACCGTGAACACGATCCTCGGAGGGCCGACGTATTCGGACGGGGTGGCGGCGAGCGTTGCAGCCGTGGCAGAGGCGCAGTCCCTTCCGCCCGAGGTGATGAAAGGCTCCATCATCGGTCAGAACCGTACGACGCTGCTCGAGCGGTTCATCGAGCCCGATGAGATCGCGAGTCTGGTGACCTACATCGCCAGTCCTCGCTCATCGGCTACCAACGGCGCGGCGCTGCGGGCGGAGGGGGAGTGCTCACCGCGATGCTGTAACCGGGTGCACCGCGAGATCGAAAAAACCGCACGCCGCGCTTATTGCTAGCTAAGCTAGTAGTCATGGAACGCTACATTCGCCTGCGCTGGGTTGGCCTGGTCTTCATCAGCATCGCCGTCTCGCTGATCATCGTCGACTCGACGATCGTGAATGTGGCGATTCCGGCGATCGTCGACGATCTCGGCATCACCTCCACCGAAGTGCAGTGGGTGCAGGAGGCGTACACGCTGGTGTTCGCCGCGCTGCTGCTCGTGTTCGGCAGCCTCGCGGATCGGTTCGGGCGTCGGCGCGTGATGATCATCGGAGTCGTGGTCTTCGCAGCATCCTCGGTGCTCGCGGCCTTCGCTCCGGACGGCGGGATGCTGATCCTCGCCCGTCTTGCGCAGGGAGTGGGGGGATCGATGATCCTGCCGACCACGCTGTCGATCATCAACGCCACCTTCCGCGGGCGCGAGCGGGGGATCGCCTTCGCGGTGTGGGGTTCGACGATCGGCGGAATGGCTGCTGTGGGACCGCTGCTCGGCGGATGGCTGACGACTGCCTTCTCCTGGCGGTGGGCGTTCGGGATCAACATCCCGCTGGGCATCATCATCGTCATCGGCGTGCTGCTCACGGTGGCGGAGTCGCGCAGCGACCGGACGTCGAAGATCGATGTGGTCGGGGCGATCCTCTCGGTCATCACCATGGCCAGCCTCGTGTTCGGCCTCATCGAGGGGCGCACGTACGGCTGGTGGCTCGTCGACCAACGTCCGCAGATGGGCGACTGGGCCTGGCCGCTCGATGTGTCTCCGATCCCCTTCGCCTTCGCGCTGGCGATCGTGGCACTCGTCGCGTTCATCGCATGGGGTGTGCATCGCGAGCGGCAGGGCAGGTCCACGCTGCTTGCTCTGCGTCTGTTCTCCATCCCCTCGTTCCGCAACGGCAACATCGCGGCGACAGTCGTGTCGCTGGGAGAGTTCGGCATCATCCTCGCTCTGCCGCTGTGGCTGCAGTTCGTCCTCGGCTTCGATGCGCTGCAGACCGGACTCCTGCTGCTCGCGCTCGCCCTCGGATCCTTCGTCGCGAGCGGTGCCGCGGGGGCGGCCAGCGGAAAGATCGCTCCGGTGTGGGTCGTCCGTGCGGGCCTCATCGCCGAGATCATCGGCGTCGCCGGAGTCGGCTTCGTCATCGCCCCCGATGCGTCGTGGGTGCCGCTGATCCCGTTCCTCTTCGTCTACGGCCTCGGTGTCGGCCTCGCCACCGCTCAGCTGACCGGCGTCGTGCTCGCCGATGTGCCGGTCGACGACAGCGGCGCGGCTTCGGGCACGCAGTCGACGTCACGACAGCTCGGTGCAGCGCTCGGGGTCGCAGTGCTCGGCACCGTGCTGTTCACGAGCACGGCGGGGATACTCGCGTCATCACTCGACGCTCGGGGACTCCCGGCCGAGCAGCGTGATCAGATCGTGTCGGCCGTCGTCGACAGTGCGGGCGGAGCGATCAGCGGACTGGAGGCGCAGCCCGAGACGGCTGACATCGCCGACGACGCCAAGGCCGCGTTCTCCGACGGCACGCGCTTCGCGGCGTGGACGGCGGCAGGGTTCCTGTCCCTCGGCCTCCTGTCGACGATCTCCCTCGGAGCGACCGCCAAGACCCGACGTGAGGACGAGCCCGACGCGACGTCGGCCGCCTGAGTCCGTCATGTACCGGGGCTACTCGATGTCCCACATCGTGTAGCCGACGACGCCGGCCGGGATGAACTCCATCGGCTTCGTCAGCTCGTTCTCGATGCCTGTGATCCGGCCGGTGTCCTCGGAGATGAGGAGGGTGTTCTCGTAGGACGTCCCCTCATCGCTCACCCGGAGCCCGACCACGTCTCGGCCGAGCCGGTCGTGCGACTCACCCAGCACCGTGAGCCCGCGCGCATCGACGAGCATGTCGATCAGAGTGGCCTGCTGCTCGTCCGTCAGAGTCCAGTAGCTCGATAGCTGGCCGATGGCGAGCAGGAGGTCTCCAGACGAACTTCTGTTCCGGCGTCGAGAGCCTCTGCTCAGAAGTCGGTCTCGCTAGCCCCCATCGACGGTCACCGCGTTGCCCCACACCCAGCACCGGAACGTCCGGTCGCCTGCCCGGAACTCGATGCCTGCGGCCAACGGTGTCGACCGCGCGAGCTTCGCATCGACCCGCACCGCTTCGGGCCCGAAGCGCACCCAGGCGCGGACCGCACGATACGGCTGCGGATAGATCGTGACGGGCTGTTCCCGGAGCGCGAGCTCGCGCTCCGTCAGGGATTGAAGAGCGCCGGCGCGCGCTGCGGTGAGGATGGTCTGATGCTGAGAGCGCATGTCGTAGTGGGCTGCCAGGCGCTTGCTCGTGCCCATGCCGGCTCCCTTCTCCGGCCCAGTGACAACGGTAGCAAGATTCGAAGATTTGTTCTATTCTCGACTCATGCGACCAGCTCCTGCTCATCTGCCTGCGACTATATGGATGGTCGACGACATCCCGTCGCGAATGGTCTTCGCCGGGCGTCGATGGAAGGTCTCCGACACGCCCACGCGACTCAGGGACTCGATCTGGTCAGCGGCGCCGGAGTCGGAGCGAGGGTTGTACGGATGGCGGTTCCAGGGCACGGATGACGAGGGCCACTCCCTGGTGTTCGACGTCTTCCGGGGTGAGGACGGGTGGCATGTGCACCACAGCTACGACTAGGGGTCAGGCGGACGGAATCCTTGTCCCGGCTCGGTCGGTGCGCGCTATCGTGTGGGCATGACGGACTCCGGCGCGACACTCCTCGCCGCGATCATCGCGGCCGGCGTGGCAGGAGTCGGACTGATCTGGTCTGTCGTCAGCTTCATGCTGACGAGACGGACCCAGCGAGCCACGGATGCTCGTCAGGAGTGGTCGCGCCGATTCGAGCACGCACACGCGCTCGCGTTCAGCTCCGATCTCAAGGAGGCGGCGAGCGGCCTCACGCTCATCGAGGCGCTCGCGGGTGAGCGGTGGGTCACGGACGAAGATCGGGCGACCGCGGTGAGCATCCTCTCGTCTCTCACGGGGGTGGCTGAGGCGCCGGCGGCGCAGCTGCGCGCGACGATCCTCGCGGAGGTCAGGAACCCGGCGGTCGCCGCTGCGCTCGGCAGAGTGGAGCCAGGGCCGAAGGGCCGGTTCGAGGTCTACCGCGACGCGTCCGGAGACTACCGATGGCGCCTCAAGAGCGCGGGAGGCCACTACCTGGCCGTCAGTGAGGGGCATTCCAGCGAGGCTGCCGCGATGAGCTCGCTCGAACTGGCCCGTCGTGAACTCGGCAGCGAGCCACCGGAGTAAGTGGGCCGCGAGCGCAACGAGAAAGGCCGCCTGGAACCAGGCGGCCTTTCTCGATATCTCGGCTCCGCGTGCGAATTCTCATTCATGCAGCGCGTGACCCGTGTGTGGGTTGTACGCGGAAGGTGTTTTGCCGCGTGATTCCGGGGGTGTCTGGTCGGTCAAATTACCCCAATCCTCTGCGGACATCCTCGTAATCCTCCACTTTGGCCGGCGCCCTATGGCTGACTGCGAAAGATGGGCCGGTCACGGTCGAATTGGTGGGAGAGAAGGCCTGAGTACCTGCAGGGCTGCGCGATCCTGTGTCTCTTCGGTGAGGCCAAGCTCAGACATCAACACCAAGGTCAGCAGAGATGCAGTGATGTTCTCGAGGACGAAGATGTCCTCGTCGCTTTTGTTGTTCCCAGTGTGGGCGAGGTTATTGCGGGCATCGCGAAGCGCGCGACTCCATACCTCGATGTCGGGTATGACGGCGGTGACGGCAGCTTCGGAAGGTATCGACGCGAGAGAGCTCAGCCGCTCCAGAAAGCTCGGCGCGTTTCGGAGCCGTGCCTTCACCCACCGGCGCTCGTCTGCATCCTCGAGTGATGCGAGCACCCGAGCGCGAAGATCAGTGAACATCTCGGGCGGGAGTTCGGTCTCGTCCTCGCGGATGGACTGGTGAAGGGTTTCTGCGGTGATAGCGATCATGAGAAGGCGAACTTCTGTGAAGTTAGGACGGGCGTACTTCATCCCGAAGTACACGTTGCACGCTTCAGGAGCTCGTCGTCGAAGTGCGAGCCACGCGGGGACGAGTTCCTCGAATGATCTGTCCGCGCAGGTGAAGAGGAACCTCCAGTCAGGTACAGCCGACTCAGTAGGCATCGCCGTGCGAGTTCGAGCGCCGAAGCACTCCACCCGCCGCTCCAGCGAGAGTGACGAGCCGTCACGATCCAGCTGCTCGTTGGGATCCTTGTGGATTAGCGTCAGCGCGATCTGACCGCTGGGCTCTCCTGAGGCCAGGGTTAGCAGGTCCATCAGCTCGAGCACGGGCTTATCGAAGCCGCCAGCGGCGACCGGACGGGGCGCACGGATCACGAGGTAGTTTGAGATCTCGCCATTCACGGTCAGTCGCGCGCGTTGGGCCGCGACCTGGAAGGGCTGCACCAAAGGTCGGGCTGTGAAAGTCCAGCCGTCGACTTCGCAGCTCCGTTCGGAAGGACGCCGGGTCGCTGCGGACTCTACGCCGTCAGTGCCGTCACGCGACACGTGCTCTTGGATCGCCAACCAACTTGATAGGTGCTCGATGGTGACGATGGCGGACTCGAAGACCGCCTCCTCAGGAGCGACGTGGACGCCAACAAGTGCCTCGTGCACATGGATGTCCTGGAACTGGCTGGCAGGACCTCCGAAGCCGTCTTGCCGCACGACGAAACAGTCAGTGACGGTTATTCGCTGACCTTCCGCATCGCCGAAGATCGCTGGTACGCGCTCGCTGAGCTGCCGAGAGGTTGCCTTGCCCATATCGAGGCCGCCGATGATCTGAAGCTCGCACCTGCCGTCTTCCTCGACGACCAGTCGACCTGGCACCCGCGCGTCCGGCGACGACGGTAGCCACCAGTAGCCCCTCCACGATTTGCTCACCATGACCACAGTCTGGCGCACTCGCAAGGGCGGGTGAGCTGCGCGAGATCGAGGAGCCGATGGAGTGTGTCGTGGCTGTTAGAGCGCGGGTTGCTTGGCCCAGCAGCCGAGGGGCTATTGCGGACGAAACACGGTCCGGCTCCTGTGTAGGAAGTGGTGCGCTACGTTGAGCGAGTGACTGAACAGACTGTGCAGGCCGGTTGGCATCCAGATCCGTCTGGGCAGTTCGAGCAACGTTACTGGGACGGCGCTGTGTGGACGGAACACGTCTTCGCTGCCGGTGCGCAGACTGTTGCCCCGCTGGCCCGCAGCCGTGCAGAGGCTCGAGCGCTTGTATCGTCGCCTGCGGGCGCTTCGGCCCCGGCGCAGGACCCTGCCGTCGTTGAACAGGCGCCGGTTGCGGTTGCCCCGGTGGCTGGAGGACAGAACGCGCTGGTCCTCGAGAACATCCCGCTCGTCGGTGCACGCAAGCACGCCGAGAAGCTCCGCTCGGAGGTCGCCCGGCTTCAAGGGCTCATCGACCAGTACGGGCTGCAGGAGGTGGCCGCCCTCGACGACCTGAAGCGCCACCTGAACCAGGAAGTCGACGGCGTTCGCGGGCAGGTTGCAGCCGCCTCGGCGGAGCTCGCATCGCGTCAAGCGGACATCGCGTCTACGCAGGCCTCGCTCCTGGACCTGCGCGGAGCCGTCGAGGTCCAGGAGCTCGGTCTCTATGACTACGAGCATCCCGCCGAGGACTCGGTCGCCCTCGCGACTCAACTCGAAGCGCTGCGCGCAGACATCAAGACGGCCGTCCGCGCCGGCCGTGCCACGCAGGCGACGAGCAACTTCACCTTCAACAACAGCACCGCCAAGGGCGCGAAGTTCGTTCGCGACATGTCGAAGCTCATGCTCCGCTCCTACAACGCCGAGGCCGAGAACTGCGTCAAGGCAGTCCGTGCCGGGAACTTGGCCACCGCGCAGAAGCGGCTCACGACCGCGATGGAGCAGATCGCTCGCCTCGGCACGATGATCGACCTGAGCATCACGTCGTACTTCCACCAGCTTCGTCTCCGCGAGCTTGAACTCGCCAACCGGCACCTCCGCGCCGTTCAAGAAGAGAAGGAAGCAGACCGCGCCCATCGCGAGGAACTTCGAGAACAGCGCAAGGCTGAGAAGGAACTCGCCGCAGAGAAGGCACGCCTCGAGAAG
This sequence comes from Microbacterium sp. AC132, assembly GCF_979258525.1. Lineage (NCBI taxonomy): Bacteria > Bacillati > Actinomycetota > Actinomycetes > Micrococcales > Microbacteriaceae > Microbacterium > Microbacterium sp. AC132. The sequence goes on along the minus strand of NZ_OZ409862.1, from coordinate 129,054 downwards.
GAACGCGGGCACTACGCCAACACCATCGCCGCCCTCGAAGCCAACGGTGACCTCGAAGGTGCGGAGCGCATGCGAGCACGCCTCGCTGATGTCGAACACGCCATCGAGAACGTCGACTACCGTGCCGCGAACATCCGCGCCGGCTACGTGTACGTCATCAGCAACGTCGGCTCCTTCGGGCCCGACGTGGTGAAGATCGGCCTCACCCGGCGTCTCGAACCGATGGACCGCGTCAACGAACTCGGAGATGCGTCCGTGCCCTTCCGATTCGATGTCCACGCCTTGTTCTTCGCCGACGATGCGGTCAGCATCGAAGCGATGCTGCATCAGCACTTTGCTGACCGGCGGATCAACCAGATCAACCTGCGTCGCGAATACTTCCGCACCACACCAACTGAGGTGCGCGAGGTCTTGAAGGCGCACTCCGTGGAGCTGCTCGACTTCAAGCTGGAACCCGCAGCTGAGGAGTACATGGCGACCCGTGCACTGCAGGGCAACTAGTCATAGTCGCCCCCTGATGGGAACGGTGAAGACTATGCCGTGTCGCCGGACCGCACAAACGACGGCTCCGGCGGGACTCTGCCCGCAATACTTCGTCAAGCTCTAGCAGTGCTGCAGCACGAGTCTGCTCGTGCACGCCCCGACTGTTGGACTCCGCCTCACTCAGGGCAACGGGTACTCGGGAGAGCGCTACCCATGCTCTCGCTTTCCCACATTCAACGCGTTGTGTGCTCTACTGCCGTCTCGGTCAGATTGGCGAGCAACTGCAGCCGTTCATGGGTGGCAGACCCGGGCTCCGCGGAGAAAACGATCATCTGGAGGCCCCGGTCTGAGGCCAGGTCCATCGCCTGGAATGTGAGGTCGAGATCTCCGACGACCGGGTGGTGGACGGTCTTGAGCCCCGTGCGGTGTTCACGAACGTCGTGTGCTCCCCACAGCTTCCGGAACAGGTCGCTGCGGGTGGACAGTTCTCCGGTGAGGGCGCTGAGCTGCCGGTCGTATGGAGAGCGACCCGCCTCCGCGCGAAGCAGTGCGACGATCTGCCGGGTCTGTCCCTCCCACTCGGGGTAGAAGGTCTGAGCGCGCGCATCGAGGAAGATGAAGCGTGCGGCGTTCGCGGGCGGACGGGCGTGGTCGAGCATCTCGGAGAAGACGGCCCGGCCCAGGGCGTTTGTGGCGATGGCATCGAGCCGACCGTTCTGCACGAACACGGGAACGGTGGACATGGCATCGATGGTCTGACGCATTCCGGAGGTCAGCTGTGTCTTGCGCACAGGGCGCTGGCGCTGTTGCGGATGGGCACCGGCATTCGCAGCCCGGATCAGATCGCGCATATGCGCGTGTTCTGCGTCATCGAGCCGAAGTGCTCGGCTGACTCCATCGATGACCGATTTCGACACCCCCGCGGCGTTTCCACGCTCGAGGCGTTTGTAGTACTCCGAGCTCATCCCGGCGACAAGGGCGACCTCTTCGCGACGCAGTCCGGGGACGCGGCGGCGGCCGCCGAAGTCCGGCAAGCCCACCTGCTCCGGCGTGAGTTTCGCCCGCCTCGTGCTGAGGAAGTCGCTGATGGCGTCATGCGTGTCCATGACATCGAAACTACGCCGGTGCTGCTGTTCTTGGGGGTCCCTGCCGGGGCACCCATAGGTAGGGCCACGCTAACTCCGGTGGATGAGCGTTGACTCTACTCATCCGTCGCGTACACCTCGACAGGGATCCTTCTACACCCGGCAGATCTCCACGAAAGGACGTGCTTAACATGGCACACAAGAAACTCACTGGCACCGTCGCCATCGTCACCGGTGCCAGCAGCGGCATCGGCGAAGCCGCGGCGAAAGAACTCGCCGGCCTCGGCGCGACCGTGGCTGTCGTCGCACGCCGCCAGGACCGACTTGACGCCCTCGTCGCCGAGATCGAGGGGGCTGGCGGATCGGGTCTGGCCGTCGCCGCCGACATCACCGACCGCGCCGCAGCAGAGCGCGCCGTGCAGACGGTCGTCGACCGCCTCGGACGCCTCGACATCCTCGTCAACAACGCCGGCCTGATGCTCCTGGGAAGCGTCGCCGAGCAAGACATCGACGAATGGGAGCGGATGATCGCCGCGAATCAGAACGGCCTGCTCTTCATGACGAAGGCGGCGCTCCCGCACCTGCTGAGTGCGGCGGAAGATGATCTGCGCGGAGTCGCGGACATCGTCAACGTCTCCTCTATTGCGGGCCGACAGGCGTGGGCGAACTTCGCCGCCTACAACATGACGAAGTTCGGTGTGAACGGCTTCACCGAGGCGCTCCGCCAGGAGATCACCAAGAAGCACGTGCGAGTCGGCGTGCTCGAGCCCGGCGCCGTCGACACTGAACTGATCTCGCACAACAACGACACCATCAAGAACGACCTCGCTGTGTCCGACGCCGAGAACATCCCCGAGAAGCTGCAGCCGGAAGACATCGCCGAGAGCATCGCCTACATGGTGACCCGCCACCGCCGCTCCTCGATTGCCGAGCTGTGGGCGATGCCCACCTCTCAGGCCTGACACGCACCCGACGAGAAGGACATGACATGAAGAACGCACGCCTCGGAGCCCTCGAGGTCTCCCGTATCGGCCTCGGTGCCATGACCATGGCCGGCACCTACACGACCGGTGGCGGGCTCGACAACGACGAGTCCATCCGCACCATCCACCGCGCCCTCGATCTCGGCGTCACCCACATCGACACCGCCGAGATCTATGGCCCCTACCTCAGCGAGGAGATCGTCGGACAGGCGATCAAGGGTCGCCGAAACCAGGTGAAGATCGCGACCAAGTTCGGCCTTGTCTCCCACTCCGGTGGCGGGCCCGGCGTGATCGACAGCGCCCCCGAGAACGTGAAGGCTGCCGTCGAGGGTTCCCTGCGTCGTCTGGGAACCGACCACATCGACCTCTACTACCAGCACCGCGTCGACCCGAACACGCCCATCGAAGACACCGCAGGTGCGGTCGCGGACCTGATCGCCGAGGGCAAGGTGCTGCACTTCGGGCTCTCCGAAGCGTCGGCGCAGACGATCCGCCGTGCACACGCCGTGCAGCCGGTGTCGGCGCTGCAGACCGAGTACTCCTTGTGGACCCGCGACGTGGAGGCAGAGATCCTGCCCCTGCTCCGCGAGCTCGGCATCGGGTTCGTCCCGTACTCGCCGCTGGGTCACGGTCTGCTCACGGGACAGATCCGTTCTGCCGCCGATATCCCTGACGACGACTGGCGCAAGACGAACCCGCGGTTCGTGGGCGAGAACTTCAACCGCAACCTCCGCCTCGTCGACGAGGTGCGCGCCATCGGCGCCGAGATCGGCGCGACCCCCGCGCAGACGGCCCTGGCGTGGATCCTCACCCGCGGAGACGACATCGCCCCCATCCCGGGCACGCGCCGCGTCACGCGCGTCGAGGAGAACACCGCCGCAGACGCCGTCGTGCTCACCTCAGATCAGGCCGACCGCCTGACCGCACTCGAGCCCGCTGCCGGCGAACGGCACGACGAAGCCAACATGGTTTCCATCGACAAGTGACCGGCCTTGTCGCCACCACCCGACGATTGGCTCGCGGCTCGAGCTGTTCCCATGTCGATACCGCGTGTCGCGCTCAGGAACTGCCCGCAGGAGCCAGCGCAAACGAGAAAAGCCGCCTGGAACCAGGCGGCTTCTTCTCGTACTCAGCGGTTTCACGAACGAATTCTCACTCGTTCCGCATGAAACCCGGTGTGTGCCCCCGACAGGAGTCGAACCTGCGACCTACGGTACCGGAAACCGGCGCTCTATCCACTGAGCTACGGAGGCGTACCGATCGACAATATCACTGCTCGGGAGTGGTCTCCGACCCACCGGCCTCGGTCACCGGCGCGTCGCCCAGTTCGCCGAGCGCTGCGGCCAGCTTCTCGGCGAGGTAGCGGTGACCGTCGGTCGACGGATGCTTGCGGCCGATCTCGACGTCGATGACCGACAGGTAGTTCTGGTCGGTGATCCAGTTCTGTGCGACGGGGGAGATGTACCACCATCCGCGAGCGGCGGCGAGTTCACCGAGATCGGCGTCGATGCGCGCGGTCTCAGCGCCCACGGGAAGTTCGTGCGGCGCCGGCCCCAGAATCACGATCGACGCGTCCGGATACTTCGCCGCCATGGCATCCCACGCGGCGGTGACGGCTTCGCGGTATCCGGCCTCGCCCTGCGCCCGGTCGTTGATCGACCCCTGGAGGATGATCAGGTCGGGGGTGAGCGTCGGGTCCAGAGCGGCGATGCGCACACCGAAGGCCGGGCCATCGAGTCCGGGCTTGAGGTAACCGCTGCCGCGGACTCCGTCGACGATCGTCCGTCCGCCGATCAGGTCGGCGAGCTGATAGGCGTATCCGAGGGTCGGCTCGGTCGCGGCCGAGCCGTAGGTCCAGGAGTCGCCGAACACGAGAACGGTCGGATGCTCCGGAAGAAGAAGGGGAACCGGCGCGATCGCGACCGATTCGTCCGCTGCCGCCGCAGCACCGACGGGTGCCGAAGACGGCATCGGAACCCAGGGCCGCCACACGCCGAGGACGACTGCCGCGACCGCCAGGATCACTGCGACGGCGAGGCCCGCGACGGGCAGACGATAGCGGGCGGATGCGGCCTTCATGGCATGACTGTAGATCACGAATCCGCCCTCGCAAATTCGGGCGCGTGACGCGCCGTAAACTGGGAGGCCTATGAACCCTGAATCGCTCGCCACAGCCCTCCTCGCCGTCCTCGCACCGATCGCCGAGGAACGACGTCCTGGCGAGCCGTTCTCGCTGTCCGCGTCGGACATCGTGTTCGAACGTCCGCGCAACCGCGACCACGGCGACTGGGCCTCGAACATCGCGATGCGCCTGGCGAAGCCGTTCGGCACGAACCCGCGCGAGCTGGCGCAGCAGATCGCCGACGGCCTCGCGCAGGTGGATGGCGTGCAGACCGCCGAGGTCGCAGGGCCGGGCTTCATCAACATCCGCCTCGACGCGGCTGCCGCCGGCGCGCTGGCGAAGCTCATCGTCGAAGCCGGCGCAGAGTACGGGCACAACGACACGCAGGCCGGTCACAGCATCAACATCGAGTTCGTGAGCGCGAACCCGACCGGGCCGCTGCACATCGGCCACACTCGCTGGGCGGCGCTCGGCGATGCGATCGCCCGGGTGCTCGCAGCCTCCGGCGCGAAGGTCGCGAGGGAGTATTACATCAACGACGCCGGAGTGCAGATGGAGCGCTTCGCGAATTCGGTGCTGGCCGCAGTCAAGGGCGAACCAACTCCCGAGGGCGGGTACGCCGGCAGCTACATCGGCGATCTGGCCGCTCGTGTTCTCGCGGCGCGTCCGGACCTGCTCGAGCTCTCCGGTGACGAGCAGGTTGTCGTCACGCGGGAGCTCGCCTACGGTTTCCAGCTGGAGGAGCAGAAGCAGTCGCTCTCGAAGTTCAACGTCGACTTCGACGTGTGGTTCTCAGAGCGCACGCTGCACGCCAAGGACGCGGACGGCGTCAGCTTCGTCGATCGCGCCGTCGACCGCCTGCGCGAGCAGGGACACGTGTTCGACGACGAGGGTGCAGTGTGGGTGCGCACCACCGACTTCGGTGACGACAAGGATCGCGTGATCCGTCGCTCCAACGGCGAGTACACGTACTTCGCCGCCGACGCCGCGTACTACCTGAACAAGGGCGACCGAGGCTTCGAGTACAAGCTGTACCTTCTCGGAGCCGACCACCACGGCTACGTCCACCGCCTCAAGGCGATCGCCGGCGCCGCCGGGGAAGACCCCGAGAAGAACGTCGAGGTGCTGATCGGTCAGCTGGTCTCGGTCGGGGGAGCGCGGCTGAGCAAGCGTGCGGGCAACATCATCGAGATGGACGATCTGCGCGAATGGCTCGGCACCGATGCGCTGCGCTACTCGCTCGAGCGCTCGCCTGCTGACTCCCCGCTCGCTCTCGATCCTGAGCTGCTGCAGAAGCGCACGAACGACAACCCGGTGTTCTACGTGCAGTACGCGCATGCCCGCACGCACAACGTGGCCCGCAATGCCGCCGACTCCGGTGTGGATCGCTCGGAGTTCGCGCCCGAGACGCTCACGCATGAGACCGAGAGCGCTCTGCTCGGCGCTCTGCAGGAGTTCCCGCGCATCGTGGCGTTCGCGGCCGAGGTGCGCGAGCCGCACCGCGTCGCGCGCTACCTCGAGGAGCTCGCCGGCCTGTACCACCGCTGGTACGACAACTGCCGCGTGATCCCGCAGGGCGACGACCCCATCGAGACCGTGCACCGCACGCGTCTGTGGCTCAATGACGCCGCAGGGCAGGTCTTCCGCAACGGCCTCGACCTGCTCGGCGTGTCCGCTCCCGAGCGCATGTGACCTCTGCCGTCGTCCGTGCCGTAGGGCAGGATGGCAGCATGAGCGACGACAATCACACCCTTCCTTACCCGTCCGCGGATTCCGAGCATCCGACGCTCGTGATCCCGGGTGGGAAGGACGGCGGGGATGCCGGTGCCACACCGCCGAAGCGCGCGCGCAAGCGCTGGCCCTGGGTGCTGCTGATCGTCGTGGTCGTTCTCGCTGTTCTCGCCGTCTCTGCGGAGCTCATCGCGCGCGCTGTCCTGCCCGGCATCGTGCGGGGCATGGTGATCGAGCAGCTCGACCTGCCGGCCGACCAGAAGCTCGCCGTCGAAGCCGACGGCATCCTGATCCCGCAGCTGATCGGCGGAACGCTGGACACCCTGCATCTCTCGACCGACTCGGTCACGCTGGAGGGGATCACGGGCGCCGTCGACGTCACCGCCACGGGCGTGCCGCTGCGCGGTGGTGACCTCGCATCCGCATCCGGCACGATCCGCATCGACGAGTCGCAGTTCACGTCCCTGCTCTCGAACACCGAGTTGCCGATCGACATGGTCACGCTCGAATCGCCGAACGCGACGGTCGCGGGTTCGGTGAGCGTTCTCGGCCTCGCCATCCCGGTATCGCTCACGGTGACCCCGGGGGTGGCCGAGGGAGATCTCGAGCTCACTCCTGTCGGCCTCACCGTCGGCGGACTCGAGGTCGACGCGGATCAGGTCGGCTCGAGTCTCGGTGCTCTGGGGGAGCAGCTCACTCAGACGCAGCGCATCTGCATCGCGGACCAGCTTCCCGCCGGCATCACCCTCACGGGCCTCCAGATCGACGGATCGGAGGCTGTGATCGACGTCGACGTCGACGGTGCGATCGCGACCGATCAGACCCTGCTCGAGAAGGGCACCTGCCCCTGAGACGGGCTCAGTCCTCGTCGGTTCCGAGACGGGCCTCGCGCTCGGCCTTCTGCGCCTCCCGAAGCTCGGTCGTCGCCAGCGCGACCTCCGCTTCGGCGCGCTGCACACGTCGCTGGGGGAAGGTCGTCGCGCCGAACCGCGCGTGCACCCGGTCCTTGCGTTCCTCCTCCGACGTGACGATGTAGGCGCACGCGATCAGGATGACCTGGGTCGACAGGTTGAGCCAGATGAGCAGCGCCAGCAGGGTGGCGAAGGAGGCGAGGAGGGGGTTGCTCGTCGCGCCGCCGATGAACAGGCCGGACAGCTCCTGCAGCACGAGCAGCCCGACTCCGCCGATGAGGGACCCGATCCAGAGCGAGCGGGCTGCGGGGCGCAGCCCGGAGAGCAGACGGAACACCCCGGCGATGAGCACCGTGTCGAGTGCCAGCACGACGACCAGGGAGACGATCCGGATGCTCCAGGATGCAGCGGGCGAATCCTCGGGAATGCCGAGCAGACCGCTGATCCAGGTGATCCCGAGCCGACCGGCGAATGTGACGGCCGCTGCGGCGACGAACAGCACGGCGACGCCGGCCGCGAGCAGCAGGTTGCGGAGCATGACCCAGATGAACAGCACGTCGGCATGCGCGGTTCCGGCGAGGACGCGCACCGCGGTGCGCAGCGATCCGACGGCGCCGAGCGCCGAGCCGATCAGCGCGACCGTCGAGATGGCGCCCGCGACGGAGAGCGAGATCGGCTCCTTGAGATCGTCGGGGTTGACGACGCCGTCTTCGCCGATGAGACCGGGAACCACGGACTGCACGGCGGAGACGATCGCGTTCCAGACGTCGGGATTGCCTGCGAGCCAGAGAGCGGCGATCGAGAACCCCAGGAGCACGGCGGCGAAGACGCTGAACAGAGCGCGGTATGTCACGCTGTCGGCGAGCATCGGGCCCCGCCGCTCGGAGTAGAGCAGGAACGCGCGGACCGGGCGCCGTGTCAGAGCCCAGCGGATCGCCGACGCGCTGACGCGCGCGATCAAGCCGGGGCGTCGGGCATCGGGTGCTGCGGATTCGGTGCTCATCTCCACCACCTTAGGAGTCGGTGGGATGTGCCCGCAGGGGGTTGACGCCGGGCGTCACCATGACTGATGCGGCATGCACGGTGCCCTAGAATCGGGGGCAACCTCGCAGTGCGCGCATCCGCCCGAGACCCGTCCCACGATTGGTGTTCCTTGCTTTCCCCTGCCGACTCGCTCGCCCCGGAATGGCTCGTCGTGCCCGACGACGCGAATGATCTTCCCACCGCCGTGTGGCCGGCGTCCGCCGTCCGCGGTGACGACGGAGCGCTGCGGCTCGCGGGGATCTCCGCCACCGATCTCGCGGAGTCGTACGGCACGCCGCTGCTCGTGATCGACGAGGACGAGGTGCGATCTCGGGCCCGCGCCTTCCGCTCGTCCTTCGACGCGGCCGCCGCCGCCCACGGCACGACTGCGCGGGTGTATTACGCCGGCAAGGCGCTGCTGACCACGACGATCGCGCGCTGGGTGACCGAAGAGGGACTCAACGTCGACGTGTGCACCGGTGGTGAACTCGAGGTCGCACTCGCGGCCGGCGTCTCTCCGTCGTCGCTGGGGTTCCACGGGAACAACAAGTCGGTCGCCGAGCTCGAGCGCGCGGTCGAGGTGGGCATCGGCACGATCATCGTCGACAGCGCGATCGAGATCGAGCGTCTCGCGGCGATCACCGCCAGGACCGGCGCTGTGCAGCGGGTGCTGGTGCGGGTCATCAGCGGCGTGCACGCCGAGACGCACGACTTCCTCGCGACGGCCCACGAAGACCAGAAGTTCGGCTTCCCGCTGCCCGAGGCCGAGCAGGCCGTCGCCCGCATCAGGGAGATTCCGGGAATCGAGTTCGCCGGCCTTCACTGCCACATCGGATCGCAGATCTTCGGTGTCGCGGGCTTCCGCGAGTCGGCGTCGCGCGTGCTCGAGCTCCATGCGACTCTCCTCGAGGGCGGACCGGTTCCGCAGCTCAACCTCGGCGGAGGGTTCGGAATCGCCTACACGAGCGTCGACGACCCGACGCCGATCGAGACCCTCGCGGGCGAGATCGTCGCCGCCGTCGCCGAAGGCTGCGCCGCGCGAGGCATCGCCGTGCCCGCGCTGTCGTTCGAGCCGGGCAGGGCCATCGTCGGCACTGCCGGAGTGACGCTCTACGAGGTCGGGACGACCAAGGACGTCGCGCTCGATTCGGGCGCGACCCGGCGCTACATCAGCGTCGACGGCGGAATGAGCGACAACGCCAGGACGGCGCTGTACGACGCGCAGTTCTCGGCTCGACTCGCCTCCCGGATCGGCATCGGCTCGCCGCAGCTCAGCAGGGTCGTGGGCAAGCACTGCGAGTCCGGCGACATCGTCGTCGACCATGAGTACCTTCCGGCCGACGTCTCTCCCGGCGATCTGCTCGCGGTCCCCTCGACCGGTGCGTACTGTGCGCCGCTCGCGAGCAACTACAACCATGTCCCTCGCCCTCCGATCGTCGCTGTGAGCGACGGCCGATCGGCGGTCATCGTCCGCGGTGAGACGATCGCCGACGTGCTGTCTCGCGACGTCGGTGTCGCGGCCCCCGAGAGCCACGGGTGATCCGCGCGACGAACGACGCGGTCCCCGACGAAGCACGACTGAACCACCCTCCTAAGGAGAGATGCAATGACGACTGAGTATCGACGACTTCGGGTGGCGCTCCTCGGCGCCGGAGCGGTCGGCTCCCAGGTGGCCGCCCTGCTGCTGCGCCACGGCGATGAGCTCGCCGACCGGGCCGGTGCCACGCTGGAGCTGGCCGGCATCGCGGTGCGCAACCTCGATGCGCCGCGCGAGACCGATCTGCCGAAAGAGCTGTTCACGACCGATGCCGAATCGCTGATCCTCGGCTCCGACATCGTGATCGAGCTGATCGGCGGCATCGAGCCCGCCCGTACGAGCATCCTGCAGGCGATCGGCTCCGGTGCCGACGTCGTGACCGCCAACAAGGCGCTGCTGGCCACTCACGGCCCCGAGCTCTTCGAAGCGGCCGACCGCGTGGGCGCATCCGTCTACTATGAGGCCGCCGCCGCGGGTGCCATCCCGATCATCCGCCCGCTGCGCGACTCTCTCGCCGGTGACCGCGTGGTGCGCATCATGGGAATCGTGAACGGCACGACCAACTACATCCTCGACCGCATGGACACCGAGGGCGCCGACTTCGCCGATGTGCTCGCCGACGCGCAGCGTCTCGGATACGCCGAGGCCGACCCGACCGCCGACGTCGAGGGATACGACGCCGCGCAGAAGGCCGCGATCCTCGCGAGCCTCGCCTTCCACACGGCTGTTCCGCTCGACGCCGTGTACCGCGAGGGCATCACGACCATCACCGCGTCGATGATCGATGAGGCGCGCGCAGCCGGCTTCGTCATCAAGCTGCTCGCCGTGTGCGAGCGCATCGAGGCCAACGGCACCGAGTCGATCTCGGTGCGCGTCTACCCGGCCCTCGTGCCGACGTCGCACCCTCTCGCGTCGGTGCACGGCGCCAACAACGCCGTGTTCGTCGAGGCCGAGGCTGCGGGCTCGCTCATGTTCTACGGCGCAGGCGCCGGTGGCGTGCAGACCGCATCCGCCGTGCTCGGAGACGTCGTGTCGGCGGCTCGACGCCACATCGCCGGCGGCGTCGGCGTGGGGGAGTCCACCAGGGCCAACCTCCCGGTGGTGCCGATCGGTCATGTCACCACCCGCTACCAGATCACCCTCGAGGTCTCGGACGCTCCCGGTGTGCTCGCGACCGTCGCCGGCATCCTCAGCGACGGATCGGTCTCCGTCGCGACCGTGGTGCAGACGGTCGAAGGAGAGGACGAGCCCACCGCTCGTCTCGTCATCGGCACGCACCGGGCCACGGACGCCGCGCTCAGCGCCACGGTCGACGCACTCGCCGCCAGCTCTGTCGTCGAGCGGGTCGTCTCGGTGCTCCGCGTGGAAGGCGAGTGACGATGGCGGCAGGGCGCACGGTCGAGGTGACCGTGCCGGCGACCAGCGCCAACCTCGGTCCCGGATTCGACACGCTCGGACTCGCGCTCAGCGTCTACGACACGCTTCTCGTGACCGAGCTCGCCGCCGGCGAGCTCGAGATCGAGGTCTCGGGTTCCGGCGCGAGCGAGATCCCTCGTGACGACTCGAACCTGATCGTCCGCACGATCGCTCACGTGTACGCCGACGTCGATCGCGCCGTCCCGGGCCTGCGCATCGTCGCGGAGAACGGGGTGCCCCACGGGCGCGGACTCGGGTCCTCCGGCGCGGCGGTCGCGGCGGGGATCCTCGCGGCGAAGGGCCTGCTCGAGGGCGACGTCGACATCGACGACGCCGACATGCTGCGCCTCGCCACCGAGATCGAAGGGCACCCCGACAACGTGGCTCCCGCGCTGTTCGGCGGTCTGACGATCGCCTGGGTCGGCGAACGAGGTCCCCAGCACAAGAAGCTCCTCGTGCACCGCGGCGTCTCGCCGCTCGTGCTCGTTCCGTCGTACACGATGTCGACGTCGAAGGCGCGATCGCTGCAGCCGCCGCAGGTGTCGACGGCCGATGCGGTCTTCAACGTCTCGCGCTCGGCGCTGCTCATCGCCGCGCTGATGCAGAGCCCGGAGCTGCTGCTCGACGCGACCGCCGACCGGCTGCATCAGGACTACCGCGCCGAGGCGATGCCCGAGACGCAGCGGCTCGTCCAGACGCTCCGTGCGGCAGGTTTCGCCGCCGTGGTGTCCGGCGCCGGACCCAGCGTGCTGGTTCTCGCAGACGGCCCCGGAAGTCGTCAGGACGCCGTGGAACTCGCGGAATCGACGACCGACACCCCGTGGGACGCGCTGCTGCTCGCGGTCGACGTGCGTGGTGGTACAGTGGGGAATCGAGCGGAGGGCTCCACGTAACTGCGTGAATCTGGCCCCATTGCAACTCTGCAAGACCCGCACGCAAAACCCCTGTCGCACTGCTCTCACCGAGAACCTCGTTCTTTCCGAGAACCCAGTGCAGAGGCTGGCTGACGCCGAGCGTCAGCCCGTGCGATCGCGCGCAGCACCCGTTGTGCGCGTGCCGCTCATGTCCCCGAGACCAAAGAGGGAGTACTCGTGGAGAATTTCTCCGAGACCCAGAACGACCAGGCGGCACCCGCCGCCGAGGCTGCGGCGAAGGCCGCGAGCTCCGACGCCGCGACGACCGCCGCGACCGAGGTCGCACCGGCCCGCAAGCGCGCTCCGCGCCGTGCGAGCACCGCGACCGCCGCCGCGAAGGCCGAGAAGGCCGCAGCATCCACCGACAGCGCACCGGCCACCGAGGCTCCCGCAGCCGAGGCACCCGCCGCCGACGCGGCACCCAAGGCGAAGGCCCCTCGCCGCAGCCGTGCGAAGAAGGCTGACGCAGAGAACGCTGAGTCTCCTGCGGCGACCGCCGAGGCTCCTGCAGCCTCCGCGCCGGCACCCGCGGAATCCACCGGGGCTCCCGCAGCGAAGACCGCAGAGTCCAACGGCTCCGCGGACGCCGGTTCCGCAGAGGCGGGTTCTGCCGACGAGCCGAAGAAGACCACCGGTCGCGGACGCCGCACGGCGAAGAAGCCTGCTGCCGAGGCCGAGACTCCCGCAGCCGAGAAGCCCGCTGACGCCGCACCGGCCGAGGCAGCACCCGCGGCGGACTCCTCCTCTGATTCCGGCGACGGCGAAGAGCAGGGCGGTCGCAACCGCAACCGCAACCGCAGCCGTAACCGCGGACGCGGCCAGAACGGCAACGGCCAGGGCGGCGAGCAGCAGCCCCAGCAGCAGCAGCCGCAGACGGCACCCGCCGAAGACGAGGGCGGCAACGGCCGCAACCGTCAGCGCAACAAGCGCCGCGGCGGCGCGCCGACGGACGAGTTCGACACCGAGATCGGCGAGGACGACGTCCTCGTCCCGATCGCCGGAATCCTCGACGTGCTCGACAACTACGCCTTCGTCCGCACGACCGGATACCTCGCCGGCCCCAGCGACGTCTACGTGTCGCTCGGACAGGTCAAGAAGTACAACCTCCGCAAGGGCGACGCGATCGTCGGCTCGATCAAGCAGCCCCGCGAGGGCGAGCAGCAGGGCCGCCAGAAGTACAACGCGCTGGTGAAGGTCGACTCGATCAACGGCCTGTCGATCGACGACGCCGCGACCCGTGTGGAGTTCGGCAAGCTCACGCCGCTCTACCCGCAGGAGCGTCTGCGCCTCGAGACGGCGCCCGAGAAGCTCACGCAGCGCATCATCGATCTCGTGGCCCCGATCGGCAAGGGACAGCGCGGCCTCATCGTCGCGCCGCCCAAGGCCGGCAAGACGATCGTCCTGCAGCAGATCGCCAACGCGATCGCGCAGAACAACCCCGAGGTCCACCTCATGGTCGTGCTCGTCGACGAGCGTCCCGAAGAGGTCACCGACATGGAGCGCACGGTGAAGGGCGAGGTCATCGCCTCGACCTTCGACCGTCCGGCAGAAGACCACACCACGGTCGCCGAGCTCGCCATCGAGCGCGCCAAGCGTCTCGTCGAGCTGGGCCGCGACGTCGTCGTGCTGCTCGACTCGATCACCCGCCTCGGCCGTGCGTACAACCTCGCTGCTCCGGCATCCGGACGGGTGCTCTCGGGTGGCGTCGACGCCTCGGCGCTGTACCCGCCCAAGCGCTTCTTCGGTGCTGCGCGCAACATCGAGAACGGCGGATCCCTGACGATCCTCGCCACGGCGCTGGTCGAGACCGGCTCCAAGATGGACGAGGTGATCTTCGAGGAGTTCAAGGGCACCGGCAACAGCGAACTGCGCCTGTCGCGCCAGCTCGCCGACAAGCGCATCTTCCCGGCCGTCGACGTCAACGCGTCGAGCACCCGCCGCGAAGAGATGCTGCTGTCGACCGACGAGGTCAAGATCACCTGGAAGCTGCGTCGCGCCCTTGCAGGCCTCGACCAGCAGCAGGCGCTCGAGGTCGTCCTGGGCAAGCTCAGGGAGACCCACTCGAACGTCGAGTTCCTCGTGCAGATGCAGAAGTCGATTCCGACGCTCCCCTCGGGTGCGCACGGACACGACAACAACATCCGCTGAGCGGAGCCGGGGTGTTCGAGTCCGTCCAGACTCTGATCGACGAGCATCGCCGGGTGCAGGAGGAGCTCTCCGACCCGGCGGTGCACGCCGATGCCGCTCGGGCGAAGCGCGTCAACCGTCGCTACGCCGAGCTGTCGCGGATCGTCGCCGCCTATGAGGCGTGGGCGGCGGCATCCGATGACCTCGACGCCGCGAGGGAGCTCGCCCGCGAGGACGAGGCGTTCGCCGCTGAGATCCCGACTCTCGAAGAGGGGGTGCAGTCATCGCAGGAGAAGCTGCGCCGACTGCTCATCCCACGCGATCCCGATGACGCGCGCGACGTCATCATGGAGATCAAGGCGGGGGAGGGCGGCGCCGAGTCGGCGCTGTTCGCCGCGGATCTGCTGCGCATGTACATCCAGTACGCAGCCTCCAAGGGCTGGAAGACCGAGCTCCTCGAGCGCAACGAATCCGATCTCGGCGGCTACAAGGACGTCCAGGTCGCGATCAAGGGATCGTCCTCGGACCCCGCCCAGGGCGTCTGGGCGCACCTGAAGTACGAAGGCGGCGTGCACCGCGTGCAGCGCGTGCCCGCGACCGAGTCGCAGGGGCGCATCCACACCTCGACCACCGGAGTGCTGGTGTTCCCCGAGGTCGACGAGCCCGACGAGATCGCGATCAATCAGAACGACCTGAAGATCGATGTCTTCCGGTCCTCGGGCCCGGGCGGTCAGTCCGTCAACACGACCGACTCGGCCGTGCGCATCACCCACGTGCCCAGCGGAATCGTCGTGTCGATGCAGAACGAGAAGTCGCAGCTGCAGAACCGTGAGGCCGCGATGCGCGTGCTCCGGGCGCGACTGCTGGCGAAGCAGCAGGAGGAGCTGGATGCCGCGGCATCCGATGCACGCAAGTCACAGATCCGCGGCATGGATCGGTCCGAGCGCATCCGCACCTACAACTTCCCCGAGAATCGCATCGCCGACCATCGCACGGGATTCAAGGCCTACAACCTCGATCAGGTGATGGACGGCGCTCTCGAGCCGATCATCGAGAGTGCGATCCAGGCCGACGAAGAGGCTCGACTCGCCGCGGTGGGCTCCGACTCCTGAGGTGACGCCGCTGAGCTGCGGCGCGGGTCAGGAGCGGGCCGCGTACCGGTGCTCCGGCCGTCCGGTCGCCCCGTAACGCAGGCGGACCTCCACGACCGTCCGAGCAGCGAGAGCCGCGAGGTGGCGCTGCGCGGTGGCGCGCGAGATCCCGACGCGCTCTCCGACTTCTGCCGCCGACGCCTCGCCGTCGCCGAGAGCGGCGAGCACCAGCTGCTCGGTCGCGGATCGCGAGACAGACACAGGTTCCCCGGATCCGTGGAGGATCGCCAGGGCGCGATCGGTGTCCTCCTGGCGAAGGGGACGATCTCCGGCGAGCAGGTTGCGGTACCGCGCGTAGCGCTCGAGCAGGCCGACCAGCGCCCGACGATCGAACGGCTTCAGCAGGTACCCGACGGCGCCTGATCTGAGCGCGCGTCGAATCGTCGGCGCGTCGTCGGCGGCCGAGATGAGGATCGCGTCCACGCCGCTCTCACGCACGAGGGCGATGCCGTCTCCGTCCGGGAGGAAGACATCCGCCAGGAGGAGGTCAGGGCGTGATGAGCGGATGCCGTCCCGTGCCTCGGCGAGGGTGCGGACGGGCTCCAGTGCCGAGAATCCGGGCTGGTCGTCGATGATGCTCCGGTGCAGTCGTCCGACGCGGAAGTCGTCGTCGAGGATCAGCACCCGCAGGGGATCGTTCATCGGTTCTCCTCAGTCGTCGATGTGCCGGTGACGGTGCCACCGAGTCGAGCGGCGAACACGGCACCGTGCTCCTCGCCTCCGGCGTCGATGATCCAGAGATCGCCGCCGCGGCGTCGCGCGATGTCTCGGGCCAACGGGATGCCGAGCCCGCGGCCGTGCACGCGGTCTGTGTCGTCGTCGCGCGGCTGACTCGGAGCCATCGGGTCGATCCCCGCGAGGCCCGGTCCCGAGTCTGCGACCGTGACGACGAGCGCGTCGCCGTCTCCGAGCACCGCGACCTCGACCCAGCGGGGAGTCCGCGCTCCGGCGACGGCGGCGGTCACCGCGTTATCGACGAGGTTGCCCACGACGGCGGCGACGTCCTCCGGTTCTGCCACGCTGCCGATCAGCTGGCTCTCGTCCGCGACGCGCAGGGAGACGCCGCGTTCACCGGCCTCGATCCCCTTGGCGCCCAGGAAAGAGTGCAGGAACGGGTCGCTGAGCAGGTCGAGCCCGGCGACGGGGAATGCGACCGAGCCGCGCTCGACGAGCTCATCGAGGAACCCCCGGGCATCGTCGATCCTGGCTGCGTCGATGAGCCCCGCGACCACGTGCATCCGATTCGCGAACTCGTGACGCTGCACGCGCAGGGCGGCGGTCACGGCTTGCACGGTCTCCAGTCGCTCCGTCAGAGCGATGAGGTCGGTGCGGTCACGGATGATCAGCACATGTCCGAGCGGCCTGCCGTCGCGGATCACCGGACGGGAATCGATGTAGAGCACGCGGTTGTCCACGACGGTGCTCGACGTCGTGGGCGCTCCCGTCGCGGTCTCGACGACAGCGGTCGGCAGCGAGAGCTCCGCCAGCGGTCGTCCCACAGCGGCGTCGAGACCGAGCATCCGATCGGCCGCATCGTTGCTCACCCGCACGATCCCTGCCGTGTCGACGGCCAGGACGCCGTCATCCACGCCATTCAGCACTGCTGTCTGGTTCTGCACGAGCGCCACGAGCTCCTCGGGCTGCACGCCGAGCGTCAGGCGCTCCCAGCGACGGCGCAGCAGCAGGAAAGCGAGGAGAGCCAGCGCCAGGGCACCGGCGGCGGTAATGCCGATCACCGCGAGCAGCGGAGGCAGGTCATCGAAGACGCCTGTGCGCTCGAATCCGACGCTGACCTCGCCGACGGGGATCCCCGCATCGTCGAGCACGGGGACCTTGGCGCGAGCCGACTCGCCGAGGGTTCCGGTCTGCCAGTCGACCACCTCGTTCCCGGCGAGCACCTCCTCGAAGGGTGTGCTCACCATCTGGCCGATGCGTGAACTGGTGGGATGGGCGAGGCGGATGCCGTCCTCATCGGCGATAACGACGAACAGTGCACCGGTGCGGTCAGAGACGTCCGCTGCAAGGCGCGCGAGCTCGCCCTTCCTGAGCTCGTCCGGGTCCGGCGCCTCTTCGGCGGCCGAGATTCGTGCGACCTCGTCGCGGACCTGCGGGTCCTCGGCGAGGGTCCGGGCGATGCCGAGGGCAGTGGACTCGGCTTCGGTGCGAAGCTGCTGCACGGCGAGAAGGAGGTACACGCCGGTGCACATCACGACGACAAGGGCGACCGTGGCGAGATGCAGCAGCAGCGTGCGGGTCGCGAACCGAGGTCGCGTCGTCGTCGTCGACACCGTGGTCCTTCCTTCTCTGCTCCCGCGCAATATGCGCAGAACCCACGCTACGCGCACAACATCCGAGAATGCGGCATACCGCGCTCTGCGGGGAGGGATTGCCTAGTCTCGTCAGGATCCGTCGCAGTCGACGGAGCTTCGACGAAGGAGTCACAGCATGCTCGATGCACTCACCGGCCTGTCCACGGCCGCAGAAGAGGCGCCGACCTACGACCTCGCGTTCGTGCCGCCCGAATGGGTTCTGGTCCTCCTGGGATTCACCATGGTGCTGGCCTTCATGACGCTGATCATGACGAAGCGACTGACGCCCATGGTGGCGCTGATCCTCGTGCCGACCGTGTTCGGGCTGTTCGCCGGTGCGGGGCTCGGCATGGGCGACATGATCCTCGATTCGATCGCCACGATGGCCCCGACCGCAGCGCTGCTGATGTTCGCGATCATGTTCTTCGGCATCATGATCGACGTCGGCCTGTTCGATCCGCTGATCCGGGTGATCACGCGTGTTCTCGGCGATGACCCGGCGAAGGTCGTGCTGGGAACCGCGATCCTCGCGGGAGCCGTCTCGCTCGACGGCGACGGCTCGACGACGTTCATCATCACGACGTCGGCGATGCTGCCGATCTACCTCCGTCTCGGCATGAGTCCGGTCGTCCTCACGTGCGTCGCCGGCTTGATGAACGGCACTCTGAACATCGTTCCCTGGGGCGGGCCGACGGTGCGCGCGGCGACCGCTCTGGGACTGCAGCCGACGGACATCTTCGTCCCCATGCTGCCGGCTCTCGGCGTCGGCATCGTCGTGACGCTGGGCTTCGCCTGGATGCTCGGGCTGGGGGAGCGCCGCCGACTCGGGCGCCTCGACTCCGAAGGGCTGCTCACGGGTTCCGACGGCGGTGCTCTTTCTACAGTGCCGAAGATCTTCCGCGGTGCCGGACCGAAGCCCGGCGCCCGTGCAGCGCTCCGCACCGGCAACATCGTCGTCGTCGCCGGTGGGCGAGGCCCCGTCGCCGCGGCCAGCGTCGACCCGGCCGACACCGCCATGGCGGACACCATGCTCGACCCCGCGCGCCCGACGCTGAGGCCGCGACTGATCTGGTTCAACCTCGCGCTCACCGTCGCCGTCATGGTGCTGCTCGTTCTCGACATCATGCCGCTCCCGTACGTGTTCATGGTCGGTGCCGCCGTCGCGCTGCTGGTCAACTTCCGAGGGATCAAGGAACAGGCGTCCGAGATCGTGGCTCATGCGCCCAGCATCGTCGGTGTCGTCTCGATGGTGATCGCGGCCGGAGTCCTGGTCGGCGTCCTGACCGGCACCGGGATGGTCGATGCGATGGCGACCTGGATCACCGACGTGCTTCCGCCTGCGCTCGGCCCCTTCCTCGCACCCATCACCGGTGTTCTGTCGATCCCGTTCACGTTCTTCATGTCGAACGACGCCTTCTACTTCGGCATCCTGCCGGTGCTGTCGCAGAGCGCGGCGACGTTCGGCATCGACCCCGTCGAGATGGCGAGGGCATCGATCATCGGTCAGCCGGTCCACCTGCAGAGCCCGCTCGTGCCGGCGATCCTGCTGCTCGTCTCGCTCGCCAGCGTCAACCTGGGCGATCACCACAGGAAGGTGCTGTGGCGCGCGGTGATCGTGTCGCTCGTGATGCTCGCCGTCGGCATCCTGTCGGGCGCGATCCCCTTCTTCGTCGCCCAGTGAGAGCGATATGCTCAGCGCGTGATCACCTTCCTCTTCCGCGCGCTGATGTACGTCATCTCGGCCGGCCTCGGTCTCATCGTGGCCGACCTCGCGCTCGAGGGGTTCCAGATCCAGTGGGACCAGTGGTGGGGGTTCGTGCTCTGCATCCTGATCTTCGCCGTGTTGCAGAGCGTGCTCTCACCATGGGTCAGCAAGATCGCGGATCGCTACGCACCGGTCCTGATGGGCGGCATCGGCATCTTCTCGACGCTCATCGCCCTCGTGGTCGTCGTCCTGCTGCCGATCGGTGGGCTGCGCATCGTCGATCTCGTGGGCTGGCTGCTCGGATCGGTGATCGTCTGGCTGATCACGGCGCTCGGCAGTGTGCTGCTGCCACTGATCTTCCTTCGCAAGAAGGTCGACAAGGTGAGGTCTCGCCGCGGGGCGGCCTGAGAGCGCGGGCGCGTCAGATCGAGTAGTCGGGTGCGGTGAGCACCGCTCGGGTGTCCTCGCCCATGACCCGTGCACGGGGCTTGGCGGGCACACCGACGAGGATGCTGTCCGCCGGGGCGTCGCGCGTAACCACGGCATTCGCTCCGACCACGGAGCCCTCGCCGATCGTGATCGGTCCGAGGATCTTCGCGCCTGCTCCCACGGCCACGCCGTCGCCGAGCGTCGGATGCCGCTTGCCTGAGTCACGCGTGCGGCCGCCGAGAGTGACCCCGTGATACAGCATCACATCGTCGCCGACCTCTGCCGTCTCGCCGATGACCACGCCCATGCCATGGTCGATGAAGAAGCGTCGACCGATCCGCGCGCCGGGGTGGATCTCGATCCCGGTGAGCCATCGCGACACCTGTGATGTCGCACGGGCGAGCAGTCGCAGCCGGCGGCGCCACAGCGCGTGCGAGACCCGATGGGCCCAGATCGCGTGCATCCCCGGATACAGCAGTGCCACCTCGGCGCCGCTGCGCGCGGCGGGGTCGCGAAGTCGGGCTGCCGCGATGTCCTCGCGCATTCGGCCGATCATGTCCATCGGGAGTTCAGGCCTCGCGCAGATCCTCGTAGAGCGCGGTCGAGAGGTAACGCTCGCCGAACGAGGGGATGATGACGACGATCGTCTTCCCCGCAGCCTCCGGGCGCTGGGCGACCTGCAGAGCGGCCCAGATCGCGGCTCCGCTCGACATGCCCACGAGGATGCCCTCGCGGCTCGCGGTCTCGCGCGCGACACGGATGGCGTCGTCGAACGTGACGTCGATGACCTCGTCGAGGACATCGCGATCGAGGATCGGAGGCACGAAGTTCGGTCCGATGCCCTGGATCTTGTGCGGCCCGGGGTGTCCCTCGGTGAGGATGGGCGAATCCTTGGGTTCGACGGCGACGATCTTCACCCCGGGGACGCGCTCCTTCAGGACCTGACCGACGCCCGTGATGGTTCCGCCCGTGCCGATGCCGGCGACGAGGTAGTCGACGGAGCCCTCCGTGTCGCGGAGGATCTCCTCGGCCGTCGTGCGGCGGTGGATCGCGGGGTTCGCCTCGTTGGCGAACTGCTTCGCGAGAATGGCACCCGGAGTGCGGGCGGCGATCGCCTCCGCCTCGGCGATCGCGTTCGTCATGCCCTTCGTGGGGTCGGTGAGGATGAGTTCGGCGCCGAACGCCTTGAGAAGGAGGCGCCGCTCCTTGGACATCGAAGCGGGCATCGTGAGGATCACCTTGTACCCGCGTGCGGCGCCGACCATCGCCAGCGCGATACCGGTGTTGCCGCTGGTCGCCTCCACGATCGTGCCTCCGGGCTTCAGCTCGCCCGAGGCCTCCGCAGCGTCGACGATGGCGATGCCGAGCCGGTCTTTGACGCTCGAGGCCGGGTTGTAGAACTCGAGCTTGGCGAGAACTGTCGCGCCGAGGCCCTCGGTGACCCGGTTCAGACGAACCAGGGGAGTGTTGCCGAAAGCGGAGGTGATGTCGGAGTGGATACCGGGCATGGGGAGAGCCTTCCTGTGCGGGGGACTGCGCGCTCCAGCCTAGGCGAGAGCCCTAGGGGGTGGGCAATATGACACCTGCTGCGCTCTACGCTTGATCCATGTCCGATCTCTCCCTCGCCTCCGCCGTGCATGCGGCGGCCCGACAGCTCGCAGACGCCGGCGTCACGGATCCTCTCCTCGACGCGGAGCTGCTCGCCGGTCACGTCCTCGGCGCGCGGCGTGGTGAGGTGCAGGCATCGATCATCCGCGGTGATGCGGTGGAGGAGGCGGACGCCGAGGCGTTGCGGGCTCTGGTCGCCCGTCGTGCGAGCAGGGAGCCGTTGCAGCACATCACCGGAACGGCGCCGTTCCGCCACCTCGAGCTCGCGGTCGGGCCCGGAGTCTTCGTCCCGCGACCTGAGACCGAGACGGTCGTGCAGTACGCGATCGACGCGCTCCTCGGGTCCGCGCTTCCCGACCCGATCGGCATCGATCTCGGCACCGGCAGCGGGGCGATAGCACTCGCCATGGCCACCGAGGTGCCCCATGCGCGGATCTTCGCCGCCGAGCTCTCGCCCGACGCGTATCCGTGGGCGGCTCGGAACACGGCGGGGGTGGCCAACCTCACCCTCGTGAACGACGACCTGGCGCACGCGTTCGCGGAGCTCGACGGCACTGCCTCCGTCGTGATCTCGAACCCGCCGTACGTTCCGGACGCCGCGGTGCCTCGTGACCCTGAGGTTCGGCTCTTCGATCCGTCGATGGCGCTGTACGGGGGAGAAGACGGGCTCGACATCGTGCGTGTGCTCAGCGTGCGCGCGCTCGAGCTGCTGCATCCGGGCGGGCTGCTGGTGATCGAGCACGGGGAGCTCCAGGGCGAGGAGATCCGCAGCATCCTCACGCGCGACGGCTGGCGTGCCGCCGCGACGCACCGCGACCTCACCTTGCGAGACCGCGCGACGACCGCTCTGCGTCCCTGACGCGCAGACACGAACCGCACAGACATCGCCAACTAGAATCGGATCGTCATGTCCTCCATCTTCGATTGCGGCGACGAGGCCCAGCTCCTCGCCGGCATGCGCCACGCCCGCCAGGCCATCGCCCGCGGCGAACTCATCGTCATGCCCACCGACACGGTCTACGGCGTCGCCGCCGACGCGTTCTCTCCCGCTGCCGTACAGCGCCTCCTCGACGCCAAAGGGCGAGGGCGCAATCAGCCGCCTCCCGTGCTCATCGGCACGAAGGAGACGCTGCACGCGCTGGCGGAGTCCGTTCCCGAGCCCGTCCAGCGACTCGTCGACGCCTTCTGGCCCGGCGGCCTGACCATCGTTCTCCCCGCTCAGCCCTCTCTCGTCTGGGACCTGGGCGACACGGAGGGGACCGTCGCCGTCAGAATGCCCGAAGGGCGCGTCGCGCTGGAGCTCCTGGCGGAGACCGGACCGCTGGCCGTCTCCAGCGCGAACCTCACCGGCCGTGAGTCGGCGATCTCCGCGTTCGATGCCGAGCGGATGCTCGGAGACAGCGTGTCGGTGTATCTCGCAGACGGCGTCAGTCGCGACGGGGTCGCGTCGACGATCGTCGACGCGACCTCCCTGGTTCCCCGCGGCGCGGAGCCCGCCGCCGGTGGTGTTCGCATCCTCAGAGCCGGCGCCGTCAGCCGCGAACGGCTGGAGGAGGTGCTCGGCGACCTGCTCGAACCCGAGGCGCCGTCGCCGGAATCGGACGGGGATTCGTGAAGCAGTACCTCCTCACGATCATCCTGACCGCCGCGATCACCTTCGCGTTGACCTGGGCGGTCTGGAAGCTGAGCCTGCGTTTCAAGCTGTACCCCGGCATCCGAGAGCGGGATGTGCACACGACTCCCACTCCCCGTCTCGGTGGCGTCGCGATCTTCCTCGGCATCGCAGCGGCGATCGGTGTCTCGGCTCTGAATCCGTTCTTCACCACCATGTGGATGCCGCCGCAGACGATGTGGTCGATCCTCGCCGCATCCCTCTTGATCGCCGTCATCGGCGTCGTCGACGATCTGTGGGATCTCGACTGGATGATCAAGCTCGGCGCACAGTTCCTCGCTGCCGGGATCATCACCGTCGGTGGCGGGCTGCAGATCCTCTCCCTGCCGTTCGGCGATCTGATCGTCTTCTCGAGCTGGCTGAGCATCACCATCACGATGTTCGCGATCGTCATCGTGATGAACGCCGTCAACTTCATCGACGGCCTCGACGGCCTCGTCGCCGGCGTCTGCCTGATCGCGAACGGCGTGTTCTTCGCCTACTCCTACATCCTGACGCGTGACACCGGAGCATCGAGCTACTTCAACCTCGCATCCTTCCTCGCCGCAGTGCTGATCGGCGCGTGCCTCGGCTTCCTCCCGTTCAACTGGAGTCCTGCGAAGCTCTTCATGGGCGATTCGGGAGCGCTCGTGATCGGTCTGCTGATGGCGACGTCCGCGATCGCCGTGACCGGGCAGCTCGAGCCGTCGGCCCTCGATCCCGAGCGTCTCGGACGATCGCAGCTCCTCGGCGCGTTCATCCCGATCCTGCTCCCTCTTCTGGTCGTGCTGCTGCCGCTCCTCGATTTCGGGCTCGCAGTGCTGCGACGGATGAACGCGGGGAAGTCGCCGTTCTCACCCGACCGCAAGCACCTGCATCACCGCATGCTCGACCTCGGCCACCGCGACCGCGACGCCGTGCTCATCTTCTACGCCTGGACCGCGGTCATCTCCCTGGCCGTCCTCCTCATGTACGTGGGCGCGCGTGAGGACTGGCCCGGCCAGTACCTCCCCGGAGTCGTGTTCGGCCTGGTGGGAATCGCCGCGTGCCTCGTCATCACCCTGAATCCTCTGCGCCGACGGAAGCCCGCGGCGTCTGCTGAGTCCGACCCGACACCCGTGGAGTCCCCGTGAGCCCGAGCCCTGTTTCCAGCAATCCGATCCTGCGGAGGACGCTGATCTGGTCCGCGGTCTCGATGGCGGTCCTCGCGATCGTCGCCGGAGCGATCGGCCTCCTCGTCGGCGGGACGGAAGGTCTCGTCAGCGGCCTGCTGGGCGTCGTGCTCGCCATGCTGTTCCTCGGCATCACCGCCCTCAGCATCCTCATCGCCAACCGCTGGTTCGGCGATCCGCTCTACGTGCAGCTGTTCTTCGCGATCGTGCTCGGCGGATGGCTTCTGAAGCTCGGCCTCTTCGTCGTGATCATGATCGTCCTGAGCGGTCAGCCGTGGATCGAGCCGATGGTGTTCTTCCTGTCGATCGTCACGGGAGTGGTGGCGACCCTCGTCATCGACGTGATCGTCATCACGCGGATGCGCCTTCCGCACGTGAGCGACGCGTCCCTTCCCTCCGAGGCTCCGATCGATCGCGCGCCGGGGGTGGAGCTGCCGACCGTCGTGCCGGAGGATCGTGCGCCCGGGCGCCACCACATCGTGCCCGAACCCCCTGCGCAGGAAGGCTCCGACGAACAGCCCCCGCGGTCTTAGGACACCCTCTTATTCTGATAGTGTTGAGACGTGCCCGCCGCTCGCCCGCGAGCGCTTGCGCTTGAAGCACACCGACCATCGTCGCCCCGGTTCTGACCGGTGCCCCGAAGCTGGAGCCCGCGCTGTTCAATCTTGCTGCGACCCTGATGCCCAAACTCGCCTCTGACGGCGAGTTCCACGGACCTTCGATCGACGAGTTCTTCCCGGAGATCCTCTTCGAAGTCGCGGGTATCCCCGTGCACCGAATCCACCTCGTGCAGTTCCTCGCCGTGGTCGCCGTCGTGCTGATCCTCGTCCTCGGAACCCGCCGTATGAAGATCGTCCCCGGACGCTTCCAGAGCGTCGTCGAGATGGGGCTGGACTTCGTCCGCACCAATATCGCGCACGATCTGCTCGGACGCAAGGACGGCAACCGATTCCTGCCGATCCTCACCACCATCTTCTTCATGGTGCTGTTCATGAACATCACGGGAATCATCCCGTTCCTGAACATCGCAGGCACGAGCATCGCGGCCGTGCCGCTGACGCTCGCGCTGGTGAGCTACATCACCTTCATCTACGCGGGTATCAAGAAGAGCCCGCTGGGCTTCTTCAAGAACGCGCTGTTCCCGGCCGGCGTTCCGTGGCCGGTCTACATCATCGTGACGCCGATCGAGTTCCTCTCGACGTTCATCATCCGGCCCGTCACGCTGATGCTCCGACTCCTGATGAACATGGTGGTCGGCCACATGCTCCTGGTGCTGTGCTTCGCAGCCACCCAGTTCTTCTTCTTCACCGCAGGTGGCGGCTGGGCCGCTCTCGGTGTCGGAACCCTCGCCTTCGGCGGCGCCTTCACTCTCTTCGAGATCCTGGTCGCCGTTCTCCAGGCATACGTCTTCACCGTCCTCACCGCGGTCTACATCCAGCTCGCGGTCGCAGAAGAGCACTGAGCGGGTCGGCAACTGCCGTCCCACCCAACGAAAGGAAAAACCCGTGGACGCTACTACGGTTCTCGCAGACATCAACGGTCACCTCGCATCGGTCGGCTACGGCCTCGCAGCGATCGGTCCGGCCATCGGCGTGGGTATCGTCGTCGGCAAGACCATCGAGGGTGTCGCTCGTCAGCCCGAGCTGGCCGGCCGCCTGCAGGTCCTCATGTGGATCGGTATCGCCTTCACCGAGGCGCTTGCATTCGTCGGCATCGCCGTCGGATTCATCCCCTTCCCGTAATCCGAACCGACTTCTGAAGGAGACAGGATGCTGAACGCTCTTGTCACGAACCTCGCAGCAGAGGGTGAAACACCCAACCCTCTGATCCCTGCGTGGTACGACATCATCTGGTCGGGTCTGTGGTTCCTCGTCATCCTCATCGTCGTGTGGAAGGTCGCCCTTCCGAAGTTCACGGCAATGCTCGACAAGCGGTCCGCCGCCATCGAGGGCAACATCGCCAAGGCGGACGAAGCACAGAAGCAGGCTGAGGCCGCGCTCGAGGAGTACACCCGTCAGCTCGCCGAGGCACGCACCGAGGCCGGTGAGATCCGCGAAGCCGCCCGTGAGGACGGCAAGAAGATCGTCGCCGAGGCCAAGGAGGCCGCGTCGAGCGAAGCAGCTCGCATCACCGCGACCGCGCACACGCAGATCGAGGCCGAGCGGCAGACCGCTCTCGTCTCGCTGCGCAGCGAGGTCGGCTCGCTCGCGATCGACCTCGCCGGTGGCGTGGTCGGCGAGACGCTCTCCGACGATGCACGTGCGACCGCGGTCGTCGACCGCTTCCTCGCCGACCTCGAAGCATCCGAGAAGGCGGCTCAGTAATGGGCAGCGCGACCACTCAGGCACTCGCGGCATCCACTCAGACGCTTGCCGCAGCGACGGACGTCACTCTCGACACGGCGCGGGAGCTGTTCGCAGCCGCACGCGCCGTGGCGGAGTCGTCTCATTTGAGCGGCGCGCTCGCTGACCCGTCGGCTCCGGTCGTGGCGCGACAGAACGTCGTCGCCGCGGTGTTCGGCGGGTTCTCGCAGAACGCGCAGACCGTCCTGAAGACGGTCGTCGCCGAGCGCTGGTCATCGGCTTCCCAGCTCGTGGACGGCGTCGAGGAACTCGCGATCAGGGCTGCCGCGATCGCCGAACCGCAGGCTGACATCGGGGGAGAGCTCTTCGGCTTCACCCGGGTGATCGCCGCGAACGCGGAGCTCGAGCTCGCGCTCGGAAGCCGCCTCGGGGGCGAAGACGCCAAGGGCGCGCTCGTCGACAGGCTTCTCGCCGGGGGCGTCAGCGACGCGACCGCCGTGATCGTCTCGTCGCTGGTGCGCCAGCCTCGTGACCGTCGCGTTCGGCAGATGCTCACCCGTGCGACGCGGGTCGTCGCCGACCAGGGCGACCGTGTGGTCGCGACGGTGCACAGCGCCACACCGCTCACCGACGCACAGCGCACCCGTCTCAGCGACGCTCTCTCGCGTCGTTACGACGGCAAGATCTCGCTCAACGAGGTCAACGACCCCTCTGTCGTCGGAGGCCTGCGCGTGCAGATCGCCGATGACGTCATCGACGGCAGTATCTCCGCCCGTCTCGCCGATCTTCGCCAGAAGCTCGCCGGCTAACACGACTTCGCGCGGGGAACCGCGCACCCAGATACAAAGGGAAGACAATGGCAGAACTATCGATCAGCCCCGACGTCATCCGTGACGCGCTGAAGGACTTCGCCGCAGCATACGAGCCCACTGGGGCCGCGGCGACCGAGGTGGGCACCGTCATCGACGCAGCCGACGGCATCGCGCATGTCGAGGGACTGCCCGGGGTGATGGCGAACGAACTCGTCACCTTCGCGGACGGCACCAAGGGTCTCGCGCTCAACCTCGACGAGCACCAGATCGGTGTCGTCGTGCTCGGTGACTTCACCGGCGTCGAGGCCGGCCAGGAAGTCACCCGCACGGGTGAGGTCCTCTCGGTTCCCGTCGGCGACGGCTACCTCGGTCGCGTCGTCGACCCGCTGGGTAACCCGATCGACGGCCTCGGCTCCATCGCCACCGAAGGCGTTCGCGAGCTCGAGCTGCAGGCACCGGGTGTCATGCAGCGCAAGTCGGTGCACGAGCCGATGCAGACCGGCATCAAGGCCATCGACGCCATGATCCCCGTCGGCCGCGGTCAGCGTCAGCTGATCATCGGTGACCGCCAGACCGGCAAGACGGCCATCGCGATCGACACGATCATCAACCAGAAGGCCAACTGGGAGTCGGGCGACGTCAACAAGCAGGTGCGCTGCATCTACGTCGCCATCGGTCAGAAGGGCTCGACCATCGCTTCGGTGAAGGGCGCGCTCGAAGAGGCCGGCGCTCTGGAGTACACCACCATCGTGGCGGCTCCGGCATCCGACCCCGCCGGTTTCAAGTACCTAGCTCCCTACACCGGTTCGGCCATCGGCCAGCACTGGATGTACGGCGGCAAGCACGTCCTCATCATCTTCGACGACCTGTCGAAGCAGGCTGAGGCCTACCGTGCGGTGTCGCTCCTCCTGCGTCGTCCGCCGGGCCGCGAGGCTTACCCGGGTGACGTCTTCTACCTGCACTCGCGTCTGCTCGAGCGTTGCGCGAAGCTGTCAGACGAGCTCGGCGCAGGTTCGATGACCGGTCTCCCGATCATCGAGACCAAGGCGAACGACGTCTCGGCATACATTCCGACCAACGTGATCTCGATCACCGACGGCCAGATCTTCCTCCAGTCCGACCTCTTCAACGCCAACCAGCGTCCGGCGGTCGACGTGGGTATCTCGGTGTCGCGAGTCGGCGGTGACGCTCAGGTCAAGTCGATCAAGAAGGTCTCCGGAACGTTGAAGCTGGAGCTCGCGCAGTACCGCTCCCTCGAGGCGTTCGCGATGTTCGCATCCGACCTCGACGCGGCTTCGCGTCGTCAGCTCTCCCGTGGAGCGCGCCTGACGGAGCTGCTCAAGCAGCCTCAGTACTCGCCGTACCCCGTCGAGGAGCAGGTCGTCTCGATCTGGGCCGGAACGAAGGGCAAGCTCGACACCCTCGAGGTCTCGGACGTTCTTCGCTTCGAGCGCGAGCTGCTCGACTACCTGCGTCGCAACACGAAGGTGCTCGAGACCCTGCGCGAGACCAACGTCCTCGATGACGACACCGTTGCCGAGCTCGACAAGCACACCGACGCTTTCCTTCTGGAGTTCCAGGGTGGTAAGGGGCAGGCCATCGGCGCCCCGGGTCACGAGGAGCACGCTGCAGCCGAGGCTGAGGACGTCAACCAGGAGAAGATCGTCAAGGGTCGTCGCGCGTAATCGCGTGAGGAACTGATTTCATGGGCGCTCAACTCAGGGTCTACAAGCAGAAGATCTCTTCTGCTCAGACGACCAAGAAGATCACGAAGGCGATGGAACTCATCGCGGCTTCGCGCATCCAGAAGGCGATGGCACGCGTCAAAGCGTCCAGCCCCTTCGCGCGGGCCGTGACGAGGGCCGTGTCCGCCGTCGCGACGCACTCGAACGTCGACCACCCGCTCACCCGCGAGCCCGAGACGATCCGCCGTTCTGCGGTCGTGATCTTCTCGTCGGACCGCGGTCTCGCCGGAGCCTTCAACTCGCAGATCCTCCGTGAGGGTCTCGAGGTGGCGGAGCTCCTGCGGGGGCAGGGCAAGGAGCCGGTGTTCTACCTCGTCGGACGCAAGGCCGTCGGCTACTTCCAGTTCCGCCGCATCGCGGCTGCTGCGGAGTGGACGGGCGACACCGACACCCCGTCGTTCCACACGGCGGAGGAGATCTCGGCCACGCTGCTCGAGGACTTCTCGCGCGGTGCGGACGAGGGTGGCGTCGACGAGATTCACCTCGTGTACAACCGCTTCGTCAGCATGATGACGCAGTCGCCGGAATCCGTGCGACTGCTCCCGCTGGAGATCGCGGAAGCCGATGACTCGGAAGCGGGCAGCGCCGTCTACCCGCTGTACGAGTTCGAGCCGGATGCCGAGACAGTCCTCGACGCGATCCTGCCGGTGTACATCCAGAGCCGCGTCTTCAACGCTCTCCTGCAGTCGTCTGCCGCCAAGCAGGCCGCCACGCAGAAGGCGATGAAGTCGGCCAGCGACAACGCCGACAAGCTCATCACCGACTACACCCGTCTGCGCAACAACGCGCGTCAGGCGGAGATCACGCAGCAGATCGCGGAGATCGTCGGCGGCGCCGACGCACTCTCGTCGAGCAAATAGACCATCAGGAAAGAGACGAAGAAATGACCCCCACCGCTACGGCTGACCAGCCGGCGACCGCGGTCGTCGGGCGCGTCGCGCGCGTCAACGGTCCGGTTGTCGACATCGAGTTCCCGCACGACTCGATCCCCGACATCTACAACGCTCTGAAGACCACCATCGTCATCGGCGAGGAGTCCACGGAGATCACCCTCGAGGTCGCTCAGCACCTCGGCGACGACCTCGTTCGCGCCATCGCGCTGAAGCCCACCGACGGCATCGTCCGCGGCCAGGAAGTCCGCGACACGGGCGAGGCCATCTCGGTCCCGGTCGGCGACGTCACCAAGGGCAAGGTCTTCAACGTGATCGGCGAGGTCCTGAACCTCGAGCCCGGCGAGACCATCGAGGTCACCGAGCGCTGGCCGATCCACCGCAAGGCTCCCAACTTCGACCAGCTCGAGTCGAAGACCACGATGTTCGAGACCGGCATCAAGTCGATCGACCTCCTCACGCCGTACGTGCTGGGTGGAAAGATCGGTCTGTTCGGTGGAGCCGGTGTCGGCAAGACCGTCCTCATCCAGGAGATGATCCAGCGCGTCGCGCAGGACCACGGTGGAGTCTCGGTGTTCGCCGGTGTCGGTGAGCGCACCCGTGAGGGCAACGACCTCATCCACGAGATGGAAGAGGCGGGTGTCTTCGACAAGACGGCCCTCGTCTTCGGCCAGATGGACGAGCCGCCGGGAACGCGTCTGCGCGTCGCCCTCTCGGCTCTGACGATGGCGGAGTACTTCCGTGACGTGCAGAAGCAGGACGTGCTGCTCTTCATCGACAACATCTTCCGCTTCACGCAGGCCGGTTCCGAGGTCTCCACGCTGCTGGGCCGCATGCCCTCCGCCGTGGGTTACCAGCCGAACCTCGCCGACGAGATGGGCCTCCTGCAGGAGCGCATCACGTCGACCCGTGGCCACTCGATCACCTCGCTGCAGGCGATCTACGTGCCCGCCGATGACTACACCGACCCGGCACCGGCGACCACGTTCGCCCACCTCGACGCCACCACGGAGCTCTCGCGTGAGATCGCGTCGAAGGGTCTGTACCCGGCCATCGACCCGCTGACCTCGACGTCGCGCATCATGGACCCCCGCTACTTGGGCGAGGACCACTACCGCGTCGCCACCACGGTCAAGCAGATCCTCCAGAAGAACAAGGAACTGCAGGAGATCATCGCCATCCTCGGTGTCGACGAGCTCTCCGAAGAGGACAAGATCGTCGTGTCTCGTGCACGTCGTATCCAGCAGTTCCTCTCGCAGAACACCTACATGGCCAAGAAGTTCACGGGTGTCGAGGGTTCGACCGTCCCGCTCAAGGAGACCATCGAGTCGTTCGATGCGATCGCCCGCGGTGACTTCGACCACGTCGCCGAGCAGGCCTTCTTCAACGTCGGTGGCATCTCCGATGTCGAAGAGCAGTGGGCGAAGATCCAGAAGGAGAACGGCTGATCATGGCATTGCATGTCAGCCTCGTCTCCGCGGATGCGGAGGTCTGGACGGGAGAGGCGAGCCTCGTGGTCGCCAAGACCGTCGAGGGTGAGATCGGATTCATGGCCGGCCACGAGCCGGTCCTGGCGATCCTCGCCCAGGGCGAGGTCCGGATCACGCAGACGGATGGCACAAAGGTGCTCGCCAACGCGCAGGACGGATTCCTCTCGATGGAGAGCGACGTCCTGACGATCGTGGCAGGCAACGCGGCTCTCATCGCCTGATCAGTCCCAGTTCCTCGCGTCCGCCTCGGCCCTCAGTGGGTCGGGGCGGACGTGTCTGTATCCCGAGGTCTCATGAAGATTCTGCTGCCCCCGTCGGAGACCAAGCGACCCGGAGGACGCGATGCGCCTCTCGACGAGAGCTCGCTGGCGCTCCCCGGGCTGGTCGCCGAGCGCCGAGCGGTGATCGATGCGCTCATCGATCTGGCGCACGACGAGCAAGCAGCGCGCAGAGTGCTGAAGCTGAGCCCCAAGCAGGCAGGCGATGTCGAGCACAATCGGATGCTGCGCTCGGCCGCGACGATGCCGGCGGTCGACCGTTACACGGGCGTTCTGTATGACGCTCTCGACGCGGGCAGTCTCGACCCCGCGTCTCGCCGCTGGCTCGGTTCGCACGTCTGGATCCACTCGGCGCCGCTGGGTCCGATCGGGGCGCTCGATCTCATTCCGCCGTACCGGCTCGCTGCCGGGACCTCAGTGCCGGGCCTGGCTGCGCTGCGCAGGCACTGGGCAGACGCGACCACGACGGCCATAGCGGGGGAGGACCCCGACTTCATTCTCGATCTGCGCAGTGAGGCCTACGTCGCGCTCGGTCCCGTGCCGGACTCCGTGCCCTCCGCTTATGTGCGGGTCGTCACCGAGCACGGACGGGCTCTCAATCACTTCAACAAGAAGTCCAAGGGTCTTCTCGTGCGCGCGCTGGCGGAGGACCGCCCGCGAGTTCGGTCGCTTCGCACGCTTCGGACATGGGCGGCGAGCAGGGGTCTCGTCCTTCGACCGACCGACGACCGCGGTGTCGAGGAGCTCGTCGTCGCGGAATGACGGTGCATGACGGGCAGTGCGCTGTCTCCGCGTGTGTCGTTGCCCCGAATATCAGCACACCGATATGGTGGGTCTCGCGGCGCGCACAGCGTCCGCTCCATCGGATCCGGAGGGGATCATGTACAACGACTATTACGACAACGGGGCGGCTATCGCCGGTCTGTTCGTCGTCTTCTTGATCAGTCTGCTCTTTGCGCTGGCGTTCTATGTGATCTCGTCGATCTTCCTCATGAAGATCTTCGAAAAGGCTGGCGTCCAGGGCAAGTGGCGCGCGTGGGTGCCGGTGTACAACACGATGATCTTCGCGAAGCTGGGTGACATCTCGCCGTGGGTCGTCCTCATCGGCATCGGTCTCTCGTTCATTCCGTACCTCAACTTCCTGACCGGCATCGCTCTCGCTGTGGTGCTCGCTCTGGCCGCATGGCGGGTCGGACTGAAGCTGCAGAAGGATGCCGTCTGGGTGGTCCTGTTCGTTCTGCTCTCGATCGTCTGGTACGGCATCAACGCCTTCGACAAGTCGCGCTGGAACCCGAACATCGTTCCCGCACCGTGGGCAGGAAACAGCTTCCTCGCCGATTCCACCGTCTGGGATGGCGTTCCTGTGCAGCCGCGTCCGGCAGCCGGTCCCGGCTACGGCGCTCCGCAGGGCTACGGCGCTCCTCAGCAGGGCTACGCGCCGCCCGCGCCGCAGGGATACGCACCGCCCGCGCAGCCCGGCTACGCTCCGCCCGCCCAGCCCGGTTACGCTCCGCCCGCGGCCCCGTCGACCACCGGTGCTCCGCCGGCTTCTCCGTCGACGCCGCCCACGGCACCGCCCACGGCACCGCCGGCTCCGCCCGCAGCGCCTCCGGCCGCTCCGCAGGTTCCGCCCACGGATCCCACGCAGCCTCCGGCCTGATCGCATACCGCACAGAGCCCTCGACTTCGGTCGGGGGCTCTGTGCTGTATGGGGCGCTCGCGGCGTGGTGAAGAGCAACGGTGGAAGACGATAACGTGGAGGCATGCTCATGTCGCAGCCCAGAGTCGGCGCCGCAGGACTCCGCGTGATGGCCGGGGGTGCGCGTGCGGCCGTCGCGGCGTCCACTACGATATGTGAGTGTCCTGGGGTAGCCCGAACCGCAGGAAATCCGGAGGCGACGAGTGGCTGAGACGACGACGAAGACGCGCCGCGTCACGGTTGCGCAGCGTCAGCTGCTCCTGTCCTGGGCAGGCGTCACCGACGTGGGGCGGCGACGTGAGACGAACCAGGACGCGTTCTTCGCGGACTATCCGCTCTTCATCGTCGCCGATGGCATGGGTGGCCATGCGGGCGGCGAGATCGCGAGCCGCAGCACGGTGAAGCGGCTCGACGCCGTGGTCGCTGCCGGCGCGGTCGATCGCGGCGCCATCGAGGGTGCGTTGGAGATGGCGGTGGCCGACATCGCCGACCATCCGGAGACCACGGACGAGGGTACAGGGACGACGCTCACCGGAGTCTTCCTCGAGTTCGAGGGCGACGAGCCGCATTGGACGTCGCTCAACATCGGCGACTCGCGCGTGTACCTCCTCAGGGACGACCGCCTGGTGCAGATCACCACCGACCACTCGGTCGTGCAGGAGCTCATCGCGGCAGGCAAGATCAGCCCCGAAGAGGCCGAAGGTCATCCGTACAGCAATGTGATCACACGAGCGGTCGGGGCGAGCGAGCTCACCGCTCCCGACTACGTCACGCTCGATGTGCGCCCGGGAGATCGTTTCGTGATCTGCTCTGACGGACTAACGAAGGAGCTGACCGACTACGGCATCCAGCATTTCCTCCGCGAGAACGCCGATCCGGCTGCCGCCGTCGATGCGATGCTCGCTGCGGCCCTCGAGAATGGCGGTCGCGACAACGTGACGCTCGTCATCGTGCAGATCGCGGACGAGTCGCCCTCGGTGCCGGACGAGTCCTCCTCCACAACGGACGAGTCCTCCGTCTGACTTTCTTTCACTGTGGAGGGCTGATTCTGAGCCCCGCATGTGCGGTCCACTGGAGGCATGGACTCTCTGCCGATCGCGATCCCTGCCGCCCCCGCACCGGCTCGTAGGCCTCCGACACCGTTCGTCGCGGCACTCGTCCCCGTAGCCGCTGGAGTGGTGCTCTGGCTCGTCACCGGTTCGCTGTTCTCCCTGTGCTTCGCGGTTCTGGGTCCCCTGATGATCATCGCTTCGCTGATCGACGGGTCGCGATCCCGACGCAAGGCGTCGCGGGTGGCTGCGACCGACAGCGAGGCTGCCTGGTCGCTCGTCGAAGCACAGTTGA
Organism: Microbacterium sp. AC132; assembly: GCF_979258525.1. Classification (NCBI taxonomy): domain Bacteria; kingdom Bacillati; phylum Actinomycetota; class Actinomycetes; order Micrococcales; family Microbacteriaceae; genus Microbacterium; species Microbacterium sp. AC132. The sequence continues at coordinate 94,136 of NZ_OZ409862.1, read as the reverse complement.
CGCAGCTTCACGATGATGAGCGTCAGTTGCGGTGGCATCGACATCCCGACGCTGCGGCAGGTCTGGCGCAGCCGCCGCTGCGCGGCCTCGATCCACCCGCCGCCGCCACCCAGGTCGTCGTCGGCAGCGGTACCGGCGACAGCGGCGTGCGCGCTTCGGGTGGCGATGGGGAGCGCGAACGGGACTTCCGGCTGCGATGCGCCGGGGTCGAGCGGGTGCCGGTGACGGTGCCCCTCAGCGGTGGCATCGGACTGCGCGGCTCGTATCCTCTCGTCGCCGCCGCGACGAGAGCGCTCGCGGTGCAGCTGTGTCTCAGATTCGGCGCCGCCCAGATGTCCATCATCGGCTCCCGTCTTGAAGAGCTGGGGCTCGCGGGGTTCCCGCAGGCCCACGCCGCGCGGCGCGGCTCGTTCCGGGTGGCCGTGGTACAGGGCGCTGATCCTCGACCGACGGCCGACGCCGTGATCTGGCTGCTGGATCGGGATGACGATGTTCCGGAAGGGATCACGACCGTCATCGACATCACCGAGCCGCACCGGGCGCGCGTCCGCACGGCGCAGGGGATCGTCGAGGTCGACGCCGAGTTCATGTCCCGGGATCAGACGATCGCGATCGGGGTCAGTCGCACAGGAGAGGGAGAGGAACTCGATTCTGTCCCCGCGTCGGTGGCGCTCAGCGACCTGCTGCAGCCGGAATCGCTCGACGGTCTGCCGGCCGCAATCGGCCGTGGTGAGCGGGAGGACATGCTCCTCGACATCGTCGATGACGGGCCGCACGCCATCGTGACCGGCACGACCGGAACGGGCAAGAGCGAGCTGCTGGTCTCGTGGGTGACGGCCATGGCGAGCCGCCATGGACCTGATCGAGTCACATTCGTCCTCGCCGATTTCAAAGGCGGCACAGCCTTCGAGCCGCTTCGGATGCTCCCGCAGGTGGTTGCAGTGATCACGGACCTCGATGAGGAGGGCGCGCGGAGGGGCGTCTCCAGCCTGACCGCCGAGCTGCGGCGCCGCGAGTCGGTCCTCGCCGAGGCCGGCGCACGTGACGTCCGTGAGGTCGGCATGGCGAGGCTGGTCATCGTGGTCGACGAGTTCGCCGCGCTGCTCCAGGATCATCCGGACCTCGGGGCTGTGTTCACGGACATCGCCGCTCGGGGAAGGGCGCTGGGCATGCACCTCGTGCTCGGGACACAGCGCGCGTCCGGCGTGATCCGCGATGCGTTGGCGGCGAACTGTCCGCTGAGAGTGAGCCTGCGTGTTGCGGACGCCGCTGACAGTCGGGCAGTCATCGGTGCCGACGACGCGGCTGAGCTCCCGGGCGGCGTCGAGTCGAGGGGCTTGGCTCTGGTTCGGCGCCCGCAGGACGCTGCGCCGATCGCGATGCGAGGAGCGCTGACCGGCGTCGCCGATCTCAGGGCGATCGCGCTGAGATGGGCTGACGCCGACATTCCGGGTAGCCCGTGGCTGCCGGTGCTGCCGCGGATGCTTCCTCTCGCGGAGCTTCAGGCTGAGACACGCAAGGAGGGCGACGTCATCCTGGGCCGCGCGGACGATCCGCAACGTCAGGAGCAGCCACTCGAGCGGCTGTCGATCGGATCCGATCGAGGAATCGCCTTCCTCGGAGGACCCGAGTCGGGGCGCAGCTCGGCCTTGCGTGCACTGGCCAAGCAGCATGGGCATCAACTGTGGATACCGAGCGATCCAGAGCATTCGTGGGACGCCGTCGTGGCTCTGGCGGAAGGGGGAGTTCCGCGCGGAGGGCTCGTGCTGTGCGACGACATCGACGTCCGGATCGGCGAGCTGCCCGTCGAGTACGGCCAACAGCTGGCGCAGCTCTGGGAGCAGATCCTCCGCAACGGGGCCGGAGCCACGATCGCGATCACGGCGACGAGAGCATCGGGGCCTGTCGGGCGGCTTCTCGATGCTCTGCCGCGTCGTGGGCTGCTCAGGATGCCGAGTCGGGTCGATCACCTTGCTGCGGGTGGGGACTCCGCAGGTTTCGATCCGCAGCGCGGTCCGGGACGGATGCGGATGGGGGATCGGGAGATCCAACTGGTCTGGGTCCCCGAGGAGCGACTGCGGTCGTCGGGTTCATCCAGTGGCACCTCTCGATATCGGGAACGGGAAAGTGACGGCTGGGCTCCGCGGCGTGCCCTCACGGCGCTCATCACGCCGGGGGTGGCTGCGGTGGCGGAGTCAGTGGCGGCTGCGTATCCCGACTGCGACGTCGTCACTCTGAGCGGCGAACCGCGCGATGCTCAGGCACCCACGCGTCCCACCGTCGTGCTCGGCGATGCAGACGCGTGGCAGCGCAGTTGGACGCTGTGGCAGCGGGTGCGTCGAGAGGGCGAAGTGCTCATCCGCGCGGAGAATGCCGCGGAGCTGCGGCAGCTCGCCGGTGTGCGAGAGCTCCCGCCGTATTCGCGACCGCATGCGGGCCGGGCGTGGTCGCTGGTCGGCGACTCCGGGCCCCGACGAATCGTGATCCCGGCACTCGCGCCCCGGCGATGAGAAGCGTGTCGTCTCCTGGTCAGATGGCACTGCCGGGGCGAACGGCTCCGACCGTCGCCCCACCGCCGAGCACCTCGAGAGGCAGCGCGGCGGCGAGTGTCGCCACGTCCGAATCGGTGAGCCCGCCTGCGCGCGCCAGCAGAGTCGCCGCCACGATGGTCGACGCGCGCGCCCCGCCGTCGAGCATCTTCAGCGCGACGGTCGTGCCGTTCGGGGCGACCATGACCATGATCCCTTCGGCACCGCCCTTCGCGAACACGCCGAGTGTCTCGATCGCGATGGTGTCCGGGCGCCCCGGGCCGTCGATCGTCCACGGGTGCTCACGCACCGCGCGCACCAGCGAGCCGGCCACCCGGTGCAGGGCGAAGGGCGAGCGGTCCGAGGCGGTGCCGATCCGGTGGATCGATCGGGCGAGGCCCGTCAGCGTGATCGCGTATACCGGGGCGCCGCAGCCGTCGATGGCCGTGTGAGCGACCTTCTCGCCGGTGAGACGCTCGATCACGTCGCGGATGTGCAGCTGAAGGGGATGCGCCGGGTCCAGGTAGCTGTCGGTCGGCCAGCCCGTCGCGACGCAGGCACGGAGCATGGCCGCGTGCTTGCCCGAGCAGTTCATGCGGATACGTGTCTGTGCGCCGTGTTCGCGCACGAGCTCGTCGCGAGCGGCGGTGTCGCCCGGCCACGCCGGCGGGCAGCCCAGGTGGTCCTCGGTGAGACCGCCCTCGGTGAGCACGTCGCGAACCACGGAGGCATGACGATCCGTGCCGCTGTGGCTCGCCGTCGACATGGCGAGCTGCTCGTCCTCCAGAGCGGCACCCGCGGTGATGCACGCCACGGCCTGCAGCGGCTTGAGGCTCGAGCGCGGAAGTATCAGGGCGTCGGCGTTGCCGTATCGAGCGACGATGTCGCCGTCGGGGGAGAGGACCACCGCCGCCCCCGCGTGGCGGGACTCGATGAACCCGCTGCGTTCGACGACGGCGAGTTCCACGGCATCTTGAACGGTGAGAGTCTCCAGCACCTCCCCAGGATATCGTCGGATGGGTGTCGACCGTGCCACCGGCACATCGTCCGGCACATCGTCCGGCACATCGTCCGGCAGAGTCGAGTGGCAGACTGTCGATATGGCAGATCGACTCGCGCCGCTCGGCGAGCACCGTTACTCACTCACCTCGACCTGGACCGGAAACTCTGGCACCGGCACCAGCGGCTACCGCGAGTATCGACGCGATGTCACGCTCGAGGTCGACGGCAAGCCCGACATCCTGGCCTCAGCCGATAAGCCGTTCCGTGGCGATCCGTCCCGGTGGAACCCTGAGGATCTGCTCCTCGCCTCCCTGTCGCAGTGCCATCTGCTCTCGTATCTGCACGCGTGCGTCACGGCTGGCGTCGTCGTCGTCTCCTACCGCGATACGGCCTCCGGCGTGATGCGAGAGGACGGGCGCGGCGGCGGCGCGTTCGTCGAGGTGATGCTGCGGCCCGAGGTCGTCGTCGCGGACGCCTCGATGATAGAGGCGGCCGAACGTGCCCATGCCCAGGCGAACGCATGGTGCTTCATCGCGAATTCGATGAACTTCCCCGTGCGGCACGAAGCCTCGGTCCGCGCCCAGCAGAGCTGACCGGCGGCGGCGTCAGCGGCGCTCGTGGGGCAGCGCCTGCTTGATCTTCTCAATCGTGCCCTGCGCGGGAGCCTCGTTGTAGGCGTCCGCCAGTTCCTGCCCGGACAGGGCATGGATCGCGGCCATGATCTCGTCCGTCGCGAGTCTGCGGGCGCGCCCGCTTGTGGCGGGTCCGTGGGGCGAGAGGTCGAGAGGTTCGCCGAAGCGCACGGTGATGCGCTCCTTGAGGGTCGGCATCTTGGCGCCGACGGGCATCACCTTGTCCGTGCCGACGAGGCCGACCGGCACGACCGGCGCACCGGTCTGCAGGGCGAGGAACGCCACGCCGGTGCGTCCCTTGTAGAGGCGTCCGTCCGTCGAGCGCGTGCCCTCCGGATAGAGGGCGACAGCGAGGCCCTCCTCGAGAAGCTGACGCTGCACGTCGAGTGCGTCGAGGGCGGCCTTCCCCGCGCCACGGCGGACCGAGATCGCCCCGATGGACTCGAAGAACGTCTTGCTGAGCCAGCCCTTGAATCCAGGGCCCTCGAAGTACGTGGACTTCGCGAGGAAGTGCACGGGCCTCGGTGCGGCGACCGGGATCGCGATCGAGTCGATGAACGACAGGTGGTTGCTCGCGAAGATGACCGGGCCGTCCTTCGGGACGTTCTCCCTGCCTTCGATGCGGGGCCGGTAGATCGTGCGCGCGAGGGGCGTGATGAGGCTGCGACCGAGCGCATAGGCGAAGCCGGCGTGTCGAGGCTTCTCAGTCTCTGCGGGCGAAGTTTCGGGCTCCACGGACTGCTCTGACGTCATCAGAGCAGATTACCCCGGCGATCATGCCCCAGTGGGAATGAAGCGCCGGAGCGAGTCTCCCAGCATCGGCAAAGGGGTATGGGGGATGATGGGGTGTCCCGCCCGCGATCCTGAGGTTCCACTGTGCGCAAGCGTCCGCTTATCGTCCTGTCCACCGTCGCCGCGGCGACCCTTCTGCTGGCCGGGTGCGCCGGAGGCTCGGACCCCGAGTCCACGAGCACTCCTGACCCTGCCGCCGAGACCTCCTGCCTGGCGGACATCGCGTCGGGCGCCGGCTCCGATGCCGTGACCGTCGAGGGATCCGGGGCAGACGCCAAGGTCACGGTGCCGGCGGGCACCGACCTCGCGGAGGCCGAGCGCTCGGTCGTCGTCGAGGGTGACGGCGATGACGTCATGCCCGGCGATCTCGTGTCTCTGCGCTACCAGCTCATCGACGCCACCACCAACGAGGTGCTCAGCACCTCGGAGCGGGGCCCCGACGGGGTACTGTCAGCCCTGCTCGCGGTGCAGCAGCCTCAGCAGATCGTCGACCCGACGCAGTCCACGGTGTTCACGGTGGCGGCCGAGTGCCTCCCGATCGGTTCGAGTGTCGTGCTGACGCTCCCCGCCGCGCAGGAGGGCATGAACCCGAGCGTCCTCTACGTCGAGACGATCGAACAGCTTCCTACGACCGCATCCGGCTCTGATGTCGACGCGACCGAAGGCATGCCGACCGTGAAGCTCGACGACGAGGGCTCGCCGACGATCACGCTCCCGGACTCCGATGCTCCCGCCGAGACGGAGGTGGCCGTCCTCAAGCAGGGCGACGGCGCCGTCGTCGGCGCAGGCGACCTGGTCACTGTGCAGTACCGCGGTGTGAAGTGGTCGGACGGCTCGGAGTTCGACTCCAGCTGGAGCCGGGATGCAGCTCCCTCGCAGTTCCAGACCAGCGGTGTCGTGACGGGCTTCAAGATGGCACTCGAGGGCCAGAAGGTCGGTTCGCAGGTCATCGTCACCATGCCTCCGAAGGATGGCTATGGCGAGGGCGAGATCAACGACACCGATCTGACCGGCGAGACCCTGGTCTTCGTCGTCGACATCCTCGCGACCACGCCGATCGAACAGGCCCAGTAAGACGGAGGGGTCGAGGGCTTGCCATAGGCTGGCGGCATGCGTCGCATCATCGTCCTCGGCTCCACCGGCTCTATCGGCACACAGGCGCTCGACGTCATCCGGGCGAATCCACGTCGCTTCGAACTCGTCGGGCTCGCGGCCGGAACGAATGCCGAGATGCTCGGAGAGCAGGCTGCCGCTTTCGGGGTCGAGAACATCGCGCTCGGCGCGACCGAGGCCGAGCAGCTCGTGCGTGACGTCGAGGCTGACGTCGTTCTCAACGCCATCACCGGATCGATCGGACTCGGCGCCACTCTCGCGGCGCTGAAGGCTGGAAGAACGCTCGCTCTCGCGAATAAGGAGTCCCTCGTCGTCGGAGGCGAGTTGGTGCGCGCAGCAGCTGCCCCTGATCAGATCGTCCCGGTCGACTCCGAGCACTCGGCGCTCGCCCAGGCGCTGCGAAGCGGCACGCACGCCGAGGTGCGACGCCTGGTCGTGACGGCATCCGGTGGTCCGTTCCGCGGCCGTTCGCGTGATCAGATGCTCGATGTCGCGCCGCAGGAAGCGCTCGCGCACCCGACCTGGGACATGGGCCGGATGGTCACGACGAATTCCGCGACGCTCGTGAACAAGGGACTCGAGGTGATCGAGGCGCACCTGCTGTTCGATGTCGCCTACGACGACATCGAGGTCGTGGTGCACCCGCAGTCCATCGTGCATTCGATGGTCGAGTTCATCGACGGCTCGACGATCGCTCAGGCGTCCCCGCCCGACATGCGTCTGCCGATCTCGCTGGGTCTCGACTGGCCGAGCCGTGTGGGCGGCGTCGGTCGCCCGCTCGACTGGACTCAGGCGACTTCGTGGACCTTCGAGCCGCTCGACAACGACGCGTTCCCGGCGGTCGATCTCGCGAAGTCCGTCGGTCGTGCGGCCGCCACTTTCCCTGCGGTCTACAACGCGGCCAACGAGCAGGCCGTCGATGCCTTCCACGAGGGGCGTCTGCCGTTCCTCGGGATCGTCGACACGATCTCCCGGGTCGTCGACTCCCACGAGCCCCCGCAGACGCTGACGGTCGAGTCGCTGGCGGATGCCGAGGAGTGGGCGCGCCGCAAAGCCGACCAGCTCATCGCTCGGGCCTGATCGAACGGTTCTGGGCGGTATTCCGCCCAGGCCGCGCGGTCGGCCCGGGCGCGGATGCGGTCGTCGACGGCATCCGCTCCCGGTTCAGTCCTCGGCCGGGTAGGGGACCGGCCAGTGCGAATCGGGCACGGGCCATCCGGCTGCTCGGAGGGCACGACGCGCCAGCTCGCGGGCCGAGTACGGCGTGCGAACGCCCCGGATGTCGCGATAGTCCTGGTGGCCGGGTCCCGCCCACAGGATCGAGTCGCCTTCGCCGACCAGGCCCACGGCTGCCACGATGGCCGTCTCGGGAGGCGAGTACTCATGGATCTGCGCGTCCGGGCGCGCTGCGCGTGCGCCGGCCACGAGAGTGGCTCTGATCGAGTCGGGGTCTTCGAAACGGGGGTGGTGGTCCGTGACGACGAGGATGTCGCTGCCCTCGACGGCCGTGCGCGCCATGTCGTAGCGCTTGCTGGCATCGCGGTCGCCATCGGCGCCGAAGAGCATCAGCACCTTGCCCGGTGTGACACGGCGGACCGCGGCGAGCGTCTTCTCGAACGCGTCGGGGGAGTGCCCGAAGTCGACGAAGACGACCGGGCCGGAGTCGCCGGAGACGAGCTGGGTGCGACCGGGAAGGTGCGCCAGAATGCCACCGTCGCGATCGAGTGCCGTGGCGATTCGATCCCAGGCGTAGCCGCCCTCGAGCAGCATCACGATGGCGAGTGCTGCGTTCGCGGCCATGTGCGGACCGATCACGGGAACCGTCGTCGTGAGCCTGCCTGCCGGGCCGGTGAGAGTGAACGTGGTGCCGGACGCGCGTTCGTCGTCGATCACGACGACCCAGTCGGCACGGGCCGCGGCATCGGGGTCGGCGGCGATGGAGGGCGTGCCGACGGTGACCACGGGGATCTCCGAGCGCTGAACGACCGTGGCGCCCGACGGGGAATCGAGGCATACCACTGCGCGGGTCGCTCGATCCGGACGGAAGAGCGGCAGCTTCGCCTCGAAGTACTCCTCCATGTCGGCGTAGTCGTCGAGGTGGTCATGGCTGAGGTTGGTGAAGCCGGCGACGTCGAAGCGGATGCCGTCGACGCGATGACGTGAGAGCGCCTGCGCGCTGACCTCGACGGCCACGGCTTCGACATCGCGCTCGCGCATCAAGGCGAGGAGCGCGTGCATCTCGGATGCCTCAGGAGTGGTGAGTCTCGACACGATCACCTCGCCGGCGATGTGTCGTTCGGCGGTCGATGAGAGTCCGGTGACGACGCCGAGCTGGTCGAGGATGCCCTCGAGGAGGTGCGAGACACTCGTCTTGCCGTTCGTCCCGGTCGTCGCGAACAGCAGCGGGAGCGGCTCGCCTGCGCCGGTGCCGTAGACCCAGGCGCTGAGGGCGCCGAGGACTGCGCGCGGGTCGTCCACCACGAGCACGGGCAGGCCCGCGGGTTCGGCGATCTCGGCGCCGTCCTCATCCGTGATGATCGCGACAGCGCCCTTCTCCGCGGCGGTGACCGCGAAATCGGCACCGTGGCGGTTCACGCCTCGGATCGCGACGAACGCCTCGCCGGGGCGGAGATCGGCGGTGGCCAGGGTGACGCCGGACAGGGTGACGCCGGTCACCTCGCCACGGACGTCTCGTGCGAATCGAGAGGCGAGTTCGGACAGCTCACGCCGGGGCGGGTTCGCGGGGCGGAGCACGGGAGGCAGGCTCGGTTGTTGTTCAATCGACATGTCCCTTTCATGATCTCACGCCCGCGGCGCGATGACCGGGTGCGGCACGTCTCCCCGGCCGCATGCGATCGGGGAGACGTGCCGGCGCGTCACGCCGCGCGGCGGTACGCCAGTACCGAGACCACGAGCGCGGCGATGCCGGCGACGAGGCCGCCTGCGCCCAGCGCCGTGCCGACCGCATTCGCGGATCCCGCATCGTCGGCCGCGTCCGCACCGGCGGAGTCTGCATCTCCGGCATCTTCGGCAGAGTCATGCTCGCCGTGCCCGCCGGCAGCGGCCGCGGTCACCTCGACCACGGGAGCGGGCGCGTCGAGGCTGTGCGGGTCCTCGCCGTCCTCCGCGAGCTGTGTCCATTCGGTGCTGCCTTCGACGCAGGTCTGGATCACGGGGAAAGCGAGAGAAGCGGGTGTGTTCTCGTCGAGGCCGACCGCCATGCTGACCGCTCCGCGCAGGTCGTTGGGCACCGGTGTGACGGCGGTGTACGTCACGGCGCTGACGAGTCCGTCGTCGCCCTTCTCGATGTCGATCGTCCAGTCGCTGTCCATGGTGGGCGCGACCGACGCGAGCCCCTCCGGCATCGTGACCTTCAGCGAGGTGGTCGGAGAGTTCTCGCAGCCGTGCGCGAACGAGAAGGTCAGAACGCCGTGGTCTCCTGCGCTCAGCTCGTCGGGGCTGACGCTGACGTGTGCGCTGGCCATGGCCGGGATGGCGAGTGCGAGGATCGCACCCCCGATGAGGCCTGCGGTGACGTTGCGACGGGTGGTGCTGGTGTTGGTGGAACGCATGGTGGTACTCCTGTGTGCTGATCTGCGGGCGCGTCGGTGTGCGCGTCGTCCGCGGGAAGGGGAAACGCCTCGGGGAGGCGATGCGAGATCAGTCGAGTGCAGGAGGCCCGCGGCGGGAGACCGACGCAGCGAGAAGGTCCTGATCCGGCAGCCGGATCGAGAGTACGGGGAGCGCGGGGGGCTCGGACAGAGGCCGGAACACGGCGACCGCGTGACGAAGGCGAGCCCGCACCCATCCGGCGATGGCCCGCACCGACGATTCGCCGTGGCACAGCAGCGCAGTGGTGAGGATCGCCGCGACGCCGTGGCCGATGAGCATGAGGGAGTCGGGGGCGGTCGTCGCGACCACCGGGCCCAGAGCTGCGAGATCGAGGTGGTGCTGATGTCCCGCCGGTGCCGCCGTTCCGGTCGGCGTGCCGAGCAGCTGGAACACCAGGTGGAAGAGCCCCTGGCTGATCAGCACCGTCAGAGCGATCCGCGCGCGAGACATCCCTACGCCGATGAGCAGCGCGGCGAGCGGGACCAGGAGGATCGCCACGGCGACCACGAGGAGCGGATGCGGCGCGGCCCCGCCAGCGGTGGTGTGCGATGCGGCGGCGACGAGAGTCGCAGCACCGGATGCCGTCGCTGCGCGCAGAAGTCGCAGCTGGCGGGAGGTCACGGGACAAGCCTAACCGTGCGACGCGGTCGCCCCGTGCAGCTCTCGGGGCGTATTCCTAGGCGTCGAGCACTAGCTTGGGGGAGTGGAAGCACTGCTCTATCTGGCCGGCATCGTGTTCATGCTGATCGGCCTCGGTCTGTCGATCGGTCTGCACGAGGTCGGACATCTCCTGCCGGCCAAGCTGTTCGGCGTGCGCGTCGGCCAGTACATGATCGGCTTCGGTCCGAGGATCTGGTCCAAGCGAATCGGCGAGACCGAGTACGGGTTCAAGCTGCTGCCGCTCGGTGGGTTCATCTCGATGTCGGGGATGTACCCGGCTTCCGCCGCATCGGGGCCCGCGAAAGGCGTGTTCAGCGCTCTCGTCCAGGACGCACGGACGGCGAATGACGAGACGATCGCCGAGGGCGCGGAGGACCGCGTCTTCTACCGGCTTCCCGTGTGGAAGCGGGTCATCGTGATGCTCGGCGGTCCGCTGATGAATCTGATCCTCGCGGTCGTGATCTTCACCGTCCTCGTCTCCGGGATCGGGGTCCAGCAGGGAACCACGACGATCGCTTCGGTGAACGAGTGCGTGCTCCCCGCCGGCTCATCGGCGACCGAATGCACGCCGGACGATCCGGCCACGCCCGCGGCAGAAGCCGGGATCCTGCCGGGCGACGTCCTCGTGTCCGTGGACGGGCAGCCGGTGTCGACGTTCGCTCAGGCGACGGCCATCGTGCAGGCGGCGCCGGGCGAGACCCTGGAGATGGTGGTGCTGCGGGACGGTGCCGAGGAAACGCTCAGCATCACGCCTATCGAAGCTGAGCGCACCATCACGGATGCGAGTGGGCAGCCCGTCCTCGACGACGACGGGCAACCCGTCGTGCGAGAGGTCGGCTACGTGGGTATGGCCGCTCAGATGGGCTTCGTGCCGCAGCCGCTCTCCGCCGGCCCCCAGATGGCCGCGGACACCGTCGCCCGCGTGGGGTCGATGATCGTCACCCTTCCCGTTCGGATCTGGGATGTGGGCGTCTCACTGGTCACTGGTTCGGAGCGGGACCCGAATGGACCCCTGAGCGTCGTCGGGGTCGGACGCATCGCCGGTGAGGTCGCGGCGACCGATGCGCCGGTCCTCAATCGGTTCTCCGTGCTTCTCGGACTTCTCGGCTCCCTGAACGTGGCCCTGTTCGTGTTCAACCTGATTCCGCTCCTGCCGCTCGACGGCGGTCATGTCGTGGTCGCCCTGTGGGACGGCATCAGGCGCGCCTGGGCGAAGCTGTTCCGTCGTCCGCCGCCCGCGCCCGTCGACGCGACCAGGCTCGTGCCGCTCACGGTCGTCGTCGCCACGCTTCTCATCGCGATGGGCGCCGTGCTGCTCCTCGCCGACGTGTTCAACCCCGTGAAGCTCTTCGGAGGTTGAGCGGCCGGTGCGGCCGATCCACCGGACTGCGCCCGGTCGAGGATCAGCTGAGCGCGTGCGTGACCAGGCGCTCGAGAGTGCGGATGCCGTCGCGGGACAGGATCGATTCCAGGTGCCCCTGCACCGACGCGAAGCGGTCGCCCCGAAGCGCATAGACGTCGCCCGACTCCGGGTCTGCCGACACCTCGACCGAGCCGATCGACGTCGTGCCCGGAGCAACCCTGGCGGTGAAGGTGTTGTAGAAGCCGATCGAGGCGTTCTCGCCGAACACGGGCACCGCCTTCTGCAGCCCCTGGTGCGGCGCCGCGAGGGGTGTCAGTTCGATGCCGAAGCGATCACTGAGGATCTGGTGGCTCAGGCACACCGCGAGCAGTGGCGCCTCGGCGTCGACACGTCGGGACACGACCTCACGCAGTCGAGTGATGCGGTCGCTCTCGACGTCACGGGGATCGCCGGGGCCCGGACCCGCGACAACGAGGTCGGCTGCATCGAGCTCCGCGTCGTCGGCCTCGCTCCAGGCGCGGATGGCGACGTCGAGTCCCAGGTGGCGCAGCTGATGCGCCAGCATCGTGGTGAAACGATCCTCTGCATCGACGACGATCGCCGATCGCCCGGCGAAAGGACCGCTCAGGTCATCGCCCTGCGGATTCAACCAGAAGTCCGCGAGCCGCGCATTGCGGGACGAGAGGAGCTCCGAGACCGCGGGGTCGTCGGCAAGCGTCTGCGGCCGACCCGGGGCGTCCGCGTCGTCGCGGGCTTCGGCGACGCGGTCTCGGTCGATCGCTCCGATCGCGCCGAGCACCCCAGCGGCCTTGCCATGCGTCTCCGACACCTCGCCGTGGGGATCCGAGTGCCGAACCAGGGTCGCACCCACCGGGACGCTGAGCGATCCGTTCTGCAGGTACACGGTTCGGATGAGGATCGGGGCGTCGAGGTCGTGACCGCCGTCGACGTTCGGAGTGAACAGTGCGGCGACGCCCGAGTAGTATCCGCGGGGCTTCTTCTCGTGCCGGCGGATCACCGCGCATGCGTTCTGCATCGGCGAGCCCGTCACCGTCGGCGCGAACATCGTCTCGCGCAGGATGTCCCGCGGGTCGAGCGTGCTGCGCCCGCGGAGCATGTACTCCGTGTGCGTGAGGCGGGACATCTCCTTCAGATGCGGCCCGGTGATGCGCCCACCGTCGGAGCAGACGGCGCTCATCATCTTGAGCTCCTCGTCCACGACCATGAAGAGCTCCTCGGTCTCCTTGGTCGACGAGAGGAAGTCCACCAGGGTGTCCCGAGTCGCTCCGCCGGCCGGGTGGCGGAAGGTGCCCGAGATCGGGTTCATGGTGACGACGCCGCCCCGCGCGACGACATGCGCCTCGGGGCTCGCGCCGACGGCGATGTGTCCGGGCGTGACGACCGCGAAGGTCCAGTAGGCGCCGCGTTCGTGCGTGAGCAGGGCGCGGAACCAGGTGAGGGCCGCGGTACGGTCGTCGACGTCGATCTCGGCGGTGAAGTCGCGGCGGATCACGAAGTTCGCGCCCTCGCCCCGTCCGATCTCGTCGGCGATCACGGTCTCGACGATCCGGGCGTAGTCGTCGTCGGCGATGTCGAAGCCGCCGTCACGAAGGGGGACAGGGGCGGAAGGAAGTTCGGCGACCAGTTCGGAAGCCGGGAGATGCAGATGCTCGTCGACCACGATGCATCGCAGCGGCGCGCCGTCGTCCTGGGCGACGAACCCGCGCTCGCGCACCTGGCGGTACGGCACCATGGCGAAGATCTCGCGAAGGGTGCCCTCGATCGTGAGCGGGATGTCGGCGAGCAGGTCGACGTCGACGACCTCGCCTGTGAGCAGCTCGACGGTGTCGGCGCCGTCGCGGGCGATCAGCACGAACGAGGCCGTGGGATCTGCGGTGAGCTCGGCAAGACGTGAGAGGGTCATCGGTGTCTCCTGTGCGTGGCTCCGGCTCGGCTCAACGAAAAGACCGCCCCGGAGGCGGTCTGGATTCGTGGGAACGCGAACACACCGCCTAAGAGGCGGGCCACCAGGTGAAGTTCGCGAGCATGGGCTGAAAACTATCACACCGAACGCCGCGTTCCCGGTCGTATGACGCGCATCCGAGCCGGGCGACATCCAGCCTGTCTGCATCCAGGCGGCGTAGGCTGGGGGTTGTGCCAGCAGTGAATCTTGGGATGCCGAAGATCCCCGAAGTCCTCGCCCCGCGCCGCAAGTCTCGCCAGATCAAGGTGGGCAAGGTGCTCGTGGGTGGTGACGCTCCCGTCACCGTGCAGTCCATGACGACGACGAAGACGACGGACATCAACGCGACGCTCCAGCAGATCGCCGAGCTGACCGCGTCCGGATGCGAGATCGTCCGTGTCGCCGTCCCTCATCAGGACGACGCCGACGCGTTGAAGATCATCGCCATGAAGAGCCAGATCCCGGTGATCGCCGACATCCACTTCCAGCCGCGCTACATCTACACCGCCATCGATGCGGGATGCGGCGCCGTGCGTGTGAACCCCGGGAACATCCGGGAGTTCGACGGCAACGTCGGCAAGATCGCGGAGGCGGCCAAGGCCGCGGGTGTCTCTCTGCGGATCGGTGTCAATGCCGGGTCGCTCGACCGGCGCATCCTCACCAAGTACGGCAAGGCGACGGCTGAGGCCCTCGTCGAGAGTGCCGTCTGGGAGGCGTCGCTGTTCGAGGAGCACGACTTCCACGATTTCAAGATCTCGGTCAAGCACAACGACCCGATCGTCATGGTGAAGGCCTACCGCCTGCTCGCCGAGCGGGGCGACTGGCCGCTGCACCTCGGTGTGACTGAGGCCGGTCCGGCGTTCCAGGGCACGATCAAGAGCGCCACGGCGTTCGGCATCCTGCTCGGTGAGGGCATCGGAGACACCATCCGCGTCTCCCTGTCCGCACCGCCCGCCGAAGAGGTCAAGGTCGGTCACCAGATCCTGCAGTCGCTGAACCTGCGAGAGCGCAAGCTCGAGATCGTCTCGTGCCCCTCGTGCGGGCGCGCGCAGGTCGACGTGTACACGCTCGCCGAGAACGTGACCGAGGGTCTCAAAGACATGACGGTGCCGCTGCGCGTCGCCGTCATGGGATGCGTCGTGAACGGTCCCGGCGAGGCGCGGGAGGCTGACCTCGGGGTCGCCTCGGGCAACGGCAAGGGACAGATCTTCGTCAAGGGCGAGGTCATCAAGACCGTGCCGGAGGCCGACATCGTCGCGACGCTCATCGAAGAGGCGAACCGCATCGCGGCCGACATGGGGCCGGAAGCGCCTCTCGGCACCGCGCAGGTCGTCACGGTCTGACCGCGGAGCGTTCCCTCGCTCGGACTCGAAAGCGGGTCCTGTCGGCGGGGACGGCGACCATCCAGCACACCTCAAGGAGCTCCATGTCCTCGTCAACTGTCGTGTCCTTCGCCGGTGGCGACGTCTCGGGTTCGAGCACCGTCGCACGGGTCGAGTCGACTCCCGCAGGTGTCGTCGTCGTCGTCGACGCGACGCCCTTCCACCCCGTCGACCACACCTGGCCCGATCAGCCGGGAGACGGCGGCGAGATCGCGCAGGACGGTTCGAGTGTCCGCGTCTCCGAGGCTGTGATGGCAGCGGTCTCCGACGAGGGCGAGTTCGCCGTAGCATCCGACATCCCGGTGAAGCGCGGCGCCGAGGGATGGACATGGCTCGTCGGTCATCCGCTGGAGGGGGAGGCCCCGTCCTGGCTGGTCGAGGGCGCACGTGTCGAGCTGTCGGTCGATTCGTCCCGGCGGGCTGGTCTCAGCCGCGGACATACGGCCTGCCACCTCGCGTCGTTGGCGCTCGACCTGGCTCTCGCCGACCTCTGGCGGAAGGACCCGGGCGAGGATGCTCTGGGCAACCCGAACTTCGAGGGGAAGGCCAATCAGTCCAGCCGCATCCACGTCGACGGTGCTGTGGACGAATACCGACTGGGAAAGAGCCTGCGCCGGGCAGGCTTCGACACGGAGACCTTCGCGACGACGCTCGCTGAGCGCGAGGCGGCGATCAACGCTCAGCTGGCCGAATGGGTGGCCTCCGGCGCATCGAGCAGGGTGGTGACCGAAGGCCCGACGATCGTGGACCGCCGTACTTGGCACTGCGACCTGCCGGAGGGCACGGCCGAGATCCTCTGCGGCGGCACGCACGTGGCGTCCCTCGCCGAGTTCGTCTCGATCTCAGTGACACTCGACCTGACCGATCCGCAGCTGCTGGTCATGACGACGCGGGCCGTGCCTGCATCCTGAGCCCGCTCAGCGCACGAAGCCGCTCTGCACCCGGCCGCCCGCGCGGATGAGCTCGTCCTCGACCCGGGCGGCGAAGGCGGCGTAGTCGCGCGCGAGCAGAGGGGTGCTCAGGAGGTCGGCACGCTCGCGACTGAGGCTCCGAAGCCGTCGCGGAAGCCACTTGCCCGTCGCCGTCCAGCGTCCTTCGCTCAACAGCATGAGCTCCGCCATCCTCTCGAACAGGATGGCGGCCTCGACCTGCTGCTCCAGCGCATCCGTCGCATCCCTGAGATCGTCGAGCACATCGGTGATGACGTATCGGCGAAAGGCGGACTCCTTCGCGCTCAGGGAGGGGCCGTCGTCGAGCACGCTCCGCCATCGAGCGCGCAGCGCGGAGAGGCGACCGTCGTCTCGGATCGCGATGCCTTCGACGAGCATGTGCACCGTCACCGGTCGATGCTGTGCGACGCCGCGGTCGGCCCACTCGTCGAATCCCGCCGGGGTGTATGCGAAGACCTCGAAGATCTCGCCCTCGAACTCGTGCGTCGAGGCCTCGCTCGTCTGCTCCTCGACCGCGAAGAGGCGGTCGCCGAGAAGCAGCAGATCGATGTCGCTCGACGGTGTCCGCTCTCCGCGCGCGGTGCTCCCCGCCACTACCGCGACGTCTGCCCCGGGATAGTGAGCGTCGACGAATCGTTCAGCGATGGCGAGGTGGTCCACGCCGCCAGCGTAACGTCCCTCCGCGTGCGTTCCCGGTGAGTCAGACGGCGAACTCGATCTCACCTCGGGTGATGTCCACCCGCTCGACACGGAGGCGCACGGTCGCGCCGGGGACGGTGTCGGGCGGCACAAGGGCGGAGGCCGTCACGGCGGGATCGGCGATCTGGACGGTCGCGCGCTCACCGCGCATCTCGATGACGGTCGCGTCGACGGATGCGCCGACCAGCGGTGTCATCAGCGCAGCCTCGACGCAGTTGATCGTCGCGGAATCGAGCCGGGAGGCACGCTGGCCGGACTCCTGCATCAGTGCAGGAAGCTCGGCGAGGGACTCGCGCACCCAGCCCGGAACCTCGCGACCCTCGGATGCGGCGAGGCAGACAGTGAGCGACCAGCGGTCGACGAGACGCCGCAATGGTGCGGTGGCATGAGCGTAGGGGGCGGCGATCGCCGCCTGTTCCGTGTCGGGCGGTACCGGGCCGTCGAAGGTCACATACCCCGCTCCGCGGAACAGGGACGCCGCAGCTTCGAGGATCGGGAGGGTCATGGGGTCTTCGCGGTCCAGCTCGCGGAGGTAGTCACCATACCTGCCGGTCGTCCACGGCCGGCCGAGGGCCTCGGTCTGGTGGCGGAACGCCTCGAACGACTTCTCGTCGGGCTGGGGCATCGTCCGCAGGATCCCGATGCCTGCGTCGATCATGAGCGACGCGGCTGCCATGCCCGTCATGAGCGACAGCTGAGCATTCCATTCCTCGACAGGAAGCGGATGCCGGCGTTCGATGGCGAAGGTTCCGTCGACGCCCCGCACGACCTCTTCGTCCGGCAGGTTCAGGCTCGCACCGCCCCGCAGCTTCTCCTGCGCGATGCGGAGCGCGCCGATCTCCGGCAGAAGCTCGGCGGGACCCGCCTCGCCCTGATCGAGTGCCGCCTGCGTGCTGGCGTAGTCGAGCTGGGCGCGCGAGCGGATCAGCGCTCGCTCGAGCCGGAACTCCTCGACGACTCCCGCGGAATCCAACGCGAAGGTCCAGACGAGCGCGGGGCGATCCACGTCGGCCAGCAGCGACGCACGATCCTCGCTCAACACCTTCGGATGCAACGGGATCGTGCCGTCCGCTGCATACAGGGTCTGACCTCGCCGGCGGGCTTCCGCGTCGACAGCGCCGCCCGGTCGCACGAAAGCGGGTACATCGGCGATCGCGTAGCGGACGGTGTAGCCGGATCCCCGGCGCTCGAGGTGGAAGGCCTGGTCGAGGTCGCGCGACCCGAGCGGATCCAGGGTGGCGAACGGGATGTCGCGCAGATCGAGCTCTGGGGTGGCAGCATCCGAGGCTGCAGCCTCCGCCAGGACCGCCGCAGGGAAGTCCGTGGGGGCGCCCAGAGATTCCCGAAGGGTGGCGAGCGCGACGGCGAGCTCGGTCTGCGCGGCTGACGGAGCAACGTGGGATCGGCGCTGAGGCATGACCCCACACTAGATCCTTCGCTTTCGCGAGCCGGTGCCGTCGGGACAGCACCGCGGGAGCCGAGTGGCCGAGCCGTCAGCCGCAGCGATGCGCACCACCCGGAACCTGAGATTCGCGTGTCCGTCCGGCCCTGACCGGAATACTGGGCGTTAGCGTTGGGGACATGACCACTGCTGCGAAAGCCCAGACCCTGATCGGACTCTACGAAGCTCCGGAGATCCTCCGCGTCGTGAACGTGTGGGACGTCGTGTCCGCCCGCGCCGTCGCGAAGCTTCCCGAGACGAAGGCGATCGCGACGGCCGGACACGGCATCGCCGCCTCGTTCGGCTTCGAGGACGGCACCATCACCCGCGACATCATGATCGACATGGTCGGCCGCATCGCCGCATCCGTCTCCGTTCCGGTGACCGCCGACCTCGACGACGGATACGGCGACGCAGGAGAGACCACGCGACTCGCGATCGGCGCCGGCGTGGTGGGTGCCAACGTCGAAGACCGCCTGAAGCCGTTCGACGAGTCGGTCGCGGCCGTCGAGGCCATCGTCAAGGCCGCCGAGGCCGAGGGGGTTCCGTTCGCTCTGAACGCTCGTACCGACGCTTTCGTGCGCGCCGGCCACCGTCCTGTCGCCGAGAGCATCGCCGATGCGATCCAGCGCGGCCGGGCGTTCCTCGACGCCGGCGCCACGGCTGTCTTCGTTCCGGGCATGCTCGACGCCAACATCACGCGTCAGCTCGTGGAGGGGCTCGGCGAGGGCAAGCTCAGCGTCATCGGGCTTCCCGGCACCCTCGCCGCCTCGGAGTACGAGAAGCTCGGTGTGGCCCGCATCTCCTACGGCCCGCTCCCTCAGCGGGTCGCCCTGACCGCGGTCCAGGATCTTGCGGCAAGCCTCTACGCGGGCGGCGTGATCCCGAACGGCCTGCCCGCGCTCAACTGACGCATCGCGAAAACGAGCGACCACCGGTCAGTAGACTTGCCCGGTGGTCACTCGTCTTTCGAAATTCTTCCTCCGCACGCTCCGTGAAGACCCTGCAGGCGCAGAGGTCGCGAGCCACAAGCTGCTGATCCGCGCCGGGTACATCCGGCCGCAGGCTGCCGGTATCTTCGCGTGGCTCCCGCTGGGTCTCCGCGTGAAGGCCAAGATCGAGACCGTCGTCCGCGAGGAGATGGCCGCGGCAGGCGCACAGGAGGTGCACTTCCCGGCTCTCATGCCCCGCGAGTCGTATGAGGCGACCGGACGCTGGGACGAGTACGGCGACCTGCTGTTCCGTCTCCAGGACCGCAAGGGCGGCGACTACCTGCTCGCCCCGACGCACGAAGAGGCCTTCACGCTGCTCGTGAAGGACCTGTACTCGTCGTACAAGGATCTTCCCCTCACGCTCTACCAGATCCAGGACAAGTACCGCGATGAGGCGCGTCCGCGGGCAGGACTGCTTCGCGGACGCGAGTTCACGATGAAGGACGCCTATTCGTTCGATTCCTCCGATGAGGGTCTCGATCTCAGCTACCAGGCTCAGCGCGATGCCTACGAGCGCATCTTCCAGCGCCTGGGTCTCGAGTACGTCATCGTCCAGGCGGATGCCGGAGCGATGGGCGGTTCGCGGAGCGAGGAATTCCTGCACCCGACTCCCGTCGGCGAGGACACGTTCGTCCGCAGCGCCGGCGGATACGCCGCCAATGTGGAGGCATTCACGACCGCCGTTCCCGACGCCATCCCGTTCGACGCGGATGCGGCACCGGTGATCTTCGACTCGCCGAACACGCCCACGATCGAGACTCTCGTCGCGCACTCGAACGTGCACCTCGACGGCGACTACACGGCTGCGGACACGCTCAAGAACGTCGTGCTCGCGCTCACGCACCTCGACGGCACCCGTGAACTCGTCGTCGTCGGCATCCCCGGCGACCGCGAGGTCGACGAGAAGCGGGCCGAGGTCGCGTTCGCGCCCGCCGAGGTCGAGACCGCCACGGCAGACGACTTCGAGAAGAATCCGCTGCTCGTCAAGGGCTACATCGGCCCCTGGTCGCCCACGGGAGCTGTGCTCGGCGAGGAATCGGCTACCGGCATCCGCTACCTGGTCGACCCCCGTGTGAGCGAGGGCACGAGCTGGATCACCGGTGCGAACCTCGACGAGAAGCACGCGCATTCGGTTGTCGCCGGACGTGACTTCTTCGCCGACGGCATCGTCGAGATCGCCGACGTCCGCGCGGGCGATCCGGCTCCTGACGGCTCCGGTCCGGTCGAGCTCGCGCGCGGAATGGAGATCGGTCACGTGTTCCAGCTGGGTCGCAAGTACGCGGACGCGCTCGGACTCAAGGTGCTCAACGAGAACGGCAAGCTCGTCACGGTCACGATGGGGTCGTACGGCATCGGCGTGACGCGCATCCTGGCGATCATCGCCGAGTTGAACAACGACGAGAAGGGTCTCATCTGGCCAGCTTCGGTCGCGCCCTTCGATGTGCAGGTCGTGGCTGCCGGTCGTGACCAGATGGCCTTCGACGTGGCAGCTGAGCTCTCCGCTCAGCTCGAGTCCGCCGGTCTCGACGTGCTCTACGACGACCGCCCGAAGGTCTCGCCCGGAGTCAAGTTCGGAGACGCCGAGCTCGTCGGCGTTCCGCAGATCGTGATCGTCGGCCGAGGGGCCGCGGACGGTCAGGTCGAGCTGTGGGACCGGCGCACGGGGGATCGCAGCGCGGTGTCCGTCGCCGACGCCGTCGATCAGCTGACCCAGCGCTGACCTCGACGACAGAGAAATGCCGCGCACCTCACCGGGTGCGCGGCATTCTGTCGTTCGGAGCGGACGTCAGCAGACGATCCGGCCGTGGTTCATGATGTCGTCATCGGGCGTGTCCTTGGTCACGAGGGCCTTGAGCGCGCCGGCCGCCATCGCGATCTTGCCCTTGGAGGGCTCCCAGAACTCGGTCACCGTCGGCGTCACCTTGAGAAGTGCGATGCCGGGAGTGTCCAGCCCGTCCTCGAACCAGATGTCGAGCGAGGGCGAATAGAGCTCTTCCATCTTCGCACGGTCGTGCACCACGGACGCGTTGCCGGCCACCGACACGTATCGCATGCCCTTCGCGTCGCAGTACGAGAGGCCGACCTGTCGATGGGCGCGCGCCTCCTCGACCTTCTCGGTGTCTTCGGCGGTAAAGAACCAGATGTCGCCGGCGTCGTCCATCTGCCGGGTCGACATCGGCCTGCTCACGAGGTTGCCGTCGTCGTCGGTGGTCGTCAGCATCGTGAAGTCGATGTCCTCGACGAGTTCGGTGACGCGTGCCAGTGCTTCCGGTCCAGTGATCTCTGTCATGCAGCCACTGTCCCGCAGGAGACCTGACTTGGCACGGGCGTTGACACGGGGGCGTGAGCGTGGTGAGGGCGGAGGGCGGCGTTGCGGCGGCCCGCCCGACGTGCTCCCATGACAGGCTGAGGGCATGACCGACGAACCGCTGACGGCGTCGCTGAGCGCCGAGATCAACAACGTCCTCGACGAAGCAGGGGTCAAGACCGATCGCAGACTCGTGATGCGCATGATGCGCACAGCGGTCCTGCTGGGGGAGGACGGCACGAACCGCCTCGATCTCAAGATCGCCTCCGCCGCCCTCGCCGAGATGCGGGACGCCTTCCGCTTGTTCGCACCGTTCGAAGGGGTGCCGAAGGTCACGGTGTTCGGATCGGCGCGTACCCTCCACGACGATCCGCTCTACGTCCAGGCGCGTGATGTCGCGGCTGCTCTCGCGGCGGACGGATGGATGGTGGTGACCGGAGCAGGACCGGGAATCATGCAGGCTGCCGCTGAAGGTGCCGGCCCCGCGCTCTCGCTCGGCGTGTCGATCAGGCTGCCGTTCGAGGAGAAGGCCAACAGCCTGATCGCGGCGAGCGAGCATGTGGTGGCGATGAAGTACTTCTTCACCCGCAAACTCATGCTCATCAAGGAGTCCAGCGGCTTCATCTGTCTCCCTGGCGGATTCGGCACCCTCGACGAGATGTTCGAGCTGCTGACCCTCCAGCAGACCGGAAAGGCCGAGCCGACGCCGATCGTGCTGCTCGACGAGCCGGGAGGCACGTTCTGGAACGGCCTCAAGCGATTCATCGACGAGGACCTGGCGCCGACAGGGGTGATCTCCGAGGGTGACTTCGATCGCGTGGTCATCACCGACTCCGTCGAGTCGGCAGCCGCCGTGATCGCCGGGTTCTGGCGCAACTACGACTCGCTGCGCTGGGTGGGGGACTCGCTCGTGCTGAGACTGCGTGGAGAGCCGACGGACGAAGAGCTCGAGGATCTCAACGACCGGTTCGCCGGGATGCTGGCGAGCGGACGGATCGAACGGACAGCTCCGCGGTCGCCGGAGGTCGCAGACGACGATCTGCTGCACCTTCCTCGTCTCTCCCTGCATCTCGACCAGCGACAGGTCGGCAACCTGTTCCGTCTGATCGGCGCGATCAACTCGCTGGAGTCCGCTCCCGCGCTGTGATGCCTGCCGCGAATTCCGCCAGGTCGATCGACCGACCGAGAATGCGCTCAGCGGCGCGGTGCCCCGAGTAGTACGCGGCCCCCACGGTCGCCGGCTCGTCGCCCCATGTCGCCTCACCGGCGAAGTGCAGCACTGCGTCGACCGGCCCCGCGAGCTCGTCGTGGTCGTGGTGTGACGAGCCGACCGCGAGATGCGAGTACGACCCGTTCGAGAACTCGTCCTGTCCCCATCGCGTGATCCAGTGCGCGGTGGGGTCGCCGACGGCATCCGGGTAGAGGAACCGCAGGGCGCTCACGACGTCCGCGACGACCTCCTCATCCGACAGATCCTGCATCCGGCGGCCGAACGGGCCGGCGGTGAAGGTCAGCAACGTCGGGATCCCGCTGACCGCCGAGACGTCGTACCAGGAGTGCCAGTGCTCACCGGCCTCGCCGAGCGCCCGGAGAACGTAGCTGTCCTCGCGCCAGAAGCGTTCCGGGAACTGGATGAACACCTTGTTGAACACTCCCATGCCCAGTCGCGCGATCGGTCCGCCGACAGCGTCGGGCAGCGGAGGGGCGAACTCGATCGACTCCGCCTTGAGCACGCCGAGCGGCACGGTCACCAGCGCGTTGCGGGCCGAGAACTCTCCGTTCCGGGTCGACACGGTGACGCCCCGGTCGGTCCGCTCGATGCGGGTGACGACGTGACCGAGTCGGATGTCGAGACCGGCGGCGATCCGACGCGGGAGCTCATCGTAGCCGCGCGGGAAGATGACCTCGTCGCCGTCGATCGCATCCTCGTCGAGCCCGTGCGCGTCGAGGTCCCCGACCCATGCACCACACTGCTCCTCGACGCGGTGACGGAAGAACTCGCGGACCTCATCGATGCGCTCCGGCTCGAAGCCCGAGCGGTCGAGCGCGCGCTCCGTGACATCCAGATAGGTGTCGCCGGGGGAGGACCGGGTGATCTCCTCTGCCAACAGTCGATCTGCTTGCTCGACATCGGCGACCCACTGAGAAGTGCTCGCAGGATCCATCGCCCTGCCCTCCCCGTCGAAGTTCTCGATCGGCCTGCCTCCGGCCTGGAAGCTGCCGACGGTGTACTCGAGGGTGGGGATGCCGAGCGCCTGCACGAGATCCCACAGCGGGGAGTCGTCGACGCCGTGGACCCACGATGCACCGCGATCGACGGGAAAACCCGCAGCGCGGTCGGTGTGCATCCTGCCCCCGACGCGATCCCTCGCCTCGAGGACGACGACGTCGGCTCCGGTGTCGTCGAGCATGCGGGCCGCCGTCACACCCGACATCCCTGCCCCGATCACGATGGTGTCGTACGTCGTCACTGAGTCCTCCTGCGCGCTCGGCACCGCGTCGGTGCGGCCGCCTCCGTGGCATCGGGCGGTGGGCACAGGGTATCGTGGTACGGATGTCGCGCGTGAACACCCGCGCGACGAGAGCTGAATAGGGAGTCGTCATGGATATCGAACTGAGTCTGCTGCGTGGGATCGAGAAGGAGAAGGCGATCCCCTTCGATGAGCTGGTCTCGATCATCGAACAGGCCATCCTGACCGCCTACTCCAAGCACGTCTCGGACGACGGCGCCACCCCCGAGGGGGTCCGCGTCGAACTCGATCGTCGCACCGGGCACGTCGCTGTGCTGCAGGTCGTCAAGGACGAAGAGGGCGCGATCATCGGCGAAGAGGACGCGACGCCGAATGACTTCGGACGTATCGCGGCCTTCGCCGCCAAGCAGGTCATCAGCCAGCGCCTGCGGGACATCGCGGATGATGTCGTGCTGGGAGACTTCAAGGACAAGGAAGGCGACATCGTCGCCGGCGTGATCCAGCAGGGACCGAATCCCCGCATGATCCACGTCGATCTCGGAGCCGTCGAGGCGATCCTTCCTCCGGAGGAGCAGGTGCCGGGCGAGGAGTACACCCACGGGTCGCGCCTCCGCGTCTACGTGACCAGCGTCGCGAAGGGTCTCAAGGGACCGCAGATCACCGTCTCGCGCACGCACCCCGGTCTCGTCCGCAAGCTGTTCGCGCTCGAGGTGCCCGAGATCGCCGCAGGTCTCGTGGAGATCGTCTCGCTGGCTCGTGAGGCCGGCCACCGCACCAAGATCGCCGTCCGTGCGAACGACCCGGCGATCAACGCGAAGGGCGCCTGCATCGGCGAGATGGGCCGACGCGTTCGTGCCGTCACCGAGGAGCTGGCCGGCGAGAAGATCGACATCGTCGATCACGACCCGGAGCTCGCCGCGTTCGTCGCGAACGCCCTCTCTCCCGCCAAGGTCACGAGCTCGTTCATCCTCGACGCGAACACCAGAGCCGTGCGTGCACTCGTGCCCGACTATCAGCTCTCGCTCGCGATCGGCAAGGAGGGGCAGAACGCCCGACTGGCTGCCAAGCTCACCGGAGCGAAGATCGACATCCAGCCGGACAGCGTCCTGGACTGACCGCTCGCCACGTCCGACTCGCGCCAGCCGCGCGAGTCGGACGGGAACACAGGTGTAAGATGGAACCCGTACGAACGTGCGTCGGCTGTCGCACGCGTGCTCCCCGCGCCGCTCTTCTCAGAGTGGTGTCCCAGAACGACATCCTCATCCTCGATGAGCGCGCCGTTCTGCCAGGGCGAGGCGCGTGGGTCCATCCGACACCGGAATGCGTGGATGCCGCTCTGCGGCGCCGGGCTTTCGGAAGAGCACTGCGCGTCTCCAGCGATCTGGACACGCGGATCATCGAACAGCACCCACCAAGAAACAAAGGCTGAACGGCTATGGAAACAAAGTGAACGGCTCGAAATGAGACCCGTCCGCGACTAGTGGTCTGCCCTGTCTGGGTGGACCGACCCCAGACAGGAGAATTGTGGCTGGTAAACCACGCGTACACGAGATCGCCGCCGAACTCGGCGTCGACAGCAAGATCGCACTTGCAAAGCTCAAGGAACTCGGAGAGTTCGTCAAGAGCCCCTCTTCGACCATCGAACCGCCGGTGGCGCGCAAGCTTCGCGCTGCCATCGAGTCGGACGCCTCGCTGAAGGGCTCCGCGGATGCGGCTCCCGCCGCAGCGAAGCCCGGTGCCGCCAAGCCCGGTGCAGCCAAGCCCGGTGCAGCCAAGCCCGGTGCCGCCAAGCCCGGTGCCGCCAAGCCCGGTGCCGGTGCACCGACACCCGGACCCAAGCCCGGGCCCAAGCCCGCGCCCGCGCCCGAGGCGCCTGCTGCAGCTCCGGCACCCGAAGCTCCGGCCGAGGCCGCCGCTCCGGCTGCCGCCACGCCGGCAGCTCCCCAGTCCGCAGACAGCGCAGCTTCCAAGCCCGCTGACGGCGGCGCACCCAAGCCCGGCGCCCCGCGCCCGGGCAACAACCCGTTCTCGTCCGCTCAGGGCATGGGTCAGCGGCCCAACGGACCGCGACCCGGCAACAACCCCTTCGCCTCCGCGCAGGGGATGGGCCAGCGCCCGACGCCGGGCAACATCCCGCGTCCGCAGGCTCCGCGTCCCGGCGCGCCGCGTCCGGGTGCACCTCGTCCCGGTTCCCCCCGTCCCGGCGCCCCGCGCGGCGGTCAGGGCGGTCGTCCCGGTGGTGCACCGTTCCAGCAGCGTCCGGGTGGACCCGGTCGTCCCGGCGGTGCCGGCGGACCCGGCGCAGGTCCCGGCGCTCGTCCCGGTGGAGGCTTCGCAGGTCGTCCCGGTGGCGGTGGAGGTCGCGGTCGTGGTCCCGGTGGAGGTACCGCAGGTGCCTTCGGCAAGGGCGGCGGCAAGAGCAAGCAGCGCAAGTCGCGGCGGGCGAAGCGGCAGGAATTCGAGATGCGGAGCGCCCCGGTCGTCGGTGGCGTCAACGTCACCCGCGGTAACGGCGAGATCATCCGTATGCGCCGCGGCGCGTCGATCTCGGACTTCGCCGACAAGATCGAGACGCTGACCGGCTACACGGTCCAGCCCGGAACCCTCGTGACGATCCTCTTCAACCTCGGCGAGATGGCCACGGCCACCGAGTCGCTGGATGAGGCGACGTTCGAGGTCCTGGGTGCGGAGCTCGGATACAAGATCCAGATGGTCTCGCCCGAGGACGAGGACAAGGAGCTCCTCGAGGGCTTCGGTCTCAACCTCGAGCAGGAGCTCGAGGAGGAGAGCGAGGACGACCTCGAGATCCGTCCTCCGGTGGTCACCGTCATGGGCCACGTCGACCACGGTAAGACGCGCCTTCTCGACGCCATCCGTCAGACCAACGTCATCGAGGGTGAAGCCGGCGGCATCACCCAGCACATCGGTGCGTACCAGGTGTGGACGGAGCACGAGGGCATCGAGCGTGCCATCACCTTCATCGACACCCCGGGTCACGAGGCCTTCACGGCCATGCGTGCTCGTGGAGCGCAGGTCACCGACCTCGCGATCCTCGTGGTCGCGGCCGACGACGGCATCATGCCGCAGACGGTCGAGGCGCTCAACCACGCCCAGGCGGCGAACGTGCCGATCGTGGTCGCGGTGAACAAGGTCGACAAGCCCGACGCCAACCCGGCCAAGGTGCGCCAGCAGCTCACCGAGTACGGCCTGGTCGCAGAGGAGTATGGCGGAGACGTCATGTTCGTCGACGTCTCGGCCCGTGCGAACACCGGAATCCAGGAGCTCCTGGACGCGGTGCTGCTCACTGCCGATGCAGGCCTCGACCTGACCGCCAACCCGAACAAGGCCGCTCGCGGTGTCGCCATCGAGGCGAAGCTCGACAAGGGTCGCGGTTCGGTCGCCACGGTGCTCATCCAGTCCGGAACGCTGCGCGTCGGTGACGCGATCGTCGCCGGAACGGCGTACGGCCGCGTGCGTGCGATGGCGGATGAGAACGGCGAGCAGGTCCTCGAGGCCTACCCGTCGCGTCCCGTGCAGGTGCAGGGTCTGAACTCCGTGCCGCGTGCCGGCGACGTCTTCATCGTCACTGAGGAAGACCGCATGGCCCGTCAGATCGCCGAGAAGCGTGAAGCTGTCGAGCGCAACGCGCAGCTGGCGAAGGCCCGCAAGCGCATCTCGCTCGAGGACTTCACCCGTGCTCTCGAAGAGGGCAAGGTCGAGTCGCTCAACCTCATCATCAAGGGTGACGTCTCCGGTGCCGTCGAGGCGCTCGAGGAGTCGCTTCTCAAGATCGAGGTCGACGACTCGGTGCAGCTCCGCATCATCCACCGCGGTGTCGGTGCGATCACGGAGTCCGACGTCAACCTCGCGACGATCGACAACGCGATCATCGTGGGCTTCAACGTCCGTCCCGACACGAAGGCGCGCGAGCGTGCACAGCGTGAAGGCGTGGACATCCGGTTCTACTCGGTGATCTACAACGCGATCGACGAGATCGAGAGCTCGCTCAAGGGCATGCTCAAGCCGGAGTACGAAGAGGTCCAGTCGGGTGTCGCCGAGATCCGCGAGGTGTTCCGCTCCTCGAAGTTCGGCAACATCGCCGGTGTCATCGTGCGCTCGGGAACGATCACGCGAAACGCCAAGGCTCGCGTCATCCGCGACGGTGTGGTGATCGCCGATGGCCTCGCCATCGAGTCGCTGCGTCGGTTCAAGGACGACGTCACCGAGGTTCGCACGGACTACGAGGCCGGTATCGGCCTCGGCAAGTTCAACGACATCCAGATCGGCGACGAGATCGAGACCACTGAGCTGGTCGAGAAGCCTCGCAGCTGATCGAGTTCGATATCTTCGGGCGAGGGTGCGTCATGCACCCTCGCCCGAAGGGTACGTAGAGGGAGAGAACAATGGCTGGTGAACGACAGGCACGTCTGGCCGATCGCATTCGTGTGATCCTCGCAGAGCGACTGGAGAAGGGTCTGCGCGACCCGCGACTCGGATTCGTGACCATCACCGACGTCCGCGTGAGCGGAGACCTGCAGCACGCCTCCGTGTTCTACACGGTGCTGGGCACCGAGGAGGAGCGCCTCTCCAGCGGTGCGGCGCTGACCTCCGCGACCGGCATGCTCCGCAGCGAGGTCGGGAAGCAGCTGAGCACCCGCCTGGTTCCGACGCTCGAGTTCATCCCCGACGCGCTGCCCGAGAACGCCGATCACATCTCGGCGCTTCTTCGCGAGGCGCAGCAGCGCGATGCCGACGTGGCGAAGCTCGCCTCCTCCGCCTCGCACGCCGGTGACGCAGACCCGTACCTGCGCCAGGAAGACGACGACACGCAGGCCTGAATATCGCGCCCTCGTCTGAGGGTGTGAGCAGTCTTGGTAACCTCGGCCTAACGGGCAGTCGCCCGTGGGGACTGGGGAGTTCAGCATCGACGTTTCGCGTGCGCAGAGGACAGCTTCGGTCGCACCGGCAGCTGTCGAGACGATTCTCGAGGAACTCCTCGAGCACGACCTGAGCTGCGCGCCGCATGTCGCGGCGCGACTCGCTGCCGAGCTGTCGGAGGACCCTCCCACCATCCTGGCCGTCGCAGCTCGTCTTGACGGGGCTCAACGGCAGGGGCTCAGGTCGCTCCCCTCACCGTTGCCGATGGTGTCATCGGTCGAGACGCTTTTCGCCCAGCTGGAGCTGGACGACAGCGACCGTGAGGTGCTCATCGCGGTGTCGATGCGCCTCGACGACAGGCTGGATCCGCTGGTCGGTTTCGCCGGTCGTTCTGCCGCGGAGCTCACCACAGGCCCTCTCGGAGCGCTCCTCGACATCCACGCCGGTCGCGTCCGTCTGTCCGACCCCCGCTTGGCGATCTGGTTGCGAGCGACGACGCCCTCCTCCGCGGCTGCTGCAGTGCACCTGCGACTCCACCGACTCTTCGACGAACGCGGCGAGCAGGTGGACGCCGACTGGCACAGCGCTCGAGCTGCGATGCACGGCGAACCGGTGACTGCCGGGGAGCTCACACGGATAGCCAGGGAGCATTCGGAGGCGGGACTCAGCGAGCGCGCCTTCCACCTCGCTGCAGAAGCCGCCGCCCACTCGAGCGGGGTCGAGCAGGACGAGGCAAACCTCGTCGCCGGTGTCGCCGCCATCGCGGCCGGGCACGCGGTCGAGGCGGCGCGACGGCTCGGAAGTCTCTTCCCCGGTGGCGACGAGCTCTATCGGCTCCAGGGTCTCGGCGGGCTGCTCGTCGCCGAGACGCATCTGCGCGGGTCAGTTCCCGAGGTCGACATGAGCGTGATCCGACCGGATCGCGATGACGCGGAGCACTGGTACTCCTGGGCGCGAGCTGCTGCCTTCGCAGCGATGCTGTGCGCCGAACGCGGTGACCGTCGCACGATGCGCTCGTGGCTCGACGCTCTCCGTCACGCGAGCGCGCGCGTCGAAGCCGATCGCGAACTCCGAGATCCGGTCGTCGCACTGGCCTGGCTCGTCATCGGCGACCGCGAGAAGGACGACGTTCGCGGGGCCGGGCCCCTCACCGGCGGCCTGTTGAGGGCTCTGCAAGCGGCGGTCGACGGGGACGTCGACCGCGGGCTGAGCCTGCTCGCCGCCGGTGACTCGCCGGTCGGCGTCGAGGTCGACCCGTTCGTGGCCGGCTTCGAGCTCAGTCCACTCGTCGCGGCGTACCGCGCGGTCGCCGAGGTGCTGCTCCTGATGTGGCGTGGAGACATCGGCGCCGCGCGCGACCGGATGCTTCGTGCGGCCGTCGAGCTGCCTGTGGCGCTGCCTTTCGCCGGGCTCGGCGTCGTGATCGCACGACGCCTCGATCTCGCGGTTCTCGGACATCTGGGGCCGTTCGCCAAGGCTCTCACCGCCGCCCTCCCGGCCCCTCTGCGCATCGATCAGCTGGTGGACAGGGGAATCGAATCATTCCTGTCGGGACACTCGGCCGAAGCCGCGGCGTGCATGCGGCTCTGGAGGGATCGCGGCGCTCCTCAGCCGACCCTGTCGGTGCCCGGGCTGGAGGAGGCGATCGTGGTCACGCATGGCGGATCATGGAGCCCGCAGCGGATCGAACCGCCCGAGATCGCTCTGGCGCAACGGCTGCGCGTGCAGATCACCAGCTGCTCGGACGACGAGTGGCGCCTTGCGCGGCCGGTCGTGGTCGCCGCCGCACGGACCTTGACCTCGCCTTTCTCCCGCGGACGGGTCGAGGCGATGATCGGCACGAGGTCGCTGATCAAGGGAGACGTGGGTCTCGGACGGGAGCACCTCTCGATGGCACGGAACCTGCTCGAGGTCTCCGGTGCGACGGCGTGGGCGAGAGCGGTCTCGGTGCGTCTGGAGCAGGTGGAGGCCTCCGACGGAGCTGCCGCCAGCGGTGACCCGCTCTCCTCGTGCCGGCGAGTGTGGGAGTCGATGCTCACCGCTCGAGAGTTCGAGGTGGCGATGCTGGCGGTCGGCGGAGCTTCTAACCGCGACATCGCGGATGCGCTCCACGTTTCGGTGCGCACCGTGGAGGTGCACCTCGGTCGGGTCTTCGTGAAGCTCGAGGTGAGGACCCGAGTCGAGCTCACGGTGCTCGCTCACCGCATCGGGCAGTTCGTCTGACGGGCGGACTCAGCGGGGAAGCGACAGCAGTTCGCCATCGGCCTCGGCGAGGCCGTCGGCGATGAGCGAGACGATCGCACGGTCGCGCTGAAGCGGATCGGGCCAGTCGGCCAGCACGGAGTCGATCAGCACCGGGGTGGGCGCGGCGGTTCGCAGCACCCGGAGCACGGCTCCTCGTGCCTGGCGGTCAGAACCCTCGAAGGCGGCTTGGCGTCTGCGGGTGTCACCGGTCTCGGGTCGCCCTGCGGCCAGCCACGCGCATGTGTCGCTCAGCGGGCAGACGTCGCAGCGCGGCGAGCGTGCCGTGCACACCGTCGCGCCCAGCTCCATCGCGGCCGCGTTGAACACGGCGGACTCGGCGACATCGGCGGGCAGCAGCGAGTCCATCAGCGCCAGGTCGCGACGCGAGGGCGGTCCCGGCTGCGCGTGGCCGAGGATGGCGCGCGCCATCACACGTCGAGTGTTCGTGTCGACGACGGGGTGCCGGTCGCCGTAGGCGAAGACAGCGACAGCCCTGGCCGTGTAGTCGCCGATGCCCGAGAGCTTGAGGAGGGCATCGATGTCGTGGGGGACGACGCCGCCGTGTCGCTCAGAGATCTCGATGGCCGCGCGATGCAGCCAGAGTGCGCGGCGCGGGTAGCCGAGGTTGGCCCACTGCTGCACGACCTCGGCGGGTGAAGCGGCAGCCATGGCCGCGGGCGTCGGCCACCGGGCGAGCCACGCCTCGAGGTGCGGTATCACTCGGTTCACGGGCGTCTGCTGCAGCATGAACTCGCTGACCAGCGTTCCCCACGCGCCGAAATCCTCGCGGAATTCCGTGCGCCGCCACGGCAGGTCGCGTGCGGCACCCCGGTACCAGTCCGCAAGAGGCTCGGACACCTCGGCGGGTGGATGCGAAGTCGAAGGCACCTCGTCAGCCTAGGCGAACACCGATCCCCCTGAAGAGCGGCGGACGGCGTCGACATGGGTCGCGACGGGCAGAGGGGAGTTCGAGCGCACCGTAGGCTTGAGAGATGGTCTCGCCCGGCATCCTCCTCGTCGACAAACCAGCTGGACTGACCAGCCATGACGTCGTCGCACGCACTCGACGTGCGCTCGGCACTCGCAAGGTCGGGCATGCCGGAACCCTCGACCCCATGGCCACGGGTCTGCTCGTGATCGGCGTCGAGGGCGCGACGCGACTGCTCACCTACATCGTCGGAGCGGACAAGACCTACGAGGCGACGATCCGACTGGGACAGACGACGGGCACGGACGATGCGGACGGCGAGATCCTGACCCGAGCCACGGCGGGGTCCTGGGACTCGGTCACCCCCGATCGGGTCGCGGCGGGGATCGACGCGCTCACCGGCGCGATCTCTCAGGTCCCGAGCTCGGTGTCCGCGATCAAGGTCGACGGACGTCGTGCGTACGACCGTGTGCGGGCCGGCGAAGAGGTCGTGTTGGCCGCTCGTGACGTCACAGTGTCGCGGTTCGAGGTTCTGGCGGAGCGTTCCGGTGACGGGTTCCTGGATCTCGACGTCGTCGTCGACTGCTCCTCCGGCACGTACATCCGTTCCCTCGCTCGTGACCTCGGGGCAGCGCTCGGGGTCGGTGGGCATCTCACGGCCCTTCGGCGCTCGCGAGTCGGCGACTTCGACGTCGCGGATGCCGTGACGGTCGACGGCGTCGTCGAGACAGCGCTGCTGACTCCGGCCGCCGCCGCCGCGAGGGTCCTGGACGTGATGCCGGTGTCGGCAGAGGAAGCGAGAGATCTGCGTCACGGCAAGCGGCTGGTCGGCCAGGCGGATCGGCTGACCGGCGCCCTCGCGGCTGCGATCGACGAGGACGGCGTCCTGGTCGGCGTCGTCGAGAGGCGCGGTGCCGATCTCAAGAGCGCCATGAACATGCCGGAGGCGGCTCGATGATCCTCTGGCTGACGATCGCCCAGGTGGCGGTCGCGACCCTGGCCGGACTGTTCTGCGTGTCACTCGGCCTGGCCGGACGACGTCCGAGCGACTACTCCGTCGGTGCGCTCGCGCTCGTCGAGCTGCTCCTCATCGTGCAGGTGATCGTCGCCATCGTGGCGCCGCTGGTGGGGAACCCGCCGACGGGCGACCTGCTCGAGTACTGGGTCTATCTCGTCTCCGCGGTGCTGCTCCCCATCGGCGCCGTGCTGTGGGCGCTGATGGAGAGGAGCCGTTGGAGCACGGTGATCCTCGGGGTGGCGGCGCTGGCCGTCGCGATCATGATCTGGCGCATGCACGTGATCTGGACCATCCAGGTGGCCTGACCGGTCGGCGAGGCATCCGGGGCTTCCCGCCCGGATCTAGAATGGAGGACGCTATGAGCACCACCGTTCCCACCTCCCGCATGACCGGCATCGGTCGTGTCCTCGTGATCGTCTACGCCGTGATGGCGCTGGCGGCGACCGGGCGAAGCTTCGTGCAGATCTTCCGCCAGTTCGGTGAAGCCCCTCTCGCGTACTCGCTCTCGGCGCTCGCTGCCGTCGTGTACATCCTGGCGACGTTGGCACTCGTTCTCGCGAATCGACGCGGCTGGTACGCGGTGGCCTGGGTGGCGATCGTCTTCGAGCTCGCCGGCGTCCTCGTGGTCGGCTCGCTCAGCATCTTCTTCCCCGAGCTT
Organism: Microbacterium sp. AC132; assembly: GCF_979258525.1. Lineage (NCBI taxonomy): Bacteria > Bacillati > Actinomycetota > Actinomycetes > Micrococcales > Microbacteriaceae > Microbacterium > Microbacterium sp. AC132. Next base: position 60,502 of record NZ_OZ409862.1, on the reverse strand, counting down.
TTTCCGCACGACACGGTCTGGTCGATGTTCGGGCGCGGGTATCTGTTCATCCCGCTCGTGCTGCCGATCTTCGGCATCTGGTGGCTGCGCACGCATAGGCCGGCCCGTGCGGTCGCGTCCGCTCTCCGCGTCGAGGCGAGCGCATGATCGTCTTCCGAGACCCGAGCGAGGTTCCCCCCGGTTTCGGTCCCTCCGCCGTGGCGATCGGCAAGTTCGACGGCGTCCACGCGGGGCACAGAGCGGTGATCGGGCGCCTCAAGGAGATCGCTGCCGAGTCGGGGATCCGCGCCGTGGCCGTCACGTTCGACCGCAATCCGCTCGCCGTGCTGCGGCCCGACCGCTGCCCGGAGAACGTGGTCACGGTCGAGCGGAAGATCGAGCTGCTGAGCGAGCTCGAGCTCGACGCCACGCTGGTTCTGACGTTCGACGAGGAGCTCGCAGCGCGCAGCGCGGAGGACTTCGTCGCCGGCATCCTGACCAGTGCCCTGCACGTGTCCACCGTTCTCGTGGGTGAGGACTTCCGGTTCGGCCGCGGCGGAGCGGGCAACCCCGATCTCCTCCGACAGCTCGGACCGAAATACGGCTTCACCGTAGAGGTCGTCGACGACGTCTTCCTCGACGGCTCCGACCGTCGGGTCTCGTCCACCTGGATCAGGGAACTGCTGATGGCCGGAGATGTCACCGCCGCCGCGCGTGTGCTCGACCGCAACGTCGACGTGCGCGGGGAGGTGGTGCACGGACTCAAGCGCGGACGCGAGCTCGGCTTCCCCACGGCGAACCTCTCGGCGTCCGTCGACTCGTTCGTGCCGGCCGACGGAGTCTACGCAGGCTGGCTCGTCGACCACGAGACCGGCCTCCGCCACCGGGCTGCCATCTCGGTCGGCACCAACCCCACCTTCGACGACGTGCTCGAACGTCAGGTCGAGGCGCACGTGATCGGAGAGACCGATCTCGATCTGTACGGTCACGACGTCACCGTCGAGTTCGTCGAGCGCCTGCGCGGAATGGTCGCGTTCGAGGGGATCGAGAAGCTGAAATCCCAGATGGCCGCTGACGTGACGGATGCCGAGACCGTCCTGTCGCGCGACGACCGCTGAACTCGCCCTGAACTCTGCGTGTCCTGATCTGCGTGGCTCAGGCGGCATGGCATAGAATGGGCCTCGGTGGTCCCTGATCCTCGCGCGTCCTTCGCTCGTCGACGACCGCCGGAAATACTGTTCGTACGGTCCTGGCTCACGCCACACGCGGACACCGAGAACGGTCGATGCATCCTCAGGGTGTTCCGGCCTTCACGCTCAGGAGGAGCATGCCGACCACGGCAACCGCCGCAACACGGCGCAAGAAGACGTCCCGTCGCGACGATGAGGCACCCCTCATCCCGATCCTCGCCCGCAAGGTGCGTGAGATCGAGGCGAAGTCGCAGCGAGGAAAGCTCGGACCCACCAACCGGGTCAAGTTCCAGGTCATCGCCTTCCTGGTGCGTGAAGAGCGCGCCAGGGTCAAGGCGGATGCCGACATCGCCGATGCCGCCCGCGCAGAGCTTCTCAAGCGACTCGACGGCGTCGCCACGATCCTGGCGAAGACGGCGGCGCGCGACACGTCGCTGATTCAGCTTCTCGAAGCCGATCAGGCGACCTCGCCGGTGGCGAAGCGCATGCGACGCGACTGGCTGCTCGAATCGGGGGCCGAGCTGGCTCCGGAAGAGCTGATCATCGCCGACATCGCGCCCGTCCAGGCACCCGTGGTGTCTGCGGCGATCGCCGAGCGCCAGGTGACCCCGCCCTCTGTCGAGGCGCGTCAGCTGGCGAACCCGTTCCTCGCGCCCGATCTCACCCCGCGCGCCACCACGACTCCGCGTCGACGTCTCGACGGCTGGGAGCTCATGGGCCCGCTGTACAAGGCTTTCGAGACCGGAGCCGGGGGAGGAGCAGCCAGTATGGACCTGCCTCCGGCGCCCGAGTACGACCACCTCTCGCCCAAGGGCCTCGAGGTTATGGTGCATCAGTCCCGCTTCCTCGAAGCGGTGCGAGCGGGGCACAGGAGCTTCCTCCTCGCCGACGAGCCCGGTCTGGGCAAGACGGCGCAGTCGGTGCTCGCGGCGTCCGTGGCCGGGGCCTACCCGCTGCTCGTGGTCGTGCCCAACGTGGTCAAGATGAACTGGGCGCGAGAGGTCGAGCGCTGGACCCCTCAGCGCAGGGCCACCGTGATCCAGGGCGATGGTGATGACATCGACGCCTTCGCGGATGTGTTCATCGTGAACTACGAGATCCTCGATCGCCACATGTCGTGGCTCGCATCCATCGGCCTCCGGGGCATGGTCGTCGACGAGGCCCACTTCATCAAGAATCTCAGCTCCCAGCGGTCGCAGAACGTGCTGTCGCTCGCGAATCGCGTTCGCGAGCGCACCCCCGGCGGCAACCCGCTGATGCTCGCGCTCACGGGAACCCCACTGATCAACGACGTCGAGGACTTCGACGCGATCTGGCGCTTCCTCGGGTGGACGACGGGTGAGAAGCCCGGGCCGGAGTTGATGGAGAAGCTCGACGCGACCGGCTTCACCCCCGCAGACAAGGCGTTCTACCCCGAGGCTCGCGAAGCCGTGATCTCGATGGGTATCGTGCGGCGCAAGAAGAAGGACGTCGCCGCCGACCTTCCCGACAAGCTCATCGCCGACCTTCCCGTGCAGCTGGACGACGAGTTCGGCCGCGGCATCCGTCAGGCCGAGCGAGAGTTGGGCGAGCGGCTCGCCGCCCGCTACCGGCGGATCATCGAAGCGCGAGGGGATCGCGGACTGGCACCCGGCGAGATCGACGACGACATCGTGCGTCTGGTCGCCCAGAACGAGCTCGAGGAGTCGAAGGCCGCTGGCACCGGGGGAGACAACGTCTTCACGATGGTGCGGCGCATCGGACAGGCGAAGGCGCACCTGGCAGCCGACTACGCGGCCCAGCTGCAGCGATCGGTGGGCAAGGTCGTGTTCTTCGCGAAGCACATCGACGTGATGGACCAGGCGGAGGCGCACTTCGCGTCGGCCGGCATCCGTTCGGTCTCGATCCGCGGCGACCAGACCTCGACCGTGCGGCAGCAGTCGATCGACGACTTCAACAGCGACCCCGAGGTCGGCATCGCGGTGTGTTCGCTGACCGCTGCCGGTGTCGGCCTGAACCTGCAGGCCGCATCCAACGTGGTCCTGGCGGAACTGTCCTGGACGGCCGCGGAGCAGACTCAGGCGATCGACCGCGTGCACCGTATCGGTCAGGACGAGCCGGTGACGGCGTGGCGGATCATCGCCGCGCACACGATCGACGCCAAGATCGCGGAGCTCATCGATCAGAAGCAGGGCCTCGCGGCCCGTGCCCTGGACGGCGAGGCCCTCGACGAGGCGGCGGCCGAGCCTGTGCAGCTGGGCGCTCTCATGCATCTTCTGCGGGAGACGCTCGGCGTCGTCTGAGCCTTCTCGAGTCGACAGAAATCGGCGTTAAGAACTCTGTTTCTTGGCGCCGATTTCTCATGTCGGGCGGACGTATCGCGCATTTCTGGCGAATCGTCGCGCAACGGCGGCAAGATCCTCGGTTTTCATCGTCTCGAATGGCGCCCGGTCCGCCCGGAGCGCTAGTGTCGATCGCAGGCAACGTCGCCTGTTCCCCCTTCCCTGAACCCGTCTGAGGCAAGCATGAAGATCGGCATTCTGACGAGCGGCGGCGACTGCCCCGGACTCAACGCGGTCATCCGCGGCATCGTGCTCAAGGGCACCACCACCTACGACCTCGAGTTCGTCGGCATCCGCGACGGCTGGCGCGGCGTGGTCGACGGGGACTTCTTCCCGCTCACCAGACACGAGGTGAAGGGCCTGTCGAAGGTCGGCGGCACGATCCTGGGCACCAGTCGCACGAACCCCTACGAGGGTGAGCGCGGCGGCGCCGAGAACATCGCCAAGACGCTGTACGGACACAAGATCGACGGCATCATCGCGATCGGCGGCGAGGGGACCCTCGCAGCAGCCGACCGCCTCGCCAAGGACGGCATCAACGTCATCGGCGTGCCGAAGACGATCGACAACGACCTGCGCGCCACGGACTACTCGTTCGGGTTCGACACGGCGGTCAACATCGCCACGGACGCGATGGATCGTCTGCGCACCACGGGCGACTCCCACCAGCGCTGCATGGTCGCCGAGGTCATGGGGCGCCACGTCGGTTGGATCGCCCTTCACGCGGGCATGGCAGCGGGCGCTCACGCCATCTGCATCCCCGAAGTCCCCATGTCGATCGACGACATCACCGAGCTCGTCTCGAGCGCGCACGATCGCGGTCGCGCACCGCTCGTCGTCGTCTCCGAGGGGTTCAAGCTGCTCGGTATGGATGAGGCCTACAGCGACAAGGGCCTGGACGCATTCAACCGTCCTCGACTCGGCGGCATCGGCGACCAGCTCGCTCCGGCGATCGAGCGCATCACGGGCATCGAGACCCGCGCGACGATCCTCGGCCACATCCAGCGCGGCGGATCGCCGTCGGCCTTCGACCGCGTGCTCGCGACGCGCCTCGGACTCCACGCGGCCGACGCGATCATCGACAAGGCATGGGGCCAGATGGTCGCGATGCAGGGCACGGACATCGTGCGCGTGCCGTTCGCCGAGGCTCTGGGCGAGCTGAACACCGTTCCGCGCAGCCGCTACGACGAGGCAGCAGCGCTCTTCGGCTGAGTCTCGATCGCGTGCACCACAGAGAACGGGCCGATCCCTGCGGATCGGCCCGTTCTCTGCGTTCTTCGAGAGGTCAGCGCGATGCGAGGCCGACCGTGTCGAGGATCCAGGCGAGCTCGAACGCCCGCTCCTTCCACGAGTTGTAGCGTCCGCTGACACCGCCGTGACCGGCGACCATCTCGCACTTGAGCAGGGCGTCGGTCGCACCGGCGACGCGCAGGGCAGCGATCCACTTCGCAGGCTCGACGTAGAGGACGCGTGTGTCATTGAGCGAGGTCACGGCCAGGATGCGCGGGTAGCGCACGCCGTCGCGGACGTTCTCATACGGCGAGTACGACCTCATGTACTCGTACACCTCGGCTCCGTGCAGCGGGTCGCCCCATTCATCCCACTCGATCACCGTCAGGGGGAGGGAGGGGTCGAGGATCGTGGTGAGCGCGTCGACGAACGGCACTGCCGCGAGCACGCCGGCGAACAGCTCGGGAGCGAGGTTCGTCACCGCGCCCATGAGGAGTCCTCCCGCGCTTCCTCCCTCGGCGACCAGGCGCTCGGGCGACGTGACTCCCTGCTCCACGAGGTGCTCGGCGCACGCGACGAAGTCGGTGAAGGTGTTGCGCTTGTTCAGCAGCTTGCCGTCCTCGTACCACTGCCGACCCATCTCGCCACCGCCGCGGGCATGAGCGACGGCGAAGACGATGCCGCGGTCGAGTTCCGAGAGCCGCGCGACCGAGAAGCCGGGGTCGATCGAGTGCTCGTACGAGCCATAGCCGTAGAGATGCACCGGGCGCGGGTCGGCGCCAGGCTCTCCGAACGATCGCTTCCACACGAGGGAGATCGGCACGCGGGTACCGTCCGACGCCGTGGCCCAGTCGCGCTTCTGGCCGTACTCCCGGGGGTCATACCCGCCGAGGACGGCGACCTGCTTGCGCAGATGCAGCTCGCGGGTGGCGAGATCCATCTCGTAGACGGTTCCCGGCGTCACGAACGACGTGTAGCCGAGCCGGAGGAACGGCGAGTGCCATTCCGGATTGCCGCTGACGCCTGCCGAGTACAGGGGCTCGTCGAACGCGATGTCGTCGACCGAGTCCGTGGTGTAGTCCAGGATGCCGACTCGTTCCAGGCCTTCACGGCGGTACTCCACCGTCGCGAAGTCGCGGAACGCGTCCATCCCGAGCAGTCGGCGACCCGGCTCGTGCGCGAGGACGATGCGGCGCTCACCCTGTGGGTCGGAGGCGGGCACGGAGACGAGCTCGAAGTCCAGGGCCTCATCGTTGTGCAGGATGTAGAGGCGGTCCTCGCCGTCCACCACGGCGTGCTCGAGCGAGTACTCGACGCCTTCGCGACGCGGCCAGACGATCCGAGGAGCTGCGGTGAGGTCTCCGGCGAGATCGACGAGGTACTCCTCGCTGGTGATGCTCGATCCGACGGCGATCACCAGGTACTTGCGGCTGCGGGTGATGCCGGCGCCGAGCCAGTACTTCTCATCGGGCTCGTGGAAGAGCTTCACGTCGTCCGAGACGGGAGTGCCGAGACGATGCAGCCAGAGAGTGTCGGGCCGCCACGCCTCGTCGCGTGTCGTGTAGAGGATCCCGGTGCCGTCCGGTGTGAAGAACGCGCCACCCGTGTCGGGGATCTCGTCGGGGAGCGTCTCGCCGGTCGCGAGGTCGCGCACGTGCACCGTGTAGAGCTCGTCGCCCTCGAAGTCCGTCGCCCAGAGCAGCTTCGTCGCGTCGTCCGAGGTATCGAACGCTCCGAGGGAGAAGAACTCATGCCCCTCGGCCTCGACGTTGCCGTCGAGCAGCACGATCTCGCCCGGCACCGCCACGCCCGGCTCCAGCACCGGGGGAGTCCAGTCGTCCTCGGCCGCGGCAGTACGGCAGTGGATGCCGTACTGCGCGCCCTCTTCGGTGCGGCTGTAGTACCACCAGGCCCCGCGCCGCGTGGGCACGGACAGATCCGTCTCCTGCACACGGCCCTTGATCTCCTGGAACAGAGTCTCGCGGAGGTCGGTCAGATGGGAGAGCTCGGCTTCAGTGTGGGCGTTCTCGGCTTCGAGGTGTGCGATGACCTCGCCGGATTCCTTCTCCCGAAGCCATTCGTATGGATCATCGAAGGTGTCACCGTGGTGCGTGCGAAGGGTGGAGCGGCGGTCTGCGATCGGGGCATCAGTCACGCTTCCCACGCTATCCCAGGTCAAGTTGACCGGCACCCGGGAGGGTGGGAGGATCTACCGGGGCCGGTTAACGGAAGTAAAACCCACGGTGAACTCTTCGTTCGTCACGTCGATCCCGTCGACACCTCTCCTTTCTTCCTCAACGACCGAAAGCGAACGGTGGAAACCGCAGCCCTCATCGTCGTGCTGGTTATCCTGCTGGCACTCTTCTTCGACTTCACCAACGGGTTTCATGACACCGCCAACGCGATGGCCACGCCCATCGCGACAGGCGCGCTGAAGCCCAAGACCGCTGTCCTTCTCGCAGCAGTCCTCAACCTCGTCGGAGCATTCCTGTCGACGGAGGTCTCCAAGACCGTGTCGCACGGGATCATCCGCGAGGACACGATCCAAGGTGACGTGTTCCTGCCGATGATCTTCGCCGGTCTCATCGGCGCGATCACCTGGAACATGCTGACCTGGCTGCTGGGTCTGCCCTCGAGCTCGTCCCACGCGCTGTTCGGCGGCCTCATCGGAGCCACCCTGGTCGGCGTCGGAGTCAACGGCATCGACTTCGGGATGGTGCTCTCGAAGATCATCCTCCCGGCGCTCATCGCCCCGCTGACGGCAGGCATCATCGCCTTCGCGGCGACCAAGCTCGCGTACTCGATCACCCGACGCTACGACGGCAAGCCCGACGGGCGGGACGGCTTCCGCTGGGGACAGATCTTCACGTCGTCATTGGTCGCACTCGCGCACGGCACGAACGACGCTCAGAAGACGATGGGCGTGATCACCCTCGCGCTGATCACTGTCGGGTGGCAGAGCAGCGAGCAGGCCGATCCGTATCTCTGGGTCATCATCGCCTGTGCGGTGACGATCGCCCTCGGCACCTATCTCGGCGGGTGGCGCATCATCCGCACTCTGGGCAAGGGGCTGACCGAGGTCAAGCCCGCGCAGGGCTTCTCGGCCGAGAGCTCGACGGCAGCGACCATCCTCGCCTCCAGCGCTTTCGGCTTCGCGCTCTCGACGACGCAGGTCGCTTCGGGGTCGGTCATCGGCTCCGGCCTCGGCCGCCGCGGCTCCACGGTCCGCTGGCGGACCGCCGGTCGAATCGCCATCGGCTGGCTCCTCACACTTCCGGCTGCAGGCGCAGTCGGTGCCCTCGCGGCCCTGCTCATCACCTGGCTCGGCCTCTGGGGCATCGCGATCGACGCGGTCCTGGCGCTGGCCGTGATCATCGGCCTGTTCCTTCGATCCCGCAAGGATGCAGTGACCTCCGCGAACGCCATGAGCGATGTGGCCGAGTCGGGGCTCGCGATCGAGCACCCCGACACGCCCCCGCCCACGCGTCGACAGCAGCGGATCATCGAGGCCAAGGCCGAGGCCAAGGCTCGCGCGGAGGCGCGCGAGAAGGTCAAGGCTCAGGCCAAGGCGGACGCCAAGGCGAAGGCAGCGGCCAGGGCCGCGAAGAAGGCCCCGAAGACCGGCGCCTCGACGCGCGTCGACGGCCCCGGGGTCGACAGTCCCGAGACGGCGAAGAGCGAGGAGTCGAAGTGAGTGTCGGCATCGACTGGGGCGCATTCGTCCAGGTGTTCCTTGCGGCTCTGATCGGAGCCTGCGCGGTCGTGACGTTCTATGCGTTCGGTCTTCGGCTTCTTGTTCGCAGCGGACACGCGCCGGTCGTGAGTCCGGCGGAGTTCACCGACGCCATCACCGTGATCTCCGAGAAGGAGCTCAAGCGGGCTGCCAAGCAGGCGGCCAAGGCGGCGAAGAAGAGTCCGCTCACCGAGGGGCAGCGACGGATCGCACTGTTCGGCGCGTACGGATGCTTCGCGCTCTGCGCGGCTGCGGTCGTGGCAGGCATCCTGATCATCGTCGTCGGGCACTGACCGACGAGTCCTGCCCAGGAGGGCGTCAGCGGAGGAGACCGGCGACGAGGTCGTCGACGATCTCGTCGGTGGTGGTGTCCGGATCGATCGGGGTCGTGAGCCGATCGAGCAGCAGGCCGTCGATCGCATAGTGGAAGAGCGCGATCTCTCGGCGACCGCCCGGAAGACCCGCTCCCGCGTTGAAAGCGACGTCCGCGTCGAACCCCGCTCGCTGCCACGCGCCGAGAAGGGCGCCGACATCGGGGCGGCGGCTGCTCTCGAGCCGCAGCTCGAACAGTGCGAGTGTGACGTCGCGGTCATCGGTGAGGCGACGCACGATGTCGCGGATGTACTCGGCGAAGAGCTCCTGCTCGGCTCCTCCGATGACCGCCGTGCGAGGTCGTCGTCGCTGGGGGCGAGACGCTCGCCGATCCGATCGACGAGGCCCGCGATGAGTGCCTCTCGGCTGCGGAAGTAGTTCGAGGTGGTGCCCACCGGCACACCCGCGACGATGTCCACGGCTCGGTGGGTGAGACCGCGAGAGCCATCGGTCGCCAGAACGGTCAGCCCTGCATCCGCGATGATCCGTCGCCGTGTCTCGTTCTTCGCCATCCGAGCACTGTATCGCGACTACTACAGCTGCCGTGGAGTCGTCGCCCGTCCGGTGTCGCGCCGCGGCCTAGGCTGAGACCATGTCAGCGCCTTCCGACAGCGGCTTCGTCTTCGGTCGCCATGATCCCGCCTCGCACGTCATCATCCATGTGAGCGACCCGCACTTCCTCGCGGGTGGAGCGCGGCTCGGCGGACGATACGACGTCGGGTCGAACTTCGCTCGCACCCTTGAGGCGATCAGGGCCGTGCACCCGCACCCGTCGGCGATCGTCATCACCGGCGACCTGGCCGACCTGGGGGAGCCGGATGCGTATCGCCGTCTCCGCCGCGCCGTCGAGCCCGTGGCGCAGGAGCTGGGGACGACCGTCGTCTGGGTTGCCGGCAACCACGACGAGCGGCCGGCGCTGCGCGAGGGGCTGCTCGACCTGCCCGCGACGGAGGAGCCCGTGACGGGCGAATGGGACCTCGACGGTCTGCGCCTGATCGCCCTCGACACGAGTGTGCCCGGATGGCATCACGGCGACCTGGACCCCGGCCAGCTCTCATGGCTGGCAGAGATCCTGAAGCAACCGGCGCCGCACGGCACGCTGCTCGCGATGCACCACCCGCCGCTCCCGAGCCACCTTCCGCTCTTCGACATACTCGAGCTGCGGCACCAGGACGAACTCGCGGAGGTCATTCGTGACACGGACGTGCGCGGTATCCTCGCCGGCCACCTGCATTACTCGTCGCACGGCACCTTCGCGGGCGTGCCTGTCAGCGTGTCCTCGGCGACCTGCTACACGATGAATGTCGCTCGTCCGGCCGCCGATGTGAACGGCATGGATGCGGCGCAGGCGTTCCAGATCGTGCATGTACGACCCGAGACGATCACCCACACCGTGGTGCCCGTGACCGACGCGCCGACCGGCGATCACTTCTCGATGGCGTGGCTGGAGAGAATGGCCCGTCTCAGCCCGGCAGAGCGTCTCGAGGCTTTCTCTCGCAAACGCTGACCCGCCGTCGTATCCCTGGCCGTGCATGCACGCAGGCGTAGACTGGATGCATCCCCCGCACCACACACTCGCCACTACCCACAAGGATGTGACATGGCTTCTGCCGCGCCTGCCCCCACCCGCACCGAGACCGATTCGCTCGGGAGCATGGAGATTCCCGCCGACGCGTACTGGGGGATCCACACCGCCCGCGCCGACGCGAACTTCCCGATCACCAAGCGTCCGATCTCGGTCTATCCGGACCTCGTCGTCGCACTCGCGATGGTCAAGCAGGCCAGCGCCAGAGCGAACCGCGAGATCGGCGTCCTCGACCCCGAGCGTGCGGACCTGATCGATCGGGCCGCCCAGCGTGTCATCGACGGAGAGTTCCACGATCAGTTTACCGTCGGTGTGATCCAGGGCGGTGCCGGCACGTCGACGAACATGAACGCCAACGAGGTCATCACCAACATCGCCCTCGAGCTCGCCGGACGCGAGAAGGGCGACTACGCGTTCCTCTCGCCGATCGATCACACGAACCGCAGTCAGTCGACCAACGACGTCTACCCGACGGCGGTCAAGATCGGTCTCTCTCTGACACTCCGCTCGCTGCTCGAAGAGCTCGATCTGCTGCGCATCTCGTTCCTGCACAAGTCGCACGAGTTCCACGATGTGCTCAAGGTCGGACGCACGCAGCTGCAGGACGCCGTGCCCATGACTCTGGGTCAGGAGTTCCACGGCTTCGCTTCGACCCTCGGCTACGATCACACGCGCCTCACCGAGAACGCCTCGCTGATGTTCGAGATCAACATGGGTGCGACCGCCATCGGCACCGGCATCACCACGCACGTCGACTACGCACCCGCTGTGCTGAAGCATCTGCGCGAGATCACCGGACTCGACCTGGTGACGGCCGGCGACCTCGTCGAGGCGACCAGCGACACCGGCTCGTTCATGTCGTTCTCGTCGACCCTGAAGCGCAACGCCATGAAGCTGTCGAAGATCTGCAACGACCTGCGACTGCTGTCGTCGGGTCCGCAGGCGGGCTTCGGCGAGATCAACCTGCCGGCGATGCAGGCCGGTTCCAGCATCATGCCGGGCAAGGTGAACCCGGTGATCCCGGAGGTCGTCAACCAGGTGGCGTTCGCGGTCGCCGGCGCCGACATGACGGTGACGATGGCGGCCGAGGCCGGGCAGCTCCAGCTCAACGCATTCGAGCCTGTGATCGCCCACTCGATCTTCCAGTCCATCACCTGGATGCGACAGGCGATGTGGACGCTGCGCGTCAACTGCGTCGACGGCATCACCGCGAACCGAGACCGCCTCGGCGCCATGGTCGGCGCTTCGGTCGGCGTCATCACAGCACTCACGCCGTTCATCGGATACGCCGCCGCGGCCGCGCTGGCTAAGACCGCGCTGCTGACGAACAGGAACGTCGCCGACCTGGTCGTCGAAGCCGGACTGATGTCTCGCGAAGAGGTCATCAAGCAGTTGTCGCCCGCGCGTCTGTCGGGACTCGAGGCCATCACGGCCGCGATCCCGGTGATCGGGTCCGAGGACCTCATCGAGATCTGACTCCGAGCACACGGAAGGGCCCCGGCGACATCTCGCCGGGGCCCTTCCGTGTGTCACAGAGTGAGCGGGTGATCAGTCCAGCACGCGACAGTGGGTGGTGAGCTCGCCGATGCCGTCGATGCCGACCGTCACCGTCGAACGATCCCGGAGGAAGATCTGGGGGTCTCGAGAGTATCCGGCACCGCCGGGGCTCCCGGTGGAGATCAGAGTGCCGGGAAGCAGCGTCAGGGACTGCGAGAGATGCGCGATGAGCTTCGCGACCGACCGCACCATCTGATCCGTGCTCGCGTCCTGGACGGTCCGGCCGTCGACGATCGCCCAGATGTGCAGGTCCTGCGGGTCGGCGACCTCGTCGGCCGTGACGGCGAAGGGACCGGTCGGGGTGAAGCCGTCGAACGACTTGCACCGTGACCACTGCGCTTCAGAGAACTGGACGTTCCGCGCGGTGATGTCGTTCACGACGGTGTAGCCCCAGACGTGCGAGAGCGCGTCGGCCTCTGCGACATCCTTCGCCGGGGTGCCGATCAGCACACCGAGCTCCGCCTCGTAGTCCACAGCCTCGCTCAGCGAACGCGGCCACGACGTCGTCTGCTCGTGGCCTGTCAGCGAGTTCGGCCACAGGGTGAACACGGTCGGAGCGGCGTCGGTCTTCAGACCGAGCTCGCTCGAGTGAGCCGCGTAGTTGAGGCCGACCGCGAGGACCGCCGGGGGAGCGATGACCGCTGAGGCGAAGCTCCACCCGTCGAGCGGGTGCCGCGGGGCATCGCCGTCGAGGGCCGAGCGAAGAGCGGTGAGCGTCTGCTCGCCCCCTTCGATCAGCTGCTGAAGCGTCGCAGGGGGGTCGGGAAGGAGATCGGAGACGAGGATGGCATCGGCACCCTCCACCACTGCGAGATGCGCAGCGGGAGAGTCGGCACGACGCAGATGAGCGAACCGCATGCTCCTACGCTATCCGCTGCTCGGCTCGATTGCCTGGAGGAAGTCGCCAGACCCGGGCGAAGTTGGTTGTTCGCCATATGCTTTGGCTATGAGTTCCGGAGGACCGTCCCAGCCATCGCCGTACACGCCGCCGCCCGCGCAGCAACAGCCGCCGACGTATCCCCAGCGGCCGCCGACGTATCCCCAGCAGTATGCTGCGCAGCCCCCGCAGTATTCGGCGCAGCAGTATGCGCAGTCGAACTACGCCCCGCCGCAGTTCTCCCAGCGTCCTCAGTACGCCTCGGTCCTCGCTCAGCCGACCCCGTATTCGCCTCCCGCTCCGGCCGCACCCTCGCCTGCCCCCGGTCTTCCTGCCCTGCCGGTGGCACGCCGAGGCGGACGCGTCGCGCTGTTCGCGCTGTTCGGCTTCCTCGGTCTGCTGATGCTCGGGCTCATCGCCTACTTCGGTCTGTTCCTGGGTCCGCTCGCATCGATCATCGGCCTCGTCCTCGCGCTCGTCCCGCTCGCCATCGTCTTCTTCGTCGTCCGTATGATCGACCGGTGGGAACCCGAGCCCAAGTCGCTGGTGTTCTTCGCGATCGCCTGGGGTGCGATCGCCGCCGTGGGACTCACGCTCCTCGTCGACCTCGGGCTGACCGCGCTCCTGGGGTTCCGGGGAGAAGTGGCGGGCGCCGTCATCCAGGCGCCGATCGTCGAGGAGTTCTGGAAGGGTTTCGGAGTCTTCCTGATCTTCCTCATCGCGCGTCGCTCGTTCGACGGTCCGGTCGACGGGGTCGTCTACGGGGCGCTGGTCGGTGCCGGCTTCGCGTTCACCGAGAACATCCAGTACTTCGCGATCAGCCTCATCGAGGGCGGCGGCGAGCAGCTGACGGTGACGTTCATCCTCCGGGCGATCATGTCGCCCTTCGCCCACGCGATGTTCACATCGCTGACGGGTCTCGCCATCGGCCTGGCCGCTCGACGGCACGCGTCGACAGGGGCCGCACTCGGGTTCGGTCTGCTCGGGATGCTGGGGGCGATGGTGCTCCACGGCCTGTGGAACGGATCGTCCTTCGCGAACTTCTTCCTCCTCTACTTCGTCCTCCAGGTGCCGCTGTTCGTAGGGTTCATCGTGGGGATCATCGCGTTGAGGCGCGAGGAGTCTCGCCTCACGAAGGCCCGTCTGGGCGATTACGCGGCCGCCGGGTGGTTCACCCCCGAGGAGGTCACGATGCTCGCGACTCCCGCCGGGCGCAAGACCGGCCTGGCATGGGCGTCGCAGCTTCGGGGCGATCGGCGTCCGCTGATGCGCGAGTTCATCAAGGACGCCACCATGCTGGCATCCGTCCGTCAGCGCGCGATAACGGGGCGCGACCCTATGGCACCGGCGGACGAGCAGGCGCTGCTCGCCCGAACCCGCGCCACTCGGGCTGCTCTGCTGGCCTACTGAGACCCGCTGATCATGGCCCTCTTCATCCTCGTGCACGGAGCAGGAGACACGGGGTGGTCATGGCATCGGCTCGCCGCCGTCCTGCGGGAGCGCGGACATGAGGTGATCGCACCCGACCTGCCGGGCGATGACGAGTCCCTCACTCTCACCGACTACGCGGACGCCGTCGTGGCCGCGGCAGACGCGAGACGGGGCGGTGTCGTGGTCGGCCATTCGTTCGGGGGATTCACCGCACCGATCGTCGCTGAGAGATTGGCGGCGGACGTGCTCGTGATGCTGGCGGCGATGATTCCCGACCCGGGGGAGCGTCCGGACGAGTGGTGGTACAACACCGGATTCGAGGATGCCGTGGCGGCGCAGGCAGCCCGCGACGGAGGCCTCACCGGCAACGACGATCCGCACATCGGCTTCTATCACGACGTGCCGCGAGCGCTCGCCGACGAGGCGATCGGTCGGGAGAGAGCACATCCGTCGGTCGCATCAATGGCCGTCCCGTGGCCGCTCACGGCCTGGCCCTCTGTTCCCACTCGGTTCGTCGTCTGCACGGAGGACAGATTCTTCCCGCCCGCATTCCTTCGCGACCTCGCCCGGAAGCGCCTGGGCATCGTCGCCGACGAGATCGAGGGGAGTCACTGTGTCGCCCTCAGCCGGCCCGAAGAGCTCGCATCGATGCTGATCGCCTACGCGCAGGAGCAGCAAGCGTCATGATGCTCGAGCCGTCAAGCAGGTTCCGTACCAAGACTCAGCGCCCGGTGCTGCGGCGATGCCTGCATGTCTACCGGGCGCTGAGTTGATCTGTAAACAGGGTGCACCCGGTGTGCGCGGGTGTCAAGGGCTTAGGGGCAGTCGACGGGCGGCATCGCCGTTTCGCCCTCAGCGGAGCGATCGCGTTGACCCGCGCCGGGCGACTCGGGTTTGATGGAGGACATGACTGATCGCACAAAGCCTGAGTTCGACGCCCCCACCGGACCCGCCCCCGCGGAGCTCGTGATCCGCGACATCATCGAGGGAGACGGAGCCGAGGCCAAGCCCGGCGACACGGTCACCGTGCACTACGCCGGTGTCGAGTTCGAATCGGGCGAGGAGTTCGACTCGTCGTGGGGTCGCGGCGAGACCATCCAGTTCCCGCTTCGCGGCCTGATCCAGGGGTGGCAGGACGGCATCCCGGGCATGAAGGAAGGCGGACGGCGCGAGCTCGTCATCCCGCCGCACCTCGCATACGGCCCGGTCGGAGGAGGCCACTTCCTCTCGGGCAAGACCCTCATCTTCATCATCGATCTCGTCGCCGTCGGCTGACCCGATCGACGCCGGAAGGCGCCGGGCCCACTGCGGGCTCGGCGCCTTTTCGTCGTCCGAGGAAATATCCGCATTCAGGGGAATACATGCATGTGCATGTAAGTTGTTACGCGTGACGCCGTGAACACGGCCCCTCATCCGTTGCCGCACACATGCGGCTGATGTCTCCAGAGGAGAAACCATGACCAGCATCGACATTCCCGGCTACCGTCCCGGCACCTGGGTGCTCGACCCGTCGCACAGCGAGGTCACGTTCAGCGTGCGCCACATGATGATCTCGAAGGTGCGCGGTACGTTCGGCGTCAAGAGCGCGACGCTGATCGCTCCCGAGAACCCGCTCGAGGCCCGCGTCGAGGCGAGCGTCGACGTCACCTCGATCGACACCAAGGACGAGGGGCGCGACACGCACCTGCGCTCCGGCGACTTCTTCGACACCGAGAACTTCCCCACGATGGAGTTCGTGTCGACGGGTGCGCGCGCCGAGGACGGCGAGCTCTTCGTCGACGGCGACCTGACGATCCGCGGCATCACCAAGCCCGTCAGCTTCGAGCTCGACTTCGGTGGCTTCGGCTCCGACCCGTGGGGCAACTACAAGGCCGGCGCATCGGCCAAGACGGTCATCAACCGCGAGGACTTCGGCCTGACGTGGAACGCCGCGCTCGAGACCGGCGGCGTGCTCGTCGGCAAGGACGTCACGATCAGCCTCGACCTGCAGGGCGCTCTGCAGCAGGACTGATCACCTGATCTCGAGAACCCCGGGCCCTCAGGGCTCGGGGTTCTCTGCGTCGTAGCCGCGGAATCCCGGGCTGCGCCGTGCGAGCAGGGCGACCAGGGTGATCACCAGCAATCCGCCCAGCAGCGGCGGGAACCACAGGGTCGTGAGGGTCGCGAGCGTGCCCGCGTAGAGGGCGCCGATCCGGGGGCCGCCGGCGACCACGATGATGAAGACCCCCTGCAGTCGACCGCGCATGGTGTCGGGCACGGCCGCCTGCATCATCGTGTTGCGATAGATCGAGCTGATGTTGTCGGATGCGCCGGAGAGCGCGAGCGCGATGCACGAGGCGATGATCAGCCCGACGTTCGGCGTCGCCTCGGTCGCCCCGGCAGAGACGGCTCCGATGACCAGGACCACGCCGAAGAGCAGGATGGACGCGCCATAGGCCTCGACCGCGCGCTCGATGCCGCGTCCGTGCCAGCGGTACTGCACGACCCGACCGGAGAAGAGGCTCGATGCGAATGTGCCCGCGGCGACGGCTGCGGTGAGGATGCCGGTGGTCACCGCTCCGCCGCCCAGCAGAAGGGTGCCGAGTGCAGGGAAGAGCACGAGGGGCTGCCCGAATGTCATGGCGATGATGTCGACCACGTACTGCATCCGGATGTTGTTCGCGCGGCGCAGGAACCTCCACCCGTCCACGAGTGATGCGAACCCCGGCCGCACGATGTCCCCTTCCGGCCGCAGCGGAGGGAGACTCCACAGGCCGAGGAACATCGACAGCATCAGGATGACGTCGAGTGTGTAAGTCCACCCGTAGCCTGTCAGCGCGACGAGTATGCCGGCTATCGCGGGGCCGGCCATCACGGTGAGGCCGAACGCCACTCCGTTGAGCGCGGACGCGGCGGCGAGCTTGTCGCGGGGGATGAGCCGTGGCACGATCGCGGTCCGGGTGGCCATGCCGACCGAGTTCGCGGCGGAGTTGACGATGCTCAGCACATAGAGCCACCAGATCGTCTCCGCACCGGTCCAGGTGAGCGCGGCGAGCAACGCGGTCGAGGCGAAGGTCACCGTGGCCGCGACCAACGCCACGCGGCGGCGGTCGAACGCGTCCGCGAGCATCCCGCCGTAGAGGCCGGCGAAGATCATGGGGACGAGTCCGGCGACCGCGATCATCGATACCGCGAAGGTGCTTCCGGTGAGCGCGAACACGTGCAGCATCACCGTGACGATCGTCAGCTGCCCGCCGATCCCCGCGAGCACCGAGCCGATCCACATGCGTGCGAACGCAGGGCTGGCCCGCAGGGGGCTGAGATCGATCAGATGGCTGCGTGCAGCGCTCACGCCGCGTATCCGTCATGCATGATTCGAGAGTATCCGAGGTGCCGTCGGGCGGGCGTGGGCACGGTCACCCAGCGGCATCGAGTCCTGGTAGACTCTTCAGGTTGCCGTTTGATCGGCCGCGGATAAAGAGAGCTCACGCATCAGGCGTCGGGCACCGCGCAACAAGCAGAGAGGGGATCGAATCTATGGCACTGGAAGCAGACGTCAAGAAGGCGATCATCGAAGAGTACGCGACGCACCCCGGTGACACCGGATCCCCCGAGGTGCAGGCCGCGATGCTGACGCAGCGCATCAAGGACCTCACGGAGCACCTGAAGGAGCACAAGCACGACCACCACTCGCGTCGTGGCCTGTTCCTGCTCGTGGGTCAGCGCCGTCGTCTGCTCGGCTACCTCCAGAGCGTCGACATCGAGCGTTACCGCTCGCTGATCGCACGCCTGGGTCTCCGCCGATAACGCGGAGCGAGCCAGCGTACAATCGCGCAGAACATTCTTGAGAAGGCCGCCCCAGGTGTGGGGCGGCCTTCGTCATGTTCGGGGGAGGCGTGCGGCGCCTCCCCGGGTCAGGCGTTCGTGCCGACCAGGTCGGGGTGGTGGATCGCAGCCACGTCGGGGTGCGCACGCAGTCGCGACTTCATGGCGTTCTCGCCATAGGTGGCATGGATGGGGTTGCTCGGGTCCTCGGTGATGCCGGTCGCCGCCGCGGCGAGATCTGCGGGAAGCTCGAGAAGCGGCAGCTGCTGATCGAGCGCGGGGTTGAAGAAGAACGGGACGGAGATGCGCTCTTCGGGTGCCCGAGGGGAGATGACGCGGTGGTTGGTCGCCTTGAGGTAGCCGCCGGTCGCGTACTCCAGCAGCTCGCCGATGTTGACGACGAACGCGCCCGGGATGGACGGGGCTGACACCCACTCGCCGTCTCGTTCGACCTGCAGGCCGCCCTTGCCGGGCTCGACCCAGAGCAGGGTCAGCACTCCGGAGTCCTTGTGCGCTCCGACGCCCTGCTGCGGCTCGGGTTCGTGGGTGCCGGGGTAGCGGACGATCTTGATCAGCGTCGACGGATCACGGAAGGGCTCGTCGAAGTACGACTCGTCCGCCCCGAGCGTGACGGCCCAGGCGCGCAGGAGCTTGCGGGCGACCTCTGTCAGCGTGTCGTGCCACTCGGTGATCACCGCTTTGAGCTCGGGCTGTGCGGAGGGCCACAGATTCGGGCCGACGAGTCGATTGAAGGCCGGACCGCCCTCGACAGGCTCGCGCTCGGGGCCGATGTCGATCTGCTCGCGCCAATCGACCTTGCCCTGCGTCCGCTCGCCGCCGACCCGCGTGTACCCGCGGAAATGAGGACTCTTGACGTTCTCGATCGCGAGCTTCTCGTCGTCGGGCAGCGCGAAGAAATCGAGCGCCGCGCGGTGCAACCTCGCCTCCAGCTCGGGGGAGATGCCTGTGCCGGTGAGATAGAAGAAGCCCACGTCGTGCGTGGCCGCGCGAAGGTCGTCGCGGAACCGAGCAGCGGCTTCGGGACCGGCATCGAGCTGGGACAGGTCGAGGATGGGAAGCGAGAGATCAGCCATTCACCGAGCGTAGATCGGGTCTGGGCGAGTGCGGTTCAGTGTTGCGCCGAATTACCGAGAGGCGATCGCGTGTGTGCGAGGCCCGAGCGGAAGGGGTGCTAATGTCTCTGAAGTAAGGGATGCCTTACCTCAGTCTTTCCCAGAGAGTTCCCTCCGTGCTCGCCACTTTTCTCATCGGTCTTCGTGAAGGCCTCGAAGCCGCGATCGTCGTCGGCATCCTCGTCGCCTACCTGCGCAGGCTCGGTCGCGGTGACGCGTTGCCCAGGCTCTGGGCGGGGGTCGGCCTGGCAATCGCCCTCGCACTCGGCATCGGGGCCGTCCTGACCTTCGGTGCGTACTCGCTGACCTTCGAGGCTCAGGAGCTGATCGGCGGACTGCTGTCGCTGCTCGCGGTGGGCATGGTGACCTGGATGATCTTCTGGATGCAGAAGGCCGGGCGCACGATGAAGGCGACCCTCGAGGACGGACTCGACCGCGCGCTCACACAGGGCGGCGTCTGGGCGCTGATCGCGATCGGCTTCGTCTCGGTGGCACGCGAGGGGATCGAGACGACTCTTCTGCTGTGGTCGATGGTGCAGTCCTTCGGCGATGCTCCGTCGGCGCTGCTCGGCGCGGTGCTCGGGCTTCTCGCCGCCGTGGTGATCGGCTGGGCGCTCGCCCGCGGCGCCGTCCGGCTCGACCTTCGCCGGTTCTTCACATGGACCAGTGGGTTCCTCGTCATCGTCGCAGCCGGGGTGCTCGCCTACGCGATCATGGACCTCCAGGAGGCCGGCGCGGTGCCGGGACCGTTCACCGCGGCGGCACCGATCGACGCGACCACCGGGGCGGTCGCTCTCGGCTGGGCGGCATTCCCCTTCGGCTGGGCCTTCGATGTCACGAATGTGATCGCGCCCGACAGTGCCTGGGCGACCATCCTGCAGGCGACCGTCGGCTTCATGCCACGGATGACGTGGCTCCAGGTCACGGCTTGGACCGTGTACATCGTCGTCGTCGGGCTCTTCTTCATCCGGGGGCTCCGGTCACGCCGGTCCGCCTCCACACGCATGCAGACGTCCCCTGGCCGGGACACGTCGGCATCCACACTCACCCAGCAAGGAGCAGCATGACCACCTCTCGCCGAATCCTCGGTGCCGTCGCCGCAGCAGGCGCGGCAGCACTCGTCCTCAGCGGGTGCGTCGCCAAGAGCGATGTCGCCGCAGGTGCATCCTTCGACGTCTCGTCGACCGACTCGGCGTGCGCCGTCTCGGCTGCGACCGCCAAGAGCGGCACACTCACGTTCGATGTGAAGAACGACAGCGCGCAGACCTCGGAGTTCTATCTGCTCGCAGAAGACGGCCTCCGCATCGTCGGCGAGGTCGAGAACATCGCGCCCTCAGCGTCGCGGACCCTCACGGTGGTGGCTCAGCCGGGGGAGTACTTCACGCTGTGCAAGCCGGGCATGATCGGCGAGGGGGTCGGCAAGTCCGCGTTCACCGTGACCGGCGACCGGGTCGCGGTCGACGGCGAGGATGCCGATCAGAAGCAGCAGGCCGTCGACCTCTACGCCGCCTTCGTCAAGGACCAGGTCGGTCAGCTGGTTCCGTCGGTCGACGAGTTCGTCACCGCCTATGAGTCCGGCGATGATGAGGCCGCGCGAGCGCTGTTCCCCCAGACGCGCGCGTTCTACGAGCGCATCGAGCCGGTCGCCGAAGCGCTCGGGACGCTCGACCCCCGCATCGACTACCGTGAGGTCGACGCTGTGGCGGAGGGCCTCGACTGGACGGGCTTCCACCGCATCGAGAAGGACCTCTGGGTGCCGGCGCAGGACGCCCTCAACGCCGACGGCGAGACGCCCGCATGGCAGGACTGGGCACCGTCGACGACGGAGGAGCGCGCCGAGTACGGCGACCAGCTGATCGCCGACGTGCAGGAGGTCTACGACTACGTGCACTCGGACGACTTCACCGCGGCTCTCGACGACCAGGGGATCGGCGGCATCTCGAACGGCGCGATCGCGCTGCTCGACGAAGTGGCGACGGGCAAGATCTCCGGCGAGGAGGACTGGTGGTCCGGCACCGACCTGTACGACTTCGCCGCGAACGTCGAGGGGTCGAAGATGGCATTCTCGCTCGTTCAGGATTTCGCCACGGCACAGGGGGATGAAGGCGCGGATCTCGTGACCGAGATCGAAGGCGGATACTCCGCTCTCGAGGAATCCCTCGCGGCGCACGGCTCGCTCTCCGACGGCTTCGTCGGCTACGCCGAGCTCACCGATGCGGACAAGCGCGAGTTCACCGATCTCATCAACGCCCTCGCAGAGCCGCTCTCGCAGCTCACCGGCACCGTCCTCGACTGATCCGACGGACACGGTCTCGCACATGAACGACAGCGCGAAGGACGCTGCAGCTGCCGACTCCCTCCCGGAGTCGGCGGCCGCGGCATCCTCGGCCACGGGTCTCAGCCGGCGCGGACTCCTCGGACTGGCACTCGGCGGCGGCGTCGCGTCCCTCGCCGTCGGAGTCGGCGCCGGACTGTCGGGGGAGTCGCGCTCGGACGCGCGAGAGCAGAAGCGGACGCCCAGCGTGCGTACGACTTCTTCGGCGCCCATCAGGCGGGAATCACGACGCCCGTGCAGGAGCATCTGCATTTCGCCTCCTTCGACATGATGCCTCGCACCGACCGCGAAGACCTGGTCTCGCTGCTGCAGGATTGGACTTATGCCGCCTCGCGGATGACGCAAGGGCTCGCGGTGAGTGCCACCGGCGCTGTCGGGGGCGATGCGGAGGTGCCGCCGGATGACACGGGCGAGGCTCTCGGGCTGACGGCAGCCGGCCTCACGATCACGTTCGGCTTCGGCCCGACCCTGTTCGAGAACGACGAGGGCGACCGGTACGGCATCGCCTCCCTGCGTCCCGAGCGGCTCGAGAGGCTTCCCGCCTTCCTCGGCGACGATCTCGACCCGCAGACCTCGCACGGCGATCTCTGCATCCAGGCGTGCGCCGACGACCCCCAGGTCGCCGTGCACGCGATCCGCAACCTGAGCCGCATCGCCTTCGGTCGTGCCAAGCTGCGCTGGTCCCAGCTCGGGTTCGGCAAGACGTCCCGCACGACGTCGGCGCAGGCGACGCCCCGCAACCTGTTCGGCTTCAAGGACGGGACCGCGAACATCCTCGCCGATGACTCCGTCGCCCTCGACGAGAACGTGTGGCTCGGCCCCGATGACAGGCCCGAGTGGATGGTCGGCGGGTCGTACCTCGTGGCGCGCAAGATCGCGATGCGGATCGAGACCTGGGACCGCGTGCGGCTCTCCGAGCAGAACACCATCATCGGGCGCGACAAGGGCGAGGGCGCTCCGCTCTCCGGCGGCGACGAGTTCGCGGCGCCGGATTTCGGTACGTCGGCCATCGATCAGAACGCGCACGTGCGTCTCGCGCATCCGGACCAGAACGACGGCATCCGGATCCTGCGGCGAGGATTCAACTACGTCAACGGCAACAACGATCTCGGACGGCTGGACGCGGGGCTCTTCTTCCTGTCGTACCAGCGGGATCCCGCTCAGTTCGTCTCGCTGCAGCGCCGGCTGTCGACGGATCGGATGAACGAGTACGTCACGCATGTCGGGTCAGGGATCTGGGCGGTCCCCGGAGGCTCGAAGCCGGGCTCGTTCGTCGGCGCCGACCTCTTCGCCTGATGCCGGTCGAGGGTCAGGAGCGCAGCGTCTCCGCGACAAAGGTCGCGTAGGCATCCGCACCGAAATGGTCGTCGGCTGTGATCGTGACGACGGCATCCTCACCGAATATCAGCAGCTGTCCGTACGCCCCGTGCAGGCGCCACACCTGGCCCGGGCCGTCCCAGCCCGCGAGCGCATAGCGCTCGTAACCGGCATTCTCACCGGCGACCACCCAGTCGGAGTGCATCGCGTCGATGATCTCGGTCGGCACGAGTCGTCGGCCCTGCCATTCGCCACGGTCGCGGATCAGCCGACCGAGGCGCGCCATCTCCTCCGTGCGCAGCGCGATGCCGCCTCCCGCGACGATGCGTCCCTGCGGGCACCGCTCCCACTCGAGGTCGTCGAAGCCCAGAGGCGCGAGCAGCCGGGGGCGCAGATACTCGACGACGTCACCGGTCCGAGTGGCCAGGATCATCATCGCCGCGTACGTGCTGGCGTTGGAGTACTGGAAGACGTGACCGCGAGACGGGCGCGAGAGGAACTCTCGTGCGAGATCGGGCCAGTCCGTCATCATGGTCTCCGACCAGGCGAGATCGACTCCGCTCGACATCGAGAGCAGTCGTCGCAGCGTGAGGTGCTCGACGCCGTCTCCGAAGGTGAGGTCCGGCACGTACTCTGCGATCGGGGCATCGAGCGAGATGAGACCGTCGGCGGCAGCGATTCCGGCCGCGAGGACGCACACGCCCTTCGCAACCGAGTGGATCTCCTCGCGGACGTCGGCAGTCCACCGGTGCTCGGCGACGTCGTCACCCACGAGCACGTGGAGCCCGTGAGCCCCGAACCCCGACGAGTCTGCATGGTCCACGAGGCGGTCGCGGATCATCTCGGCTCTCGTCACTCCTTCAGGCTAGCCGCTGCGCCCTGACGGGGCCGACGAGAGCCGGTCGGGTCGCTGCGGTGGCCCTCGCGTCGAGCCAGCTCGGGGTCTCGGAAGAGCCAGGACGGGCGAGGCTCCACCAGCGGGCGGAAGAGCCAGCGCACGGGCTTGGTGGCGAGCGCGAGAGCCAGCACCACCGACAGCAGCGTCACGAGCGGCAGCCACAGCCACGTCGGGTCGAGGTCGCGCAGCACCCCGGTCTCGCGGAAGGGGTACAGCACGAACGAGTGGAGCAGGAACACGTACATCGTGTACTGGCCGAACTTCGTCCACCAGTAGGTTCCGCGGGGGATCAGAGCGAAGAAGGCGGCGCTCAGGATCACTGCCATCAGCATGAGTGCGACGCGCACACCGCCGGCCCACCACTGCTCTCCGCCGAGGTCCGCGTACGCGTCCTCGTAGAACAACCAGTGGCGCAGATCGAGCTCCTTCCAGACATCGATCCACCGCCAGGCCGAGAATCCTGCCGCGGCGAGGAGTACGACGCTGACGACGCGGATCCACCACGGGCGGATCTCGAGGAGGCGGAAGCGAGTGACGACGTCGCGTTCGCGCAGCCACCAGCCGAGTGCGAAGAAGGGCAGAAGGCCCAGGGTCCGCGAGAGCGAGAACGTGCTGTCGACGTTGGGCAGATAGCCCACGCCGATCGAGATGATGACGGTCCACAGCAGCGGCCACCGCAGCAGCGCGAGGTAGGGGAGGACGAGGCGGAAGATGCCGAGCGCCAGGAGGAACCAGAGGGTCCAGGACGGTTTGGTGAAGTTCGGGTCGGCCTGACCCTCGACCAGCCATTTCGTGAGGGTCCACAGGAACTCGAAGATCACGTAGGGCAGCAGGATGTCGGTGATCACCCTGGCCATCTGCACACGCGTCGGGGAACCGGACTTCGAGAAGTAGCCCGAGATGATCGCGAACGCCGGCATGTGGAAGGCGTAGAGGGCGAGATAGGCCGCGAGCGCGATGTCGGAGTCGTAGGTGAGGCGCTGGATCGCGTGGCCGAGCACCACGAGGACGATGCACGCATATCGCGCGTTGTCCCAGAACGGCACGCGCTTGCGGGGCTTCTGGACGGATCCGGTGGCGGGGTTCGTCAGGGCGGATCCGTCGCTGTGCATGCTCTGAGGCTACTCGGGGAATAAAGTTGCTCGCATCGCGTTGACTCAGATACATTCAAATGAATAGAACCGGATGCAGGGCACCCGATTCGGAGAAGACGGAGCAATCATGAGTGAGCAGGCAGGCGTCCCGGTGCAGTTCGGCATCATGTCGGTCAGCGACATCACCCGCGACCCGACCACCGGCGAGACGCCGAGTGAGCAGGAGCGGATCAAGGCGACCCTCGCGATCGCCAAGCACAGCGAGGAGGTCGGCCTCGACGTCTTCGCGATCGGCGAGCACCACAACCCTCCGTTCTGGTCCTCGAGCCCCACGACGTTCCTCGCCGCCCTCGCGGCTCAGACCGAGCGTCTGATCGTCTCGACGTCGACCACCCTGATCACGACCAACGACCCGGTGCGCATCGCCGAGGAATACGCGATGCTGCAGCACGTCTCGGACGGGCGCATGGACCTCATGCTCGGCCGCGGCAACACGGGTCCGGTGTACCCCTGGTTCGGTCAGGACATCCGTCAGGGGCTCCCGCTGGCGATCGAGAACTACGCCCTGCTGCACAAGCTGTGGCGTGAGGACGTCGTGAACTGGGAGGGCAAGTTCCGCACCCCGCTGCAGGGCTTCACCTCGACGCCTCGTCCCCTCGACGGAGTCGCGCCGTTCGTGTGGCACGGATCGATCCGCACCCCGGAGATCGCCGAGCAGGCCGCGTACTACGGCGACGGCTTCTTCGCGAACAACATCTTCTGGCCCAAGGAGCACTACCAGCGCCTGATCGAGCTGTACCGCCAGCGCTACGCGCACTACGGACACGGCACACCCGAACAGGCGATCGTCGGCCTCGGCGGCCAGGTGTTCATGGCGGCGAAGTCGCAGGATGCCGTGAATCAGTTCCGCCCCTACTTCGACAATGCCCCTGTGTACGGTCACGGACCGAGCATGGAGGACTTCACCGAGATGACCCCGCTGACGGTGGGCTCGCCTCAGCAGGTCATCGACCGCTATGCCGCCATGCGCGAGCACTACGGCGACTACCAGCGTCAGCTGTTCCTGATCGACCACGCGGGCCTTCCGCTGAAGACCGTCCTCGAGCAGCTGGACATCCTCGGTTCCGAGGTCGTGCCCGTGCTGCGCAAGGAGCTGGCGAAGGATCGTCCGGCCGGCGTGCCGGATGCTCCGACCCATGCCGCACGGGTGAGGGCCGAGTTCGGCGACGGACCGACGCGTCAGGCTCGTCCGGGTGCGAACCGCGGTGACAACCTGACGGGGGATTCGCCCTATCAGGACTCTCCCGCTCCGGCGGGAGCCGCGTTCGGACTCAGCCGGAAGGGGGCCTGAGATGACCACTCGTCGTATCGCCGTCGTGTCTGCCGGGCTCTCGAACCCGTCGTCCACGCGCATGCTCGCGGATCGCCTCGCGGCCGAGACCGTGAAGGCCCTCGCGGGGCACGACATCGAGGCGAGCGTCGACGTGATCGAGCTGCGCGACTACGCCCACGACATCACGAACAACCTGCTCACCGGATTCGCACCGCCCGCGCTCGAGACCGCGATCAACACAGTGGTGTCGGCGGACGCGCTCATCGCCGTCACGCCGATCTTCTCGACGAGCTACAACGGGCTCTTCAAGTCGTTCATCGACGTGCTCGATCCCGACGCGCTCACGGGCAAGCCGGTGCTGATCGGAGCGAACGCCGGCACGGCTCGGCACTCGCTCGCCATCGACTACGCCATCCGTCCGCTCTTCGCCTACCTGCATGCCGACGCCGTCTCGACCGGTGTGTTCGCGGCGTCGAGCGACTGGGGCGGGGGCGGCGACGACGTCGCGCCTCTGGCCAAGCGCGTCGAGAAGGGCGCTCGCGAGCTGGCTGAGGCGATCGCGAAGCGCGAGGTGGCTGCGGCCGCCGACCCGTACGACCCGGCGACGTATCTCGGAGAGGGCCGTTCGTTCGGCCACATGCTCGGCGGTCTCGCCGGCGAGTGATCGATCCCCGGCACGACCGGGAATGAGCGCAGGGCCATGAGGCCGTAGACGATGTCCGAAGGGAGTCGTACGGTGACCTCATGGCCCTTCGCTCTGTCCTCGAATCCGCGCGGCATGCCCTGCGCGGCGCTCTCGTCCTCCCCGGCGACGAATCCTTCGACGCGGCGCGTCGTCCGTGGAACCTGGCGATCGAACAGCATCCGGCGGGCGTGGCCGCACCGGCCGATCTGCGCGATCTGCGCGCTCTTCTCGACGCCGCCGGCGACGCGGGCGTGACGCTCGCGGTCCAGCCCACCGGACACGGCGCCGGCGGAGACCTGGCCGACGCCGTCATCGTCCGAATGGCGGCCTTCGACGAGCTGTCGATCGACCTCGGTTCGGGGGTGGTCCGCGTCGGCAGCGGAGTCCGCTGGGGCGCCGTCGTCGAGGCGCTCGAAGGAACGGGCTGGGTGGCTCCTGCCGGCACGAGCCCGGTCGTCGCCGTCGCGGGGTACACCCTGGGCGGCGGCCATTCCTGGTTCAGTCGCACAGCAGGACTCGGGTCGGACAACCTCAGGGCCGCGTGGGTGCTGCGGAGCGACGGGACCCATGATCGGGTCGACGACGAGAGCGACCCGGAGATGATGTGGGCGCTTCGCGGAGCGGGCGGCGTCGTCGGAATCGTGACGGCCCTCGAGATCGACCTGGTTCCCGCGCCGTCGCTGTGGGGAACCGAACTCACTTTCGACGCCGCAGACGCCGGGTCGGTGCTGCGGGCCGTCCGCGATCTGTCCGCAGAGGCCCCGGCATCGCTCAACGTGTTCGTGAATTCGATGCGTATGCCCGACGCTCCGCAGCTTCCCGAGGAGATCCGCGGACGCAGCTTCCTCAGCGTGCGGGCGCTGTCCACGGTCGGATCCGCCGATGAGCTGTTCGAGCGGGTGCGGCGAGCAGGCACGGTTCGTCGTGAGATGTCGGGGGCCACATCGCCGAAGACCGTCGCGGCGTCGAGCGGCGAACCCACCGAACCGACGCCGGGCAAAGGCGTGTCTGCTGCGCTCTCGTCGCTCGACGACGCGACGATCGACGATCTCTTGCGGTTCCGCGAGCTGCCGGATCAGTGGCCGATCATGGGCATCGACATCCGGATGCTCGGTGGCGCGCTGAACGATCCTCGACGCGCCGGATTCGCGACACTTCAGGGCGTCGGCTGGCTGCTCCACGCCCTGGTGCCCGTCTTCCCCGGGGTGCCGAGCGAACCGGGGGAGGCGAGCATGGCGGGCTTCCGTGAGCTGCTGGCGCACGCGATCGCCCCGTGCACGGTCCCGACGTTCCTGGGTCCGGGTGAGACCCTCGAGCGCTGCGGTGACCCGACGGCGATCGATCGCCTTCGCGCCATCAGGGCCGCCGCCGACCCCGGCTCGCTGATCCACGAGGGGCGGCTCCCGCGCTGACACCGGGCTGAGACCGGGCCGCATCCAGCGGAAAGGAACCGCGTCGTTCGAACGATCGGGACGGGCGGGGGTGCCGCGCCGGCATCATTCGTCTCCGTCGACGCGTCTCGTCCAGCGGTACTCCGTCTCCGGGCGTCCACGTGCGCCGTAGCGAGCGCTGCGTGTGATGATGCCCGAATCGGTGAGATGCTCCAGGTACCTCCGTACGGACACGCGTGACATCCCGAGTCGCGCGGCGGCCTCGCTCGCCGAGACCGCGGCGCTGGAGGAGCGCAGCTCTGTCGTCACCTTCTGCAGCGTCGCGGTCGACAGCCCTTTGGGAATCGGGATCGTCCCCGTCGTGCGCCCGAGAAGCGCATCGATCTCCGCCTGGGTCGCCTCTCCGGCCGTCGACCGTGCCTGCTCCCGATGGATGCGATACGCGGTGAGACGCTCGTGGAACACCGCGAAGGGGAACGGCTTGACGAGGTACTGGTAGACGCCGAGAGCTGCCATCTGCCGGACGGTGTCCGCATCGCGCACGCCGGTGATCGCGATCACATCGACGGCAGCGTGTCGGGCACGCAGCCCTCGGAGCACATCGATGCCGGAGCCGTCGGGCATCGTGATGTCGAGAAGGACCAGGTCGAACGGCTCGTCGTGCGGCTGATCGAGCACGGCGGTCAATGCGGCCCTGGCGCCGGTGCACTCGCCGCCCACGATGAAGCCGTCGATCCTCTCGAGGTACGAGCGGTGGAGCTCGAGTGTCAGAGCGTCGTCATCGACGATCAGCGTGCGGATCATGGGCTCCTGCGTCCTCTCGCTGGCGGGAGGGTGACGGTGAACGTGGTCGGATGAGCGGAGAGCTCCACAGTGCCGCCCACCCCGGCCACCACCGCGCGGACGAGAGCGAGCCCGACTCCGCGCCCGTGGTTGTTTGCAGGCTTGGTCGAGAAGCCCTGGGTGAAGACGCGCTCGCGCAGGTCGGAGGGTATGCCGTCCCCGCCGTCGGAGACCTCGAGGACGATTCCGCCGTTCTTCGAGGGGCGCAGCGAGACCCCCACCCAGCGCTCAGCACCGGTGGCGGCGGCATCCATCGCGTTGTCGATCAGGTTGCCGAGCACGGCGACGCTGTCGACGGGGGAGAGCGGGGAGGCGGGAGTGTCCGGGTCGATGCTCACCCGCCAGTCGATCCCGCGCTCCCTGGCCTGCGACGCCTTGCCGAGAAGCAGGGCACCGACGGCGGGGTCGCCGGCCTGTCGTGCGGTGACCTGATCGACGAGCGACTGACTCTGGCGTGAGGTCTCGGTCAGGATGTCGATCGCCTCCTCGCTACGGCCGAGCTCGAGAAGCGCGACCGCCGTGTGCATGCGATTGCCGTGCTCGTGCGTCTGAGCGCGCAGCGCGTCGCCCAGAGTGCGCAGGGATTCGTATGACGACACGGCGTCCCTCACCTGACCCGGCGGCAGGTCTCCTGCGATACCGCGCGTGAACCGGCGAGCGATCCACGCGCCGAGCGCACCGAGAGCGATGAGGCCGACGGTGATGCCGAGTGACAGGGGGAGACGACGGATCAGGGTGTCGGAGATGGTCTCGGTCGTCACGCCGGCCGAGACCCAGCCCACCGGTTCGCCATCGGAGGCGAGTACCGGAACGATGGTTCGCACCGAGGGCCCGAGAGTGCCGGTGAACACCTCGGTGAAGGTTCGAGGCGTGTCGGGGATGGTGCCGAGGTATCTCGCCCCGATCTGCTCGATGTCAGGGTGGGTCACGCGGGTGCCGTCAGGCGTCATGATCGTCACGAAGTCGAGATCCGCGTCCGAGATCACATCGAGCGCATAGGGCTCGAGGGTCTGCGTGGCCGTTGCGGCATCGCCGGCCTCGAGGGTGTCGATCACGAGCGGCGACACGGCGAGAGTCACTGCTGTCGCCGCCGTGACGCGCTCGGCCTCGGCATGCGTGGCGCGTTGCGCATCGATCACGAGGAAGACGGCGACCAGAGCTCCCACGACGAGCGCGGCGACCAGGAGCACGGCGAACACCCGTGAGGCGATGCTGCGGGCAGGTCTCATCGCGTCCTTCCGATCGACGGTGATCGCGGAGTCCGGCATATCGGTAATGACCAATACGACCACAAATGGCTTTGCCGAGTGATGTCCGCGACGGTGAGCTTACCGAAGGCGAGGGCGCCCGCGGGCATGAGACGAAGACGTTCATGATCAAGGAGGAAAACATGGCCATCACGACAGGGTTCTCGCTTCCCGGATTCCATTGGCGGCGCGGCAAGCAGGCATGGGACAGGCATACGTGGCTGTACGTGTCGGTGATCATCGCCGTCGTGCTCGGAGCCGCGGTCGGCCTCATCTGGCCCGAGGTCGGACAGAGCCTCGAACCGATCGGCAAGGGCTTCGTCTCTCTCATCAAGATGATGATCGCGCCGATCATCTTCTGCACGATCGTGGTGGGCGTCGGTTCGATCGCCAAGGCAGCGACCGTCGGCAAGATCGGCGGACTCGCGCTGCTCTACTTCATGGTCATGTCGACGTTCGCGCTGGCGATCGGCCTGGTGGTCGGCAACATCATCCACCCCGGTGCGGGCCTCGATATGGCGAACTCCAGCTATGACGCGACAGCGACCGAGGCGAAGACCACCACGGAGTTCATCCTGGGCATCATCCCGACGACGTTCTTCTCCGCCTTCACGGGCGAGAGCGTGCTGCAGGTTCTGTTCATCGCGCTGCTCGTCGGGTTCGCGCTCCAGGGACTCGGCGAAAAGGGCGCCCCGATCATGGATGCGGTCAAGAACCTCCAGAAGCTGGTCTTCCGCATCCTGGGCATGATCTTGTGGCTTGCACCGCTCGGCGCGTTCGGAGCCATCGCCGCGGTCGTCGGCAAGACGGGCATCGCCGCGATCTGGAGCCTCGGCGTGCTGATGGTCGCGTTCTACATCACCTGCATCCTGTTCATCGTGGTCGTGCTCGGAACCCTGCTCTTCGCCGTCACCCGGGTCAACATCTTCAGCCTGGTGAAGTACCTCGCCCGCGAGTACCTGCTGATCGTCGGCACCTCGTCATCTGAGTCCGCCCTTCCGCGTCTGATCGCGAAGATGGAGCACATCGGGGTATCCAAGCCCGTCGTCGGCATCACGGTCCCCACCGGATACTCGTTCAACCTCGACGGCACGGCGATCTACCTCACGATGGCGTCGCTCTTCATCGCGACCGGCATGGGGCAGCCGATGGCGATCGGTGAGCAGATCGGCTTGCTCGTCTTCATGATCATCGCCAGCAAGGGGGCCGCCGGTGTCACCGGAGCCGGACTCGCCACCCTCGCCGGCGGGCTGCAGGCTTACCGTCCCGACCTGGTCGACGGCGTCGGCGTGATCGTGGGCATCGACCGGTTCATGTCGGAGGGACGCGCCCTGACGAACTTCACCGGCAACGCGGTGGCGACGCTGCTCATCGGCACCTGGACCCGCCAGATCGATCGCGAACGCGTGCAGCAGGTGCTGAGCGGCGCGCTGCCGTTCGAGGAGTCCTCGCTCGACGGCGTGGACGACCACGGCATGGCGGACGAGAGCACGGCCGTGGACATCCAGGGCCTCAAGGAATCCGCGCTCGACGAGATGGCGGCGAAGGAGGAGCGGGCACGGGCGCGCGCGGCGCGAAGCTGAGCTGCCTGTTGAGAAGAGGGATGCGGGAGTCGACGGCAGTCGGCTCCCGCATCCGTGTGGTCAACCGCTCTTGCGTCGGAACTCGCGCCGCGTCTGCGGGGCGGGCGCGCCATGGACGGCGGAGTCGCCATCCAGGTGGGCCTCGCCCTGCCGGTGGTGCGCGTTCTTCTTCTCGAGCGCTTCCTTGAACTTGCGCTTCATCTCCTCGCTGGAGGAGGCGCCTTCTTCGGTGCTCATGCTCGCCAGCCTAGGGCACGCATCTGAGGCATGGGTGGATCAGTTCCGAGCTCGGCGCGACACGACATCGATCGCGGCACCGAGCCCGACGGCGACGATGACAGACACGAGGACAGCGACCAGAGGGCCTCCCGGAAGCAGCACGGCGACGATGGCGCCCACGGATGCCTGGTAGGCGGACCACCCGAACGCCGCGATCGTCACGAGCGGCAGATACCGAGCCGGCGGGATCCGCGAGGCCCCTGCCATGAGGTTGATCGCCAGTCGAGCGAAAGGGACGAAGCGCGCGGTGAAGAGCACGGTGGCGGTTCCGCCTTCCAGACGCAGCCGCGCCCAGGTGAGCGCTCGGCGCACTCGGGGCGTGCGCATCCAGCGCCACCTGTCGATGCCCACGCTGCGACCCACGAGATAGCAGGTGACGTCTCCGGCGACCGCGGCGATGCCCGCCCACAGGATCACACACCACAGGGGAGGATCGCCGGTCGTCGATGCGACGGCGCCGAGCGCGGTCACCGCGATCTCTCCCGGAACCACCACGAAGAACGAGTCGCCCAGCACGAGCAGGCTCATGACCACCAGAGCCCAGGGGCCGTCGAGCAGTTCAGTGGACACGTTCCCACCGTGGTCGTCGGAGGTGAACGGGAACCAACGCCGGGATAGCCGGTGAAGAGCCGTCCAGCATCCGGTGAACTTCTGGTGCTCCGACCCGATTCGCGCCTCGGGTGGGAGTCGAGGGCTGCATCCTGAGGACGTGAGAGTCGCGATCGTGACAGAGTCCTTCCTTCCGCACATGAACGGTGTCACCGGATCCGTCCTGCAGATCCTCAGTCACCTCGAACGTGCTGGCCATGATGCGCATGTGATCGCGCCCGATGGGACCGGCATCCCCGGGGAGGTGCACGGAGCCGCTGTGGAAGCGGTCCCCAGCCTCGCGCTGCCGGGGTACCGCAGTGTGCGCGTGGGGACCCCGCCTGCACGTCAGGTCGCGGCATCGCTGCGACGCTTCCGCCCCGATGTCATCCACCTGGCTTCGCCCTTCGCCCTCGGATGGCGAGGCGCGCTCGCCGCAGAGCACATCGGCGTCGCCGC
Organism: Microbacterium sp. AC132; assembly: GCF_979258525.1. Lineage (NCBI taxonomy): Bacteria > Bacillati > Actinomycetota > Actinomycetes > Micrococcales > Microbacteriaceae > Microbacterium > Microbacterium sp. AC132. The sequence goes on along the minus strand of NZ_OZ409862.1, from coordinate 27,238 downwards.
CGTCGCCGCGTACCAGACCGATGTCGCGGCATACACGCAGAGGTATCGCATCCCTGTGGCGACCGGTGTCGCCGAATCGCACATCGCGCGGCTCCATCGGCGCGCGACCATCACGCTCGCGCCGTCGCCCGACTCGGCGCAGCAGCTCGCGCAGCTCGGTGTGGATCGCATCCGTCTGTGGGGGAGAGGCGTGGATGCCGAGCGGTTCCAGCCGGCCCGCCGGAGTGCGACACTGCGCGCGGAGTGGACGAGCGAGGTCGTGATCGGCTACGTGGGCAGGCTCGCACCCGAGAAGCAGGTGGAAGACCTGGCAGTGCTGCAGACGATCCCCGGTGCGCGCCTCGTGATCGTGGGCGACGGACCGAGCAGGCCTCGACTCGAGTCCCTGATGCCCGGTGCGTGCTTCCTCGGGCACCTCGAAGGCGACGCGCTCGCAGCAGCCATGGCATCCTTCGACGTGTTCGTGCACCCGGGAGAGAGCGAGACCTTCGGACAGACCCTCCAGGAGGCCCACGCCAGCGGGGTGCCCGTCGTCGCCACCGGTCGCGGCGGCCCCCTCGGCCTCGTCCGGATGGGAATCGACGGATGGCTCTACCGTCCCGGCGATCTCGGCGACCTGCGGATGCGCGTGGTCGACCTCACCGGCGACGGCCGCAAACGCCGGGCGTTCGGCGCAGCGGGACGCGAGGCCGTGCAGGGTCGCAGCTGGGCGAACGTCTGTTCTCAGCTGATGGGGCATTACGAGGAGGCCCGAGAGCTCAGGATGATCGATGAGGGAGCGCGCGCTCGCCGCCTGACGCGGCCGGAGCCCATCGCCCCGGTGCAAGCGCGCACCTGGCGGCGTTACGTGGCGCTGGGGGACTCGCTCACGGAAGGCCTGTGCGATTCGGCACCGGATGGTGCGCTCCGTGGATGGGCCGACCGGCTCGCCCTGCTGCTCGCCGCACGCGGAGGTCTCCGGTATGCGAACCTCGCCGTCCGGTCGAAGCGTGTGCGTGATGTGTGCGGCACCCAGCTCGATCGAGCGCTCGAACTGCAGCCGGACCTCGTGTCCATCCTGATCGGCGCCAACGATCTGGTTAAGTCGACGGTCGACGTGCCCGCGCTCGCCGCGGAGCTCGAGGGCGCGGTCACCCGGCTCCGCGACATCGGGGCCGACGTGCTGCTCGTCACTCCGTTCCTGCCCCGTCGGAGAGCGGCCGGGATCTACACCAGGAGGTTCGCGGCATTCGCCACGGCACTGTCCGGCATCGCGGCCCGGACGGGCGCGATCCTGATCGACACCGACCTGTACCCGTCGCTTCCGGATCGCCCGAACTGGGGGGAGGACCTCGTCCACCTCAGCAGTCGTGGTCACAGATTCCTCGCGTATCGCGCGGGCGAGGTCCTCTCGGTGCCGCACGCCGACGCGCTGGGGGTGCTCGATGCCGCGCTGCATGAGAACGAGCAGATCGGCGCGGGACTGTGGTGGCGCCGCCATGCGCTGCCCTGGGTGTGGCGACGACTCCACGGTCGGGCGGCCGGCGATGGCCGGGTCGCGAAGCACGACGACTACGTCTATCTCGGACGATCGAGCGCTCCGCAGGACGTCAAGGTCCACTGAACGAACCCGCCGCGGACGGAAACGGAGGACATTCAAGGGCGCGCTGATAGGCTGGACGAGGTCGACGTGTGTCGACCGCACAACTTCATATCGACTCATGGAGCGATCGGCGGAGAGCTGGTCCCCTGTGGTGGGTTCCTCGGCGCGACGTCGGGTGGCTTTCTACTGGTGGCCAGCGCAGGTGAGATTCGCGGGGATGCCCGCGCGCCCGTATCCGGCTGAATCCGCTCCTTCATGAATGCGCTCGCGCGTCACACGGACTCGCGAGTCTAAACAAAGAAGGAGAGACCTCTTGGAAGGTCCTGAAATCACCGCCACCGAGGCCGTTCTCGACAACGGCCGCTTCGGCACCCGCACCATCCGCTTCGAGACCGGCCGCCTCGCGCAGCAGGCTCAGGGCGCAGTCGCCGCGTACCTCGACGGCGAGACCATGCTCCTCTCGGCCACCAGCGCAGGCAAGCACCCGCGCGAGGGCTTCGACTTCTTCCCGCTGACGGTCGACGTCGAAGAGCGTTCGTACGCAGCAGGCAAGATCCCCGGCTCGTTCTTCCGTCGTGAGGGACGTCCCTCGACCGAGGCGATCCTCGTCTGCCGTCTGATCGACCGTCCGCTGCGTCCGTCGTTCGTCGACGGCCTGCGCAACGAGGTCCAGATCGTCATCACCGTCCTGTCGATCGCCCCGGGCGAGTTCTACGACGCCCTCGCGATCAACGCGGCTTCTGCGTCGACGCAGATCTCGGGTCTCCCGTTCTCGGGTCCCGTCGCCGGTGTGCGCCTCGCGTTCATCCCCGGCCACGGCGAGCACGCGGACCAGTGGGTCGCGTTCCCGACGGCTGAGCAGGTCAGCGAGGCCGTGTTCGACCTGATCGTCGCCGGTCGCGTCGTCACCAAGTCCGACGGCACCGAAGATGTCGCGATCATGATGGTCGAGGCTGAGGCCACCGAGGGCAGCTGGAACCTCATCAAGGCCGGCGCCACCAAGCCCGACGAGGCTGTCGTCGCGCAGGGCCTCGAGGCGTCGAAGCCCTTCATCGCTCAGCTAGTCAAGGCTCAGGCCGAGCTCGCCGCCAGCGCGTCGAAGGAGCCGGGTGTGTACCCGGTCTTCCCGCCGTACTCCAGCGAGGTCTACGACTTCGTGGCCGAGCGCTCCTACGACGACCTGGTGAACGTCTACCAGATCGCCGACAAGCAGGAGCGTCAGGGCAAGGACGACGAGGTCAAGGACCGCGTCAGGGCGCAGCTCATCGAAGCGGTCGAAGCAGGCAACCTGCCCGCTGGAGCCCCGATCGAGTTCTCCGCAGCGTACAAGTCCGTCACGAAGAAGATCGTCCGCGGCCGCATCCTCACCGAGAGCGTGCGCATGGACGGCCGCGGCCTGGCCGACATCCGTCCGCTCGACGCCGAGGTCCAGGTCATCCCGCGCGTTCACGGCTCCGCGATCTTCCAGCGCGGCGAGACCCAGATCATGGGAATCACCACGCTGAACATGCTCAAGATGGAGCAGCAGATCGACTCGCTGTCGCCGACCACGAGCAAGCGCTACATGCACCACTACAACTTCCCGCCCTACTCGACCGGTGAGACCGGCCGGGTCGGTTCGCCGAAGCGTCGCGAGATCGGGCACGGCTTCCTCGCCGAGCGCGCGCTCGTGCCGGTGCTGCCCAGCCGCGAGGAGTTCCCCTACGCGATCCGTCAGGTCTCCGAGGCGCTGAGCTCCAACGGCTCGACGTCGATGGGTTCCGTCTGCGCGTCGACCCTGTCGCTGCTGAACGCGGGTGTGCCTCTGCGCGCAGCCGTCGCCGGCATCGCGATGGGACTCGTCTCCGATGAGGTCGACGGAGAGACGCGCTACGCGGCCCTCACCGACATCCTCGGCGCAGAGGACGCACTGGGCGACATGGACTTCAAGGTCGCCGGTACCAGCGAGTTCGTCACGGCCATCCAGCTCGACACGAAGCTCGACGGCATCCCGTCGTCGGTGCTCGCCGGCGCGCTGACCCAGGCTCGCGACGCCCGTCTGACCATCCTCAACGTGCTGAACGCCGCGATCGACGCTCCCGACGAGATGGCGCCGACCGCGCCGCGCGTCATCAGCGTGCAGATCCCGGTCGACAAGATCGGTGAGCTGATCGGCCCGAAGGGCAAGACGATCAACGCGATCCAGGACGAGACCGGCGCGCAGATCTCCATCGAGGAGGACGGCACCGTCTACATCGGCGCGACCGACGGCCCCTCGGCCGAGGCTGCCCGTGCCCAGGTCAACGCGATCGCGAACCCGACCAACCCGGAGGTGGGAGAGCAGTTCCTCGGAACCGTCGTGAAGATCGCGACGTTCGGTGCGTTCGTCTCGCTGCTGCCCGGCAAGGACGGCCTGCTGCACGTCACCGAGGTGCGCAAGCTCGCCGGTGGCAAGCGCGTCGAGAACGTCGACGACGTCCTGTCCGTCGGCCAGAAGATCCTCGTGAAGATCACGAAGATCGACGACCGCGGCAAGCTGTCGCTCGAGCCCGTGCTCGACGACGCCCCCGCAGCGGACGCAGCTCCTGCTGACGAGGCCGCTGCCGAGTAATCGCCAGCGCTTCGATACGAGGCCCGGGCTGTCCACACGGACGGTCCGGGCTTCGTCGTATCCGATGTGATCAAACCGTTATGGGAAGTTCTTGCGCCGTTCCCCGTATTGGTCGGGGAGTTCGCAGATCTCGCCTACTCTCGAAGTACGCACCGGGGGGTGCATTTCAGGCAGTGACGCAGGTCGGTACGCACCGATTGACGCGGGGGTGAGGATATGCGGTTGTTCAGTGTAGGCGCAGGAGCGCCGGCCGATCGCGCGCAGCAGGGCGCCGCAGAGCACCCGTCCGCACCCATCCCGATCGTCGGACCCGGAATAGGGGAGACCATCCGCGTCCCTCTCGGCGAGACCGGGCTCGAGACCTTTCCGCTCATGCTCGGTGCGGCGGAGTTCGGCTGGAACGTCGATCTCGAGACGAGCCATGGGATCCTCGACCGCTACGTCGAATTCGGTGGCAACGCCATCCACACCGCCGACGGATTCTCCGGCGGTCGCAGCGAGCACATCATCGGCCAATGGCTGCAGTCCAGAGGGCGACGCGACCGCGCCCTGCTGAGCGTGCGGATCGGTGCTCACGCAGACAATCCGGGTCTCGGCTCGGTGAACCTCGTCCGCGCTGTCGAGGGGTCGCTCACGCGACTCGGCGTCGAGCGCATCGACGTGCTGTATCTCGACGCGACGCTCGACCGCACGACGAATCTCGAGGACACCCTCGCGACGGTCGAGTGGATGGTCGACGCGGGCAAGATCGGCGCACTCGGCGCATTCGGCTTCGCACCCGAGCGGCTCGTGGAGGCGCGCATCCTCGCCTCGGCCGGGTACCCACGCATCGAGGTCATCGATTCGCCGTACAACCTCGTCCGCCGTCAGCCGTTCGAAGGGGACCTGCGTCTGGTGGCGGGTGCGCAGAGCCTCGCGGTCACGCCGTCGCACGCTCTCGAGCACGGTTTCCTCTCCGGTCGCCACCGCAGCAAGGCGCTGACCTCGCGGGGCGTACGCGGGGAGCAGCTGCGGGGGCATCTCAATAGGCGTGGCACGAAGATCCTGCGGGCTCTCGACCAGGTCGCGACCGAACTCGAGGTTCCCGTGGCCGCCGTGTCCATCGCGTGGCTGCTCGCGCAGCGGACCATCGCGGCGCCCATCGTCAACACCTTCGCGACCGAGCACGTCGACGAGCTGATGCAGGGCGCCGGGGTCACGCTGTCGCGCGCACAGGTCACCGAGCTCACTCGCGCCGGCAACTGAGCGTCGTAACGCCTCTGTCACAGACCTGGCATAGGGTGGAGTGAATCCCGGCGGACGCTGTCGATGAAGCGAGCGAGTTTGTGACGCATTACATATATCTGGTCAGACATGGTGAACATCAGGACGCCGAGCACGGTCTCGCCGACGGACCCCTGTCGCCGCGTGGCCAGCGTCAGGCCGAACTCATCGCAGATCGGCTCTCGGGACTCCCGCTCGACGCCGTCTGGCACTCTCCGCTCCTGCGCGCCAACGAGACGGCCCGTGCGATCGCCGAGCGGCTCCCGTCGGTCGATCCAGAGCCGACCGCACTGCTGTTCGACTGCGTGCCCACGGGGATGACCGACGAGACCCCGGCCGCCTACGAACCGTTCTTCGGCTCGGTGACCGAGGCGGAGCTCGATGCCGGGCGTGCTCAGATGTTCGACGCGGTCAACGAGTTCCTGGTGCGCAAACCGGGTGACGTGCACGAGGTTCTCATCACGCACAACTTCGTGATCTCGTGGTTCGTGCGTGAGGTCCTCGGTGCCCCCGAGTGGCGATGGATGACCTTGAACCAGGCGCACTGCGGCCTCACGGTGATCGCCCAGAAACAGGGCCGGCCCTGGACGCTCCTCACTCACAACGACACCGGGCACCTCCCAGTCGAGCTGCGCACCGGCATCCCCGATGCGATGCCCGTCTGATTCCCCGTTGATTCCCTGAGTTCCGGCCCGCCGCGCCGGGCGGATCGACGTCGCGAAATAGACTGAACGCATGACCACCCAGGTAGCACTCGTCGGCGGAACCGGGAAGCTCGGATCGATCATCGGTGCGGTGATCGACGAGCTCGACGGCTTCGAGGTGACGCGCGTGCTGACGTCTCGTAGCGACCTCGCCGAGCTCGACGGTGCGGACCTGGTGATCGACGCGACCACGCCTCAGGTCAGTGTCGACGTCGTGCGCGCGGCGGTCGAGCGCGAGATCAACATTCTCGTCGCCACGTCGGGATGGTCCACCGAGCGGATCGCACTCGTGCGTCCTCTGGTGGAGAACGCCGGAACCGGGGCTGTCTTCATCCCGAACTTCTCGCTGGGATCGGTGCTCGGTTCGGCTCTGGCCGCAGCAGCCGCGCCGTTCTTCGGATCGGCGGAGATCGTCGAGGCACACCATGAGGCGAAGGTGGATTCGCCGAGCGGCACTGCGGTGCGCACGGCCGAGCTCATCGCCGCCGCACGCGCCGAACAGGGTCCCGTCAGCGCACCGCACGCCGACCAGCGAGCGCGCGGACAGCAGGTCGGCAGCGTGCCGATCCACTCGCTCCGGCGTCCCGGCGTCATCGCCAAACAGGAGGTCGTCCTGTCCGGCCCCGGTGAGTCCCTCACGTTCACGCATGACACGGTCGACCCCGCACTCGCCTACGCCCCGGGCATCCGTCTCGCGGTGCCGTTCGCGGCCCAGGCGATCGGCGTCTTCGTCGGGCTCGAGAGCATGATCGACATCGGCATCCGCTCGTGATGTCGCGGATCGGCGTCGGCCTGATGGCCGGCGCACTGCTGGTCTACCTCGCCGTCGCCATCTGGTTGGCCGTGATGTTCTTCGCTGTCGGCACACCGGTGTCCATCGGCATGGGCATCGCGCTGATCGTTCTCGCCCCGATCGGGGCATGGGCGCTCGTCCGAGAGATGCAGTTCGGGTTCGCTGCCGACCGGCTCGGGCGTGAGCTCGATGCCGAGGGCGGTATGCCCGCGGCGGAGTCCGAGCTGACGCCGAGTGGCCGAATCGCTCGTGCCGACGCCGACCCGCTCATCGCGAGATACGCGGGGGAGGCGGATGCGGAGCCGACGGACTGGCGCGCGCGCTACCGACTCGGCGTCGTCCAGGATGCCGCTGGCCGCCGCAAGGACGCTCGCGCCAGCATCCGCGAGGCGATTCGCATCGCTCGCGGATGACCGACGTCAGGCGAGCGTGGCCTCGAGCGTGATCTCGATGCCGGCGAGCGCCTGCGATACGGGGCAGCCGACCTTCGCCTCGGCAGCGATCGACTGGAACTCCTCAGGGCTGAGCCCGGGGACGACCGCGTTCACGTTGAGGTGGCTTCCGCTGATTCCGACACCGGGCTTGAAGGTGACGGACGCGCTGGTGTTGACGCGCTCCGGCGGAGTGCCGTTCTCGGACAGCGCGTGAGATAGCGCCATGCTGAAACACGACGCGTGGGCTGCGGCGATCAGCTCTTCAGGCGTGGTGGTGGTGTCGCTGCCCTCGCTGCGGGCCTTCCAGTTGATCGGGAAGGTCCCGAGCTTCGACGAGGAGAACGCGACTGTGCCCGAGCCCTCGGTGAGGGATCCGGTCCAGGTGGTGGTGGCTTCGCTGGTGACGGGCATGATTCCTCCGTTGTATCGCGCGCTGCTCGATGCGGGTCGCGTGTGCGGCCAGCCTATCGAGCGTGGGCGTGCGGCGGAACAGCGCTCAGGCGGTCGACGCCGCGCGACCGAGGATGCCTGCTCGCTGCAGCAGCAGATAGATCTGGCATCCGAGGCAGAAGGAGAACGCCGCATTGAGGAAGGCGGCGATGAAAGCGGCGGCGGTCGCGATGGGCAGCGCCCACGGGACCCCGGCGAGGTGCAGCACGAGACCGATCGTGACGACGACGAGACCGACACCCTGGGCGAACCGCGGTGGACGCGGATCCTCGAGCTCGGTCGGAGCGGCCAGTCTCGGACGGATGACCCTGCGGAACACGACGCCCCATGGTGCAGTCGCGGGTGACAGGACGCCCCACAGGAACAGCAGGGCGATCACGATCGTGAGGAGGAACCCCGGGTCCAGCGCGCGCTGTGCAAGGGTCGCCGACGTCACGGCCCACGTGGCCGAGCCGATGTCGGCCGAGTCGAGCGGCTGATAGGCGAACCAGCCGAAGGTCCGTGCGGTCGAGATGCCGACCAGCGCCAGATATGTCGCGACGAGCAGCAGCACTGTCGTGACCGTCGCTGCGAATCGCGGGCCGCGGGGATCGATGCCGGCCGGTGTCGTCATGTGCTTTCCGTCCTCGTCATACGGTTGCCAGCGCGTCGTTCAGCGCGTGTCGATGGGGCACGCCATGGAAGCGTGCGCGGACGGCTCCTGATCCGTCGACGATGAAGGTCGTCGGTGTCTGCATGACCTTGTATCGAGCCGACAGATCCGGTCGATGCGTCAGGTCGACCTCCACGTGGTCCAGGCCCTCCGATTCTGCGACGTAGCTGCTGAGCATGCGTCGTACCTGGGGGCAGCGGGTGCACATCTCGGTGCTGAACTGCACGACTGTCGCTCTCGCGCCCAGGCGCGACACGCCCGCGTCGTTCGGATCGAAGCGCAGATGGCCGCCTCCGCGACGCCGTCCGTCGAGAAGTCTCAGCACGACACCGATCGTGCCGGCGAGCACGAGCAGCGCTGCGGCGAGGAGAAGGGCGACGGCGGGTGACATGCGTCGAGAATACGGGCGATCCGGCACCGCCCGGGCCGATATGTCGCATCGTGACGATCCGACTCGACAGCCCCCAGGGCGGGTAGTCTGGCACACATGAGCGCAGCCGTCCCGACGCCGTACGAAGACCTTCTCCGAGACGTGCTGGAGTCCGGCACTCACAAGTCCGATCGAACAGGAACCGGCACCACCAGCGTCTTCGGGCGGCAGATCCGCTTCGATCTCTCCGAGGGCTTCCCGCTCATCACCACGAAGCGGGTGCACTTCAAGTCGATCGCCTACGAGCTCCTCTGGTTCCTCAGGGGCGACTCGAATGTGAAGTGGCTGCAGGAGCATGGCGTCACCATCTGGGACGAATGGGCGGATGCCGACGGCGATCTGGGTCCGGTCTACGGAGTGCAGTGGCGCAGCTGGCCGACGCCGGAGGGTGAGAGCATCGATCAGCTCGCTCAGGTGATCGAGCAGATCCGGCAGACGCCCGACTCCCGGCGACTCATCGTGTCTGCCTGGAACCCGGCGGACATCCCCGACATGGCGCTTGCTCCCTGTCACGCCCTGTTCCAGTTCTACGTGGCGGACGGCAAGCTCTCCTGCCAGCTCTATCAGCGCAGCGCCGACCTGTTCCTCGGCGTCCCGTTCAACATCGCGTCCTACGCCCTGCTGACGTTGATGGTCGCCCAGCAGGTGGGACTCGAGCCGGGTGACTTCGTCTGGACCGGGGGTGACTGCCACATCTACGACAATCACCTCGACCAGGTGAACGAACAGCTCACGCGCGAACCGTATCCATACCCGACGCTGAGGTTCGCCCGGAAGCCCGAGTCGATCCTCGACTACGACTACGAGGACTTCGTCGTCGAGGATTACCAGCACCACGCTCCGATCAAGGCGGCGGTCGCGGTATGACCTGGGTCGGGCTGATCTGGGCAGAGGCGCACGGCGGCGTCATCGGAGCAGAGGGCGGCATGCCCTGGAACGTCCCCGAGGATCTCGCTCACTTCAAGGAAGTCACCCTCGGCGCTCCCGTGATCATGGGTCGCAAGACGTGGGACTCGCTCCCTGAGCGCTTCCGCCCGCTTCCAGGGCGAGAGAACATCGTCATCACCCGCCAGCAGGACTGGTCCGCGGACGGCGCCCGTCGTGCCGCGACCGTCACGGACGCGGTGCGCGGCCACGAGAAGGTATGGATCATCGGCGGCGCCGAGATCTTCCGCCTGGTGATCGCCGACGCCGACCGCCTCGAAGTCACCGAGCTCGACATCGAGGTCTCCGGCGACGCGTATGCGCCGTCCAAAGCCGGGTGGCGGCTCGTGAACGAGGGGGAGTGGCAGACGTCGCGCTCCGGCATCCGGTTCCGCTTCCTGGGATACGAGCGCTGATGCCCACCGCACTGATCACCGGAGCGAGCGCCGGCCTCGGCGCAGAGTTCGCGCGCCAGTTGGCCCGGCGCCGAGCCGATCTGATCCTCGTCGCACGTTCCGCCGGCGATCTCGAGGTCGTGGCGGCCGAGTTGCGCAGCGAGCACGGTGTCGCGGTCGAGGTGCTTCCCGCCGACCTGTCGATCGACGAGGATGTCGAGCGCGTGGCCGACCGTCTCCGTGATGTCTCCGATCCGGTCGACCTTCTCATCAACAATGCAGGCTTCGGCCTCCCGCTGCAGTTCGCCGACAACGACATCGACGACGAGGTGCGCCATCTGCGCGTTCACGTCGAGGCGTCGATGCGGCTCATGCACGCGGCGCTTCAGACGATGCGCGGCCGTGGGGGCCGGATCATCAACGTCGCGTCCGTCGCAGGGTTCATCTCGCGCTCCACGTATTCCGCGTGCAAGAGCTGGTTGATCGGATTCAGCCGCTGGGCGAATGTCGAGTACGCACCCGACGGAGTGACGGTCACCGCCGTCTGCCCGGGTTTCACGCACACGACCTTCCACGAGCGGATGGGACTCGAACCGGGGCACGAGGGCGTTCCCGGCTTCATGTGGCTCGACGCGCGGAATGTGGTCCGCGAGGCGCTCCGTGACGCGGCGCGCGGAAGGGCCGTCTCGATCCCGTCGCTGCGTTACAAGGCGATCGTCGCTGTCGCGTCCCTGCTTCCGAGCGCGCTGACCTCCGGCGTCGCACGTCGCGGCCGCGTCTGATCTGAACGTCGACCGCGTCCCGCTGTGGGCGCGCCGTGCGCGAATGAGGGCGCTAGGAGATCAGCGGAATCTGCCCAGACGGATACCGGCGTATCCGATCGCCGCCACGGTCTCTCCATCGGTGATGCGGCCATCGGAGATCATGCCGAGGACGTCGGAGAACGGTACCCAGGTGACGGCGTCGATGCCCTCCTCCGCCTGCGTGTGAGTGGAGTCGTCGGACGGAGTCAGACCCCGAGCGAGGAACACGTGCTCGGGGGCGTGGGCGATCCCGTTCAGGGCGTTCATCGTTCCGAGTTCCGTCCAGTCCTCGGCGACGAAGCCCGTCTCCTCGAGCAGCTCGCGCTGCGCTGCAGCGAGCGGTTCTTCGCCGTCGCTTCCTCCGGCAGGAATCTCTATCGACACTCCGGTCGTGTAGCGCTCGAGAGTGATGAGGCAGACGCGGTCCTCGTCATCGAGTGCGACGACGAAGACTGCCGGATGCCGCATGGTCACCACGCCGTAGATGCCATCGCCCCCGGGCCCCGTGACCTGGTCCTCCCGAACCTCGATCCACCGGTTCTCGTACACCGTCGACGATTCGCGTGTGACCCATGCCATGGAGTCGAGCCTATGTGGATCCCTATCGAGATGATGGTCGCGATCGTCCGGGGAGATGTCATCCGCCGTCCCTCGTCTGGGTGAGCGGCATCCGAACCGATACGCTGGGGGCATGACGCACTCGGGCAACCCCTTCGGACAGGTTCTCGTCGCGCTCGTCACTCCGATGACGGCCGACGGCGAAGTCGATTGGCCCGCCGTCGAGAAGCACATCGATGACGTCATCACCGCCGGTGCTGACGGAATCGTCGTGACGGGAACGACCGGCGAGACCTCGACCCTGACGGACCCTGAGAAGCTCCAGCTCGTCGAGGTCGGAAAGTCGGTCTCGGCCGGACGCGCCAAGATCATCACCGGCGGTGGATCCAACGAGACCGCGCACGCGATCGAGCTCTACAAGGCGAGCGAGAAGGCCGGCGCAGACGCCATCATGATCGTCACGCCGTACTACAACAAGCCGACCCAGGCCGGGATCCTCACGCATTTCCGCCTGGTGGCCGACGCCACCGACCTGCCGGTGATCCTCTACGACATCCCCGGTCGCACCGGCGTGCCGATCAAGTACGAGACCATCCTGCGCCTCGCCAAGCACCCGAACATCCTCGCAGTGAAGGACGCCAAGGGCGACTTCTCCGAGGTGAGCCGCGTCCTGAACCAGACCGACCTCATGTACTTCTCGGGAGACGACGCGAATGTTCTGCCGCATCTCGCCATCGGCGCGACCGGCCTGATCGGCGTGACCGCCAACGTCGCGGCGGCTCCGTACCGCACCATCATCGACGCCGTCAACCGAGGCGATCTGACGACGGCCACGGCAGAGCACAAGAGGCTCGAGCCGCTCGTGCGCGCGGTCATGACGCATGTCCCGGGAACCGTCGCCGCGAAGTACATCCTGCACGGCCTGGGCCGGATCTCCAGCCCCCGCGTGCGTCTGCCCCTGGTGGGTCCCGAAGAGTGGGAGGCCGCGCTCATCGAGGACGAGCTCGATCTCGTGAGGGACGTTCCGGGAGCAGACTTCTCCAACTTCCGCCCCGACCGCAACGCGGCCGCGGGCGGCGCCCTGCCGAAGGTGCACGGCACGACCCGCTGAGAACGCACGCGCCGAGGCGCGTCACCATGAACGAACGGACGCGTGGAGTGTCCGACTGAGGAGACAGCATGTCCATCCCGCTCGCAGAACCCGCAGCTCTCGACGAGGGGACGCTGCGGGTCACTCCGCTCGGCGGACTCGGTGAGATCGGTCGCAACATGACCATCTTCGAGTTCGACGGCAAGATCCTGATCGTCGACTGCGGAGTGCTCTTCCCGGAGGAGCACCAGCCCGGAGTCGACCTGATCCTGCCGGACTTCGAGCCGATCAAGAGCCGCCTCGACGACATCGTCGGAGTCGTCCTCACCCACGGGCACGAGGACCACATCGGTGCCGTTCCCTACCTGCTGCGCCTGAAGAGCGACATCCCCGTGATCGGATCGGGCCTCACGCTCGCGCTGGTCGAGGCGAAGCTCAAGGAGCACCGCATCAAGGCCTACACCCTCACGGTGAAGGAGGGCCAGCGGGAGCAGGTCGGACCGTTCGACCTCGAGTTCATCGCGGTCAACCACTCGATCCCGGACGCACTCGCCGTGGCGATCCGCACTCCCGCGGGCCTCGTGCTGGCGACCGGCGACTTCAAGATGGACCAGCTTCCGCTCGACGGACGCATCACCGACCTCCGCGCGTTCGCCCGCCTCGGCGAGGAAGGGGTCGACCTGTTCCTCGTCGACTCGACGAACGCCGACGTGCCCGGGTTCACTCCCACGGAGCGCTCGATCGGCCCCGTGCTCGATCAGGTCATCGGCAAGGCGCCTCGCCGGGTCATCGTCGCGAGCTTCTCGAGTCACGTGCACCGCGTGCAGCAGGTTCTCGACGCCGCGCATGCGCACGGCCGACGGGTCGCGCTGCTCGGACGGAGCATGCTGCGCAACATGACGATCGCCGAGGACCTCGGATACCTGAAGGTGCCGAGCGGTCTTCTCATCGACTACAAGAAGGCCCGCGACCTTCCGGACGACAAGATCGTCTACATGTCCACCGGCTCGCAGGGCGAGCCCATGGCCGTTCTGAGTCGCATGGCCAACCTCGACCACGCGATCGAGCCCGGACCGGGTGACACCGTCATCCTGGCCTCGAGCCTCATCCCCGGCAACGAGAATGCCGTGTACCGCGTGATCGACGGTCTGACCAAGCTCGGCGCGAACGTGGTGCACAAGGCGAACGCCAAGGTGCACGTCTCGGGCCATGCTGCAGCGGGTGAGCTCATCTACTGCTACAACATCCTGCGACCCAAGAACGTGCTGCCCGTGCACGGCGAGTACCGCCATCTGATCGCCAACGCCAAGCTGGCGCAGGACACGGGCATCGAGGCCGAGCGCACGATCATCGCCTCGAACGGCACGGTCATCGACCTGAAGGGCGGCGACGCCCGAGTGGTCGGCCAGCTCGATCTCGGTTTCGTGTACGTCGACGGCTCGACCGTCGGCGCGATCACGGACGCAGACCTCAAGGATCGTCGGATCCTGGCTGAAGAGGGCTTCGTCTCCGTGATCGTCGTGGTCGATGCCGCCACCGGTCGCATCATCTCCGGTCCGGAAATCCACGCGCGCGGCATCGCCGAAGACGATTCCGTCTTCGATGACGTCACCCCGAAGATCATCGCCGCCCTCAAGGAGGCCTCCGGCAACGGCGTGCGCGACACGCATGCGCTCTCGCAGGTCATCCGTCGGACCATCGGGCGCTGGGTCAACCAGAAGCTCCGTCGTCGTCCGATGATCGTCCCGCTGGTCATCGAAGCGTGATCGGAGCCCGGTGGTTCGCGGGTTCCCAGTCGACCGACACTCGGCTGTAACGCGAACGGCCTAGGCTCACTCCATGCCGGACGTCTTCTCGATTCGACCCGCCGACCAGGCGGACGGGAGCTTCCTCGGCGACATGGTCGTCGAGGCGGCGAACTGGCGCTCGGGCGGGGCACGCGCTCGGCATGAGATTCTCAGCGCCGTCGAGCACCGGCGCTACATCGCGGGGTGGATGCGGCCGGCGGATGCCGGTTTCATCGCGCTCGACTCCGATCTGCGACCCATTGGTGCGGCGTGGTATCGGATGCTCGCACCGGACGACGCAGGCTTCGGTTTCGTCGGAACCGCGGTGCCCGAGCTCATCATCGGAGTGCAGCCGATCTGGCGGGCGCACGGAGTCGGACGGACCCTGCTTCGACGCCTCGTGACCCACGCGCGCGAGCAGGGGCACCCTCGGATCAGCCTCAGCGTCGAACGGGACAACTTCGCGCACGCCCTGTATAGGTCGGAGGGTTTCGTGGTCACCGACGCGGGGGATCTCCGTGACACGATGGTGCATCGCACGTCCTGATCTCCCTTCGCGGGCCCGGGAACCGGCCGGAATGCCGCGTCATTACGGGTGAATGTCGGCCTCTGGCCGTAACGTGAGAGCATGGCCAGGAGTACCACGAAGTCCGCGCGCGCGTCCGAGAGCGCCACGCCTCGCCCGAAGCGGCAGGCTGCGCCGAAGGCCCAGGCTGCGCCGAAGAAGTACATCGACGAGATCGACAAGCCTCCGGTGGCGGTACGAGCGTGGAACGGGCTCGCCCACGGCGTCGGTGGCCTGTTCCGGGCATTCGGCCCGGAGACGCTCGAAAAGGATGACCGGCGCGACGGATTCCCCTTCCTGCTGGTGCTTCTGGCGATCGCCGGAGCGGTCAACGAATGGTTCTTCATCGGCAACGAGGTCGCGTCGAACATCAGCGCCTACTCGGTGGGGCTTCTGGTCGGGCGCGTGGCTTTCGTCATGCCCGTGCTGCTGCTGCTGCTGGCAGGGTGGCTGTTCCGCCATCCCTCGTCCGTCCACGACAACGGGCGCATCGGCATCGGCTTCGGACTCTTCGTGCTCACCCTGGCAGGCTTCTGCCACATCGCAGCGGGTCGAGTCGACTCCGCCGGACTGCTCGTTCGTGCGCAGCCCCGGGACGGCATGCCTGCGCTCAGCGAAGCGGGCGGTCTCTTCGGCTGGATGATCGGTGAGCCGCTCTCGTATCTCACTCCGGTGGGTGCCTATATCGTCCTGGCCCTGCTGGCGGGACTCAGCATCCTGATCCTGACCAAGACTCCGCCGAACCGTATCGGGCAGCGCCTGGGCGACCTCTACGCGTGGATGTTCGACGCTGAGCGCACCGAGAAGCCTGCGAAGGAAGCCGCGGCGATCGACGAGTCCGACAAGGTCGACGACCCCGACGTCCTTCCCTGGTGGCGGCGGAACAAGACCGGCCGTGAGGAAGACCCCGACGAGGGGAGCCTGGGCTCCGACGACATCACCGCGCTGCTGACGACCTCCGAGCCGACTCCGGCTTACGATCAGGCCGTCGTCGTGGAAGATCCGTACGACGCGGCGACGGAGGTGCTGACGGACGTGCGGTCCGTGACGGAATCCCTGGCAGGGCAGCAGACCACCGCATTGCTCGACGACGAGTCCGACACCGGAGAGATGCCGGAGCTTCCGGGTCTCGACGGCTTCGGCACGGCAGGGCCGGGGGAGCGAGGCCCCCAGGCCCCCGTCGCCCCGTACGTGCTGCCGTCGCCAGGTCTTCTGGTCGAAGGGCCTCCACCGGTCGCGCGCTCCGAGGCGACCGACAAGGTGATCGAGCAGATCACGAGCGTGCTGACACAGTTCAAGGTCGACGCGAAGGTCACTGGTTTCTCGCGTGGCCCCACGGTCACCCAGTACGAGGTCGAGGTGGGGCACGGCGTCAAGGTCGAGAAGATCCTCCAGCTGAGCAACAACTTCGCCTATGCGGTCGCATCGAACGATGTGCGGATCCTGTCGCCGATACCCGGAAAGAGCGCGATCGGAATCGAGATCCCGAACGCCGACAAGGAGATGGTCGCGCTCGGCGATGTGCTCAGGTCTCCGGCAGCGCACAAGAGCACCCACCCGATGACGATCGGCGTCGGAAAGGACGTCGGTGGGAACATCGTCATCGCCAACCTCGCGAAGATGCCTCACCTGCTTGTCGCCGGTTCCACCGGCTCCGGAAAGTCGAGCTTCGTCAACTCGATGATCACGAGTCTGCTCATGCGCGCCCGACCCACGGATGTGCGGATGGTCCTGATCGACCCCAAGCGCGTGGAGCTGACGAGCTACGCCGGGGTGCCGCACCTGATCACACCCATCATCACGAACCCCAAGAAGGCGGCGGAAGCGCTGCAGTGGGTCGTGAAGGAGATGGACATGCGGTACGACGACCTCGCGTCGTTCGGGTTCCGTCACATCGACGACTTCAACCGTGCCGTCCGCGCCGGCGAGGTGGAGCTTCCCGTGGGAAGCGAACGCGTGCTCAAGCCCTACCCGTACCTCCTCGTCGTCGTCGACGAGCTGGCGGACCTGATGATGGTCGCCCCGCGCGATGTCGAGGACTCGATCGTCCGCATCACCCAGCTCGCACGCGCGTCCGGTATCCACCTCGTGCTCGCGACGCAGCGACCCAGCGTCGATGTCGTGACCGGTCTGATCAAGGCGAATGTCCCCTCACGCCTCGCGTTCGCCGTCACGAGCGTCACAGACAGCCGCGTGATCCTCGACAGCCCCGGCGCCGACAAGCTGATCGGACAGGGCGATGCGCTGTTCTCGCCCATGGGGTCGTCCAAGCCGTTCCGATTGCAGGGTGCGTGGGTCGATGAGAAGGAGATCGACGCGGTCGTCAAGCACGTGACGCGTCAGGCTCGTCCGGACTACCGCGCCGACGTCCAGGAAGCGCTGGAGCCCACGAAGAAGAAGGAGGTCGACGAGGACATCGGCGACGATCTCGAGCTTCTTCTCGCCGCGGCCGAACTCATCGTGTCGTCGCAGTTCGGGTCAACGTCGATGCTGCAGCGCAAGCTCCGCGTCGGGTTCGCGAAGGCCGGTCGCCTGATGGACCTCCTCGAGTCGCGAGAGATCGTCGGCCCGTCAGAAGGATCCAAGGCGCGCGATGTGCTGGCGACGGCCGAACAGCTGCCCCAGGTCATGGCGAAGCTGCGAGGCGACGACACTCCGCCGAAGCCGCCTGCCCCCTCCTCGGCCGCGACTGCTGCCGGAACGCCGCACGACCCGGTCGAGGCGCAGTTCCAGGGACTTCCTGTGGTCGAGGCTGAAGACGATGGCGACGAAGACGCCTGGGGACTGACGGGACGCGACTGATGGCCATTCCACGGCAGCTTCCCAACGCGATCACGGTCGCGCGCATACCGCTCGCGGTGATCTTCTTCGTCCTTCTGCTGATCGGTGGCACGTTCGGACTCGACGACATCGCTGTCCGCTGGATCGCCGCCGTTCTCTTCATCGTCGCGATCTCGACCGATTGGGTCGATGGCTATCTGGCCCGCCGCTACGAGATCGTCAGCGACTTCGGAAAGCTCTGGGACCCGATCGCCGACAAGCTGCTCACCGGCGCGGGATTCATCGGTCTCGCGATACTGGGCGAGCTGAACTGGTGGCTGGTGATCATCATCCTCATCCGGGAGTGGGGCATCACGATCCACCGTCTTATTGTCGCGAAGGAGCACGTCGTGGCTGCGGCCTGGATGGGCAAGATCAAGACGGCCGTGCAGGCGGTGGCCCTGTCCTGGGCGCTGCTTCCGTTGCACGTCGTGATCGGGCTGGAGCCGTGGCTGCTCGTGACCGCCATCCTGATGGTGCTCGTGCTGATCCTCACCGTGGCGAGCGGAATCGACTACATCGTCGCGCAGGTACGAGGCGCGCGGCAGCCCTCGTGACATCTGCGTCGGCCGTGCTCGCCGCGCTGGTCGAGCGTGGCTGGACGCTCGGTGTCGCGGAGTCGTTGACGGGCGGTGCTCTCGCTGCCGAGTTCGTCTCCGTGCCGGGGGCGTCGGCCTCGCTCCGCGGAGCGATCGTCGCGTACGCCACTCCGGTGAAGCACACGCTGCTGGGCGTCGACGACGCGTTGCTCGACGCGCACGGTCCCGTGCACCCCGACGTCGCTCTTCAGATGGCGGCGGGGGTGCGCGGTGCGTTGAACGTCGACGGGGCCCCTGCCGACGTCGGCGTCTCGACCACGGGTATCGCGGGGCCGGACTCACCTGACGGTCAGCCGGTCGGCACGGTGCATGTGGCCGTGGTGACGCCGGATTCCTCGGTGACGGAGGTGTTTCGATTCGACGGTGATCGTACCGAGGTGCGGGCGCAGGCGGTCGACGCGGCGATCGATATGCTCGCTCGGGTTCTGCGGGAATAGGGGATGGGTGCGCTCCGTTATCTCCTATGTGCTCACACCGAAAGCACAGCGTGCGAAGGTAGATTTTGTGAAGGTCGGTAGGACTAGACTGGCGGTCTCTTCGAGGGAGACCTCGAGAAGGCGATCTGGGAGGAGGTTCCGATGATTCTTGTACGACAGGAAATCGGCGATGTGCTGAGGGACTTCCGCCTGCAGAAGGGGCGGACGCTCCGGCAGGTTGCAAGCAAGGCTTCTGTGGCGCTGGGCTATCTCAGCGAGGTCGAGCGGGGCCAGAAGGAAGCATCGAGTGAGATTCTCGCCTCGGTGGCTGACGCTCTGGATGTTCCCATCTCGATCATCATGCGAGAGGTCGGCGACCGGATCTCGGTCCTCGAAGGCATTCAGGTCTTCCCTGATGTCGTTCCGGACGACCTCGTGGCTTCTGTCGAGCCCGAGCTGTCGCTCCACTGAACGTCGGACTCTCATAGCCTCTGATGCGACGTAGTGAGTTCCTCCGCGCAGTCGACGCGGAATTCGGCGGTCGCGGGTCATCTCTGATCAGCGACCTCGTTCTGACTCAGCTCGCCGGGCGCACTGCCGACGAAGCGCTGGACGCTGGCGTCGCACCGCGCGAGATCTGGCTGGCGCTGTGCGCCGAGACGGATGTCCCCCTGGAGCGGCGACACGGTGCAGGTCGTCTGGAGCCGCGCAAGCGATGACCCTCTGAGGCGTTCGCGGCGAGGGCCGCGTTCGAGGCGGTTTCGATTTGCGACACGCCGCGACGGCGTGTCGTCGAATATGTGTTCGAAACGGGCGTAGTCTTCTGCACAAGTGGTTCAGAGACGTTTCTCTCCCTGTTTCGCGGTGCTGACGACGCAATGTCGGAGGCTCCTCCTACGGTGAAGAACAAGCCGAAGAGCCATACGCCTTGTCGGAGAGTTCCGCCCAGCCGGGAGGACCGCGACAGCCTACAGGCGGCACCACGCGAGCATAAGGAGCACGTCATGCCATCACCCGCTGACCGCGAGAAGTCCCTCGAGACCGCCCTCGCCCAGATCGATCGTCAGTTCGGAAAGGGGTCGGTCATGAGACTGGGCAGCGACGAGCGTGCGCCTGTCGCCGTCATTCCGACCGGTTCCATCGCTCTCGATGTCGCCCTCGGCGTCGGAGGACTGCCGCGTGGACGAATCGTCGAGATCTACGGTCCTGAGTCGTCGGGTAAGACGACGCTCACCCTCCACGCGATCGCCAACGCTCAGCGCGCCGGCGGAATCGCTGCCTTCATCGACGCCGAGCACGCGCTCGACCCTGACTACGCCGCGAAGCTCGGTGTCGACATCGACGCCCTTCTCGTCTCGCAGCCCGACACGGGTGAGCAGGCGCTCGAGATCGCGGACATGCTCGTCCGCTCCGGGGCGATCGACCTGATCGTCATCGACTCCGTGGCCGCGCTCGTGCCTCGAGCCGAGATCGAGGGCGAGATGGGTGACTCCCACGTGGGTCTGCAGGCTCGTCTGATGTCTCAGGCGCTGCGAAAGCTCACCGGTGGGCTCAACCAGACGAACACCACGATGATCTTCATCAACCAGCTGCGAGAGAAGATCGGTGTCTTCTTCGGCTCGCCGGAGACCACCGCGGGTGGAAAGGCGCTGAAGTTCTACGCGTCCGTCCGAATGGACATCCGCCGAATCGAGACTCTGAAGGACGGCACCGACGCAGTCGGAAACCGTACGAGGGTCAAGGTCGTGAAGAACAAGATGGCTCCGCCGTTCAAGCAGGCTGAGTTCGACATCCTCTACGGCGTCGGCATCTCCCGTGAGGGCAGCCTGATCGACTTCGGTGTGGAGCACGGCATCGTCAAGAAGTCCGGGTCCTGGTACACCTATGACGGTGACCAGCTGGGACAGGGCAAGGAGAACGCGCGAACGTTCCTGCTCAAGAACCCCGACATCGCGCTGGCGATCGAGACCCAGATCAAGCAGAAGCTCGGCATCGGAGGAGCCACCGAGGCACCTGCTGACGAGCTCGCCGAGCGCCGCCCGGCATGATCGTGATGGTTCGCGGTTGTGGCGCAACCGGAGTGAACCATGAGTGATGGCGGGGGCGAGCCTCAGGAGCTCGCCCCCATCATCCCTCTGTTCGGCCGCGATTCCGCGCGGATGAAGCCGGTCGATCGAAGTACTGCCGGGTCCGATGCAGTCACCCCCCGCGCCGCGGAAGACGCAGGCCTCGTGGAATCGACGGCGGCAGGAGTCGCATCCACCGGCGACTCGGCTCCAGCTCCACTCGTCGACTCTCGTGGGCCCAGCGAACGGCATCCAGCTCGTGGCGCTGCGGCTCGGTCTGCTCCCCGATTGCGTGCACTGCAGCCGCACGAAGACTCAGCAGATGAGAGCGGAGTCGATCCGTCGAAGCTGCGTGTCGACGCCGAGGAGCTTCTCGTGCGCAAGCTGAGGGCTCGATCGCTCTCTTTGTCCGAGGCGCGGATGGTGCTCAAGGGCTACGAAGAGAACGGCGTCCGGCTCGACTCCGGATCGATCGACGACGTGATCGACGACTTCTGTCGCCGCGGCTACCTCGATGACGCGGTTCTCGCCGATCAGCTCGTGATGTCGGGAATCGAGCGAAAAGGACAGGGAAGGGTCGCTCTGTCGCGAGCGCTCTCGCAGCGGGGGATTCCCCGCGATGTGATCGACGCGGCATTGGGCGACGTTCCCGACGACGACGCGGAGCGTGCACTCGAGTACGCTCGCTCGAAAGCACGATCGATGTCGCGCCTCGACCCGGATACTGCTCTGAGACGCCTCGTCGGTCAGCTATCACGTCGCGGGTACAACGGTTCCATCGCGATGACGGCTGCGAAGACGGCCCTCGCCGAGGAATCTTCCGGCTCGTCGTCGCGGGTCCGATTCGTTGATTCGGACTGACACCCGGGAGGGCGCGCACCTCGCCCGGCGCTGGCCGGTCAGCGGCAGCGGCAGCGAGGGGGAACCGCTCGTACAATGGGGAGATCATGACTATCCCGCGCAGTGAACCGACGATCATCGCGTCGTCGTCAGCCGCAATCGACCGTGACGGGCGCCAGCGTTCGTACGAGGTCCGCACCTTCGGCTGCCAGATGAACGTCCACGATTCCGAACGTCTCTCGGGCTCGCTCGAAAGTGCGGGATACGTCCGAGCCACGGACGGCGCCGAGGCCGATGTCGTGATCATCAACACGTGCGCAGTTCGCGACAATGCCGCGGGCAAGCTCTACGGGACCCTCGGTCAGCTCGCTTCGGTGAAGCGCCGCAAGGACGGCATGCAGATCGCCGTCGGGGGCTGTCTCGCCCAGATGGACAAGCAAGCCGTTCTCGATAAGGCCCCATGGGTCGATGTGGTCTTCGGCACGCACAACATGGGGTCGCTTCCCGGCCTTCTCGAGAGAGCGCGACACAACGGTGACGCCGAGCTGGAGATCCTCGAGTCGCTCGAGGTGTTTCCCTCGACGCTCCCGACCAAGCGCGACTCTGCGCACAGCGGGTGGGTGTCCATCTCGGTCGGATGCAACAACACGTGCACCTTCTGCATCGTTCCGAGCCTTCGCGGCAAGGAGAAGGACCGGCGTCCGGGTGACATCCTGAACGAGGTCCGCCTCCTCGTGGAGGATGGTGCCATCGAGGTCACCCTGCTCGGACAGAACGTCAACTCCTACGGCGTGGAGTTCGGCGATCGCCAGGCTTTCGGCAAGCTCCTGCGCGCGGCGGGCGAGATCGACGGACTCGAGCGCATTCGGTTCACGAGTCCTCACCCGGCTGCGTTCACCGACGACGTGATCGACGCGATGGCTGAGACTCCCACTGTGATGCCGCAGCTTCACATGCCGCTGCAGTCCGGCAGCGATCGCATCCTCAAGTCCATGCGTCGTTCCTATCGCAGTGAGAGGTTCCTCGGAATCCTCGACCGCGTCCGTGATCGCATTCCGCATGCCGCGATCACCACCGACATCATCGTCGGGTTCCCCGGTGAGACCGAGGCGGACTTCGAGGACACGATGCGGGTGGTCGAACAGGCCCGCTTCTCGAGCGCCTTCACCTTCCAGTACTCGATCCGCGAGGGCACACCGGCGGCGACCATGGAAGACCAGGTTCCGAAGGCCGTCGTGCAGGAACGCTACAACCGGCTCATCGCGCTGCAGGAGCGCATCTCGCTCGAAGAGAACCAGAAGCAGATCGGCCGCGAGGTCGAGGTCCTCGTCTCGACGGGCGAGGGCAAGAAGGACGCCGAGACGCATAGGCTGACCGGCCGGGGAGAGGACAACCGCCTCGTGCACTTCGAGGTGACCCCGGGGTCGGCTGTTCCCCGGCCCGGTGACGTCGTCTCGGTGACCATCACCCATGCGGCTCCGTTCCACCTGCTCGCCGATGACCCGACGGGCTCCCCGCTCAAGATCCGTCGCACGCGCGGCGGGGACGCGTGGGATCGCGCCCAGGCGGAATCGTGCGCCGTGCCGGCGCCTGCGGCGCCCGACGGCACGCGGGCGGTGTCTCTCGGCCTGCCGACGCTGCGCGTCGGCAGGTGACCGCTGCTCGCGACGAAGCCGGTATCCAAGGGATGACGGGTACGGAGCCGGGCGGCACGCACGATGCGCCGCGGCTCTGGGCAGTCGTCGGCGCGACGGGGACGGGCAAGAGCGATCTCGCGCTCGATCTCGCCGAGGCGCTGCGCCGGCGGGGCAACGCAGCCGAGATCGTGAACGCCGATGCGATGCAGCTCTACCGCGGAATGGACATCGGCACGGCGAAGCTCGCCGCCGCAGACCGACGCGGTATTCCGCACCACCTCTTCGACGTGCGCGAGGTTGACGAGGAAGCGGCGGTCGCCTGGTATCAGCCTCTTGCGCGCTCCGTGATCATCGATATCCAGCGCCGTGGTGCTGACGCGATCCTCGTCGGCGGCTCCGGACTCTACGTCTCCAGCGTCGTCTTCGACTTCGCCTTCCCGCCGCGCGATCCGGTCATCCGCGCTCGGCTCGAACGCGAGCTCGAGGACGAGGGTGCGGGGGCGATGCTCGACCGGCTGAGAGCGCTCGACCCCGCCACGGCGGCGCGCGTCGACCCGCACAACGGGAGACGCGTGGTCCGCGCTCTCGAGGTGCTCGAGCAGGGCAGCGCCACGCACGGTGCCGCTCTGCCGGAACAGCCGTCGCTCTGGCAGGCGGACACCCGACTGATCGGTCTCCATGTCGAGCGCAGCGTCCTCGTCGAACGGCTCGACGCACGGGTCGAACAGATGTGGCGTGCAGGCCTCGTCGACGAGGTGGCGGGGCTCCGGCGGCAAGGGCTCGAGGATGGCGTCACTGCGCAGCGTGCCATCGGCTACTCCCAGGCTCTGGGGCAGATCGACGGGCGGCTCAGTCAAGACGAGGCGATCGCCGAGACGCAGGCCCTCACGCGTCGGTATGCCCGACGTCAGGTGTCCTGGTTCAAGCGGTATCCGGGTCTCACCTGGCACGAACCCCCGGTCGACGCGACGGCACTCGTCGAGTCCTGAGTCGACATCTCCCTCACCGCCATCGCGCGATGTCGGTGACCGATGAGAAGGTGGATGCATGGCCACCCACTTCTACACGGCGAGCAGCCTCGACGGTTTCATCGCGACTGACCAGCACTCCCTCGATTGGCTCCTCAAGCAGGACATCGACGCCGAAGGACCGATGTCCTATGGGGCGTTCGAGAAGACGATCGGGGCGCTGGCCATGGGGGCATCGACCTACAACTGGGTCATGCAGCACGAAGAAGGGCGCTGGGGCTACGAGCAGCCGACCTGGGTGTTCACGCACAGGGAGCTCGAGATTCCCGTCGGCGCCGACGTCCGCAAGGCGCAGGGCGATGTGACCGCCGTTCACTCCGAGATGGTCACTGCCGCCGGCGGCAAGGATCTGTGGGTCGTCGGTGGCGGAGACCTGGCCGGGCAGTTCGCGGATGCGGGTCTTCTCGATGAGGTGTGGGTGCAGTACGCGCCGGTCACTCTCGGATCCGGGGCACCCCTGTTGCCGCGGATGCTGGACCTCGAGCTCCTCGAGGTGGCTCGCAACCGTAACTTCATGTGCGGGCGTTACCGCGTGCGCCGTGGCTGAGGCGTCAGCCCCTCGGCGCGCAGTCGAGAGCTGGCCGGTCCGGGCGTTCGACCGGGCGCACACCGAGGCGGTTGTCGCGCTCTGGGACGAGGCCGGGCTCACGCGCCCGTGGAACGATCCGCGGCTCGACATCGAGCGCAAGCTCACGGTGCAGCCGGAGCTGTTTCTGGTCGTCGAGAGCACCGAGCCCGAATCGAGCTCGGCACCGATCCTCGGGACGGTCATGGCCGGCTACGACGGACACCGCGGCTGGCTCTACTACCTGGCGACCGCCAAGTCGCACCGCCAACGAGGGATCGCGAGAGCACTCGTGCGCGAGGCCGAACGGCTTCTCGTCGCCATGGGCTGCCCGAAGGTGCAGCTCATGGTCAGGGAGGGGAACGAAGGCGTCCTCGGTTTCTACGACGACCTGGGCTACGAACGATTCTCCGTGTCGAACACGGGCAGACGCCTGATCGTCGACGCCTAGCCGAGATCTCTAGACTGGACGAATGGTCGCATTCACCAAAGGGCACGGCACGGGCAACGATTTCGTGATCATCGCCGACCCCGACGGCTCACTGGAACTCAGCTCGGAACAGGTCGCAGTGCTCTGTGACCGGCACCGCGGCATCGGAGCCGACGGCATCCTTCGTGTCGTGCGCTCTGCAGCGATCGTGGACGGGCGGGCGTCACTCGCTGAGGAGCCGGCAGCTGAATGGTTCATGGACTACCGCAACGCCGACGGATCGATCGCCGAGATGTGCGGCAACGGCATCCGCGTCTTCGCGCACTATCTCGTGCGCTCCGGGCTCGCCACGATCCAGCCCGGGTCGACGCTCCCGATCGGAACCCGGGCGGGCGTGCGCGACGTGACCCGCAGTGAGACGGGATATCAGGTGGATCTCGGCCTGTGGAAGCTCTCCGGCGACGACCCTCTTGTCACGGCGGACGGGCTCCCCGTCACGCGCCCGGGGCTGGGCATCGACGTCGGGAATCCTCATGTGGTGGTCGCCCTCGCATCCGAGGCGGAACTCGCCTCACTCGAACTCCACCGTGCTCCGGTGCTCGAACCCACCCCGCCCGCGGGTGCGAACGTCGAGTTCGTCGTCCCGGGTGAGCCGCTTGTGCGGGACGGGATCGGGCACGTCTCGATGCGCGTCTCCGAGCGCGGTGTGGGGGAGACCCTCAGCTGTGGCACGGGTGTGGCGGCCACAGCTCTGGCGGTGCGCTACTGGGCAGGTGCGAAGGCGCCCGACAACTGGCGGGTCGAGGTGCCGGGTGGCACGCTCGGCGTGCGCATGTTCCCCGCGGAGGACGGCGAGCACGTCGCGCTGTCCGGCCCCGCGCAGCTCGTGTTCAGCGGCGAGGTCGACCTGATCTGATGGGCGCGACCGGTCCGATCGATCTGGTCATCTTCGACTGCGACGGAGTCCTCGTCGACAGCGAGCGGCTCTCGATCGAGGTGGACCGGCGGGTACTCGCCGATCTCGGGTGGGAACTGTCCTCGGACGAGATCGTGCACCGGTTCGTCGGACGTTCTGCCGCCTACTTCCGCTCGGAGATCGAGTCGTTCCTCGGGAGCCCGCTTCGCGATGACTGGGAGGCGACCTATCAGCCGTGGTACGTCGCTGCCTTCGCTGAGCTGATCGCGGTGGACGGCGTCGAGCGCGCACTCGACGAGATCGTGACGGCCACGTGCGTGGCTTCGAGCGGTACCCATGCGAAGATCCGGAGAACGCTCGGGATGACCGGTCTCCTCCCGCGATTCGAGGGAAGGATCTTCAGCGTGGATGACGTGGTCGTCGGTAAGCCCGCCCCGGATCTCTTTCTGCACGCCGCAGATCGGCTCGGGGTGCACCCCGAACACTGCGCGGTGGTCGAGGACAGCCGGTTCGGCGTCCGCGCCGCTCGAGCCGCCGGGATGCGGGTATACGGCTACGCCGGCGGGCTCACCCCAGCCGAGTGGCTCGAACAGGAAGGAGCCGTCGTGTTCGCCGACATGCGCGACCTTCCCGACCTTCTCGGTCGCTGATGTCGCTGCGGCGAGACGTCAGACGAGAGCGATCGGCTCGGTGGGCGGAGTGCCGTGCTTGCGCACCTTGAGGATGCGATAGCCCTTGGAGGTCGCGGTGCGGTGCACGCTGAAACCAGGATGGAACGTCGAGCCGATCCACCGTTGCAGCGAATCCGCGCCGAGGTTGCGCTGCACGACGAGCCACGCGTCGCTGCGCTCGTCGAGGCGGGGGATCCACTTCTCGAGCAGGCCGTGAAGCTCGTTCTTGC